>JAXHLW010000013.1:82500-1915109 GCA_034521815.1 Trueperaceae bacterium | reverse complement strand
CTGGCCGCGTCGACCACATGGATGCCGAAATCGCCGGCGAGGAGCGTGCCGCCCGCGATGTCGATGGTGCCCGCGATCAGCCCGGGCGATTGACTGAGCGTCGTCAGCCGCGTCACGACCTGACCCGTGGACCGGCAGCCCTGGGACCGCACGACCACGGCGACCGGCACGTTGGACGGTAATCGGCCTGGACCGTGATCACCGGCGGGATCCGTGGATACACCGACGGCCAGATCGACCCTACGATGCGATCGTCCACGGTCGCGCGGAGCAGGGAAGCGCACGGCGCTGGGCGCCGATCGGTGCCGGCGGCGCCTTCGTAGCGGCGCCTGCCGAGCTCGGGTCGGACCGAATCGGGTGGACCGCCTCGGGTGCCGGGATCGCGGGCGCCGGCGCCGCGGGCTGGCGCTCGACCACGTCGAAGCGCCGGCCTCACCGGCTCGCCGGCCGAGCCGCCGGCCTCGCCGTACGGCGTGATTGTCGGGGAGGTCGACGGCGGCAGCGCCGCCTTCGATCGGTCCATGCAGTACGGGGCCTCGAGCGCGGCGCGCGGCTCGGCGCCGCGTCGAACGCCACGGCTCTGCGCACGCCTTCGGCGTCGGCCGAGACCAGCAGCGTTAGCGCCGCACCGGGGCGCCACGTTGCCTGATCAGCGATCTCTTGCACGATCGCGGACAGGTCGGGCGTGACGTACGTCTCGCCGTCGCTCCACGATCATCGGCCCCGACGGCCCAACTGCGCTCCGCCGCGGTGGCCGGGCGCGCTGTGATGCCCGCGCTGCCGACGCCGGTGTCGTCCTGGGCGAAGGGAGCGGCATCGGCAACGCCTCGCCCGCGACATGGGCGACGCTCAGAGGGCCCGAGGTGTCGCCGTCCGCGGTGAACACCACCTCCGCCGCCGCGGTCACGACGGCGCCCTGCGGAACCTGGACGCCAGCGAAGCGCAGCGCGATTCGCTGGGGCGCGTGATCAGGATCGTGACCCAGCTCCAGGTCGCTGCTTCGCGTGTCGGTGAAGCCGCCGGAAACGACGACGGGTCGTCCGACAAGGCCCGCACGAACTCCTCGACGTCGTCTTGACCATGCCGATGCCGACCTCGACGGTCGCGGCCGAGGCCGCCCGCTCGGGAGAGCCCGGCGGCCGTCGTCGGCCACGTCGAACGTCGTCAGAAACGGTAGCTCCGCTGAAACCGCCACCGTGCGTCCGTCGATCACGAACACGACGCGCGAGGTCGTCGCGCTGGCGCGGGCCAGGACGCCCACGCGCCGCGTCGCGAAGTCGGAGAGGTCGATCGTGGCCTCGTCGGCCAGCGGCGCGACCGCCTGGCCCCCCGAGCGGGGTCGTACACCTGAACCTCGCCGTACGGTCGGCCCCCCTTGGCTCGCGGCACGACCGGTCAGGAGCGCGAGGCGTCAGCGCCAGGGCGAGGCCAGCCGCCGAAGCCCGCGAGGCATGCCGGCGATGGGGACCCGGACGAGAGCAGGGGTGCGGTCATCGAACCTCCGAGGTCGGGCGCTGGGAAGAGCGACGCAGAAGACGGCACGGAGCGCGTTTCACCGACTCTAGCCTCTGGGTGCCGAAGCGCGAAGCGTTCTGGCGCACGTCGCCGCCAGCCGCCATGCCGGCTGCGGAACGTCGTGCGATCCGGTATCTTGGCGCGATGACCTCGCGGCCCTCTCCCGGCGCGGCGGAGCCGCGCATCTCCGGCGGCGACGCGAAGAACGGGTATCGGTACCTCTCGCTCGGCGGCGCGTTCGCGCTGCGTGCCGACGTGCCGCTCGTGGCGCTTCGGAGGCGTGCCTGGCGGCGACGAGCACCGCTTCCTCGGCGACGAAGGGAAGCAGAGCGATTCAGCCGGACCGGGGTCCGCCGCAGCGTGCCGGAGGCGGTGTTCGACCTTCGGCGCGTCGCGCCCATGCTGGTCCGTTACCTGGCGGCGCGGCTCGGACTCCGCCGAGGTGGCGTGCTCGACCTTCCGTACAGGGCGACTTGGCGATCGAGCGGAAGTCCGGAGCGTTCAAGGTTCTCGACCTCGAGCGCGAGCGGGTCTACACGCTGATGTCGGATCCGGCAGACGCTCGCAAGCTGCGCGAGCGGATCGGGTACTCGCGTAGCGTCGAGCGGTACTCCCTTCGCGCGCCCGCGTTGCACGACGTCGAGCCCGAGCGGGGCTACTTCGCCGAGACCTACCTTCCACGGGACGCCGCCCCGTGGCTTCCGGGGCTGCTTCGAGGGGTTCGAGAGCAGCGCTGCCTCGGTCTGCTCGTCGACATCGAGGAGCGAGCGGAGACGCCGCAGCGCTCGCCCCTCGCCGAGTACGTCGGAGCGCTTCGCCACGCCATCCTGGCGCCCGACGGTCTGGCCCGGCGCCTGCCCGCAGAGGCGTTCGACCGGATCCGCCTCCGCGTTCGAGGCCAGCGCCACGATCGTCGAGGCGGCCGGGCGGATCGGTCCCGCTGACGCTGTCGCCGCGGCGACGACTTCTCGGGCAACATCGTGGTCGGAGACGCACGGTGCGCACGCGATCGACTGGGCTCACGTCGGCCGCCGCAGCCCCTTGCACGACCTGTACTACCTTGCGATGGCGCACTGCGTCCGGGTCTTCGAGCCGCGCGCCCCTGCCGCACCCGCTTCCACGAGATGCGCGAGATGCTGCTCGCCGCGCTTCGCGCCGCCGATGCCGGCGCGAGCGGACGATGCTGGCACCCTGGCTCGACGGCGACCCGGTGGCGCGGCATCTGTTCTATCCTGTAGAGATGCGTCGGGGTGCCGCTCACGCGCTGCGACGACCCCAACGATCGCTACGTCCGCGCCATGCTTCAGCGAGTCGCCTGGTTCGACGCCTTCGAGGCGGCGCTCGACGACGAGGCCGACGAGAAGGAGGACGCCGGCCGCGTCACGGACGCGGGCACGGACGCGAGGTACGGTCAGAACTCGCCGGCCGCAGCCCGTGAAACCAGCCCGAGCCTTCGATCGAGCGAGGGCAAGGGCTAGCGCGCTGGACCTGGGAGGTAGCTGCCAGGTGCAGACCGTGCGAGAAGCTCGATCCGTGGATCCGTCGCACGACGACGGTGACAGTCGCGGCGGCGTCGCCCGCGGCGGCGTAGCCCGCGGTGCGTGGCGCCTCGGCCTGGCCGCGGCGGCGCTCGTGCTCGGCCTCCCCGCCTGCGGGTGGCTGGAGCCCCCGCCCGTGCCCGCGACCGTCTACACGCCTCGAGCCGACGCGCCGGTCGCGGCCGCGCGTGTGGACGTGCGCTTCGACGCGACGGACGCCTCGTTCGTCGATGCCGCGCCGTTGGGCGCCGAGGTGATCGTTCGGGCGCACGTGGTGACGCCGGGCCTGGTCCGGATCGCCTGGGTGTCCACGGTCGAAGCCGACGGCGACGCTGGTGCTGCGTCTCCGCTTCGCCGGAGAGACGTCGGCGAAGGTCTCCACGCAGGTCGTCGAGGCGTACCGCTCCGACGGAACAGCCGTCGTCCAGCGGGGCGGTGTACCCTGCTCGCGGTCGAGGGAGCGGATGCGACTTCGGTGGCGCTCGCTGTCCGACTCGGAGCCGGTCCTCGAGCCCTCCGCTCACGGTGGCGACCACCTCCCTACCCTCGACGCGACGTTCGCGGCGTACCCCCTGGGCGACATGGACCGCAGCGGTGCGGTCGACGTGCGTCGACGCGCTGGCCGTTCTGGGCGTGGTCCAGGGCGGCGCGACCGACGACTACGGGATCTACCACAGCGACCTCGACGGGGACGACGCTGACGGGCATGTCGGACGTGCTGCGGGGCTTGGACAAGGCCGTGAACCCGGACCTGCCGGCCTTTCCGGTCGTCAAACCGTCGTACGTGACCTTCCTGCAGATGCTGGAGGGCGTGCCGTTGCTGGTCGGCAACGGCGGGAACGCGCCGTTCCCGTATGTCGATCTTTCGCTGCCGGCCGGGGTGGATGCCGAGCTGCTGAACGGCATCGCCGACCAGAACGGCCGCGTTCGCGCTCGCGATCCCGCCATCGGACCGACCCGGGTGGCTGCCGGGCGATCTCGTCGTGGACACCGGCACGGGGATCGAGCCCGAGGTGCGCGTCGGGAGCCTGGTGCTGCTCGTCGCGGGGCAGTCGAACGCCAGCGGACGCGGCCTTCCGGTCGATCACGGACCGGAGCCAGATCGCTCAGGCTCGCATGCTCGGCAACGACTTCTGGTGGAAGACCGCCGAAGAGCCGCTGGACGACGCGACGGACCAGGTCGACGAGTGCAGCTGCGAGGACGAGGCGCGCGGCGTACTCGTTCGGGACCGTCCTGGGTCGGCACCTCTGGGAGGCCACGGACACCTACGCCTACCTGATCCCGGCTGCTCATGGCGGGACGAACACCTCCGAGTGGCTGCCTGAGGGAGACCGCGGAGGACCCGCAGTAGCCTGTTCGGGAGCTCCGTGTTCCGGGCCAGGGTCTCCGCTGCGCTGTCCAGCTCCGGTACCGAGGAGCTGCGGATACCCGGTGGTCGCTGGCCCCGCCGGCTCGGAGGGCGGGCCCGTGAACGCGCTCGTCTGGTACCAGGGCGAGTCCGACGCGAACATCCTGTCCGAGGCGCTCGGCCTACCTGGACAACACGAACGACATCATGGACGCGTACGTCGACGAGCTCGACGTCGTCGTGTACGTCCAGCTCGCCGCCCACTCACGACGAGCAGATCGAACCTCGAACAGACCGACATCGCCGAGAAGCAGCGGCGACTCGAGACCGGCTCCCCGCGATATCGGAGGCTGCGCGACCGGTTCTTCATGGTGGTGGCGAACGATCTGCCGCTGTCGGACGGATCCACATCAGCGCGTTCGCGCACGAGGTGTTGGCGGAGCGCATCGCCCTGGCCGTCCGCGAGCACGTGCTGGGCGAGCCGGTCGACGGCACCGGGCACGCGCCTCTGTGACGGTCCGCTATGAGGGCACGACGGTGTGGATCGACCTCGACATGGACGTCACGGACGCGGTCGACGACTACGCCGGCTACTTCACCGTGTTCGACGGGCCGCCGTCGGGCTCGCTGCGAGCGACGTGGAGAACTACGGCGACAACGCGTGAGTGTCGAGGAGGCTCGCCGGGACCCGAACGATCCCACTCGGATCGTGCTGCGGCTGGCCCGCAGGGCGGCACGCTCACGGCGGCACCGTACGTGCGGTACGCGCCGCCTCCGTGGCGGAGCTTCGCCGACCGGAGGACTGGGACCGGGTCGTGACCGAGCGTGGTCCGGAGCGCCGATAGCGGGCTTCCTTTGCCGACCTCGGTCCGCTCCGCCGGCCTACGCCGCGCTAGCCGAGCCGACGACGCGACCGCCGGCGGCGACACGGGGCCGCTTGTGCTCAGCTCCGATGCGGCATGCCCGCGGGCGCCGCAGAACCGTCGGCACCGCGGAGTCGAACGGTCGTGCCGACTCGATTGGCGTCCGTCGGCGCGGTTCGTGTGGAGGCTTGCCACCGGACCGCGGCTGCGTGGACGTTCGTCGTCAGGTGACCGCCGATGTCGTCGATGCCGACCGAGTGCTCGCGGATCGACGCGGCGGCGCGCGACGACGCCGTGGGGTACCTCCTGGCGGCCGGCTTGACCGTGCTCCGCGCCATCAGCCGGTTCGAGGTGTGCTCGATCCGCGGGGATGTCCTGGGCTCTCGGCGTCCGCCGCTGCGCGTCCTCCTGGCAGCGGCCGCGCTCGAGGCGGATCTCATGGTAGTATCGTCGCCGCGTACGCGTCGCGGAGCCTCGTGCGGCGGCGTGCGCCTGCGCTCGGCATGATCAGTTGACCTCCGCGACCCCGTCTCGCGCGACCAGCCAGGGCACGGTCGTATCCATGGGGCTGCGCGCCGCCGCTGGAGCTGCCCACGTCCCAGCGTGCCCACGGCATCGAGGCCGTCGGTGTATCGTGATCGCAAGGCCGATGGAGCCGACGCGAGGCGCCCCTGGCGGGATCTCGCAGTGGATGCCCAGCACGGCGAACGTGCCGGGATCTCGTGCTGGCTGTCGTACGTCGTAGCGAAGCGCCCGTCGCAGGGCGCCGTGCGTCCGGACCTTCGACGATGAAGGCCATCGAGTTGCCCGACGCCCATCCGGCCAGGTCGACGATCTCCTGAGCGATGGCGCTGAGGTTGTCGGTCGGGTATCGCCGCGGTTCCCGTCCAGTCGGTCGGTTGCCCACGTCACCTCGGCCGTCGTCTGCGGCGGGTACTGATGTCACTCGTCGCCTGCTCGTCGGGGTCGTCGTTGAACGTCGCGGGGTTGGCGTCGAGCTTGACCGAAGACCGTGAGCGTCCACGGCGCCGGCCGAGTCGCCATCGGCCGTGAAGCTGATCGTGGCGGAGGTGATCGTCGCGCCTGCCGGCACGTCGACGCCCTGGAAGCGGAGGCCGATCGCGCTGATGCCCCGGCTGCGTGTCCGTCGATCGTAGGCCATCTCGAGGTCGCTGGAGTGCGTGTACGTGTGGCCCGCAGGGAACGTGGTCGAATCGTTGCCGGATCCGTTCAAGAGCTCCTCGGCGTCGTCGGCTGCCGGTGCTGATGGCGACGGACAGGCTGCCGCTCACCTGCTGCGAACACCGCCGTCACGGACTTCGCCGCGTCCATGGTGACGGTGCACTCGTTGGCGGTGGTGCAGTCGCAGTCGCCGGTCCAGGTGTCGAAGCGCGTGAGTCGGTGCCGGCGCGTGGCGGTGAGGGTGACCACGGTGCCTTCGTCGTAGTCGAAGCTGGTGTCGCCGGCGGCGGTGTCGATATGCCGATCGGGCCGCTGGCGACCGTTGCCTTCACCGCTGACGGCTCACGTCGAGGGTGTAGTAGGGTCGGTCTCGACCACGAACGTTGCGGTGACGCTCTTGGCGGCGTCCATGGTGACGGTGCATTCGTTGCCGGTCGTGGCGTCGCAGTCGCCGCTCCAGCCGTCGAACACGAAGCCGGCGTCGGCGCTGGCGGTGAGGGTGACCTCGGTGCCTTCGTCGAAGGCGAAGCTGGTGTCGCCGGCGGCGGTGTCGATCCCGGCGGGGTCGCTGACGACGTCGCCGTCTACCGCCGTGACGGACAGGTCGAACGTCGTCGTGGGCGTCGTTTGCGTTCCCGCAGGCCGCCAGGACCAGAAGCATCGCGGCTCCCAGCACCCAGAGAGCGAACGGTGTCGGTGGTTCGTCTGCATGGTTGCCTCGCATTCATTCCGCGTCTTGAGTCATCCGGACGCAGTCCGGCTCGTCGAATCGGCGTGTTCGGCCGGTCGCGGGCCCGGCCGCCGCCTGCTACGGGGGTCGACGCGTCGATCGTAGCGCGTTTCAGTGGCCCGCGCGCGTGACGTCTCGCACAAGACAGGAACGCGTACGGCATGCTGTGACGTATGTCGGCGCGCCTGGAACGGTCGGGACCGTACGATCCGACGACGTCGGCCGCCGTGCCGGCGGGGCGAGCGCGGTGGCCACGTCTGGAATCCGCCGCCAGCACAGGGGTACGCTTCTGGAACGCGCGGCCGGGGCCGCGGTCGGACGGGCTGGGCTTCTGGACGCAGCGAACAGGGAGCGCGATAGGGTGAGTCAACGCAACGACGACATTTCGATCGGGATCCGCGACCTTGGACGCTTCCTGCTACGTGGCGCCGTGTTGGCTACGGTGCTCAGCGGTGTTGGCGGCGGTGGGCACGTACCAGCTGTCCCTGCGTGGCGATCCGGCATTCCGGGCCGAGGCGACGATCTTGGCGGTACGAAGCTCGGGCGCGCTTTCGCAGGTAGGGCTCTCCTCCGTGACCGCGCCACCGATCGACGCCAACGCCTACCAGGCGGCCGGCGAGAGCGACGGCGTGCTGCTCGAGGCGCTCGCGACGTTGGACGTCGCCTCCCCGACCGACCGAGACATCCGCTCTCTGCGAAGCGCAGTGACGATCGAGGCGGAGACGGGTGGCCGCGACTCGCTGCTGTTGATCGTCGAGGCGGAAGGCTCCACGCCGCAGCTCGCGTCCGATCGAGCGAACGCCGTCGCGAATGCCCTGGCCGCGTGGGACGCGCGCCGCGCCCGCGAGAGTCTCGACCGAGCGATCACGGCGCTGAGCGAGCAGATCACCGCCCTGGGCGAGCAGATCCGCTCGCTGCAGGCGCTCGAAGAGGAGGCTGCGCAGACCCAGATCGACGGACTGATCCGCCTGCGTGCCGAGCAGCAGCAGCAGCTCGCCTACGCGCGGGCGCTGGTCGCCTCGGCCGAGGGCCTGCTAAGCGTGCTGCAGCCCGCCGGCACCACCCGCGCCAGGTTGCGCCTCGACCCCTGCTGAACGCGATCGTCGCCGCGCTGATGGCGATCGTCGTCGCCTATGGACTGCTGTTGCAGCGCGTCGTCTTCTCGCCCAAGCTGCGAAGCGTCGCGGACGTCGAGGAGACGGCGGCGGTGCCGATCCTCGCCCAGCTGCCCAAGGTACGGCACCGTGGCGATCCCCGGCTTCGGGAGGCGGTGAACTACCTTCGCACCAACCTGCTGGCCGCTACCGTCAGCGACCATCCGCGCGTGTTCATGGTCACCAGCGCCAGCGAGCTGGAGGGCAAGACCACGGTCGCCATGCACCTGGCGGAAGGGCTGGTCCGGAACGACTACCGCACGCTTCTGGTGGACGGCGACCTGCGTTCGCCGTCGATCGCCGAGCACTACCCGATCTCGTCGTCGGGAGCCCAGGGGGTATCGATGGAGGCATGGCTCCGCGATCCCGAGGGGACGCGGGGCGCTGTCGGACGGAGCTCGACACGCAGCACGTGCTGGACTTGATTCCGCAGTTCAGTCCGGCGCCGGCCGCGGCAGAGCTGTTGGCACGCAGCCTCCCGCGCGCGCTCGCCGCCTGGGGAGAGCGGTACGACGCGATCGTCATCGACACGCCGCCGGTGGGCTCGGTCGCCGATCCACTCAACATCGCGCCGTACTGCACCGGCACGCTGCTGGTCGTCGACCGGCAGAAGACCGACCGCCGGATGCTGGCACGCACGGTCGAGCTGCTGGCGCGTGCCAGCGTGCGGGTGTTGGGCGTGGCCGTGAATCGCGATACCGACAGCGCGTCACGCAATCTCTACGGCTACGGCGCCGAGGTCTCGCCGCGCGGCCGCAGGAACAGCATGGCGACGGTGAGAGTGTCCGATGGGCGCGGGCCGTCACGGTCGCGCTGAGCTGAGCGACGGTCCTCAGTCGTGGTGGGATTCGACCGCCGCACGGACGCGCCCTGCGAGGTCGTCCGGGTCGAGGTCCGGCCAGCTCGCGTCCTTCTGGGAGATCGTCGTCGCCTTTCGTGGCCAGGCGATGGCCAGTGCCGGGTCGTCCCAGCGAAGGCCGATCTCCTGGCCTGGCGCGTAGAAGCTGCCGACCTGGTAGAGGGTGTCGCTCTCGTCCGCCAGGGTGAGGTAGCCGTGCGCGAACAGCTCGGGCACCCAGAGCGCCCGGCGATTCGTGGCGCTCAACTCGACGCCGACGTGGCGCAGGAAGGTCGGCGAGTCCGGTCGCAGGTCCACGATCACGTCCCAAACGGCGCCGCGGGTACAGCGCACCAGCTTGGTCTCGGCCGCTGGCGGGAGTTGGAGGTGCAGGCCACGGAGCGTGCCCGCCCGGTGGTTCTGCGACAGGTTCGCCTGGGCGGGACGGCCCCCGATCCCCGCCTCGCTGAACTCGCGCGCGCACCAGACGCGCTGGAAGTTGCCCCGGTCGTCCTCGAACGGCTCCGGCTCGACGACGTACGACCCGGCCAGATCGGTTTCGATGAATCTCATGCGGTCATCCTAGCCGTTCGACCAGCAGCTTGCGCACCACCGCCGGGTCCGCCGTCCCGCCGCTCTCCTTCATCACCCGGCCCAGCAGGGCGTTGATCGCCTTGGGCTGCTCCCTGGCCGAGGCGACGACCTTGGGGTTGGCCTCCATGACGGCGTCGACGATCTCGCTCAGGGCGCCTTCGTCCGCGACGCGGGCCAGGCCGCGCTGCTCGACCAGCGTCGCGGGGTCGGCGCCGTCGATCACCTCGGGCAGAAGCTCCTTCGCGACGGTGTTCGAGATCGTGCCGTCGGCGATCAGCGTCAGCAGCGACGCCAGCAGGGCGGGTCGCAGCGCGGCGTCGTCCAGCGTTCGACCGGAGGCGCGGAGCCGTCCCGCGACCTCGCTCAGCAGCCAGTTCGCGACGGTCTGCGGCGGGCCGTCCCAGGCGGCGCAGGTCGCGTCGAAGGTCGCCGAGGTCCGCACGTCGTACGCGATCTGCGCGGCGTCGTCGTCCTTGAGGCCCAGCGCCAGGTAACGCGCGCGCTTGGCGGCGGGGAGCTCCGGCATGCCGGCCACGATCCGGTCGCGGCGGCCCGCGTCGACGCGAATCTCCGGCAGGTCCGGGTCGGGCATGTAGCGGTAGTCGGCGGCGCCCTCCTTGCTGCGTTGCGAGACCGTCTTCTGGCCGCCTTCGTTCCAGCCGCGGGTCTCCTGCACGACCTCGTAGCCGTCCTCCAGAACGCGCTCCTGGCGACGGATCTCGAACGCCAGGGCGGCCTCGACGGCGCGGAAGCTGTTCAGGTTCTTGACCTCGACCTTGGTTCCGAACGATCCGTCCGGCCGGCGCAGCGACACGTTCACGTCGGCGCGCATCTTGCCCTCCTCGGGGCTGGCCTCGCTGACGTCCAGCGCGCGGGCCAGGGCGCGGACCTCCTGCAGGAAGGCGCGCGCCTCGTCCGGCGTGCGCAGGTCCGGCTCGGTGACCATCTCGATCAGCGGCGCGCCGGCGCGGTTCAGGTCCAGCAGGCTGTGACCGGCGTAGAGCGGGTGCACCAGGCGTCCGGCGTCCTCCTCGAGGTGGACGCGGGTCACGCCGATGGTTCGGCCGCCGGGGATCTCGAGGCGGCCGTGCTCGCCGATCGGACGGTCGTACTGACTGATCTGGTAGTTCTTGGGCGCGTCCGGGTAGAAGTAGTGCTTGCGGTGGAACTGCGTGCGCTCCGGCACCTCGCAGCCCAGCGCCAGCGCGAAGCGGAGCCCCAGCTCGATCGCTTCGGCGTTGGCGACGGGGAGGCTGCCGGGCAGGCCCATGCAGACGGGGCAGACGTGGCTGTTGGGAGCGTCGCCGAACCCGCGGGCGTCGCAGCCGCAGAACATCTTGCTGCGCGTCTGCAGGGCGAGGTGGATCTCGAGTCCGATGACCGGCTCCGGCATGCGATCGAGTCTAGCAGGACGTCCAGCATCACCTCTGGCAGGGCGTTCTGCGCGGCTGCGCTATGCTCGCGTCATGATCCGAATGCGCCTCGACGACATCGCCGTTTCGGGCGAGGGCAAGCAGTTCCTGCTGCTGCTCCGCGCGGACGAGGACGAGCGAATTCTGCCGATCGTGGTGGACGCCATGCAGGCTCTCGCGATCGCGGCCGGACGGAGCGGCGAGAAGTCGTCGCGACCGTTGACGCACGATCTGATGCTGTCGCTGTTGGAGGTGCTCGGGGCCGAGGTCGTCCAGGTCGAGATCACCGATCTGATCGAGGGGACGTTCTACTCGATGCTGGTCATCGAGCGGGGCGGCGTGCGCTTCGACATCGACGCGCGCCCCAGCGACGCCCTGGCCGTCGCGGTCCGGGTGGACGCGCCGATCCTGGTGGCCGAAGAGGTGCTCGAGAACTCGGGCTTGGACGACGAGACCAGCGAGGGCGGCTTCGAGGCCTGACCTCTGGGCGCGTCAGGTGGCCGGCGTGGCTCCGGGCGGCTCGGGGAGCGGCTCGCCGGTGTCCAGCGCGCGGAGCGCCTTGGCCAGCGTGACGATACGCAGCGTCGCCGCTCGCACTTCGCCGTCCAGGCGCCCAAGGTCGGCGTCGGGACGGACCTCGTTCGGGGTCAACGTGGCTTCGATCGCGCGACGCTGCGCCAGCGGCCGCTCGTGCCAGGCCGGGTGGGCCTCGACCCGCGAGCGGATGCGCTCGAGCTCGAATCCGAGGCGCCGGCGGTCCACCAGCGCCCGGTAGCGCAGCTTGTGTTCGGAGATGCCCTGATCGTTCATTACCGGGCATTCTACTCAGGAATGGGACCACGTGTCGCGGGCCGGCACACGATCCGCTGCGCGGTGAGGTCGGTGTCCGTGAACCCTCCTCGTCGTCCATAGGAAACGGCGCAGCCAAAATACCCATGACGATGGACGGACCTGCCGGGAGCATCGTCCACGACGCATCGCGTCGATCGACGTGCGCACGCGGGGGCCGTCGTTGCGCATAGGCGACAACGTGGATCGTGAGATACGTGCTCGCATCCGGACGTCGCATTTGGCGACGGAATCCACCAGCCGGCGTGCCCTGCTAGCTGGCGAGCTCGAGCCGGCGAGCTCGAGCCGGCGAGTGTGCGAGGTCGAACGAGCGATCCCGCGTGGACGTGAGTCCGCGCGGGATCGCTGATCGGGCTCGGCGTCGTGGCCGGCCCGGATTCGATGTCGGTTCTCAGCCCTGCAGGTGACCTTCGATGAAGTACAGCGCCTTGTCGACGTCGCGCGAGATCTCGGTGAACAGGTCTTCGGTGGTGGGCTCGCCGATCTGAGAGGCGCGCTCGATCGCCTGGCGCGTGCTGGCGGCGTACGCCGAGTAGGCATCGGCCAGCGCTTCGAGGTGGGCCTTGCCGTCGCGCGCGTCGATGGGGAACTCCTGCAGCGTGGTGGCCTCCGCCGCCATCCGCACGGTGCCGGTCGCGTAGCCGCCCAGGGCGGTGACGCGCTCGGCGAGCTCGTCCGTGAACGGCTCGACCATGGCGGCCACCTGGTCGAACAACAGGTGCAGCTGCATGAAGTCCGGGCCCTTGACGTTCCAGTGCGCCTGCTTGGTCTGGCTGTACAGATCGGCGTTGTCCGCCATCTGCTGGTTCAGAAGGCCGACGAGCTCCTTGCGGGCGTCGGGCTCGATGTCGATGCGGGTCTTGAAGGTGGTCGCGGTCTTGGTGGTGGTAGCCATGAAATCCTCCTAGAAACGTGCCTTGCTGTGAAGTGTCGGGGAGCGCCGTCCACCATGGACGGTGCGGTCCCTTGGCTCGCCTCCAAGCGTAGTACGTTTTCGGAACCGTTCCGAGTTATGGGGGCGACATCGCGGGCGCGACGGTCGGGCGCCACGGTCGGGCGCCCGGGTCGGGCGTCTCGGTCGACCGCCTCGGTCAGGCGTCGCTCAACGCGGCCTCGGCCGCGTCCAGAGCGGCCTCGACACCGGCGGCGGCCGGGCCCGCCCCTTGAACGCGGTCGGCCTTGCCGCCGCCGCGGCCCTCTACGTGCGGCAGCGCCGCCTTCAACGCGATGCGCAGATCGGTGCCGGCCGGGGCCTCGGGGCCCGCCTGGAGCAGCAGCGTCGCGCGATCCGCCTCGCGCGCCGCCAACAGCGCCAGCGCCCCCGGCGCGACCCGGGCGGACGCCTCGGCCAGGGCCGCCAGCGAGGCGGCGTCGCTCACGACGATCCGGACCAGCGAGGCGCCCGCGATCCGTCGGCCGCCCGCCTCGGCTTGCTGCACGCGCAGCTCGGCCCAGGCGGCCAGGGCCGCGTCGGCCTCCTGCCGCGCGGCGCGGACCTCGTCGCGCAGGGCCTCGATCCTGGCTGGAAGCTCGTCCCAGCGAGCGCTGAACGAGCGCGCCAGATCGTCCGCCAAGGTAACGGTGTGCTGAGCCCTGCGCCCCGCCTCGAGCCCGGCGCGGAACGTCACCCGCGTCAGGCCGCCCCGGATCCGTTGCCGTCCCAGCCCCAGCAACGGCAGCGTCTCCGCCGTCGTGCGGAGGTGCGTTCCGCCGCATGCGGACAGCTCGACCTCCCCCATCTCGACCAGCCGGATCCGGCCCGTCACCTTCGGGGGGCGGCGCAGGGGATAGGACGAGACGGCGTCCTCGTCGATCTCGAACGAGCGAATCGGGAGCGTCCGGTACGCCCAGTCCCGTGCCAGATGGATCGCGGCGTCGACGTCCTCGTCCGTGGGCTCGCCGGCGACGTCCACGGTGGCGTCCGCGGAGGTCAGCGCGACCGAGCGCGTCTCGAACCCCGGGTCGACGTGCAGGAACGCTTGGCTCAGCAGGTGTTGGGCGGTGTGGCGCTGCATGTGCCGGTAGCGGCGGTCCCAGTCGATCTGGGCGTGGACCGGCTGGCCCTCGGCCGGAACGTCGCCCTCGACGCGGTGCAGGACGGCGTCGGGTCCGTCGGCGACGACGTCGACGACGCGTGCGACGCCGCCCTCGTGGGCCAGGCGGCCGGTGTCGTGCGGCTGGCCGCCCGAGGTGGGATAGAACACGCTGTCGCTCAGCGACAGCCAGACGCCCGCGTCGTCGCGCCGTACGGCGCGGACGCGGGCGTCCAACGAGCGGAGGTAGCTATCGAGCTGATCGGTGCGCATCGGGCCCGACGCTAGCACGGGCGCTTCGCCCCGTCAGGCCGGGTCGGCGGCTACCTCCTCGCGCCGACCTCGCGCCGACCTCGTACCGACCTCGGGCCTTGCTCAGTTCCCGGCGAGGCTGCCGTTGAAGACCCAGTCGTTGTCCTCTGCGACCTGCGAGTGGCAGGCGACGCAGCCCTCGGGACTGCCGGCGGCCAGCAGGCTGCCGTCGCCCGCGATGCGGCCGTAGAACCAGTCGCCCGTGTCGGGCGCGAAGCCGGGAACCTTGACCATGTAGGTCCAGGCGGCCAGGTCGCCACCGAAGTCGGCCACGGGATCCTGCTGATCGAGGCTGCTCAGGTCCACGCCCGTGGGCATGTGGTTCTCCTTGATGATCACGGCGCCGGACGAGAACGCGTCGGCTCCGGAGCCGAAGTCGGCAATCGCGATGTCGTTCGCGAAGGTGCGCAGGATCATGCCGTGCGGCTCGACCCCGACGTAGTAGCCCTCGGGAACGCCGGGCTCGAACGACCAATCGGTGTAGGGCGCGGCTTCGAACGAGTCCCAGAGCACGTTGGCCCAAGAGGCGTTCACGTTCGGCGCGTCGCCGTCGTCTTGGGCGAAGGCGACGAAGCCCAGGAGCGCGAGGACCAGCACGGTCGAGAGGGCGGCGGAGAGACGGCGGACGAGGCGGGTGGACATGGTGGACCTCCAGATGGGGACGTTCGAGAACGAAGCCGTAAGGACCGAGCCGTACAGGGCAAGCGTGCGACGGACCTCGTGCGCGCTTCCGTCAAACCGCCGACGTGACCGCCGACGTGACCGACGACGTGACCGACGACGGGGCGCCGACCGTCGGGTCGCATACGGTCGGTGCGGCGCCGTCGGGCGTACGCTTCCTCCCTACGAGGCGGGTGCCGCCGCCAGAGAGGGACGACATGGAACCGACCACATACGCGAGGAACGCTCTCCCCGACACCCATGCAGCGGCTAGCATGGAGACGGAGGCCCACGTGAGAGACGCATCGCACCTGATGAACCCCGCAGGTCCGGAGTTCGACGAGATCGGCGAAGCGCCCCTCGCTCCGCTGGTCGCGGAGCTGATCGACGGTCTGGGCGAGGACGTGACGCGAGAAGGTCTCGTCAAGACGCCGCACCGCGTCGAGCGCTCGCTCCGGTTCCTCACCAGCGGCTACCAGGCGTCCGTTCACGACGTGATCAACGACGCGCTGTTCGCGGCCGAGGGCTCGGAGATGGTGGTCGTGAAGGACATCGAGTTCTACTCGCTGTGCGAGCACCACATGCTGCCGTTCTTCGGCAAGGCCCACATCGCGTACATTCCGGGCGACACGATCCTCGGCCTGTCGAAGTTCGCGCGCGTCGTGGACGTGTTCGCGCGCAGGATGCAGGTCCAGGAGCGGATGACCTCCCAGATCGCGTTGGCGCTCGAAGAGGTCCTCGCGCCGGTCGGCGTCGCGGTCGTGACCGAGGCCAGCCACCTGTGCATGATGATGCGCGGGGTCGAGAAGCAAGGCTCGACGACCCGGACCAGCGTGATGCGTGGCGTGTTCCGCGACGACCCCCGCACGCGGCAGGAGTTCCTCGAAGCGATTCGCTGAGCGACCTCGACGTCGTCGACGCAGCGTCGATACCCGATCAAGCTTGTCGGGTATTGACGCTGCGTCTGTGGCATGGGTACTCTTCGACCGAAAGTCGATCGATCGACTCAGGATTCCACGTCCGAGAGTCGAGGCCACCGGGTCGCCCGGCCGGCCGGAAAGGAACTCATGCCCCACCTCCTTCGCCGCATCGTCCCCGCGCTTCTCGCGGCGGCCGTCCTCGTCAGCGGGCTGGCGCTCGCACAGGACGCCGCCGTGAACGTGTACAGCGCGCGGCACTACGACACCGACGAAGCGCTCTACGAGCGGTTCGAAGAGCTCACCGGGATCGCCGTGAACGTGATCGAAGGCGACTCGGACGAGCTGATCTCGCGCATCGAGAGCGAGGGCGCCAACAGCCCCGCCGACGTGTTCATCACCGTCGACGCGGGCAGGCTCTGGCGCGCCGAGCAGGCCGGCCTCCTCTCGAGCGTCGACTCGCCCGTCCTGAACGCCGCGGTGCCCGAGTACCTGCGGCATCCGGACGGCCTCTGGTTCGGCCTGACGCAGCGGGTGCGCGGCATCGTCTACGCGCCCGACCGCGTCGACGCCAGCGAGCTCGGAACGTACGAGGAGCTCGCCGAGGACCGCTTCGAGGGCCGCGTCTGCATCCGCAGCTCGAACAACGTCTACAACCAGTCGCTGCTCGCTTCGCTCATCGCCAGCGTCGGCCAAGACGGCGCCGAGGCGTGGGCGGCCGGCGTGGTCGAGAACATGGCCCGCCCGCCGCAGGGCGGCGACACCGACCAGATCCGGGCCGTCGCAGCCGGCGAGTGCGACGTCGCGGTCGTGAACCACTACTACCTCGCGCGGCTCCTCCAGAGCGACGATCCCGCCGATCGCGAGGTCGGGGAGCAGGTCGAGTGGCTGTTCCCGAACCAGGACGGCCGCGGCGCGCACGTGAACGTGAGTGGTGCCGGCGTCGTCGCATCCGCGCCCAACCGGACGAACGCCATCCGGTTCATCGAGTACCTCACCACCCCGCGGGCCCAGGCGGTCTTCGCCGCCGGCAACGCCGAGTACCCGGTCGTCGAAGGCGTCGAGCCGGCCGAGGTCACGCAGGCGTTCGGCGCGTTCGAGACCGACGCCGTCAACGTCTCGCTGTACGGACGGAACAACCCCGAAGCGGTCCGCATCTTCGACCGCGTCGGCTGGCGCTGAGCGGCGGCGGCGCCCTGCGCCGCTGACGCGTCCGGCCCGTCCGTCCGGCCCCGCCCGCCACGTTGCGGGCGGGGCCGGACGCTGGATCGCGACGACCCACGGGCGCGGGGATCTCGGCGTGACCCGTCGCTGCGATCCGTCGGCTGCATCGATCGGCGGCTACAGCGATCGTTCAGCCGCGGCGATCGCTCATCCGGCTGCGGGCGATCCCGATGCTCAGCACGATCACCGGCACCAGACCCACCAGCGCGATCGCCAGCGCTCCCGCCGCCGCGTCGGCCAGCCGCTCGTCCGACGCCAGCCGGTAGACGCGCACGGCCAGCGTGTCGAAGTCGAACGGCCGCACGATCAGGGTCGCCGGAAGCTCCTTCATCACGTCCACGAACACCAGCAGCCCGGCGGTCAGCAGGCTGCCCCGCAGCAGCGGAACGTGCACGCGGAGGAGCGTGCCCAGGCCGCGCCGGCCCAAGCTGCGTGCAGCGTCGTCCATGTTCGGCGTGATCTTGTTCAGGCTCGCCTCGACCCCGCCGTACGCCACGGCGAGGAACCGCACCACGTACGCGAACACCAGGCCGGCGATCGTGCCGGACAGCAGCAGGCCGGTCGACAGGCCGAACGTCGCCTGCATCCAGGCGTCGATCCGATTGTCCAGCCAGCCCAGGTGCATCAGCACGCCCACCGCGATGACCGAGCCCGGGACCGCGTACCCCATCGCAGCGACGCGCGTGCCCACCCGGACCAGTCGACTGGGCCTGAGCCGCCTGCCGTACGCCAGCAGCAGCGCCGTCGCCAACGTCACGACCGCCGTGACGGTCGCGACCGTCAGCGTGTTCCTCAGGTAGGTCCAGAACGACGGATCGAAGCGCTGCGCGTTCGCGATCGCCATCTCCGCCAGGATCCCGGCAGGAAGCACGAAGCCGGCCGTCACCGGCACGCCGACGAACAGCGAGGCGGCCACGGCCCGTGCGCCGTGGAGCGGGTAGCGTGCCAGCGCCTTGAACCGCCCCGTGAGCGACTGGGCGTCCGGACGCCTGCCCAGGCTGCGTTCCAGCACGATCAGCACCAGCACGAACACCAGCAGCAGCGCGGCCAGCTGCGCCGCCGCCGCGCGCTCGCCCAAGCCGAACCAGGTGCGGTAGATCCCGGTCGTGAAGGTGACGACCCCGAAGTACTCGACCGTGCCGAAGTCGGCCAGCGTCTCCATCAGCGCCAGCGCCGCTCCGGCCGCGATCGCCGGCCGGGCCAGCGGCAGCGAGACCAGGAAGAAGCTTCGCCACGCGCCTCGCCCCAGGCTCCGGCTGGCCTCCAGGATCGACGAGGACTGCTCCAGGAACGCCGTGCGGGTGAGCAGGTACACGTACGGGTACAGCGCCAGGGTGAGCATCACGACCGCTCCCCCCAGCGAGCGGATCCGCGGGAACCAGTACTCCCTCGGCCCCCAGCCGGTCGCGTCGCGCAGCGCCGTCTGCAGCGGTCCGGAGAACTGCAGGAAGTCCGTGTAGGCGTACGCCAGGATGTAGGCGGGGATCGCCATCGGCAGCAGCAGCGCCCACTCGGCCAGGCGGCGACCCGGGAAGCGCGTCATCGTCACCAGCCACGCTGAACCGACGCCGATCACGATGGTGCCCACCCCGACGCCCAGCAACAGCGCCAGCGAGTTGCGGACGTAGTCCGGCAGGACGGTCGAGGCCAGATGGCTCCAGATCTCGCCCGTCGGCGTCGCGACGCTGGCCAGCACCACCAGGATCGGCGCCGCGACCAGCAGCGCCGTGATCACGACCACGATCTCCCACGCTCGCGAGCGGCCCATGAAGCGGCTCCTGCCGCTGCGACGCGGACGGCGACCGCCCGTGGCGCGCGGCCGCCTCGATCATCGGCTCCCTAGGTCCGTCCATGCCGGCCGCGGGCTCAGCCCAGCAGGCCGTCGAGCCAGGCGGCGACGCCCAGCTGTTCGGGCGCGTCGACGTGCTCGTTCGCGGCGGCCCGAACCTCGGGGGTGGCGTACGGTCCGACCGACACGGCGTGCCCCGCCCAGGTCAGCATCGATACGTCGTTCGTGCCGTCGCCGAACGCCACGGTGTCCTCGCGTTCGACGCCCAGCGTGCGCGCGATCAGCGCCAGCGCAGCGCCCTTGTCGGCGTCGTCGGCCGTGATCTCCAAGTAGCCGTCGCCCCACAGGTACGTCGTCACGGCCAGCTGCGCGAGCAGGCGGGCCTCGAGCTCGGCCGACTCGCCGTTGCTGCCGAACACGATCTTGTCCGCCTCGAGCACGGCGGCCAGGTCGATGCGGTCCACGGTGCGGTTCGCGGTGTGCGCCCACGCCCAGCGCTCGTCCGCCGGATCGTCGACCAGCAAGGCGTCGCCGTCGATGCAGGCGTACGGGACGCCGGCCGGGAGCAGAGGAGGCGAGAGGATCGCCCGCACATGGTCGCCGGACATCCGTCGGTGCTTGATCACGACGCCGCCTGGACCGAAGACCAGCGCCCCGTGGTTCACGCTGTACGGACCGGGCGCCACGCCGAGCTGCTCGACGAACGGGCGTGCGGAGCTGTGCGGGCGTCCCGTCAGGATCGTCACCAGGTGGCCCGCGTCTCGCGCTGCGCCGATGGCGCGCGCGATCTCGGGCGGAAGCAGGTGATCGCGCGTGACCACCGTGTTGTCCAGATCGAAGGCCAATAGCATCGCCCTACATCCTATTCCGCTTCGCTCGGGATTCCGTCGCCCGGGAACGGATCGCGCGAGAAGGCGACCAGCAGCAGCGACCCGTCGTCCGTCGCGACCCACGCCCGCACGTTGCCGGCGGCGTCGCGGTCCAGCCACGGTGCCGCCGCCATCGCGCCGGGAAGCTCGGCGTCGGCCGAGACGCGGCAGCCGGCCTGGTCGCAGGCGATCAGGCGCAGCGTCCGGAGGTCGCGGGTCGGCATCGCCAGCAGATCCACCGCGACGGGATCGCTGGCGTCGCGCGGAACCAGGCGGCCCAGGTCCAGCTCGCGCTGGCCGATCCGGTGGCTGGTCACGCCCAGGGGGAACGCCTCGCGGCGCAGCCGGGTCGGTGCGCTGCCGACGATCGACGCCGGCAGCGTCCACCGTTCCAGCGGTCCCCCGATGTGCGGCGTCGCCAGCGTGTACAGCCGGCGTCCCGACGCGCCCAGCACGTGACGCCAGCGGTGCTCCGTTCCGATCCCCGGCCCGCTGGCGACGACGGCCAGCTCGGCCGGGTCGTCGCCCCGCGCGAGCACGACCAGCGCGCCGCCGTCGCCTCCGCCCGACACCGTCGCGACCATCCCCCAGCGCCCCGCCGCCGGGAACGAGGCGAGACGGCGCTGCTCGATCACCCGGCGTCCCGGGACGCTCCAGCGCGCCACGACCTCGAGCGTGGCCGCGTCCAAGACGGCGACGCCCTCGGCCTCGACCTCGTCGCCCAGCACGCCGTGGCGGTAGTCCAGGCTGGGGTGGACGAGGATCGCCACGAAGGGGCCTCCCGCGCTGCCGCCCACGGGGCCGTCGTCGACGACGCCGATCGGCTCGGCGTCCGGCAGCGCGTCCAGCGGCGCGAGCGCCGCGCGCCCCAGCGAAGCGTCCAGCAGCATCACGCGCTGCGCGGTCGGATCGAGGGCCAGCACGCGTCCGTCCGGAAGACAAAGCGGCGTGGCGTGGAGCGACACGGGCGGCCCGACCGCGCCGCTGCCGACCTCGATCAGGCGCCCGCTCCCGTCGACGGCCAGGAGCTTGCCCTCGCAGGCGACCAGAACCTCGCTGGTCAGCCCGCGCCGCAGGCGACGCGCGACGCCCTCGTTCGTCGCGTGGGTCAGTCGTCCATCGCTGCCCAGCGCGGCGACGCCAGCGAGGTACGGCGCCAGCGCGACGGCCGGGGCGTCGAGCGTGGTCACGAGCGTCGTCCGGACCGTCGCCAGGGCCGTCTGCTGCGCGATCGCGACGCCCGTGCCGAGCACGGTCACGAGCGTCGCGATCAGCGCGGCGGAGAGCGCGCGGGCCAGGACGGCACCCGGCAGGCAGGCCCGCCAACGGCCGCCGACGCCGGACCGCCCACCGCCGCTGACGCTGCACCGCCCACCGCCGCCGACGCCGGTCCGTCCCGGCGCCGCTCGACAGGAATGGTCGACCGCTCGCATCACGCCGGCACCCTAGCCGCGCGAGGCGTCCGCGAGAGTGTCGTCCGGCACTGGTCCGGCACTCGACGTCGGCACGTTTCCGGGAGATGTCCGTTCCGCCGGGGCCGCCGGTGTCCGGAATACTAGGGATACTCACGAAATCCCGCGTGCAGGCCGTGATAATCTTCCTCCAGTCAGATCGGTTCCGGGGGCGGCTCGCCGCCCGCCCGACGAGGAGGTCGCCCGTATGTACCGAGGTCGAGAGGGTCAGTGGGCCTTCGTGCTGCATCGCCTGACCGGTGTCGCGTTGGCTCTATACCTGCTGCTGCACGTGATCGACATCAGCTTGGTGATGTACGGGCCCGAGGGCCCGTTCAACGCCTTCCTGACGTTCTATCACCAGTGGCCGTTCCGCATCGGCTTGATCATGGTGATCGCCGGCGTCGTCTACCACGCGTTCAACGGGCTTCGCATCATCGTCATGGACTTCACCGGCTGGGGCGTCCGCTTCCAGCGGCAGCTCTGGTACGGCGTGATCGGCGCCACCGCCATCGTCGGCGTGCCGGTGTTGATCAAGATCGTTCCCGAGATCATCGGGGGGGCCTGAGATGACCACCGCGCCCCGCACGCTCAAGCAGGCCCGCGCCATCTACGCCACCAACACCGAGCTCGCCTGGTGGGTGTTCATGCGGATCTCCGGCATGCTGCTGGTGTTCCTCGTCTTCGGACACCTGTTCTTCAACAACATCCAGATCGACGCCGCCACGATCGACTACGCCTACGTCGCCGAGCGGCTCAGCAAGCCGTGGGTGAAGATCTACGACACGTTCCTGCTGGCGCTCGCCATGATGCACGGCGTGAACGGGCTGCGCTACTCGGTCGAGGACTACGTCCGGAAGCCCGGACGTCGCTTCTGGACCAAGACGATCCTGTTCACCGTCGCCGGCATCGTCTTCGTGCTGGGCACGATGGCGTTGTGGGCGTTCAGCTACGACGAGATGGGCGCCGCCGTGCGCGCGCTCCAATAAGGAAGCGGAGGCACCCTAGGTGGTACGAGCCCACAAATACGACGTGATCGTGGTCGGCGCCGGAGGCGCCGGTCTGATGGCGGCGCGCTACGCCGCGCAGAACCCCGGCGTTTCGGTCGCGGTGATCAGCAAGCTCTATCCGACCCGCTCCCACACCGGCGCGGCGCAGGGCGGCGTCGGGGCCGCCCTCGGCAACGTCAGCGAAGACCACCCCGAGTGGCACGCGTTCGACACCATCAAGGGCGGCGACTACCTGACCGATCAGGACGTCGCCCAGTCGTTCGCGAGGGATGTGGTCGACGCGGTGTACGAGCTCGAGCACATGGGCCTTCCGTTCAGCCGCACGCCCGAAGGCCGGATCGCGCAACGCAAGTTCGGCGGTCACACCCGCGAGTTCGGCAAGAGCGCGGTCGAGCGGGCTTGCTACGCTGCCGACCGCACCGGCCACATGATCCTGCAGACGCTGTATCAGCAGTCGATCAAGAACGACGTCACCTTCTTCAACGAGTTCCACGTCCTGGACGTGATCATCGAGGACGGCAGCGCGCGCGGCGTGGTCGCCTACGAGCTCGCGACCGGCGAGCTGCACGTGTTCCACGCCAAGGCCACGATCATCGCGACCGGCGGCAACGGACGGATGTTCAAGGTCACCTCCAACGCGCACGCGCTGACGGGCGACCTGATGAGCGTCCTCTACCGCCGCGGCATCCCGATGGAGGACCCGGAGTTCTACCAGTTCCACCCCACCGGGCTGTACAAGATCGGCGTGCTGCTGACCGAGGGCGCCCGCGGCGAAGGCGCCATCCTCCGCAACGCCGAGGGCGAGCGGTTCATGGAGCGCTACGCGCCGTCGATCAAGGACCTCGCGCCCCGCGACATGGTCAGCCGCGCGATGTACCTCGAGATCAGCGAGGGTCGCGGCGTGGGGCCGGACAAGGACTACATCCACCTCGACCTGACCCACATCGACGCCGAGATCATCGAGGAGCGCCTGCCGGACATCACCGAGTTCGCGCGCATCTACCTGGGCGTGGACCCGATCAAGGAGCCCGTCCCGGTGCAGCCGACCGCGCACTACGCGATGGGCGGCGTGCCCACCACGAACGAGACCGAAGTGATCATCGACGGTGACGACACCGTCGTCCCCGGCCTCTACGCAGCTGGAGAGGTCGCCTGCGTCAGCCTGCACGGCGCGAACCGTCTGGGCACGAACAGCCTGGGCGACCTGATCGTGTTCGGCCGCCGCGCTGGGATCGAGGCGGCCAAGTTCGCGTCCAAGTCCGACTACCCGGACATGCCTGCCGGCGCCGACGAGCGTGCCCGCGACGAGCTGGACCGGATCCGGGCGGCCTCCGGCAAGGAGCGTGCCTCGCACGTCCGCAAGGACCTGCAGGAGACGATGATGGACAACGCCTCGGTGTTCCGGACCGAGGAGACCCTCTCGAAGCAGGTCGAGATCCTGGACGAGCTGAAGCAGCGCTTCCGGGACGTCTCGGTCGAGGACACGGGCAAGCAGTTCAACACCGAGCTGATGGAGGCGGTCGAGCTGGGCTACCTTCTCGACAACGCCGAGCAGCTCGTCCACGGCGCGCGCAACCGCAAGGAGTCGCGCGGCGCCCACTCGCGCGAGGACTATCGCGATCGCGACGACGAGCAGTGGCTCAAGCACACGCTCGTCTACAAGGATGGCGACGGCGTCCGCATCGACTACAAGCCGGTCACGCTGGGCAAGTACGAGCCCAAGCCGCGCGTCTACTGAGGGCCGGGAGGCTTGGAAACCATGGACACCATGCGGATCAACGTCAAGATCAAACGGTTCGACCCCGAGGCGGACAAGCGTCCGTACTGGGCCGAGTACCGCGTCGACGTGCGCCCCACCGATCGCGTCCTGGACGTGCTGAACCACATCAAGTGGGAGATCGACGGCACGCTCACCTACCGCCGCAGCTGCGCGCACGGCATCTGCGGGAGCGACGCGATGCTGATCAACGGCGTGAACCGGCTGGCGTGCAAGCTGCTGGTCCGCGACGTGGGCGAGGTCGTCTCGATCGAGCCGATCCGCGGGCTCGAGGTGCTGCGCGACCTGATCGTCGACATGGAGCCGTTCTTCGACTCGTACAAGGCGGTGCTGCCGTTCTTCGTGAACGACGATCCCGACCCGCCCCGCGAGCGGCTGCAGAGTCCCGAGGACCGCGAGATCTTCGACGACACCACGAAGTGCATCCTGTGCGCCGCCTGCACCACCTCGTGCCCGGTGTTCTGGACGAACGACCGCTACCTGGGTCCCGCCGCGATCGTGAACGCGCACCGCTTCATCTTCGACTCGCGCGATCAGGGCACCGAGGACCGGATGCAGGTCCTGAACCAGGCGAACGGCCTGTGGCGCTGCCGCACCGCCTACAACTGCACCGAGGCGTGCCCCCGCGACATCCCCGTCACGCGGGCGATCGAGGAGGTCAAGCGCGAGCTGCTCTGGCGTCGCGCCTGAGCGAGCGCGCACCGGCGCCGGGCCTGCGAGCGTGTCGCACGAGCCTGAGCGCGAACTGCACACCTGCACGCGCGCACCCGAGCGCCTGGGCAGAGCCACGCAGATGGCGGCGGACCGAATCGGTCCGCCGCCATGCTTTCGAGATCGCCCGGCCGGCGCGCCGACGTCCTGTCGTCGCCCCTTGCCAACGAGCCGTTCCCGAGGTACCGCCGCACCTTCGCGCCGCCGGGGCGACGGGCCCTCAGCGCGGCGTGATCGTGCCTGCCGTCAGTCCGTACGCCAGCGCCGGCTCGTCCTGACCCACGTACATGTTCACGGTCCGCGAGAACGACGGGTTCATGGTGTCGGCGACGATCGCCGCGACCTCGGTCCGCCCGTCGGTCGGGTCCTCCAGGGTGACCGTCACCTCGGCGCCGCAGCCGTAGGCCTCGAGCAGCTCGCGACTCACGGCCACGTGCGTCCACGGCTCCAGCACGATGCCGCACGCGCCCGCCCCGCCCGTCACGAAGCTGAACCCGATGCGCCCCAGGTCCACGGGACCGCTGTCCGGGACGGGAGGCGCTTGCGCCGCCGGCACCTGAACGTCCTGCTCCTGCTCGTCCTGTGCCTGTCCGTCCTGATCCTGCGCGTCCGGCCCGTCGCCCGTGGAGCCTCCGTCCACGTCCGTCGCCGAAGCCGCTCCATCGACGCTGGCGGTCGCTGCGTCGCTCGAATCGGCGTCGTCGCCGGCGGGCGAATCGCCTGGAGCCAGCGGTGCGACGTTCCCGGTCGACGCGCCCCCGTCCGGCCCGGCGTCGCCTGACGCCCGGCCGTCGTTCGGATCGACGGGGACGACGCCGGGACCGCTCGCGCCTCCACCCCCGTCGCCAACGGGCGCGCCGTCGCTCGCGGTCGGGCCCGCGCCCGGTATCGGGCCTCCGGGCGTCCCCCCCAGCGAAAACAACGTCCACACGATCGCGCCGGCGACCAGCACCAGTCCCACGATCAGGGCGAGGTCGATCGTCCGATTCTTCATGGGCGCGCGCCGTTCGTCGAATACGTCACATCTGCATGATCCCAGGGTAGGCCCAGAATCGCAACGTTCTACCCGACGTCGGCAGGGGCCGAGCCGCCCGGGCGGCGGTGCTACCCTGCGCCGGTGAGCATCGTCCTGCTTCTCGTCGGCTTCGTGCTGCTGGTCCTAGGCGGAGACGTGCTGGTCCGCAGCGCGTCGTCCCTGGCGGCCCGCTTGGGCATCAGCCCGCTGGCCATCGGCCTCACCGTCGTCGCGTTCGGCACCAGTGCGCCCGAGCTGGCCGCGACCCTCGCGTCCAGCCTCCAGGGCGTTCCCGACCTCGGGGTCGGCAACGTGATCGGCTCCAACATCGCCAACATCGGCCTGATTCTCGGGGCGGCCGCGATCCTCGCTCCGATCGGCTACAACGCGGCGTTCGTGCGTCGCGACGTGCCCGTCTCGCTGCTGGCGCTCGCCCTGCTGGTGCCGCTCATGCTGGACGGTCGGCTGGGCCGCGTCGACGGGCTGCTGCTCCTCACGGCGCTGGGCATCTATTTGGCGCTGCTGATTCGCCACGACCGCAACGCGGTGGCCGACGAGGTCCCGGGCGACGCGGCCGCCTCGCCGCTGTGGCGGAGCGTCGGCGGGGTCGTGCTGGGCGTCGGGTTCCTGGTGCTGGGCGCGGACGCCGTCGTCCGCGGCGCGGTCCAGATCGCCGGCGTCCTGGGCGTCCCGGAGCGCGTGATCGGCCTCACGATGGTGGCGTTCGGAACGAGCCTTCCCGAGCTGGCCAGCAGCGTCGCCGCGGCAGCCAGGCGGCAGGCCGACATGATCCTGGGCAACATCGCGGGCTCGAACATCTTCAACGTCCTGGCGGTGCTCGGAACCGCCGCGGGCGCGACGGTGATCCCCGTCAGCCTGGCCGAGATCGGCACCGACCTGGTGGTGGCGGGCGTGTTCGCGCTGGCGATCCTGCCGGTCATGGTGATCACGGGCCGGCTGGGTCGCATCGCGGGGGTCGCGCTGCTGGCGGGCTACCTGGCCTACGTCGTCACGCTGTTCGTGCCGGCCTGACGATCGTGCCGGCCCGACGGCGCGCTCAGTCGCAGAGCGCGATCGCCTCGATCTCGACCGCGACGTCGAACGGGAGGCGCGCGACCTGGACCGCGCTCCGGGCCGGCGGCGCGTCCGCGAACACCTCGCCGTACACGGCGTTCACCCGCGCGAAGTCGTCCATGTCGCGAAGGAACACGGTGCACTTGACCACCCGCGACGGGTCCGACCCGCCCGCCTTCAGCACGGCGCGGAGGTTGTCGAGCACCTGGCGCGTCTGCGCCTCGACGTCGCCCTCGATCTTCTCGCCCTGGGGCGTGAGCGGGATCTGCCCGGCGGTGAACAGCAGGTCGCCGGCACGGATCGCTTGGCTGTACGGGCCCACCGCCGCAGGCGCGGCGTCTGTGTGGATCGGGGTTCGCTCGGTCATGCTGCGATCGTAGCAGGCATCTCTCCGCGTTAGCGCAGCAGGACGAACAGGACCAGCAGGAAGGCCAAGTACGCCGAGCCGAGGATCCACAGCCGGAACGGGTACCACGACTGCTTCCGGATCCAGCGCATCGGACCCCGGCCCGGATAGCGGTCCTCGACCTCGCGAACGCCGCCCATGGTCTGCCGCATCTCGACGTGCCAGGTGGGCTCGGCGGGCAGCTCCGGAGGGAGCTCGTACGGCTTGGGCGTATCCGACACGTGGTCCACCACGGCCACGACCGCGGTGACGTTGTCCGGGCTGCCGCGGTCGTCGGCGAGGTCCAGCAGGCGCCTCGCCACCTCCTCGGGCTCTCCGCTGAACAGGACGTCCTGCACGATCGTCTCGGGAAGAAGCGATGTGACGCCGTCGCTGGCGACCAAGAGGCGGTCGCCCGCTCTCAACGTGACGTGCGCCAGATCCAAGCGGAAGGCGTCGGTCGCCCCCAGCGCGTTGGTGATCACGTTGCGCCAGCGGTGCCTGCGCGCCTCGTCCTGCGTGAGCAGGCCTTGCTTCACGCGCTCGGCCACCCAGCTGTGATCCTCCGTCAGCGCCCTCAGCTCGCCGTCTCGCAACAGGTACGCGCGCGAGTCGCCCACGTGCGCGATCAACGCCACCCAATCGTCGATCAGGATCGTCGTGAGGGTCGTGCCCATGCCACGGTGGCGCGGATTGGCGCGAGCCTCCTCGAGCACCTCGGCGTTCGCCGTCTGCAGGGCACGCGCCAGCGCCGCGGGGGGATGCGCGCGCGAGGCGGCGAGCTCGCGCTGGATCGCCTCGGCGGAGCGGGCGCTGGCGACCTCGCCGGTGCGGTGCCCACCCATGCCGTCGGCGACGAGCAGCAGCGGACGACCGCCGACCTCGCCTGCGAAGAACGCGTCCTGATTCACCGTCCGGACGCGACCGGAACGACTCGCACCGGCCGCCCGGACACGGCGGGCGGAAAGCTCGGCCGAGCCACGGCGTGCCATGAACGACCAGGCTACGCGCTGGCACCGTTCCGGAGCATGAAACAACGTACGTTCGCGCCGCCAGCGGGACCGAAAACGCCCTCCGGCGCGGTGCTATGCTCGCGCCCATGTCCGCAGAAGATCCAGGTGCCGCCAGCGGCACCGTCAGCGCCCACGAGATCGTCCAGGCGGTCGCGGCCGGGACCGTCCGCGCTCGCGACGTCGTGGACGCCGCGCTGGCGCGCGCGGACCAGGTGCAAGCCGCCACGAACGCGTTCACGGAGCTGCTCCCCGAGCGGGCCCGGGCCGCCGCCGACCGACTGGACGCGGCCCGCGCCGCCGGCACGGCCCTGCCCCCGCTGGCGGGCGTCCCGTTCGTCGCCAAGGCCAACCTGTGCGTGGAAGGGGTGGCGACGACGGCCGGCTCCGCGATCCTCGCAGACTTCCGGCCCCCCTACGACGCGACGGTGATCGCGCGGCTCGAGGCGGCCGGCGCGATCCTGATCGGCATGGGGAACATGGACGAGTTCGGCATGGGGAGCAGCAGCGAGAGCTCCGCCCACGGGCCGGTCCGCAACCCCTGGAACGACGCGCGCGTGGCGGGCGGCTCGTCCGGGGGGCCCGCGGTCGCGGTGGCCGCCGGGGTGGTCCCGCTGGCGCTGGGGACGGACACCGGCGGCTCGGTCCGGCAGCCCGCCGCGTTCTGCGGCGTGCTGGGGTTCAAGCCCACCTACGGCACGTTGTCGCGCCACGGCGTGATCGCGTACGGAAGCTCGCTGGATCAGGTCGGCGTGCTGGCGCGAGGCGCGCTCGACGTGGGCCTGGTGATGGACGCGCTGGTGGGGAAGGACGCCAACGACGCCACCACCGTCGAGGTGCCGCCGACGTTCGCGGCGGCCGCCCGCGAGGGCGGCGACGGCCGGCTCGCCGGCGTCCGCGTCGGCGTCGTGCCCGAGCTGTCGGGCGCGGGGAACGACCCCGCGGTCGCCCGCGCGCTGGACGAGACCGTCCAGCGGCTTCGGCACGCCGGGGCCGAGGTGAGCGAGGTGCACGTGCCCAGCGCGCAGGCGGCCGTCGCCTGCTACTACCTGATCGCCAGCGCCGAGGCCAGCAGCAACCTGGCCCGCTACGACGGCATGATCACCGGGGTGCGCGTCGGCGACGACGCCGAAGGCCAGGAAGCGGTGATGACCGCCAGCCGCGGAGCGCGGTTCGGGACCGAGGTGCGCAGGCGCGTGCTGATGGGAACGTTCGCGCTCTCGGCGGGGCACGTGGACGCCTGGTACGGACGCGCGCTCCAGGTGCGCCGCAAGGTCGCGAACGAGCTCCAGGCCGCGTTCGAGCAGGTGGACCTGTTGCTGACGCCCACCGTTCCGACCGCCGCGTTCCGCCTGGGCGAGCGCCTGGACGACCCCCTGGCGATGTACCTCGGCGACGTGGACACCTGCCTGGCGAACCTGGCCGGCGTCGGCGGAATCAGCGTGCCGGCGGGCCGTGACCAAGACGGCCTTCCCCTGGCGGCGCAGCTCCTTGCCCCGGCGCTCCAGGACGGGCGGCTGCTGCGGGCCGCGGCCGTGCTGGCCCGGGGCGACGAGCCGCGGATCGCGCCGGTGGGAGCGATCGAGGGGACCGCCTGATCGACCTGCGAGCAGCTCGCGAGCGCCGCGCGCCGCGGGGGCGTCCGCGCCGCTTGCGCGCCGGCCGCCGTCTCGTGCTATCCTCTTCCGGCTAGGCGCTCGCCGTCGCCGTGGCGTGCCGGGCTCGGGGCGCAGCGCTGTCTGCTCCAGGCCGTCTGTCCAGGCCGTCTGCTCCCGACTCATTGCGCTCAGCTCATTGCCCAGCGATGCGCGACGGTCCGCGATCCGCGTGCGGACCTGCCAGAAGGACCCACGGAAGGAGTCCCCGCATGAAGCGCACCTACCAGCCGAACCGACGCAAGCGTGCCAAGACGCACGGCTTCCGCGCCCGCATGAGCACCCCCTCGGGACGCAACGTCATCAAGCGCCGCCGTCGCAAGGGCCGCTCGCGACTCACCGTTTCCGACCGCTGAGCGGCGGGAGCCAGCGTGACGCGCCTCCCGTCGTCCGGTCGCTCAAAGGCGATCGGGCGTTCCAGCGGCTCCGCAAGGGGCGCGCCGGAGGCTCGCGTCTTCTGTCGGTGCGGTGGCGTCCGCGCCGGCCGGACGGGATACGGGTCGGCATCGTGGTGAGCCGCAAGGTCGGCAACGCCGTGGTCCGCAACCGGGTACGGCGTCGGCTTCGCGAGGCGCTGCGCCTTCGCGTACGCGAGCGCGGCACGCCGGCGGAAGGCCCCACCGGCGTGGACCTGGTGATCATCGCCCGGCCCGAGGCGGCCCAGGCCAGCTACGCCGAGCTTCGCGACGCGCTGGATCGTGCGCTCGAACGGAGCGCGTTCCCGTGAGCGCGCTGCGTCGCCTGGTCGTCCTGCCGATCGTGGCGTACCGCCGTTGGATCTCGCCCCTGAAGCCTGCGCCCAGCTGTCGCTTCCACCCCACCTGCAGCGCCTACGCTCACGACGCGATCCTGACGCACGGCGTCCTGCGCGGCGGCTGGCTGGCGGTCCGGCGCGTGGCGAAATGCCATCCTTGGCACCCCGGCGGGCTCGATCCCGTGCCGCCTCACCGTGGCTCGCACGGCGCCTCGCCCGGCGCCTCGCACGGGGCCTCGACAGGCACCGCGGCCCCCGCCCCTGCCAGCACCCCCCGCTCCGCTCCCGTTCGATCCGAACTCCCGGAGGAATCGTGATTCCAAGGTCCTTGCTCGCGACGCTCGCCCTGCTTCTCGGCACCGTCGCGTCCGCCGCCGTCGACTTCGGCAGCCACGCGTTCGCGTTCGCCGATTTCCGCGACGCGGACAGCGTGGCCGAGAGCTGCGACGCCGGAGGGGCGTCGTTCTGGTGCTCGATGCAGGACGCCGAGCTGACCCGCGTGCCGACGAAGGGCGTCGATCTGTTCTTCTCGGCCGCCGGGGAGATCGTCGCCGCGTACGCCAAGCCCCAGAAGGGCCAGAACCTCCAGAACTACAACCTGGACAACCGCCAGAACCTGATCCCCGACGACGCGACGATCCCGGGCGCGGCGCTTCTGCTGGACGGCGAGTACCTCGCTCCCACCGACGCCGAGGCCAGCTGGGAGCGTCTGAGCGACACGGTCGTCCAGGGCACCTTCCGCTCCCGCTCCGGACCGCTCGAGGTCGTGCGCACGGTGCGCGTCGCGAACACCGCCCACACCATCGAGATCCGCCTCGACGCCACCCGCGTCGAGGCGGGCGAGGACGCCATGCCGATGCAGCTGGCGTTCCCCGGCGTCGCCGGCGTCGACGACCCCGTGATCAAGATCGGTCAGGGACTGGGCGAGTCGGGCACCTTCGCCACGAACCCCCTGTCGCAGCCGGTCCCGAACCCCAGCTACGTCAGCCTTCAGAACAACGATCGCAACACCGCCTTCGCGATCGTGCTCCGTCCCGTGCCCGAGTCGACGGACGTGCAGGCGCTCTCGCTCCCGCCGCGGCAGATGTCGCTTGCAGACCACGGTGCCCCCCGGCGACGGTGCCAGCGCGCAGCTGGACCTCACCGCCTACCTGGGGCCCAACGAGCTGGTCCGCTACCAGCAGGAGGGGTACGTCGAGCTGCCCGGGCTGTTCCGGCCCAACCTGCTCGGCCGCCTGTCGCTGGGCATCCTCTGGGTGCTGCGCACGATCCACGACTACGTGGGCAACTGGGGCCTCTCGATCATCGTGCTGACCCTGCTGTTCCGCATCCTGGTGTGGCCGCTGATCAGCACCCAGACGCGTTCGATGTACGGGATGCAGGCGCTCCAGCCCAAGATCCAGGCGCTGCAGAAGAAGTACAAGGACGACCGCGAGACGCTGACGCAGGAGACGATGAAGCTGTACAAGGAGGCCGGCGTGAACCCGGCCGGCGGCTGTTTGCCGATCCTGCTGCAGATGCCGCTGTTCATCATCCTCTGGCGCGTGTTCGTGAACTTCGAGTTCGGCGAGGGGTTCTTGTGGGTGCCCGACCTCGGCCAGGCCGACCCGTACTACATCCTGCCGGTCCTCTACATCGGCGTGATGTTCGGCATGTCGTGGTTCTCGTCGCGCGGCAATCCGCAGAGCCTGCGGCAGCAGATCCTGATCAACGTCGTCTTCGCCTTCATCCTGTTCAACTTCCCGGCCGGCGTGCTGCTCTACTTCGTGGTCTCGATGGGCATCCAGGTGCTGCAGTACTGGCTGATTCAGCGGAGCCAGGACAAGCCCGTTCCCGCTGGCGCGAAAGGTTAGGAGAACGCTCGTGAGCGACGACAAAGGCAAGGATCTCGATCAGGCGCTCCACGACCTGGGCATCGGGACGGACGACGATGCCCCCGGCGGCGCGCGACTGCCGACCGAGCTCGACCTCGAGACGCCCCTCCCCGTCGCCGGCGTCGTCGCCGCCGAGGGCGACGCGCGCGAGCGGACCGAGTCGTTCCTCGTCGGGCTGCTGCTCAACGTCGATCCCGCCTACGCGGTCGAGGTCACGACCGTGGACGACGACGAGGTCGCAGCCGAGATCTACGGCGGCGACGCAGGCAAGCTGATCGGCAAGAACGGCCGCACGCTGGCCGCCCTGGAGCAGATCTGCAACGCGGTGATCAACCGCCACGAGGCGTCGAACGTGCGCGTCAACGTCGACGTCGGCGGCTACAAGCGCCGCCGCGACGAGCGGCTTCGCAGCCAGGCGCTGAGCGCCGCCGATCAGGTCCGCAAGCAGGTCGAGCCGGTCGAGCTCGAGCCGATGAGCGCCGCCGAGCGCCGCGTCGTTCACATGGCCGTCGCCGACGATCCCGACGTCGTGAGCGAGTCGGTCGGCGAGGGACGCGAGCGGCGCGTCGTGCTCAAGCCGGCGCAGCTCTGAGCGAGGACGCCCTGAGCGCAGGCAGTCGGCCGCGCAGGTCGCGAGTCGGTGAGATCCGAGCACGCTTGGCGGCCGCGGGCGTGGAGCGTCCCGACGCCGAAGCGTGGGCGATGCTGGAGCGGGTCTCCGGCAGGGACCGGCTGTCGTGGCTGACCGAGCCGGACGCTGGATTGACCGTCACGCAGCAGGCCCGTCTGGACGCCTGGATCGCCGGTCGTGCGGGCGGCGTGCCGCTTCAGCACCTGCTGGGCGTCGCGCCGTTCTGGGGCCTCGAGCTCGAGGCAGGCCCGGACGCGCTGATTCCGCGGCCCGAGACCGAGCGGCTGGTCGAGCTGGCGCTGACCGCAATCGAGGACCGCGACGCCCCGCGCATCCTGGACCTGGGGACGGGAAGCGGAGCGGTCGCGATCGCCTTGGCGCGAGAGCGACCGGCTGCGCAGGTGTGGGCGGCCGACGTGGACGCGGCGGCGCTGGCCGTCGCGCAGCGGAACGTCGACGCTTTTGCGCCTGGGGTGAGGCTGCTCCGCTCCGACCTGCTGGAGGCGCCCGAGGTGCGGGCGCTGCTGCCGGGCTTGGACCTGCTCGTCGCCAACCTGCCCTACCTTCCAGACGCCGACGCGGCCACGCTGCCCCCCGAGGTTCGGCGCGAGCCGCCCCTGGCGCTGTTCGGCGGACCGGACGGCCTGGGACCGTTCCGCCGTGCCTGGCGCCGCCTGCGTGAACGACTCCCCCTCACGGCGGAGGCGTGGTTCGAGCTCGATCCGCGCAACGTCGCCGTGGCGGCCGCGGAGGTTCGCGCCGATCCGGCGGCGGCCGGGCGACCGATCGAGATCGCGGACGACCTGGCGGGCAGGCCGCGCTTCCTCCGGATCGGCAGGACGACGGAGGACGGTCGGACGGATCGGCTGACGGCGTGCCGGCCGGCGGGCCCGGCTCGTACGCTAGCGTCGCACGCGACGACCGGTTCCACGGCGGTGCGCGGACTGCCGATCGCACGGCGTGCACGGGGGTGTCGCGCCGGGCATGGAGGTAGCCCATGCGTCCGTTCCTCACCCTGTTCGTGCTCGCGACGGCGCTGGTCGCCGGCGTCGGCCACGCCCAGACGCTGGTGGTGGCGGATAGCGCCTTGCCGACCAGCCTGGACTCCGCCGACGCGCAGGACGTGTTCTCGCAGAACGTCGCGATGAACGTGACCGAGCGGCTGATCGGCCGCGACGGCACCGAGCCCGTTCCGCGGCTGGCGACCGCCGGCGGCCGCAACGAGTGACGCCGACCGTCGGGGACCGCTGATCGCTCCGTGATCGTCGTACGCCGTCCACGACGGCACGCCGTTCGACGCGGACGCCGTGAAGTTCAACCTGGATCGCTGGAACGAGCCGGATCATCCGCACGCGCACCGATGACGACGGGCAAGGGCGACGTGCCGCTGGCGGCGGTCTTCGGCGGCCTTCGTCGGCGACGGTCAGCCATCCGCATCAGCATCGAGCGTGATCATCGTCGACTGCCGACTACCGTCCGCCTGGCGGTGGTCGCGAGCCGGTCGAGCTTCCTGCCGAGCCAGGTGCTGGCTGATCGCCCGAGGCGTTCCAGATCGACAGCCCCGCCGCCGTCAGGTCCGCGGGCGCCGACTACGGCACGCCGGCGGTCGGCAGCGTGGGAACCGGGCCGTTCCGGTTCGCCGAATGGCGCGAGGGCGACCGCGTGGTGCTGGAGCGTCACGACGGCTACTGGGCGAGGCCGCACGGGTCCGGCGCGTCGTGGTGCGGGGCCTGCCCGACGCCACCGCGCGACTGGCCGAGCTGCTCGCCGGCACGGTGGACATCGCGCTGAACCTCGACGCGGACGCCGTGGCCGTCGTCCGCGAGCGGGCCGACCTGCGCGTGATCGCGCCCGAGGCGGAGCTGAACGTGGGGTTCGTGGCGATGAACCAGGACGTGACGCCGTACGGCGATGTCCGGGTCCGCCGAGCCGTCGCGCACGCCGTCGATCGCCAAGCGATCGTCGACGCGTTCTACGGGCCGTTCGCGACGCTCGCCACCGACTTCCTGCCGCCCCTCCTCTGGGGGCACGCCGAGGTGGAGCCGTACCGCTACGACCCGGCGCGGGCCCGCACGCTGCTGGCGGAGGCCGGTCTGGCGGACGGGTTCACGACCGAGCTCTGGTACGTGCCGGTGAGCAGTCCGTTGGAGCCCGCGCCGCAGGCGATCGCCGAGACGATCGCGAGCTACCTGGCCGATGTCGGGATCATCGCGAGGCCCCGGACGAAGGACTGGAACGCCTACCTGGCCGACGCCAACGCAGGCCGCCTGCCGATGTACATGCTGGGCTGGGCGGCGGACTACGCCGATCCCGACAGCTTCTTGCGGACGTTCCTTCCGGTCGCGCGCTACGCTGTGGACCGTGTTCGAGCTGAACGGAAACACGATCACGCCGGTGAACACGATGTCGTACGAATCGAGCCCGGTCGGCGTGACGCGACTCGGAGCGAACGGCGTCGTTGCCAAGCAGGGGCGCAGCCGATTCCAGCATGCCCGCGCTTCCGACGGTGCACGCGCGCAGCGTGCACGGGGTGCGCGCTGCGGTGAGCGGGTTCGAGGTCGGTCCGATCTCGACGATGCTGCGACGTGAGCGACGCGGTCAGACGGAGCCCAGTCGACGGTCGAGTTCGGCCGCGGCGAGCAGGCTAGCGCCGTGCCTGCGGCGCGACCAGCGACACGACCAGCAGCAGCACCGCGCCCACGCTGATCAGCGCGTCGGCCAGGTTGAACACCGGAAAGTCGAACCAGCCGATGTGGACGTGCACGAAGTCGACGACGTAGCCGAGGCGGAAGCGGTCGATCATGTTGCCGACCGCGCCGGCCAGCACCATCGTCAACGCCGCCCGCATCCATGCGCCGTGCTCGCGCCCGTGCCGCATCAGGTGCACCGCCAGCCAGACCGCCACCGCCAGCGAGAGAAGACCCAGCAGGAAGGTGCCGTCGACGTGCAGAGCACCGATGCGCAGGTCCAGTCCCTGCAGCATGCCGAACGCCGCGCCCCTGTTCTGGACGTACGTGAGGTAGAGCGCGCCGGGGATCAGCGGCGTTCCCGGCTCGCCCAGCGCGAACGTCGCCTGGACCCACACCTTGGCCACCTGATCGAGCACCACCAGCGCGGTGGCCGCGAGCAACGTCATGGCGGCCAGTCTATCCGGCCCACGACGTCGCTGGCCGCGACGCGACCGGCTGCGACGACCCGGCGCGCGAGAATACCGCCGCGTCGAGGCAGGGTCGCGGGTATGGTGACGCAATCCATGAATGCGCCGGGCCGCGGACCACGCGGAGCGGCGACCGCAGGGAGGCGTACGGCATGCCAGCGACGCTCGAACAGGTTCGCAGCCGCATCGCGAGCGCCGAGGATGGGGATCGCTCCCTCCTCGGCCGTTTCGCGGAGCAGCTCTTCGACAAGGCCGATCCAGGGTTCCTGGACGCGTTCGACCCCGACGCGCTCGTCGCGATGGCACGCGGCGGGCTGCAGTTCTTGGACCAGCAGGGCGGGAACGGCGTGGCGGTGGACGTGCTGGACCCCACCTTCCAGGCGGACGGCTGGGAAGCGCCGTACACCGTCGTGCGGGTCACGATGCGGGACCGGCCGTTCATCGTCGACTCGGTCCGCACCGCGCTCCGAAGGCACGACGTGGAGCTGTTCCACCTGCTCCACCCGATCTACCGGGTCAGGCGCGGCGAGGACGGCCGGGTCGCCGATCTGTCCGCGCGCGGGGGCGGCGGAACGCCGGAGGCGTTCGAGCTGTACTTCGTGGAGCGCATCGACAGCGAAGCGGGCCGCGGGGTGCTGCGCGACGCCGTCGAGCGCGTGCTGGGCGACGTGGTGCTGGCGACCGACGACTACCCCGAGCTGCGCGAGAAGGCGCAGGAGGTGGCCGCGGGGCTTCGCGAGGTGCGTCAGCGCACCGCCCAGGGGGCTCACCGCGATCGTGGCGAGGAGCTCGAGGAGTACGCGACGTTCCTGGATTGGCTGGACGACGGCAACTTCATCTACCTCGGCTACCGCGAGTACGACATCGTCGAGCGCGACGGGGTGCGGATGCTGCAGGTCGACGCCGACTCGGCGCTGGGCATCCTCAGGAAGCTCGAGGAGAGCGCCTACCGCGAGCCGGTCCCCCTGACCGAGCTGCCCGAGGGCCTGCGCGAGCGCGTCACCGGCGGCAGGCCGCTGATCGTGACGAAGACGAACGCGGAGTCCACGGTGCACCGGCCCTCCCGGATGGACTACGTCGGGGTCAAGAAGCTGGGCAGCGGCCTGCAGGTGCTGGGCGAGCGACGCATCGTGGGCCTGTTCACCAGCAAGGCGCTGGCGACCCCGGTCGACGAGACGCCGATCCTGCGAAGCAAGCTGCAGGGCGTGCTGGAGCGCGACGACGCCGTGCCCGGGTCGCACGACTACAAGGAGATCGTCAGCGTCTTCGACTCGATGCCTCGCACCGAGCTTTTCTGGTCGGACGCCGATCAGCTGTGGCGCGACGTGCGCACCATCATGGCGCTCGAGCAGGAGCGCGGCGTGAAGCTGACCGTGCGGCCCGACCAGCTGCAGCGGGGCCTGGGGATGATGGTCATCATGCCGCGCGAGCGGTTCAACGCCGACGTGCGCATGGCGATTCAGCGGCACCTGACGCGGCGGCTGGACGCGGAGCACGTCGACTACACCCTGGCCATCGGCGAGGACGAGGCGCAGGTCCGCTTCCACTTCTTCTTCGTCACCGATCTCACCCGCGACCGGATCGACGTGCACGAGCTCGAGGCCGAGGTGGCCGAGCTGACGCGGACCTGGAGCGACCACCTGCGCGAGCGCGCGATCGAGCGTCACGGCGTCGCCCAGGGGCGACGACTGGCCGAGCGCTGGATCGCGGCGATGGACGAGCGCTACCAGGCGGACGTCCGTCCCGCGCAAGCCCTGCGCGACATCGAGAACCTCGAGGCGCTCGGGGAGAAGACCGCTTCGGTCGATCTGCTGGCGCCGCTGGGCGACCGCCCGGGCCAGCCGGCGGCGCTGCTGAAGATCTACCACCGCAACGCCACGCTGGCGCTCTCCGACGTGCTGCCGATGCTCGAGAACCTCGGCCTGCGGGTCCTGGAGCAGGTCGCGTACGAGCTGCGCAGCTCGGACGATCCTCGCGCCATCGACGTGTTCCGGGTGCAGGACCGTGCGGGCGCGATGCTGGACGTGCGTGCCGATCGTGACCGGCTGGTCGCGGCGCTCGAGAGGCTGCTGGCCGGCGGGGTCGCCAGCGATCGGCTGAACCGGCTGGTGCTGGCGGCCGGCCTGACGCTGCGCGAGGTGGAGCTGCTGCGTGCGTATCAGCTGTACTACGCGCAGCTGAACGCGGTCACCAGCCGAAGCTTCGTCAACGACGCGCTGCTCGCGAACCCGGCGGTGGTGCCGCCGCTGCTCGCGACGTTCAGGGCCCGCCACGATCCGCAGCTGGACGGCGACCGGGCGGCCCAGACCGAGGCGGCGGACCGGGTGTTCCTGGACGCCCTGTCGGCGGTCGCCTCGCTTCCCGAGGACCGGATCCTGCGGGGGCTGCACGACCTGATGCGCGCGACGGTGCGGACGAACTTCTACCTTCGCAGCGGCGCGATCGCGGTCAAGATCGCCTCGCAGCAGGTCGCGCACATGCCGGATCCTCGGCCGCTGTACGAGATCGCCGTGAGCGGGTACGGCGTCGAGGGGGCCCACCTTCGGGGCGGCAAGGTCGCCCGCGGCGGGATCCGCTGGTCGGACCGGCCCGACGACTTCCGGACCGAGATCCTGGGCCTGATGAAGACGCAGATGACGAAGAACGCGGTGATCGTGCCGGTCGGCTCGAAGGGCGGATTCGTCGTCGCTCACGCTCCCGCCGGCCGCGACGAGCTTCGCGCCTACGTCGAGGAGAAGTACCGGGTGTTCATCGGCGCGCTCCTGGACCTGACCGACGACCGGGTCGGCGACCGGGTCGTCCATCCCGAGGGGATGGTCGTGCACGACGAGGAGGACCCGTACCTGGTCGTCGCCGCGGACAAGGGCACGGCCACCTTCAGCGACGTCGCGAACGAGATCGCGCAGCGTCGCGGCTACTGGCTGGGCGACGCGTTCGCCTCGGGCGGCAGCCAAGGCTACGACCACAAGGAGGAGGGGATCACCGCTCGCGGCACCTGGGAGAGCGTGGGCCGGCACTTCCGCGAGATGGGCGTCGATCCGACCCGCGAGCCGATCACCGTCTCCGGGATCGGCGACATGTCGGGCGACGTGTTCGGCAACGGCCTGCTGTACAGCCGCACCCTGCGGCTGCAAGCCGCGTTCAACCACCTGCACGTGTTCCTGGATCCGGATCCCGACCCCGAGGCGTCCTACCTGGAGCGAGAGCGGCTGTTCGGGCTGCCGCGCTCCAGCTGGACGGACTACGACGCCGACGTGATCAGCGAGGGCGGCGGCGTGTTCTCACGGTCCGCCAAGCTGATTCCGCTCTCTGCGCAGGTCCGCGAGATGCTGGGCACCGACGCCGAGGCGCTGTCCGGCCAGGACCTGGTGCGTGCGATCCTGACGATGCCGGTCGATCTGCTCTGGAACGGCGGCATCGGGACGTACGTCAAGGCCTCGGACGAGCGGCACGCCGACGTGGGGGACAGCACCAACGACGCCGTCCGGGTGGACGGCGTGGACCTGCGCTGCAAGGTGATCGGCGAGGGCGGCAACCTGGGCCTGACACAGCTGGGGCGCATCGAGTACGCCCGCGCCGGCGGTCGGATCGACACCGACGCGATCCACAACGTGGGCGGCGTCGACATGTCGGACCGCGAGGTGAACATCAAGATCCTGCTGCAGCCGCTGGTCGCCTCGGGCGAGCTGTCGGAGGTCCAGCGCAACCGGCTGCTGGGCGACATGACGGACGAGGTGTCGCGCCTGGTCCTCACCGACGCGGCGCGCCAGTCGCTGGCGATCTCGCTGGCGGAGCGTCGCGCACGGCAGAACCCGGGGCTGTTCGTGTCGCTGCAGGAGTACCTCGAGGAACGCGGCGGGTTGGACGCCGGCGTGGAGTTCCTGCCCGACGCCAAGCAACGCGCCGAGCGGGCCCGCATGGGAGCGAGCTACGTGCGGCCGGAGCTCGCGATCCTGCTGGCGTACGTGAAGATGGGCGTGTACCGCCGGCTGCTCGACACCGACTTCCCCAGCGATCCGCACCTCGAGACGCTGCTGGTGTCGTACTTTCCGTCCGTGCTGGGCAAAGAGTACGGCGACGCGATCCGGGCGCATCCGTTGCGGCGCGAGATCGTCGCGACCCAGGCCACCAACCAGGTGGTCGACCTGCTGGGCGTCACCTTCGTGCACCGGACGATCCGGGAATCGGGCGCGACGCCGGTCGAGATCCTCCGGGCGGCGCTGATGGCGATGGACCTGCTGGACGCCCAGGCGTTCGTGGATCGCCTGGAAGCCGACGACGAGCTGGACGCCGACGCGCGCTACTTCGCGGAGGACGAGATGGTGCGCGCGGTCGAGGGCATCGTGTCCTGGATCCTTCTCCACGACCTGGAGAGCGAGGACATGCACGTGTTCGCGGACAGGTACAAGCGTCCCCTGGCCAGGCTTCGCGAGCTGCTGCCGAAGATCGTGGCCGGCGCCGAGAAGCGCCACTTCGCCCGGCGGGTGAAGGGCTTCGTCAAGCAGGGGTTCGACGCCGACACGGCCAGCGAGGTCGCGGTGCTGGACTACGTTCCCGCCTCGGTCGGCGCGGTCGAGGTGGCGCGCGAGCTGAGCGTGGACCTCGAGGAGGCCGCCAAGCGGTTCTACGCGATCGGCGAGCGGTTGCGGCTGGGCTGGCTGCGCGACCGGCTGAGCGAGCTCGAGAGCGAGGACAAGTGGGAGACGATCGCGCTGGCCGGCCTGGTGATGGACCTGCGTCAGGCGCAGCAGAAGCTGGCCGGTCGCTACGTCGAGGCGGCCCGTGACGACGGTCGCCTTTCGGTCGATCGCTTCCTGAGCACGGTGCCCAAGCTGCTCGACCGGTTCGACCCGGCGCTCGAGGAGATCGAGCACGACGAGGCGCTCGATCTGGGCTCGGGCACGGTGCTGGTGCGGCTGCTGGATCAGCAGCAGGGTGAGCGTGCAGGCCCAGTTCGCCTCGACCGTGAACGGTGCGGCCATGCCGAGGGCGAGGTGGGGGAGCCCGGTCTCCGGATCGGGGATGAAGCAGATCGCGACGTAGTCGCCGGCCTCGAGCTCCCAGTCGAGATAGCTCGCGAGGCCGGCGCTCAGTCCCTGGGCGCCTCCGATCGGCTTCGCGGGCATTCCTTCCTCGCCATGCTCGGCCAGGTGCTGCATCAGCGTGTCGATGTTCGCGCCCTCGGCCAGCTCCAGGACGATCATTTCGTGCGGTTGCGGACCGTCGTTGATGACCTTCCAGGTGGTACGGCCGGCGGGAATCGACGACGGCATCGTGTACGCGAAATCGACCATGCGGACCTCGACGTCGGCGCTCAGCTCGGCCGCCGCCTGCGGCTCGCCGGTCACCTCGAGCGCGTCGACCATGCCGAGCGCCAGGTGCGGCACGCCGTCCGCGGTCTCGATGAAGCAGAGCAGCGCGTAGGTTCCCGGCAGCGCGAAGTCGACCAGGGTCTCGGTCGTGGCGCCGGGAACGATCAGTCCGGGTCCGCCGGTCAGGGTGACCATCGACAGCGCGCCCGGACCTTGGGTGGCCAGCGCCTCGCCGAAGGACGCCATGTCGACGCCTTCGTTCAGGAGGGCGAACTGCAGGTGGTGCGGCTCGTCGCCGAGGTTCTCGAGCCTGACGAGGCGGAGGCCGGTCTCGAACGTGTCGGGGCCGTCGAAGGCGTAGTCGTAAGCGTGGACGACCGCCTCGGGAGGCTGGTGCGGCGTGGCGTCGGCCACGGCTCCACCACCGACGACGAGCGTCAGGACGCCCACGAGCGTGGACACGAGGCGGCGATGTAGGGACGGGGTATCGAGCATGATTCCTCCTCCTGAGCTGCACTACACTCCGCGGCACTGCGCTGTCCTGCACTGCGCTGTCCTGCACTGCGATCGCGACACGGCAATCGGGGGAAGGCCGCGCCCTGGTCGGAGTTGCGGACAGGCACGGTCACGATAGGCGGGAGATTGACACGGTGTCAAGATAGCTGGCGCCGAGCTGCGGGTGGCCGTGGCGGGCGCCGACGCGTCGCAGTCGTCTCGGTTGACGCCGCGTAGGCGGCCGTGAAAGCCTACCCGCGTGCCATCGCGTGCCCAGCGGACCCATCGCCTCGTTCTGCGGGCGGCCGGTCGCGTTCTCGAGCGGACCGGCTTCCTCGACTTCACCATGGCCGCCGTCGCCGACGAGGCCGGCGTCTCGCGGCAGGCGGTCTACGACCACTTCGGGTCGAAGTCGGATCTGGTGGTCGCCGCTTCGGAGCACATCCTCGACGAGGCGCGTCGCCGACACGGCCTGGCGCCGCTCCCCGCCGGCGCCTCGGGGCTGGACGCCCTGGACCACGCCATCGCCGACTACGTCCGGACGGTTCCGTCGGTTCACGGCGTGGCGGTCGCGAACGACGTGGCACGAGCCAGCGATCCGGCGGCGCAGGCGGCGTGGGCGAACCGGACGCGCGTCCGCCGCGAGCGCTACCAGCGGGTGTTCGAGCAGCTCGACCACGACGGGCGGCTGCGACCGGAATGGACGGCGAAGGAGGCCGCCGATCTGCTCTTCGGGCTCCTGTCCGCACGCATGTACGAGGTGCTGGTGATCGAGGGCGGCTGGACGGTGGAGCGCTACGAGCAGCGGGTACGTCGCCTGGTGCGTGACGCGGTGCTCGACGAGGCCGGAGCGGCGGTCGCTGCCGCGCCAGCCTGACGACCGGGCGCGTCAGGCGGCGAAGAACCTCCGCAGGACGGCGTCCAGGACGACCAGTCCGCGGTCGGTCGCGCGCAGCACGGTGGCTCGCGGGCCGGCGGGGGCGATCAGCTCCAGCCTTCCCGACGCCAGCTCGTCCCGCAGGACGTCCTCGTAGCGGGCTCGCACGTCGATTCCGGATCGCGCGGCCAGCGCGTCCAGGTCCACGCCCCGTACGGTCCGCAGTCCGGTCATCAGCCTCTCGAGCACGTGCTCGCGGGCGTCCAGGCGCTCGCGCTGCGGGGGATCGCCCCGCAGCCACGCCTTGATCGGCAGGTTCGTGACGCGCTCGCCCAGGTCGGCCGGGTCGCTGCCGTCGCCCAGCGGGAGGTAGCCGGCGGCCGATGGGCCCAGGCCCAGGAAGAATGCGCCGTGCCAGTACACCTGGTTGTGCACCGAGGCGTGTCCCGGCCGGGCGTGGTTCGACACCTCGTACCGGTCGAAGCCGTGCGCGCCCAGCACCTCGGCGGCCAGCTCGTAGTCGTCCGCCGCGCGATCGTCGTCGACGTGGACGCGGCGCAGCGCGAACGGGGTGTACGGCTCGATCGTGAGCGTGTACACCGAGACGTGCTGGACGCCGGTCGCCGCCAGGCCCTCCAGGTCCGCGCGGGCGTCCTGGCCGGTGACGGCGGTGATCAGGTCGGCCGACACCTCGAATCCGGCGTCCAGCGCCGTACGGACCGCCGCCAGTCCGGTCGCCGCGTCGTGCGCGCGGCCCAGGAAGCGCAGCACCTCGTCCTGGGTGCTCTGCAGCCCGATCGACAGGCGACCGACGCCCAGCGCCCGGAACCTCTCCAGCCGCGCCGCATCGAACGTCGCCGGGTCCGCCTCCAGCGTGCGTCTCGACGCGGGCCGGCAGTCCGAAGGCGCGGTCCAGCGCGGCGAAGACCCGATCTAGCTCGGCGTCGCTCAGGTGCGACGGGGTGCCGCCCCCCAGGTAGAGCGTGTCCAGCGGCCCGCCGAAGCGTACACCCGCCTCGGCGATCTCCTGCTCGAGGCGGGTCAAGTAGCGCTCGACCAGCCGCTCGTCGCGGCGCATCTTGTGGAAGTCGCAGTAGGGGCAGACGTGTGGACAGAAAGGCACGTGCAGGTACGCCGAGCGCGGACGGGACACCCGCCAAGGGTATGTCGGCGCCGGCCGAATTCGGGAAGGGCATGCGACGGCGAGGGCGTCGGGCCGCTCCGGTACGCTGACGCCATGACGCCCAGCCACGCCACCGACGCCGCGCACGAGGTGCCGTACGAGGCGGAGGTACTGCCCGGACTGGCCCCGTTCGCCCGCGAGGAGCTTCGCCTCACGGGCCGAGCGCGACTGGGCCCGAAGGCGCCCGGCACCGATCGGGCAGGCACCGATCAGGCCGATGCGGTGCGCTTCACCTGGCCCGGCGGGCACGACGTGCCTACGGAGCGGCTTCGCACCGTCACGGCGCTGCACCGCGTGCTGGCGTTCGACGTGCCCCGGCCGAAGGCGCTGCTGGGCGACGCGCACCTTCGCCGCATCGTGGACGCGATGCGCATGATCGTTCGCGCGTCGGATTCGCCGTTCCACGCCGTGCGGCTGGAGGCGGCGGGCAAGGACTCGCCGGTGATGCGGCGGCTCCGGGCTGCGCTGGCGCAGGGAGTGGAGCTGCCCGACGATCCGGAGGAGGGCGATCTGCAGGTACGGGTGCGACCAAGCGTGCGACCGGGACCGGCGGGCGCGTCCGGCGCCGGTTGGGAGGTCCTGATCCGGACCACCCCGCGGCCGCTGTCGGTGCGTGACTGGCGGGTGAGGAACCTGCCCGGCGGTCTGAACGCCTGCGTCGCGGCGGCGGCCTGGCGCTGGATCGGCCACGCCAAGGGGCAACGGGTGCTGAACGCGATGTGCGGCTCGGGGACGCTGCTCGCGGAGCGCGCGGCGTTGGGCCCCGCCGCCCGGCTGGCCGGCGTCGACCTCGATCCCGATGCGCTGGAGGCCAGCGAGGCCAATCTTCGCGCCGCCGGCTTGCGCGTGCGGTCCGATCTGAGCGGAGGCCCCGCCGATGCGCAGGTCGAGCTGCGGCTGGCGGACGCGGCCGCCACGCCGTTCGAGGACGCGTCGTTCGACGTCGTGGTCGCCGACCCGCCGTGGGGCGACGCCATGGGCGAGGTGGCGGACCTGCACCTGAGCTACGGCGCGTTCCTGCGCGAGGCGGCCCGGCTGCTTCCGGTCGGCGGCTCCGCACTGGTCGTCACGCATGCGCTCCGGGCGTTCGACGCGGCGCTGGCCGACGAACAGGGCTCGTGGCGTGCAGAGGGCGTGATGCGCGTGTTCCACGGCGGTCACCGACCGGCGATGCACCACCTGATCCGGCGCTGACCTCGTCGCTGCCGAGACCGCTCGGCGCTCTGCTAGACTCCCTGCCATGCAGTCGGCGACGCGCTCGGTGAAGCCAGGATGGATCGTGCTGGTCGTCGTGGCCGTGTACGCGATCGTGATGACGGTGGTCGCGCGGGACGCGCGCGCCGAGATCCGCGAGCTGCGTCTGGCCGCCGCGGAGAACGAGGCCATCGCCGCGGCGCGGTCGGAGCCTCGCCGCGCGCCCGCCGGCGTCTGGTTCCCGGTGCCCGGCGCTTCGCTGCCGACCGACGACGCCCACCTTCCTGGAGCGCCCCGGGCGTACCGGAACGGCGTCTCCGAAGGGTTCGACTTCTACGCGGGCGACGCCGGCGTTCCGATCGAGCTCGGCACGCCCGTGGTGGCGGCCGTGGCAGGCACCGTGACCCGGTCGGACCGCGCCTATGCCGAGCCGGACGAGGCCGAGTGGACCGCGCTTCTGGGCGAGGTCGCGGACGGCGCCGACGCGTCCCAGCTGGACCGTCTCCGTGGCCGCCAGCTGTGGATCGAGGGCGACGACGGCAGGAGCTACCGCTACGCGCACCTCGACGCGATCGAGCCGGACCTGAGCGTCGGCGACCCGGTGTACCGGGGCCAGGTCGTCGCGACCGCGGGCAACTCGGGAACGGACGACGGCGTTCGTGGCCTGACCGACGGCGTCCGCGTGCACTTCGAGATCTGGGAGAACGGCGACTACTTCGGTGCCGGTCTCGAGCCCGCAGCCGTCCGCGCCAACGCCGCTGCCCTGTTCGTCGGTCCGTGAGCGACCCGGGCGGGCCGGCAGGTCGCGACGACGTGACGGGGCGCCACGGCTCGGGCGACCGGGGCGATGCGACCGCGTCGCGCGCCGCGACCGAGCCGCGCGGCGCTGCGGGATCCGGCGCCGCGCCGCCCACCCCCAGATCACGGCGATCGAGGTGGTCTGGCGGCACGCCTGGGTGCGGGCCGCGACGTACCTGATCGTGGCCGTGCTCGTCGTCCTGGCGCTACTGGTCGCTACGCGACAAGTACGCGTTCGCGCTCCAGGTGGGCCTGATCGGCTTCGTGGTGGCGTACGTGCTCAACCCCGTCGTCGAGGCGCTGGGACGCATCCGCGTTCGCCGTCCGTTCGCCGTGGTGATCGTGTACCTCGCGCTGCTGCAGCTCCTGGTGCTGGGCTCGATCCTGCTGGGTCAGGTCGTGGGCGAGCTCAGCCGCTTCGTGAACCTGATCCCCGAAGCGGTCGAGAGCCTGGGTCGAGCAGTTCGGCCGGCTGGGCGTGTGGTTCGAAGGGGTCCTCGGGCAGGCGCCACCGTTCGTCACCGAGTTCCTCGACCAACGTCTGGGCGTCCAGCCCGAGGGCGCCGAGCTGGGCGTCGAGGCGCGCGACCGCGTCGCCAGCGTGCTCGAGACGACGGTCGAGAATCTCGTGCAGCTGTTCGAGCGCGTGCTCACCGGCGGCCCCAGCATGCTGCTCAGCGGTGCGACCAGCATCGTCTCGACCACGCTGCAGGTGTTCCTGATCCTGCTCGCGAGCGCGTACTTCCTGTACGACTTCCCGCGCTTCGTCGCGAACGTCCAGCGCTTCGTCCCGGTCCGCTGGCGCCCGCTGGCGCACGACCTGATCGGGAAGACCGACCGCGCCGTCGGCGGCTACCTCCGAGGCCAGCTGCTGATCACCTCGATCCTCGGGGTGATGATCTGGATCGGGCTGTCGCTGATCGGGATTCCGCTCGCGACGGCGATCAGCTTCCTGGCCGCGATCTTCAACCTGGTGCCGTACCTGGGACCGATCGTCGGCGTGATCCCGGCGGTCCTGCTGGGGTTCACGGTCGGCCCGTGGACGGCGCTGGGCGCGGTCATCGTGTTCATCGTCGCGAACCAGCTGGAGGGCAACGTGCTCAGCCCGTTCATCCTCTCGCGCAGCGTGGACCTGCACCCGGTGACGGTGTTGCTGGCGATCATGGCGGGCCTCGGGCTGATGGGGTTCGTCGGTGCGCTCCTCGCGGTCCCGACCGTCGCGCTGATCAAGGTCGTGCTCGAGGACTACCTGCTGACCCGTCCGGCCTACGACGCGTCGCTGGAGGCGTCGTCGCTGACGTCGTCCTCGCTGGAGGAGGCCGAGCGCGACTGACGGTCCTGCTCGTTAGCGGGCGGCTCGTCGGGACGGGGCTCGTCGGGACGGGGCTCGTCAGCACGCGTTTCGTCCGAGGGGGCCCCGTCGCGCCGCTTGTGCCGGTACATGAGATCGTCCGCGCGCCGAAGCAGATCCTCGGTGTCCCGAGCGTCGTCGGGCCAGCTGGCGATCCCGACCGACGCCGACATCGACAGGCCGCCGACGGTGACCGATTCGATCGCTTCGACGTGCCGGTCGGCCGCGGCGCGGGCCTCCGCCTTCGTCCCGCCCGCCAGCAGCAGCACGAACTCGTCGCCGCCCCACCTGAACAGGCCGTCCTCTTCACGGGAGGCGGAGCGAAGGGCGGCCGCGACACGGCGCAGGACGGCGTCGCCGGCGTTGTGGCCCAAACGGTCGTTCACCCGCTTGAACCCGTCGAGATCCATCATCACGAGGTGGACCGGCTCGTCGCGACGCGCCGCCCGCGCGAGCTCCGTCGCGACGCGCTGGTTGAACCCCTCGCGGTTCGCGAGGCCGGTCACCGAATCGGTGGTCGCCGCCAGGGCCAGCGCCTCCAGCGCGTGCGTCTGGCGAAAGAGCACCCCCATCTGCTGTCCGAACGCGCCGGCGAGCTCCAGCTCCGCCTCGCCGAACGCCTCGTCGAGCGACATGTTGTCGATGTTCATCGTTCCGAGCACCTCGCCCGCGGCCACGATCGGTACGCAGATGGTGGCCTGGAACTCGGCCACGCGGCCTGCGCCGAGGAGCGCGTCCCCCTGCTCGTCGCCGTGCGTGGTGGCGTAGCTGCGCGGTCCGATCTCGCTGCCGCGAAGGAGTCGCGGGACGCCGCGAACGAACGATGCCCGTCCGAGGCCGTACCAGTCGAGGGTGATCTGCTCGTCGAAGTCGCCCACCGCGACGAGCTGCCCCAAGTCGTAGCCCTCGGCCGCCACGAAGCCGTAGCGCCCCTCGTCGTTCCGGACCAGGAGCGTGGCGGCCTCCGCCCCCGGGATCACGCGGACGGCGGCGTGCACCGCGCGGTCGTACGCCTCTCGCGGGTCGACGGCCTGGGCGACGGCGCGGAGCACATCGCGCATCTCGTGCAGCTGATGGTCGAGGTGCAGGCGATGAAGCGCCGCGCCGAGCACCAGCGCGACGCCGCGCGTGATCCTGCGCTCCTCGTCCGGCCATGCACGGCGGCGGGTGGCGTTCGCGAGGACCAGGAGCGCACGCGTCACGCCCTCGGCGTCGGGCACGGGAACCACCGCCGACGCGACCGCTCCGAGCGGTGGCGCGCTCCCGTCCTGGTCGGAGGCTCGGCCCACGCCGTCCGACGTGAAGATCGATCGACGCTCTCGCCAGGCGTCGCGTAGGGGCCCCGGCTCGTACGGGACGCCCTCTGCGGCGAACGTTTCCGGGAGCGAGGAGAGGTCGCCGGTCACGGCCAGCGGAGCGAGGCGCGCGCCGCGCAGCACCAGCACGCACGCCAGGTCGACGCCGGTGGTGTCGGACACGAACTGCAGGGCGGAGGAGGCCGCCGCGGAACGGTCGTTCGCCAGCACGATCCGTTCGTTGGCGCGGGTCAGGCCGCCTGCGACGCGACCGCGACCGCGCGTTTGGCGGATCGTCGCCCATGCCAGCAGGCTCAGGATCACGGAGAGCCCGAGGCTCGTGATCCGTGCCCCGGTCGATGCGGCGGGCACGACCGCCACGATGAGCGCCGTCATCGCCAGCGCCGCCAAGCCACCGGTCACGAGCGACGTCAGGGACCGAGGCAGGCTATTCACGGCGCGAGCCGTGCGCGGCGACGTCGGTGCAGGGGGTGAGCGCGAGCCGCCATGACGACGTCATGATGCCACTCCAGGGCTCACGGATCGCTCATTCCGTCTGCGCTGCCGGGGGTCGCCCGGGTCCGCGATAGACTCGGGTGTGGCCCGCAAGCGTTCCCGTTCCGGCAGTGCGTCGCGCGACGCGACCGATCGCTCCGACGGTCGCATCGTCGATCTCGAAGCGATCGGTCTGGTCCTGCTCGCCGCCGGAGCGTCCCTCCTCGGCCTGCTGCTCCCGTCGCTCCCGACCGGCGAGCTGGGCGCGGTCGTCCAGCGGGCCGTCACCGGCCGGCTCGGCTGGGCGTCGTACGCGCTGCCGTGGCCCCTGCTGATCCTGGGCGCCGTGTTCCTGGTTCGTCGCAACCCGCCGGGCTGGCCCCGGGTGCTGGTCGGCTACGTCGTGGCCGTGGCCGGGGCCTGGGCGCTGGCGATGGTGGTCGCGCCCGAGGTGGCCGGATCGTGGGGCGTGCGGACGCGGGCGGCGCTGACGGGGGCGACCGGTGCGGCGGTCGCGCTGCCGGCCGTGCTGGTCGTGACGCTGGGGATCGAGGCGATGCTCGGCTGGCGGCCGACCCGGATCGTCCGCACGACGCTGCTCGCGACCGGCTCGGCGATCCGTCGACTCTGGACCTTGGCGGTCGCGACGAGGCGGCGGGTGAAGACGCGCGCCGCGTTCCAGGCGGACGTGGCGTTGGTGCGGACCGAGGCGAGCCGCGTGGGACGCGATCTGGCGGCACTGGCGGGCCTGTACCCCGGGAGCAACGAGCTCGTGCGCTGGCGCGAGCAGGTCGACACGTTGAAGCAGCGGCTGAGAGGGGCGGACGCCGAGAGCCTGGCCGAGGCCCGAGCCGACGTCGCCACCTGGCGGGCCGCGGTGGACGACTTCACGAACGCCCGCGCGACCGAGCTGATCGGGCACCTGCGCGCCGAAGGCGTGCGCGAGTTCGCGCCGTGGCTCGAGGCCCGCACGAACGATCTGTCCGAGACGGTCTCCGGCGCGTCGCGCACGGCGCACGCGCTGGACGGTGTCCGCAAGGCGCTGGCGCTGGACCTCACCGCGCTGGACGCGCGCTACCGCAAGCTCACCCGCGCCCGCGATCAGGCCGAGGCGACCCTGTCCGACGTCGACGCGTCCGGCCTGGTCGCGGCCAGCGCCGCGCACGCGGAGCGGCGCACGGCGTACAAGCAGGTCGCCAGCGCCGCCGAGGCGCTGGAACAGGACGCCGAGCGCCTCGAGACCTGGCGCGCGCTGTGCGGCGAGGTGTCGCGCGTCACCGCGGACTTCGGCGAGGTCGACGAGGTCGCGGAGTTCGACGAGGCGCTGGCGCGCGATCTGGCCGAGCGCGGCCGGGAGGCGCTCAAGCAGGACGGCCCCTGGCGCGAGGCGCTGGCCGCCGTCGAGAGTCGCGCCCGCGAGGTCGCGCGGCGTGCGCGCGAGGAGGCGCTGGCGGCCAGCACGGCGTCCCCGACCGACCCGACCAGGGGCGACCCCGCGTCCGACGATGCCGCCTGGAGCGACGAGCTGCTCGGTACCGAGGACGTGCCCACCGCGGCGGGTGCTGCGGCGGGTGCTGCGACGGGCGCCGCGAGCGGTGCCGCGACCGGTACGGCCTCGGCCTCGCGGGCGGCGACGGGTGCCGGGACGGGGGCGCGGTCCACGGCGGCCGGACGCGACGCCCGCAACGCGTCCGGTGACTCCAGGCGCCGGACCGACGCCGAGGGGGACGCGTCGCCGCCGTTCGAGCCCACCGGCCGGGCCACCGGCGTGCCGAAGCCCGATCGGCCGACCGCGACGCGGGACGTGGGCGACCTGCCGGAGGTGGGCGGCATTCCGATCCAGCTGCCGCCGATCGACCTGCTCGATCCGCTCCCGCCGCGCGGCGACGACCCCGAGGCGCAGCGTCGCGAGGTGAGACAGCGCGTCCGCAAGATCGACGAGACGCTCGCGAACTTCAACCTGCAGGGCCGCGTGGTCAGCTCGGTTCGGGGCCCGACCGTCACCCGGTTCGAGGTCGAGCCGGCGCCGGGCGAGAAGATCGCCCGCTTCGCGAACCTGGCGGACGACCTGGCGCTCGCGATGGCGGCCAGCTCGGTCCGGATCGAGGCGCCCATCCCCGGCAAGAGCGTCATCGGCCTCGAGGTGCCCAACACCGACCGCGACCTGATCCGCTTCCGCGAGGCGGCGAACGCGCCCGCCTTCGCGCGGGCCCGCGCCAGGCTGCCGCTGATCCTGGGCAAGTCGATCGACGGCGAGATGGTCGTCGCCGACCTGGCCAAGATGCCGCACCTGATGCTGGCCGGCTCGACCGGGTCGGGCAAGTCGGTGGCGGTGAACACGCTCATCGCCAGCCTGATCTACAAGTTCCTGCCGACCGACCTGCGCTTCCTGATGATCGATCCGAAGATGGTCGAGCTGACGCCGTTCGACGGGATTCCGCACCTGATCCGGCCGGTGGTGACGAACCCGTCCGACGCGGCGGGCGTGCTGCTGGGCGCGGTGTCGCACATGGAGCGGCGCTACAAGATGATGAGCCGGATCGGGGCGAAGAACCTCGATCAGTACAACGAGAAGGCGCGCAACCTGGACCTGCCGCACCTGCCGTTCGTGGCCATCGTGATCGACGAGCTGGCCGACCTGATGATCACCAGCCCCAAGGAGGTCGAGTCGGCGATCATGCGGCTGGCGCAGATGGCCCGCGCGACGGGGATGCACCTGATCCTGGCGACGCAGCGTCCCTCGGTCGACATCCTCACCAGCCTGATCAAGGTGAACGTGCCGGCGCGCGTGGCGTTCGCGGTCAGCTCGGGGCACGACTCCCGCACGATCCTGGACGCGATGGGCGCCGAGCGCCTGGTGGGCAACGGCGACATGCTGTTCTACCAGCCGGGCCTGGTCAAGCCGGTCCGTCTGCAGGGACCGTTCGTCAGCGAGGACGAGATGGCCGGCCTGGCCGCGTTCCTGCGACGGCAGTACTTCGACGACGAGTTCGTCGAGGCGTACGGCGACGATTTCGAGCCGGTCGCGCACGACGACTCGACGGCGTCGGGCCTGATCGACTGGAACGACGACAAGCTCAGGACCGCCGCCGAGCTGGTGATCAACGAGGGACAGGCCAGCGTCAGCCGCCTGCAGCGGAGGCTTCAGGTCGGGCACGCCCGCGCCGGCAAGCTGATGGACTCGCTCGAGGCGCTGGGCGTCGTCGGCGCTCACCAGGGAAGCAAGCCGCGCGACGTGCTGATCGCGTTCGAGGAGCTTCCCGACGTGTTCGGGCGCTGAGCTCGGCGAGCGTGCGTGACATGTGCAGGCGTCGCTCTGGGCGATCTGCTACTGTTCATGGCGTCACGTTCATGGATGGGGCGTTCCCTACCGCCCCACGGAGAGAGAGGGAAACGTGCGCACGATACGGTCCTCGGTCCTCGTGCTGTTCCTTGCGGTGCTCGCCCAGGCGGCGTGGGCGGCCCCGTCCTACTTCCTCCATGCCGACCTCGTTCGCGGCGCGCCGGGTGCCATGGGCGCCGTCTGCGTGCCGAATGCGGTGTTCCACCAGGGCGAGATGGTCGTGTTCCGCACCTACGTGTACGACGGCGAGACGGGAGAGCGTCTCGATGCCGCCGCGGTCGAGGAGCGGGGCGTCACCGTGACGGCCGATCTCGACACCGGCGCGTCGTTCGAGCTGCACTACGGCTCCCACCCGCCCGGCGCCGAGATGACCGACGAGTACTGGACGTACGGCTGGGCGATTCCCGCCGATCACCCGTCCGGGCTGTTCACCTGGACGGTCACGGTGAGCGACGCGGCCGGGAACGAAGCGGTCTTCACCCCGATCGGTCAGGACGTCGGGCTGCCCAGCCTGACGATCACGCCCGCTGCTGCCGGGTGACGCGCTTGACATCGACGATTCGCTTCACGAGAGGAGCGACGGTCCGCGCCATGCGGACCGTCGTGCTCGTTCTGGTGGCCGCCACGACGCTGAGCGTGCAGGCGCAGGTCCAAACGCAGGCGCCAGGACGCCTGGCGTTGGACCCCGCGGCAGCCTCGGTCGGCGCGACGGTCGTCGCGGTCGGCACCGGCCTACCCGAAGGCGTGGAGGCGGAGCTCGTCTGGGAAACGGCCGACGCCGACTGGAACGTCCGGGACGGCCGGTTCCTCGGCGTGACCGCCGAAGCGACCCGCTGGTCGCTGGCCAGCGGCACGACCGACGCGAACGGCGCCGTGCGACTGTCGTTCGAGGTGCCCGAGGACTACGGCTACATCCACAACCTGTTCCTCGTCGTGGACGACGAGGACGTCGCCAGGAACGGGCTGGCCGTCGTTCCCGAGCTGACCGTGACGCCCGCCTCGGGCCCGGTCGGATCTGACGTCACCGTGCGGCTCACCGGCATCGGGTATCGTTTCTGGGAGTCGGTCTGGCATCTTCTGTACGACGGGACGCACACCGGCTGGCTGTCGGCGATGACGACGCGCGGCACGGCCGAGGTCACGATCCCTGCGACCGGAGCGCCGGGCCTCCATACGCTGCAGGTCCTGTCGGGCGCCCATCCCGTCCCGTACCTGAACCAACAGCAAGCGCCGATCTACAAGCCTCAGATCCCGACCGTGCTCGGAGCGACGTTCGAGGTGACGGACGGGCCGGCGATTCCCGCGCCGGCGGCTTCGGGGCAAGGCCTGCCCAGGGCGTCCGGAACGCCGGTCGACGGATCGTCCGGTCCAGCCTTGGGACTCGGCTACGCCTCGGGCCCGGTCGGCTCCGACCTGACCGTGTCGGGCGCAGGTTTCGCGCCCGATCAGGAGGTCGTGCTGAGCTGGACCACCGTGCGCGGCAACCGCATCAGCGGCGGCGGCTGGGACGAGGTCGAGCTTCCGCTCGCCGAGATCCGGGCGGATGGCGAGGGTCGCTTCGAGACGGCGGTCGAAACGCCTGACGACCTGGGCGGCGAGCACCGCATCCTGGCCCGTCCGGCGGCGCCGGGGACCAGCGGGGCGGCGCCTGGCGGCGCGGCGGAGCCGGTGGCCGAGGCGCGCTACACCATCACGCCCAGCGTGCTGGACATCGAGCCCGCCGTGGTCCAGCCCGGTGGCGACCTGACGATCACCATCAAGGGCGTCGGTTGGACCGAGACCGCGAACATCTACACGCTGCTGATGGACAACGGCTACCTGGGCTACGGCTGCGGGTTCAACAGCCAGGGCGACGTCACCATCCACCTCAAGGCGCCGGGCGGGGAAGGCCTCCACCTGATCGAGCTCTACCCCTCGATCTACCAGGGTGTGCTGACCGGCCCCAGCGCCCCCAGTCCCGACTCGACCGCCAACGCCACGTACCTGCAGCTGCCGATGCTCAATCACGTCGACCACCCCGGCGAGGAGCTGCCGGCGTTCCGCCTGTCGTTCGAGGTGCGCGCGCCCTAGAGCTTCGTGATCGTCACCTCGGGGAGGATCGCCTGGACGTCGCCCAGGTGGCACAGCTCGGTGCCGGGCGTGATGGCGGTCGCCGTTCCGCAGGCGACGCCCATGCGCAGCGCCTCGCTCGGGTCGGCCCCGTCCGCGCGTGCCGACAGCACGCCGGCCAGCAGCGAGTCGCCCGACCCCAGCGGCGAGTCCACCGTCACCTCGGGCGGCACGGCGTGCCAGGCGCCCTCGGCGCTGACCCACAGCGCGCCGTCCGCCCCCAGGCTGCACACCACCGTGCCCGCGCCCATCGTTCGGGCTTCGTCGGCGGCCTCGCGAGCGGCGGCGACGCCGCTCACGGTGCGTCCCACCAGGCGGCCCAGCTCGTAGGCGTTCGGCTTGATCACGGCCACCCCGGCCTCGATCGAGTCACGCAGCTCCCGGTCGGCGTCCACCGCGACGGGGACGTCGTCCTCGCGGGCCCGCTCGGTGATGCGGGCGTACAGGTCGCTGGGCACGCCGGGCAGCAGGCTGCCGCTGAGCACCAGGTAATCGGGCGCACGAAGCTCGAACACGCTGTCGAGCAGCGCGTCGACCTCCGCCTCCTGCACTTCGGGACCCGGACCGGACACGCGCAGCTGATGCCCCGCATCGTCCTGGACGATCGCGTTGGTGCGCGTCGGCGCATCGTGCCGGGAGAACCAGGTGCGAACGCCCTCGCCGCGCAGCAGATCGAGAATCTCGTCCCCGGCCCGGCCTCCCGCGAACCCCATCGCGACGGTCGGGTGTCCCAGGCGCGTCGCGACCCGCGACACGTTCACGCCTTTGCCCCCGGCGGCCCGCAGCACCTCGCGCGCACGGACGGTGTCGTCGTAGCGGATCTCGCCCACGCGGTAGGTCAGGTCCAGAGCGGGATTGACGGTGACGGTGTGAATCATGCCTCCAGCATAGGACAGCCGCGCTCAGGCGCCGTTCCGAGGGTCCGCAAGGCCGCGCCGTCGACTAGCGCTGATCGACGCGGTCCGGTGCGACGCCGGGCACCACGGTGACGCCCGCGTCGCTGTCCACCTCCCACGCCTCCTCCACCGTCGTGCCCGCCACCGGAGCGCCCGCGCTGCGTCGCCACCCCCACGCGAGCTGCGGCGTGTCGAAGCCGAACGCGATCGTTCCGTCGGCCAGAAGCGCGATCAGGCCCCCTTCGCCGTCTGTGGACCGCACCTCCGCCAAGCGGTCGTCGACGGCGCGGCCGGGATCGTCGCCGCGCTCGACCGAGAACGCCAAGCTTCGGGCGGTCGCGCTCCGGAGGAACGCTTCGCCCCGACCGGTGCAGCTGACCGCGACGCGCGCGTCCGCCCAGGTGCCCGCCCCGGGATCGGCGCGTCGCCGACCCGCCCGGGCGCCTGGCCCAGCACGCCGCCGGTGCTGGTCGCGGCCGCCAGCCGCCCGTCCCGGTCCAGCGCCACGGCGCCGCAGGTCGCCGAGCCCTCGGGCTTCGTGGCCTGCGCCCGCCAGCGTCGCCAGGCGGCGTGGGAGGCGGGCGTGATCAGCGTCTTGGGATCGATCGGCTCCGGCTCCAGCGCCTCGGCCCCGGACCCGACCATCAGCACGTGCGGGCTCGCGTCCAGGACCCGGCGCGCCAGCTGGACCGGATGGCGGGCGTTCGACACGCAGGCGACCGCGCCCACCCGGCCGGCGCCGTCCATGACCGCGGCGTCGCATTCGACCGTGCCGGAGGCGGTGAGGGCGGAGCCGGTCCCGGCGTTGAACGCTGCCGTGTCGTCCTCCATCGAGGCGACGGCGGCGCACACCGCGTCCACGGCCGAGCCGCCCCCGCTCAGCACGGCGAAGCCGGCGTCGAGGGCCGCGGCCAGTCCGTGCCGGTAGGCGTCACGCCGGTGCGGCGCGATGCGTCCGGCGCCTCCGTGGATCAGCAGAACGGGCATGCCTGGAGCGTACCGGTCCGGCCGCTCCATCGTCCGCCAGCGGGGGCGCCGCCGACGACGCGTCGGTACACTGCGGACGCGATGCGGATCGTGGCGTTCTACCTCCTGCTGCTCGCCGCGCAGGGCTTTCTGTCGGCCTTGTTCGGCACCCTTCCGGCCCCGGACCTGTTCCTGGTGGCCATGCTGACGCTGCTGGGCCGGCTGGTGCCGTGGCAGCTGGTGGTCGCCGCGTACGGCATCGGGATGCTGCAGGACCTGGTCGGCTTCGGCGTGGTGGGCCTGCACGCGGTCGGGCTGGCCGCCGCGGCGTTGACCGCCACCGTGGTCCGCATGCAGCTCTCCGGGACCGGCCTGCTGGAGCGGGTGCTGATCGTCGTCGGCGCCCAGGCCGGCAAGTGGCTGGTGGTCGCGGCCATGCTGGTCTGGCTGTCCGGGACGCCCGAGGAGCCCGCCACGCTGCTGGCCGTGGCGGTGACCGAGACGGTCCTCACCATCGCCGCCGCGTTGCTCCTGCTCCCCTGGGCGGACGCCCTGCTCGAGAAGTCCAAGGTCCTCCGCAAGGAGCTGCTGTGATCTCTCGCATGCGTTTCCTGCTGGCGGTGATGCTGACGCTGCTCGTGGTGTTCACCGGCCGGCTGATGTGGCTGCAGCTCGCGCAGGCCGAGCAGTACTCGGACCTGTCGCTGCGCAACTTCACGCAGCAGCGCAGGATCGCGCCGCTCCGCGGGCGCCTGCTGGCCCGCGACGGCACCGTCCTGGCGGACAACCGCGTCGCGTACGACCTCATGTACTGGGGCGGCGAGGTGGACGGCTGGTCACGGCTGCAGAGCCTGCTGGACCTGCCCGGCGATCCCAGGCCGCCCGATCGCAGCGATCCGGAGGAGGCGCGGAGCGGATCGGTGGTGGCGTGGAACATTCCCGACGCGCTGGTCCCGGCGGTCGAGGAGCGCGTCGCCGGTCAGGCGAACCTGTACCTGCGCGAGCGGATCGAGCGGATCTACCCGACGAACCTCGCGGCTCAGACGATCGGCTACACCGGGCTGGCCGATCCGGCCCGCGACGTCGGGTACGCGGTGGACGACATGATCGGCGTGACCGGCCTGGAGGCGGGCCTGGAGCCGTGGCTGTTCGGACGGCCGGGCAGGGAGCTGGTCGAGGTGGATCACCGCGGCGTGCCGATGCGGCGGCAGGAGGTCGTGGCGGCCGTTCCCGGCGAGGACGTGCGGACCACGATCGATCCGCGGGCCCAGCGGGCGGCCGAGGACGCGCTGGCCGGCGCATTGACCTACCTGAACGCGCAGCGCCGCGAGAACGGGCTTCCCCAGCTGACCGTGACGCGCGGCGCGCTGCTGGCGATGGACCTGGAAAGCGGCGACGTGCTGGCGATCGCCTCGTCCCCGTCGTTCGACCAGAACGTGTTCACGCACCGGCCCAGCGACCCGGACGCGGTCGCCCTGGTCCTCGGGGACGACGTGCTGAAGCCGCTCCAGAACCGGGCGATCGAGGCGTTCCCGCCCGCCTCCACCTTCAAGATGCTCACCTCGTACACGCTGCTCGAGGAGGGGTTCGTGGCTCCCGGAACGAGGTACGGCTGCACGGCGTCGGTGCGGCTGGGCGGGATCGTGTGGAGGAACTGGGCGACGTACTACCGCGGCAATTACACCGTCGCCGAGGCGATCGCGGACAGCTGCAACACCTTCTACTGGCACGCCGCGCTGGACACGCCCGGCTTCGGCGACGGCTGGGGACCGTTCATCCGTGCGCTTCACGACGATGCGCGCATGTTCGGCTTCGGCGAGCCGGTCGGCGTCGGGCTGCCCGGCGAGCGGGCCGGACGGGTGCCGGACCCGGAGTGGGTCCGCGAGGCGAAGGACACCTCGTGGTACCCGGGCTACACGCTGAACACGGTGATCGGCCAGGGCGACGTGCTGGCGACGCCGCTGCAGAACCTGCGGTTCGTCGGCGCGCTGGCGTCCGACGGGCGGATGGTGCAGCCGCGGCTGGTCGCGCAGGTCGGCGACGAGCCGCAGCCGGTGGAGGCGGCCCTGATCCCGGGGCGGTCCTGGAGCGTGCTGCGCGACGGCATGCGCATGATGGTGACCGACCACGGATCGAGCCGCGTGTTGGGGCCCGCCGCGTCGTTCCCCGTGGCGGTCGCCGGCAAGACGGGCACGGCTCAGAACGGCGGCGGGGAGGGGTTCGAGCACGGCTGGTTCATGGCGTACGCCCCGGCCGGGAGCCCCGAGATCGCCGTGGTAACGTTCCTCGAGAACGCAGGGTCGAGCAGCGCGACCGCGGTACCGGTCGTGCGCGATTTTCTGGTGGACTACCTCCAGCTGCCGGTGCAGCTGGCCGAGGGGGCGAGCGTCGAGTGAAAGCGCGTGGCATCCGCGGGGGCATCCTGCTCAGCTTCGAACCGGCCGACGACCTCGGGGCGGTGCATGCCGCGCTCGAGCAGCACGCCGGGCTCCTCGAGGGCAAGGTGTCGGTGGAGGTCACGGGGCGACTCTCGCCCGATCTCCTCGACGCCGTTCGCGACGCCGTTCGCGAGGCGGGTGGCACGTTCGCCGACCTGCGCCCGCCCACCGCCGTCACGCAGGCCCGGGGCGAGACCGTGATCCTGGCCCGGACGGTGCGCTCCGGCGGACGCATCGAGTCCAGCGGCTCGGTCGTGATCCTGGGCGACGTGAACGCGGGCGCCGAGATCCTCGCCAACGACGACATCATCGTGATCGGCACGCTGCGCGGATTGGCGCACGCCGGGGCGGGCGGGAACGACAAGGCCGTGATCTGGGCGCAGCGGATCCGCAGTCCGCAGCTGCGGATCGGCTCGGCGCTGGCGCAGGCCGAGGGCAGCGACGACCGTCCGCCGGGCGCGGAGATCGCGCACCTGCGCGACGGTCAGATCGTCGTTCGGCCCTGGGGGTCCTGAGCGCTGCGGACGAGCCGAGCTCTACCGGCGAGCCTGACGGTCACGGCCGTGGGGGCGGGCCCTCGCGCCAGCCGCCGCCGGCACCGCCGCTCCAGTGAACCTCGCCGGCGGGCGCGTCCAGGAGGCGCGCCGCGACCTCCTCGAGGCGAACGCGGTAGGCGAAGCGGGTACGCAGGATCCATAGCTCCAGCTCCCGCGTGAGCGAGGGGACGTCGCTCGCGCGTTGCAGCGCCCGGGTCCGCCGCGCGTACGACAGCGCCCGGTTCACCGCCAGGTCGAACAGCTCGTCGCGCGCCCCGTCGCTCACCGTCGCAGGCGCCGCTCAGACCGCTCGCACGCGCGCCTCGAACCCGGCGGCGCGCAGCGCTCGCACCGCCGCGTCGAGGGTCTCGGCGTCCTCGAACGCCAGCCGGACGGCGCCGCCCGCCTCGCGGATCGAAAGCACCTCGATCTCCTTGACGTTCACCCCCGCCTCGCCGCAGGCGGCCGTGATGCGCGCCAGCTGGCCCGGCACGTCCGGCACGGCCAGGACCACCTCGGGCCTGGGCGGGAGCAGGCTGCGGCGCACGATCGGGATCCCGTCGCGCGTCCGTTTCCCCTCGACCGAGGCGGCCAGCAGCGCCTCGGGGTCGTCGAGCCGGGTCTCCAGATCGTCCAGGGCGCGCCGGAAGCCGCCGAGGGCCTCGCGCACCGCGTCGACGTTCCCCGCCACCATGTCGCGACTCATGACCGGCGATCCCGACGCGACCCGCGTCAGGTCGCGGAATCCGCCGGCGGCGAGCAGCATCATCAGGTCCCGCTCGCCGTCCTCCGACGCCAGCCGCGTCAGCGCCAGCGCCGCCAGGTAGGGAAGGTGCGACACGGTGGCGACCAGGCGGTCGTGCCGCTCGGGCGGCACCTCGATCGGGCGTGCGCCCAGGTGCTGCACGAAGGTGCGGACCCGGTCCAAGGCGAGGGGATCGGTCGACTCGGTGGGGGTCAGCACCCACACCGCGTTCTCGAGCAGCGCGGCGTCGGCGTGCCGGACGCCGGACCGGTCCGAGCCGGCCATCGGGTGGCCGCCGACCAGGCGAAGGTCGTGCAGCGACGCGACGATCGGGGCTTTGACCGAGCCCACGTCCGTCACGATCGCGTCCTCGCGCAGGAACGGCGCGAGCTGGCGCGCCAGCGGAACCAGCGTTCTGGACGGCGTGGCCAACACGATCAGGTCGGCGTCCGCCAGCCACGGTCCGGGCTCGAGGCGCGCCTCGTCGATCACGCCGTGGAAGCGGGCGACCTCGAGCGCCTCGGCGTCCGGATCGAGGCCGATCACCCGGTCGGCCAGGAAGCGCTGCCGGGTGCCCAGCGCGATCGAGCCGCCGATCAGCCCGACGCCGGCCACGACCACCGTCCCGAACAGGGGAGCGGGCCGCATTCAGCCGGCCTCGGCGGCGCCCGCGCCCGCGTCCACGCCGAGGCCTACGCCCACGCCAACGTCGACGCTCACGTCCACGTCCACGTCCACGCCCAGCGCCCGCGCGAACGCGACGAACGGCACGAGCTGCGCGGGGTGCCGCGGAAACGCCATCTCGGGATGCCACTGCACCGCCAGCACGAAGCTTCCGCCGTCCGCCTCGAGCGCCTCGACCACGCCGTCGTGCGTCCTGGCCGTGACACGGTAGCCGTCGGGAGGAGCGTCGACCGCTTGGTGGTGATAGCTGTTCACCGTGACCGAGTCCGCTCCGAAAAGGTCCGCCAAGACGGAGGGGGCGGTCAATCGAACCGTATGGAGCGGATCGCCGCCACGGTCGCGCTGTTCGTGCTGATGGGTGCCGGGCACGTCCTGGAGGTGCTGGTGGACGGTGCCGCCCGCAGCGACCGCGACGAGCTGGATCCCTCGGCAGATGCCCAGCATCGGTAGGCCCCGCTCCCGGGCGGCGTGGTAGAGGGCGAGCTCGAATGCGTCTCGCTCTTGGTCCACCACGCCGAGGTTCCGGCTGGGTCGCTGCCCGAAGCGAGCCGGATCGATGTCGACGCCGCCCGAGAACAGCACGCCGTCGACGCCGTCCAGCAGCGCCGGCGCGAGCTCGGCCGGCAACGTCGGCGCCATCGTCGGCAGCAAGCCGGTACGAACCAGCGCGCTGGCGTAGTTCTGGCCGGTGAGCGCATCGATCCGGCGAAGCGGCCTTTCGCGTGCCGACTGGCTGGTGGTGACCAGGACGCGGGGACGGGCGCTCGCACGGACCCTCACGCGCCCGGCCTCAACAGGTGGTCCAGGCACGGTCGGTAGTCGATCCCCTGGTCGACGTCGCGCGCGAGGTCGGCGACGCTCACGTCGGCCAGAACGTCCAGGACGGCGTCTCGGACGCGCTGCCAGATGGCGCTGCGGGCGTGACAGCGGTCCTCGACCTCGCACGCCTCGTACCAGTTCCGGCTGACGCAGCTCAGCGGCGCGACGGGTCCGTCGATGGCGCGCATCACCTCGCGCAGGTCGACCGAGGCGGGCTCGCGCTGCAGGGCGTAGCCGCCCCCGGCGCCCTTCTTCGACCCCACGATGCCGCTCGCGACCAGCGCCGCCATCACGCGTGCCAGGTACGGTCGCGCGATGCCGGTCGCCTGGGCGATGGCGTCGCTTCCCACCCAGCCGCGTCCGTGCCGGCTGCCCAGGAAACCGAGCGCCTGGAGCGCATAGATGTCGGTGGCCGAAAGTCTCATGCGCGTCAGTTTAGCCCCAATACCGTCGACTCGAGCGATTGGCGTGGGGTGTCGAGTGCCGGTGCTGGGACTGGGGTCGTGGCCGGAGGCGCGGGATGAGGAGGTCTGCGACCCTCGTCGGGGCCTTGCGTGGTCGTGGCGGGTTCCGAGCAAGGTCGCGATCCTTCGTGCCCGCGACCGATCGAGGCCGAGCCGCTGGCGGCGCCGTTCGGTCGGCCTCGAGGGGTCATCGCTGCGCTCTAGCCTGGCGTGCTGTGGCTCGCAGCTTCGCGCACGTACCACCGCATCCCCTGCTGCGCCGCGATTGCCTCGCCCGTCTCGTTCAGGTGAAAGCGCCCGCCCGACCATGCGCCCGCGTCCGTCTCCAGCACGAACGTGCGGTCGTCGAGCCACGCCAGGCGACCGGCGAGGCTGCCGTCCTCGCCCGTGTACGCACGCAGGACGCCGTTCTCTTCGCGCACCTCGAACCGCCCCCAGGGCTCGCCTGAGGCGTAGAGGCCTGCCACGGCCGCAGGCGCGGGACCGCGCGCCGCCGCGTCCTCGGGCACGTGTTGGAGCGGCGTGTCAGCTGGCAGACCGAGTGCCAGGTTGATCCCCACGGCCCACAGCCGCTTGACCGGCACCTCGTCCAGATTGCAGAGGACCACGACGCCCACGTCCCGTTCGGGCACGAAGCCCTGGTGCGCGGAGATCCCCTTCAAGCTGCCGCCGTGGCGCATGAGCGTCACGCCGTGATAGTCCGCCTGCACCATCCAACCGAGCCCGTAGTCCGTGCTAGGCTCCGCCCAGCCGCGCCCCTCGAAGAGGGAGGCCAGGACCTCGGGCGCGAGCCCGAGCCGCGCGTGATCGTCCGTGGCGAGAGCGCGTAGGCAGCACGACAGGTCGCGCACGCTGGCCTTCATGAAGCCGGTCGCCAGGTGCGCCGGCGCCTCCTCCCAGCGGGGCGAAACGATGGTCCCGCCGCCCGGGAAGGCGTGTAGAGCTGCGTCAGCTCGCCCGACGCGCGCGCGTCGGCCGTATCGAAGGTGGCGCCGTCCATCCCAAGGGGCGCGAACACGCGCTCGCGCACGGCCTCCCCGAACGGCACCCCCGTCGCCGCCTCCACCACCGCGCCGAGTAGCCCGTAGGCGTCGTTCGAGTACGACACGACCTCCCCCGGCGGGGCGATGAGCGGGCCCTCGCCGCGCCGCAGGTAGGCCAACAGGTCCTCGTAGCTCCCCATGGCGGGCGCGTCGTCGTACGAGCGCTCGTTGAACGCCTCGGCCGGGTCGCCGGTCTGGCTCGGGTGGATGCCGTAGTCGAGGGCCCGGAGGGCGGGATGCCGCTCGTGTGGCTCAGCATATGGCGGAGCCGAACCGGGGTCTCCGGGCGCAGGCCGGGGTAGTCGAAGCCGGGCAGCCAGCGCGTCACGGGGTCGTCCAGGTCGAGCACTCCGTTGGCCGCCAGGCTAAGCAGCGTGAGGGCCGTGAACGACTTCGAAAGCGAGGCGACGCCGAAGCGGGTCGTCTCCGTCGCCGGCAGGCCCGCCTCGCGGTCCCGCAGCCCGTAGCCGCGCGACAGCACGACCTCGTCGCCCACGGTGACCGCGACCGCACCGCCCGGCACGTCGTGCTCGACGAAGAACGCCTCGGCGAGGGCGTCGAACTCGGCGATCCATGCGTCTGTCCTCATGCTCTCCTCCTCGGGGCGGGACGCGGTGGAAGGAGGCTCACTTCTCTCCCGCCAGGGCGTCGCGGACCGCGTCGCCCAGGAAGTTGAAGCCCAGCACCACCAGCATGATCACGGCCCCCGGGAACACGCTGTACCACCAGGCGGTGAAGACGAACTGCTGGCCGCGGTTGATCATCGTGCCCCACGAAGCGATGGGCTCCTGGATCCCGAGCCCCAGGAAGGACAGGGTGGCTTCCGCGAGGATCGCCCCGGCCACGCCGAGGGAGCCGATCACGATCATCGATGCGATGGCGTTAGGCAGGATGTGGCGCATCACGATGCGTGCGTTGTGCAGCCCGAGCGCGCGCGCGGCGGTGACGTACTCGCGTTCGCGGATGCGCAACACCTCCGAGCGCATCATGCGTGCCTCGCTGGGCCACGCAATGAGCCCCAGCGCCAGAAAGATGGTGGTCGCGCTCGAGTCGAAGATCGCCACCACCACGATCAGGAACAGTAGGGCGGGGATCGCGAAGAAGACGTCGGTGACGCGCATGATCAGGTTGTCGACCCAGCCGCCCACGAAGCCGGCGGTCGCGCCCAGGATGATGCCGATCGTGAGGGCGATGCCCTCCGCGATGAGCCCTATCCGCATCGAGATGCGCGCGCCGTAGACGATGCGGGAGAACAGGTCGCGCCCGAGCTCGTCGGTGCCCATGAGGTGTTCGGCGACGGCGGCACGAGCCGGGCCGTGGCGATGCGCTGCTCCGTGGGGTCGTACGGGGCGATCCAGGGCGCGAAGATCGCCGCGAGCGTGAAGGTCGTCACGATCGCCAGGCCGAGGAGCCCCAAGCGGTGCCGGGCGAATGCCCGCATCTTGCGGGAGCGGACGAGGGCGGAGACCCGTCTCACGCGTAGCGGATCTGCGGGTCGAGGAAGGCGTAGACGATATCGACCAGGATGTTCACCACCACGAACAGCAGTGCCCCGAACACGAGCGTACCGATGATGACTGGCGCGTCACGGCGCGAGATCGCGGCGATCACCGCGCGGCCCAGGCCGGGCCAGTTGAACACCGTCTCGGTCACCACGGAGCCGCCCAGCAGGTAGCCCACGTCCAGGCCGATCACCGTGACCACGGGGATCATCGCGTTGCGGAGCTGGTGGCCGACGATCACGCGGTTGCCGGTCAGGCCCTTCGACAGGGCGGTGCGCGAGTAGTCCTTGCCACGCTCCTCCAGCAGCGACGAACGCATCACGCGCGCGATCGTGGCCGAGAGGTGCGTGCCGAGCACGAGCGAGGGCAGGACCATGTAGTAGGGGTTGCCGTCCCCATAGCCTGCGACCGGGAAGAGCGCGACACCGTAGGTGTCCTGGGTCAAGAAGATCTTGGCCAGCACCGCCTGCCAGAACACCGGCATGGCGACGCCGAGCACCGCGATCAGCATGAGGGTGTGGTCGATCCACGAGTACTGGTAGCGCGCCGCGAGGATGCCGGCGGGGATGCCGATCGCGATCGCCACCAGCAGCGCGGCGCTCATCAACTGCAGGGTGCGGGGAAGCGGTAGCCGATGATGTCGACGACCGATTCGTCGAGCACGAAGCTCTCGCCGAGGTCCCCTCGGAGCGAGCGGGCCAGGAACCCGATGTAGCGGACGTGCAAGGGATCGTTCAGGCCGAGCCGCTCGCGGACGCGCTCGATCGTGGCTGGATCGGCCCGCTGGTACTGCTCGCCCATCACGGCCCGTACCGGGTCACCCGGCATCATGTAGGCCAGGACGAAGATGATCGTGAAGACGCCGAGCAGCGTGGGGATGGCCCACAGCGTCCTTCGCACGATGTACTCGAACAAGATACGGTCTCCCATGCGCCCGTGTCCGGCCGGAACCGGCCCGACACGGGCGCTTCGCGTTCAGGGATGCGTGGCGTGCTGGGTCAGTCGACGCTCACGTACTTCAACGGGGCGCGATAGGTGCCGGCCGGAGAGACGGTGAAGCCGTCCACGTCGGACTTGACCAGGTAGGAGATCTTGGAGTAGCCGGAGGGGATCCACGGTGCGTCCTCCATGACGATCTCGTGCACCTTCCGGTAGATCTCCTGCCGGGCGGCGCCGTCGGAGGTGGCGCGGGCTTCGGCGAGGAGCTCGTCGACCTCAGGGTTGTCGTACTGCGTGTCGTCGCGGCCTTCGGCGAAGAGGAAGTCGAAGATCTCGCTCGGATCGGCGAAGTCGGCGCTCCAGCCGGAGAGGAAAAGCTTCACGTCGGGCTCGCCGATGTGGCTCCAGTAGGTGCTGTTGTCCTCGCTCTGCAGCTCGATCTCCACGCCAATCTGCGACAGCATGTCCTGGAACGCCACCTGGGGCGCGGCGTCGGCCGAGGCGAAGTAGTAGAGCGTGATGGGCTCGAGGCCCTCGCCTTCGGGATAGCCGGCCTCGGCGAGCAGTTCGCGGGCGCGCTCGAGATCGTAGGTGTAGCCGTCCACGTCGGCGGCGGGCATCTCGGGCGGCAGCACGCCGGCCTGGGCGGGACGACGGGCTCCCTCCATGAGGACGTCCCAGATCAGCTCGCGGTCGACGGCGTGGTTGAACGCCTGGCGCAGCGCGGGGTTGTCCTCGAAGGGAGGCTCGGTCATCTTGAAGCCCCAGTAGCGGACGTTCAGGCCGGGCGCCTCGTGGTACTCGCCGCCGTACTGCTCCTGAATCGACTCTAGCTGGCCCGACGGAAAGGAGAGCAGCAGGTCGAGCTCGTCCTCGCGGTACTGCAGCAGGCCGGTCGTCTCGTCGGGGACGTTGATGAAGCGGACCGCGTCGAGCAGCGGGTAGCCTTCTTCCCAGTATTCCGGGTTGGCGTTCAGCACGAGCCGGTCGTCGCGGTTCCACGAGCCGAAGGTAAACGGGCCGGTGCCGACCGGGCTGTTCGAGAGCCGGTCGCCGAGACCCTCGAGCGCCTCGCGGGGCACCACGTAAGCGTTCACCAGGTCCGCCAGAAAGCGGTGGCTGGGCTGCGCGAGGGTGACCTGCAGCGTGTAGTCGTCGATCACGTCCAGGCCCGAGATCGTGTCGGCCTCGCCCGCGAGGAACGTATCGCTGCCGGCGACGGCGCTCAGGTACTCGGGGTGCTCGGAGATGCTGGTGTCCTCGGTCACGAACCGCTCGAACGACCAGACGACATCGTCGGCGGTCATCTCGCGGTCCGCGTACTCGACACCCTCGGCCTCCTGGAACATGACGCTCTCCCGGAGGTCGAACGTGTAGGTCAGGCCGTCGTCGGAGACCTCCCACGACTTCGGCGAGCAGCGGCGCGACCTCTGCCGTCACCGGATCGAAGGTGGTGAGCCCCTCGTAGACGTTCACCAGAACGCGGCGCGTCGCCACGGACGTGGAGCGCCACGGGTCGAGGTGCTCAGGGTCGGCGTCGATCGGATAGCGGAGGGTCCCTCCGTCCTGCGCTATCGCGCTCGCGGCGATGCACAGGGTCACAAGGGTCAGGAGGAGACGTCGGGCCATCATGTTCACGTCCTTTCCAACGACCGCTTAGGATCGTCGCGATGCACGTGCGTCGGGATCCGCGAAGCGTCCCTGCACGAACGATTTCGGTAGTATATGCACATTCTTCGGCGGCGACAAGCGCACGACCCACCGGGTGCCGACGCGACGATGCGCCCGTGCGGCGCCGCACGGGCGGCGCCCTGGACGTCTGGCCGCGACGCCGTCCACGTGGCGTCGGCGTGGCGTCTCCCGTTCAGGTCGCGGTTGTCGCCGTCGCGGCTCGCGTTGGACCGTGGACTGGGAGATGGCGTTGTATGAAGATTCGGGACATCGGGAGCTTTGCCGGTTGCTGATCGAGGGGGTCGGGTCGTGGGACGCGTCGGCGTCGGTGCCGCACGCGACGTCGATCTCGAAGACTTGGTCGCGGCTGAGATCCGAGTCGCTCGAGCAGCCGGTCGAGGAGATGGCCGCCCCGCTGGCGGTGCCGGACACGCCGAGGGAAGAAGCTGTCTCGACCGGCCGGGCGTGTCCCGCAGCGAGGCGAGCGCATGTCCGTGTGCGCGGCGGGTCGCGCTGCGGGAGGTGGGCACGCGCAGCATCCTCAGGCTCGAGGCGGGCGCGGACGGCAAAGGAACCAGGCTTCGGCGCGACCCCATCGATGGCGCCTGCACGCGGTACCCGTCCAACTGCGCCGAGCACGACAGCTGGCCCCGAGCGACCGGAACCTCGACCGATGCAGCTGGCTTGCATGAGCGAACGGATCGCCCGACGGGAACGGCTGCGGCCCGGCCCGGCGACCCGTGTCATACTGCCCACCGCCGCGGACCGGACCGTCCGGTGCCGCGAGCCCGCTCGAGAGGTCGTGACGTCATGCCGGGAATCGCCGTGATCGGAGCCCAGTGGGGGGACGAGGGCAAGGGGAAGGTCGTGGACGCCCTCGCGCACGACGCGGACGTGGTCGTCCGCTTCTCGGGCGGCGCCAACGCGGGTCACACGGTCGTGGCGGGCGGCGAGACGTTCAAGCTTCACCACCTGCCGTGCGGCGTGCTGCACGACCGGCCCGTCTCCGTGCTGGGGGCCGGCATGGTGATCGATCCGTGGACGTTCCTCGAGGAGCTCGACGGCCTGGCCGCGCGGCGCGACCCGGGCACGATCCGGATCGCGCGCGAAGCGCACCTGGTGCTCCCCCACCACCGCAAGAACGACGAGGGGGGCGGGTTCGTCGGCACCACCGGGCGGGGGATCGGACCGGCCTACAGCGACAAGGCGCGCCGGCTGGGCGTGCGGGCCGGCGATCTGCTGGACGACGGCGTGCTGCGCGAGCGACTCGAGCGACTGCTGCTGGGCAAGCCCAACTCGACGGCGCGTGTCGGCTGGACCTCGGTCGAGGCGGCCATGGACGCCTTGGCCGGCGCGCGCGAGCGGCTGGCCCCGTACGTCGCCGATACCGGCGCGGAGGTGCGCGCGGCGTTGGCGCGCGGCGAGCGCGTCATGTTCGAAGGCGGGCAGGGCACGATGCTGGACCTGGGGTACGGCACCTACCCGTACGTCACCAGCAGCCACCCCACGGTCGGCGGCATCGTGGTGGGCGCCGGCGTGTCGCACAAGGCGCTCGGGACCGTCGTCGGCGTCGTCAAGGCGTTCACCACCCGCGTCGGCCACGGTCCGTTCGCGACCGAGATCGTGGACGAGGAGACCGGGTTGCGGCTGCGCGGCACCGGCGCGAACCAGTGGGACGAGTACGGCACCACCACCGGGCGCCCCCGCCGGGTCGGCTGGCTGGACCTGGCGCAGCTTCGCTACGCTTGCGAGATCAACGGCTTCGACTCGCTGGTGGTGACGAAGCTCGACGTGCTTTCCGGCATGGAGACGCTCAAGGTCGGCGTCGGGTACGGCGACGACGGCGCGCCGCTCTACGAGGAGCACCCAGGCTGGGGCGATCTGCGTGGTCTGGGAAGCCGAGACGCCCTGCCACGCGAGGTGACGGACTACCTGGCGCGGATCGAGGCGTACGTCGGCGTGCCGGTCGCCATGTTCTCGACCAGCCCCGACAGGGTGGACACCTACGGCGAGGTCGCCTGGCACTGACGCCGGCGCGCCGCGCTCCGCGAACGGCGGTCACGACGCGCAGGCCCGATCGGCGTCGTAGCATCGACGCGTGCGCATTCTGAGATGGCTGCTGGGAGGGGCGCTGGTCCTGGTCGTGGCCGGCGCGGTCGCGATCGGCTGGATCTTCTCGGGCACGATCCTGACGCCGGCGCCGTACTCGCTGATGCCCGAGTTCGAGCTCGCGAACGTGAGCGCGACCGGTGACGGCGCGTACCGGGTCACGATGCCGCTTCCCGGCGAGGCGCCGGCTCAGATGGCCCGCAGCGACGTCCGCGGTCGCTTCGGACTTCTCTGGCAGGGCGGCGCCGGCCTGTTGGGCCCGGTCGAGGAGCGGAACGCCGACACGGTCGTGCGGACCGTCCGTCCGACGCGCGGCCGCCCGCCGCGCACGGGCGATCCGGCGCGCGTCGACGTGACGCTGTTCGCGAGCCCGGCGGATCGCGGTCTGGTCTTCGAGGAGGTCGCCATTCCGGGACCGCTGGGCGAGCTGCCGGCCTGGTGGCTGCCCGGCCGGACGGACGACGCCGTGCTGGTGCTGCACGGCCGCCGCCGGGCGGACCGGACGGAGGCGCTAAGGATCCTTCCGACCCTGACGGGGACCGGCGCCTCGGTGCTGGTCGCGAGCTACCGGAACCACGACGCCTCGCCCCCGAGTCCCGACGGCTTCTACCACTACGGCGAGAGCGAGGCGGACGACGCCGTCGCCGCGCTCCGCTGGCTGGCGGAACGCGGCGCCCGGCGCGTGGTCCTGGTCGGCTTCTCGATGGGCGGCAGCGTCGCCGTCGGCGCGCTGGAACGGTGGCCGGACACCCCACCACGCCCGATCGGGCTGGTGCTGGACAGTCCGCTGATCGATCCGCTGAGCGTGTTCACCGTCGGCGCCCGCGACATGGGGCTGCCGGCTCCCGGCGTGCTGGCCGCGTGGGCGACACGGATCGCGGGCTGGCGGTCGGGGGTCGACTTCGCGGCACTGGACCTGCGCCAGAGAGCGCCGGCGTTGGACCTGCCGGTCCTGCTCATCGCGGGCGCCGGCGACGGCACCGTGCCGATCGAGCTCGTGGACGCGTTCGCCGAGGCCCTGCCGCGTCAGCCGACGTACCTTCGGCTGGACGGCGCCGAGCACGTCGAGGGCTGGAACGTCGGCCCAGGCCGGTACGAGGCCGAGGTCCGGACGTTCCTCGCGTCGCTGCCCGAAGGCCAGACTCAGCCGCGCTGATCGATCGGCACGAACGACTTGCCGCGCTCGCCTTCGTACACCAGCCGCGGCCGCATCAGCCGGTTGTCGGCGTACTGCTCGAACAGGTGCGCCATCCAGCCCGCGATGCGGGACACGGCGAAGATCGGCGTGTACGTCTCCTTCTCGAACCCCAGCATCCGGTACACCGAGGCGCTGAAGAAGTCGACGTTGGGGGCGATCTGCTTGTCCTGAGCGTCCATCTCGCGCTTCATGACGCGGGTCATCTCGAGGCTCATGTCGAACCACTTCGACTCGCCGGACTCCTCGGCCAGCTTCTTGCTGACGTTCTCGAGGATGATCGCCCGGGGGTCCTTCACCTTGTAGACCCGGTGGCCGAAGCCCATGACCCGGCCCTTCTCGGAGGCGAGGGTATCGAGGACGTACTGCTCTACGCCGCCTACGCTGCCGATCTCCTCGAGCGCCTTCATCACACCGGCGTTGGCGCCGCCGTGCAGCGGCCCCTTGAGCGAGCCGATCGCGGCGGTGATCGCGCTGTACACGTCGGTGAGCGACGAGGCGGTCGAGCGGGCCACGAAGGTGCTGGCGTTCGAGCCGTGCTCGGCGTGCAGCACCAGCGCGACGTCCATCACGCGGGCCGCGGCGTCGGTGGGCTCCTCGTCGTTCACCATCCGCAGGAAGTTCTCGGCGATGGAGAGGTTCGGATCCGGGGCGACGGGCTCGTCGCCCGCCTGCAGGCGCTGGAACGCGGCCACGATCGCGGGAACCTGCCCCAGCAGCGAGAAGCCGATGCGGCGGATGTTCTTCTCGTCGACGATGTCGGGCGCGTCGTCGTACGCGGCGAGGGCGCTGACCGCCGTCCGCAGGGCGTGCATGGGATGCGTGCCTTTCGGCAGGGCGGCGAGCAGCTCGAGCACGCCTGCGGGCAGGTGGAACGAGGGGCGCACCCCGTCACGCAGCGCCTGCAGCTGTTCCGCGTTCGGCAGATCGCCGAACCATAGGAGGTGCACGACCTCCTCGAACGAGGCGTGGTCGGCGAGCTCGCGGATGTCGTAGCCGCGGTAGATCAGCTCGCCACGCTCGCCGTCGATCGAGCAGATCTCGCTGGTGTCGACGTTCACGCCGTTCAGACCGCGGTAGATGGTCTCCATCGCTTCCTCCAGATTCCAAAGCGGACGCGGCCGCGAACACCGCGCCAGAGCGTGGGTCGTCGGTCCCGGGCGAGATCGGTCGCGGGGGAAACGGGCCGACGCCCTCGTGTTGGACGCTCAGTCTACCGGACGTTCGTCACGCGTCGCGCACCGTGTACCGTGCGCGGTCGTCGCCTCTGGACGCTGTCTCTCGGCGTCGCCTCCAGGCGTCGTCCGCAGGCGACGCTCATCCGCCGCCCTGCAGCGCGCCCTGCAGCGCGTCCGGCAGCGTGCCCGGCAGCGCGTCCGGCAGGATGGCGGGCAGCAGCGGAACCAGCCACCACGCGGCTGCGGCCGCCGCTGCGCCGGCGATCAGCAGCCAGGGCAGGACCAGGCGACCGAAGCGGACGCCTCCGATCGCCCAGCCCACGATCCCCTTGAACGCGCTGTTCGCCGCGACCGCGAAGCCCAGGCTGCGACCGGCCAGCACCGGATCGAGACCGGTCCGGATCTGTTCGGCCAGCGACAGCGTGATCGCGTCCAGCTGCGTCACGCCGGCCAGCGCGCTGGCCAGCAGGACGCCCTGATCGCCCAGCGTCTCCTGCGCGGTCCTGACGACCAGCAAGATCGCGGCGAACAGCAGGCCGAACTGCAGCGCCGGCCTCAGCGCGAACGGGTTCTCGAGCTTGACCGAGCTGTCCACGTCGTCCTGCCGGCGCGACAGCGCGAGTCCCGCCAGGCTGCTGACGCCGAACAGGGCCGCCATGGGCACCGCGGCGTACACGATCAGGCTGGGCTCGACGACGCCCAGCAGGATCAGCAGCCTGGGAGCGGCGACGGCGGTGGCGGCCATCGTGCCCAGCGCCAGCGTCGGGCTGAGCTCGGGGGTGTCTCGGCCCCGCTCGGCGAACGACAGCGTCGCCGCCGTCGACGACGCCAGTCCGCCCAACAGGCCGGACAGGCCGATGCCGCGCTTGGGGCCGATCACCTTGATGGCCACGTACCCGACGAACGACACGCCCGAGATCAGCACCACCAGAAGCCAGATCGTCCGGGGATTCCAGACCTCCCACGGCCCCATCGCCTCGTTGGGGACCAGCGGGAGCACGACCAGCGACACCACCGCGAACCGGACGACGGCCAGGAGGTCCTCTCGGGTGAGCTCGCCGGCCAGCCCGTGCAGCTCTTCACGCAGGGACAGGATGCCGGTCACGATCACCGCGCCGGCCAGCGCCGGCACCTGGTCGCCGATGCCGGCCAAGACGCCCAACGCGAACGCCACCAGGGCGGCGATCTGCGTGGTGGCGCCGACCTTCTGGCCCGACGACTCGCGCCAGTAGCCCAGCGACACCAGCACCGTCAAGGCGACCAGCGAGCCCAGCAGCGGCGCGGTGCCGATCGGCTCCAGCAGCACGCCCGACAGGGCGCCCAGCAAGGAGATGAGGGTGAAGGTGCGAACCCCGGCGAACAGGGTCTGGACGCGCTCGCGCTTGCGCTCGCGCTCCAGTCCGATCAGCATGCCCAGCAGCGCGGCGATCAGCAGCGTCCAGATCGTCTCGTTGCCCATCAGCTCTCCCTAGGGGCGGACGCATCGCGTCGCTGCCCGAGCAACAGGATCCCGACCAGGATCAGGACGATCGCGAAGCGCGCGTCGTCCAGCCAGCCCGACGAGGCGACGCCGAACAGGACGCCGAACGCGGTGAGGCCCGCCCCGATCCGCAGCGTCCGCTTGTCGGGCTCGGGCTCGACCCGGTCGATCGCCATCACCGAGATGCCCAGCGCCACCCAGAACGCGCCGGGGATGCCGGTGCCCCCCAGAAGCAAGCCGAGGGAGATCCCCGCCAGCACGCACCCGAGCACCAACAGCCCTCGCACCCGCTGACGCGCGTACGCCACCAGGAAGCCGGCCGAGGCCAGCCCGGTCCAGAGCCACCCGTCGCTCGTCGCGACCCGATCCAGGATCAGGAGCGCTCCGATCAGGACGAAGAGCTGGGCCAGGCGTCGTCGCGTCATGTCGCTCCCTTCGAGCGTTCGGTCGAGATGCGGCCCTGGGCCGTGGTCGAGGCGTGGGTCGAGGCGTGGATCCAGGCGTGGCCGAGGCGGAAGCCGAGCGCCGCGCGTCGCAGAGGCGCCCGGCCGGCCCGTGATCCCCCAGTGTACGCGCGACAGCGTACGCGAGGCGCCCGCCCGGGGGTTCGCCAGCGGGTCCGTCGCGAGCCTCCCCGCCACGCTCCGAGCGGCTCGGACGCGGTCCTGGGCGGGGTGCTAGCATGCGTGCGACACGAACCTGCGAACGGTGTTCCGAGAGGAGGTCCCTGATGATCCGGGATTCGAGTCGATTCCAGCCGTTCAGCGAGCAACCGGTACGCCTCGTCGGGGATCAGGGAGAGTGGCTCGGCGCGTTCGAGCTCGATCTCGACGACGAGCTCCTCGTACGCCTGTACCGCGACCTGGTGCTCGCGCGGTTGCTCGACGAGCGCCTGGTGCGTCTGCAGCTTCAGGGCAAGAGCAGCTTCGTCGCCCCGTCGGCGGGCCACGAGGCGATCCAGATCGCCATCGCGCACGCGGTGCGCCCGGGCTTCGACTGGCTGTTCCCCTACTACCGCGACTACGGCGTGGCCAGCACGCTGGGCGTGCCGCTGGTCGAGATCTTCGGTCAGATGATGGGCACGCGCGCCGATCCGGCCAAGGCACGACAGATGCCTTCGCACCCCAGCAGCCGGGCGCTGAACATGTTCACGGCGTTGAGCCCCATCGCGGCGCACGTTCCGCCGGCCGTCGGCGCGGGCATCGCCATGAAGCTCGCGGGACGAGGCGAGGTGTGCGTCACCTCGTTCGGCGACGGCGCCACCAGCGAGGGCGACTGGCATGCGGCGATGAACTTCGCCGGCGTTCAGGGAGCGCCGGTCGTGTTCGTGTGCGAGAACAACCGCTACGCGATCAGCGTCGAGCTCCAGAAGCAGTCGGGCAGCGCGACCATCGCCGAGAAGGCGCACGCCTACGGCATGCCCGGCTACCGGGTGGACGGCATGGACGTGCTCGCCTGCCTGTACCTGATGCGCGAGCTGGTGGGTCGCGCCCGCGACGGCTTCGGACCGGCGCTGGTCGAGGCGACGGTGTACCGCTACGGAGCCCACAGCTCGGCGGACGACGACAGCATGTACCGGCCGGCCGAGGAGGTCGCCGCCTGGCGACGACGCGATCCGTTGCCGCGCTACCGGGCGCTGCTCGAGCGGCGCGAGCTCTGGGACGCCGCGGCGGAGGAGGCGCTCCGCGCCGAGGTCAACGCGTCTCTGACCGAGGCGGTGCACGCGGCGGAGAGCGCCGGCGGGGTGCCGTTCGAGTGGATGTTCGACGACGTCTACGCGACGCGCCCGTGGCACCTCGACGAGCAGCGCGCCGAGGCGGAGAGCTAGGTGGCCGGCGAGCCGACCGCGCGGGCGCAGCGTCGCGAAACCGTGCAGGTGCCGTCGTGCCGGTGATGAACATCGTTCAGGCGGTCACCCGCACGCTGAGCTCGGAGATGGAGCGCGACGACTCGGTGGTCGTGCTCGGCGAGGACGTCGGCAAGCGCGGCGGGGTGTTCCTGGCCACGCAAGGCCTGTTCGACCGCTTCGGTCCCGACCGCGTGATCGACACGCCGCTGTCCGAGGCCGCCATCATCGGGGCCGCGCTGGGCATGAGCGTGCACGGCCTCCGCCCCGTCGCGGAGATCCAGTTCGCGGACTACGTGTTCCACGGCTTCGATCAGCTGGTCTCGCAGGTCGCCAAGACGCGCTATCGCTCGGCGGGCCAGTTCACCGCGCCGATGGTGGTGCGCATGCCGGCCGGCGGCGGGGTGAAGGGCGGGCATCACCACAGCCAGAACCCCGAGACGCACTTCGTGCACACCGCCGGCCTGCAGGTGGTCTATCCCTCGACCCCCGCCGACACCGTCGGCATGCTCCGCAGCGCCGTGCGCGGGGAGGACCCCGTCGTGTTCATGGAGCCCAAGCGGCTCTACCGCGCCGTGAAGGAGGACGTGCCCGACGATCCCGATCGGCTGGTGCCGTTCGGTCGGGCGGCGGTCAGGCGGCGTGGCGACGACGTGGTGCTGATCAGCTACGGCGCCAGCATGGCCGAGACCGCCCGCGCGGCGGACGCCCTGGCGGAGCAGGGGATCGAGAGCACCGTGATCGATCTGCGCTCGCTGATGCCGTGGGACGCGCGGACCGTCCTGGAGCACGTCGCTCGCGTCGGCCGCTGCGTCCTGGTGAGCGAGTCCCCTCGCACGCTGGGGTTCATGAGCGAGGTGGCGGCGGTGATCGCGGAGGAGATCCTCGACGCCCTGCTCGCGCCGCCGCTGCGCGTGGCCGGCGCCGACACGCCCTACCCGTACGCGCAGGACCGCAGCTACCTTCCCGGACCCCGCCGCATCCTGAACGCGGTGCAGAAGGTCCTCGACTACTGAGCTTCGCGCGGACGGCGCCGTGCCGGTCGTGCGCCACGGAGGAACCATGTCCCGAACGTTCTCCATGCCGGAGCTCGCCGAATCGGTGATCGAGGGCGAGATCGTCAAGTGGCTCGCCCACGAGGGCGACGTCGTCGAGCTGGACCAGCCCCTGCTCGAGGTGATGACCGACAAGGTCACGGTCGAGATCCCCTCGCCGTTCGGCGGCGTGCTGGTGGAGCACCTGGCCGCCGAGGGCGACACGGTGCCGGTCGGGACGCCGATCGCACGGTTCGACGCCGGGCCGGCGGGCGGACGTCGGCGCCTCCAGCGCATGCGGAGCGACGCGGCTCGGACGATGGCGCGGACGACGGGGCCGATCGCGCTCCGTACCGATCGCGACGGCGGCGAGGATCGCGACGACGGCGACGCGCTGACGCTGTTCAAGGCCGGTGGTCCGTCGCACGACGGGCCGCTGCCGACGGTTCGCAAGCCGGTCCGCGAGCCGGTTCGCGAGCCTGGCGCGCGAGCCTGCGCGCGACCCGCCCGCACGCCGGACCGCCCGAGCGAGGCGCCCGTCGCGCCCGATCGGCCGCGCGGCCCCTGGGGTCGGCCCCTGGCGGTCCCCGCGGCCCGGAAGCGTGCACGCGAGCTGGGGATCGAGCTCGATCAGCTGCTGGGCTCCGGCCCGCAAGGCAGGATCCGGGTCGAGGACGTCGAGGGGCATCGCCTTTCAGGTGCGGCGCCCGACGCCTCGGCCGCGGGCTCGTCCAGCGGCGCCCGACGCCGCTCGGGAGCCACGTCGCAGCGCCGCTCGGGCCGCCGCCGTCGGGACCGGAGACGACGCGCGTTCCGCTGCGCGGCGTCCGGCGGACGATCGCGACCCAGCTGCTCGAGGGACACCTGAGCACCGTTCCCACCTTGGCCGTCGAGGAGGCCGACGTGTCGAAGCTGGTCGCGCTTCGTGCTCGCCTCGAGGACCGCGCCGCGGCGCGGGGCGTGAAGCTCACCTACCTGCCGTTCGTGCTGAAGGCGCTGACGCGCTCGCTGGCGGCGTTCCCGGCCATGAACGCCCGCTGGGACGAGGAGGCGGGCGAGATCGTGCGCTACCGGGACGCCCACCTGGGCGTCGCGGTGGACACCGACCAGGGCCTGATCGTGCCGGTGATCCGCGACGCGTCGCGGCGCGCCCTGCTGGACCTGGGGGCCGAGGCCGCGCGCCTCGCCCAGGCCGCCCGCGACCGACGCCTGGCGCCCGAGGAGCTCACCGGCGGGACCTTCAGCGTCACCAACATCGGATCGGTCGGCGCGCTCTTGAGCATGCCGGTCCTCAACGCCCCCGAGGCGGGCATCCTGGGCGTGCACCGCATCCGAAAGCGCCCGGTCGTGCTGGAGGACGACAGCATCGTGGCGCGCCCGATGCTCTACCTGTCGCTCACCTTCGACCACCGCCTGATCGACGGGGCCGAGGCGACCCGCTTCCTGGTCCACCTCGTCGCCGGGATCGAGAATCCCGAGGCCATGCTCCTCGGCGGGACCGGCTTGGAGGACGCGCTGCTGGACGCGTGAGCGAACCCCGCAGCGCATGGCCGCGACGCGCCTGACGCGATCACCGAGCGCTCCACGCGAATCGGGCCCCACCGTGGTGGGGCCCGATTCGAAGGAGAGTCTGACCTACGCCGAGACGGGCTCGCCATCCGGCGTGGTCACCGTGGGGGAAGAAGGTGCGCGCTCGTCGTCGAGCGCGGCGTGCGCGGCCGCCAGGCGGGCGATCGGCACGCGGAACGGGCTGCAGCTGACGTAGCTCAGGCCGGCGCGGTGGCAGAACGCGACGGTGGCGGGATCGCCCCCGTGCTCGCCGCAGATGCCGACCTCGAGATCGGGCCGGACGGCGCGCCCGGCTTCGGTCGCCATCTCGACCAGGCGGCCGACGCCGGCGACGTCGATCGTCGCGAACGGGTTGTCCTCGAGGATGCCCTGCTCCAGGTAGCGGATCAGGAAGCCCTTCTCGGCGTCGTCGCGGCTGATGCCGAAGGTGGTCTGGGTCAGGTCGTTCGTGCCGAAGCTGAAGAAGTCGGACACCTCGGCCAGCTCGCCGGCGGTCAGCGCGGCGCGCGGCACCTCGATCATGGTGCCGAAGCGGTAGGGGACGTCGCGGCCCTGCTCCTCCATGACCTCCTTGGCCTCGTTCTCGAGCGACGTCCTCTGGAGGGTCAGCTCGTTGACGTGGCTGGTGAGCGGGATCATGATCTCGGGATCGACCGCGATTCCTTCGCGGGCGACCTCGCAGGCGGCCTCGAAGATGGCGCGCACCTGCATGCGGGTCAGCTCGGGCATCAGGATGCCCAGCCGCACGCCGCGGGTGCCCAGCATCGGGTTCGACTCGTGGAGCTCCTCGACGCGGACCAGCTGGTCCTGCTTTTCACGGAGAAGGAGCAGCAGCGCGTCGATCTCCGCGAGGTTGGTCTGGTGCTGCAGGCGGATCTTCAGGTCGGCCAGCTCGCGGACCAGGGTGGTGTGGTCGGGCAGGAACTCGTGCAGCGGCGGGTCGATCAGGCGGATGATGACGGGCAGTCCGTCCATCGCCCGGAACAGCCCGGCGAAGTCGGCGCGCTGGTAGGGGAGGAGAACGTCCAGCGACTCCATCCGCTCGCTGGCGCTGCGGGCCAGGATCATGCGCTGCACCACGTCGATGCGGTCGGCCTCGAAGAACATGTGCTCGGTGCGGACCAGGCCCAGGCCCTCCGCGCCGTAGGTGCGGGCCTTGCGGGCGTCCTCGGGGTAGTCGGCGTTGGCGCGCACGCCCAGGGTGCGGTACTCGTCCGCCCAGCCCAGCAGGCTCGCCAGGTAGGGGTTCTCGAGGTCGGGCACGACCGACTCGAGCGTGCCTTCGTACACCTCGCCGATGGTGCCGTCGATGCTGATCTCGTCGCCTTCCTCGAGCTCGTGGCCGCCGACCGTCATGGTCCGTCCTTCGAGGTCGATCTCGAGATCGGCGACGCCGACGACGGCGGGCTTGCCGAACTGGCGGGCCACCAGCGCCGCGTGGCTGGTGCGGCCGCCACGGCTGGTGAGGATGCCGTTCGCGGCCAGCATGCCGTGCACGTCGTCCGGTTTCGTCTCCGGACGGACCATGATCACGGCCCGGCCGCTCTTGGCCCAGCGCTCGGCGGTGTCGGCGTCGAACGCGATGCGGCCGACCGCGGCGCCGGGCGAGACGTTCAGGCCGGTGGCCAGCAGGATCGCCGTCTCGCGCGAGGCGGGCGTGAACTGCGGGTGGAGGAACACGTCGACCTGCTCGGGCGAGACCCGGCGGACCGCTTGGGCGCGCTCGATCAGGCCCTCCTCGGTCATGTCGACCGCGATGCGGACCTCGGCCTGCGCGGTGCGCTTGCCGTCACGGGTCTGGAGCAGCCACAGCTTGCCGTGCTCGACGGTGAACTCCATGTCCTGCATGTTCCGGTAGTGCTTCTCGAGCCGGGTGGCGATCTCCTGGAACTGCTCGTACACCTCCGGCATCTCGGTCTGCATGTCGCTGATCGGCTGGGTGGCGCGGGTGCCGGCCACGACGTCCTCGCCCTGGGCGTTGTGCAGGTAGTCGCCTTCCAGGACGGGCTCGCCGGTGGTGGCGTTGCGGCTCATCGCGACGCCCGTCGCGCAGTCGTCGCCCATGTTGCCGAACACCATCGTCTGGATGTTCACGGCGGTGCCGAGGTCGTGCGAGATGCCGCTGGCGTTGCGGTAGTCGCGGGCGCGCTTGCCGTTCCACGACTTGAACACCGCTTCGGTCGCGAGGCGCAGCTGCTCGTAGGGATCCTCGGGGAACTCGCGGCCGGTGTAGGTGCGGACGATCTCCTTGAACTTGCGGGTGACCTCGCGCCAGTCGTCGGCGGCCAGCTCGCTGTCGACCGTGACGCCCGCATTCTTGCGGCGGGCGGTGATGACGGCCTCGAACACCTCGTCCGGCACCGACAGGACCACGCTGCCGAACATCTGGACCAGGCGGCGGTAGCTGTCCCACACGAAGCGGGGGTCGGCGGTCAGCCGGGTCAGCCCTTCGGCCACCTCGTCGCTGAGGCCGATGTTGAGGATCGTGTCCATCATGCCGGGCATGCTGAACTTCGCGCCGGAGCGGCACGACACCAGCAGGGGCCGGGTGGGATCGCCGAAGCTCTTGCCGGTGGCCTCCTCGACCGCCCGGAGGGCCTCCATCTCCTGGTCCCAGACGCCGTCCGGGAAGGTCTCGCCGGCCGCGAGGTAGGCGTTGCACGCCTCGGTGGTGACGGTGAAGCCGGGAGGGACGGGCACGCCCAGGCGCGTCATGTCGCCCAGGTTGGCGCCCTTGCCGCCGAGAAGCGCACGGGTCGCTTCCCAGCTTCCCTCCTTCTTCTCGGCCTCGTCGACGTTGCGGAACAGATAGACCCAAGTACGTGCCATTCGACTCTCCTTCCCGGAGACGATCGTCTCCGGACGCGCGTTCAGGCGGGCGAGCCCCGCGGAGTCCGGGCCGTGCGTCGCGCCTCGCGCACGACTCGGCGGCAGCCTCGATCCTGTCGCCGCACACGCTACGTGCGCCGGGGAGGGCGATGAAGGGCCTAACGTCCCCGCGCCGCCGACGCGGGATGGCGAGCTCGGGACGCTTGTCCCCGAGGGCCGGCGGTAGCGTCCGAGGCGCGCCTGGGAGACGCCTCTTGGGCGCGGGGGCCGCCGTTTGGTATCGTCTGTCGCGATGACAACGTGAAAAGCCGCACGAAGTGGGCGTTTTTCACGACGGTGCGGTGCTTGGCGCGTGCACCGCAGGTCCCAGGAGAGAGAGGCCCGAGTTGTACACAGCCATGTTCATGATGTTCCTAGCGGCCGGCTTCATCGGAGCGGCCGCGCTGGCGGTCACGGCGATCCTGGGGCCGAAGAAGAAGAGCCCTCCCGCCATGCTCGAGTCGTACGAGGCGGGGATGGTGTCGACCGGCGGAGCCCGCGAGCGCTTCCCGATCCACTTCTACCTGGTGGCGATGCTGTTCATCATCTTCGACCTCGAGACGGCGTTCTTCTTCCCGCTGGCCGTGCGGTTCCAGACGGCGCCCGAGTACCTGTTCGTCAACGCCGTCATCTTCGTCGCGATCCTCGCGGTGGGCTACGTCTACGTCCTCCGCCGCGGCGTTCTGGACTGGAGGTGAGGTCGTGGCGCTGAACGACCTGTTCGAGAAGGACTTTCAGGAGCTCGAGCGCGAAGGCATCCTGTTCGGCACGCTCGGCAAGCTCGTCGCCTGGGGGCGCAGCCACAGCCTGTACCCCGTCACCTTCGGCCTGGCCTGCTGCGCGCTCGAGATGATGCAGTCCACCAACGCGCGCAACGACATGGCGCGCTTCGGGAGCGAGGTGTTCCGCGCCAGCCCACGCCAGGCGGACGTGATGATCGTCGCCGGCCGGCTGTCGAAGAAGATGGCGCCCGTGATGCGTCGCGTGTACGACCAGATGCCCGAGCCCAAGTGGGTCATCAGCATGGGCGCCTGCGCCAGCTCCGGCGGCATGTTCAACAACTACGCCATCGTGCAGAACGTGGACTCGGTGGTGCCGGTCGACATCTTCGTGCCCGGCTGTCCTCCCCGTCCCGAGTCGCTGGTCTACGCCGTGATGCAGCTGCAGAAGAAGGTCCGTGGCGAGACCTTCGACCAGCACGGCGTCGAGCTGCCCATGGTCGAGGGATGGACCCGTTCGTGAGCGGCCAGCGGCTGGCCGACCGGATGGCCGACGCGCTCGCGGAGCTCGGTGGCGAGCGATCGGAGCGGTTCGACCAGACCTACGTCACCCTCGCCGGCGAGCGGATCCAGGAGGCCGTGCGGCGCTGCCGCGACGCCGGCTTCGAGCAGCTCTCCGACGTGATGGCGATCGACTGGCTCGAGTACCCCGGCCATCAGGGTCCCCGCTTCACGGTCGTGTACAACCTCTACTCCCTGAGCGACGCGTCGCGCCTGATGCTGCGCGTCAACGTGGACCTGGACGAGAGCGTGCCCTCGATCACGCCGCAGTGGCCCGCCGCCGGCTTCTTCGAGCGCGAGGTGTACGACCTGTTCGGCATCGAGTTCAGGGGCCACCCCGACCTGCGCAAGCTGGTCACGCCCGACGACCTCGAGGGGCACCCGCTCCGCAAGGACTTCCCGCTGGGCGAGACGCCGACGCTGTTCGGAGACGGCCGTTTCCTGGACCCCGCCACCTTCCGTGCCGGGCTGATGGGGCGAGACCCCGGCCGGACCGGCTGGACCGGCGGCGCTCGCAAGGGCGTCCGCAGCGAGCAGGGGCGCGTGGACGACGACGGGAGCGAGGCATGAGCCCGCAGCGCAAGAACGGTCGCGGCGCGCAGCACGACGCCGGCCCGCGAGCGGCGGTCCTCCACGAGGAGCGGCACGGCGCGTTCGAGACGAAGCTGATGCGGATCAACGTGGGGCCGGTCCACCCGGCCACCCACGGCGTCCTCAGGCTCGTCATCGACCTCGACGGCGAGCAGATCGTGAACCTCTCGCCCCGCATCGGCTACCTCCACACCGGGTTCGAGAAGACGATGGAGAACCGGACCTGGCAGCAGGTCGTGACGTACACGAACCGGATGGACTACGCCCACAGCCTGGGCCACGACCTGGCGTACGTGCTGGCCGCCGAGAAGCTCGTGGACGCCCGCGTGCCCGAACGCGCGCAGCGCATCCGGGTCCTGCTCACCGAGCTGAACCGGATCGCCAGCCACCTGATCGGCCTGGGAACCGGCCTGCTGGACATGGGGGCGCTGACGCCGTTCTTCTACACGATGCGCGAGCGCGAGCGCGTGCTGGACATCCTGGAGCTGGTCACCGGCGTCCGCATGAACTACGGCTACTTCCGCGTCGGCGGGCTGTACCAGGACCTGCCCGAAGGGTTCGAGGAGCTCGTCAAGAGCTTCATCGACGACTTCCCGGCGGCGCTGGACCAGTACATGAAGCTGTTCCTCAAGAACGACATCTGGGTGAACCGCACCAAGGGCGTCGGCGTGATCAGCCGGCAGACGGCGCTGGACGTCGGGCTGACCGGACCGTCGGCCCGCGCCAGCGGCGTGAACCTGGACTTCCGCAAGGCGGCGCCGTACTCGGGCTACGAGGACTACGACTTCGACGTCCCCGTCTCGGAAGAGGGCGACGCGTACCAGCGCTTCGTCGTTCGGGCCACCGAGATGGAGCAGAGCCTGCGCATCGTGCAGCAGGCGCTCTACAAGCTGGAGCCCGGCCCGATCAAGGACCCCGACCGGCGCATCAGCCTGCCGCCCCGCGAGGAGCTCGAGACCAGCATGGAAGCGGTCATCTTCCACTTCAAGCTGGTCACCGAGGGGTTCCACCCGCCCAAGGGCGAGGTGTACGTCCCGACCGAGTCGGCGCGCGGCGAGCTGGGCTACTACCTCGTCAGCGACGGCGGCAGCATGCCGTACCGCGTCAAGGTGCGGACGCCCAGCCTGGCGAACGTCCAGGCGATCGCGCCCGCCTCGATCGGCGGGCCGTTCGCCGACATGATCGTCAACATCGCGACGATGGACCCGGTGATGGGCGATGTCGACAAGTGAGCACGGCGCTCCGGCTCGCCGCGGCCGCCTTGGCGGGCGCGGCGATCTGGGCGGCGCTGACCGGCGCGAGCCCGTTCTGGACCCTGGCCGCGGGCATCGCGGTCGGCGGCCTGATCGTGGCGTCGTCGCGCAGCGGCCGGGACGACCGATGAGACGACCGGTGACGGGCCGGGCGGGGCGCCCCCTCCGGGACGCGGAAACGGATATTCGATGATCGAGCTTCAGACCGTCACGCCCTTCTTCGAGGACAAGGTCGAGCTCCTCGACGAGATCCTGGGCCGCTACCCCGACTACGGACGCCGCAGCGCGGTGATGCCCCTCCTGTGGGAGGTGCAGCGGGCCGAGCGCTACGTGAGCGAGTCCCGCGTCGCCGAGATCGCCGAGATCCTGGGTCTCCACGCGACCGAGGTCAAGGGCGTGATGAGCTTCTACTCGACCTACCACGGCGAGCCGGTGGGGCGCTGGCACCTGCAGGTGTGCAGCACGCTCAGCTGCAAGCTGGCCGGGAGCGACGAGCTGTGCGACCACCTGGTCGAGACGCTGGGCCTGGTCCCCGGCGAGACCGACGCCGAAGGGCGCTTCAGCCTCCAGAAGGTCGAGTGCCTGGGCTCCTGCACCACCGCGCCGGTGCTGCAGGTGAACGACACCTACTACGAGCGTGTCACGCGCGGACGCCTGGAGCAGCTGCTGGACGCGCTCAAGCGGGACGAGCAGCCCGAGCCGTGGCGCGAGCGTCACGGGGACAACGCGGGCCTGGGCGGCGCGCCGCTGGCGGGCACGACCGCGACGGCGGCAGCCGAGACGGGCGAGGCCGCCGGGGTCGACGCCGAGACGACCGACGCCGAGACGACCGACGCCGAGACGACCGACGCCGAGACGACCGACGCCGCGGCGAGCGAGGCCGCCGCGCACGACGAGAAGGAAGGGGGCGCCTGATGGCCGACGCCGTCGCCGAGCGACCGAAACCGATCACCAGTCGGCACGACCCGCGCTTCGAGGTGACTCTCTACCGCTACGTCGGGGTCGAGGGGGCGCACACCATGGACGCCTACCTGGAGCACGGCGGCTACCAGGCCGCGCGCAAGGCGCTGGCCAGCGACGCCGGCGAGGTCGTGAACACCGTCAAGGCGTCCGGCCTGCGCGGCCGGGGCGGAGCCGGCTTCCCGGCCGGCGTGAAGTGGTCGTTCATGCCGCCCGTCGACGGACGGCAGCGGTTCATCGTGTGCAACGCCGACGAGTCCGAGCCCGGCTCCTGCAAGGACCGCTACCTGATGGAGGACGACCCCCATCAGCTGATCGAAGGGATGCTGATCGCCGGCTGGGCGATCCAAGCCACGAAGGGCGTCCTGTACATCCGCGGCGAGTACTGGCACGCCTACGAGCGCCTCATGGGCGCGATCGAGGAGGCACGTGCGCGCGGCTACCTGGGCACGAACGTGCTGGACAGCGACTTCGACTTCGACATCGTCGTCCACCGGGGCGCCGGCGCGTACATCTGCGGCGAGGAAACGGCGCTGATGAACTCGTTCGAGGGCCTGCGCGCCAACCCGCGGCTCAAGCCGCCGTTCCCCGCCCAAGCCGGCGTGTACGGCCTGCCCTCGACGATCAACAACGTCACCACCCTGGCCTCGGTGCCGCACATCATCGAGAAGGGCGCGGACTGGTTCTCGGCGATGGGCACCGACGACAGCAAGGGGATCCACCACGTGCAGATCTCCGGCGCGGTCGCCCGCCCCGGCGTGTACGAGGTGCCCATGGGGATCAGCTACCGCGAGATCATCCACGACCTCGGCGGGGGGCCCTCCTCGCCGGCGAAGGCGTTCATCCCGGGCGGGACGTCGTGCCCGATGTTCCCCTACGACGACGAGCATCTCGACCTGCCGATGGACTTCTCCGCGGTCGCCAAGGCCGGCTCGATGCTGGGCACCGGAGCGGTGATCGTCATTCCCGAGGACCAGTGCATCGTCGACGCGATGTACAACGTCACCCGCTTCTACGCGCACGAGTCGTGCGGCAAGTGCACGCCGTGCCGCGAAGGGGTCGCCACCTGGCTTCCCAAGATGTTCCAGAAGCTGCTGGCAGGCCTGGGCACGCCCGACGACGTCGACGTCATGGAAGACATGGTGAAGAACCTCAGAGGCACCGCGTTCTGCCCGCTGGCCGACGCCTGCGCCTGGCCGGTGCAGGCCAGCCTGCAGCACTTCAGGAACGAGTACGAGCACCTCGCGCAGCACGGCACGCCGCTGCACCCGAGAAAGGACCGGTGGCTGGCGTGAAGGTCCGCATCAACGACGTGACGCTCGAGATGGAGCCCGGCACCAGCGTGATCGACGCGGTGTTCGCCGCCGGCCACGACGTGCCCTACTTCTGCAGCCAGGAGTACATGTCGCCGGTCGGGGCGTGCCGGATGTGCCTCGCCAAGATCGGCGCGCCGCGCAAGGACCGCGCCACCGGCGACTGGATCCTCGACGAGGAGACCGGCGAGCCCCAGGTGTTCTGGTTCCCGAACCCGATGGCGACCTGCACCACGCAGGTGATGGAGGGCATGGTCGTCGACACGCTCTCCAAGGAGGTCAAGCGCGCGCAGAGCGCGATGGTCGAGTTCACGCTCATCAACCACCCGCTGGACTGCCCGACCTGCGACAAGGGCGGCGCCTGCGAGCTGCAGGACCGGGCGTACGAGTACGGCTCGGGTCTCAGCCGCTTCGAGTTCGACAAGCGCCACCAGGAGAAGCACCACGTCCTCTCCGAGCTGATCACCCTGGACCGCGAGCGCTGCATCCACTGCAAGCGCTGCGTCCGCTACTTCGAGGAGGTTCCCGGCGACGAGGTGCTCGACTTCATCGAGCGCGGCGGGCACACCTACATCGGCACGCTCGAGGACGGCCTGCCCAGTCCGTTCAGCGGCAACATCACCGACATCTGTCCCGTCGGCGCGCTGCTGGACTCGACCAGCCGCTTCCGCGGCCGCAACTGGGAGTACGACCACACCGAGACCACCAGCCTGGACGATCCCGGCGGCGCGGCGCTCACCGTCGACGCGCGCACGGGCCGCATCGAGCGGGTCAAGGCGGGGCTCAACCCCGAAGTGAACAAGACCTGGATCGACGACGGCACGAGGTTCGGCCACGAGTACGTGGACGCGCCGGACCGCATCACCATGCCGATGATCCGCCGTGACGGCGAGCTGGTGCCGGCCTCCTGGGAGGAGGCCGCGCAGGTCGTCGCCGCCGGCCTGGCCGAGGTCGACCCGAAGGCGATCGGCATCGCGATCCGCGCCGACGCCACGCTCGAGGAAGGGGTCGCGGCCAGCGCGCTGGCGCGGCAGCTGGGCACCGGCCGCCTGGACCACGCGCCTCGCACGCCGGCCTCGGTCATTCCCGACGGCGCGCCCGCCACGCTGAGCGACGTCGCCACCAGCGACGCGCTGTTCGTGATAGGCGATCCGACCGAAGAGGCGGGAATCGTCGACCTGCGCATCAAGGACGCGCTCAAAGGCGTCGCCCCGCCGGAGATGATGGCGCACGGCGTGCCGATCGCCGACCTGCGCCTCAAGGAGCGGATGCCCCGCAAGGCCGAGATCCTGACCATCGCGGCGCCGTACCGCACCAGCCTGATGAAGCACGCCGGCCAGGCGCTCGTCTACCCGGCCGGCGGCGAAGCCGCCCTGCTGAAGGCGCTGGCCGCCCTCGCGGACCGGCAAGCGGACGACGAGGTGGACGAGGCCGCCGCCGACGCCGCGCCCCGAGGCGTCGGACGACGCCTCGGCGGCGGCGTGGAACGACGGGGTCGGCGTGACGCGCCAGCAAGCCCAGGCGCTGCTGGACCGGCTGCGCGCCGCGAGCTCGCCGGTGCTGATCTGGAGCGGGTTCGTCGGCGCCGACCCGGGCGCCGACGAGGCGGCCCGCACGCTGGCCAAGGCGGTCGGCGCCAAGGTGCTGATCCTGGGGCCGATGGCGAACGCCTACGGCCTCGAGCGGATCGGCGTCCTGCCCAGCCACGACCGCTACGACTACGCCTCGATGCTGGGCGGCGAGGCGAAGGCGCTGATCCTCTCGCAGCTCGACCCGGCCCAGGACCCGAAGGTCGCCAAGAGCCTCGGCGAGCTGCGCCTGCTGGTCGTTCACGCCGCGTTCCCGACCGCCACCAGCGCGCTGGCGCACGTCGTGCTCCCCGCCCGCACCGGGTTCGAGAAGGAAGGCGTGACGGTGAACGCCGAGGGCCGCATGCTGCCCGTCCGTCCCGCACCCGTCGAGGCGGGCGCGGCGGAGGACCTGACCGGCACGATCAAGCGGCTGGGCGAGGCGCTCGGGGTCCGCATGGACGGGCGCAGCGTCCGAAGCGCGCGCCGCGTGCTGCGCAAGACGCTGGGCGTCGATCCGGCCGAGCTGCCCGCGGCCGGCCAGCTGCTCGAGGCGCCCCGCCGCGCCCCGCACCGGGTTCGCGCGCTTCGCGCCGTGGCCGGCGCCGAAGGTCGCGCGCTGGTGGTGCCCAGCATGATCCGGGTCGAGCATCTGGACCGCAATCCGAAGCTCAGGTCCGAGCACGGCGACGCCGCGCTCCGCCTGCACCCGTCGGACGCGCAAACGCGCGGGCTCACCGCCGGCGAGGTCGTGACCCTCACCGTCGGCGGGCTGCCGCGGCGCCTGCGGGTCGTCCCCAGCGAAGGGGTTCCCGAGGGCCTGTGGCTGGTTCCCGCGCTGCCCGAGCAGCCGGTCGGCCTGTACCCCGCCGATCCGGCCGGGCTGAAACGCGTCCGCGGCGAGACGGCGGAGGTGGCCTGAGATGGAGCCGCTCTGGGTGGTGTTCCTCAAGGCCTTGGTGGTCTCGGTGCTGCTGCTGGGCGGGTTCGCCTACCTGACCCTGGTGCAGCGCAAGGTGCTGGGACGGATCCAGCACCGCTACGGGCCGAACCGGACGGGGCCGTACGGCATCCTGCAGCCGATCGCCGACGCGATCAAGATGATCTTCAAGCAGGACGTCACGCCGAGGACGTCCGACAAGTTCGTGTTCATCCTGGCCCCCGGCATCAGCGTGGTGTTCGCGCTGGTCGCGTTCGGCGCGATCCCCGCCGGTCCGGCGGGGTCGTTCTTCGGGCTGGACCCGTGGGTGATGGACCTCGACATCGGCCTGCTGTACGTGCTGGCCGCCACGTCGATCGGCGTGTACGGCATCTTCCTGGGAGGCTGGGCGTCCAACAGCAAGTACGCGCTGCTGGGCTCGCTTCGCTCCTCGGCGCAGATCATCAGCTACGAGCTGGGGCTGGGCCTGTCGGTCCTGACCGTGATCATGATCGCGGGCACGCTGAACCTGCGCGAGATCGTCGAGCTGAACGTCTGGTCGGTCAGCCCGCTTCTGTGGCCCGGCCTGATCGTCGCGCTGTTCACCTTCTGGATCAGTGCGACGGCGGAAGTGAACAACGTTCCCTTCGACCTGCCCGAGGCCGAGCAGGAGCTGATCGCCGGTTACATCACCGAGTACTCGTCGCTCAAGTTCGCCCTGTTCTTCATGGCCGAGTACGTCGGCATGATCACCGCCTCGGCGTTCATCTCGACCCTCTTCCTGGGAGGGTACAAGGGACCCGGGTTCCTGGACGCCCTGATCCCGGGCATGAGCGAGTGGCCGTTCATCTGGCTGTTCCTGAAGATGGCTTTCATCCTGTTCGTATTCCTCTGGCTGCAAGGATCGCTGATGCGGTTCCGCTACGACCAGCTGATGCGGTTCGGCTGGATCTGGCTGTTCGAGATCGCGCTGGGCGCGGCCCTGCTGACGGGGGCGGTGATCGCCTTTGTTCTCTGAGCGCCTGACCTCCGAGCGCCTGATCTCCGAGCGTCGATCCGCCACCCCGAACCGCGCGCGCCCTCGGCGCGCTGCGGCCGAAGCCCGACCCGAAGCCCGACCCGAAGCCCGAAGGGGGACCGCATGAGCGTGCTCGACATCGCCAAGGGGATGGGCGTCACCCTCTCGCACCTGTTCAAGAAGCCGGTGACGGTGCAGTACCCGGAGGAGAAGGTGGACATCAAGCCGCGCTTCCGCGGCCGCCACCACCTGCTCCGCCACCCGGACACCGGCCTGGAGAAGTGCATCGGCTGCAGCCTCTGCGCCGCCGCCTGCCCCGCCTACGCCATCTACGTCGAAGCGGCCGAGAACGACCCGGACCACCCCACCTCGCCCGGCGAGCGCTACGCGAGCATCTACGAGATCAACATGCTGCGCTGCATCTTCTGCGGCTTCTGCGAAGAGGCCTGCCCGACCGGCGCCATCGTGCTGGGTCACGAGTTCGAGATGGCCGACTTCCGCTACGACGCGTTCGTGTACGGCAAGGACGACATGATGGTCGGCGTGAAAGGCGCGAAGTGGCAGCGCCGCGAGGCCGAGCGCGAAGGCCGCGAGGTGGAGCTGGGCTTCAAGCCCACCCACCGCGTGGAGCTCGAAGGCGTGGACTACTGATGCTCGTCTTCATCGTGCTCTCCGTCGTGATGCTGATCGGCGCGATCGGCGTCGTGACCCTGCGCCAGCCGGTCCACGCGGCGTTGTCGCTGGTCGGAACGCTGCTGACGCTCGGGGTCGCGTACGTGCAGCTCCACGCGCACTTCCTCGCCGCGATCCAGGTGATCGTGTACGCCGGCGCGATCATGGTGCTGTTCCTGTTCGTGATCATGCTCCTCAACCTGGGCGACGAGGGCCCCGTGACCCCCAGGCTCGCCTGGATCCGGCCCGCCGCCTGGATCGTCGGCGCGGTGACCGCGGCCGGCATCGCCGCCGCCGTGTTCGCCGATCCGCGCGTCCTGCCCGACGCCGCCACGATCGCGGCCGTGTTCACCGGCAGCGGCGTGGAGCAGATCGCCGATCAGCTGTTCGGACCGTACGTGCTGTCGTTCCAGCTCGTCGGCGTGCTGCTGCTCACCGGCATCGTCGCGGCGGTCGGGCTGGTGCAGCGCAAGGCGGTCACCAGCGCCTCCGCGCAAGGACGATCCGTCGGCGCGTCCGGCCGGACGCCGCCGAAGGCGCCCCCGATGGACGCCGGCGCGACATCGGCCGGCACGCGCTCCCGGAGCTCCTCCGCGACCGCCGAGAGGGGCCGCTGAGATGGGCGCCCCCGTACCGACCGAAGCGTGGGTCGCGCTCAGCGCCGCCCTGTTCGCCATCGGCGCCATCGGCGTCCTGACCAGGCGGAGCGCCATCCTGGTGTTCCTGAGCGTCGAGCTGATGCTCAACGCCGCCAACCTCGCCCTGGTCGCGTTCGCGCGGCAGTGGGCCGCCGCCGGCACGCAGGTCGCGATGTCCGGCCAGACCGTCGTGTTCATCGTGCTCGCGATCGCCGCGGCCGAGGTGGCCGTCGGGCTGGGAATCCTGGTCACGATCTTCCGTGACCGCGTCAGCACCGACGTCGACACCCTTTCGGAGGTGAGGCTATGAGCGACCCCGCCGCATGGATCGCCCTGGTGCCCGCCATCGCGTTGATCGGCGCGCTGATCAACGGCCTGTTCGGACGCTCGTTCCGGGAGCCGTTCCCGGGCGTGCTCGCGACCGCGGTGGCCGCCAGCGGCTTCGTGCTCTCCCTCGTCGCGTTCGTCGCGCTGCAGGGCCGCGAGCAGGCGCGCGTCGGCTTGGAGCTGTGGCCCTACCTGCAGGCCGGCACGTTCGAGCTGTCGCTGGGCGTGATGGTGGATCCGCTGAGCGTGCTGATGATGCTGGTCATTACCGGCGTCGGCACCCTGATCCACCTCTACTCGGTCGGCTACATGCACGCCGACGCCGGCTACTCGCGCTACTTCTCGTTCCTGAACCTGTTCATCGCCGCGATGTCGGTGCTGGTCCTGGCCGACTCGTTCGTGCTGATGTTCGTGGGCTGGGAGGGCGTGGGCGTCGCCTCGTTCCTGCTGATCGGCTTCTGGTACCAGACCAAGGCCAACGCCGACGCCGCGCGCAAGGCGTTCATCGTCAACCGCATCGGCGACGTCGGCTTCCTGCTCGCGATGTTCCTGATGGTCGCGACCTTCGGCACCCTGAACATCGCCGAGGTGAACGCCGCGGCCGTGGGGCTGGCGTTCGGCTCCGGCACGGCGGCGCTGATCGGCCTCTTCCTGCTGGTCGCGGCGGCCGGCAAGTCCGCGCAGCTTCCGCTGCAGGTCTGGCTGCCCGATGCCATGGCCGGCCCGACGCCGGTCTCGGCCCTGATCCACGCCGCGACGATGGTCACCGCGGGCGTCTACCTGATCGCACGCACCGCGCCGCTGTTCAGCATGACGCCGCTGGCCTCGGCCGCCGTCGCCTGGGTCGGCGCGCTCACCGCGCTGGTCGCCGCCCTCGCGGCGCTGGGGCAGACGGACATCAAGAAGATCCTGGCCTACTCGACGATCAGCCAGCTGGGCTACATGTTCGTCGCGGTGGGCGTCGGCGCGTACTGGGTGGCGATCTTCCACGTGTTCACCCACGCGTTCTTCAAGGCGCTGCTGTTCCTGGGGTCCGGCTCGGTGATCCACGCGCTGGGCGGCGAGCAGGACATCCGCCGCATGGGAGGCCTGGGCGCGAAGATGAAGATCACCGGCACGACCAGCCTGATCGCCACGTTGGCGATCGCCGGCGTGCCGCTGCTGTCCGGCTTCTTCAGCAAGGACGCCATCCTGGCGCACGCGTTCACCAGCCTTCACCTGGACGGCTACGGCACCTACGGCCTGTACGGCGTGTTGCTGGTCACCGCGGCGCTGACGGCGTTCTACATGTTCCGCTGGTACTACGGCATCTTCGGCGGGAAGAGCCGCATGGACGCGAAGGCCGCGGCGCGCGTGCACGAGTCGCCCGCCACCATGACGGTCCCCCTGATGGTGCTGGCGTTCTTCGCCGTGTTCGCCGGCTACCTGGGCCTGCCCGAGTTCGCGTTCCCGAACTGGATCGCGCACTGGCTGGAGCCCGCCACCCTGGGCGGGCTGACCGAGGTTCCCTTCCGTCACCCCGCCGCCTGGGTCGAGTGGACGTTGATCCTGGCGTCGATCGTCGCCGCGGGAGTGGGTCTGGCGCTGGGGTGGTGGATCTACGCCGCCCGAGGGGGAGCACCGGTGCGTGGCCTGGCCGAGGGGCGCTTGGCGCGTCTGTCGCGTAGCGGCTTGGGCTTCGACGCCGCGTATCGCGCGCTGTTCATCGGCGGCGCCGAAGGCACCGCGAGCGGTGTGGCCGTCCTGGACCGGGACCTCGTCGACCGGGGCCTGCTGGGGCTCGGCAGCGCGCTGGGCCTGTTCGGCCGGCTGGCCGCCCGACTGCAGTCCGGCTTCGTCCGCAGCTACGCCTTCACGATGTTCGTCGGAGTGGGCGTGCTCGTGATCCTCGTCGCCTGGATGGGGGTGCGGGCATGACCGCCGCCGCCGTTCTGATTCCGCTCATCGCCGCGATCGTGGCCTGGCGCCTTCCGAGGCGGGGCGCCGGCGTGGTCGCGCTCGTCGGCACGCTGGCCACGTTCCTGGTGGCCACCTTCCTGGCCGGCGCTCCGGCGATCCAGATCGCCTGGCTCCCCGCTCTGGGGATCGGGATCGGTCTCGATCCCGCAGGGGCGTCCTCGGTCCTGATCCTCGCAGCGGCGCTGACGATGATCCCGACCGTCATCACCGCCGGCCGCCACGTCGGCGACCGGGACGCGCCCACGTTCCTGGCGCTCCTGCTGGTGATGCAGGCCAGCCTGAACGGTCTGTTCCTGGCGTCGGATCTGGTGCTGACGTACGTGTTCTGGGAGGCGACGCTGATCCCCAGCCTGCTGATGCTGGGGCTGTTCGGCGGCGAACGTCGCCGCGGCGCCGTGACGAAGTACCTGGTCTACGCCGTGTCCGGATCGTTCCTGATGCTGGCCTCGATCCTGGCGCTGCGCCCCCTGTCCGGCGCCGAGAGCTACGCCTTCGCCGACCTCCTGCCCGCCGCGCGGGCGCTGGACCCCGTCACGCAGGCGTGGCTGTTCGCCGGCTTCGTGGCGGCGTTCGCGGTCAAGCTGCCGCTGTTCCCGCTGCACTCCTGGCTGATCGACTTCCACCGCCAGAACCACCCCTCGGGCGTCGCGGACGTCGCCGGCACGCTGTACAAGGTCGGCGGCTTCGGCTTCTTCGCTTGGGCGATCCCGCTGCTCCCGCTGGGCGCGCAGGCGTTCCAGCCCTGGCTGCTGACGCTCGCGGCGGTGACCGCCGTCTGGGGCGGCCTGGCCGCCACGCAGCAGAAGGACCTGAAGTCGCTGATGGCGTACATGTCGCTGTCGCACATGGGGATCGTCGGCGTGGGCGTGTTCTCGCTCACCGCGGCCGGAATGACGGGCGCGATGATCCTGCTGGCCGCGCAGATGCTGTCGACCGGCGGGCTGTTCCTGCTCACCGGCATGCTGCATCGCCGCCGCGGCACGTTCGAGCTCGACGCGTTCGGCGGGCTGGCCAAGAGCGCCCCGGCTCTCGCCGCGGTCACGCTGCTGGTCCTGTTCGCCGCCATCGGCGTGCCGGGGCTGTCGAACTTCCCCGGCGAGTTCATGAGCCTGATGGGCGGGTTCGCCGCGTCGCCGTGGCTGATCTCGGCCGCGGTGGCGGGCTCCGTCGTCGCCGCCGGCGTGTACGGCGTGAACACCTACCAGCGCCTGTACCAAGGCCGCGCCCGCGAGGGCACACGCGACCTGTCCCCGTTGGACGTTCTCGTGATGGCGCCCATCGTGGCCGGCATCCTGTGGCTGGGCCTGGCGCCCGCGCCGCAGATCGCCCGCATCGACGCCGCCACGGTCGTCGCCCTGGAGCTCGAGGTCGAGACGACCAGCGAGACGACCGGCGAGATCCCGCCCGGCGGCGCCCAGAGCGTCTCGGCCGGCGAGGACGCGATACCGACCCCTGACCTCGCCCTGGGAGGTGAGCCATGATCACGCCCCCCGATGGGATGGCCCTGCTGCCGCTGGCACCGCTGCTCACGCTCCTGATCACCGCGTCGGCCGCCCTGCTCATCGGCGTGACGACCGGCGACGCCCGCAACGGCGGAGCGCTCGCGGTGCTCGGCCTGCTGGTGGCCGCTCTGTTCGCCGGCCTTCGGCTGATGGACGCCGCCGGTGGCGTCCCCGTGACCTCGTTCGGGCTGCAATGGCAGGTCGACGCGCCCTCGGCGGGGCTGGCCCTCACGGTGCTGATCGGAGCGTTCCTGGCCGTGCTGATCGGCTGGGACGCGCTGGCCCGGACCGGCATGGACCGGCCCGAGTACTACCCGCTGCTGCTGCTCGCGACCGCCGGCGCCATCGTCATGATCCACGCCGCCGACTTCGTGGTGCTGTTGCTCGGCCTCGAGATCCTCTCGCTGGCCGTCTACGCGCTGTCCGCCTGGCGGGACGGCGACCGCCAGAGCGAAGAGGCCGGCCTGAAGTACTTCCTGCTGGGCGCGTTCGCCTCCGCCGTGCTGATCTACGGCGTCGCGCTCGTGTACGGCGCCACCGGTGCGTTCGCGTACACGGCGGTCGCTGCGGCGCTGGGCGAGGGACCGACCGCGCCGCTGGCGCTGTTGGGCGGCGTCCTGGTCCTGGCCGGCCTGGGGTTCAAGGTCTCGTTCGCGCCGTTCCACCAGTGGGCGCCGGACGTGTACACCGGAGCGCCTACCCCGGTGACGGCGTTCATGAGCGTCGTCGTCAAGGCGGCGGCGTTCGGCGCGTTGGTGCGCGTGTTCGCGCTGGCGTGGCCGCAAGCGCTGCCGGAGCTGGACACGATCCTGGCCGCGCTGGTGGCGCTGACGCTCCTGGTCGGGAACTTCGGCGCGCTGCTGCAGAGCGGCGTGAAGCGCATGCTGGCCTACTCGGCCGTGGCGCACGCGGGCTACCTGGGCCTGGCCGTCCTGGCCGCCGGCCAGGGCATGCTGGGGCAGCAGACCGTCGCCTGGTACCTGCTGGCGTACACGGTGATGAACGCGGGCGCGTTCGCGGTGCTGAGCCAGGTGATGGGCGACGACCCGCGCGGCGACCGGATCGAGGCCTGGGAGGGCCTCGGCACGCGCCGGCCCGGCCTGGCGATCGCCATGACGCTGTTCCTGTTCAGTCTGGCCGGGCTCCCGCCGCTGGCCGGGTTCTTCGGCAAGGCGCTGGCCGTGCAAGCCGCGCTGCAGGCGGGCTGGACCGCGCTGGCGGTGCTGGCGCTGATCACCGCCGTGGTGGCCGTCGTGTACTACCTGCGCGTCGTCTGGGCCATGTGGCTGGCGAAGGGCGGTGAGGGCACGCCCCTGCGCAGCGCGCCCGCGAATTGGGCCATCGGTCTGGCCGCCGCCGGCACGGTCGCCCTGGGCCTGTTCCCGAGCGTCTGGTACGGGCTTCTCGAAGGGGTTCGGGTGGTGATCCGCGCCGGACTCTGAGGTAGAGCCGCACGACCGTGCACCGGGGCGGGCAGAATTCATTCCCGCCGTCCGCCCCGGACGCTATGGTAGCGGCGTGTCCGACGACTTGAAACGCATGTCGATCCTCCTGATCGACGACGAGGAGTCGAACCTCGTCGTGCTGCGCAGCATCCTGACGCGCGACGGCTACCGGAACGTCCACACGCTGAACGATCCGACCCGGTCGGTCGAGCGGTTCCGCGAGGTGCAGCCCGACCTGGTCCTCACCGACTTCCACATGCCGGGCATGGACGGCCTCGAGGTGGTCCACGCGCTGCAGCCCCTGATGCCGAGCTACCTGCCGATCCTGATGCTCACCGCGGACGAGCGCCTCGACCTGCGCGAGCGCGCCCTGGCGTCCGGGGTGCGCGACTTCCTCGCCAAGCCGGTACGCAGCGCCGAGGTGCTGCTGCGCATTCACAACCTGCTCGAGGCCCGCTCGTTCCATCGGCAGCTTCAGAACGAGAACGACCGGCTGGAGCGGCTGGTGCGCGAGCGCACCTTGGAGCTCGAGCGGGCGCACGTCGAGACGCTGGCCCGCCTGGCGCTCGTCGCCGAGTACCGCGACGATCAGGCCGGCCGCCACGTCTGGCGGGTCGCGCGCGGCTCCGAGCTGGTGGCTGCCAGGCTGGGAGCGGATCCCGGCTGGCGCGCGCTGTTGGTCCGGGCCGCCCGACTGCACGATGTCGGCAAGATCGCTGTCCCTGACGGGATCCTTCTCAAGCCGGGCAAGCTCACGCCGCAGGAGCTGTCCGTCGTTCGGACGCATTCCGCGGTCGGTCACCGGCTGCTGAGCGGCGGTAGCGCGCCGCTGCTGCGACTCGCGGCTTCGGTGGCGCTGACGCATCACGAGCGGTGGGACGGCGGCGGCTACCCCGAGGGGCTGAAGGGCGAGGCGATCCCGCTCGAGGGACGGATCGTGGCGGCGGTGGACGCGTTCGACGTGATGACGTACCACCGCAGCCACCAGGCGGCGCGCACGCCGGCCGCGGCGATGGCGGAGCTCGAGGCTCAGGCCGGTACCCAGTTCGATCCGCAGGTCGTCGCGGCGGTTCGCGCGGCGTTCGACGACGGCGATCTGCCCGTCGCCTCGCCCGAGGAATGAGCCAGCGCCCCCGTCTCGCGACGACGGGTGCTAGCCTGCCGCGCATGGATCCGTACCTCGCCCGCCTCGCCGCCCTGCTGGGCGACCGAGACCCCATCGTCACGCTCCGGGCCACGCCGGCGCGGCTGGACGCGGCCGCTGCCGACCCGCGCACCGACTGGAACGCCCCCTGGCGACCGGGCGGCTGGACCGGCCGCGAGATCGTGGCGCACCTGAGCGACCAGGAGATCGGGTTCTCGTTCCGGGCACGGCAGGCGGTGGCGGCGGCCGCCCTGGCTCGCGAGGCGGACGCGGCCGATGGGGAAGGGTCCGATGCGGAAGCGTCTCATGCGGAAGGGAGCGGGACGGATGGCGCGCAGGCAGGACGCCCTCGGCCGCTCCACGTCGCGCAGCCGTACGACCAGGACGCCTGGGCACGTGCCTACTCGCGCATGGATCCGGCGCTGGCCATCGCGTCGTTCGGCGCGCTGCGCGCCTGGAACCTGGCGTGGCTCGCCCGGCTGGAGCTGGCGGACTGGCTGGCGTCGTACCACCATCCCGAGCGCGATGAGACCGAGACGGTCGACGAGCTGGTGCGGTTCCTGGCCGGACACGACCTGAACCACCTGGCGCAGCTCGACGCGATCGTGGCCGGCTGAGGGCCGCCGGAACGGCCGACGAGCGTCGTCCGTCGGCGTCCCACCCGGGGACGCGGCCCGCCGTGCCGGACGCGTGGTAGATTCCGGCCCATGAGCATCGAACGCACCTTCGCCATGATCAAGCCTGACGGCGTCCGCCGTCGCCTCGTGGGCGAGCTCGTCTCGCGCATCGAGGCCAAGGGCTACGACGTGATCGCCCTCAAACAGATGACGATCCCGCGCGCCACCGCCGAGAAGCACTACGGCGAGCACGCCGGCAAGCCGTTCTTCGACGGTCTCGTCGAGTTCATCACCGGCGGCCCCGTCGTCGCCATGGTGCTCGAGGGCGAGAACGCCATCGCCGGCTGGCGCGGCATGATGGGCGCCACCAACCCCGCCGACGCCGCCCCCGGCACGATCCGGGGCGACTTCGCCACCACGATCGACGAGAACGTCGCGCACGGCTCCGACGCGCCCGGCACCGCGGTGCGCGAGATCGGCCTGTTCTTCCCCGAGCTGAGCTGAGCTGAGCGATCCGGGCTGAGCGATCCGGGCTAGGGCGTCTCGCCCGGGCGCTCGTGCAGCCAGCCGATGAGTTTCGTGGTCCACGCCCGCGGCAGAAGCCGAGGGGCCAGGGCCGCCAGCCGGTTCGCCGTGCCCGGCACGTACACGCGCTGGCCCCTTTCGAACGCGCGGACGCCCGCCTCGGCGACGTCGGCGGGATGCTGGAACAGGCCCCGGCGTCGCTCGAGCCGTGAGCCCTCCATGCCCGCCCGGGCCTGGAACCCGCTCTCGGTCGGGCCGGGGCAGAGCGCGGTGATCGTCACGCCGCTGCCTGCCAGCTCCTCCGCGACCGCTTCGCTGAGGTGCAGGACGTACGCCTTCGTCGCGTAGTACACGGCCATGCCGGGTCCCGGCTGGAACCCGGCGGTCGAGGCGACGTTCAGCACGCCGCCCGTTCCGCGCCGCACCATTCCGGGCAGCAGCCGTTTCATCAGCCAGGTGGGCGCGAGCATGTTCAGGCGCGCCTCCTCGATGCCGGTCTCCAGCGCGATGTCGTCGAAACGCCCGTGCGTCGCGAAGCCGGCGTTGTTCACGAGGACGTCGATCCGGTGTCCGCCGGCCGTTAGCGCGTCGACCAGGGCGGCCGGACCGCCGGGCCGCGCGAGGTCCTCCGGCACCACCTCGACCGCGACGCCGTGCGCGGCGTGCAGCTCGTCGGCCAAGGCGTGAAGCGCGTCGCGGCTCCGGGCGGTGAGGACGAGGTCGTGATCGCGGCGCGCGAAGGCGCGGGCCAGCTCCAGGCCGATTCCGGACGACGCGCCGGTGACGAGTGCCGTGGGCATGGTTGCTGTGGGCATGGTTGCCGTGGGCACAGTTGCAGTGGGCACGGTGGCTCCTTCCCGGGCGCGCACGCCCAGGTCACGTCCTGCTAGGATGCCACGCGACGCGTGCCGCCGCCTGGCTCGCGCGCGTCCACCAGGAGGCCGCATGCAGCTGTCGGATCGGATTCAGAACGTTCGTGCGTCGTCGACCGTCGCGTTCGCCGCGAAGGCCGCCGAGATGCGCCGTCAGGGCGTCGACGTGATCGCCATGACCGCAGGGGAGCCCGACTTCCAGCCGCCCGCGCACGTGCTGGACGCGGCGCGCGAGGCGATCGAGCTGGGATTGACGAAGTACACGCCGGCCGAAGGAACCCACGAGCTGCGCGAGGCGATCGTCGCGAAGCACGCCCGCGAGAACGGCTGGAGCGCCGATCCGTCCGAGGTGATCGTCGGCACCGGCGGCAAGCAGGTCCTCTACAACGCGATCCAGGCGATGGTCGACCCCGGCGACGAGGTGATCCTGATCGCCCCGTACTGGGTGTCGTACCCCGCTCAGGTCGAGGTCGCCGGCGGCGTGGTGGTGCCGGTCGAGGCCCGTGCCGAGGACGGCTTCGTGCCCGATCCGGACGCCGTCGCCGCCGCGTTCACGCCGCGCACGAAGGCCCTGATCCTGAACAGCCCGTCCAACCCGACCGGCGCGGTGTACCCGCGCGAGGTGGTCGAGGCCCTGGCCGCCCTGGCGCGCGAGCACGGCGTCTGGCTGATCAGCGACGACCTGTACGAGCACCTGATCTACGAGGGCGAGTTCACGCCCGTCCAGCCGCTCTATCCGGATGGCACGCTGACCGTGCACGGCGCCTCGAAGGGCTACGCCCTGACGGGCTGGAGGATCGGCTGGGGGGTGGGTCCGAAGCCGCTGATCAAGTCGATGACCCGTCTTCAGGGTCAGGTCACGAGCGGCGCGAACGCCTTGGCGCAGCACGCCACCGTCGCCGCCCTGAACGAGGTCGAGAAAACCGCCGCGTTCCAGGCCGAGACGCGGGCTGCCTACCGGGAGCGCCGCGGCATCCTGGTCGAGGGCCTCAACGCGCTGGGGCTGGCCACGCCGATGCCGCACGGGGCGTTCTACGCCATGGCGGACATGACGCCGATCGATCCGGACGAGGGCACCGCCGCGCTGCGCCTGCTGGAGGAGGCGCACGTCGGCGTGGTCCCCGGCACGGACTTCGCCGCGCCCGGCTTCGGGCGCCTCAGCTACGCGACCAGCACCGAGAACGTGCGCGAGGCGCTGCGCCGGATCGAGAAGCTGCTGGGCTGAGCGCGTGGTCGGAATCCCGACAGGCACGTCGTGGGGCGCAGGCTAGGCTTCCGGCATGGCCACTCGCAGCATCGAATTCGAGAATCGTCGCGGCCGACGCCTGGCCGCCCGTCTGGAGCTCCCGGACGGCGGCCAGGCGTCGGCCACCGCTCTGTTGGCGCACTGCTTCACCTGCGGCAAGGACCTCAAGGGGCTGGTCCGTCTGAGCCGGACCTTGACGGAGCACGGCTTCGCCGTCTTGCGGCTGGACTTCACCGGCCTGGGCGAGAGCGAGGGCGACTTCGCCGAGGAGGGGCTGGGCGGCGACGCCGACGATCTCGAGGACGCGGCGGGTTGGCTGAGCGAGGAGATCGCTGCGCCGTCGCTGCTGATCGGGCACTCGCTGGGCGGTGTGGCTGCACTGCTGGTCGCCGAGCGGCTTCCGTCGCTGGCCGCGGTCGCCACGATCGGCACGCCCTCGGACCCCGGCCACGTCCGGCAGCTGGTGACCGGCGACCCCGCCGAGCTCCAGGAGGGCGAGTCGATCGAGACCGTCCTGGCGGGGCGCTCGTTCCAGCTGCCCAAGCGGTTCTTCGACGAGTTGGACGCGCGCACGCCGCTGCAGTGCCTGCACGGGCTGAAGGTTCCCGTCGCGGTGCTCCACGCGGTGACCGACAAGGTGGTCGGCATCGAGCATGCCGAGCGCCTGTTCAAGGCGGCCAAGCACCCCCGCAAGTCGTACGTGTCGCTGGGACAGGCCGACCACCTGCTGTCGCGCGAGGCCGACGCCCGCTTCGCGGGCCACGCCATCGGAGCGTGGGCCGCGGCGACGTTGGAGGCGTCGGGAGACGCGCAGGGGACGCGCGCGACCGCCCGAGCCGCGACCGGCCGAGCCGCGACCGCCCGAGCCGCGACCGACGGAGTCGCGCAGCGGGACGACGCACGCAGGCGCCTCGACGAGCGGACCACGCGGGCCGTGACCGGCGAGGGTTACGCGACCGACGCCTACGCCGGCGGATTCCCGCTCCGCGCCGACGAGCCCGAGAAGGTCGGCGGGACGGACACGGGACCCACGCCCAACGAGCTGATGCGCGTCGCGCTGGCGTCGTGCACGTCGATCACGCTGCGCATGTATGCCGACCGCAAGAAATGGCCCGTGACGTCGATCGAGGTCGAGGTCGACTCGAACAGCGAACGCAAGCAGGGAACGGTGCACACCACCTTCGAGCGCCGAGTCCGTCTCGTCGGCGACCTGGACGACGAGCAGCGAGGCCGCCTGATGGAGATCGCGGACAGGTGCCCCGTCCACCGGACGCTGGAGGGCGAGGTGACGATCGACACGGTGGAGGTCTGAGCCCTCCACGATCGTGACGACGGCGAACCGGCAGGGACAGGCGAGGCCGGCGGGGTAGGCTCCGCAGGTGCTGAGCCGCCGCTACGACCGCGAGATCCTGGCGCTGGCCGTCCCCGCCCTGGGCGCTCTGGCGGCCGATCCGCTGGTGTCGCTGATCGACACCGCGTTCGTGGGCCGGCTGGGCCGTGTGCCGCTCGCGGCGCTGGGCGTGAACGTGGCGGTGTTCTCGTTCGCGTTCATCGTGTTCAACTTTCTCGCCTACGGGACCACGCCGATGGTGGCGCGGGCCCTGGGCCGGGGCGACCGGGCCGCCGCCGGCCGCGTCGTCGCGAACGCGTTCGTGCTGGCGGCGGTGGCGGGCGTGATCGCGCTGACGTTGCTGCAGCTGCTGGCGGTGCCGATCCTGCGCGCGATGGGCGCCGACGAGGCGCTGCTGGGGCCGGCGACGGGATACCTGCGGGTGCGGGCGCTGGCCGGTCCGGCGTTGCTGCTGATCACGGCGGCCAACGGCGCGTTCCGGGGGCACCAGGACACCCGCACGCCGCTGATCGTGACGTCGATGGTCGCGGCGGTGAACCTGGTCCTCGACCCGCTGTTCATCTTCGTGTTCGGCTGGGGCCTGATCGGGGCGGCCTGGGCGACGATGATCGCGCAATGGGCGGGAGCTCTGGCGTTCTTGGCCCTGGTCTACGGCCGCTTGCGCCGGACCTGGCAGGTGCCGTGGGCGCTTCCCACGCCAGCCGAGCTGACGCCGTTCTTGAGGGTCGGCTGGGCGCTGCTGATCCGCACCTTCTCGCTGATCGCCGCGATGACGGCGGCGACCGCCGTGGCGACCCGGCTGGGCGTGCTCGAAGTGGCCGCCCATCAGGTCGCGGCGCAGCTGTGGATGTTCATGGCGCTGATCGTTGACGCGTTGGCCATCGCGGCGCAGGCGCTGGTGGCCCGCTACGTGGGCGAGGGGCGGGCCGCCGAGGCTCGCGCCGTGTCCGACCGGCTGCTGCTGCTGGGGCTCGGTGTCGGCATCGCGCTGGGCGCGGCGTTCTGGATCGCGCGCCCGTGGCTGGCGACCGCGTTCAGCGACGATCCGGCGGTGGTGGCGCAGGTGCTGGCGATCTTCCCGTTCGTCGCCGCGATGCAGCCGCTGAACGCGCTGGTGTTCGTCTGGGACGGCGTGTTCATGGCGATCGAAGACTTCGCGTTCCTGGCCGTCGCGATGGTCCTCTCCGCGCTGGTCGCGGGCGCGCTGCTGGCCGGCGTGCTGCCGCTGGGCTGGGGCCTGAACGGCGTGTGGTGGGCGCTGGTGGGCCTGATGGTCGCGCGCGCCGCGACGCTGGCCTGGCGCTACCGACCCGCCGCCGGCGTGTTCCGCGACGCGGCCTGATCGGGCGGGCCGGGCCGTCCGCGCTAGCATGGCGCATGGAGCGAGACGACGACGCCACGCCCGCCCCGGAGTCGATGCGGCACGAATCGCCTGCTGGGCGTCCTTCGACCCAGAACCAGATCTACGCGAACCGCGAGAAGTGGCGTATCGGCCGCGAGTTCCTGGAGCGCTACACCGGCACGCCGCCGGAGGGGTTCCAAAAGCAGATCATCCTGACGAACTTCGCGTACTACGCGGAGCGCTTCGAGGCGCTGGCGGGCGACGCCACCACGACGCGCGGGTCGGCGATGGGCGCTGCGCATAGCGAGCGCCTGGGCGTGTCGATCATCGACTTTTCGATCGGCAGTCCGGTCGCGGCGCTGATCATCGAGGTGCTGGCCACGGCCGAGCCCAAGGCCACGCTGTTCCTGGGCATCTGCGGCGGACTTCACCGGTCGTTGGTGGTGGGCGACTTCGTGCTTCCGACCGCCGCCATTCGCGACGAGGGGTCGTCCAAGCACTTCATGCCGCCGCAGGTGCCGGCGTTGCCGACGTTCAAGATCCAGAAGTTCGTGTCGCAGATCATCGTCGAGGCCGGGGCGGACTATCGCACCGGCGTGGTGCACACGACCGACTACCGTTTCTGGGAGTTCGACGAGCGGTTCAAGGCGGCGCTGTACGAGGAGCGTGCGCTGGCGATCGACATGGAGACCGCGACGCTGTTCTCGGTCGGGTTCGCGTCCAAGGTCCCGATCGGGGCGTTGCTGCTGGTCTCGGACCTGCCGCTCCGCAAGGGCGGCGTCAAGACGCGCGAGTCGGCGCGGGCGGTGTTCCGCGACCACACCGACCGCCACATCGAGATCGGCATCAAGGCGATGAGCGAGATCGCCGAGCGCGGGGAGCAGATTCGGCACTACCGGTGGTAGTGGCTCCAGATCAATCGCATCGCCCCGAAATGGGTGGTGCGCATTCTGCCGTTCCCCGTTTCGAAATGGGCCCAATGGCACAGGTGAAGATTTTCGAGTCGAGGGGGCACCTCGCGCCGGAGGCGAACTGGGGATTCGCGGACGGACGGCGGATCCGTTGACGCTCAACGACGATGTGAAGGTGTGACGATCGGGCGACGCGTGCGGAATGGTGTTGGAACTCACGCCGGATCCACCGTAGTGGCTTCAGAACGATCGCAGCGGCTCGAATCACAGAGGGGTTGGAGTGTCGTCAACGGGCGACGCTTCTTGCCGGTTTGATACGAATCCTAACAGGCGGATGACAAACTGTTAAAATACGTATCAATGGCCGACGACCACACCACCACACTCTTGCGACTCTTCGACGAGCGACGTTTCGTGCGGGCGCGGGACCTGGCCGAGTTCGGGATTCCCAGGGCCTATTTGTCGCGACTCGTGGAGCGGGGGCGTATTCGGCGGGTGGCGCGCGGCATGTACGAGAGCGTGGATGCGCCCTCGGACGAGCGGGCGACGTTGGCGAAGGTATGCGCCCGCGTTCCTCATGCGGTCGTGTGTCTCTTCTCGGCCGCCCAGCTCTACGAGCTGACGGTCGCCACGCCCTACGCGGTGTGGGTCGCGCTTCCGCCGGGTACACCCCGTCCGCGCTTGGAGTTCGTCACGCTCGAGATCGCCTACGTCGAGCCGGCTCTGCTCACGGGCTCGGCGGTGCAGGTCGAGGATTACTTCGGTGCGGACATTCGCGTGACCAGTCCTGCTCGAACGGTGGTCGACATGTTCCGGTTTCGTAGCCGTGTCGGGCTCGAGGCGTCGTTGGAGGTTCTCCGGGCGTACGTACGCCGGAGAAGCACGGTCGATGCGCTGCTGGACGAGGCTCGGCGGGTGAAAGTGGATAAGGCGATGGCGCCGTATTTGGAGGCGTTCCTCGCGTGAACCGGGCTGCGGACATTCGGAGTCGGTTGCGGCGCGTGGCGCGGGAGCGCGCGGTCGACATGCAGTTGTCTTGCCGGTACCGCCGAGCCCCACGATGGTGAGCAGTCGGCAGTCGTCCTGCGCGAGCCGCTGCTCGAGCTCGGCCACTTCCGATCGCCGTCCGACGAAGCGGGTCGCGGGTTGCGGCACCGTGTCGCGCGAAGGGGACCGTGCCGGTGCCGCGTCTTCGACGTCCCCGGCATCGATCCGCTCCATCAGGGTGCGCGTCGCCTCGGCCGGGACGGCGTCGAGCTCGTCACGCAACAGCGCGACGAAGCCGTCGTAGTGTCGCCGCGCGTCGGCCTTGCGGCCGATGCGTCCGAGGGCCTCGAGGTACGCGACGGTCGCGGCCTCGTCGAGCGTGTCGAGGCGTGCGCGACGACCGAGCAGGTCGGCCGCCTCGGACAGCGCACCCCGTTCGGCGAGCTCCATCGCGCGGCGCTCCAAGGCGGTCCGGTAGCGCTGCTCGACGCCGTCGCGCTCGAGCTCCAGCCAGGTCTCGAAGGTCGGCTTGTCGCGCATCGCGAACGACGCCAGCAACGGCCCGCCGTAGGCGTCCACGACGGCCCCCCAGTCCTTCGACGCGAAGGCGGCGTCGAAGCTCGCCAGGTCGCTCGCAGGCGCCCAACGCAGCTGGTCGGCTCCGATCTCGAGGCCCAGCGCCCACGGAGCGCGCTGCGCCCGGTGGAGCTGCAGGCGCAGGTACTGCAACGCCACCGTCTCGGGCTCGTCCGGCCGGAAGAGGAAGGCCAGCTCGTAGCGCGACACCCAGTCGCCCGCCACCGCCAAGTACAGCAGCAACGAGGTCGGGGTCGTGAACGGCAGCGGCTCGCGCCGTCCGTCGACCTCGACGGTGGGCGCGCCCAGCAGGCGCAGCAGGCGCACAGCGATGTCGGCCACGGCTGAGTCTAGCCTCCGACATGCCGTGCCGCGCGCACGAATGACCATGTCTCGCGGTTCGGGTCCATCCCGGGGCACGAGCTCGGCCTCTGGTAGCCTCCTCGACACCGCGTCCACCACCGGCACGTCCGTCCCTTCCGAACGTGAAGGGCGGCGTCCGAGTCGTGATCACGGAGACGGGTCCGGCCGACGATCGTCCCGTCGAACGGCGTATCCCGTCGAGCGTGTCACCGAACGGTTTGACCGCATCGCGGACCTTCGCTAGGCTTCCCGACGAGGGCGGCAGGCCATCCCGAATACGTCGGGCGGGAGCGATTCCGTATGAGCGATCGCCCTCAGGAGGTACCGGAAATGAACAGACGCGTTCGGCGCGCCTCGAGCGCCTTCTCGGCACTGTATGCGGCATTGTGCGCCGCACTGTTCGTGGCCACCGCCGTCGCTCAAGACGCCTCGCCGACCGATTCGGCCGCCGGCGCCTGGCAGGGAGCGATCGAGATTCCCGGCCAGCCGCTCGAGGTGACCGTCCGCTTGGACGCCGGCGACGACGGCTGGAGCGGCACCATCGACATTCCCGCGCAGGGCGCGAACGGCGTTCCACTCTCGGACGTGGCCGTCGACGGCGTGGACGTATCGTTCGCGATCGCCGACGTCCAGGGATCGCCGACCTTGACCGGCACCGTCGACGGGGACGAGATGACCGGCATGTTCACGCAGGCGGGGCAGGAGTTCCCGTTCGCGTTGCGACGAGGGGACGACGCCGCACCCGGAGGTCAGGCGACGGACGACGCCGACGCGCCGGCCGGGGTGGAAGCGCAACCGGCTCCGGAGCGCGTGTACGAAGAGCCGCAAGGGCGGTTCTCCTTTCCGGTTCCTGGCGGCTGGCAGGTGACGGAAGCGGACGGCTTCGTCACGGCACGCGATCCGTCCGGCGGGATCCGTATGCACGTCGTCGTGTCCGAGGGCGACGACCTCGAGCGGGCGGTGACGGACGCCTGGTCGCTGGCGGTGCCGCAGTTCGACCTCGAGCCGGACGAGACGTTGGAGCCACCCTCCGATCCCGGGGTCGAGCGCACCCTCTTGGTGAACTACGACCCCGACGACGACGACCGGGTGGTCCAGGCGCTCGCGCAGCTGCACGACGGCACGATCTACACGCTGTTGATCGATGCCGACCTCGCCGATCTCCAGAGGCGGGCGTCGCAGCTCCAGATCGTCGCCAGCGGCCTGTCCATCACGGCGATCGAGGACGTCGATCTGACGGGCGAGGAGCGCCGCCCGGTGGAGGAGACGCTGCCCGAGCTCCGCGCCTTCATCGAAGAGCAGGTGGAGGCGTTCGGCGTGCCGGGGGCGTCGATCGCCATCGTCCAGGACGGTGAGGTGGTCCACGTGGACGGCTTCGGCACGACGGTGGCGGGCGGCGGCGAGCCGGTCACGCCTGAGACGCAGATGATGATCGGCTCGACCGGCAAGACGATGACGTCGCTGCTGGTCGCGACCCTCGTCGACGCTGGCGTCGTGGAGTGGGACACGCCGGTCGTGGACGTGCTTCCGCAGTTCGCGGTCGCCGATCCGGAGCTGACGGAGGAGATCACCCTCCGCAATCTGCTGTGCGCGTGCACCGGGGTGCCGCGGCGCGACTTCGAGCTGTTCTTCAACGCCGACGAGCTCGACGCCGAAGGGATCGTCGAGCAGCTCCGGACCTTCGAGTTCTTCACCGACTTCGGCGAGGCGTTCCAGTACAGCAATCAGCTCGTCGCAACCGCCGGCTACGCGGCCGCCGCGGCCGACGGGGCCAGCTACGGCGAGCTGTTCGACGGCTACGCGACCTCCCTGAGCGAGCGCGTGCTCGGTCCGATCGGACTGGACCGCACCACCCTTTCGTTCGAGGACGTCAGGGCGCGTGGCGTGCACGCGGTTCCCCATCAGCAGGGCGTCGATAGCGGAGCGTACGAGCCGATCGACCTCGCGGTCGAGGAGATCCTGCTCCCCGTCGCACCCGCCGGCGTGCACTGGTCGACCGCCCGCGACATGGGCCGCTACATGGCGACCATCCTGAGCGCCGGCGTGACGCCCGACGGACAGCGCGTGGTGTCCGAGGCGACGCTGCGCGAAACGTGGGAACCGCAGGTGCCGATCTCTGCGACGGAGAGCTACGGCCTCGGCTGGATCGTCGGCGAGTACAAGGGCCTACGCAGGATGTACCACTCGGGAAACACGCTCGGGTTCACCTCCGAGTTCGTGTTCGTGCCCGAGGCGGACGTCGGGATCGTCGTGCTCACGAACGGACAGGGGACGAACGCCTTCAGCGACGCCGTCGCCACCCGCCTCCTCGAGCTGACCTACGACATTCCCACGGAAGCCGCGGCGAACGCGGCGTTCCAGGTCGAGCAGGCGGAGAGCAGCCGCCGCGAGCGCTTGGAGACGCTGCAGGCCGCGGTCGATCCGGACGAGGTGGACGCGTTCGTCGGAACCTACCGGAACGACGCGCTCGGCGAGATCGTGCTCGAGATGGACGACGGCCAGCTCGTTCTGGACGCCGGCGAGTTCCGCGTCGAGGTGCGTCCGACCGTGGACGACGCCGGCGAGTTCGACGGGTACGTCACGTACGGCGTGCCCCTGTCCGGCCTCCCTCTCGAGCTGGACGACAGCGGGAACGACGGACCCGTGGTCGTGTTCGGCCAGGGCGCTCTGCGGTACGCGTTCGAGCGCGCCGAGTAGGCGGGCGGCGTAGGCGGGCGGCAGGTCCGCGCCGCGCGTCCGGAGGGCGCCACCGCGACCGGTGGAGGAGCACGCGTGTTCGCAAGCCTCTCGGACGACGCCCAGGCCGGCGTTCAGCAGGGCGGCGATGTGCGATGGTGCGGGCATGACACGAAAAATCGTCGTTCTGTTCGCGGTTTCATGGTCGTTGGCGTTCTGCGGGCTCGCGCAGGACGAGGGATTCGAGTTCCGTGGCGAGGTGCCTGCGGCGGTGCCGGACGGCACCGTGGTCGAGGCCATGATCCGTGACGAGCCGGGATCGCTCGGCACGACGCCCCTCGCGCGTGGTCGGGTCGAGGGCGGCTCGTTCAGCATCCGTCTGCCCGCCGAGCTGGATCCCGAGATGCTGGGGGAGATGCGTGTCTGTGGCGCGTCATCGGTGAACATCGCGTTCGTGCCCTACCTGGACGTGGTGGACGGCGAGGAGACGGTTGGGCAGTTCTGGCGAACCCGTCGAACACCCGGGGACTGGGGCATGTATGGGCCGTCGAGCTACACGTACCTCGCCTACGTCGAGGAAGCGTTCGTCGCCGAGGAGGACTGCATGGGGGACCTTATCGAGCTCGACTTGCAGCCCGGCTGGAACCTCTACTCCCGCATCGTTACCGAGAGCGGCTCTCTCACGACCAGCGCCGAGCCGCCCGCGGACTTCGTCTGGCGCTTCCTCCGCTGACGCCGGTCGTCAGGCCCTCCGCAGCGGCACTGCCGCACGATCCAAGCGTGAGGGCGGCGGTGGCCGCAACGCGGCCCGGGACGCAGCGCCTCGGGTATCGTCAGCCACGCGCGGCTCGGCCGATCGGTGCGCGATCCGCCGCCGAGGTGACGGTCGCGCGATGACGACGGGGATGACGGCCCCGAGGATGACGGCCCCGAGGAGGACGCCGATGTTCACGAAGATCCTGGTGCCCACCGACTTCTCGTCCAGCGCCGACGCGGCGATCGCGCTGGCGCGCGAGAACTTTCCGAACGCGGCGTGCCGCCTGCTTCACGTGCTCGATCCGAAGCGGGTGGCAGATCCACTCGCCGGGGCGGCGCCCGTGAGGGCCGAGCGTGAGGCGCTCGCCAGCGAGCTGGCGGCGCGCCTGGACGAGGTGGCTCGCGACGGCGACGAGCGGGTGGTGGAGGTGGGCGCGCCGGTCGAGGTCATCCTCGCCGATGCGGAGGCGTGGCGGGCGGACCTGATCGTGATGGGCACGCACGGTCGGACCGGACTGGCGCACTTCCTGAACGGCAGCGTGGCGGAGCGCGTGGTCCGGCGCGCGCGTCGGCCCGTACTGATCGCGCACGACCCGTCCGACTAGCGTCGCGGCAGGGTGAAGCGACCCTTGTCGGGTACACGGTCGGGGTAGACGAACCCCAACATCCACATCAGCCACAGCGTCAACACGCGGACCGGGCGGACCAGAAGCAGCACCAGCACGATCCCGACGCCGAACAGCACGAGCATCAGCCCGTCGAAGAAGCCGTAGCGCGGGATCACCACCAGCGAGATCGCCAGCAGCGCCGCGACCGTCAGGAAGAACGACAAGGGAATGGCGATCAGCTCGTTGCCTTCGAAGCGGTCGAAGCGAGAACCGCAGCTGGGACAGCGGTCCACGATGCCGATCGCGCCGGTCGTCACCTTCGCCCCGCCACAGGCGGGGCAGCGGTGCCGGACGGCCGTCGTCAGCAGTCGACGCGCCGCGAGGCCAGCGTCGTCGACGTGCACCTCGCGGTAGAAGGTCTGGCGCGCGGGCTCGGGCATGGCGGGAGTCTATCCCCGTGCCAGCCGAACCCCGGTCCGGTAGAGTCGCCGCGATGCGGTCCGCCCTGCGCGATCCAAAGAGGAGGTCGCTCCTCGTCGCCGCTGCCCTGGGCCTGCTGGGCATCGGCGCGCTGCAGGCGATGTACGGCCCGGCGTTCCCCGGCCTGATCGAGCGCTACGGCGTCGGTGTCGACGCCGTCGGGCTGACCGTGGTGCTGAACTTCGCGGGGTCGTTCGTGGCCACCGTCGCATCGTCGGTGCTGCTGGTGCGCGTCGGGTACCGGCCCGTCCTGTTCGGGGCGGGCGCGACCATGACGGCCGGCGTGGTGCTGGCGGCGTTGGCGCCGACCTGGACGTGGCTGTTGATCGGCGCCGCTGCGGCCGGGCTGGGCTTCGGTCTGTTGAACGTGGCGTTCAACCTGCTGATCGCGAGGGTGTTCGCGCCGAACGCCGCCCCGATCCTGAACCTGATGAGCGCCGTGTTCGGCGTCGGCGCGGTGCTCGGGCCCGTGGCGGTCGGCGCGGCGGGCGGTTCGCTGCGACTGCCGTTCTTGGGCCTCGCGCTTCTCGTAGGAATGGCGACCGTCCTGTCGTTGCGCGTGCCCGAGCCGGAGGCGGCGCCGACGGCCGAGCCCGCCCCCCTGCCGTGGCTGGCCGCGATCGGGTTCGTGGCGCTGTACGCGCTGTACGTCGCGACCGAGTCGGGCGTGGCCAGCTGGGAGACGGTGCACTTGGAGCCGTCGCTGGGTGCGCGCTCGGCGGCGTTCATGACCAGCGTCTTCTGGATCGCCCTGACGATCGGTCGCCTGCTCGCGATCCCGCTGAGCGCACGCATCGCGCCGCGGACGCTGGTGCTGCTCTCGAGCGGGGCGGGACTGGCTGCGCTGACCGCCGCGCACGTCACCTCGTTCGCGCCGGTCGCCTACGCGCTGGCCGGGCTGACGCTCGCGCCGGTGTTTCCCACCACCCTCGCCTGGATCGAGCGGGTGTTCCCGCGCCGCAGCGAGCGGATCGTGCCGCTGGCGTTGGCGGTCGCGAACGTCGGTCCCGTCGCGGGAACGGCGGCGATCGGTGCCTGGGTGGCCCACTCCGGGCCCGGCGTGATCCCCACCGCGCTGAGCGGCGTCGCGGCCTGTCTGCTGGTGGTCGTGGCGCTGCTGTGGATTCGGACGAGGCACGCCTGAGCCGGTCTGGGCGGCCGGGTGTATCCTCGCCCCTCGGAGGTCGCGCATGTTCGTGAAGATCCGTCTGCCCACCGACGCCTCGCCCAGCTGGCATGCGGCGATGCGGCTCGCGCGAGGCCTCGTCCTTGCTCACGTCGTCCTTGCTCACGCACGAGAGCCGGCCGTGAGGGCGGCGAGGAGCGGCGCGTGAACGTCCAAGACCGAGCCGTTCTGGTGACGGGCGGGTCGCGCGGTATCGGACGCGCCGTCGCGCACGCCTTCGCGCGGCGCGGGGCGCGGGTCGCGATCGGCTACCGCAGCGACGAGGCGGCGGCCCAGGCCACGCTGGCCGAGCTTCCTGGCGGCCCGCACGCCGCCGTCCAGGCCGACGTCGCCGATCCGCTCCAGGCCGAGCGGCTGGTCACGGACGCCGTCGCGGCGTTGAACGGACTGGACGTGGTGGTGAACAACGCGGGCATCGGCGGCCGGCACCGGGTCGACGAGGACGACTACGCCGCCTGGCAGGAGGCCTGGCGGCGAATCTTGGCGGTGAACCTGGTCGGTCCCGCCAACGTGGCGTATGCGGCAGGACGCCACATGATCGAGCACGGCGGCGGCCGGATGGTGTTCGTGTCGTCGCGCGGAGCGTTCCGGGGCGAGCCGGACCAGCCCGCCTACGGCGCCAGCAAGGCGGGCCTGAACGCGTTGGCGCAGTCGCTGGCGCAGCAGCTGGCCCGTTACGGCGTGTTCGTCGGGGTCGTCGCGCCGGGCTTCGTCGAGACCGAGATGGCGCGTGAGCGCCTCGAAGGTCCGCAAGGGGACGCCATCCGTGCCCAGAGCCCGCTGGGACGCGTCGCGACCCCAGAGGAGGTCGCGCACGCCGTCTGGTTCCTCGCGTCCGAGGGGGCGGAGTTCACGACCGGCGCCATTCTGGACGTGAACGGGGCGTCGTACCTGCGGAGCTGACCGCCCCCTCGGTCACCTCTCCAGACTCGACCATCGCCAGGAACGCCTCCGCCACCCGCGGATCGAAGTGATGCCCCGCGTTCTCGCGGACGTGACGGATCACCGCCTCGGTCGCCCACGCCGAGCGATACGGGCGATCGCTGCACAGGGCGTCCCACACGTCCACCACGGCGAAGATCCGGGCGGCCAGCGGGATCGCCTCGCCCGCCAGCCCGTCGGGGTAGCCGTTGCCGTCCCAGCGCTCGTGGTGATGCGCTGGAATGTCGATCGAATCCTGGAGGAACGAGATCGGCGCCAACAGCTCGCGGGCGATCTCCGGGTGCGCTCGCATCACGGCCCACTCCTCCTCGTCCAGGGGCCCGGGCTTGTTGAGGACCTTGTCCGGGACGCCGATCTTTCCGATGTCGTGCAGCAGCGCGCCCCGCCTGAGCGCGGTCAGCTCGTCGCGGTCCATGCCGAGTCGCTCGCCCAGGGCGACCGCCAGCTCGGTCACGCGCTGCGCGTGCCCCGCCGTATCGTGATCGCGCAGGTCCAGGGCCGCCGCCCAGCCGGCCAGCGTCTGTTCGTACGCCTCGGCCCGTTCGGTGACGTCCACCATCGCGGCGAGCATGCGCTGTCGCCCCTCGAGATCGAGCAGGACGGCCGACCAGAGCATCGTCCGGACGCTGCCGTCGGCGCGCCGGAGCAGACCCGTTCGGTCCACCAGCCGGCCTTTCGATCGCACCTCGTGGGCGGCGGCGCGCCGCTCCTCGGGCGCCACCCACAGGTCGACGTCCGCCACGGCCTTGCCGATGATGTCGTCGCGGCGGTAGCCCGACAGCCGCAGGAACCTGTCGTTCACGTCCTCGAACCGGTCGTCCGCGAGGTCGGTGATCACGATGCCGGCGGGGCTGGCCATGAAGATCGCCTGGTAGTGCATCGCCATGTCGTGCTCGGAGGCTTCGGCCGCGATCCAGCGCCGACGCTCACGGCGGATCAGGGCGTAGATCAGGACCGCGCTGGCGACCACGAAGCCCAGCCCCTTGACGGTCTGGCCCCAGCTGAGCTGGAACGGGTCCAAGAACATCGCCAGGGCAGCGCGGTCGCTCAGCAGGATCCAGACCGTCGCGACGACGCCGTAGATCGTCGCGATCCGTGCCGCCGCGCTGCCTTTGAACATGCCGATGACAGTACCAGGAAGCGTCCCGGTCCGCGTCGGCACGGCGGGCCCTCGCAGCCGTCCGGCGTGCGAGCATAGCGGGCATGGCCGCCCGCTCGCTCGCCCTGCTCGGCGCGATCACGATCTCGTTCTCGGCGATCCTGGTCCGACTCGCCGAGGTGAGCCCCTCCACCGCCGCGTTCTTCCGGCCCGCCTACGGGCTACCGTTCCTCGTCGCCATCGCGCTGCTGCAGCGGGGCACGTCGCGACGGGGCGCGCGCGAGCGCTGGAACGCCCTGATCGCAGGCGGGTTGATGGGCCTCGCGTTCACGCTCTGGAACCATGCGATCGTCGCGATCGGGGCCGGACTCTCGACCGTGCTGGGCAACACGCAGGTGGTGTTCGTGGGGCTCGCCGCCTGGCTCCTGCACGGCGAGCGGCCGACCCGCGTGGCGATGGTGGCGGTTCCGGTGGTGTTCGCCGGGGCCGTCGCGACCAGCGGGCTGGGCGGAGGCGCCGCGTACGGCGATGCTCCGCTGCGGGGGGTCGCGTTCGGCCTGATGAACGGCGTCGCCTACGCGGCGTTCCTGCTGTTGTTCCGCGCGTTGGGGCGGGGGCGGCGCGTCTCGGCAGGGCCGTTGGCGGACGCCACGCTGGGCGCGGCCGTCGTCACGCTGATCGCGGGTCTGACGACCGATCCCGGCTTCGCGCTGACGCCGACCTGGCCCGAGCACGGCTGGCTGCTTCTCACCGGCGTGGGGCCGCAGACGATCGGCTGGCTCCTGATCCTCTACGCGCTCCCCAGGCTGCCCGCCCTCGAGACCTCGGTGATCCTGCTGATGCAGCCGGTGCTGACCGTCGTCTGGGCGTGGTGGCTCCTGTCCGAGGCGCCCTCGCCCGTCCAGCTCAGCGGGGTGGGTCTGGTGCTGGCCGGGGTGGCGCTGCTGAGCGTGACCGGAAGCGCCCGGCGGCCCCCGGCGGCGGACCCGCCACCTGCCGTCGACGCCGTGTCCACCTCGCTCACGTCCGGAAGATGACCCCTTCGCGACGGAAGCTGCGGAGCGCGAACGCCAGGAGCACGCCGACGAACGCCAGCATCGTTCCCCAGGCGGCCAGCACGTCCGTGCCGGCCACGGCCCCGCCCAGCACGTCGTCCATGAGCACCATCACGTTCACGAGCGGCACCAGGTAGATTCCGCTCCCCAGGTCGAGCAGGTCGGAGAACTGCAGCGCCATGGCGGGCAGGATCAACAGGAACGTCATCGGCGCCACGTACGTCTGCGCCTCCTTGAACGAGCGCGCGAACATCGCGACCGCGATCAGCATCGCCGCGACGGCGGCGGCGGTCAGCAGCGCGCTGCCCAGCAGGATCCAGATGCCGTCCGCACCGATCGACAGCGATCCGCCCATCGTCGCGGCCATCTCCCTGGCCTCGTCGCCCAGCCGCGGCAGGAATACGCCTCTGAGCAGCATGCCTCCGACGAGGACGCCCACGATCGCCATGAACGCCGCGCTGAGCCCGGACAGCAGCGTGGCGACGAACTTGCCGACGACCACTTCGGAGCGTCGCACCGGCGCGACCAGCAGCGCCTCCAGCGTGCCGCGCTCCTTCTCGCCGGCCGTGGCGTCCAGCGCCGTCATCTGCCCCCCGGCGAGGGCCCAGATGGCGATGAAGAACGGAATCAGCCAGGAGAGCTGACCGCTGCTCCGTTCCTGAGGCCGGCTGGCGTCGCGGGTCTCGACCGTCAGCGGCTCCAGCACGGCGGGATCGACGCCCGCGCTCCGTAGCCTCTCGGCGACGAGGTCTTGGCGGTACGACTCGATCGCCTGGGTCACCTTGCCTGCGGCCAGCTCGCTCTCCAGGTTCCCGGTCTTTCGTAGCAGGCGCAGCCTCGGGACGTCGCCCGCCGTCACCTCCTCGGCGAAGCCCTCGGGCACCTGCAGCGCCACCGCGACGTCGTCGTCGCGGACCTGCCCCAGCGCGTCGTCGACCGCGATCAGCTCGACACGTTCCGCTTCGAGGGCGGACCGAAGCGCGTCGGGCAGGAACGCCTGGCCCTCGACCGCGACCTGGGTGAGCGACGCCTGCTCGCGTTGGAACAGCCCGCCGAGGAGGAGGGGCAGCCCCAGCATGATCGTCGGCAGCAGCAGCACCGGGATCAGCAGGTTGCTGATGATCGCCCTGCGATCGCGCAAGGTGGTCAGCACGTCCTTGCGGGCCACCGCCCACGCCATCGCCGGTCTCACGGTCGGCGCCCTTCGTGGCCGCCGGCAGCGGTCGCGGCGTCGCTTCTCGCGTCCCGTGCGCCCGCGCCCCGTGCGTCCGCGTCCAGCGCGCCCGCGTCCCGCACCAGCCCGAAGAACGCCGCTTCGAGGTCGCGCGCTCCCCCTGCCCGCTGTTTCAGCTCGTCGACCGTGCCCTCGCCGATCCAGCGCCCACGGTGGATCACGCCCACCCGGTCGCACAGCTCCTCGGCCTCGCTCATCACGTGCGTGGACCAGACCACCGCCCGCTCCCCTCCCGTCGCGGCGCGCGCGAAGTCCAGCACCGCTCGCCTGGCCAGGACGTCCAGGCCGCTGGTGGCCTCGTCGAAGAACAGGACGGGCGGGTCGTGCACGACCGCGCGCGCGACCACGATCTTCTGCTTCATGCCGGTCGAGAAGTCGCCGCAGCGGCGGTGCAGGGTGTCGCCCAGATCGAGCAGCCCATCGAGCTCCTCGATCCGCGCCTCGATCGCGGCTGCGCTCATGCCGTACAGCCCGCCGAACCAGTGCAGCGTCTCCCGGCCGGTGAGGCGGTCGTACAGGCCCATGCCGCCGTTCACCACGCCGATGCGGCGCCGGACCTCCTCGCCCTGCAGCAGCACGTCGAAGCCGGCCACCTCGGCGCTGCCGTCGTCGGGCGCGATCAACGTGGCCAGGATCCTCAGCGTCGTGGTCTTGCCCGCGCCGTTGGGCCCCAGAAGACCGAAGATGGTTCCCGCCTGCACCTCGAAGCCTACGTCCCGAACGGCCTCGACGCCGGCGAACGATTTGCGAAGGCCGTGCGCACGAATCATGCCGGGACTCTACCGCGCAGCCAAGAGCGCCCCCCAGGCCGCCACGGCGGACGGCGCGGGCCGCGGTAGCATGGCGGCGTGGATCGCGACCTCGCCGCCCTCGACGCGCATCCGCTGCTCCCCCGGCTCCTCCACGGGGTGGAGCGGCCGGACGCGAGCCTCCGCCTGCTCGATCGGAGTCTGCCCGCCCCGATCGTCCCGCTGGTCGAGTCGTGGCGCGACGCGCCTCCTCCCTGGCCGCTGGCGCGGATCGACGCGGACGACTGGCCCGAGGGAAACGGACCGGCGCAGGCCGCCGGGTTCCTGATCCGGATCGAGGCGGGACGGATGGCCGACCTCGTGCCTCAGGCTCGCCGCCTGGGCGCGCTGGAGCCGGCCGGCGTGCTGCTGGACCTCACGCCCCTGGTCGACGGGCCGCCGTTCGGCGAGGTGGTCTGGCGGCCGCGTCGGCGAGAGGAGCTCGCCGAGCTTCGCGCCGCCGCGGGACGGCCGCTGTGGCTGGACGGCATCGCCAGTCCCGCGGACGCCGAGGTCGCGGCCGAGGCCGGGCTGGACGGCGTCGTCGTCCGATCGGCCGCGGGGCGCCACCTCGGAGGTCCCGCCGTGGCGGAGGTGCTGCCCGAGATTCTCGACACCGTGGCGGGCATGCTGGGGGTGTACGTGGGGGGACCGGTCCGCGGCGGCGTGGACCTGTTCCGCTACCTGGCGCTGGGCGCCGAGGCGGTGCTGCCCGACCCCGGGATCGAGCCTCGCCGCCTGGCCGCCGAGCTGGCGTACGCGATGCGGACGACCGGCTGCGCGACGCTCGAGGACATCGGGTACGAGGCGTTGTTCGCACCGCTCTGGGAGGAGAGCGGGTGATCGCGTTCGTCGAAGGGGTCGTCGAGGAGATCCGGATCGGCTCGCTCGTGATCCGGGCCGGCGCGTGGGGCGTCGAGGCGCTCACCCCCGCGTCGACGACGGCGACGGCCCGCGTCGGCCAGTCCGTTCGGCTTCACACCCACCTCGTGGTGCGCGAGGACGCCTGGACGCTCTACGGCTTCGGCGACGAGGTCGGCCTCAGGCTGTTCCGGCTGCTGCTGGGCGTGAGCGGCGTGGGGCCCAAGCTGGCGCTGGCGGTGCTCTCGCACCTGCCGCTCCAGGTGATCGCGAGCGCCGTGGTGAACGACGATCCCGCACTCCTGGCCGCTGCGCCCGGGGTGGGCAAGCGCACCGCGGAGCGCATCGTGTTGGACCTCAAGTCGCGGATGCCGGACGACCTGCTTTTGCCGGCCGACGGCGAACGGCCCGCCCCCCGCTCGGGGTTCGGGGCCGAGGCCCAGGACGCCGTCGACGCGCTGATCGCGCTGGGCTACCGCGAAGCGTCCGTCAAGGCGACCGTGTCGGAGCTGACCGGGGATCAGCCCGACGCCGACGCCGAGACGCTGATCCGCAAGGCTCTGGCCAAGATGCGTTGAGGGCTCACGCCCCCAGCGCCGTGGCCGGGTCCACGACGTCCAGCTCGAACGCCTCGCCCACCGCCGGGTACGTCACCTGGCCACGATGCACGTTCAGCCCGCTGAGGAAGCCTGGATCGTCCAGCAGCACGTTCAGACCTCGGTTCGCGAGCCGCTCGGCGTACGGCAGCGTCTGGTAGCTGAGCGCCCGCGTGCTGGTGTTCGGCACCGCGCCGGGCATGTTCGCGACGCCGTAGTGCACCACGCCGTCCACGACGTACGTCGGCTCGTCGTGCGTGGTGGCGTGGATCGTCTCGACGCAGCCGCCCTGATCCACGGCGACGTCGACGATCACGCTGCCGGGCCGCATCTCGCCCAGCAGCCCGCGCGGGATCAGCATCGGCGCCCGGGCGCCGGGGATCAGCACCGCGCCGATCAGCAGGTCCGCCCGCGCGGCCGCCGTCGAGACGGTGCCGACGTTGCTCATCACCGTCTCGACCCGTCCGCCGAACACGTCGTCGAGGTACTGCAGCCGGCGGTGGTCCACGTCGAGCAGCGTGACGCGGGCGCCCAACCCCGCCGCCATCTTCGCGGCGTTGATGCCCACCACGCCACCACCCAGGATGACGACCTCGCCCGCGGCGACGCCGGGAACGCCGCCGAGCAGCACGCCGCGCCCGCCCAGGAAGCGCTCGAGGTGGTACGCGCCCACCTGCGGCGCCATGCGGCCGGCCACCTCGCTCATCGGCGTCAACAGCGGCAGACCGCCATGCCGACCCTCGACCGTCTCGTAGGCGATCGCGGTGGTGCCCGCCTCGATCAGGGCGTCGGTCAGCTCGCGGTCGGCCGCGAGATGAAGGTAGGTGAACAGGATCAGATCGTCGCGAAGGAAGCCGTACTCGGACGGAACGGGCTCCTTGACCTTCAAGACCAGCGCCGCCGCCCACGCCGTAGCGGCGTCGGGCACGATGCGCGCGCCGACGCTGCGGTAGTCGTCGTCGGGGAATCCGCTGCCCACGCCGGCGCCGGCCTCCACGCGCACGTCGTGCCCGGCCACGGTCAACGTGCGAACGGCGGCCGGGGTGGCCGCCACGCGGTACTCGTGACGCTTCGTCTCCTTGGGAATGCCGATGTCCATCGGTGTCGCTCCAACTCGCCGAAAGCGGCGCACGGTCGAAAGAAGAGGTCGAGAGATCGGGTCGAAGGTGCCTCCCACCAGTCTAGCCAGCGCTCGCATCGTCCGCGGCCGGTGTCGCGGTGTCTCCGGGGTCGTCTCCGGACGCCGGAACGTGCCAGACCCGCAGAAGCCGCATGCCGCTGGGGTCGAGGTCCGCCACCGCCGCCAGGCGTCCGTCCGGATCGAGCAGCGCGACCACGCCCTCGCCCGGCACCGTGCCCACCGGGAGCCGCTGTCCCTGACGCACGCGGGCCGCATCGGTCGTGCTCAGGCGGACGGAGGGCATGGGCAACGCGTCCGCCTCCGCCACCCCGGGTCGGTCGGCGATCGCGTCGAGGGGCACGGCGTCCTCGAGCCGCGAGGTGCCCACGCGCGTCCGGACCAGGCCCGCGAGGTGCGCCGGCACGCCCAGCGCCTCGCCCAGGTCGCGCGCGAACGCCCGGACGTACGTGCCGGCCGCGACCTCGACCGACACCAGGGCGACCGGCAGCGGCTCCAGCGGAGGCGGAAGGTCGAAGGTGCGACCGGCGGGATCCGGCCGCCAGCCGTCGAGCGTCGGCCCGAACCGGCCGGGAAGCGCGTCGCGGTCGCCGAACCCGAGCAGCTCGATGCCGCGATACGCGGCCGGCCGGGCGGGCAACGGCGTCACCTCCTCGTCGCCACGCCGCGCGGCGCGGTACGCGGCCTCGCCGCCGGTCTTGATCGCGCTGAAGCGCGGGGGGACCTGCTCGGAGAGCTCCAGGAACGGCGCGAAGGCGTTCCGGATCGCGTCCTCGTCCAGCGACCCCGTGTCGCCCCGCTCCACGATCGGCCCCTCGGCGTCCCAGGTGGGCGTCGCGCCACCGAACGCGATCCAGGCCAGGTACGTCTTGTCGGAGCCCGTCAGCCAGGTCGAGAGCTTCGTGGCGTCGCCTGATAGCACCAGCAGGACGCCGGTGGCCAGCGGATCGAGGGTTCCCGCGTGGCCGACCCTGCGCGTCTTCAGCAGGCGGCGAGCACGCGCCACGACGTCGTGCGAGGTGGGGCCCAGCGGCTTGTCGACGACGTGAACGGGCATCGCCGGCATGGTACCCGTGGCGCGCTCCGGGACGTCGGTCGCGACGCGGTGCTCCGCCGCGAGACGGGCATGATGGGGGGCATGAGACGCATCGTATTCGTGCTCCTGTTCGCCGCCACGGCCTCGCTGCTGGCCGCGGCAGCAGCGCAAGCCCCGGCGCAAGACCCTGCGCAAGACCGTGCGCTGCGCGGCGGCTGGGAAGGCTCCATCGACCCGTCCGACCTCGACCTGTACGTTCGCGTCCGATTCGAGGACGGCCCCGCGGGCCTGACCGGCGAGATCGACGTCCCGCTTCAGGGCGCGTTCGAGCTGCCCCTCGACCAGATCGAGACGAGCGCCGACGGCGCCGTCCGCTTCACCGCGCCGACGTTGCCTTCCTCGCCCACGTTCGAGGGACGGCTCCGCGGGGACGACGAGATCGAGGGCGACTTCGTCCAGGGAAGCGCGTCGGTCCCGTTCGAGCTGCAGCGGGCCGGCGACGCGCCGACGGTTCGGACGCCGTCCGGCTGGGTCGGAAGCTGGCGCGGCGTTCTCGCTCCCGAGCGCGCGCCGCTTCCCCTGGTGCTGAACCTGACCTCCGAGGACGGCAGGCTGCGAGGCACCGTGGACCTGCCCAGTCAGGGCCTGACCGGGCTGGAAGCCAGGCCGCTCGCGGCGGTGAACGGGGCGGTGACGCTGAGCATTCCCGCGCTTCCCGCGGACGCCAGGCTGGGCTTGCGGCTCGAGGACGGAGCCTTGAGGGGAACGTTCCAGCAGGAGGGCGTCACCTTCCCGCTCACCTTCGTGCGCGAGGGCGACGAGGCGGACGGAAACGTCGAGCGGCCGCAAGCGCCCACCCCTCCGTTCCCGTACGCCACGCACGAGGTGACGTTCGACGGCGACGCCGGCACGCTGGCCGGCACGCTGACGTTGCCCGAGGGGCCGGGACCGTTCCCGGTCGTGGTGCTGCTGAACGGGTCGGGCGCGCAGGATCGCGACGGCACGGTGCTGGGCCACCCCACGATGGCGGTGCTGGCCGACCGATTGGCGCGCAGCGGGCTGGGATCGCTGCGCTGGGACGACCGCGGCGTGGGTGGCAGCGAGGGCAGCCTGGGTGCTGCAGGACTGGACGGTCTGGCGACGGACGCTGCCGCGGCCGTGACGTTCCTGGCCGGTCGCGAGGACGTCGACGTGCGTCGCATCGCCGTGCTGGGCCATAGCGAGGGTGGCTTGGTGGCGCCCCTCGTCGTGACGGGGGACGCCCCGGTGGCGGCGATGGTGCTCCTGGCCGCTCCCGCCGTGTCCGGTCTGGACGTGCTGGAGCTGCAGAATCGCCTGATCCTCGGGCAACGCGGGGCCGGCGAGGACGAGGTCGATGCGCAGATCAGGTACTTGCGGGCGCTGCATGCGGCCCTGTCGGACGGCGATACGGACGAGGCGCAACGGTTGACCCGCGCACGCGTCGATGAGCAGCTGGCCGCGCTTCCCGAGAGCGAGGCCCCCAGCGGCGCCGCGCGCGAGCGGTACGTGGCGGCGCAGGTCGAGACCGTCGTCACGCCGACCTTCCGCGACTTCCTGCTGGCCCAGCCCGGACCGGTGTTGCGCGACGTCGACGTGCCTACCCTGGCGGTCTTCGGGCGTCAGGACGTGCAGGTGCCCGCCGTGCAGAACGAGGGCGCGATGCGGGCAGCGCTGCGCGAGGCGGGCGTGGACGACACCACGGTGGTCACCCTGAGCGGGCTGAACCACCTGATGCAGCCGGCGCGGGTCGGAGGGCTGGACGAGTACGGCACCATCCGGACCACCGTGGCTCCCGAGCTGCTGGACCTCGTCAGCGAGTGGCTGGGCGCGCGTCTGCTCCAGTGATCGTTCGGGGTCGGCACGAGCCCTGGCTCGCGATGGAAGCCGCGGTCGACCCGGCGGTCGCTCCCGCGGTCGCTCGAGCCGCTCGCGTCGCGATCCTCGTGGTGCTGGTCGTCCTCGCAGGGTCGGCTCTCGCCGCGAACGGGCCGGCCCCGGCCGGCGAGCACCTTAGGCCGGAGGCGGCGCCTGGCCAGCCCTGGGTGCTGGACGTCGGTCGCGTGACGGTGATCGTGCCGGACGCCGCCTCGCTGGGCAGGATCCACGAGCTGGCTCGCCGTGCGGAGGCCGCGCTGTCGACGGCGGCCGCGTTCTTCGCCGTCCCTGCACCCGACGTGACCGTCGTGATCCAAGGCGACGACGACGTGTACAACGCCTGGGTGGACCCGCTGGGCGGACCGGTCGTCACCGTTCCTTTGCAGCCGCCGTGGCCGGGCGAGGTGGGCTCCAGCGCGCCCGATCCGCTTCAGCTGCTCCTCGTCCACGAGATGATCCACGCCGTGCACTTCGGGGGCCGCCCGGGGTCGCTCCCCGTGCGCACCGGCATCGTGGGCGCCGACCTGCCGTGGCCTCCGCCGATGTGGCTGCTCGAGGGCGTGGCGGTCTGGGCCGAGAGCCGGGCGGTGCCGGGTGGCGGCGGCCGCTTGGACGATCCCGACGCGCGCTCCGTGATCCGGGCGCTCGCGGTCAGCGACGACTGGCCCTCGCTGGCCGACGCCGCTCGGCTACCGAGCGAGGCGTGGCCGGGCGGACGGACGCGCTACCTCCTGGGCGGCGCCTTCGTGGAGCACCTGATCCATGGAGCCGGATTGCCGGCCTTCCGCGACGCGTTGCGCCGGTTCGAGACCGCGCCGCCGTGGACAGGGTTCGACGACGCCTGGCGCCATGCCGTCGGTGGGGATCTGCAGCTCGAATGGGCCGCGTTGCGGGACCGACTTCGTGCCGAGGCGATGGCGTTGGACGACGAGATCGGGGCGCTGCTGGCCGACGAGCCTGCCTCGGCCACCGCGCCGGTGTCGGCTCACGCCCGGTCGCCTGCACGGTCGCCTGCACGGTCGCCTGCCCGGTCGCCGGACGGCACGCGTCTGGCCTGGCTGACGGGACGCACCGTGCGCGTCGCGACCGTGGGCGCAGGCGGTGAGCTGGCCGAGACGGTCGCCGTGCAGCTGCGCTCCACGCCCGACCGACTGGCCTGGCGCAGCGCGGACGAGCTCGTGTACGTCCGATTGCGGGACGGGCCGGCGGGCCGACTGGGAGAGCTGCACGTGCTGAGCGTCGCGACCGGAGCCGAGCGGAGGCTGACCCAAGGCGCGCGTGCCCACGCGGCGGCGGCGTTAGCGGACGGCTGCCTCGTGTTCGTGCGCGACGACGGGCTCGGAGCGTCGCAGCTGCGCCGCTGGTGCGACGGCGGTCCGGTCACCGGCGTCGACGTCTGGTCGGCCCCTGCGGGAGCGCGGATCGTGGGCCTGGCCACGTCGCCGGCCGGCCGTGTCGCCGCGATCCTGGACCGGTCGGGCGAGCGTAGCCTGGTCGCGTGGTCGCGTCCGCCCGCCGCACCGTCCGCCGCACCGCCCGCCCTTCCCGCAGCCCCACGTCCCGCAGCCGCGCCCGTCGATGCCGTCGGCGCGCCGTCTACGCGCTGGCCCGAGCCGGACCGGGTTCCGATCGCACTGGACGGCGCGCTACGGAACGCGGCCTGGGAGAGCGAGTCGCACCTCTGGCTCGTGTCGGCGGCCGACGCCGACAGGACGGGAGCGTGGCGCGTCGAGCTGGCCACGGGACGCGCCGAGCTGTGGGCCGCGCCTCGCTACGGCGTCGTGGACGTCACGGACGGCGTGGTCGCCGTGCGACGTGCCGGCGGGCCCGTCCTGGCACGCGTCGCGCCTGCTCCGCTACGGACCGTGGCCAGCCGCCCAGGGGCTCGCGCCGAGTCTGCTCGCGCCGAGCCTGCTCGCGCCGAGCCCGCACGCGCCGAGCCTGCTCGCATCGAGTCCCCTGGCGTCTCGTCTCGTGACCTGGACGGTGGTCGCCTGGACGGTGGTCGCCACGACGGGACGGCGGGGCCGCGGCCGTACGACCCGCGTGCGGCCGTGCGGCTCCTGGGCTGGCTCCCGAGCGATCTGGGCGTCGGCGGGGCGGGGGTCCGCCTCGTCGCTATCGACCCGACGAGACGCTATGCGATCGACGCGGTCGCGGGGCGCGTGCCGGGCGGAGACGGCGCCTGGGGGCGCCCCGCCTTCGGGGTGTCGCTACGCGTGGGTCGCGCCGGCATCGTCCCCACACCGGGTCGGCGGGACCCCCTCGCGGCCGTGGTCCGCATGGGCGTGCTTCCCTATTCGCCCCACCGGGCACCGCTGGAGCCGCCCCGGCCCCATCTCGAAGTGGGCGTGGACTCCACTCTGGCCTGGGAGCCGACCGTCCGCCTGGGGGCGCGCCTCGTGACCCGGGTGGCGGACGACGGAGCCGTCCGCACGGGCGGCTCGGTCCGGATCGCCTCGTCGGACGGAGCGGCGGACGCCTGGGGCGTGCCGCGGCGAGGATGGGCGGTGGCGGTCACGGGGAGGACCGATGGAATCGCGGGGGGCCGTTCCAACGGCGCCTGGCTCGACGCCGCCGCGTGGATCCCGACCGGCCTTCCCGGCGGGCCGACGGCCGACGCGACGATCCGCACGGGCTGGAGACCGCCCTCGTCGGTCCCGGCGAGCGCGTTCGAGAACGTCGCGGCGTCCGCCTCGGCCGGGCTGGGCTGGACCGCGCCGGTCGGCGCCTCCATCGCGGACGGTCGCTGGGCGCTTCAGCGGTTGCGGTTCGCTCCGCGCCTGCGGCTGGGCGTATCGACCGGCGCCGCGGCCGACGCTGGGCAGGCTGTCGCGGTGGGCGTCGAGGGGCTGGTGGCGGCCGATCTGGTGCTGGGGTACGGCGCGACGGCGTCGTTGGAGCTGCAGGGCGGCGTGTCCTGGAGCGGTGCGGGCCGGGGGCCCGAGGCGTGGCTGCGGTGGAGCGTGCCGGGCCTGCCTTGACCGACATCGCACCGACATCGCACCGACATCGCACCGACGTCGCAGGGCGCGGTCGCCACGAACGCTGCGCGCCCCAGCGGCGTGCGAGCCGCTGCTAGCATGGGCCGAATGGCCACCACGCCGCAGGCGAGCCTGTTCGCGACCGCCGACGAGCCCCTCGCCGCCCGGATGCGTCCGCGCACGATCGACGAGTTCGTCGGTCAGGAGCACGTGCTGGGGCCGGGCCGGCTGCTGCGGCGCGCGATCGTCGCCGACCGGCTGTCCAGCGTGATCTTCCACGGCCCGCCCGGCACCGGCAAGACGACGCTGGCCCGCGTCGTCGCCGGCTCTACGAAGGCGGAGTTCGTCGCGCTGAACGCGGTTCTTTCCGGCGTCAAGGACATTCGCGAGCAGGTCGCGGCCGCCGCCGACCGGCAACGGGTCGGGCGGCGCACGCTGCTGTTCATCGACGAGGTGCACCGCTTCAACAAGGCGCAGCAGGACGCGCTGCTTCCCTCGGTCGAGGCGGGAACGGTGACGTTCATCGGCGCGACGACGGAGAACCCGTACTTCGAGGTGAATCCCGCGCTGGTGTCGCGCAGCCGCGTGTTCCAGCTCGTGCCGCTGAACGAGGACGATCTACGGCGCGTCGCCCACGCCGCGCTGACCGATGCCGAGCGGGGATTCGGCCGCTTGGACGTCGCCCTGGACGACGACGCGCTGGACCACCTGGTGAACATCGCGAACGGCGACGCGCGCTCGCTGCTGAACGCGCTGGAGCTCGCGGTGGTGACGACGGAGCCGGACGCCTCGGGAACGGTTCGGATCGACCGGCCCACGGCCGAGGAGTCGATCCAGCGGCGCGCCGTGCTGTACGACAAGGAGGGCGACGCGCACTTCGACGTGATCAGCGCGTTCATCAAGAGCGTGCGCGGCTCCGATCCCGACGCGGCGCTGTACTGGCTGGCCAAGATGGTGCACGCCGGCGAGGATCCCCGTTTCGTGCTGCGCAGGCTCCGGATCCTGGCGTCGGAGGACATCGGTCTGGCCGATCCGCAGGCCCTGGTGCACACCGAGGCGGCGGCGCAGGCGTTCGAGGCGGTCGGCATGCCCGAAGGCCGCTACCACCTGGCCCAGGCCACGCTCTACCTGGCCACCGCGCCGAAGTCGAACAGCACGATGGCGTTCTTCGACGCGCTGGCCGCGGTGCAGCGCGAGGGCAGGGGCGAGGTGCCCAGTCACCTGAAGGACGCCAGCCGCGACGCGGAGGGGTTCGGCCACGGGCAGGGCTACCTGTACCCGCACGCCTACCGCGACCATTGGGTGGCGCAGCAGTACCTCCCCGACGCGCTGCAGGGGCGGCTGTTCTACCAGCCCAGCGACCAGGGGGCCGAGGCCGAGATCCGCACGGCGGTGGCACGCCGGCGTGAGGCGCAGCTCGCCGCGATGCTGGACGAGGACGCGCAGGCGCCGCCCGAGATCCTGTCGTGGAGTCCTGGCGACGCCGCCCGCGATCGCTGGGCCGCGCGGACGCTGTCGGGCCGTGGCGAGCGGATGGCGGCGCTCCGCGACGCGGCGTTCGAGCGGCTGGAGGTGGCGCGGCACCACCGCGTGCTGGACCTGACGGGCGGATCGGGCTGGACGACGTTCGAGGCGCTCAGGCGCGCGCCGGAGGGGGAGACCTGGGCGGTCGCGCAGGACGAGCGCTCGGCCCAGACGATCCGTGGCCAGACCGCGACGCTGCCCGAGCTGGAGCGGCCGGTGGTGCTCATCGCCGACCTGGCGTCGGCACCTGCCGAGATTCGCCGGGTCGCTGCCCAGCGTTCCGACTCGGCGCAGGCCGAAGGCACCTTCGACCGGATCCTCGCGGTGCGCGTGCTGGCGGACGACGAGGCGCCCCAGGCCCTCGAGGAGCTCCGGAGCCTGCTGGCGCCGGGCGGACGCGCGGTGTTCGGCGACGCGCTCCCGAGCGCGGGCACCCGTCTCCATCAGGCCGTGGACCTCGCCGGCCTGTCCCCGGAGGTGGCCGACGCCGTCCGGAACGCCGAGGAGGACGCCTACCGCCAGGCGGCCGAGGCCCGCTTCCGGTACGACGTCCGGTCCGGCACCGAACGCTTGGAGGCGGCCGGGTTCACGGTGACGCACGCCGAGACCGTCGAGGTGGACGAGGTGCGACGGTTCCCGTCGCGCGCTCTGGACGGCTGGTTCGGCCCCGATGCGCCGTTCCGGTCGCGACTGGAAGCGGCGGGTGTCGACGCGACCGACGTGGCGGACGTCGAGCGCCGCTTCCGGTCGGCGCTGCAGGAGCGGGACGTACCTTGGCGCGTCGCGTGGGCGTGGCTGCGCGCCACGGCGACCTAGCGCCACGGGCCGGAGCCGCGCGCCGGCGACGGCCCTACTTCGACTCGGACAGCGCGAAGCCCCGCATGAACTGCTCCTGCAGCAGCATGAACACCAGCAGCGGCGGCACCAGGCTCAGCGTGGCGCCCGCCATGACGTAGCCCCACTCGACCCCCTCGCCGGTCCCGATGATCAGGTTCAGCCCGACCTGGACCACCTGCAGCTCCTCGCGGCGAATGATCACCTTGGGCCACAGGTACTGGTTCCAGACGTACACGAACTCGATCACGGCCAGCGCGCCGATGGTGTTCCAGCTCATCGGCACCAGCACCTTCTGCAGGAACTGGAACGGCGTGGCGCCGTCGATGCGGGCGGCGTCGGCCAGGCTGGTGGGGATCGACATGAAGTGCTGGCGGAACAGGAACGTGCCCGTGGCCGAGGCCAGGAACGGCACGATCAGGGCCCAGTAGGTGTTCGCCCAGCCGTAGCCGTACTGGGCGGGCTGAAAGATCATCCGGTCGGGTCTGCTGATCCATTCGGAGAAGTCCGCCCAGGTCTGCGGCGGCTGCAGGCTGATCACGTCGAACAGCGGCACGATCAGCACCTCGACCGGGATCATCAGGGTCAGCAGGATCAGGCCGAAGATCACCCGCTTGAACGGGAAGCGGAAGAACACCAGCGCCATCCCGGCCATCAACGACAGCGTGGTCTTTCCGACGGTCACCGCCGCCGCGACGATCAGCGAGTTCCGCATGAACACCAGCAGGTTCGCGTTCAGGAACACGCTCCGCACGTTGTCGAAGAACGCGGTGCCCGGGATCAGGCTGGGCGAGAGCACCTGGCTGCGGATCTGGGTGGCCTTGATCAGCGCGAACAGGATCGGGAACGCCACGATCAGGCTGGCGATGATCAGAATCAGGTGCAGGATCCAGGCTCTGCGGTGCAGCATCAGTTCGCTCCGTACTGCACGCGGCGGCTGCCGTAGCGGAACTGGAGGACGGTGATGATCGCGGTGAACAGCAAGATGATGTTGCCCAGCGCCGCGGCGAGGCCGGTGTTGCCGCTGCCGCCGAAGCCGTCGATCGTCACCTGGTAGATCATCGTGGTGGTGATCCCGGCGGCGTCGACCGGCGATGGCCCCACCGGACCGCCCTTGGTCACGATGTCGATCAGGCCGAACGACTCGAAGAACGCGAACGTCAGGTTCGTGAACAGCAGGAAGAAGGTCATCGGCGACAGCATCGGCACGGTGATCCGGAAGAAGCGCTGGATCGGCGTGGCGCCGTCGATCGCGGCGGCCTCGTTCAGCTCCTTGGGCACGTTCTGAAGCGCTGCTAAGTAGAAGACGATGTTGTAGCCGAGGTTCTTCCAGACCGACGCGATCACCACCAGCGAGAACGCCAGCGTCGGCGTGTCCAGCCAGCGTGGTCGGATCCCGAACAGGTCGTTCAGAACCTCGTTCACGCTGCCGACGTCGGGGTTGAACATGAACAGGAAGATCGTGCCGGCGACGGCCGGCGACAGCGCGAACGGCCAGATCAGCAGCAGCCGGTAGACGCGCGCGCCGCGGATCGGGCTGCTGGCCAGCGTGGCCAGCACGATCGAGATCGACAGTCCGATGAGGACCACCAGCGCCCCGTACACGAACGTCTGGACGACGACCTGGATGTACTTGTCCGCCAGCGGCCCGGTGAACATCAGCCGGAAGTTGTCGAAGCCGATGAACTGCCGCGTGCCCAGGAACAGGTTCGACCGGTGCAGCGACAGCACCCACGCCTGGATCGCCGGGTAGTAGATGAACCCCAGCAGGATGATGAACGACGGAAGGAGCAGCAACCACGGCAGCACCCGGCTGGTGAACACGGCATTGTCCTTCATGCCGAAAGCCTACCCCGTCACGAGAGGAGGCGGGCCGTGGTCGGCCCGCCTCCATTCATGCGGTCATGCGTGCGTCGCGACGTCGCCGCGACGCGTTGGGATCAGAAGTTGGCGTTGTACTCGTCGAGGCGCGCGTCGGCCTCTTCCTTGGCCTGCGTCATGGCGTCCTCGACGCTGGCGCTGCCGTTGTAGATCCGCTGCAGCGCTTCGCCGATGATGGTGCGGGTCTCGAGGAACGTCCCGAGCAGCGCGCCGGCCGTCGCCTGGTTGGGGATGGTGTCGAGCAGCTGGTCGAACGCGACGGCGAAGTTGGGGTTCTCTTCGAACCAGCCTTCGGACTCGAGAAGCTCGACCGACTCGTTCACCACGGGGTAGTAGCCCGTCAGCTTGTGCCAGCTGACCATGTTCTCGGGGTTGGTCATGAACAGCGCGAAGTCGCGGGCGACCTCGAGCTCTTCCTGGGGGTGTCCGTCGGTCAGCCAGACGCTGGCGCCGCCGATGACCACGCCGTTGCGCTCGACCCCGTCGGGGATCGGGAGCAGACCGGTCTTGACGTCGAAGCCGTTGTCGGACGCGGCGCGGGTGATGTTCCCGGCGTCGGCGGTCGAGGTGATGAAGAACACCGCTTGCTGGCCGGCGAAGATCGCCTCGGAGCCGCTCCAGTCCTCGAGCGTGCCGGTGTAGCTGTAGTAGCCGCCCTCGGCGAGATCGGCCATGAACTGACCGACGCGGAGCGAGGCTTCGCTGTCCAGGAGGACCTCGGTGGCGCGGCCGTCACGGCCGTTGCCGTTGTTCACCAGCGGAGCGCCCTGCTCGGCGACCCACTGCTCGAACATCCAGGAGTGCAGCGGGAAGGTGATGCAGTTCGCTTCGACGCTCGAGCTTTCGATCGCTTCGCAGGCGTCCAGGAGCTCGCCGAACGTCCCCGGCAGCGTCCCGGAGTCGAGGCCGGCCTCGTCCATCAGCTGCTGGTTGGCGTACAGGATCGGGCTGGAGCTGTTGAACGGGATCGAGTTCACGGTGCCGTCGATCGTGTAGTAGTTGATCACCGGCTCGATGTAGGCGCTGGTGTCCAGGCCGCCCACCTCGGCGATCGGCTTGAAGATGCCCGAGTCGGTGGCCAGCTGGCTGCCCACCTCGAACAGCTGCACCAGGTGCGGCGGGTTGCCCTGGCGGGCGGCCAGCACGGCGGCCTGCAGCGTCTCGCGGTACGTGCCCTTGCGCTCGCCGGTCACCTCGTAGTCGAGGCCCTCGGCTTCGAGCTGCACGTTGAACTCGGCGATGCGGTCGTTGATCCAGCCGGAGCGGGCCGCGTCGCTGAACCCGTACCAGAATTCGACCGTCGTCTGAGCCGTGGCGACGGTCAGAAGAGCGGCGGCGAGAATGACGAAAATCCGTTTCATGAAGCCTCCTTCGGGCATGCGTGCCCTGGACGTCCGGGGCGTCCCCGGAGCGCCTTACCTAGCGTGCCCACCGTGCGTCAGTGGAGCGTCAGCGCGGTGGCGTCGTCTTTCACAGTAGCAGGTCGGAGGGGCTCAGAGGCAAGCGCGATTCCGCTTGTACGAGATGACGTAGGCGATGGCTCGCTCCAAGGGAAGCTGTGCGGCGGGCTGCAAGCGCATGTCCGGATCGAGGTCCAGTCGCTGCGCTCCCAGCGAGGCTCCCGCGCGCAACAGCTCCTCTTTGGCGCGCCAGTCACCCGCGTCCGCCGTCCACGCTCGGTACGACGACGCGACCTCGCGTGGCAGCGCGTCCAGGTGAGCGGTGGCGGCGGCCTCCGTCGAGAACGCTAGCAGTGCGCGCTCCGGCGGCCCAGACCTCGGCCCAGACCTCGGCCCAGGACTCGGCTCGGAGGCCGTCAGCGGCGTCAGCGTGTCGGACGTGTCGCGGACCAGCGCCGTCAGCGGCCCGTCGAGGAGCGTGTACGCGGCGTTCACGGACCGGTAGAGCGTCAGAGGAACAGCGCGCGAGCCCATGGACTGACCAGCACCGCGACGACCAGGCCCACGTGCAACGTCAGCTGCGCCGACAGGAGCATCGTTCCGCTGCGCGTACGGCGGTACAGCTCGGCCATCAGCAGACCGAACGGAAGCAGCAGCAGCACCGGCGTGGCCAGCACCAGCGTGGACAGCGCGGCGGAGAGGAACAGCGCGGTGCTGCTGTCGTAGCGGTACTCGAGCGCGTCGAAGGCGTACGGGCGGAACGTCAGCTCGGCCAGCGGCAGCACCACGACGGCGGCCAACACCGCCGGGCTGAGGCGCGACACGTTCAGCCACAGGCCCGAGAACGACGCCGCGTCGGGACGGAGCGAGAGGTACGCCAGCGTGACCGCGAGAAGCCCCAGCCCGACGCCGACGCCGGCCGCCCAGGTGTCCACCTGACCCAACAGCCGCGGGCCGGTCTGCCAGCCGTGCCGCCGGACGGAGCGCCCCGTGAGAAGCAGCGCGACGAGGGCGAACACCGCCGCCATCACCGCCCGCGTCTCGGTCGCTTGGTGCGGCGTCACGACCGCCAGCAGGTTGTCGTACATCAGCACGCCCATCGTGAGCCCCGTGACGGCGGCCACCGCGACCGAGAGGAGCACGATTCCGTACGCGTCGCCGACCGTCCACGGCTGCGGCCCCTCGACCACCTCGAGCGTGCTTCGACTCTCGATCCGGCTCTCGCCCAGCAGGTGCACGACCAGCAGCGCGAGGGCCAGCAGCAGCCACAGAAGCACGTTCCCGTTCAACAGGTCGCTTTGGTTGCCGCGCCGTCCGGCCTCGCGCAGCGCCAACGTGCCCCGCCCCAGCTCGCCGCGGCCGAGGTAGACGAACCCCAAGGTCCGCAGGTCGGACGCCTGTTCGGCGACGTCCAGGTTGCTCCACAGCGCCAGGGCGGTCTCGAGCTGGCCGCCGGCCTCGACGAGGTTGCCCTGCGCCCACATGACGCGACCGAGAAGCGATCGCACGCGCGGGTCGCGACTGTCGCCCGACAGCGCCTGGTACGCCTCGAGCTGAGCCCGAGCCCCGGCGGCGTCGCCCAGCAGGAAGCGCAAGCGGGCGTCGGCCAGGCGGTACTCGACCTCGAGCCCGTCGCTCGACACGGCCTCGCCGTAGGCGTCGAGCGCGTCGCGGACCTGGCCGCGGGCTTCGAGCACGCGACCGTGCAGGTAGTCGTAGCGTGCCGCGAGCGTGCGGTCCGGCGCCCCCTCGAGGTCGACGCGGGCCTGCTCGAGGTGCCCCTCGGCGTCCAGCAGCCGGCCTTCCTCCAACGCGATCCGAGCCAGCAGCAGCGAGGCCTCTGCACCGCCGTCGTCGCGGACCAGGCGCATCAGACGCGACTCGGCGCTGGCGAACGCCCCGAGCTCGACGTCGATGCGGGCCAGCGCCAGCTGGATGTCGGCTCGGTCCTCGTCGATCTGAAGCGCGTTGCGGCACGCCTCTCGCGCCGAGGTGTAGTCGCCGCCCGCCTCGAAGCGGAGGCATTGCGCCAAGTAGCGATCGGCGTCGAATCCTTGCGCGCCCGCGCTGGGCGCCCACGCGAGAAGCGCCGCCAGAACGACGGCAAGGACCGACCACCTGGGCTGCCTACGGACGTACTCGTGCATACGACGACTCCTCGATACGCGGACCGCGCGACCGCGCGGCATGCGAGCCACGGCGGGAAGATTGCTGCTCACATCATGCACGAGCGCCCGCCCCGCGGGCGTCGATTGGTTCACTACGGTCGGGCGCCTGGCCGTGGCCGACGTGAACGGCTCTTCATCGCCGCTGCGCGCGCCGCCCTTGCCCGCTTGCTACGATTCGAACGTGCATTGGCTGTTGCCCTGGCTCCTGATGGCGCAGGCCGCCACGTTCCCGATCCTGGCGCCGGGCGCCGAGGTGCGACTCGTGTCGCCCGACCTGCTCGAGATCCACGCCACCGGCCGCGTCGAGGACGGCATGCTGGTCCTGTCCGGCGACGCGCTACCCGTCGGCCTGGAGGTTCGCGTGCTGGTCTTCCAGCCCGACGTCGACGACGCCGATCGCGCCGCCGTGGCCGCGGGCGCGGCGGCGATTCCGGCCCGTGTGCACGCCGACGGGATTCTCGTCGCCACCCCGTCGGGCGCAGGCCGACTGCTGGGGACGATCCTGGCCGAGCAGGGGATCGCGCTGCGGCTGCCCGGCGATCCGCTGCGATGAGCCCGGAGGGACCGCCCAGCGGCGTACGACCCCACGTGCTCGTGATCGAGGACGATCCCGACATCGGTCGGCTGCTCCGCCTGGAGCTGAGCGAGGCGGGGTTCGAGGTCGAGCATCACGATCGAGGCGCGACGGGCCTCACCGCGCTGCGCGAGCGCGTTCCGGACCTGGTCGTGCTCGATCTGGGCCTCCCGGACCTGCCGGGGGACGAGATCGCCCGCAGGATCCGGCGGACGGACGCCGTCCCGATCATCGTGCTCACGGCGACCGACGCGCTGGGATCGAAGCTGCAGCTTCTCGAGGACGGCGCCGACGACTACCTCGTCAAGCCGTTCCACGTCGAGGAGCTCGTGGCGCGCATCCGCGTGCAGCTGCGGCCCCGCAGCGACGCGGCGACGTTGCGGCTGGGGGAGCTGAGCGTGGACCGGATGGCGCGCGAGGTGCGCCACGGCCAGCACGAGGTGGCGCTCAGCCCACGGGAGTTCGACCTGCTGGCGCTGCTCGTGGCGCAGCCGGGGCGGGTGTTCACGCGCGAGGAGATCGAGCGGCGGGTGTGGGGCCAGCAGAGCGGTCCGGCCAGCAACTCCGTCGACGTCCACGTCGGACACCTGCGCGGCAAGCTCCGGGACGCAGGGGCTCCCGGCCTGATCCGCACCGTGCGCGGCGTCGGCTACGCCGTGAAATCGCAGGGGTGAGGCGCACGGCTCGGCGGCGAACCTCGAGGAGACGCACGGCCCGGCGCGGCACCGACCGCGCCGGGCCGTCGTTGCGGGTTCGCGTCGCGGCGTGGGTGGCCGGCGCCACGGCGGTGCTGATGATCCTCGTCGCGCTCAGCGCCTTCGTCGCCGTCCGGACCGCCTTGCGCAGCGACCTCCAGGAAGCGCTGCGGCGCGACGTCCGACAGGTCGCCGCCGCGTACGACGCGGCCGAGCCGGGCCGGACCTCCTCGGCCCGGCCCGGCCCCACGGGACGGGTGCAGGTGCAGCTGTACGGACCGGACGGCAGGCTGTTCGCCGCCAGCGAGCCGGCGTTCGAGGCGCCGACCGCCGCCCTTCCGAGCGCCATCGTCGCAAGCGCGCCGGCGGACTGGCGCGGCGAGCTGGACGGTGCAGCGCTGCAGGCCGCGACCGCGCCGTTCCGGTACGGGACGGTGGCGGTGCTGGCCGACGCGTCGCACATCGGTGCGGCGCTCCGCGGCGTGGCGGGCACCTTGATGCTGGCGGGCGCGGCGCTGCTGGCGTTGGCCCTGCCGGTCGCGTGGCTGGCGGCGCGGGCGGCGACGACGCCGATCCGTCGCCTGGCGGCCTCGGCCTCTCGGCTGGGACCCGACGACCTGGAGCCGCTGGGGCTGGCGGTTCGCGACGACGACGTGGGTCGCCTGGCGGCGGTCCTGGACGCGCTGCTGGTGCGCCTTCGCGAGGCACGCGACGCCCAGCGACGCTTCCTGGCCGAGACGAGTCACGAGCTGCGCACGCCGCTGACCTCGTTGCGGGGCTTCTTGGCGCGGTCGCGTCGGACGGCGGGGCCGGAGGCGGAGCAGGACCTGGCCGACGCCGAGCGCATCGCGGCGTCGATGGCGCGGCTGGTCGAGGACCTGCTCGAGCTGTCGCGGGGGCGGCTGGTGCGGGAGCTGGATCTTCGCCTCGTCGACGTCGGTCCGGAGCTCGTCCGTCCCGTGGCCGCGGAGTTCGACGGCGTGCGCGTGGTCGAGGGCGACGAGGCGTTGGTGCTGGGCGAGCGCGAGCGGCTGCGTCAGGCGCTCCGCAACCTGGTGGCGAACGCGGTGCGCGCTGCAGGCCCGGAAGGTACGGTCACCGTCGCTTGGCGCAGCGGCGAGGGAAGCGTCCACCTCGAGGTGCGCGACGATGGGCCGGGCATTCCACCCGACGTCGCCGCCAGGCTGTTCGAGCCGTTCCAGCCCGGCCCGGGCGGAGGCACGGGCCTGGGTCTCGCGATCGCGAAGCAGCTCGTCGAGGCGCACGGTGGTCGGATCGTGCCGCGCTCCGAGACGGGAGCGACCACGTTCACCATCACGCTTCCGAACGCGGACGCGACCGCCGACGACCCCGATCCGGCTAGCGCTGCCCGGTCGGGTCCACCGTGACCCGGTCGCGACCCGCTCGCTTGCTGTCGTACATCAGCTCGTCCGCCCGCGCGACCACCGAGGCGGGCGTGTCGTCGTGACGAATCAGCGTCGCCCCCATCGAGAGCGTCACCGCGACCCCCCGGTCGCCGACGTCGAGGCGGGAGGAGGCGACCAGCGTGCGCAGCTTGTCGCACACCCGTCTCAGATCGTCGTCGGTGTGCACGCCGTCCAGGATGGCGACGAACTCCTCGCCTCCCCACCGTCCGACGGTGTCGCCCGCGCGCAGGTTGCGCCTCAGCGTCGTCGCCACCATCCGCAACACCCGGTCGCCCACCTCGTGACCGAGCGTGTCGTTCACCTCCTTGAAACGGTCGATGTCCACCATCACGACGGCCGCCTCGCCCGGCCGCTGCTGGTACTCCGCGACCAACGCGCGCAAGCGCCCCTCGAGGTGCGCACGGTTGCCGATCCCCGTCAGCTGGTCGGTCCGTACCGAGCGGCGCAGCTCGCCGAGCTCCTTGCGGGCCGAGCGGACGCCGAGCTCGCTGCTGAACGTCTCGACCGCGCCGATGATCGTTCCGTCGTCGTCGCGAAGCGGCGCGCACCGCACCAGAACGGGCAGCCGGTGCCCCTCCGCGTGATGCAGGAACACGTCCGCCTCGCGCACCTCGCCGTCCTCCATGCACGCCGCGAGCGGGCAGTCGCCCGTGCACAACGCATGACCCTCGGCGGTCACGTGGTTGAGGATGCCGTCCCGGCACGAGCGCCCTCGCACGTCGTCGCTGCGGTACCCGGTAATGCGCTCCGCGCCGTTGTTCCAGTAGGTGATGACGCGGTCGCGGTCGACGAAGTACACGCCGTCGTAGAGATTGTCGATGATCTCCTTGTAGCCGGGTCCGATCCGCCACCGCAGCGCCTCCTCCGGTCGGCGACGCCGTGAAGCGCGCCCTTCGTGCCGCGTCGACTCGTACGGCGGCGCGAAGAGACGAATGCCCCATCCCTGCGCCACCGCGCCACGGCCTGGCGGCGGCGCGCCACGACTCACACCTTCGGCAGCGTCACCCCTCGCTGGCCCATGTACTTGCCCTTCCGGTCGGCGTAGGTGGTCTCGGGTCGCTCGTCGCCTTGGAAGAAGAGGAGCTGCACGATGCCCTCGTTGGCGTACACCTTCGCGGGAAGCGGCGTGGTGTTCGACAGCTCCAAGGTCACGTGGCCTTCCCAGCCCGGCTCCAGCGGCGTGACGTTCGCGACGATCCCGGACCGGGCGTACGACGACTTGCCCAGCGCGACGACCAGGACGTCGTCGGGAATCTTGAGGTACTCGACCGAGCGGGTGAGCACGAACGAGTTCGGCGGGATGATGCAGGTATCCGCGTTCACCTCGACGAAGCTGGCGGGATCGAACGCCTTGGGGTCGACCACGGTGTTGAACGCGTTGACGAACACCCGCCACTCGGGCGCGGCGCGCAGGTCGTAGCCGAAGCTCGAGAGGCCGTAGCTGATCACGCCTTCGCGCTCGAGGTGCTCGACGAACGGATCGATCATGCCCTGGCGGGCGCGCTCGCGAATCCAACGGTCCGATCGAATGGCCATGCGGGAGTCTACCCGCGAGTCTAGCCGCGAGCCCCGCGGTACGCTGGCGCCATGCTGCTCGCCGTCGACGTCGGCAACACCAGCACCGTTCTGGGCCTGTTCCGGGGCGATGCGCTGATGGCGCACTGGCGCATCTCGACCGACGCCCGCCGGATGGCGGACCAGTACGCCGTGCTCCTCGCGAACCTCTTGGCGCTCGACACGGTCGAGCCGCCCGACCGGGCGATCGTGTCGTCCGTGGTGCCGCCAGCAGGTCGCGAGATCGCCCGGGCGCTCCAGGACCGCTTCTCGGCACCGACCACGGTCGTCGACCACGAGCGGGTCGCCTCGCTGCTGAGCATCGAGACGGAGCGCCCCTCCGAGGTCGGCGCGGACCGTCTGGTGAACGCGGTCGCGGCGCTGCGCTACGAGGGCGACGCCGTCATCGCCGTCGACTTCGGAACGGCCGCGAACTTCGACCTGATCGTGCACCCGAACCGGCTGCTGGGCGTGGCGCTGGCGCCCGGTCCGATGATCGCGGCCGAGGCGCTGTTCCACCGCGCCGCGAAGCTGCCGCGCGTCGAGCTGACGGCTCCCGAGCGCGCCGTGGGCCGCAACACCGTCGACGCCCTGCGGTCGGGACTGGTCTTCGGCTACGCCGAGATGGTGGACGGCATGGTGGGCCGGATCGAACGCGAGGCGCGCGAGGAGATCGGCGAGCACGGCCGCCTCCGGGTCGTCGCGACCGGCGGCTTCGCCGAGGTGGTCGGGCCGCACGCCAAGCGGATCGAGATCGTCGACCCGCTCCTCACGCTGCACGGACTCAGGATCGTCGCCGACACGGCCGGCTGAGCGCCCGGCCCAGGCCGAGCGCTCTCGGATCACGCGATCCGCCGCGGATCGCGGCCCGCGCGATCGCGGCCCTCACACCAGGCGGCGACGGATGCGACCCGACAGCGCGTCGACCACGATCACGAAAGCAACGATCACGATCAGGAGCATCGACACCTCTTCCCAGCGCCGGAACTGCAGGCGCTGGATCAGCGGCAGGCCGATGCCGCCCGCCCCCACCAGGCCCAGCACCGTGGCGGCGCGCAGGTTGATCTCGAAGCGGTACAGAACGTTGGACGCGAACTCGGGAAGCACCTGAGGCACCACGCTCCACACGAACACGAGCAGCGCGCCGCCGCCGGCGGCCCGGATCGCCTCGTTCGGTCCGGGGTCGATCCCCTCGATCACGTCGGCGAAGATCTTGCCCAGGAAGCCGATCGAGTGGATCCCCATCGCCATGATCCCGGCGGTCGGGCCGGGCCCGGTCGCGGCGACGAAGATGATCGCCAGCAGGATCTCGGGAAACGTTCGGATCGCGACCAGCACCGTCTTGCCGGGAACCGCGAAGCGCGTGCCGCCCAGCAGGTTGCCGGCCGCGAGGAACGACAGCGGAAAGGCGAGGATCGCGCCGATCGTGGTGCCGATGACCGCCATGAAGAACGTCTCGGCCATCGACGAGAACGCCAGCGGCGCGATCTCCCAGCGAGGCTGGACGAACCCGCGCAGCAGGGGGACGGCGTTGTTCTTCAGGCCGCGAGCCACGCGCTCGAGCGACGGCAGGTCCAGCGTGATCACCGTGACGACGGCCAGCAGCAGGATCGTCACGACCAGTCCGGCGCGGGCCACGTTGGCGCGACGCACCTGGGGCGGCGGGGTCGGGACGGAGGCGGCGGGGGAGGCGTTGGCGGGGGCGGCGTCGCGCATCAGATGAGTTTGGACCTTGCCCACACCGACAGCGCGTCGATGGCCAGGACGAGGACGAAGATCACCACGATGATGGTCGAGACGTCGCCGTACGCGAAGAAGTTCAGGCGGGCCAGGAGGTCCTGGCCGATGCCGCCCGCGCCGACCAGCCCGATGATGACCGAGGCCCGGACGTTGATCTCGAACACGTACAGGATGTAGCTGGTCATCGTCGCCGCCACCTGCGGGACGACGGCGTAGACGATCACGCGGTTGCGGCCGGCGCCGGTCGCGCGCACGGCCTCCATCGGACCGGGATCGGCGGCCTCGACCGTCTCCGAGCCCAGCTTCGCGAGGACCGCCATGCTGAACAGGGTCAGCGCGACCACGCCGGGCAGGGGACCGATCGCCAGGATGGGCGCCAGCAACGCGGCGTACAGCAGGTCGGGGATCGAGCGCAGGACCGTCAGGACCGAACGCGACACCGCCAGGGTCACGCGGTCGGTGGTGGTGTTGGCCGAGGCGAGGAAGAGCAGCGGCAACGCCAGCGCGGTGCCGAACAGCGTGCCCAGGTAGGCGATCTGGATCGTTTCGAGGATCGGCCCCCACACCTTCGGCAGGTAGCTCCAATCGGGAACCATGCGGCCGAAGAAGCGGAAGAAGTCGCCGGTCCCCGTCGCCAGGTCGCCGACCGAGAAGCCGGTCTGCCAGGCCGAGACCAGGAACAGCGCGACGAACGTCGCCAGGGTGGCCGCCGCCACCTTGCGTTGACCGGCGGGCCGTTCGGGGATCTGCGAGGTCGCGGCCGGCTCAGGCAGCACCGCGAAGGTCCTTCTCCTCGTCGATCGGCCGTCCGTAGATGTCCTCGAACGCCTGGTCGGTCGCCTCGTCCGGCGTGCCGTCGAACACGATCACGCCGTCGCGCATCCCGACGATCCGGTCGGCGTACTCGCGCGCCATGTCGATGAAGTGCAGGTTCACGAGGGTGGTGATCCCGTCCTCGCGCGAGATGCGCTTCAGGTCGCTCATCACCGCGTGGCTGGTGGGCGGATCGAGGCTCGCGACCGGCTCGTCGGCCAGCATCACCTCGGGCTGCTGCGCCAGCGCCCGGGCGATGCCGACGCGCTGCTGCTGCCCGCCCGACAGCGCGTCCGCGCGCTGCCACGCCTTCTCGGGGATGCCGACGCGCCGCAGCGACTCGTGGGCGAGGCCCAGATCGTGCTTCGAGAACAGGCCCAGCAAGCCGCGCAGCGGCGAGACGTGACCCAGCCGGCCCGCCAGCACGTTGCGAAGCACCGAGGAGCGCTTGACCAGGTTGAACGTCTGGAAGATCATGCCGATCTTCGAGCGGATGCGGCGCAGCTCGCTGCGATTGGCGCCGCCGACCGAGCGTCCGTCGATCACGACGTCGCCCTTCGAGGGGGGCACGAGGTGGTTCACCGTCCGGATCAGCGTCGACTTGCCCGCCCCGGACAGCCCCACGATCACGACGAACTGCCCCTTCGGGATCGTCAGGTCGATCCCTTTCAGGGCCTTGAATCCGTTGGGGTAGGTGACTTCGAGGTCACGGAATTCGATCATGCGGGGCTCCTGCCCGGGAGTGTATCCGAGTCGCGACCCCTCGGCGGCGGCCGACCGAGGGCGGCGGCCGACGGCGGCCACCGGACGGGCACCGTGAAGCGGCCCCGGGCGGGAGCCCGGGGCCGCGAGCGCGATGACGAAGGCGGGCGCCGGAGCGCGCCGGATCCGTCTACCGGGCTACTGGAACTCGGCCAGGACCTCGCGGACCGGATCGTACGCCTCGCTCGAAACCGGATCGAACGCGGTGACGTTGAACAGCTCGTTGACCAGCGCGTTGCCCTCTTCGGTCTCGGCGATGTCGATCAGCGCCTGCTGGATCTGCGCGGCGAGCTCGCTGTCCAGCCCGGCGCGGACGACCTGTCCGTCGTTGGGGATGTCGCCGGTGTAGCCCAGCACGCACACCTGCTCCATGATGTCCGGGTACTCGTCCAGCAGGTCCTCGCGGACGTCGTTGAAGCTCGTGGCGATGTCGACGTCACCGTTGTACACGGCCAGCGCGGCGGCGTCGTGGCTGCCGGCGAACACGGTCGACATGTCGTCGTTCGCGTCGATGCCGTACTGGTTCTTCAGGAACACGTACGGGAACTGGTAGCCGGAGGCCGAGCCGGGGTCCACGAAGGCGATGCTGGCGCCGCGGAAGTCGTCGTACGACTCGATCGGGCCGTCGCAGCGCACGTTGAACTGCGTCTTGTACGTCGACGATCCGTAGCGGACCGACGCGGTGATCGGCACGGCGTCGTAGCGGTCGATGGCCTGAACCATCGCCGACGGTCCGAAGAAGCCGATATCGACGCGGCCGTTGCCCATCGCCTCGACCAGGCCGACGTAGTTCGTCGAGATGAACGTCTCGACCGGGATCAACAGGCGCTCGGACAGGAGATCGGCCAGCGGCTCGAGCGAGTCGGCGATCGCGCCCGCCTCGCGGCTGGGAACCATGCCGAGCACCAGCTCGGTGGGCACGTCGCCGTCCTGGGCGGAGGCGGCGAACGGAACGAGCGTGACGACGAGCGCCACGGCCATGAGCTTCGCGATGAACTGCTTCAAAGGGGATCCTCCTAGGAGAGCTGCGTGCGTGGAAGAGCTTCGTGCCTGAGCGACGCGCGGGTGCGCCGTTGACGAATCGTAGCACGCAGATGTCAGCCCTTCGTAAGGCCGGGGAAGGGCTACCAGGACGGGCCGAACGCGCTGTGGGCGTCCCGGCGCGGGGCGTCGCGCGCGACCTCGCAGGGACACTGCCGCCACCTCGCAGGACACTGAAATAGGGACACTGAAAAGGGACATTGCAAGGGATATTCCGCCCATGTATGCTCGAACCCGGTCCCCAATTCGTTCTAGCCCAGGAGGTACTCGTATGAAGCGCCGTGATTTCCTGAAAAAGGCCGGTGTCGCCACGGTCGGAGCAGGACTGTCCCCGCTGATGTTCGCGAACGCCCAGGCCGCCACCTACCGGTTCGACATGGTGACGTCGTGGCCGACCGCGCTCGACGTGCTCATCGGAGGCGCGCAGAACACCGCCAGGTACCTGAACGAGATGACGGGCGGCGACGTCGAGGTGAACGTGTACCCCGCGGGCGCGCAGGTCGGGGCGTTCGAGGTGTACGACGCCGTCTCGTCCGGCGCGTTCGCGATGGGCCACGCCGCGCCGTACTACTTCTACGGCAAGAATCCCGTCCACGCCTTCTTCACCGCCGTCCCGTTCGGGATGGACGCCGCGCAGTTCGGCGCGTGGATGAACTCTGGCGACGGCCAGGCCCTCTCGGACGAGCTGACCGCGCCCGACGACGTGATCATGTACCCCGCGGGCAACACCGGTCCGCAGACGAGCGGCTGGTTCAAGCGCGAGATCCATACCGTCGCCGACCTGCAGGGCCTGACGATCCGCTTGCCCGGGTTCGGAGGCCAGGCGCTCAGCCGCGTCGGCGCGAACGTCCAGAACATCCCCGGCGGCGAGGTGTTCATCTCGCTGGACACCGGCGTGATCGACGCGGCCGACTGGGTCGGGCCGTACGACGACGAGATCCTGGGCCTGAACAACGCCGCGACGTACTACTACCTGCCCAGCTGGGCCGAGCCCGGCGCGTCGCTGGCGGTGTACATGAACCGCAGTCAGTACGACGACCTGCCGCTGGACATCCAGGAGGTGTTCAAGTCGGCGGCTGCGCGCTCGAACCAGCAGATGCTGGCCGAGTACCTGGCGAAGAACGCGGCGGCCCTGGCGCGGATGGTCGACGGAGGCACGCAGGTCCGGACGCTGAGCGACGAGATCCTCCAGGCGCTGCGCGAGGCGACGGCCGAGATCCACGCCGTGAACGCCGAGGGGAACGACCTGTACGGCCGCGTGCTCGAGAACTACAACGCCTTCCTCGCCACCGCGCGCGCCTGGCAGGAACCGAGCAGCTACGCGTACGCGAACTTCATCTACGGTAACGACTGACGTCGGGAACGGCGATCCTTCGGCTCGCTACGACCGTAGGCGCACCGCACGCGCGAAACGCGAAACGCGGACGCGACGCACGCAGACGCGACGCACGCAGACGAGGGGCCCCGCGAGGAAGCGGGGCCCCTCGCTTTTCGCGCTCGGAGCGCTTTCGGCCGGGCTCCCTGCGCCACGGCGTCCGGCGCTCAGCCCGCGTTCGCGATGCCGGGCAGCCAGTTCACGATCTGCGGGAAGACGATGATCAGAATCAATGCGACCAGCTGCAGCGCGATGAACGGCACGATCCCGGCGTAGATGTGCTGCGTCTTCACGGTGGGCGGCGCCACGCCCTTCAGGTAGAACAGCGCGAACCCGAACGGCGGCGTCAGGAACGACGCCTGCAGGTTCATCGCCACCACCACGCCGAACCACGCCATCATGTCGGGACCGAACCAGGTCAAAGCGATCGGCGCCACGAACGGCACGACGATGAAGGTGATCTCGATGAAGTCGATGAAGAACCCGAGCGCGAAGATCACCAGCATGGTGAAGAACAGGAACCCCCACTGGCCGCCCGGCAGGTTCAGCAGGAACGAGTCCACGAGCTGGTCGCCGCGGAGCGCGGTGAACACCATGCTGAACGCGGTGGCGCCGACGAGGATGATGAAGACCATGCTGGTGAGCCTCACGGTCTGATCCATCGTCTCGGTAAGCGCGCGCATGTTCAGGCGGCGGTTGACGGCCGCGAGCAGCATCGCGCCGATCGCGCCCATCGCTCCCGCCTCGGTCGGCGTCGCGATCCCGAAGAAGATCGTGCCCAGCACGACGAGGATCAGGAACAGGGGGGGAATCAGGCTGCGGACCACCTTGAGCGCCAGGTCCGCGCCCCTCAGCGAGCGGGCTTCGGGCGGCAGGGCGGGCGCCTTCTCCGGCCAGCGCCAGGCGACGAAGATCACCCACAGGACGAACAGCCCCGAGAGCAGCAGGCCCGGGACCAGCGCGCCCAGGAACAGCGTTCCGACCGACACGCCGATCTGGTCGCCCAGGATGACCAGCACGATCGAGGGCGGGATGATCTGTCCCAGCGTGCCCGAGGAGGCCACCACCCCCGTCGCGAGCGGCTTGTCGTACTGGAACTTGAGCATCACCGGCAGCGCCAGCACGCCCATCGTCACGACCGAGGCGCCCACCACGCCGGTGGATGCGGCCAGCAGCGCGCCGACCACCACCACGCTGATCGCGAGCCCGCCACGAAGCGTTCCGAACAGCGCGCCCATCGTCTCGAGCAGCTCCTCGGCCAAGCCGGACTTCTCGAGCATGACGCCCATGAACACGAAGAACGGCACCGCCACCAGCGTGTAGTTCTCCATGATCGTGCCGAACATCCGTTGGGGCAGGATCGTCAGGCGGGCGAAGCGGAACAGCGGCTCCCACGGCAGCCAGGGAATCAGGTCGCTGCTGAACACCGTGAACAGCACCGCCGTGCCGCCCAAGCTGAACGCGACGGGAAAGCCGATCAGCAGAAGCCCGATGGCCGCGGCGAACATCCACAGCGAGACGTACTCCATCAGGGCGTCTCGCCGTTCGGCTCGGGGGCGTCGTCGAACAGCGCCTGAGGCGTGCGGTACGCCTGGGCCGAGGGACGCACGTCGTGCAGCGAGCGGGAGTGCGGTCGGCCGGCGAGGAACGCGGCGTTCTTGATCAGCTCGCTGAGCGCCTGCACCAGCAGCAGCGCGAACGCGATCACGATGACGGTCTTGATCGGGTAGATCGGAATCCCGCCGGCGTTGAAGTTGACCTCGCGCTGCCGCCAGGACGTTTCGACGTAGCGGTTCGAGAGGTAGAGACCCATCAGCGAAAACGGGATCAGAAACACCAGCGTGCCGAACACGTCGACCCAGGCGCGCGCGCGGTACGACAGCGCGCTGTAGATGATGTCGACCCGAACGTGTCCGTTCATGCGGAAGACGTACGCCGCACCGAGCAGGAACACCAGGTTGTAGGCGTACGTCTGCAGGACGATGTACTCGGTCCCGCCGAGCGCGACGCCGATCGATCGCCCGACGTAACGGGTCACCACGTTCAGGACGCCGATGAGGACCATCACCAACGTCAGCCACCAGGCGACCTTGCCGATCAGGGTGGTGACGTCGTCGATCCCCTTGGAGAGCGACAGAAGGACCCGCACAGGCTCACGCTCCTAGCGGTCGAGGCCCGCGATCCCGTCGCGGGCGAGGCTCCTGGACCGAGGACATGTGCGGGAACATACCACGCGGATCTGGCGGGCTTTCAGGCGCGGTTCGCCGCCACGGATCTCACCTGAGGAAGCGGTCCACGTCCCGTTCGTGCGAGGGCAGGTCGACGTTGGGCCGAAACACCGGCGAGCCGTCGTCGACCCCGTGCAGGAAGTAGAGCCACAGCCGGCCGTCGCCGCGCGTCCGATCGGGCGCCAGCACCGCCTCGAGCGCTTCGAGGCCGGGGTTGCCGATCGGGCCGTGCGGGAGTCCCGGCCGCGTGTAGGTGTTCCACGGATGGTCGACCCGCATGTCGCCGTCGATCGCGGACAGCTCGGGGAGGCGCTTGTCCAGACCGTACGCGACGGTCGGGTCGGACTGGAGCAACATCTCCAGGTCGAGACGGTTCAGGAACACGCCGGCGATGATCGGCATCTCGTCGGGCCCGGCCGCCTCGGCCTGCACCATGCTGGCCAGGATCGTCCATTCGTGCAGCGACAGGCCCGCCTCGTCCACCTGCTCGGCGTAGACCTGGGCGACCCGCTGCTCGAACGCGCGCACCGGCGTACCCAGCGCCGCCTCCGCGCCGGCGTCCAGTCGCAGCTCGTAGGTGTCGGGGAACAGGTAGCCCTCGAGCCCGGCGTCGGCGGGGAGCCAGGGTGGTGCCAGCGTGCCCGGATCGTCGATCGTCGCCTGAGCCACGTCCGCCTCCGCGACGCCCAATGCGCTCAGGCGCGCGGCCACGTCACGTGCCCGCCAGCCCTCGGGGATCACCAGCGTCACGGTCCGGGGTCGCCCGCCGGCCGCCAGCCGCTCCGCGAGCTCCGTCGCGCCCATGGCGGGGGAGAGGTCGTACAGCCCTTCGCCCACGTCGCGGTCCAGGTCGCGCAGCCTGAGCCAGATCGAGAAGGCGCGAGCGTCGCGGATCAGTCCCTCCGCCTCGAGCTCCGCCGCGACCCGCGCGGCGCCCCAGCCGGGCTGGACCTCGAACACGCGCTGCGTCGCGCTCGTCGGGTCGGCCGGCTCGAGGAGGGCCCAGAACCAGATCGCCGCGGCCGCGCCCACGAGCACGGCGCCGACGGCGAGGCCGCCGAGCAGGCGCACGACGTTCCGGCCACGGTGGCGCGCAGCGCTCACGGAACGTCCTCGCTGCTCGACTCGCGCTCGGCTCGCTGCTCGGCTCGCCGCCGACCGCGTCGTCGATCGGGCGGCTGTCTTCGATGCTCGCCTGCCGGCGTCCGAGCCAGCTCTCCAGGATCAGGATGGCGGACGCCTCGTCCACGCGACCCTTGTCGCGCCGCTTGCCTGCCGGCAACGGCCCGCCGGCCAGCTGGCGTTCGGCGATGCGGGTGGTGAAGCGCTCGTCCTCGAGCTCCACGATCAGGCCGGCGTCGGCCAGGGCGCGGGCGAAGGCGCGGACACGCTGCGTCTGCTTCGAGTCGCGCCCGTCCGTGCGGGTGGGCAGGCCGACGACGATGCGGCCCGCGCCCTCGTCGAGCGCCAAGCGGCGGACCTCGGCGACGTCCTCGGCCTGCCGGCCACGCCGGATCGCCCCCCGGCCGAAGGCGAGGCTCATGCCGACCTCGGCCCGGGCGACGCCGATCCGCGCGTCACCGACGTCGAGCCCCAGCACGGTCTCGGCAGCGGTCTCGGCGGCAGTCTCGGACACGAGCTCAGCCGCCGAACAGCTCGGCGTCCAGCGACCCGCTCTGGAGCTCGGCCAGCACCGCCGCCAACGCGTCCGCGTCCTTGGCGCCGGCCTGCGCCATGTCCGGCCGGCCCCCGCCGCCGCCGCCCGCCCGCTTGGCCAGCGTGCGCGCCAGGTCGCCGGCCTTGACGCCGTTGGCCTGGGCCTCCTCGCCCACCTTGACGACCAGCGAGGCGCCGCTGCCCAGAACGACGACGTCGGCCTTCGAGCGGCTCAGCGCCGTGTCGGCGGCGTTGCGCAGGCTGCCGGCGTCCAGCCCGTCGATCTCGACCACGACCACCATGCCCACGCCGGGCACCTCGCGTCCGTCGATCCCGCCACCGGCGCCGGTGCGGGCCTCGGCCAGCTTCTCGCGAAGCGCGGCCAGCTCGTTGCGGGCCGTCTTGACGTCGTCCTGAAGCTTTCTGGCGCGCTGCTCGAGCTCGCCTGGGAGCCCGCCCAGCAGGCCGGCGAGGCGCGACTCGCGATCTCGAAGCTCGCGGACGTGCGCCAGGGCGGCCTGGCCGGCCAGCGCGGTGATGCGTCGCACGCCGGCCGAGACCGCCTCCTCGCCGGTGATCAGGAACGGGCCGATCTGACCGGTGCGCTGGACGTGGGTGCCCCCGCACAGCTCGATCGACACCGCCTGGTCGGCGGGCGCGCCGGACGCCTCCGTCTCGCGACCCATCGTCACCATCCGCACCGAGTCGCCGTACTTCTCGCCGAACAGCATCATCGCGCCGGCGGTGCGCGCCTCGGCGATCGGCACCTCGCGCCAGCCGACGTCCAGGTCGGCCTGGATCCAGCGGTTCACGAGCGTCTCGACCCGCGCGAGCTCGTCCGCTGCGAGCGCCGCGCCGTGCGAGACGTCGAAGCGCAGCCGATCGGGCGCGACCAGCGATCCGGCCTGGGCGACGTGCGTGCCGACGACGGTGCGAAGCGCGGCGTGCAGCAGGTGGGTGGCGCTGTGGTGCTTCTGGGTCTCCACGCGTTGGGGGTCGACCTGGGCGTCCACGCGGGCGCCGGCGCGGAGCGTGCCGCGCACGACCTCGGCTTCGTGCAGGATCAGGCCCTGCGGGCTGCGGCGGGTGCCGCGGACCGTGGCGGCGCCGCCGTCCCAGACCAGCTTGCCGACGTCGCCGATCTGCCCGCCGCCCTCGGGGTAGAACGGCGTCCGGTCCAGGATCACGGTCGCCCGGCGTCCCTCGCCCAGGGCGTCGATCTCGTCGTCGCCCTCCAGCACGGCGACCACCTGCGACCCCGCGCGATCCGCCTGGTAGCCGAGGAACTCCGTCTCGCCGGCGCGCTCGGCGATGCGGCCCATCGTGTCGCCCTGAGCGGCGAACAGCGCACCCGTCTCCTTCGATCCGCGCGAGCGCTCGCGGGCCCGCTCGCGGGCCGCGCGGTACCCATCGGCGTCCACCGACACGCCGCGCTCGGCGGCCAGATCACGCGTGAGGTCCAGCGGGAAGCCGTGCGTCTGCCACAGATCGAACGCCACGTCGCCCGGCAGCACCTCGCCGTCCAGGTCGTCCAGGACCGTCTTGACCCGCTGGATCCCGGCCTCGAGCGTGCGCAGGAACTGCTCCTCCTCGCCGCGCACGATCGCCTGGATGCGCTCCTGACCGTCGGCCAGCTCCGGGTACGCCGTCCCCATCGCCTGGACCACGGCGGGAACCAGCGCGTGCAGCACCGGCTCCTTCAGCCCCAGCAGCCAGGCGTGTCGGCTGGCGCGGCGGAGCAGCATCTTGATCACGTAGCCCGCGCCGTCGTTGGCCGGCAGCACGCCGTCGGAGACCGCGAACGCGACCGCGCGGAGGTGGTCGGCGATCACGCGGTGGGAGGTGCTGTCGACCCCCTCGTACGCGACGCCGGAGCGGCGAGCGACCTCGCGGATGGTGGGCTGGAACAGCTCGGTGGCGTAGGCGTCCTCGGCGCCCAGCATCACCGCCACCAGGCGCTCGAAGCCGAGCCCCGTGTCGATGTTCTCCTGCGGCAACGGCTCCAGCGAGCCGTCCGGCTGGCGGTCGAACTGCGTGAACACCAGGTTCCAGATCTCGATGAAGCGGTCGCCGCTCCCGGTGTTCGGACCGTTCTCGTCCTTCGTTCCGTACTCGGGACCGCGGTCGAAGAAGACCTCCGAGCACGGCCCGCACGGGCCGTTGGGCCCCTCGCTCACGGCGTTGGCCGGCCAGAAGTTCTCGTCCTCGTCCCAGCGGCTGATCCGGTCGGCGGGGACGCCCACGTCGTTCCGCCAGACCTCGTCCGCCTGGTCGTCGTCCAGGTAGATCGTGACGTACAGGCGCTCCGGGTCGAAGCCCAGCCGCTCGACCAGGTACTCCCACGCCCACTGCGCGGCCTCGCGCTTGAAGTAGTCGCCGAAGCTGAAGTTGCCCAGCATCTCGAAGAACGAGTGGTGCCGCAGCGTCCGCCCGACGTTCTCGATGTCGTTGATCCGGAGGCACTTCTGCGCGGTCGTGACGCGGTGATGGACGCCTTTCACCCCGGCGAACTTGGGGGTGGCGCCCAGGAAGTACGGCTTGAACTGGACCATCCCGGCCGAGGTGAACATCAGCGTGGGATCGTCGCTCTTCACCGGAGCGGAGGGCCGCCGCAGGTGGCCCTTCTCTTCGAAGAACGCGAGGTAGCCGCGGCGGAGATCGTCGATCCAGTCGGCCTGCTCGCGTTGCGCCGCGGTGCGGGGCGACGGCTGGGCCGGCGTTAGGGAGCGGGCGTCATCGGTCATGGAGGCCTCCTGCATGCACGGACGCCGAGTATAGCCGACCGGGGCGGGCCTCCCGCGTCGCCGGGCGCGGTATCCTTCGACGCCGTGCGCGCCGTTCTCCGCGATGTCGATCGCCGCCGCCTGCTGCTGGCCGGATTCCTCGGGTTCTTCGCGCTGGGCGCGATCCAGTCGATGTACGGCCCGGCGTTTCCGTCGCTGGTGCGGCGGTTCGACGTGGGGCTCGACCTGGTCGGTCAGACCGTCGCGCTCCACTTCGCGGGAAGCTTCGTGACCATCGCGATCGCCGGTCCGCTGCTGGTCACCGTCGGCTACCGCTGGCCCCTGCTGCTGGGCTCGGCGGGCATGGCGGCGGGCGCGGCGGTCGTGGCCTGGGCGCCCAGCTGGCCGTGGGTGCTCGTGGGCGCCGGACTGGGCGGGCTGGGGTTCGGCCTGGTGGACGTGGCGCTCAACCTGCTGGTCGCCCGCTCGTTCGCGCCGAACGCGGCGCCCGCCCTGAACCTCCTGAACGCGATGTTCGGCGTCGGCGCCGTGGCAGGGCCGGCCGCGGTCGCGGTGGCCGGCGGCACGCTTCGCTGGCCGATGATCGGCGTGGCGGTCATCGCGGCGGGCGTGGCGATCCTGTCGGCGCGGCTGACCGAGCCGGGCCGACCCGCGCCGTCCGCGGCGGCGGGCGTGCCGTGGCTGGCCGCCGGCGGGTTCGTGATCATGTACTTCCTCTACGTCACCGGCGAGGTCGGCGTGGGCAGCTGGGAGACGGTCCATTTGGCGCCGCTGCTGGGCGAGCGCGCCGCGGCGCTGAACGCCAGTGCCTACTGGGCGGCGCTGACGATCGGGCGGTTGCTGGCGACGCCGCTCAGCGCCCGCGTCCGGCCCGCCACGATGGTGCTGGGCGCGACCTCGCTGGCGTTCGTCGCGCTGCTCGCCACGCACCACGACCCGCTGGCCCCGTTCGCCTACCCGCTGGTGGGCCTGGCGTTCGCGCCGATCTTCCCGACCGGGCTGGCGTGGCTGCAGCGCGTCTTCCCGCGCCGCGGCGAGACGATCGCGTCGGCGGTGCTGGCCGCCGCCACGCTGGGACCGGTCGCGACCTCCGGCGCGATCGGCTGGGTCGTCGAGCGGGGCGGGCCCGACTGGATCCCGACGCTGATGGCGGGCACGGTCGGGCTGCTGTGGCTGGTGGTGGTGGCGTTGTGGCGCTCGACGCGGCGGGCCTGAGGCGGAGAAGCGGCGCCTGCGAGTACTGCGATCTCGTCGGCCGCGACGCCGTTGATGCGGTCGAGAGGAGCCGCGCTTCGGCGACCTACTCCGAACCAGCCGCGGTGCGGGCAAGCGCCTCGAGAAGGGCAGAGATGTTCGGAAGCGCCCCGTGGTCGGCCGCAAGTCCGTGGTCGGCCGCGAACGTCGCAGGCTCGCGCCAGGTGACGAACACGTCGCCCACCTCGTCTTCCCACACCAGCATCTTCTGCGGCAGATCGAGGGCAATGGTGCGCGCCGCCTGCATCAGCGGCGTGCCGGCATGGGGGTTCCCGAACACGAACACGGTGGTAGGGAGCAGATCCAGGCCGGCTGCTTCAGCGCTCGCAGCGTGGTCGAACGTCGTCACGAGGTTCAGGCCTTCGTCGGCGATCACCTGTTCGAGGTTCGCTGTCGTTCGAGCGAAGTCGTAGCTGCTGGCAATCGTCGTCATGCCGGTATCCACCTCTTGGGCGACCGCCAGGCTCGACGTGCCAGCAGCCAGGGCCAGAGCGATCAAGACGGCGGCGGAGAGCAGCCGACGCCAGGCGCCGCGCTGCCGACGTTGGGTGTGTCTACGAGGGGTCTCCATTCGGTGTCGCCTCCTGAGTCCTCTGAGTCCTCCCCCTGCGCGTCGTTCGCGTATCCGAACGACGCATGCGTCCCGCGCCTGATCCTAGGCAGCGGCGTCGGAAGGTGCCGTCAAATGGACTGCGCGTGCGTGGATCAGAACGGAAACGGGCCGTGGGGCGGGAGCCCGGCGGCGACGCGCAGCTCCGCCTCGACCTCGGCCGGGTCCAGGTCGATGCCCATCGGCCGCACGCTCTCCACCAGCGAGACGACGTCGCGCGTGAACAGCTGCGCCGCGTGGGGAGACTCCTCGACCATCACCGCTTGCGGGACGTCGATCACGACGATCCGACCGTCGTGCCACAGCAGGTTCCAGGCGCTCAGGTCGCCGTGCACGACGCCGGCGCGCAGCATCGCGGCCGCGGCGTCCTTCGCCTGGCGCCAGGCGCTCCGGGCCTCCTCCGGGGTGGGCTGGGTGTCGGCCAGGCGCGGGGCGGGCGTGCCGTCCGGATCGCCGATGAACGCCATCGGCACGATCCGGCCCGCGTCCAGGATCTCGTGCGCGCCGGGCCCCAGCAGCGGCCGCGGGACGGCGATGCCGGCGCGGTGCAGCTCCCAGAGCGTCTTGGTCTCGTGCAGCACCCACAGCGCCAGGTCCGTCGGCAGGCCCGCGCGCGCGCCGCGGTCCAGCACCTTGCGCAGGCGGCCGCGCGGCATGCGCCGCCCGTCCAGGTACACCGCGTCGGGTCGGAAGCCGCCCGCGGCGGGATCACGGTGGATCTTGAGCACGATCAGGCCGGCATCGCCGCGCGCCAGCACGACGTCGGCCTCCTTGCCGCTCTTGAGCTCCCCCACGATCTCGTGGACCAGGCCGCGCTCGCGCAGCTTCGCGAGACCGGCGTCCGGGCCGGACTGGTCGCGAAGGGTGTCCATGCGGGCGCGACCTCGCGGGCCGCGCTTGGGCTTGCCCCGGAACTGCTCGTCCGCGTACTCGTCGCCGTACTCGTCGTCGCTCAAAGGAGACCTCGGGTCGCAGTATGGACGGGCGACGGCGCGGCGTCAACGTGAGGGCCGCCGGGCGGCGCGTGCTAGCGTCGGAGACACGAAACGGAGGTGCGAGATGGAGCATCGGCGACTCGGAGAGAGCGGGTTGCGCGTCAGCGCATTGGCGCTCGGCACGATGGTCTTCGGCGAGGAGAAGACCAGGGGCACGCCGCCCGACCTGGCCCGGCGCATGATCGACACCTTCCTGGCGGCCGGAGGCACCCACATCGACACGGCGAACGTGTACGCCGGCGGGCGCAGCGAGGAGATCGTCGGCGAGGCGATCCGGGACCGGCGCGACGAGGTGACGCTGGCGACGAAGGTCCGCTTCCGGACCGGCGACGGACCGAACGACGAAGGGCTGTCGCGCCACCACGTGCTCCGTGCGGTCGAGGCCAGCCTGAAGCGCTTGGGTACCGACCACGTCGACCTGCTCTACGCCCACTGCTGGGACCCGTGGACGCCGCTGGAGGAGACCCTGGACGTGCTGGACGAGGTGGTCCGGCGCGGCATGGCGCGCTACCTCGGGGTGTCGAACTTCCGGGCGTGGCAGGTCGCCAAGGCGCGCACGCTGCAACGCGAGCGGAGCCTCGCGCCGTTCGTCGCGGCGCAGTACCAGATGAGCCTGGTCGAGCGCGACGTCGATCCCGAGTTCGACAGCCTGTGCTGGGAGGAGGGCATCGGGATGGTGCCGTGGGGACCGCTGGGCGGCGGCTTCCTGGCCGGCAAGTACCGGCGAGACGAGACGCCCGACGCGGACACCGGCCGGATCGGCGGCACGCCCGACCACGCCGAGGAGGCGTGGACGCGGCGCGATCAGGAGCGCAACTGGCGCACGCTGGACGTCGTCCGCGAGGTCGCGGAGACGCACGACGCCACGCCCAGCCAGGTGGCGCTGGCGTGGCTGCTGGGACGGCCCACCGTCTCGACCGTCCTGATGGGCGTCCGCACGCCGGAGCAGCTGGACGACAACCTGGGGGCGGCGACCCTCGGCCTGAGCGAGGACGAGCAGGCGCGGCTGGACGAGGTGTCCGCGCCCGCACCGCGCTACCCCTACCGGATGATCGACGTGTACGGCGCCCGCGAGTAGCAGGCGGCCCCGCGGACCGCGCGCCGAACGAGGGCGCGCGGACCGCGAAGGTGCTAGCCTTTCGCTCGAGATCATGCGACCTTTACGTATCGCCCACGTCGCTTTGGCGCGCCCCGCTTTCAAAGGGGACGCCCCGTCCGCCGTCCAGCGCTCGCGCGATGGACTGGCCGCCGCTGCCGAGCGTCTCGGCTTCGAGCTGGTGACGCCGGCCGGCGGGGCCGCGCGCCACCCGCGCGGCGACGTGCCCCTTCCGCCGTCCACCGTCACCAGCGCGGAGGAGGCCCACGCCGTCGCGGCGGCGCTCCGGGACGACCCGCCCGACCTGCTGCTGCTGCAGCACGTCACCTTCGCCACCGGCGACCTGATCGCGCCGCTGGTGGACGCCGCGCCCCGGCTGGCGGTCTGGGCGCTGCCCGAAGGCGACGTCGCGACCGGCCCGCTCCCGTTCAACGCGCTGTGCGGCCTGCAGATGACCCTCTCGATGCTGGGCACGCCGCAGGTGGGCCACGGCGACGCGCCCGTCAAGTGGCTGCACGGCGAGGTCGACGAGGAGCGCTTCCTGGCGCCGTTCGCCGTGACCGTCGCCGCCCTCCGCGCGCTTCGAGCGGTCCGCGAGGCCACGGTGCTACGGATCGGCGGAACGGCGCCCGCCTTCTACGCCCTGGAGGAGCTGCCCACCGCGTTCGCCGGCGTGCGCGTCGTGGACCGGGATCTGGACGCGCTGTACCGAGCGGTCGAGGCGGTCCCCGAGGCCGACGCGGCCCAGCGGGCCTCGGACTCGCGCGTCGGTCACGACGTCGCGGTGGACGACGCGACCGTGCTGCGGAGCGCCCGCATCGAGCTGGCGCTCGAAGCGATGGCGCGCGATGCCGGCGCGGACGCCCTGGCGGTGCGGTGCTGGCCCGAGCTGCCGGGCGCCTGCGACGCCATGGCGTGCGCGGCGATGGGGTCGGTGGCCGGCCGTGGCACGCCGACCGCGTGCGAGGGCGACCTGATGGGCGCGCTGTCGATGCTGGCGCTGCAGGCGGTGTCCGGTGGTCCCGCCATCCTGATGGACCTCTCCGACCTGGACGAGCAGGCCGACGCGCTGCTGCTGTGGCACTGCGGCAACGCGCCGGCCGCCTGGGCCGATCCGGCGGGCCCCAGGCCGCGGCTGACGACGCACTTCAACCGCGACGGCGTCGGCCCGGTCCGCGACCAGACGTTGGCGCCCGGTCCGGCCAGCGCGTTCCGGCTGGTCGACGGCGGACGTGGCGCGCTGATCGCCAGCGGCACCTTCCGCGGCGCCGCCCGAGAAGGGTTCGACGGCGTCCGCGGCTGGTGGGCGCATCCGGCGTGGGCGGCGTCGCCGGTGCCGGCCCGCCGGTTCGTGGCCGAGCTGGTCGAGCAGCGCGTGCCGCACCACCTGGCCCTGGCCCACGGCGATCACCGTGCCGCCTTGGCCGAGCTGTGCGGCTGGGCGGGCACCGAGGTCCGGGCGATGCGCGACCGGCCGTTCCCTGACGCGCTCGGGGGCGGCGCCCTGTCCCGCGCTCCGGACCAGGCCCCACCGCCTGACGAGGAAAAGCGGTGAGCCGAACGCGTCCCGTCCTGCTGGCCGTCGGGCTCAGCTGCCTCGATCTCGTCTGGCACGTCGCGACCTTCCCGCCCGAGGGCTCGCGCACCGACGCCGCCGCCCATCACCGGCACGGTGGCGGACCCGCCGCGACCGCCGCCGTGGCGGCGGTTCGCTACGGGGTCGAGGCTCGCCTGTGGGCGATCCACGGCGACGACGATGCCGGCCGGTCGCTGCTGAGGGAGCTGACGGACGAAGGCGTGGACGTGAGCCGCGTGCGCGTGCCGGCCGGCTCGCGGAGCTTCGTGAGCGCCGTGCTGGTCGGGTCCGACGGTGAGCGCTGGATCTTCCCCTACCGGGGCGAGGGGCTCGACGACGACCCGGACGCCTGGCCGATCGAGCAGGTCGCCTCGGTCGACGCCGTGCTGACCGACCTCCGCCATCCCAGGCTGGCGCGCGCGGTCCTGCGCGCCGCACGCGAGGCGAACGTCCCCTCGGTCGTGGACCTGGGCAACCTGCGTGACCTGGACGCCACCGAGGACGCGACCGTGGTGATCGCCGCCCGCGAGGCGGCGGAGGAGCTGCTGGTCCGGTCGGGGGCCGCCGTCGGCGGCGCTGGCGGAACGGCTGGCGGCGACGTCGCGGACGCGTCCGAGATGGCGGAGGCCGCGCTGGCCGCCCTGCGGTGGCGCGATGACCAGACCGTCGCCGTCACGCTGGGCGACGAGGGCGTGGTGTACGACGCGGGCGACGGCCTTCGTCACCTGCCGGCGCTGCCGGTCGAGGTGCGCGACACCACCGGTGCCGGCGACGTGTTCCACGGCGTCTGGGCGGCCGCGCTGGCCTCCGGAGCGGACGCCGACACCTGCGCGCGGCACGCGTCGGTGGCCGCCGCGCTGTCGTGCGGCGCGCCGGGCCGCGGCGCGATTCCGAGCGGCGACGAGGTGGCGCGCCTTCTGGAGCGACGCACGGCGCGCGAAATGAACGAGCTCAGGTGGTCCTGAGGCGGCGACGAGCCTCCCGGACCGACGAAAGGACGAAGCCGTGACCGAAACGAAACCGTTGAGTGCCGGAAAGCTCCGTGGCATGGCGCGCCTCGCCGACCGGGACGGCCGCTTCCGGATGGTCGCCGTCGACCAGCGGCCGCCGCTGTTCCGTGCTCTGTCCACCGCGTTGAACGTCTCCGAGGACGAGCTCTCCTGGGAGGAGGTGGCGGACGCGAAGGCTCTGCTGATCCGGGAGCTCGGGCCGCACGCCGGCGCGGTGCTTCTCGACCCCGTCTGGGCGCAGCCGCACGCGCTTCTCGATCTGCCCGGCGACGTCGCCATGCTCTCGACGCTGGAGGGCTACGCGTTTCGCGAGGTGGACGGCGAGCGGCGTTCGGTCGCGATCGAGGGCTGGTCGGTCGCGAAGGCGCGCCGCTCCGGCGCGGACGCGATCAAGGTGCTGGCCTGGGACCGCCCCGACGTGTCGGACGCGACCCGCCGCCACCAGGACACGTTCGTTCTCGAGGCGGCGGAGGCGTGTCGTCGCTACGATCTTCCGTTCGTGCTGGAGCTCCTCGACTACCCTCTGCCCGGCGAGGACGTGAGCGATCCGAGCTGGATCCGAGCGAAGGCCGAGCGCGTGCTGGGCTCGCTGCGCCACTTCGCCGATCCCTCCTTCGGCGTGGACCTGTTCAAGCTGGAGCTTCCGTTCGACCCGCACCGGGTGCGCGAGGTCGCTGCCGGCGCGCTGGACGGCGAGTCGCGCGAGCCGGTGCTGGACCTGGGCGAGGCCCGGACGCTCCTGGCGGAGATGGATTCGGCGTCGCCGGTGCCGTGGGTGCTGCTCTCGGCCGGGGTCGGCCCGCGGGCGTTCGAGTTCGGTGTCGAGCTGGGCGTCGGCGCTGGCGCCAGCGGATTCCTGGCCGGGCGGGCGTTGTGGCTGTCGGCGCTCGAGGCGTGGCCCGATCGCGACGCGGTCGCGGCGTCGCTCCGCACCCGGTCGGTGCCGCTGATGCGCCGGCTGGGCGCACGCGTCCAGGAAGCGCGTCCGTGGACGGAGCATCGCCGCTTCGGGGGAAGGCCGCGACTGGAGGGCGCGGGCCCCGACTGGGTGCGCCGCTACCCGTCGCCCGACCGGGTGGACGCGGCCGACGGGGCGGACGACGCCTCGTGAGTCCCGACCGCCGGGGCGTCGCGGTGATCGGCGCGGGTGACATGGGGGCCCGGCACGCCCGGCATTGGGCGGCGACCGGCGCGCGGATCGTGGTGGTGTGCGATCCCGACGCGGCGCGCGCGTCCGTCCTCGCTGCGGAGCACGGAGCGGTGTCGGCGGCCGATCCGATCGAGGCGGTCGCGCTCCCGGGCGTGGACGTCGTGTCGGTGTGCACGCCGACGTACCTCCATCCTCCCGTGACGATCGCGGCGCTGGAGGGGGGCAGGGACGTGCTGTGCGAGAAGCCGGTCGCGCTCACGCTGGCGGACGCCGAGGCGATGGCGGCGGCGGAGCGGAGCTCGGGGCGCAGGCTTCGGATCGGCTTCACGCGGCGGTTCGACCCGGTGTGGAGGCACGTCGAGTCGGACATCGACGAGCTGGGCGGGCCGATCATGGCGCAGGCCACGCTGGCCGCCGGGGTCCGTCCCAAGCTGCTGATGCACGACGCCCGCGCGAACGGCGGTCCGGTGATCGACATGGCGTGCCACCTGTTCGATCGCTGGGAGCGCGTCTTCGGCGTTCCGCCGGTCAGGGTCGCGGCTCACGGCCACACGTTCGGGGCGGACAAGCCCGAGCTGGCTGGAATCGAGCACGTGGCGTTGGACACGGTGCAGGTGTCGCTCGACTACGGCGAGGCCGGATCGGGCCAGATCCAGCTGTCGTGGGGCCTGCCGTCGGGCATTCCGGCGATGGAGCGCCACACCTACGTGGGGCCGGGCGGCCTGATCGAAACGGACGGCACGACGGTGCAGCTGGTGCGTGGCGCCGAGCCTCGCGTCTACGAGCGGGACGGTGTGGACCCGTGGGCCGAGCAGATCCGCGCGTTCGCGCGGGAGCTGGACGGCGACGGTCCGCAGGGCCTGGCCGACGTGCACGCGGGAACGCGGGCGCTGCGCGCCTCGCTGGCCGTGCTGGCCGCGGTGCGCGATGCGCGTCCGGTCGATCCGAGTCGGCTGTCGGTCGAGGCGATGCCGACGTGAGCGGCGGCGTCGAGAGCGGGGCCGAGACGAACGTGCGCGTCGGACTGATCGGCGCGGGTCGGTGGGCCACGCTGCATCGCGATGCGCTGGCGACGCTCGGCGTTCCCCTGGACCGTGTCCTCGTCGCGACCGAGAGCAGCGCCGAGCGGGTGCGCGGCGACTGGGGCGTTCCGGCGTTCGTCTCGCTGGAACGCTTCTTGGACGGCGGGCCGGAGGCCGTGATCATCGCGAGCCCGAACCATCTGCACGTCGAGCATGCGTCGGCCGCGCTGCGCGCCGGACGTCACGTGCTGCTGGAGAAGCCGATGGCGCTGGACGTCGTCGGTGCGGAGCGGCTGCTTCGGGAAGCGGACGAGGCCGGCCGCGTATTGGCGCTCGGTCACGAGATGCGGGCGTTCGCCTGGGCCCAGCGCGCCAAGCGGCTGCTGGACGACGGCGTGCTGGGAACGCCTCGGCACCTGGCGCTGGATCTGTGGCGACGGCCGTACCGCGCTGGCTCGGGGGGCTGGAAGGCCGATCCGGCGAAGCTGGGAAGCTCGATCCTGGAGGAGCCGATCCACTACCTGGACCTGGCCCGCTGGCTCCTGGGCGAGCCTCGCGCTCTGCAGGCGTTCGCGACGAGTCGCGCCGGGCACGAGGACGGCTGGGAGAATCTGGACGTGAGGCTGTGGACCGATCACGGCCAAGCGTCCGTGACCCGCTCGGTCGCGGCCTGGGGCCACCGCGTCACGCTCACGCTCATCGGGGACGAAGGCGCGTTCAGGGCGCACTGGGTGGGCTCGATGGACGCCGATCCCGATCCGCTGGTCGAGGCGTGGCTGCACGCCGGCAACGATCGCGACGCGCCTGCCGAGCGCCTCGATCTGCGCGAAGCGACGGGACATGCGCACGATCTGCCGCTGCAGACGAAGGCGTTCCTCGCCGCCTGCGCGGGCGGTCCGCCTCCCCTGGCGGACGGCCGAGACGGCCTGGCCGCCGTGCGACTGTGTCTGGAGGCCGAGCGCTCGCTGCGCGAGGGCGAGTCCAAGATCGAGCTGGGATCGTCGCGCGTGCAGACGACGTAGGCACCCGAGCCGGGCCAAGCACGCCAGCTTCGTCGCCCATGCGCATCGAACGCTGCAGCACGTCGTCGCCCCGGTCCCGCTTTGGTTCACACACGCTGGGGAGTCCGGCTAGGAACATTCGTCCCTGATCGGGCACATGCGCACCTATTCACGATTCCGTGAGTCGAGACGTGCGACCCTCGTCGCGTTGTCGTACCTGGGCAGGACGTCGTGGCCGATCGCGTCCCCCTCATTCATCTTCGACCCCCGTCCCCTCGGCGGTCCCCGCGGCGCCTCTGCCGCCAGGAGAACGACCATGCTCACGCGCATCGCCACCCGCTTTTCCTTCGTCATCGCATGCGCCGTGCTGCTGTCCGCGTCCTTCGGCTGGCCAGGAGGGACGGTCGCGGCGCAGGGCGCGCCGGTGGTGACGGATCCCGGGCACCAGACGGGGGCCGAGGACACGACGTTCTCCTTCGCGGGCATCGAGCTGAGCGTCGAAAGCCCCGACGCGAGCACCTACCGTGCGATCGTGCGGGCCGTCGGGGGCGACGGCCTGCTCGAGTCCGAGGGAGTCCGCGCGGTCGAGCTCTCCACCGACGGCGACCGGCAAGCCGTCAACGCGTTCCTGAGCGACCTGAGCTTCGAGCCTGCGGACGACTGGTTCGGCGACCTCACGATCGACGTCGAAGTGCAATCGAACCTCTCGGCGCCGACGGGCAACACGACGACGTTGTCGTTCGAGCTGACGATCGCCCCGGTTCCCGATCGTCCGACCACCGGCGCCCTCGACGCGCTGCCGGCGGTGGCCGAGGACACGGCGGACCCGGCCAGCGTCCCCGTCGCGTCGCGCGTCACCGCGTTCGCGGACGTCGACGGCGACGACCTCGCCGGCGTGGCGGTGAGCGACGATGCCGCCACCGCACAGCAGGGCGTCTGGCAGTACAGCACCGACGGCGGCGCGTCGTGGTTCGACGTGGGCGTCGTCTCGCCCGCGAGCGCCTTGCTCTTGCCTGGCGACGCGCAGTTGCGCTTCCTGCCGGCCGAGGACCGGTTCGGCACCCCTGGGCGCTGCGGCTCCACGCGGTGGACGACAACGCCGGCGCGCCGAGCGTCGGCACGTTCACGAGTGGCTCGACGCGCGGAACCACGGACGTCGACGACGGGTCGCAGCAGCGCCTCGACCCCTTCGGCGCGACGCTGGCCACGAGCGTCACGCCGGTCAACGACGCGCCGGTCGCGAGCTCCGCCACGGTGAGCACGCAAAAGAACGTCGCGGTCACGTTCGGTCTCCAGGGCAGCGACGTGGACGGCGGCAGCGACCCGGACACCGACGCGGCCATCACCGACTACCGAATCGAGTCGCTGCCCGCCTGGGGCACCCTCGAGGTCGTGGGCGATGGCGAGGCCACGGTCGGCACCGCCCTTCCGCGCGCCCAAGCGGAGGGCGCCGCCGCGCTGCGCTTCGTCCCCGAGACGAACCGCGACGGTTCCACGGAGTTCACCTTCAGAGCGATCGACGCCGCCGGCGTTGAGTCGGATCCCGCCACCGTCACCCTCGAGGTGGCCGAGTTCAACGAGCCCCCGAGCCTGACCGTGCCCGGCCCGCAGGCCATGGACGAGGATGCGACGCTGGCGCTACCGGCGCTCGCGGTGACCGACCTCGATGCGGGGACGACCGACCTCACGGTGCTCGTCGAGGTGGCGGTCGCGGCGCAGGGGAGCCCGACGGTCGCCGACCCCGGCACCCTGACGTTCGGCACGATCGCCGGATTGACGGTCGATGAGGTGGACGCCAACGGCGGGACGCGCGTTCGCGTCACCGGAACGCTGGCGGACCTGAACACCGCCCTCGCGGACCTCGCCTACGCGCCCGCCCCGGACTTCTTCGGCACCGTCACCCTGACCGCCACCGTCGACGACCTCGGCGGATCGCTGGATCAGGATCAGGCGAAGGACGACACCGCGACCGTCGCGATCGACGTCGCGAACGTCCTCGATGCGCCCACCACCGGCGACGCGCAACTCGACGCGGTCGCCGTCAACAGTCTGGATTCCGAGGGCGAACGCCTGAGCGACCTGTTCCTCGGGACGTACGGCGACGTCGACGGCGACGCGCTCCTCGCGCTCGCCGTCGCGGACGACGCCAGCACCCCCGGCGAAGGGGTCTGGAGCTACAGCACGAACAACGGCGTGAGCTGGCACGGGGTCGGCACGGTCGATCCTTCGAGCGCCCTGGCGCTCCCCGCCGAGGCGCTGCTGCGCTTCGTGCCCGCGGCCGGCCATTTCGGCGAGGTGGGCGACCTGACCGTCCACGCGCTCGACGCCACCACGCCCGACGGAACCGCCTTCACGCAGTCGGCGTCGCGCGCGACGGTGGCCGTCACGGCCCTGGCGGACGAAGCGTGGCTGGACGGCGCGGGCGGCACCGCGACGATCGTCGTGACCGCGACCGACACGCCGTTCACGATCGAGCCCGGTCGGGCCCTGCGCGTGGACGAGGGGGGCGCCGGCGTGCTGACGCCCGACGAGCTCGAGGTCACCGACGACGAGGCCGGGCCGGCCTCGATCGTGTTCACGGTCGCCGCCGGGACCGACCTCGCCGAAGGCCAGCTGCAGCTCGACGTCGCCGGCGACGGGACGTGGACCGCGTTGGCGGAGGGGGGCACGTTCACCCAGGCCCAGGTGAACGCCGGCCACGTGCGCTACGTCCACGACGGGCGCGAGCCCGCGGCCGCGCAGACGATCGTCCTCGACGTCACCGACGCCATCCCTGGCATCGGCGGCAGCAGCGGAAGCGTGTCGGTCCCGGTGAACGTCACGCCGGTGAACGATCCGCCCGTGCTGTACGTCCCCGGCGACGCGCGTCCCGGCGACGGCCAGACGCTCGTCGCGGTCGCGCCGCAAGGCGGCGACCTCGCCTTCTCCACCGACGTCCTCGTCGCGACCGACGTGGACAACGCCGACGAGCAGCTCATCTTCCGTATCGACGCGGGGCCCACGAACGGGCGCCTGACCGTGAACGGCACCCGCGCCCTCGCGGGCCGCACCTTCGCCTACGCCGACCTCGCGTCGGTGGACTACACCCACGACGGCTCGACGAACCTGATCGACGCTTTCACCGTCACGCTGCGCGACGGTGCCGGCGGCACCGTCGGTCCGGTGGCGGTCCCCATCGACATCGCCGAGGTCAACATCGCGCCGGACGTCGGTAGCGCGCGTGCCACCGTGTTCGAGGGGAGCACCACCCGCCTGACCCTCCCCGTCGACGACGATCGGACGGCCGCGGGCGACCTGACCGTCTCCATCGACAGCCTGCCCGCGACCCTCGGCGAGAGCCTGCCGGAGGCGGTGCTCGAGTTCGACGGCGCACCGGTCGCGGTCGGTTTCGTGCTCGGCTACGCGGACCTAGACCGCCTGATCCTGCGCCACACCGCCCCCGAGCAGCGGCTCCCGGCGGACGTCGCCTTCGACGTGATCGTCACCGACACGGGCACCGAGCAGCGGGGACGACGTCCTCTCGACGCCCGCCAGCGTGGACGTGACCGTGCGGCCCGTGAACGACGACCCGGTGCTCTGCGCCGACCCGTTGGACCCGCTGGCCCTCGACCTGTCCGTCGCGAGCACCGCGGACGTCACGGGCGACCAGCTGTGCGCCGCCGACGTCGACTCCGACGTCGTCACCTACCGTCTCGAGCAGCGGCCGGCGCACGGGATGCTGTTCCTGAACGGCGCCCCGCTGGGCGTGGGCGCCACCTTCACCCAGGCCGACGTGGACGCCGAGCGGATCGCGTACCGCAGCGCTCAGACGCGGAACGCGACCGACGCGTTCGTCGTCACCGTGCGCGACGGCGATCGCACCTACGCGGTCGACGCCGATGGCGTCGTCACCGATCGGATCGGCGGCGTGTACGACGGCGGGCGCTGCGGGCCCTCGAGGTGCCGATCGACATCACCTTCACCCCCGCCGCCGGCGGGGGCATCGAGGGTCCGGGCGGAATCGTCCTCGACCCGATCGACCCGGTCACCGGCGACCCGGTGGCCGGGGGTGGCGAGAATCCCGGCACCGGCGCGGCGGTCGCGCGCGACGATCCGCTCGCCGACGCCGTGCGCGGCGGAACGCCCATCGCGATCCCGGCGAGCGCGCTGCTGGGGAACGATTCGGGCGTGGACCCGCTGGCGATCCAGAGCGTCGCGTCGCCCGTCGGCGGAACCGTCGTGCTCGAAACCGGCGGCTCCGTGACCTTCACCCCGACTCGAACCTTCGCCGGCACGGCCTCGTTCAGCTACACCCTGGAGGATGGGGAGGGCGACACCGCAACGGCCACCGCCGCGTTCACCGTGTTCTTCGTCAACCTCGAACCGACGTTGGCGACGAACGAGACGCTGGTCCTCGACGAAGGCGCCAGTGCGCCGATCGGCTCCGCGTCGCTCCAGGTCGTCGACGACGACCAGGCGCCGGCCGAGCTGCGCTTCGTCCTCGACGACGAACCCGTCCACGGCCTGCTGCGCCTGGACGGACGGCGGCTGCACGCCGGCGAGCGCTTCACCCAGGCCGACGTGGACGCCGGCCGCCTCGCGTACCACCACGATGGCGGCGAGCGCTTCCTCGACGCCTTCGACGTCAGCTACACCGACGGCTCCGAGATCGTCGAGCCGGCGACCTTCGCCATCGACGCGACACCGCTCAACGACCGGCCCGTGCTCGAGGTTCGGGACGAGGTTCCGCTCGCGCTGCAGGGCGGATCCGTGGCCATCGACGACGCCGTCCTGCGCTACTTGGACGACGACGGCGAGGACACGGACAAGCCGGCCGAGCCGTTGGCCACGCCCAACGACCTCGCGTTCTCGGTGGGCGACGCCCCGTCGTACGGGGAGGTGCGCCGGCAGACGGCCGCCTCGTACGACCCCGACGATCCCGCGACCTACGAGGTGGTGGATGCCACCTCCTCCGTGCCGGCCGCCGACGTGCTCGAGGGCCGGCTCCGGTACCAGCACGACGGGTCGGTGAACTACGCCGACGCGTTCACGTTGGTCGTCGACGACGGCACCGGTGCCGTCAACGCCAGAGCGAGCGCCGTGGTCACGATCGACATCGCCCCCCAGAACATCGACCCGGTCGTCGACCCCGACCTCGAGCTCGGCGAGGACGGTGAGCTCGTGATCGTCAACGAGCTGCTCGTCGTGCTCGAGGGCGCCACGCGCACCCTGTCGACCACCGAGCACCTCGGAGCGTTCGACCCCGACAACACCGCTGTGCAGGTGCAGTTCCGCCTCGTGGACGACTTCGACCACGGGCGGTTCCTGTTCGACGGCGCGCCCCTCGGCGTGAACAGCGCGTTCAGCCAGGCGGACCTGATCGACGGTCGTCTCGCGTACCGCCACGACGGTGGCCAGGGCACCAGCGACGCCGCCACCCTGCGCCTGTCGGACGGTGGCGGCGGCGACGAGCCGCAGATCCGGTTCCGCGTGCAGATCACGCCCGTCAACGACGCGCCCACGCTCACCACCGCCGGCGACCGCGTCGGTGCGGAGGACGTGGAGCTCGCGCTCGTCGGGATCGCCTTCGACGATCCCGACGCGTACGACACCTCCGGCACGCTGCTGCCGGATGCCGGACCGTTCGTCGTCGAGGTGACCAGCGCCGGCCTCGGAACGCTTTACGGCGACCGCCGTCGGCGATGCGGCCCTCGCGGGCGACGGCACCGGCGCGCTCACGATCACCGGCACGTACGCCGACGCCAACGCGACCGGGGCGACGCTCGTCTACCTCGGCGCGCCGAACGCCAACGGCATCGACACCGTGACCGTCACGGTGAGCGACGACGGCTATCACGGCCTCGACCCGGAGGACGCGGCCGTCGTGGACGCCGGTCTCGTGCTGACCGGCACGGGCACGACCGACGACGAGGTCGCCAGCACGAGCTTCGACGTGAACGTGCGACCCGTGAACGACGCGCCCGACGATCGACGCCCCGGCGTCGCTGACGACCGACGAGGACCAGCCGGTCACGACCACCGGCTTCGCGATCTCCGACCTCGACGTCGCCGGCGGCGCGACCAGCGATCCCGCCGTGGCGTTCCGCGTCACCCTGTCCGCGCAGCACGGGACGTTGACGCTCTTCGACGGCAGCGCCGTCTCCGGTGACCGGAGGGGCAGCGACGAGCTGGTGCTCGTCGGCACGCTCGACGACGTCGGAGCCGCACTGGCGGCGGGCGTGACCTTCACGCCCGCCCCGGACTTCAACGACCTGCAGGGTGCCGCCCGCCTCGACGCGCGCCTGGAGGACCAGGGGAACGTCGGTTCCTTCGGTGCGCTCCTCGAGGCGAGCCGATCCGTGGACGTGGCCGTCGAGGAGGTGAACGACGTCCCCACCGTCACCGATCTCGAGCGGACGATGGACGAGGACCGGCACGCTCGCCTTCTCGCTGACCGCGGGCGACGTGGACGGTGGGGCCAAGACCGACGACGCGGTCGCTGACGCACTACCAGGTGAACGTGCCGGCGACGGACGCGACCCGGACCGGCCTGCTGGGCGAGCTGCGACCAGCGACGGCGAACTCCTGAATGCGACCACGTCGGTCGTGACCCGCGGGCTTCTCCGAACGCTGCCGAACGGCACGCACGTGATCACCGCCGCGCAAGCGACCGACATGATCGTACACGCCGCCCACCGACTTCCACAGCGAGCTGACGGGCTTCGACGGCGACGACTGGCGTTCGCGCTTCGAGTTCCGCGCCATCGACCTGCTCGCGGCGACGCTCGAGGACTCGAGCCGTTCCGCGACCGCCGTCGCCGACGTCACGGTGCGGTCGGTCAACGACGCCCCCGAGCTCTCGGGCACCGGGGACGCCGTCACCTACACCGAGGGGAACGCGGCGGGCGCCCTCGGTACCCCCGCGCGACTGAACGTCTGCGAACGATCTCGACGTCGACGACGCCGAACTGACGGTGCAGGGGATCGACACCTTCGAAGGAGCCACCGTGGTCGCCCGCCGCGTCGGCGGGGCGGTCGCCAGCGACCGCTTCTCGGTGCTCACGGGCGCGATCGCCGGCCTCGACCCGCTCGACGCGAGCGGCAGCGACCTGCAGCGCGACGGCACCACCGTCGCGCAGGTGACCGACGGATCGGCCACCGGCACGCTGGTCGTCGCCTTCACCGCCGGCGCCAGCGTGGACGACGTGCGCAACGTGCTGCGGCGCGTCGCCTACGCGAACGTGGCCGACGCGCAGACCAGCCCCATCGACGTGCAGGTGACGTTCGTCGACGGCAACGCCGGCGCGCAGGGCAGTGGCGGCGCGCTCGCGAGCGACCCCATCGGCTTCGAGGTGAGCGTCGCGAACGTCAACGATGCGCCCAGCTTCACGGCTCCCGTGACGCTCGCCCTGGACGAGGACGTCGCCGACGGGGCCGAACGTCGGCGCCACCGTGGCCACGCTGCTGGGCAGCGTGTTCGCCGACGCCGACGCCCCTCTCGCCGGGAGCGGGTTCGCGGGCGTCGTGGTGGCCGCCGAATGCGGCCGACGCCGCCGACCGAGGGCGTCTGGCGGTACAGCACCGACGCCGGCGCCACCTGGTCGCGACGTCGGCGCGGTGCGCGCCGGACGCCGAGCCTCGCGCTCGCCGACGGACGCGCGCCTGCGCTTCGTCCCCGCCCCCGACTTCAACGGCGCGGCCCGCACCATCGGCGGCCCCGGCGGCGCGCCGGGCCCACTCACCGTGCTGCCCGTGGACGACAGCGGCGCGCGCGTCCTTCACGCGACGGCGCGAGCCGCGAACTCGTCGACGCCACCACCGTCGACGCCACCAGCGACGTCGGCAGCGTCGGTACCACCGTCGGCGCGGTCGTCGCGCAGGTGAACGACGCCCCGGCGATCGTGGACCTGGGCAGCGAGGACTACTCCATCGACTTCGTGGAGGCCGTCGGGGTCAACGTCGCCGGTGTGCCCATCCGCCTCGACACCGTCGGGGCCGACAACCCCGATCTCGCCAGCGTCGTCGACGTCGAGCTCACCGAGCGTGGCGAGGCGACCTTCGACCGGTGCTCGGCTGACCGTCGCCCGCCAGCCCCGACCCCGCCCCTCTCGACCTGTTCGTGCTGGAGACCGGGAGCGGCCTCTCGCTCCTCGGTGCCTCCACCGATCTGGGCAACAACGTGCGCGTCTACGACGACGGCTCGGCCGTGCGCGTGGACGGCGTCACCGTCGCCACCCTCACCAGCAGCTCGCTGAACACGGGCACCTTCACGGTGACCTTCAACGCCCAGGCCACCCCGGCGGCCGCGAACGCCGTGCTGCGAGCGGTGGTCTACTCGAACACCGACCCCGGCGCTGGTCAGCGGCAACATCGACGTCGGCCTGACCTTCCTCGACGGCAACGTCGACGGGGCCCAGGGGACGGGCGGCGAGCTCTCCGGCAGCGCCACCGTGCGCATCGGCCTCGACTCCCACCAACGACGCGCCCACCCTCACGCAGGGCGCGACGCTCGCGGGCGTCGAGGACGACGCCTTCGTCGCCTCCGACGAGGGGACCACCTTCGGTGTCCTGCTCGACGCCTTCCTCGACGATCCGGACGGCGTGAGCAGCGCGCTCGCCTCGGTGGCCGTCGCCGGCCACGACGACGCAGGTCTGGGCGCCTGGCAGGTGTTCCTGGACGGCGACTGGCGCGACCTGAGCGCCTTCACCACCACCCCGACGCAGCGCCCTGGTGCTCGCCGCGGACGTCGCGGTGCGCTTCGTGCCGAACGCCGACGCGAACACCGACGGCGTGGCCGTCGGCGCGCGCCCGCGACTGACGCTTCACGGCGTCGAGGACGCCGTCCCCGTCCGGCTGCTGCGCCAACAGCGGCACCCCGGACGTGGACGCCGGCCCGATCACGACCACGACCTTCGCCACGCCCGCCGCCTTCGACACCACCGCCGACGACGAGGAGTCGCGCGTCACGGCCGACCCCGTGACGCTGGACGTCACGTTGGCGGCGCGGAACGACGCGCCGCTGCTGACGGGAACGCCGTTCGACGGCACCCTGATCGAGTCGGCCACCGAAGGCGATGGCACGACACCGCAAGCGCTCCTGACCGGCGTCACGATCGACGATCCGGACGTCGCCACCACCGCGGATCTCGACGCCTTCGGCGCGGGCTCGGTCACGGTCGGCTGGACCACCGCCGCCTACGACGCGGGTGACGTCTTCGGCCTGCCCACGCTGGCCGAGGTCACGATCGAAACTGGTGCCGTCTACGCCGACGGTCCGACCGTGCGCTATTTCGACGGATCCTCGTGGATCGTCGTCGCCGACATCGACGGCGGTTCGAACGGCGTCGCCACCGCGCTCCGGATCGACTTCACCAGGAGCGCCACCGTCACGCGAGCGGCGAGCGTCCTCGAGGCCGTGCGGTTCGAGAACCGGTCCGACAACCCGACCTCGGACCCGCGCGCGTTCACGGTCACGTTGAGCGACGGCGACAACGTCGACGGCGCCGGTGACGATGCCGGCGGCCCGGACGCCTCGACGGCCAGCTTGTCGGGCTCCGATCACGATCACCGACCAGAACAACCCGCCCAGCGTGTCCGCCACGGGTCTGACCCTCGACTACCTCGAGAACGACGCAGCGCGGCAGACCTGTTCGATAGCGTCACGTGGACAGCATCGACACCGGCGACCAGATCCTCACGCTGGCCTTCACCGTCGACGGACTGGCCGACGGCGCAGCCGAGAACGTCGACGATCGACGGGGTGGAGGTCGACCTGGTCGATGATGGCGACGGGAACCGGGACCGACGGAAGCATCACCGTGTCCGGGACCGCCACGACCGTGACCGTGACCTATACGACGGTGGGGATCGCCGATACGACGGCCGGCACGCTGATCGACACGCTCGCGTACCGCAACACGCTGGACGACCCGACGGCCGGCGCCCGAACGATCACGATCGCGTCGGCGAAGGACGACGGCGGGACCAGCGGCACCAGTCAGGACACCACCTCGGACATCGGAATCGCTGCGACGGTCACCGTCGTGCCCGTCAACGATCCGGTCGATGCGGAGGCCACGGTCGAGGGCACCTTCACCGAGGGCGCCGCGCCCCTGACGTTCCTGACCGGTACCAGCGTCGCCGACCTGGACGCGGATCACTTCGCCGGTGGGTCGCTGACGGTGGCCTTGGACGCGTACCGAACGGGGGACGTGCTGAGCGTCGCCAGCGGTGCGGGTGGGATCACCGTCGCGGACTCGACCATCTCGTACGACGACGGTGCCGGTCCTGACGTGATCGGCACGGTCACGGGGGGCGACGGGGCGGACCTCGTCATGACGTTCACCACGAACGACGCGACCGGAGCCGCCGTGGCCGCCCTCCTCGGGCAGCTCACGTACGCCAGCACCAGCGAGAACCCGACCTTCGCCGGCGCGTACCCGGATCGCACCGTCACCGTCACGCTGGACGACGGCGGGAACACCGGAACCGGGACGGGCAGCGCGTCGACCGACGCGACGCCGATCGCCGGGACCTTCGCGGTCGTCGGCGTCAACGACGCTCCGACGCTCACGGGCCTCGACGAAACCGCTGCGAACAGCTACGTTCGAGGACGGTACGCCCGTCGTCATCGACGCGAACGCCGACGTGGGCGACCTGGACCTCGAGGCCCTGCCCGAGGGGACGGACACGCCCGCGGGGAACTGGAACGGCGCCACGCTCGAGGTCCAGCGGCAGGGGATCGCCAGCGGCGACGACCTGTTCGGCGCCGGCGGCAGCTTGGCGTTCGAGGGCGGCAACGTCGTGCTCGGGGCGACACCATCGGCACGGTGTCGAACGCCGGCGGCACGCTCGCGATCACGTTCGACGGGAGCGCCACGTCGGCGGCCGTCGACGCGACGTTGCGGGCCATCACGTACGCCAACGGGGCGACGCACGCCGGGAGCGCTCGCGTACGACCGCGTGACGCTCGACGTGACGTTCGATGACGCCAACTCCGACGCCACGGGCGGCGGCACGGCCGGCACCGGCCAGGACCAAGGCGGCGGTGGCGCGCTGAGCGTCACCGACGCGATCGTCGTGATCATCAACCGTCTGCCGGTCTCGTGCAGGCCGACACGGCGAACGTGAACGAACCGGTCGGCGCGACCATGCCAACGGACGCGACGAGCGTGGCGGGCGACGTGATCGCCGGCTCGCCGGACGCGAGCGGCGCCGACACGGATCCAGACGCCGCGACTGGCGAGTTCGCGGACGTCCTGAGCGGTGCAGGGCGTGGCGGCCGGGAGCCAGAGCGGACCCTCGACGACCGGGGTCGCAACGAGCGTCACCGGAACGTACGGCGCCCTGCAGCTCGCTGCCGGCGGTGGCTTCGCCTACACGGTCGACCGCGTCCAATGGCGACGTGCAGGCCTTGGCCGACGGCGAGAGTCTCGATGACGTGTTCACCTACACCGTCACCGACAGTCGTTCCGGCGCGCCTGCGACGGCGACGACGACGCTCACCGTCACGACCGACGGCACCAACCGACGCGCCCACCATCACCGGCACGGAGGACGCCGCCACGATCGTCGAGACCGACGCCGTCGGGCCTCTCGGCCAGCGGCTCCCTGGTCCTCGGTGACGTCGACGTCACCAACGCCGTCGTGGTGGATGGTCCAGAGCTCCGAGATCGGCTGCGGAGAGCACGACGGCCGGCCTGGACGCCGCGCTGCTGAACGACACCGGCGGTGCTCGCACCGCCCTGCTGTCGGTCACGGGCGTGACGTCGCCTGGCCGACGCGCAGGCCAGCGGCGACTTCACCTGGTCGTTCGATTCCGACGCGGCGACCTTCGACGACCTCGCCGCCGGCGAGTCGCTGATCCTCGAGTACACCCTGCGCGCGACCGACACCGGTGCGCACGGCTCCGTGAGCACGGACCGCGTGGTGACGATCACCATCGAGGGGCGCAACGACACGCCCGAGCTCACGAACGCGTCCGTCAGCGCCGATCTCATCGAGGACGCCGGGCTCACGGGCGGGAACCTGACCGCGAGCGGGCTCGATCGACGTCGACGACCTCGAACGAGAGCGACACGGCGACCGCGGGCGCGGCCTTCGTCGTCGGCCGAGGTGACGGCGCCGCAATCGGTCTCCACGGATCTCCACTCGGCGTTGCAGAGCCTCGCCACGTCGTTCGTGCTCAACGGGCCAGGCGACGGTACGACCCCCGCCGCCAACGCCGCCACCGTGGCCTGGGACTTCACCCTCGACAACGCGCTCGTTCAGTACCTGACCGCCGGCGAGACCGTCACCGTCGTCTACCGCATCACCGTCACCGACGACGCCGGGTTCGGCACGGCCAGCGACGGCAACGAGGTCAGCGCCGTCTCCCAGGACGTGACGATCACGATCACCGGCGTCAACGACGCGCCGACGCTCGCGACACCGCGCTGGCCCTCGCCCAGACCGAGGACGACGCGGCCCCGGCGGGCGACGTCGGCACCCTCGTGTCCGCCCTGGCCGGCGGCATCGCCGACGTCGACACCGACCGACCCGACCGGCGTCGCCGTGATCGCGACCGAATCGAGCGTGGGCACCTGGTGGTTCAGCACCGATGCCGGCGCCACCTGGACGTCGTTCACGGCCAGCGACACCGGCGCGCGCCTGCTCTCGAGGACGCCTCGACGCGCCTCTTCTTCCAGCCCGATCCCGACTGGCACGGCAGCCTCACCGAGGGGCTCACCTTGCGGGCCTGGGACGCCAGCGCCGGCACCGAACGGCGGCACTGCCGACGCGACGGCCGCGGACACCGGAGGCACCACGCCGTTCTCGACCGACCAGCGACGCCGTGGCCGTCAACGTCACGCCCGTCAACGATCGCCCGACCGCCGGCGACGACGTCGCCCTCGCGGACGTCACGGAGGACACGACGCCCGACGGCGTGGCGCTCTCGGGCCTGGCCGTCGGGTACTCCGACGCCGACCGACGACGCCACGGCGACCGTGCTCGGCGGCGACACGTCGACCGCCTTCATCGTACCTCGCGGTGGTCGGCTCGACCGACTACACCGCCGCGCAAGGCACCTGGCTGCTGTCCAGCGACGCCGGCACCAGCTGGATCGACGTGCCCACGTCCGGCCTCGCCGTCACGAGCGCGCTGGTCGTGCCGTCGAGCGCGCTGCTGCGCTTCGTGCCCGCCGCCGACTTCCACGGCACGCCGGGCACGCTGCAGGTGCGACTGGCCGACGGCAACGCGGTGCTCGCCTCGAGCGCTGACGCGACCGACCTCGAAAACCTGAACGAGAACGGCGACGCCGACCTGCCGGACCGGTTCCTGGACGGCGACCGATCGCACCCTCTCGGTGACGGTTACGAACGTCAACGACCGTCCGACGGCGACGAACGCCGTGCTCCGCTCGATCGACGAGGACCAGACGGATCCGGCCGGCACGACGGTCGCCGACCTGGGCGGGGCCGCGTACTTGGACTACGGCGACGCCCGCGACCACCGGACCGCCATCATCGGCGGCGCCGACGCCTCCACCGCCTTGGGCGGGATCGCGGTCGTCGGCAACGCGGCCGACCCGGACACGCAAGGGGATCTGGCAGTACGACGCCGGCAGCGGTTGGGTCGCGATCGCGAACGACCCGGCGCCCGCGGACGCGACCGCCCTCGTGCTCGCCGACGACCGCGAGCCTTCGCTTCCTGCCCAGCGTCGCCAACGCCAGCGGCGCCGCCGGCGCGCTCACCGTGCGCGTGGCCGACACCGAGCAGGCCATCGCGGCGTCCAGCGACCTGACCGCGGCGCTCGCCCTGGGCGACGCCAGCACCTGGTCCACCCCCGTCACGCTGGGCGACGACCGTCGACCCGGTCAACGACGCGGCCCGAGGTCCGCGACCTCGACGCCACCTCGGCGAACACCTTCGTCGAGGGTCTCGGCCGGGCGTGCTCGGCACCCCCGTGGCGGTCGACCCGAGCGTCACCCTCTACGACGTCGAGCTCACCGTCACCGACGAGGACACCTTCGAAGGCGCCACCCTCACGGTGGCCCGCAGCGACGGCGCGAGCGGCTTCGCCGCGAACGCCGCCGACGTCCTCGGCTTCGGCGCGGGCGTCACGCTGGACAGGCAGCCGACGTGCAGGTGGGCGCAACGAACGTCGCCACGTACGTCCTCGACGGCGGCGAGATCACGATCACCTTCCTCGCGACCACCACGCCGGCACAGGCGAACGCGGTGGCCAGCGCCGTCACGTACGCCAACGCCTCCGACACGCCGCCCGCCTCGGTCGATCTGCGCTACCGCTTCGACGACGACAACGTGGACGCGGCGCAGGGCAGCGGCGGCAGCCTGACCGGCGACGACGTCGTCACGCGTGAACGTCACCGCCGTCAACGACCCGCCCACCGTCACGATCGCGGAAGCGGGCTACGCCGCGACCGAGCAGATCGCCACGGACCTGCACGGCACCGGCATCACGGTCGGCGATCCCGACTCCGAGAGCGCCGACGTGCGCCTCACCGTCACGATCCCGGCGGGCGACCACAGCGGCACCCTCGCCGCCGACGCCGGGACGACCGGCGCGACCGATCACGGTGCGACGGCAGCGAGAGAGCGTCCAGGTCGACGGCACGATCGCCGAGATCTCCGCCCTCCTCGCCGGCAACGAGCGGTGCGACGTTGAGCTACACCGCCGACAGCGATCAGCCCCGACCCGACCATCGCGCTGACGGCCACGATCGACGACCTCGGCGAGGCCGGCCAGCCCGTCGACGGAGAGACGTCGCTCACCGACACCGTGTCGGTCGACATCACCGTCACGCCCGTCAACGACGCGCCCAGCGTCACCCTGCCCGATCCGCTGGGTCCCGCGACCGAAGAACGTCGAGTACGTCATCGCCGGCATCCTCGTCGCCGACCCCGACGCCGGGGCGGCGGCCGAGACCGGCGCCACCACGCTCACGCTGTCGGTTCAGCACGGGCGCCTGCGGTTCTTCGACACGACCGGCGTCGACGTCGCCGGCAGACATCACGGGCAGCGTGACGCTGACCGGCACGGTCGCCGACCTGCAGGCCGTTCTGACCGAACCGAACAACCTCATCTACGACAACGACGTCGACTTCTCCGGTGTCGAGACCCTCGCGGCGACCATCGACGATGGGGGCGACGTCGGAGGCGGCGCCCTGAGTGACGCGGCGCAAGCGACCTTCTCCGTCGACGGCGTCAACCATCCGCCGGTCCTGACCGGACCGGCATCGGCCACCCTCGCCGAGGACGCCGCAGGCGACCGTGCGTCGGAGCCTTCACGGTCAGCGACCCCGACATCGTGGGTTACGACCTCGAAGCGACGGTGCGGCGTATCGCACGGCACGCTGAGCTTCGGAGACGCGACCGGCCTGACCTTCGCCGCCGGCGCGAACGGCGACCGCCGGCATGACCGTCACGGGCACGCGCGCCACGATCGACGCCGCGCTCGATACCCTGCGCTACCAGCCGACCGCCGACTACCACGGTAACGACACGCTGACGCTCAGCGTCTCCGACCTGGGTGACGCCGGCGAGAACGCCGACCAGGACGGCGCCACCGACGACAACGTCGGCGACACGGCCAACGTCGCGACCCTCGACGTCGCCCTGACCGTCACGCCGGTCAACGACCGGCCGAACGTCGACGCGGCGATCGCCGTCACGCTCACGACCGACGAGGACGTCACGACCAGCCCGGTCTCCTTCCTCGACCTGCTCGGTGCTCGCTACGACGACGCCGCCGACGATCAGACCGCCAGCGGCGGCGACTCGACCGCCACCCCCTTCAGCTACGTCGCCCTGGTCGGCAACGCCGCCACGGCGGTAGAAGGCACCTGGCAGGTCGGAGCCGGCGCGAGCTGGACCGACGTTCCTACCGCCGGACTGGGGGAGGGCGCGGCGCTGATCCTCTCGGCGACCACGCAGCTGCGCTTCGTGCCGGCCGCCGACGCCAACGGCGCGATGGGCGCCCTGTCGATCCGCCTGGCCGACGGCAGCGCGGCCCTGACCGCCGACCCGACCATCACGGTCGACCTGACCGCCGCCGCGAACGGCGACGCCGACCTCGCGACCGGCGCCTGGTCGCTGGACGCCGTCACGGTCGGGGCCGACGTCACCCCGGTGAACGATGCGCCCACGACCAGCGACGCCGCCGTCACCGTCCTCGAAGACACGGCCACCGCCCTCGCCAGCGACGACTTCGGCAGCTACGCCGACGTCGAAGGCAGCCCCCTCGCGGCCATCCGCATCGTCACGCTTCCGACGGCAGGAACGCTGGAGCGCAGCGACGACGGGACGACCTGGATCACGGTCGCCGCGGCCGAAGAGATCGACGCGACCGAGCTCGCGAACGGTCGGCTGCGCTTCACCGCCGCTACGAACGAGAACGGCGCCGAATACGCCACGCTCACCTTCCGCGTGTCCGACGGTACGGATTGGAGCGCGGCGGCCTCCGCCCTGACGATCGACGTGACTCAGGTCAGCGACGCGCCGAGCGGCGCCGACGCCACGATCGACGTGTTCGAGGATCAGGCCCACACGTTCGTCGCGAGCGACTTCGGCTTCGCCGATCCCGACGACGATCCGGCCGACGCCTTCGCGTTCGTGACGATCGCCAGCCTGCCCGCCTCGGGAAGCCTGACGCTGAACGGCGTCGCCGCCCAGGCGAACGACCGCGTGGCGGTCGCCGACCTCGTGACGCTCGTCTTCACGCCGGTGCCCGACGCCAACGGCGACGGCTACGCCAGTTTCACCGTGCAGGTCGAGGACGACGGCTCGACCGCGAGCGGCGGTCAGGTTATCGACGCCGCGCCGTCCACCCTCACCTTCGACGTCACGTCCGTCAACGATGCGCCCACCGCGCTGGTGTCCCGCGTGGACGCCGCCGACGTGACCGAGGACGCCGCCGACCCGGCGGGCCAGACGCTCGCCGACCTGTTCGGTGCCGGCGTCTTCTCCGACGCCGCGGACGACGCGGGCGGCAGCACCGCCGATACGCTCGCGGGCGTGGCGATCACCGCCAACCCGGTCGACGTGGGCGTGGGCCGCTGGCAGCACAGCCTGGACGCCGGCGCGAGCTGGACCTCGGTGCCGGCCGGCCTGTCCGACGCCTCGGCGCTCACCCTGACGGCGACGGCGCAGCTGCGCTTCCTGCCCGCGGCCGACTACGAAGGGGCCACGACCGACCTCACGGTTCGCCTGATCGAGAGCGGCGGCGTCGTGTACGACGGCGCCACAGGCGTGAACGTCGCGAGCTACGGAGGCACGTACCGTCTACGCGAGCGACACGGTCACGCTCGGCGCGACCGTGATCACCGTCGAACGATCCGCCCGTCCTGACCGTCGTCGATGCGAGCGGCGCGCTCGTGGAAGGCGACGGGACCGCGACGCTGAGCACCAGCGGCACGTTGAGCGTCGCCGACGTCGACGACGCCGCGCTCACGATCGACGCGAGCCTGAGCGGCGGCGTCGTGTGGAGCCGCACCGGCGGCACGCTGGACGCGGGCCTCGACGCCGCTCTGGAGGCCGGCTTCTCCGCCACCACCAGCGCCTGGACCTACGAGATCGCCGCGGACCTCGACCTGCTCGCCGCCGGCGAGACCCTCACCCTCGTCTACGACCTCACCGGCCGACGACGGGACCGCCACGTCGGCGACCGAGACGGTCACGATCACCATCACGGGCACGAACGACGGGCCGACGATCGAAGCCGGCCTGCCGAGCGCCGGCCTGGTCGAGGCCGGCGGCGTCGCCAACGGCGACCCCGGCACCGACGCGGCGACGATCGCACTGACCGCAGGCGACGTCGACGGCAGCATGCAGTACGACGTGGTCTGGCTCGTGGGCGAGGACTGGATCCCCAGAGAACTCCGGAACGACCTTCCGGAAGGGAACCGACTACGGCAGCGCCACGCTGACGGTCGCGACCGGTGAACTGAGCTACGCGCTGGACGACGATGCGGCGGCGACGCAGGCGCTGGACGCCGGCGACGACGTCAACGACGCGTTCTCCGTGCGCGTCCGCGATGACCTCGGCGCCACCGCGACCGTGACGGCGACCTTCGCCATCAGCGGCAGCGACGACGTGCCCTTCGTGAGCGGCACCTTCACCGGCGCGGTGACCGAAGGCGACGTCGGCGACGCGCCGGTCACCTCGACCGGAACGGTCGCCATCGCCGACGTCGACGAGGATGACGCTCCCTCCTTCGAGGACGTCGCCGCCACGCCGGGCGACGCCGGCTACGGCGCGTTCGTCCTCTCCGCGGGGACCTGGACCTACACGCTCGATCAGGGTGCCGTCCAGGCGCTGGACGCGGGCGACGTGGTCACGGACACGATCACCTACACCGCGACGGACGCCACCCCGCAGCCGGTCACCATCACCATCACCGGCACCAACGACGCGCCGACCCTCGACGTCTCCGCGACACCGACGCTGACCGGCGCCCTAGAGGACGTGGCCGAAGCCGCCAACGGTGGAACCCCCGTCGCGAGCCTGGTCGCCACCAGCGTCACCGATCTCGATGCCGATTTCGACGGCGATGTCGATGGCGGCATCTACGTCACGGCCGTCGACGACGCCCACGGGACGTGGCAGTACACGACCGACGGCACGACCTGGACCGCGTTCGACTTCAGCGGCGCGAACGCCGGCGGCGGCCTGCTGCTCCACGGTGCCGACGCCCTCCGCTTTCTCCCCGACGCCGATTGGAACGGAACGACCGCGCTGACCTTCGGCGGTTGGGACGCCACCAGCGGCACCGCCGGCGACTACGCCGACCTGAGCGTGCGCGGCGGGACCAGCGCCTTCTCCAGCGCGACCGACGCGGCGACGCTCACGGTCGCCGCCGTCGCCGACATCACGGCGGACGCCCTGACCAGCGACGAGGACGTCGCGATCGACGCGAACCTCCTCACGGGCACCAACGGGGCCACCGCCGATACCTTCGACGCGACGCCGCGGATCACCACCGTGACGCAAGGAACGAGCGGCACCGTCGCGATCCTGGATGCCGACGCGGGCACGATCCGCTACACGCCGGATCCCGACGCCAACGGCACCGACGCCTTCTCCTACACCGTCACCAGCGGGGACGTCATCGAGACCGCCACGGTCACCGTCACGATCACCGCGGTGGACGACCCCGCCACGTTCGGCGGCGACACCAGCGCCAGCGGCGCAGAGGACACGGAGGTCGCCGGCACGCTCACCGTCGCCGACGACGCGGACGGCCTGGCCGACCCGCTGGACTTCGCCGTCGCCGTGCAGGCGATCCACGGAAGCGCCTCGATCGACGCGACGACCGGCGCCTGGAGCTACCAGCCCGACGCCGACTTCAACGGCGCCGACGCGTTCACGGTGAGCGTCACCGACGGCGACGGCACCAGCGAGACCCACGTCGTCCAGGTGACCGTCACCCCCGGTGTCGACATCGCGGACGACGCGCAGACGGTCGACGAGGACGGATCCGTCACCACCAACCTTCTGAGCAACGACACCTTCGAAGGCACCCCGACGCTAACGTCCGTCACCCAAGGCACGCTGGGCACCACAATGATCGTCGACGCTAGCGCGGGAACCGTCCGCTACGAGCCGAACCCGAATGCGAACGGAAGCGACGCCTACACCTACACCGTGACCAGCGGAAGCGTGACCGAGACCGCGACGGTGACCGTGACCATCACGGCCGTCGACGATCCCACCGTCTTCGGCGGCGACACGAGCGCGACGCTGAACGAGGACGCCACCGCGACCGGAACCCTGACCGTCGCGGACGCCGGCGACGGCATCGAGACGCCCGGCTTCCGCATCGAGGAAGGCGACGAGCCGACGCTCGGAGCCGCCACGATCAACACCCTCAGCGGCGTGTGGAGCTACACGCCGAACGCCGACGTCAACGGCGTCGATGCCTTCACCGTCACCGTCACCGACGATGCCGGCAACGTGGCGACCCAGCAGATCCCGCTCACGATCGCCGCCGTCAACGACGAGCCCACCACCAGCGTTCCCGCTGGCCAGAGCCTGGTCGAGGACGAGACCCTCGTCCTGTCTCCGGCGAACGGTACGGCCATCACCGTCGGCGACGTCGCCGACACCGACGTTCCCGGTGCGACCGACCGGGTCCAGGTCGTCCTCGCCGTCGACGGTGGCACGCTGAGCGTCGACACCAGCAGCGACGCCACCGTCGATGACGACGGCACCGGCAGCGTGACCCTCACCGGCACCGCCGCCGAGGTGAACGCCGCTCTGAGCACCGTCGTCTACACGCCCGCGCAGGACGCGAACGGAACGTTCACGCTCACCGTCACGACCGACGACCTCGGTAACACCGGCGCCGGAGGCGCCCTGACGGACGTCGCGACCGTGCTCATGACGGTCACGGCCGTCAACGACGCCCCGACCGTCACCGTCCCGAGCGTCGCGTACGAGGCCAGCGAGCAGACGCCTCTGGACCTGACCGGCACCATCGTCGTCGGCGACGTGGATGCGGGATCCTCCGACCTGACCGTCAGCCTTTCGGTCCCGACGGGCGCCGACACCGGCACGCTGAGCGCCGGCGCGGGCGGCACCGTCGTCCTGATCACGGGGTCGGGCAGCGACACGCTGACCCTGCAGGGCACCCTGAGCTCCGTGAACGCGGTCCTGGCCGGCAGCGGCGGTGCGACCCTGACGTACACGGCGGACAGCGATACGCCGACCGACACGACCCTCACCGTCACCATCGACGACGGCGGCGCGACCGGCGCGATGGAGGGCGGCGTCACCTCGCTGACCTCCAGCGACACCGTCGGCATCACCGTCACGTCCCAGAACGACCCGCCCACGATCGTCGTCGGTTCCACCGAAGCGACCGGCAGCGTCACCGAACTGGCCGACGGCGCCAGCGGCGAGTCGACCGCCGAACTCGCCGCGACCGGGACGATCACCTTCGCGGACATCGACGACGACGGCGCACACACGGCGCAGGTCGGCGTATCGGTCGTGGACGGCGCCGGCGAGACGGTGGCCAGCCCCTTTGGCGCTCTGACGCTCGGGGCGGTCGATCAGGCCGCCAACACCGTGGGCTGGACCTTCGCCGTCTCCGACGGCGCGATCGACGATCTGGCCGAGGGCGAGACCCGCACGCAGGTCTACACCGTCACGATCACCGACGGATCCAGCGGCAGCGTGGACCAGACCGTCACGATCACGATCACGGGCAGCAACGACGCACCGACGATCGACGTCGGCACCACGACCGCCACTGGCGCCGCCACGGAGCGGCCCGACGGCGCGGCGGACGAGAACGACGGCACCCTGATCGACGCCGGCACGATCGGCTATGCGGACGTCGACACGACCGATACGCACGTGGCGACCGTCACGGCGACCGTCGGGAACGGATCCGGTGGCACGGTCGCGAGCCCGCTGGGCGCCCTGACGCTCGACGCGATCGAGCAAGGCGCCGACACGGTCGCCTGGACCTTCACCGTCGACGCGGCCGATCTGGACACGCTCCAGGAGAGCGAGGTCCGCACGCAGGTCTACACGGTCACGATCGACGACGGTGCCACCGCGGACCCGATCGCGACGCAGACGGTCACGATCACCCTGACCGGCAGCAACGACGCGCCGATCCTGACGCTGGACGACGCCAGCGGCACGATCGCGGAGGCGGACGCCGGCGCGACGTTGCGCACGACCGGCACGTTGTCGGTCGCGGACGTCGATGCGGGCGACGGCGTGGCCTCGGTCACCGCGAGCAGCAACGGCGACGCGACCTGGAGCGGCGGAACGCTCCCGCCCGCGCTGACGGCGGCCCTGGAGGCCGATCTGACGATCGACGGCGACCTGGCCGGCTGGACGTTCGAGACGACCGAGGACCTCGACTTCCTCGCCGCGTCCGAGTCGATCACCCTGTCCTTCGACCTCGTCGCGACCGACGATTCGGGCGCCGCGAACGCCGCGTCGAACGCGCCGACCGCGACGATCACGATCGCCGGTAGCAACGACGCTCCGACCCTCACCCGCGAGAGCGGGGACGACAGCACGGCCGACCTGACCGATACCGACGCCGAGCTGACCGCGACGGGAAGCCTGACCGTCGGCGATCTGGACCTGGCCGACGTGGTCGATGCGAGCGTCGCGTCGGTCGCGACGACCGGCACGCTGCCCGGCGCATTGGACGATACGGCGCTGCTCGCGATGATGGGCGCCGCCTCCGACCTCGGTGCGGGTACGACGACCGGCACGCTGACATGGACGTTCGACAGCGAAGCCGAAGCCTTCGACGGCCTCGCCGAGGGCCAGCGGATCTCCCTCACCTACGGCCTGCGCGCGACGGACGGGGCGGGCTCCTTCGCGTCGTTCCCCGTCACGATCTGGATCGCAGGTACGAACGACGCGGCGGTCATCACGCCGCAAGGCACGCCCGACACCAGCGTCACCGAGGCCGGCGGCACCGCCAACGGCACGCCCGGAGACGTGACGGCCAGCGGCGCCTTCACGTCCAGCGACGCCGACGGGACGGACGACGCCTTCCAGGCCGTCACGACCGACGCGGCCAGCGCCAACGGCTACGGCGGCTACACGGTCGACGCGGCCGGCGCCTGGACCTACACGCTGGACGACGCGAACCGAACGGTCGACGCGCTGGCGGCAGGCGACACCCTCACCGACAGTTTCGTCGTCCGGTCCGAGGACGGCACCGAGGCGACCGTCGCGGTCACCATCACGGGCGCGAACGACGCCCCGACCGCAGGCACGATCGCCGACCAGGCGAGCGTCGACGGCGCCGCCGCCAACCTTGACGTCGCGCCGTTCTTCGGCGACGTCGACATGGGGGACACCCACAGCTACGCCGTCACGGCGGGCACGCTCCCCAACGGGCTCACGCTGTCCGACACCGGCCTGATCGATGGCACGATCGCGTCCGGCGCGTCGGCGGGCAGCCCGTACAGCATCGACGTCACGGCGACGGACGCCGGCGGCCTGACCGTGACGACCAGCTTCCAGTGGACCGTCACGAACGTCGGACCGACCGTCGTCACGCCGATCGCCGATCGGTCGGTCGAGGACGGAACCGCCGGCTTCTCGCTGGCCGTGAGCGGGAGCTTCACGGCAGCCGACGGCGACGCCTTGAGCTTCACCGCCGAAGGGCTGCCGGCGTGGCTGACCATGACGACGGCCGGCACGCTCGAGCTCGACGGCGTGGCCACCGTTCCCGCCGACGCCAGCCAACAGACGATCGACGGCGTGAACACGACCCGCGGTGTCTTCACGGTGACCGTTACGGCGACCGATGCCGATGGTGACGCCGTCAGCGACGCCTTCACGCTGGTGTTCGTGAACACCGTGCCGGTCGCGAGCGATGTGGCCGGCGCCACGGCCGAGAACGCCGCCATCCTGGCGGCGGAGACTGCCGGAGCGCTGCTGAGCGGCGCGACCGACGCCGACGGCGACGCGCTGCGCGTTTCGATCGCGGCGGGCGCCACGATCGCCGACGGGTCCGACGTCATCGTCGCCGGCAGCGACGGCGGCACCTTCACCGTGCGGTCGGACGGCACGTACGCCTTCGACCCTGGTACGGACTTCGATGCGCTGCGTACGAACGAGCAAGCGCCGACCAGCCTCCCGTTCACCCTCACCGACGACGAGGGCGGGGCCGACGCAGCGTCGCTGACGATCACCGTCACCGGCACCAACGACGCCCCGACCCTCGCGATCCAGCCCACCGTCATCGACGAGGCGGCCGACGCCAGCGCGCAAGCGCTGTCCGACACCGTTCCCTTCGCCGTGACGGACGCGGACGTCGGCGACACGGCGACACCGAGCGTCGATCTCGCCAGCGCCACGATCACCTGGTCCGGTGGCGCCCTGGACGCGGACGCCGAGACGGCCCTCGCGCCGCTCGCGGCGGACGGCGTCGTCACCTTCGATCCGACCGAGGCGACCACCACCGGGGGCGACTTCGCCTTCGCGGCGAGCTACGCGCCGAGCGCCGTCGATCTCGACTTCCTGGCCGCCGGCGAAACCCTGACGATCTCCATCCCGGCCGCCGTCAGCGACGGAACGAGTGCCGACGACGCGACGGCGACGCTGATCTTCGTGGTGCGCGGCGCCAACGACGCGCCTGACGCCGCCTCGGCCGACCCGACCGGAGCCGTCAGCGAGGACGGCGCAGTGATCGACGGCGGCCTGTCCGCGACCGGCACGATCGACCTGACCGACCTGGATCTCACGGACGCGCACACGGCGGCGGCGAGCTTCGTCGACACCAGCGCGGCTGGCGGGGCCGCCTTCGGAACGTTGGACGCGACCGTCACCGACGGCCGCGACCGGCGGCGCGATTGGCGTCGCCACCTGGACGTACGACGTGGCGAACGCTGACCTCCAGTTCCTGCGTGGCGGTCAGCAGATCGTCGAGCGCTACGACGTTCTCGTCGACGACGGCGAGGGCGGCGGCGCCGTCGTGCGCGTGACCATCACGCTGACGGGCTCCAACGACGCCCCGACGCTGAGCGTCGGCACCGGGGACAGCGACGGCGCGACCCTGCAGGAGGGCGTGGACGCCCTCGATGCGAGCGGCAGCCTGAGCGCTGCGGACGTCGACGTCGCGGACGTCGTCACGGTGTCCGCCACGCTCGCCAGCGCCGTGCAGAACGACGGAACGAGCGACGTGGCCTCCGCGGGCGCGCAGCCGTCCGACGAGGCGCTCGCAGCGATGCTCGACGTCGCCTTCGAGCCCGTCGTGCCCGCGGGCGCGACGACCGGCACTGTCTCCTGGACCTGGAGCGCCGGCACCGCTGAACTCGGGTACCTCGCTGCAGGCGAGACGCTGACCGTGGTCTACGACGTGCTGGTGAGCGACGACGCGACGCCGACCCCGGCGACCTCGGCCACGGTGCCCGTCACGATCGTGATCACCGGCAGCAACGTCGCGCCCGTCATCACCGGCGGCGACGTGACCTCCGCACTGACCGAGGACGTCGCCGTCGACGGCAGCGGCGACCTGACCGACGCCGGCACGTTGACCTTCGGCGATGCCGACGGGAGCGATGCGCATACCGTCGCGACCGAGTTCATCGACAGCACGGCGGCTAGCGGAACCCAGCTTGGAACGTTCGCCGCCGACGCCACGCCGCGCGTGGCCGCGGCCGATGGTGCCACCGGCGAAGCCGACTGGAGCTACGCCGTCGCCAACGCGGACGTGCAGGACCTGACCGCCAACCAGACCATCGTCGAGCGCTACCGCGTCACGATCGGCGACGGAGCCACGAGCGCCGCGCAGATCGTGACCGTCACGATCACCGGCGCCAACGACGCCCCGACGTTCAGCGTCGTCGGAACCGACTCGGCGACCGCGACGCTGTCGCAGGGAACGGTCCCTGCGACCCAGCAGGGCACCCTGACTCTCACCGACGTCGACCTGGGCGACACCGTCGTGGTCGACGCGACCGCCACGCTGGTCAGCGTGACCGGCAGCGGCGCATCCGTCGGCTGGAGCGACGTCGACCTGGCGTCGATGTTCACCGCCTCCGGTCCGACCGACGCGACCGTCGTCACGGCCGGCGCCACGACCGGTACGGCGACCTGGACGTTCGATCCGGGCGCGGAGACCTTCCGCCGCCTGGCGTCGGGCGAAGCGATCGACCTCCTCTACCGCCTCGGCGCGCGCGACACGCAGGGCGTGACCGTGACGCAGGACGTCACCATCACCGTGACCGGCGCGAACGACGCGCCGACCTGGAGCGAGGGGCCCACCTCGACGACGTTGAGCGAGAGCGGTGAGGTCCTGTCCGATACCGGCACGCTGGCCGCCGCCGACCTCGACCGCAGCGACGTCGTGAGCGCGTCCATCGCGGCAGTCACGGTCGAAGCCGGATCGGTGACCGATGGCTCGACCTTGGACACCGAGGAGCTGCGAGCCCTCATGGTGGCGACCGGAGGCGTGGCCGACGGTGCGACGACCGGCACGGTCACCTGGACGTTCACGGCCTCCGCCGACGCCTTCGCGTACCTCGACGCGGGCGAGAGCCTCGTCCTCACGTACGTCGTCCGACTCGACGACGGTACGGCCACGGCCGACCAGACCGTCACGGTTACCCTCCAAGGCGGCAACGTGGCCCCGATCGTCACGCCGGGCGTCGTCACCGGCTCTGTCACGGAGGACGTGACCGATCCGGCGGACGCCACGGTCGTGTCCGCCTCCGGAGACCTCTCCTTCGCCGATCCCGATGCGGCCGACGCGCCGACCGCGTCGGTCACGAACCTGCTCTCCATCACCCCGAGCGCCGGCGTGAGCCTGCCGACCGAGCTGGCGGACGCCCTGGCGATCGCGGCAGGACCGCTCACGCTGTCCGGCCCTGGCGCCGACTCCGATGCCGTGAACGCCGGCACGATCGACTGGACCTTCACGCTGGCGAACGAGCTGCTGCAGTTCCTCGCTGCCGGCGATGCCGTCGAGGTCGCCTACGAGATCGAGGTCGACGACGGTGCGAGCGCCACGGCGCAGACCGTCACGATCACTTTGAACGGCGTCAACGACGCGCCCGAGGTGAACGGACTCGGTTCGACCCTGACCGGCACGGTCACCGAAGGCGTGGACGTCGTGGGCGGCGAGCTGACCGCCACCGGCGCCGTGATCTTCGGCGACATCGACGCGACCGACGGCTCGCTGGCAACCGTGGCCGTGAGCGCTGTGACGCCGCAAGGCGCCGCGATCGTTCCGACCGGCCTGACCGACGCCGTCCTGAATACCGCGCTCAGGTTGAGCGGCGATGGCGTCGACAGCCGCGCCAACGCCGGCACGACCGGCTGGACCTTCGCCATCGCCGACGCCGCCCTGCGCGAGCTGGGCGAGGGCGAGACGATCGAGGTCGTCTACACCGTCCTCCACAGCGACGAGGCCAGCGGCACGGCGACCGTGGACGTGACCCTGACGCTGACGGGCGCCAACAGCCCGCCCACCAGCACCGTCCTCGCCCCGCGCACGTCCGACGACGCGGAGGTCGTGTCCGTCGACCCGTCCGGCGGCTTCGCCGATCCGGACGCGCGCGACGTGCTGACCTTCGCCCTCTCCGACGCGCCGGCGGGCCTGGCCATCGACCCAGCTACGGGCGTCGTCACCGGCACCGTGGACGGCAGCGCCAGCCAAGGTGGTCCGGACAGCGACGGTGCCTACGCCGTTACCATCACCGCCTACGACCGCGACCCGTCCGACGCGGACGTCGACGACGTGCGCGCGTCGACGTCGCAGACGTTCGCTTGGACGATCCGCAACCCCGCGCCGACCGCGACGCCCGTGTCCGATACGACCGACGAGGACACGGTTCTGAGCGTCGACGCCGCCGGCGGCCTGCTGACCGCCGCCCATGCCAGCGACGTCGACGGCGACGCCCTGCGCGTCTCGGCCGTCTCCGGCTTGGCGATCACGGACGGCGGAAGCCGCACCGTGACCGGCTCGGAGCTCGGCTCGTTCGTCCTCGCCTCCGACGGTAGCTACGCCGTCGCCCCCGGCTCGGCCCTGCAGTACCTCGCCGATGGCGAGTCGGTCGACACGGCCGTCGGCTACACGATCACGGACGACGAGGGCGGCAGCGACACGGCCAGCCTGACCGTCACCGTGACCGGCGTGAACGACGCGCCCGAGATCGCCCTCCAGAGCGGCGATTCCGACGTGGCCACGCTCGCCGAGGACGCGACGCCGTTCCGCGCGACCGGCAGCCTGACCGTCCGCGATGTCGACCTGAGCGACACGGTCGGCGTGGCCGTGACGGGTCTCACGACCAGCGGCCCGCTCGGCACGCTGGACGCGACGGACGATCTGCTCCCGATGCTCGTCGTGGACGCGGACGACGTGGTCCTCTCCGGCAGCGTCGAGGGCACGGCCACCTGGACGTTCGAGCCCGCCGCGGCGACCTTCACCTACCTGAACGAGGGCGACACCCTCGTCCTCGCCTACGACGTCGTCGCGACCGACGACTCCGGCACCGCGTCCGACGCCTCGGCGGTCCAGACGGTGACGATCACCATCGCCGGCGCGAACGATCCGGCCGACGTGTCCGGCGATCTCACCGGCGGCGTCGTCGAAGCCGGTGTCGAGTCCGACGGTCCACGTGGGTCGGCTACCGCCACCGGCACCGCCGTCGCGTCCGACGTCGATTCCGCGACGACCTTCGAGGCCGTCGCGACCCTCAGCTCCAGCACCGGCGGCTACGGCACGTACACGGTCGGCTCGGAGGGCGACTGGAGCTACGTGCTGGACGACGCCGATCCTACGGTCGACGCCTTGGCGTCCGGCGCCACCCTGAACGACACCTTCCCGATCCGGACCGCCGACGGTACCGAGGCGACGGTCACGATCGTCATCACCGGCAGCAACGACGCACCGGTGACCGTCGGGACCATCCCCGACCAGGATGGGCTCGACGCAAGCCCGGTGTCCTTCGACGTCTCGACGTTCTTCACCGACGTGGACGTGCCCGACACCGTTTCCTACGCGATGGCGGGAGCGCCCGGCTCGCTCTCCATCGATCCCACGACCGGCCTCGTGTCCGGCACCATCGATCCCGCCGCGAGCCAGGTCGGCGACGGCGTGGACCGGGGCGTCTACGAGGTCGCCATCACGCGCACCGACGCGTCCGGACTCGTCGCCACGCAGACGTTCACCTGGACCGTCTCGAACCGCGGTCCGGAACCGACCGACGACCTGTACGAGACCGACGAGGACACCGCCCTGTCGGGAGCCGACGTGCTGGACAACGACGCCGCTCTCGACAGCGACGCGCTGTTCGTCGAACTCGTCGACGGCGCCGCCGCCAACGTGGGTGTCGCGACGGCCGGCAGCGACGGCGGCACCTTCCTGATCGCGTCCACGGGCGAACTGACGTTCGATCCCGACGGCGACTTCGAACGGCTGGACGTCGGTGACAGCGTCGAGACCCGCATGGTCTACACCGTCAGCGACGGCGAGAGCGGCGCGCGCAGCGCGACCGTGATCGTCACCGTGACCGGCGTCGACGACGCCCCGGTCGTGAGCGGCACGTACGACTTCGGGTACGTCGATACGCCCGCCACCGACGCGTTCGACCCGATCACGGGCACGCTCGAGGCGAGCGACGTCGACGAGGACGATCTCGTCACCGACCTGGCCTGGTCGTTCGCGACCGGGCAGGACGGCACCAGCCCGTACGGCACGTTGAGCCTGAACGCCGATGGGGACTTCGCCTTCACGCCCGATGCCGCGACGATCGACGCCGTGTCCGCCGGGTCCACCCCCGTCGTCCCCTTCGACGTGGTGGTCAGCGATCCGCAGGGAGCGGACACGCCCGCCCGAATCGCCTTCACCATCACCGGCGCCAACGATCCCGCCGTCTTCGCCGGCGACCTGTCCGGCAGCGTCTACGAGGACGCGGTCGTTCAGGTCGTCGGCGGCGACGCAGCGACCAGCGACGTCGATGGAACGGACGACGCCTTCGAGCCCGTCGATACCGCCACGGTCAGCGACGCTGGCTACGCCACCTTCACCGTCGGCGCGTCCGGCGTCTGGAGCTACCGGCTGGATGGGACGAGCCCGGACGTCGACGCCCTCGACGACGGTGAGGAGCTCGTCGACACCTTCCCGCTGATCGCCGCCGATGGGACCGAGACCACCGTGACGATCGTCATCACCGGCGGGACCGATGCCGCCCCGACGATCGACGCGATCTCGGACGACAGCGGCATCGATGGCGACTTCGTCAGCAACGATCCGACCCTCCTCTTCGAGGGCACGGGCCGCTCCGGACTGGACGTCCAGATCGTCCTCGTCGACGATGCGGGCGAGGTCGTGTTCGACACCATCGCCGACCGGGACGGAGAGGGGTGGAGCGTCGACCGCAGTGCCGACGACTCGCTCCCCGACGGCACCTACGTGCTCCAGGCCACCACCTACGATCCGGCGGGCAACGCCAGCGACACGACCGAACGCACGATCGTCGTCGACACGGTGCCCCCCGCGATGCCGACCCTCGATCCGGTCCTCACGACCGATCCGACACCGATCCTCGGTGGTGGCTACGACGTGGGCGACACCGATCGGATCGAGGTCACCGTCGCCGGCACGACCTATCCTGCGGAGCTCGATCCGGACGGGACCTGGAGGATCGCGATCCCGGCCGAGGACGCGCTCGCCAGCGGCGCCTACGACGTGACGATCATCGCCTACGACCTGGCGGGCAACGGCGTCACCGGCCCTGCCGAGGGAACGGGCGAGATCGTGGTCGACACGCGCGTGCCCGCCGTGCCGACGGTCGACCCGCTCGTCAGCGACGACGCGACGCCGGTCCTCGGCGGTACGGCCGAGGTCCTCGCCGGCGATACGCTCACGATCGTGGTGAACGGCGTCCTGTACGACGTCGCCTCGGGCGCGGTCGACTACGACGCCGCCAGCGGTCGCTGGAGCCTCGTCGTTCCGACCGAGCATGCCCTCGAGGAGGGCCTCTACGACGTCGTCGTGACCGTCACGACGGCGGCCGGGAACGCGACGTCGGACGCGACCGAGGACGAACTGCTCGTGCGCCTCGCAGCGCCGAACCCGCCGACCGTGGATCAGGCGACGGTCGGCACCGCGACCCCCACCGTCACCGGCACCGCGGAGCTGCGTCCCGGCGACGTCTTCACCGTCACGCTCGACGGGGTCAGCCTACGAGCTCGGCGACGGCCACCTCGATCACGATCCCGAGACGGGTCGCTGGACGCTGGTCGTTCCGGACGAGCACGCCCTGGCGACGGGCAGCTACGACGTCGTGGCGCGGATCGTCGATCCGTTCGGCGTCGTCTACAGCGACGCCATGACGCTCGACCTCGTCGTGATCCTGGACGTCCGTGCGGTCGTCGACGACGATCGCGCGGTCTTCGGTCGGGTCTTCCTGGACCTCGACGAGGACGGCCGCTTCGGCGACGGCGACCTGCCCGTCGAAGGGGCCCGGATCGCGCGCGCCGACGGCCTGACGGCGATCAGCGACGGCGCGGGTCGGTACCTCTTCGCCGAAGTTCCCATCGACGTGCGCGTCGTCGCGCTGCTGCCCGGCAGCGTGCCGGACCTCGCCCCGATCGACGGCTTCGCGCGTCGCATCGTCGGCTACGGACCGCACGTCGTCGACTTCGCCCTGCTGCCCGCTGAGGAGGTCGGTGCGCCCAACCTCGCGCTGTACGACGCCTCGGCCCGCCTCGCACCGTTCTCCGGATTCGCGAGCTTCGGTGCTCAGGTCCGCACCCGCGTCGATGCTCGGCTCGACGGGGTTCGCCTCGAAGGCGCGTTGGGCGTCGCCTGGCGGCCCGACTCCGGTTTCGCCAGTCTGCTGATGCCGTACGACCGTGCGGAGGTTCCGACCGAAGCGTGGCGCCTGGTTCCCCAGGACGGTTTCGAGCAGGATCTTGCCAGCGAGGACGGCATCGCCTTCATCGTGCGCGACGACCGCTGGAGCGTCGAGTACCGCTACGGAGCCCTGTCCGCGCCCGCCGTCGGCGAGCGCCCCGCGGCGACCGCGTTCCGCGCCGAGGTGGACGCCGACGAGGCCGTGACGCTCTCCGGCTACCTCGGCGTCGTCCGCAGCGACGTCGTGCGCGAAAGCTTCGATGTCGCCGGCTTGCGCCGGGTGACGTTGGCCGAGGTCCCCGCCAGCGGCAGTCTCGCCGTCGAACGGGTGCGCGGTGACGAGCGCGTCCGCCTCGAACCGGGCGTCGACTACGTCCTGGACGGCGCCGAGATCGTCCTGATCGGCCCGGTCGCCATCCTCGGCCCCGACGGCGAGCGCCCCGAACTCGCCGTGACCTACGTCCCCATGGGCGCCCCGCGCGACGGCATCGTCGCCGGTGCCGGCTTGAACGTGGACCTGGGTGCGACCCGTGTCGAGGTCGGCGCGTCCTACGGCGACCGCTTCGAGGCGGCGCTGAAGGTCACGACCGACTGGGACGGCGGCGACGCCGACCTGTCGGCCTCGATGATCGGCAGCGGCGTCGAGCGTGCGGCGCTCGGCGTCCGGCTCGACCTCGACCCCGTCGCGATCGAGACCGGACTCGGGTACCGCTCCGCCGACGGCGTGACCGGCGACGCTCGCGTCGGCGTCCGCCTGACCGACGTCTGGTCGATCGGGATCGGCCACGAACAATCGGCCGATCTCGCGACCACCACGTTGGACGTCGCGAGGCGGACCGGCGCGCTCGACGTCGAAGCCGCCACCTCGTACGACTGGCGGGACGCCGCGTGGCGTGCCGGTTTGAGCGTCGGTGGCGAGATCGGTCCGGTGCGGATCGACGTCGGCCACGACCAACCGCTCGTCGGTGGCGGGGCGCCCCTCACCACCCTGTCCACCTCGATCGACGTGGCCGGAGCCGCCCTCGTGGGAACCGCGCGGCTCGAAGGCGGCGACCTGCAAGGCGAGGTCGGCGTCGCGCGCACCATCGGCGGCGTCGAGCTCGAGGTCGCCTACGAACTCGCTGGCGAGACGTCCAGCAACCGCCTACGGTTCGGCGTGAACGCTCCCTTCGTGCTCGGCGACGGGGTCGACGCCGACCTCTACGGCGCGGCCGTCCTGACGGACGGGGGCACCGAGTGGCGAGCCGGCTTCGCGGTTCGCTACCGCGACGAGGCAATCGACGGCCAGATCGGCTTGGACGTCGTCCTCCCGGCCGACGACGCCACGACCGTCGACCTGCTCGCCGCCATCGCCGGCGCGCACGAAGCGATCGCGTACGCCGTCGATCTCGACCTGCGACTGGCGCCCACCGTCGAGGGCCGTTTCGGTGCGGCCGTCCGGGCCGACCTGGACACGGTCGACCCCGACGCGAACGCGTCCGGATCCAGCGGCGACGCGACCAGCGATGAACCGTCGGAGTCGATGCCGGCACGCAGGACGTCTCGTTCCCAGCGGAGCCATCGGGTACCTCGACGGCGTCGTCGCCGACGGTGTCACCACCATCAACGCCGGCTTCGGCGTGCAAGTGGACGTCGAGGGGCTGCTGGTCGCCGGCGACGGTCGGCTCGTTGGCGCTCCGGCCGTCGATCTGCCGATGGAGACGAGCCTGGGCGATCGCCTGAGGCCGTTCGCGGTCCAGCCGCGCCTGGGGTCGTCGTGCCCCTCGTCCTGTTCGAGCGCGACGCCGACGCCGTCCTCTACGGCCAGGCGGTCGCCCGTCCGGCGCTGAGCGCGTTCGACGCGTCGCTCACCGCCGAGTTCCGAATCGAAGTCGTCGACTCGCTGTGGCTGAGCCTGGGCTACAGCACCGGCGATACCCTCCTCACGCCCTACGACGACGCCGGGTTCACGATCGGCATCGAAGGGGACGGCCTGTTCCGCTGGTAGCCGCCCTGATCGCTACGACGTTCGCCCTTCGGCGGCCCCGAACCTTTCACGGTTCGGGGCCGCTCGCTCGGGTTCGAGCGGGTCGTTCTACGCGCCGCGATCGCGCATCGTGAAGGCGAGGACGGCGGCGGCGACGTAGCCTGCGATCGCGATCAGTGCCACGGTCCGAAAGCCTGCGAGGTGCGCGATCGCGATCGCGCCCACGCCTCCGAGCAGCGAGCCCGCGCCGTTCAGCGCCCACGCCCGCGCGATCGTGCCGGGGTTCGCGTCGGGCCGCGTGCCTGGCGCTCGCGCCTGGGCTCGCGTCGGCCGCGGGCAGGGCGCCCAAGCGGCGCAGCAGCAACGGAAACGGCGCGCCCAGCGCGACGCCCAGCGGCGTCAGCACGGCGATCGCGGCCAACGTTCGTACGATCGCCCTCTCGCCGCCGACGGCGGCCGCGATCGGGGGCCAGGCCACCGTCCACGCCACGGCGGCGAGCGCGGCCGCGGCGGCCGCGACGGACACCGAGCGCCACGCGTCGGGTCTTCGGCGACTTCCGACGGCACCGATACCCGCGCCCGCCAGGAGCGCTCCCAGCGTCGTCGCCAGCGCTGCCGCGGGATGGCCGAGGAGCAGCCCGGCGCGCGACAGCAACGCCATCTCGAGCGCCAGGAAGCTGGCGCCCAGCAGCGCCGCGACGCCCAGGCCCGGCCGTGTTCCACGGGACGGAGGGGCGGAACGCGGCCAGCCGAGGATCAGGGCCGACGCCAGCACGACCGTCAGCACCGCCAGACCGGTCACGGCGCGTCGCAGCGAACGGGAAGACCGCGGCTCGAACGACCAGAAGAACGGCGCGTCGTCCCGCGTGGGGGAGATGTCCACCTCGGAGCTGGCCGCGACCAGCGACGCCAGGCTGGAGCGTCCGCTGGCGATCTCGTCCAACGGCGGATTCTCGAGCAGTCCGGGCAGGTGCAGCAGCGCCAGGCCGCCAGCCTCCGCCGCGCGTGCGATCGCCACGACCTCGTCGCGGTCCGGGGCGTCCCGGAACGCCAGCAACAGCGGGGTCGGCGGGACGGTCGATCGGGTCGAGCAGCAGGACCATCCGGTCCAGCGCGGCCGCGTCGTCCCGGGCGGCGCCCATCTCGACCAGGGCCGTGCCGACGGTCGTCAGCACCCGGGTCAGTGTCAGCTCGTCGTACAGCTCGTAGGCGACGGCCCCGCCAGGGGCCAGCGACGCCAGCCAGCCTCGTGTCGCCTCGACGGTATAGATCCCGTTCTCCGTCAACGCCAGGCCGCGCGCCTCCGCCGTCCGGGTCACCGCCTGCGACAGCGTGATCAGGTCGTAACCGCCGCCCGACGCGCGCAGGACGGCGCGAGCCTCGTCGCCCACCCAGCGCACCCGCGGGTCGCTGAACGGATCCCCCGGGGCGTCCGCCGGCGGGCCGTCCTCGGACCCCTGGGCGGAACGCAGGGCGGCCAGTCGCTCGCGCGCCAGGGCGGTGCCCGCCCGGTTCACCTCCGCCACGACGACCTCGAGGGCGCCGGTTTCCAGCGCGTGCGCCGCCTCCAACCCCGCGCCACCGCCGACGACGAAGACGCGTTCCGGCTGCAACGCCTCGAACGCGAACCGGCCGAGGTCGCCGCGCCACAGCTCCGCCGAGCCCGGCGTCGGAACGAGCGACCCCGCGCCGCCGTCCAGGTAGAGCACCTCGGCGCCGTCGGCTCGCCGCACCAGGTCGCTCCGGCCGACCGAGCCCCAGCGGGACTGAAGCAGCTCCCCTCCGCGATCGAGCTCGGCCACGATGCTCTTCGGGGTCGCCCAGCGGTGCGGATCGGCATCGGGACCGGGCGCGGCGACCAGGAGAAGCAGCGCCGCCGCGACCGTTCCCGCCGCCACCGTTCCTGCCGCCACCTGCCCCCGGACGACCGTTCCCGGCTGCGCCCCGCGCCCGGCTCCGGCCGCCAGCACGACACCTGCGCCCGCAGCGCCGGCGGCGGCCAGCAGCAACGCGTCCGGCGCGCCCAGCAGGCTCAGCGCCGGGAGCGAGGCGATCGCGCCCAGGGCGGCGCCGGCCAGGTCGGCGGCGTAGATGCGCGGGGCGTGGCGCGGATCGCCGGCGAACACGCCGGCCAGCGCCAGGCCGAACGCGGCGAAGCTGGGGACGATCGCCGCCAGCGCCAGGCCGACCCCGCCGCGCCCCGCGGCGAGCAGCACCACCGCCAGGCCGGCCGCGGACGCCGCGCCCGCGGCGACGCCGGAGGCGGCGCTGACCGGGCGGCGCAGGAGCCCGGGGCGGACGGCCCCCAGCGCGGCGCCCAGCGACAGGCCGGCGACGGCCCACGACACGACCAGGAACGCGGACTCGCCGAAGAACAGCAGGCCGGTGATGCGGGTCCACGCCAGCTCGGCCAGCAGGCCCGAAAACGCCAGCAGGAACGCGGCGGCGGGCCGCTGGACGCGGTGCACCTCAGGAACGCGTGGACCGCGGGTCCAGCAGATCGCGGAGGCCGTCGCCCAGGAAGTTGAACCCCATCACCGACACCATGATCGCCAGGCCGGGGAAGATGCCCATCCAGGGAGCCTGCCTGAGGAAGCCGCGGCCTTCCGAGAGCATGCGGCCCCAGCTGGGATCGGGCGGCTGCGTGCCCAGACCGAAGAACGACAGCGCGGCCTCGGCCAGGATCGCGAACGCCAGGCTCAGCGAGGTCTGCACGATGATCGGGCCCAGCGCGTTGGGCAGCACGTGCCGGAGCATCACGCCCAACGGTCGTTTTCCCAGCGCGCGGGCGGCGATGACGAACTCGCGGCCGCGAACGCTGATCACCGCTCCCCGCGTCACCCGCGCGAAGATCGGAACGTACACGATCGCGATCGCGATCATCGCGTTGCCGACGCCGCGGCCCAGGATCGCCATGATCGTGATCGCCAGGAGCACCGCGGGAAACGCGAACAGGACGTCCATGAACCGCATCACCAGCTCGTCCAGCCAGCCTCCCAGGAAGCCGGCCAGCAGGCCGAGCGCCACGCCCAGGGTTCCGCTGATGCCGACGGCGATGAACGCGACCTGCAGCGAGATGCGCGCCCCGTACAGGATGCGCGAGAAGATGTCGCGCCCGAACTCGTCGGTGCCGAACAGGTGCTCCGGACCGGGAGGGGCGAACACCGCGCCGAAGTCCATGCCCAACGGGTCGTACGGCGCCAGCGCGCGGCCGAACGCCGCCACGATCACCAGGGTCGCGATGATCAAGGCCCCCAGGACGGCGAGCCGGTGGCGTACGAAGCGACGGAGGAAGTCGACGACGGGGCGCTTGCCCAGCCGGTCGCCACGGTCGGTCGAGGTTCGCGTCGTCATCGGATTCCCTAGGCGACCTCGACGCTGGGGTCGAGGAGGACGTAGGAGAGGTCGGTCAGCAGGTTGATCACCGTGAACGCCACCGCCGCCATCAGGACGGCGGCCTGAAGCACGGGGTAGTCGCGCTGCAGCGTGGAGGTGAGCGCCAGCGAGCCCAGGCCGGGCCACGCGAAGATGATCTCGACGACGACGACGGAGGAGAGCAGCGTCGCCATCTGCAAGCCGATGATCGTCACGATCGAGATCGCCGCGTTGCGCAGAACGTGCTTCGTCAGCACCACGCGTGGGCCCACGCCCTTCGCGCGCGCCGTTCGGACGTAGTCCTGACCGAGCACCTCGAGCAGCGCGCTGCGGACGAAGCGGGTCATGATCGATCCGCTGATCAGCCCGGCCGTCAACGCGGGCAGGATCATGTGCGAGAACCAGGGGACGAACCCTTGCGACAGCGGCTCGTACCCGGACGAGGGGAGCCAGCCGAGCGTCTCGGCGAACAGCAGGATCAGCAGGATGCCCATCCAGAAGTCGGGCACGGAGACACCGACCTGGCTGACGATCGACGCCGCCAGGTCGCGCTTGCCGCCCGGCCTGAGCGCCGAGAAGATCCCGAGCGGCAGGGCGATCATCAGACCGATCACCAGCGCCAGGCCGGCCAGGGCGAGGGTGGCGGGCAGGCGGCGCGCGATCTCGTCCGAGATCGAGGTTCGCGTGATCAGGCTCTCGCCGAAGTCGCCGCGCAGGACGATGTCGCCGACCCAAGTCGACGTACTGCACCACCAGCGGCCTGTCGAGCCCCATCTGGCGCTCGAGGGTGGCGATGTTCTCGTCGGTGGCCTGGACGCCCAGGCGGATACGGGCCGGGCTGCCGGGAATGAGCGGCTGGATCGAGAACGCGATGACGGAGACGCCGAACAGGACCAGCGCCAGCGTCCCGAGTCGCTGAAGAAGATAGCGGAGGCTCATAGCTGAAGATTCATCGGTGGGGTCGACGCTGGACCTCTCCCGGACGCGCACGGGAGCGCGCGTCCGGGAGAGGTCGAGCGACGTCAGTCCAGCCAGGTCCGGACGAACCGGATGGTCTGGTCGCCGCGGGCGGTGTAGCCCTCGACGTTCGTCCGGTACGCCTGGATGTTCCCGGGGTTGTAGAGGTAGATGTAGGGGGCGTCGTCCACGATCTCCTGGTTCACCTGCTCGTAGATCTCGTAGCGGGTGTCGAAATCGTCCACCACGCGGCCCTCTTCGAGCAGCTCGTCGACGGTCGGGTTGCTGTAGCCGGTGAAGTTGAACACCTCGCCGGTCTTGTGCTGCGCGTAGTAGAAGTCGTCCGGGTCGAGCAGGACGTTCCAGCTGCACACGAACGTGTCGTAGTTCCCCTGGCCCTGCGTGTCCAGCCAGTCGGCCCATTCACGCGTGTCCAGCTCGACGGAGATCGCCCAGCGGCGCGAGCTGCGCCTGAATCACCTGCGCGGCGCGGATCGACTCTTCGTACTCGGTGGTCGGCATGATCGTCATCTCGAAGCCGTCTTCGACGCCGGCCTCGGCCAGCAGCGCACGCGCCTTCTCGAGGTCCTGACCGTACGGAGCGTAGTCGAACGCCCAGGCGCTGACCGAGGGAATCGGATCCTGGGTGGGAACGCCGGTGCCGAAGGTGGCGGCCTCGGTGATCTGGCCGCGGTTCAGGGCGTAGCTGATCGCCTGACGCACGCGCACGTCGTCCAGCGGCTCGCGCTCGGTGTTGACGCCGATGTACCAGTACGCCGGCGCGGCGCTGCGGTCGACGATGACGTCGTCGCGCTCCTCGAGCTCGGGCAGCGACTGTGGCGGGATGGAGATGGTCCAGTCGACGTCGCCGGTCACCAGCGCGCTGCGGCGGACGCTGTCGTCGCTGATGATGCGCAGCTCGACCGCGTCGAGGTAGGGGAGCTGCGTGCCGTCGGCGTCGGTGCGCCAGTGGAGATCGTTGCGCTCCAGCATCACCAGGGTGCCGGGCTGGTAGTCGGTGATCATGAACGGGCCGGTCCCGATGGGAGCGGTGTCGATGCTGCCGTCCTCGACCGACTCGCGCGCGATGATGCCGACGGGCGCGCCGCTCGCGAGCTTGCCGAGGAAGCCGGTGTTCGGCGAGCCCAGCGTGATGGTGACGGTGTGGTCGTCCACGACGTCGATCGACTCGACCGCGCCCAGGCGCCAGGCGTTGCCGCTGGCGGTCTCGGGATCCAGCATCCGGTCGTAGGTGTACTTCACGTCGGCCGCGGTGAAGTCGCGCCCGTTGCTGAACTTCACGTCGTCGCGAAGCTCGAACGTCCAGACCAGGCCGGCGTCGTCGACGGACCAGGACTCGGCCAGGGCGGGCACCAGGTTCTGATCGTCGTCGAAGTCGACGAGGGTGTCCAGCACGTTTCCGAGAACCTGGTAGCTGGAGTAGGCGCTGGTGGCGTGCGGGTCGAGGCCCACGGGGTTCTGCGCCCAGGCGGCGGTGAGCGTGCCTCCGCGCTCCTGCGCCAGGCCGGCGCCGAGCAGCAGGCTCAGCGCCAGGGTCGTGAGAACGAGACGGAATCGGGTCATGCGGACCTCCCTGCGAGAACGAGCTCGTCGTCCGGTTCGGGCTCACCGGGGATCGCCCAGTCCCAGACGCTCTTCTTGATCTTCACGACTTGGATGGTCTCGCTGGTGACGATCCCCGGTCGTCCCAGCTCGGCCTGGAGGAACTCGTGGAGCTCCCCGTTGTCGGCGTGGAGGGATTCGACGACCACGTTGTGGCTGCCGACGCCGAGGGCGACGTAGCGGACCGCCGGATGGCGGGCGATGCGGTCGGTGATCTCCTCCACCTGACCGGGGCGGACGCGGGCGTAGGTGGTCGCGAGAATCGGCACGCCCAGCTGCAGCGGATCGCTGATCGCCTGGATCTTCATCCAGCCCTGCCGCAGCAGGCGGGCGACCCGCTTGCGGACCATCGACTCGGATACGTCCAGGCGACGCGCGATCTCGCGGAACGCCATTCGTCCGTCGTCGCGGAGCAGGTCCACGATGCGGCGGTCGACGGTGTCGAGCTGGAGGTATCGGGGTGCGGGCAACGGCGGTCTCCGATCCTGCATGAACATGAGGCCCACCGCGAGTTTAAGCGTCTCGCGTCGCGATCGTCAAGGAGTTTGGACGCAATGCGTCCAGCGCGCTACGGTTCGGTGCGCGTCGCGATCCGGACCACGACGACGGCCAGCGCCTCGCTCGACACCACCAGCGGCACCTCGAGATCCTCCTGCGTGAGCGCCAGCGGGACCTCCGTGCACGCCGCGACCAGAGCTTCGGCCCCCGCGGCGACCGCGGCCTGGGCCGCCCGCCGCATCGCCGCACGCGTTGCGGGGCCCAGCTCGCCCGTCTTCACGGCGTAGATCGCGGCCATCATCTCGTCGCGCTGCGCAGGGGCGGGGATCACCACCTCGACCCCGCGCTCCCTGAACACCCGCTCGTACAGGCCGGCGTCCAGGGTCGCCGTCGTCGCCAGCAGGCCCACGCGGCGCGCGTCGGGCACGCGCTTCATGGTCGCCTCGACGGTCGCCTCGATCATGTCGACGAACGGCACGACCGTCGCGTCGCGGACGTCGTCCGCGAAGGCGTGCGCCGCGTTGCACGGCATGCACAGGACCTCCGCGCCGGCGCGCTCCAGCCCGCGCGCCATCGCGGCGAGGCGCGGCCCGGGCGACGGACCGCGCCCCTCGAGCGCGGCGTTGCGGTCGGGAACCGACGGATCGGCGTCCACCAGGACGCGCAGGTGATCCTGGTCCTTCGTGGCGGGGGTGGCCGCCGTGAGCCTGCTGCAGAAGTCCCAGGTCGCCGCCGGCCCCATCCCTCCCAGCACGCCGACGACCCGGCCCGTCACTGTGAGCGCACCTGCTCCGGATAGGCGTGCAGCGCCGGGCTTCCGCCGGTATGCACGAACAGCACGCGTTGATCGTCGCTCAGCGAGCCGTCCACCACCATCGCGATCAGGCCGGCCGCCGTCTTGCCGGTGTAGACCGGGTCCAGCAGGATCGCCTCGGTCCGCGCGAACAGCTGAACGGCGTCGCGCATCGCTTCGGTCGGCAGGCTGTAGCCGGGTCCGACCTGGTCGTCCCGAACGACGACCGCCTCCTCGGGAACGTCGGAGCGGACGCCGGCGAGGTCGCAGGCGGCCTGCGCCAGACGCCAGATCTTCTCCTCCTGCGGCCCACGCTCGGCGCGCACGCTGATGCCGGTCAGCGGCACGTTCGCGTTCGTGCCGTGCAGCCCGGCCAGCAGGCCGGCGTGGGTGCCACCGGAGCCGCTGGCGCAGACGATGTGGTCGAACGCCACGCCCGCCTCGAACGCCTGCTGCAGCGTCTCTTCCGCGCACGCGACGTACCCCAGCGAGCCCAGCGCATTGGAGCCCCCGCCGGGGATCAGGTACGGCTTGCGGCCCTGCGCTTCGGCCACCTCGGCCATGCGCTGCATCCCGGCCATCAGGTCGGACCCGGCCGGTACCACCTCGATCTGGTCCACCCCCATCAGCTCGAACAGCAGCGCGTTGCCCACGTCGTGGGCGTCGTAGCTGCCTGGGACGCGCTCCTCGATCAGGAGGCGGCAACGGAGGCCTTCCTTCGCCGCCGCCGCCAACGTCAGGCGACAGTGGTTCGACTGCGGAGCGCCGGTCGTGATCAGCATGTCCGCGCCTTGCTCCAACGCGTCGGCGACGAGGAACTCGAGCTTCCGCGTCTTGTTGCCGCCGGCGCCCAGGCCGGTCAGGTCGTCGCGCTTGATCCAGATTTCGGGGCCGCCCAGCGCGGCCGAGAGGCGGGAAAGCGGCTGGAGCGGGGTGCGTCCCTCCGTGTAGCGGCGCCGGGCGAAACGTGCGAGATGCATGAGAGCCTCCTGGGAGCGTGTCTGGAACGGCTTGCGTGCGCCTCACTGTAGCGCGCGGTCCCGTTCACGTCGCGGAGCGTCAGCCTTCGAACACGGTCTGGCCACGAACGACCGTCATGCGCACCACCAGCGAGGCCAGCTCGCTCGGGGCGACCTCCAGCGGGTCGCGGTCCACGATCGTCAGGTCGGCGTCGAACCCCGGCGCGACGAGGCCGCGATGACGGTCGTGGTGCGCTGCGTACGCGACGCCCCTCGAGAACAGCGCCAGCGCCTCGGGCACGTCCAAGCGCTCTTCGTAGCGGCTGTGGTTCACGGCGGCGTGCACGCCGACGAGGGGCCGCAGCTGGGTCACCGTCGAGTCGCTGCCGCCGGCCAGCGGCAGCCCGGCGCGCGCGGCCGACGCCAGCGGGTCCACCCGGGCGGCCCGCGCCCGGCCGAACGACGTCGCGTAGGTGTCGTGCGGCCAGACCATGTTGAACGCCGGCTGCAGCGACAGCACCGCGCCGGCAGCGCGGGCCCGCAGCAGCTGCTCGTCGCTGGCCAGCTGGGCGTGCTCGATCCGATGGCGGGCGTCGGGCCGCGATTCCGAGGCTTGCGCGGCCTCGTACATGCGCAGCGCCTGCTCGACCGCACCGTCGCCGACGGCGTGGAACGCCAGCTGCATGCCGGCGTGGTGCGCGGCCAGGACGAATCCTTTCAGCGTCCCGTCGTTGTGGTAGAGCTCGCCGTACTCGGTCGGATGGCCCTCGTACGGCTCCAGCAGCGCGGCGGTCCGCATGTCCACGTCGCCGTCCAGCGCGCAGGCGTGACAGCCGCCGATGCGCTTCAGGCCCAGCGCCCGCACGGCGTCCAGATCGAACGTCTGCGGGTAGGCCACCGTGCGGATCGGCAGGTCGTCCTCGATCGCCAGCAGCGTGCGGACCGCGTCCAGATCGTCCAGCGCATGGAGGACGGTGCAGCCCGCGCGCGCAGCCCGGTCCGCGGCGGCGCGCAACGCCGTCTCGTACCCCACCTGGCGGCTGTACGCGGCGTAGGCGCGGTGCGTGGCGTCCTGCGTCGCCGGGCCCACCAGCCGTCCGGTCGGCGCGCCGGTCGTCTCGTCGAGCTCGACGCCGTTGCGCCCCGGATGGAAGTCCAGGAACGTCAGCGCCGCGCTGTTCGCGTACGAGGCGTGGCCGGTGACGTGACGCAGGTAGACCGGGTGATCCGGCGCGACGGCGTCCAGCTCCGCGAGGCTCGGCGGACGCCCCTCGCGCAGGTCGTCCGGCTCGATCCGCAGGCCCAGCACCATCTCGCCGGGCGGCGTGGTCCGGGTGGCGGCTCGGACCGCCATCAGGATCTCGCCCACCTCGGTCGCGTCGGTGCCGTCCAAGGCGGTCTCGAGGAAGCCGGTGGCGGTCATGTGCACGTGAGCGTCGCCCAGGCCGGGCAGGATCGTCGCGCCGGCCAGGTCCACCACCTCCGCGCCCGCGGGGACGTCGCCCTTCAGCTCGGCCCAGCGCCCGACCTGGTGGATCCGGTCACCCTCGATCACCACGGCGTCGGTCGAGGGAGGCCTCCCCGCCAAACGCCCGCCGGCCAGCACGCGGATGTCGCCAACGTCGCTCATGGGGCGGAGGCTAGCACGGTGCGGTCAGGGGTCCGAGCCGCGTCGTTCGGACCGTGCACGCGAGGCGGGCGCGATCCCGTCGAGACGCCCGGCGTCGAACGATCGCCGGGCCTCCTCCGCGTCGGCATGTCCGCTGAGCGCCGCCTCCCACGCGGCCAGCGAGGACGACTGCCAGATCGAGCGCTCGGCGTCGGAGTCGGACGGTCCGAGCGCGACGACGGCGCCCAGCGCGCGTCCCGCTGCCGCGAGCCGTCCTTCGGCCAGCGCCAGGTCGGCCAGCGCCAACAGACGCTCGGCCCGGTCGTCCTCGCGCGGGTCCGCGTCGAGACGTTCGAGGTCGCTGCGGGCGTCGTTCAGCTGGCCGGCCGCTGTGAACGCTCGGGCGCGCAGCAGCAGGCTGGCGCGTTCCTGACCGCCGCTCTGCAGGCGACGCGCGGCCCGATACGAAGCCTGGGCCCGGGGAACGGCCTCGTCGGCGCGACCGGCGCTCAGCAGGGCGAGAGCGGCCTGGCGCTCGGCCGCTTGGCTTCCCGCCACGAAGCCGATGGCGTCGGCGACCGCGGACGCCTCGTCCGCCAGGGCCAACGCGGACGCCGCGCGCACGGCGGCGGGGCGACCGTCGTCGTAGCGACGCTCCACGCCCGCGAGGCGGGCCAACGCCAGGGCGCGTCCACTGGCGTGATCGACGGCGAGGTACGCCTGGGCCGATTCACGTAGCGCTGCCCGCGCCCGAGCCTCGTCGCCGGCGTGCTCCGCCAGGATCGCGATGTTTCCGTGCGCTTGCGCCTCGCCCACGGCGTCCCCGAGCGCGTGACGAAGCGAGGCCGATGCGGCCAGCGCGGCGTGCGCCCCTGCCGTGTCGCCCTCCGTCGCGAGCACGATCCCGAGCGTGTTGCGGGCCATCGCCTCGGTCGCCGTCGGCGGCCCGCCGTCCAGCAGCGCGAGCGCCTCCTCGACCGCTCGCCGCGCCTCGGCCAGCCGACCGTGCTGGAGCTCGAACAACCCGACCGACTCGCGGATCCAGGCGCGCAGCTCGGCGTCGTCGCTCGATGCGAGCGCCTCGTCCGCGGCGCCGAACGTCTCGAGCCCGTCGCGCGCCCGCCCGCGCACGTCGAAGTAGCCGCGCAGCAGCCGCGCCAGCGGCCACAGCCTCTCCGGTCGCGGCGGCTCCAGCGACGCGGCCCACGCCAGGCGCAGGTTCTGGAGCTCGGCGTCCACGCGCCTGAATCCCGCTCCCGAACGCTCGTCGCCCTCGAGCGCGTCCAGGCGCTCGGCCAGCGCGGCGTACGCCGCGGCCACCTTCTGACGGGCGCGTGCCGGATCGGACAGCCCGGCCGCGAACCGCTCGGCGATCAGGGCGTGCATGCGGTAGCGCGCGCCGTCGCGGCGAAGCAGGGCGCGGTCGAGGAGCGCCAGCAGCAGGAACGAGGACGCGTCCACCGCCCGGCGCGCCTCCTCGGCCTCGAATCCGTCGTCGAGGAGCGCCAGGGTGCCGACCGCCTCGCGCTCGGCCGCGGACATCAGCTCGCTCGTGAGGTCGATCGTCCGGGCCGCGCGCGAGCGCAGGCCGGGCGCCTCGCCCAGCAGTCCGGGCCTACGCTGCAGCGCCGCTACCAGGTCCGGGGGAGCGAGGATGCGCGTCCACGCCGCGGCCAGCTCGATCGCCAGCGGGCTGCCGCCGAGATGGTCCAGCAGGGCGGCTTCCGTATCGTCGTCCAGCGGAGCGGTCGCGCCCCCGGCGCGATGCATGCGCCGACGCAGGAGCGTGGCCGCCTGATCGCGGTCGGTCAGGCCGTCCACCTCGACGACGTGCTCGGCGTCGAGCCGCAGGGGCCGACGCGAGGTGACCAGCAGCGTCAGGCCGGGTGCGGCCGCGAGCAGCTCGCTGACCGCGCCGGGCTCGCCGGCGATGCGGTCGGCGTCGTCCAGCACGATGCGCCGTCGGTCGTGGCCCAATCGCCGGCCCAGGGCCGGCGCCCCCGTGACGGGCGCGAGCCCCAGCGAGCGGGCGATCGTGGGCACCAGCTCGGCGCCGCGCGTCACCGACCTCAGGTCCACCCAGTCGGTCCCGCCCGGCGCGCTGGCCGCCAGCTCGTGCGCGAGCTGCGCGGCCAGGCGGGACTTGCCGATTCCGCCGGGGCCGGTCAGCACGACGAGGCGCTCCTGGACCAGCTCGACACGGAGTCGCTCCAGCAGGGTCGTGCGGCCGATCAGCGGCGTCTCCCAACGCGGAACGCGCACCTCGTACGCCGTACGGTCAGGGGACGGATCCAGCGGCTCTCGATCCTCGTCCCACGACCAGCCGTCGGGGCTCTCGACCAGCGCACCGCTGCGGCGGCCGCGTCGCAGCCAGCGGGCCGTCGGTCCGGGCAAGCCCGCGCCGACGCGCGCGGCGGCCTCGCGCACCTGGTCGCTGACGCTGCCGCCCAACAGCGCCCGCAGCCACGCCTCCGACTGCCGGGGCGACAGCGGCGCGACCTCGGCCAGCTCGCCGGCCGGCAAGGCCGCCCGCGCGCCGTCCGGGCACGCCTCGATCGCCCACGATCCGGGTCGAGCGGCGACCTCGGCGAGCACCGCCTTGCTGGCCGCGTCGAGCCGCTCGCCTCCCTCGACCAGCAGCAGCAGTCCGGACCCCTCCGCTTCGTCGCGGAGAGCCGCGAGCACCCGGTCCTCGGTCGCGTCCCGCTCGAAACGATCAGGAGCGAGGCGATCCGGCACCAGCGAGCCGTCGAGCGCGCCGAGGTGCACGCCCTCCCGCGCCGCCGAGCCGTTCACGCGCCGCACCGAGCGGCCACGCAGCTCCGCTCGCGTGGCCGCCTCGTCCAGAAGGCGCGTGAAGCCCACGCCCGCAGGCCCCACCAGCCGCAGCGCGCCGGCCGAGGAGGCGGCCTCGCGGGGTCGGTCCAGGTACGCCTCGATCCTCGCCACGACGGCGTCGCGCCCCAGCAGACGGACGTGCGGGAGCGCGCCTGGCGCGTCGTTGCCGTCGTCGCAGACGAGCCTGTCACGGCCCCGCCGCTTGGCGCGGAGCAGGCGGGCGTCGGCCCGGTCGAACAGGCTGGCCGGCACGCCTTCGCTCACGACGTCGTCGCTGCAGGCGACGCCGACGCTGAGGTGGACGCGAACCTCCGGTCCGGCGTCGATGGCGCGGTCGCGGACCCGTCCGCGCACCCGCTCCAGCACCGCCGCCGCGTCCTCCAGGGAGGTCGCGGGCAGCAGGACGACGAACTCGTCGCCCCCGTACCGGAACACCAGATCCTCGTCGCGAAGCGCGGACCGAAGTCGCTGGCCCACGTCGCGGAGGACCCGGTCGCCCACGCTGTGCCCGAACCCGTCGTTGAGCGTCTTGAAGTGGTCCACGTCGACCATCGCCAGCGAAAGGGGCGCGGACGTCTGGCGACTCTCGCGCACCAGGTGACGAAGCGTGGGCTCGAGGCCCTCCCGCCGGTAGGCGCCTGTGAGGTCGTCTGGGACGAGGGTCGGCATGCGCCGTCCAGTCTAGCCTCGCTCGGCGGTATGCTCTCGGCAACTCCCCGTTCGGAGGCGGTACCCGATGACCCAGACACGATCCCGGCAAGCCGAGAGCGCCGAGGTGCGCAACGTCGGCGTGCCGTTCGACCCCGGTTGGTTCGAGGACGCACGCGTCAACCGCTCGGCCAGCCAGCGCCGCGCAGCGACGCTGCCGGCCAGGCGCAGCGTCAAGAAGGCGTGGCAAGCGGCGTGGCTGCTGAAGGCCGTGACGATGATCGACCTCACCACCTTGGCCGGCGACGACACCGCCGGTCGCGTGCGGCGCCTGTGCGCCAAGGCGCGCCAGCCGGTGCGCCAGGACCTGCTCGAGGCCCTCGGCATGGGGGACGCCGGCATCACGACCGGCGCCGTGTGCGTCTACCCGACCATGGTTCCCCACGCCGTCGCCGCGCTGGCCGGCTCGGGGATCCCGGTCGCGTCGGTGGCGTCCGGCTTCCCGAGCGGCCTGATGCCCATGGCGCAGCGCACCGCCGAGGTGGCCTGGGCCGTGCAGCAGGGCGCCGCCGAGATCGACGTCGTCATCACGCGCGAGCACGTGCTGACCGGACGCTACGAGGCGCTGTACGACGAGGTCGCGACCTTCCGAGGCGCCGTAGGCGAGGCGCACCTGAAGGTGATCCTGGCGACCGGCGAGCTGGGCACGCTGCAGGAGGTGCACAAGGCGTCGATGGTCGCCATGATGGCGGGCGCCGACTTCGTCAAGACCAGCACCGGCAAGGAGCCCGTCAACGCCACCCTGGAGGTGGGCCTCACCATGGCTCGCGCGGTGCGTCACTACCATCACCGCACCGGCGCGAAGGTCGGGTTCAAGCCGGCCGGCGGGATCCGTGCCGCCAAGGAGGCGCTGGCCTGGCTGGCGCTGATCAAGGACGAGCTGGGGGACGCCTGGCTGACGCCGGAGCTGTTCCGCTTCGGCGCGTCGAGCCTGCTGGGCGACATCGAGCGTCAGCTGGAGCACCACGTCACCGGCCGTTACGCCGCCGGCCATCGGCAGCCCCTCGCCTGATGTTCGCCGTGGCGATCGACGACGACCTGGCGTTGCGCCTGTACGAGCGGCGCGACGCCGAGGCGCTGTACGACCTGGTCGAGGCGAACCGCGATCTCCTGGAACGCTGGTTCCCGTGGACCGAGGGCACGCGCGGACCGGACGACACGCGGGCGTTCATCGAGGACGGGCTGCGCCGCTTCGCCGCGGGGAACGGGTTCGAGTGCGGCATCGTGGAGAAGGGCCGGCTGGTCGGGACGCTGGGTCTCCACTTCGTCACCCGTCCCGAAGGCGTCACCGAGATGGGCTACTGGCTGGACGAGGACGCGCAAGGACGCGGCCTGGTGACGCGCTCGGTGGCCGGCCTGCTGCCCCACCTGTTCGGCACCATGGACCTGAACCGCGTCGAGATCCGTGCCGACCCCGCCAACGACCGCAGCCGGGCCGTCCCCGAGCGACTGGGCTTCCGGCAGGAAGGCGTGTTGCGCCAGGTCGGGCTCCGGAGCGGACACCGGTACGACCACGCCGTCTACGCCCTGCTGCGCGACGAGTGGCGCGCCGGCCGCGACGCCACCGCAGAGACTTGACCGAAGCGACTTGACCGCAGCGATTTAGGAGCCGACATGCCGACCGTGAGGGAGATCTTCGACACCATGGACTACGGCCCTGCCCCCGAGAGCGCCGCCGACGCGAACGCCTGGCTGGACGACAAGGGCCGCGCGTTCGGCCACTTCGTCGCGGGACGCCCGGAGGCGCCCGGCGACGCGACGTTCGAGACCCGCGACCCGGCCACCGGCGAGGCGCTGGCCACCGTGACGCAGGGCAGCGAGGCCGACGTGGCTCGCGCCGTCGCGGCGGCGCGGGCCGCCTTTCCCGCCTGGGCCGCGCTGCGTCCCCACGAGCGGGCCCGTCACCTGTACGCCGTCGCGCGCCACGTCCAGAAGCACGCCCGTCTGCTGGCGGTGCTCGAGACGCTGGACAACGGCAAGCCGATCCGGGAGAGCCGGGACATCGACGTTCCGCTGGTGGCTCGGCACTTCTACCACCACGCCGGCTGGGCGCAGCTGCGTGACGAGAGCTTCCCCGGCCTGGAGCCGCTGGGCGTCGCGGGCCAGGTGATCCCCTGGAACTTCCCGCTGCTGATGCTGTCGTGGAAGGTCGCGCCGGCGCTGGCGGCGGGGAACACGGTGGTGCTGAAGCCGGCCGAGCACACCCCGCTCACGGCGCTGCTGTTCGCCGAGATCGCGCGCGAGGCGGGCCTTCCGGACGGCGTGCTGAACGTCGTGACGGGCGACGGCGCCACCGGCGCCGCGCTGGTCGCGCACCCGGACGTCGACAAGGTCGCGTTCACCGGCTCGACCGAGGTCGGTCGCCGGATCCGCGAGGCGACCGCCGGGAGCGGCAAGGGCCTGACCCTGGAGCTGGGCGGCAAGGGGCCGTTCGTGGTGTTCGAGAACGCCGACATCGACGGAGCGATCGAAGGGGTCGTCGACGCGATCTGGTTCAACCAGGGCCAGGTGTGCTGCGCCGGCAGCCGCCTGCTGCTGCAGGAGGGCATCGCGGACGAGTTCCTGGATCGGCTGCGCCGCCGGATGGAGACGCTGCGGGTCGGGAACCCGCTGGACAAGGCGATCGACATGGGCGCCATCGTCGCGCCGGTGCAGCTGGAGCGGATCCGCGAGCTGTGCGCCATCGGGGAGGCCGAGGGCTCGGTCTGCTGGCAGCCGTCGTGGGCCGTGCCCGAGGAGGGCCTGTTCTTCCCGCCGACCCTGTTCACGAACGTGGATCCCGCCTCGACGCTGGCCCAGGTCGAGATCTTCGGGCCGGTGCTGGTGAGCACCACCTTCCGCACCCCGGCCGAGGCGGTCGAGATGGCCAACGACAGCCGCTACGGCCTGGCCGCCAGCGTCTGGAGCGAGGACGTGAACCTGTGCCTGCACGTCGCCCCGAAGCTCGAGGTGGGGGTGGTGTGGATCAACGGCACGAACCAGTTCGACGCCGCTGCCGGCTTCGGCGGCGTGCGCGAGTCGGGCTTCGGCCGCGAGGGCGGGCGCGAGGGGATGACGGCGTACCTGACGTCGTCGCTGGAGCGGCGTCGGCCCGCTTACGACGACGGTGAGCTGGCAGCGCCGCCGACCGCGGGCGTCGGCGCGGCGCCCGACCCGGCGGGTGCCTCGGCGACCGCCCGCGATGACGGCCCGACCATCGATCGCACCGCCAAGCTCTACATCGGCGGCAAGCAGCGGCGGCCGGACGGGAACTACGTCTACGCCGTCGTCGGCGCGGACGGGACGCACCTCGGCGAGGCCGGCCTGGGGAGTCGCAAGGACGTCCGCGACGCGGTCGAGGCGGCGCGGAAGGCGACCGCCTGGAGCGGTGCGAATGCGCACGCTCGAGCCCAGGTTCTCTACTACCTGGCCGAGAACCTGGCGGTTCGCGAGGACGAGTTCGCGGACCGCGTCCGCGCCCTGACCGGCACGAACGGCGCCAAGGCGCACGCCGAGGTGCGCCTGGCGGTCGAGCGCCTGTTCGCCTACGCGGCTTGGGCGGACAAGATGGACGGCGACGTGCATCAGGTCCCCGCGCGCGCGGTGACGCTGGCGATGAAGGAGCCGCTGGGCGTGGTGGGCGTGGCCTGCCCGGACGAAGCGCCGCTGCTGGCGTTGGTGTCGATGGCGGCGCCGCTGCTGGCGCTGGGCAACCGGGTGGTGGCGGTCCCCTCGCCGCGCTGGCCGCTGGCCGCGACCGATCTGTACCAGGTGCTGGACACCAGCGATCTGCCGGGCGGGGCGCTGAACCTCGTCACCGGCGCTCGCGACGAGCTGGCTAGCGTCCTGGCCGGCCACGACGACGTGCAGGCGATGTGGTACGTCGGCTCGGCCGACGGTGGCGCCGAGGTCGAGCGGCTCTCGGCCGGGAACCTCAAGCCCACCTGGACGAACCAGGGCCGGCGGATCGACTGGTTCGACCAGGCGGACGCCTACGGCGGTGCCTGGCTCAGGCGCAGCTACCGGGTGAAGAACGTGTGGGTGCCGTACGGCGTGTAAGCCGTTCGGCGTGTGACGTACGGCGTCGAGCCGGCGGTGCTACTGCGCCAGTCGGATGCCGCCGGCGCCGCCACGTAGCGCCAGCGGTCCGCGGCGTCCGCTCAGGTCGGCGCGGAGGCCGCGGCCCGGTGCCTCCTCGATCGCGACGGCCTCGTGGGCACCGGTCGCGAGTCCCAGCCCCGCGAGCCAGGTGCGCAGCGGGCCCGGCTCCGGGTGCAGCACGGTGAGGCTGCGCAGGCTCGCGCCCTGAGCGAGGCGAGCGGCCGGGTGCGGCGTCTCGCCCCAGGCGATGAAGAACGGCGCGGCGCCGGCCCAGGCGTGACCGGTGGCGAAGATCAGCTCCCAGCGGAGCTCGTCGCCCTCGGGCGTGACGCGCGACATCGAGCGGCGCACGACGCCGTGGCCACCGTCGCGGATGCGGGCGACCAGCTCGTCGGCGTCGTCCGTGCGGACGCACCAGGCGTGCAGCTCCGCGCCGGGGAGGGCGTCGATCGATGCGGCGAAGTCGCCTCCGTCCTGGTCGGGGTCCGGGGCGATCAGCTCCAGGTACGTGTCCGCGCCGAGGCCCAGCAGCGCGTTGTGCGTGCCTTGGCCGGCGTGCTTGCCGCCGACGACGGGCGTCGCCCCCGTGGTGCGGGCGAGCTCGCGGACCAGGCGGTCCAGCTCTGGGCCTGCGTACAGTAGGTGGTCGAGGGTCAGATGCATGCCCGCATGATGACCCTTCTCCTGGAGCCGCGTGGTCACTCCCCGGGGACGGCAGCGGCGCGGGGGCGTCTACCCGGTGTCGCGACGAGCGGTCAGCAGCAGGTCGTAGCGCCCGCCGATGCGGGAGCGGTAGCCTTGCTGGTGCAGGTAACGGCGGTGGCCGGCCAGGTCGCGCACGACCAGCGACAGGTCCACCTCGGTGAAGTTGCGGGTGCGTGCGCCCCAGACGACCTCGCCTCCTCGGAAGCGGCTGCACGGAAGGCCGATGACCAGGCCGCCCGACGGCGCGGCGAGCTCGCGTACCAGCGTCCGCAGCACCGCGGGACCGTCGATGTCGGGGCTCTGGAGCACGTCGATCGCGAGGATCAGGTCGAACCGGTCGCTGCCGTCGGGACCGGACGCCAGGTCGGATAGAGCCAGGTCGGATAGAGCCAGGTCGGATAGAGGAGAGGTCCCGAAGGTCGGTCTGGACGAATCGAGCGTCGGGAAAGCGGCGTCGGGCCTCGTCCAGGGCCGCGGCCTCGCGGTCCAGACCGGTGACGCGGCTCGGCGGGACGGGCGGTCGCAGCCGCGTCAGGGCCTCGATCTCGTCGCCGCGATGGCACCCGACGACGAGCGCGCGGCGGGAGTGCCGCGGCGCGGCGAACGCGACGGCGTCCAGGAACGGGAGCAGGAATCCGGGGTGCTCGTGCTTGCGGAGGCGTGCGAACGCTCCACCAGGTGCATACCGACCATCCGGACGACCGCCGTCGGCATGGACCTCGGACTCGCCGCTCAGCAGCACGTACGGCAGACGCAGCCGGCGGGGCCCCGGGCCGCCGACCGCGCGTGGCGTGCGCATGCGCGCACCGACCGCGTCGGCGAGGTCCAGCCACGCCCGCCAATCGCGTCGCGGCGCTCCGTCGGGTCGAGGCTCGCCCGGCCAGAGCCCCTCGCCGTCGTCCGGATCGGGGATCAGCAGGTCGACGCGACCCTCCTGCGAGAGGTGACGGCGGAGCCGCTCGGCGATCGCCTCGACCGGCATCGTCGAGGCGTCGAACGTCGGAGTGGCAGGCATGCGCGAAGCGTAGCAGCGGCGTTCCACGGAGACTCGTAGCGGATGCACGGGGAACCGCGCGGTGCATCCAGCGCGAGAAGGTTTGAAAAATGCCTTTCTGTTCCCATATGGAAAACCAGGGGGGTTCGTACCCTCGTCCACGGCAGAAGAGCGTCCCTGACGTGCGTCCAAGCCCGACGAGGGTACGCGGGCGGGTCTGTTGCCGTATGGGAACGGGGAGACGATTTGGAAGACATATCGCACGCGCAAGGTATCGACCTGGCGTGCTCAGCCATACGGTAGGGGGGCGAAGACGGCATAACGCCCGAATACCGCCTGATTCTCTACGCTCGGTTCGTGCGAAGGGGAGGGTGCCGATGAGACGACGGAACAGCTGGAGTCTGGCCAAGCGTGCCGGCGGCGCCGTCACGGCGCTGATGGCCGTGCTCGTCGCGGCCTTGCTGGGCGGCGCGGCGGCGCAGGGAATCGAGGAGGGGTACGTCCCCGTCGACGACGGCGTGGCGCTGTACTACCAGAAGCACGGCGACGGCCCGCCCGATCTGATCGTGACGAACCAGACCTCCGCGGCCGTGCCCCTCTCGGCGTTGGCCGAAGAGTGGACGGTGGTGTTCTACGACACGCGCGGACGTGGCCTCTCGACCCCGGTTCGCGATCCCGAGCTGCTGGGCATGGAGCACGAGATCGCGGACATCGCCGCCGTGCACGATCACTTCGGAGCCGAGCCGGCGACGATCTTGGGCTGGTCGCTGTGGGGCGGCTTCGCGCAGCTCTACGCCGCCCGTCATCCAGGTCGCGTGCGTGGCGTGATCGCGTTCGGCCCGATCGAGCCCGCGGCCGATCCGTACGCGCAGATGGAGATGCTGAAGCCGGGTCCGGACTTCGACGCACTGGACGCGTATCTCGCGTCGGTGCCCGACGACATGCCCGGCTACGAGGCGTGCCTCGGGGCGTACGACATCATCAACGCGTCGCAGGTGTCCGACGCCTCGGCCCAGCTGATCCCCGACCTGAACCGGAAAGTGTGCGCCCTGCCGAGCGAGTGGGACGACAACGTCCTCTTCACGGTCCTCCCGATCTTCGAGTCGATGGGCGACTGGAACTGGCTGGACGAGCTATCGACGGTCCAAGCACCGGTGTTGATCGTTCACGGCGACCAGGACACGGTCGTGCCCGCGGGGATCGACGCGAACGTCGACGCGCTGCCCGATGCTCGCGTCGTCGTGGTTCACGATGCCGGCCATATGGGCTTCGTGGAGCATCCTGAGCGGTACGTCGAGATCGTGGACACGTTCTTGGCGACGCTCCGCTAGCCGTCGCCCGTCCGGGGCGATTCGGCGGAGGGCGACGGACGAGGGCGAGCGGACGAGGGCGAGCGGACGAGAGCGAGGTGCCGACATGGTCGATGCGCGCCATCCGGCCTGGCGACTGACGGTTTCGGACGACGTCACGGTCGTACGCCCCGGCGCCGTGACGTTCGTTCCAGGCCGCAAGGCCGCGGCCATGCTGGCCTACCTGGTGATCGAGGGACCCACGCCCCGGGGCGGTTGTCCGACCTGCTTTGGCCCCTCGCGGCCTCGCCGCGCAACAACCTGCGCCAGGCCGTGCACGCCGTCCGTCAGCGAGCGCCCATCGTGGACGGCGATCCGTTGCGGCTGTCGCCGGAGGTGCGCATCGCCGAGGGCGAGGGCGACCTCCTGTCGGCGTACGACCTGAGCGACTGCGCCGAGCTCCATGCGTGGACGGAGTTCCAGGTCGAGCGCCGCAGAGTCGCGCGGATCGAACGGTGGTCCGCGCGGGCGGACGCGCTCGAGGCGGAGGGGAGAATGGCCGACGCGCTCGCGGCGGCACGGCGGGCCCTGGAGGTCGATCGGCTGTCCGAGCTCGCGCACCGTCGCGTGATCCGGCTGGCGTACCTGGCGGGGGACCGCGCCGCGGCCCTCGACGCCTATCACCGCTGCGCCCGGATGCTCCAGGCCGAGTTCGGCGTCCGGCCGCTTCCCGAGACGTCGGCGCTGGCTCGCGACGTCGCGGCGGCGACCGTTCAGCGCACCCCCGGCCGGCGATCCGCATTCCGGTGACCGTGGCCCGGCCCCGCTGCTGGCCGGACGGGAGGACGTCTGGACGAGAATGGAGGGGGCCTGGGCGAACGGGCAGGTGGTGTACATCTCCGGCGTTGGCGGCATCGGCAAGAGCCGGCTGATGCACGAGTTCGCCGAGTCGAAGGTGCCACGCGTCCGCTGGAACGCGTTCCAGGCAAGGCCTGGCGACGCGACCGCCCCCTACGCCACCCAAGCCCGCGCGCTTCGCGTCGTTCTGGACGGTTGTCCTGGCATCCAGCTGACGCCGATCATGCGACGGGAGCTCTCCCGCCTCATCCCGACGCTGACCGACAGGCCCCCGCCGCCGATGACGAGCCTCGAGGAGAAGCAGTTCTTCTATGCCACGCTGGCCGAGTTCCTGATCCTCAGCGTCAGGTGGCTCGACGTCTGGGTCGCGGACGACTGGCAGTTCGTGGACGCCGCCAGCCTCGAGATGGCGAACTACATGTTCGCCCGCATCACGCCGCAAGCGACCGGCAGGGAGGGACAGTACGCTCTATGTACTTTCCGTACCCACGAGGTCGACGACCGATTCCGCACGTTCCTCGCGGACCTGGTCCGAAGCGGAACCGCGATCCACGTCGAGCTCGCGCCGCTGTCGGCGAAGGCGGTCGAGGCGCTGCTGGCGTCCACGGCGGTGGACGGCGCTCCTGCGTTCGCGGCGACGCTGCACCGCATCACCGGCGGGAACCCGCTCTTCGTGATCGAGACGCTCAAAGGGCTGCTCGAGGCGGGCGACCTCGACCTCGCGGAGCTCGGAGAGCTGCTGCCCGCCAGGGTGGCCGAGGTGCTCGAGGTGCGGTTCCGCCGGCTCAGCGTCGCGCAGCTTCGCTTCCTGCAGCTATTGGCGGTGGCCCAGACCGACGCGTCGCCCGCATTGATGCGAACGGTCCTGCGTGTCGCCGACGAAAGCCTGTCCGCCCTCAGGACCGCCCTGGAGGAGGCGCGGCTGATCGAGGGGCTCGCGTTCTCGCACGACCTGGTCTACGCAGCGATCCGTGCGACCACCCCCGCGCCGGTCCGAGCCATGCTGCATCGCCGTGCGGGCGACGCGCTCGCGAAGATCGGCGGCGCTCCCGCCCGGATCGCGTACCACTACGAGCAGGCCGGCGAGACGAACCTCGCTCTGCCCCATCTGCTGGCCGCCGCCGAGGAGGCGCAGATGCGCGGCGCGTTCCGAGAGGCCATGGACTGGTACGGAAAGGTTCGCGACCTGGACGCATCGTCCGTCCGCAGTGGACGGGCCGAGGACCGGCTCGAACAGCTCGACGGACTGCTGGGCGAAGGGTGAGGTCGCATCGCAGCGAGATCGGCGCCTAGCGAGACGGTCCGATCGACCGTCTCCAGCGCGAACTCGTGCGGTAGGCCGGAACGCTCGTCATCGAGCATGCGACACGCTAGCAGGTAGGGGTCGCCAGCACGGTGTCGACCGCCTGCTGCGCGCGCGCAGCCTGACAGTCGTGACCGGTGAGCATGGCGGAGACCGCGTCCAATACCGGCACGAACGGTCGCAGCACAGGATCGGCCGTCTCCGCGAGACCGTTCGCACCGATCAACGCCCCGGCGAGTCCGACGAGACTCAGCGTGCCGACCACGATGATCAGCAGCGTGCGCGGGAACCGCGAGCGGGAAACCGGCGAGCGAGTGAACGGCGAACGAGGGCGGGTCATGACGACCTCCATCGAGGATCGCCCGCTAGGAGCGGGGTGCTCCGAAGCGGCATCGACCGAGCCGCGGTCCGACGCGTGACCGTGAGCGCGGGTAGCAGCGCGCCCTGGCCGCACGCCGGACGGGGGCGACTCGTGCAGCGATCGTAGAGAACGGATCGTTAGTCCGGCGTTATGGCTGAAGCCAACGGGAAAATGACGCCCGATCCACTAACGTGAACCGGCCGAGGGGCGCCCGGCGTCCTGTCCGGATCTGCGCAGGCCTCGGCGGTTGGAGGTCACGTATGTCCAGTCCGATCCTGTCCAGTCCGATCCGGGCCATACGCTTGCTCATCGTGCTGAGCCTCGCCGCGGCGCTGACCGTCGCGTTGGCGCAGCGAAGCCAGACGCGGCCGTTCCAGGCGGACGGGACCGAGGTCGAGGTCAGGCATTACCCGCCTCAGGGCGACGGTCCGCACCCCCTGTTGCTGATCGTTCCGCCAGGCCTCCAGGACCATGGCGACGCCGGTGACGTCCTGCGCGACTTCCGGGACACCGTCGCCGACGGTTGGCTGGTCGCCTCGCCGATCGCCCCCGGCACCTACTTCCATCGCGGCGCGGAGCGCCTCCTCGCCCCGTTGGTCGACGCGATGGCCGAGGCCTACCCGGTCGGCGACGTGCACTTGATCGGCGTCTCGACCGGCGCGGCAGGGGCCGTCAAGGCGGCCCTGCTGGCCCCCGATCGATACGCCTCCCTGACGCTCTTTCCCGGCGCGCCGGAGGAGAGCGACGCCGGCTCGCTCGCGGGACTGGGCGATCTGCCGGTCTACGTGTACGTCGGCGCGGCCGATCCGGACCGCGCCGACGTCGAGGCGGGCGTGGAAGCGTTCCGAGCGGCGGGCGTGACGGCCCAGCTCACGGTCGTCGAGGGAAGCGGGCACCGCCTGCCGGGCGAGCTGGGGTCCGCCTTGACGGAGCGGCTGGCGTCGCCCGCGTCGCCCGCTTCTTCCGCGCCGTAGCCTGGACCAGGCGTCGCTCCGTTCCGCCTGCCGGGGCGAGCGCTCACAACGACAGGTACGCCTCCCGCACCGCCGGGTCGCGCAACAGCTCCTCTCCCGTGCCGCGCCGCCGTACCTCGCCGTTCTCGAGCACGACGGCCTGGTCGGCCAGCTTCAGCGACTGCTGGACGTTCTGTTCGACCATGACGACGGTCACGCCCTCCTCGCGAACCTGCGCCAGCGCCTTGAACACCGTGCGGACCAGGGCGGGGGCCAAGCCCAGGCTGGGCTCGTCCACCAACAGCAGCTTGGGGCGGCTCATCAACGCCCGGCCGATGGCCACCATCTGGCGCTCGCCGCCCGAGAGCGTGCCGGCCAGCTGGCGTTGCCGCTCCTCGAGCCGGGGGAACAGCTCGAAGACCCAGCGGCGCGTCGCGGCCGCGTGGCTGCGGGCGTCCGGAAGGTAATCCGCTCCCGCGTCGAGGTTCTCCCGCACCGTCATCAGCGGAAACAGCTGGCGTCCCTCGGGAACGTGCCCCACGCCGAGCCGCACGATGCGGGCCGCGCTGACGCCGGTCAGCGGTCGACCGAGCGCTTCGACGCTCCCCCCGCGGACCGGGATCAGGCCGGAGATGGTGCGGAGCAGCGTCGTCTTGCCGGCGCCGTTCGCGCCGATGACGGTCGTGAAGCTGCCCTCCTCGACCGTCAGGTCCACCTTCCAAAGCACCTGGATCTTGCCGTAGCCGGCCTCGAGCGCGTCGACGCGCAGGGCGATGCTCATCGCGGGGCCTCCCGATCGTCGTCGTGCTGGTCGTCGTCGTCCTCGTCGTCGCGGCCGAGGTACGCCTCGATCACCGCGTCGTCGGCCGTCACCTCGGCGTAGCTGCCCTGGGCCAGGAACCGGCCGTGATCCATCACCAGCACCCGGTCGGCCAGGTCGCGAACGACCGGCATGACGTGCTCGATGAACACGATCGTGACGCCCGAGTCGCGCACGTCGCGGACCAGCTCGACCGCCTGCCTGGCCTCGCCGGGGCGCAGGCCCGCCATCACCTCGTCCAGCATCAGCACCGTCGGCTCGGTCGCCAGGGCCCGGGCGATCTCGAGGCGCTTCTCCTGGAGCAGCGTCAGCTCCTCGGCGGACTGGTCCGCGATGCGGGTCAGGCCGGTCCGCTCCAGCGCGGCGTCGGTCCGGCGGTCGCCCTCGGCGCGGTCGATGCCGGGCGTGCCGAACAGGGCGCCGACCTGGACGTTCTCGCGCACCGTCATCTCGGGGAACGGCTGGACGACTTGGAACGCGCGTCCGAGCCCCAGGTGGGTCCGATCGAAGCTGGGCAGGTGCTGGATCTCTCGTCCGTTCAGGCGGATCGCGCCCGACGTGGGCACGAGCAGGCCCGAGAGCAGGTTCAGCGTGGTGGTCTTGCCGGCGCCGTTCGGTCCGATGATCGCGAAGATCTCGCCGGTTCGGACGTGGAACGACAGGTCGTCGACGGCGGCCAGTCCGCCGAACCGCTTGGCGAGACCCTGGACCTCCAGCACGGCCTTCGTGTCGGCGCTCATGCCTCGCTCCCGTCGGTCGTGCCATCGGTCGCCGGGTCGGGTGGGGTGTCGGTCCGAGCGGCCCGGCGGCGGCGCGCGACGCCGCGCACCATCCCGACGATGCCGCGCGGCATGAACAGGATCGACAGCACCAGCACCAGCCCGTAGCCGATCAGGTACCCGTCGGCCAGGTTCCGCTTCAGCGTCTCCTCGATGCCGGCCAGCACGCCTGCACCCAGGATCGGGCCCAGCGTCGTGTACAGACCGCCGAAGATCGGCGTCACCAGCGCGAACACGGTGGTCTCGACCGAGAAGGCGCCTTCGGGGATGACCGACCCGACGCGGTGCGCGTGGATCGCGCCCAGCATGCCGACCGACAGGCTGGACAGCGCGAACGCCAGCAGCTTCATGCGAGCGGGGCGAACCCCCATCACGCCGGCGACCTCCTCGTTCGTCCGGATGGCCGTGAAGGCGTGCTGAAGACGTGAGCGACGCGTCCACAGGCTCAGTCCGATCGTGAGCAGCAGCAGGCCGGCGTACAGCAGGAAGTACCCCTCGTTGCGTTGGAACGCGATCTCCCAACGCTCCATCGTCTCGGGGTCGAACGCGGGGCGGAACAGCGGCTCGACGTTGATGCCGGCCGATCCGCCGGCGAACGAGGTCGGGAGCTGCCGGACCACCGCGCGCAGCACCTCGGTGAACGCCAGCGTGGCGATCGCGAAGTAGATCCCTTTCAGTCGCAACGTCACGACGCCCAGGCCCAGCGCCAGCAGCACGGCGAACACGCCGGCCGCGGGAATGCCCAGCCACAGCGGACCGACGTCCAGCCGGGCGAGGACCGCGGTCACGTACGCGCCGGCGCCGTAGAACGCGGCGTGCGCCAGCGACAGCTGGCCGGTCCGCGCCAGGATGTCCCACGACAGCGCCAGCACGGCCAGTCCCAGCCCGTTCGTGACCAGCGACAGGTAGCTGACCGAGGCGCGGCCGCTCCACGCCCGCAGCAGGTCGGGCAGGAACCACAGCGCGACGGCGAACAGGACGACGGGAAGGAGGTCGCGGACCCGGTTCATGGCGTTCGGGCTCATACCGTCCTCCGACTGCGCCAGATGAGGGCGAGGAAGATGATCGCGAAGAACACCGCGTTGCTGAGGGTGCCCCCGTTGGGCACCAGCGTGGCGACGAGCGACTCGGCCAGCGCGACGACCAGCGAGGCCACCAGGACGCCGCGGATGTTGCCCAGGCCGGCCAGCACCACGATCGAGAACGCCTTGAGCGTGAACGCCAGGCCGATCGTGGGGGTGGGCGACTGGATCACGGCGATCATCACGCCGCCGATGCCGGCGAGCAGCGCCGAGAGCGCGAAGGCGACCAGGTAGACGCGGTTGACCTCGAGCCCGACCAGCGAAGCGCCGACCCGGTTCTGCGCGACGGCCCGCATGGCGCGGCCCGTGCGGCTGCGCGACAGCGCCAGGTACAGGCCCGCGACCAGGAGGATCGAGACCGCGAAGCTGACCAGCGACACCAGTCCGACGGAGATGCCGCCGATCCGGTAGCCGATCGAGCGGTACGCGATGCCCGAGATCGACACGGGATCGCCGCCCCAGATCAGCAGGGCGAGGTTCTGCAGCACGATCCCCAGCCCGAAGGTGAGCAGCATCTGGTTCAGCTCGGGCGCCTCGAGGACGTACTGGATGGTGGTGCGATAGATCACCGCGCCCAGCAGGAACAGGGCCGGTGCGACGAACAGAAGGGAGAAGACGGGGTCGACGCCGAAGGAGACGAACAGCTGGTACGTCAGGAAGGCGCCGATCATGAAGAACTCGCCGTGGGCGAAGTTCACGATGCCGATCACGCCGATGGCGAGGGCCAGACCGACCGACACCAGCGCGTACAGGCCCGAGGCCAGCACGCCGGACACGACGGCTTGGAGGATCAGGGTGGGGTCCATGGAGCTCCGCGTGGGTCGGGGGACGGGGCTGGCCCGCCCCCCGGACGAGGTCGGCGCCGTGCACCGGCGCGCGGGGGGCGCGCCGGCTGGGGCAGGGGTCGGCTCAGGTGCGGCCGATCACAGGACGTGGATCAGCGGCAGCTGGCCAGCGGCGCGGTGGCCCGCTCGAGCGGCCAGACGATCTCGCGGACGCCGTCCTGGTACTGGAACACCAGCCACATGTCGGCGTCGAAGCCCTGACGCTCGGTGAGCTCGCTGGGGCCGAACGACCAGTCGCCCATCGGCGAGCGGAACGTCATCGTCTCCATCTGCTCCATCACGGCCTGCTCGTCGGCGCTGCCGGCGGCGTTGATGGCGTCGGCGAACGACCACAGCTGGGCGTAGGCGAGGGCGGCCATGTAGTTGTCGGGCGCGGTGCCGTGAAGGTCGGTGTAGGCGCTGGTGAACGCGCTGGCCTCTTCGGTCGGCAGGTTGGGCAGGAAGCCGATCAGACCGGTGACGCACTGCGCTTCGGGCGCGGCGCCGAACTCCGACGGCCATCCGGGAGGGGCCCCGAAGATCTGCTGCGGGACGTAGCCCAGCTCGCGCACCTGGCTGGTGAGCGGCACCACGTCGCTGTCGTAGCCGATCCAGTACAGCATGTCGGCGTTCGTGGCCTGGGCCTTGCTGATCGCGGCGCGGAAGTCGCCGCTGCCGCCCAGCAGGGTCGAGGTGAACGCTTCACGCAGCGTGACCTCGAGGCCGGCCTCTTCGAGCAGGGCCTGCGCGCCGGCGGAGCCGGGGCCGCCGAAGGCGCTGTCCTCGTGGAGCAGCGCGACGGTCTCGACGCCGCTGTCCGCGACGAACGAGGTGGCCGCGTCGACGTTGTGGTAGTCCCACGGGTGGACGTGGAAGAACCAGGGCTCGTCGGCCAGGAGCTCCTCGATACCGTCGAAGCCGTCGATGCCGACGCCGGAGACGGCGCCGCCGATCCAGCTCACCACGGGCTGGAACGTCTTGAGCGACTCGATCAGGGCGAGGGTGACGCCGCTGGAGTAGCCGCCGCCGACGAACGCGACGCCGTCTTCGGTCATCAGCTTCTCGAACGCGGCCAAGGCGACCTCGGGCGAGGCCTGGGTGTCTTCCAGGATGATCTCGAGCGGCTCGCCCAGCACGCCGCCCGCGGCGTTGATCTCCTGCAGGGCCAGCTCGAAGCCGGCCTTCTGCGCCTGGCCGGTGCCGGCGGCACCGCCGGTGAGGGGCGATAGCAGGCCGATCTGGACGGGCTGCGCGAAGGCGACGGCGATCAGGCCGGTCGCGAGGATGGTCAGGATGCGCTTCATACGGGTCCTCCAAGGGGACGGGACGAGGTCGGCGTAGCGGCCGACGCAGGGGGCGGAGGGTGGATGGACGGGGGAGAGGTCAGACCATGGCCGCCCCCTGCACGAAGGCGGTCAACAGGGCGGCGAACCGGTCGGGCGCCTCGACCTGCGGCGAGTGGCCCACGTCGGGCCACGTCTCCAAGTGCGCATCCGGCCAGTGGCGCGCCGTGGCCATCGCCATGTCGGTGTCGATCAGAGGGTCCATGCCGCCGTGAAGGACGAGGACGGGCAGGTCGAACCCGGCGGGGGGAGCGGCCAATGCCGCCCCTCCGAGCGCTCGCGCGTTGCCTTCGAAGGCGGGAGCCGCCATCGCCAGGGCATCGTCGAGGAGCGCCTCCCAGTACGGCGGGGTGCGGGTGCCGCACAGCGGCGCCAGCGCGGCCGCCAGGCCGTCGCGGTCGCCGACGAAGCCCGAGAGCAGCGCGTAGTGCTCTTCGGGCCGCGGAAGGCCTTCGGGGGGTGCAGCCATCGACGAGCATCAAGCCCGCGACGCGGCCTGGAGCGGCCAGCACGGCCCGCTCGACCACGGCGGCACCGAGGCTGTGGCCGACCAGCACGGCCCGGTCCACGCTCAGGGCGTCCATGGTGGCGATCAGGGCGTCCGCGTAGCCGTCCAGCGATAGCGTGCCCGGCAGCGGGTCGGACGCGCCGAAGTTCGGAAGGTCCGGCGCGATCAGGCGAAGCCCACGCGGCGGCCGGGTCAGGAGATCGGTCCACCAGCGCCTGCTCGCGAAGTTGCCGTGCACCAGCACGACCGGCGTCCCGCCGTCCACGTCGCCGGCCTCCGCCACGCGGATCGTCGCTCCGCTGGCGAGGCGGACGTCGTGATCGTTCACGCTGGTGGGAAACGCGTCTGACGTCATCGGTTCTCCTCTGTGAAGCTGTGGGCCAGCTCGGCCTTGAGAATCTTGCCGGCGCCGGAGGTCGGCAGCGCGTCCAGCAGCCGGACGTGCTTGGGGACCTTGTAGCGCGCCAGTCGCTCGCGCAGCCAGGCGCGAAGCTCGTCGCCGGTCAGCTCGTCGCCGGTCTGCTGCACGCCGTGCCGGGGCACGACGGCCATCAGCCCCACCTCGCCCCAGCGCTCGTCGGGCACGCCGACGACGGCGCACGCGCCGACGCGGGGATGATCGTGGAGCGCACGCTCGATCTCGGCGGGGTAGACGTTCTCGCCGCCCGAGATGAACATCTCCTTGCGCCTGCCGACGATGCGGTAGCGCCCCTCCTCGTCGCGCGAGGCCAGGTCGCCGGTCCACAGCCAGCCGTCGCGCAGCGTCTCGGCGGTGGCGTCGGGTCGCTCGAAGTAGCCCGCGAACAGGTGCTCACCGGCCAGCGTGAGCTCGCCCACCTCGCCGACATCGCACGGCGTTCCGTCGGGCCGTCGCACCTCGGCCACGGCCCGGAGGATCGGCACGCCGACCGCGTCGGGGTGCGCCTCGGCGTCGTCGAGGTCGATCGCGAAACAGTTCACCCCGGCTTCGGTGAGCCCGTAGCCCTGCTTGAACCGCACGCCACGGTCCGCGAACGCGCGCCGCACCGGGTCCGGGCAGGGCGCGCCGCCGCTGATCGCCCAGCGGATGCGGCTCAGGTCGGCGCTCGCGAACGAGGGATCCTCGGCCACCAGCTGGTACATCGTCGGCACCAGGAACATCAGGGTGGCGTCCGACGCCTGCACCGCGTCGAGGTAGGCGGCGGGCTCGAAGCGCTCGAGCAGCGCGACCCGCCCACCGAGGTGCAGAAGCGGCAGGGTCAGCGCGTTCACCGCGGCGTGGAAGCACGGCGTCGCCTGGACGCAGCCGTCGTCGTCGCGCAGGCCCCACGACAGCACGGTGTTCTCGGCGTTCACGAAGCCTTGCCGGTACGGCTGGACCGCTCCTTTCGGGAGGCCGGTGGTGCCGCCGGTCAGCAGGATCATCTGGGGATCGTCCAGCGTCAGCGCCGGCGTGGGGGCGGGCGCGGGGTCGCCCAGCCAGTCGTCGTACCGCTCGAGCTCGACGCGGGGCACGCCGGTGGCGTCGGCGCCTTCTCGGTGATCCTCGTCGTGCAGCAGCAGGCTGGGACGAAGGTAGGCCGCGATGGCGGTCTGTTCGGCCGGCGCCAGGCGAACGTTCAGGGGGGCGTACACGGCCCCGGACTTGGCGGTGGCCAGGATCAGGTCCAGGTGGGCGACGTGGTTGTGCGCCAGGATCGAGACGCGGTCGCCGGGGCGGATCCCCTCCGCGTACAGGCGGCCGGCCAGACGTTCGGCCCGCTGGTTCAGGGTGCCGTAGTCGATCCAGTCGCCGCGCCACCAGACCGCCGGCCGCCGCGGCGCCAGCTCGGCTCGCCTGGCGGCGACGTCCAGCTGCACCGGGGAGCTCACGACGGCGGTCCGTCCCAGCGCAGCGCCAGCGCGTTCCAGACGTAGCCCACGCCGGCGGCGACGAGCACGACGAGGTCGCCGTGCGACAGCCGGCCTTGGTCGCGAGCCCGCTCCAGGCTGAGCAGCTGGTCCACCTGGCCGAGGTGGCCGACGTCCTCGAGGTAGATCGAGCGGTCCTCGCTCAAGCCCAGCGCGTCCAGCAGCCAGTGGTGCGCGCTGCGCTTGACGTGCAGCATCGCGAGGTGCCGGATCTGGTCCGGCGTGGCGCCCGCCTTGCGGCAGGCCTGCACCACGACCTCGCGGAAGGTGTCCAGGCTCTTCGCCTCCAGCCGCTCCTTCATGCCGGCAGGATCGGCCACCTCCAGGCGGAACCGATCGGCGTTGTCGGGACCGATCGGCGCCACCGTCCCGCCGACCGGCACCTTCACGTCCAGCGAGAAGCTGCCGTCGGTGACGATGTGCGACCCGGCGATGTCGTGCCCGGCGCCGCGACGCACGACGGCCGCCGCACCGCCGGCGCCGAGGTTGAACATGAACCGGACGTTCGGATCGCGGTAGTCGATCAGGTCGCCGTTGCGGTAGCCGCCGGCGACCAGCACCGTGTCGACGTCGGGGTCGGCGGCGATCGTGTCGCGCGCCAGCTTCAGCCCGAGGACGGAGGTGCCGCACTTCTGCCCGACGTCGTACGCCCAGGCGTTCGTGGCGCCCAGGTCGTGCGCCAGCGCGATGCCGGCCGTCCAGACCGGGTACTCCTTGTACTCCTCGGTCATGCTGATCACGACGTCGACGTCCGCGGGCGAGAGGCCGGCGTCGGCCAGCGCGCGCTGCGCGGCCCACACCCCCATGGCGGTGGGATGATCGTCGGGACCGGGCGCGGGCTTCTGGTGAATGCCGAGCTTGTCGCGCACGACCCACTCCGGCAGGCCGGAGGCGGCGGCGATGTCGGCCGAGCTGGTGCGACCCTCGGGCAGGTAGGTGCCCAGCCCGACGACGCCGATGCGATCGGGCCGGCTCATGCCTCGGTCTCCGTTCGTGCCCTGTCGCCGGCCAGCGTGGCGCTGGTCGGCGAGGCGGGATGGAGCCCGTGGCGCACGACGTCGAACGCCGCGTCCATCGTCGCGGCGTCCGGCTCTCCGCCCGCCCAGATCGCACGCAGGCCCAGGAAGTGCGCGATGCCCATCAGCGCCCACGCCTGCGCCTCGGGATCGCCGGCGCGGACCTCGCCACGCTGCTGCGCGGCCCCGAGGCCCCGCGCGTAGCCGTCGGCGAGGCGGCGGTAGTAGTCGCGGTAGACGGCCTCGTCCACGAACTGCGACTCCATCACCACGCGGTACAGGTTGTCGTGGGCCAGCGCGAAGCGCACGAACGCCTCGAACCCGCGACGCTCGACCTCCATGCGTTCCGCGGCGCCGGCGATCGCGACGCTCAGCTCGCTGCGGAGCGCGTGGCCCATGTGGGCGACGAGCTCTCGCATGGCGTCCTCCTTGGAGGCGAAGTAGAGGTAGAAGGTGCCCTGCGCCACGCCCGCCCGGCGCGTGATCGAGGCGACGGAGGCGGCGTGGAAGCCGTTCTCGCCGAACTCGTGCTCGGCGGCGTCCAGCAGCTTGGACCTCGTGGCTTCGCCGCGCGCGGTGGCGGGACGTGGACGTTGGGGCAACGGACGACCTCCTGGGCTGACCGGGGACCGGCCGAGCCAGAACATGACGACTGATTCAGGTGTCAGGAGTGTACGGACGGACGGCACGGCTTGTCAATCGCCGACCAGCGATACATGGTCGAGGAGATCAGTTCGCAGGATGACGTGGCACGTACACGACGCTCGTCGCGCGCGAATCTCGTCGTCGGCGGATGGAATCAGTTTGTGTCGACGAGAGCCTGTGGATAGCTATCCTTCACTCCGCTCGACGAGGTCCAAGATCGCCGTAGCGACCTGCTCCGGCCGCTCTTCCGGCACGAAGTGACCGCAACCCTCGAGGATCTCGAGCTGTCCGTTCACCGCGGCTGCCGTCCGTCGCGCCACGGAGAGCGGGAAGAGGGGTCCGAGTCGCCCCAGATCACGAGCGACGGCACGTCCAGGGCTCGGGCGGCGTGTCAGGGAACAGGTTCGTCGCGAGGAGGGTGAGCGACCGGACCTTCTCTCGGGTCTTGCCCGCCAGCTCGATGGCCGTGGGCCCGCCGAAGTCGAACCCGACCAGGTGGAACCGCTCGAGTCCGAGCGCTTCTGCCATGCTGGCGATGGCATCGGCGTGCTGAGCAGCGTGTGCACCGTCGGGAGCGTCGTCGGAGTCCCCGAACCCGAGAAGGTCGGGAGCGAAGGCGCGGCAGCGTCGTCCGACGCGCGCGCCGACCTGTGCGAACGTGCCACGCCACCCTGGTATTCCGTGCAGCAGCAGCACCGCGGGGCCTTCCTCGCCGAAGCGGTCGAACGTGATTCGGCGGCCGTCGGCCAAGCGGACGTGGTCGCTGGTGCGAGGCACCGCTTCCTGCGGCGCGTGAACCCTGTCTGGACCGTGTTCCTGAGACTCGATTCGAACCCCGAGCCCGTGTTCAGCTCAAGGGTTCTGGCGCGAGGCGGTCGTCTGCCAGGCGAGCTGATCGGGCTCCCACCATTGCTTGATGTACGCGAGCACTGCCCGGATTTCGTCGTCGGTCCACTCGCTACCGACGGCGGGCATGTCGCCGACGCCGTGCCGCAAGAAGCCCGGCGATTTGGCTGTCCGGGTGGTGCCAGGCGTGCATGCTCCCATCGAGGGCGGGCACGCCCGCGCTGGGGTTCCCTCGTCCTTCGCGGCCGTTTCAGGTAGCGCAGGTGTGCTGGAAGATGTCGCGGCCTCGAACGACTTGCTCGACCGGGTAGCTCGGCAGGCTCGCGGACTCCGTATCCGTGCGGGGACCTCGTGGCCAGAACCACAGCGACTGCGGACGCCGTGGTGCCGACGACGAGAATGGCTACGAGAATCGTTCGAAAGTGCCTGTCGATGAACGTGACGGCCGCGGGGGATGGTGGAGGACCCTTCTTCATGGGTGCATCAGCCTATCGGATCCGTGCCTCCTCAGCTCACGAGCTCGGCCTCGAGCGTCACATCGGTGCCGGTCAGCGCCTTCGCCACGGGACAGTCGGTCTTGGCGGCCTGGGCGTGTCGTTCGAAGGACGTGCGGTCCAGCCCGGGCACCTTGGCGGACACCGTGAGCTTGCTGGACGTGATGGTGGGCTTGCCGTCGACCTGTTCGATGGTGACGTGGGCATCGGCATCGATCGACGCCGGGTCGAACCCCTCCTTCTCCAGGAGAAGGGCGAGGTACTGAGCGAAGCAACCGGCGTGCGCCGCTCCGATGAGCTCTTCGGGGTTGGTGCCGGCTTCGTCCTCGAAACGTGACGCGAACGAATACGGTCCCCTGAACGCTCCGCTTCCGAGTTCCACGTTGCCGTTTCCCTTGTGCAGGGTGCCTTGCCAGCGTGCGTGCGATGTGCGCGTGGGCATTCTGTCGCCTCCTAGAGTCCTGACAGCTCGTAGTTCTTGGCGATGAACGATCGCCATTCGGCGGAACGTCTTCTTCGATGAAGATGGCATCGACCGGGCAAGCCGGGATGCATGCACCGCAGTCGATGCACTCCTCGGGGTGGATGTAGAACTGGTCGTCGGTCTCGTAGATGCACTCCACGGGACAGACGTCGACGCAGGCCGCGTCCTTCGTTCCGATGCACGGTTCGGCGATGATGTGCGGCATCGTTCCCCCTTCGATCGGGAGGATCGCCGAAAAGGCGTCCGGCCGGCCATGACCTGGGTCAAAGCGACCGTGCACGACCGGCACGATTGCCCGGCCGTCCCTCGCTCGCCGTCGACTCGCGTGCTCTTCGGGACGTTCGCCACTCCATGGAGGCGTTCGGACGAGACATCGTGGCCTGTCCACAACGTGTTCGCGCGCCCGTGGACTGGGAGGAACGCGAGATGCGGACCGGCGAGCGGATCGCGAAGGGCTGGTTGCAGATCGACGGCGCCCGCCGCGACGTCAGCGCCACGAGCGTCTCGGGCGGCGTCTGAGGATGTACGCCCGCATGATCGCCCGGGACTTCTCGCGCAACCGCGGCATCACGGTGGTCCTGGTCGTGCTGATGACGCTCTCGGCGCTCCTCGCTGCGGCCAGCGCAGGGACCCTGGCGCGCCTCACCGGCGCCGCGAACCGTCTGCTGGCGAGTTCTCCGACGCGCCGCACGTCGTGCAGATCCACGCCGGCCCGTACGACGCGCAGGCGGTCGAGCGTTGGGCCGCTGGAAGGCAGGAGGTCGCCCATCACCAGTCGATGCTGATGCTGGGCATCGACGGGGCGAACCTGTCGTTCGACGGCGTGGCGCAAACGACCAACATCCAGCAGAACGCGCTGGTGGTTCCCAATCCCGAGCGGGACCTCCTGCTGAACCTGGACAACGAGCCCATCACCGAGGTGGCGCCCGGCACGATCGTGCTGCCGGTGATCTACGCCGTCGAGAACGCACTCGAGATCGGCGACACGGTGACCGTCCGGGCGCCGGACGGGTTCCGAAGAAGCTCGCGAATCGCCGGGTTCGCCCGGGACTCGATCATGAATCCCGCCATCGCCAGCTCCAAGCGGCTCGCCGTATCCGCGTCGGACTTGGAGGACGTGCGCGCGCACACGGGCACGGTCGAGCACCTCGTGGAATTCTGGCTGCACGATCCGGATACCCAGACCGCGGCCTTCGAGAAGGCGTACCAGGACTCGGACCTCCCCAAGGCCGGCCAGATGGTCGACACGGCCATCTTCCGCATGCTCACGATGGTCGGCGACGGCATGGTCGCAGCCGTCGTGATCCTGGTGTCGGTGTTGTTGCTCTTCGTGGGGCTGCTGTGCATGCGGTTCCTCGTTCCTGACCGCTGCCGAGCAGGACTATCGGGAAGATCGGCGTGCTCAAGGCGATCGGCGTGGCGCCCTGGGGCATCAAGCGGATCTACCTCACCAAGTACGCGGTGCTCGCCGGCATCGCGTCGCTGCTGAGAGCTGCTCGGGAACTGGGTGCTGACGCCTCTCCTCACCCGGAAGATCACGCTCTACATGGGCGCCGTGCCGAGCATCTGGAACTGGCTGGCTCCTGCGCTCGCGACGGTCTTCGTCTTCGTGGCCCTCGTGCTGTTCGTGCTGCTGTTGCTCCGTCGCTTCGACCGGATCAGCGCGATCGACGCGCTCCGGGCAGGCGCGACGAGTCGGCCGTCGGGGGCCGGACGCCAGCGGCTGTACAGGTCCTGTCTGCCGGTCCACGTCCACCTCGGCGCGACGGACGTGATGGGTCGGTGGCCCACCTACGTCCTCCTCTTCTTCGTGTTCGCCGTTTCCACGTTCATCATGATCGTGCCGGTCAGCACGGCGACGACCGTGAACGCCCCGGACTTCATCAACTACATGGGCGTCGGTCCCGTCGACCTGCGGTTCGACGTGCGCCATGTCGACGACGGGTCGAGGCGCACCTTCGCGGCCGTCGTGGAGCAGCTCGAAGCGGACCCCGACGTCACGACGATCGCCCCGATGACGACCACGCTGAACGACACCGTCGACAAGGACGGCAACGAGATCAGCCTCTACGTCGAGAACGGCGACCACACGCGGCTGCCGCTCGTCTACGCGGAGGGACGCGCTGCGATGGACGCGTCCGAGATCGCCCTATCGCTCCTGGCGCTGAACCAAGCCGGACGCGCCGTCGGTCAGAGCCTGCCCCTCGAGGTCGGAGGCGAGGTACGGGACCTGACCATCGTCGGCAGCTACCAAGACATCACCAACGGTGGGAAGACGGCCAAGTCGACGCTGCCGACCGCGGGCAACGACGTGATGTGGTCCATGGTCGGCGTCGAGCTGGCCGCCGGGGTGGATGCCGGTGCCGAAAGCACGGGAGTACAGCGAGCGGTTCGACGCGGCCGCGGTCGCCGACATCGATCAGTGGCAGGTACAGACCCTGGGCCCCATCGCCGAACAGGTGACGGTCGCGGCCGTCGTGTCGGCCGTATCGGCCGTCGCCCTCGCCGTGCTGATGACCGCGTTGTTCGCCCGGATGCTGCTTGCGCGCGATGCGGGCCAGATCGCCATCCAGCGGGCCATCGGGGCGGACGACGCCGGCCTGCGGACGCAGTACCTCACCCGTATGGCCCTGGTGCTGGTGCTGGGCGTGGTGGCGGGAACGGTCGCCGCGAACACGCTGGGCGAGGGGCTTTTCAACCTCATGTTCGAAGGGATCTTCGGTGGGTTCGAGATGCTCTTCCAAGGGACGAGCCGGATCGATCTCGTCGTCGACCCGCTGCTGGCGTACCTCGCCCTGCCGGCGGCCCTCCTGGTCGCCGTCGGGCTAGCGACCTCCGCCAGTGCCCGTTCCATCTCAGACGCCAGCATCTCGAGCCTGGCCACCGAATAGGGGCTGCCATGACGACAGCGAAAGTCATCTTGGACGCGCGCGGACTGACGAAGACGTTCGACGGGAACACCGTCCTCCACGGCGTCGACCTTCATGTCCGAGAGGGCGAGTTCGTCTCGGTCATGGGACCCTCGGGATCGGGGAAGTCGACGCTTCTCTACACCATCAGCGGCATGGACGGACCCAGCGCGGGCACCGTCTCGTTCGCGGGGCAGGACCTGACGGCCCTCGATCAGAAACGGCTGGCGCGGCTACGGCTCACCACCATGGGGTTCGTCTTCCAACACGTCCACCTGCTGAAGAACCTCTGCCTGCTCGACAACGTCGTGCTCCCGGCGTACCCTCGCCGGACTGGCCCCTCGTGAGGAGCCTCGACGGAGCGGGCACTGGCCCTCATGGAACGCACGGGCGTCGTCGAGCTCGCGGAGCGGGACGTCACCGAGGCGTCGGGTGGCCAGCTGCAGCGGATCGGGATCTGCCGAGCGCTGATCAACCGGCCCAAGATCCTGTTCTGCGACGAGCCGACGGGGGCGCTGGAGGACTCGACGGCGGCGAACGAGGTGATGGACATCATCGGCGATCTCAACGCCGAGGGCACGACGGTGATGCTGGTCACCCACGACGCCAAGGTCGCCGCCCGCACCGAGCGGCTGCTCTACATGATCGACGGGCGTATCGTCGGCGACCGAGATCAGGGCCTGAACACGGATGCCGATCTCGAACAGCGACGAGCCGCGGTGATGGAGTGGGTCATCGAGCAGGACCAGGACGTGCCTCGGCGCTACGCCGTCGCCTGACGAGCACGGCGACCGCTCCGGCAGTGGCCCGAGAATCCGATCGGTTCGACGTCACGGACGTCGAGATTGCCCGCGAGGTGCTGGACGGCCTCGACCGTCGCCGTCCACCAGCGCTCGGGATGCTGCTCGGCCCAACCGGGACGCGGCGCGTCCAGCGGATACGAGGCCGAGGCGCGTGCGACGATGCCGCCGCCTTGGTCCACGGCGACCACTTCACCCCCGACGTACCCAGATCCATGCCCAAGAACATGATCCGCGACGATACCACCGGGCCGGACGCGCTCCCGGTCCGGTCCGTCATCCGACCCGGACGGGACGTGGGCGAGCCTGAACGGCCCGCCACGAGCGTCTCGGTGCTCGTTACGAGAAGTCGATCTGCGAGCGGAAGCTGGTCGTACGCTTCACGCTGCCGATGGTCCCTTCGAGCCGCCGAACGGCGACGCGGGCCCCTTTGTACCAGGGGATCGTCGTCTTCGGGTCGGTGTAGGGCGAGACCATGCCGTTCGACGTACCACCAGGGTGATACTGGATCGCGAACACCATGCCGGGTCTAGCCGCCTCGGTGACGTACGCCACGAACGTGCCGTTGCCCTCTTCGTTGAAGAGGCTCACCATGTCGCCGCTCTCGATACTCAGCCGGTCCGCGTCGTCCGGGTGGAGCTCGACGTAGGGAAGCGGCACGGTCAACATCTTTTCGGGGATGTGGCGCTGGTGATACGCGCTCTGCCAGATGGTCTGGTTGCGCCCGGTCGTCATCCAGAAGGGGTAGCGTTCGGCCTTGTCTCCCTCCAGGTACTTCTGCACCTCGGCGGGAAAGCCCGGCCACGCGTCGGTACCGTACCACTCGAACAGTCCCGACTCGGTACCGAACCGCTCGGTGTAGCGTCGCTTGGTCCCTACCAGCTCGCCCGACTGGGGGTCTCGACGGATGGGCGTCTGAATCCCCTGCTGCCCAACTCGCGGAGCATGGCGTAGTCCACGCCCTTGTAGTTGAACGGGTGAAGCGACGCCTCCATGTCGGCGGGAACCTCGTTGCTCTCGAACTCCTGGCCCCCTGCCAAGAACACGTCCTCGTCGCTCTGCCACTCCATCCCGGCGAACCGTTGGGCGGACTCGCCGTCGCCCTCGGCCTCGTACAGCTCGGCGAGCTGACGCCCGGTGCGGGCCATGATGTCCCAGTCGGCGATGGCTTCGCCGGGCGGATCCATGAACTTCTCGTAGAGCCTGAGCAAACGGCTGTTGCAGTTGACCGAGGTCATGTCGATCTCGCCCCAGCAGGCCGCCGGAAGAACCAGATGCGCGTCACGGGCGACTTCGGTCTGGTAGATGTCTTGCACCACCATGAACAGCCCGCCGGTCTGCTCGACGCCTTGCAGGACGCGATCGGCCAGCTCGTCCATGCTGCTGGGCTCGCCAGCGGATTCGTCCAGGATCGACAGGAAGCTCGTCAACGCCAGGGTGCGCTCGTGGATGCGCTTGCGGAACAGCTGGTTGTTCGGGGTCGACAGGTACGGGTTGTTGGCGATCACCCAGTAGAACTTGCCGTTCCCGTCCAAGAGGTACTTGTCCACGTTGGGGGGCGGACGCTGGCCGGGGTACGGGGGACGCACGTAGCTCTCCTGATGCCCGCCTTGTCGTCCGCAGCCCGTACCGGGTCGCCCGATGTTGCCCGCCAACACCTCCATCTGGACCAGGGCGGCGATGGTGTCGTAGTTCTTGTAGTTCCAGATCATCCCTTTTTCGTAGATGTTCAGCGTGCGGTTTCTGAAGCCGCCCTCTTTCGGCGCGGCGATCCACTCGGCCGCCTGCTCGATCTGGGCGCGCGGGACGCCCGTGATCTCTTCCGCTTCGCCGAGAAGCTCGTCCAGCGGCTTGCCCAGCTGCAGGCTCTTCTCCTGGTAGTCCTCGAACGTCGCCGCGTCGGTGCGGGTATCGATCATCTCCTGGTCTTGCCAGCCCCGCTCCCATATCACGCGAGCGACGGCGTTGGCGAGCACGTAGTCCGTCCCCAGGTTGGGGCGCAGGTGCAGCGTGCGAGACGGGTCGATCGCCTCCAGGATCGTCAGCGTCGAGGTGCGGCGCGGGTCGACCACCACGAGGCGTGTCGGGATGACCGGCTCGCCCTCGTCGAAGGCCTCTCTCTTCTGAGACTGCGTTCCGCCCTGGAAGTTCGGCTGCATGTGCTCGGTGTAGAAGACGGTAGAGGTTTCGTAGCTGTTCGCGCCCCAGAGCACCAGCGTGTCGCAGAGTCGCGCGTCCTCGGCGGTGTAGTGGAGCTCGTGCACGCCCCGGTCACGGCTGCCCCATACCTCCGAGTTGTACGCCGGACGGTTGTGCATCGCGACGTACTTCATGCCGAGACCGGTGAAGAAGAGACGCCCGACGGCGTAGATGTTCGCGAAGCCGCCGTTCGCGCCGCCGTGATCGGCCGCCTTGGCGGTCAGCTCGTCGGGGCCGTACCTGCCGTGCACGCCTTTGATGACCCGTCCAAGCAGACGCAACGCCTCGTCCCAGGTGATCGCGTGGAAGTCGTCGCCGACGCGCAAGAGCGGATACTTGAGGCGTTCCTGGGTGCCGCGAGATTCGGAGAAGAGCGTCTGGGCGTTCGAACCGCCACGGCTCGAGTGGTCGCCCTGGAGGTTGATCGCCGAGTCCTTGGTCGGCACGATGACCACGTGGTAGCGGCGGCCGTCTCGGTTCGGTGACCACCGAGTGCATCGACTCGGTATAGGCCAGCCCTTGGAGCGGCGGTTGCGGCGCGCTCAGGTCGATTCCGAAGGCGTTGTCGCTCGGGGCTTTTCCGCCTACGGTGCCGACCGGCCAGGTGTAGACCTCGTAGCCGCAGCCGACGTTGCAGTACTGGCAGACGGTGTTGCGCTTCTCGGTGCCCTTGGGGGGATGGGCAGCTCGTCTTCGACGATCGTACAAAGCCATCGCAGCGCTCCTTAATCCTGGGGAAGCACGTTGTCGACGCGGCCCCAGATGACCCCTTCGACGAACGCCGCCGAAAGATCACCGGTTCCCTCGTCGAGCGCGAGGCCGATCTGAGGCAGGTACGTCGTGGCCAGCCCCTGATAGACCTGGCCGTTCACGGCCGGATCGAACATCGAGTTGTGGCAGGGGCAGACGAAGCGCCCTTGTTTGAACTGCACGCCGCAGCCCATGTGGGTGCACGCGGCAGAGTAGGCGACGATGTCGCGCTCCGGACCGACCCCCGCGAGCGCCTCCTGGCCGAGCTTGACCAAGATGCCCTGCGACTGCCCGTCGGGATACGTGAAGTAGACCGCCTGCCCGACGTCCAGATCGTTGGCGTTGCCGATGACCGTCAGCGGATAGTCTTCGGGATACTCCTGGGCGAAGGAGGGGCCCAGCGCCACGAAAACGGCACCTGCGACCCCAGCCTTCAAGACGCTGCGACGACTGATCACCTTCATAGCTCCTCCTCACGCATCTCGACCCGTTGCAAGTACGCTAGAGATATGCATTGATGCTTGACCGAACGGTAGCATACTCGACCCCCGAAGGTTCGGAAAATCGCGCGGGTGGTAAGGCCAACGGTTCAGGCACGTCGAGGACTGTCTAGGGTGCTCGGCGCTACGTCGGGAACGATCCGGGCGAGCAGGCCGGCCTCACCGTCGCATCGCCCGCACGACCTCGCGAAGCTCCGCGACGAGGGGACCGAGAAGGGCGGGCTCGTCCGGCCCTGCAGCCACGGTGGGTCGCCCCAGCGCGCGCGCCGCGGCCTCCCGCGTCTCGCGGGTGCTGGCGGGACAGGCCGCTGCGAGGTGCAGGAGGTGCTCGTGCTCGGTGGCCCGGTCAGCCGCGGCGGAGGAACGGGGCGACCGCCACGGCGAGCTGCAGCGCGAGGGGCAGCAGGTGCCAGCGCTCGACGATCGCGAGCGCAGCGTCGAAGCGCTCGGCCGCGGCGGACGCATGCTTCTGCGCGAGGCCGACCGAGCCGAGCCGGACGAGGCAGTCCGCCTTGCCCCACTCGCGGATGCCGCTCTGGAGCCCGAGCGTGAGGAAGTGTCTCAGCGCCTCCTCGCCGCGCTCCTCGGCCTCGTCGGGACGACCCTCCGCGAGCGCGAGATCTGCCAGAGCGACGCGAATCTGGCCTCCGTTCCCAACGGATCCCCGTGCGTCGTGATCCGCTCCTGCGCGCGGGTCAAACTGGCGCCTCGCGTCGGCGTGCTCGCCGCGTAGCAGCGCGATCCGCCCCGATCCGTACAACGCGTCGACGAGCGTCCAGGTTCCCCAGCCGGAGGCGAGCCCTTCGGCGGCGGTGCGCGCCTCGAGGAGCCGTCGCGCCGCCTCGTCCCAGGATCCCGCTTCGATCAGCGTGTGCGCCTGGTTGTTGAGGTACCAGGCGACGCTGTAGGGCTCCGCGCGGAGTCGTGCCACGCGGATGGCTTCGTCGAGCAGTGCGTGAGCGCGGCCGTACGCGCCGTGGACCTGGCCGAGGAAGAGCGCGTAGTTGCTCAGGGCCAAGGTGACGCCGCCCAGGACGGCGAAGCACGCCCCGGACGCCTCGAACCCGCGCAGGCTGGCCCGGAACTCCTCCTCCGCGGCGACCGGATCCTCGGTGTATTCGGCCAGCAGACCGATCACCTCCGCCTCGCCCGCCCGGTCGCCCGCCTCGGCGAAGAGCCGCAGGGCCCGCCGGGCGGCGGACGCGGCCATGCTCGAACGGGCGGTCCGCCATCCAGTAGCCGGACCACAGGAGAATGTGCGCCATGGCTTCGTCGCGTTTCGCGCCCGCGCTCGCGAGCACGGCCGAGGCCTTCTCGAGCCCAGGAATCACGAGGTCCGAGCGTGCGAGGAAATTGTGGGCGCCCCCAGGAAGAGGCGGAGCCGTCCCCGGCCACTCGCCCGGCGGCGCCGACGGCGTCGACCCCCGCCGCGAAGAGGGCTTCGGACTCGTGATAGCGACCCTCGTCGTTGCAGTAGATGTAGAGCCCTCCGCCGCCAGGTCGAGGAGGTCCTCCCGCTCCGCGGCGATCCCCCACGCCCAGGCGGCGCGCACGTTCGGCAGCTCGCTGCCGATCTCGTCACGTACTCGTCGTGCTTCGAGGCCGCGCAGGCCCGCCTCGCGCTCATGCAGGAAGCCGGCGTAGTAGGCGGCGTGCCGGGCGGCCGTGTCGCGGGTCGCCTCGTCCTCCCGAGCCGCGGCTCGGAGGTACTGCCACATGAGAGGGTGCTGCGTGAACCGGCCGGTCCCGTCCCGTCGCAGGAACGACCGGTTGGCCAGCGTGAGCAGGAGCGGCAGGCTCACGTCCGCCACGGCCTGCGCCGCCTCCCGTCGGAATCCCCCGTGGAACGTCGCCAGCCGCCTCAGGGCCCCTCTCTCCCGCTCCGAGAGTCGTCGCCAGGACGCGTCGAACATGCTGTGCAGGCTGTGGTGCCGCTCGGGCAGGTCGCGCAGGGGCGCCGCGAGCAGGCCGATGCCGCCGCCGAGCTCCTCGGCGATCTCCGCGACGGTGAGGGCCGCGCAGCCAGCTCGCCGCCAGCTCCAGGGCGAGCGGCATGCCGCCCGTGAGACGACACACCCGGACGACGTCGCGAAGGTCCGGCTCGGCGTCCACGCCCGCTCGCAGCGCCGACTGCAGGAAGAGAACGACCGCGTCGGCGTCGCGCTGCGCGTCTTCGTTCCCAGGGAGCTCCATGGGGTCGAGGTCGTGAACCCACTCGGCCCGCAGGTTCAGGCGCTCGCGCGAGGTGGTCAGCACGCTCGCGCCCGGGCCGCGCGCCAGCAGGCCCGTCACCAGCTCCGTGCCCTCGGGGTCGTCGAGGAGGTGCTCGAAGTTGTCCAGCACGACGAGCACGCGCTTGTCCGCGAGGTGGTCGAGAAGCTGGTCGAGCGGGGTGCGCGGCCCGAAGAACGCTAGCGCCATGGCGTCGGCGACGGCGGTCACGGCTTGCCCGGCCGATCTCGCCGCCTCGAGGGCCACGAAGAAGACGCCGTCGCGATGGTCGTCCGCGAGTCGGCGCGCCACCTCGGCCGCCACTCGGGTCTCGCCCATCCCGCCGGCGGCGACGATCGCAGCAAGCGGCAGGCTGGATCGCGCAGCCGTCCGCTCGATCTCGGCCACCTCCCGCTCCTTCCGATGAACTCGGTCGGCGGCGTGGGTAGGACCGCGGGCGGCCGGCGTGGCGCCGCCCGCGCGGCCGGCCGGTCCTCCGGGCGTCCCGCCGCTCCGGATCTCTTGCACGATCGCGCGCGTCGCCTCCTCGGGGCTCCCCGTCCACCTCCCGTCGCAGACGGACCTCGAAGGCTCCGTACGCGCGCACCGCGTCGTTCGGCCGGTCCGCACGAGCCAACGCCACCAGTGACCGTCGGACCACCTCCTCGTCGAGCGGATCGTCCTTCTGCAACCGGTCCAGGACGCCGGCGGCCTCCTCGGCGCGTCCGTCCGCTTCGAGCCGGGCGGCGACGTCGAGCGACGCCCGGCGCCACGCCTCCCGCAGATCCGTCCGCTCGAACGTCAGCCAGCTCTCGTATCTCCGGTGCCTTGGGGACGTGGAATCCGCCGCCAACAGCTCGCCTCCGTAGGCTCCACGGCATGCGCCAGCGCATCACGGCGCAGCGCCTCGCGGTAACGCGGCGACGTCCGCGTCGGGACCTTCCACCGTAGCCGCGTCGGCTCGATCTCGAGCCCTTCGGCGTAGGGCAGGCGCCGCAGCCGGGTGAGGAGGGGCCGCAGGTTGCCCCGCGCCCGGCGCTCGTCCATGTCGGGGTAGAGGAGGTAGAGCACCTCGTCGCGGCTCGCCCACCCCGTCCCGTAGGCGAGGGTACAGGAGGAGCGCCGAGAGCTTGCCCGGCGGCAGCTCGATGCGCTTCCCGTGGCGCTCGATCGAAGGAGTGCCGAGCAGTACCACGTACGGATCCATGACCCAGTTTAGGATCGCCCCACGCCTGGCAACACGCGGCCAACGCTCGGGAGCCGCCCCTCCACACCGTCTCTCCGCGAAGCTGGATCTCGACGTCCGGCGGCGCGACACGAGCGCGCCCATGGATGCGACGCTACGCTGCTCCGGTGACTCCGCCGACCACGGCGACGACGCCAGGCCGCCCCGTACGCGGCCGCGACCGGCTCACGCACGTCGACGCGCTTCGGGCATCGCGCTGTTCGGGATCCTCGTCGTCAACCTTCTGGCGTTCAGCGGACCGTCGTTCCTGTACGCCGAACCGCTGACGTGGTGGTCGGGCGCGGATCGCTGGCTCGAGTGGGGCGTCCTCGTCCTCGCCGAGGGCGCGTTCTACACCATCTTCAGCGTCTTGTTCGGCTGGGGCTTCGGACGCTGGATCCGGCGACCGGGGCGACGACGCCACGCCGCGATTCGCCCGGCGGCTCGGCTGGCTCCTCGTCATCGGCGCGGTGCACCTGTTCGGCGTCTGGGTCGGTGACATCCTGACGCAGTACGCGCTGATCGGGTTCGTGCTGCTCCCCTTCGCGACCGTGCGGGCCCGCGGCTTGGCGCTAGCGGGCGCAGGCTCGTGGGTGGTGGGCGTCCTGCTCTTCCTCGGCGCGACCTCCGGCGGTGATCCGGCATCCTCCAGCCCACACCCGTGGGTGGAGCTCTACCAGAACGGTGGGTTCGGAGAGATCCTCGGGGCGCGGCTGGAGCAGGGAGTGGACGTCGTGGCGTCCGCCGTCGCGTATCTTCCTCGGCGCTGGGCCTTTCCTGATCGGGCGCGGCGCTGGCCAAGAGCCGTGCGTTCGAGCGCGCCGCGGCGCCTCGGAGGACGTGCGGCGCGCATGGCGCAGGGGCGTCGCGGTGGCGCTCCCCGTCGGCCTCGCGCTCAAGGCGATCTACGCCTCGCGACTGCTGGGGGAGGGGGAGACGTTCCGGCTGGTGCTGTCGACCTCGCTCGGCGGACCCGTCCTGGGGCTTCGGCGTACCTCGGCCTCGCCACGTTGGCGTTCCACGGGCGCCGCGTGGGCGGCCGAGCTGGGCGGTCGGGCTGGAGCGCGCGCTCGCGGCCGCAGGCCGGATGGCGCGTCCACGGTCTACCCTGAGCCAGTCGATCGTCATGACGCTCCTGTTCGACGGCTACGGGCTCGGCCTCTACGGCCGCGTCGGCCCCTCCGTGGGCCTTCCGATCGCGCTGGGCCTGTTCGCCACCCAGGTCGTGGCCGCTCGCTGGTGGCTCCAGCGATTCCGGTTCGGGCCTGCGGAGTGGGCGTGGCGGAGCCTCACGTACGGCACGCGCTCAGCCGTGGCGCGAGCGACCGCGACGGGAACGCAACGTGACGACGGCACCAGCGGGTCGCGGCCTGAACGGCCCGCCCACGAGCGTCTCGGTGCTCGTTACGAGAAGTCGATCTGCGAGCGGAAGCTGGTCGTGCGCTTCACGCTGCCGATGGTCCCTTCGAGCCGCCGAACGGCGACGCGGGCCCCTTTGTACCAGGGGATCGTCGTCTTCGGGTCGGTGTAGGGCGAGACCATGCCGTTCGACGTACCACCAGGGTGGTACTGGATCGCGAACACCATGCCGGGCCTAGCCGCCTCGGTGACGTACGCGACGAACGTGCCGTTGCCCTCTTCGTTGAAGAGGCTCACCATGTCGCCGCTCTCGATGCTCAGCCGGTCCGCGTCGTCCGGGTGGAGCTCGACGTAGGGAAGCGGCACGGTCAACATCTTTTCGGGGTTGTGGCGCTGGTGATACGCGCTCTGCCAGATGGTCTGGTTGCGCCCGGTCGTCATCCAGAAGGGGTAGCGTTCGGCCTTGTCTCCCTCCAGGTACTTCTGCACCTCGGCGGGAAAGCCCGGCCAGGCGTCGGTGCCGTACCACTCGAACAGTCCCGACTCGGTACCGAACCGCTCGGTGTAGCGGCGCTTGGTCCCGACCAGCTCGCCCGACTGGGGGTCTCGACGGATGGGCGTCTGAATCCCCTGCTGCCCCAACTCGCGGAGCATGGCGTAGTCCACGCCCTTGTAGTTGAACGGGTGAAGCGACGCCTCCATGTCGGCGGGAACCTCGTTGCTCTCGAACTCCTGGCCCCCTGCCAAGAACACGTCCTCGTCGCTCTGCCACTCCATCCCGGCGAACCGTTGGGCGGACTCGCCGTCGCCCTCGGCCTCGTACAGCTCGGCGAGCTGACGCCCGGTGCGGGCCATGATGTCCCAGTCGGCGATGGCTTCGCCGGGCGGATCCATGAACTTCTCGTAGAGCCTGAGCAAACGGCTGTTGCAGTTGACCGAGGTCATGTCGATCTCGCCCCAGCAGGCCGCCGGAAGAACCAGATGCGCGTCACGGGCGACTTCGGTCTGGTAGATGTCTTGCACCACCATGAACAGCCCGCCGGTCTGCTCGACGCCTTGCAGGACGCGATCGGCCAGCTCGTCCATGCTGCTGGGCTCGCCAGCGGATTCGTCCAGGATCGACAGGAAGCTCGTCAACGCCAGGGTGCGCTCGTGGATGCGCTTGCGGAACAGCTGGTTGTTCGGGGTCGACAGGTACGGGTTGTTGGCGATCACCCAGTAGAACTTGCCGTTCCCGTCCAAGAGGTACTTGTCCACGTTGGGGGGCGGACGCCCGCCGGGGTACGGGGGACGCACGTAGCTCTCCTGATGCCCGCCTTGTCGTCCGCAGCCCGTACCGGGTCGCCCGATATTGCCCGCCAACACCTCCATCTGGACCAGGGCGGCGATGGTGTCGTAGTTCTTGTAGTTCCAGATCATCCCTTTTTCGTAGATGTTCAGCGTGCGGTTTCTGAAGCCGCCCTCTTTCGGCGCGGCGATCCACTCGGCCGCCTGCTCGATCTGGGCGCGCGGGACGCCCGTGATCTCTTCCGCTTCGCCGAGAAGCTCGTCCAGCGGCTTGCCCAGCTGCAGGCTCTTCTCCTGGTAGTCCTCGAACGTCGCCGCGTCGGTGCGGGTATCGATCATCTCCTGGTCTTGCCAGCCCCGCTCCCAGATCACGCGAGCGACGGCGTTGGCGAGCACGTAGTCCGTCCCCAGGTTGGGGCGAAGGTGCAGCGTGCGAGACGGGTCGATCGCCTCCAGGATCGTCAGCGTCGAGGTTCGGCGCGGGTCGACCACCACGAGGCGTGTCGGGATGACCGGCTCGCCATCGTCGAAGACCTCTCGCTTCTCGGACTGCGTTCCGCCCTGGAAGTTCGGCTGCATGTGCTCGGTGTAGAAGACGGTAGAGGTTTCGTAGCTGTTCGCGCCCCAGAGCACCAGCGTGTCGCAGAGTCGCGCGTCCTCGGCGGTGTAGTGGAGCTCGTGCACGCCCCGGTCACGGCTGCCCCACACCTCCGAGTTGTACGCCGGACGGTTGTGCATCGCGACGTACTTCATGCCGAGACCGGTGAAGAAGAGACGCCCGACGGCGTAGATGTTCGCGAAGCCGCCGTTCGCGCCGCCGTGATCGGCCGCCTTGGCGGTCAGCTCGTCGGGGCCGTACCTGCCGTGCACGCCTTTGATGACCCGTCCAAGCAGACGCAACGCCTCGTCCCAGGTGATCGCGTGGAAGTCGTCGCCGACGCGCAAGAGCGGATACTTGAGGCGTTCCTGGGTGCCGCGAGATTCGGAGAAGAGCGTCTGGGCGTTCGAACCGCCACGGCTCGAGTGGTCGCCCTGGAGGTTGATCGCCGAGTCCTTGGTCGGCACGATGACCACGTGGTAGCGGCGACCGTCTCGGTTGGTGACCACCGAGTGCATCGACTCGGTATAGGCCAGCCCTTGGAGCGGCGGTTGCGGCGCGCTCAGGTCGATTCCGAAGGCGTTGTCGCTCGGGGCTTTTCCGCCTACGGTGCCGACCGGCCAGGTGTAGACCTCGTAGCCGCAGCCGACGTTGCAGTACTGGCAGACGGTGTTGCGCTTCTCGGTGCCCTTGGGGGGGATGGGCAGCTCGTCTTGGCGATCGTACAAAGCCATCGCAGCGCTCCTTAATCCTGGGGAAGCACGTTGTCGACGCGGCCCCAGATGACCCCTTCGACGAACGCCGCCGAAAGATCACCGGTTCCCTCGTCGAGCGCGAGGCCGATCTGAGGCAGGTACGTCGTGGCCAGCCCCTGATAGACCTGGCCGTTCACGGCCGGATCGAACATCGAGTTGTGGCAGGGGCAGACGAAGCGCCCTTGTTTGAACTGCACGCCGCAGCCCATGTGGGTGCACGCGGCGGAGTAGGCGACGATGTCGCGCTCCGGACCGACCCCCGCGAGCGCCTCCTGGCCGAGCTTGACCAAGATGCCCTGCGACTGCCCGTCGGGATACGTGAAGTAGACCGCCTGTCCGACCTCCAGATCGTTGGCGTTGCCGATGACCGTCAGCGGATAGTCTTCGGGATACTCCTGGGCGAAGGAGGGGCCCAGCGCCACGAAAACGGCACCTGCGACCCCAGCCTTCAAGACGCTGCGACGACTGATCACCTTCATAGCTCCTCCTCACGCATCTCGACCCGTTGCAAGTACGCTAGAGAATATGCATTGATGCTTGACCGAACGGTAGCATACTCGACCCCCAAAGGTTCGGGAAATCGCGCGGGTGGTAAGGCCAACGGTTAGGCACGTCGAGGATGTCGAGGGTGCTCGGCGCTACGTCGGGAACGATCCGGGCGAGCAGGCCGGCCTCACCGTCGCATCGCCCGCACGACCTCGCGAAGCTCCGCGATGAGGGGACCGAGAAGGGTGGGCTCGTCGGGCCCCGCAGCCACGGTGGGTCGCCCCAGCGCGCGCGCCGCGGCCTCCCGCGTCTCGCGGGTGCTGGCGGGACAGGCCGCTGCGAGGTGCAGGAGGCGCTCGTGCTCGGTGGCCCGGTCAGCCGCGCGGAGGAACGGGGCGACCGCCACGGCGAGCTGCAGCGCGAGGGGCAGCAGGTGCCAGCGCTCGACGATCGCGAGCGCCGCGTCGAAGCGCTCGGCCGCGGCGGACGCATGCTTCTGCGCGAGGCCGACCGAGCCGAGCCGGACGAGGCAGTCCGCCTTGCCCCACTCGCGGATGCCGCTCTGGAGCCCGAGCGTGAGGAAGTGCCTCAGCGCCTCCTCGCCCTGCTCCTCGGCCTCGTCGGGGCGACCCTCCGCGAGCGCGAGATCTGCCAGAGCGACGCGAATCTGGCCTCCCGTTCCCAACGGATCCCCGTGCGTCGCGATCCGCTCCTGCGCGCGGGTCAAATGGCGCCTCGCGTCGGCGTGCTCGCCGCGCAGGAGCGCGATCCGCCCCGATCCGTACAACGCGTCGACGAGCGTCCAGGTTCCCCAGCCGGAGGCGAGCCCTTCGGCGGCGGTGCGCGCCTCGAGGAGCCGTCGCGCCGCCTCGTCCCAGGATCCCGCTTCGATCAGCGTGTGCGCCTGGTTGTTGAGGTACCAGGCGACGCTGTAGGGCTCCGCGCGGAGCCGTGCCACGCGGACGGCCTCGTCGAGCAGTGCGTGAGCGCGGCCGTACGCGCCGTGGACCTGGCCGAGGAAGAGCGCGTAGTTGCTCAGGGTCAAGCTGACCCCGCCCAGGACGGCGAAGCACGCCCCGGACGCCTCGAACCCGCGCAGGCTGGCCCGGAACTCCTCCTCCGCGGCGACCGGATCCTCGGTGTATTCGGCCAGCAGGCCGATCACCTCCGCCTCGCCCGCCCGGTCGCCCGCCTCGGCGAAGAGCCGCAGGGCCCGCCGGGCGGCGGACGCGGACGTCTCGAACGGGCGGTCCGCCATCCAGTAGCCGGACCACAGGAGTATCTGCGCCATGGCTTCGTCGCGTTTCGCGCCCGCGGTCGCGAGCACGGCCGAGGCCTTCTCGAGTCCAGGAATCACGAGGTCCGGCCGTGCGAGGAAATTGTGGGCGCCCCCCAGGAAGAGGCGGAGCCGCCCCGCCACTCGCCCGGCGGCGCCGACGGCGTCGACCCCCGCCGCGAAGAGGGCTTCGGACTCGTGGTAGCGACCCTCGTCGTTGCAGTAGATGTAGAGTCCCTCCGCCGCCAGGTCGAGGAGGTCCTCCCGCTCCGCGGCGATCGCCCACGCCCACGCGGCGCGCACGTTCGGCAGCTCGCTGCCGATCTCGTCACGTACTCGTCGTGCTTCGAGGCCGCGCAGGCCCGCCTCGCGCTCATGCAGGAAGGCGGCGTAGTAGGCGGCGTGTCGGGCGGCCGTGTCGCGGGTCGCCTCGTCCTCTAGGGCCGCGTCTCGGAGGTACTGCCACATGAGCGGGTGCTGCGTGAACCGGCCGGTCCCGTCCCGTCGCAGGAACGACCGGTTGGCCAGCGTGAGCAGGAGCGGCAGGCTCACGTCCGCCACGGCCTGCGCCGCCTCCCGTCGGAATCCCCCGTGGAACGTCGCCAGTCGCCGCAGGGCCCCTCGCTCCCGCTCCGAGAGTCGCCGCCAGGACGCGTCGAACATGCCGCGCAGGCTGTGGTGCCGCTCGGGCAGGTCGCGCAGGGGCGACGCGAGCAGGCCGATGCCGCCGCCGAGCTCCTCGGCGATCTCCGCGACGGTGAGGGCCCGCAGCCAGCTCGCCGCCAGCTCCAGGGCGAGCGGCATGCCGCCCGTGAGACGACACACCCGGACGACGTCGGGAAGGTCCGGCTCGGCGTCCACGCCCGCCCGCAGCGCCGACTGCAGGAAGAGAACGACCGCGTCGGCGTCGCGTTGCGCGTCTTCGTTTCCAGGGAGCTCCATGGGGTCGAGGTCGTGGACCCACTCGGCCCGCAGGTTCAGGCGCTCGCGCGAGGTGGTCAGCACGCTCGCGCCCGGGGCCCGCGCCAGCAGGCCCGTCACCAGCTCCGTGCCCTCGGGGTCGTCGAGGAGGTGCTCGAAGTTGTCCAGCACGAGGAGCAGGCGCTTGTCCGCGAGGTGGTCGAGGAGCTGGTCGAGCGGGGTGCGCGGCCCGAAGAACGCTAGCGCCATGGCGTCGGCGACGGCGGTCACGGCTTGCCCGGCCGATCTCGCCGCCTCGAGGGCCACGAAGAAGACGCCGTCGTGATGGTCGTCCGCGAGACGGCGCGCCACCTCGGCCGCCACTCGGGTCTTGCCCATCCCGCCGGCGGCGACGATCGACAGCAAGCGGCAGGCGGGATCGCGCAGCCGTCCGCTGATCTCGGCCACCTCCCGCTCCCGCCCGATGAACTCGGTCGGCGGCGTGGGTAGGACCGCGGGCGGCCGGCGTGGCGCCGCCCGCGCGGCGGCCGGGCCTCCGGGCGTCCCACCGCTCCGGATCTCCTGCACGATCGCGCGCGTCGCCTCCTCGGGCTCCCCGTCCACCTCCCGTCGCAGACGGAGCTCGAAGGCTCCGTACGCGCGCACCGCGTCGTTCGGCCGGTCCGCACGAGCCAACGCCGTCAGTGACCGGCGGACCACCTCCTCGTCGAGCGGATCGTCCTTCTGCAACCGGTCCAGGACGCCGGCGGCCTCCTCGGCGCGTCCGTCCTCCTCGAGCCGGGCGGCGACGTCGAGCGACGCCCGGCGCCACGCCTCCCGCAGATCCGTCCGCTCGAACGTCAGCCAGCTCTCGTACTCCGGTGCGTTGGGGAGGTGGAACCCCGCCAACAGCTCGCCTCCGTAGAGCTCCACGGCATGCGCCGGCGCATCAAGGCGCAGTGCCTCGCGGAATGCGGCGACGTCCGTGTGGACCTCCCACCGTAGCCGCGTCGGCTCGATCTCGAGCCCTTCGGCGTAGGGCAGGCGCCGCAGCCGGGTGAGGAGGGGCCGCAGGTTGCCCCGCGCCCGGCGCTCGTCCATGTCGGGGTAGAGGAGGTAGAGCACCTCGTCGCGGCTCGCCCACCCCGTCCCGTAGGCGAGGTAGAGGAGGAGCGCCGAGAGCTTGCCCGGCGGCAGCTCGATGCGCTTCCCGTGGCGCTCGATCGAAGGAGTGCCGAGCAGTACCACGTACGGACCCATGAACGAGTTTAGGGGGATCGCCCCACGCCTGGCAACACGCGGCCAACGCTCGGGAGCCGCCCCTCCAAACCGTCTCTCCGCGAAGCTGGATCTCGGCGTCCGGCGGCGCGACACGAGCGCGCCCATGGATGGACGCTACGCTGCTCCGGTGACTCCGCCGACCACGGCGACGACGCCAGGCCGCCCCGTGCGCGGCCGCGACCGGCTCATGCACGTCGACGCGCTGCGGGGCGTGGCGCTGTTCGGAATCCTGATCGTCAACCTCCTGGCGTTCAGCGGACCGTCGTTCCTGTACGCCGAACCGCTGACGTGGTGGTCGGGTGCGGATCGCTGGCTCGAGTGGGGCGTCCTCGTCCTCGCCGAGGGCGCGTTCTACACCATCTTCAGCGTCTTGTTCGGCTGGGGCTTCGGACGCTGGATCCGCGACCGGGGCGACGACGCCACGCCGCGATTCGCCCGGCGGCTGGGGTGGCTCCTCGTCATCGGCGCGGTGCACCTGTTCGGCGTCTGGGTCGGCGACATCCTGACGCAGTACGCGCTGATCGGGTTCGTGCTGCTCCCCTTCGCGACCGTGCGGGCCCGCGGCTTGGCGCTAGCGGGCGCAGGCTCGTGGGTGGTGGGCGTCCTGCTCTTCCTCGGCGCGACCTCCGGCGGTGATCCCGCATCCTCCAGCCCGCACCCGTGGGTGGAGCTCTACCAGAACGGTGGGTTCGGACAGATCCTTGGGGCGCGGCTGGAGCAGGGAGTGGACGTCGTGGCGTCCGCCGTCGCGTATCTCCCCTCGGTGCTGGGCCTCTTCCTGATCGGCGCGGCGCTGGCCAAGAGCCGTGCGTTCGAGCGCGCCGGCGCCTCGGAGGACGTGCGGCGCGCATGGCGCAGGGGCGTCGCGGTGGCGCTCCCCGTCGGCCTCGCGCTCAAGGCGATCTACGCCTCGCGCCTGCTGGGGGAGGGGGAGACGTTCCGGCTGGTGCTGTCGACCTCGCTCGGCGGACCCGTCCTGGGCTTCGCGTACCTCGGCCTCGCCACGTTGGCGTTCACGGCGCCGCGTCGGCCCGGCTGGGCGGTCGGGATCGAGCGCGCGCTCGCGGCCGCAGGCCGGATGGCGCTCACGGTCTACCTGAGCCAGTCGATCGTCATGACGCTCCTGTTCTACGGCTACGGGCTCGGCCTCTACGGCCGTGTCGGCCCCACCGTGGGCCTTCCGATCGCGCTGGGCCTGTTCGCCGTCCAGGTCGTGGCCGCTCGCTGGTGGCTCCAGCGATTCCGGTTCGGGCCTGCGGAGTGGGCGTGGCGGAGCCTCACGTACGGCACGGCGCAGCCGTGGCGCAGCGACCGCGACGGGAACGGAACGTGACGACGGTTCCAGGGGCCGCGTCGTGACCCACGAAGACGCCGTGGCGCTGATCCGGGACGGCGTTCCGTCGTCGGGCGGCACCTGGGCGGACCTGGGAGCGGGCAGCGGCGTGTTCACGCGCGCGCTGGCCGATCTTCTGGGCGAGGCGGGCGTCGTGATCGCCGTGGATCGGCAGGCGAGCGTGAACGCCCTTGGGCGCGACGCGGGCGCGAAGAGCGCGGAGATCCGCGCGCTCCGCGCCGATTTCGCGAAGCCCCTGGCGTTGCCGCTCCTGGACGGCGTCTCGATGGCCAACGCGCTTCACTTCGCGCGCGACGCGGAGACCGTCCTCCGTCCGGTTCTCGAGCGTGTCCGGTCCACCGGCACGCTCCTGCTCGTGGAGTACGACCTGGACCGCGGCACGCCGTGGATCCCGCATCCGGTCTCGTTCGCGCGCTTCGCGGAGCTCGCGCGAACCCTCGGGCTCGTCGACGTGCGCGAGGTGGGACGGACGCGGTCGCGGTACGGACCCCGCGACATCTACGCCGCGGCGGCCCGAAAGCGCTGAGGACGCGCCGACCGGCATGCGGCGCGACCTGTCCCTCAGGGCACGCTTCAGCGCACCGTCACCTCGTCCACCAGCGTGCCGAGCGGCTCGTCGGCAGCGTTCAGAAGACGCGTCTCGCTCAGGAGGTCGTCCAGCGAGTTGCGCGACGACAGGACGGTGACCTGGAGGACCAGCGACGCGGTGTCGCCCGGCGCGAGCGGGTCGGACAGCTCGTGGAGCTGCGTCAGGCCCGCTCCGCCACCCCAGTCGACCATCACGTCCTGGCCGTCCGCATCGACCATGCGATCGGGGAAGCTGAATCCACCACCGGAGTTGCCGAACAGGGTCGCGCCCTCGACCGGCGGGAACGCCACCCAGAAGGCGCCCGGCTCCAACGCAGCGTCGCTTCCGTTGTGGAGATCGACGCGCAGGACCACCACGTCGCCGGACGCGAAGCTGTCGCTGGCGACGGGGTCGCCGCCGACGGACTCGAAGGCGACGGCGTACTGGACGTCCTGGGCGAGGGCCGCGGCGGTCAGAAGGAAGGCAATCAGAATGAGAGGCAGGGCGTTTCGGCGCATCGAGGAGCTCCGTTCGCGAGGGACGAGGGGTAGAGGACCGACGGCGTACTGGCCAAGCATTGCCCGGCGACCGTGATGCGACCGTTATCGTCGGATGCGCGTCGCGACGATCCTTCCACGCCATCGAACAGAGCGCGGTCGGCACCTTTTGCCGCGCTTCTTCTTGCCGCGCTTCTTCGCCGATCGACCTAACGCGGGCGTAACGCCGGTCCGACTAGCGTCGTCCCGGAGGTGATCGATGTGTCTCGCCCGCCGTTCCCGTCCCCCTCGGTCCGCCGTCTCCGTCCGCTCCTCGTCGTCGTCTGCCTCGCTCTGCTCGCCCTCTCGACCGCTCCCGCCTTCGCCCAGCGCGTCGACGCCCAGACGCGCACGATCGCCCTGGAGCCCAGCGGCGGTGACGACACCGCCGCCGTGCAGGCCGCCCTGGACGCCTGCGTCACGTTCGGTCCGGACTGCACCGTCGCGCTGGGCGAAGGCACGTTCCGAACCCAGCAGCTGCTCGTGCACGACTTCCGTGGCACGTTCCGGGGCGCCGGCCAGGACGTGACGGTCCTCGAGCCGTTCGAGCGGTTCACCGTGTCGCAGGACGAGGTGGCGATCGGCCGGCCGCCCTCGCCCGAGAATCCCTGGCCGTTCCACGTCACGTTCGTGGGGGGCGACGTCACCGTGTCGGACCTGACGTTCCGGATGGCGGCGCCTGAGCCCGCCCACCCGTGGACGCTGTTCGGGATGGAGTTCACGGTGATGGCGTCCAGCCTGGTGGTCACGGGCGAGCGCGCCGACGCCACCCTGGAGCGCATCACCGTCGAAGGAGCGGACGGCGGGTTCGAGGGGTACAACATCATCAACGGCGTCTACATCGAAGGCCTGCTGCCGGACGAGGAGGGCAATCCGACGCGACCGCTGCGCGGCACGTTCACGGTCCGAGACAGCACGTTCCGGCACGTCGCGTACGGCTCGCCGCTGTTCAACCTCATCGGCGCCCAGGTGCTGGTCACAGGCAACCGCTACGAGGATCTGATCGCCGGCATGGACACGCAGGACCTGACGGGCTCCACGGTCGAGATCCGCGGCAACGTGATGGACGACGTCGATATCGGCGTCGAGGTCATCCAAGGCTCGTGGGCGGTCCCCGAGGCGCTCAGCACGATGCTGATCCACGGAAACGAGGTTCGCGGGCCGGAACGGTTCGGCGTGGGCCTCGACGGGGCCGAGGGCGCCGATACGCTCCGCGCCATCGTTCGCGGCAACCTGTTCGAGCTGTCCGGCGACGCGACGGGCGTGCTCAGCCAGCACACCGTCGGCGCGATCGTGCACGACAACGTGATGCAGGGCTCCGCACGCGCCGCGATCGCGATCGGCGTCACGCCGGACGACGAGCCCGCGCCGCCCGTCGCGAGGTGGCTGGTCGCGGCGAACGACTTCGCGGGGTTGACGGCCAGCGAGGCGATGATCGTGCTGGGCCCGGGAAGTCAGGATACGACGGTCGTGTGCACGGACGCCGCCACCGTTCGCGACGAAGGCACCGGCAACCGGGTGGTCTGCGACCTGTAACGCGCACGCCCGTCGTCAGCGTTCACGCCAGCCCCGTACGGCCGCGCGCCCGTGCGGGGCTGCGCTCGTGCAGGGCTGCGCCCGTGCGGCGTCGCCCAGGTCGGACGTCGCCGCGCGAAATGGCCTATCGTCGCCCCCATGCCCCTCTCGGATCCCGCTCTCCGCGTCCTGGGCTCTCTGCTCGAGAAGGAGCGCACCACCCCGGACGCCTATCCGCTCTCGACCCAAGCGCTGGTCGCGGCGTGCAATCAGCGCACCGCGCGCGAGCCGGTCATGGATCTACACCTCAGAGAGGTGGAGGAGGGACTGCAGCAGCTACGCGACCGGGGACTCGCCGCCACGGTCCGCGCCAGCGGCGAGCGGGTCCCGAAGCACCGGCAACGCTTCACCGACGCGCTTTCGCTCACGGCGCGCGAAGCGGCCTTGATGGCGGTCCTGATGCTGCGCGGATCGCAGACGGCCGGCGAGCTGCGGACCCGGACCGAGCGGTACGTCCAGTTCCCCGACGTGGACACGGTGCTCGCCACGCTGGCGCGACTGGCCGAGCGACCGACGCCGCTCGTCCGCAACCGAGGCCGGCGGCCGGGCCAGAGTCAGGATCGTTGGACGCAGACGCTTGGTAGCGACGAGACGGCGATGCAGCCGCGCGTGCGCGCCGCTAGCGATCGGGGGCCCGACACGGAGGCGTCGTCGACCGCGTCGGACGCCGAACCGTCGCCGCTGGTCCAGCAGCTCCTCGACCGGGTGGACGCGCTCGAACGCCGGGTCGCGGCGCTGGAGGCCGACGCGGACTGACGCGCAGCGAAGCTGCCGTAGGCCTTGCGGTCAGCCGTCCTCCCCACGCACCGTCGCCAGCGCCGCAGCCGCGCCCGCCTTCACGTAGCCCATATCGCTGTCCGCCGTGACGAAGCGGAAGCCGCGCTCCAGCATCGTGCGCGCATGGCGGGCCGAGCGACAGAACACGCCTGCTGGCACGCCGTGAGCGGCGCAGCGCTCCACGATCCTGTCCAACGCCGTCGGCACGGGCCCGTCGCCGAAGTCCGCACCGGGAGGTCCGCCCAAGGCCCGCGACAGGTCGGCGGGGCCGACGAACACCATGTCCAGTCCGGGGACCTCCAGGATCGCGTCCAGCGACGCGAGCGCCTCGCGCGTCTCGATCATCGCGACGGCCAGGATCTCGTCGTTCGCGTGCTGCGGATAGTCCGCTCCGGCGTAGAACGCCGCGCGTGTCGGACCGTGGCTTCGGCGGCCAAGCGGCGGGTAGCGGCAGGCCGCGATCAGCGCTTCGACGTCGTCGGGCCCCTCGATCATCGGTGCGATCACGCCGTACGCGCCCAGGTCCAGGGCCTTCATGATGCGCGCAGGCTCGTTCCAGGCGACCCGCACCAGGGGAACCGCGTCCGTCGTCGAGATCGCCTGCAGCACGCCGAGCAGCTCGGCATCGTCGACCGCGCCGTGCTGAGCGTCGACCGTGACGGCGTCGTAGCCGGCGTGAGCCAGCCCTTCGGCGAGAAGCGGGTGGCCGACGGTCAGCCAGCCGCTCACCACGGGGCGTCCCTCGTCCAGCGCGCGTTTGACCGGGTTTCTTCGCATGCGCCAGCGTACACGGCAGGGTCCAGGCCCGGGTCCAGGCCCGCGTCCACGCCCGGGTGCACGAACGTCGTAGCGGCGGTAGCCTGACGTACGAGCCCCCGTTCGGAAAGGACTGCGCATGTCCCGAGATCTGATCGCCCACCTCGCCCGCGAGCTGCAGACGCTTAGGAGCCAAGGGCTGTACAAGGAAGAGCGCGTCATCGCGTCGCACCAGCAGGACCTGATCGACGTGGAGGGTGGCGGCGAGGTGTTGAACCTGTGCGCGAACAACTACCTCGGACTCGCGAACCACGAAGCGATCATGGAGGCCGCCAAGCGGGGGATCGACGATCGCGGCTTCGGCATGGCGTCGGTCCGCTTCATCTGCGGTACCCAGGACATTCACAAGGAGCTCGAGGCCCGCCTGGCCGAGTTCGTCGGCAGCGAGGACGCGGTGCTGTACGCCTCCGCGTTCGACGCCAACGGAGGACTGTTCGAGACGTTGCTGGGTCCCGAGGACGCCGTGATCAGCGACGCGCTGAACCACGCCAGCATCATCGATGGGATCCGGCTCTGCAAGGCGGAGCGGTTCCGCTACGCGAACGACGACATGGCCGACCTCGAGGCCAAGCTCATCGAGGCCCAGGACGCCCGCTTCCGGCTGATCGCCACCGACGGGGTGTTCTCGATGGACGGCATCGTCGCCGACCTGGAGGCGATCTGCGACCTGGCCGACCGCTACGACGCGATGGTGATGGTGGACGACTGTCACGCCACCGGGTTCATGGGACGGAACGGACGTGGCAGCCACGAGCACCGCGGCGTGCTGGGCCGGGTGGACATCATCACCAGCACGCTGGGCAAGGCGCTGGGAGGCGCGACGGGCGGGTTCACCGCCGCGAAGCGCGAGGTGACCGACTGGCTTCGCCAGCGAAGCCGCCCGTACCTGTTCTCGAACAGCGTCGCGCCGCCGGTCGTGGCGGCATCGCTCGAGGTGCTCGACCTGCTCGAGGCCTCCGGCGATCTTCGCGAGCGGCTGCGCGACAACGCCTCGTTCTTCCGCACCGCGATGACGGAGGCGGGCTTCGAGCTGGCCGGTGACGGCCATCCGATCGTGCCGGTCATGGTCGGGGACGCCGCGCTGGCCTCGCGCATGGCCGATCGCCTGCTGGACGAGGGGATCTACGTGATCGCGTTCTCGTACCCGGTCGTGCCGAGCGGTCAGGCCCGCATCCGTACCCAGCTGTCGGCGTTGCACACCCGCGAGCAGCTCGAGCAGGCGGTGCTGGCGTTCACCCGCGTGGGCACCGAGCTGGGGGTGATCCCGTCGTGAAGGCGCTCGCGAAGCTCGAGCCGGGACCGGGCATCTCGATGATCGACGCGCCCGAGCCGACGCCGGGCCCCAACGACCTGCTGATCGGGATCACGCACACGTCGATCTGCGGCACGGACGTGCACATCTATTCCTGGGACGACTGGGCGGCGCGGACCGTGCCGGTCCCGATGATCACCGGGCACGAGTACGTCGGGGTCGTGCAGGCCGTCGGGTCGGAGGTCGAAGGCTACGCCGTCGGCGACCGCGTCAGCGGCGAGGGGCACCTGACGTGCGGCCATTGCCGCAACTGCAGGGCCGGGCGCAGGCACCTGTGCCGCAACACGCTGGGGGTCGGCGTGAACCGCCCCGGCGCGTTCGCGGAGCGCTTCGTGCTGCCGGCGGGCAACGCGTACAAGGTGCCGGACGGGATTCCCGACGAGTGGGCGGCGATCCTCGATCCGTTCGGGAACGCGGTCCATACCGCACTGGCGTTCGATCTGGTGGGCGAGGACGTGCTGATCACGGGCGCGGGTCCGATCGGCGTGATGGCCTCGGCCGTCGCTCGTTTCGTCGGCGCGCGCTACGTGGTCATCACCGACGTGAACCCGCACCGCCTGCGTCTGGCGGAGGCGATGGGCGCGGCCGACCGGGTCGTGGACGTGTCGCGAGACGACGCCGACCTGCGCCAGGTGATGGCCGGGCTGGGCATGACCGAGGGGTTCGACGTGGTGCTCGAGATGTCGGGCGCCCCGGGCGCGTACGTGCAGATCCTGGACACGGTGAACCACGGGGGACGGATCGCGCTGCTGGGCATCCCGTCCCGGCGCGTGCCGATCGACATGAATCAGCTGATCTTCAAGGGGCTCCACGTGCGCGGGATCTACGGTCGCGAGATGTTCGAGACCTGGTACAAGATGGGCAACCTTCTGCAGGCCGGCCTGGACCTGGATCCGGTGATCACCCACCGGTTCGACGTGGACGACTTCCAGGCGGGGTTCGATGCGATGCGCTCCGGAGAGGCTGGCAAGGTCATCCTGTCTTGGACGTGATCCCCGGCGCCACGCTTTGCCGCTCCGCGCCGACCGGCTCCTTGCGGCAGGCGCCGACGAGGCGCTCGACGGCGCGGAAGCCCAGGGCGGCGTAGATGCCGTCGGCGGACGTTCCCTCGTCCCCCACGATCACCAGGCGCTCCGCCCCCATGCGCCCTAGCCCTTCGCGCGCGACGGCGTGGACCATGGCCGTCGCGACGCCTTTTCGGCGGTGCTCCGGCGCCACGTGCACGAACTGGAACCGACCGACGCGCTGGTGGACGAACAGGCCCATGCTGCCCACCGGCACGCCGTGGAGGGTCGCGAGGAACCACGCCCCGTGCAGATCGGGTCGCACTCCTTCCGCCAGGCGTCTGCGAAACGCGGCACGTCCAAGGATTAACGCGCGGTAGGACGTCGGCTCCTCGTCGCCGGGGTCGGACGCCTGCAGCGCGACGACCTGACGCCAGTCGTCGTCGTCGCGGGCGGCACGGACGGCGAAACCGGCGGGGCGCCCCGCGGGGGCGTGCAGATCGGCCGCCTCCGCGACGCGCGTCACGTTTCGGTCGATCTCGTAGCCCGCGGCTTGCCACTCGGCGACGTCGCCTTCACGCCCCTCCGGATCGTCCCAGCCGACCGTGACGTGCCGCACCTCCGGCAGGTCGTCGAACACCTCGGCGAAGCGCGCCTCGAGGCACGCGCGGTCACCGGGCTCGGGGGCGTCCGGAATCATCAGCACGTTGCCCCAACGAAAGGTCGGCTCGGTCGGGCAGCGCAACGCGACGGCGTCGCCGAGGTCGCGCACCTCCTCGACGAACCACGATTCGGTCCAGCCGGCCAGCGAACGGAGCTGCATACGCCAGACTACGACGCCCCCGCGTCGGCGGGGGTGGAAGGTGCAGATCGACGTGCGTTGGGATCAGGGTACGAACGAAGCCCCTCGATCTCCTGTTCCTGCTCGGTCGCCTCCGTCTTCGGTCGCCCGGTTCGGGCCGTTCAGGATGAGCGGGTGAGCCTCTACTAGGATCGAGGAACTTCGTTCAAGGACTGGTTCGTCGGTTCTTCGATTGGCGAACCTCCCTTCACCTGTGATGCTACGCCCCACCGATCTGGGCGCGCGGTGAGATGTGATTCAGCCTTTTGGGCCGGATGGGCGTATGATTACAAATTGGGGCTGGCGAAGGCCCCGGCATCGATGCACACGCCCAAAGATGCACGCGCCCCAAAGATGCACGCGTCCCCAAAAACGAGCGCGCGCCTCGGACGGATGCCCGCCGGGCGCATACGGAAGTCCCTCGATTCTCCTCTTGTCGCTCGGTCGCCTCCGTCTTCGGTCGCCCTGTTCGGGCCGTTCGGGATGAGCGGGTGAGCCTTTAGTGGGATCGAGGGACTCCGTTGAAGGATCGGTTCATCTCGTCGTCTATAAGTGCCTCCTTTCCCTTTCGCCTGTGATGCTACGACCGAGCGACCTGCGCGCGCCGCGAAATGCGCTTCATGACATCGGCGCGAAACGTCGTATAATGGATAGTTGGGGCCGGACGAGGCCAGCGATGACGAGAACGGCCGATGACGAGAACGACGACAGCGATGCGCGCGACCGAACCTCCGGTCGCGCGCATCGCTCTGTCGTGAGGGCCCCGCGCCTCAGAGCAGGATGCCGCCCACGCTGGCGATCAGGCCCGCGAAGATGAGCGCCACGGTGTTGATCACCTTGATCAGCGGGTTGATCGACGGGCCCGCCGTGTCCTTGTACGGATCACCGACGGTGTCGCCCACCACGCTCGCGGCGTGCGCCTCGGAGCCGGGCCCGCCGTGGTGGCCGTCCTCGACGTACTTCTTGGCGTTGTCCCAAGCGCCGCCGCCGTTCGACATCATCAGCGCCATCATCAGACCCGAGACGGTGACGCCGATCAGCAGTCCTCCGAGCGCGATCGGGCCGAACAGGAAGCCGACGATCAGGGGCGCGACGACCGCCATCAGGCCCGGAACCGCCATCTCCTTCAGGGCGGCGGTCGTGACGATGTCCACCGCCTTGCCGTACTCGGGCTTGCCGGTGCCGTCCATGATGCCGGGCACGTCGCGGAACTGCCGGCGCACCTCCTCGATCACCGCGCCGGCGGCCTTGCCGACCGACTCCATCAGGAACGCGCTGAACAGGAACGGCAGCATCGCGCCGAACAGCAGGCCGACGACGACCAGGGGGTCGTTCAGCCGGAACGCCGCCTCGCCCAGGTCCAGCCGCTCGGCGTAGTCCGCGAACAGCACCAGCGCGGCCAGCGCCGCGGAACCGACGGCGTACCCCTTCGTCACCGCCTTGGTGGTGTTGCCGACCGCGTCCAGGGCGTCGGTGTTGACGCGGACCTCGTGCGGGAGCTCGCTCATCTCGGCGATCCCGCCGGCGTTGTCGGTGATCGGCCCGTAGGTGTCCATCGCGACGACCATCCCGGTCACCGACAGCATCGCGACCGCAGCGACCGCGATCCCGTAGAGCCCGCCCAGCAGGAACGACCCGAAGGTCGCCAACGCCAGCACCAGGACCGGAGCGGCCGTGGACTGCATGCCGACCGCCAGGCCGCTGATGATGTTCGTGGCGGCGCCCGTCTCGGACGCCTTGGCGATGCGCCGGACCGGCGCGTACTCGGTCGAGGTGTAGTACTCGGTGATGAACATCAGCAGCAGCGTCACGACGATGCCGACCATCGACGCCAGGAACAGCGAGAACCACGATCCCGTGCCCAGGAGCTCGTTCGCATTCTGCAGCATCAGCGCGGAGGCGATCAGGAAGCCGACCGCCGAGATGGCGGCGCTGGTGTACACGCCGCGGTTCAGCGCGCCCATGATGTTTCCGTCGCTGCCCAGCTTGACGAAACGCACCCCGACGACGGACGCCAGGATCGCGATCGCGCCCAGCACCAGCGGGTACGTCACCAGGGCCGAGACGATCCCTCCCGGCAGGAGGTAGCCGAGGAAGACCGCGCCGATGGCGGTCACGGCGTACGTCTCGAACAGGTCCGCGCCCATGCCGGCGCAGTCGCCGACGTTGTCGCCGACGTTGTCGGCGATCACGGCCGGGTTGCGGGGGTCGTCCTCGGGGATGCCGGCCTCGAGCTTGCCGACCAGGTCCGCTCCCACGTCGGCCGCCTTCGTGTAGATGCCGCCGCCGACCCGCGCGAACAGGCTGATCAGCGAGGCGCCGAACGCGAAGCCCACCAGCGGCTCGATCGGGTTCGCCAAGCCCAGCACCAGGTCGAAGAGCACGAAGAAGCCGGACACGCCCAGCAGGGCGAGGCCCGCCACGGCCAGGCCGGACACGGCGCCGCCGCCGAAAGCGATCTTGAGGGCGCCGGGGATCCCCTCACGCGCGGCTTGAGCGACCCGGACGTTGGCGCGCACCGCGAAGTTCATGCCGGCGTAGCCGCTGAGGGCGCTGAAGACCGCACCCACGACGAAGCCGACCGTGGTCCACCACCAGGTCGTCGCCTGGTGCGGGGCGGTCTGAAAGTACGCCACCAGCGCGAACAGGGCGGCGATGATCAGCGCGACGACGAAGATCGTGCGGTACTGACGGTTCATATAGGCGCTGGCGCCCTGCCGAATGGCGTCCGCGATCTCGTTCATGCGGGCGTCGCCGGTGGGGGCGGACAGAACGCCGTTGGCCTGCTGCCAAGCAGCGAACAGCGCGACGATCGCGGCGATCGGGACGAGAATGACGAGAAACTCCATGGCACCTCCAAGGCGGGGATGGGGCCGCCCACCGGCAGGCGGCCGCCCTCCACGACCGGGCGCGAGACGAACGGCGCCGGCGGGCGCGAAGAGCGGTCCGAGGACCGGCTGCGAACCGACGGCGCGATGGTATCACGCGGTTTTCACGCGGCGGTGCGGCGTTTCGTGCATCCGGGCGGGCCGACGTGCCGGGTCGACGTGGCGGCCCGCCCGTGGCTCAGCGTCCGAGCAGGTAGCGCACCACGTCGGCTGCGGTGTAGCTCTCGCCTTCGGAGATCGACGGCAGGAACCGCCCGAGGTTGGTGAGGTCGTCGCCGCTGGTGACCAGGGGACGCTCGACCTCGCCGCCCTTCTGGACCTGCGCCCGGCCGACGTCCGCGAGCAGCGCGTTGCACAGGCATTTCCGGCCGACGGTGTCCTCGACCTCGCCGCCCTTGGCGAGGTAGGCGTCCACCGGCTCCGAGGCGCAGCGGTAGCCCAGCTGGCCCGTGGGCGTCCGGTACACCTCGCGCAGGTAGCCGAGGTCGCACACCCGCCCTCGGTCCTCGTACCGGTCCGGCTCCGAGTTCGTTCCTTCGAGCGAGACGACCTTGAACGGGAAGCCGGTGGGCGAGGCGCGTGGGTCGGTCCTCACCGTCGCCCGTCCCGACCGGACCTGGTCACGTACGTCGCGCTTGATCTCCTCGGTCAGGCCCGACTCGTCGCAGAACGCGAACAGCGTGCCGACCTGGATGCCCGTGGCGCCTTGGTCCAGAGCGTCGCGAAGCCCCTGCGGCGAGCCGGTACCGCCGGCCAGCCAGAACGGCCGATCGAGCTCACGGAGCTTGTCCAAGTCGACGACGTCCCGCTCGCCGTACACCGGCTGGCCGAGCTCGTCGAACGTCTTGCCGCCGCGCGGCGGAGCGTTGTGCCCCCCGGCGGTGGGCCCCTCGATGATGAACCCCTCGATCGATCCGGACGCGCGCTTGATCAGCATGCTGGCCAGCGAATGAGAGGCGACGATCGGCAGGAAGCCGGGCCGGCGCAGCGGCGCAGGCTGCTCGCTGCCGAACTCGGCAGGATCGAACACGGTCTCGACGGGCGGATCTCCGCGCTCGGCGTTGGCGACGTCGATGCGTAGCGAGGCCGACTCGTTCCGCGCCAGCCGGTCCAACGCTCCGGGGATGGCCATCGGAATGCCGGCGCCCATCAGGATCCAATCCACGCCCGCCAGCATCGCTCCGTAGAGGCTGGGGAGGGTCGCGAGCTGGATCTTCGTCAGCAGGTTCATGCCGACCGGTCGGTCGTGGCCCTCCTTGGCGAGGAACGTCTCGACGAACGTGCCGACCATGAGGGCGCCGCGCTGCAGGCGGTTCCCCTCGACCGTCGCGAGCGGCAGGCGCAGGTACGGCTGCCCCGGCTCGCGCCCGCCCGGGCGGAAGTAGCGGTCCAGCAGGCTGGCTGCGACGTCCCGCATCGGGAAGCGCTCGATGGCACGGCGAACGTGCCCGCCCGGGTCGCCGTCCTGCAGTCGCCGAACGAGCACGGTGTCGATGCCGGTACCGGACACGACGCCCAGCTGGCCGAGCTCGGAGACCGCGCGAGCGAGTCTCCAGCCGGATACGGCGACGCCCATGCCGCCTTGGATGATCATCGGGGGGGTGTTCAACGGTCCGCCTCCACGGAAGAACGGTACCCGGTCGTCCGACCGACCGCCGTGCGAGGTCGCACGGACGCTCCTCCCAATGATCGTAACGGTCCGGGGGAGCGGTGTCACGCACGGTCGGTCGCTGGGCGACCGGCCCCGGCGTCAATCGCCCGGCGCAGCGCCCTCGCCGCGTGGCGGGGCGGACCGTGCCGCCGGCAGGTCGCGGGACGTGGCCACCGGCTCGCTGGCGAAGCGGTGCCGCTCGAAGCGGAAGAACGCCGCGGGAACGACGAACAGCGTCAGGAACGTCGACGACACCACGCCGCCGACGATCACCAGGCCCAGCGGCTTGCGGAACTCCGAGCCTTCGCCCAGCCCCAGAAGCAGCGGCACGCTGATGATCACCACCGTGAGCGCCGTCATCAGGATGGGCCGCAGTCGCAGTCGGCCCGCCCGAACCAGGGCCCGCTCCAGCGTCTCGTTCTCCTCGAGCCCGGAGATGACCACGTCGAGGAGCAGGATGGCGTTCTTCGTGACCAGACCGATCAGGATCACCACCCCCAGCACGCTGATCACGTCCAGGGCGCTGCCGGTCAGGAAGAACAGCCAGAACGCGCCCACCAGCGCCAGCGGCACCGTGGCGAGCAGGTAGAGCGGGTACTTGAAGCTGTTGAACTGGCTCGCGATCACCAGGTAGTTCAGCGCGATCGCCAGCAGGAACGCCAGCGGACCGTAGAACACCAGGTCGCCCAGCAGGTCGGGTCCCACGCCGGTACCGACCGTGACGCGCTCGTCGGTAACGCCCGCCGCCGCGAACGCCTCCTCGATATCGTTCCTGACTTGGAACTGGCCGGGCGCGCCGTCGACGATGTCGGCGGTCAAGGTGCTGACGTACGCCTGGTTGGCGCGGTCGATGGCGACCGGTCCCGCCTGGACCCGGAAGCGGCCCAGCTCGGAGAGGGGCAGCCAGGTCTGCAGGGCGGGGGCGTAGATCGGGAGGCTGAGGAGCGTCTGCTCGTCGGCGATGAAGCGCGGATCGGCCCGGACCACGATGCCGACGTTCTCGCCGCCGGCCTCGAGGTCGCCGGCCCGCGTGCCGACGTTGTAGGTGCGGAGCGTCGCGCCGATCTCGGCCGCGGTCAGGCCCGTCCCCGCCAGCGCCGTGCGGTCGAGGTCGAACACCCGCTCGGTCACGGAGCCCTCGAGCGACGAGGCGACGTTGCGCAGCGATGCGCTGTCGCGCATCACGCGGCGGGCCGCCTCGTCGCGCTCGCGGAGCAGGTCCAGGTCGCTGGCCTGGAGGCTGAGCTCCAGCCCCGTCTCGACCGGCACGGCGCCTCCGTCGTCGCTGCCGACGGTCGCGTCCGCCTCGGGCGCGACGTCCGCCAACAGCGCCGCGACGCGGGGACGGAGGTCGTCCGCCACCTCGAACGACGAGCGGCCTCGCTGGCCCAGCGGGACGAGCTCCAGCGTGATGGTGGCCAGCTGGGCGTTGTCGGTCCCCAGCAGGCCGCCGCTGCCGATCGAGGCGACGACGTTCTCGACCGCCGGGTGGTCGGCCACGGCGCGCTCGATCGTGGAAGAGACGACGTCGGTCCGCTCCAGCGGCGTGCCGGGCGGCATCTCGATGGTCACCGCGACCGCGCCGGCGTCGACCTGGGAGACGAAGTTGAACTGGATGCGGGGGACGACCCACCCCAGGCTGGCGACCAGGGCGACCGCGACCACCAGCACGATGGTGCTGGCGCGCGGCGTCAGGATCGCCTTCAGCGCCACGGCGTAGCGCTCGCGCAGCCAGCGGACGCCGGCGTCGGTCGCCTCGTGCGCGTTGCGCAGCGCCGCGCCCAGCGCGGCCGCGAGGGTCCGCGTCGGGACGCCGACGACGAGCAGCGCCCACGGAAGCGCCGCCGCGACCGCCAGGCCCAGCGTTCCGAGCGCCAGCGCGGCGAGGGCGCCCGCCTCGAGCCCCAGCGTGCTGGCGAGGACGCCGCCCCGGGCGCCGTCGAGCGCGCCTGCGCCGGCGAGGACGACACCGACGACCGCCAGCCAGCGGCGGCGGTACTGGAGCACGGTCCACCGCAGGTCGGCACGGATCCGGGTGGCCGACGCGCGGACGCTGGACCAGGAGGGCGGTAGCGGGTCGGGCAGGTACGCCAGGCGAACCGTGAGGAAGAACATCGCCTCCAAGTAGCTGACGAAGATCGTGGCGGCCAGCGACAGGCCGAACTGGCTGAAGAACTGGCCGATCAGGCCGGGCAGGAACGCGATCGGAATGAACACCGCCAGCAGCGACAGCGTCGCGCTGAGCACCGCGACGGACACCTCGCCCGCGCCCTTGAACACGGCGTCCATGGCGCCGGCACCGTTGCGTCTCCAGCGCTCGACGTTCTCGGCGATGACGATCGAATCGTCGACCACCAGGCCCACCGCGACGGTGATGGCCAGCAGGGTGACCGTGTTGAACGTGAACCCCAGCAGCCCGAAGATCGCCACCGCGCCCAGGAGCGTGATCGGGATCGCCAGCACCACGCTGAACGTCGATCCGAGCCGGCCGACGAACAGCAGCACCACCAGCGCGACCGCCAGGATCGCCAGCCCGGTCTCGCGCACGGTGTCGATCACGGAGCTCTCGACGAACACCGAGGTGTCGCCGACGACGGTGGCGGCGACCCCCTCGGGAAGCTCCAGGCCGCGCAGTCGGGACTTGAGCGCGCGGGCGGTCGAGACGGCGTTCGCGCCCGAGACCTTGCGGACCTCGAGCAGCACCACGGGCTCGTTGTTCAGGCGGGTGAAGGCGCTGGGCTCCGCGATCGTGTCCTGGATCCGGGCCACGTCGCGGACCAGCAGGCCGCGCACCGGGTCGACCACCATCTCGGCGACGTCTTCTGCGCTCTCGGGGCGGTCGCGGAGCGACAACAGGATGCGCTCGCCCCCGACCGTCAGCGAGCCGGCGGGCAGCGTCGCGGATCCGGCGCCGATCGCCGACGCGATCTGGCCGGCGCTCAGGCCGTACGACTGGAGCGCCGCGGGGTCGACGAGCACCTGGATCTCGCGGGCGATCGGTCCGACGACGGCGACGTCGGCGACGCCGTCGACCTGCTGCAGCACCGGCTCGATCGTCTCCTCCGCGAGCGCTTCGATCCTGTCGAGCGTCAGGCCGGTCCCTTGCACCGCCAGCGACAGGATCGGCTGGTCGGACGGATCGAACTTCTGGACGACGGGCGTCGAGGCGTCGTCCGGCAGGCTGTCGACGATGCCGTCGACGCGCTGCTTGACGTCGATCGCCGCCTGATCGACGTCGACCGAGGAGGCGAACTGGGCGATGACGAAGCTGAACCCTTCGCCGCTGAAGCTGCTGACGTCCGTCACGCCCGGCACCGTGGCGATGGCGTCCTCGATCGGCTCGCTCAGCTGTTCCGCGGTCTCCTGCGAGCCGGCGCCGGTGTAGGTGGTGCTCACCGCGACGATCGGGATGTCGAACTCCGGTAGGAGCTCGATGCCCAGCCGCGTCCCGGCCGAGAGGCCGAAGAACGCCACGGCCAGGAAGATGGCGATCGCGAAGACGTAGCGACGGACGAAGAAGCGGATCAGCGGATTCATGGCTCGGTCCGGACCCGCGTTCCGATGCGGACGTCCAGGGGCCGCGGGTGGATCACGGCGGCGGTCTCGTCGATGCCTGCGACGGCCGCCATCGCGCCCGCTTCGGCCAGGACGTCGACGGGCGTGCGGGTCGCGACGCCGTCCTGGACCAGGTAGACCCAGGTCGCGCCGGACTCGCTGGCGATGGCGCCGGAGGGAATCAGCGCGCCGTCGGCCAAGGCGATGTCGTAGCGGACTTCGGCCAGCGCGCCGGTGGGGATGATGCGACTGTCCTCGCCATCGATGCGGGCGGTGAGCTGGACGAGGCGAGCCTGCTGCGAGGGCCTGGCGGAGGCCACGAGGGTTCCGAGCACGTCGCGCCCGGCGTAGCGGAGCGACACCTCGCCCTGCTCCAGCAGGCGCGCGGCGTCTTCAGGGGGCACGTCGAACACGGCTTCGCGACCGACCAGGCTGTGCATCCGGAACGCGGGCTGGCCGGCCCCGGCGAACTCGCCGGTCTCGAGGAACAGCTCGACCACCTGACCCGCGAACGGCGCGCGGATCTCGGTCTCGCTCAGCGCGTCCTGCGCCTGCCTGGCTTGGACGCGGGATTGCTGCAGCTGGAGCTCGAGCAGCGCGAGATCCTCGCCTTCACTGCGCTCGGCCCGGGCGACGGCGTCCTGGGCCTGCCCCAGCGAGGCCTGGGCCTGCTCCAGCTGGGTCTCGAGCGCGTTCAGATCGGCGCGCGCCGCGCCGCCGGCCGCGACGAGGGCGCGGACCTCCGCGACACGGTCGCGCACGGTCCGGACGTTGGACTGGGCCGCGCTGAGCGAGTCCCGCGCTTGCGAGGCGCCCTCCTCGCTGGCCCGGCGGGCGCGCTCCAGGTCGATCTCGGCCTGGCGCACCGCCAGGCGCGCGCTATCGGCCCGCAAGGCGGCCGCGTCGTCGTCCAGCCGGATCACCAGCTGGCCTTCGGCGACCTCGTCGCCCGGGCGGGCGAGGATCTCGGTGACGCGGGCCGAGGCGCCGCTGGCCACGCTGGCCTCGCGCAAGGCGCGAATCCGCGCGCTGGCCGAGCGGTTCGCTCGCAGCGTCCCGACCTCGGGCGTCACGGTACGGACCAGCCGAGCGTCGTCCGCCGGTGTGGCGGCGGGCGCCGCAGCACTGGGCGCCGCCGCGCTGGATCCCGCGGCGCTGGTTCCCGGGGCGGCGGCCGTCTCCTGTTGGCCGCCGCAGCCGGCGAGGAACGCCAGAGCGACGACCACGACCACGCAAGCGACCACGGCGGGCGCGAATCGACGGTGTCGCGGGCGGTCGTCAGAACCCATCGACACCCTCCAACGGAACGCCGGTGTCGGATTGGAGCCGCAGGAGCGCGAGCAGCAGCTCGTGTCGGGCCTGCATCGCCGACAGCCGGGCCTGGGCGGTCGCCAGGCGCGTCTGGTCGTAGGTGATCTCGGCGATCAGGCCGGCTTCGAGCCGTGACCGGTCGACGTCGTCGCGGTCGCGCGCGTTGTCCAGCGCGTCGCGGGCGACCGCCAGCCCGTCTCGTGCCGCGGCGACGCGGTCGATCAGGCTGCGCAGCTGGAGCTCGAGGCCGCGGCGGGCCTCGCCCAGGCCTTCACGCGCCTGCGTCACGCTCAGCTCGGCCGCTTCGATGTCGCGGGCCGGGGCGTAGGCCGGATCGAGCAGCTCGCGTGCCGTTCGGGCCAGCGCGACGCCGTGCGCGGCCTGCAGCAGCGTGGGCGCCTGGTCGAGCCGACCGTACAGAGCGTTCTCGTTCGGCAGCTCGGTGGCCAGGAGCTCGCCTGGCACGGGCGCAAGATCGTCGGCGCCCAAGCCGGTCAGGCTGGTGAAGGAGCGCCGTGCCAGCGCCTCGCCTTGGCGGGCCGAGGCCAGGTCGCTGCGTGCGCTGGCCAGGTCGGTCTCGGCGTCGCGGACGTCCAGCTCGGTGCCGGCCCCGCGCTCCAGGCGAATGCGGGCGATGTCGAGTCCTCGTTGGGCAAGGGCCGCGGCGTCCTCGGCCAGGGCGCGGCCGGCTTCGGCCTCGAGCACCTGGACGTAGGCGGACGCGATGTCGGTGTAGGCCTCGAACCGGGCGGCTCGGAGCTGGGCCGTGGCCAGCTCGACTCCCTGGCGGGCCTGGAGGCGCTCGAGCCGCAGCGCGGACGGGTCGGCCACGGTGCGCTCGAGCGAGCGCTCGGCGTCGCCGAGATCCAGGCCGGCGGTCACGACCCCGGTCCGCTGGTCGGCTGCCTGGAGCGCTTCCGGCAAGGTCGCGGCGGTCGCGGGGAGCGACGCGAACAGGGCCAGCAGGACGGCGAAGGGAGCGACGAGGGGAGCGGCGAGGGGAGCGACGAGCGGGCGCAGGGCGATGGTGCGGATCACGGCAGGACCTCCGAGAGGGGAACGGCGAGGTCGCGGTAGCCGCGGACCTGGGCTGCGAGTAGATCGAGACGGGCTTGAAGCGCCGCGAGATCGGCCTGGAGCGTGCTCAGGTCGGCGCGGAGGGCGTCGAGAGGGGTGGCCAGGCCGAGCTCGACGCGGCGACGGACGTCGTCCGCGTCCTGCCGGGCCAGCTCCAGGTCGGCCCCGGCGAACGCCAGGTCGGCGCGGGCGGCACGGACCGCTTCGCTCCGGTCCGCAGCGGCGCGGTCGGCGTCGGTCCGTGCCAGCTGCAAGGCCGCCTCGGCGGCGTCCAGGCGTGCCCGGGCGGCGTCGACCGCGGTCACGCCCTCCGCCCCCAGCTCGAACGACAGCGCGAGCGTCAGGCTGGCGTCGACGCGGACGTCCTGCGCCACGTCGCGCGGGATGTCGATCGAGCGGGCCGCGCTCGGCCAACGGTTCTGGCGTGTCGTACGCGATCGTGGGCTGGAACGTCCGCGACTCGAGCGAGAGGCTCAGCGCGCCGTCGTCGGTGCTCCAGGCGTAGCTGGCGCTGGCGGTGGGGAGGAGGCCCCGGCTGGCCGAGGCGACGGCGACCGCGGCCAACGTGGCATCGTCCGCGGCGGCGAGGACCGCGGGGTCCTCGGCCTGGGCGACCGGCAGGTCGGGAAGGTCGGTCAGGGAAATCTCGATTCCGACACGGTCCGAACCCACCAGATCGGCCAGGCGGTCTGCGGCCTGGTCGCGGGCGACCTGCGCGGCGCGGAGCCGCTCCTCCGCGCGGGCGACCTCGAGCGCCGCGCGCTCCGCCTCGCGTTCGCGGGCCGCACCGCGTCGGATACGAACCTCCGTCGCGTCGGCGGCCTCGCGCGCCAACGACAGGCCGGCTTCGGCCAAGCGGACACCCTGCTCGGCGACCTGCAGGCCGGCTGCGGACTGGAGCGTGGCGGCTTCGAGCTCGGCCCGGGTGTCGCGTAGGCGCCGTTCCGCGCGGGCGACGGCGATGCGTCGCTGGGCACCGAGATCGGCGAGGTCGCCGACCAGGAACGGTCGCAGCCTGGCGCGGACCGACGCGCTGGTCACCCAGTCCACGTCGGCCACCAGCTCGTCGACCTGGTCCTGAGGCACGCCCGGGACTGCGGTCGCCGACGCGTACGGACGTTGCGCGGACACCTCGCCTTCGAGCGCGACGGGGAACCGGACAGCCGCGAGCTCCGCCCGGGCGGCGTCGACCGACCTGCGGGCGGCTCTCAGGGCGGGATGATCGTCGATGCCGGCGAGCAGCTGGGCCACCGTCGGGGCCAGGACGCCTGGGCCGAGGTCGGTCGAAGGCGGGTCGGCTGCGCCGTCCGTCTGCGCCCAGGCCGTTCCCACCCAGGCCGTTCCCGCCAGCAGAAGCAAGGTGGCCAGCGACCGGGCGATGCGACGGCGTTCCACGGCGCGGATCACGGCGTCCCCACGATCGTCCGGTACACCGTGATGAGGTGTCGGAGGTCGTCGTCGGACAGCTCGTGCAGGCTTTCGCGGCCGGCCTCGACCCAGAAGTCGGTGATGCGCTCGGTCATCGCGACGCCTTCGGCGGTGGGTCGGATACGCACGCGACGACGGTCGCTGGGGTCGAGCTCGCGGACGATCAGACCGCGCTCCTCGAGGTCGGCCAGCAGGCTGGACATCATCGGCGGAGCGGTGTCCAGCAGCTCGGTGAGCTCCTTGGGCGAGGAGGTTCCGCCCACGACGAGGCCCAGCACCAGGCCTTTGATCGGCCGGATGCCGAGGGGCTCGAGCGCGCGGACCGCCGCCTGGCGCAGCGCCCACATCATCGGCAGCGTCAGCGCGCTGAGCTCGTGGAGCAGGTCGTCACGGGGGTCGGAGCCGTGGTCGGGGCCGTGGTCGGGGCCGGCGTCGGGGCTGGCGTCGCCGGAACCTGGACGCTCGCTCGGATCGGAGGGGTCGGCACGAATCACGCCCGTCATCATCCTCGGGCTCGAGCGAGGGGTCGGCATGGTGGACTACAGTCGTTCAGAAACATGAACTATTCTGAAAGCGTATCGATCGGGTTCGTGGCCGGCCGGTCGCAGCTCGACCCGGGACGCCGCGCCGTCAGGCGCCCACCACGGGGAGAAGCGCCACGAGCAAGGCCGCGTCCGCGGCGAGATGCCGGAGCTCGGACGGCCAGCGACGTCCCAGCAGCTCCAGCAGCGCCAGCACGAGAGCCCCCAGCGCCAGCGCCGACCCCAGCTCCGCCAGCCATGGACGCGCGGCCCACGCGGCCAGCGCCAGAGCGCACGCCGTGGCGACGCGCGCTGCGCGGGCCCGGCCCCCGTCCGACCGTGCAGGACCGACCTCTCCGCGGCCGTCGTCCAGTCCGGACTCCCAGGCGGCGATGAGGGTCACGTTCAGCGCCACCAGCGCCGCCAGCAGGACGGCCGACGGGACCACCGTCGCCAGCACGCCGTCGACGGCGGGAAGCGCGACGCCGGCGGCGAACACGACGCCCACCGCCAGCGGTCGAAGGCGCGAGCGACGCCGGCGCCCACCGCGCGCCTCGACCCGCGACCCGTCTCGCGCCCCGTGCCGCGCCTGGAGCTTCGGGCCCAGCAGGAGGAGCAGGGCCGCCGCCGCGACCATCACGCCCCAGGCGATCTCGCGCCAGGGGAGGAGGAGGGCCAGGAGCGCCGTCGCGATCGCCGTCGCGGCCGCCACGGCCGTGACCGCGCGACGGTGGGCCGCGACCCAGACGTGCCGCAGCGGCGCCGACGGCATGCGCAGAATCGTCGCGACGTCCAGGCGACGGTCCAGCAGGTAGACCGAGGCGGTCGCCAGACCGACCACCGCCGCCTCGACCCCCGTGAACGACGCCCCCGCAGCGTCGGCGAGGGCCCAGCTCCAGGCGATCGCGACGGCGGGGGCGTCCAGGGCGAGCACGGACGGCCACGCCCACCAAGGCAGGCGTGGCCGTCCGGACCGTTTCATTCCAGCCGACTCATTCCAGCCGACTCATTCCAGGAAGTCGCGCAGCTGCCGGGTACGGCTCTCGTGGTACTTCAGCTTGCGGAGCGCCTTGTTCTCGATCTGGCGGATCCGCTCGCGGGTCACGCCGAAGTGCTGACCGACCTCCTCGAGCGTGTGCTGACGCCCGTCGACGAGGCCCTTGCGCATCTTCAGCACCTCGGCCTCGCGTTCGCGCAGCGCCCCCAGGGCGTCGCCCAGGGCGGTGTTCAGCAGCGCGTCGCTGGCGGAGTCCTCGGGCGATTCGACCGAGTCGTCCGCGATGAAGTCGCCGTAGGTGGAGTCCTCTTCGTCACCGATGGGCGCCTCGAGGCTGAACGGCTTGCGGGTGAGCTTGAACGCCTCTTCCACGCGCTCGGCGTCCCATTCGGGTCCCAGCGCCCGGGCGACCTCTTCGTGCGTCGGCTCGCGGTTCAGCTCCTGCTCCAGCCGCTTCGCTGTGCGATTGAGCTTGTTCAGACGCTCGATCATGTGCACCGGGATGCGGATCGTGCGGGACTGGTTCGCGATCGCGCGCGTGACGGCCTGCCGGATCCACCAGGTGGCGTAGGTGCTGAACTTGTAGCGGCGACGGTACTCGAACCGGTCCACCGCCTTGATCAGGCCGCGGTTGCCTTCCTGGATCAGGTCCAGGAGGCCGATCCCGCGTCCGGTGTACTTCTTGGCGATGCTGACGACGAGACGCAGGTTGGCCTGGATCAGGTGCTCGCGGGCGGCCTGGCCGTCGCGACCGATCCGGTCCAGCCGGCGAGCCTCCCGCGCCTCCAGCGAGCCGCCTTCCTCCTCGAGCCGCTTCTCGGCCTCGAGCCCGGCCTCCATGCGGCGAGCCAGCTCGATCTCCTCGCGTACGTCGAGCAGCTTGACCTGACCGATCTCCTGGAGGTACTGCCGGACGGGGTTGTCCGTTCGCACGGTCGAGCCCGACATCGCCTCGGCACGCGCTTCGAGCGCCTTGATGTCCTCCGCGGCGGCCCGGGCGCGAGCCTCGGCCTCTTCCTGCTCGGCTGCGGCCAGCGCCTCCTCGTCGGGCTCCTCTTCGTCGTCGTCGTCCGCGAAGGCGTCGTCCTCGCTCGCGGCCTCGACGTGGGACTCGTCGTCGTCGCTCTCGGCACTCGCGGCCTCGACGTCGGACTCGTCGTCCGTCACCTCGTTCCGCTGCGCGGCCGAGGCGGCCGGAACGAACGAGGCGTCGGCGGCGTCTTCGTCCACGACTTCGACGCCGCGAAGGTCGAGCTGCTCGAGGACCTCGTCGAGAAGATCGTCGGCGAGCTCGGGCATCTCGTGCTGGGCATGAGCGAGCGCCTGTCGCACCGCCTCGGCGGACAGAACGCCCTGCTCCTGGCCCTGCTCGAACAACGCCTCGAGCTCGGGAAGATCGAGCCAATCGGGTCGGTCTTGCATGATGTCGGTCGTCACGTCTGGCCTCGCTTTCGTCGACCGCGGGCGGCAAGGAGGGGCACCGCCCAAAGGGACGGGCGTCGGAGCCAGCGCGCGGGGGACCGTATCGGGTGATCGGAGCCTGTTCGGGACGGCGACGGAATCGCGGCGAGCCCACTCCGGGACCGCGCGAGAATAGCACGGACGCCCGGGAGCCGGGCGCGTCTCGGCGACACGAGCGCCTGCTACGCTCCGGGCAGGAGGTACCCATGTCCGACCCCCTCGCCGGGCGGCCCGTCCCGCACGATCGTCTCGTGAACGTCCCCCGCCTCGTCGCCGCGTACTACACCGACGCACCCGATCCGGACGACCCCGGGCAACGGGTGGCGTTCGGCACGTCGGGCCACCGCGGCAGCTCGCTGGATCGGTCGTTCAACGACGCCCACGTGGCTGCGATCGCTCGCGCCGTCGCCGACGTGCGCAGCGAGCAGGGAACGGACGGTCCCCTGGTGCTGGGCGCGGACACCCACGCGCTCTCCGAGCCCGCGCTTCGCACCGCGCTGGAGGTGTTCGCCGCCGCCGGGGTGTCGGTCGTGCTGGACGCCGATCTGGGCTACGTCCCCACGCCCGTCGTGTCGCACGCGATCCTGACGCGCAACGCCGCGGCGGGCTCGCCGCGGGCGGACGGCGTGGTGATCACGCCGTCGCACAACCCGCCACGCGACGGCGGGCTGAAGTACAACCCGCCGCACGGCGGGCCGGCCGGCACCGAGCTCACCAAGCGGATCGAGGCCCGCGCGAACGAGCTGCTCGCGTCGGGGGTCGAGGCGATCGAGCGGGTTCCGTTCGCACGGGCGTTGCGGGCAAGCGCCACGCAGCGTCTGGACCTGGCGGGACCGTACATCGACGACCTCGGGGCGGTTCTGGACATGGAGGCGATCGCGGGCTCGGGGCTGAAGCTGGGCGTGGACCCGATGGGCGGCGCGGCGACGTCGATGTGGCCCCGGATCGCGGAGCGCTGGGGGCTCGATCTCGAGGTCGTCAACGATCGCGTCGATCCGACCTTCGCGTTCATGCGGCTGGACCGCGACGGCAAGGTGCGCATGGACTGCTCGTCGCCCTACGCGATGGCGGGCCTGATCGAGCTGGCGGACCGCTTCGACGTCGCCTTCGGCAACGATCCCGACGTCGACCGGCACGGCATCGTGGCGGGTGGCGGGCTGATGAACCCGAATCACTTCCTGGCCGCCGCGGTCGACTACCTGTTCCGGTCCCGCGACGGCTGGCGACCGGACGCCGCGATCGGCAAGACGGTGGTGACGTCGTCGATCCTGGACCGGATCGCGGACGACCTGGGCCGCCCGCTGCGCGAGGTGCCGGTCGGGTTCAAGTGGTTCGTCGACGGGCTGCTGGACGGCAGCACCGGCTTCGGCGGCGAGGAGTCCGCCGGCGCCTCCTTCGTCCGGCGCGACGGCACGGTGTGGACCACCGACAAGGACGGGATCATCCTCGCCTTGCTGGCGGCCGAGATCACGGCCGTGTCCGGCGAGAACCCGGCCCGGCGCTACGACGTTCTGGCGGAGCGCCACGGCGCGCCGGTCTACCGGCGAGCGGACGCTCCCGCCGACGACGCGCAGAAGCGCGTGCTCGCGAACCTCGACGCGTCCGCCGTCACCGCGCGCGAGCTCGCGGGGGAGCCGATCGAGTCGACCCTCACCCACGCCCCGTCGGGCGGAGCCCCGATCGGTGGGCTGAAGGTCTCGACGCGGAACGGCTGGTTCGCCGCCCGGCCGTCGGGCACGGAAGACATCTACAAGATCTACGCCGAGAGCTTCTTGGGCGACGACCACCTGGACCGGCTGATGGACGAGGCCCGCGCGCTGGTGCAAGCCGCGTTCGATGCCGACGGCTCGGGCGGCTGAGCGCGGGCCGTCGAGGGCGCTCAGCTCTTGGCGGCCCCACGGTAGGGAACGCTGAGGATCGGAACCTTGCTGGACCTGAGCAGCGCGTCCGCGCGGCTCCCCAGCAGCAGGCCGACGGCACCGGCGTGCCGGCGGACGCCGACGGCGATCACGTCGGCCTCGACCTCCTCGGCCAGCGCGGGCAGGACCTCGATCGGGTTTCCTTCGCGCAGCACGTGCTGCACCGCGTGGCCGTGACTCATCTCGCGCATCGCCTCTTCGGCGCGTTTCGCGTAGGCGGCGTCCTTCCGGTAGCGGGGGTCGTCCACGACGTGCGCCAGGACCGTCTCGATGCCGTAGCGGGTCCACGGCTCGACCGTCTCCCAGGCGTGTCGGCTGGCGTCGCCGAAGTCGGTCGCCAGCAGGATCCGGCGCATCTGGGGCTCCTTGGCCTCGTCGCGGACGGTGAGGACGGGAACGCGACTCCGGCGCACCAGCCGCCCGGCGGTGCCGCCCAGGAAGAACGCGTCCAGCCGGTTGGCGCCGTGCGCACCCATGACCACGATGTCGAACCCTTCCTCGGCGTCGAGAAGCTCGCGGACCGGGTGGCCCCAGCGCAGCTCCCAGTCGCCGCCATCGCTGGAGAGGTAGCGCAGCCGTTCCTGGATGCGCCGGACCTCGGCCGTCCGTTCCTCGTCGACGCGCCTGACCAGCTCCGGGTTGAGCGTATCGATGCCGGGGCGAAGGAACTTCTGCGTGTCCGCTTCGAATCGCTGCTGCACGTGCACGATGTGGAGGTCGCCGTCGGTGAGCCGCAGCAGCGCGAGCGCCAGCCTTCGGGCCTTCTCGGCCGTCTTCGAGAAGTCGGTGGGGTGAAGGATCCTCATCGCGCTACCTCCTGATCGCGACCGTCCCGGCGCCTGGGGGCGGGCCGCAGCGTGCGGCGTCTCGGCCGCGCGTCGTGCTTCGGTAGCGCCAAGGTAGCACGGGGGTTCCGGGCCCCCTGGGTGCCGTCAGCCGCGCGCTCCGGCGCGAGCCGTCGGCCGATCTCCGACGCGCGCCGTCGGGAGGGGGCCGTCCGCTGGCACCACGTTCGACGGCTACCGTCGCGTCAACGGTCGCCGAACGGGTTCGCGAGAGGGGGGCGTCCGGGGAGAGAGGTCGCCATGACCGTCTTTGTGGTGTACGGAGATCCCGGCGGTCCTGCCCGAGCCCCCGCCCTTCGTCTGGCGCGGGCGCTGCGCGGAATCGGCATCGAGGCGTACGTGCGTGCGGCGGGGCGTGTCGCGCGGCTGGGCCGACCCTCGGCGCTGGTGCTGGCGGTGGACCGATCCGGCACGGACGAGCTGATGGAGCTGATCGAAAGCTTCGGCCTGACCCGCGACACGCTGCAGGTGTACGGGTTCACCGTGGACGGCGGGCCTCTTCCTTTCGGGGTCCGTGCCCTGTCCGGGACGCGGCCTGGAGGCGAGGCGCCCCGCGATGCCGGCGCGCCGTTGCGACTGGCGTCGCGCCTGACCGCGACGCTGCGCACGTCGTCCCCTCAGGACGCTCCGCGAGAACGCTGATCGAATCGTGGTCACGCACCGTCCACGCGGTGCGTCGACAAACGACGGCCCCCGTGGCTGCGGGCTGCCGGGGGACGCCACGGGGACCGACGGCCCATCGTCGCGGAGTGATCCGCGCCCGGGGCCGACCTAAGGACACCACGCCTCGTTCGGCCGCTTGTCGGTCGATATCCCACACGGTCCGTCGGCGGCCGTGCACCGAAGACCACGCCGAGCGTGCCATGCTGGAGGCACGCAAGGAACGCTCGAAGGGCCGGCGACGGCCGGGGAGAGAGGTACGACGTGTACGACCGTATCCTGATGCCGACGGACGGAAGCGGGTGCGCGCGCAAGGCGACCCGCAAGGGGCTGGAGCTCGCGCGCCTGCTCGGGTCCTCCGTCACCTTTCTGCACGTGCTGGAGAACCCGCTCGTGGCGGGCTACGCGGCGCCCGAGGCGTTGCCGTACTCGGCGCAGCTCTACCAGGATCTGAAGAAGGCGGGGCAGGAGATCCTCGACGAGGCGCTGGCGTTGGCCGAGCAGCAGGGCGTCGAGGCCGAGGCCCGGCTGATCGAGAACCGCCGGCCGCCGGACGCGATCCACGAGGCGGAAGCGGACCACGACCTGGTGATCATGGGCACGCACGGGCGTCGCGGAATGGACCGCTGGATGTTCGGATCGGTCGCCGAGGGCGCTCTTCGGCGCTCCAAGAAGCCGTTCATGGTCATCCGCGCGAGCGACGAGGAGCTGGAGCGCGAGGAGCGTGGCTGAGATCCGGGTTCTCGTGCCGCTGGACGGCTCGGCGTTCAGCCGTTCCATCCTGACCGCCGTGCGTTCGCTGTTCGTTCCCGAGCGGGCGCGGATCACGCTCTTTCGCGTGGGCGACGCGCCACCGCATGTCGGTGCGCCGCCCGCACGCCGGACGGTCACCTCCGAGATGATCCTTCCCGAGCCCGAGGAGGCCGCGCACGTCTGGGACAGCCAGGAGTGGGAGAGCGCCCGCCAGCGTCTGCGCGACGAGCTGGGACCGCCCTCGCGGCGGCTGGAGCGCGACGGCTGGACCGTCGACCTGGCGACGGCGTTCGGCGATCCCGCCGAGGAGATCGTCGCCTGGTGCGTGGAGCACCGGCCCGATCTGGTCGCCATGGCCACGCACGGACGAACCGGCCTTTCGCGAGCGCTGCTGGGCAGCGTCGCCGAACGCGCCCTGCGTCGCTTGGCGGTGCCCGTCCTGATGGTGCGACCCGAGGACGTTCGCGGCACCGACGCGGACGCGGCGGAGGACGCCGGGCACGCCGGCCCATCGTCCGCGGGGTGATGAGACCGTGACGACGGCGTGACGAGGGCGTGACGAGGGCGTGATGAACAGGGTGACGAACGGGTGACGGCCGACGCTCCGGTCGAGCCGGCGGATCGGCGGACCCGCGAGCTGGCGACGCTGCACCGGCTGGGAGGCGAGATCGCGCGCAGCCCGGGCGAGCGTCAGGTCCTCGAGCGCGCACTGGCGTGTCTGATCGACATGGGCGGCTTTTCGGGCGGCACCGCGTTCCGGATCGTGAAAGGCGCGCCCGAGCCGGTCGCCACGGTCCGCGTGCCGGGGAGCGACGATCCGCCCGATCCGGACGTCACGTCCGAGGTCATGGGCGACGCGACCGGGCGGCCGGGGCTGGACGATGGGATTCGGCGGGCGATCGCGAGCGGCGACCCCGTCGCCCAGGGCGCGCGCTGGACGGTGCCGGTCGAGCGACGGGCCGCGCTGTCGCTGATCGTGGGCGAGGGGATGGGCGAGGGGGTGGGCGAGGGAGGTCGCGACGACGCGACGGCGTTCCTTCGGACGGTGGCGACCTTGGTCGCCTCGGGCCTCAGGCGCGCGGCCTTGCAGGCCCGGCTGACGGAGAAGGAGCGCCAGCGGGCGCGCCTGATCGGCGCGCTGCTCACGGCCCAGGAGGAGGAGCGCGTTCGGATCTCGCGCGATCTTCACGACCAGATCGGCCAGGCGCTGACCGGTCTGCTGCTGGGGCTCGACGCTGCGACCGAAAAGCCCGACCCCGTCGAGCTGACGAGGCTCAAGGAGCTCACCTCCGCCACGCTGGGCGACGTGCGGCGCATCGCGCTGGACCTCAGGCCCTCGGTGCTGGACGCTCTCGGCCTCGAGGCGGCCGTGCGCCGTTTCGCGCGCGAGCTCCACGAGCGTTACGGACTCGAGACGCAGGTGGCCGTGCACCTCCCCAGGCTCTCGAGCGTGGAGGAGACGGTGCTGTACCGGGTCTGCCAGGAGGCGCTGACCAACGTGGCTCGCCACGCGCAGGCGTCCAGCGTGTCGGTGGTCGCCACGGCAGGCGAGCGGCAGATCCAGCTGGTCGTCGAGGACGACGGCACGGGCTTCGACCCGTCGGCGCTCTCGCCGGCGGACGAGGTGGGGATCGTGGGCATGCGCGAGCGTCTTCAGCTGCTCGGAGGATCGCTGAGCATCGAGACGACTCCGGGCCGCGGAACGACGGTCCACGCCCGCTTGCCGCGTCGAGCCGGATAGGATGGCCGACATGAAGAATCGTGTCCGGCTGTTCGTCGTCGACGATCACGCCATCGTCCGCGCCGGCGTGTGCATGCTGCTCGAATCGCAAGAGGGGTTCGAGGTGGTGGGGGAGGCGGAAAGCGGCGAGGACGCCTTGCGGCTGGCGCCGGAGGTGAACCCCGACGTGGTCCTGTTGGACCTGTCGCTCCCCGGCATGAACGGGATCGAGACCGCCCGGGCGCTCAAGGCGGTGCTGCCCTCCGCTCGCTACGTGGCGCTTTCGATGCACGAGGATCCCGAGTACGTTCAGGGCTTCCTGGAGGCCGGCGGCACCGGCTACGTCCCCAAGACCAGCGTCGAGACGCAGCTGGTCGACGCGATCCTGGCGGTGTCGCGCGGCGAGTACTACGCCCCTGCACGGCTGCTGGCCGAGCTGGCTCGCGAGATGGCGAGCGGCGATCCGTACAAGCACGCCCGCCTGACGGGTCGGGAGCACGAGGTCGTCAAGCAGATCGCGCACGGCTCGACCTATCGCGAGATCGCGGAGATGCTGGGGATCAGCGAGAAGACGGTCGCGACGTACCGCGAGCGCGCCAGCGAGAAGCTGGGGGTGCGCACGCGGGCCGAGCTGGTGCGCTGGGCGATCGAGCACGACCTGCTGGACTGAGCTGGATCCGGAGCGGTCGCGCGCGACGCTGAGCGGGCTCGCGACTCGCGTCGCTCGCCGTCGACTCGTCGACTCGGCGGGTCGAACGGACGCGGCCTCGGGTCGTTCCATGGTAAATCTTTCCGAATGGAAATGACTGCGCGGCAGGCCGCGTTCCTCGAACTGGCGCGCAGCCTGGTCCGCCTGGACCGGACCGTCGAGGGGGTGATGGACGAGGCGTTGCGCGACAGCCACGCGCTGTCGCTGCGCGAGATGTTCGTCCTCGCCGCCCTCGATCGGGGCGACCTGCGCCCCGGCCGGGTGGCGGAGACGCTCAACCTGCCCCCTCCGAGCGTGACCCGCGCCGTGCAACGGCTGGTCGACCGCGGCTGGGTCGGACGGCACGACAGCGAGCACGACCGACGCCACGTCGTGCTCACGCTGACCGAGGCGGGCCGCGCGGCGACCGGCGAGGCTCGCGCCGTGCTGGCGCAGGCGCTGGCGGACGCGTGGCCCGACCTCCCGACGGAGCGGGCGGCGGACCTGGCGACCGGCCTCGCCGGACTGGCGGAGACGCGCGTGAGCCCCACATTCACGATGGAGCCAGCCGACGATGCCGAGAGCGACGCCGATGGCTGACGCGACGCAGCGCGAGAAGATGGCCGCCTTGGGCGGCGTGCTGGCCGTGCTGTTCCTGTCGTCGCTGAACATGACCGTCGTCGGCACCGCGCTGCCCCGGATCATCGCCGAGCTCGAGGGGTTCGACCTCTACGCCTGGGCGTTCACGTCGTTCTCGCTGGCGTCCACCGTCACGCTTCCGATCTACGGGCGGATCAGCGATGTGGTCGGCCGGCGACCCGTCCTGCTGGCCGGCATCGTGGCGTTCACCGTCGCCTCGCTGCTGGCGGGCGCGTCGCAGTCGATGGGACAGCTCGTCGCGTTCCGCGCGCTCCAGGGGATCGGCGGAGGCGCCCTGATCAGCATGAGCTGGGCCGCGATCGGCGACATCTTCGCTCCGCGCGAGCGAGGTCGTTACCAGGGGCTCACCGGCGCGGTGTTCGGCGTATCCAGCGTCATCGGACCGCTGGTCGGTGGCCTTCTGACCGACACGCTCGGCTGGCGCTGGGTGTTCTTCGTGAACGTGCCGGTGGCGGTCATCGCGTTCGAGATCGTCCGTCGCTACCTGCCGCGGTCGGTACGCCGGCCCGGATCCGGGATCGATCTGCCCGGCACGGTCCTGCTGATCACAGGCACCGTGCCGCTGTTGGTGGCCCTCACCTGGGCCGGGACGACGTACCCGTGGACCGACGTTCGCGTCGTGTCGGCGTTCGCGCTGGCGGCGGTCGGCCTGGCGGGGTTCGTGGTCGTGCAGCTGCGCAGCTCGCACCCCACCCTCGATCCGGCCCTGTTCCGCGACCGGACCTACCGCGTGGCCAACATCGCCGCGTTCCTCACCGGCATCGGCCTGTTCGGCGCGGTGATCTACCTCCCGCTCTATATCCAGGGCGTCCAAGGAGGCAGCGCCGCCGCGTCCGGGTTCGTGCTCGCGCCGATGATGATCGGCGTCGTGCTGGGTTCCACGCTCAGCGGCTGGCTGGCTAGCCGCACCGGCCGCTACCGACGCTGGATCGCCATCGGCGTGGCCCTGATGGCCGTCGGCTTCGCGGCGACGGCGACCTTCGGCCCGGACACGCCGATGGTCACGGTGGTGGCATGGATGGTGGTGCTGGGGACCGGCATCGGCCCGACGAACTCGCTCCTGACCCTGGCGGTCCAGAACGCGCTGCCGATCCACCTGCTGGGCGCCGCGACCTCCGCGAACCAGTTCTTCCGCCAGATCGGCGGCACGCTGGGCGTCACGATCTTCGGCGCCATCGTGGCTGGACGGGTCCGGGCGGGCCTGCCGGGGCTGCTCGCGGACGACGCCGCCAAGGTGCCGGCGTCGGTCCTCGCGTCGTTGAGCGACCCGAACCTGTTGACCGATCCGGACCGGGTCGACGCCGTCCGCCGCACCGTCGTGCCCCTGCTGGGCGCCGACCGGTTCGCGGCGTTCCTCGCTTCGCTGAGGAGTCTGCTCGGAGGCGCCGTCTCCGAAGTGTTCGTCGTCGCGCTGGTGGTCACGGTCGTCGCGTTGGTGGTCGTGGCGCGTCTGCCCGAGGCGGAGCTGGACGACGGCGTGGCGCGAGCGTCGACGGTAAACGACGAGCCGGCGGGCGGCGAGGCCGAGAGCGGCGCAGGTCGTGGCAGCCGCGACCCCGCGCCGGTGCCGTCCGCCGCGTCCACGGCTGCGTCCGTCAGCCACGGTCGCGGCTGAGGGACGAAACGTCGACCTGGGCGGAGCTCATGGCAGCGCCCTACCGGGTCGCGACCGGGCCGTGCGTATCATGCCGGCATGAGCGATTCCGAGTCCAAGCCCATCGAGGTCCGCGAAGCGACGCTTCCGGGCATCGGCAAGAAGTACGTGATGCCGCTTCGCAACGGCGGCAACGTCGCCATCATCGTTCGCCCCGACGGTGAGCGTCAGCTGTTCCACTTTCAGCCCGACGAGGACCGGCCGTCCGACGTCGTCAAGCTCGAGCGCGACGAGGCTCAGCAAGTCGCCAACCTGCTGGGCGCCGCGATGGTCGGCGCGCCCGAGCTCGACAAGCTCGAGCTGGTCATGGGCGCGCTCGAGATCGAGTGGGTCGGCTTGGACCAGGACTCCGCCATGGTGGGTCACACGCTGGCCGAGTCGCGCCTGCGCCAGACCACGGGCGCCAGCGTCGTGGCCGTCATCCGCGGCGACGACGCGATTCCGAACCCGCCGATCGACACGGTGTTCGAGGCGGGCGACACGCTGCTGCTCATCGGCGACGACGATCAGACCGACGCCGCGCGCCGCCTGATCGAGGAGGGCGACAAGAAGGCCGACTCGTGACCCCGACGCTCGAGCTCGGCCTGATCGCGCTGGCCCTCTACCTCGCGGCCTGGGGGTCGAAGAAGATCGGCGTCTCGACCGTCGTCGGGTTCATCGTCGTCGGCCTGCTGCTCGGACCGGGCGGCCTCGTTCCGGTGTTCGAGCCCAGCGAGATCACCGACCTGTTCGGCGAGCTGGGCCTGCTGCTGCTGCTGTTCTTCATGGGCCTCGAGTTCTCGCTGGCCCGTTTCGCCGAGGGCGGGCGCCGCACGATGATCGCCGGATCGATCGACCTGGTGAACCTGCTGGTGGGAGCGGCGCTGGGCTTGGCGCTGGGCTTCGGGCTCTGGGGGGCGGCCTTCCTGGGAGCTGCGACGTACATCAGCAGCAGTGGCGTCATCGCCAAGCTGCTTTCCGAACGGGACCTGGTCGCCTACCCCGAAGCCGAGCGCACCCTGGGCGTGCTGGTGTACGAGGACCTGGCGATGGTCGTGGTGTTGGGCGGGCTGGGCCTCGCGACGGCGGGCGGAAGTCCGTGGCAGTTCGCGGGCGTGCTGGCGTTCCTGGCCGCGTACGGCCTGTTCCTGCGCTTCGGGCGGGAGGGCCTGGAACGGCTCCTGAGCCGCGAGGGAGAGGCGCTGGTGCTGCTGTTGCTGGCGCTGGTCCTGCTGTTCTCCCTGGGCGCCGCGGAGCTCGGCTTCCCAGAAGCGGTCGCGGCGTTCCTGCTGGGGATGGTCGTGTCGGAATCTCGGTATCGCGAGCGCGTGGAGGAGAGCCTGGGCTCGTGGCACCAGGTCGCCGCCGCCGCCTTCTTCTTCGACGTCGGTCTGCACGTCGAGCTCGTGGGGGCCGGACGGTACCTGCCGCTGGCGCTGCTGCTGCTCGTCGTGACCAGCGTGACGCAGCTCGCGACCGGGTTCGTGGCGGGGCGCTTCAGCGGCCTGTCGTTGCGAGGGAGCGTGGGGCACGGCCTGATGCTGTTGCCGCGTGGCGAGTTCAGCCTGGTGATCATCGGTCTGGCCGCGGTCGCGCCGCAGATCGATCCGGAGATCCAGGAGGCGCTCCGCTCCACGGTGTCGTCGTACGTGATCGTGTCGATCCTGCTGGGCAGCGTCGTCTTCGGCCGCTACGACCTGCTCAGCGAGCGGCTCGGCCGCTGGCTCAGGTCGCCCGCGGCTCGCAAGCGCGAGGCCCAGCGACAGGCGGAGCTGGACCGGATGAGGCTCGATTGACGGGCCGAGAGGACAGGGGCGCCCGCGGGCGCCCCCTCGCTCGACCTCGATGCCCGGACGTCGGGCGTGACGCGGCTCACGGTCCGGACGGTCGTGCGGTCGTGCGTGCGTCAGTCGCGGACGAACGTCACTTCCTTGGCGTCCAGGTCGGCGGCCTCGACCTTCCAGCCTGCCGACAGCCAGGTCAGCGCCTGGGAGTGCGTGTCGGTGTTCGCCCACCAGGCGCGATGCCGGTGCGCGGAGGCCGGCAGCTGACGGCCGATGATCGACTCGATCTGATCGAACGACAACGTGGCCTCGCGACCGGACGTGTCGGCGAGGTGCGTGCCGATCGCGGCGTAGCTGCTGGCGGACGGGCCGCTGGCGCGCCTGGACCTGCGCGACCCGCGCCTTACCGACGGGAGCGTGGCTTCGCCCGCGAGCCAGCGTCCCATCAGCGCGTAGAACTCTGCCAGGCGGTCCTCCGGGACCATCACCTTGGCTTCGACGTGGTTCATGCTTCTACCTCCGGAAACACGATCCCTGGCTGCGGATCGTTGCAGCACTGTACGCCATGGCCTGGCGACGTGCACCGAAGGCCGCCACACTTCGAAGAAACGATCGTGGACCCATGCCGAACGAGGTACGCCCCGAATTCCAGTGAGCGGAACGCTATGGGGTCAGGTCGTAGAACCGTTCCACCCGGCGACCCTCCTCGAGACGCTCGCGCAGGTGCTCGTCGCCGGCCGCTTGCGTCTCCATCCGCGCGAACATCGTCTTCGTCTGCGTGGTGTGCGCCTCGAGGGCCGACCGCTTGCGGTCGGCCCACGCCCGAATGTCGACGCGTACGTCGGGCGGTCCGAGCACCTGTTCGAGCCCGTCGCGCTCGCCGACCGCGACCGCCCAGAACGTGGGCCGCTCGTCCTCGGCGAGGCGCTTCACGGCGCGCAGCGTCGCTTCGCCCATCGCGTCGTGATCGGGATGGACGCCGTGCCCCGGGTAGAACGAGATCACCAGGTCGGCGCCCAGCTCCGCGATCACCGTGGCGATGCGGGCAGCCAGCTCGTCAGGGTCCTCGAACTCGACCGTCTTGTCGCGCAAGCCCATCAAACGAACGTCCGCGCCCAGGATGCGACACGCCTCGCGCAGCTCCTGCTCCCGGACGTCGCGGAGCGTCTCTCGGTTCGCGAAGAACGGCACCCCCATGTTTCGCCCCATGTCGCCGTAGGTGCCGCACAGGTACGTGACCGGCACGTCGGCGTCGGCGTGCATGGCCATCGTCCCGCCCGAGGAGAAGCTCTCGTCGTCGGGATGGGGGAGCACGACCAGCAAGTGCCGCTGGGCGACCGGTCCGTGCACGGTGAACTCGTCGCTGGTCGCGGCCGCGGTCGGTGCCGGATCGGCGGCGCTCACGACACGCCTTCCCGGAACGGCGTCTCGCTGATCTCGAACGCCAGCCGCACCCGGCCCTGATCGTCGTAGCCCGCCATCAGCAGGCGGCCCTCGTCGTCGACCTCCGCGTGGGTCAGGCCGTCGCCGTACACCCAGCCGTCGTCCATCTTGAGGCCGACCCGGTACGGGCCCGGCCCCTTCACCGCGCCGCGCTCGTAGCGGATGCGCGCGTTGCGGACGAACGCGATGCAGGGCGGCGTGGGCTCCGGCTCCAACGAGGTGTAGCTTCCCGTGGTCGTCTCGAGGTGCAGGTACACGTCGCGTCCTGCCTTGCGTGCGAGCTCCGTCTGGATGTCGGTCGGATCGATCGGTCTCAAGGCGATGCCTCCTCCGTGTCGGTCCAGACGATACCGCGGCCCGCCGTGGCACACGGCGATCGACGGCGGGGCCGTCAGCCACGTGCGAACGTCGATCCGCGCGGCCGTCGATCCGCGCGGCCGTCAATCCTCGCGCCACCCCGGGTCCTTGCTCAGGAACCGGCGCAGGCGCGGCAGCGGCCAGGTGTTGATCACCTGCCGCGGCTCCAGCCACGCCCGCCTGGCCTGCAGCACGCCGTGAGGGAGGAGCCCCAGCTCGGCGGGAGCGTGCGCGTCGGTATTGATCGCGATCGGCACGCCCGCCTTCGCCGCCACGCGTGCCCAGCGGTCGTCCAGGTCCAGCCTGGCGGGGTGCGCGTTGATCTCGAGCGCGACGTCGTGCTCGCGGGCGGCAGCGATCACCGCGTCCAGATCGATCGCGAACCCGTCGCGCTGCCCCAGCAGCCTGCCGGTGGGATGGCCCAGCACGTTCACCGACGGGTGCGCCAGCGCGGTCACCACGCGCTCGGTCTGGCGCGCCTCGTCCAGCTCGAAGCGGCCGTGCACGCTCACCACGACCACGTCCATCCGCGCCAGCAGGTCGTCGTCCATGTCCAGCGTTCCGTCCGCCAGGATGTCGACCTCCATACCGCGCAGGACGGTCAGTCCCGGCACGGCGCCGTCCAGCTCGTCCAGCGCCTCCCACTGGCGCAGCAGCTTGTCCCGGTCCAGGCCTCCCGTCATCTTCAGCGCCGGGCTGTGGTCGGTGACGGCCAGGACCGCGAGGCCCCTCGCGGCGGCCGCCTCCTGCATCTCGCGCAAGGTGGCCGAGCCGTCGCTCCAGTCGCTGTGCGTGTGCAGGTCCGCCACGACGTCGTCCGCACGGATCAGCCGCGGCAGCCGCCGCTCCTCGGCGGCCTCGATCTCGCCGCGGTCCTCGCGCAGCTCGGGAGGGATCCACGGCAGCCCCAGCGCCTCGTACACCTCCTCTTCATCGGCGCCGGCGATCCGCTCCCCGCCGTCCGCCGTCCACAGGCCGTACTCGTTCAGCGTGGCGTCCCGCTCGTTCGCCCTGCGGCGGAGGCGGACGTTGTGCGCCTTGCTGCCGGTGAAGTAGAGCAGCGCCGCGCCGAACGCCGCCGCGGAGACGGCGCGCAGGTCCACCTGCAGGCCGTCCGCGAGCACCAGGCTGGTCTTGTCCTCGCCCGAGCCCAGCACCGTCTCGGTCTCCTCGTAGTCGCGGAAACGCGCCATGACGGCGGTCGGATCGTCGGTCACGACCAGCAGGTCCACGTCGCCGACCGTGTCGCGGCCCCTGCGGAAGCTGCCCGCCACCTCCAGCCGCTGCACGGCGTCGTCCTCGCGCAGCCAGGCGAGGAGCGGAACCAGCGCGGCCTCGGCGTCCGCCCGCCGGCGTCGCTCGGCGAAGCGGCGTACGGACGCGACGCCTTGCACGATCCGCTCCTGCGTCTTGGCGCCGAATCCCTTCAGGGCCTCGATCCGTCCCTCTTTCGCCGCGGCCTCCAGGGCGTCCAGCGACTCGACGCCCAGCTCCGACCAGAGCGCCCGCGCCTTCTTCGGTCCGACGCCGGGTACGCGGACGACGTCCAGCAGGCCGCGCGGGACCGCGGCTCGCAGCTCGGCGAGCGCGTCCATCTCCGCGCCCCTCACCTTGCGGACGATCTGCGCCGCGATGTCCTTGCCGATGCCGGGAAGCTCGCGCAGGTCCTCGCCCGCCTCGACGCGGGTGCGGACCGGACCGTCCGCGTCGCGAACGGTGCGGGCGGCGTTGCGGTACGCCCGGACCCGGAACGGGTTCGCGTCCTGGAGCTCCAGGAGGTCGGCGATCTCGTCGAGGTCGGCGGCGATGCGTGCGTTGCTGGCCATGCCCGCAGCATACGAGCGCCGGCACGAGCGGGCGAGCGGGCGGGTACGCTCGCGCCATGCGACGCGGTCTCGGAACGATGGCTCTCACGCTCGCCGACCTGCTGGTCGGAGGCGCGCTTCTCGTCGCCGCCTGGGTCGTGGGCGAGGGCGTGGCCGCCCTGCTGCCGTGGGCGCCGCTGCCAGGCTCGCTGTGGGGGATGCTGCTGGCGTTCGCCGCGCTCGAGGCGGGCTGGCTGCCCGAAGCCAGGATCCGCAGGGCGGCGCAGGCGCTGGTCCGGCTGCTGGGGCTGCTGTTCGTGCCGGTAGGTGTCGGCGTGGTGGCGTACGGCGAGCTCGTCGCGCAGCACGCCGTCGCGATCGTCGTCGCGATCGTCGCCGGGTCGGTCATCACGCTGCTGGCCTCCGCCGCGGCGGCGTCGGCGACGTCGCGCGTCGTGGGCGGGGGCTCGCCCGAGGGGGCTCACGAGCCGCCTCACGAAGCGTCCCGCTCGTGAGCGTGCCGGCCGTGAGCGTGTCGGCGTGAGCGTGCCGGCGTGAGCCCCGTCGCCCTGCTGGCCCTGGCCGTGACGCTGGCCACCTACGCCGTGGCCGATCGCCTGGACGCTCGAATCCGGCGACCGTGGACCAACCCGGTGGCGCTGACCGTGGTGGCGCTCATCATCGTGGTGGGCAGCGGAGCGATCCCGCTGCCTTCGTACCGGCAGGGGACCGAGCCGCTGGTGTGGGCGCTCCGTCCGGCGGTCGTGGCGTTGGGCTGGCTGATGCACCGGCAGCGCGCGACGCTGAGGCGCTACGCCTGGCCGCTCCTCGCTGGGGTGACCTGCGGAGGTGCCGTCAGCCTGATCGTCACGCCGGCGATCGCGCGTGCGCTCGGAGCGGATCCGGCGTTGCAGGCTGCGCTGGCGCTGAAGTCCGTCACGTCCGCCGTCGGCGTGGACCTGGCCGAGCGGGTCGGCGCCGACGCCGCGCTCACCGTTCCGCTGGTGATCCTCACCGGCATCGTCGGGGCGGTCATCGGCCCCCCGCTGCTGCGGGCGCTGCGGTTCGGGTCGAAGCCGCTGGGCGTCGCGGTCGGCACCAACAGCCACGGGATCGGCACCGCGGCGCTGGCCGGTCGGGAGAGCGAGGCGGCCACTGCGCTCTCGGGCCTGGCGATGGCGTCCACGGCGGTCGTGAGCGGCCTGCTGGCGCCGCTGGCGTTCTCGCTGCTGGGGCTTCCCTGAGGTACCGGAGGGTCAGTCGTCGTCGCGGGACGCTCGGTCACGCAGCAGGCGCGCGGCCTGCGCGTGAAGCTCGTCGCGGCGAAGCTGCGCCCGGCGCTCGAGATCGCGCGCGCGCTCGTCGTGCCGCGCCTCGCGGCGGCGCACGGCCCGGTCGCCCGGAACGGTTCGCGCCTCGAACGACATCACCGGCGGGGTCAGGCGACAGGCGGCGTCGAGCTCCTGCTTGAGCAGCGTTCGAAAGCCCAGCGCGTGTCCCGTCTCGCCCACGCGATCGCGCGCCGCCACGATCGCCGCGTCGACCTGCTCCATGGGCAGGCGCGACCAGGCGGCGCGTTCGGGCGCCTCGTCCAACAACGTCGGGTACAGCGCTCCGAACGCGGCGTTCAGCCGCGCCTCGACGCGAGCGTCGGGGGTGTGCGCGCCTCGGTCGTGCGCACCCGCCACGCTACTGCGCTCCCTGCGTCGCGGCCCGCGGGTCGTCCTGCGAGCGACGCGTCAGCCACGGAAGCGCCGCCCCCGTGATCGCTCCGTAGGCGGCGAACCCCGCGCCGTAGGTCCAGCTGGTCGCAGCGACCGGTCCGAAGCGCGCGGTCAGCGGCTCGCAGCCGATCGTGCATGCGCCCTGCGCGGTGAGCTGCAGCGCGAACGCCGCGAGCAGCGAGATCGGCAGCCACGGCCAGGCTCGGCGCACGTCGTTCAGGAGGAACAGCTGCCAGAGCGCCATGGTGCCGATGGGGAGAAGCCACAGACCGGCGCCGGACGGCACGAACCCGGTGGTGGCGTCCAAGAGCGCCCCCGCGATCCAGGCGAGCCCGGAGAACAGCGTCCAGATGGGCGGAACGTGCGCCGGGGCGGCGATGCGTTGCGCCAGGCCCATGGCGAGCCCCGGCAGCAGCAGCGTCGCCGCGAAGCGGACGCCGGCCGCATCCGACAGGCCGACGACCACCCCGGCCAGGGCGGTGGCGACGGTCCAGCGTACGGTCGGTCCGATGCGGGGCATGCGGCTGAAGCGTACCAAGCGGCGCGCCGAGATCGCCGCCCCGCTAGCGCACCGCTCGGACGCCCCAGCCGGGTCCGGTTCCCGGTCCGACATGGCCACCCTCGCTCCACGTCAGACCGGTCCACGGATCGTGGGCCAGCAACAGCGGACCGTCCAGATCCAGCCAATCGGCCAGATCGGCCAGGTGCGCCGCCGCGGCGGTCGCCAGGCTGGACTCGATCATGCAGCCCAGCATCGTGCCGAACCCCATCGCCTTGGCCGCTTCCAGCGCCAGCATCGCGCGGCGCGGACCGCCGATCTTGGCGAGCTTGACGTTCACGACGTCGACCCGCAGCCGCGCCAGGTCTCGCAGCGAGACGAACGACTCGTCGGCGGCGACCGGGATCCGGCTGGCGTTCGTGACGGCCGCGAGGCCGTCCAGATCGGCACCGGCGACCGGCTGCTCGACGAGCTCGACGCCGTGCGCCTCCAGCATCGGGAGGCGGCGGATCGCGTCGCGCGCCGTCCAGGCGGCGTTCGCGTCCACGCGCAGCCGGGCCTGGGGCGCCGCGTCGCGGATGGCGGCGAGGACGCCCTCGTCGTCGTCGCCGCCCAGCTTGACCTTCAGCGCGGTGAAGCCGTTCTCGACGTGGGTGGCGGCCTGGGCACGAACCTCGTCCAGCGATCCGAGACCCACGGTGATCGAGCTGATTCCGCCCCGGCCGGACAGGCCCAGAAGGCGGTGCACCGGCAGGCCCACCCGCTTCGCGGCCAGCTCCAGCAGGGCGGCCTCGACGGCGGCCTGGGCGCTGCGGTGGTGGCCGGGAAGCCGCGCCTCCATCGCCTGCGCTGCGCCCCGCCACGCCCACGGGTCGCCTGATAGCGCGTCGAGCAACGTCGGGAGCACCGCGATGACGGTGTCGGCGGTCTCGCCGTAGAACGCGTTGGGCGTCGCCTCGCCCGCACCCTCGTGATCATCGTCGGACAGACGCACCACCACCCTGGGGTAGGTCGAGTGCGTCCAGCGTGCGATGCCGAAGGGGCGGGCGGTCGTCAGCTCGTAGCGGGTCCAGTCGACGTGCATGGGGCCTCCCGTGGGATGATGCTCGCGCGCGCCAGCGTACCTCGGGGCCGGCTCGGCCCCGTCGCTCGCACCTGGAGCGCTGGCATCGGGTGCGCTCGAGACGGCTGCGCTCGAGACGGCTGCACCCGGTACGGGAGCGCTGGCGCCGGAAGGAGTCGTCATGACGTACGGTCCCATCGACCGCGCTTCGCAGGTCGTTCGCATCGACCCTGCGCCGATCGTGCCCGGGTACGACGCACGGCACGACCAGCTGGAGCTGCGCGCCACCGGCCGCCTCCTGGCCGGCTCGGTCGACGCCGTGCACGTGGCGGCGGTGCGCGCCTGGGCGCACGCGGAAGGGCTCGACGCGGACGCCGTGACGGCGGTGGTGCCCGAGCTGGCGACGGTCACCCGGTCGCGTCTGCTGCGGGGCGCTCCGCAGCCCAGCGCGGAAGCCGTGACGTCGGTCCGGTTGGGCGAGCCGGTCGAGATCGTCGCGCGCGAGGGCGCGTGGCGAAAGGTCCGTACGGGCTCCGACCGCTACCTGGGCTGGATCCACGAGGGAGCGCTGACGCTGCCCGGGCCAGAGGCGACCCACCTGGTCACCCAGCTCCGCAGCCACGCCTACGCCGCGCCGCGGGTGCAGGGCGAGGTGCTCGCGGAGCTCGCCTGGGGCGACCGCCTGCGCGTTCGGACGGAGGAGGGCACCTTCGCCGAGGTCGTGCTCCCCGACGGACGGACGGCGTTCGTTCCGACCCCGGCGCTGACCACCTGGCACGACGTCCGTCCGATCGACCCGCTCGAGACGTGGCGCGGTTTCTTGGGCGCTCCGTACCTGTGGGGCGGTGGCAGCGCCTGGGGTCTGGACTGCTCGGGGCTGATGCAGCTGCTGTTCCGCATGGCGGGCGTCGAGGTTCCCCGCGACGGGGACGAGCAGTGGGACGCCGGGCGCGAGGTCGAGAATCCCGAGCCGGGCGACGTGGTGTGCATGCGCGGTCACGTCGGTCTCTACCTCGGGGACGGCCGGATGGCGCACGCCAGCGGGCGCGCGATGCGGGTCGTGGACACGCCGGTGATCGACGGGCCCAAGGACGAGGCACGGTTCCTGGGGTACGTCCGCTTCGGGTGAGCGGTTCTACGCCGGCGCCTCGTGAGCACGGTTCTCGTGAGCACGGTTCTCGTGCGTCGGGTTCTCGTGAGCCGGGGGCGCGGGGCGCCGCTCCGCCGGTCGGCACCGTCCTTCTGGAGAGCGGCCGACCGGACCGGGACGGCGGCCGCTCGCTACGGTTCGAGAATCCGATCGCGACCGAGACGTTGGCGCCCGGGGGCGACCCGCTCGAGCTGTTCGCGCGGCTTCAGGCGCACCTCGACGCCGGACGGTGGATCGCCGGCGCGCTGGCGTTCGAGGCCGGCTATCCGCTGCTGGGGCTTCCGCTCCCGGTGGGAACGGTAGGCGCGCTCGCCTGGTTCGGCGTGTACGACGCGCCTGCCGAGATGCCTCCTGACGCGCCCAGTGACGTACCCAGCGACCCTTCGGCCGCGACGGGACCCGGTCCGGCCAGCGTGGACGACGCGACCCTCCGATCCGGCACGAACGCGTTCCGCTTCGCGACGTCGCCACGGCGCTGGCGCGGGCAGGTCGACGGGGTGCACGACCGCATTCGTGCGGGCGAGACCTACCAGGTGAACCTGACCGGGCGCATGCGATTCCGGGCCGGGCTCGGCGGGTGGGCCGCGTACCGTGCCTGGTCGCGGGCGCATCCCGTCCCGTTCGCCGCCTACCTCAGGCCGGGCGATGATCACGAGATCGTCAGCCTGTCGCCCGAGCTGTTCGTCCGAAGCGACGGGCAGGCGGTCTGGACCCGTCCGATGAAGGGGACCGCGCCCAGGGGATCGGGACCGAGCCAGGATGACGCCTTGGCCGCCGCGCTGCGTGCCGATCCGAAGGCGTTGGCGGAGAACGTGATGATCGTGGACCTGCTCCGCAACGATCTCGGACGGGTGGCCACCTACGGCTCGGTCGTCGCCGACCCGCTGTTCGAGGTCGAGCGCTACCCGACCGTGCTCCAGATGACGTCGACGGTCCGCGGCGAGCTTCGGCCGGAGCTGCGAGGCCGTGCGCTGCCGAGCGTGCTCGAGGCGATGTTCCCCTGCGGCTCGGTCACCGGGGCCCCCAAGCGCGCCACGATGGAGGCCATCGCCGAGATCGAGGACGAGCCGCGCGGCACCTACACCGGAGCGATCGGCTACGCCGCGCCGGACGGTGCGTTCGTGTTCAGCGTCGCGATCCGCACCGCCGAGATCCGCTCCGGGCGCGGCGTGCTGGGCCTGGGCAGCGGCATCGTGATCGACTCGGTCGCCGACGAGGAGTACCGCGAGGCGCTGCTCAAGGGCGCGTTCGCCAGGAGCGCATGAGCGACGATCCGGCCAGGACGCTGTTCGAGACGCTCCGCGCCGAGGCGGGCCGGCCGGTTCGTGGCCCCCTGCACCTGGCGCGGCTGCGGCGCTCGGCGGCTGCGCTCGGGATTCCTTTGAACGAGGCCGAGGTCGACGCGGCGCTCGCAGATCTTCCAGGGGGCATGCTGCGGCTGCGGCTGACCGTGCATTCGGACGGCAGCGTCCGCCTCGAGTCGTGGCCGTTCGAGCCCGATCCTCCCGAAACGCTCGTGACGGTGGGCTGGGCCGAGGAGGTGGTTCGGTCCGACGATCCGGCCAGACGGCACAAGAGCCGCGACCGGGCGGCGTACGACCGCGGGGCGCGCCACGCGGCCCAGGCCGGACTGGCCGACGTGCTGTTCCGCAACGAGCGGGGCGAGGTGGTCGAGGGCGCCATCAGCACGGTTTTCGCGGAGATCGACGGCCGCGTCTGGACGCCGCCGATCGCCGCGGGAGCGCTTCCGGGGGTCCTCCGGGCGACGTGGCTGGCGTGCGGCGCGGCGCGGGTCGGCACGCTGCGACCGAGCGATCTTCGCCGCGCCACGCGCCTGTGGATCGGCAGCTCGCTGCGGGGTGCGCGCCGGGCTACCCTGACGTCATGAACGAGCTTCAGCAGACGCTCCGCATCCTCGTCGCGCTGGCCTTCCTGATCGCCGCCGGGGCCAAGCTCGTGCTTCCTCCTGCCGGCCTGTCGCGCGTGGGCATGGAGGTGGCGGCTTCCCTGGGTCGCGGAGCGGTCGTGGCCATCGCCGTGGTCGAGCTGCTGGGCGCCGCCGCGCTGGTGACGCCCGCGCTGTTCGGTGCGCCCGACGCCGTGGCCCGCGTCGCTGCGGCAGGGCTCAGCGTGCTCCTGATCGGCGCGGCATGGATGCAGATCACGCGGCGTCGCTCCTTGGGCGCGGCGATCGCGCTGGGTCTGCTGGCCGTCACCGTCACGCTCGCGGTGTCAGGCAGTCCGACGACGGGTGTGCTGTGAGCGCGCCTGGCGACCCGCGAGAGGGGACCGGCGACGCGGTGGACGGTGCGACGGACGGTGCGACGGACGGCGCGACGGACGGTCCGGGCCGGATCCAGGAGCTGCTCGCCCAGCTGGTCAGGATCGACTCGGTCAACCCCGCATTGGACCCCGCGCATGCCGGCGAGAGCGAGGCGGCGCGGTTCGTCCGCGACTGGGCCGACCAGCGGGGCCTGCGCACCGACTGGCTGGAGCCGGTTCCCGGCCGGCCCAGCGTCATCGTTCGGGCGCCCGGCAGCGGGGCAGGACGCACGCTGCTGTTGAACGCCCACCTCGATACCGTCGGGGTCGACGGCATGGACGCGCCGTTCGAGCCGCGGCTCGAGGACGGTCGGATGTACGGACGCGGCACCATGGACATGAAGGCCAGCCTGGCCGCCTGCCTGCTGGTGCTCGAGGACGCGGCGCGACGTGGCGATCTCGCCGGCGACGTCGTGCTCGCAGCCGTGTCCGACGAGGAGCACGACAGCATCGGCACCCGCTCGGCGCTCGACGCCGTCCGTGCCGACGTCGCGATCGTGACCGAGCCGACCGACCTGGCGATCCACGTCGCCCATCGAGGCTTCGCGGTGCTCGAGGTCACCTTCGAGGGGCGTGCCTCGCACACCTCGCAACCCGAGGCGGGCGTGAACGCGCTACGGCAGCTGGGCCGTCTTCTCACCGCGGTCGAGGATCGCGACGCCATCTTGCGGAGCGCCGCACCGCACCCGTCGTTGCGTCACGGCTCGTGGCAGGCCGTGTTGGCGTCGGGCGGCCACGAGCTGTTCACCACGCCGTCCCACGCGGTCGCGACGATCGAGCGTCGAACCCTTCCCGGCGAGTCCGCGGCTCAGGGTGCCGAAGCCGAGGCGACGGGCATGCTGGACGCGCTCCGCCTGGCCGACCCGACGCTGCGCGCCTCCGTCCGGACGCTGGTCGCCCGCGAGGCGTTCGAGGCCGCGATCGACTCGCCCGCGACGGAGGCGGTCGCCGCGGCGATCCTGGCGGTCACGGGACGCGAGGCGGCGCGATCGGGAGCGCCGTACTGGACCGACGCCGCGCTGATCGAGGCGGCAGGCATCCCTACGGTGCTGTTCGGTCCGGTGGGCGGCGGGATCCATCGGCCCGACGAGTGGGTGGACCTCGCCAGCGTCGAGACGGTGCGGCAGGGTCTTGACCACGTCGCGCGGCGCGTCTGCGCCTGAGCGCGTCGTGCGCCCAGCGCGCGGCGGCGCTCGGCGCGGACCGCTCAGCCCGGAGAGCTCAGGTGCGCCACCCACGCGCCGCCGGCCAGCTCGTCGTCGATCGCCTTGGTGGCGTCCTGCTGAGCGAAGGCGGTGAAGGCGCCGGCGATCTCGGTGCCGAGCTGCTCGATGGCGCTGCGGACGCGCTCGGCCGAGTAGCCGCGCTCGCCCAGCTCGACGACCATCTCCATCGATGCGATCTGGCCGATCAGGCGACCGAAATCCACGAGCCTGCGCTGCGGCAGCTCGGTGTCGATGCGAACGTCCAGCGACGTCGCCAGCCTGTCGGCGGCGCGCGACGCCCAGTCCGTCGCGGCCAGGAACGCGCCCAGCCGAGGCTCCTTGGCCTTGCGCATCGCTTGGAGCGTGGCGGTGGCGATCTGTTCGTAGAGGATGTCGTTGCTGCCCTCGAAGATCTGGAACGGACGCGAGTCGATGAGCCCGCGACCGGCGATGTGGTCCAGCCGGTAGCCTTTCGCGCCCATCAGCTGGAGGACCGATTGCGCGCCCTCCTGCATCCGGTCGGTGACCGTGGCCTTGACGATGTTGGCCGGCAGCCCCTCCTTGGACAGGTCCTGATCGACGCCCGCCCGCGACGAGGCGAACACGCACATCGCGCTCGCGACGGTGACCGACGCCTGCAGCCGCGCGATCCGACGCTGGACCTGGTCGTACGCCAGCAGGCTGCGTCCGCCGACCTGTCGCTCGTGGACGTGCTCCATCGCCTCGTCCGCGAGGCGCCTAAGGAAGCCGAGCGCCATGCCGGGGAACTGGATCCTGCTGCGGTGAAGCAGGTCCAGCATCATCTTCAGGCCGCTTCGCTTCGGCGTCAGCCGCTGCGCGCCTGGAACGCTCACGTCGACCCGGTTCCGACCGTACGGAATGGCGTACAGGCCGAGGTTCTCGAACCGCTCCTCGACGACCACCGCCTCGTCTGGACGGTGAGCGTCCAAGACGAAGAAGTCCACGTCGCGCGAGAGCTTGCCGTCCGCGTCGCGGCCGCGGGCCGTCATCAGCCAGTAGTCGGCCAGACCCGTCAGTCCGGCCCAGTGCTTCGTGCCGCGGATCCGGTAGCGGCCCGACGCCTCGGTCCACGACGTCTGCATGCTGAGCGCGTCGGAGCCGTAGTCGGGCTCGGTCATCATCAGACCGCCCATGTTCTGGTGGTCCAGGAAGCGCTCGAAGATCGGGGCGTGGATGTCCTCGGATCCGTACTTCGCGACGGGCTGCAGGAACAGCGCGCCGTTGATGCCCAAGGTGAGCGACATGGCGAGCGAGTCGTACGCCGTGCGCTCCAGCATGGCGAGGCCTTCGTGCACGTGCTCGCCCCGTCCGCCGTAGCGGTGGGGAATGAACACGGACAACGGCTGCTGGGCGAGGACGGCACGAAGCTCCGAAGGCGGAAGGCCGCGTACCAGGTGGCGGCGTACGTCGTCGGTCGGGGGCCGAAAGACGCGGCGAAGGACCCGGCCGTAGCGCTCGAGAAAGGCGTCGAGCGGCTCGGGGCCGGAACGGTCGTCGGTCGGGGCGCGGGTCGTTTCCATCGTCGTCCAGTGTAGCCCGTGATTTTCATCGCGGTCAGGACGTCCCGCCACGGTCCGCTCGCGGCGATCCGCTCGACACGCACCGTCGACCCCACGCCGGTCCACGACGGTCGGCCGTATCGGCGACCGCTGCGGGACGGTCGCGGGTGTCCTGGTGCGAGCCACTGTGAAGCGTCACGCATTGCGTCCGGGACGGCGGCCGCGGTACCATTTTCGCGTAGCCGAGATACGGCCCCCGCCCGCGTCGGGCGTCTGCGAGGTCGACCATGAAGGACGAGCATCTGACCACCGCGCTGCAAAAAGCGCTCAACCGTTACGGCAGCAGCGAGCTTCCCGAAGATGCTCACGTCGAGGGCGTCACCAGACCCCCCAGACGACCCTCTCTCAGCGAGTCGCTACGGCGCAAGCCCGGCTGGGTCACGGTCAGCGAGATCGAGTCGTCGCAGTCTCCGAACTCGTACCCGCGCCTGACCCGTCGCGCGATCAAGGCACGCTGCAAGGAGCTGGCGCACGCGGGCGGGACGCCGGTCGTGGAGGTCCGCACCGTGGGGCTGCGGAGCTGGGTGCGCGTCGCCGCGCCGAGCCCGTCAGCGCCGCAGGGCGTGGGCGGATCCGGGGAGACGGTCGACACCGGTCCCGTCACCGGTTCCGTGCCTGCCCCCGTCATCGACCTTGTCACCGACCTCGTCACCGACGTGGGGCAGCCGAGCCTGCTTCACGCCGACGTCGGCGACGTTGGGCACACGGTCGCGTCGGCGGCCATGGCCATCGGCGTGGACATCGACCTCGACGTCGACCTCGACATCGTCGATCACGCCTAGAGCCGAGGCGCGCAAGGCCACCACGGTACAGCCGCCACGGTACAGCCACCACGCCCAGAGTCACGGCGAGGACCTTTCGAGGCGTTGTCAGGACGGCTCGTGCTCCAGCGCCGCGCGGTCCAGCTCGCGGAGCTGAACGAAGCGGAACGAGAACGCCAGACTGCTCGCCGCGACCAGGGCGGCGACGCCGAACAGGGGCCTGAAGCCGATCAGTCCCGCGGCCAGGCCGGCCACGACCGGCGCCAGGCTGGGCAGGGCCAGCACGCTGTTCGCGACGCCGACGTAGAGCGGTCGTTCGGGTGCGGGCGAGACGGCGTACAGCAGGTTCCACGCCGCGATGCCCATCGCGGACGTGCCGGCGGCGGACAGGGCGAACACGACGCCGAACGCGCGCGGATCCTGAATCGTCAGCGCGGCCAGCGGTGCGGCGACCAGAAGCGTCAGCGCGATGTGCAGGACCGTCACGTTCCGACCCCGGTCGGCGTGCCGACGCAGCGCGAAGTTCACGGCGATCGAGGCGAACGTCGCCATCACCACGAAGGTTCCCAGCGACGTGACCGGCGCCCCCAGGTTCTTGATCGCGTGGACGGCGTAGAACGGCTCCGCCAGCAGGGCGGCCAGCGCCAGGAACCGCACGCGCAGGTAGCGCCGGAAGCTCTCGTCTTGCCTGAGCACCGAGGGCAGACGCCGAAGCATGGCCCGCATCGGCTCGCGTAGCGCCGGCGTCCCGGCCGGCTCCCGGACCAGTGCGAACGCCAGGTAGGCGCCCGCCATCAGGGTCGAGCCCAGCAGGAACACCAGGCCGAAGTCGCGCGGGAACGGCAAGCTCGAGTCCAGCACCCGGCTCAGCACCAGACCCGCCAGCAGCGCCAGGGCGCCGCCGATCGCGTTGCGAAGCACCCAGAACGTTCCCAGCCGGTAGTGCGGCACGACCTTGGCGGTGACGTCCGCGAACGGCACGCCGCCGACCCCGCCGGCGATGGCGTTCACGCCCAGGACGACGAGCGTCACGACGACGATCAGTCCAGGCCGGTCGCCTGCTGCGAACACGGTCGCGGTGAGGACGGCGAACGCGAGCACGCGCACGGTGGACGAGCGGCGATAGACCGGCAGCTTGAACGGCTGGTGCGCCAGGCGGCTCGCGACGAACAGCTGCGGTAGGAACCAGCCGCCGATACGTACCGTCGGGATCAGGCCGATCGCCCAGGCGGGCGCGCCCAGCGCCGCGAGGAACGGGGCCAGCACCAGCCCGCTGTGGAAGAACGCCTCGCCGCCGTTGACGAGGATGCCGTTGTACACGCCCAGCCAGAAGTTTCGGTTCGCTTCGCCGAGTCCTTTGGCACGCATCCGGCCATCGTACGCCCGGCTGGCGTAGCCTGGGGCATGTCGTTCAGGGAGCGTCTAGGCGACATCATCTTCGAGACCGACACGCCGGCGGCGCGCGGGTTCGACGTGGCGCTTCTCTGGGCGATCGTGCTCAGCGTCGCGCTGGTCCTGCTCGAGAGCATGGCCGGGGTCCGCGCACGCTACGGGGACACGCTGCGCACGCTGGAGTGGGTGTTCACCGGTCTCTTCACGATCGAGTACGTCGCGCGGATCTACACGGCACGAAAGCCGTTGCGGTACGTCCGCAGCTTCTACGGCGTGATCGACGCGCTCGCGATCCTGCCGACCTACCTGAGCGTCGTGCTGGTGGGCTCGCAGTACCTGCTGGTGATCCGCTCGCTTCGACTGCTGCGCGTGTTCCGGGTGCTCAAGGCGGCGCGCTACCTGGGCCAGGCCGGGGTCCTGGTCCGCGCGTTGCGGGCCAGCCGCGAGAAGATCACGGTGTTCCTGGTGACCGTGCTGACGCTGGTGCTGATCATCGGCTCGGCGATGTACCTGATCGAGGGGCCGGCCAACGGGTTCGACAGCATCCCCGTGGCCATCTACTGGGCGATCGTCACGCTCACGACCGTGGGCTACGGCGACGTCGCTCCCGGCACGCCGGTCGGCAAGACGCTGGCTGCGGCGGTGATGATCCTCGGCTACGCGATCATCGCCGTCCCGACCGGGATCGTGACCAGCGAGCTGACGCGGGCGTCGGTGTGGGAGTCCCGTCCTGCGCCGATGGCCGATCCGGAGCCGACGCCGGACGCCGACGCGAACGGCGGCGGGTCACGCAGCTGCGACGCCTGCGGCGCGGGAGGCCACGCGGCCGACGCCGCCTTCTGTCGGCGTTGCGGGGCGCCGCTTCCGGGCGCGAGCGACCAGGAGCCCGGATGAGGGACGATCCCACGCGCGGGCGAGAGCGACCAAGAGCCCTGGATCCGGCGAACGGCACGGCGACGGTGCTGCGCGCGTTCGCGGTGGCGTCGTCGAACGACGTCGACCCGGCGACGGACGTCGCGGACGACCCCGCCGCGGCCGCCGTCACCAGCGTGGAGCGCGCGCTGGCGTCCGGCTGGGACGCGCTCGCGGCCCGGAACGCGGACGACTGGGAGCGGTTCTGGCAGCTCTCCGACGTGCGGATCGACGGCGACGACGATGCGCAGCGCGCGCTCCGGTTCGCGATCTACCACAACCGCATCGCCACGCCGGAGCATTCCGACCGGCTGCCGATCGGCGCGCGCGGCCTTTCGTGCCAGGCGTACCAGGGCGCGGCGTTCTGGGACCAGGAGGCGTACAACCTCGACGTGTTCCTGCACACCCGGCCCGAGGTCGCGCGCCGCATCCTGAGCTACCGCTGGCGCACGCTTCCCGGCGCGCGACGCAAAGCGGAGCGGCTGGGCTACCACGGCGCGTTCTACGCCTGGATCAGCGGAGACGACGGCGAGGAGCTCTGTCCCGACTGGTTCTTCCGCGAGGTCGTGACCGGACGTCCGATCCGGAACCACTTCAACGACTGGCAGATGCACGTCTCGCCGGACGTGGCGGTCGCCGTGCGCGACTACCTGGACGCGACCGGGGACGAGTCGTTCCTGATCGAGAGGGGCGCCGAGATCGTGTTCGAGGTCGCGCGTTTCCTGGCGTCGTTCGTGGTGTGGATCCCGCACCGCCGCCGCTGGGAGATCCGCCGTGTGCTGGGTCCCGACGAGTACCACGAGAACGTGGACGACAACGCGTTCACGAACGAGCAGAGCCGTTCGGCCCTGGTCTTCGCGCTGGAGACGTACGCTCGCTTGCGCAAGGTCGCTCCGGACGCGCTCGCGGACCTTCGCGCCCGGATCGAGCTGCGGGACGAGGAGCTCGCGGCGTGGCGCGACGTCGCGGACCGGCTGCACCTGCCGGGACCCGACGCCCGCACCGGGCTGATCGAGCAGTTCCGCGGCTACTTCGACCTCGTCGTTCGGCACGGCGCATCGGCTGCGGGTCCGTGTGCGCCGATCGGTGGACGGACCGGTGAAGAGCAGGGCCTACGGCGGCGCGTCGCGCAGCTCGGCTCGAGGAGGGTCAGCGCCTCCTCGCCGCGCTCCCACGGGACCAGCAGATGGTCGTGGTGCAGGCCCGCGATCACGTTGCAGGCGATGCCGGCTCGCGCCAGACGCCCCGCGACGGCGGCGGTGAGACCGACGGCCGTCAGCTCGGACGACAGGCGGAGCGTGATGCGTGCGGCGACGAAGTCGAACGGCAGTCCGGCCCGTTGCGCCTGCGCGAGCGGAAGCACCAGCGTCAGCCCCTCGTCCTCGAGCACGGTCGCGAACGGGGCCAGTCCGTCAGTCTCGTGGTCAGTCTCGTGGACGGTGGCCTCGGCGAACACGAACGGCCCCTCGGCGAGCTCGGGCCGAAGGTCGCGGAGCAGGGCCGATAGATCTTCGGGCGCGCTCATCGATCGAGCATGCCACGGCGGGACGCCCGTCGCACCGGCTTCCGGCGCGGGCACGGTGCGCGCCTCGACCGGCACGACTGTCGCCGGGGGGTAGGGTCGAGCCATGTCCAAACACCTGAACGACGAGCCGAACGCCGCGGCCAGCGGCACCTTCACGATCGGCGGCGACCTCGAGGTCCATCGCCTGGGCTTCGGCGCGATGCGCGTGACCGGCGACGGCATCTGGGGCGATCCGGAGGACCCGGACGAGGCGCGGCGCGTCTTGACGCGCTTGCCGGAGCTGGCCGTGAACCTGATCGATACCGCCGACAGCTACGGACCGTTCGTGAGCGAGGACCTTCTGCGCGAGGCGCTCCATCCGTACGACGGTCTGGTCGTCGCGACGAAGGGGGGCCTGACGCGGCACGGTCCGAACGTCTGGAAGCCGGTGGGCCGCCCGGAATACCTGCGCCAGTGCGTGCTGATGAGCATGCGTCGCCTGGGCGTCTCGCGCATCGACCTGTGGCAGCTGCATCGCATCGATCCGGCGGTCCCGCGCGACGAGCAGTTCGACGTCATCCGGGCGATGCAGGAGGAGGGGCTGATCCGGCACGTCGGCCTGAGTCAGGTGGGCGTCGAGGAGATCGAGGCGGCCTCGGCGTGGTTCGACGTCACGACGGTGCAGAACCTCTACAACCTCACGAACCGCGACAGCGAGGAGGTTCTCGACCATTGCGAGGCGAACGCGATCGGGTTCATCCCCTGGTTCCCGCTGGCCGCGGGCGAGCTGGCCCAGCCGGGCGGTGTGGTGGACGAGGTCGCGTCCCGCCTGGACGCCACGCACGCTCAGGTGGCGCTGGCCTGGCTGCTGGCTCGGAGCCCGGTGATGCTGCCGATCCCCGGGACCGGCAAGGTGGACCACCTGGAGCAGAACGTGCGTGCAGCGCAGCTCGAGCTCTCGGACGACGACGTCGCTCGCCTGGACGAGGCGGGCCGCGGCGCGTGGGAGGCGGCGCGGGAGAACGACTGATCCGCTCGCCCGCGGCCGCTCCTGACGGTCGGCGCGGTCCGCCTCAGCGTTCGGGCAGCGCCCGGATCGCGTCGTTCAGACGCGTGGTGGCCTCGGTCCTCTCGCTGCGGAACCCCTCGATCGCCGTGAGCACGACGTCCAGCTCGTCCTCCTGGGCCTCGAGGTCGGAGAGGTAGCGCCGGTACAGGCTGGAGTTTCGCTCCAGAACCTGCATGTTCTCGCGGATGCGGTCCTGCTCGCGGTGGATGTCGTCCCGTCTCCGTTGCTGGTCGGCGATGGCGGCGTCCAGCTGCGCGACGCGGCGCTGAAGCTCGGCGATGCGCGTGAGCGCCTCGCGGTCGGCCGGGTCGAGCTCCACGTTCTGCAGCAGCACCGCGATCCGGTCGGACGACAGGTTCGTGATCTGCGTCGTCTGGGATTCGGTCCGCTCGAGCGCGACCTCGAGGACGCACGCCTCCTCGCCGTCGCAGCGGAGCTGCACGGGCAAGGCCTCGTTCTCCTCGGCGCCGTCCTCCGCGTCCCCGAGCGCGACGCCGAAGCGCCAGGCGTCCTCCGTCCGCACCGGATCCGGGCTGGGGGACGCGACGGTCCAGCCGTCGGGGGCGGGGTGCTCGATCACCAGCAGGCGAGGCTCGTCGTCGTCGCGCGCGATGCGGTAGCGGGTGATGGCGCGATGGCGGACCTCGCTTCTGAGCAGGCCTCCGTCGATCCGAACCGACACGACCCGCTCCGGCGTGGTCTCCCGCTCGCTGCCGACGCGGACGCCCAGGTCTCCGGCGTAGCGAAGCAGCCGCTCGCCTCCCGGGGCCAGGTCGGCCAGGCGGGCGTTGCCCGCGAAGCCGGCCTCGTCGTACAGGGTCACGGTCCCGGCCGCCAGGAGCGCGCCCGAGTCGTTCTCGATCCGGACCGCGCGCAGCGGCGCGCCGTTCGCCAGCTCGGGGTCGACGACCGTCAGCCGCGTCGCGGGCAGGGTGGCCTGCACGATCGGGACCATCGCCGAGGCGTGCCGACCGACGGTGACGGGCTCGTCGACGCGGTACGCGTAGGCGCTGGCGGTGCGCTGGCCGGTGGCGGCCGCCTCGACGCCGGCACCTCGCAGCTCGGGGGCGGCAGGGGCGGCCATCATGGCCACGCCGTCCGCGGCGCGAGCCGCGCTGGGCGCGGGCGCGAAGGCGCTTTCGGCCTGCGCTCCGTCCAGGGCGCCCGCGTCGGCTTCGGGGACGATCTGCGGGCCGGTGTCGACCGAGACGCGCGGGCGGTCGACGTACACGGGACCGAACAGCTCGGTGACGAACGAGATCGGCTGGCCGGCCAGGAACGTCACCTGGACGTCGTTCAGGTCCATGTCGGTCGGGTTGTCCAGGATCGCCCAGCCTTGCAGCTCGGCGCTGCCGTCGTCGCCGACGACCAGCCGGTAGCTGGTCTTCCAGACCGGCATCTCGCGGACGTACGCGACGCGGACGCGGCGCTCGCCGACGCCCTCGAACCGGATGCGGAGCTGGCCGATGTTCGCGCCACGGTCTCGCGCCAACGCCGCCAGCGCGGCGTTCAGCTCGTCCTGCAGCGCCTCGTCCTCGAAGCGCACGGAGCGGACGTCGGCCAACGGGAGCCGGGTCAGACCACGGTCGTGCACCAGCGTCAGGAACCAGGCGGGAGCCTCGTCGGGCTCGTCGACGCGCTCGACGGACAGCAGCGTGCCGCGCAGCTCCGACGGCCCGTCGATGATCAGCTCCTCGCCGCGGGCCTGCGCCAGCAGCTCGGCCAGCCCGGGCGTCTCGCGCAGGTCGAACGCGTAGCTGGCCAGCACCCGCCCCAGCGCGTCGCGGGCGGCGTAGCGGACGGGACGGACGGTGCCGCCGTCCAGGTCCTGGAGCACCAGGCTCTGCAGCAGGTCGTCCATCGCCGCCTCGGGGACGCTCAGGACCAGCTCCTGACTGCCGCTGACGGTGCCTTCGTGCTCGAAGGTGGCCAGGCCGCTGGTGGTCGCCACCAGGCGCGTGACCGGGAGGTCGGCCTGGGTGATGTCCGATCCGGCTGAGCCCGATCCGGCTGAGCCCGATTGGGCCGACGCCGCGGCGCTCAGGACCAGGGCCACGAGGAGCGAGGCGAGGCGGCGGACGCGGCGCGCCGGACGTCCATCACGGTCGACGGGTCGAGAGCATGCGTGAGGTTCCATGGACGCACCTTAGAGGGTTTTTCGATGAGAGGCGTCCATGCTTCGCGATTCGACGAGCCGGTCCTCGGACGGTCGGTCCTCGACGATCAGTCCTCGACGAAGCCGCCGGCGAAGCGGCAGGCGCGTGCGCCGTCCCGTTGGCACACCACACGTTCGGCCGGGAGCCCGGTGGCGCGGCGGATGGTGCGGGGGAGGAGGTCGCACACCGGCTCGAAGCGCAGGCCCGCCTGGTAGTAGACGCAGTTGTGCGCTTCGAACGTCCAGCCGCCTCTCGTCTCGTCCAGGCGTCCCATCATCTCGCCGTAGTCCAGCCGTTCCATCAGCGCTCGCAGGCGTTCGCGGGGTGGAAGCGCGCTCAGCTCGTCGTGGACGCTGTCCGCCAGTCGCTGGGCGACCCGGTCCAGCAGGCCCGACAGGCGCTGATCCGCTTCGGCTTCGGCCAGAACGAGCTGCAACAGCTCGTCGTAGCGCTTGGGGAAGTGGCCCTCGGCGGCGCTGGTGAGACGGACGCGGCGGGCGGGACGCCCTGGCGTGCCTCGCCTGGGCGGGGCGTCCTCGATCAGACCGTCGGCGCGCAGCCGCGCGAGGTGGTGTCGAACGGCGTTCTCGCTGAGCTCGAGCGCGCCTTCGAGATCGTGGACGCTGGCGTCGCCGGCTCGTTTCAGGTGGGCGAGGAGTCGATCGCGCGTCGTCATGATTCGCACCATATCCGCCATTGTGTTGGTGGGGACAGGGGTCTAGCCTAATTGGCGAAGGAGGCGACTATGACGACCAACGAAGGTTCCGTCGATCGAATCGTCCGCGTGATCGTGGGCGTCGCGCTGCTGGTGGTGGCGTTCGCCGGGATGGTGACCGGTGTCTGGGTATGGCTGCTGGGCATCGTCGGCGCGGTGTTGCTGGTGACCGGCGCGGTGGGGTTCTGCCCGCTCTACGCCATGCTGAACATGCGCACGACGCCGGCGTCCGACGCCAAGCGCAAGGGCTGAGAGCTTCGGCGCCCGGGCCGGTGCGCGCCCCGCGGACGTAGCGGGGCGCGCACCGTCAGGCTTACAGCGAGAACGACACGGTCGGGCCGACCGCCCACCGGCGCCGTCAGGCCGGCAGCGTGAGCGACGCGAGGTCGCGCGGGTAGTCGGTCAGCATCTCGACACCGTCTTCGGTCACGAGGACGGTGTCGCTGTGCCGGAAGCCGCCGAGGCCGGGCACGTACAGGCCGGGCTCGACGCTGAGGACCATGCCGGGGCGCAGCTCGGTGGCGTCGCCGACGTCCAGGAACGGACTCTCGTGGATGCGCTGGCCCAGCGAGTGGCCGACGTGGTGCCGCCAGTGCGGGCGGAGGTCGTGCCGGTCGACGTACGCCTGGACCGCCTCGTCGATATGGGCGCACGGAACGCCGGCGCGAATCGTCTCGAACGCCAGGTCCTGGAGCGCGACCATGTGGTCGAAGAAGCGGACCTGTTCGGGCGCGGCGGCACCCAGTACCATGGTGCGCTCCAGCTCGGACATGTAACCCCACACGTCGGCGCTGGCGCCGGTGACGAGGACGTCGCCGTGAGCGAAGCGAACGTCGTCCGCCAGCGCGTGGGGGAACGCCGAGGCGGGACCGATCTGCCCTCGGTAGAGCGCGACGGCGCCCGAGATCCAGCGGTTGCGCTGGCGGTAGCCGGGACCCATCGCGGCGGCCAGCTCGTCGCTGGCGCTGCGGCTGGCGGGGCCGGCGGCCTCGGGCTCGCTGAGGCCCACACGCGTGGCGTCCTGCATGAGCCGGTGGGCGCGGGCGGCCCAGCGGGCGCTCTCGCGGATCAGGGCGATCTCGTGCTCGCTCTTGAGCGACATGAGCGCGTCGACCGTCTCGGAGACGGGCCGGATCGCGACCCGCCGACTCAGCGGCCAGGGGCGGTAGCCCATCACGGGCGGATAGCCGTCGTGGTCGACGCCGATCACGCCGCGGGTGGCGCCGGCGGTGCGGAGCTCCTCCTCGAGGATCTCCATCGGATGCCGCCTGCCGGGGTACTCGGGGTAGGCGACGACGCGGTCGGCGTCGGCGCTGGCTTCGGCATGCTCCAGCTCCAGCCTCGGTACGAACAGCACGCGCTCGCCGTCCCGGAGCAGCACGGCGCCGATCGGCCGCTCGGTCGGCGCGAACACGAAGCCGGTGTAGTACTGGACGTACTGGTCGTCGAACAGCACGACGGCGCGGACGTCGTCGGCCAGGGCGCCGAAGAGGGCGTGGGCGCGTGCGGCTCGCTCGGCCGAGGTGATGGGACCGGATCGGCGCCTATCGGGTGCGGCGGCGTCGGCAGCGGACGGGTGGGTCGGCGTGGCGTCGGCAGGGGATGTGGTCGGCATGCGTCATCCCACCACGTCGGGGCGGGGCCGTGCACGGCTCGCCGTGGCGGTGGGGGTGCGTTGGGACACTCGTCCCTACTCGGACGTGGATGTCGCAGATATTCTCCGACCATCAACTCCGAGATAGATCGGAGCCCAAGGAGGAGAGACCCGATGAAGATTCCCCGCTCCACCCAGAACCGCACGTCCATCGACGGAGGCACCGCCCTCGTCGCGATCGTTCTCGCGCTCGGCGTCCTGGCGATCGGCACCACCGGCTGGCTGGTCGACCGCGGAGCGTCCACCCGCGTCGACGCGGCGCCCGTCCAGCCTGCCGCCCAGCCCATCGTCCAGCACGTCCAGGACACCTCCACCGGTCACGACGTGACGATGCCCGAGGAAGCGCTCGCTCCCGTCGAGCTCGTCGACGTCGCCGACCTGCCCGTCGTCGAAGCCGAGCTCGGCTACGCCCCGAACGCCGCGCCGCCCGTCGACCGCGACCATCCCGCGCTGGTCGACGTCGAGTTCATCTCGACCGAAGAGACGATGGAGATCGCCGACGGCGTCGACTACACCTTCTGGACGTTCAACGGCAGCGTTCCCGGCCCGATGATCCGCGTCCGCCAGGGCGACGCCGTCCGCCTGAACTTCAAGAACTCGCACGAGAGCGCCATGCCGCACAACATCGACCTGCACGCCGTGACCGGCACCGGCGGCGGCGCCGAGGCGACGCTGACCATGCCGGGTCACGAGACCGGCGTCACCTTCCGCGCCCTGAACCCGGGCGTGTACATCTACCACTGCGCCACCGCGCCCGTCGGGATGCACATCGGCAACGGCATGTACGGCCTGATCGTGGTCGAGCCCGAAGAGGGCTACCCCGAGGTGGACCGCGAGTACTACGTCGTCCAGGGCGACTTCTACACCCCCGGCGACTTCGGCGAGCCCGGCCACCAGCCGTTCGACATGCAGCGCGCCATCGACGAGGACCCCAGCTACGTCCTGTTCAACGGCCGGGTCGGCGCCATCGCCGGCGAGAACGCCCTGCACGCCGAAGTGGGCGAGACCGTCCGGCTGTTCGTCGGCAACGGCGGCCCCAACCTCGTCTCGAGCTTCCACGTCATCGGCGAGATCTTCGACCGGGTGTACGTCGAGGGCGGCATGATGGTGAACGAGAACGTCCAGACCACGCTCGTTCCCGCCGGCGGCTCCGCGATGGTCGAGTTCCGCGCAGAGGTTCCCTCGACGCTGAACCTCGTCGACCACAGCATCTTCCGGACCTTCCACAAGGGCACGCTCGGACAGATCGTCGTCGTCGGCGAGGAAGACCACGAGATCTACAGCGAGCGCCAGTACGAGCGTCCGTTCGATCCCGCCGACGCTCCCGACCTCCCCGCGAACTGATCGTTCGCTCCCGCGGTCCGGGTGCCCAGCGTGCCCGGACCGCGATCTCGCAGGAGAGGAGACGCCCGCCATGACCCCGGCCCCCCGCCATGCGCACGCCCCTGCCGCAACGCCCGCCGACCGCGCGCCAGCCGGCCTGGCGCGCGTCCTCTTCCTCCTGTCCGCCCTGCTGGTGGGCGCCGCGTTCAGCCAGCCGCTCGCCTCCGTCCCTGCGACGACCTACGCGCCGTTCTACCCGGTCGCCGGCGAAGGCCCGCACGAGGTGCCGGCGTTCGAGATCGCGGTGGTGCCGGTCACGAACGCGGACTACCTCGCCTTCGTCCGCGACCATCCCGACTGGGCCAAGGGCGCGCCGCCCGAGATCTTCGCCGACCCCGGCTACCTGGCGCACTGGGCCGGCCCCACCGATCTGGGCGACACGCCCGCCGACGCCGCGGTCACGAACGTCAGCTGGTTCGCGGCCGGAGCCTACTGCGACGCCCGGGGCCTGCGCCTCCCCAGCGAGGACGAATGGGAGGTCGCCGCCCGCGCAGGCGTCGACCGTGCCGACGCCAGCGACGATCCGGTCGTCCAGGCCGAGCGTCTCGCGGCGTACGCCCGCAGGAACGCCGCGCCGCCCCGCGTGGGCCGGGCAGCGCCGAACCTCTACGGCGTGCACGATCTGCACGGGCTCGTCTGGGAATGGGTCGAGGATCCGTGGAGCGGCATCGTCCAGGGCGACAGCCGCAACATCGGCGACCGCGACGTCGCCCGCGTCTGCGGCGGAGCCAGCCTGGGCGCACGTGATCGCGACGATTACCCCGCCTTCCTCCGTCACGCCGTTCGCACGGCCCTAGGCCCCGCGTCGGTGACCGGGTCGGTCGGGTTCCGCTGCGCCCGTTGACGCCCACCCCGTCCAACTCCGAGGAGATCCCCATGCCGACCCCGACCCGCCGTTCCCGACACACGATCGTGCGCGCGCTGGCGCTGCTGATCGCCCTCGCCTGGACCTGGGGCTGCGGCCCGTCCAGTGCTGACGATGCGCGAGTGGCCCCCGCCGAGCTCCTCCACGTCGACGATCCCGCGCCTGCGCACGTCGACCATCCGACCGCGCTGTCCAGCGACGCGCCGCTTCCGGGGGCCTCGCTCTACCACCTGGACGCCGACTGGACCGATCATCGCGGCGAGGCGCTACGGCTCGAGGACCTGCGCGGTGGACCGGTGATCGTGACGATGATCTACGCGAGCTGCGAGACCGCCTGCCCCATCCTGGTCGGCGACGTCCAGCGCCTGTACGAGGCGCTGCCGGACGCAGCGCGCGCCGACACGCAGGTGCTCGTCGTCAGCTTCGACCACGAGCGCGACGCCCCCGAGCGCCTCGCGAGCTACGTCGCCTCGACCGGCACCGAGCATCCTGCCTGGCGGTTCGCGGTCGGCGACGCTCACGCCACCCGCGCCCTCGCCGCGCTGCTGGGCGTACGCTACCGGCCGGCCGGGAACGGCATGTTCAGCCACACCAACCTGATCAGCGTGCTGGACGGGGGCGGCGTCGTGGTGCACAGCGAAGAGGGCCTGGGCCGGCCCGTGGAGCCGGCGGTTCGGGCGGTCGTCGCGGCCGGCGAGCCGGAACGCTGAGCAGCGTGCGGCGCTAACCTGGAGCGACCGTCGTCGGACGCGCCGTCGGGTCGGCGCGTCCGACGACCCCTCCGGAGGCACCATGGCCGGTATCGTCACCACCGAAGCTCCTCGCCAGGTCGTGATCGAGCACGCCCGGCTGATCGCCACGATCATGGATCTCCAAGCGGACGGTACGCTGGACCTGTCCGGCCTGGTCAGCCGCGTGCTGCCGTTCGACGATGCGTCAGAGGCGTTCCGCCTTCTGGACGAGGCGCCGGACGCGGCGCTCCAGGTGGTCCTGGCCACCGAGGCGGCGTCCGACGAGGCGCCCCACCTGCCGAACGGAGGCGAACGATGACGACCCGTGTCGTGATGATCGGAGCCGGCGGAATCGCCCGGCGCCACCTCGAGGTGCTGGCCCGGGAGGAGGGCGTCGAGATCGGCGGGCACGTCGCTCGGACGCGCGCGTCCGCCCAGCGCCACGCCACGCTGTTCGGCGGCCGTGCCTACGACGACGTCGCCGAGCTCGTGGACCGCGAGCGGCCCGACGCCGCCTGGATCACCGTGCCACCCGGTGCACACGGACCGGCCGAGCGGGCGCTGCTGGCCGCGGAGGTGCCGTACCTGCTCGAGAAGCCGTTGTCGGCCGACCGCGCCACCGGCGAGGAGCTGGCCCGAGCGGCGCTGGACGCCGGCGCGCTGGTGGCCGTCGGCTACCACTGGCGTGCACTGGACACCCTTCCGGAGCTGCGTGAGCGTCTCGCAGAGGCGCCCGTCCGCATGGTGACGGGCGCATGGCACGACGCGATTCCCGCGCCCCCGTGGTGGCGAAAGAGGCGCGCAGCGGTGGCCAGATGGTCGAGCAGGCGACGCACCTGCTGGACCTGGCGCGCCACCTGGTCGGCGAGGCGGACGTCGTCGCCGCCCGGAGCGCGACTCCCGAGGTTCCGTTGCTGCCCGGCGCGGACGTCGCCGACGTCGCCGCGACGCTGCTGGAGTTCCCCGCGCGCATCCCGGGGACGGTCACCGCGACCTGCGCGCTGGGCGGGCGTTCCTGGATCCGGCTGGAGCTGGTGTGCACCGGGCTGCACGTGGTCGTCACCCAGGACGCGGTCCGCTACGACGACGGTCACGTCGTGCGCGAGGTGCGCACCCAAGGCGATCCGTTCGTGGCACAGAACCGTGCGTTCCTGCACGCCGTGCGGACAGGAGACCGCTCGCGTCTGTACTGCGACATCGAGGACGCGCTCGAGACCCACCGGCTGGCGCACGACGTGCTGGAGGCTACGGCGCGCTGACTCGCGCTGCGTTCGGCCGAGGCCGCGCCGCCCGGGGCGATTCGTCGTGTGCTACGGTTCGGATGGTGCGGTAGAAAGCAAGAGCAGGACGCGTTGGGGAGCTGACGAGCGCCGTCGCACCCGTTCCGGTCGCCCATGCGGGGCTCGTCCCCACCTTCTCGAGCCCGCACGTCTCGAGCCTGCACGCCGATCCTCGCGGAGAGGAACCCTACATGTCCATCCTACGCACCCGTTCACGACGTTTCGGGTTGGCGGGACCGATCGTCCTGCTGGCGCTGGCCACGGTCCTGGCCAGCTGCACGCCCCAGGAAGCGCCCGACGCCGAGCTTCGATCCGCCATCGAAGAGGCCCTGCCCGCCATGGAGCGCTTCGAGCTGGTCGAGGTCGACGACGGTCCGATCGTCGAAGAGCTCGAAGGACTCGTCAGCAGCGGTGCCGCAGGGCCCGTGTACGTCGACCTTCCGGTCCTGAGGGCGGACGGCTCCATCGGCGAGAAGACCTGGACCGCGTACCACGTCGACGTTCGACGCGAGTTCCTGTTCAACGAAGGGCTGCCCGAGGCGGTCCAGATGTCGCCCGTCCAACCCGAGGGTCCCAGTCGCACCTTCCGCGGCATCCCCGAGATGACCCTCGAGGAGATCGAGCTCATGGTCGACCAGCCGCCCGACGAGCTGAACGAGTCCGAAATCCAGCCGTCGGTCCTGAACCTCGTCGGCGACGGCTTCGAAGGGGCGTACTACGGAAACCCCGAGTCGGAGGCCGTTCAGGTGATCGAGAAGATCGACTCGCTGCTCCAGCCCCACGTCGGCACCGACGAAGCGCGCCGGCTGGCCGCCCTCAGCGACGCGAACTACCTCGTCTATCGCCAGCAGGACTACCAGCCGCCCGTCGAGCACGGCGAGATCCCGGCGCCGGAGGTCATCGGCCTCGATACGCACGGCGAACCGGCCGACGCGGACGGCGATGCGGTTCGCGACACCACGGCCGACGTCCATGCGACGAGTCCGTTCGAGACCGTCCACCCCGTGATGGTCGCCGACTCCACCGTCTACGACCCGGACACCGACACCTGGCTGGTGAGCAACTGGTTCGACCGGGTCGACGCGGCCGCCAACCGTCAGGACGCGTACCTGCTGTTCTCGAACATCGGCTCCGACGTCCCCTCCTCGACCAGCGACCTCGCAGTCGACAACAACCGCCTGCTGATGCGGACCGAGATCGCCGGCTACCTGGTCCTGACGGAGTACGGCAAGACCCAGATCAGCTACCCGTCGAACACGTGCGGCGGGTCGGGAAGCTTCGTCGACGTGGTCCGCCAGCTGTCGACCTCCACCCCGAACGCCGAGAACGAGTACTGGATGTGGTGGACCAAGCAGTACGGCGGCGGCTGCGCTTACATCAGCACCGTTCACCGCGATCCCAACGACTACGCGGTCGGCTGGTCGGGCTACGGCGGCGGCAGCACCGACTGGACCAGTTTCGTGTTCATGCACGAATCGGGACACATCCTGGGCGGGACGCATCAGACGAACGCCGCCGGTAGTCCCGAGACGTACGACAGCCACCGCTGCACGATCTTCGGCTTCTGGGAGGTCGGTCCCACCGGTCCGTCGCTCATGAGCTACGCCAGTGGCACGCGGACCAGCTGCTTCGCCGTTACCGACAGCGACGGCGTGCCGAAGAAGAACCTCACCAAGTCCGCCGAGTTCCTCCACAGCGTTCTGAACTGACCGTTCGTCCCGACATCGTCGCTCACCTCGTCGCCCACTCGTCGCCGCCACCCGGATCACGGGTGGCGGCGACGTGATGCCGGCGTGAACCGCGTCGTGCGACACTCCTTCCATGTCGCTCGCGCGCGTGATCGTCGTCGAGGACGATCCCGACATCGCCGACCTGGTGCGGGACGCCCTGTCGGCCACGGGGTTCGAGGTGGAGGTGCACGCCGACGGGCTCGCCGGTCTGGACGCGGCCAGCGACCCGGACGTCGACGTCGTCGTGCTGGACGCGATGCTGCCGGGCCTCGACGGCTTCGAGGTGTGTCGCCGCCTGCGCGAGGAGCGTCCGGACGCCCTGATCGTGATGCTGACCGCCCGTACCGGCGAGATCGACCGGGTCCTGGGCTTGGAGCTGGGCGCGGACGACTACGTCACCAAGCCGTTCAGCCTCCGGGAGCTGCAGGCCCGCGTCAAGGCGCTGCTCAGGCGCCGGGAGGCCAGCCGCGCCGCGCCGGGCGAGAGCGAGATCCTGGAGCGCGGCGACCTCCGGATCGACGTGGCCGGCCAGGCCGTCTCGGTGCGGGGGCGTGACGCGCACCTGACGCGCCGCGAGTTCGACCTGCTGCTGGTGCTCGCACGCCACGAGGGCGCGGTGTTCACCCGCGAGGAGCTCCTCGATAGGGTGTGGGGCGCAGGATTCGACGGCTTCGCGCACACCGTGAACTCGCACATCAACCGGCTCCGAGCGAAGATCGAGGACGATCCAGCCAATCCTGAGCGGGTGCTGACCGTGTGGGGGCGCGGCTACAAGCTGGTGGCGGTCCGTTCGTGAGGTCGGGGTCGTGAGGCCGGGCGCCCTGCACGTCCGGCTGACCGTGCTGCTGGCGGTGATCCTGGTGCCGGCGGGCGCCATCTGGATCGGCGCGTCGCTGCGCGGCGCGCGCGCCTACCACCAGGAGATCACCCAGCGGACCGACGCGGGGCTGGCGCGCAATCTGATCGCCGAGCTCCGGGCCGACGCGGAGCCTGCGCCGCTGGCATCCGAGGCGGCGATGGACGACCTGGTCAAGATGCTGGCCATGGCGCACCCCGGCGTCGAGATCTACCTGCTGGGTCCGGACGGCGGCGTGCTTCACGCTCCGCCCGAGGTCACGCTGGCCCGGACGGCCGTCGACCTCGCGCCGGTTCGGGCGTTCGTGCGCGCGACGGAGGAGGGCGGTGACGCGTTTCCCCTCCTGGGCACCGATCCGCGCCGGGGCGGCACGACCGTGTTCTCGGCGGCCTCGCTGCCCGAGGGCGGCTGGATGTACGTGGTGCTCACCGACGAGACGCGGGCGTCGCTGGCCCGCAGCGTCCGGACCAGCACAAGCCTGGCGCTGGTGTCGTGGGCGGGCGGCCTGGGCCTCGTGACGCTGCTGGGGATCGCCGCCGTGGCGTTCTCGCTGCTCACCCGCCGCCTCCGGGCGCTGAGCCGCGAGGTCAGGGCGTTCGCGGCGTCCGATACCGCATCGGGCGTCGCCCCATCGGGCGTCGCCCCATCGAGCGTCGCCGCGTCGACCGGCTCGGCTGGGAGCGGTCCGGGCGGCGCCCGCCGCCCACGCCAGGGGCGCGCCCGCCGAGGCGGACAGCCGCAGCGCGCCGGCCACGCGCGCCGCGGTGACGAGATCGAAGAGCTCTCGCGCGCGTTTCGGGATCTCGCCGCGCGCGTCCGCGCCCAGGTCGAGGAGCTCGAGCGTGCGGACGCCGTGCGGCGCGAGCTGGTGGTGAACGTGTCGCACGATCTCCGCACGCCGCTCACGGCGCTGCAAGGCGCGCTGGAAGCGTCGGCCGACGCTGCGCGCGCTGGACGGACGGAGGACGCCGACCGGCTGCTCCAGACGGCGCGGCGAAACGCCGACCGGCTCGAACGCCTGACCGAGAGCCTGTTCGACCTCGCGCGCATCGACGGAAGCGCGCCGGCGCTGCGGACCGAGCCGTTCGCGGTGGCCGAGCTGGTGCACGACGTGGTCGCGAAGTTCGCCGACCGTGCCCAGGGTCGGGGCGTGTCGTTGCACGTCGCGCCGCCCGGCCAGCTCCCGCTCCTCTCTGCCGACGTCGGGCAGGTCGAGCGGGCGCTGTCGAATCTTCTGGACAACGCGATCAGGCATACCCCGCGAGGGGGGCGCGTCGACGTGCGCATCGACGCGACCCGCGAGCGGCTACGAATCGCTGTCGAGGACACCGGCGAAGGGATCCCGGACGCCCACGTCGCCCGGGTGTTCGACCGTTTCCATCAGGTCGCGCCCGAGCGAGGCGGCCACGGAGCGGGGCTGGGCCTGGCGATCGCCCGCCGGATCGTCGAGCTCCACGGCGGCGAGATCCACCTGCGCAGCGAGCTCGGACGTGGCACCCACGTCCGCATCGAGCTTCCGCTCGCGGGTCCCGAAGGGCCGGAGACGCCCTTGGCGTGATCGTCTCGGGAAGGTTCGCGATGCGCTCGTGAGCATGTGCGCCCTAGCGTGGTTCTCGAAAGGAGATCGCACATGACCACGCACCCGAACGTCACGACCCGCAAGGCGCTGCTCGCGCTCGCTCTCTCGCTCGCGACGATGCTGGGGGTCGGTGCCGCGCTGGCCCAGGGCATGGGCGAGACGAGCACCGTCCGCGTCACGCTCACGAACACGTCGCCGCAGGTGATCTCGCCTCCGCTCCTGATCGCCCACGATGCCGACTACGCGCCGTTCCTGATCGGCGGCGAGGCCACGCCCGAGCTGGCGCGGCTGGCCGAGGACGGCGACGCGTCGGAGCTGGCCGCGATCACGCGGCTCGATCCGGCCGTCGCGGCGGTCGTGATCGCCGATGGACCGCTGCCACCGGGCCAGAGCGTCACGCTCGAGGTCGAGACGTCGGAGGAGCAGCCCTACCTGACCGTCCTGGGCATGCTGGTGACCACGAACGACGCCTTCCTGGTCTGGACCGGAGACGCTCGCGAGCTGGATCCGATGAGCATGACGATGGCGGACGACGCCATGACCGCCGACGGCGCGACGTCGATGGACGACCCGAGCGCGATGGGCGGCATGGACGCAATGGACGCGATGGGCGCCGCTCCGCCACCGCACGACGCGGTGGTCCGCGTGTTCGACGCCGGCAGCGAGGCGAACACGGAACGGTGCGACCAGATCCCCGGTCCTCCGTGCGGCAGCGCCGGAGCGCGCGCACTGGAAGGCGCGGAGGGTCACGTCGCGTTGCACGGCGGAATCCTCGGGGTGGGCGATCTGGACCCGGCCGAATGGGACTGGCGGAATCCGGTGCTCGAGGTGGCCGCTGGCGGCTGAGCTCGACGTCGGCGACGAGCCGTTCTTCGCCCGGCGTCGGTCACGACGTCGGGCGGACCTGCGCACTCTTCGCCGCGACTCTGCTCGGATCGCCGATCAACGCCTGGCTGCTGGGCACGGCCCACGCCGGGCGCGAATCATCGCGTCGATGCTTTCGGAGGCGCGGGTGTGGCCCGCGACCCGGGGGGCGGCGCTGCGAACACGAAGAACAGCGAGCCCAGGGCGACCAGCGCCGCGAGGCCGAAGAACGCCAGCCGGTAGTCGCCCAGCGCGTCGGCCAGGGCTCCGGCGATCAGCGGACCGGCCATCTGTCCCAGCATCACGAACGAGAAGCTGATGCCCATGATCGTCGCGAACGAGCTGCGCCCGAAGTAGTCCGCCCGCAGCGCCTGCATGATCGGGCCTCGCATGCCCCAGGCGACGCCGTGGAGAACAGCGAAGAACACCACCCACGGCAGCGACGGGGCGAGGGCGACGACGACCAGCGCGACGGCGTGCGCCAGCATCGCGACGGTCGCGATCACGCGCTTCGGGAAGCGGTCGCCGAGGACGCCGCCGACCAGCTGGCCGACCATCATGGCGCCGGTCATGAGGGCGACGATGGTGGCGGCGGTCTGGATCGACAGGCCCAGGCCCTCGTTGAGATGCACGACGAGGTGGACCGTGACGGTGGCGACCAGGGTGACCGCGATCGCGTGGCCGGCCGTGATGAACCAGAACGCGCGGGTACGGATGGCCTCGCGCGCACCGAAGTCGTGCCCCGCTGCCGGGGCCGGATCGCTGTCGGCGCCGCTGGCCGCGGCGCCCGGCTCGTAACGGGCCGCGTCCTTGCGGGTGCTGGCGTCCTCTTCATCGTCCGCCATGGCTGCCGTGGGATCGATCGCGGCGGGGGTGCGTGGCGGATCGCCGTCGAGACGCATTCCGTACGCCTCGGGCGTGCTGCGCATCAGCGCGCTGAGCGGCAGGCCGAACGCCAGCACCGCACCCGCCGAGATGAGCGCGGTCGCTCGCCAGCCTTGCGTCGTCAGCAGCCAAGCGACGGCGGGCACCATCAGCCCGCCTAGGCTGATGCCCAGCTGCATCAACGCCAGGGCGGACGACCGGCGTCGCTCGAACCAGTTCACGATCGTCGAGGTCAACGACAGGAACCCGCTCATCCCGACGCCGAGGGCCATGACCATGAACGCGGCGTAGAAGCCGGCCTGGGTCTGGAACCGACTGAGCAGGACGAAGCCGATGGCGAGGATCACCAGGCCGGCCTGGATCACGGTGCGCGGTCCGAGCCGCTGGAGCAGCCAGCCCTGCACCGGGCTGAGCAACGCCATCAAACCTCGCTGCAGCGCGAACGCGGCGGCGAAGGCGGTCTTGCTCCAGCCGAACTCGGCCTGCCAGACCGCGACGTACGTTCCGAACGCCTGCATCACCAGGCCCGCGGCGAGAACCTGAATCCCGATCGATCCGGCCACGATCCACCACCGAAGTAGGTGCGGCGTGCGCCGGAACGGAGTCGATGCAGCGTGTTCAAGCGAATCGCTTTCTCGGGCGGCGAGGCGACATGCCCCTAGGCGTACGAGCCACGGCAGGCACGCAGTGTACCCCCGTGGCGCTTCGCCGCCGAGCGTCCGCGAACGCCGGCGCTCAGCGGCGCCGTGACGAGGAGCGCTCAGGCCGATGGCGACGGCCTCCGTTCGCGTCGACGTCACGTGGAAGCCGGCAGCCGTCCGAGGAACTCTTCACGAGGGCAAAGGACCGATGTCCCGCGACGGCGACGCCTCCGGCTGCTACTTTCGTCGCATCACGTAAGCGAGGTTGCCGCACTCACCTGACGGCGAAGACCCGAGATCGACGCAGGAGTTCCGCAGCCTAGACCGTGATCGTGGACCGGGGAGCCCCTCGGTCGCCTCGGCGAAACGTCGGGGACGGACAGCGCGAGGAGGAGCGCATGACGCAAACACCGAGGAAGCACGACCCCGACGCCCAGGCGAATCTCGACCGGAGAACCCTGGAGCACTATGAGATGTTGGCCGCGGAGGCCGACGCCAACCTCGATCGCCTCGAGGCGCAGGCGCCCCTCAAGGACGTCTCGCTCGAAGACGTGCTCAAGCGCCGCGGCCTCTCGCGCCGCGACTTCCTCAAGATGTCCGCCGTCACGACCGCGACCCTCGGCCTTCCCTCCATGTTCGACCTGCGCGTCGCTCGCGCCCAAGAGGTCGCGACCCGCATCCCGGTCATCTGGCAAGAGCTGCAGTCGTGCACCGGGAACAGCATGGCGCTCATCCGCAACACGAACCCCGGCGTGGACGAGCTGATCCTCGACCTGATCAGTCTCGAGTACGCCGAGGTGCTGATGGCCCCGTCCGGCCACCAGGCCGACGCCGTGCTCGAGGCGGCGATCGAGCGCTTCGACGGACAGTACATCGCGGTGTTCGAAGGCTCCGTCCCGATCGGCGACGACGGTAACTTCCTCACCATCGGCCCCGACGGCCATACCGGAACCCGGATCGTGGAGCACGTCGCCACGCACGCGGCCGCCGTGATCAACGCCGGCACCTGCGCCGCGTACGGCGGGATCCCCGCCGCGCGCCCCAACCCCACCACGGCGCTGGGCGTCGGCGACTTCCTGGGTCAGCGCGGCGTTTCCAAGCCGGTCGTGAACCTGCCCGGCTGCCCGGTGTCCAGCACGAACGTGACCGGAACGATCCTCGAGTACGCGTTGTTCGGCAGGCTGCCGTCGCTGGACGCGTTCAACCGGCCGCTCTGGGCGTACAGCGATCGCATCCACGACAAGTGCGAGCGCCGCGGCCACTTCGACGCCGGCGAGTTCGTCGAGGGCTGGACCGACATCGAAGGTCTCAAGGACGGCCTCTGCCTGTACAAGGTCGGCTGCAAAGGCCCGATGGCGTTCAACAACTGCGGCGTCGTGCGCTTCAACGAGGGCGCGTCTTGGCCGATCATGGCCGGCCACGGCTGCATCGGCTGTAGCGAGCCCGGCTTCTGGGACACCATGACCCCGTTCGAGCAGCCCCTCGCCGGGCGTGTGTACTCGACCCCGTTCGGCACCGACGCCAACGCCGACACCATCGGCAAGGTCGTGCTCGGAGCGGCCGCCGTCGGCGTCGCGGCTCACGCTGGAGCCACCGCCATCAAGTCCGCCCAGGAGCAGCGCCAGGGCAAGCAGAAGGAGCAGTGAACCGTGGCCGCTAAACACGTCATCGATCCCATTACCCGCATCGAGGGGCATCTCCGCATCGAGATCGAGGTCGGCGACGCCGGCACGGTCGAGGAGGCCGCCAGCAGCAGCACCGCCTTCCGCGGCTTCGAGAGCATCATGCGGGGTCGCGATCCCAAGGACGTCGGCCTGTTCGCGCAACGCATCTGCGGCGTCTGCACCTACCACCACTACGAGCGCGGCGTCGAGGCGACCGAGAGCGCGTACGGCGTCACCATCCCCCCCAACGCCCGGATGCTTCGCAACCTGATCTGGGCCGCCCAGCTGGTGAACGACCACACCACGCACTTCTACCAGCTGCACTCGATGGACTGGTTCGACGTCGTCAGCGCGCTCGACGCCGATCCGCAAGCCGCGACCGACGTCGCGATGCAGTACCACGACAAGCCGTACAACGCCTCGGTCAGCCACTATCGCGCGGTCGCCGAGCGGCTGCTCGCGTTCGTCCAGAGCGGCCAGCTCGGACCGTTCGCCGGCGGTTACTGGGGACACCCCAAGTACCGGCTCACGCCGGAAGAGAACCTGATCGTCGCCTCGCACTACCTCGACAACCTGGCGATCCAGCGGCTCAGCGCCAAGGCCAGCGCGATCTTCGGCGGCAAGAACCCCCACCCGCAGAGCCTGATCGTCGGCGGCATCACCTCCGCCCGCGACGCCCTGGATGCGCACCGGATCGCCGAGTACCAGTTCCTCATGGCCAAGGCGGCCGACTTCGTCGAGCGGGCGTACCTGCCCGACATGGCCCTGATCGGCGATCGCTACCGTGAAGAGGCGCTCGCCGGCGAAGGCGGCGGCCTGCGCAACTACATGAGCTTCGGCGCCATCTCGCTGGACGAGCGCCCGTGGGAGAACCGCGCGTTCTTCCTCCAGCCCGGACTGATCGTCGACCGCGACCTGGATACGGTGCGGACGATCGACCCGATGCTCATCGGCGAAGAGGTCGCGCACTCCTGGTACACGTACGAAGGCGGCGAGGACTCGCTCCACCCGCTCGACGGCCAGACCAACCCCGCCTACACCGGCTTCGCGGACGACAACACCCTTCAGACCGAAGGCAGCTACTCCTGGATCAAGTCGCCGCGCTACGACGGCATGCCGGTCGAGGTCGGCCCGCTGGCGCGGATGCTGATCGCCTACGCCGGCGGGAACGAGTCGGTCCGTACGATCATGGACGACTACACCTCGCAGCTCGGGGTTCCGTTCGAGTTCTGGTACTCCACCGTCGGCCGCACCGTGGCCCGCGGACTCGAGACGAAGATCGTCTCCGACTACGTGCCCAGCATGATCGGGAACCTCACCGCGAACGTCTCGAACGGCGACGACCGGTTCTTCAACCGCTACGACGCCAAGGACGGGCCCGGCTGGGCGATGGCGGAAGCGCCGCGCGGCAGCCTGAGCCACTGGCTCACCGTTCAGGGCGGATCGGTCTCGAACTACCAGGCGGTCGTTCCCTCGACCTGGAACGCCAGCCCGAAGGACGGCCGCGAGCAGCGGGGCGCGTACGAGTCCGCGCTGGTCGGACAGCCGATGGCCGACCCCACCCAGCCGCTCGAGGTCGTGCGCACCATCCACTCGTTCGATCCTTGCCTCGCCTGCGCGGTGCACATCCTGAACCGCGACGGCGAGGAGATCGCGCACCACGAAGTGGAGGTGTGACGCGTGACGACCGACACGACCCGTGCCGGTAGGCCCAGAGCGGTCGTGATGGAGCGCAAGGGCCGCCCGAAGATGGTGGTGTACGTCTTCGGACGGTTCGTGCGGATCACGCACTGGGTCCGCAACGCGCTGCTGATCTGGCTGGTGCTGAGCGGCATCTACCTCGCCAACCCGTTCTTCGCACGCAACCTGGGCGTCGCAACGGCCGACAACTTCATGCTGGCGCAGATTCGCGGCTGGCACGTGGCCGCCGGCTGGCTGCTGCTGGCGTTCACGCTGGCCCGGATCTACCAGTTCCTGTTCATCAACCGGGAGGGCAAGCTGGGTCTCGGTGCGGAGCTCCGCATGGCGCCGATCCTGTTCAACTGGAAGGCGTGGCGCGATCAGCTGGCGTTCTACCTGCTGATGAAGCGCGAGCACCCGCACTTCACGTACAGCAACTACGGCCCGCTTCAGTACCTCGTCTACACGCTCCTCTACGCCGCGCTGCTGGTCATCAGCGTCACCGGCATCCTGATCGCGGCACCGTACGTGCAGGGCGGGCTGGCGACGTTCGGCGCGAACCTGCTGAGCCCGATCCAAGTCTGGCTGGGCGGCCTCGCCAACGTCCGCATGGTCCATCACGTCGCGATGTGGTTCTTCGTCGTGTTCACGATGGTCCACATCTACATGGCGGTCTGGAACAGCATGCGGACCGGCAACATGCTGGTCGAGGGCATCATCTCCGGCTTCGCGGCCCAGGACGCCACCACGCGCGAAGCGGGGGCCGAAGAGGTCGACGCCGTCGAGCCGAGCAGCGCGCCGACGGCGAAGCGCACGACCAAGCGCGCGACGCGCGATTCGAAGAGGGACGAGACCTCATGAGCGACGCACGCCCGCTCCTCGTGCTCGGCGTCGGAAACGTGTACTACGGCGACGAGGGCGCGGGCGTGCACCTGATGCACTACCTGCGCAGCAAGTACGCCTTCCCGGACCACGTCGAGATCGTCGACGGCGGGACGCTGGGCTGGCAGCTGCTGAACCTGATCGCCGAGTACCGGCACGTCGTGCTGGTCGACGCCGTCGCCGCCCCGCCCGGAAAGGTGTATCGCTTCGGGCGGGGCGAGGTTCCCGACGAGATCGGCTACGGCAAGCTGTCCTCTCACGAGTGGGAGGTTCCCGACCTGCTCACCGCGATGGACCTGTACGGGGACCTGCCCGACGTGACGATCGTCGGCATCGGCGTCGCTCCCCTGGAGTTCGAGAGCGGCGAGGTGGGCGTGGGACTCACGCCGACGGTGCGTGGTCGCATGGACGCCTTGGCCACCGTCGTGCTTCGCGAGCTCGAAACGCACGGCGTCACGCCCCAGATCGTCCGGCCGGAGATGCGGGCCGACGACGTGTTCAGCGCCGAGGAGATCGTGTTGGCCCATGCATGAGTTCTCGCTGGTGATGAGCATGCTGGACCTCGCGGAGAAGACGGCGCGGGACGACGGCGCGACACGCATCGACGCGATCCACCTCGAGATCGGCGCCCTCGCGGGCGTCGTTCCCGAGGCGCTGGAGTTCGCGTTCTCCGGAGCTCGCCTCGGCACCATGGCCGAGGATGCGCGGCTCGAGGTGGACTACCTGCCCGCCATCGCGCACTGCGGCCTGTGCGACGCCAGCTTCGAGCTCGACAACCGCTACGGCGTCGCGTTGTGCCCCACCTGCGGGACGCCGTCCGCCGACCTCCGCCAAGGGCGCGAGCTACAGCTCGCCCATCTCGAAGTGGTGTGAGAGGTGACATGATGGGGCCAACGACGAAGAGGGAGGTCGCCTGATGGAAACGAAGGTCGCGACACGCGATGTACGCGTCCGTGCCCACGGCACGTCCGCGGGCACGGACATGCGCGTCGTCCAGGTACAGAAGTCGCTGATGACCCACAACGACGGGGTGGCCGCCGAGAACCGGACCCGGTTCGCGCGACGCCTGGTGCTGAACATCGTCTCCTCGCCCGGATCGGGCAAGACCGCGCTGATGGAGCGCACCGTCCGGGAGCTCGCGAGCGACCTCGCCATCGGCGTCGTCGTCGGCGACCTGGAGACCGACAACGACGCGGTCCGCCTGCACGGGGCCGGTGCGCCGTCCGTCCAGATCGTGACCGGCGCGGTGTGCCACCTGGAAGCCGAGATGGTGGCCCGCGCGGTGGACGGCCTGGACCTCGACGACCTCGACGTCGTCGTGATCGAGAACGTCGGCAATCTGGTCTGTCCGGCCGCCTGGGACCTGGGCGAGGACCTGCGGGTCACGATGCTCTCGGTCACCGAGGGCGAGGACAAGCCGCTGAAGTACCCCCGCATCTTCAAGGACGCGGACGCGGTGATCATCAACAAGATCGACATCGCGGAGGCGGTCGGGTTCGATCGCGATCGCGCGCTGGAAAGCGTGCGCCAGGTCACCCCGAACGCCAAGCTGTTCGAGCTCTCCGCGAGGACGGGCGAAGGCATGGCTCCCTGGCTGGCCTGGCTGCGCGAACAGCGCGCCGCGAAGCTGGCCTGAGCACCGGTCCACCAGCGGGCGCCGGGGGTGTCGGGCGTCTACGGGCTGCAGATTCACGAGCACGGCACCAGAGCTGGAGGCTCGACATGTGTCTAGGGATTCCCCACGAGGTGGTCGACGTCATCGACCAGGACAGCTGCACGATCCGACTGGGCCAGGCGACGCAACACTGCTTCATCGGCCTGATCGAGGACCTGAAACCGGGCGACTGGGTCGTCGTGCACGCCGGCTTCGCCATCGACAAGATCGAGCCGGACGACGCCAAGGCCAACCTGCGCCTGATCCAGCGCTACCTGGAGCCCGAGACCCGTGCCTGAGAGGGACGACGTGGCGGTCGCGCCGGCGCCCGACCGTGGAACCCAGAGCGGCGGAGCCCAGAGCGCCGACCCCCAGGCGGGGCCGGCGTTCGACTTCCGGCCCGAGACGTACAAGGACGCCGAGCTGGTCGGGCGCCTGCAGAGGCGCATCGCGGAGCTCGCAGGCGAGATCGGCCGCCCCACCAAGCTGATGCACATCTGCGGCACGCACGAGCACGAGATCGGCCGCTACGCGCTTCGCGACCTTCTTCCCAGCAGCGTCGAGGTGCTCGCCGGGCCGGGCTGCCCGGTCTGCGTGTGCGACAACGAGTACATCAACATGGCGATTCAGCTGGCGCTCACGCCCGGCGTGATCCTCGCCTCGTTCGGCGACATGCTGGCCGTGCCCGGCAGCATCCCCCTGAAGGGCGAGCGCCGCGGCGACGTGCGCATGAGCCTGCTGGACGCGCGTGCTCAGGGCGGCGACGTACGCGCCGTCTACAGCGTGTTCGACGCCGCCAAGCTGGCGCGCGAGAACCCGGACCGCGAGGTGGTGTTCTTCTCCGTCGGGTTCGAGACCACCGTCGTCGCCGTCGCCGCCATGCTGAAGCGCGGCGCGCCGGCGAACCTGAGCATCATCGAGGCGAACTACTACACGCCGCCGGCCACCGCGATCCTGCCGCAGCTCGAGGGCTTCGACATCGAGGGGTTCATCCTGCCGGGGCACGCCGCGACGATCACCGGCCTGCGGGTGTACGAGCACCTGAACGAGCTGGGCATCGCCTGCGCTGCCGGCGGGTTCGAGCCCGTGGACGTGCTGGCCTCCGTCGCGTCGCTGCTGGAGCAGATCCGCGACGGCGAGCCGATCGTCGCGAACCCGTACCAGCGACTGGTCAAGTACGACGGGAACGAGCGCGCCAAGCAGGAGCTGAACGAGGTGTTCGAGCTCGCCCCGATCCGCTGGCGCGGCATCGCCGAGATCCCCGCCTCGGGCTACAAGCTGCGCGAGGCGTACCGGTCGTACAGCGCCGCCCTGCGCTTCGCGGACAGCCTGGACGAGGCCGAGCTGGCCGGCGCCGAGCATCCCAAGGGCTGCCGCTGCGCCGAGGTGACGCTGGGGCAGATCCGGCCCGACGAGTGCGGCGTGTTCGGCAAGCTGTGCACGCCGGACGCCCCCTACGGCCCGTGCATGGTGAGCCACGAGGGCACCTGCCGAGCCTGGTACGTCTACGGCATGCACAAGGAGACGCTCCATGTCGAAACCGCCTGAAGGAGCGGCCACCGCCGCCCAGCCCAAGACGACGTCGCGGTACGACACCGTCCGGCTGGCGCACGGCTCGGGCGGCAAGCTCAGCCTGGAGCTGATCGAGGAGCTGTTCGTCTCGGTCTTCAGCAACGAGCCGCTGCGCGAGCTCACCGACGCCGCGATCGTGGCCAACCCGGGCGGGCGGATCGCGTTCGCGACCGACTCGCACACGGTGACGCCCACCTTCTTCCCCGGCGGCGACATCGGTCGCCTGGCGGTGGCCGGAACGGTGAACGACCTGGCCGTGATGGGCGCGAGACCGGCCTACCTCACGGCGGCCTTCCTGCTCGAGGAGGGCTACGACATGGACGAGCTCGAGCGCGTGGTCCGCTCCATGAAGGCCACCGCGGACGAGGCGGGCATCGAGATCGTCGCGGGCGACACCAAGGTGCTGCAACGCGGCAAGGGCGACGGCCTGTTCGTGAACACCGCCGGCATCGGGTTCGTTCCCGACGGCCTGACGCTGGGCTTGGGCCAGATTCGGCCCGGCGACAAGGTGCTCGTCAACGGCACGCTGGGCGACCACGGCATCGCCGGTGATGTCCCGGCGCGAAGGGCTGGAGCTGGGCGTGGAGCTGGAGTCCGACGTCGCGCCGCTGAACGGCCTGATCGCGCGCGTCCTGGAGGTCGCGCCCGGCGTCCGCTTCATGCGGGACGTGACCCGGGGCGGGCTGGCCGCCGTCGCGAACGAGGTCGTGCACCGGCGCGCGTTCGGGCTGCGCGTGTTCGACGTCGCCGTACCGATCCACGACATCGTCGAGCAGTACAGCGAGATGCTGGGCATCGACCCGCTGCTGGCCGCGAACGAGGGCAAGGTGATGATGGTCGTGCCGCCCGACCAGACCGAGGCGGCGCTGGGCGCCATGAAGGCGCACCCGCTGGGGCGCGAGGCCGCCGTCATCGGCGACATCGTGAAGAAGCCCGAAGGGGTGGCGCTGATCGAGACCGCGTACGGCAGCCGAAGGCTGCTCGAGATGCCGATCGAAGAGCAGCTGCCGCGGATCTGCTGATGAGGAGCTGCCGATGAGGAGCTGCCGATGATCCGCCACAAGCGTGCCTTCATCGAGGCCGCCGTCGCCGCCACCAAGAACGCCAAGGAGCTGGTGCTCCCGATGCTGATGGTGGAGGCCCCCGAGGCGCCGTGGACGCCCGAGCGGCTCCGTGACCTGCGCGCCCGCCGTGACGAGCTCGACGCCTTCCTGCTCGACGCCGTCGACATCCTGGCCGACTTCGAGCTTCCGTTCCTCGAGGAGGAGGAGCGGCTGGCCCAGGACGGACGGACGCTGGCCAGCGGGATGGCCGAGTTCGAGGTGGCCATGGTCGACTTCGAGCGCGCGTTCTGGGACGCCAGGTTCGCCGAGCATCAGGCCGACCCGGATCGCTGGTCGCTGACGCCGCCGGCGGTGTACGACGTGTGCGACGACCACCGGCTCACCAGCGCCGACGTGCGGCGCGTCATCGCGGATCACGGCGCCACCTCGTTCGCCGACCTCGCGCCCTACCTGGGGACCAGCCCTACCTGCAGCACCTGCCACACCGCGGTGTCGCGCCTGCTGGTCCGCGAGCTGCGGCGCGCCAAGGACGGTGCGGCGGGTCAGGCGGAGAGGTCCGCCGAGCCGACGGAGGCCTGAGGGTGCTCGGCGCGATCGCCGGCGACGTCATCGGCTCGGTCCACGAGGGGGCCGGGACCAAGCGCACGGCCTTCCCGCTCTGGGTCCCGGACAGCCGCTTCACCGACGACACCGTCCTGACCGTCGCCGTCGCCGAGCACCTGCTGGACGGCACGGACCTCGTCGAGCTGTTCCACGCTTACGTCCGCGCCTACCCGCATGCCGGCTACGGCGGAAACTTCCTGCGCTGGGCGCGCGACGGGCGCCGGGAGCCGTACGGGAGCTGGGGCAACGGCTCCGCGATGCGGGTGAGCCCGGTGGGCTTCGCGGCCGCCAGCGAGGAGGAGGCCTGGGCCAAGGCGGCCGAGACGGCGGCCGTCACCCACGACCATCCCGAGGGCGTCCGCGGTGCCCAGGCGGTCGCCCTGGCGATCTTCCTGGCGCGCCACGGCGCCTCGAAGGACGAGGTCCGCGAGGCGATCGAGCGTGACGCCGGCTACGACCTGAGCGCGACCCTGGACGAGATCCGGCCCGGCTACGGCTTCGACGTGTCCTGCCAAGGCTCGGTGCCGCCCTCGATCACGGCGTTCCTCGAGGCCGACGACGTCGAGGACGCGGTGCGCAAGGCGATCTCGCTGGGCGGCGACGCCGACACCATGGCGTGCATCGCCGGCGGCATCGCCCAGGCGTACTTCGGCGGCGTGCCGGCCCGGATCCGGACGGAAACGCTGGCCCGTCTCGACGACCGCCTGCGCGAGGTCGTCGCGTCGTTCGAGGCGCGCTTCGGGGTGGCCTGAGGCGGCGGTGGCCTGAGGCACGAAGCCCTACCGCGCGGGAGCGGTGGGGCCGGGATCAGGCCGAGGCGCTGACCGCCTCGGCCACGCGGTTCGCGTCACGGGCGCAGTCGTTCACGCCGATGCCGTAGTACGCGTTTCCCGTGAGCAGCAGGCCGGGACGCGCGCCTGCGGCCGCCATGATGCGCGCCACCCGCTCGCGGTGCCCCTGCCAGTACTGCGGAATCGCTTTCTCCCAGCGTACGTGGTGGACCATCTCGGGCTCCGCGGTGATGCCCATGGTGGTCTCCAGGTCGCGCTGGACCACCGCGAGCGCCTCGTCGTCGTTCAGCTGCACGAACTCGGGATCCGGCACGCCGCCCGCGATGACGCGCAGCAGCGCCTTGCCCTCGGGCGCCTGCCAGGGGAACAGCGTGGACGTCCACAGGCAGCCCAGGATGCGGACGCCTTGGCCGCGTGGCACCAGGAAGCCGAACCCGTCCAGCGGACGCGGTACGTGCTCGCGGGCGTAGCCCAGTCCCAGGACCCGCACGCCGGCGTAGGGGATCGCCTCGAGATCGTCCTTCGCTTCCGGCAGGACGTCGGCCAGCAGCTTCGCGGCGACGAAGGCGGGTGTGGCCACGATCAGCACGTCGGCCGCGACGACGTCGCCGACGTCGAGCTCGACACGGTAGCGCGCACCGTCGCTGTCGCCGTCGCCGCCGGCGTCGGCCACGATTCGCGTGACCTCGTGTCCGGTGCGCACGATCGATCCGAGATCGTCGCGCAGCGCGTCGATCAGCCGTTCGATACCGCCTCCTCGGAAGGTGGTCAGCCGACCGCCCGGCCCGGCGGGACCGCCCGCGCTGTCGGGCTGGGCGCGGGCCTCGCGCTGCCGAGCGAGCATCCCCCGGAACAGACCGCCGTGCTCGTCCTCGAGGCGCTTGAGGCGAGGGAACAACGCTCCTACGCTGGTGAGCCTGGCGTCGCCGGCCGTGATGCCCAGCACCATCGGCGCGATGAACGCGTCGGCGAACGCGCGGCCCAGCCGCCGCTGGGCGAAGCGGTGCACGGTCTCGTCCACGTCCGGCGGCGCCCGACGGACGAACGGCTCCAGCGCGACGCGCGCCTTGGCCACAGGGGAGAGCAGTCCGGTCGTGAGGAACGCGGCCGGTCCGGTCGGGAGCGAGCGGAGCTCGCCCCGCTGGTACAGCATGCGGTGCCGGGCCGCGTCGGTGGCGGGGGCCAGATCGTCCTCCAGGCCCAACGCGCGCGCCAGCTCGACCGACTCGGGCACGTTCGTCAGAAAGCCGTTCGGGCCGCGGTCGACGACGTAGCCGTCGACCGCGTCGCTGCGGGCGATGCCGCCGGCGTCGGGCTGCTTCTCGAGCACGGTCAGCGAGGCGCCGGGCAGGGCCTCGCGCACGCGGAACGCCGTGGCCAGGCCCGAGATCCCGCCACCGACGATCACGACGCGCGGTCCGTCGCGGTCGCTGGCGCTCACACCGTTCTCGAGAACATCGGTTTGTCCGACGTGCGCGCCCGGAGGTGGACGTCGAACACCATCGCGACGTTGCGGGGGAACAGCCTGCCCAGCGGCTGGGCCACGATCGCGTCCGGCTCCAGACGGACCAGGTCCTCGGGTACGAAGTCGCGCGACAGCGTGGCGAGCTCGCCTGCGAAGTAGCGATCGAAGTCGATGCCGAAGCGCCGCTCGACGTCGGCCTTGTCCACCCGGAACTGACTCATCCACTCCCGGATCAGGTGCTGGCGAACCAGGTCGTCGGCCGTCAGGGCGTAGCCGCGCTCGATCGGCAGGCGCCCCTCGTCCAGCGCCCGATAGTAGCGGCTCAGCTTCTTCTCGTTCTGCGCGAACGTGCCCCCGACCGAGCCGATCGCCGACACGCCCAGTCCGACCATGTCGGGCGCCCGCACGGTCGTGTACCCCATGAAGTTGCGCCACAGCCGGCCGTCCTGCTGCGCCAGAGCCAGCTCGTCGTCGGGCAGCGCGAAGTGGTCCATGCCGATGTCCAGGTAGCCTGCGCCCATCAACCCCTCGCGTGCGGTGAGGAGCAGCTCCAGCTTCGTCTCGGGCGAGGGCAGCGCCTCGTGGGGGAGCTGCTTCTGATGGTGCTTCAGCCACGGCACCAGCGCGAACGAGTAGACCGCGAGCCGGTCGGGTCGCAGCTCGGCGACCTGGGCGACGGTTCGCGCGAACGACGCCGGCGTCTGGTGGGGCAGACCGTAGATCAGGTCGATGTTCAGCGATCCGAAAGCCAGCTCTCGCGCGGCGTCCATCAGGTCGCGGGTCTGCTGGACCGACTGGATCCGGTTCACCGACGCCTGGACCGTGGGGTCGAAGTCCTGCACGCCCAGCGACAGGCGATTGAAGCCGTGCGTCGCGAGGGTCGCGAGGTGCTCCCGGGTCGTGACGCGGGGATCGACCTCCAGCGCCTTCTCGGCGTCGGGAGAAAACGCGAAGCGCCGGCCCAGCCGTTCCATCAGGTCGTCGAGCTGCCGAGGCGAGAAGTAGGTGGGCGTGCCTCCACCGAGGTGCAGCTGCGCCACCGGCCGGGACGAGCCGAGCCGGTCGACGACGAGGTCCATCTCGCGCTCCAGGTAGTCGAGGTACGGCTCGGCCACGTAGGTGTGGGGCGTGATCACGACGTTGCAGGCGCAGTACAGGCAGCGCTCCGCGCAGAACGGCAGGTGCATGTACAGCGAAAGCGGCGCGTCCGTCGTGCGCGCGGCTTCGAGCGCGTCCGTGTACGCGTCGGCGCCGAACGCCTCGTCGAACTCGACGGCGGTGGGATAGGAGGTGTACCTCGGCCCGGGGCGGTCGTAGCGCTGCGTCTGTTCGAACGTTACGCGCAACGGAACATCCGGCCCGCCGGGCGTACGCGGGTCGTCACGAGAATCCACACGTCAGGGTACCCGCAGCGCCGCCTCCGTGCGCCAGCCGAATGTCCTACCACCAGACCGTCGCGGCGGATGCGCCGACGGGCACGCCCCCGAACAGGCCGGCGATCAGCCAGACGGCCAACCCGATCGCGATCAGCCCGAGAAGCACCTTCAGCAGAACGGCGCCGACACGAAGCGCCACGTACACGACGATGATCAGTACGGCGATGTTGACGATGTTCATGAGGTCCATGGCACGTCCCTTCACCATCAGCGTAGAGCATGCCGGGGTGTGCCGAGGTTTGCCGGGCCGCCATGCTCAGCGACGAACCTCGTACCCGTCGCCCTCCTCGGTGTCGAGGTCCAAGGCGACCTCGCGACCCCCGAAGCCGTGGACATTGCACGCGGCACGGACGGCCACCAAGCGCACGCCGCCGGGTATCCGGACGCTGCTCAGGCTGCGCGTGAACGGCTGCTCGGTGTCGTGCGGGTGGGCCAGCTCGCGCGTCCCCAAAACCTCGCCCGATTCGGGGTCGTAGACCTCCCAGACGTCGGCGTAGTGGTCCCAGCCCTCGTCACGGTGCCGGACCGTGACGGAGAAACGGTACGTCCCGTCGTCCGCGACGGTGACGACGACCTTCTCGACCTGCGCGAAGTCCAGCGACGCCTCGAACGCGATCTTTTCGTCGCGCGGCGGATCCTGTCCGGGCGGTCGCTCCTCGGTCTGCGTCCGGTCCTGTCCCAGCACGATCGAGGCAGCGAGCGCAGCGAGCATCGTGATGGCCGCCAGGAGCAGGGTCGGTCGGGGTCGGTTCGTCATGGCTCCTTCGTACCGCCCGTCTCGTCGAGGATCCGTCAATCGGCCGACGCCGCGACGCGCGGCCGTGATCCCAGGCGCCCGTTCCGCGATACGGTTCGGCCATGGTCACCTTGGCCGTGAACGACACTCCGCTCGCCAGATCGCTGTCCCACCGGGGCCTGCTGGACACCGTCGTTCTCGAGACCAGCGGCCCCCACGTCGACGGCGCCGTCGCGGCGTTCCCGCAGCGGCCGTTCCTGCTGCACAACGCCGTGTGGGACTGGTCGCTGGCGCATCCGGACGCCCTCTCGCAGGACGACGTCGTGGCGGTGACGATGCGCCGACTCGCGCAGACGAGGGCGCCCTGGCTCAGCGTGCACATCGGCTTCGCCGCGGCGACGGTCGCGTACGACGACGGGATGCGGCCGACCTCTCCGCCGCTGAGCCGCGACGAGACGCTCGAAGCGATGACCGGCAACGTTCGTGCCCTGGCCGACCTGATCGAGGTTCCGTTGCTGCTCGAGAATCTCGACGACCAGCCGACCGGCGCGTACGCGCACATCTGCGAGCCGGCGTTCGTCCGCGAGCTGATCGAGGCGTCCGACACGTACCTGCTGCTGGATCTCGCCCATGCGCAGGTGAGCGCCGACCGGCAGGGCGTGGACGTCACCACCTACCTCGCGGGGCTTCCGTTGGAGCGCGTGCGCCAGCTCCACGTGAGCGGCCCGCGCCTTCGTGACGGCGTTCTGGTCGATGCGCACGAGCCGCTCCGCGACGTGGATGTGCGGCTGGTCCAGGAGATGCTGTGGGCGACCGCGCCGTGGGCGCTCACGCTCGAGTACGGACGGGACGAAACGGAGCTCCTGAGGCAGGTCGAGGTGCTGCGGGACGTGCTCGGCGTGGCGGGCAACGGCAGCTAGCACGGCGCGCGCGCCCTCGTGAGCGTGCGCTTCGGCGCGGGTCGCGCCCAAGGCCGCTCAGTACACGAACTCGTCGATGTGGTAGCGGGCGACCTTGGTGGCGGGTAGCGCGGCGCGCGCGGCGTCGCGAAGCGCGCGATCCTGCGCGGCGAGCTCCGCCTGCGTCAGGTCGTGGAGCCCGTCGGCGGCGGCGCGGTCGGCGTACGCCGAATCGTGCTGGCGCACGAACGGAGAGAGGTAGATCAGGTCGCTGCCGGTCAGCGGGAGCCGCGTGAGTAGGGTGGCGCTCTGCTGCACGTGGTCGGCTGCGAACCGGCGCCCGCCGACGCCCACCATCAGGATCACCGACACGTCCAGCCCGGCCTCCTTCAGCAGCGCGACGAAGGCGGCCGCCTCGCTCGCTCCGCCCGGCTTGTTCAGGTACGCCAGGAGCGCATCCGAGCCGGTCTCGACGCCGATCGCGACGCGCCGGAGGCCCCAGGCGCGCAGCTCGCGCCAGTCGTCCGCCGTCTTGCGCTCGCCGCTGAACACGTCGACGAAGCCCGCGACCGGCCGCCCCGGGAACGCGGCGGTCGCGGTGTCGAAGATGGGCTGCAGACGATCGTTGCTCAGCACCAGCGCGTTGCCGTCGGCCAGGAAGATGCCGGTCCGGCCGGCTGCGGCGCGGCCCAGCAGATCGCGAACGGCGCCGACGTGCTCGCGGAACGCAGCGATCGGACGGACCTGGAACGGACGGTCCTGATAGAAGGTGCAGTAGCTGCAGCGGTTCCAGCTGCAGCCGAACGTCGCCTGCAAGACCACGGCGCCGTACTGGTCGGGCGGAAGGATGGCGATCGGCGCGTAGGCGTCCAAAAAGCGTCGACGCTCGTCCAAGAGCAGGTCGGGCGTCCAGCCGAGCACCGTGTCCAGACGTTGCGCCAACGCGGCTTCGGCGGCGGCCCCCGCCGCTCCGGGCAGCCGCTCGCCGCGCTGCACGGCCGACCTCGCGTCCGCCGCGATCGTCAGCGACCGCTCCAGGAGGTCGGCCGCCCGGTCGCACGGCACGCGCCAGCGGCGTCGTGCGCCGCCCTCGCTGCGGCGGCCGTACAGCTCGGAGGCGAGGGAGCGCTTGAACGTGTCGCCGCCGGCGAACAGGCTCGTCGGCCGTCCCTCGAGGTCGAACGCGACGACCGTGTCACGACGGGGACTGAGCGTCGTGGCGGTAGGCCGCACGGTGACGCGCCAGTCGTGGTCGTCGTTAGCGGACATCACGACACGATATCGATGGCCGCGCGTTCGGGCCGGCCCCTGCGCGACGACCGGCAGGCACCGCTCAGGGACAAGGTTCGCTCGTGGGCCGCGTCAGGACGTCGACGAACAGGTCGAACTCGTCGGCGACGTCGACCACGCCGAGGTTCGTTTCGGGCTCGATCCCGTAGTCGGTCATCCGCACGGACATCCGGACCTCGAACCGCACCGTGCCGTCGGGCGCAGGCGTCACGGTGACGGGGGCCCTCACGATCCGTGTCCGACCGTGCAGGGTGAACGGGCCTTCGACGATCAGGTCGTCGTCGCCGTCGCTGGTGACGGACCGTGACGCGAAGCGGATCTCGGGGTGCTCGTCGGCGTCGAGGAACTCGGGGCCCAGCATGCGCGTGCGGATCTCGAGCATCGTGTCCGGCCCCGGTCGCCAGGACGTGCCGGCGACCTCCACGGCGAGGTCGGTATCGATCACCAGCGAGGGCGTCGCCACCGTGACGCGGACCTCGGAGGCGGAGGGGTCGTCGGGAGCGAAGCAGATGCTTCCGGTCCACCGTGTCGCCAGGATCGCGTGATCGTGGCCCAGGAACCCGAGCGCGCCGGCCCGGCGGGTGACGACGTGAACGGTCGAGCGCTGGTGGTCGATCTCGTGCCGGACGCCTTGCGCGTGAGCTGACCCGGACGCGATGGCCAGGGCGACGACGACGAGGACGAGGACGACGAGGACGTTCGCGACGGTCGCGCGGAAGGGGGTGGCGAGAGCGGGCGCGTCCTGCGAGCACGATCGAGTCGGCATGCGGCCTCCTGGGTCCGGGGGCGACGCGGTCAGTCGCGCGCTGGGAGCTTCGTCAGCACGGCGAAGGACGCCAGCTCGATCCCGGCCTCCTCGACCTTGGCCTTCACGCGCGGATCGGTGAGGGCCGCCAGCTCCGCCTCGCGGAACGCGTAGTCGTCCCCGCCGCTGGCGCTTCCAGGGTGGCACATCAGCTCGGTGACGCCGCCTGGGAGGGTGCCCAAGATGCGGAGCAGCTGCTCGACGGTGGCGCGCTCGCCGAAGAAGCGGAAGTCGAGGCCGTCGGTGGACAGCGGCGTGCGCTCGCCCATCGGTCCCCGCCTCCAGGGCGTGGGGACGCGGTCCAGCCAGGGACCCCACTCGTCAGGAAGGTCGGCGGCGGTAGGCATGATGCGCTCCATTCGGGCGAACCAGCCGGCGCGGGTGCGGCGCACCGCGATGCCGTGCTCGCTGGCGATCTCGAGCATCACCTCGCGCACGGGCGCCGCGTAGGTGGTGATGCCGTGATGCGCGTCGACGTGGTCGGGCGGCCTGCCGGCGATCTCGACGAAGCGGTCGAGCTGGGCGCGTAGCTCGGCGGCGATGTCCTTTCGGCTCCAGTTGCCGGGCAGCGCCATTCCGCGCGGCACGCTGACGAAGCCGCCGTGCGCGCCGACGAGGCTCGGAATCCGCTCCGGTGGGAGGACCGGTCGTCCCCAGGTGAGGGTCAGGTGCAGGCCGAGGCCCAGCTCGGGCGCGTCGCGAAGGGCGGTTTCGAGCCCGGCTCGGGCGTGCGGGCCGTTCATCATCGCCGACGAGGAGGTGACGATGCCGTTGCGGTGGGCGTCCAGGATGCCGCGCGTCACGGCTTCGGACATGCCCAGGTCGTCGGCGTTGACGATGAGCGTCTTGGTCACGGCTCGCGGATGCGTCGGGAGAAGCCGGGATCGTCCGCCGCGGCGTTCGCCTTGTCGCGGATCGCGTGAGTGTCGCGGAGCGCGTCTTCACCGACGCTGGTGTCGATCCATCCCTTTCGGTACAGCACCCGGTCCGATCGTCCCGGCATCACGTCGGCGAGGATGAACGGCGGGAAGCTGCCGGGCCTGACCTGGTTGGCGTGCCTGCGGAGCATGCTCGTGCAGTTGTGGCGGATGCTGTTGTACCGGAGCGGTCGAGCGATGAGCGCGTTGGCACTGGCCAGCATGTTCAGGAACAGGGCGCGAACCTCGAGCTCGGGGGTGACCAGGGGGTAGAGGTACACCTGGTGCTGCTGATGAAGGGTTCGTCGCAGGATGAAGTCGCGTTCGTCGCCGAAGCTGTAGGTGAGGGCGTAGCGACCGATCATGCCCCGGAAGATCGAGTAGCGCTGGTCCTGCCGGAGCCGCGCTTCGATCGAGAGCGCCAGGAACGCGTCGTCGAACTCGAAGGCGATGAAGGTATGGGCGATGACCGGTACCTGTGGGAGGAACGGCTCGACCAGGAACCACAGCCTGCGGAGCGTGGCGAGGTCGTAGTCGCGATCCTCCCATTCCACCTCGTACCGTTCGCTTGGTCGACCGTAGCGGGTGTTCCTGACGTCGTGCACGATGACGTGATCGCCGTCGAGCTGGGCCCGAGGGAGTCGCGCGACGTCCGGTTTCCATACCGTCACGCTTCCGAGCGTACTGCACCAGCCGGCTCTGCGGGTGCCGCCATTTGGCAAGGGGCGGACGCATGTGGTTTACTTGGATACGTGCATCCGACATTACTCGGATCCAACACCGAGAGCATCGAAGGGAGCTTCATGTCCATGAATCGATTCCTGATCGCAGCCACGCTCGCCCTCGCGGGCCTGCTGGCCGCGGGCTCGCTGGCCTTGGCTCAAGGCCAGCCGCTGTCGCCCGCCGAATACACGCCCGACGTCTCCTACCGCCTGACGACCGGACTGGCCGGCGGCAAGATGGCCTTCATCGGCGTCGGGGGACAGATCGACGGCGTCGTCAACCCGCGCCTCGTCGCCGAGCCCGGTGACGTGGTCCAGCTCACCCTCGTCAACGGAGACGGCGTTCAGCACGATTGGGCCGTGGACGGCGTCGACGGCGTGGCTACCGACATGGTCTTCGAGGAAGGCGCCAGCTCGGTCACCGTCTTCCGAATCGACGAGGCCGGCCAGTACGACTACTACTGCACCGTGCCGGGGCACCGTCAGGCCGGCATGGAGGGGCTCCTCGAGATCGGCACGGTCGCCGAGTCGGACGAAGAGGAGCTCCCGTCCATCGTCCGCGATCCGGCGGACCTGCCCGGACCGATCGGCGAACGAGAGCCGGTCACGCACGACCTCGCGCTCGTGACCGAAGAGGTCGAGGCCCGCTTGGCCGACGGCACGAGCTATCGCTTCTGGACGTTCGACGGCCAGATCCCCGGCCCGTTCCTTCGCGTCAAGGTGGGCGACACCGTCAACATGACGCTCGAGAACGCGGACGACAGCACGATGATCCACTCCGTCGACTTCCACGCCGTGACGGGCCCCGGCGGCGGCGCGGCGGTGACGCAGACCCGCCCCGGCGACGCCACGGCGTTCACCTTCAAGGCCCTGAATCCGGGCCTGTACGTCTACCACTGCGCTACGCCGATGGTCGCCCACCACATCACCAACGGCATGTACGGTCTCATCCTCGTCGAGCCCGAGGAAGGGCTCGCGGAGGTCGACCGCGAGTTCTACGTGATGCAGGGCGAGGTCTATACGGACGGCGACTTCGGGAATCGCGGAAACGCCGAGTTCAGCGTGAACAAGCTTCTCGACGAGGACCCCGAGTACTTCACCTTCAACGGCGCGGTGGGCGCGTTGACGGACGAGTATCCGCTGCAGGCGAACGTCGGCGAGACCGTACGCATCTTCTTCGGCGTCGGCGGACCGAACTTCACCAGCAGCTTCCACGTGATCGGGGAGATCTTCGACCGGGTCTACGACCAGGGGTCGCTGACCAGCTCGCCGCTCACCAACGTGCAGACCACGACGGTCGCGCCGGGCGGAGCCACGATGGTCGAGTTCGGGCTCGAGGTGCCCGGCGACTACATCCTGGTCGATCACGCCCTGAGTCGCGCCGAGCGCGGCCTGGTCGGCATCCTCCAGGCGGCTGGGGACGAGAACCCCGAGGTCTTCGACGGGAACGTGACGCCCGGCAGCGAGCACTGACGCCGGTCGCGCCGTCCGCGATCGCGGACGGCGCGTGACCGAGCCTGCCGGCCACGAACGACACGATCGCCGCCTCCGCGATGCTGCCACCTGCGGCAGCGTTTCGGAGGCGGCGCGCGTGTGGTGCTGCTGGCGCGAGACGCTGTCGGCGATCGGTCAGCGATGATGCCAGTCGTCGGGAGCGTCGCTGTCGCTGGGCGATAGGCCCAGCGTGTCTCCTTCGGTGGTGACGCCCAGGCCCTGCACCGTGCGGTTCGCGTAGGCGAAATAGGCGACCACCTGGTTCACTTCCAGGATCTCGCCGTCGCTCATGCCTTCCGCCCGCATCGACTCGACGTTGTTCTCGCTCATCGTGGCGGGCGCGACCGTCAACGCTTCGGCGTAACGGAGCACGGCGAGCTCGCGACCGTGGAACGCCTCTTCGGGGCGGCCGCGACGGAGGGCGGCACGGATCGCCTCGGCCCGGGCGTCGTCGTTCAACAGACGGCGTAGGCCGGCGAAGTGGTGCTCGACGCAGTAGTCGCAGCCGTTCAGCAGGCTGACGTACACCCCGGTGGTCTCGAGCAGCCAGCGGGGGACGGTGTTGCGGGAGTGATGCAGCACGCCCTTGTACAGCGCCAGGTGCCCCTCCATCGTGTGGGGGCGCAGGCTGTGCACCCTCATGATGTTGTCGATCGAGCCGCCTGGGCCCCGGATGCGGTCGTACAGGGCGCGGAGCCGTCCGGTGGCGTCGTCGTACGGAACGTGGTCGATCCAGCTGTCGAGACGGTGCATTTCCGATTCTACAGCTCGCGTCGCCGAGCGAGTGCCACCATATCAATGTGACGGCTATTGACATCGAATATCCATGTGTCTATGATCAACATGAACTTGAGGAGGACGATGACCCGCAGCTACGACATGACGAACCGCGCCCGGCGCGCAGCCCAGACGACCGAACGCATCGTGGCGTCCACCGAGCGTCTGCTCGCGGACGGCCCGCTGGGCGACGTCACCCTGCCCGCGATCGCCGAAGGGGCCGGCGTCACGGTGCAGACGGTGCTGCGCCACATGGGCTCGCGCGACGGCTGCCTGCACGCCGTCGGCGAGCGCGTCGAACGAAGGGTCGAGGCGCAGCGCCAGGCGACCCGCCCCGGCGACGTCGAAGGGGCGATCTCGAGTCTCGTCGCGCACTACGAGGCCGAGGGACGCCTGGTGCCGAACCTGCTCGCTCAGGAGCATGGAGGAGAGCCCGTAGCGCGCGACGGCGTCCAGCGCGGACGGAGCTACCACCGCGACTGGGTGACGCGGGCGTTCGGCCTCGCCGGCCGGCGAGGCCGAACGCCCGCTCGTCGACGCGCTGGTGGCGGCGACCGACCTGTACGTCTGGAAGCTGCTGCGCCTCGACGTGGGGCGCTCACGGCAGGAGACCGAGGCCACGATGATTCGCCTGGCGAGAGGCGTCCTGGCCGACGCGGCGTCGGACGCAGGCCGATCGAACGCACACCCATCGGAGGCACGACCATGAGCACGATCCTGATGTACACGTCGCCAGCACGCGGGCACCTCTACCCGATGATGGACGTCGCGCTCGCGATGCGCGACGCCGGCCACCGCGTCGTCGTCCAGACGCTGGCCTCCGAGCGAGACCGGGTGACGGCCGAGGGGCTCGAGCACCGACCCATCGCCCCGGAGATCGAGGCCCTGACCCTCGACGACTACCGGCAAGGCAACCCCATGCAGCAGCTTCGAGCGGCGTTCGACTGCTGGCTGACCCGCGCGCCGCACGAGGTCGACGACCTCCAGGCCGCCCGGTCCGAGCTGGACCCCGAGCTGGTCCTGGTCGACGCCAACACCTGGGGCGCGGCCGCGGCCGCCGAAGCCGAGGCCGACCGCACGGGTCGCGCCTGGTCCATGTTCCTGCCGTACGCGCTTCCCGTGCCGTCCCCCACCACGCCGGCGTTCGGGCCCGGCTTCCCGCCTCCGAAGGGCGGCGTCGATCGCCTGCGTGACCGGCTCGTCTGGGCGGTCATGAACGGCTCGCTCCGCGGGCCGGTGACGAAGCTCCAGCGCCTTCGCGCCGAGCTGGGCGCGCCGCCGCTGGACGGCTACTCCGATCTGTTCGTGCGAGCCGACGTGCTCCTCTACCGCACCGCCGAGCCGTTCGAGTACCCGCGCCAGGGCTGGCCGCGCGGAGTCCACGCCATCGGCCCCGGACTGTGGGCCCCTCCGGGCGAGGCGCCGGACTGGCTCGCCACGCTGCCACGGCCACGCGTCCTGGTCAGCGTCTCCACCGAGCTCCAGGAGGACGGAATGATCATCGCTACCGCGCTCGAGGCGTTGGCCGACGAGCCGGGCAGCGTCGTCGTCACGTCCGCCGCGCTGGACCCCGACCGATTCGAGCCTCCTCACGACCGCACCCGAATCGTTCGCTTCCTCCCTCACGCCAGCGTGATTCCCGAGATGGACCTCGTCGTCACCCACGGTGGGATGGGCACGACGCAGCGTGCGCTGGCCGCCGGCGTCCCCGTCTGCGTCGTGCCGTGGGGCCGCGATCAGAGCGAGTCCGCCCGCCGTGCCGAGGTCGCCGGCGCGGGCACGATGGTCGCCCGGCGCCGCTTGACTGTGGCGCGGCTGCGGGCCGCCATGCGCGAGGCCCGTTCTCGGCGCGCAGGAGCCCAGCGGGTCGCGCAGGGGTTCCGCGACGCCGGGGGAGCCCGGCGGGCCGTGCAGCTGCTCGAAGGGTTGCTGAACGGAGACGGGTCGAAGACGGCCCGCGCCTGAGCGAGGACCTACGAGGAGCTCGTCCGAGGAAGCCCGCCGTGGAGAACATCGCGTCAGCGACGCGAAGCCGGTGCTAGGTTGAGGCCGGATCTCGACTTCGGACGCAGCGACGCGCGTCCTATACGCGTGCGGGACCTTGGAGGTCGTCATGACGGATTCGACTCGCGTTCGCAGGCCAGGCTCTGTGGGCCTGCTGATCGTGGCCATCGTGCTCGCGCTCGGCGGCGGCTGGCTGGCGTCGTGGGTGCGGACCGACGCAGGCGGCGTCGACGTCGACACCGTCCGCTTCGTCGCGGCCGACGGTCGCACGATGACCGCCGAGCTGTACGTCCCCGAGTCGGCCACGCCGTCCAGCCCGGCACCCGGTGTCTTGGCGGTCCACGGCTACATCAACGACCGCGAGACGCAGTCGCCCTACGCGATCGAGCTCGCACGCCGCGGCTACGTCGTCGTCGCGTTGGACCAGAGCGGCCACGGCAACAGCGATCCACCCGCGTTCGCGGCCGGATTCGGCGGACCCGACGGACTGGCGTACCTCCGGTCGCTGCCCATGGTCGATCCGGACCGCATCGTCCTGTCCGGCCACTCGATGGGCGGCTGGGCGGTGCTGATCGCCGCAGGCGCGGCCCCCGACGACTACGCCTCGATCATCGTCTCGGGAGCGTCGACCGGCACGTTCGGCGCGCCCGAGGGCACACCGCAGTTCCCCCGCAACTTCGGGCTGGTGTTCAGTCAGTACGACGAGTTCTCGCAGCTGATGTGGGGAGCGCCCACGGGCGCCGCGGTCGTCACGACCGACAAGCTCGCGGGCGTATTCGGAACCGAGCCGCCGGTGGTGCCGGGGCAGCTGTACGGCGAGATCGACGCGGGCACGGCGCGCTGGCTGGCGCAGCCGCCCGTCACCCACCCAGGCGACCACATCACCGTCGCCGGCATCGCTCCCGTGATCGAGTGGATCCAGCGGACCGTGCCGGCGCCGAGCCCGCTTCCCGCCACCGATCAGGCCTGGATGCTCAAGGAGCTGGGCACAGGCCTGGGCTTTCTCGGGATGATCCTCGCGTTCTTCGCGGCAGGAGGGCTGTGGCTGCGGACCCCCGCGTTCGCGCCGTTGCAGCGCACGCCGGCGGTCGGTGTCGGCCCCAGCGGCCTGGGCTGGTGGCTGGCGGCCCTGATCCTGATCATCGTGCCGGTCGCGACGTACTTCTGGCTCAACAACCAAGCGGCCGAGTGGCTGCCCGTCGGCGTCTGGTTCCCGCAACAGATCACGAACGGGATCGTGGTCTGGGCCGTCGCCAACGGCGCGCTGTCCCTCGTCCTGTTCCTGCTCTGGTACGCCGTGTCCGGGCGCCGTGGTGGAGGAGCGGGCGTGGGCCTGAGCGGCGGGCTGCTGCGCTCCATCGGGCTGGCGCTGGCCACCGTCGGCTCCGGCTACCTGCTGCTGATCGCCGTGAACGGCCTGTTCGGCACCGACTTCCGCGCGTGGGTGCTGGCGGCACGTCCGCTGGACGCCCTCCATGCGCGTATCGCCGTGATCTACCTCCTGCCGTTCACCTTCTTCTTCGCGACGTTGGGCCTGGCGCTGCACGGGCAGCTACGCTCGCGCGAGCCGACCTCGACGGCGGCCGCCGTGGTCGGGAACGGTGTCCTGATGTTCGCGGGATTCGCGGCCCTGCTCCTGATTCAGTACGTGCCTCTCCTGTCGGGACGCCCCCTGCCGCTGGGCGAGCCGCTGCTGACGATCATCGGGTTCCAGCTCTTGGTGCTGCTCCCGATCGCCGGAATGCTATCGACCTACCTGTTCGAGAAGACGGGCAGCGTCTGGCCGGGCGCGTTCGCCAACGGCCTGTTCGTGACCTGGTACGTCGTCGCCAGCCAGGCGACGCACTTCGCGCTGTAGCGGTGCGGCCGCACGCGGGACCAGCCACAGCGCTACTCGGTCGCCAGCAGCCCGGTCCGCTCTTCGAGCACGTCGCCGCCGGTGATCCCCAGGTCGCGCTCGGCCGAGACCTCTTCCGCGGTGAACGGCTCGAAGCCCTCGGGCAGCTCCGCCTCGTTTTCCCACGCCGTCGAGATGTAGGTGAGGACGTCCGCGAGCTGAGCGTCGTCCAGATGCTGCCACGCCGGCATCACGCCGTTGTAGGTCTGCCCACCGACCGTGATCGACCCTTGCAGCCCGTACAGAAGCGTGTGGACGAGGTACGTGCGTCCACCGTCCCGCGCGAGCAGCTCGGGTACGTGCCCGGCCAGCGGCGGGAACGCCCCGGGAATGCCCTGCCCGGTCGCTTGGTGACACGCGACGCAGTTGGCTTGGTAGGTGGACTCGCCGCTGGACTGTGCCAGCGCCGTCGTCGACGCGAGCAGAGCGGTAGCGAAGATCAGGTTCGCGATCGTACGCATGACGGTCTCCATTCTTTCGGTTCGGCGGTGTCGGCACCATGCCGCGACCGAACTCACGATGCGTCGTGAACGACGCTCATTCGATGAGGGTAGCAATCTTTCCGCTGGGTACCGTACCAACGCCGACGTTCAGGGCGCCGAAAGGACCCTACACTGCCCGCGCGGGCGCTGGCGCTCGCGCACGGTTCGGCACGGCATGGAAAACCAGCGGATGCCGCGCGGAGGGAGCGACGATGGTGCGATTGACGACGGAGGGCCGTGATCGCCTCGAGCGGGAGCTCGGTCACGCGCGCAAGCGTCTGTCGGACGTGGACGCGTTCCTTCGCGAGCAGATGGCGTGCACGTGCGACACCGATGCGATCACGCTGCGCGACGCGCGGCTCGAAAAAGCGAGGCTGACTGACCGTGTCGACCGGTTGGAGGAGACGCTGGACGACGCACACGTCCTGCCTCCAGGTCGGACCTCGTCCACGGTCGAGGTCGGTGCGGTCGTGACGGTGGCCGAGGTGAACGCCGAGGTGAACGCCGAGGTGGACGCCGACGAAGAGACGACGCTGCAGGTGGTCGAGACCCTCGACGCGGCCATCGTGGCGGACGACGTGATGCGGATCAGCGACGCATCGCCGTTGGGGCGGCGTCTGCTGGGGCTTCGCGTGGGCGACAGCGTGCGCGTGCCTCTGGGGGAGCGGACGGTCACGTACGAGGTGCGCAGCCTGCGGTACTGATCCAGCGGCGCGAGCCGTGTTTCCGTCGGGGACGTTCCACCCTTTCAGCCTTCACCGCGGTGCGTCATCGTCTGTTCGTGTCGCACGAGCCGCGCGGCACGCGAGGAGGACCCGATGAAGCATCTGCTCGTGCTCGGCGCCGGCAGCGCGGGAACGATGGTCGCGAACAAGCTCCGACCCCGGCTGCCGTCCTCCGAATGGCGCATCACCCTGGTCGACAAGGACGATGAGCACCACTACCAGCCCGGCTACCTGTTCATCCCGTTCGGCGCGTATCGGCGCGACGACGTCGTCAGACCTCGGGCGCGCTTCCTGCCCAGCGGTGTCGACCTGCTGCTCGGCGAGACCTACGCGATCGACCCCGAGGCCAGCTCGGTCACGCTCGAGGACGGCACCGAGCTGCCGTACGACCAGCTGGTCATCGCGACCGGCACGCAGCCCCGACCCGACCAGACGCCCGGCATGCTGGGCCCCGAGTGGCGCGACAGCGTTCACGAGTTCTACACGCTCGAGGGCGCCGAGGCCCTGGCCGAGGCGCTGACCGGGTTCCAGGCCGGACGGTTCGTCGTCCACGTCGCCGAGATGCCGATCAAGTGCCCCGTCGCACCGCTGGAGCTGCTGTTCCTCGCGGACGCGCACTTTCGGGAGGCGGGCGTGCGCGACCAGGTCGAGCTGGTGTACGTCACGCCGCTCGACGCCGCGTTCACCACGCCGGTCGCTGCCCAGCGCCTGGCCGGCATGCTGAGCAGCCGTGGCATCACGGTCCAGACCGACTTCGTGGTCGAGCGCATCGACGATGCCGCCAAGACCCTGATCTCGTACGACGAGCGCGAGATTCCGTTCGATCTGCTGGTCACCGTGCCGGTGAACATGGGAGCCGACGCCGTCGGCCGCAGCGGACTGGGGGACGAGCTGAACCACGTCCCGGTCGATCCCGGCACGCTGCAATCACGGCGCTGGCCCAACGTCTTCGCCCTGGGAGACGCTGCCGCCCTGCCGATCGCCAAGGCCGGATCGGGCGTCCACTTCTCGGTCGACGTGTTCGCCGAGAACTTCGTCGAGCACGCTGCGGGCCGGCCGATGCCGCACGCCTACGACGGACACGTGAGCTGTTTCGTCGAGTCCGGGAACGGCAAGGCGCTGCTGCTGGACTACAACTACGCGACGCAACCGCTGCCCGGCCGTTACCCGCTGCCCGGCGTCGGCCCCTTCGCGCTCCTCGAGGAGACGGCCATGAACCATGCCGGAAAGATGATGTTCAAGTGGACGTACTGGCACCTGTTGCTCCGCGGCCGCGAGGTTCCCCTGGCCCCCGAGATGACGCTGGCCGGCAAGGTCCGCGAGACGGCGGAGACGCGCGAGCCGCAGGAGGCGTCCCGGTGAGCGCCCCGGACGTCGCAGCGCTGCAGGCCCAGCTCGCACGGATGGAGACGCAGCTGGCCGAGATCGCCGCCGAGAGCCGTCGTTCGCGCGAGCGTTGGGAAGCCATCGACGAGTTCGCACGCGACATGACGCCGCTGCTCAGGCAGGCCATGAACGGCGCGACGACGAAGCTGGACAGCCTGCAGGGTCGCGGCTACGGCGAGGTGCTCGGCGCCAGCGCCGAGGTGGTCGACCGCATCGTGCAGGACTTCGACCGGGAGGGCGTCACCATGATCGGCGACAACGTCCTGCTGCTGCTCAAGACGATCAGGGGCATGCGCTGACGCTGCGCGCGCATGAGAAAGGACCGCACGATGCTGGCCACCATCGCCGGACGGACCGTGCACGTGAACGACGAGGGGTTCCTGACCGAGTACGGCGACTGGGACGAGGCCGTCGCCGCCGAGCTCGCGGCCGACATCGGCGTCGCGCTGAGCGAGGAGCACCTCGAGGTGATCCGCTTCGTCCGCGACGACTATGCCGCCGAAGGCGTGACCCCCACGCTGCGGCGCATCTCGACCACCGGTGGCGTCCCGCTGAAGCGCCTGTTCGTGCTGTTCCCGAAGAAGCCCGCGAAGAAGATCGCCTACGTCGCCGGCGTGCCCAAGCCCGTCGGCTGCGTATGACGCCTTAGGAGATCCGCATGACCACGCCGCGCCCCGTGCCCACCTTCGACGACGGTCCCGACCGCAAGCTGTGCATCATCTGCTCGAAAGGCTCGCTGGACATGGCCTACCCGGGGCTGATCCTGGCCAACGCCGCGCTGGGCGAGGGGATCGAGACGCACCTGTTCTTCACCTTCTGGGGCTACGAGATCATCAACAAGAAGACGATGGCGCACCTCCAGTTCACGCCGGTCGCGAACCCCGCCACGCACATGCCGACCGCCGTCTCCGGGCTGCCCGGCATGCAAGGCGTCGCCACCCGCATGATGCGCCGGCAGATCGCCGAGCTGGACGTACCGGCGGTGCCCGAGTTCCTGGAGATGATCACCGAGGCCGGCGGCCACCTGTGGGCGTGCCGCATGTCGGCCGACATGAACAAGCTGACCCAGGACGACCTGTACGAGGGGGTCGAGGGGATCATCAGCGCGACGGAGTTCCTCGACATCTCCGAGGGAGCGCAGACGCTGTTCATCTGAAGGCGCTGTTCATCTGAAGACGCTCTTCATCCGAAGCGCGCGGACGGGAGTCCCCATGAACGAAGAGCCGACCGCACGACCCAGGCCGCCGCTGGGCGCCTCGCCACGCCGCGTGGCGGTGGTGGGCGCCGGACTCGGCGGGCTGACGGCGGCCCACGCGATCCGGCGGCACGCCGAGGAGCGAGGCGAGGCGCTGGAGCTCGAGGTCTGGGAGGCCGCCGACCGTCCCGGGGGTCAGCTTCGGACGGTGGCCCAGGACGGCTTCCTGATCGAGTGGGCCGCGAACGCGTTCCGGTCCGGCGTCGGTCCGACCGCCGACCTGGTCGCACGCCTGGGCCTCGAGGAGGAGCAGGTGCACGCGAATCCCGCCGCCAACCGGCGCTACGTGTTCCACGGCGGCCGCCTCCACCTGATGCCCAGCGGTCCGATCTCGCTGCTGGAGTTCGAGCCGCTCAGCGTCGAGGGCCGGTTCCGCATTTTGGCCGAGCCGTTCCTGGCCCAGCGCGTGGATCACGAGGAGACGGTGTTCGACTACGCCGCGCGCCACATCGGGCCCGAGGCGGCCGAGATCCTGCTGGGGACGATGGTGCGCGGCGTGTACGGCGGCGATGCGCACGAGCTGTCGGTCGACGCGGCGTTCCCGGTGATGCGCGAGATGGAGCGCGACCACCGCTCGCTGGTGGTGGCCGGCATCGCGGGGACCCGCGAGCGGATGCAGGAGCGCAAGACGACCTGGAGCTTCCACGGCGGGATGAACGTGATCGTCGACGCCTTGGCTGCGGACCTCGGCGACGCTGTCCACACCTCGACGCCGGCGCTGGGGCTTGCCGTCGATCCGGCGGGCGGGCGGTACCTGCTCACGGGTCCAGGCGGGACATCCCGGCGGTTCGACACCGTCGTCCTCGCGATTCCCCCGCGCCCCGCGTCCGAGCTGCTGGCGTCGACCGACGCCGAGGCGGCCCGCGAGCTGTCGGGCATCCCGTCCGGCGCGATCGGCATGGTGGCGATGGGCTTCGCGGCCGAGGCGTTCAGGACGCCGCCCGACGGGTTCGGGTTCCTGGTCGCCCCGGGCGAGGAGCTGGACGTCCTGGGCGTGCTGATCGAATCGAACGTGTTTCCTCACCGTGCGCCGCCCGGGACCGTGCTGGTCCGCGTCATCGTGGGCGGCGTCGCCGGCCCGGCCATCGACGAGCTGAGCGACGCCGAGATGGCGCGCATCGCGCGAACGGCCATCGACCGCGCCTGGGGCCTGGTCGACGGACCGGAGGGGGAGCCGGTCCGCTCCTGGGTCGGTCGGCAGGACCGCGGGATCCCGCAGTACGTGATGGGTCACCAAGCTCGTCTGGACCGGATCGAAACGCGCCTGCGCGATCTGCCCGGCGTCCATCTAGCGGGGAACGCCTACCGCGGCATCGCGGTCGGGAAGCTGGTGGACGACGCCGAGGTGGTCGCGAACGCCGTCTTGGGACCGGCCGTTCGAGCGTCGCGCTAGGCGTACGCGGTCGGCGTCCGCCGCCATGTTCTTGGGCCGCATGGTCCACCTGTCACTGAGCTGCCGTGAGGGAACGGTCGACTACGCCTCCATGTCCGCCAGCGGCGCGCCAGCCTGCGCCAACGCACACCTTCCGAAGTGCCACGACAGGAGCCGGATCATGCGCCACGTAGTCGGCAGATCGTCGACGTCGCGAACGACCTACCGCTTCGAGCTGCACGGATCGTGATCGCGGTCGGTCGGCGATCCTCGCAGCGGGTTCTCGTGCGGCGAACCTGCTGGCTGCACGCACGCCGCGCGTTCGATACCGCGACACAGGCCTGCGGAAAGGCGCATCGCCAGCCGCCCAAGCGATGCATGTGGTCGACGGACGGGAGCGATTCGTACGCGGCTGCGCCCGACGTGCTCGACTGCCGAACGTGATCGCGACCTGCACGCGACACGCCGATCACGATCGCTCGACAGAAACCCGTCCGACGGCGACGGCCTGGGCGCGTTCGCCGGCACCCGATCGCCGGGTACCGAACGTCTCGGCGCGGACGCATCCGTCAGCGCCGAGCGCGCGAGCGGCAGCCGACGTCCAGCAGCTTGCGGCCCGGTCGCAGTCGCAGCGTGCGGACAGACTGCTCGAGCTCGGCCTCCTGCGCCTCGTCCAGCGTCTCGACGCTCCTGCGACGTAGGCGCACGACTGGTCGGCGCTCGTCCAGCCACGGCCGAGAACCGACCGGCAGATCGTCATCGGTGGCGATGGCGCGCGCGTCCGCTTCACTGCAAGTGCCGGGGACGTCCAAGCCAGCGCACCGTCGCTTGCGCGCGTGCGGCCAGCCTCGAGCACGGCGACGTCGCATCGCGCGCACGCGCTGCAGCAGCGCGGTCGACGGACGCCGACCATGGTCGTCGAACGCGTCGAACAGGTCGCGACGCCGCCTCGGCGATCCGCCATGCACGAGCGCGTCGCCACGCCAGGGGTCGACGGGTCGCGGCAAGCCCGTGTCCAGCGCGCGCGATCGGTCAGCGGTCGACCGACGCCCGGTCGCGACCGATGCGCCGTCGTCGCTCGCCTCACCGGACAGCACGGACCGCAGCACACCGCACGTCGACGAGGCGCGGCGCGGAGCGACGAGGCCAGCAAGCGAAGCGTGCGAGCGGCTCGGACCGCCGCGGTCCGACCCATGCCGCGATCGTGACCAGGCCGGGCTGGCGAATCGTGCTCGAGCAGCCATCGTCGTCATCCCGAGTCGCGACGCCGCGCATCGTAGTCCCGCGACAATGCGAGCAACGCCGCAGGACGCCAGTCGACGCAGGTCAGCGCACGACCGGCGTGCGCCAGCAGGCCGCTGAAGACGCGCGCACGTCGGCGCGCGAGCCGGAACTTCGGCGCGCAGCGACCGTCGCGCCAGCACCGCACCGCGCGCCACGCGTCGTGCGCCGGATCTCGAGCGCGCCACGCTCATCGTCGATTCAAAGGACGAACGCCCTGGGCGGGCGCGTCGCTTTCACCTATCCTGACGGGCGGGGTGCGGGCCATGGGCTGGCGAGATGCAGGCGAAAATGCGACGGATCGACCCGACACGGGTCCGATAGCGAGGTTCGAGATGACGGTCTTCTTTCCGAGCGGTGCCACGCCATGATCGGCCAGGTGCTCGTCGCGTACGCGAGCAAGCACGGGTCGACCGCCGAGATCGCAGAACAGATCGGAGCGGTCCTGGCCGACGCCGGCCTACCCGTTCACGTCGCGCCGGTGGGAGAGGTGACGGAGATGGCGCCGTACTCCGCCGTCGTGCTGGGTAGCGCGGTGTACATGGGGCGTTGGCGCCGCGAAGCGAGCCGATTCGTGACCCGCTACGCCGATCTGCTCGCCGGGCGCGATACCTGGATCTTTTCGAGCGGACCGACCGACGAGGGCGATCCGGTGGAGCTCACCGACGGCTGGACCTACCCCAAGCCCCTGCAGGCCACGATCGAGCGCATCGCGCCGCGCGACGTGCGGCTGTTCCACGGAAAGCTGGACCCTGAGGAGCTGGGCCTGTTCGAGCGCTGGGTCGTCCGCGCGGTCAAGGCGCCCGTGGGCGACTACCGCGATCCCTCGACGATCGCGGCGTGGGCTCGTGAGATCGCTGCCACGCTCGTAGCGCGTCCCGCAACGAGCGTGAAGGTGGAGGCGTGACGGCGGGGACGCTGCAGTCGCGATAGGGCGGGGGCGGCGTGAACGCCGGCCAGGGCGCTCCAACGGCGGTTGGACGGTCCCCGGCCGGGATCTGGGCCTACAATGCTCCATGCCCCCTGATGCCGTGCGGCTGTTCGGCCGCCCGGACCTGCGCCAGGATGGACGGCGCAGGTTCCTGGTCGCCAGTCACCTGCACCGGTTCGTCGCGTACCTGGCGGCCCGGGCGGAGTGGGTGGCGCGCGACGAGGTGATCTTCCTGTTCTGGCCCGACCGTGTGGACGCCGTCGGGCGCCGGAACCTGCGCAAGCTCCTTCACCGGGCACGGCACAGCTTGCGTGGCATCGAGACGGAGGGCGACCGGTTCCGTTGGCGGGTGGACTCCGATCTGCGCGCTTGGCGCGACGCGTTGCGCGTACGAGACGTCGCGACAGCGTTGAAGCTGTATCGAGGCTCGCTCCTCGAGGGGCTCGACGTCGGTGCACCCCCGGAGTTCGCCCGCTGGCTCGAGCACGAGCGCGCACAGCTCCGCACGCGGCTCGTCGACGCGGGAATCGCCGAGTGCGACCGGCTCGAGCGGGTCGATCCCGAAGCGGCGGCCGAGCTGTCCCTCGCGCTCCTCGACACCGATCCGCTGGACGAGCGCGCCGTGCGGTGCGGCATGCGGAGCCTGGCGGCCGCCGGCCGCATCGACGCGGTGCAGCGACTGTACGCGACGTACGCGCGCGAACTGAACGCCGAGATGGGCATCGAGCCGGACGGCGCGATGCGTGAGCTGCACCAGGAGCTGACGGCCGGCATCCGGGCGTCCTCCGAAGGCGGAGACGCGCACACCGTCGGCGGAGCCATCTCCCGTACCGTCCACCTCCCCTTCGGACGTGTCACAGGGTGCGATGTCGGGCTTTGCGGGCCCCTCGACGCACCCGGTACGAGGCGTGGCCGCGCCATGGGGCACGACGTCGTTCGTCGGTCGGCGGGCCGAGCTCGCTGCGCTGGGCGAGCACCTCGCGTCGGCCCTCGCGGGCGAAGGAGGCATCGTCGCGGTCGAAGGCGAGGCGGGGGTCGGAAAGACCCGACTGGTCGAGACGTTCCTGGCCGGCCTGCCCCTCGGCGTCCAGGCGTTCGCCGGCCGCTGCTACGAACGCGATCTGAGCGCGCCCCTGGAGCCCGTCCGGGCGGCGCTGGGCGCGGTGGGCGGCGAGGAGGTCGTGCACGCCCCCGACGCCGCGCGCTTCGCCGCGTCCGAGATCCGGGAGCGCGGCAGCGTGCACCGGGTGTTGACCGCCCGCCTCGTGCAGGCCGCCTCGCCAGGCGCCGGCGTCGTCCTGTTCGTCGACGACCTGCAGTGGGCCGACGCGGCCACGCTCGAGTTCCTCGCCTACGCCGCTCACCGCATCCGCGACGAGCGCGTGCTGATCGTGGTCAGCCACCGTCGCGAGGATCGCAGCGTGCTCGAGCGCTGGAAGGCGCAGCTGTCCGAGCGCCGGGCGATCCGCACCGTTCGCCTGAGCCGGTTCGACGCGAGCCAGACACGCGCGCTGGTGGCGGAGGTCCTCGGCGGGGAGGGCGCCGAGCTCGACGGCTTCGCCGCGTTCGTCCACGGCGAGTCGGAAGGCAACCCGTTCTACGTGCTGGAGTACCTTCGCTGGCTTCGCGACGCCCACCTGCTGGAGCACGGCGCCGCAACACGGCTGGCCGCCCCGAGCCGCGAGCGCATCGCCGAGGCCGTCGTGCCCGAGTCGATCCGGTCGCTGATCTGGGCCCGCTACCGAGGGTTCGACGAGGATGCGCGCGCCGTGCTGGACGTGGCGGCCGTGATCGGACGCCGGTTCGCGTTCGGCCTTCTCGAGCGGGTGATCCCCGGCGATTCGCTGGCGTTGTGGTCGACGCTCGAGCCGCTCGTCGCGGCGGGACTGATCGTCGCGGAGTCGGACGGCTCGTACGCGTTCTCTCACGACAAGCTGCGACAGACCGTGTACGAGAGTCTGGGGCCGCCCGTCCGGCGATCGTTGCACGCACGCGTCGGGCTGGCTCTGGAGGCGGACGGCGCGGACGACGCGGAGCTGGCTCACCACTACCTGCGGGCCGAGATGTGGCCCGAGGCGTACGACCACCTGCGCGTGGCGGCACGCTTCGCAGAAGCGGACAGCGCCTGGGAGGTCGCCCGGGAGGCGTACGCCCGCATGCTGGCGATCGTGCCTCGCCTCGAGGATGCGGATCGCAAGCGTTTCGAGGTACTCCAGGCGATCGAGCGGCTGCTCGAGTTCATGAATCGGCGGCCTGAGTGGATCGACACGATCGAGCGCCTCCATGCGCTCGCGGAGCGGATCGGGGACCCGGCCATGATGGCCGAGGCCACCCTCAAGCGCATGGCGATGCTGTCGGTGCGAGGCGACCGTGCCGGTGCGGCGGAGGCGTTCGCGCGGGCCGACGCGCTGTTCGAACGGCTCGGCGACGCCGGCTCCAGGGCGCGCGGCTACCGCGAGGTGGCGTACCTCGCGTGGATGCGCGGCGACTACCGGGAGGTCATCGAGGCCAGCTTCGCGGCGATGGCGATCGACCGCGAGCTGGGGCACCGGCGAGCGTTGGCCGCGACGGCCGAGAACATCTCGCACGCGTACCGGTGGCTGGACGACGACGACGAAGCGCAACGCTGGGCGGAGCAGGCGGCGTCGATCTACGAGGAGCTCGGCGACCTGCTCGGGGCGTACCTACGTCTGGACATCCGGGCCTGGATGCATCTCCGAGCGAACGACGAGGTGGCGGCAGCGGAGGTACTGGAGCGCCTGCTGCCGATCTGCGTGCAGCTCGAGGACAAGCATCTCGTCGTCGAGAAGCACATGAACCTCGGCAAGATCTACCTGGGGCGGCGGGACTACCGGCGCGCGCTGGACAACTTCGAGGCCGCCACCCGGCAGGGCGCGGCGACCGGCGACCTGCGGCACGAAGGGTACCCGCGCATCAGCGGCGGTGTCGCGCTGGAGGGCTTGGGCGCGTACGAGGACGCGGCCCGCAGCTACCTCACGGCGGCACGGCTGCTGGAGGCCTCGTTCGCGATGACGGGCATGGCCGAGGACGAGGCCGGACAGGGCGACGCGCTCGTGCTTCACAGCGGTGTCGCCCGGCGGCGGTTGGGGCGCCCCGAGGACGCCCGGAGCAGCTTGGGAGTAGCGGAGGAGATCTTCGGCAGGTCGGGCGACGCCCACCGACTGGGCCTGGTGCAGATGGAGCTCGGCGCGCTGCATTGGGCCACGGGCGATCTGGAGAGCGCCGCGCAGGCGTACCGGGACGCGTACGACACGGCGCTCCGCGCCGACATGCACGAGCGGCAGGTGGCCGCCCGCGCCAGCCTCGGCGTGGTGTACCGCGATCTGGGGCGGTTCGACGAGAGCATCGAGGCGGCGCGCGACGCGGTCGACCGGGCACGCGGCGGCGGCGATGCACTGGGGGAGGCGTTCCTGCTGTCCAGTCTGGCGTCGAGCTACCAGCGCGCAGGACGCACCGAGGAGGCCCGTGCCTGCCTGGAGCGGTCGCTGGCGCTGCGCCGCGACGGGGCCGATGTCGAGGGTGCGACGGCGACGGCCGACGCGCTCGCGGCGCTAGGAGGCGTCCCGACGCCGCAGGCGGGAGGCCCATGACCTGACCCGTCCATCAGACCGCGTCGAGCGTGAGAGCGCATCCACCCACGTATCTGCGTCCGAAGGCGCACGTACGTACGCCCGCGGCCGACCACCTCCCGAGGTGCCGCCCCTCACGGACGAAGGAGCATCGCAATGCAGAAGTACCTGATTCACCGAACGGTCGGAGAGCTGACCGAGAGCGAGATCGAAGCTTCGGGAGCCCGCGGCGTCGACGCGCTGGCCGGCATGGCCGGGATCCGCTGGATCCGCTCGTACTATTCCGCCGAGGAGGGCAAGATCTACTGCGAGTACGAAGCGCTGAACCTGGAGCTGCTCCTGGAGCACGCCCGCCGCGCCGACATGCCGTTCGACAGTGCGTCGCTGGTGCGAGAGCTGGACCCGACGATGTTCCGCTGAGGCTGCGGGCGATCGATCTACGCAGGGCGCCGCGCCGCACGCCCACCGCCCCGGACTCGCTCCGGGGCGTTCCCATGTCGGCAACGCCGGGGGAACGGTCTCGCTTCTAGGCTCGCCTTCGCTGCTGGACCACGCAGGTCCCGTCGCCAGACGAGAGGAGCACCATGTCGATGATCGTCCCGAGCGTCTCCCGAAGCCGACCTGACGGCCCACGCCAAGACAGCTCGAGCTGCGCCGCCGTCCTGCCGCAGCTCGCACCAGGCGCACATGGGTGCTAGAGGGAGAACCGTCCTCGCTGCGGCGGTCTTGCTGTTCCTGGCAGGGTGCACGCAGCTACCGCCCGAGGGAGGTGGCACCGGTACGACCGAGACCATCGTCCCGCCCACCACCAAGGTTCTCGACGCCGACGCGCGCGAGGGGCTGCTCGAGGTGGGCGATCAGGGAACGCTTCGGTTCGCCTCGGAGACCGGCGTCGCGGACGCGATCGAGGTCGGCGACGTCGTCGTGAGCGAACCCACCGCCGCCGCACCGTCCGGGCTGTTGCGCAAGGTCACCAGCGTTCGCTCGGAAGGCGGTGAGGTGATCGTCGAAACGGTGGCCGCCGAGCTCCGTGAAGCCGTTCATCAGGGAAGCCTCAGCGTGAGCTTGGCGCTCGACGAGAGCGACTTGGCCGGATCCACGGCGCTTCAATCCGGCATCGAGGTCCAGGCGTTCGAGCACGTGATCGACAGCGATTTCGGCACCAACGGCGCATTTCGCGCGACTGGCACGCTGAACATCCAGCCGATCCTGGAGCTGGACATCGATATCACCTGCAACGACCGCAAATTCGGTATCTGCATCGAGATTCCTGACCTGGACCTGCTCTTCAAGATCGGCCTGACCGAGACGGCGAACCTCAAGATCGAGGGCAGCGACGCCCTCGCCTTCGACGAGCAGTTCGTGATCGCCAGCCACGACTTCGCTCCCATCACGTTCACCATCGCGTTCGTGCCGATCGTGCTGACGCCGCGGTTGGAGGTCTACCTGACGGCTTCCGGCACCCTCAGCGGCGAGCTCGTGTTCGTCGCCGACCAGGATCTCGCCGCGAGCGGCGGCTTCACCTACAACTCCGACAGGGGCTTTCGGAACGTGTCGGAGAACACCGTCAGCTTCGATCGCGGCGCCGCCGACTTCGCTGGCCAAGCCGTGGCCCGTGCTGCCGTGGGCGGACGCTTCGAGCTGTACCTTTACGGCGCGGTCGGCCCGTACGGAGCGCTCGAGGCGGGTCCCCGCATCGAGGCGAATCAGAGCGGTCTGCCCGGTACCAGCACCACGCTGTGGGAGCTCGAGGGATGCTTGACCGGCCTCGTCGGCATCGATTCCATCCCCGTGCTCGGTATCGAGTACGAGGCCACCCTCTTCGGCCGCTGTACGACCTTCGCTCGCGAGACGGACGAAGCGCCGACCGTCTTCATCCAGGCTCCGACCGCGGCAACGCAGATCTTCGTCGGCGACGACGTCACGCTGAGGGGCTCCGCGTTCGATCCGAACGGCCATACGGTCGCGTGCCGCTGGACGTCGAGCCTGGCCAGCGACCCCTTTCCTGTGGCGGGTTGCACCACGCAGGTCTCGTTCGCCACGGCCGGCAGTCGGACGTTGACGTTGGTGGGCACCGATCCCGTCGGCACGAGCGAGGCCGACACCGTGACCGTCACGGTCTCCGAACAACCCCTCGTCCTGGTGACGGTCACGAATCCGCAGGATCAGCAGCACCTGGCGGCCGGCGAAGCCATCGTCCTGGCAGGAAGCGCCAGCGGCGGTCTGGAGCCGTACGCGTACCAGTGGTCGATCGCCTACCCGACGGACCTGAACGGAAACGGGGGCGTGGTGGTCGACATCGGCCCCGGCGCCAGCCGGGTCTGGATCCCCGAGCAGACGATCGACGTCGACGACTGCGACCCGGAGTTCGCGAAGATGATCCTGGACGCCACGGACGCCGACGGATTCGTCGGAAGCCGCTCGGTCATGATCAGGTTCGGCACGATCTGCTGAAGCGCTACAAACACGTTCCCGCGGTGGCAACGCTGCGGGAACGCTCGTCCATCTAGGCTCGGGATCGCAACGCGGTCGTCAAGGCCGCGTCGTGATCCGAGAGGAGCGACATGTCCGACATCGAACCGAACCTGTCCGTCACCCGACCGAACGTTCTCGCAGCCGAGCCCAACGTGCCGGCGGAAGCCGTGCTCGACTTCGAGGCCCGCTTGCGTGGAGACCTGATTCGCAGGAGCGACGCCGACTACGACGAAGCGCGCGCGCTCTACAACGCCATGATCGACAAGCGGCCCTGGCTCATCGCGCAGTGCGTGGACGTGTCGGACGTCATCGCGACGGTGGCGTTCGCTCGCGATCACGGCCTGCCGCTGGCGGTTCGGGGCGGCGGGCACAACGGTGGTGGACTCGGCAGCGTCGACGACGGTGTACTCCTCGACCTGGCCGGTCTGAACGGCGTGCGGATCGACGCCGAGGCGCGTACGGCCCGGGTCGAGGGGGGAGCCACGTGGGGCAAGGTGGACCATGCCGCCCACGCTTTCGGCCTCGCTGTCCCGAGCGGCATCATCGCGTCCACGGGCGTGGGTGGGCTGACCCTCGGCGGTGGGTTGGGGCACCTGACGCGACGCCACGGCCTGACGATCGACAACCTTCTCGAGGTGGACGTGGTGCTGGCCGACGGGCGACTCGTCACCGCCAACGCGCACGAGCACGAAGACCTGTTCTGGGCGGTGCGGGGTGGCGGCGGCAACTTCGGTGTCGTCACCTCGTTCCTGTTCCGGCTGCACCCGGTGGATACCGTGATCGGCGGACCCACCTTCTGGGCGCTGGAGGACGCGGCCGACGTCATGCGCTGGTACCGCGACTTCATCCGCGAGGCGCCGCGCGACCTGAACGGTTTCTTCGCGTTCCTGACGGTCCCGCCGGCCCCGCCGTTCCCCGAGCATCTGCACGGGCGGAAGGTGTGCGGGATCGTCTGGTGCTACACGGGCCCGCCCGAACGCGCCGACGAGGTCTTCGCGCCGGTGGCGGCCTTCGGGACGCCGCTCATGCACGGCGTGCAAGACATGCCGTTCCCGGCACTCCAGAGCGCGTTCGATCGGTTCTATCCGGCCGGGCACCAGTGGTACTGGCGTGCGGACTTCTTCGACGAGCTGTCCGACGCAGCGATCGCGGCCCACGTCGAGCACGGGGCCACCATGCCGACGATGCAGTCGAGCATGCACCTCTACCCGATCGATGGGGCCGCCCACGACGTCACGAACGACGCGACGCCGTGGAGCTACCGCAGCGCGAACTGGGCGCAGGTGATCGTGGGCGTCGATCCCGATCCCGCCAACGCGGGCGCGATCGAGACGTGGACGAAGGCGTATCACGACGCGTTGCACCCGCACTCGGCCGGGGGCGCGTACGTGAACATGATGATGGACGAGGGGCAGGAGCGGGTGCGGGCGAGCTACCGCGACAACTACCCCCGCCTGGCTCGGGTGAAGGCGACCTACGATCCGCACAACCTGTTCCGCGTCAACCAGAACATCCAGCCCGCGGGCTGAGACGCGCCCCACAGCGCGCCGGCGGGCGGATCCGAGCCCGTGGCGCGCTGCGCGCCGCACGGAGGAGTTCCCATGCGATCCGTTCGACCCATCGTCTCGTTCCTGTCGGCCGCGGCACTTGTCGGAGTGGCGCTTGTCGCTTGCTCAGGCGCCGCCCTCACGTCGGCCACGCAGGGTTCGAGAAGACCTGGCATACGCCGTGCGAGAACGCCGGCGTGATCTGCGTCGGGCGTGGCGTCGAACTCCTTGACGCCACGCCATGCGTCCGCGCGGCACGTGTTCACGGCGTTTTCACGCCCGGTGTGCATCGGTGTCACCATGAATCGACCCAGTAGACGGACTGCACGCACGCTGCATCGATCGGCCCTCGTCACGATCGCCGTTCCTCCTGGCCGGTTGCGTCCAGACGCCGGACCCGTCCGGCGTCGGAGGTGGTCCAGGACGAGTACCTCGCCGGGCCTGCGGGCGAGCCCGTCGAGCTGCTCGTACACGTTCCCGGCGAGGATCAGGCGACGGAGCTGACCGCAGAGCTGGTCGAGGGCGTGGTGCTGATCGAGGGCGACATCGCGCTCGGGACGTACGACGAGCTCACCGCCATGGGGGAGCTGACGCCCCACTCTCACGGAATCGCGACGAGCTACTGGCCGGCGTCGACCGCCACGCCGCCCTACGTGTACGAGATTCCCTACGTCGTGAGCGACGACTTCTCGCAGAGCTACCGAGACGACGTGATCGAGCCCGCCATCGAGCATTGGAACGAGTCGACTGCGATCGAGTTCGTGCCACGCAACGGTGAGGCGGACTACGTCGAGTTCGTCACCGTGAACAGCCGCTGCTGGTCCGCCGTCGGCCGTCAGGTCGGCCGTCAGGAGATCCGCCTGGACGAGAACGCCTGCACGCGCATCGCGACGGTCGTTCACGAGCTGGGTCATACCGTCGGCCTGAAGCACGAGCAGCAGCGCACCGACCGCGACGACTTCGTCGAGATCGTGTGGGACAACATCCGAACGAACCCTGACAGGTCCGGCAACTTCCGCCTGTTCGGCCCCGGCTTGCCGCTGGGCGAGTACGGCTACACCTCGATCATGCACTACAGTCGAACCGCGTTCGGGAAGGTCGACGCCAACGGGAATCGGATGACGACCATCCGCACGCTCGGACCAACGATCCAGCCGGCGAACAGGCTCACCGACGGCGACCTGGCCGGCATTCGCAGGCTGTACCCCGAGGAGGACCTGCCGTTCGCCGACATCACCGAGCCGGAGGCGACCGTCACCGTGGACGAGGGCGACACCGTGACGTTCGCGGCCGACGCCGTGATCGACCCCGCCCTGGACGACCGTGACCTGCTCCTCCACCTGGACGTACGACCGGGATGGCGTGCCGTTCACCTTCGCGTCGAACGCGCTGGGCCAATCGTCCTCGCACCGCTTCTGCGACGGCGTGCACGACGTGATCGTGTCCGCGATCTCTGCCCAGCCAGGGCGAGCTGGCGACCGACACGGTTCGCGTCATCGTGGGCGATCTGGGCATGACGAACCCGCCGGATCTGTGCGCCATCTCCGTGTCGATCGACGAGCCCTCGACCGGCGCCGTGTTCGCAGAAGGGGCCACCGTGCCGCCTCGGCCGTCATCGACGACGACCATCCGGAGACGGACGTGCCGCTCTACCCCGGTGATCTGGCGTCTGGACGATCCGGACGACGGCACGATCATCGGCAGGGGACTGCAGAACTCGACGAAGCTGGGCGCCGGCCAGCACACCATCTACGTGGAGTACGGCTCCGCCTCGGACTCCGTGACGGTGACCGTTCAGGAGACCGGCGCGCCGCCGACGGCGACGATCTCGAGCCCCGCGGACGAGTCGGTTTTCAACTGGTTCGACCTCGACGGCGTGAACACGTACCTCGACGTCGCGGTCGCCGGCTCGGCCAGCGACGCCCAGGACGGTGCGCTCACCGGCGCAAGCCTGGTGTCGGAGGTCCGACGGGAGGGCGTGGGCTCGTTTCAGCAGCGGGGCACGGGGACCGACCCGGTGCTGCGCTTTCCGATGTCGGTGAACACGGTGCGGTACGACGTGCGACTGACGGCGGTCGACAGCGACGGCATGACCGACTCGGTCACGATCCAGATCGCGATCGTCTGGCCGCCCAGCTGACCGGCGTCGCTGGCTGACCGGACCGACCGAGTCGCTGGACGCGTGCGCGACTCTGAAGCGGCCTCGTCAACATGGACGAGGCCGCTCCCGAGTCGAATGCATGGGGCGACGAAGATCGCGCTCCCGCTCCAGGCGTCGCGCTCGAAGCCTACCGGCGTTGGTGGCCGTCGCCGGCCGTCACCACGCGAATGTGTCGGGGTCCGCCGAGCGGCGGTGCGCCTCACCAAGACTTGGCGATCTCGGCTCGGAAGTACCCGGAGGCCGTGATCGGGGATCCCGACAGGCGCCGCAGCAGGGTCAGCTGTCCCGCATGCGTGACCGCATCGAGAATGGGTCCTTGCAGGAGCTTGTACGCCGTAGCGCGCTGCAGGTCCTCGGCCGCCTCGATCGCGACGGCGAGTGCGCGGAGTCGATTCCGGAAGTGCGTCAGGGGAGGGCCCGAATCGGCGTCCGGCTCGGCGCCGCGAGTCACGGAAGCGGCTTCGTCCATCCGGTTCTCGGCCATCGCCATCAGCTGCGTCATGTGCGCCAGGAGCTCTTCCGGCGTCCGCACGTCGGGAGCGGCGCGGAAGGTCATGAACGTGTCGGGAGCGCCGGCCAGGGCGACGTCCGTCCGGTACTCGAGCGTCGCCAAGGCGTGCGCCAGAACATCGCGCTCACGTCGGTCCATCGTCGTCATTCGCGTCTCCTTCGGAGCGAGGCTCCACGATACGCGACGCGTGGACGCTGCGCGAGCGGCCGGTCGGCATCGAGCGCGACACGCGACGCGGCCTTGCGCATGCGCCCCGGAACCCCCATACTGCAGGTCCCGAACCCAAGACGTTCCGCCTTTCGCCGTCGCTGCACGACGACGACAGCCGGTCGGGCCCGGGAGATCCGGAATCTCGCTGAGCTGATCGGAGCGTCGTCATGATCCAGTCGTCTTCGTCACCCGTCCGCGTCGCCGCGGTGCAAGCCACCCCCGTGTTCCTCGACCTTGAAGCCACCGTCGCGAAGGCGTGCGAGCTCGTCGCCGAGGCCGGGCGCAACGGCGCTCGGCTGGCCGTGTTTCCCGAAGGGTTCATCCCCACGTACCCGTTCTGGGCGTGGTTCGTGCCCCCGTTCCGTACGGGTGAGCTGCGCGAGCTGTACGACCTGCTGCTGCAGCAGGCCGTCACCGTTCCCGGCGCCGCCGTGGAGCGCCTGCGCGACGCGGCGCGCGACGCGGGCGTGACCGTGGTGATGGGGATCAACGAGCGCGACGACGACGGCACCGGCACGACGCTGTACAACTCGCTGCTGTTCATCGGACCCGACGGCCGGCTGCTGGGGCGCCACCGCAAGCTGATCCCCACCGTCGCCGAGCGGCTGGTCCACGGCCGGGGGGACGGCGCCAGCCTGACCGCGTACGAGCTGGACATCGGGCGGCTGGGAGGCCTGATCTGCTGGGAGAACTACATGCCGCTGGCTCGCTGGGCGCTGTACGCGCGCGGCGTGCAGCTGTTCGCGGCGCCCACCTGGGACCGGGGCGAGCCGTGGACGTCGACCCTGAGGCACATCGCCAAGGAGGGCCGTACCTTCGTGATCGGCTGCTGCTCGCCGGTCCACCGTGACGACGTACCCGACGCGTTCGCCTTCAAGGCCGCGCACCTGCCCGACACGGCGTGGATCAACCCGGGCGGAAGCTGCATCGTCGATCCCGACGGCAAGTTCCTGGTCGAGCCGGTGACCGAGCGGGAGGAGATCCTCTACGCCGATCTGGACATGGGCGCGCTGCGCGGTTCACGGTTCCAGCTGGACGTCGCTGGGCACTACGCCCGACCGGACATCTTCGACGTCACGCTGAGGACGGGTGCCGACGGCTCGCTGCGAGGCGCGCCACCGCTCGTGAACGGTCGCACGGACCCGCCGCCGGAGCGCTCGGCTTCGTAGCGTCGGGCTACGTCGCGCTCAATCGCTGGCGGGCGCCGCCTCGTTCGAAAGGACGTACCGTCCGGTGCGTCGCGCCCAGCCGTCGAACGCCAGCGTCGCGAACGGAGGCACGGTCGCTGCGAGCGCCAAGGCCCAGGTGAGCGGGCGCCAGCCACGGGCCAGTCCGACGCCCACGGCGAGCGCGACGTACCCGATCACCAGGCCGCCGTGCACGCTGCCGAAGATGAACACCAGCCGGTCGCCCAGCTCCGCATGGCGAACGAGGACGCGCTCGAGGAACATGCCGACGAGCAGGCCGGCCCACGACACCGCCTCGAGATGCGCCACGAGGCGGAAGGCCGACAGGAGTGCGGGGCGCCTGAGCATCGTCACGGCCGGCACGCTAGCACGGGGCGGACGTGCGTCCCGCGCCAGCGACGCCGGCTAGCCGGGCGGAAGGGCCGGCATACGATGACGGCAGGCCGATCCGCGGCGACCGCACGGCGGCCCTCGTATCATGCCGTCCGTGCGGCGATCACGCGTTCCGCTCCTGCCCGCGCCGGCGTCGACGGTATACCTCGTTCACGCCGCCGTCACTGCGTTCGCGTTCGCGGTGATGGCCACCCTGTCCTCCGTGTACCGCTTCCAGGTGGTCGGATTGACGCCGCTTCAGCTGGTCCTGGTCGGCACTGTGCTCGAAGGCACGGTGCTGCTCGCGGAGCTACCGACGGGGATCCTGGCGGACACGGTGTCGAGGCGCCTGTCGCTGTTGGTCGGCACGATGCTGATCGGGGTCGGCTTCGTCCTGGAGGGCCTCGTGCCCATGTTGGCCGCCGTCCTGCTGGCGCAGGTGATCTGGGGCTCGGGGCGGCGTTCGAGTCCGGCGCCGTGGAGGCGTGGCTGTCGGACGAGATCGGCGAGCGGGCCGCCAGCAGGGCTTTCCTGCGCGCCGCGCAGGTGCAGCAGGCCGCCGCGCTCGCCGGCATTCCGGTGGCCGCCCTGGCGGGGAGCGTCTCGCTGGGGCTTCCCCTGGTCGTCGGCGGCGTGGGGTTTCTCCTGCTCGCCGCCTTCCTAGCGCTGTCGATGCAGGAGACCGGCTTCGAGCCCCGTGAAGGGAGAGACCGCGACCCTCTGCGAGCCGTCGCGGGCACGCTCGCTCGGGGCGTGGCGCTGGCGAGGGAGCGTCCGTTGGTGTGGACGATCCTCGGGGTCGCCCTGTTCGCGGGCGCGTCGTCCGAGACGTTCGATCGCCTGTGGGAGGCCCGGATGATCGCGGGCCCCGGCTTGCCCGGCGGGATCGGCGCGCCGACGTGGGTTCGGCGCTGGTCGCGATCGTCACCGCCGCGCTTGGCATCGCCTCGGCCGAGCTGGCGCGGCGGGGCCTGGACCGGGCAGATCCGGACGGCACGGCCCGCCGTCCGCTGGTGGCCGTCCTGCTGGCGCTCACGGTGGTGCAGGGGGCGCGGTCGCCGCGTTCGGTCTGGCCGGACGGCTGGATCTCGCCGTGTCGATGTACCTCCTGGCTCGCGTCTCGGCTCGCCTGAACACGCCGCTGTACCGGGCGTGGCTGAACCGTGAGCTGGAGAGCGCGACGCGCGCCACCGCCTTCTCGGCGGCCGGTGTCGCGGACGCGCTGGGTCAGGTCGCGGGCGGTCCGCTGCTGGGGCTCGTCGCCGTGGTGTTCGGCATGCCGGCCGCGTTCGTCGCTGCAGCGATGCTGCTGGGTCCCGCCGCGTGGCTGCTGGGGCGGGCGTGGCGCCGCGAGCCCCGCATCGGACCTCCTGCGGCGTAGGCGATCACGGGATCGGGTCTCGTCGGGACGAGCATCCGCGCATCGCCGCGACGACCGTGCACGGCCGGGATCGCCCGGTGCGGCCGTTCCTCACGCACCGACACGACGATGCGCCGTCCACGTCGCCGTTCGCGGCCGTCAGCTCGTCGACGACCGCGTGGACGGCGGTCGCCATCGCTGCGCGCTTGGCTGGCGAGACGTCGCTCAGCAGCGCGTCCAGCACGGCGGCGGCGCGAGCGTGACTCTCGGCGACCAGCTCCCGGCCAGCGGCGCTCAGAGCGACCTGCTTCTGGCGTCGGTCGCGGGCGTTCTCCGTCCGGCGCACGAGCCCCTTGACGACCAGCCGCTCGACGAGATGGCTGGTGGCGGCCATCGTCAGGTTGAGGTGGGAGGCGATCGCGGTCACCGTGGCGGGCGCCTCGGCGTGGAGGTACTGAAGCGCCGCGACCTGCGGCATGGACAGGCCGTGGTCCTTCAGCAGCGCGCTCATGTCGTCCACCATCGATCGCATGTAGATGCGCACGAACCGCAGGAACGCCTGCGCGCCGGCATCGGGCGCGGAGGGCGAGTGCGAGCCGTTCGCGTCCGGCTCGGGACCGGTCACACGCTGCGTCGGTACTGCCGGACCGACAGCGGCACGAAGACCACGAGGATGGCGACGATCCACGCCAGCGTAGGCCAGATGGGATCCAAGGGACGCCCCAGCGTCAGCGCGCGTACGGCGTCGACGGTGACCGAGATCGGCTGCACGTTCGCGAACGCCTGCAGCCACTGCGGCATCGTCTCGACGGGGACGAACGCGGACGATGCGAACACCAGCGGAAACACCCAGATGAAGCCGGCGACCTGCGCCGTCTCCGGGTCGCGTGTCAAGAGTCCGATGAAGGCGCTGATCCACGAGAACGCGAAGCCGAACAGGATCACAAGGCCCACCGCCGCGAGTCCCGCCACGATGCCGTTCTGAAAGCGGAACCCGATGAGGCCGCCGACGATCAGCATGAGCGTCACCACGAACACGTTGCGGATGCTGTCCGCGATGGTCCGGCCGCCCATCACGGCGGCGCGGCCCATCGGCAGCGAGCGGAAGCGGTCGATCATCCCCTTCGACAGGTCCTCGGCCAGTCCCACCGTGGTCTGCGTGGCGCCGAACAGGACCGTTTGGACCAGGATCCCCGGCATCAGGTAGTTGATGTAGGCGTCGACGTCGGGGGAGGAACAGGGCGCCGCCGAAGACGTAGTTGAACAGCAGCACGAACATGACGGGCTGGACGGTCGAGAACGCCAGCAGCTGGGGAAGCCGCACGTAGCGCATCAGGTTGCGCTGCGCCAGCACGAACGTGTCGCTGACGTTGTGGGTCAGGCGCGTGAGGGGCGGTGGGCTGGTGCGGGCGCTCACGGTCGGCTCCCTGCAGGTGTCGCGGCGCTCTCCGAGCCTGGCGCGTCGTCGACGCCGCTGCCGGTGAGCGCCAGGAACACGTCGTCCAGCGTGGGGCGGTGAAGGCCGATGTCCTCGATCCGCGTTCCGGTCTCGTCCAGCCGCCGGACGATCGCGAGGAGGCTCTGCGTACCGTCGGCCACCGGGACGGTGACGCGGCGGGCGTTCGGGTCGGCCTGCGTATCGCCGGCGGCGAGGGGACGGAGATCGTGAGCCACGTTCTCGACGTCGTCGTCGGGGCCGACCGTGACGTGGACCACGTCGCGAGCCATGCGTCCCTTCAGCTCGGCAGGGGTCCCTTCGGCGATCACCCGGCCGTGGTCGATGACGGCGATCCGGTCCGCCAGCGCGTCGGCCTCGTCCATGTACTGCGTGGTGAGCATCAGCGTGGTGCCTCCTTCGACGAGGCGTTCGATCAGTCGCCACATGTCCAGACGCGTCCTCGGGTCGAGACCGGTGGTGGGCTCGTCGAGGAACAGCACCTCGGGGCGACCGACCAGGCTGGCGCCCAGGTCCAGCCGCCTGCGCATGCCGCCCGAGTAGGTCTTCGCCGGCCGGTCGGCCGCGTCCTCCAAGTCGAACTCGGCCAGGACCTCGTCGGCTCGCCGGCGGGCCTCGGCGACCGGCAGGTGGTAGAGGCGCCCGACCATGCGCAGGTTCTCGCGTCCGGTCAGGTTCTCGTCGACGGCGGCGTACTGACCCGCCAGGCCGATCCTCGGGCGCAGCCGGTGGGCGTCGCGGCCGACGTCCAGCCCGAGAACCTCGGCGTACCCCCTGTCGGGACGCATCAGGGCGGTGAGGATGCGTACGAGGGTCGTCTTGCCGGCACCGTTGGGACCCAGAAGACCGTACACGGTGCCGGAAGCCACCTCGAGATCGACGCCGTCCAGCGCCGTGACCGCGCCGAAGCGTTTGGCGACATCGTGAACGCGGATCGCGGGATCGTCGCTCACGGTCGGAGCGCCGGTTCGCGACGCGCGCCTGGTAGATCGATGGGTAAGAAGGTTCGAATCATGGAACGAACCATACCGGAGTGGCGAGGGCGGACCGTGTTTCGAGACGCGGGGCTAGTCGGCCAGGTCCAGTCCGACGATGACCGGGTCGTGGTCGGACGAGCGGTACGCGTTCGGGCTCGTACAGCGCCGCCTGCCGGGGTCCCTTGAAGCTCGTGTCGTAATCGAGAATGTCGGGCTCGTCGGCGTTGATCGGCCAGGCGGTCGCGCCGGTCACCCGGCCGCTGCTCGTGAGGCTGTCGCTGGCGAACGCGTAGTCGAGGTATCCGAGCATGCCGTCGAACACGTAGGTGTACGCCTCCTCTCCCTGGAACGCCTCGAGCAGGTCGGCGTACCCGCCGCGCAGCAGGACGTCGATGGGGTCTTCCTCGTCGTACGCGTTGTAGTCGCCGATCAGCAGGACGTGCGGGCTGCCGCTGCCCGTCGGATCGGTCGAGACCCACGCCAGCAGCTCCCGTGCCGCCAGCGTGCGCGTGCGATTGCAGCTGCCCTGGACCGGGTCGTCGTCGCCAGGGCCGCAGGGGGAGCCCTTGCTCTTGAGGTGGTTCACGACGACGGTGACCGCCTGCCCGCCGCCCGCCGGCGCGAACGTCTGCGCCAGGGCGGCCCGGTTCGCGTCGTCGCCGACGCCGGCCGGATCGAGGAAGGCTGGCGTGGCCAGCACGGCGACGTCGCCGATGGGCGTGACGCTGGCGGGCTGGTAGATCAGGGCGACGCGGATGGCGTCGCTGCCCGACCGGACCGGTCTGGATCGCGGCATAGCTTCCAGTCCCCACGACGTCGTTCAGGCCGTCGATCAGGTCGCCGAGGGCGACGTTGGCGGCGTCGTTCTCGATCTCGACGAGGCCGACGACGTCTGCGTCCATCGCGCCGAGGGCGGCGAAGATCTTGTCGCGCTGACGGCCGAACTCCTCGGCGTCGTCCGCGCCGCGGCACTCCTGATCGCGCCTCGGTCCGCAGATAGGCACCGCGGTCGTCGAGGGTGGCGAAGTAGTTCAGGACGTTGAGCGTGGCGACCGTGACGTTCCCGCCGACGTGGCCCGGTGCGAGCGGACGTGGGTTCGCCGCCGCGTACTCGGCGCCTCGCGTCGGCTGGATGCGGTAGAGGCCGAACGCGTCATGGAGGACGCCGGTCGTAGTCGGTGACGGTGTCCCCGCCACGGAAGCGGTTCGTGAGACTGAACGGCTTTCCGTTCGGATGCCGGGGCGCCTCCGGATTCTGTGTCGTCCGGCCGTCGTCGAGCGTGATGCGGTTCAGTGCGATCGGCCTCCGAGCGCGGCCTAGCGCGTTGGGCTCGGACGTCACGTAACTGGTCGGCTGGTAGTGCCGGCCCGAGGCGGCGGGACTGACGTCGAGCGGTGCGGCCAGGACGATCTCGCCGAAGCGGTCGAAGTCGAAGAACTCGGCGATGAACAGCTCCTGCGGGAAGGTGACGACCATGCCTTCGAACGCCTCGAGAGCGTCGAGCGATTCCAGCGGGAGCGCGATCTCCGTCGCGGTCGGCAGCGTCACGGCCGTATCGCAGGCCAGCAATGTCGTGTTCGAGAGCTGCGTCATCCCGGAGAACTCGTTCGCGTCGCCCTCGATCCGGACGACGTCGCCGACCCGAACGTCGGGCGCGCCGGGTGCGAACACGAAGACACCCTCGGACGTCGCCGGGTCGCCGTCCGCGTCGGCGTCCTCTTCCTGCACGAAGAAGCCGCCGCAGGTCGGCGTCGTCGCCGTCGCCCTCCTGAAAGTCACCGACCACGACACCTTCGATCGCGACGCTGCGGCCCGTCAGCGGGCTGATCGGGCCGGCGCCCTGGATCTCGTGGATCAGGGTAGCTGGATCGCCGCACCGGCCGATCGCGCCGACGGTCGTGCCGACCCGTCGCAGGCGCTGGCGGCTCGGCCAGACCCGTCCGGACGCCAGCAGGCGGAAACGGCGAGCAGCAGACGCGACGACGAGAGCCGAGATCGCGGCCAGGGTGCGACGAACAGCCACGTGGGCCCTCCTCGGGACGAGCGAGCGATCGCGCGTCTACGTGCGAGTGTACTGTTCGAGAGCTACGTTCAGCGCGGTGCCGTGATCAGCGCGCGACCCGCACGCCGTGGCCCGCTCGAGCTCGCCTTCGCCAGCGGACCCTCCGTATCGCGAACGAAGAAGCCTGCAGGCTGGGCGAGCAGCTTGCGCACCTGCACGGACGCCGATGCGGCCAGATCCGTCGCTGCCCACGCACGCTTGCCGACGATCGAGACGATGACCTTCAGCACCCTCGACGGCATGTCCTCGACCCCGAAGCGCGTGTCGAACGCCGCGAGCGGCACGTCGCTCGGCGTGCCGCGCGTCAGCTGAGCGGCGAGCTCCTTCATCGCCGGGCTCATCGAGAATCCGTGCGTCGGACAGCCCAAGACCACGGCGCGAGCGCCGAGCCAGCGGGCAGGATCCGCGTCGCCGGCAGGGACCATCTGGACCGGCCCGCTACTCCTCAGGCCTTCGGCGATCGCGGAGGCGATCGCTCGGGTGTTGCCGTGTACGGAGTCGTAGACGACCCATGCTTCGCGGTGCTCGGACACGATCCTCCTTCATGCCACGCTGGCCATCGGACTGGCCGGAATCAGCCTATCCCTCGCAGGTGTAGCGGCGGGCGCATGCTCGGACGGTTCCGTCTCCTGCTCGGCACGCATCTCGTCGTGCTTTCGGTGGTCGCGACAGCGCTGATCGTCGCATCGTGATCGCGCCGACGTCGACGTGACGACGTGCGGCTTCGTGACGTGCCGCTTGACACGTGCCGCTTCGACACGTGCCGAGCGCCACGTCGAGCACCGTCGCGAGCCACGTACCGCGGCGGCGAGCGGGCAGTGGGCCGGTAGGCTGAGCCATGACCACAGGCCTCCATCACGTCGCCGTTCGCGTCACGGACCTCGAACGGTCCATCGGCTTCTACGAGCGCCACTTCGGCTTCGGGGTCGTCGATCGCGCCTCGCTCGCGAACGGCGCGAAGATCGCCTTCCTCGCGCCACCAGGCGGCGGAGCCCAGCTCGAGCTGATCGCCGGCCTCTCCGATCACCTCGACGGCGACGGTCTCGTGCACCACCTCGCGTTCCAGGCCGACGACGTGCCGGCGGCGTTCGCGCGGCTGCGCGACGCGGGGGTGCCGCTGCTCGACGACGCGGTGCAGACCTTGGACAGCGGGCGTCAGCTGTTCTCGTTCCGGGGCCCCGACGGGGAGCTGGCTGCAGGTCACCGGGTCGTCCAACCACCGACGCGGGCACACGTTCGTCGATCCGACGCGCGCGATTCGTGGCGTGGCATCGGGACGGCAGCGGCCGTGATCGCGCCTGCCGCGGAGCCGTCGCTTACGCCGTCGGCTCGATCCCGAACGCTTCCTCCAACAGGCTAGGCAACACCTTGCCGGAAGGTCCGATCAAGCGGTACTCGACCGGAGCCGGTGTGGGCTCGATGTTGATCTCGACCGTGACGGCGCCCACCGCGGCCGCTCGGCCCACCAGGCCAGCTGCGGGTAGACGGCCGCGCTCGTGCCGATGACCAGGAACAGGTCGCACCAGTTCCAGCGCCGCCTCGGCGGCCGACCACGCTTCGCTGGGCAGCATCTCGCCGAACCACACCACGTCGGGACGCAGCCAGCCGTTGTCCGGACCCGACTGTGGATGCGAGGTAAACGGTACCGGCTCGGGCATCACCTTCCGGCCCGAGCGGTGGTCGCGCCACACCGTGATGCTGCCGTGGAGCTCGACCAGGCGTTCGCTGCCGGCGCGCCGGTGCAGACCGTCGACGTTCTGCGTCAGCAGCGCGAAGCGCCCACCGGCGTCCACCACCAGTCGCTCCAGCGCAGCGATGGCGCGATGTCCCGCGTTGGGCTCAGCGGCAAGGGCCGTCAGGCGGCGCGCGTCGTACCACTCGCTCACGAGCGCCGGGTCGGCGGCGAACGCCTCGGGCGTCGCGAGCCGCGTCGGGTCGTGCCCCCGCCACCAGCCGTCGGTCCCACGGAACGGACGCAGCCCGCTCTCGACCGATACGCCCGCGCCGGTGAGGACCACGATCCCGTGGGCGCGTCGCAGCGCCGTCGCGATGGTGGCCAGGTCGCGCATGGCCGCAGCGTACTGGAGGCGGGGGCGAACCAGCTGGACGGGAGGCCGATCGCTTCGACGTCACGGCGGCATGGCGAGCGGCTCGAGGGGGCGCGTCGTGAGGCGCCGGTGGTGGGGTGGTGCCGGGTTCGACCGACGGGGCTCGGATCCCGGCGTCACAGCCGCTAGTTCCCTGAGGCGAAGACCACCAACGACCTCACCGCCATCGTCGAGGACGGCATGCTCGTCACACGCCGCGATGGAGCGTGAGCATGAAGCGGGTGGTCGCCGTCGCGCGCGAGCGCATGCCGGTCGAGGAGCGCGAGATAACCTCGGCGCGGCGCGGCAAGGTGGCAGCCAGTTCGCGGAGGCGGCGTCCGAGTCGTGCGGAGGCGGATCCGATCCGGGTTCGGAAGCGCCCCTCAGCCGATGCGCTCCATCCGGAGCGGATCGACGACGTCGAGGAACGCGAAGCGGTGGAAGTCGCGGTCGCGCGTGACGATGCGACTGACCCCGTGCTCGCGCATGAGGACCGCGGTGTGGAGGTCGTGAAGGAGGTTGCCGCGCGCTTCGGGGACGTCGACGAGCGACGCGGCAAGGACCTCCGCATGGCGCGCCGTGGGGGTCAGCAGCCGTGCGCTCGGGGAGCGCAGCAACGCCTCGAGGAACGCATGCGCCTCGGACGCCGCCCATGGATGCGGGTAGAGGCGCGGGTGGGTAGCGACGCGCAGGAACTCGTAGGCGATGCCCCAGGTAAGGAACCACGGGAGGGGCCCGGACCGCAGCCCCTCGAGCAAGGTCCGGCACGGCGCGTGGAACTCACTGCTCTCGTCCGCGGCGTAGAGCAGGACGTTGGTGTCCACGACGACCACGCCGTTCAGTCCCGGTCGAGGAGCGCGTACAGCGCGTCGCGGTCCGCGACGTCGACGCGTGCACCGCCACCGTTCCAGCGTGGCAGCGGGGGCAGCGGCTCCACCGACGCCGTCGGCTCGTCCAGGACCCGGCGGAGGCCCGCCTCGACGAGCGCGGACATGGTGACGCCGCGCTTCGCGGCCTCCTGGCGCAGGCGCCGGACGACGGTGTCGTCGATGACCAGCGTGGTCTTCATCTGGTTCACCTTACGACACATATGGATGTACGGCAAGCTGGCCGTGATCCAACCCCCATCGACGGGCAGACGGGCAGACGGCAGCGACGGCACCGGCCTTGTGCTATTCTTCACGCAAGCGGTGTAGCGTACGTGTTCGCCCCGGTTTCTGCCTGCCGGGGCCGCTGCCGGCAGGCGCCCTCCTCGAGGAGGTATGCGATGCCCCGACTGCGTCATGAATCCTCGATTCCGACACGTACCTCGGTGCGCGCGATGCTCGCCGTCGGGTGCGTGTTGGCCGTCCTCGCCGCCGCCCCGCGCGCGGAGGCGGCCTGTCCGGTCCCGGAGCAGGCGCTGGGCTCGCCCATCGCGCAGCGCTTCAGCGACTACCTGAACGAGCACTTCCCGATGCTGCGTGGCGACCGGTCGCTGAGCGACGCGGACCGCGCCATCCTCGTCGGCTACGCGCTGGGCCGGCAGGCACCCGCGGTCGGCGACGATCCGGCGCGCCGCGACGCGTTCGACTGCCTGCTGGTCGCGCTGGAGCACGCCACGTACTGGCAGGCGCTCGCGAGCGGCCCGGCGTTCGGTTTCGCCATGGCCGCCGACACGTTCCGCACCATGTACGCCGCCGCGATGGGCATGTACGACGACCGCGTGTCGGAGCTGACGGGGTATACCCCGGACACCGAGCTCCCGAACGTGTTCGACGTCGACACGGCGGTTGCCGGCGGCCCGGACCCGTTCGATCCGGTCGAGATGGACGCATTCCGCGACGGGTTGCTCGCTGACGGCTTCGGCCCAGACTACGGCCCCAACGGCGGTGGCTGTCCCCCGGAGCCGGGCGCGACGCCGGACTACCTGTACACCGTGGTGCCGTATCCTCACCAGCTGTGCTGGGCGTTCGGTGATGCGGTGTGGTGCTGCGGCAACTACCGCTGGACATCGGTCGCGCGGACCGACGGTCTCGACTGGGCGATCACCGACCTTCGCGGTGGACCGTCGTGCGCCTTCACCACCACCTGGCAGGGAGACGATGGGTACTCCTTCGGGGGTACCGCCAGATGCCCCGATGACCGCGAATTCGGATGGAACGTGCGCATCGTGCAGTGAAGAAACCGGGCTCGAGCGAGGGGACGGGTCCGTGACGGGAGCAGCACCGAGACGTTCGGCGACGGCGCCTGCTCGGACGCGAGTCCGCGGTCGTGTGGGGCCCAGGTCGGCGCCGCCTGCCTACAGCGCGTCCGCCCAGCGGGAGAAGCGTTCCCCGTCGGCCAGGGGCGGCCCGTGCCCGAAGCAGACCAAGCGGGGACGCAGGCCGGCGATCGTGCGGAGCGAGCGCCGGTTCTGCTCCGGATCGTGGGTGAACAGCCGCGACGACTCGCGCAGACCCGCCCTCAGCGCGAGCGGGTTCCGGTGCGAGGCGACGTCGCCGAGGACGACGACGCGATCGGACGCTCGCCAGAGCGAGATGTGGCCCGGCGTGTGCCCGGGCGTCTCGATCACCTCGAAGCCGGCGACCGCGTCGCCCTCGCGCAGCGTGCGGTCGACCGGGTGTCCGGCTCCGCCCAGCCGCTCGGCGGCCTGGAACAGCCGACGGCGGGGCCCGCGGAACGGAGCTGCGAAGGTCGCGTGCTCGGCGGCGTCGCGATCACGGACACCGCACCAGAACGGGATCGAGCGCGCCTCGCACAGCGCGGCGCTGGCCCCCTGGTGGTCGGGATGGGCGTGCGTCAACAGGTGCGCCGTCACGTGGCGACCCGAGAGCGCCTCCAGCAACCGCGATTCGGAGGCCGGCAGGCCGGCGTCGACGACGACGTCGCCGACGAGGTAGGCGTTCAGACCGTGCAGCGGCAGGAGCGGCAGCTGCCATACGTCGGGAGCGAGCTCGATCAGGGAACGCATCGGATCCTCTCCTCACGGGCGCATCCGACGATACGCGAGCGCCTGCGCACCTTGCCGCTGCGCTGGCGACACGGTCGCCCTCGCTCCTCGGTCGATGCCGGGCACGGCCTGGAGCGGCGAGGCCCGTGCCCCAGCCGGTACTCTGGGCCATGGAACCTGCTTGGATCTCGCCGACGGACAGCCCGTTCCGCGTTCCGTTCGACGGCTCGTTCGTGTTGGCGGACGCGGCGACCGCGCCGCCGCAGGACGCCCCCGACCGCAAGGCGAACGGGAAGGCGCTCAAGAAGGCGCGCAAGAGGCTGCGCGATCTGCAGCGGCAGCTGTACGCCGACGACCGGTTCGCCGTCCTGCTGGTGTTCCAGGCGATGGACGCGGCCGGCAAGGACGGCACCATTCGCCACGTGCTGCGCGGTGTGAACCCGGCCGGTTGCCAGGTTACGTCGTTCGAGCAGCCCTCTCGGGCCGAGCTGGACCACGATTTCCTATGGCGCATCGCGCGGGCGCTGCCGCAGCGCGGCCGGATCGGGGTGTTCAACCGCAGTCACTACGAGGAGGTGCTGGTGGCCCGGGTGCATGTCCGCAGCCTACCGGGGTCGGGCACGCGCTTCCGGTGCCCGGTCCCCCTTGGCCTCAGGTCGACGAGGACCCCTGGTCGTCATCGCCGATCATTTCCAGGAAGGCATCGACGACTGTGGGATCGAAGTGCCGCCCGGATTCCGAGCGGATGTGGTCCAGCGCGGCGGCGCGCGACCAGGCCGCCCGGTAGGGCCGGTCGGAGGTGAGCGCGTCGAAGACGTCGACGATGGCGAAGATGCGAGCCGCCAGCGGGATCGCGTCGCCCGCGAGCCCGCCTGGGTAGCCGCTCCCGTCGAAGCGCTCGTGGTGAGCGTAGGGGATGTCGATGGCTTTGTGCAGGAACGCGATCGGGGCCAGCAGCTCGTAGGCGTAGGTGGTGTGTCGCTGCACGACGGTGCGCTCCTCGTCGGTCAGCTTGTCCGGCTTGAGAAGGATGCGATCGGGAACGCCCATCTTGCCGATGTCGTGCAGGAGCGCTCCCCAGCGAACGAAGTGCAGCTCCGGCTCGACGATGCCGAATCGCCGAGCCAGCGACACGGTGGTGTCGGTGACGCGGACGCTGTGGCCGGCGGTCTCCTCGTCCTTGAGATCCAGTGCGCGCGCCCAGCCCGCGATCGTGGCGTCGTAGGCGTCCTGGAGGGCATCGTTGGCGTCGACCAGCTGGTCGAACAGCTGCCGGTTGTCGACCGCGATGGCGGCCTGTTGCGCCAGGGCGGTGGCGAAGTCCCACCAATCCCCGACGGGCTGCAAGCGGGAGCGGTGGAACAGCTCCAGCAGCCCTTTGCGCTCACCCTTGGCGATCAAGGGCAGCCCCACGTAGCTGACGAAGCCCTCCCGTTCCAGAAGCGACCGGCGAACGAAGGGAGGATCGGCCGTGCGGACGTCCCCTTCGAACACCGGGCGTCCGCTCGCCACCGCGCGCCCCGCGATTCCTTCGTCGAGGGCGAGCGAGGTAGAACGCACCTCGTCCGTGCGGAACCCGGTTCCGTGGGCGTACTCCAGTCGCTCTCGTTCCGGATCGAAGAGGAGCACGTTGGCGGCGTCGACGCGGAGCGCAGGCACCACTTGCTCGAGCACCACGCTCAGGGTTATCGACAGCTCGTCCGCCACGATGATGGCGGCGTCGATGCGTTGCAGCGCCGCGAGGCGCTCCACCTGGTGCCCGAGCTCCCGGTTCAGTCGTTCGTTGAGCTCGTGGCCCCTGCGCCGCTCCAGGTAGGTGATCAGCATCTGCGTCAGCGAAGCGATCAGCGAGCGCTCCTCGCTCAGGAAGGGCCCCTCGTCCGCGGGGGCGTGCTCGTGAAGGTAGGCGACGTCGATCTCGACAGGGGTACCGTCGCGAAGCGTTCGCTGCTCCTGCATCACCCATCCGGTCTCCGCGAAGCCCGGCGAGGTGCCGACCTCGTTCCCGACGCGAACGCGAGCGGAGGCGTCCGGCGAGTGCTTCCAGGCCAGCGGGACCCGCCCGGCGAGGTCCTGCACCAGGCCGGCGATCGGCGCGCGCTCGTCCTGCAGGATCAGGGCCGCGTCGTGAAGGACTTGCAGCTCCTTGACCCGCTCGCTAAGTTCGGCCATCAGCGCCTGCCGATCTTCCTCGCGCCGGACACGCTCGCTGTCGTCGGAAGAGACGGCCACGATGCCGGCGAGCGTCCCGCCGGGCGCGCTGATCCGCGAGAGCGCGGTCACGATGGGGAAGGTCCGACCGTCCTTCGCCCGGGCCGTGAACCGCCCTTCCCAGCGCCCGTCGCTCAGCACCGTCGTCATGATCGCGGCCGCCGCCTCGTCGGCTGCCACGGGCACCGTCAGATCGGTGACGACGCGGCCGATCGCCTCGTCCGCGGTCCAGCCGTAGAGACGCTCCGCGGCCGGGTTCCAGTAGGTGACGGTCCCGTCGGCGTCCGTCGCGATCACCGCGTTGGGCACCTCGCGAAGGAGCTCTGCCTGGAACTCGGTCGATTCGACCGCTCGTCGCAGCTCGGTCAGCTCGACGCCCATCCCCACGACGTGCGGGTGACCGTCGACGAGGACACGCTGGCCGCCGAAGAGGTAGGGCGTCGAGGTGTCGTCGGGGCGGAGGAAGCTGGCCTCGACGGTGGACCGGCCGTGGCTCAGCACCTCGTCGATCGCCTCGGCGACGCGTGCTCCCTCGACTTCGCTGAAGAAGTCGCTGGGAGCCGCCTGCGCCACCTCCTGAGCCGAGCGTCCCGTGGACCGCTCGAGCTCCCGGTTCCAGAGCACGAACCGCCCTTCGCCGTCGAAGAGGTAAAAGGGACCGGGGAGCGCTTCCATCGAGGCATGGAGCAGGTCCTGCTGTCGGCTGGCCTCCTCCTGCGCGCGGCGCCGCTCCGTGACGTCGCGCGCGTTGACGACCATCGCCTCGACGGAGGGATCGTCCAAGTGATTGCTGGCGACCGACTCCCACCAGCGCCAGCCACCGTCGGAACGGCGGAATCGGTACGTCGCGCTCGCGGTACGCCCCGAGCTGGCCACGCCAGCCAGCTGGTCCCTCACAGCCCCGGCGTCGTCCGGATGGACCCACTCGAGCGCGGAGCGGCCCATCACGTCGTCGAGCGCATGACCCGTCGCCGACGCGAAGGCGTCGTTGGCGTACAAGATCGTGCCCTGCGCATCGATTCGTGCGATGACGTCGCTGCTGTTCGCGAGCAGCGCTCGCCAGTGGCGCTCGCGGCTCTCCAGCGCCTGTTCGGCCACGACGCGCTCGGTGACGTCGAGGTAGTTCACCACGAGCGCTCCCACGGTGGGCTCCGAGAGCAGGTTGGTCATGGTCACGTCGATCCATCGCCATGCGCCGTCGGCTCGGTGGATGCGCACCCGGCTCTCGAAGACCGCGCCGGGTGCCTCCAGGGCGCGTTCGAGGCGCTCCTGAACGGCGTCCACGTCGTCCGGGTGAATCAACCCCATGGCGTACTGGCCCAGCTGGAGCGCGGCCGGCACCTGCAATATTCGCTCGGCGGCGGGACTGGCGTAGAGGATCGTCGCTTGCGGGTCGACGAGCAGGGTGGCGCTGTGGCTGTGCTCGATCAGCGCCCTGAAGCCGCGATTCGACACGTCGATGCGCCTCTCGGACGGCTGCGGTGTCGGCGCCCCGCCGGCCGTGGTCGCGTCGCGTCCAGCCGAGCCGTGCGCGGCCGAGCCGTCGACAGCGCCTGAGAGGATCGCGTCTCGGGCGCCCGACGTCGTGGCAACGAGCCGCGCGGCATGGCCCGCGACGATCGACGACGCGACCTCGAGCCAAGTGGCCAGACGCGTGTCCAAGTCGTCGGGCGAGGGCGCGACCACGACCAGGCCGCGGTATACCGCATCATCCTCGGCGTTCGGTAGCCACAAACCCGAGCCGGCCCAGTCGGGCACGCCAGGACCGGCGGCACGGAGGCGTGCCGCATCGATCCGTGTCGGCTCCGTGTCGCCGAGGCCAGCGAGCATGGCGCTGTCGAATCCGGCCTGCACGTGCTCGCGCAAGCATCCATCCTCGAGGTCGGCGTAGAAGGCGCAGATGACCATGCCTTCGCCGGTGCCGTGGAACGGGGCGCGCACCGCTAGCGGCACACCGAGGCGGCCAAGCGGTTCGAGCACAGCGCGCGCGAGGCCGGGAACGTCGGTCGCCCTGCTGGCCAGACGCGCCACGGACGTGAGGCTGGGTAAGGGCGTCGGTGAAGCCGTCATGCTCGCAGCCGACGTACGGCGCCCTGGCGACGGGTCTGCGCGCGGGCGGGCCGTCCTTGCGTCATACGCATGATCCACGATAGCAGCGGCCGTCTCTGCCCCTGGCGCTCCCGTCACGCGCCGCCCAGGTATCTGCCACTCGCGAGTCGTTGCCCTACGGCGTAGAGGCGCCGCTTTCCGCGGCGGGCTTTCGCAGCGTCAGGTAGGTGATCTCCGGCGGGGCGTTCAACCGAAGTGGCAGGACGCTGAAGCCGATACCGCGATTGACGTAGAGGCGGTTGCCTTCGGCGCCGAAGTCGGGGATCCAGCCGCTCGGGTGCACGGTGTCGTCCTCCGTGAAGGTCATCCAGGTCCACTGCGGCGTGAACGGAATGCGGAACTGACCGCCGTGGGTGTGGCCGGCCACCGCCAGCGGCGCGGTGGAGGCGGACAAAGCATCGAACGAGTCGGGGTGGTGCATCATCACGATGCGGGCGGCCTCGGCCGGCAGTTGCGCCAACGTCTCGACGGGGCGGTCGCGGCCCGGCACGTGCGCCCCGATGGCGGCCAGGTACAGCGTCTCGGCCTCCTGCCGTGGCTCGCCGTCTTCAGGCAGGGTCAGCGGCAGCGTCTCGTTCTCCAGCATTCGGATGCCGACGCCCTCGGCGGCTTCCCACACCGCTTCGGCCACGCGCTCGTCGGGTTCGACGTCGCGGCTGGGCATGGCGTAGTCGTGGTTTCCCAACACGGCGTACACCGGCAGGCCCGCCTCCACCAGCGGGGCCAGCAGCTCGGCCGAGCGGCGTGCGATCCCCTCGGGGTCGCGCTGGGCCTCGTAGACGAAGTCGCCCGCCATCAGCACGACCGCTGGTCGGCGCTCGACCAGCTCGGCGACGATCCGTCGGATGGTCGAGATGTTCGCCAGCCGCATGCCTACCTGCGTGTCGGCGATCACCGCGACGACGCGGCCGTCCCACGCGTCCGGCAGGTGCGGAAGCGTGACCTCGAGGGACTGACGATCGATGGTGTACGGCTCGATCGCGCTCCACGCCAGCACGCCCACGATGACGAGGAGCACGATCCCCACGACCGTCTGCAGTACCACCACGTCGCACCTCCGCTCCCATCATGGCGGGGTGGTCGCCGCCGGGGCGTGACGGCTGCGGACGGAGCGGCGGCGTCGACCTACAGGGCGGCGCCCAGCGGGCGAACCGGTCGCCGGTCGGCCAGGGGCGGTCCGTGCCCGAAGCAGACGAGGCGCGGACGCAGGACGATGACCCGATCGGATTCGCGCCAGAGCGAGATATGGCCCGGCGTGTGCCCGGGCGTCTCGATCACCTCGAAGTCGGCGACGGCGTCGCCCTCGCGCAGGGTGCCTTCGACAGGATGCCCAGGACCGCCCAGCCACTCCGCCGCCTTGAACAGCGGCCGGCGAGGCCCGTGGAACCGATCCGCGAAGGTCGCACGCTCGGTGGCTTCGAGGTCGCGAACACCGCACCGCAGCGGGACCGAGCGCGCCGAGCACAGGGCGGCCGAGGCCCCCTGGTGGTCGGGATGCGCGTGCGTCAGGACGTGCGCGGTGACGCGACGGCCCGCGAGCGCCTTGAGCAGCCGCGGCAGCCGCCACACCCTGGGGCCAGCTCGACCAACGTGCCCATCGAATCCTCTCCTTACTCGGGCGGCTTCTTGCGCGCGGCTGTGACGATACGTGCGGGCCGATGCGCGGCCTCGCTGCATCGCGAGCCCGGTCGTCCGGGCGACTGCGTGAACGGCAGCCGTCGGCTCAGGCGACCTGCAGGTTCATGTCGAACCGGGCCGGGACGTGCGTAGATCGGTCGGGTAGCGCCGCGGCCGCGTGGCCACGACCCGGCTCGCATAGTCGATCGCGGCGGCGACCGCCTCTCCCGTGTCCCGACCGCGTTGGCGCGCCGCCAGGAACGCGGCGTTGAACGCGTCGCCGGCGCCGATCGTGTCGGCGACGTCGACGCGGGGCGCCGCACGGTGCCGCACCCCGCCGTCCTGCCACCAGGAGGCCCCGTCCGGCCCGCGCTTCACCACCGCCTGGACGCCCTGCTTCGCGAACGCCTCGATCGCCCCGTCTACGTCGTCGTGCCCGGTCCAGGCCGTCGCCTCGAGCTCGTTCGGGAGGACGACGTCCAGCCAGGGCAGCAGCTCGGCGAGCTCGCCCCGAACCTCCGGCCCGAACCCGTCGCTGGGCCAGCCGGTGTCGAGCAGCGTGACGTGGCCGCGCGCCTGGGCGGCGCGCAGCAGGTCGACGGTGGCGGCGGCCCGTAGCGGCGGGAGCAGGAAGTACCCGCACAGTAGAACGCGGCTCGGCGGCGCCTCGAGCAGGCGCCGCTGCGCGGCCGCGACGTCGAACGCCTCGAGGTGGCCCAGGTGGGTGAGGAAGGTGCGCTCGCCGCTCGGGTGGGTGATGCCGACCGAGTAGGCGGTGTCCAGGGGAACGCGGTCCAGCCCGACGGCCAGCGCGCCCAGCTCGCCTGCGAGCAGGTCGCCGAACAGGTCGCGTCCCAGCGAGGCGTGGACCCGGACAGGCGTCCCGAGGGCCCGCAGCGCCAAGGCCGCGTTGCCGGCCGCGCCGCCGGCGCGGACCTCGTTTTCGCCCAGGAAGACCTCGGTCCCCATGCGGGGCCAGCTGGCCAGCGGGCCCATCACCACGTCGAGGTTGACGTTGCCGATCAGGTGGAGCGGCTCACTCGTCACGCGTGACCTTCGACGAGCGCAGCGGCACGCCGGGGGCGATGCCGCGCAGCTGCGCGACGCGGTAGGCGGCCAGCTGGCAGGGGATGGCCAGGGGTGCGATCGCGTCGGCCTCCGGCAGCGGCTGGAGCGGCCAGCGCAGTACGGGCGCGGCCGTCGTCGTCGATCGCACCATCGCCGGCCGCGTGGCCACTCGCGTCGCCGCTGGCGTCGCGCCGCGACGCGTCCAGCAGGACGCTGCGGGCACCGGTGGCGGCCACGTCACGGGCCAGGCGGTCGATCAGGTCGCGGGTCGCTCCCTCCGCTGCGAAGGTGGTGACGACGATATCCGGCCCGCCGACCTCCAGCGGTCCGTGCCGGAGCTGGGCCGCTTCGATCCCGGCGGCGGGCAGTCGGCACAGCTCCATGACCAGCAACGCGGCGTAGTTCGCCAGGCCGTGAAGCGGGCCGCGGCCGGTGAAGAACAGCGCGCTCGGCTCGCGGTACGCCTCGACCAGCGGCGCGACCTGCTCCTCCTGGTCGAGCGCCCAGCGCAGCGTGGCGGGCATGCCGTCTAGGTCGACGGCAACGCCCAGCTCGCGTGCGAGCATCGCCAGCGCGGCGACGGTACTGGTGAACGAGCGGGTGGCCGCGAACGCCCGTTCCGGACCGCCCGGCATCACCAGGCCGCCGTGAGCGGCCAGCGGACCGTCGGGGTCGAGGGTCAGGCCGTGGACGCCCTCGGGGCGCCGCTCGAGCAGGCGGACGATCTCGGCGGAGGCGCCGGACTGCGAGATCAGCAGCAGCGGAGCGACCGGCAACGAAGCGCCGTAATGCAACAGCTCGGAGGTCGGCAGCGTCCAGGCGCGGACGCCCTGGCGGCGCAGCAGGCTGGCGACCGCCTCGGCGGCGTGCAGCGAGGCGCCCATGCCGGACAGCAGCAGCTCGCCGCTGGCGCGTACCTCGGCGGCCAGGGCATCGAGGCCGGACCGGAGGTCCGGGTCGTCCAGCACGCGCTGGACGGCGTCCGGCTGGCCTAGGATTTCGCGCCACAGCTCGCGCGTCGCATCCACGGGGCACCTATCCCTTGATCCCGCCGGCGGTCAGGCCGGCGACGAGGTAGCGCTGCAGGGCGAACGCCAGCAGCACCGGGGGCAGCGCGGCGAGGATACCGCCGGCCGCCATCAGTCCGAAGTCGACCGCGTGGCGGGAGGTGAACTCGGCGATGGCGACGGGGAGCGTCTTCGACGCGGTCGAGGAGGTGAAGATCAGGGCGTAGAGGAACTCGTCCCAGGTGAGGATCACGCCGAACAGCACGGCCGTGATCACGCCCGGGAGCGACAGCGGCAGCGTCACGTGCCACAGCGCCCCGAGGCGCGAAGCGCCGTCGACCAGCGCGGCCTCCTCGACCTGCGGCGGGATCGCGTCGAAGAACCCCTTCAGGATCCACGTCAGGAACGGCGTCAGGAACGAGGTGTACACCAGCGCCAGGCCAAGAACCGTGTCGTGCAGGCCGGCCTGGCCGAGGATCAGGTATAGCGGCAGCAGCACCGCCACCGGTGGCGTCATATAGGTGGCCAGCATCAGATAGAGCACGCCGCTCCGGCGCCGACTCGGGAACCGGGACAGCGCGTACGCGCCCAGCATGCCCGCCACCAGGCTGATGGAGGTGGCGATCAGCGCGACCAGCGTGCTGTTGCGCAACGCGAAGCGGAAGTTAAGACCCTCCGGGCTGAAGAAGATCGTGCGGTAGCGGGAGAGGTCCATGGCGGGGGAGATCCAGCGCAGCGGCTTGGCGATCAGCTCGGACAGCGGCGTCAGGCTGGAGATCGCCAGCCACGCGAACGGCGCCAGCAGGAAGGCGGCAAGCAGGATCGCGGCGGCGTAGGTGAGGATGCGCTCGATCGCGCGGTGCCGGGTGGTCATCCTCCCACCCCCTGCGAGCGGATCAGACGGATGTAGAGCGCGACGAACACCATGATGATGGCGACGGTGAGGAAGGCGTAGGCGGCCGCCTGACCGACCTGAAGGAAGCTGAACGCTTGTTCGTACACCAGGAACGACAGCGTCTTGGTCGAGCTCGCCGGGCCCCCGCGGGTCATGACGTAGATGATGTCGAATACCTTGAGGGCCTCCACGGTGCGCAGCACCAGCGCCACCAGCAGAGCGGGCCGGATGCCGGGGAGGGTGATGGTCCAGAATCGCTGCCAGGGGTTGGCGCCATCGACGCGGGCCGCGTCGTGAAGGTCGACGGGGACGGTCTGCAGCGCCGCCAGCACCAGCAGGGTCACCAGCGGGAAGTTCTTCCAGACGTCCGCGAGCACGATCATGTTCATCGCCAGGCCGGGCTCGCCCAGCCAGCTCCGGTAGGCGTTCAGGATCCCCGACTGCGTCATCAACGCGTTCAGCGCTCCGTACTCGGGGTTGTAGATCCAGCGCCACATGATGCCGTTCACGATGGTCGGCAGGGCCAGGGGCAGGATCAGCAGCGCCCGCAGCAGGCGCCGGCCGACGAAGCTCCGGTTCAGGAACAGCGCCACGGCGACGCCGAGCACCACCTCGAGGCTCACCGACAGCACGGCGAAGTGGAGGGTGTGAACGAGGGCGGCCGCGAACTGGTCGCTCGCGACCGCCTGGCGGTAGTTGTCGAGCCCGACCCAGCCACGGACCCCGCCGAGCAGGTGGGCGTCGAAGAAACCGATGTAGAGGGTGCGGAGGAACGGATAGCCCACCACGCCGCCCACGATCACGAGGGCGGGGAGCAGCAGCAGCCATGCCGTCAGCCGGTTCGTGCGGGCCATGGTCGTTCCTCCGCGTCAGCTCAACGCAGGTCGCGCTCGCGGACCTGCTCGGCGGTCGCCTGGAGCGCCTCCTCGGGGCTGGCCTGGTCGAGGAGCGCGCGCTGGAGCTGCTCCTGCAACACGGTCGAGAACTCGGGGTACTGGACCATCAGCGGACGCGGGTACATGGCGCCGAGCGCCTGCTTGGCGGCGGCGACCAGGTCCTCCTGGCCCTCGACCACGGCGGGCTCGTCGTACGACGCTTCCCAGATCGGCAGGCTCAGGCGAGCGAAGCGCTCCTGAACGGGGCGGCTGGTGAGGTACGCGACGTACTCGTAGGCGAGGTTCGGATGCTCGGAGCTCGTCGTCACGCCGAGGCCCATCGAGCCGTTCATGGCCGACAACTCCGACACACCTTCGACGCCGGGCGCGGGGGCGACGCCGACCTGGCCAGCCACCTGCGACTCGGCCGGGTCGTTGGCGAGGTTGTACATGTACGTCCAGTTGAGGGCGAAGGCTGCCTCTCCGGAGGAGAAGATGCGCCGGACGTCCTCTTCGAGCGACTCGGTCGAGGAGGGGTTGCTCAGGCCGGCGTCGAGCGAGTCGGTCATGAAGCGCAACGCCTCGAGCCCGCCGTCTTGCTGGAATACCGGCTCGGCCCCTTCGAAGAAGTCGCCGCCGTAGGCGGAGAGCAGCGTGGTGTAGTCGCACACCATGGCTTCGGCCTGGCCCCAGCTCCAGACGATCGGGTACTCGACGATGCCCATGTCCTTGATGGCCTGGGCCTGATCGAGCAGTTCCTGCCAGGTGGTCGGCGGGGCATCGAAGCCGGCTTCGGCCATCATGTCCCGGTTGAAGAACAGGTATTTGGTGTCGAGGATCCACGGCATGCCGTAGTAGCGACCCTCGCTCATGACGGTCGTCCACGCGCCGGGAACGACGGCGTCGATCGTTTCCTGCGGGATACGGTCGGTCAGGTCGACGAGGATGTCGTACTCGGCGAACTCGGCCGGCCAGATCACGTCGAACAGCACGACGTCGTAGCCGCCTGTCCCCGCGGCGGCCGCGGTGACGATCTTGTTGTGAAGCGCCTCGTAGGAGACGAACTCGAGGTCGACGGTGACCCCGGGGTGATCCGCCTCGAACTCGGCGGTCATGTTGCGGATGTCGTCGTTCGAGTAGGCGGCCTGCTGCATGAACAGAGCGTCGAGGGTGACGTCCTGCGCAGCGGCGAAGCCGAACATGGCGAGCATCGAGGCCAACAGTCGGAACGGATGTCTCATGCGGATCTCCTCACGGCGCGGCGGGCGCGACGCCCGTCACGTCTCGTTCGATCGAAGCCCACGCGGCGTCCAGGGCCATGGCGAGGCCGCCGTGGAGGGGCGCGAAGGGCCCGAGCCGGCTGGAGCGGAGCGGGACCTCGTAAGGCGCCACCTCGCACAGTCGTTCCTCGAGCTCTGCCAGCCACGTCCTGCCCCGCGGGACGTCGGCGTGCAGGACGAACCCTTCGAGGTCGAGCAACGTGAACGTGGTGGCCAGGACGGTCGTCAGCTCGTGCAATGCCTCCTTTCCATCGTTGGCGAACACCGCGTCGAGGTTCTCGAAGCGGCGGTCCAAACGGAGCAGGCCGATCTCGCCGGCCTGTCCGGCGCGACCCCGGTGCACGGTTCCGTCGAGCATCAGCCCCATGCCGATGCCGCTGTGGCGGATCCCGAGGTGGGCGAAGTCGTTCCAGTCGTTCGCGGCGCCGTGTCGCCTTTCGGCGAGGGCGGCGGCGTTCATGTCGTTCACCAACAGCACGGGCACGTCGGGTCGGCGCTCGCGCAGCGCGGCTCCGAAGCGGCTTCCCTCCAGGTAGCGGGGCACGCCCGCGTTCGTAAGTCGCCCGTCGCGGTCGACGCTGGCGGGAACGGCGATCGAGACATGGCGGAGGGGAGCGTCGTCGCGGTCCGCCGCCTCGCGGATGGTGCGCGTGAGGTCCCCCAGCAGTCCCTCGAGATCGTCGGCCGTCGCGAACGCCGAGGGCGGCGTGGCGCTTCCCTGCAGGGCCTCGCCGCGCAGGTCGGACATCGTGGCGCGCACCTCGTGAGCGTCGATGTCGAAGGCGAGGACCCTGCCCAGCGTGGGGCTCAGCCGCAACACGCCCGGCTTGCGGCCGACGCCCGACCCGGCCCTCTCGGCCTCGATCAGCTGTCCGTTCTCGATCAGCCCGGCGGCGACTGCCGACGCCGTGACCTTGCTGACGTGCAGAAGTCGGGCGAGGTCCGCGCGTGTGAGGGCGCCCCGGTCCCGCACGGCCTTCATGACGCGCCAGCGGTTGTAGGCGCGGATCTTGGACGGCCGTCCGGGGTAGTGGCTGCGCGGGGCGCGCATGGCGTCCTTCCCGAATCATTCGGTAACGTTCCTAAAGAATAGGCCGTGCGTTACCGCTCGTCAACGGCGTGCTTGTTCGGTCCGCCGCGGACATGACCGGAACGCGTGAGCCCCGGCGAGGAATCTAGGGTCAGATCCGGCGTTCGGGGCTCGTGCGTCATCGGGCGGGACCGGTCGGGCGGTGCTCGAGGGCAAGGCGACGATCTCCATCGCGCCCCGACCGCCCACGCCGTAGCTGCGAAGCCTTGGGCCCTAGGCTCGCGTCGTCGCGGCTCGCGAGCTGGGGGCGCCCGTCCTAGCTCCGAGCCAGGTGATCAGCACACCCACGATCAGGCTGAAGAACGCCCACATCGCCGCGTTCGCCAGGGCTTCCGCCGCCTGTTCGCCGGCGATGCGAAGGTCTTCCTCGAGCTCGGCCAGCCTCGCCTGCGCCTCCTCGAAGCGCTGGATCCAGCTGTCGACGCGTGACTCGATTGCGGTCTCGGTGAGCTCGGAGTTCTCGGCCAGGAAGTTCGATCATGTCCTGGCGGTCCGCGCCGTCGATCGTCGCGTTCCCGTCGCCGAAGATCTGGGTGATCAGGTCGGTGAACTCCTGTTGCGCGTCCGGATCGGTCCAGAGCGGTTCGACCTCGTCGAGGACGTCGTCGGAGAGCGCCAGCTGGTCCTCGACCATCGCCTGGGTCTCGGCGAGGTCGGGCGCGACCGCGGCAATGCCACCGCCTACGGCGCCGACCGCGTTCCCGACGACACCCAGGGTGCCGCTGACCAGCACGCCCGCCGCGGTGAACGCGAACCAGAGGCTGCCGAGCGTGAACACGGCCCAGGTGAGGAAGCCGTGCCAGAAGACGTCGGATCCGTTGACGCGGTTGGCCAGCCGACCGGTGACCAGACCGCCGACGAACAGAGCGACCGCCAAGATCACGAGGTAGCTGATCGCCGCGCTGGTTCCAAGGCCGGCGAACGGGTTCGATTCACGGGTCGGATCGATGGCCGACAGGCCCAACCAGATCATGAGGACTTCGAGAACCAGCATCACGGCGAAGGCTGCGACGACGCCGGCGATGATCGCACCCCACGAGGACCGGCCCCGTGGCAGCTGATCGTCGTCGTAGACGATGGGTGTCCGGACGGGCGGCTCGGTGGGTGTCCTGTTGGGTGGGTTACTGGGTCGTGTCATGGTGCTCCGTTCCGGGGTGGTCCACGTTCGCGGTCGGTCTTCACCGATCGCCCATGAACGGCTACCCCTTGGAGAACCTCATGTCAGGCACGGATTCGCCCACCGCGCGGTACGAGCTCGCACGTCGGGCGTGCGGCACTCGAGCTGCGGCCCGCTTCTCAGTCCTTCAGCAGGGTCAGGAGCAGGATCGCCTCGCCCACCGCGGTGATCGGGTCGTGCGGTCCGGGCGCCATGCGCATCCAGCTGCCGGCGCCGGTGACGACGACCTTGCCGTCGAGCACCAACCTCACCTCGCCCGCGAGGACCTGGAGGATGAACGAGCGGCTCGCGATCTGGTGCGAGAGCTGCTCTCCATCGGCGCAGCCGAACAGCGTCACCTTCACGTGATCGTCGTGGTGGAGGAGCTCGCTGACGATCTCGCCGGTGGGCACGGGCGACAGGCGGTGGACGAGGTCGGCATGGAGCACGTAGGGAGGGGTGCGCGGTGCTTGGGTCATCCTTCAGTATGGCGCGGGCAGGGTCGATCCGACGTGACGGGTCGCGGGTCGGCCGTACTCAGGATGGTCGCTAGCTAAGCGAGGACCACCGCCTGCGGATGGTCGTCGCGCACCAGGTCGAGCTCGGCCGCTTTCGCGTTGGCTTCGACCTGCTGGACGCTCTTGCAGCCGGGGACCACGCAGCTGACGGCCGGGTGTTGCAAGGCCCGACGCGAGTGCGCACGTCGCCGTGTCGACCGCCGTCTGTCGACCCGTGTGTCGCGCTGCGGACCGATCCGAGAGTGACTACAACGTGATACGATGTAGTCACGTTAGGCCATCTGGCACCGGGAGGGGCGATGAAACAGATCACCGTCAACGTTCGCGAACTCAAGGCGCGCCTCTCTCATTACCTGCGGCTCACAAAGACCGGGGAGGCCGTCGTGATCACCGAGCGAGGCGTTCCCATCGGACGGATCGTCCCCGTCGTGGCGCCGATCGAGGACCGTATGGACGCCATGATGCGAAGCGGTTGGTTGCAGTGGGACGAGCGGCGGCTCCCGCGCACCGCACCCTTGGCGCGCACCCGCGGACCGCGCAGCGTGGCCGACCTGCTCATCGAAGACCGCGAGTGATCGTCTACCTCGACGCCAGCGCGCTCGTCAAGCGCTACGTGGCCGAGACAGGCTCCGACGAGGTCGCCTCGCTCGTCGACGCGGCTTCGGTGGTCGGCACGTCGATCATCAGCCGCGCCGAGGTGGCTGCTGCACTCGCCAAGGCCAGCCGCATGAAGGTCGTGCCGCATCGCGAGGCCGAGGAGGCGCTGCGGGCGTTCGCCGACGAGTGGACGGCGCTCGCGCGCCTACAAATGACGGAGATGCTCGTCGCCCGTGCCGCTGGCGTCGCTTGGGACCATGGATTGCGCGGCTACGACGCCGTCCACCTCGCCGCGGCGCTCTTCTGGCAGGACATGGCGGGTGAGCGCGTCACGGTGGCGACGTTCGACCACCACCTGTGGAGGGCCGCGCATACCACCGCGCTCGGCGCTTGGCCTGACGGGCTCGCATAGGCGATGTCGGCCGGACGGGGTCGGCCGGACGGGGTCGGCCGGGCGAGGTCGGGCGCCAACCGGAGCTACCGAGTGGCCCCCGCGTCGCCGACCAGGCCGGACTGCGGCGAGGTAGCGAGGAAATCGCCAGCTAAGCGAGGACCACCGCCTGCGGATGGTCGTCGCGCACCAGGTCGAGCTCGGCCGCCTTCGCGTTGGCTTCGACCTGCTGGACGCTCTTGCAGCCGGGGATGACGCAGCTGACGGCCGGGTGCTGCAGGCACCACGCCAGCGCCCAGGTGGCCATGTCGACCCCGTCGGGCACCTCCTCGCGGCGAATGCGCTCGGCCTCCTCGAGCTTGCGCTGGACGTCCTCCGGGTCGTGCCGGGAGCGGACGTCGCTCGCGTCGTCGAAGGTGGCGTCGGGCCGGTACTTGCCGCTCAGGTACCCGCTGGCCAGCGGCACGCGGGCCAGCACGCCCAGGTCGTGGCTCTGGCAGGCGGGGAAGACGTCCTGCTCGGGCGTGCGGTCCAGCCGGTTGTAGACCACCTGGATCGCCTCGGCCCCCACGTCGCGCGCGTGGCGCGTCTGATGCACGTTGTCGTTCTTGCCGATCGAGATCCCCAGGTGGCGGATGCGTCCCGCCTTCACCTGGTCGGCCAGCGCCTGCCACAGCTCCGGATCGTCGAACGCTTCGTCGCTGCCGGAGTGGAACTGGTAGAGGTCCACGTAGTCGGTCCTAAGCGCCTGCAGCGAGGCGTCCAGCTGCCGGAGGACGTCGTCCGCCGTCCACAGCTGATCCCGCTGGAAGTCGCCCGTGTAGCGGTGGCCGAACTTGGTGGCGACGAACCACTCGTCGCGGCGGCCTTCGATGGCTTCTCCGATCAGCCGTTCGGAGAGGTGGTCGCCGTAGCACTCGGCGGTGTCGAGGAGGTTGATGCCCAGCTCGCGGGCCCGGTCCAGGATGGCTCGCACCTCGGCTACCTCGTAGTCGCGGCCCCACTCGCCCCCGAACTGCCAGGTTCCGATGCCGACGACGGAGACGGGGAACTCGGTCGAGCCCAAACGGCGGTACTTCATGGCGGCCTCCTACCTCGGAGCGCGACGCGATCAGCGCATGGGTGCACGCCCAGGTGCGGTGTGGCCAGGCTACCGCGCGGTCGTGTAGGTGCCGGCGGCTCGGCGTTCGCCATCGCCAATCGCTGGCGTGCCGTAGGCTCGTGCGCATGAGGAACGCAACGGCCGACCTGACACGGTGTCGCGGTGCTCGACGGAGTTACAGGTCGCGCCAGTGACATGCGCCGGTCCAGTTCGCACGACACAGCGGGCCGACGCGAGGGCAGCGATCCGCATTCGCTTGAGCGTAGCACGCGCCAGGCGACAGGTCCTCGCCGCCGTAGAAGGCGAGTTCGCGGTCGCGCGCAGCTGTCGCAAGACGTCTGCGCGCCATCGATGAACTGCGAGCGACCGTCGACGATCTATCGCGTGCCGCCGTGGCAACCGACGTCGCGGACCCGGCCTCGAAGGCGATTGCCCAGCAGGGCTGAGGATGAGCTCGACGCCTCTGCGACTCACGGACGAGTCGCCCAGCTCTGGCCGACAGACAGCGATGGCGTCCGAGTTCGAGCGCGCGCGCTACGTAGTCGAACGCAGGTCGAGGTTGCGCATCAGCTCGCGACCGTCCAGTACGGTTGGCCGTGCGCTCGCCGCCGTTCGACCGTGCCGCTGGCGATTCCGTGGCGCACTCGGGCTAGGTAGCGTCTGAGCCGTTGGTCTCGGTCGAACACCACGATGCCGTCGAGGGCGGCCTCGAGCCACACCGTTCCCGGTTCGTCGTCCAAGGCGGGAACGGTGACGAAGTGGACCTCGACGGCGTGGCCATCGTGGTCGATCGGGTCACGATCCCACGCGTGGTACGTCGCGCGCGTGATGGGCGTCGTGCTTTCGAGCACGACGAGGAGGTCGATGTCGGAGGCTGCGGTCGCCTCCCCGCGCGCCCACGAGCCGTACACGATGACGCTCACGAGCTGTGGCCCGAACAGCTCGAGCGCTCGCGCTGCCACCTTGGCACCCGGTCCCGTGGATCCGGCCCGGCGTCGTCAAGGCACGCACGCAATATTCGTTCAGTGAAAGCCCCGAGTCGGCCGCGTCTGCGCGTAGGGACTCGTGCAGCCAGGGTGGTAGACGGAGCACGAAGCGGCCCGATGGCGCGTTCCGCGTAGGCATAGTATCATCGACGCCTTCTACGATATCACACCGGGAAGCTCCTCCGGGGCGGCCGATGGCCACCGACACGGTGACGATGTGATCGGCTGCGGTGCGACGGGTCGTTGGAACCGCAGCCGCCTCGACCGGTAGCATGACGCATGCCGACACCAACGACGAACCACCCGCGACCGTTCCACGTCATCCGTCTCGTCACCCTCCTCGTCGCCTTCGCGACGTTGGGTTCGATCGCGACGGCGCAGATCGACGATCGTGCTCGCGAGCTGCTCGCCGGCCTGCAGCCCACCACGGTCGACACGATCGAGACCCTCGATCAGACCACCGTCATGACGCTGGACGCCCAGGGCGGCACCGAGGTGCGGAGTCGGACCGTCATCGATTACGCCGGCAGGCGCGCCCGGATCGACACCGAGGTCGCGCCCGGCATGAGCGCCACGATCGTGGTCGCCGACGGGCAGATGCAGATGATCGTGAGCGGCATGACCGTGCCCCTGCCGCCCGAGCTGGGCGAGCAGTTCGGCGACATCTTCGCCGGCGATCCGAACGACCCGCTCGCGGGCATCGAGTCCGCCAGTTTCGACGGCGCCGTCTCGTACGCCGACGTCGTCTCGGGCGATCAGGTGACCGTGCGGGGCGAGGCGCGAGTGGCGGGCCTGGACCAGGGCGAGGCGACGCGTTTCGTGTTCGGCGACGCCGGAGGGCTGCTCGCGGTGGTCAGCGACAGCAGCGAAGGCACCATGGCGATGGTGTTCGACGAACCCGTGGCCGGCAGTCCCGCGGTCGGCCGCAACGCCGTCCTCTACCGGCTGCAGGGATCGGACGCCGAGCGCATCGCCACCATCCGTTACGAGGACGTCCGGATCAACGAGCCGTTGGCAGACGATCTGTTCTGACGCCGGATCGCCGGCTCGACGTTCCTGCCGAGACGGCTGGCCCAGTCGCATGGAGGTGCCAAGCGACGGGCGTGCGCCGGTGCTCGTTCGGGCGAGGGCTATCCTCGACGAAGACCGCACCGAAGCGCCGCCCGCCTCTCGCCGCACGGAAAGGGAGCCCCTCATGGACAACGAGATCGAACGCATTCAAGGCCTCTGGAGCACGGCCGAAGACCTGATGGTCGAGGGCAAGGGCATCCTCGCGGCGGACGAGAGCAACGGCACCATCGGGCGCCGGTTCGAGCCCATCGGTGTCGAGAACACGGAGGAGAACCGTCGCGCCTACCGGGAGCTGCTGTTCACCACCGAGGGGTTCGAGTCGTACGTGAGCGGGGTCATCCTGTTCGACGAGACGATCCGGCAGCGGACGGCGGACGGCACGCCGTTCGTGGAGCTGCTGCAGCGTCGCGGGGTGATCCCGGGCATCAAGGTCGACGCCGGCGCCAAGCCGCTGGCCGGCGCGCCCGACGAGACGGTCACCGAGGGCCTCGACGGCCTGCGAGAGCGGCTGGCCGAGTACCGTGACCTGGGCGCGCGGTTCACGAAGTGGCGCGCGGTGCTGCATATCGGTGACGATCGTCCCACCGGCTACGCCGTGGACGTGAACGCGCACGCCCTTGCGCGCTACGCAGCGTTGGCGCAAGAGGCGGGGCTGGTACCGATCGTCGAGCCCGAGGTGCTGATGGACGGCGACCACGACATCGATGCCTGCTTCGATGCGACCGAGGCGACGTTGCGCGAGGTCTTCCATCAGCTCGCGCAGCAGGGGGTGGACCTCGAGGGGATGATCTTGAAGCCGAACATGGTGCTGTCGGGCTCCGAGGCCAGCGACCGGGCCGGACCGGAGACCGTCGCCGAGATGACGCTCACCTGCTTCTTGCGCACGGTTCCCGCTGCGGTCCCTGGCGTCGCCTTCCTGTCGGGCGGTCAGGGCGACGAGGAGGCGACCGTCAACCTCGACGCGATCAACCGCATGGCGTGGGACGTCGGCGCGCCCTGGCGCCTGACGTTCTCCTACGGCCGTGGCTTGCAGTCGGCGCCGCAGCAGGCGTGGCGTGGGGAGTCCGCGAACGTCGAGCGGGCCCAGCGAGCCTTCCTCGAGCGGGCGCGGATGACCGCCGCGGCCAGCAGCGGGGCGTACGAGCCGTAGGGAGAGCGGGGGAGGGCTCGAGACGTCGGTGCGCACGGTCGTGCCATGCGTTCGTCTCCTTGCGCAGCTGATGGTCCTGGCGTTGCTGGTCGGCGCCTACAGCGGGGCCGGCGCGGTAGCGTTGGCGTCATGACGGTAATTTGGCCGATCGGCTACGGGGGAGGCCTGTTCGTGCCGTTCCGAGACCGGACGAGCGGCGTGACCAGCGACGGCGGCGGGCGTTGCGGTCGTGGCTGAGCTCCTCCCCGCCGACGTGGTCGAGAGCGCCTGGTCGGTGCTCGACGCCGGTCGGATGCACCTGCGTGGGGCGCCGATCGGCCTGTGCGCCAGCGTCGAGGACACGGCCGACGATGGTCTCAACTACCGTGAGTGCTTCACGCGCGACTTCGCGGTGGCGGCCGCGGCGCTGCTGGGGCGCGGCGACCACGAGATCGTTCGGGGTTTCCTGACGACCCTGCGCTCGCTGCAGGCGCACGATCACGACATCGACTGCGTCCGACCCAGCCCCGGCCTGATGCCGGCCTCGTTCCGAATCGACGCGGCCGAGAACGGCGAGCGCGTGGTGGCGGACTACGGTCAGCGGGCGATCGCCCGCGTCACGCCGGTGGACGCCGCGCTGTGGTGGCTGCTGGTGCTGCGCGCCTACCAGCGCGCCGCCGGCGACCGGGCGCTCACGCGGGAGCCCGAGACGATCGAGGCGATCGAGCGCATCCTCCGCCTCTACCTCGCGCCCCGCTTCGAGATGGTGCCGACCCTGCTCGTGCCCGACGGCGCCGGCATGATCGACCGCCGCATGGGCGTGTACGGCCATCCGCTGGACGTGCAGGCCCTGTTCTTCGCGGCGCTCCGGGCGGCGCGCGAGCTGCTCCCGAGCGACCACGCGATGCAGCCGGCCGTGCTGCGTCGCTTGGGCCAGCTCGGCTGGCACGTCCGATGGAGCTACTGGCTGGACGAGGAGCGGCTGGGCGCGCTGTACCGCTTCGGCGTCGAGCAGTTCGGCGACAGCGCGTCCAACCGCTTCAACATCTACCCCGACACCATCCCCACCTGGGCGATGCGCTGGCTCCAGCGGGGCGGCGGCTACTTCGCCGGCAACCTCGGCCCCGCACGGATGGACTTCCGCTTCTTCGCGCTCGGCAACCTGCTGGCCGTGGCCGGCGGGCTGGCGACCGAGGAGCAGGGACGGGCGCTGTTCGCGCTGGTGGAAGCGCACCAGGAGGACCTGCTGGGCGTCGTTCCCATGAAGCTGGTCCACCCCGCCCTCGAGAACGACGCCTGGCGCATGGTCACCGGGGCCGACCCCAAGAACCGGGCATGGTCCTACCACAACGGTGGCAGCTGGCCGTTCCTGATGTGGTCGCTGGCGCAGGCCGGCAGGCGCGTCGGCGACGTGGACTGGCTGCGGGACGCCGTCGCGCGCGGCGCCGAGCGGCTCCGACGCGACGACTGGCCGGAGTACTACGACGGTCCGCTGGGCGGCCTGGTGGGCCGTTACGCTCGGTTGCGCCAGACGTGGAGCGCCGCCGGCGTGCTCGCGGCAGGGCAGCTGCTCGACGACCCGTCCTCGCCCGACGCGTTCGCGTTCGAGTCGGACGCGGAGCTCGAAGCGCACATCCGCGACAGCGCGTCGCCCGGATCGGCGCCCGAGCCGTCGTGACGACCGGGGGTGGGGCTCAGCCGACCTCGAGTCCCCGCCGGATGTCGAACGCCAGGTGGCCGGCGATCGCCTGCGCCGCGGGCTTCGGCTCCGGATACGACCAGGCGGCGTCCTCGATGCGCGTGTCGCCGACGCGCAGGTGGAAGTACTGTGCCGCGCCCTTCCAGGGACAGGTGGATGCGGTCGTGCTGGGCTCGAGCAGGCTCATGTCGACGCTGGCGCGCGGGAAGTACAGGTTGCCCTCGACCGTTTCCACGTCGTCGCTGCGTGCGATCACGTTGTTCGCGTACGTTGCCTTCGGCATCTCGACCTCCTTCAGGTGGCCGGCTTGGCGGAGGATCCCGCCGGACGTGGTGCGACCGTCGCACCCCGGCACCGGCCCGAGGATCGCCCCGTAGGGCCGGTGCGCGCCGTCGGCAGCTTGACGAAGCGGCATGTCGCCGATGCGGACCGTCAAGCCGGCGACGGCGCGAGGGGCGCCACGCGCGTCAGTCTCTCGGCCAGGGTCCTGCGAGGCGCGTCGGCACGCGGGCAGGCCGCGAGTCGCCGAAGCGCCCGGACGCTGGAGGAGCACATGATCGAGATCGACGTACGTAGGACGATCCCCGCCCCGGCCGACGCGGTGTGGAGCGAGCTCCGCTCGTTCGAGGGCATCGAGAACTGGCTGGCGATGATCGCGCACTCCGAGGTGCGCGGCGACGGAGCGGGGGCGACCCGGGTCTGCACCACCGTCGACGGCGGTCGCCTGGTGGAGCGGTTGGAGGAGGTGGACGACGGCGAGCGGCGCCTCGTCTACACCATCCAGGAGGCGCCGATGCCGCTCCAGGACTACCGCAGCACCATGCGCGTCCTACCCGACGGACAGGACGCCTCGACGGTCGTGTGGTCGGCGACGTTCGACGCTCCTGACGACGCCGCCGAGCAGCTCGAGTCCACCATGCGCGGCGTGTACGAGTCGGGCCTCGACGGCCTCCGCGCGTCGTTCGGAGGGGCATGAGCGGCGCGGGGGCGCTCGGGCCCGTGGACCGGCCTGCGACGAGGCCGGGCGGAGGCTCGAGGACCGCGCGACGGTGGCCCCGCATCGACGCCGCCCCCGAGTACCGCTGAGCAGGGCGGCGACCGAACGACCGCGTCGCCCACGAGCGCCGCTCGGTCCGAATCCTGACGGTGATTCCGGCCCGGACGCGAAAGCATGGGGCTCGTGATCGACCGCAGCCTTCGCACCGTCAAGCGCAACGCCCTCTCGCCGGTCAGCGCTTTCCTGGCCCATCGCCTGGTACGCCGGGGCGCTGGGCCGGTGACGCTGGCGGGCCTCGCCATCGGCCTCGCCGCCGCGCTGGCCGCCGCGCTCGGCGCCTTCGCTGCGGCGCTGGCCCTGTGGCTCCTCAACCGCCTTCTCGACGGTCTCGACGGCGAGGTGGCCCGCCGCCTGGGCCACGCCGACGACCGCGGCGGCTACTTCGACCTGCTCGTGGACCTGAGCGTGTACGCCGCCGTGCCGATCGGCGCCGCGATCGGCACGGCGGGGCTGGCGGGCGGGTCCGGCACGCCGGGCAGCGTCTGGACCTGGCCGCTGGTCGCGGCCCTTCTGGCCACGTACTACGTGAACCTCGGCAGCTACGCCTTCCTCGCAGCGTTGATGGAGAAGCGTGGACGGGGCGCGGCCGAACGCGGCGAGGCCACGTCGCTGGTGATGCCCGCCGGGCTGGTGGAGGGGTTCGAGACCGTGGTGCTGGTGTCGGCGATGCTCGCCTTTCCCGGCCAGTTGCCCGTGTGGCTAGGCTTGACGGCCGTCCTGGTCGCGGTCACGGCCGGCCAGCGGGCCTGGTGGGCGAACCGGACGCTGGTGGGGCAGAACCCGTGAGGCCGCGCGTGGGAACGCCGCACGCGCCGGACGGGCAGAACGTTCCGCGCAGGCTGCGACGCCTGGCGCTGCTCCTCTGGGGTGTCGGCCTGGCGTCGTACGCCGCCACCGCGCTGGCGACCGGCCGGACGCCGCTGGACCTGCTGGTCGCGCTGGGCGCGTTTCTGGGCCAGCATCCGTTGGGCGCCGCGGCCTACCTCGCGGTCTACGCGGTGCGCCCGCTGGTCGCCTTCTCGGCCTCGCTGCTGAGCGTCGCCGGCGGTGTGCTGTACGGTCCGCTGGCGGGCGTGGCCCTGGTGATCGTGGGCGCGAACGTCAGCGCGCTGGTGGCCTACGGCCTGGGACGCGGCCTGGGCGCCGAGCTGGCGGGCCCGGCCCTCGCGCACCCGCGGCTGGCGGGCGTGACCGGTCGCCTGCGCGGCCGCACGTTCGAGACGGTCCTGACCCTGCGCTTCCTGTTCGCGCCGTACGACGCGGTGAACTACCTGGCCGGCGCCACGCGGCTGCGGCCGTTGCCGTTCGTGGCGGCGACCGCGATCGGCTCGCTCCCGGGCACGATCGTGTTCGTGCTGTTCGGCGCCGGCCTGGGCGACCTGTCGGCGCTCGGGAGCGGGCGCCTGCCGACCCCCGACCTCGCCCTGCTGGCGACCAGCGGCGCGCTGTTCGCGATGAGCCTGCTGGCCGCCCGCCTGTGGCGCCGACGCGCCGCCAGGCGCGCCGCCGCGGGAACGGAGCTGACGTGACGACGGAGATCGAACGGTTCCACACGGTCGTGATCGGCGCGGGCGCCGCGGGGCTCACCGTGGCGGTGGGCCTGGCGAACCTCGGCCGGCGGGTCGCGCTGGTCGAGGCGGAGCGGGTCGGCGGCGACTGCACCAACGTGGGCTGCATCCCGTCGAAGACGCTGATCGAGCTGGCCCAGCGGGTGGGCGATCTACCGACGGAGCAGCGCGACCAGGCCGCACGCGAGGCGCTGGCCGCGGCGCGGCGGCAGCGGGACGCGGTGCGCGAGCACGAGGAAGGCTGGCTGGCGGACAGCGAGGGGATCGAGCTGGTGCGGGGTCGGGCCCGGCTGACGGCGGGCGAGCGCGGCGCCCGCACGGTGCTGGTGACGGCCGAGGCCGGTCCGCCGCGGCGCCTGCGGGCCGGCCGCGTGGTGCTGGCCACCGGCTCGCGACCGGTCGTGCCGCCCCTCCCTGGGCTGGGCGGGGCCGACACGCCGACCTCGACGGTCCTGACGAACGCCACGCTGTTCGACCTGACCTCGCCTCCCGCCCACTTGGTGGTCATGGGCGGCGGCGTGATCGGCTGCGAGATGGCGTTCGCCTTCGCGCGCCTCGGCAGCCGCGTCAGCGTCGTCGAGATGGCGGACCGCATCCTGCCCGCCTCGGAGGAGGCCGCGGCAGCGGTCGTGCACGAGCACTTGGCTGCGCTCGGCGTGACGGTCCGCACCGGCGTGCGGATGACGGGGTACGACCCGCGGACCGGGCAGGTGTCGCTGGAGCCGGCCGGGACCGACCCGGCGCCGACGCTCGCCGCGATCGACCATGTCGACCGCGTGCTCGTCGCGGTCGGGCGTCGTCCGGCCAGCGGCGACCTCGGTCTCGAGGAGGCCGGCGTCGCGCTCGATGAGCGCGGGCACGTCGTGGTCGACCGGGCGTACCGGACGCGCGCGCCGGGCGTCTTCGCGATCGGCGATCTGATCGGCGGTGGCTTCACGCACGTCGCGCACGCCCAGGCGCGGCGCCTGGTGCGCTACCTGACGGTGCCCCTCCCGCTGGTGCCGGAGGGCGACCACGCCTCGGTGGCGTTCACCGAGCCGGAGGTCGGACAGGTAGGGCCCACCGTCGAGGAGCTGCGGACGCGGTGGCCGGAGGCGCTGTTGTCGGTGCACCGGGTCGAGCTGGCGGATACCGACCGCGGCGGGACGATGGGCCTGAGGGACGGGTTCGTGCAGCTCGTCGCGGTGCGCGGCAGCGGCCGCCTGTTGGCCGCGACGGTCGTCGCGCCCGACGCGGCCGAGATGATGCCGCTGCTGACGGCGGCGCAGCGGCAGGGCAGCTCGCTGTGGCGGCTGTCGCGGCTGGAGGTGCCCTACCCCGCGCTGGGCGAGGCGATCCGCAAGGCCGCGGACGCGTTCGTGTTCTCGAGCCTGCCGCGCCTGCACCGCGAGGCGGGCGCCTACCTGCGCTGGCGTTGGCGGGGCCGGCCCGCCCTCTGAGCTCCGAGGGCGGGCCGTGCGGGAAGCGCCGGGGTCGAGCCCGAACGCTCGCGGGCTCGAATCGGACGGCCTACGCGGCCGCGCCCTCCTGGACGGGTCCGAGATCGTCGAGGATCCACGGCAGCAGCTCCCCGACGGTGGGGTGGATCAGGACCGTGCGGCGGAACGTGGACACGTCCACGCCCCCGTGCATCGCGACGGCGAACAGGTTGGCGATCTCGTCGCCGTACAGGCCCAGCGCCGCGACGCCGAGGAAGCGGTCCCGGTCCGCATCGACGATCAGCTTGATCAGCCCCTCGGTCTCGCCGAACTCCTTGGCGCGAGCGATGCGCTTCATGGCACGCGTCGCGACGCGGATGCGGTGCCCCTTCGCGAGCGCTTCCTTCTCCGTCATGCCGACCCGACCGAGCGGCGGATCGATGAACATCGCGTAGACCGTGTCGCGCTCGCCGAGGTGGCGCGGTCCGCCTTGGAGCGCGTCGAGGACGATCTCGGCGTCGTTGACGGAGGTGTGCGTGAAGGCTCCGCGTCCGTTCACGTCGCCCAGCGCCCACACGCCGTCCGCGGTGGTGCGGCAGCGGTCATCGACCTGCACGTAGCCGCGCTCGTCCGTTTCGACGCCGGCGGCGGCCAGGTTCAGCCGGTCGCTGTTCGGCACCCGCCCGACGGCCAGCAGCAGGTGCGAGCCGCGAACGACGCGACCGTCCGCGCGGACCTCGATCCCGTCCGCCGCCTCGGTCACGGCCTCGAGCTTCGCGTTCAGGACGATGTCGATGCCCTCGTCCTCGAGCAGCTCGCGTGCCGCGTCGGCGACGTCGGCGTCCTCGCGGCCCATCAGCTGCGGGCCGCCCTCCAGGACGGTCACGCGCGATCCGAGGCGGTGGAACGCCTGCGCCATCTCCAGGCCGATGTACGACCCGCCCACGATCACCAGGTGCTCGGGCGCCTCGTCGAGCTGGAGGAGGCGGGCGTTGTCCAGCCAGGGCACGCGGTCGAGGCCCGGCAGGTCCGGCACCCGGGCGCGCGCGCCGACGTTGAGGTGCACGTGCTCGCCGGCGACGAGGCGGCCTGCGACCCGCAGCGTGCGGGGCGCCTCGAAGGCGGCCCAGCCTCGGATGAAGGTGATGCGCGGGTCGCTCTCGAGCATCTTCGTGAGCCCGTCGCGGCCGCCGTGGCGGATGCGGTTCACCCGCTCCATCACGGCGCCGAAGTCGACCGACACGTCGCCGACCTGCACGCCGTACTCGGCGCCGCGGCGCGCCTGGCGCGCCACCTTGGCGCTGGCGATCAGCGTCTTGGTGGGCGTGCAGCCGTCGTTGACGCACGTTCCGCCGACGTGGTGGCCCTCGATCACGGCGATGGTGGCGTCGTCGGGGAGCCCGGCGAGGAGCGTGCCGGTGGCCTGGCCGGTGCCGACCAGGACGTGGTCGAAGCGTTCGATCTCGGTGTCGCTAGGCGTGGTGGGGGTCGGATCACGGGTGGCGTCGTCGTGCGGGGTGGCGTCGGTCATGGTGAGGGCTCCTTCGTGGTGGGGTCGCGTTCGCCGCGCGCGGGGCGCGGCCGTGTTCCGGCGTCAGCATCGCCCCCGGGGCGATGCCGACGCCGTCTGAAAGCGGACGTCGAAGCGCGGGATCGTGCTCCGGAGCTGGCGTGAGAGCGGGGGAGGGCTCGAGACGTCGGTGCGTACGGTCGTGCCGATCGCCCGTCCTCTACACTCGGGTATGCCTCCTCGACCCGAGCTCGTCATCGGTAGCAACTCCGGCGTCCGCGTCGCGACCGCGCCCTACCTGGCCAAGCGTGGTGAGTTCGACGTGACGGTCCCGAACGACGCGGACGCGTCGTCCGAGGGTTCGTGACGCCCGTGGTGGCCGCGCCCGGGCAGGAGCGCACCATCTTGCTCACCGGCGCGGCCGGCTTCGTCGGCGGGGCGGTACGACCAGCTCTGGAAGCGGCCGGGTGGCACGTTCGTGCCCTCACGCGTAACGCCGCACGAGCGGCCCAGCACGCGCCCGGCCTCGACTGGCTCGAGGGCGACGTCGCGGACCGTGATTCGATGGCCAGCGCGCTCGAGGGCGCGCACGCGGCTCTGTACCTGGTGCACGGCATCCGCGAAGGCGCCGGCTACCACGAGCGCGAGGTCGCGGCCGCCGCTGGCTTCGCTGAGGTCGCGGCCGAGGCCGGGGTCCAGCGGATCGTGTACCTGGGGGGCGTGGCGCCCACCGGTCCGGGATCCGAGCATCTGCAGAGCCGGGTCGAGGTGGGCGAGACGCTGCGGGCCGGCTCGGTGCCCACGATCGAGCTGCGCGCCAGCATGATCGTGGGTCACGGCAGCCTGAGCTGGCTCATCGTCCGCGACCTGGCGGCGCGGCTGCCGGTGATGATCCTGCCGCGCTGGCTCCGCTCGCGAACGGAGCCCGTGGCGATCGACGACGTGGTCGTCGCGCTCGTGCGGGCGCTGGACCTGCCGATCGAGGCGAACGCCTGGTTCGACGTGCCGGGACCCGAGATCCTCTCCGGCAAGGAGTTCCTGGACCGCACCGCGGTGCTGATGGGCTTGGGCGCGCCGTTGAGCATCGACGTCCCCTTCTTGAGCCCGCGCTTGTCCTCGCTGTGGATCCGGCTGGTGACGCGCGCCGACTGGTCGGTCGCCCGCGAGGTGGTGATCGGCCTCACCGAGGACCTGCTGGCGCGCGACGACGACTTCTGGGCACGCATCGATCACCCGCCGCGCGTGGGTTTCGACGAGGCGGCGCGCCGAGCGCTGGCCGCGGAACGAGGAGCGCGACCCGCGTCGGGCTTCTGGGCGCTGGTCGAGCGGGCGCGAGGGGTCGGATCGGGGTGACGCCCGGCGACCAGGGTCGCTGACCCCCCCGCCCCCGCGGCGCGCTCGGAGACAAGACACCGATCGACGTCCTCGACCAGTTCACGCCGTCAGGTAGCCTGACGATGGAACCCACCACACCATGACCGGAACGAAGACCGGGGTTCAGTCAGAACGGTTGCGTTCCTCGACCCCACCGCCTGCAAATGGGCATCCCGGACCGTGCAGCGTTCGCGGACGCGCCGGCGTCCGACGTCGTCGACAAGCGTGAGCCACGCGCCCGTGCACAGGCGCTCTTGCGCCCAGGCCTGCACCTCGACGAGGACCGGGACAGGCACATTGATCGAATGTTGCTGGACTCGAGCAGCCGACGGCACGCTACGAACGTCATCTGCCTGGACAGGTTCAGACGTAATGGCGCAGGAAGCCCTCTATCATCGCGTTCACCTGGTCCGGTACCTCGAGCTGGCTGAAGTGGCCTCCTCCGACGGTCCAACCATGGACGACGCCCGGTAACCACTCCGACATGAGGTGCGGTGGATTGCGGTGCTGCGCGTTCGCCAGGTGCAGCGCGGGGACCTTGCACTGTGCCGCTACGGTCGGGCCAGCGAACTCCATGACCCCTCGCATGGCGCTGACGGCGACATGACTCGGCGCCGTCATCATCACCTTCAGTACGTCCTCCACCAGCTGTCGATCGGAGGTGGGCAGAAACATGCCGTTCGCGATGGCCCGTTGGCGAGGTTCCTGATTGCCAGCCTCGATCGCCGTCAAGATCCCTTCGAGGCGTGCTCGTATTTCGGGTGGCAAGACGAATGCTCCTGGATCCACCATGACGATCGCGGCCACGTGTTCTGGGTAGGCGGCGGCCAACTGCAGGGCCGTAGTACCCCCCATGCTGTGACCCACTGCCACGACCTTGCCGAGATCGAGCTGATCGATGATGTGCGCAATGTCGTCGGCGTATGTTGCGATGGGATACGGCCCCTCGGGCTTGTCGCTCTGACCGTGCCCGCGCAGGTCGACGGAGACGACGCGGTGGAGTCGCGCGAAGTGCGCAGCTTGCGGGGCGAAGAACGACCGATCGCACGTCCAACCGTGTAGAAACACGAAGGTTGGTGCGCCTGCGCCTCGATCTTCGTACGCCAGCTTCGTTCCGTTGCGGACGATCGTCGCCATGTCTTCTCCTCGATTGCGAATCGTGGGAATGGAACTGAAGAGCCCAAGATTGGAGAACGCATCGAACCCACGACGCGGGGCGAGCAGCGCTGCCCGCCCCCTCGTCCTCGCCGCCGCCACGAGCGCGACGGCGAGGTCTCGGACCTGCTTCAGCGAGCGCCCAGTCCCTCGTAGCGCAGTACCTGGCCGGTGCCGGGCGCGCCGAGACCGTTGACGGTGACGTAAGCGTCGCCGTTGGCGCCGAAGGCGATGGCGGTGGGGAACATGAGCCCGTCGAGCACGACCGCGGTGTCGCCGTCCATGCCGACGCGCGTGACGGCGCCGCTCATGGGCGTCGGACCCGTCTCCGTGAACACGGCCAGCGTGACGGCGTAGAGGTGGCCGTCGGGTGCGAGCTGAAGGTCGGTGACCATCGTGAGGCCATCGGTGATAGGCGTGACCTCGCCATCGAGGGTCACGCGGCTGACGCCCGCGGAACCGGGAAGGAAGGGGAAGCCCGGCAGGAGCGCGACGTAGAGCGTGCCGTCCGAGCCCTGGGTGATGCCGGTCGGAACGGGGTCGGCCTCCATGGCGCCGCCGCGTGCGGGGTTGGGGAACGGGCCGGGGACACCCTCGAAGACCGCGAGTACCGTGACGTCGCCGTTCCTCGGGTTCACGCGCAGGAGCGTGTTCGCGCCGGCGTCCGCCACGTACAGCATGCCGTCGGACCCGCCGACGATGCCGTACGGATGGCTCTCGAGGATGTAGCCGTCGGGGTTCTGTTCCGCCTCGATGGTCCAGGTGCTGGTGGTTTCTTGCGGTTCGTCGGTGTCGACGCGGACGATCGACGCCATCATCGGCATCGGCTCCGGACCGAGGTCACCGAACCAGCCGCCGCTCGTGGCGTACACGTGCGTGCCCAGTCTTGCGAGACGCGATCCGCCGCTGTTCTCCATCGGCAAGGCGACCGAGGGCAACATCGCCCGCACCGTGCGCGTACCGTCGGGGGCGACCGACACCACGGCCGACGTCATGCCGACCGTCGCGGTGATGGTCTCACCGGTCTGGGGGTCCGGCGTCTGGATCTCCTGATCACCCCCATGGCCAGCGTCGACCACCCAGATCGTGCCGTCGGGCGTGACCAGAAGGCCCATCGGGTTGTTGAGGCCGTCGATCACGACCTCTTGAGCCACGGCCACACCCATCACCGCCATCAGACACGCCAACATCCACTTGTGCATCATCATCGTCGTTCCTCTCGTGTTCCCTCACGCCACCACGAACCGGATCACGGTCGTGAGCGGCAGCCCTGGGGCGAAGGGCGCCCCGTCCGATACGTTCACGAACCGATCCGGCTCATCTCCCCCTCCCCGCCCTTTCATTCGGCGACTGCATGCTGCGCCATCAAGAACTCGACGAGCGCTTCGAGGATGTCGTCGCTGAGGTCGTACGCGGGCATGGCATGGCGATAGCCCGCGTACTCGGGGACGAGGTACGCCGAGGGCATCTCGATCGACTCCCGTATGTAGGCGCGCGCGTCGGGCCAGCGTCCTACGGTCGCCGGGTCCTCCGCACGCTCCTGCGCCACGCGCCCTGCGTCGTCGTGCGGGGGGCCGAAGATCCCCGCCGACCCGACCGCGTCGAGGCGATGACACGCTCCGCAGTAGTGCTCGACGTAGGCTTCCCGTCCGCGTTCTACGAGGGCGTCGTTCTCGTGTTCGGCGGACGCGATGGTGCTGGTCAACGAGATGCAGGCGACTGCCAGCCACGTCCGTGTACTCACGAAGCCAGCCTCCCAGCCATCATGTGCGCGGGCGTGGGTAGAGGACGGCATCGGGTTCGTACAGCTCCATCAGACCGTCGAGGTCGTCTGCGGCGAACAGCTTCTCGAATGCCTTGCCTGCCTCGGCTGGTTGGCGTACGTCCACGGTCGCGTCCTCTCGCCCCGACCCGCCAGGTTTGGATGGCGCTGGCCGGATGGCGGGCATGAAATTGCAGTGCTACGAATCTTCATAGCACGGCCGAGGTCGGGGCAGGATGCCTCGTGCGCCTCGATGCAGCTTCGTGCGTGAGGACCCGAGCCGGTACCCTGTCCCATGGAAGAGGCTTGGATCTCGCCGACCGACAGCCCGTTCCGCGTTCCGTTCGATGGCTCGTTCGTGTTGGCGGACGCGGCGACGGCGCCGCCGGAGGACGCCCCCGACCGCAAGGCGAACGGGAAGGCGCTGGGGAAGGTGCGCAAGAGGCTGCGCGATCTGCAGCGGCAGCTGTACGCCGACGACCGGTTCGCCGTCCTGCTGGTGTTCCAGGCGATGGACGCGGCCGGCAAGGACGGCACCATTCGCCACGTGCTGCGCGGTGTGAACCCGGCCGGTTGCCAGGTCACGTCGTTCGAGCAGCCCTCTCGGGCCGAGCTGGACCACGATTTCCTATGGCGCATCGCGCGCGCGCTGCCGCAGCGTGGCCGGATCGGCGTGTTCAATCGCAGTCATTACGAGGAGGCGCTGGTGGTCAGGGTGCATCCTTCGATCCTTGCGAAGCAGCGTCTTCCCGGTGTGGATCCTGCCACCGTGTGGGACGAGCGTCTGGCCAGCATGGCGTCGTACGAGCAGCACCTGGCGCGTGAGGGCACGGTGATCGTCAAGTTCTTCCTGCATCTTTCGAAGCAGGAGCAGGCGCGGCGTTTCTTGGATCGAATCGACGAGCCCGAGAAGAACTGGAAGTTCTCTACCGGCGACGTGCGTGATCGCGGTCATTGGGACGCGTATCAACATGCCTACCAGGAGGCGCTGCGCGCTACCTCGCGTCCGTGGGCGCCGTGGTTCGCGGTGCCGGCGGACGACAAGCGCTACATGCGCCGCGTCGTGGGCGAGATCGTGCACGACACGATGCGTCGGTTGCCGATCGCGTACCCGCGCGTGTCGGACGAGGCGAGGGACGAGATGCTGCGGCTGCGGGAGGAGCTGGTGGGGGAGGTGGGGTGAGCCGTCGCGCCTCTCCCCGCGCGCATGCCACCTGCGAACCGTCTAGACATAGCGGGACATTTGTCCCATACTGGCGAATAAGGTTACAGAAAAAGCTCACCGTCCGCTTCCCGTTCGTCCGAAGGAGACACCGTGCCTCGACCCCTGTATCCCAGCCTCGAGGCCATGCTCCGGCCCGACGAGATCGGCCTGCTCCTCGGCGAGGACGTCAAGGAGGTCCAAGTCTCCGACTTCTCCGCGACCAGCGCATTCTCCGGGAGCGAGTTCTTGAACGTCTCGTTGAATGGCGAGCTGGGACCGCGGCTGTTCGTCAAGCGCATCGATGGCGCGCGCGATTGGATGGCCCGCGCCACGCATGACGACCGCTGCCGTTCGGTCACGGTCTGGCAGCACGGCCTCTTGGACCGGTTCCCGCCCGAGATCTCCAGTGCCGTGCTCGCCTGCGCCAAGGATGAGCAGCGCCACGCGATGTTGATGACCAACGTTCGCGATGACCTCATGGCACAAGGCGCTCGCATGACGGCCGAGGACACCGACGTGATTCTGGACGCCATGGCGGCCTTGCACGCCGAGTTCTGGCTTGATCCAGCGTTGCTCGATCCGGATCTGGGGCTATGCCGGTCGGACGAAATTTTGGACTTTCTGCTGCTACCCCCGAAGCGCGTGGCGCGGCTCCTCCAGGAGCCCACATCCCTCGCGGATCCGAGTGCCCTGCACCTGATCCTCGAGGGATGGGAGGTCCTGCCCGACTTCATCGGTGACGATGCCGCCGAACGCGTGCACGCGATGGCGAACGCTCACCCGGCTTTGAGCGAGGCTTTTAGCCGGTACCCGTGGACGCTCGTCCACAACGACGTGCGAGATGCGAACCTCGCCGTGAGGCGGCCTGGCGTCGAGGGTGACGGTGTGCACCAGGTCGTCGCCTTGGACATGGCGCGTGCCGCCCGGATGCCGCCGGCGCTCGATCTGGCTTGGTTCTTGTCGGCGTCATCATCGCACGGACTATGTTGCCACAGAGTGGATGTGATCGAAGGGTACCGCGTCCGGCTCGAGGACCGCCTCGGCGCCCGCTTCGACATGGCGTGGTGGGAGCCCCAGCTCGACCTCGCCTTGATGGCCAACGCGCTGTGGTTCCTGCCATTCTTGGCCGCGGATCGTGCACAAGTACGAGTCAGCTCTGGACCATCCGAACCGCCAGCACCGTCTCGACGCCCTCCGGTGGATGTCGGAATCCGTTGGGGTCGGCGCCGCTCGACTGCGGACGCTGGAGTGAGTCGGAGGGCACGGGCAGTGCTCCCACCGGGCGCATCGCTCGATCGCTTCCCGCTATCGGGTCTCGCCGCGCGAATGGAGGTCGCCGTGTCCACCACCAACGATGGGTTCCACATGACGATCGGCGGTGCTCTCGCACCGCCCGAGCGGACGTTCGGTGTGATCGATCCCGCCACCGGCGCCGTGTTCGCCGAGGCGCCCGACTGCACTCCAGCGCAACTCGACGACGCGATGGGCGCCGCGAAGGGTGCCTTCCGCGACTGGAGCCGCGACGAGGCCGCGCGCCGGGCGGCGCTCGAAGCGTGTGCCGAAGCGATCGAGGCGAACGTGGCGACGCTCGCTCGCACCCTGACCCTCGAGCAGGGAAAACCGCTCGCCAACGCCGAAGGCGAACTGAGAGGCGCGGCGCACTGGTTCCGAGAGTTCGCCCGCATGGAGATCCCCCACGACGTGCTGCGAGACGATGAGAGCGCTCGCGTCGAGGTGCGCCGCAGGCCGCTCGGGGTGGTCGGCTCGATCGTGCCGTGGAACTTCCCGGTGTTCTTGGCTGGCGTCAAGACGGCGCCGGCGCTCCTCATGGGCAACACGGTGGTGCTCAAACCCTCGCCCTACACGCCGCTCGCGACGCTTCTCCTCGGTGAGATCCTCCAGGAGGTGTTGCCGCCGGGGGTGCTCAACGTCGTGTCGGGCGGCGACGACCTCGGTGCGGCGATCACCCACCACCCAGCCGTGCGGATGCTCTGCTTCACGGGATCGATAGCGACCGGCAAGAAGGTCGCGGCGGCGGCCGCTCCGGACCTGAAGCGTTTCGTGCTCGAGCTCGGCGGGAACGACCCCGCCATCGTGCTGGAGGATGCGGATCCGGTGGCGATCGCCGAGAAGCTGTTTTGGAGCGCCTTCGGGAACACCGGCCAGGTGTGCATCGCGGCCAAGCGCGTGTACGCACACGAGAGCGTCTACGCAGAGCTCGTCGAGGCGATGGCGGAGATCGCGAGGCGGGTGCGGGTCGGTCCTGGCTTCGAACCGGATACGCAGCTGGGGCCGCTGAACAACGCGCCGCAGTTCGAGCGGGTCGACGAACTCGTGGAGGACGCCAAGCGGGCGGGCGCGAAGGTCGTCACCGGCGGAGCGCCGCTCGACCGGCCGGGCTACTTCTATCCCCCTACGATCGTCACGGACGTCGCGGACGGGGTGCGGCTGGTGGACGAGGAGCAGTTCGGTCCGGCGCTGCCGGTGATGCCGTTCCGGGATGTCGACGACGCGCTGGAGCGGGCGAACGCGACGCACTTCGGGCTGATGGGGTCGGTGTGGACGCAGGATCTCGACCGGGGCGCGGAGGTCGCGGCACGGCTCGAGGTCGGCAAGGCCGGGGTGAACAAGCACGGCGGGATCGATCCCACAGTTCCGTTCGGCGGAGCGAAGTGGTCGGGGATCGGATACCAGTTCGGCCGTTCGGGTCTCGAGACGTACGCCGCGTTGCAGGTGATCGAGCTCAACCGGACGTAGACGGAGACTGGCGGGCCACGGCCCGCAGCGGCCGTCGTGGCGCCCGGCCAAGCAGCGCGGCTGCTAGGATCCCGCATGGAGAAGAACGGCGAACTTGGCGACGGCTCGTGGGAACGGTTCGCCTCTCGGCCCGTGCGTGTCGGGCTGATCGGCACGAGTTGGTGGAGCGCCTTGGCGTTCGCGCCGGCGTTGGTCGCGCACCCGCGGGCGGAGATCGCCGCGGTGTGTGGACGCGACGTCGAGAGGACGCGGGCTTTCGCCGATGAGTTCGGCGTCGGCGCCGTGTTTCACGATCCGAACGAACTGATCGCAGCGCCGGGCCTCGACGCGGTCGTCGTAGCGTTGCCCGACGACCTGCACCATTCGGTCACGATCGCCGCGATCGACCGCGGCTTGCACGTCCTGTGCGAGAAGCCGCTGGCGCTCACGGAGGCGCATGCGCGTGAGATGCGCGACCGTGCGGTCGCTGCCGGCGTCGTGCACATGACGATGTTCACCTACCGGTGGATGCCGTACTACCGTTACGTCTTCGACCTGGTACAGGGCGGGTTCATCGGGAAGGTCCATCATGCGGAGTTCCGCTTCGTCATGGCTTATGGCCGGAAACCCGAATACGCATGGCGGTTCGATGCGGCACGAGCGAGCGGCGTGCTCGGTGACCTGGGCGTCCACTTGATCGACCTTGCACGTTGGTTGGTGGGGGACGTTCGCGGTGTGGCGTCACGCCTGGGGGTCGTCGTGGAGCGACCGGGTGCCGACGGTGGTCGCCTGGAGCCTGCCAACGACTCGGCGTCGCTGCTGCTCGACTTCGTCGGCGGTGCGAGCGGGTCCTTGCACGCGAGCGCGGTGTCGCACCTCGGGGATCGGGCGTTCGCGCAGGAGGTTCGGCTCTATGGCTCGCAAGGGACTCTCGAGGTCGACGTGGTGTTGGGCGGCGACCGAGAGGGGTGCACGGTCCGTGGTGCGCGCGGCTCGGGCGGTGCCATGGAGTCGTTGCCGGTCCCGGACACGTACTGGCGTGGCGTCGATCCAGCCACGCCCATGACCGGTCTCCTTGCCCACTCCGGCGGCGCGCGGGCCTTCATCGACGCGGTCCTGGGTGTCGGCCCGGCGAGCCCTGATTTCGCGGATGGCTACGAGGCGCAGCGGGTGGTCGACGCAGCCCTGCAGGCCCACGCCAGCGGTCGGTGGGTGCGGCTCTGACGGGCCGGCCGTTCTCGTGCCGCGTTCGACCAGACGTTCGAAGAACGCTTTGATGACCGGGCTGTTGCGCATGCCTGAGCGACAAAGCATGGACAAGAGCTTCCGGATCGAGCTCGATCCCTTCCTGGAGATGCGTGTGTAGCCGACTATCCTGGTGCCTTACTCGAAGCGCGGCGAGGTAGTCGGCAACGCAGCAATCAGGAGGATCTTCAAGTGCTCGAGCCAGGGCGGGACGCGCCGTCGGTGCGGCCGGAACGTCGGCTCCGTCGGGGCCAAGAGGGGGAACTCACTTCATGGCAGCCGCCCAGGTCGAGGTTCGTCGAGCGGCAAGAGCGTGAGCGCATCGACGTGACGTGGCCGAACCGTCCCGAAGTGGCGCCGGTCGAGGGTCGCCACCTTCGGCTCGCCGAGCCGCTCGGAGACCGCGAGGACGGCGGCGTCCACGAAGCCTATGTCGGCGTCCGCATAGCGGTCGCAGAGCTCGCGGACGCGGCGGTAGTCGGCGGCCAGCAGATCCTCCACCCCGATCGCCCCGGCGTCGATGTCGTCGAGCAGTGCGAGCCAAGCGCCGGTGCCGAGGCGCCGGTGCGTCCAGTACTCCACTTCGACGAGGACCGGGGCGGGCACGACGAGCGGTTCGGTGGCGTCTTCGAGCAGCCGACGGCAGGCGGCGTGGTCGGCGTCGTCACGGTCGAGGGCGGCGTAGAGCGGTCCAGTATCGAGGATCAGCGCCATGGGCGCGGCTCGATCTGCTCGTCGCCGGCCCGGCGGGCGGTGTCGTCGCGGCCCGATGCGCCGACACCGAGGCTCCGCGGCTTGGGCCTCTGCGCGGCGAGTTTTTCCTCTAGCGCCTCGCGCACCAGCTCGGCCATCGAGACGCCTCGTTCTGCCGCCGCCACGCGAAGGCGTTCGAGCAGTGGACCCGGAATCGAGAGAGTGGTGCGTTCCACGGCATCATGATAGCGCATGCGATGTCACCTCCCTGGCGAACGTGCCAACGATAGCGGGAACGCTTTCGGTGCGTCGCGCGCCTTTGGCAGAAGCCGGGGCGTCCTCGGAACGGGCTCGTTCTGGTCCTGATCTGGTGCGATGCGAGCCGAATCATCCTGGTAACGACGCAGGCTCGACGTTTCCTTGCTACTCGAGCATCGACGACAACGAGTCTGGAGGGGAGTGCTGGACCCCCGATCTTGGACAGTTCCCTTGGGTCGGAAGCGCCGGGCTTCCGGAGTGGGGAATGACGTGAAGAAGAACCGCAGGAACCACGCTCCAGCGTTCAAGGCGAACGTGGCTCTGGAGACCCGCGGCCCCTGCGCCGTTCCACCTCCCGAAGCCCGCGCCGAATCGGTGCCCCCGGGCGGCCTACGGCGTCAGGATCACCTCGAGCGACCCGCCACCCGATCTCAGCGATGCTGCGCCGTAACGATCAGGTCTGCGCCGGTCGAGCGACACGACGGTTCACGCCACGCTGAGCCGGTCCTCGATCGCGCGAACGGCGCGCTCGAGACCGGTTCGGTCGCCGTGGAGCACGTAGGCGGTGTTGGCCGCCACGACGAGCGCGTTGAGCTCGAAGGCGAGCTGGGTGGGATCGGCGTCCTCGGGCAGCTGGCCGAGCCGTTGCGCCTCGGTGGCGTACCGCTCCAGGAGGGCGACCCAGGCCCGCTGTTCCTGGGCGATCCGATCGCGAACGGAGCCGGGCCTGGCGCTCATCTCGGCAGCGACCGACGCGAAGAAGCACCCGCCTGGGAACACCTGCTTGTCCACGTGGTCGAGGAACCGTGCGCAGACCTCCCGCAATCGGTCCACCCCCTTCGGCGCCGCAGCTGCCGGAAGCACGACGACGCCGATGAAGATTTCTCGTGCCTTGTCGATGGTGGCCAGCTGAAGGTCCTCCTTCGATCCGAAGTGGGCGTACACGCCCCCTTTGCTCATGCCGGTCGCTGCAGCGAGACGGCCGATCGAGAGGCCCTCGAGCCCCTCCACCGTGGCCAACCGCGCTGCCGTCTCGAGGATCCGGCGGCGGCTTCGTTGGCCGTCGGCGCGCTGTCGTCGCCCGTCGGCGGTGTGGGTTTCGTCCTGGCTCAAGGTGCCTCCTCGCGTGTCATTGACAAGATCATACGATCGATCGTACCCTTTAGAAAGTATGAACGATCGTATTGAGAATCCGAACGCGACGTCCATCGTCAGACAGCGCCAGGCACCGCTCATCGAGCAGTACCGGGAGGATCCGCGAGCTGCGCTGATCCCCAAGCAGGCTCGTACCGTCACCGAGAGGGATGCGGGCCCGTTCCACGTTTCGGTGTCGGTGGACGGCCCCTACCCCCGGACGGCCTGGGAGCTCGGCATCGACGACAAGATCGGGGGTGACAACGACCTGCCCAACGCGGCCGAGATGATGCTCGCCGCGCTCGCCGGTTGCTACGAATCGACGCTGCGCATGGTCGCCGACCGACTGGCGGTGTCGATCGTGTCGCTCGAGGTGATCGCCCGTGGCGACGTCGACGCCCGGGGGTGCCTCGCCATGGACCCGGCCGTCCGCGTCGGGTTCCCGTCGATCGAGATGTCGGTCCACCTCGAGGTCGAGGAAGGCACGGACCCGCGACGTGTGGAGATGCTGTATGCCGCGGCCGACCGTCTATGCGTGACCAAGGACACGCTCGAGAACGGCGTGCCGATCACGATCGCGCGTGACCCGTAGACGATTCAGGACGGTGTACCCGGAACGCATGCCAGCGCGCACATGGGCCGTCGTCGTCGACGACGACGGTCACGTCACGGTGAGCCACGCGTTCCGGATGGCGATCCCGTTCGCCAGGGCCTCGACGCGGTGGCGGGGTCGATCGGCGCTTGGTAGCCGATGCCGCCTTGTCCGCGGTGGAATGCGAGGGGAAGATCATCCTGTTCGGGCAGCCGCGGTCTTGCGGTCGCGGATTCGCGCCATTCACGTCGTCTGCGAGCATCGCTGCTGACGGCGTGTCGGCGCCCACCGTCGTGTTCGAGAGCCCGGACCTCGTCGACTGGATCCTGCACGATCACCCGCCCGACGCCACCACGACGACGACCTTCCCCCGCGCGCGCCGCGAGGCGACGCGAGCCATCGCCTCCGCCGCCTGCTCCAGAGGGTAGACCCGGTCGATGACCGGGGTGATCTCCCCGGCATCGGCCATCGAGGCGAGGATCGCCAGATCGTCCCGGTTCGGCGTCGAGAGGAACGTCTTCACCCTCTGGCTGCTCCGCATCGAGTGGAGGGCGGCCTTGAGGATCCGGACGATCGGTCCGCCGTCGGGCCCCACCTCGCCGCTGTTGGTGAGGAGCGTCCCGGTCGGCGTCAGCAGGCGGCGCATCGCGCCGAGCGAGTGGTTGGCGACGTTGTCGAGGATCACGTCGTAGCGCCCGGCACCCTCGGTCAGCGGGCGCGCCGTGTAGTCGATGACGTGGTCGGCGCCGAGCTCGCGCACGAGCTCGACGTTGGCGCCGCTGCAGACGGCCGTGACCTCGGCGCCCATCCCCTTGGCGATCTGGATCGCGAAGGTGCCGATCCCGCCGGAGGCGCCGTTCACGAGGAGGTGCTGGCCGGCCACGAGTCGCGCCGCGTCGCGCAGCCCGTGGAGGGCGGCCAGGCCCGCCATCGGGATCGCCGCGGCCTGCTCGAACGAGAGGCGCGCGGGCATCGCGGCGAGCGACGTCTCGCTCCCGCATGCGTACTCGGCCAGCGCGCCGTCGGACGAGCCGAAGACGCGGTCGCCCGCCTTCAGCTGCGTGACGCCCGTGCCGACCGCCTCGACGGTGCCGGCGAGGTCCTGCCCGCGCACCTGGTGCCTCGAAGAGGGGCGCCGCAGTCCCGTCATGAGCCGGATGGGCGCCGGGCGGCCGAGCATGAGGAACACGTCGGCCGGGTTGAGCGCGGCGGCCGCGACCCGCACCAGCACCTGGCCCGCGCCCGACGTCGGCACCGGGAGGCGCGCGATCTCGAGGACCTCGGGCGGCCCGTAGCGTCGGTGCGTGGCGGCCGCCATCGTGGCGAGGCGGGTCGCCGTCGCCGTCGCGCGGCCCGGGCTCGAGGTCGTCGGAGCGGGGGTGCCACGGTCATCGCAGCTGCGCCGCGCGATCGCTGGGCCGTTCGGGCTTCGCGGCGACTCCCCGCGGCCAGGTCCAGGCGAGCCGGAGGATGACGGCGAGGACGATCAGTTCGACAGCGAGGCCGAGGCCGTAGTAGTACAGCCACTCCCCGCCGGCCAGGTTGAATGCCGAGTAGGGGACGTAGAGCGATGCCACGACGAGGTTGAGCGTGCGGTTCGCACGGGCGGGCAGCGTCATCGAGAGCAGGATCATGAGGAGCGGGATGGTCACGGACGTGAGCGCAATGACCAAGAAGGTCTGGCTGATGTCGAACTCGAAGACGACGCCGGCGAGGATGTCCTCGACGATGCCCGGCTTGAAGAAGCCGAGAAGGTCCACGTACACGTAGAGGAACATGAAGCTCGCCCACGCCGCAGCGAGCTTGGTCTGGACCGGCAGCGCCACGTTCTCGAGCGCTGCACGGAGGGTCTCTGATCGGGTCATCGTGTTCTCCTTGGGCTTGCCTGCCGCCGCACGTACACCGTACGACGTACGCCGTACTATGCTCGCACGGTGTACGATCTGTCAAGGGGGTCCATGCCGAGAGGAGCTCGAGATGGCTGAGGAAGACGTGCCGGGCGGCGAGGCCCGCCCGGCGCTCAGCACGGAGCGGGTGCTGCGCGAGGCGCTTCGTCTGGCCGACGAGGAGGGTCTCGGCGCCGTCAGCATGCGCAGGCTGGGGCGGGAGCTCGGCGCCGGCGCCATGTCGCTCTACCACTACTTCGCCAGCAAGGAGGAGTTGCTGGACGCCATGATCGACGTCGTGTTCGAGGAGATCGAGCTCCCGCCCGAGGAGACCGGCTGGCAGTCGGCGATACGCCGGCGGGCGGTATCCGCCCGACAGGTTCTCGCACGCCACCCGTGGGCGAACAGCCTGATGGAGTCGCGGACGACGCCGGGGTCCGCCAACCTCCGCCACCACGAAGCGGTCACCGCCTGCCTGCGGAGGGCTGGCTTCTCGGTCTTGATGGCGACGCACGCCAACTGGTTGCTCGACAGCTACGTCTACGGGTTCGCCCTGCAGGAAGCCAGCCTGCCGTTCGACACCGTCGACGAGTTCGCGGACATGGCCGAGGACGTCTATCTGCCCCAGCTTCCTCCCGACCAGTTCCCCTACCTCAACGAGTCCGCCGCGGCGCTCATCGCTGCCGGCTACGACCCGGCGGAGGAGTTCATCTTCGGCCTCGACCTCATCCTGGCCGCCCTCGAGCCCCTGAGAGCCTCCGCATAGCGACGCTCACGGACCGTCGCGCGGCCCTATGAACCGCAGCTCCGATCCATGACCGCCGCCCCGGGTGGTCTTACGGGCGTTCTTCTCGAGTGGCGGATGTCGTGGGTGCGTTGCGTCGCTCGGCGTCGTGGTGAACCCCAGCACATTCATCGGATGGCGTCCGCATGACGCGGGGCGCCCAAGGCCTGTCCACGACGCATGAAGGGGGATAGGTGACGCCATCCAGCTCACGCGGGTAGGATCGAGTGAACTGATCGTGCCCTGTGACGGTAGGTGCGGCGGTAGATACCCATTCGACGGTTCCATCGACGAACTGATGGTCTTCGACTATCCGTTGTCCGCAAGCGAGGTGCTCAACATGTACCAGAACTTCGAGGTCTACAAGGACTAGGGGCTGCGCCGTTCGAAGAAGCGCGTGCCGAGTGGGACCGCGTCTTCGAACGGAACGATCCGACGTGGGCGATCATCGAAGCGCCCCATGGAACATGGCCCCTCGAATCCGGGGGCCATCTCCTTGCCATCGCTGTCCTGGACGCGCGTTCTCGTGGGGTCGTGGAAGCCCCGGGTCGTTCGAGCGCCCGCTGACCACGAGGGAACGCTACGGCACCGGGACGGGTGGCACGTCGGCTTGCATGGATGGTAGGTCCGCGCAGGTGACTTGGGCAGGCGAAGCGCATGCTGAGACCGCTGCGATGACCGATTGAAAGCGCCGGTCATCTTCGAACGTCGTCCTTGGAACGTGCCAACTGCGGCTCGACGTCCCGCGGACATCCGAGCCCCCACGATCGCAGCGGTGGCGCCTCGCTACGCCCGGCCGGGGCGCCGCCGCCGAGCTCCTGCGCGATCGCGGTGCGAGGTCAAGACCTCGCTTCGGTACGTGTTGACGTGCCGCCGCTGTCGTGATAGGCGTGAACCGTCCGACATACAAGCGCTACGTCACGCTCGAGATCCCGGACTCGTCAGGGGGCGAGAGCTATGATGCACCCGTACCTACCCGCTTCTCTCCGCACCTTCCTCCGCGTGGTCGCCTTCGCCGCGATGGTGGCGGCCACACTGTCCCTCGCCGGGTGCCGAACGGGCGACGGGTCGCCGCCGACCGACGACGATTCCGGCCAGATGCTGGCACCAGGCGGGTCGTTGCGTGGGGACGGAGGCGTCCAGCTCGGCGCGCCCGAAGGAAGTCTGTCATCGCCGGTGGAGGTCTCGATCGAGGCTGCCTCGATGCTGTCCGGGCCGCCCTTGCCGGCCGAGGCGCGCGCCGTGGGCGACGTCGTTCGCCTGGCGAGCGACGAGGATCGCGACCTGCGAGGCGACGCGCCGCTCGGGCTGGCGCTTCCCATCCCGGATCACGCCGAGGCGTCCCGCCTTGCGCTCGCGATCCGGCTCCCCGCAGAGGACGCGGCCCCCGACCGGTTCAGCCCCACCCACGACCATCTCTGGAGCATCCTGCCCGGCGTGGTCGACCCGGACGACGAGGTGTTCGTCGTGCGCTTGCGCGCCCTGGCCGAGGAAGGGCACGAGATGGTCCTGGTCGAAGGCGACGGGTACACGCCGCCGTCGTTCGACATCCTCGAAATCGACGAGACGGCGGCGGCGCGGGCCGCCGAGGCGTCGCGCGGGGCCGAAGCGCAGCGGGCCGCGTCGTTGGAGCCGCAGCGGTTCTTGCGCTTCAACTTCCGCAAGAAGCGCGAGGACTTCGTGATCAAGTGCGTCGGTTTCGGCTCGCCCCCCGACCCGTCGGTGTGCGGCTCGAGCCAGAAGAGTGCCGTGCGCGCGTTCCTTCGCGACGTCTACGACGACTTCGTTTCCGACTTTCGCAGGCCGGACCTGGCCCGCATCGCCGGTGAGGTGGGCGGCCAGAAGGGCTCGTACTACCTCTACAAGATCCGCAAGGACGGGACCGGGGTCTGTGACGGTATCGGTGGCATGTACGTCGCGCCGACGAACCTCGGCATCACCTGCCACGAGGGCACCGGCACCCCGTCGGAGCACACCACCCGCATGGAGTTCTTCCACGCGATCCAGTTCAACTACGCGCCGATCAGTTGGCACAAGCTCGCCAAGACGCGGCAGGACTGGATCCTCGAGGGCACAGCGAGCTTCGTCGAGAACCCTGCCTCGGACGCCGCCACCGCCGTCCGAGACGCTCAGGAGCGCTCGCTTCGCGAGGTGAACGTCGCGGTGGAGGAGACCCGGGACGACGACGATCCTGCCTACGAAATCCAAGACTTCTGGGTCTACCTCATCCGTGCGAACGGGACGACGCCCAGGGCGGCCCTGGACCCGTTGTTCAAGCGCGGCGCCACGACCGAGGACGTCGACGACATGCTGAGGGCCAACGGGGCGTTCCCCTCCGGGTACGATCTCGAGGACGCCCATTGGGGCTGGGTACGCAACCAGGCGTTCGAGGCCACGGTGACGCAGGGCAACGGCGCGCTTAACGGACGTTGCGTTTTCGACCCGGCCGCGTTCGAAGGATCGCCGGAGCAGATCGTCTACGACGTGGGGTCCCGCAGCGACGAGCTGTCCCGCTCGGTCGGGCCCGTCGGAGACCTGCGCGCCACCGTGGTGGAGGTCCAACTGGAGAACAGCTCGAGCGACACGCGGCTCGCCCGCGTCGAGGCCAGCGGCTCGCTGGACGCCAGGGTGAAGCTCTACCGGGACGTGAGCAGCGCGACGACCGACTGCGTCAACGTCTCGCGACCCCGGCCGACCGATCACGAGCTCGAGCTCTCCCTCGACCCCGGCCAGAGCCGCACCGTGTACGCGCTGCTCTCCAACAGCGACATCGCGGGCCCGATCGAGACCTTCGACGTGCGCGTCGGGACGCTCGAGCCGATCGGCGTCGAGATCACCGAGCCGGCGGACGGCGCCGTCGTCCCGGAAGGGACGCTGGTCGACTTCGAGGCGGACGTGCGCTTCTCGGGCACCTATGAGCTGGTCTGGTCCACCGACGGCGCGTACGCCGGCGCGGGCGACATCGCCGGCACCGGCACCTCCATGCTCTGCCCGGACGCACACGATCACGGCCGAGGCGACGCTGCAGACGGGGAGCGGCCCCGTGACGGTGTCCGACGAGGTCACGATCGACATCGAGAACCGCGAGCCCGGCATCGCCATCACCGATCGTCCCTCCGGCGACAGCGTGGAGGAGGGCGCCCGCGTCACGGTCCGCTCGCGGGCCGACGACCGGTCATGCACCACCGGCCACGGCACCAACGCCGCCGACCAGCGCGAGATCGACTGGTACGTGAACGGCAGCCACGTCGCTTCGGGCGCCACGCTGATGCACAGCGTGAACGTCGGCCCCGGCAGCGCGTTGGACATCCAGGCCGAGTACACCGACGAGGCCGGTGCGACGGCCACCACCGAGGTGCTGACGTACGACGTCGTCGAAGCGCCCGACGGGCCTCGGCCCCCCAACGTGACGATCGTGCATCCGCCCGACGGGGAGACGCTGTACCGGTCGTGCGGCGAGCTGCGCCTCGAAGCGGACGCCGAGGACCCGGACGGCGGCACCATCGACGCCTACGACTGGGTCGTGACCGACCAGAACGGGTTCAGCAAGAGCTACCAGGGCAACGACATCGAGATCCAGTTTTGGACCTGCTCGGAGCCCATCTTCGAGCCGGGCGACTTCCACATCGAGGTCACCGTCACCGACGATGAGGACCAGCGGTCGTCGACCAGCATCGACGTCAGGGTCATTCCGGGGCTGTAGCGGCTCGTACCTCGCTCGACGCGGCAGGGTGACCCGGCTTCGGGGGGGCACCCTGCCGGATCGCTGGCGCAGGCGAGCGCGGCCCGGCCCGGGCACGCGGTCCGGTGGATCGACCGTGGGCAGGGGCGGCCACGCTGCGAGCCCGGGCTACGAAGCCTCGAAGGTACGCTCGGGCCGTCTCGCCGGGCAAGGACTGCGACCATGGAACCCCGCTCGCCGTCGTCGTGAAGGGGAAGGTCGATCGTCGGTCCAGGGGCCATGCGCGCACGATGCGTGCGGTCCAACCGTCAGGTGCGACGAACCGTGGTCAACCCCGTTCCACCGTCCGTTCCGGTGGCGTAGGGGCGTGATAGCTGAGCGCGTTCGGCGGATGGCCCGTCGCATCGTGCGGGCGTCCGTCGCAGTTGGGCAGGCCCCTCTCGGGTGTTCGTGGTGGCCGTCGACCCGAGGCGCTCGGCTCGACGGCCCTGCGGAGGCGTCGTCCCCAACGAGGGTGGCGTGAGGCGGAAAGGAGTGGTCTCGACGGCGCTTCGCGGTCCTGCCGCGGGCGAGGAGGACGTACCGTTCATCGCGAAGCGTCCGGCGCCTAGGGGCGCGTGGTCGCGCGCTTGAGAGGGGAGACCATGCCAAGGTACATGTTCAAGGGGTCGTATGGCCAGGAGGGCATCGGGGGCGTGCTGAAGGACGGTGGCTCGGCGCGCGTCGATGCCGCCCGGGCGATCGCCGAGAGCGCGGGTGGCTCGTTGGCGTCGTTCGACTTCGCGTTCGGGAGCGACGACTTCTATGCGGTCGCCGAGTTGCCCGATCATGCGGCTGCCGTGGCTGTGGCCGCGACCATCGGGGCTTCCGGAGCCATGAGCCACTTGGAAACGGTCGTGCTGATCAGCGCGGAGGAGGCCGACGCCGCCGCGAAGCGAAGTGTGAGCTACCGTCCAGCGGGGCGATGACGCGTCCTCGGAGCCTCGAGGACGGCTGATCTTGGCCCGTTGGCAACCTGCATGCACAGCAGGGGGCGGTCGGTTCGCGTCGCCCCATGGCGCACCGATCCCGGCAGGCGCGCCCCGAGGAGATCCCCACGTGCAACGCTAGCTCCAATGACGAACGGCGTGTTCTCGCTGCAGAAGACGACTACGTTGCCGCGGAGGTCGCCGGGGATGAGGCGGCGCTCCGGCGCATCGCCGACGATCGCTTAATGTTCAATCGCAGCGACGGGACCACCACGGGCAAGGAAGCGCTGATTCAAGCGGTACTGGGCATGGGGATGACGAACCAGACCCTTCGCGAACGGACGCTGCTGATCGAGGGCGATACCGCGCTGGTGTTCGGAACCACGGACATCCGAACGGCGGACGTCGAGGATCGAGCGTCCATGACCCCGCTCCGATACACGGCCACCTACGTCCAGCGCCGCGGTACCGGGTGCCTGCTAGCCCTACAGATGCAGCGTCGTGTTCCAACGTGAGGATGGCCCGACCGGCGGGTCGTCGCTCGATCCTTGTTGGCGAGCGATGATCCTCGCGGCATGCGTGAGCGCGCGAGAGGCCAGACGGAGGAAGGGTGTCATGCAAGGTGTCAGCGCCGGCTGGGCGATCTCATTCGGTCATCGCAACCGTCGCAGCTCACGCTGCGTCCGGTGATCGCCCGTCGAAGCGGTGGCCTCGTGCACGCGACCGTGCGGCTGCCCCGGGCGCCAACCGCCCACACTTGCCTTCGTATCGTGCCGTGTAGATGGACCGGTTCTCCGCGTCAGCGCTCACGCACCTGCTCGTGGTCGCGGACACTCACGTCAGCCGGGACTGGTATGTCGACGTGCTCGACGCCTCGGTCTACGGGCAGTACGGCACGTCGGTCGTACTGGAGTTGCTCGGCAACTGGCTCTTGCTGGTCCAAGGCGGTGGTCCGACGCCTGATAAGCCGACGATCACCTTCGCACCACTTGCCGACCCCGACTGGGTGACCGCCCAGGTGATCTTCCGCGTCGAGGATTGCTGGAAGACGTACGAGCTCCTCCGTGGCAGGGGCGCCGAGTTCCTGACCGAGCCCGTCGATCGCGGAGGCGAGATCCGAGCGTTCTTTCGCGATCCCGACGGCCACCTGTTCGAGATCAGCGAACTGACCTGATGCGGCACACGAAGCCTCCGCTATGCGCGCATGCCGTCGCCGTGCAGGTCGAAGTGGTGGGCGTTGTGAAGGAAGAAGTCGAGGATCGCGTCGACCAGGGTCGGGTCGGGCAGGTAGTCGTGCCAGGTGAAGATGACGATCAAGACTAGGACGTTGCCGTGTTGGAGCCCTCGCAACGCAATGTGACTGATCCGATGACGCACGTAGCGACGTTGTCGTCCTTCCCGGCTTCCTACCACCAGATGCCGCACAGTATCGGGAGCCCACCGAGTCGAGGTCTGCCTGCGTAGAGTCTGGGCGCCAGCGTCCTCCGTCGCACGACCGCTACCTCGTTCGTCAGCTCATGCCTCGGCTTCGCGCAGCTCGACGGCGTACGCAAGGGGTCGGGCTGCCCGATGATGCCAGTCCGGGCAGGAGGGACGAGCCTTCAAGAAGCTCGTATTTCACGCGCCCAGCTTGGTGGGTCGTGTCGGACTGGACCTACAACCCGCTGACCGAGGGAGGTGACGGCGGCCGAGCCCGCACAATCCACGAGCCTGCTAGGATCCAACCTGTCCCACAAGCCGAGTGAACTCCATCTCGGAGGTTGCTGGGATCGATCGCCAGGCGATCCGCGCGCCCGTACGTACCCGTGTCCACCGCACGACTAGGAGCGCCGCATGTACACCCTCATTGCTCACCATCGCGTCAAGGACTTTCAGGTCTGGAGGCAAGCCGCCGCCGAGGGTATCGAGAGGGAGAAGCGGACGGGGGAGCGCGGGATCTTGGAGGCGGAGTTCTACCAGAGCATCGATGGCGAGACGGCGATCTTCCTGCTCACGTTTCGCGATCTGAAGTCCGCCCAAGCGCACCAAGCCCGTCTGAATGCGGAGGAATCCAAGCGGAATTTGGAGAGGATCGGCGTCATCTTTCCCGTGACCGTGTTGATCGCGGAGGCAAGGTAACGCTGCGTCTTCGCCCGGATCACCGAAGGCCCCGGACTTCAGCTCGGTCTCTTCCGCTGAACGGCGTCGACGACGTCGGGCCGCGGCCGACCCGTCGTTGGGCGCAGCCAACCTAGTCGCGGTCAGACCGCGTGGGGGCTCGGTGCGAGGGTGGCAACGAGGCGACGCGCCGCCGATCGCCGATCGATCGACCGCCAGAACCTTCCGACTTCCACCACGCCATCACCCAAATGTTGCCGTTGCCCGCGCATACGGTGTCGTGAAAGGTGTCCCGGCTCTTCCCGGCGTGGCAGGCGTCGAGGGACGAGCGTCAGCGATGCCCGTCCTCTCACGCGATTCTGATGGTGGGTCGTGTAGGACTCGAACCTACAACCCGCTGATTAAAAGTTCGGCTCGCGTTGTGTGCGTCAGGGTCGTTGAAGGCCGCCCTGTACGTTTTTCTTGGGCTCGCAAATCTCGTCCATTGGTGTTCAGTATCTGCGTGTATGGTGGCGTGTTGGTGCGTTCGGCACACGACGGCACACCAAGCGAATGGCATGGAAACCGACCCGATGTCGCCCCACGCTGCCCTGGCGCAGTGTGACCTGCCCCGGTCTTGTAGACCGGTCTTGGTGGAACCCGAAAGCGTCTGAGGGGAGTGACCCCAGCCTGACAGCCAGCCCCAGGCCAGCCACCAAGAGACTTGCAAGCGGTTCGTTTCCCATGAACCGACTCGTCGAAGATCGTACAGAATCGCTACACCGACGCCCTGGCCGAGCGGAGCACCGCGTGCACGGTATGCAGCATCACTGCTTTCGCATGCTCGACTGAGGCTCTGCGTTCAGAGCGAAGATAGTCCCAGGCCTTCCAGGACAGCGCCAGTCGAATGGAGTCCCGGACGATCGGTGACATCAACGCGTCAGCTGGTAGGACGGCGGCGAGGGCTTCGCTGACCCGGTCCCGGAACAGCGCCTGCATGCGTGCGCGCTCGGCTTCGATGAGTGCCCGGTTCGCCGTGGCGCGCTCGGTAACCCGGCGGAATGGCGTGATGAACTCGAAGACTTGCGCGACGTAGTCGACGAGCGAGGAAAGAATTTCCTCGCTCGTCCCTGTCGACACATCGGGAAACGTGAGCTGGTCGCTGAGCCGTCGGTATGCGTCGTCGGACGTGGCCCGGAGAAGCGCGGCCCGGTCCTCGAAAAGACGGAAAACGGATCGCCGCGAAACGGCTGCAAGGTCCGCAAGAACATCCGTGGTTGGAACCTCTTCATGCGTGCGGATGTATTCGACCAGCGCTGTGATGACCTGAGCCTTGTGGCGCTCCATCCGGGCATGCCTGCCATCGACTTTCACCTTTTCTTTGTTCCGCGAGGTTTCCATGTCCGCAGTTTAGAAGATGGCACTGTGTGTGCCAAAGTCTAATGTCGCCGATGGTGCAGAGATATATACTGGCACCCATGAGGCCAAAACACCATCTTGTTCGCGTCGTACTGATCGTTGCGGGCAGCCTCTTGGCGCTGATCGTGGTTCTTCTCTTTGCTGTGCTCCCGCTCGCCACCAGACCGACGCGGCAACTGAGCGAGCTCGCCCAGGCGTGGCAGGACCGCGGTTCGTACATCGGTTGGACGTCGACACGACCGGAGAACGAAGAGTTCGGCGAGCTCGACGTGTTCACCATCCAGAGCGGCGACCCGTCGAGCCCCGCCATCCTGATGATCCATGGCTACCCGACGAGCAGCTTCGACTTTCACGAGCTCGTGGATCGCCTGGACGATGACTACTACGTCGTCGCCCTCGACACTCCGGGGTACGGCCTCTCGGACAAGCCGAAGGAGGGATTCGTCTACTCGCTGTTCGACGATGCGCTCTTGGTCGAACACTACGTTACCGAGGTCCTTGGCCTCGACTCGTTCGCGATGCTGACGCATGACAAGGGAAACAGCGTCGGCCTTGCTTTCCTCGATCTCTACCAGGCACAGAACTCCTACGTGATCACCCATCACTTCATCACCAATGGCAACATCTACCTGCCACTTGCAGATCTCACCCGGTTCCAAACCGCGCTCCTGGATGAGAGGCTCGGACCGTTTCTGACGCGGTATGTAAACGGGCACCTCGTGGCGCGCGGCTTGGCCGACGGGTACTTCGCGGTGCCGCAACCGGATGCCGTGATCGAAGGGATTGCTACGTCCATCGACTACGACGATGGCGGCGAGGTCCAGCACGCCACCATCCAGTACCTCGCCGAGCGCGCCCAGTTCGAGAACGGTTGGCTCGAAACGCTCGAGGCCAGTGACATCCCGACGTCGCTCATCTGGGGTCTGGACGATCCGGTTGCGCCGGTACGAGTGGCGGACTACGTGTGGGAGGAGTACCTCTTCGATCGCGGAGCACGAGGTTGGTACTGGCAACTCGAGAACGCGAACCACTACCTGCAGAACGACCAACCGGAGACGATTAGCCTGATCGTAAGGTCGGCGCTTGGCGAGGAGGTCGACGTCAGCGACATTCCGGCTCCGGCCATGTCCCGAATCGCAACGGACAGCGGGGACGATCGATAGATGCACGTACGTCGCCCCCTCAATTCTCTCGTTGATAGCTCTCACGTCGTTCGCGCACATAGGTCATCAAAGGAGAAAACCCATGCAGCGTAAATCCATCACGCGTCGAACGTTATTGCAGGGCGTGGCGGTGACCGGTTTGGGCGCGCTTGGCGTGCGGGTGATGGCGGCTTCTTCGGCCCCTGCTGCGGCGCCCAGCGGTGCGACCCCAATCATCGATGCGTTGGGCGCACCGGCCGATACTGTGGTTCGCCGGAGCGTGGTCCAGCAGCAGGAGTCGCGCGACAAAGCTCGCGCAGAGTTTCTCGACCCAGACGTGATCACCGTCTTCCTTCCGGGGACGGCGGGGCCCATGAGTCCGACCGAGGCTCAGACGGCCAACGTAGTGTTCGTGAATGGGCAGTTCCTGCTCTTTGATGCCGGCGATTACGCGCAGAAGCGGATGGAGCAGTCGACTCTTCCCATGGATGCGCTGGATGCCGTGTTCATCACGCACTTTCACAACGACCACATCGCCGACCTCGGCGAGGTCATTCAGCGAAGCTTCATGCTCGGTCGGGAGAAGAACCTCGTGATCTACGGACCGACGGGGACGGACGCGATCGTACAGGGATTCAATGCCAGCTACGCCGAGGACTCGGACTATCGGACGCTGCATCACACCGAACAGTGGATGCCATCGGAGTTCCACGGTGCGACGGCCTCGGAGTTCAGCGCGGACGAGACCGTCGTCGAGGTGTACCGAAAGGACGGTGTCGTCGTGACCGCCTTTCGAGTCGCGCACCCGCCGGTCGAGCCGGTGTTCGGCTACACGATCGAGTTCGCGGGCAAGAAGGTCGTGATCTCGAGCGACACGCTGATCACGGAGGAGCTGCGTCATCAGTCGAGGGACGCGGATCTTCTCGTCATGGACGTCATGAACTACGAGCTGGTCGAGCTGATGGAGAACACCTTCCGCGAAGTCGGTGACGAGCGGAATGCAGTGATCTTCTTCGACATTCGCGAATATCACCCGGATGTCAACGACGTTGGCGTCATGGCCGAGGAACAGGGTGTCAAGCGCATGGCGCTCACGCACTTCGCACCGACGCTGCCGTCGCGGTTCCTCATGAACCACTACTACGTGAACCCGATCAAGGCGAACTACTCCGGCGAGCTGTACGCAGACGGAGACGGGACGACGGTTCGGATCCCTGGAAGAGAACTAGGAAATCAGGTTGTCGTACAGGTCCTTGGTGGGCCGGGTGGATGCTTTCTACGGCCGGCGAGTCTGGCGTGTCGTCGGCCCTGAAAGGCCGGAATTGCAATCACGGCACTCGGGGCAGCCGGTGACGAACCAAGCCGCCGCTTCGATACAGATCGCGTGTCCCGGACCGTTGCCGTTCAGGGCGTTCTCTTGATGGCAACGGCTGGGGAACGGACCTCGATCTACGGTCGACGCGCAGGAGGATTCCATCCGGCTCACGCCCCGAAAGGAATACCATGGTCCTGAACCGACCGACCTTCGCACCTGAAGCCATCGATGCACGTGCCGCCAACCCGGTCCGCCGACGGCTGCGATTCGTCGTCGAGTGCCTCGAGCGGCAGCAGCGCACGGTGTCTTCGCGCACCTGCGCAAACCAGAGTTGACGATGATGTCCTGGAGGAAGCTCATGCGGAACGCTTCTACCGTCTCGTTACCCTCACCGCGCTCGTGGTCGCCCTTACGGCCTGCGGTGCTGGCGGCAGCGTCAGCGTCAGCGTCATGAGCGTCGCCATCGATGGCGGTGACCGCACGCTCGTCACTGCTGACACCCAAACCCTCACCGCGACCGTCACCACCGCAGGCACAGCGTCCACCACCGTTACGTGGACGAGTAGCGAGCCCGCTACCGCCACGATCGCACGCTGAGACCGGTTTCCTCGAAGCCCTTGCCGAGGGCAGCACCACGATTGTTGCTACCAGCACCGCTGACGCCACCAAGCAAGGCACCATTAGCATCACCGTCGACCCACCCGGCGCGCTCCGCTGGACCCGCCAATTCGGCACCAGCAGCAGCGATACAACCCTCAGTATCGCAACGGACGCGAACGGCAACGTCTACGCTACCGGCTACACGTTCGGCGCCCTCGAAGGCAGCAACGCCGGCAGCGTCGACGCCTTCATCCGCGCCTCCGACCAAGACGGCAACGTCCGCTGGACCCGCCAATTCGGCACCGCCACCACCGGGCGCGAAGAGGCCCGCGGTATCGCGACGGACGCGAACGGCAACGTCGACGTTGCCGGCGTACACGACCGGCGCCGTCGAAGGCAGCAACGCCGGCAGTGCCGACGCGTTCATTCGCGCCTACCACCAAGACGGCGACGTCCGCTGGACCCGCCAATTCGGCACCGCCCAGTCCGACAGGGCCAGCAGTATCGCGACGGACGCGAACGGCAACGTCTACGCTACCGGCCAAACGCTTGGCGCCGGCAGCCACCCTCGTCGGCAGTGCCGGCAAGCTCGACGCATTCATCCGCGCCTACGACCAAGACGGCAACGTCCGCTGGACCCGCCAATCGGCACCACCGAGTTCGAAAGGGCCCGCAGTATCGCGACGGACGCCAACGGCCACGTCTACCTTGCCGGCGAAACGAGCGGCGCTCTCGAAGGCAGCAACGCAGGAGGCTCCGACGCATTCATCCGCGCCTACGACCAAGACGGCAACCATCGCTGGACCCGCCAATTCGGCACCACCGAGAGCGAATTCGCCAACGGGGTCGCGACGGACGCCAACGGCCACGTCTACGTTGCCGGCCATACGCTCGGCGCCTTAGAAGGCCCCAACGCCGGCAGTGCCGACGCGTTCATCCGCGCCTACGACCAAAACGGCAACCATCGCTGGACCCGCCAATTCGGCACCACCGCGAGCGACCAGGCCCGCGGTGTCGCGACGGACGCGAACGGCCACGCCTACCTTGTCGGCTACACGAGAGGCGCCCTCGAAGGCAGCAACGCCGGCGACTACGACGCGTTCCTTCGCACTTATGACCAGGACGGCAACGTCCGCTGGACCCGCCAATTCGGCACCACCGAGAGAGAAATCGCTAACGATAACGCGACGGACGCGAACGGTCACGTCTACGTTGCCGGCGAAACGGAAGGCGCTCTGGAAGGCCCCAACGCCGGCAGTTCCGACGGGTTCCATCGCGCTCATGGTCGATGACGCCAAGTGGAGGCCCCTTCGTCATCCTGCCAACAAGAAAGGCACCTCGTCCAGGACGGGTGTCGGGTGGTGGGTCGTGTAGAACTCGAACGTACAACCCGCTGATGTCGAGTTGCACTCACGTCTCGACGGGATCGACCCTTGTAGGTGTGTTGCCGCCCTCGCTGACACGGTTGATGGTGGATCCGAGGAGCGGCTTGTCGGGCGTGAAGCCTTGGAGGACTCGCGCTACCGACTCGAAGTCGAGGATGGAGGCGCTTTCACCCTGGTTCAGAAGGTGTACGCGTTGCTCGCCGGCATCCACGCGAAGGCGATTGGGGTCGTTCCACCACGCTGCCGCTTGCCTTGTAAGTCGAGGAAGAGGGTGTGATCGAACCCCGGGCGATTCGATCCGGCTACGGTGTGGGTATCCAGGAGGGAGTCCCATGAAGGGCAAATCGCATTCGCCGGAGCAGATCGTGTCGAAGTTGCGGGAGGTGGACCGTCTTCAGGCCGAGGAGGGCTTGTCCATCGCTGCGGCCGCCAAGCGGGTCGAGGTCGCCGAGTGGACGATCTACCGGTGGCGGAAGCAGTACGCCGGCATGAGCCGCGACGACGCGAAACGCTTGAAGGAGCTGGAGAAGGAGAACGCCAGGCTGAAGAAGCTGCTGGCGGAGAAGGAGCTGGACAACAGCATCTTGAAGGAGGTGGCCGCGGGAAAGTACTGACGGCCGAGAGGAAACGATCGGCCGTACGGCACGTCACCAAGACGCTCGGCGTGAGCGAGCGCAGGGCCTGCCAGGCGCTGGGCGTCTCCCGCAGCCTGATTCGCTACCGTCCGATCCCGGCCGCATGCGGATGCGAAGCTGGTCGATCGCCTGCACTACCTGTCGCGGAAGAACCCGCGGATGGGGTACCGCAAGATCACCGTGAAGCTCCGCAAGGAGGGCTGGAGGGTCAACAAGAAGCGCGTCGCCAGGTTGTGGCGCCTGCACGGCCTCGGCGTTCCCAAGCACACCCAGAAGCGCCGCCGGTTGGGTCCGCAGGTCGACGGGACGGAACGCTACCGGGCGGAAGCGCCGCACGACGTGTGGGCCGTCGATTTCCTGTTCGACGCGACGGCCGACGGTGGCGTCCTCAAGATCTTGACGGTGACGGACGAGTACACGAAGACCTGCTTGTTCATGACGGCCGCGCGGAGCTTCAAGGCGGTCGACGTGATCGAGGCTCTCGAGCGCCTCATGACGCTGTACGGCCCTCCGAACCACCTGCGGAGCGATAACGGTCCCGAGTTCGTTGCGAACGCCATTCAGCGGTTCCTGGCGGCGACGGGCGTGGGGACGATGTTCATCGAGCCGGGCGCGCCCTGGCAAAACCCGTTCGCGGAGACGTTCCACGCTCGCCTTCGCGACGAGCTGCTCGACCAGGAACTGTTCCAAAGCCTGGCGGAAGCCCGCGTCATGCTGGAACAGTGGCGCAGGTGGTTCAACGAAGAACGCCCCCACGGCGCGCTCGGAGACAAGACACCGATCGAAGTCCTCAACCAGTACCAGGCGTCAGGTAGCCTGACGATGGAACCCACACCATGACCGGAACGAAGACCGGGGTTCAGTCATCACGTGACCCGTGGAACGTCGCAACGCACGGTATCTTCGCCCACCTGCGCAATCCAAAGTTGACGATGATGTCCTGGAGGAACTCATGCGGAACGCCCTGACCCGTCTCGCCACCCCTCACCGCGCTCGCGGTCGCCCTTACCGCCTGCGGTGCTGGCGGCAGCGTCAGCGTCGAGCGTCACGAGCGTCACCATCGACGGCGGCGACCGCACGCTCGTCATTGGCTGACACGCAAACCCTTACTGCGACCGTCACCACCGCAGGCACAGCACCCACCACCGTTACGTGGACCAGCAGCGCGAACCCGGCCACCGCCACGATCGACGCCGACACAGGCTTCCTCGAAGCCCTTGCCGAGGGCAGCACCACGATTGTTGCTACCAGCACCGCTGACGCCACCAAGCAAGGCACCATTACACTCACCGTCGACCCACCCGGCGCGCTCCGCTGGACCCGCCAATTCGGCACCAGCAGCAGCGATACAACCCTCAGTATCGCAACGGACGCGAACGGCAACGTCTACGCTACCGGCTACACGTTCGGCGCCCTCGAAGGCAGCAACGCCGGCAGCGTCGACGCCTTCATCCGCGCCTCCGACCAAGACGGCAACGTCCGCTGGACCCGCCAATTCGGCACCGCCGCGGACGACCTCGCCCGAGGCATCGCCACGGACGCGAACGGCCACGTCTACGTTGCCGGCACCACGAGAGGCGCTCTCGAAGGCAGCAACGCTGGAGGTTCCGACTTGTTCATCCGCGCTCTTGACCAAGACGGCGACCTCCGCTGGACCCGTCAATTCGGTAGCAGCAGCAACGAAATAACCCGAGGCATCGCCACGGACGCGAACGGCCACGTCTACGTTGCCGGCCGAACGTTCGGCGCCCTTGAAGGCAGCAACGCCGGCAACTACGACGCGTTCATTCGCGCGCTACGACCAAAACGGCGATCTCCGCTGGACCCGCCAATTCGGCACCACCGCGTTCGAAGTCGCCCACGGTGTCGCGACGGACGCGAACGGCAACGTCTACGTTGCCGGCGCCACGAGCGGCGCCCTCGAAGGCCCCAACGCTGGATTCGCCGACGCGTTCATTCGCGCGTACGACCAAAACGGCGATCTCCGCTGGACCCGCCAATTCGGCACCGCCGCGGACGACCTCGCCCGAGGCATCGCCACGGACGCGAACGGTCACGTCTACGTTGCCGGCCATACGCTCGGCGCCCTCGAAGGCAGCAACGCCGGCAACGACGATGCGTTCATTCGCGCGTACGACCAAGACGGCGACGTCCGCTGGACCCGCCAATTCGGCACCGCCGCGGACGACCTCGCCCGAGGCATCGCCACGGACGCGAACGGTCACGTCTACGTTGCCGGAACCACGTTCGGCGACCTCGAAGGCCCTAGGGCAGGGCGAGTTCGACGCGTTCATTCGCGCCTACGACCAAAATGGCGACGTCCGCTGGACCCGCCAATTCGGCACCGCCGCGGACGACCTCGCCCGAGGCATCGCCACGGACGCGATCGGCCACGTCTACGTTGCCGGCTACACGGAAGGCGCTCTCGAAGGCCCCAACGCTGGCGGCCGCGACGCGTTCATCCGCGCCTATGGTCGCTGACGCCCGTGAAGCCCCTTCCTCATCCAGCCAACGAAAGAGGCACCCCGTTCTGGAGGGGGTGTCAGGTCCCACGCGGACTTGGTGTGAAGGTCGCAGCGAAGCGACGCACTTCCGATCGGCGATTGATGGATTGCTGGAGCCTTCAGCCTTCCACCACGCCGTGACCCAATTGCTGCGGTTACCCGAACATTCGGTGTCGTGAAAGGTGTCCCGGCGCTTCCTGGCGTGGCAGGTGTGAGGGACGAGCCTCCAAGAAGCTCGTCCCTCACGCGCTTCCTATGGTGGGTCGTGTAGGACTCGAACCTACAACCCGCTGATTAAGAGTCAGCTGCTCTGCCAGTTGAGCTAACGACCCGTGCGGCTCACCGTCCTTCGTGAGCGACAAGGAGTATAGCGTCTCGCCGCGGAGGGGTGCAAACCTGTGCGACGCCAGCGCCCCGTTCACGCCAGGTTCGTGCCGGTCAAAGGTGCCTGGTCCGGACGCACGTGGCTCACGCATCGTGGCGCGACGCCCAGCCTCGCCGCTCGCGACTTGGCGTTTCGGCCCGCTGGCCGCGCTATTCTGACGTGTGGACGCCTCGTCCGAAACACCTGCGTCGATCAAACGCCAGATCGTTCTGGTGTTGTTGCCGATTGCGGCGGTAGCCTCTGCTGGTTCGGTGGTGTACCGCCTTGTCATGCAGCAGTCGATGGCGTGGGCGTCGTGGATCGGTCTGGTGGTGGCCGCGGGGCTGCTGCTGTTCATGTACGCGGTGATCCGATGGCCGGCGGCATTCGAGCGGATCGAGCGGGCGCTGGTCGGTGTTCGTCGTCGCGACGATGCTGGTGTCGATCCTGTTCGCGGGCGCGGCTTCGCACCTGGCCGAGAGCTCGTTCGAGCTGATCCGGCAGGCGATGTGGCTGCCGGTCATCTACGCGTTCGCGTTCCTGGTGTTCGGGCCGCGGCTGGGTGGACTGGTGTCGTGGTCGCTGTGGGCCGTCTTGGCGGTCGTGGCGTCGTCGCACCTGTTCTGGCCCGAGGGGCACTCGCAGCTGGAGCTCGTGACGCTGGGCGAGGCGCTGGTCGCCAACGGCGTCACGATCCTGATCTTCAGCGGCGTGGCGCGCGTGATCCGCGCCAGCGAACGGCACGCCGCGCGCATGGAGCTGGCAGCCAACACCGACGCGTTGACGGCGATCGCGAACCGCCGAAAGGGCGAGCGGCTGTTGGAGGAAGAGGTCGAGCGGTCCCAACGCTACGAGCGACCGCTGTCCATCGTGCTGTTCGACGTGGACTTCTTCAAGTACGTGAACGACTCGTATGGGCACGCCGCTGGCGACCGGGTGCTGGCCGAGATTCCGAAGGTGCTCAGCAGTCGTTATCGGGAAAGCGACATCCTCGTCCGCTGGGGCGGAGAAGAGTTCCTCATCGTCGCGCCCGAGATGACGCTGGAGCGAGCCTCGACGATGGGCGAGCGGCTCAGGAGCCTGATCGAGGAGCACGACTTCGGGATCGACTGGGCGTTGACGGCCAGCTTCGGCGTCGCGGAGCGGCGAGGCGAGGAGAGCGCTGCGGATGTGGTGCGCCGCGCCGACGAGGCGATGTACGCCGCCAAGCGCGGCGGCAGGAACGCCGTCTGGCGGTCGGTGTGGACGAACGACGACGCCAAGGTCGAGATGTTCACGGCGGGGGCGCCCAAGCGAACCAGCGATCGGCTGCCGCCGGTCAAGATAAGCGACGAGTAGCGGCGCTCACCGGTCTTACGGCTGCAGCTCTTCCGGCTACAGCTCTTCCGACTCCAGGTCGCTCAGCGGCAACGCGCCGCCCAGCGCCACCTGGCCGAACGTGGCTGACGGCATGGGACGGCCGAAGTGGAAGCCTTGCAGCCACGTCGCGCCTTCCCAGTACAGGAAGTCGGCCTGGGTCTTCGTCTCGACCCCTTCGGCGATGATCTCGAGCTCCAGCGACTGCGCCATCGCGATGATGGTGCGGACCAGCGCGAAGTTGCGCTGATTCTCGGGCACGTCCCGCAGGAAGCTGCGATCGATCTTGACGATCTGGAACGGCAGGTGCTGCAGCTGCCCCAGGTTGGAGTAGCCCGTGCCGAAGTCGTCGATCGCCAGCGACACGCCCAGCTCCGACAGGCCGGCCAGGACGCGGGCCGCCTCGCGTGGGTGCTGCATCGCGAACGTCTCGGTGACCTCGGCGATCACGTTCTTCACGTTGACACCGCTGTCCTCGACCGCCTTGCCGAACCGCTCGACGAAGTCGGGCCGCTCGAGCTGCCGGGCGGAGAGGTTCATCGACACGTGCAGGTCGGGCTTGGCGCGGTTCCACTGCCGCAGCTGCGCCATCGCGTCGCGCTGAAGCCACGCTTCCATCTCCACGATCTGGCCGCTCTCCTCGGCCGCGGGGATGAACTCGCCGGGCGGCAGCAGACCGCGGGTCGGGTGACGCCAGCGCATCAGCGCTTCGGCGCCCACCACGCCGTGTCCTTTGGCGTTCACGAGCGGCTGGTAGTACACCTCGAACTGTTCCAGCTCGGTCGCGCGGAGCAGCTCGCCCTGGATGCCCAGGCGGCGCGTCTGCTTTCCCTTCAGCTCGCTGTCGTACACGATCCATTGGCCCCGCTCGTGCCGCTTGGCGTGCGCCAGCGCGAACCCCGCGTCGCGGATCAGCTCTTCGGCGGTCTGGTCCTCACGACCGCGAGCCAGGCCCATGCTGGCGTTCGCGTCGATGCGGAGGCCGCCGATCCGGGGGCCGCCCTCGAGCTGCAGGTGGACGCGCTGCGCCACGATCCGGGCGTCCTCGTCCTCGTTCACGCGTCGCAGCAGAAGCCCGAACTCGTCCGCTCCCAGCCGAGCGGGGACGTCGTCGGGACGCACCGAGCGCTCCAGCTGCCGGGCGACCCAGGCGAGGACCTTGTCGCCCAGGTCGTGACCGTGCGTCTCGTTCACACGGCGGAAGCCGTCGACGTCCAGCAGCAGCACGGCGATCGACTCGGACGCGGACAGGGCGCGGGTGACCTCGTGGAAGAACGCGCCCCGGTTCGGAAGCCCGGTGAGCGGATCGAGATGCGTGTGATGCTCGATCAGCCGTCGCTGCCTGCGCAGCTCGGTCACGTCGCGGTAGATCGCGACCGCGCCGTGCGGCGCGCTCGCGTCGGGATGGTGCAGCGGATGCGCGTCGGCGCGGAGCCAGCGGGTGCCGTCCGCGCGGCCCACGCCCAGCACGACGTCCAGAACCGGCCGCCCCTCGGCCAGCACGCGTGCCGCGGGCAGATGCTCCGCGTCCATCGGTCGGCCCGCCTCGTCCACCAGGCGGCTGTCCGGGCGACCGCTGAGCGCGGCGTCGTCCAGGAGCGCGTCGGCCGCGCGGTTGTGGTACGCGATCTGGCGGTCCGGACCGTGGACGACGACCCCGACGTCCAGTGCGCCCAGAATGACGTCGCGGTCATGCTCGAAATCACGCAAGGGGCTGAGGTCGCGTCCTTCGAGGATCAGGAGGCTGGCGGCGCCCCCGGGTTCGCCGAACGCACGCAGCGTAAGGTCGACGCGCCGAAGGCCGCGCCCGGAGAAGAGGTCCGACACGGTGCGCATGTCACGGCCCGATTCGACCAGGTCCACCGACTGCCGGAGCTGTTCGCGAGAGCGGGGTCCCCCGCGAACCACGGCGTTTCCCAGACGGGGCGCCACACGACCTCGTCGCGCTCGACGCCGGCCGCGTCCAGCGCCAGGTCGTTCGCTTCGACCAGGATGCCGTCGGGCGTGAGCAGCCACAGCCACACGTAGCGGCTCTGGAACACGGCCTGGAAATGGTTTCCTAGCGTGGCCTGCCGGGAACGGCGGACGCTATGCGGGTCGGTGTCGATCGCGCACCTCCTCTCCGGCTGGACAGCGTAGACCTTCGGGCCGCGTCAGGGCCACCGATTGCCTCACACGCGGGCCTGTGACGCGTCGCGCACCCGCGCGCCGCGTTCGACGTTCCGCTACAGCTCGCCTGCGCGGAACGCCTCGATATCCTGCGCGGCGCGTGCCAGGATCCGAGCCCGATCGTCCGGGTCGCGCTTTCTCCAGGCGGCCACGATCATCCGCATGCGGTGGTTCGACGCGAAGCGGTCCTGGTGACGGTCGATGAAGCTCCAGTACCAGGCGGTCAAGGGGCAGGCGTCGGGACCGCTTTTCGCTTTCGGGTCGAAGCGGCACGCTCCGCAATGGTCGCTCATCCGGTTCAGGTACGCGCCGCCCGAGACGTACGGTTTCGTCGTCATCACGCCGCCGTCCGCGTACTGGCTCATGCCCATCACGTTGGGGACCATCACCCAGTCCAGGGCGTCGATGTGGCTGGCGGTGAACCAGTCCAGCACCTGCGAGGGGTCGGTGCCGGCCAGCTGGGCGACGTTGCCCAGCACCATCAGGCGCTGGATGTGGTGCGTGTAGCCGTGGAGCCTCAGCTGCTCGACCGTGGTCGCCAGGCAGCGCAGCTCCGTCGGTGCGCCCCAGTAGGCGGGGGGAAGCGTGCCGTCCGCGTCCAGCGCGTTGGCGCGGCGCAGCTCCTCTCCCCGTGTTCGGTACGCGTGCCGGATGAACTCGCGCCAGCCCGCGATCTGACGGACGAACCCCTCGAGCGCGTTGAGGGGGACGTCGGAAGGATGACGCTCGGCGTGGGCCAGCGCGGCGTCGACGACCTCGCGCGGGTGCAGCAGACCCAGGTTCAACGGTACCGACAGTCCGCTGTGCCACAGGAACGGCTGGCCCTCGACCATCGCGTCCTGGTAGTCGCCGAAACGCGCCAGTCGGTGCGTGACGAACGCGTCCAACGCACGGAGCGCGTCCGCGCGGGTGACGGGCCAGTGGAACGGCTCGGCCTCGCCCCAGCGGTCCGGCATCGAGGCCTGGACCTCGCGCTGCGCCTGCCTGGTGAGCTCGTCCGCCTCGAACGTCGGAAAGGCGGGGGGTGTCAGGTCCGACGGTGGCCGCTCGCGGTTGTCCGCGTCGTAGTTCCAGCGTCCGCCGGCGGGCTGGCCGTCGTCCATCAGGATGCCGGTCGAGCGGCGCACCTCGCGGTAGAACCCCTCCATGCGGAGCGTCTTGCGGCCCTCGGCCCAGTCGTCGTACAGGGCGTCGTCGGTGATCCACGACGCGTTCGGCAGCCAGCGCATCGACGCGCCTTCGTCGCGGACGGCCCGGTCGATCGCTTCGGCCACGCCGTGGTCGGTCGGGCGCATCGCGACGATCTCGTCGGGACCGAACGCGCGGACGTGCGCCGCCAGCGCCGTAGCGAGGTCGTGCGCCTCGTCGGCGTCGTGCCGCACGTAGGCGACGTCGACGCCGTCGGCCTCCAGCTCGGCGGCGAAGTGGCGCATGGCCGAGAGGATCGCCACCAGCTTCTGTGCGTGGTGCGGGGCGCCGTGGAGCAGCGCGCGGGACTCGACCATCACCACCCGCGTCCGCTCGGGGTCGGCGTCCGCCAGCGGGCCGACGTCGCGCGTCAGCTGGTCACGCAGCACCAGGACGGTCGTGCGAGACACGCAGGTCGCCTACGGCGCTCCGTCGCTCGTGGTCGATGCGTCCAGGCGGCGTTGCGCCTCGTTGCGGAAGTAGCTGTAGGTGTCGTTGCCGGGGTCGAGCTCCAGCGCGCTGGCGTAGTGGTTGCGGGCGACGAGCCACGACCCCCGCTCGAACGCGACGCGTCCACGCCACGCCCAGGCGTCGGGGTACGCGGAGTTCGCGTCGGTGGCGCGCTCGAAGGCGCGCATGGCGGCGTTCAGGTCGTTGGCCTCGTAGTGCGACACGCCGTCCCGGAACGCTAGGGCAGCGTCGACGCCCCAGCGGGCCTGGTCGGTGGCGAGCTCCAGGAAGTAGCGGGCGCGGTCGTCGTCCGGGTCTTGGGCGACGACGGCTTCCCAGTAGGGGATCGCGTCGGCGGGGCGACGCTGCTCCAGACGGATTCGTCCCATCCAGACGCGCGACTCTTTGCTGAACGGAACGGCGTCGAGGACGTCGAGGTGGATCGCCGCAGCGCGCTCGCGGTCACCGCGCTGGTACGCCGACCAGGCCATCTCCTCGCCGGTCTCCAGGAACAGGGGCGTCTGCGTGGCGTCCAGACCGTGGCCGGCGTTCAGGTACGCCTGCCAAGCGCTCCAGGCGCGTGCATGGAAGGTGCTGCGGGAGTAGACCTCGGCCAGGGTGCCCTGGGTTCGCGGGTGGTTCGGGGCCAGCTCGACCGCGCGCCGGGCGTGCCGCGCCGCCTCGGCCCAGAGCGGCTGGTCGGGGTAGGGCGGGACGTCCTGCTCGATGGCTTGCTGCATCGCGTTCCTCGCAGCGAACAGGGCGTCCTCGGCGGCATCGGGAAGGGTCTGCGCCAGCGCGAACGAGAGCAGCGTGGACACCGTCACGGCCAACGTGACGAGAAGGGCGTTCCAGGCGCCACGGCGGGGTGCGAAGATCGGTCTCATCGGTCCTCCTTCGTCCAGCGTCGCGGCGCGCTCGGCGGCGGTCGCCATGCCCGACGTCCGGACACCCCCATGCTAGAGCCGGCGCGTGAATGCGAACGTGTTCCTTGCTCGCTGGCTCCAGCTCCGTCGGCGTTCGCCCGCTGGGCGACCGCTCAGTCGGGGGGGTCGCCGAACGGGTCGCGCGAGCGCAGCACGGTGTCCGCCTCCGGCTGGTCCAGCCAGGCGGCGAACCGCTCCAGGGCCCGGCCCCGGTGGCTCACGGCTCGCTTCTCGGCCTGGCTGGCCTGGCCGAACCCCTTGCCCAGCTCTCGCGACCAGAACACCGGGTCGTAGCCGAACCCTGCGCGTCCACGCGGACCGTGCAGGATCGTGCCTTCGCAGCGACCTTCGAACGTGCGCACTTCGCCGGCGGGCGTGGCCAGCACCAGCACGCTGACGAAGCGTGCGGTGCGCTCCTCGTCGGGAACCGTTCGCATCCGCGCCAGCAGGTACGCGATCCGCTCGCCGTCGCCCAGATCGTCGCCGCCGAAGCGGGCCGAGTAGAGGCCCGGAGCGCCGTTCAGAGCGTCCACCTCGAGGCCGGAATCGTCGGCCAGCGCCGGCAGCCCGGTGGCGGCGGCGACGTGGGCCGCCTTGACCAGCGCGTTCGCCTCGTAGCTGTCGCCCTCCTCGGGAGGGAAGCGGCCTGCGCCCGCCTCGGCGGCGGCGAGGAGCTCGACCTCGCGGTCCGCGAGGGCGTCGCGCAGCTCGGCGATCTTGCCGGCGTTGGCGGTGGCCAGCACCAGCCGCAACGGATGAGCGTCGCGCGGCGGAGATGGAGCGTCGGTCATGCCAGGTCTCCCTTGACCCGCGCCAGCACCTCGGCGACCGCGGCCACGCCGCGACCCACCAGGCTCACGTAGGTCTCGGCGTCCACCGGTCCGGCCTCCGACCCTCCCTGGACCTCCACGAGGCGCCCGTCGACGGTCGCCACGACGTTCAGGTCCAGGCTGGCGGCGTCGTCCTCGCGGTAGTCGAGGTCGGTGCGCGCCTCGCCGTCCACGAGCCCCACGCTGACGGCGGCCAGCTCGTGGATCAACGGCCACTCCGAGAGCGTTCCGTCGCGGACGGCCCGGTCGGCCAGCTGGTGCAGCGCGGCGTAGCCGGCCAGGATGCCGGCGCAGCGGGTCCCGCCGTCGGCCTGCAGCACGTCGACGTCCACGGTGAGCGTCTTCTTCGGAAACGCCTCCAGATCGACCGCGGCCCGCAGCGAGCGACCGATCAGCCGCTGGATCTCCTGGGTGCGACCGCTGGCGTACAGCCGCTCGCGAGGCCGGCGCGTCTCGGTCGAGCGGGGGAGGAGCGCGTACTCGGCGGTCAGCCAGCCGCTCCGGGCTCCGCCCCCGCGGAGGTGCCGCGGCAGGCGATCCTCGACGGAGACGGTGGCCAGCACGCGCGTGTCGCCCCACACGACCAGCGCCGATCCTTCGGCCCAGCGGTTCACGCCGGTCGTGAGTCGGATCGGCCTGAGCTGGTCGGGGCCACGGTCCTCGCGCATCGGCCGCAGCGTACCACCGGGCGGGCGGGGGTCGGATTCGGATCGTGTCGGCGTTCGAACATACCCGGGAGGGGTATGTGATACGCTCGGTCTCAGCGAAGGAGGCATTCTATGCCACTACTCACCGACGACGTCAAAGACCAGGTCCGGCCGATGCTCGAGGAGCTCGCCCACGAGGTCGAGCTCAAGGTGTTCACCGGCGGCAAGCTGGTCGTTCCCGGCGGCGACGCCACCGGCCATCAGGACGAGACGCTCGGCCTGCTGCGCGAGCTCGCCGAGCTCAGCGACAAGGTCACCGTGACCGAGGCGCCGATCGACGGCGACCCCGAGGCTCGGGCGGCCGGCATCACCCGCGCCCCGACGATCGTGTTCCGCCGCAAGGGCGACACCCGCACGAACCTGCGGTTCCTGGGCCTGCCCAGCGGCTACGAGTTCACCACGCTTCTCGAAGGTCTGCGGATGGTCGCGGACGACGAGATTCCCGACGACAAGGTCGGCGAGCTCGCACAGCCCCTGCTGCTCCAGACGTTCGTCACCCCGACCTGCCCGTACTGCCCCCGCGCCGTACTCACCGCGTTCGAGCTGGCGCTGGCCAACGACAACGTGATCGCCGAGGGCGTCGAAGCGAACGAGTTCCCCGTCCTCAGCCAGGCGTTCCGCATCTCGAGCGTGCCCGACACGGTGATCGGTCAGAGCAACGAGAACCGCGTCCTGGGCGCGCAGCCCAAGAAGCAGTTCGTCGAGGCGATCCGCTCGGCCGTCGGCGTTCCCGCCTGACGTCCAGAGATCCTTTCGGCCCCGTCCATCACGGACGGGCGACGGACGAGCCGCCCCGCTAGCCGGGGCGGCTCGTTCAGCCTGCGCCGACCGTCAGGCCGGCGAGGAGGACGAGCCACGTCACGAACACGACGGCGATGGCCATCCCGACGTCGCGACTGATGCGCCGAACCTCGCGGCGAGCGCCGTGCACCAGTCGGTCCCGCTCCGCCTCGCGCGCCTCGCCCGCCGCGGCGCGTGCGGCGGCGCGCCCCCGACGCTGCTGATCGGTCCGCATGGACGCCTCGATCAGGCGGGTCCGGTCCAGGCGGTAGGCGATTCGCCGGACCGTGGCGTCCAGCCAGCGCCAGGCGTCGCTGGGCCGGCGTAGCCAGGTGAACGCCCGGTCCACCAGCGCCTCGAGCGACGGGAACGACGCCGCGCCGCCGCGCTCGGCACTGGACGCCGGACGCCGCGCTCGGCACTGGACGTCGGGCGACCTTACCCGCCGCGTCCCGCTGCGCCGCCCGCGCCGCGGCGCGACGGTCGGCGAGGTCCTCGACCGATTCCGCGACCTGCTCGTGCCCCAGGGCGACGGCCCGCGCAAGACGGACGCCGGCGGTAGCGAGCCCCACCAGGATCCTGTCCAGCGACGACCAGGCCGGAGGACGGACCGCGTAGGCACCGGCGCGCGCCGCGACGGCGTGCACCGCCGCGCCGAGGACCAGCGCCAGAAGGGCGGCTCGGAGGTCGCTCCCGTGGGAGAGCGGGCCGGTCAGGCGGGCCGCGACGTCGCCTGCGGGCACGCCCCACGACGCCAGGCCGCCGGTCAGCAGGGGCGCCACGCTCTGCGGAACGATCCCGAGAATCACCACGACCGCCGCCAGCGCGCCCATCGCGCCGCGCATGCGCCACGGCGTGGCGTGCACCGTCACCCCGGCGTCCAGACGCGACCTGCCCAGGAACGTCATCGCGACCAGCTTCACCAGCGCGGCCGCCGTGCCGATCGTGCCCAGCGTGAACAGCGGCTCCAGCAGGGCCATGCCGGCGACGTGGCCGTGCTCGGCCGCCTCGGCCACCGCGTGGTGCAGCACGCTCTTGCTGGCGAAGCCGTTCAGCCCCGGGACGCCCACGATGCCCCCAGCCGCGACCAGCACGAACGCGAACGTCCACGGCATGCGCCGAGCCAATCCGCCCAGCCTCCGCAGGTCGCCCACCCCGGTCGCGTGGATCACCGCCCCCAGGCCCAGGAACAACAGGCCCTTGAACACCGCGTGGTTGGCGATGTGCGCGAACGCGCCGGTCCAGCCGACCGCGCCGTCCGCGCCCAGGTAGCGCGCCGCCCCGACGCCCACCAGCACGAACCCCATCTGCGACACGCTGCTGTACGCCAGCAGGCGCTTGGCTTCGTGTTGCCACAGCGCCATCGCCGCGCCGGCCAGCGCACCCGCCAAGCCGATCCCCATCAGCGCCAGCGCCAGCGTCTCGCCGAGCGGCAGCGACCCGGCCCACCGCAGCGTCTCGCCCAGCTGGATCGATTCGCCCAGCGGCAGGGCTGTGCCCGGCGCGAGCCCCGCGTCCACGCCGGCGCCCGCGTCGCTCGGCGGCGCGCCGTACAGGACGCCCAGCGTACGCGCCAGGCCGACCACGCCGGCCTTGATCATCACGCCCGAGAGGATCGCGCTGCCGGGCGCCGGTGCGGCGGTGTGCGCGTCGGGGAGCCAGACGTGCAAGCCCAGCAGGCCGGCCTTGACGCCGAACCCGGCGATCAGGAAGCCCGCCGCCCAGGCGCGCACGCCCTCGCGGCCCTCGCCCATGGGAACCGCGACGGACAGGTCGCCGCCGCCCAGGCCGTGCACCAGCAGCACGCCCGTCAGCAGCGCCAGCCCGCCCAGCAGCGTCAGCACCAGGTACTTCAGGCCCGCCCGCTCGGCCGCAGGGCCTCCCTCGTGCACGACGACCAGGTACGCCACCAGGCCCAGCCACTCGAAGAACACGTACAGCGTGATCAGGTCGCCCGCGATCAGCACCCCCAGCATCGCCGCGAGCGACGCCAGGCTGGCCAGGTGGAAGCGGCGCTCGCGACGACCGTGCAGGTACGGCCCCGCGTAGATCGTGGACGTCCACCACACCAGCGAAGCCGCCAACGCCACGAGCAGGCCGAAGCCGTTCAACGAGAAGGTGAGCGCACCCAGCGCCGCTGGAAGCTCGCTCTCGATCGCGCCGTCGCGCAGCACGGCCGGCAGCGTCGAGACGACCGACGCGAACGTCGCTCCGGTCGCGGCGACCGCCCAGCCGTCCACCCAGCCGCGGCCTCGCCGACCCGCGAAGATCAGCGGGAGCGTGCCCACAAGTGGCACCAGCACCAGCGCCAGCGGCCAGGTCATCTCAGCCACCCCCGAACAGGACGGTCGCCGCGCGTCGCGCCAGCGCCAGGGGGAACCCGCTGGCCCCCGACGCCAGGCCGAACACGAGGGTCAGGGCCGCGGCGATCACCGTGGGGACCAACAGGCGCGCCGGCACCCGCCGCCGGGTCGCCGTGGGCCGCACCGTGAGCGTCTCGTCCGCGCTGGTGCCCAGGTACAGCGCGTACACCACCGGCAGCAGGTAGCCGGCGGCCAGCAGCGCGCCCACCAGCACCACCGCCAGCGCCCACGGCGCGTCCGCGTCCAGGACCGCGATGCCCAGCCACCACTTGCTGACGAACCCCGACAGGGGCGGCGTGCCCATCATGCCCAGCGCCGCCAGCGTGAACGCGGCCGCCACCAGCGGCGTGCGCGCGGCGGCTCCGCGCAGCTCGCTCAGCGTGCGCGCGCCCAGCAGGTGGATCCAGACGCCGGCGCAGAAGAACAGCGTCGCCTTCAGGAACGCGTGGTGCGTGAGATGCACCAGCCCCGCCGCCACCGTCGCCGGCGTGGCCAGCGCCAGGGCCAGCGCCAGGTACCCCATCTGACTGATCGTCGAGTACGCCAGCCGGCGCTTCAGGTCCGGCTGGCGGATCGCCAGGACCCCGCCCACCACGATCGTGACGCCGGACGCGGCCGCCAGCCAGGGCAGCACGCCCAGCGTGCCCAGGAGCTCCGGCCCGAACACGCCGAACAGGACGCGCAGCAGCCCGAACCCGCCCGAGGCGACCAGCACGCCCGACAGCAGGGCCGAGAACGGCGGCGGCGCGGCGGGGTGGGCGTCGGGCACCCAGCCGTGCAACGGCACCAGCGCGGCCTTGACGCCGAAGCCGGCGACGAACGCGGCGAACGTGGCCACGAGGTAGGCGCGCGGCATCCCGGCGTGCAGGAAGCCGCCGGGGGCGAACACCGAGGTAGCTGCGAGGTAGAACGTCAGCAGCACGCCGCCCAGGATCAGGCTGCCGCCGATCAGCACGTACACGATGTACTTCGTACCCGCGGCCAGGGCGGCCGGCGTCTGCTCGTGCACGATCAGCACGTAGCTCAGCACCGAGAGCAGCTCGAAGAAGATCAGCAGCGTCAGCAGATCGCCGGCGTACGCCACCCCCAGCGTGCACGACAGGCAGATCATCACGAACGCCAGGTAGCGGGCCAGACGCGGGTCGTCGCGCAGGTAGCCCAGCGCGTACACCAGCGCCAGCACCCATAACGCCGAGACCGTCAGGCCGTACGCGGCGCCGGCCGGATCGACCCGGAGCTGCAACCAGGCCCGCGTGGTCATCTGCAGGACGAGGATGTCGTAGCTCGTTCCCTGCGCGGTCCCGCGCATCAGAACGGCGGCCACCGCCGTGGTCGCGGTGGCGACCGCCAGCAGCCCCGCGTCGCGCAGGCGTGCAGCGATCCGCGGCCCGAAGGCGGCGACCACCGCGCCCGCCAGCGGTGCGACGACCGCGACCAGCGGCCAGAACGACGGGGTGGCCGGCGTCACGGCGTCACCGGCGGCAGGCCGAAGGCGTGCTCGACCGCGACCCGCGCGACCGAGAACGGCAGGCCGGGGACCTCGCCCGACAGGCCCAGCAGGATCACGTACGCCGCGCAGATCACGATCGGGACGAGAAGGATCGGCGGCGCCTCGGTCACGCCCTCGAACCGCTCGTCAGGGGGACGGAAGTACGCCCGGTGCACGATCGGGAACCAGTACGCCGCGTTCAGCAGCGAGCTGACGATCATCACGGCCAACGCCCACCACGCCCCGGCGTCCAGCGCCCCCAGAGACAGGTACCACTTCGTGATGAATCCCGCGAACAGCGGTACGCCGATGAACGACAGCGAGGCGACGGTGAACGCCGCCATGCTCCACGGCATCACCGTCCCCACGCCCGACAGCTGACTCACGTGCGTCGCGCCGCTGCGACGCTGGATCGCGCCGACGACGAAGAACATGGTGATCTTCGCGAACGCCTGGTGGGCGATGTGCACCACCGCCGCGGTCGCCGCGAGCGGCGTCAACAGCGCGGCGCCCAGCACGATGTAGGAGAGCTGGCTGATCGTCGAGTACGCCAGCCGTCGCTTCAGGTGGTCCTGCCGCAACGCGATCAGCGAGGCGGCCACGATCGTGAACCCGGCCAGCCACGCCAGCGGCCGGGCGTAGCCGAGCTCGCTCAGCAGCTCGACGCCGAACACGTTGTGGATCACGCGCGTCACGCCGAACGCACCCACCTTCACCACCGCAACGGCGTGCAGCAGCGCGCTGACCGGGGTGGGCGCGACCATCGCGATGGGCAGCCAGCCGTGCAGCGGCATGATCGCCGCCTTGACCCCGAACCCGGCCACCAGCGCCACGAAGATCGCGGCCAGCGTGCCGTCGCCCACCTCGCGTGACAGGATTCCCGTCTCCGGCGAGCGTCAGCGTCCCCGCCGCGTTCAGCGTCATGACCGAGCCGATCAACGCCAGGCCGCCGCCGATGAGCGTGTAGGTCAGGTAGATCCGGCCCGCCCGGAGCGCCTCGGGCGTCTCGGCATGGACCACCAGCGGGTAGGTGCAGATCGTGAGCGCCTCGTAGAACAGGAAGAAGGTGAGCAGGTTCTCGGCGAACGCCACGCCGACCGTGGTCGAGACGCACAGCGCGAAGAACCCGAAGAAGCGGACCAGGTCGCGGTCGCCCCGCATGTACCCGATCGCGTAGACCGTCGTCAGCACCCAGAGGGTGGAGGAGACCAGCGCGAAGAACATCCCGAACGCGTCCGCGCGGAAGGCGATGCCGATGCCGGGCGTGAACTCGACCAGCTCGTAGACGTACACCGTGCCGCGTAGCGTGCCGGGCAGCATCGACGCCACCAGGCCCAGCTTGATCGCCGCAGCCGCGAAGCTCCAGAAGCGCCGCCAGAAGGCGCGACGACCCGCACCGAACACCAGGGCCGCGCACACGAACGACACCAGCGGAGCCAGGATCGGGCGAGGGTCGACGACGTCCACGTCACGGTCCCCACGCGGGCAGCATGTCCAGCACGGCCGGCTCGACGAACGACAGCGGCACGCCGCCCAGCACGCCCATCACCAGGCACGCCAGCGCCGCGAGGAGCATCGGCGCCCGCATCGACCACGGCACCTCCGTGGCGTTTCGGACGGCGTCGTGCAGCGCCGGCTTGAAGTACAGCGCGTTCAGCATCCGCACGTAGTACACGAAGATCAGCAGCGCCCCGAACACCAGCGCGAAGCCGAAGCCGGCCTGGCGGGCCTGGAACGCGCCCAGGGCGATGTACCACTTGCACACGAACCCCGCCGTCGGGGGCAGCCCGACGATCGAGATCGCGCCGATCGCCATCGTCGCGGCGGTGTACGGCATCGCCCTGGCCACGCCGCTCAGATCGGTCAGGGTCCGGAAGCCGGTGGCGTGGATCAACGCTCCAGCGGCCAGGAACAGCGTCACCTTGATCAGCGCGTGGTTGAACACGTGCGCCACCCCGCCGATCGCGGCGTACGGCGACGCCAGGGCGAGCCCCATCACGATGTAGCCCACGTTCGAGATCGTCGAGTACGCCAGCATCAGCTTGATGTCGTTCTGCACCATGGCCAGGAACGCGCCCATCACGATCGCGATCGCGCCCACCCAGACCAGCAGCATGTTGACGCCGGCCATCTCGAACGCCGCCGAGCCGTACGCCAGCTGGTACAGCCGGATCAGCCCGACGATGCCGATCTTGACGACCATGCCCGACAGCACCGCGCTCACCGGGCTGGGCGCGATGGCGTGCGCGTCGGGCAGCCAGACGTGCAGCGGGAACAGCGCCGCCTTGACCAGGAACGAGGTGGCCAGCAGGGCGATCGCGGTCGCGGCCGGCACCGGATCCACGCCCGCCGCGAGACGCGCGGTCACGTCCGCCAGATTCACGCTGCCGGTCAGCACGAACACGAACGTCACGCCCAGCAGCATCAGCATCGACGCCACCGCGCCGATCAGCAGGTACTTCAGCGCCGCCCAGGCGGCCAGGCCGCGCCCGGCGATGGCGACCAGGGCGTAGCTGGAGAGCGACACGACCTCCATGAACACGAACAGGTTGAACAGGTCCGCGCTGATCGTGAACCCGATCATCGCGCCGGCGTTCAGCAGCAGCAAGGCGTAGAACGGCGCCTGGCGCTCGTGCGGAATCGTCCCCTCGAGGTAACGCCACGAGAACGGGACGATCAACACGAACAGCAGCGCCAGCGGCAGCACCCAGGCACTGAAATGGTCGAAACGGAGCTCCACGCCGTACGGCGCCGGCCAGCCGCCAAGCGCGTACGAGAACGGGCCGTGGCGCGCGACCTCCAGGACCGGGCCCACCGCCAGCGCGGTCGTCGCGATCAGGACGATCCACGCCAGGCCTCCCGCCACCCGAGGGCCTCGCGCTCCGAGCGCCAGGGTCGCCACGGCGCCGGTCCACGGCAGCGCCACCAGCCAGGGAAGCGCGTCGCCCCAGGTCACGGTGCTTCCTTGAGCTCGTCCACCTCGATCGTGCCGTAATCGGCGTGGATCTGCACGATCAGCGCCAGCGCCACCGCCGTGAGGGCGACCGCCACGACGATCCCCGTCAGCACCATCGCCTGCGGCAGCGGATTCGCGAACGGCGCGCTGGTCGCCGCCGTCCGGATCGGCGGGTCGGCGCCGTCGATCATGCCGGACGTCACCAGCAGGGCGAACACCGCGGTCTGCATCACGTTCAGGCCCAGCACCTTCTTGATCAGGTTGCTCTTCGCGATGATCATGTACAGCCCGACGGAGAACAGCACGCCGAACGCCAGGTAGTCCAGGTCGACGCCGAAGAGCAGCACGTCAGCGCTCCACCGTCAGGAACAGGCGGGCCAGGATCACCGCGCCGCCGACCGCGATGCCGACCTCCAGCGCGAACCCCATCGTCTCCTGCACCAGGTGAACGTCCACCGTGTCCCGGGCGGCTCAGGAACGCGCCGCCCAGCAGCATGCCCGCCCCGCCCACCAGCGCGAACGCCAGCGGCGCGGCGCCCTCCAGCCACGGCTGCGCGCGAGCCCCGAGCAGCCGCTCGGTCCGGGCGCGTCCCAGGACCAGCGTCAGGACGACGAACAGCGCAGCCAGCACCGCGGCGCTCTGGAAGCCGCCGCCCGGCGACACGTGCCCGCGGTACAGCATGGCGATGGCGAACAGGGCGATGAACGGCGCCAAGGTGCGCACGACGTAGAACACGACCGGGCTGACCTCCACCCCTGAGCCCTCTGCCGTCAGCGCGTCCCCGCCCGTCTCCGGCGTGCCGTCCTGGTCCAGGTCGCCCCGCGGCAGCGCCAGCATCGCCATCAACGCCGCGAACATCACGACGACCTCGACGAACGTGTCGAACCCGCGGTAGTCCAGGAGCACGGCGGTCACGAGGTTGGTCATGCCGGTCTCCTCGGCGCCGTGCTCGACGTAGCGACTGGCCACCGCTTCGTGGGCGGGCGCGTCGGACGTGCCGTGCGCGGGCAGGGAGGCGACGGTGACGACCAGCGGCACGCTGATGAGGACGACGACGACGATCAGCGCGAACGACCGGAACGAGACGGACCTCATCGCCGTTCCGTCCGCGCCGTACGGGTCACGGCGACGAGGAACAACACGGTCGTGACGCCCGAGCCGATCGCGGCCTCGGTGATCGCCACGTCGGGCGCTCCCCGGTGCTGCCAGAGCAGGCAGAGCAGCAGCCCGTACAGCCCGAACACCACCACGGCCGTCGCCAGGTCGCGCGCCCGCGCGATCGTGACCGCCGTCGTGATCAGCAGCGCCAGCAGGACCGCGTCGAACAGCGCGCTCACGGCGTGCTCCTCGGATCCGCGAAACCGGGCTCGGGGCGGATCCCGTGTCGCTCCGTCGCCACGGAACCCGGCCGGTGCGATAGGCGGCGCGCGCCAACGCGTGCGCCGTGGTCGGTCCCGAGACGAGAACCAGCAGCGCCAGCAGCGCCAGCTTGAGGTCGCCCGCCCCCGCGCCGTTCTGGAGCGCCAGGGCGAACAGGATCGAGCCCGCGCCGATGGTGTCGCACTTGCTGGTCGCGTGCGCGCGCGCGAACAGGTCGGGCAGCCGAACCAGTCCGACGGTGCCGCCCGCCAGGAACGTCACCCCGGTCGCCAGCGCGGCCACGCTGAGCAGGTCCAGCGCAAACGTCACGACGGCGTCTCGCTGCGCAGGCGGCCGGTCTCGACGAACCGGCTCGCGGCGATGGTGAGCACGAAGTTGAGGAGTCCGTACACCAGCGCGACGTCCAGAAGGAAGTCGTGACCCGCGATCCTGGCCAGCAGCGCCAACACGATCAGGGTCTTCGTCCCCACCACGTTCACCGCCAGGATCCGGTCCTGCAGCGTCGGGCCTCGGTCGGCACGCCACAGACAGGCGAACGCCATCACCAGCAGCGCCGTCGCCGCGGCCCACAGCGCGGTGGTCACGACGCCTCTCCGAACAGCCGCTTCACGTCGCGCGCCAAGCGACCGTGCGTCACGTCGTCGGCCAGTCCCGGCGCCAGGCAGTGCACGACGAAGGTGTCCCCCCGGACGTCCACGGTCAGCGTGCCGGGCGTGGCCGTGATGGCGTTGGCGTACGTCACGCGGGCCGCCTCGCTCTCGAACGCGACGGTCTCCTCGAGCAGCTCGGGAGCGATCGGCAGGCGCGGATTCAGCACGATCGTGAGCACCTGCGTCGCGGCGGTCACGATGCGCAGCGCCATCACCGCCGCGAAGCGCGGGATCCGGGCGACGGGAACGGTCGAGAAGTACGGCTGGGCATGGCGCCACAAGAACCGCTGCGACCAGGTCACGGTCAGACCCGCCGCGACCGCCCCGACCAGGACGTCGATCCACGACTCTGGAGGCACGACGACGAGCCAGAACACGAGGAGCGCGAGCGTCGTCTTCGCGGTGCGCACGATACGGACCGACCTCCACGACGGGGCGCGCTGTGAACGATCACGGAACCGACGACGGGCGCCATCTCGCCGCCGTGGCCTCGATGCGATGGTCCACGCTGGCACGCCGCGGCAGGCCGGACAAGGGACGGACGTAACCCCGTCCGTCCCTCGCTCGGCAGCCGGCCCGTGAAGCGCTCGCCCGGCGTCGCTGACGGCCGCCCGGCAGCAGCAGGCGCTAGTCGCTCTTCTGCGCGTCCTCGTCGTCGCGCGCGGTCTCGCCAGCGCGGTCGTCAGCGCCGGACGCCCACACCGCACGCCCACGCCGAGCTCCTCCAGGATCTCGCTCACGCGGCTGCCCTCGAGCTCCTCGTCCTCGCGAAGCTCGTCGGCGATCCGGTCCAGCGCCTCGCGGCGCGGCTCCAGCGTGTCGCGCGCGCGTTCCATCGCCTCGCTGAGGATGCGATGGACCTCCACGTCGATCTCGCGCTCGGTCTGCTCGCTGGCGTCGCTGCGCTGCGGCGAGCTGCTCGCCCAGGAACACCTGGCCCTCGTGGCGTTTGAACGACACCGGCCCCAGCCGCTCGCTCATGCCGAACTCGCGCACCATCCGGCGCGCCAGCTTCGTCGCCTCCTGGAAGTCCCCGGCGGCGCCCGACGTCTGCGTGCCCAAGGCCAGCATCTCGGCCGCGCGACCGCCCATCACGACCGCCAGCCGGTCCAGGAGGTACTCGCGCTCGTACACGTACTTCTCGCGCGCGGGCAGCTGGTGCGTGACGCCCATCGACTGCCCGCGGGGGACGATCGACACCTTCTCGAGCGGATCGGCATGCTTCAGCGTGGCGGCCAGCACGGCGTGGCCCGCCTCGTGGTACGCGATCGTCCGGCGATCGGCCTCGCTGAGGTTCACGCCTTCGCGCTCCCGTCCCAGCAGCACCTTGTCACGCGCCGTGCCGATGTCCTCGGCCTCGATCACGTCCTTGTCCATGCGGGCGGCGTGCAGCGCGGCCTCGTTCAGGAGGTTCTCGAGGTCGGCTCCCGACATGCCGGGCGTGCTGCGCGCCAACGACTCGAGGTCCACGTCGTCGGCGAGGGGCTTGCCGCGCGCGTGGATCCGCAAGATCTCGAGGCGGGCCTCCTTGCGCGGCAGGTTCACCGTGACACGGCGATCGAAGCGGCCCGGCCGCAACAACGCGGGGTCCAGCACGTCGGGTCGGTTCGTCGCCGCCATCACGATGACCTTCTCGGTCGGCTCGAACCCGTCCATCTCCTTGAGCAGCTGGTTCAGCGTCTGCTCGCGCTCGTCGTGGCCGCCGCCCAGGCCGGCGCCTCGTTGCCGGCCGATCGAGTCGAGCTCGTCGATGAAGATGATCGCCGGGGCGGTCTTCTTGGCGTCCTCGAACATGTCGCGCACGCGCGACGCGCCGACGCCGACGAACATCTCCATGAAGTCCGAGCCGGAGGTCGAGAGGAACGGCACGCCCGCCTCGCCCGCTACCGCGCGCGCCAGGAGCGTCTTGCCGGTTCCGGGCGGCCCCAATAGCAGCAGCCCGGCCGGCGAGCGGCCGCCCAGCGCCAGGAACCGATCCGGGTCCTTCAGGAACGAGATCGTCTCGCGCAGCTCCTGTTTCGCGCCCTCGGTTCCGGCGACGTCGTCGAACGTGACGTCGGCGTCTTCGGTTTCGTACAGCTTCGCCTTGCTCTGCCCGACCTGGAACAGGCCGGATCCCGGTCCGCCCTGCGCTTGCATGCGCCTCATGAACCAGAGGCCCAGCACGATCAGCAGGACGACCGGCAAGGCGCCCAGCAGCAACGCGGACCACGCGCCGTCGGCCTCGGGACGGGTGTCGATCAGCACGTCCTGCTCCCGCATGATCCGGAGCAGGGCGGCGTCGCCTCCGGACGGGACGTAGGTGGTGAACTGCTCGACGGTCGTGCCGGCGGGGTCGTCCGAGGTGCCTTCACCGTCCAGCGCTTGGTCGTCCTGACCGCCGTCCTGACCGCGCGTCCTGGCCACCGTCACCAGCGGCGGAAAGCGGTCGTCCCGTCTGGGTCGAGAGCGTCACGGACTCGCTGAACGAGCCCCTGATCTCCTGTCCCTGCCAGGTGACCTCGTCGACGTTCCCTGCGCGCAGCTGCTGCTCGAACACGCTGTACGGGACGGTCGGACGCCGGTCGCCGAACGGATCGAGGAGGACGTACAGCAGCGCCCCGACCAACAAGTAGATCCACCAGCGGCCGCGTCGTGGCCCGCCAACCGGGCCGAGCTCGGCTCCGCGGCCCCGATGACGATCCTGGCCGGGCTTGTCGCCGCGCCCGCCGTCGCGCTTCGGACGGTCACCGCGTTCTGAACGGTCGCCGGTGGGTGGGTCGCTTTGGGCGGCGTTCGGGCCGTGGGCCGCAGCGCCGTCGCTGGTGGGCTCGTCGGAACGTGAGGCGTCGCGGGTCATGAGCGCTCCTTGGGGTCGCGATGGTGGGGGCGATCGGCGATTCGTCGGCGGCAGCGTCCCGCACCGAGGTTCGTCGTCAGGGCGCGAACGCACGGACGATGCTCGCGCTGGACGCCGTGCGAACACGGTCCGATCGGCCCCGCTCGTAGACTGGACCATACCGCCGACGCGTCCAGGTTCCCGATCGGGGTCGACGGCCGGCTCGTAGCGACGTCCAGGCGAGGAGGACGGATGGAGAACGCCCAGCTGGCCGACCTGTTCGACGAGATCGCCGATCTGATCGAGCTGAAGGACGGCAACGAGTTCCGCATCCGCGCTTACCGCGCGGCTGCAGGCACGATCCGGGGATGGCCGGACCGGCTCGAGGACCTGGTCGAGCGGGGCGAGGACCTGTCCGAGATTCCCGATATCGGCGAAGGATCGGCCGAGAAGATCCACGAGATTCTCGAGACCGGCACCACGAAGCGCCTGGAGGCCCTACGCGACGAGGTGCCCACGGAGCTGACCGAGCTGCTGCGCGTCCAGGGACTGGGGCCGAAGACCGCGATGCAGATTCACGAGGAGCTGGGCGTCAACAGCCTGAGCGATCTGAAGCAGGCGTGCGAGGACCAGCGTGTTCGCGAGCTGGACGGCCTTGGCGAGAAGACCGAGCAGACGATCCTGGAGGGGATCGAGGCTCTGGGGTCCGGCGAGGAGCGCATGCTGCTGGGGGAGGCCCAGGACCACGTCACCAGCATCGGCCGCCACCTGGACGGTATCGACGCGATCGACCGTTGGGAGGTGGCGGGTAGCTACCGCCGTCGCAAGGAGACGGTGGGCGACCTGGACATCCTGGTCTCGACGTCGGATCGGGAGGCCACCTCCGACGCGATCGAGGCATTCCGCGACGTGGACGAGGTCCTGGGTCGCGGTGCAGAAGGCCTCTCGGTCCGCCTGGGAGGCGGCCTCCAGGTCGACGTTCGGTACTTCGGCGAGGCCGAGTTCGGCTCGGCGCTGGTCTACTTCACCGGCTCGAAGGAGCACAACATCGAGCTTCGGCGGCTGGCGGTGGACCGCGACTGGAAGCTGAACGAGTACGGCCTGTTCAAGGGCGATCATCGGCTGGCGGGGCACGACGAAGAGGCCGTCTACCACCGGCTGAACCTCGCCTGGGTCCCGCCCGAGATGCGCGAGAACCGGGGCGAGATCGACGCAGCCGGACTGGGCGAGCTTCCCGACCTGATCCGCGCGGACCAGCTTCGCGGCGACCTGCACACGCACACCGACGCCACCGACGGAGCCGGCACCCTGAGCGAGATGATCCAGGCCGCGGCCGATCGCGGCTACGCCTACTACGCGGTCACCGACCACTCCAAGCGCGTCACGATGGCGAACGGGCTGGACGACGACGCTGCGCTGAAGCACGCGGACGCGATTCGCGAGGCGGGCGAGGAGCACGACGATCTGTGGGTGCTGGCCGGCATCGAGGTCGACATCCTGAAGGACGGCTCGTTGGACCTGAAGGAAGCGACCCTCGCTCAGCTGGACTGGGTCGTCGCCAGCATCCACTACGACCTGGACCTGGACGAGGAGGCCATGACGAGCCGCCTGCTGGCCGCCGTCCGCAGCGGCGTGGTGCACTGCATCGGCCACCCGACCACCCGGCGACTGGGCAAGCGCGGTCCCATTCCGTTCGACGCCGACCGCGTCTTCGAGGCGTGCGCCCGCCACGACGTGGCTCTGGAGATCAACGCTCAGCCGCAGCGCCTGGACCTGCCGGACGTCTACTGCAAACGCGCGAAGGAGGCGGGCGTGCGCTTCACGATTTCGACCGACGCGCACAAGCGCAGCGATCTGAGCTTCCTCCGCTTCGGCGTCGACGTCGCGCGGCGCGGTTGGCTGGAGCGCGGCGACGTGCTGAACACCGGCACCGCCGCGCAGCTCCGCAAACGGCTCGGGAAGGACTAGCCGTGGCCGGCGACCGCAGCGACGTCGAGGAGATGACCAAGAGCGAGGCGCGCGACCGCGCCGAGGAGCTCCGTGACGAGATCGAGCACCACAACCATCGCTACTACGTCCTGAACGACCCCGAGATCTCCGACGCCCAATACGACGAGCTGATGCGCGAGCTCGAAGCGATCGAGGAGGCGTACCCCTCGCTGGTCACGTCGGACAGCCCCACCCAGCGGGTCGGCGCCGAGCCGCGCGAGGAGCTGGGCACGATCCGGCACGAGACGCCGATGCTCAGCTTGCAGGCCGTGCAGGAAGAGGAGGCGTTTCGCGCGTTCTGGTCCGGCACCCTAGGCGGTCTGGACGCGAACGAGCTGACGGTCGTCGGGGAGCCCAAGTACGACGGGCTCAGCGTGGAGCTCGTCTACGACGACGGCACGCTGGTCGCCGCCGCCACCCGGGGCGACGGTCGGACCGGCGAGGACGTGACCGACAACGTCCGGACGATGAACGAGGTGCTGCTGCGCCTCCAGCCGACAGGCGACGTCCCGGTGCCGCGCCACCTGGTCGCGCGCGGCGAGGTGTACATGACGAAGGACGAGTTCGAGGAGATGAACCGGCGCCGCGAGGAGGAGGGACAGGACACCTTCGCGAACCCCCGGAACGCCGCGGCCGGCAGCCTGCGACAGCTGGACGCCGACGTGACGGCGCGCAGGCCCCTGCGGATCTTCTTCTACGAGATCGCCCCGTCGTCCAGCGCCAGGCCCGACACCCAGTGGGAAGCGCTCCAGAGGATGCGCGACCTGGGACTGAAGACGAACGAGGAATCCACCCGGCTGGACAGCGCCGACGACGCTGCAGCGTGGTTCGAGCGAATGGCCCGGCGCCGCGAGGACCTGCCGTACGAGATCGACGGCTGCGTGTTCAAGGTGAACGAGCTGGCGGGGCACGACGAGCTGGGGACGCGCGCCTCGACCCCGCGCTGGGCACTGGCCTGGAAGTTCGAGCCGCGCCGCGCCACCACGACGGTCGAGCAGATCGAGGCGCAGGTCGGCCGGACCGGCGCGCTCACGCCGGTCGCCACGCTGACGCCGGTGCGCATCGGTGGCGTCGAGGTCACGCACGCCAGCCTGCACAATCAGGACGAGATCGACCGCCTGGACGTCCGAATCGGCGACAAGGTCGTCGTCGAGCGTGCGGGAGACGTCATCCCGCACCTGGTGCACGTCGTGAAGGACGCTCGGGACGGAAGCGAGGAGCGCTACCACCTGCCCGACACCTGCCCCGTCTGCGGCGGCGAGGTCCGCAAGCCCGAAGGCGAGGCGATCGCCCGCTGCACGAACGCTTCCTGCCCTGCGCAGCTGGAGCAGGTCATCCAGCATTTCGGATCGACCGTGGCGCTGGACGTAGACGGCCTGGGCGAGAAGGTCGTCGCGCAGCTGGTCGAGCGTGAGCTGGTGGAAGACGTCGCCGACCTGTTCGACCTCACCGCGGACGACCTGGAGCCGCTGGACCGGATGGCGAGCAAGAGCGCCCGGAACCTGGTGGACGCGATCCGGAAGGCGAAGGAGCACGTCACCCTCACGCGCCTGATCTACGGCCTGGGCATTCCGCACGTGGGTCGATCCGTGGCGGGCGACTTGGCGCAGGCGTTCGGGTCGCTGGACGCGCTCGCGGACGCCAGCGAGGACGAGATCGAGGCGCTCCCCGGAGTCGGCCGCACGATGGCGTCCGCGATTCGGCAGTGGCTCGAGAACGACCGCAACCGGACGCTGCTGCGGCGCCTCCAGGAACGGGGCCTCGATCCGCGTGAGGCGGGCGGCTCGGACAGACTGAAGGGCGTGACGATCGTGCTCACCGGCTCGCTGGAATCGTTCACGCGCGACGAGGCGCACGACGCGATCCGGCGCCAGGGGGGCGACCCCAGCGGCAGCGTCTCGTCCGAGACGGACTACCTGGTCGTCGGTTCCGACCCGGGCGAGACGAAGCTGAGCGACGCCGAGGAGAACGACGTCGAGCGCATCGACGAAGAGGCGTTCCGGGAGCTGCTCGGACGGAGCTGAGCGGTCGTCGGCTCCAGGTGGCGGGCCGTGAGCCTCAGTAGCGGTACCCCTTCGCCTCGTCGCCGTCGATCTCGACGCCGAGGCCCATCACGATGCGATTCACGAAGTTGAAGTACGCCGTGATCAGCGTCAGGTCGAGGATCTCCTCGTCCGAGACGCCGTGCCCCCGCAGGCTCTCCACGTCGTCCGGGCCGGCCGCGGCGGGGTCGCGGGTGAGCAGCGCGGCGTGATCCAGGATCGCGACGGTGCGCGCGTCCAGGCCGGCCTCGCGAGGGTCGCGCCGCAGCGCCTCGAGGCGCGCCTCGTCCTTCCAGTACGCCAGCAAGGCCTGAGCATGGTGCTCGTCGCAGTACGCGCAGCCGTTCGCGCGCGACACGATGACGGCGATCGCTTCGCGGACGTCGCGCCGCAGCTTGGAGCGGCCGAACATCAACGTGAGGTACAGGTCCATGTGGGCCCGCAGCGCCGCGGGCGAGAGGCTGTGGATGGTGTGGATCGCGGCCAGCTTGCCGCGACTGCCCAGCAGGCGCTCGTACTCCTCGCGCAGCTCGCCTTCGGCGTCCTCGGGCTCGATCACGCGGATGTAGGGCATGGGGACTCCTCGCTCGTGAGGCTCGTCGGTCGGCCATCGATGCGCCCCCATCGTGCGCACGGCTGGGGCCGCAGCCACGTCAAGAGGCCGACCGACGGCCCCGGGCTTCGTGGACGACGCTGCCGGCATGGACTCCCCTCGCCCTCAGCACCTCTCCGCCGATCACGTGCTCGAGGAGATGGCCCGCTTCGGCGATCGCCGTCTCCGCCACCTGACGCTGCTGCAGCTGTTCGTGCTGGCGCTGGTCGCCGGTGCGTTCATCGGCGCGGGCGCGCTGTTCTCGGTGCTGCTCACCACCGGCGTCGACGCCGGCGGGCCGCACGACCTGCTGATGGGGCTGGGCTTCTCGACCGGATTCTTCTTCGTGGTGCTGTCCGAGGCGGCGTTGTTCACCGAGGCGAACGTGGTGATGCCCGCCGTCCTGCTTCGCGGCGCGCGGCGGCGGCTGCTTCGGCGGGTCGTGGTGTTCTGGGTGCTGGTCGGCGTGGGCAACCTGGTGGGCGCTTGGGCGTTCGGGCAGCTCGTCGGCTTCGCGCAATCGTATCGGCCCGAGGTCCACGAGGCCTTGGCCGCCGTGGTCGCGAAGAAGATGGCGTACGCCCAGACCGGTACGACCGCCGCCTGGTTCCAGGCGGTCGCCTCGGGCGTGCTGGCGAACACCTTCGTCGGCATGGCCGCGTTCTTCGCGACGATGGGTCGCACGATCATCGGCAAGTACGTTCCCGTGTTCCTGGCCGTCACGCTGTTCGTCACCGCCGGCTTCCAGCATGCACCGGCCAACATGGGCTACTTCGGGCTGGCGGCACCGCTGGGCCTGGGTCCCAGCTGGGGCCAGGCGCTCGCGTGGAACCTCCTGCCTGCGGGCCTGGGCAACATGATCGGCGGCGCGCTGCTCGTCGCCGTTCCGTTCTGGTACGCGCTGAAACCGGAGCACCGCGACCTGGTGCGCGACCGCTTGGAGCAGGAGCCCGTCGAGACCGAGCCTTCCAAGGGTTCGTCGCGGTAGCGTCCCAGCCATGACCGCGTTCGATCTGCTGGACTACCGCCGCGAGGTCGCCGCCCTGTACGCGCTGGCACGCGACCCCGCGCTGCCGGGCGCGGAGCGTTGCCGGCGCTTTCGCGAGGGCAAGGACCGCCTGTTCCGCGAGCATCCCGCCTCCCCGCTGGACGACGCGGCGCGCTCCACCTTCAGCGGCCTGAGCTACGCGCCGTACGCGTCACGCTGGCGCGTCGTCGCGGAGGTGGATCTGGACGTGCCGGACGGCACGATCGAAGTGGACGCCGGCCAGGACGGCCGGCTGGTGCTGAGTCGGGCGGGACGTCTCCGCTTCGAGCTGGACGGCGAGCCTCGGCGCCTGACCGCGTTCTGGATCGGCGGCTACGGCGGCGGGCTGTTCGTGCCGTTCCGCGACGCGACCAGCGGCGCCGGCAGCTACGGTGGCGGGCGCTACCTGCTGGACACGATCAAGCACGCCGACCTGGGCAGCTACGGCGGCGGGCCGGTGCTGGACTTCAACTACGCCTACGCCCCGTCGTGCGCCCATCACCCGCGCTGGGTGTGCCCCCTCTCCCCGCCCGAGAACAGGCTAGAGGTGGCGGTAACGGCTGGAGAGATGGACGCGCAGGGGTAGCGCGGGACACGGCCGCCGGCGGGAACGTCTCGTCAAGCTCGGGACCGACCGGGCCACGATCCGGCTGCGATGCTCCGCAGCATGGAACCGAACGAGTGGAACGACGCCAGCGGCGAGCCGACCAGCGACGCGACCGGCGAACGGCCCAGCGAGTGGCACAAGGTGCTGGAGCCGGAAGAGCTGTCCGAGGGACGCGTCTCTCCGGTCGTCTGCGGGCACAGGAACCTGTGCATGACGCGCTTCGAAGGACGTTACGGCGCGCTGGACGCGCGCTGTCCGCACCAGGGCGGGCCGCTGGGCGAGGGCTCGATCGAGAACGGCTGGCTGCGCTGCCCCTGGCACGGCTTCGACTACCACCCCATCACCGGGCGTCCGCCCGGCGGGTTCGACGACGCCGTACCGACGTTCCCGGTCGAGGAGCGCGCCGACGGGGTGTACGTCGGCCTGCCGGAGGAGGCCCCGGCGGCGCGGACCGTGTCGGACGCGATGATCGAGACGATGGAGCGCTGGGGCGTGCGCTGGGTGTTCGGGATGGTCGGCCACTCGAACCTGCACGTCGCGGACGCCGTGCGTCGCCGGTCCGAGCACGGCCCGCTCCGCTACGTCGCGATCCGCCACGAGGGCGCCGCCTCGTTCGCCGCCTCGGCGTACGGCAAGCTGACCGGCGTGCCGGCGGCCTGCCTCGCGATCGCCGGGCCGGGCGCGACGAACCTGTTGACGGGGCTGTGGGACGCGCACGTGGACCGCAGCTCCGGTGCTGGCGCTGACCGGCCAGGTCGCGACGCAGGTGCTGGGCACCGGCGACTTTCAGGAGGTCGACCTCGCCGCCGCCTACGGCGGCGTCGCCGCCTGGAGCGCCAGCGTGCTGCCGGGCTCGCAGCACGTGGAGCTGATGGGGCGCGCCTGGAAGAGCGCGGTGGTCCAGCGGGGCGTGGCGCACCTGATCTTCCCTGACGAGGTCGCCGGGCAGCCGTCCGACGCGCCGCCGTCGGACCCAGGGGGCCGCGTGGCGGCGGCCGGCATCCGGCCGGACCCCGGCGTGCTGGCGGACGCCGTGGATCGGCTCGACCGCTGCCCAGCGCCCGGTGATCATCGTCGGGCACGGCGCGCGCTTCGACATGCCGGCCGTCACCGAGCTGGCCGAGCGGCTGGGCGCGCCCGTCCTGACCACCTTCAAGGCGAAGGGTCAGATCCCCGACCGGCACCCGCTGGCGGGCGGGGTGCTCGGACGGTCCGGCACGCCGGTCGCGTCGTGGCTGATGAACGAGGCGGACCTGCTGCTGGTGTTCGGCGCGTCGTTCTCGAACCACACCGGGATCAGCGCCAAGACGCCCACGATCCAGGTGGACCGCGACCGGATGGCGCTCGGTAAGTTCCACGCCGTGGACGTGCCCGTCTGGGGCGACGTCGGTCCGGTCGCCAGCGAGCTGCTGGAGCGCTTGGGCGGGACCGAGCCGTCCGATCGTCAGCGACGCGATCTGGCGGAGCGTTGGGCGCTGTGGCGCGAGGAGAAGGCGCATCGGCGCGAGGACGACCGCGGACGCGGCGTCGGTAGCGCGGCGGTGTTCGCGGCGCTCCAGCGGCAGGTGCCGGCGGACGCCGTGATGCCGGTGGACGTGGGCAACAACACCTACGCTTTCGGCCGCTACTTCGAGACGTCCGGTCAGACGGTGCTGATGTCGGGCTACCTGGGCTCGATCGGCTTCGCGCTGCCCGCCGCGATGGGCGCCTGGGCCGCCACCCAGGAGCCCGGCCGCTGGCAGGGCAGGAAGGTCGTGTCCGTCTCCGGCGACGGCGGACTGGGCAGTACCTGGCCGAGATCACCACCCTGGTGCGGCACGACATGAACGTCACCCACGTCGTGCTGGTGAACGACGAGCTGGGCAAGATCAGCAAGGAGCAGCGCGTCGGGCGGCTGGGACGTCTGGCAGACCGGCCTGGTGAACCCCGACTTCGCCGCGTTCGCACGCTCGTGCGGTGCGCACGGCGTGCGGGTCGAGCGCTCGGACGAGCTCGATACGGCCCTCGCCACCGCCGTGGCGCATCCGGGGCCGGCGCTGGTCGAGATCCGCACCGATCCCGCGCTGCTGTGACGTAGGCTTCGGCCGCATCGAGAATCGAGAGGAGACTTCAACCATGGACGATCCGACCCCACCGCGCTCCGACTGGGGCTCGCTGAGCGACCTTTCCCCGGACCGGATCTGGAACGCGCGCGTGCAGGCGCACTACGCGCTGCAGGTTCCCGCCGCGCTGCACGTGAGTCGCTACGCGGCGCGCGAGGATCAGAGCCACACGGCGTTCGTCATGGACGGCGGCGCGTTCGTCAGCCTCGGCGACCCGGACGTGCCGTGGCGCGCCGCGCTGCGTCCGGACACGCTGGAGGTCGAGCTGCGCGGCGGCCGACGGCGAGGTCGTGGGGCGACTCCCGCTGGCCGGTGTCGCGCTGGAGGACGCGTACGTCCGTTTCGCGGCGATGCTGCACGACGTCGCCGGCCCCGGCGAGTTCGTGCGGCTGAACGCCGAGCTGCCGGCGCACCCGGTCGCCGGCGGTGCGCCGTTCGAGCCGGACGGGCCGGCACTGCTGGCCCTCCGCGAGCTGTTCGCCGACGCTGCGTCGCTGCTGGACGAGCTGCGTCCCGACCTGACGAGCCCCTCGCCGGCGCGGCTGTGGCCGCACCATTTCGATCTCGCGGTGCTCGACGATCTCGACGCGGACACGCGTGTCGATCCCGAGCGGCGGCGCACCGTCGGGATCGGCATGACGCCCGGCGACGAGGGCGTGCGCGAGCCGTACCTGTACGTTACGCCCTGGCCGTACCCGGCGGCGCCCCGGCTGCCGCCGCTGCCCGACGGCGCGTGGACGACCGACGGCTGGGTCGGCGCCGTGCTGCCGGTCCGTACCTTGGCGGCCGACACGCCTGCACGTCGCGCGGCGCGCGCCCGCGCGTTCGTCGATGCCGCGGTTCGGGGCTCGCGCCGCATGCTCTCGGCAGGACTCGAGGCGAACCCCGAGGCGGGCACCGAGGCCGACTCGTGACCGCCCCGGTCCGCATCATCTCGGCGATGACCGTCGACCGCGTGATCGGCGCGGACGACGGGATGCCGTGGGACGTGCCCGAGGAGTACCGCCACTTCGTGGACAGCGTCCGTGGTGGCGCGGTGATCTTGGGTCGGACGAGCTACGAGATCTTCGGCCCCGACCTCGAGGAGGTCGAGGCGATCGTGCTCACCCGCCGTGACCGCGCCCCGGCCGGGACGCACAAGGCGGACAGCGTCGAAGGCGCTGTCGACATCGCCCGGGAGCTGGGGCGGGATCCCTGGATCGCCGGCGGCGCCAGCGTGTACCGCCAGGCGCTACCGGTCGCGGACGAGATGCACCTCTCGTTCGTTCCTGGGCGGTTCGAGGGCGACGCGTACTTTCCTGTTTGGGATGCCGACGTCTGGACGTTGGCGGAGGAACGGCCGCATCCGCGCTACCTGTTCCGGCGTTACGTCCGGGCGCGTTCCTGAGCCGACGTCAAGCACCAGGCCGCTCCGCCCCGGGACGGCCTTCGAGCTCGCCTCGAGCAGGCGCGTCCGCACGAGCTCGATGCTGGGCCAGCCGCGCCCGGCGTTGTCCTCGTACCGCCGGCACGCCATCACGGCCGGACCGTCGTACCCCGCCAGATCGATTCCGTCGATGCGGATCGTGGGGGAGCCGGCGAACCCGACCTTGTGGCGCTCGTCCATCGCTCTGACGTTCCGCAGCTCGACCGAGGCGTCCAGCCCAGTCTCGGCCAGCACTTGGCCCAGCTCGATCCAGGCCTGCTGCCAAGAGGGACAGCCGTCGAAGAACAGGAGCTCGATTCGAATCATGAAGCACGGTACGGCGTGCACGACCTAGGAGCGGTCAACTTCGGAACGCGATCGACGCGCAGCGCGAGTCTCGCTAGTCCTGGTGCGGGTCCTGCCGCATGGCGATGAACGCCATGACGATGTAAACGGCGACGAGGCCGGAGACGATCAGGCCGATCACGAAGATGGCGGCGTCGTTCATCCGCTCATCTCAGCATCGCGATCTTGATGTACCCGCCGAACGCGATGATCGAGGGCACCCACAGGCCGACGTACACGCCTGCGTCCTTCTGGCCCGAGAACCAGAGGTAGACGGAGAACAGGAACGACAGAAACGCGGCGGCGAACAGCACGTAGTCGTACGCCTTCAACACCTGCATCACATCCTTTCGAGATTCTTCACCGTAGCAGTGGAGCCCGATCGCGATATGTGGCCTCCGCAGGAGTCTCGTCGGCGCCGCATCGCTCGACCGATCGGAACGCTCGCCTAGCTGCGGCGGTCGCCGAGACGGAAACCTAGTTGAACCAGAACGCGAACGACGCGAAGCGCCCGCCGAACGCGCGCCGAATGCGAGCCCAGTCTTCGCCGCTCGTGAGCGTGCCCTCCTCGAGGTACGGCTGCACGGCCGCGCCCTGGATCCAAAGGATCAGGTCGAGCGGGCGTGGCTCGGTGAAGACGCGGCGCACGTTCACCCCGCGTCCATCGGTCACTCGCCAGTAGGGGACCAGCCGCTCGCCGGCCAGGATCGCGTCGAGCTCGTCCATCAGCTCGAGCCAGCTGGTCACCATCTCTTCCTCCACGGCCAGCGCAGCCCCGCCGGGCCCGCCGGGCACCACGCCCGACTGGCTCGGATTGGGCAGCCATTCGCGCCCGTCGTCCGTCTCGGCCAGGATCGCGCGCCACGAAGCCTGGCTCATCGCGACGGTCGTCCTGAGGCGCGTCAGCGCAGCGGCTGCTCGATCGGCGTCCAGCACGGGGAAGTCGATCAGATGGATCAGCGCGATCACGTCGGCCAGCAGCGCCGCATCGAATCCGCCCAGCCGCGGCTCGCTGGGTTCGGCAAGGTACGGGATCGAGGTGATCGGGCGCGGAAAGAACAGCTGCGCCGTCGCGTCCCACGCCTCTCGCGCGTCGTACGCCAGGAAAGCGTCCAGCGTCGCGGTGACCAGGTTCAGGTAGCCGCGTAGCCAGAGCGCGTCGCCCAGATCGGCGTCGATCGGGATCGCTTCCGCGGCACCCTCGAGCTCCGTGGGGCGCACGGAGCGAGCCTGAGCCAGCAGGAGCGAGAGAGGCTCGCCCGCCACGCCGTCCCCGTCGAAGTCCAGTCGCACGCGACCCAGCTCGACGGTCCATTCCAGCGTGCGTCCCGCCTCCGTGCCGATCAGCTCGGTCAGGGGAGCGAGGGTCTCGTCGGCCGCCACCAGGCGCGCGTGGAACCGCTCCAGACGCCGCACGCGCGTCGTCGTACCCGACCGGCTCGGGTCGGGGATTCCGCGGTGACCGGAACGCCCAGCATCTGCCCCGCCTCCTCGATCCCGCCGCCGCCCAGGCCGTGACGGAACGCGTCCTGTGCCAGGGCCTCCAGTGCGGTCATGGCCTGCACGGTGCCCAGAGCCAGTCGCACCGAGGCGTCGGCAGGATCGGCTGCCAGGCCGTCCGCCAGAGTGTCGGCCGCTGCACCCGCCTGGCCTTCGTACAGCAAGCGCTCGGCGGCGACGAGGACGTCCGATTGCGCCCGAGCGGCAGGGGATAGCGCGACCAGAAGGAGGACGAGGAGGACGACGGGCTTGGCGGAACGACGACGCACGGTTCGTGGCATGGTGACGATTTTTCCATAGCTCGAACGCTTTCGATCCCGCTGCGGGCAGAGACCGATGTGAGCGCGGTCCCGCCTGCGGACGCTGAGCCCAACATAGCCGAGCGACCTTGCGGGACGCCCGACCCGCGCGCCGCGCCTGGCGGCGTGCCACGATCGCCTCATGAGCATGCCTCCTCGAGAGCAATGGAGCTCGCGGCTCGGCTTCACCCTGGCCGCCGTGGGCTCCGCCGTCGGTCTCGGCAACGTCTGGCGCTTCCCGTACGTGGTGGGCGAGCACGGCGGCGCCGCGTTCCTGATCCTCTACATCGCCATCCTGATCGTGATGGGACTGCCGGTGATGCTGGCCGAGCTGGCGATCGGCCGCCGCGCGCAATCCGACGCGGTGGGCGCGTTCCAGGTCCTGGCCCCCGGACGCCCGTGGGTCGTCGCCGGCTACCTCTCGGTCGGGGCGGGGGTGGTGATCCTCTCCTACTACGCCGTGATCGGCGGCTGGGTGGGGCGCTACATGGTCGGGTACCTGAGCGGTGAGATGACGGCGGTGCCGCCCGCCGAGTTCGGCACCCTGTTCGAGAGCTTCATCGCGAGCACGTACGCCCCGCTGGCCTGGGCGTTCGGCTTCCTCGCGATCACGACCGGGATCGTCGTCTCGGGTGTCCGACAGGGGATCGAGCGCGCCAACCGCGTGCTCATGCCGCTCCTGGCGCTCCTGTTGGTCGCCATGGCGGTCTACGGGCTGACGCTGCCAGGCGCGGGCGAGGGCCTCCGGTTCCTGTTGACGCCCGACTGGTCGGCGTTCGGCCAGGGAGAGGCGTATCTGGCCGCCGTCGGCCAGGCGTTCTTCTCGCTGAGTCTGGGGATGGGCGCGCTGCTGACGTACGGCTCGTACCTGTCGGCCTCGGCCGGGCTTCCGGGACTGGCGACACGCATCGTCGCCTTGGATTTCGCGGTCGCGCTGGTGGCGGGCCTCGTGATCTTCCCAGCCGTGTTCAGCTTCGCGATCGACCCGGCCACCGGCCCGACGCTGGTGTTCGTGGTGTTGCCGGGGATCTTCGAGGTGATGCCGGCCGGCTCGCTGGTCGGGCTGGCGTTCTTCGTGCTTCTCGCCGCGGCGGCGCTCTCCTCGGCCGTGTCGCTGCTCGAGGTGGTCGTCGCCTACGCGATGCGGCGCCTTCGCTGGGGCCGGCGCAAGGCGGCCCTTCTGCTGGGCGCCGCGATCTTCGCGCTGTCGACGCTGCCGTCGCTGGGCTACGGACCGCTGGCGGGGGTGCGACTGTTCGGCGGCTCGATCCTGGACGGCCTGGACCTGGCCGCGTCGCAGGTGGTCCTGCCCCTGGGCGGCCTGATCTTCGCGCTGTTCGTCGGCTGGTCGTGGGGACGGGCGGTCGCGCTCGAGGAGGTGGGCTTCGAACGCGCCTGGCTGGGCCGGGCCTGGCTGTTCATGCTGCGCTGGGTGACGCCGGCGCTGATCCTGGTGGTGCTGGGGCGGTCGGTCGGGGTGATCTAGCCCCCTGACGGGCCCGGTTCGAGCTGCCGCTCGAGGGCCGCGCTGTCGAGCACCTCGAAGACCTCGACCAGCAGGCCCTGATCGAACCGCAGCAGGAAGAAATGGTCCACGGCGATCGCGTTCGCCGTCGGCGGTCTGCCGTTCCACTCGCCTCGGTGCGTGCCCGTGAGCGTCGCACGGATCGCCACGCGTCCACCCTCGGCGACGACGTCGCGAAGGTCGAAGTGCAGATCGGGGAAGCCCCGCCGCCAGCCGGCGACGATCGCTCGAGCTCGGCGAGGTCCGTGACACGTGTGCGGCCGTGGACGTGAAAGGCGAACGGCTCTGCGCAGATGTCCGTCAAGTCCTCCGAACTCGCCACGGTTCCAGCCGCTCTCGAAGATCGCGATCGCTGCTGCCCGGTCGTCTTCGGTCGCCATGTCGATCCCCTTCGCTGCGCAGGCGTGAGCATGCTCGTCGGCGCGGAAAGCGGGGTCGCTGCTTCGTCGCCGACGCCGCAGCGTGCCCTCGTCCGCGATCATGACCATTGCGCGCTCTTGCGCTGCACCGTAGCAGGGGCTCGGGTGCTCGCGCCGCGGTTCGTGCGCTGCCGCCGCTGACCGTCTACGCTGCCCTCAGAGGTATGCGCCTGCCGACTTCGCGTCCGAGAACACGACGCTCGGAGCGGAGCCCGCCGGGCCAAGCGCGACAGATCGTGCATGCGATACACCTTGTAGAAGCAGGAGGCATCGATGAGTACCCAGAGCTACGCCGTAACCCTGAACCGTCATTCCGACGGGACGCGCACCACAGCCAAGGTCAGAGAGTTCTCGCTGGAGGTCGGAAGCAAGGCAAGCGACCCCTCGGCGGGCTTCAATCCCGTGGAGACGCTTCTACGGCGGCGGGCGCCTGTATGACGTCGTCTCTTGGACTAGTCGCCGAAAACAGCGATGTCGTTCTGAACGACGTCGTGGTCTCCGTGGCCGGCACCCGCCAGTCGAAGCCACCCCGACTGGTCTCGGCACAGATCGACATCGGCATCGCCTCCCCGGCGCAGGACGACAAGCTCGACCGCATCGTCGACATCGCCCGTCGGGCTAGCACCGTGGTCTCGACGCTCCAGGAGGCGGTCGATCTGCAGGTGACCTGGAAGCGGCTCGAGAAAGCATGAACGGGTCCGTCAGCGACTCGGCGCCGGCGCCTGGCCAGGGGCCGCCGGTCGCAGCGATACGCTGCGAGCCAGTGGACAGGATCACGACGATCCAGCACGCCGGCTAGCCGATCAGGCCGCCGATCAGGCAGCTCGCCAGCGGTAAGGTGAATGTCCACCAGAGGCGACTCCACGCGAAGTGTGCTCCTTTGACGCGGCCCTGAGCGTGCTCCTCGGTCCGATCGGCCAGCAGCGTCTCGGTCGGTAAATTGACCCAGTTCTGGGCCTTCGCCCGATAGCGAACGGCATCTGTGGCAGCGACCTGCACGTGCTGGCGGGCCACCATCCGTTCGTCGACTACCCGGTCTTTACTGGTCACGAGATCGCCGCCGAGGTGGTGGCGGTCGACGATGACGCCGACGACGCATGGATCGGCGCGAGGGCGGCGCTGGAGCCGTCGCTGGTGTGCGGCGTATGCCGCAACTGCCGTGCGGGGCGCTACAACATCTGCGAGCGTCTCCGAGTGATGGGTTCCAGGCGCCCGGCGGGAACGTCTCCCTACCCGCCGATGCAGGTAGGGAGACGGAACGTAGGCATGTCGCAGGCGTCGCTCGAGGTTATGGCGTCGTCGCGACCGTCCTGCCTGCCCTCGACGACGAACGATTTGCCGTTGACCTCGTAGGAGGTGTACGACGAGCCGACTTCCGGTTCCGCTACGGACGTGACCGCGCGGCGGCGAGCCGAGTTCGGTCTGGATCGTTGCGGCGCCGTCCTGGTTCCAGGCGCCGGCACCAGCGTTGGCGGCGGCGTCGAAGCGCCATACTTCGCTTCCCGGTCCATGCGTCCTCGCCGACCACCGGATCGGTCAACAGGATCGCCGTATCACGGGCGACGCCTCCCGTGAACGTCACGTCGAGGTACTTCGTGTCCGGCTGGCTGTAGGTCCAGTAACCGTACGGCTTGGGGCCAGCGAACCGGCTGAGATTTCCGAACGCATCGCCACCACCGTCGTTGCGCTCGATCAGGCCCGAGTCGAGGTCGATGGTGATTTCGCTCGGCAGAAACGTAGTCGCTCGCATCGAACACCGTTCCGGATGGAGCGAACTCCGTCGTGCGAAGTCGGACGGTGCTCCCCGTACGTTGCACGGAGACGCGGGCTTCGTACTCGTTCCACTCTCCGTACGTCGCACCGGCAAAAACGTCGTTGAGGAGTTGGGTCCGCGTTCCGTTCGCGAAGTACCACAATCCCCATCCGCTCTCTGGAGCCAGGCTGGGTCCACCGTTCTGACCCCTTACGGCGACGAGGTAGCTGTTCGTATCGAGGTCGTACGCGACGACCAAACCGATGGAGTCATTGTCCCTGTTGTCCGGGTCCGACGAGGCAAGAGTCGCTTTCGAACTCGTAGTACTCGATCGCTTCCTCGCTGATGAGGCCCGTGGGCGGCAAGGCGTTGCCAGGCTGGACGATGCTGTCGGAGCCTGGGTCGTACGCCCAATCCTTCGCGAAGGTGCTGCCTCCCGCGCTCGCGACGTTGTCGTAGACGGTCGCTCCTTCGAACACGGGCCAGTTGGCCAGCACCTGCTCGAAGGTCGGGGGGGTGTACTCGCTCGAGATGAAGTCGTTGAATTCGGCGGTGTCGGTGAAGAGGATGGCGTCGATCGGCGCGAGCGTGACGTCGACGGCGACGTCGGCCACTGCCGTCGTTCCGTACGGTACCGTGGCTCGCGATCCGGTAGGTCACGGTACCGCTCGTGTTTCCGGTGTCAGGATCGGCGGACACGACGATGTCGCCTCCATCGACCAGGGCGTCCACTCCCGAGGCCGAGACGATCGCATCGAAGCCCCAGGTCGAGGCTCCGGTCCATGTGTCGTTGTCGAGCAGGTCTGCGATCGCGATTCTCGTGCTGCCCCCCTCGACGACGTCGTACGGACCGTCGTCGAGAGCGGTGAGGGTCGGTTCGAGCCCGGTGAACGGATGACTGCCCACAGTCGAACGCGCCGACAGGATCGGTGCTCGCCGTGGCGGTCACCGTCATGGCGCCGGACTCGGTCGGGACGCATCCAGCACGTCGACGCTCGACGTTCCGGACGCGAGTTCGACGCTGACGACGTCCTGCGTGTCGGCCGCGTCACGGAAGGTCGCGCTGCCGGTGCCGGTCGCTTCGAGCGCGACCTGGAGGGCGACGGTGCCCACGTAGCGAGCGTCGCCGGAGGCGTTGCGGAGTTCGATCGTGAGCGGCGCGTCGAAGCCGAGGATCGCTTCGTCGGCGCTGGCGTCGGTGAACGCCAGTTGGCTCGCATCGGTCACCCACACGTCGATCGGCGTCGGAGCCGTCGTAGTTCGGATCGGTGGCCGTCACGGTGACGACGTAGCTGCCCAGCAGGTTGATGTTCTGCACGGTCTGCTGTCCGCTGGGGACGGGGTCGTGATTCTCGTCGTGGGTGCGGCGGTAGCTGAAGACGAACGAGTTCACGCCGGCCGGATCGGAGTCGACCTCGAGGCCGCGGATCTCGCTCGATCCGTCGCTCTGGAACACGTGCGCCGAGGCAGCACCGTCGTCGATGACGAAGTCGCTGTTGGCGATGTCGAACACCACGGGCTTCGGCACGATCGTGAACGTTCCGAAGGTGAGCGTGTAGTTGCCGGTCACGTTCACGGTGTCGCGAAGGATCTCGACCGAACCGAGGTTCAGCGGGTAGTCGCTTCCTGCGTCCACGCCGTCGTGCGCCAACGCTCCGTCGAGCGCGTCGCCGTCCCGGAGGGAGCCGGAAGCGATCGACGGGCGTCAGGTCGGGATCCGCGTCGCTGTACTCCTTCTGACCCTCGGCGGCGTGAAGCTCCAGCGGTCGTGCGCTCGATCTCGAACGTGGTCGGTTCGGCAACGAGCGACAGATCGTAGTTCGGGTTCGCGAGCGTGCCGAGCGTGAAGGCGTAGCTGCCCACGTCTTCGCCGTCGTCGCGGCCCATGTCGCCGTCGAGCGCGTCCTCGCCGACCAGGTTCTCGGTCGTGAAGGTGAGGCTCGGGTCGTCGTCGCCGTAGACCTTGCCCTGCTCGGCGCCTGGAACCACGGTGGCCGGGCGGGCGGTGATCTCGTAGCTGGCGAAGGACAGGTCGTAGTTTGCGGTCACGTCGACGTCGTCGCGCATGAGGGCGGCGGTGCCGACTCCGAAGTCGTGCGTGCCGACGTCGGTCTCGGGCAGGTCGAGTGCACCGGTCGACGACGTCGCCTTCCCGCAGCGTGCCGCGTTGCGATGGACGCCGTGAGGTCGTGTCCTTCGCTCCCGTAGACCATCGCGGTGGTCGCGGCGGTGAAGCGTGAGCGGGCGTAGCCTGGACGGCGAACGTCGCTGGATCGGCTCGCGAGCACCAGCTCGTAATTGCTGCCCGCGCTCAGGTCGCCGAGGGTGAAGGCGTAACTGCCGACGTCTTCGCCGACGTCGCGTCCGAGGGCGCCGGTGACGGCGTCGGTACCCACCAGGTTGGCGGCGTCGTACCCGAAGATCGGGTCGTCGTCCCCGTAGGTCTTGGCCTGATCCGCGTCGGGCGTGATCGTGACCGTGCGGGCGGTGACCTCGAAGTCGGTCGCGAAGGTGATCGCGTAGTTGCTGGTGACGTCGATGCCGCCGCGCACGATGGTGACGTCGCCCAGGTCGACCGGGTACGAGCCGACCGCGAGTTCCGTGTTGCCGGCGCCTGCGTAGCTCAGGTCGTCGCCGGCCGAGAAGTCGTCGTCGCTTCCGAGGCCGAACGGAGAACTACCGGCCACGAGCGGTGCGAGATCCGGATCCGGTTCGCCGAAGATCCGTTCGGACACGGTGGGCTCGAGCACGAGTTCGCGCGCCAGGACCTCGACGTCCTCGATGATCGTCTGGCCTTCGTAGCGGGGATCGTCCGCGGTGACGCGGATCCAGTAGGTTCCGACGGGACCGAACGAACTGCGGCTCGGGCCGGTGACGTCGCCGTAGCGAATTTCGAGGACGAAGGCGACCGGATCGCTGGACGGGACGGGTTCGACGCTGCTGACGACGTTGGGCTGGAAGGTGGTGCCACCGTCGTACACGACGGTCTTCTGTCCATCCGTTCCGGCGATGGTGACGTCGAAGGAGATCTGGTCCTTCACGATCGTGCCGATCGACGTCGGGGCGCCGATCGAGGGACAGCGCGTAGTTGTCGGCGTCGGTACCCGCCAGTCCGGTCGCGCTGGTGAGCGTGACGGGCTTGTCGGTACCGACCGCAGGGTTGTCGAACGCGGCGACGGGCTGGAGCGCGACGTCGTCGCCGTCGACCGTGTTCAGGAGGTCGAGCGTCGCGGGGTCGGCGATGTCGCGCCGAGGTACCGCCGTCGTACGCCTTCTCGACGACGGCGAAGCTGACCGCCGATCGTCAGGTCGCGGGCGAGCACGTCGATCGCGCCGGCCGCCCATGTCAGGTCGTAGTTGGTGGCTGCGAAGCCGCCGCTGCCGACGGGGTTCGAGCCGGTCACGTCGTACGTACCGACGCCCGCCTCTGCCGCTTCGGCGTCGCTGGCCAGGTCGACCGAGGTCACGGTTTCGCCGTCCGCCAGGTTCGTGACGGTGAAGCCGGTCTCGGTCGTACGCGAGCGCCAGAGCGTCGCCCGTACGTCTTGTCGCGCGAGATCGTCGATCGTGATGGTCGAAGACACGCGCCTCGACCACGTACGTCGCGAACGTCACGTCGAGGTTCGTCCAGATCGAGGTCGAGCTGATGTCGAGGGCGTCGACCGTGCCACGCTCGAAGGTCGCGTCGGCTCCGGCGTTGTCGTTCGGTCGTGCGAGGTCGCCCGTGAAGGTGGCGAACGCCGGAAGGGTCGCTGTCGGCCGCGACGATCGGCGCCAGGTCGCCCGCTTCGGGCGCGTGGCCGTACGTCCACGTGGTCGTGGCTGCGGTGATCGTGACGGGGCGCGCCACGACCTCGAGTCGTGCCGGCTACCCAGGTCAGGTCGTAGTTGGTCGCTGACGAAGCCGCCGCTGCCGACGGGGTTCGAGCCGGTCACGTCGTACGTACCGACGCCCGCCTCTGCCGCTTCGGCGTCGCTGGCCAGGTCGACCGAGGTCGACGGTTTCGCCGTCCGCCAGGTTCGTGACCGGTGAAGCCGGTCTCGGTCGTACCGAGCGCCAGAGCGTCGCCGTACGTCTTGTCCGCGAGATCGTCGATCGTGATCGTGGAGGGCCGCTGCGGTGATCGAGGCGGTCAGGTTCGGGTCGACGAACGCGTAGTTGTCGGACGCGGCGCCGGTGAGGACGACGGAGACCGGCACGTCGGCATCGACGTCGGAAGCCGCGAACGCTGCGACCGAACCGATGTCGCTGGCGTCGGCCGATCGAACGCCGGTCAGCGTTCCGGTGACGGTCGCTACGGGGTCCCCGTCGTAGGTCTTGTCGTCGGCCGCGGCGCCCGTGAGCGTCACCGTGCGAAGCGTGATCTCTGCCGTACCGGTCGGCTGCGGATCGATGCGGTAGTTGCCGGCGTCCGCGCCTTCGAGCTCGATGTCGCCCACGACCTCGTGGGTGCCCACGGCCGGGGACGCGAAGCGTCCGACCAGCCGCTCGACCAGCTGCACGTCGTCGCCCGACACGACGTTCGTGGTGACCAGCGTCGCGCTCAGCGTCGCACCGGTACCGGCGTCGTACTCCTTGTCGGCGAACTCGACGTTCGTGACGTTCAGGTCACGCGGCTCGATCGTCAGGTTGGCGGTTGCAGTACCGGCGTAGCCCGAACCGGCGGTGACCGTCACGAGGTACGTGCCCGCGTCGCCCGGCGCACCCGGCGAGCGGATTTCCGCTGGACGCATCGACGTACTCGTACGTCGCGCCGTCCGCGGCTTCCGGCGGCATGAAGCTCGCCTCGAGCTCGTGCGTCGTGCCGTCGTACTCGACGGTGTCGTCGTCGAGCGTGACGCTCGTGATCTCGAACTGTTCGTCGTCGGCGAGAACGAGCTCGTAGTTCGCTCCCGCATCGAGGCTGCCGAGCGTGTAAGCGTACGAACCGACGTCCTCGCCCGCCTCGCGACCGAGGTCACCCGACAGGATCGCGTCGTCGTCGTCCAGTTGGAACCCGGACGCGACGTACGTGATCGTCGGATCATCGTCGCCGACCAGCTTCGACTGTCCGGCATCGGGCGCAATGGCTAGGGGAGCCGGCTCGATCGCGAACGTCGCTGCGGTCGCGGACAGCTCGAGCACATAGTCGCTTCCCGCCGACAGGTCACCGAGCGTGAACGCGTACGTCCCGACGTCCTGACCTGCCTCACGACCCAGCGAGCCGGTCAAGATCGACACGTCATCGCCGTCCACGAACCCGGACGCCGTGAGTGTGAACGCGGGATCTTCCGCACCGTACGTCTTCTGCTGGGCGGCATCCGGTTCGATCGCTGACGACGCCAGCGAGGATGCCGGAACGTCGGCGCATCCTCGTCGAGCGACACGCGTGTAGTTCGGTCCGCCGCCAGGTCGCCGAGCGTATAGGGGTACGTACCGGTCGACGCGCCCGCTTCGCGCGACAGGGCACCGCTGAACAGGGAGTCGTCGTCGCTTCCGACGAAGCCGCTCGCCTCGAACGTGAACGTGGGATCCGCGTCACCGATTTCCTTGACCTGATCAGGTTCCGGCGTGATCGTCAGCGTCGCGGGCTGGATCGTCCCGACCAGGCCTGCAGCCTGCTGAGAACGTAGTTTCCCGCATCGGGTCCCGTGAGCGTGGTCGACACGGGAACGTCCGTGCCGGCATCGACGTCCTCGAAGCTACCCTCGGCAGCGACGTCGTCGCCATTAACAACGCCCTGCAGGGTTCCGTTGACGGTCGCGACGTCGGTCGCGTCGTAGATGCGCGTTTCGACGGTCGCGTCCGCCAGCGTGAGCTGCCTAGCCGTGATCGTCGCGCTCCCGGCCGCAGGCGCCACCAGCGCGTAGTTGCTCGCGTCATCTCCCTCGAGCTCGAAGCTGGCGGAGACGGCGTGATCGCCTACGTCGCTCGCAGCGAACGCGCCCACGAGAGGCGTGGTGAGCGCAACGTCGTCTCCATCGACGAGGTTGGACGGATCGAGGCCGGCATCGGTTGCGATGGCGTCGGTCGTGCCGTCGTAGGTTCGATCGGCCCATTGGACGTTCGTGACTCCCAGATCGCGCGGCTCGACGACCAACGTGCGCGTCACGGTGACATCGAAGCCGGCACCGGCCGTCACGGTCACGTCGTAGCTTCCGGCAGCGATCGGCGGTCCGTCCAGCACGTCCCCGTCAAGGGCGTACTCGATGTCGGACCCCTCTTCGGCGGACGGTGGGCTTGAATCGAGGCACGATCTCGTGCGCTGTCCCGTCGTAGGTTCGCAGCAACTGCTCGCTGAGAATCTCCACGACCGACGCTGCAGCATACAGCGTGATGCGTCCGATCTCGTTCTCCGGTTCGGTCCCGGTACCGATGAACGCGTGCACGCGGATGGTGCCGACTTCCAGCGGGGTGATGCGGGCGCGCGCTACGCCCTCTTCGTCGGTTTCCACGGTTTCTTCCGAAGCGTACGAGCCGGACGTGTCCAACACCGCGATACCAGCAGGAAGCGTGGTGGCGAACGTCACGGAACGCCCGGCCTCCGCAAGCACTTCGCCGTCCTCGTCGCGCAACTGGACCGACACGTCGAACGGGAGCATCGACCGATACCGACGAATCGGGCGACGGTCCCTCCAGCTGGGACTTCCCCAGGATCGGCGGTGTGCGCCTCGATCTCGACCTCGATCGATCCGAGAGGCTCACCCGACGCGTCGGAACCGAAATACGCGGTGACGGTCATCGCGCCGAGCTCCGTCGGCGTGACGACGACCGTAGCGACGCCCTCAGCGTTGGTAAACACGGTCAACGTGGACCCCGCGCCGGATTGCGTATCGTCCTCGCTCACGACTCCGGACGACGCGACGAACGTCACGGATCGGCCGGCTTCGCGGACCGGGTCCCCAAAGCGTCGCGTGCTTGGGCAGAAACCGTGAAGGCCTGGCCCATCGTTGCTTCGTTCGAAGCCGGCCCCGCGATCGTGGATGCGTCCGGGTCTGGAATGGTGGCGTTCGAACCCGAATCTGGGCTCGAGCAGGCCGCGAGCAATCCCGCGATCGCCACAAAGGTCAACAACAGTCGCTCTCGTCATGTCTTGCCTCCTGAATACGGGCCATTTGGCCGCGAGCCATATTGCGTGCTGGGCCACGATCCTGCCTCGAGGCCTTTTCGGTCGTCGAGCTCCGAACAGGGCTCGTCCGGCTGCGATACGGGCGTGTTCGTGCTGGCCGGCGAACGCCGCCCGCAGCACGTCCAGCGCGCCGCGCCACGCGCCCGGTGCCGCGGCGTCCGCCTCGGAAGCGCGGACCTGCCAAGCCAGCGCCGACGCCGCGATCACACGGATCCTCCAGCCGCCGTCCCGAAGCGCGGCTTCGAGTCGCTCCTGAGCCTCGGGCCTGGGATCGGACTGCAACCGCCCGAATAGGCGCAGCCGCACCGCCTCGGCCGTCTCGGTGTTCAGCGCGTCCAGCGGGTCCGGGGCGCCGTCCCCGGTGGTCAGCGCCAGGCCACGGACCACGTCGTCGGGATGCCGGTCCAGCGCGCGGACGGCGCGCGTCAGGTCGAGCCGTGAGCCCGTCGTGTCGTCCCGAAGCAGCTTGCCGGCGAGGCGCATCGCATCGACCAGGCAGGGCGTCACCGAACGAGGTCAGCGCAGCGACGAGCGCGGGAACGACGAGACGATCCAGCTCGGTCCGCGGCTCGGCGTCGCTGCTGAGCGCCTTCGTCCGCCCACCGGAGCGTCCACGCTCGCAGCGTCTCCGGCAGCGTCTCCCAATGCCGCAGCAGGGTCAGGAGGCCCGTGGGGCCGCCTCTGCGCAGGGCGGCGCGCGCGCCGGCGGGCCTGTCGCCGTCGAGCTCGGTCAGCCACGCACCCAACGTACTCGTGGTCAGGGGAGGCGGCGCGACCGGATGGTCGGTCAGCAGGGCGACGCGCAGCGCGACGGCCGGTTCGAGATCGGGAACGTCGGCCAAAAGGTTGGCGGCTCCGCGCTGTCGCGTGGGGCCGTACCGGCCGGTGATCACGGGGGCCAGTGTCGCGACACGCTCGTGGGCGGGCAGCGTGGCCAGCCGGGCGGCGGCGACCAGCGCCAGCTTGGCGTGGTCGCCGTGCACGAACTCGTGCTTCGCGAAGGTCGTCACGCGCGGATCGTCCAGCTGCAGCAGCGCGTACGCGTACCCGACCCGGTCGGCGCTGCCCGCCGACTCGCGGCAGAGGAGCAGGAGCTCGCCGACCAGGTCGCGACCGGCCGCCCCGCCGTAGCGCGCCAGGCGCTCCGGATCGGAGGCGACGTCGCGCAGCACCGCGACGCGGACGCGAGGCTCGGGATGGCGAAGGGCGGCCGCGAGGTCGTCGCCCGTCCGGATCACGACGTTCACGCGATCCGTCGGCGTGCTCGCGGCCGCCGCGTGGGTCACGCTTCCCACTCGCCCAGGTAGTGCAGCGACACGCCCCCGTCGCCGGTCGCGCCGTTGGCGTTGGCGTAGCGGTAGTTGTACTCGGTCGACAGGAAGGTGGGATCGATCCCCAGGCTCGACAGCAGCCGCTCGTCCTTCGACTTGGACTTCTTGAACAGCTTCGACCACTGAACCGCGATGAACCAGCCGACGGTGAGGTCCAATCCGGTGACGTGGGTCATCTCGACGCCGACGTCCGCGACGTCGCTGGGCAGCGTGTCGCCCGCCATGATCGTTCCCGAGACGTCGGCGGCGTCGGGGCCGAAGGAGAGATCGCCGAAGCGGGCCGCGGTGCCGTCCGCGCCGATCGCGACCAGGCGCTTCATCGTGACCTTCACCGGAAAGTCCAGTCCGAAGATCGGACCGGTCTTGACGATCGGCTTGACCTCCTTGGAGAGGTCGTCGACCTCGGACGCGAACTCGACCGCCGGAGCCACTTCGGGTTGGATGACCTCGGGCGCGGTCTTCGGCGAGGACCTTGCCGATCTGAACCATGTCCAGACGTCCGACCATGTGCGGGGTCATCGTCGCTGTCCCGCCGCCCGCCATCAGAGCGTCCGCCCCGGCCTTTCGGTCGCGCAATCCGTCCAGCAGGCCACGTGGAATGAAGGCGACGATCTTCTTCAGCGCGGGGATCTTGCTGGCGACCAGCAGCGTCAGGTTGATCACCAGCGGGATCAGGTCGAACTCGGCGCCGGTCGTCTTGTTCAGCCACGTCTTCCAGTACGACTCCCACTTGACGTGCCATCCATGCCGTACGAAGTGACCCCAGCGGGTGCGGATGTCGACGTGGAACTCCAGGCGGCCAACCACCCCGATCACCATTCCGGCGAGGTACTCGTCGTCCAGCACGGTCAGCGCCATGGTCCCCGAGGTCGGATCGATCGACCCGGAGTCGATCATCATGCGTCCGCCGTAGCTGGGCCCCAGCACGCCCCCTTCGAGCGTGATGGCGGCCCGCGTGCCGATCGTGAAGCCGGATGCGTGGATGGTGGTGTCCCAAAGGTTCGAGCCGACCGAAAAGCCCGCGTCGATCATCCCGATTTCGGGGAAGAGCGGGATCCCGTCGCCGATCGTGACCGGGTCGGACGTCGCGAGGAGGGTTCGGCGGATAGCGAGCGTATCGGACATCGTCCAACGACCTCTCAGACCGGCATTCCGACCACGACGGACATCGAATCGTCGTCGAAGTCGCACAGGAGCACGATGTGGTGGTGCGCGTTCACATGCTCGGTCGAGGTACCGAACAGGATCGAGCGGACGTTCGGCCCGCCGTCGGCCAGGCCGTGACCCGTCGAAAGCAGTGTGCGGTGGTCACGTCCATCGAACGCCATGAGCGACTGCACGACCGGCGCCGACGTGTGCCCGGTCGGCCTCCAGAACAGCATGTAGTACAGCGCGCCGTCCTGGCCGATCGACCCTGGACCGAAGCCGAGGATGGTGCCGTGGTGCGGGCCCGCGTCGCCGGAGCGCAGTACGCTGGGCGCCGTCGAGCAGAAGTGCCTCACGCTCGTCGCCCAGGTCGACGATCGAGGCCACCTGGCCGGTGGGTCCGACGCGTGGACCGTAGTGGACGTCGCCGTCCAGTTCGCCCGTCAGGAGGGTGCTGGACGTGCTCGTGAGAAGCCGTGTCTCCTGGGGCGCGGTCACGTTTCCGGTGAGGATCGCGTGGCGTTCCGCCAACGCGCTTGTGGCCAGAGGCCCTGCGCCCTCGTCGATCGCGGTGGTGCGACCCTGGTAGGCGTACGCTCCCTGATCGTGCAGGTCGATCAGTCCGATGTCGCTCAGAACGTGATCCGTGCCGTCGACGAGCTCGCCGGAGGTGACCAGCGAAACGCCCTCGTTCAGCGAGGCGCCGGGCAGGTGAACGATGCTGTGCACGGGGGCGTGCTCGGTCTCGCTGCTGCGTTCGTGGTGCGCTACCAACAGCACGTCGTGCCCGGTGTGCACGTCGACGTCGCCAAGGATCCCGGTAGCGTACAGCTCGCCGCCGGCGAAGGTCTGGCCAGCGATCAGTAGCGGCTCGAACCCGCCCTGGTACCGATCCAGATAGAGGCCGCCGCCGTAATGGCGCGCCGCGTCGCTACCGTCCGCCTCCAGTACCGCAGCGATCGAGCCGATGTCGTCCACGTCGTACGACTCGTACGTCGAGACGACCCGGCCGTCACGTAGCGTGTCGCCGACCAGCAGCGCGGTGCGTTCCCAGTCGACGCGGGGCTGCTGGGCGTCAAGGTCGAGCCCCATCTGGAAGATCCCGCCCTGCCTCGCGGCGTCGCGCCCCTCGACGGTGAGGATCCCGTTCGACGCGAGGTGGACGCCGCCGTACAGGTAGTCCAGCGTCAGCGACCTCGACCCTGCGCCCAGCGTCTCGCCGGTCGTCTTCACGCGATAGAAACGGTAGCCGCTGGGCAGGACCGGGAACGGCCCGTCGCCGCCGGGCGGCTCCGTACCGATGCCGCAGCCCACCAGGCTGGAGCTCACGAGGGTGCCACCGACGGTGCCTGCCATCAGTCGGAGGAACCGGCGACGATCGATCGGCGTCATGGGAATATCGACCCGCTTTCCGTGGGTTGCGCTACTACGCTCGCCCCGGCTCAAGCGCCCAGATTCGAGCACGCGGGGTCATCGCTCCGGAATGTCTCCCCGACTGAACGGTGAACGATCGAGATGAATGTACGTCCGTTGTTCCGGACGAATGTCCCAACGCACCGAGTACGGAGCGCCCGGTCGCTCTCGTCGCGCAACGATCGCGATTGCGCGGCGGTCGCGCGTCTTGGTCGACGGATTCGGCTTCTGCTTCGGAACGCGGCGTGACACGCCCTGCATGTGGCTCGACGCGTCGAGCACGCTCGGCATCTGCTTCCGGATACGCAGATCAGCCGTGTCGACTCGTGCGCTGCCCGCGTTACGGGCCTCCCACAGAGGGCGGGCCGGCCCCGCCAGCACCAGTGGAGGTAGGCGCCCGCCTCGCGGTGTAGGCGAGGCAGGCTTGCGAACACGAACGCGCCGCCGCAGCCGTCGACGTCACGGAGCTATTGCGCCTCAGCGAGTCAGCCGCGTCAGCGGAACATGCCAATACGTCGCTCAGGGAATGCGATGCTTCTGCGGGATCGAAGCCGTAGCCGAACGCCAGCGCATGGCGGAGTCCCTCTTGGTCGGGGACAGCCCGCACCACTCGAGGCTCGATTGCAAGCACGCGCGACTCTTGTGTCCAGTTCGGCTCGTATCCATTTCCAGGACAGGGTCTCCTCGGCGGGGATCCGGGGCCGTCCGCTTGATGCCATCGATGAAGCCGTGGTTCTTCCGGCCAACCTAAAGCGAAGCGGCACCTGGTCAGCAGGCCCTCGACCGTCACCACTTACCCCTTCCGGCGGATCCCGTTGTTGTCAAACTGTTGTCAACCGCCCCACAGAGAGCCGCCCCCGCAGTCGATGCGGGGCGATTCTTGCGTCGCTGGCGGAGGGAGAGGGATTCGAACCCTCGATACGGGAGACCCGTATACGCGCTTTCCAGGCGCGCTCCTTCAACCACTCGGACACCCCTCCAGGACGTCAGCGGCAACGGGGAGTCTAGCAGGGAGGGGGAGGGGGGTCAACGCGAACCGCTCCCACGCTCACGGCGTGTATCGCGCGTTGGCGTTCCGCTCGGCCCCCTAGGGGACGGCGCGTGGCGACGCACGGGACGGCGGCGCCTAGCCGAAGGGCGCGGCCAATGGAGGGCTCGGCAGGGGCGCAGCCGTACCGCCTGGCGGAAGGCAGAACGGCGACAGCATCGCGGGACACTCGAGTGTGTCACCCGTGTACGTCGCGCCCGATCGTTCTTCGTTACGGTCTGCGACCGCGTTGGGAAGGTAATCGACGACCGCCCCTCGGGCGCGCATCGTGCTTCGGGCACGGGCGTACACGCCGCGTCGTCGACCGTGGTCCACGTATCGGATCCGTCTTCTCGCGCAACGTCCTCGAACCCGGGAGGTCCCCATGAAACCCGTAGCGAAACTCCTCTCTATCCTCGTCGTCGCGGTGCTCGCCGCCGCCTGTACCAGCGAGGGTGGCGGCAGCGACCCGTACGCCGACCCCGGCACCCCGCCGCCCGATCCGATCACGGATCCGACCGTCGCCACGTCCGGGTCGATCGGACCCAGCGACGAGGGCGGCGACCTGATGGAGATCAACGTCGCCGGCTTCACCGAACCCGAGACCGGCTCGCTCAGCGTCGCCCAGCTCGCCGAGCTGCCCGCAAGCGCCTTCACCGTCGTCGAGGCCGGCACGGTCAAGGGCATCACCGTCGAGCGCATCGGCGGCGAGGTGCGCGCGGCGGCCGACGTCGTGTTCGTGTTCGACACGACGTTCAGCATGGGATCCGGTCTGGATAGCGTCCAGGACTCGATCATCGCCTTCGCCGATCACCTCGACGGAGCGGGGCTCGACGTTCGGCTCGGCGCCGTCACCTTCGGTGACGCGTTCGACACCGTCGCCGACGTCGACACGCCCGTCCGCGGCACCTCGCTGGAAGATCGGACCCCGCCCACCTTCGACGGCAACGTCCGGCCGACGCTCCCGTTGACCGACGACTACGATGCGTTCCAGACCTTCGTCACCGACGACTCCCCGCGCGGCGGTGGCGACAATCCGGAGAACGCGATCGGGGCGCTGGACTTCGCGGCCACCGACCTGGACTGGCGCGCGGGCGCGCAGAAGACCCTGATCGTCGTCACCGACGTCTGTTCGCACACCGACACCACGTTCGAGTCCGAGTTCTCGAGCTACGCAGGCTGGGAAGGCTGGGCTCCGCCCGCGACCGACGACCTGCTGAGCGACCTGAGCGGGAACTCGACGGTCCACGTGGTCGGGCCCCGGGGAGCGTCACCTGCGGCGAGAACATGAAGGTGTTCACGGGCGCGGAAGGCACCGGCGGCACCTTCTTCGATTGGGACGGATTCAGCGCGTTCGATCTGACGGAGCTGCCGATCGCTACCTCCGCCGGCGGCTGGGTCGTCACCTACCGCGGCACGCTGGACGGTACGGAGAAGACCGTTCGCGTCGTGATCGATGACGGCTCCGACATCCGCGGCGAGTTCACGCTCGAAGCGACGTACTGAGCACCGACCCCTGACGACGTCGCCGACACTTCGTGGCCGGCCGCCTAGCGCGGCCGGCCACGCTGGGTTCCGGAGCCGCTGGGGATGGTGCGTCGCGCGCGGCGCTGCTCGCCTCCGTACCGCAGGCGACCGAGTGGGTTGGGTGCTGGGCGCCGATCCGCCAGGGGCTCGATGCCTAGGACTTGACGTCGCGGGCCTTCCATGGTTAATTAGTGAAGTAATGAACCCATGCGCCAAGCGACGACCCACCCATCCCCGCCGACGGGCCGACCGTGTTCGACGGTCGTGACCCCATCTACCGACAAATCGCCGACCAGATCCGGCAGGACGTGGTCGCCGGCACCCTCCTGGAGGACGAGCCCGTGATGTCGACGAACCAGTACGCTAGCGAGTTCAGGATCAATCCGGCCACCGCGGCGAAGGCGTTCGCGGAGCTCGTCGCCGAAGGCGTGCTCTACAAGCGGCGCGGCGTCGGCATGTTCGTGGCCCCAGGCGCCCGCGAGCGTCTGAGGGAGGCTCGGCGCGCCCGCTTCTTCGAGGAGGTGCTCGACCCGGCGATCGAGGAGGCGCGCCGCATCGGCGTCCCCATCGCCGAGCTGCGCTCCCATCTCGATGCCAGCGCGCGGCCGGAGGACGAGGTAGCGTGAGGCCCTTCGGGTTCGAGGTCCAGGACCTGGGCGTGCGCTTCGGCGCCACCCGCGCGCTCGACGGGGTCGGCTTCCGCGTCGAGCCCGGCACGATCTGTGGCCTTCTCGGCCGCAACGGATCGGGCAAGACCACGTTGCTGTCCACCGTCGCGGCGTTCCGGCGTCCCACGTCCGGTCGCGTGCTCGTCGACGGCGAGCCGCCGTTCGAGAACGCCCGTGTGATGGCGGGCATCTGCCTCGTGCGCGAAGGGGGCGACGTGCTCGACGACCGGGTCGACGCCGCGCTGCGCTACGCCTCGCGCACACGTGCGGGCTGGGACGAAGCGTTCGCGCGTCGGCTCGTGGACCTCTTCGAGCTGCCGCGCAAGGCTTCGGTGAGCGCGCTGTCGCGCGGTCAACGCTCGGCGCTCGGCGCCGCGATCGGATTGGCGTCTCGCGCGCCGCTGACCCTGTTCGACGAGGTCTACCTGGGGATGGACGCTCCGACACGCTACGCGTTCTACGACGAGCTCCTCGCCGACTACATGGCCCACCCGCGCACCGTCGTCCTGTCGAGCCATCTGATCGAGGAGATCGAGCGGCTGTTCGAGCACGTGGTGATCCTCGACCGCGGCAGGCTCCTCGTCGCCGACGCGGCCGACGCGCTCGCCGCCCAGGGCGTGACCGTGACGGGACCGGCGGACCGAGTGGACGCCTTCGTGGCGGGTACCACAGTGCTGCGCAGACAGGTTCTCGGTCGCACGGCGGCGGTGACGCTGCACGGCCACCTCGACGACGCCGGCCGACGCCGCGCCGGCGAGCTCGGCCTCACGCTCGGCTCGGTCTCGCTGCAGGACCTGTTCGTCCACCTCACGGAGCCCGGAAGGGATGCCGCATGACCTCCACACCGTCGCGCGAGCCCCGTCCGACCCCGCTACCCGTCGCCGTCGCTGTCCTGACGAGGTCGCTCGGCAAGGTGCTGGTCTGGTTCGCCCCGATCGTGATCACGGCCCCGGTCCTTCTCTACGCGATCGTTCGCGTTCTGGCGGGAAGCCGACGGCAGCGACGTGGCGATGGGCGTCGCCGTCAACGCGCCTGCCTGGTTCCTGTTCGTCATGGGCGCCGCGCTCACCAAGCAGCACCTGCCCGTCCACGTGGCGCACGGCATGACGAGGCGGAGCCTCGCGGCCGCGCTCGGCTGGACGATGATGGCTGCTGCCGCCCTGCTGGCGCTCTTGGTGCCGGTCGGGCTCGTCGTCGAGTCAGTTGGTCTTGGACGCGTACGGCTGGACGCACGACGCGGAGGGGACGCTGGCCCCTCGCACCGCCTCGATAGGCTCCTTGATGTTCGAGGCGTTCCTGCGCTTCTTCGCGATGGCCTCGCTCGGCGTGCTCGCCGCGATCGCCTACTACCGAGGCGGGCCGTGGTGGGGCTCCCTCGTTTCGCTCATGACGGTGGGGGCGCCTGCCGTCGCCGTGATCTACCTGTTCGGCGAACGGGGCGCGTGGATTGCGCCGACCACCCGGGCGGCGCTGGCCGTGGTGGTGATCGCCGTCGTCACCCTGGCCTACAGCGCGCTGATCCGGGGCGCGACGATCCGCGGCAAGGAGAGCCTGATCGCTGCCACGTCTGGCGTGACCACCGGCGCCGGTGGTCACGCCCATCGCCGACCTACGTCGCCAACGTGAAGGCTCCCGAGCCGGCTCTCTGCATGTTCCGCAGCGTCAGGCGCCGATATCCCGGAGCGTCTCGACCGCCTCCCGCTCGAGGCTCGCCAGGGCGTCCACCCGATCGGCGAGCTCGTGCACCAGCTCGCTCGTCGCGGCCACGGACAGCGGGAACGGGCCCTGGTCGATCTCGGACCGCCGCGCCCGCAGCGCTTCCAGCTCCTCGTTCGCGTCGGTCCCGCGCGCCAGGTACACGTCGTAGATCTCGTCGATCGTCGCAGCGAGCGCAGCGAGCTCGGGCACGTCGTCAGGGAGGCAGGCGCGAGCGGCGTCCGACCAGGCCGCCCCGAGCGCCGCGTAGGCGTCGGCGGCAGCCCCGACGTCCAGGTCGATGGTCGCGCCGTTCTCCCGCAGCGCCTCGGCATAGAACGTCCGCATCAGTCCGCCTCCGCTGCCGTAGTGCTGGACGTACTCGTAGAACGACCCGAGGGCGGCCCAGAGACGCGGTCCAGGGGGAACACCTCGCTCCACGCGTCCTCGCCGCCACCGCGCATGCGTTTGGCGAGGGCGTCGAGCCCGTCCACGCGGAAGTTGCTGCCACGCATGGGTGGATCGTCGAAGCCGTCGATGCAAGCGCGGATGCCCGCGCGGGCGGCAGCCGCGACGTCGATCGCGTCGGGTGCGGTGTCGAGGCGCAGCAGCCGGGTCCTCGAATCCGCGGTGCTTGGGCGCGTGCCGCCATCAGCGTGTCCAGCGGAACGTCGATCGGCTGCGCGGCCAGGTCGGCGATCCGGGCGGTGCCCGTCTCGACGTCCACGTCCAGCACGACGACGACGTAGTACGCCTCGACCCCGCCGCGGTGCCCCAGCGTGCCGAGGTCGACGAACGCCACGACCGGTCCCCGCTCGACCATCTCGAGGAGGTCGGTGCGGGCCTTCTTCGCGCCGCCGGTCTCGGCGCACGTCGAGCGTCGCGCCCAGTCGTTCGGCCAAGCCCTGCAAGAACGCCAGGTCGTCGTGCCACAGATGCCGCCCGGCGAGGAACAGCGTCGAGAACTCCGGGTAGTGGAACGCGAACACGCCGATGCCGACGCCTCCACCTGCGACGAGCAGCGACGCCTCCGAGAGGTCGTGTCCCGCGTGGTCGAGCAGTAGCCGGAAGGCCGTCGTGGCGGGATGGACACCGCCGCTGGTCGAGCGGTCCGTGCCGTCCCCGTCGCTTACCTCGGGCAGGAGGCGGCGGCGCGCGGCGGCGTACCGCTCGCCGGTCTTGTCCATCCGTGCGCGCACGCGCTTCTTGAACGTCTTCTGCTTGGTCATGTCGAGTCCTCGTCGCTTCGGGTCGCGACCCACGCTCGCGAGCCCGGCGATGGGCTCGAAGTCGGTGCTGGACGTGCGTCTCCCGAGGACGTGCGTCCCCTTTGCCTCCGCGGCGCCGGCGGGCGTGGGCCGCCGGTCAGGAGGTGGCGCGGAGGAGGCCGCGCCCTCGGAGATACGGACAGCGAGCCTCCATCGGGCGCTGGCGTCGCCTGCGAGTCGGGTGCCGCGCGGGCCGCGAGCCGGCTACGACGCCGTGCGGTTCCGAGCGCTCCGCTCGGAATTGCCGTTTCGGCGACATCGTTACGCGCGTCCCTATCTGTACGATGCCCACGAGAGGGAGGACCTATGCTGAGAGATCGAATCGTCAATCTGACGAGCCCCGACGAGGTCGAGACGTTCCTGACCGACCACCCGACCAGCGTCGTGTTCAAGGCCGGCACGTGCCACAAGACCATGCAGGGCTTCGGGTTCGTGCAGGAGAAGGTCGACCCGCGCGAGGACCTGATGGTCGGCGTGATCCGCGTGGTCGAGGCTCGGTCCGCCAGCAACCTGGTGAGCGAGAAGACGGGGGTTCGTCACGAGAGCCCGCAGGTCATCCTGTTCCGTGACGGCCAGGCCGTGTTCGCCGTGGACAACTGGAACATCACGCCCGACACGCTGGACGAAGGGTTCGCGCAGCTCCCGGTGGGCGGCGCTGCGGTCTCGGCCGGCTCCGGCGACCAGAGCGACCTCGCGCCGTACATGACGGTGCTTCAGCAGTACCTGTCCGGCGCGATCGACGACCGCCAGTTCGAGTTCAGCTACACCACGCTGTTCCGCGAGGACGCCAGCCTCCGCAGCAATCAGGAGGTCGAGATCCTCAACTCGATCTTCGGCGACGTCGACCAGCACATGAACATGCACCTGATGATGGCGGGCCGCAGCCAGGACGAGAAGCTGCGCGAGCGTGCCGACCTCGCCTACCGGCGCCTGCAGGAGCTCACGACCGCGACCGCCTGACGGGCGCGGGCACGTAGGGCAGCACGTACGAGCAGCACGTGCTCGCGGGATCGCGGCTTCGGCGGGCGTCTTCGGACGCCCGCCGTTCCCGTGGCTCCGGATGGCGCGAGGCGACGGTCGGGGGCCGCCTCGCTCGGCAGCAGGTCGAGCCGGTCACCGGCCTCCTCGCAGCGTGGAGAGCTGACGAAGAAGGACGAAGAGCGGGCTCCAGGCGCTGGACTCGTGGCTGGACTCGTGGCCTCGGGTGATCGCGTTCGGGGCTTGCGGAGCGAGCGCGAGCACGCGACGCGGCACGGCCGGCGCGCTCGGTGACGGTGGATCGGGCGATTCTGAGAAGAACGTCGGGGTGCGAGAACATGGCGTGCCTCCTTCGCCTCGAAGGATGCGTCGTCCCGCCCCTGCCGGGCATCGGGCCTTGGTCGCGCGTCCGCCTGCGACCAAGGTCGCAGGCGGACGGCATTCAAGCGCCTGGGTCGTCCACCGAACCCGTCGTCGCTGGGACCGTCCTCACCGGGCCCGTGCGGCCCGGCAGCACCGTGCTCGCGTGCCAGCAGGGCGGCCTGCGTGCGCCGGTCGACGCCCAGCTTGGTGTAGATGCTGCCGGCGTGCGTCTTGACGGTCTTCTCGCGCACGCCCAGGCGCCCTGCGATCTCGCGGTTGGACAGGCCGTCCGCGATGCCGTCCAGCACTTGGCGCTCGCGCGGGGTGAGCGCGTCGAACGGATCGCTCCGCGGTGGTGCGCTCAGTGCGCGGACCGCCTCGGCCGCCATCGGCAGCTCGCCGCGCAGCGACGCCCGAACCGCGTCGGCCAGAGCCGACGGGTCCTGCTGTTTGTCCAGCCAACCGTGCGCGCCCGCTCGCATGGCAGCACGGACGGCGTCCTCCTCGGGAAAGCTGGACAGGATCAGGATCCGGGCTCCGGGCGCCAACCGGTGCACGTCGGGGATCAGCTCCGTTCCGGCCCCGTCGCGGAGCTTCAGGTCCAAGATCACCAGCTCTGGAGGCTCGGACGGTGCATGCTCGGACGGTGCGTGCTCGGACGCGGCGTTGCCGAGACCGGGACGTGTCGTGCCGTGCTCGCCGGACGCAGCCCGCTCGAGCCACGCGCGGGCTTGCGCCAGGCCGTCCACCTCGCCCACGATCCGCAGCCCCGCGTGGCGCTCGAGGTACGCGCGCAAGCCGGCCCGGACGACGGGATGGTCGTCGACCAGCAGCGTCGCGACGGCCGCGTCGACCGCTTCGACGGGAGCCCGGACGGCTCATGAAGCGTCCTCGTCCGACCAGCGCGCGCTGGAGGGGATCTCGACCACGATTCGTAGGCCTCCCGCGTCGCTCCGATCGACCTGGAGCGTGCCGCCCAGCGAGGCGATCCTCTCCGACGCTCCTCGTAGGCCGGGCCCTCGGGTCGCCACCTGCGGGTCGCATCCTCGGCCATCGTCCTGGACCGAGAGGCGCAGTGAGTCCGCGACCGACCGTTCCAGAGCGATCCGCAGGTGCTGCGCGTCGCCATGGCGGACCGCGTTGTGGACCGCTTCCTGGGTCACGCGGTACAGCGCCTCCGCGACCTCGGCGCTAGGGCGGGCCGGCGCGGCGTCGAGGTGGACCGTCACGCTGGGCGCCATTCTGTCCGCCAGGCGGGCCAGCGCGGGGACCAGCCCGGCCGACAGATCGGGGGAGCGGCTGGTCTCGACCAGTGCGCGGAGCTCACCCCGTGCGTCGGACAGCAGGCTCTCGGCACGTGCGATCGGCTCGGCATCGCCGCCCTCCTCGCGCGCCAGGCGCAGCTGCAGGGTGCTCGCGAACAGGAGCTGCGACAGGGCGTCGTGCAGCTCGCGTGCGAGCCGATGGCGCTCTTCGAGCGCAGCGCCGAAACGGGTCGCCTCCGTCCTGGCCTCCGCGAGACGACCCCGTTCCAGGGCTGCGCCCAGCTGACGCCCGACGACGTCGAGGAAGGCGAGCTCGTCCTCCGTGAACCGACGCTCGCCGGGCGCCGCGAGGTTGAGGATGCCGAAGGGGCCCGCTCGTCCGCGCACCGGGACGCTGGCGTGAAGCTCGAGCCCGTCCGTTCGGCCGGCGGCCGCGGCCAGTCGGCTGCACCTCACCATGTTCACGCCGTGCGCCAACGCGCCATCACGAAACCGCCGCTGGCATTCGCAGCCGCCGCACCGAAGCGCGCTGGCGTCGTCGTGGGCCAGTGCCGAGGGTAGCCCGAAGCCGTCCGCCAGGGACAGCGTGCCGCTGCGCACATCGCCTAGAACCGTGTCGGTCAGGAAGACCCATCCGGCCTGAAGGCCCAGCTCCGGCACGACCGCGCGAAGGGCTTCGCCTGGAGCCGTCGCCGTGTCGGCCGCGTCCAGACGGTCGCCCAACGCGACCAGGGCGCTCAGACGCGCGTTCAGCGACACGGGGGCAGCGTTCACCGAACGATCAGAAGTCGTCCCGGCGCACCGAAGGGTCCAGGAACCGGTCGAAGGCGTCCTCGCCGCTACGTTTCCGGGGTACGACGCGTACGTCGCCGTCGGCCTTGGGCAGTGGGGCGGCGTCGACCGGCGCGTTCTTGCGCGGGGCGCGGGCGCCGCGAACGGCGTCGTTGTCCAGCTCGGCGCGGCGGCTGCGTCGGCCCGCTCCAAACCGTTTCCGCTCGGGGCGCTCTTGGGCGACCTGGGCGGCGCGGACCGTCCGCTCGCCCGCCGTGAGCGTCAGCCAGACGGCGAGAAGCGTCGCGATGAGCGTGGCGAACGAAAGCGCGATCAGCGCCGTCAGGGAAGACATCGACGTCATGCTACCGCAGGACGGGATCTTGCAGAAGCGCGGCGAGAACGTCGTCGTCGACGTTCCCTCCACTGATCACGAGCACCGTCGGGCCCGCTGCGAGACGAAGACCGCCTGCGTCGCCGCGCGCCAGACGCCGCCACGCGGCCAGCGTGAGCGCTCCGGTGGGCTCGACCACCATCCGGCCGAACCGCGGCCACCAGGCGGCCGCCGCTCGAATCTCGTGCTCGGACACGGTGACGATGCCGTGCAGGCGGTCCTTCAGGATGCGGAACGGCACCTCGCCCAGCACCTGGGTGCGGACGCCGTCGGCGATCGTTCGGTTCGTCTGCGCCGGGGTCCAGGCGACGCGCTCGCCCGAGGCCAGAGAATCGCGTGCGTCGGCGGCCAGCTCGGGCTCCACGCCGATCACCTGGGCATGGGGCGCGAGCTCGGAGAGGGCGAGGACCGTGCCGGCGGACAGGCCGCCGCCGCCCACGCAGACCAGGACGTTCGCCACGTTCGGTAGGTCCTGGACGATCTCCAGACCGGCCGTTCCCTGGCCCGCCACGATCCAGGCGTGGTCGTAAGGAGGCACCAGCGTCCCGCCGCTGGCCTGGACCGCTTCGTCCGCGGCGCGGGCACGGGCCTCGCCATCGTTCTCGCAGCGCAGCACCGTCGCACCCCAGCCGCGGGTCCTTTCGAGCTTCACCGCCGGCGCTCCCTCGGGAATCACCACCGTTGCCGGTACGCCGAAGGTGGCGGCCGCGCAGGCGACGGCCTGGCCGTGGTTGCCGCTCGAATGCGTCACCACACCGCGAGCCCGGACCCCGGGGTCCAGCGACGCCAGAAAGTTCATGGCGCCGCGCAGCTTGAACGAGCCGGTGAGCTGGAGGTTCTCGGGCTTGGCCCACAGGCCCGAGGCCGAGGCGTCCACGGCCGAGGCGTCCTCCCCCTGCACCTCGACGGGGAGCGCGCCCGGTCCACGCCCAGGGAGGGGCAACAGCGGCGTGCGCCGCACCAGCCCCGAGATTCGGTCGGCAGCGGCGCGCACGTCCGCGAAGGTCGGATCCAGTGGACCGCATGATGCCACTGGGCCGGCCACCGGATGGCGGCCGTGCGCCGGCTCGATGGCGGTCAGGTCGGCTCACGGGGAACCGGAAGCGAAAGCCCCAGCACCCGGCTGCCGAAGCGCACCGCCAGCGTGACCAGTGCGCCGACGGTCACCGTGCCGGACGGCGCCATCGGGGTGAACGACGCCGCGAACCACACCGCTGCGGCGCCCACCGCCGCCGCCGAGGCGTAGAAGTCGCCGCTGCGGTCGAGGATCCCGGGCACGCGCCCGCTGAGCACGTCGCGAAGCACGCCGCCCCCGACGCCCGAGACGGCGCCCGCGAACACGGTGCCCCACGGGCCCAGCCCCGCGTTCAGCCCGGTCGACGCGCCGAGGGCGGCGAAGATCGCCAGGCCCACGGCGTCCAGCAGGTACAGCAGGCGCGGGCGCGAGCGCACCCGGCCGTGCAGCGCGAACGTCGCGAGGGCGGTGACGGCGACCGCCCAGAGCAGCGGCTCGTTCCGGAACGTGTCGGGCGGGAGGCGCCCGACCAGCACGTCGCGGATCGCGCCCCCGCCGACCGCCGTGACCGACGCCAGCACCAGCACGCCGACGAGGTCGAACCGCTTCTCGATCGCGGTCAGCGCGCCGGCCGCGGCGAACGTCAGCGTGCCCGCCCACGCCAGGGCCTCGATCCAGGTCACGTCGCCCACGTCCTACCAGCGCCCCTGACGAGAGCCCCCGAAAACGGTCGCTCGAACGCCCCGAACAGCCCGTTCGAACGGCGCGAGCTCCCTGGTTGGGCCCCTCGGACGGGCGGTCGCGTGCAAGGGGTTGACGAATCCCGCATATCGTCGTATCCTATGAAGTATCAAAGCAAAAGCGGTCGCGCTCGCCACGGCGAGCGATCTTTTTTGGCTGGCACCGGCTTGGCTGGCACCGGCTTGGCTCGCACCGTCTTGGCGCGCGAGGTCGACGTCGCGGGGCGCGTCGAGCAAACCGCCGCTCGTGTCGGCCGCCCGGCTCGACGGCCTCACCCCTCGAGGAACCGATCCAGCTCGGCCGCGCTGGGCAGCGCCGGGATCGCGCCCGGCCGCGTCGTGGTGAGCGCCGCGTAGGCGTTGGCTCGCCGCAGCGCGGTCGCCAGCGCCCCTTCGTCCGACGTCAGGTCGGGCTCGCGCGTCAGCGACGTCAGGAGCGAGGCGACGAACGCGTCGCCCGCCCCGGTGGTGTCGACGGGCTTGACCGAGAAGCCGTCGACACGTCCCGAGCGATCGCCGGCGAACCACGCCACGCCGGCCCGGCCCTGCGTCACGGTCAGCAGCCGAAGCTCGTCGTGCATCAGCGACCAGGCGGCGTCCAGATCGCTGGAGCCGGTCAGGAACGACAGCTCCTCCTCGCTGATCTTGATCACGTGCGCCAGCTCCCAAGGAGCCAGCATCCCTTCGCGGGCCGCGTCCGCGCTCTCCCACAACGGAAGCCGCAGGTTCGGGTCGTAGCTGACCAGGCGGCCCGCCCCGCGCGCCGCGTCGACCGCCGCCAAGGTCGCGCTCTTCGACGGCTCCTGGATCAGGCTGATGCTGCCGAAGTGCAGGATCGCCGCCTCCGCGACCGCCTGCAGGTCGATCTCGTCCGGTCGGTGCAGCTGATCGGCCGAGGGGTGGCGGTAGAACATGAAATCCCGGTCGCCCTCCTCGGTGAGCGACACGAACGCCAACGCCGTTCGCGCGGCGTCGTCGAAACGGAGCTGCGACACGTCCACGCCGGCGTCGTCCAGGACCGACGCCAGCCAGTGCCCGAACGGATCGTCGCCGACCTTGCCGATGAAGCCGACGTCCAGCCCCAGCCGGCGCACGCCGACCGCCACGTTGGCCGGTGCGCCGCCCGCCGCCTTCAGGAACCGCTCCGCCTGACCCAGCGTCACGCCGGTCCGGTCGGGCACGAAATCGATGAGGAGCTCGCCCAGGGTCAGTACGTCGGCCATGCACGCACCGTACCGCAGCGCCTCGCGTGCGCGTCACGATCGCGTCCCCCACGATATGGAGCGCTCCGTACGCCTGGTCACCCAGCCGCCAGGCGGCTGGCATCGGCCGTGGTACAACGTCCGACGGCGTGCGCGCCGTGAGGCGCGGTCGACACGGTGATGCAGACCCTGGTCGATGGCGACCCGGTTGCTACGATCACGCGAGCCGACGCGAGTCCCCGACGCGAGCCCACCGTCCGGCGCGACGCGATCCCCGAGGTAGGCGGTACCGATGCGACCACCCGAAGAGTCCGATACCCTCTTGAACAGCTCCAGTCTGGCGTTCGCCGAGGAGATGTACCTCGTCTACCTTCGCGACCCCGGCGCCGTGCCCGACGCCTGGCGGCGGTACTTCGACGACGTCCCGGCCACGGAGATGTCGGGCCGAGAGTCGATGGGTCCCTCGTTCCTGCCGCGCAGCGTGTTCCGTGGCGGGTCGTCTCACGGGACCGTTCAGGACGGTGGGGTGCAGCACCGTGCCGACAAGCTGACGCGCAACTACCGGGTGCGCGGCCACCGGGTCGCGGACGTGAACCCGCTGGGGCGCGACGGTGCCGAGATCCCCGAGCTGGACCCCGCCCACTACGGGTTCGACGAGAGCGACATGGCCTCCCCGGTGCTGGCCACCAGCGTCGAGGGGGCAGAGACGCTGGGCGAGCTGATCGAGGGCCTGCGCGAGACGTACACCCGCGCCATCGGCGCGCAGTTCATGCACATCGACGACCTGGGCGTGCGGGTGTGGCTGCAGGAGCGCATGGAGCGCGCGCGGAACCGGCGGGTCCTGTCCCGCGACACGCAGCTCCGGATCCTCACCAAGCTGACCGACGCGGTGATCTTCGAGGACTTCATCCAGAAGAAGTACATCGGGGCGAAGAGCTTCAGCCTGGAGGGCGGCGAGAGCCTCATCCCGCTCCTCGACCTCGCCATCGAGAAGGCCGGCCGGCAAGGCGTCCGGGAGATCGTGCTGGGCATGGCGCACCGGGGTCGCCTGAACGTGCTGGCGAACATCCTGGGCAAGAGCCCGCGCACGATCTTCCGCGAGTTCGACGACGTCGACCCCGAGATGAACCGCGGCCGCGGCGACGTGAAGTACCACCTCGGCTACTCCAGCGACTGGACGACCCAGGACGGCGCTAGCGTCCACCTGAGTCTGGCGTTCAACCCCAGTCACCTCGAGTACGTCAATCCGGTGGTGCTGGGCCGCGTCCGTGCCAAGCAGGACCGCGCCGGTGACGCCCGGCGGGTGCGCGTCATGCCGATCCTCATCCACGGCGACGCCGCGTTCATCGGCGAGGGGGTCGTGCAGGAGACGCTGAACCTGTCCGAGCTGCCGGGCTACGAGGTCGGCGGCGCGCTGCACGTGATCGTGAACAACCAGCTCGGCTTCACGACCGGTCCGGAGCAGAGCCGCAGCACCACCTACGCCAGCGACATCGCGAAGATGCTGCAGGCCCCGATCCTCCACGTGAACGGCGAGGATCCCGAAGCGGTCGCGCAGGTGATCGAGCTGGCGATGGACTTCCGCGAGCGTTTCCAGCGCGACGTGGTGATCGACATGTACTGCTACCGCCGTCACGGCCACAACGAGGGCGACGAGCCGGGGTTCACGCAGCCCCGCATGTACGACGTGATCCGCAAGCGCCCGACCGTGCGCGAAAGCTACATGGAGCGGCTGCTGACCCTGGGAGAGGTGAGCCGCGACGAGGCGTCCGAGATCGTCGAGGCGCGCCGCGAGCAGCTGGAGCAGGAGCTCTCGGCCGCAAGGAGCGACGAGTTCAAGCCGCACTACTCGGCGGGCGAAGGGATCTGGGCTCCGTTCGCGGGCGGTCCGGACGCGGACGTCGACGATGTCGACACCGGCCTGGCCGCGGCGGACGTCGCGCGGCTGCTCGAGCGCACCACCGCGGTGCCGGACGGGTTCACGGTGAACTCGAAGATCGCGCGCGGGCTGAGCGCGCGCCACGAGATGGCGGCGGGCGAGAAGCCGCTGGATTGGGCCGCGGGCGAGGCGCTGGCCCTGGCGTCGCTGGCCGACGGGGGAGCGCGCGTCCGGCTGACCGGTCAGGACAGCGAGCGCGGCACCTTCTCGCATCGCCACGCGGTGCTGCACGATCCGACCAGCGATGCGGCCTGGATGCCCCTGGCCCACCTGTCCGAGGGGCAGGCGCCGGTCGAGATCCACAACAGTCCGCTGTCCGAGGCCGGCGTGCTGGGGTTCGAGTACGGCTACAGCATGGACATGCCCGAGGGTCTGGTGGCGTGGGAGGCGCAGTTCGGCGACTTCGTGAACGCGGCGCAGGTGATCATCGACCAGTTCATCGCCAGCGCCGAGGACAAGTGGCGCAGGCTCTCCGGCCTCACGATGCTTCTTCCCCACGGGTTCGAGGGCCAAGGCCCCGAGCACTCCTCCGCGAGACTGGAGCGGTTCCTGCAGCTGTGCGCCGAGGACAACATGCAGGTGGCCTACCCGACGACCCCCGCACAGATGTTCCACCTGCTCAGGCGTCAGGTCCTGCGTCCCTGGCGCAAGCCGCTGATCGTGATGACCCCGAAGAGCCTGCTTCGCGCGCCGCGGGCGGTCTCTCCGCTGGACCAGTTCACCGGCGGTCGCTTCCGGCGCGTGCTGCCGGACGCCGACGTGGCGCCCGACGGCGTGACCCGCATCCTGGCGTGCAGCGGCAAGGTGTACTACGACCTGGTCGCAGAGCGCGAGAAACGCGAGCGCGACGACGTCGCCATCGTGCGCATGGAGCAGCTCTACCCGCTTCCCGAGGCGCAGCTCCAGGAGGCGTTGGCGCTCTACCCGGCGGAGGCGCCGCTGATCTGGGTCCAGGAGGAGCCGGAGAACATGGGCGCCTGGCGCTTCCTGCGCGCCCCCTGGGGAAGCGAGGCGTTCGGTCGCCGCTTCCACGGCGTGACCCGCCCAGCGTCGGCCAGTCCGGCCACCGGCTCGGGCAGCGCCCACAAGCTCGAGCAGGAAGAGCTCCTGCAGGACGCGTTCGAAGGCGCGTCGTGACGACGCGATCCGGCGGCGCGCCGACGCTCGCCCGAAACGAGGAGATTCGATGACGGACGTCAAGGTGCCCTCCGTGGGCGAGTCGATCAACGAGGTGTTCATCGGAGCCTGGCTCAAGCAGCCCGGCGACCGGGTCGAGAAGGACGAGCCGCTGGTCGAGGTCGAGACCGACAAGGCCACGCTCGAGGTTCCCGCGTCCGAGGCCGGGGTGCTGAAGGAGGTCCTCAAGTCCGAGGGCGACAGCGCCGAGGTGGGCGAGGTCATCGCCCGCATCGAGGCGGGCGCTGCGTCGGGCGACGATGCCGAGGCGACCGAAGGGGCCGACGCGCCGTCCGACGCGGACGAGCCCGCGGAAGACGCGAAGCCCGGGGACGCTCCGAAGCCGGCGAAGCCCGCCGGTGGAGAGCCCGCTGCCGAGGCGCCCTCCGGCGACGAGCCCTCCGGCGACGAGCCCAGTGCCGTCATGCCGGCCGCCCGCAGGCTGCTGGACGAGCACGGCTTGTCCGCCGCCGCGGTGCGCGCCACGGGCCCCGGCGGGCGCCTCCTCAAGGAGGACGTTCAGCGTCACCTGGACGCTGGAGGCACGGCGGGCAAGGAGGGCGGCGCCGAGGCCGGGTCCTCCACGCAGGCGCAGGCGCAGGCGGGGACCGCCGCGGACCGTCGCGAGGAATCGGTCGCGATGAGCCCGCTGCGGCGCACGATCGCGCGGCGCCTGGTCGAGGCGCAGCAGACCGCCGCGCTGCTGACCACCTTCAACGAGGTCGACATGAGCGAGGTCATGGCGCTGCGCTCGGAGTACAAGGACGCGTTCGAGAAGCGTTACGGCGTCCGCCTGGGGTTCATGAGCTTCTTCGTCAAGGCCGCCATCGACGCGCTCAAGACGATCCCGCAGCTCAACGCCGAGATTCGTGACGACCGCATCGTGTACAAGGACTACTACGACGTCGCGGTCGCGGTGTCGACGAAGAAGGGCCTGGTCACGCCGGTCGTGCGCGACGCCGAGACCATGAGCTTCGCCGAGCTCGAGGCGGCCATCGCCGACTTCGGCGCGCGCGCCCAGCAGAACAAGCTGACGCCCGACGAGCTGCAGGGCGGCACCTTCACCATCAGCAACGGCGGCGTGTTCGGCAGCCTGCTCTCGACCCCGATCGTGAACCCGCCGCAGTCGGGCGTGCTGGGGATGCACACCATCCAGCAGCGACCCGTGGCGATCGACGGCCAGGTCGTGATCCGGCCGATGATGTACCTCGCCCTCACCTACGACCACCGCATCGTCGACGGCCGCGAGGCGGTCACCTTCCTGAAGCGCATCAAGGACGCCGTCGAGCGGCCTGCGCGCATGCTGATCGAGGTGTAGCCAACTCGCCGACGCCGCGTCGACGCCTCGTCGCACGAGCCCCCGGACCGCGCGGTCCGGGGCTCGTTTCATCGGGACGGCCGAAGCGTCAGGGTTGGGTGCCGGAAAGCTCGTCGACGATCTCGTCGAACGTCCTCGTCTCGTCGTCGAAGGTCACGCTTCCATCGAAGGGTGGGCTCGCAGCGTCGTCGAAGCTGCCCTCCAGCGTGCCGGCTTCCGAGCCGTCGATCGTGAGGCTGCCGGACACGTCGAACGCAGCGAGGGTGACCGGATCGACCGCCGTGTTCCAGACGATGTCGGCGAACGCCGCGGAGACCGCCGCGCTGTGGTCGGGCGAGGTCACGCCGAGGTCCAGCCCGGCGCTCGAAGGCGTGCCGATCGCGCCGCCCAGGGGAAGCCCGGTCGCGCACGGCTCGGCAAGAATGCGGATCTGCTCGTCGAACGTGAACCCGAGATCGGCTCCGACACCGCCGAGCGCGAGATCCAGCGACAGCGAGGTCGAGTCCGGCGTCGTCGTCAGGGTCGCCGTGAACGTGCGCGATCCGGCCATCACCTCGAGCACGAGGCTGGTCGCCGTCAGCGACGAGGCGGTGGCGCCGCAACGGGTCTCCTCGACCAGCTCCCAGCTGGCGGTGAGGGTCGCCTCGACGACCGTCTCGCCTCCCACCACGGCGACGGCCGACGCGTCGGTCGGCAGCTCGATCGTGCTGCCTGCGAAGGCGAGAGTCGCGGGCGGGTCGCCCGCGTCCCAGTCGATGCGTAGCTCGGCCTCGGCGTCGCTCGGGTTCCCGATCACTTGGTAGTCGTACGGCGCCGGCGGCGTGGCTCCCTCGTCCGGCGCGTACCCGGTGTCGGGCGACCACGCCAGAACGCCACGCGGAAGCTCGAACGGCTCTGCGAGCTGGGCGGGCGACAAGCCGCCGGCCGGGGTGACGGTGGTGGTCCCCTCGAAGAAGCCGGCCACGGCGGCCAGGTCCGGATCGCTCTCGAGCCCGGTGAGCGCGCTCTCGACGTCGGTGACCAACGCGTCCATGGTGCGTACCGCCTCGTCCGACGTGATCGGCTGAGACGTGTCGCCCGGACCCGAGCAGGCCACAAGGGCGATGAGTAGGCCGAATACTATGGCTCTAGCCGAAGCTTTATGAGGATCCATCACGGTACACCTCCATATCGATAATGGCACGAGAGCGCACACTGCGTCGAGGGAGCGACGTGGATGGGGCCCGCCAGGTCGTCGACGATCCTCCATGGCGCGGGACGGCGTCGGCAGCGGCGGCTCGCTGGACCGCGACGGTATGCTTCTTCGCGGAGGGATTTCATGCCCGAACACGATCTGATCGTCATCGGTGCCGGACCCGGCGGCTACGTGGCCGCGATTCGCGCCGCGCAGCTGGGGCTGAACGTCGGCATCGTCGAGAAGGAAGCGGCGCTGGGCGGTACCTGCGTCCGGGTGGGCTGCATCCCCAGCAAGGCGCTGCTGGAGTCCAGCGAGCGCTATGCCGAAGCGAAGCACGGGCTGGACGTGCACGGCATCCAGCTGGGCGAGGTGGGTCTCGACCTGGCCGCGATGATGGAACGCAAGGACGCGGTCGTGAAGGCCAACACCGACGGCGTGGCGTTCCTGATGAAGAAGAACGGCGTGACCCGCTATGCCGGTACGGCCCGGATCACCGGCCCCGGCACGGTGGTCGTGCACGGTCAGGAGGGCGGTGACGACGACGCCCAGGAGCTCGCGGCCGAGCACGTGCTGATCGCGACGGGGTCGAAGGTCGCGACGCTGCCCGGCGTCGAGATCGACGGCGAGGTCGTCGTCGACTCCACTGGAGCGCTGGCGTTCGACCAGGTCCCCGGCCATCTGGTCGTGATCGGTGCCGGCTACATCGGCCTCGAGCTCGGCTCGGTCTGGCAGCGTCTGGGCGCCGAGGTGACGGTGCTCGAGTACCTGGACCGGGTGCTGCCCGGGATGGACGCCGAGATCGCCAAGGAGGCGCAGAAGACCTTCGCCAAGCAAGGCATGACCTTCAGGCTCGGTTCGAAGGTCACCGGCGTCCAGGTGAAAGGTCGCGGCAAGAAGAAGCGCGCCGTGATCCAAGTCGAAGGCGAGGAGCCGGTCGAGGCCGACCGTGTGCTGCTGGCCGTCGGGCGCACGCCCAACACGGCCGACCTGGGTCTGGACGACGTCGGCGTCGAGCTCGACGAGCGGGGGAGAATCAAGGTCGACGAGGCGTTCCGGACCACCGCGAAAGGGTTCTACGCCATCGGCGACGTGATCGCCGGTCCGATGCTGGCCCACAAGGCCGAGGAGGACGGCGTCGCCGCGGTCGAGAGGATCGTCACCGGCGCCGGTCACGTCGACTACGGGCTGGTTCCGGGGATCGTCTACACCGAGCCCGAGATCGCGACCGTCGGCAAGACCGAGGAGGCGCTGAAGGAGGAGGGCGTCCCCTACGTCAAGGGGGTGTTCCCCTACCAGGCCAACGGCCGTGCCCGCGCCATGGACCGCACCGGCGGCAAGGTCAAGATCCTCGCCCACGCGGACACCGATCGGCTCCTGGGCGTGCACATCATCGGCGCGCATGCCGGCGACCTGATCGCCGAGGCGGTGACGGCGATGACGTTCGGCGCCAGCGCCGAAGACGTGGCCCGCACGGTGCACGCCCACCCCACGCTGTCCGAGATCGTCAAGGAGGCGGCGCTGGCCGCCGGTGGAGCCTCGCTGCACATCTGAGCGGACCGTCGACATCAGGTCGCCTCCGCCGGACTCCCCTCCGCCGCACTCCCCGCGGCCGCGGCCGCCGTCACACCACCCCGTCCGCCTCCCCGCTCCGTCTCGAATTTAGCGGGAGCGGACGCGCCGAGGTGACAGAGTGCCTGTGCGAAAGGAGGTGCGCATGCGCACCCTCGTCACGACCCTCGTCACCACCCTGTCCGTCGCCGCGATGCTGGTTCTCGGCAGCGCCTTCGCCCAGGAGGGCGAGACCGTCACCATCACGATGAACACCCAGGACGGCCAGTTCTACTTCGATCCCGTCGGGGTCGCGATCGAGCCGGGTACCACCGTCCGATTCGTGATCGAGAACGGCAGCCACAACACCGTCGCCTACGCCGAGGAGAACGGCAAGCCGCAGCGGATCCCCGAGGACGCCCAGGCGTGGTCGTCGAACATCGGCGAGGATTTCGAGATCACCCTGACCGCCGAAGGCGTGTACGACTTCTACTGCCTGCCGCACGAGTCGCTGGGCATGGTGGGACGCATCGTCGTCGGCGATCCGGCCGCCTATCCCGCCAAGGACCCCGCGGAGCTGTCGTTCGACGCCGCTGCGCAGCGCCTGCCCAGCGTGGACGCGATCCTGGCGCAGGAGGACGGGCTCCTCAGCCACGCGGAGGCCGGCTCGGACTGAACCGCCCGGAAACGCGGCGCGCACGACCGTGCGCGCCGCGCCCCGCTGCTACCCTTATCGGATGACCGTCGCAGCGCCGTACGCCTTCCCGATCCGCGACGCCGCCCTCGAGCCGATCGTCGACAAGGTGCTCTCCGGAGGCCGCGTGACGTTCGAGGAAGGCATGACCCTCTTCCGCACGCACGACCTTCCCGCCTTGGCGGCGCTGGCCGATCACGTCCGTCGCGAGAAGGTGGGCGACAAGGCGTACTACGTCCACAGCCTGCGACTCTCCCAGACGAACGTGTGCTACGTCGGATGCACGTTCTGCGGGTTCCAGCGCAAGCTGGGCGAAGAGGGCGTCTGGGACATGGACCTGTCCGACGTCTGGGCGTACGTCGAGAAGCACGCCCACCCCGACCTGACCGAGATCCACATCAGCTCCGGCCACCACCCGAAGCGCGGCTGGGACTACTACCTCGACCTGACCCGCGGCCTGACCGAGCGGGGCTACCAGGTCAAGGCGTGGACGGCGGCCGAGATCCACCACTTCACCCGCATCGCCAGGCCCGAAGGCCAACGCCAGCCGGTCTCCTACCGCGAGGTGCTCCAGGAGCTCAAGGACGCCGGGCTGGTGGCCATGCCGGGCGGTGGCGCCGAGATCTTCGCCGAGCGCGTCCGACAGCGCATCGCCCGCGCCAAGGTCGACGCGGACGGCTGGCTGGACGTGCACCGCACCGCGCACGAGCTGGGCATCCCCACCAACGCCACGATGCTCTACGGCCACATCGAGACGCTGGAGGAGCGGCTGGACCACATGATGCGCATCCGCGCCCTCGAGGACGAGGCGCCCGGCTTCATGAGCTTCGTGCCGCTGGCGTTCCAGCCGGACAACAACCAGCTGGCGCGCGAGCTGGGCAAGACCGAGTTCACCACCGGCGTCGACGACCTGCGCAACCTGGCGGTCGCGCGCATCGTGCTGGACAACGTTCCGCACGTCAAGGGCTACTGGATCATGATCACGCCCGAGCTGGTGCAGGTCACCCTGTCGGCCGGCGTCAGCGACGTCGACGGCACCATCAAGGACGAGCGCATCGCCCACGCCTCGGGCGCCTCGACCGAGACCGGGATCACCGAAGCCGAGCTGTTGCGGCTGATCCGCGACGCGGGCCGCGTGCCCGTGAAGCGCGACGCCCTCTACAACGAGCTCGAGGTGCACGAAGCGGCATGAGCGGTCTGCGCAGCGACTTTCGGTCCGACCGGCTCGCCGAGGACGCATCATTGCGCGCGATCGAGCGCCTGGGCATCGTCGCCTACACGAACGTCGCGCCGCTCCACTGGCGGCTGACGCCGTGGGACGAGGACGGTCACCGCGCCACCTTCGTGCACGGCGTCCCCAGCGAGCTCAACCGCGCCCTGCTCGAGGGCACGATCGACCTGACGCTGATCTCGTCGGTCGAGTTCCTGCGGCACCGCGACGTGCTGCGGGCCTTGCCGGATTTCTCGATCGCGACGCTCGGACCGGTGTACAGCGTGAGCCTGTTCCACTGGCGGCCCTGGTCCGAGCTGAGCGGTGCCCGGATCGCGGTGTCCACCGACTCGGCGACCAGCGTCGAGCTGCTCAGGAGCCTGCTTCGTCGCGACGGGATCGAGGCCGAGCTGGTGCCCACCGCGCCCCTGCTGGACGTGATGCTGCGCGAGTACGACGCGGCGCTGCTGATCGGCGACGCGGCGCTGGTCGAGGGCGTCGCCCGGCGCCCGATCGACGGGCGGACCCCGATCATGACCGACCTCGGCGAGGCCTGGTACGACCGTACGCGGCTGCCGTTCACCTTCGCCGTATGGGCCTCGCTGCGCGACCGGCCGCCGTCCGATCGGCTGGTCGCCAAGCTTCGCGCCGCCCGGCAGCACGGCCTGGGGCGGCTGGCCGACGTCGCGTCGGAGGCGGCCGGCCGCGTGGGCGTGACGCCCGACGTGATGCTGCGTTACCTGGCCAATTTCCGGTACCATCTCGAGCGACCCGACCGTGACGGCCTGACGGCGTTCGGGAACTGGGTCGTCCCGGGCTTCCGCGAGGACGAGCTGCGCTTCTGGGACGTCTGACGCGCCGAACGGAGGCGCGCCGTGACGGCTTAGGCCGGCGTGCGTGCCCGGCCCACGGCGCTGCGAGCGTCCCGCCCGAACGATCTTCGAGAGGTGTCGAATGAGCCCAACGAACCGCGTCCCGTCCACGTTTCGAGCCCACGTCGCGCCCAGGCTGCGGACGGCGCTGACCCACCTCCTCGTCGTGGGACTGATGTTCATGGGGCCCGGGACGACGGCGGCCCTGGCGCAGGCCACGGATCCTTCCGTCCAGGACGCGGTGTCCAAGCTCGCCGAGATCGAACGGACGGTGGACGGTCTCGAGGCCGCCCAGCCCGACGCGTACTGGACCAAGGACGACCTGGCGTTCGACCTCGCGTTCGAGGAGCCCGACACGATCGCGAGCTGGGTGCGAGACGAGATCGCGTACCAGGCGTACGCGGGCGTTCTCAGGGGCGCCGACGGTGCGCTTCAGGCCGGGGCCGCCAACGCCTGGGACCAGTCGCTGCTGCTGGCCAGCCTGCTGTACGACGCCGGGTTCACCGCGCGGATCGCTCGCGCCTCGCTGCCCGACGACGCCGCGACGGCGCTGGTGAACACCGTGCGCTCGCCGGCACCGCTCGCCGTCGATCAGGCGGCCGCCCTGGAGGCGTACGCAGCGGCCGGGCCGGGTAGCCGCGCGGACCTCGAGCAGGTGGACGCGCGCAGCGAAGCGCTGAAAGCGGAGCTCGAGAGCGAAGCGCTGGACCTCTCGGCCTGGCTCCGAGGCACGCTGGAGGACGCCGGCGTGTCGCTGGGCGGGGCGGACATGAGCGCCGTGATCGACGACGCACGCGACTACGCCTGGGTGCAGTACCGCCTGGGCCCGGACCAGCCGTGGACGTCGGTCCACCCCGCCGCGCCGGCCGACGCGGAATGGACGTCGGGGCTGGAGCCCGACACCACCATCGACGGCGACATCCCGACCGAGCTGCAGCACCGCTTCCGCTTCCAGGCGGTCGTCGAGCGTCGGCTGGGCGGCGAGCTCGAGACGAACCCGGTCATGGAGGCGTGGGAACGGCCGGTCGCGAACCTGAACGGCGTGCCCCTCCGCTACCTCGCCCTGCCTGACGGGTACCTGGACGACGGCCTCTCGACGCCCCGGCAGGAGGCGTACGACGACACGGTCTTCATCGTCCCGCTGTTCAACGACTCGCTGGCCCCGGGCGGCCAGTTCTTCGATCTGCTCGGCAGCGTGGTGCCGCCCGACGCGGGCTCGTCCGCGGCGGGCGGGCTGTTCGGGAACCTCGCGGGCGGTCTGGCCGACGCCACGTCCGAGGTCAGCGGCGAGGAGGACGCCGTCGCCATGACCGCGCACTGGCTCGAGTTCACGCTGATCGAGCCGGGAGGCCAGGAGACCACCTATCGCCGCATGATCGTGGACCGCCTCGGCGACGAGCGCCGAGCCGACGGCGACGCCTCGGGCCCGTTGACGCCGATGACCGACGAGGAGATCCTTCTCGATCTCCAAGCGCAGCACACCTTCATGCTGGCGCCCGGCCGCTACTCGGCCGCCTACCTGAGTCAGCGCTCGCTGAGCGCGCTTCGTGACGGCTTGGACTACCTGGAGACGCTGTACGTCCAGGCGGCCGACGTCGGGGCGCCGGTGGACCAGCCGTCCGACGAGCTGAGCGAGGAGATGCTGGCCGCGCCGCTCCTTCAGCTGTTCCAAGCGTTCGACGACGCGTCGTTCATCGCCGACGAGGACGTCGTCTCGTACCGTGCGACGCCGTCGCTGGTCGTCACGACCGCGGCGTACGACAGGTCGACCGCACAGACCGACATCGTGCACAACGCCCGACGGACGTTCGAGATCGGCGGCGGTGGCGAGCTCGTCCCGTCGTTCGACACCGCGCTGCGGGCCGGCGTGTGGGAGTCGGCGGTCGAGGGCCTGGTCCTCGGAGGCGGCGAGGAGGTGCAGGACACGCTGTCGTTCTTCGCCGCCGCTCGCTCGCAGGGCGTCGCCGTCCGCACGCTCACGCCGGGCTCGCAGGCCGCTGCGGCCGACCTCCCGCTGCCCGAGGCGTCGGTCCGGGCGATCGCGGACGACCTCGAGCAGGGGTACGCGGTGGTCGTGCCGGAGGCGATGCCGAACGAGACCGAGATCGCCGCCTGGTGGCGCGTCGATCCGGTCCTGGGCGAGACGCTGGGACGGGGCGCCGACGGGCGCGGCAACGCCATGGAGTACGCGAACCTCGTCGCACTGTCGTTCTCCATGTTCACGGGCATGGTGGGCTTCGGGACGTGCATGGCCAGCGGCGGCAACGTCGGCTGCTGCATGGTGGACGGGGTGACGGGCTTCATGGCCGGCTTCGTGATCACCTCGATGTTCGCCAGCGCGATCGCGGCCGTCGGGGCGGGACTCGTGTTCGATTCGCTCGCGCTGCCGATCGGCATGGCGGGCCTCAGCTGGTGCCTCCTGGAGGGCCAGCGGGACGGACCGGACGCGATCTCGGCATCGCGACAGGCGTCCGCTCCGAGCTGCCGGCTTCCGATCACGGTCGCGGCGCTGGGCGAACGAAGCGTCGACGTGCCGTCGCTGCTGACCGTTCGGGCGCCGGTGTCGACCGGGTGACGATCGTATCGGCCCAGGCGGACGCCCGATGAGCGACGCTCCCCTCTCCCAACGCTTCGCCGCCCGCCCGCCCGTCGTCCGTCCCGGCAGGCCGTACCCCCTGGGCGCCAGCTGGGACGGAGCGGGCGTCAACTTCGCGCTGTACTCCGAGCGTGCGAAGGCCGTGGACCTGCTGCTGTTCGATCGTGCGGACGACACCGAGCCGGCGCACGTGATCCCTCTGGACGAGAAGACCGGCCCGGTGTGGCACGCCTACCTGCCTCAGCGCAGGCCGGGTCAGCTGTACGGCTACCGGGTTCACGGGCCGTGGAATCCGGAGCGCGGACAGCGGTTCAACCCGGCGAAGGTCGTGCTGGACCCGTACGCCACGGCGCTGGGGCGCCCGCTGGTGTGGCACGACAGCCTCTACGGTCACGACCCCTCGGACCCCGCCCGGCCCGATCCCCGCCCCAGCGATGCCTGGGCGCCGCTGGGCATGGTCGTCGAGCATGCGTTCGAGTGGGGCGGCGACCGGCGTCCCGACGTGCCGTGGCCCGACACGGTGATCTACGAGACCCACGTACGTGGCCTCACCATGCGTCATCCCGACGTTCCCCCGCGGCTGCGTGGGACGTACCTGGGCGTGGCCAGCGAGCCGATCGTGGACCACCTGAGGTCGCTGGGGGTGACCTCGATCTCGCTGCTTCCCGTGCACGCGTTCATCAGCGAGCAGCACCTGCGCGAGAAGGGCCTGAGGAACTACTGGGGCTACAACCCGCTGGCCTACTTCGCGCCCGAGCCGCGCTTCGCGGCGTTCGGCATCGAGGGCGCGGTCCGCGAGTTCAAGATGATGGTCCGGCAGCTTCACGACGCCGGCTTCGAGGTGCTGCTGGACGTCGTGTACAACCACACCGCCGAGGGCGACCGGCAGGGCCCCACCCTGTCGTGGCGCGGGATCGACAACGAGGGCTACTACAAGCTTCGCTCCGACGATCCGAGCCGAAACGTGGACTACACCGGAACCGGCAACACCTTGGACGCCGGCAACCCGTACGTGCTGCAGCTCATCACCGACAGCCTCCGCTACTGGGTGCAGGAGATGCACGTCGACGGGTTCCGCTTCGACCTGGCCTCGGTGCTGGCGCGCGAGCTGTACGACGTGGACATGCTGTCGCCGTTCTTCACCGTGATGCAGCAAGATCCGGTCCTGAGCCGGGTCAAGCTGATCGCCGAGCCGTGGGACGTCGGTCCGGGCGGCTACCAGGTCGGCAACTTCCCGTGGCACTGGGCGGAGTGGAACGGCCGCTACCGCGACGCCGTGCGCGGGTACTGGGCGGGGCACCGTGGCGGCGTGGGCGAGCTGGCCACGCGCGTGTCGGGTTCGGCGGACCTCTACGATCGCGACAGCCGACGGCCGTACGCCTCGGTCAACTTCATCACCGCCCACGACGGCTACACGCTCCAGGACATGGTCTCGTACCAGCGCAAGCACAACGAGGCGAACGGCGAAAACAACCGTGACGGGCACGACCACAACCTGTCGCAGAACTTCGGGGTGGAGGGGCCCAGCGACGATCCCGAGATCCAGGACGCGCGCGAGCGCGTCAAGCGGGGCCTGATCGCCACGTTGTTCCTGTCGCAGGGCGTGCCCATGCTGCTGGGGGGCGACGAGCTGTCCAGGAGCAAGGGCGGGAACAACAACAGCTACTGCCAGGACAACGACGTGTCCTGGTACGGCTGGGATCTGGACGAGCGGGATCAGGCGTTCCTGACGTTCGTCCGAGAGGTGATGGCGTTCCGGCGGAAGCATCCGATCTTCCGGCGCAGCCGGTTCCTCACCGGCCGGACCGACCCGTCGGGCTGCAAGGACGTCACCTGGTACGGACCCGAAGGACGCGAGATGACGTCGCGGGACTGGCACGACCGGAAGCGCACGACGCTGGGGATGCTGCTGTGCGGCAGCGCGTTCCACGAGGTGCAGCGTGACGGCCGGACCGGCCACGACACCTCGGCGCTGGTCGTGTTCCTGGGCCGCAGACCCGAGCGGTTCACGCTGCCGAAGGCTGCCGACGCCGCCGGCTGGCGCGTCGCGTTCGGCACCGACCACGTCGAGCCCGGCACGGTGCTCGAGCCGGGCTCGATCCTGGAGCCGCTGCAGGACGCGATCGTGGTGTTCGAGGGCGTGCCTAGCCTCGTCAGAGCACGTAGCGGCTCAGGTCCTCGTCTCCAGCGATGTCCTCGACCTTGCGGCGCACGTAGTCCCCGTCGATCACGACGCGCCCGAGATCGGTGCCGAACGCCACGTCCTCGAGCACGCGCTCCAGGATCGTGTGCAGCCGGCGCGCACCGATGTCCTCGACGTCGCGGTTGACCTGCTCGGCGACCTCGGCGATCGCGACGATGCCGGTCTCGTCCCAGACGAGGTCGGTGCCGTCGACACGGAGCAGGTCGGCGTACTGGCGGGTCAGGGCGTAGCGGGGCTGCGTCAGGATGCGCTGCAGATCGCCGGCGCTGAGCTCGTCGAGCTCCACCCGGATCGGGAAGCGTCCCTGCATCTCCGGGATCAGATCCGAAGGCTTCGACACGCTGAACGCCCCCGCCGCGATGAACAGCACATGGTCGGTGCGCACCGAGCCGTAGCGGGTCTGGACCTGGGTGCCCTCGACGATCGGCAGCAGGTCGCGCTGAACGCCCTCGCCCGACACGTCGGCGCCGCCGACGCCGTCCTCGCCCGTGATCTTGTCGATCTCGTCCAGGAACACGATGCCGCGGTTCTCGGCCCGGTCGATCGCCTCGCGGTTCACCTCGTCCTCGTCCAGCAGCGAGGTGGCCTCCTGGTCCTGGAGGATGCGCCTGGCCTCGCGCACGGTCGTCTTGCGGGTCTGCGACCGTTGCGGCGCGAAGCGCGACAGCATGTCCTGCAGGTTGCGGCCCATCTCTTCCATGCCCGGCATGCCCATGCCCAGCTGGGGCGGCTCCTCGGCCACCTCGATCTCGACGGTGCGGTCTTCGAGCTGACCGGCGCGCAGCAGCGCCCGCATCCGCTCGAGACCCTCCTCGGTGCCGCCGGGCAGCAGCGCCTCGAGCAGCTTCCGCTCGGCAGCGACCGCGGCCGCCTCGGCCACCTCGGCCTTCTTCTCCTCCTCGACCAGGGCGTACGACGCCTGCGCCAGGTCGCGGACGATGCTGTCCACGTCGCGGCCCACGTAGCCCACCTCGGTGAACTTCGTGGCCTCGACCTTCAGGAACGGCGCCCTGGCCAGCTTCGCCAGGCGACGCGCGATCTCGGTCTTGCCGACCCCGGTGGGGCCGATCATCAGGATGTTCTTCGGCGTCACCTCGGCTTGCGTCTCGAGCGGCAGCCGGCGCCGGCGGACGTGGTTCCTCAGGGCGACCGCCACGCTGCGCTTGGCCTTGTGCTGTCCGATGATGTCGGCGTCCAGCGCCTCGACGATCTGGATGGGCGTCAGGTCGTCGAGATCGGGAAGGTCGCGACGGAGGACGGGGGCGTTGGACTGGGTCATTCGGACGCCTCGCTGCTCGGAACGGTGAGGACGGTCGCCTCGCCACTGGTGTAGATGTCGATGGTGCCCGCGATGCGGATCGCCTCGCGGGCGATCTCGGGGGCGCTCAGCTCGCTGTGCTCCAGCAGCGCCACGGCCGCGGCCAGGGCGTAGGCGCCGCCGCTTCCGACCGACGCCACCGGCACGTCCGGAGCGACCACGTCGCCGGCACCGGACAGGGTCAGGATCTGTTCGTGATCGGCGATGATCAGCATCGCCTCGAGGTTGCGGAGCGCCCGGTCGGTGCGCCACTCCTTGACGGTCTCGACGGCCGCCTTGAGCAGGTTCCCCTTCGACGAGGAGAGGTAGCCCTCGAACTTGTCCATCAGCGTGAAGGCGTCGCTGACCGCGCCGGCGAAGCCGGCGAGAACGCCGCCTTGCTCGAGGGTTCGGACCTTGATCGCGCCGCGTTTGACGATCTGGTCGCCCAGGGTGACCTGCCCGTCCCCGGCGATGGCGCTGACGCCGTCTTTGTGCACCGCGACGATGGTGGTGCCGTGCATGCGTGACATGGGGCGGAGGGTAGCACGGTGGGGTGAGCGGACGGTGATCCGAATGCTTGACACCAACGCGCTCAGGACGCCGGGACGCCCGACACCCCTGCCTGCCGGCACTCTGCGCTGCGGTACGCTCGCAGGTATGCAGGCCCATCCCTACGGCGGAGGCTGGCTCGAGGTGATCGTCGGGCCGATGTTCAGCGGCAAGTCCGAGGAGCTGATCCGGCGCGTGACCCGCGCGCTGATCGCTCGTCAAGCCGTTCAGGTGTTCAAGCCCGCGATCGACGACCGTTACGACAAGGTCGCGGTCGCCAGCCACGCCGGCCGCACCCTCGAGGCCCAGCCGGTGGACGATACCGACGGGCTTCGAGAGCGCCTTCGCGACGCGACCGAGGTGGTCGCGGTCGACGAGGCGCAGTTCTTCGACGACCGGCTCCCCGAGCTCGTGCAGGACCTCGCGGACGACGGCAAGCGCATCATCGTGGCGGGCCTCGACCTCGACTTCCGGGCCGAGCCGTTCGGGCCGCTTCCCATCCTCCTGGCCCGCGCCGAGCACGTCGAGAAGCTGACCGCCATCTGTCGCTGCGGCCGGGCCGCCACCCGCACGCAACGCCTGATCGGCGGGCATCCAGCGCACTACGGCGATCCGGTGATCCTGGTCGGCGCGCAGGAGAGCTACGAGCCGCGCTGCCGCTCGTGCCACCGCGTACCCCGTGCCGAGAGGGTCACGCCGCTGTTCGCGTCGGTCGGCTAGCGCTCTCGAACGGTCGGGCGCGGCCGCCCTGCGCCTGGGCTTCGCGCGTCGTGTACGCTTGGCGTGGAGAGAGTCCGTCCGTCGCGCAGTTCCCTCGACCCGGAAGGGGGCGAGGGTCGTCGTTTCGTATCCCGTTCACTGACGAAAGGAACCTCCCGTGCCCAAGCTCTATCTCGGCGAAGCGCTCGGTCTGCTAGGAAAGACGTTGCCGTTCATCTGGATCCGTCTCGGAAGCTACCTGCTGCTCGGCCTGGGGCTGGGGGTCTACTTCGGCGTCATCGGCGGGGTCGCCTGGCTGCTGGGCCAGCTCTGGGCGCCGCTCGGCTTCATCTTGTTCCTGGCCGGGATCGGTGGGGCGTTCGGAATCGTGCGCTGGGTGACGCGGTACTACTTCTACCTGCTCAAGGCGGCGCACACCGCCGTGATGACCGAGTTCATCGTGCACGGCCGGGGGCCCGACGAGGGACAGGTCGCCTACGGCCGCAAGCAGGTGACGGAGCGGTTCAAGGACACCAGCATCATGTTCGCCGTCGATCAGCTGGTGGACGGGATCGTGCGACGGATCGTGCGGACCGTCGTCCGAATCGTCGACATCCTGCCGATCCCCGGCATCGACTCGCTGGGCAAGCTGCTCGAGCGGGTCGCGCTGATGTCCTCGACCTACGTCGACGAGTCGATCCTGTCGCGCGCCTACGCCAAGCGCGAGCAGAACGTCTGGGGCGTCGCGCACGAGGGCGTCGTCCTCTACGCCCAGGCGTGGAAGCCGATCGTCGCCAACGCCGTGGTGCTGACCCTGATCGGCTACGTCGAGTTCTTCCTGCTGCTCGTGATCCTCGGCCTGCCCGCCCTGGCCATCGCGGCGGTGCTGCCCGCGGCGGGCCCGTTCCTCGGCGTGATGGTCGTGGTCGGCGCCTGGATGCTCAAGCTCGCCGTCGCCGACGCCTGGTCGCTGGCCGCGACCCTGCTGGCGTACCACCGCACGACGCTGGACATGACGCCCGACCCGGCCTGGGTCGCCAAGCTCGAGGGCATGAGCGACAAGTTCAAGGAGCTTGGTCGCAAGGCCCAGGAGGCCGTCGCGTCGACCGGAGGCTCCGGCCACACGGCAGGCACGGCCGCGCCCGCGGCAACGGCCGCGGATCGGCCTCCGCGAGACGCCGCCAACGATGCAGCACCGAGCGAGGCTGCTGCGGCCACCATGGCCGCCGGAGCGGCCGCGGTCGACGCGGTGGCCGGCGATTCGGCTCCACCGAGCGCCGACGCCAGGGACCACCGACGCCAGGAGAGGACGCCGAAGGCGACGCTAGGCGACGAAGCCCACCGTCACGACGCGGCCGGCCCGACATCCGCGTCCGATACGGACGACGAACCCGCCGACCGCACCGACCGGCATGGCTGACCCGGTCACGCCCGAGAAGCGGGGAGGCGGCGCGGGGCGCAAGATCGCCATCGGCTGCGGCGTCGTGTTCCTCGTGCTGTTCCTGGCCGGTGCCGGTGTGGCCTGGTGGTTCATCGGTCGTCCGGCCGGCGAGCTGCTGGGCTCGGTCCGCGACGTCCAGCAGATCGAGCAGATTCGCGACGACGTCCGCGACCAGGGTCCCTACGACGCGCCCGCCGACGACGTCCTCGAGGACGGACAGGTCGACCGCTTCCTGGCGGTGCAGGACGCGATGCGGGCGCGCCTCGAGGGGCGTGTCGACGAGCTGAGCGAGCGCTACGAGCGTATCGAGCAGCGGGGCGGCGACCCCACCCCGCGCGAGCTGGCGCAGGCCGCCGTCGACGTGACGGGCCTCCTGGTCGAGGCGACGCGCGCGCAGGTGGACGCCCTCAACGCTCAGGACTTCTCGTTGGAGGAGTACCGCTGGGTCCGTGATCGCGTGCTCCAGGCGGCCGGCTACGCCGTCGTCGGCTACGACGTGACCCAGCTCACCGGTGGCGACCCGGCGTCGTCGACCCGCGCGTCGCCGACCGCGACCGTGCCGCAGGCCAACGTCGACCGCGTCGCGCCCCATCGCGAGCGGATCGAGGAGAACCTGGTCTTCGCCTGGTTCGGCCTGTGACCGCCCCCGTGCTTCTGCCCAGCCGCGTCCGCCATCATGGCGCGTGGCCCTTCCCTGGAGGACCCATGCCTATCGTCGCCTCACGACTCCGTTTCCTCGCCATGATCATGGCGCTCTTCGTCGGGCTGGGCGTCGCCCAAGCCCAGGACGCCCGGTCCCAGGAAGGCACCGTGATCGGTACCATCGAGGCCACCCTGAACGGCGAAGCCGGCACCTGGTACGTCCTCGAGTTCGCGACCGCCGAAGGACCCCAAGCCACCGCGAGCTGGTCGTCGATCATGGGCGTGATGCTGAACCTGTCGCTGCAGTCCCACCCCCAGCGGCGCTACGCGCTCGAGAAGACGCTGTCGCTCGAGTTCTCCCTGTACTCCCCGCCGTCCGACTGCCCGTGCAGCTACGGCTCCGAGCAGGTCTCGGCGATGTACTGGCCCGAAAGCTCGATGCTTCAGAACGTGCACGTGAGCGACGCAGGCGGCAGCGCCGAGGGGACCATCACCACGTTCGAGGAGATCTCCGAAGGCGTGTACCGGCTGGAGGGCACCTTCTCGGCCGAGATGCCGCTGCTTCCCCAGATGAACGCCGAGCCGGACATGTCGCAGGTCGCGACGATCGAAGGAAGCTTCGTCGTCGAGCGGCTCCCCGAGCTGGACATCGAGATGCCCTGACGAACGCCCCGGACCGAGCCGGCGCGGCCGCGTCCGCCCCGTCCGCCGCGCCCGCCCCGCAGCTTCGGTAGAGCTCGACACGAAAAGGAGACCTTGTGCCCCGCGACCTCGACCCCGTCCGTACCGCCGTCGCCAGGCGGCGCACGTTCCTCCTGAGTCGCCTGACGCGCCACCTTCCCCGTCGCGTCGGCGCGACCGTGCTGCTCGCGGCCGTTCTGGCCGTGCTGACCGGGTTCGGCCACGCCCGCAGCTGCGCCGAGGAGCTCGAGCCGAACGACGAGCTGCACCGGGCCACCCCGGTCGGCGACGAGCGCTGCATGGTGGGGGCGCTGGACGACGCCCAGGACGTGTTCGTCTGGGACGTCTCCGCAGAGGACGCGGCCGTGCCGTGGGTGGTCGAGATCGAGGGGATCGAGGACCAGCTCACGCAGCTGGACCTGGTCCACGCCACCTTCGCCGACGACGGCGTCGGGGTCACCGCCGCCGACAAGATGTGGACCTTCGGCACCACGACCGGGCGCCTGAACCGCTCGGGCCCGATCCTGCTTCCGCCCGGGCCGCTCTACCTGGGCCTCTCCAAGAGCGGTGGCGAGGGCCGGTACGTGCTGTCGTTCGTGCGGCAGGACCGGACCCTCGACCGCGACCATCGGCCGTTCGACCGCATCGACACGGCCCAGGGAGCGTTCGGCGCCTACGGCCCGGTCGAAGCCGGGACGCCCCGCGAGCTGACCTGGGAGCTGAGCGAGGAGGACGCCGGCCTGCTGTGGGGCGTCGAAGGACAGACGTCGGTGGACGGCGACGTCACCGTCGAGCTGATCGGACCGGACGGAAGCGAGGTCGCGCAGGGCACGCTGGGCCCCGGACAGGGCACGGCGATGGGGTTCCTCGGCCTCGCCCAGGGCACCTACACGCTGCGCATCGCCGGCGAGGCGGGCACCAGCGCCGTCCGTACCGTGGTGCAGGGCCGGCCCGCCGACGGCTCGGAGGTCGAGCCGAACGACGACCGCGCGAACGCGAACCCGATGCGGCTGGGCGAGCCGTTCGACGGCGTCGCCGAGCGGACCGACTGGATCGTCGTCGACGTGCCCGAAGAGCGGGCGGAGGAGGCGTTCGACCTGACGCTGGAGGCGGACGGCGAGGTCACCGTCGTCCTCCGCGACGAGAACGGCGAGGAGCTTCTTTCCCGGCGCGGGAGCAGCGGCAGCGTCGCCGGCCTGGTGCTCGGCGCCGGGATCCACTACCTGACCGTCGCGGGCAGCGACGCGGCGAGCTATCGCGTCGCGCTGGAGCCCGGAACGACGCCACGCGACGGCTACGAGGCCGAGCCGAACGACGTTCGCCCAGCAGCATCCCCGATGGGGGAGGGCGCGACGCTGCGCGGAACCCTTCAGACGCAGGACACCGACGTGATGCGCTTCGAGATCGGCGACGACGCCGGCCTGTGGCGCGTGCAGGCGATCGGCGACGGCCTGGCCGACCTCGCCGTGTACGACAGCGGCGGCCGGAGGCTCGGCGCCGTCGGCGGCAGCGGTCGCCTGCGGCTGGACAACCTGGTCCTGGAGCCGGGCTCGGTCTACGTCGAGGTCGGCGGCGAGGGCGACTGGGCGGTGCGGGGGCTACGCACCGGCGACCCGCCGTCGCCTCCCGAGCCCGCCGCGGCCGCCGCGGCCGACGCCGATCCCGGTGCGTCCGCGGAGGCGCCGCTCGAGCCGGCCGAGGCGGCCCCGAGCGGGCCAGCGGATCCGAGCGACGCGAGCGATGTCGAGGCGCTGGCCGACCCCGGCCCGCCCGCCCCGTCCGGCTGGATCGAGAGCGAGCCGAACGACGGAAGCGAGCGCTCGCAGCTGTTGCCGTTCGGGACGACGCGCGTGGGCACGCTGACCGACGGGGACCGGGACGTCTATCGCTTCACCCTCCTGAACGACGCCTACGTCCGCATCGAGGCGGTGCCGCCGGAGGATGGGCAGGTCACCATCGACGTCAGCGATGCCGATCGCGCCGTCGCCGAGGGCCCGGGCCGTCCTGCCGTGTTCGAGGGCTGGCTGCTGGCCGGCGACTACGACGTGGTCGCCTGGCCCGAAGAGAGCAGCGACGGCTGGTACCAGCTGCGCGGGACGATGCTGGATCCGATCGCGCTGCCCGTCGACGTCGAGCCGAACCACGACGCTCGCCGAGCCGCTGCGCTGCCCGCCGACCTGCGCCTGGTCGGTACCTCCGGAACGATGGGGGACGCCGACGTGTACGCCTTGCCGACGTTCGACGCGCCGACCGTGCTGGAGGTCCGTGGCGAGGTGGGCGGGGCGCGCGTCTCCGTGCTCGGTGACGCCGATGCCGACCGCGCGGACGACGTGGTGCTGCGCGCCACCCTCGCCGCCGGCGGGCAGTCGCACCTCCGCCTCACCGGGCGCGGCAGCTACGACTTGCAGCTCTCGTTCGACCGAGAGCCCGATCCCCGCCAGCTCCGGGCGCCCGCGGGCGCCTCGGGCCTGGACGTGTCTGCCACCGTCGACGCCAGCGACGTCGCCGCGTACTGGGGGGCGCACCAGGTGGTGCATGGCGAGCTGCGCATCGGCAGCGACGCCGGGGGCACGCGCGAGGTCCGCCTCGAGGCGGTCGCCTCCCTCCAGCCGGTCGAGGTCACCCTGCCCGACCGTGTTCAGGTCGAGGCGGGCGCCAGCACGACCGTGCCGTTCCAGATCCGCTTGCCGGACGACGTGCGCGACGATCAGCCGCTACGGATCACGTTGGGCGCACGCAGCGACGACGGCGTCGCGACCACCACCGTCGCGCTGGCACCGATCTGCGAGGCGGCGCCGGTCGCGCCGGTCGCGCGGTCGCGCGTTCCCGCAGCGCTGGCCGGTCACCACAACGTCGCCTGGGCGCCGTTCGGTGCGACGGTGATCGACAGCGACGCCGGCAACGACGTCTACCTGAACGACGGCTGGACCTCGCCGGGCCGCGGCGCGAGCCGCGACGCCGGCGACGCGTTCGTGCTGGACCTTCCCGGCGACGAGCCGATCGAGCTGAGCGGCACGCTGCTGCATCCCCAGTCGCGCGCCGTCCTCTCGCAGCTGCGGCGCTTCCGGATCGAGACGTCCCTCGACGGCGAGAGCTGGGAGACGGTCCTGGAGGACAGCCTCGACGCCGCACGGGTCGAGCAGGCGTTCGTGTTCGACCGGCCGGTCCGCGCGCGCTACGCCCGGCTGGTCGCGATCGACGACCACGACGGACGCGCTCGGAGGTCGGTCTGGCTGGGCGAGTGGAAGCTGCTGTCGGGCAGCTGGAGCCCCAGCGAGCCGATCGACCTCGCCGCGCAGCGTTTGGGCGGCGTCGTGGTGTCGTCGGATCCGCTGGTCGGCGAGAACGCCGTGCTTCCGGACGTCGATCGGACTGCCAGCATCGACGGCCGCGGTCACCGAGGCGGTGTTCACCGTCGGGTTCCACCACGGCCGTGCCGCGCGGATCGAGCGCCTGGCGTGGGTCGCTTCGGATCGGGGCCGGGCCGAGGCCGGCTTCCGCGAGGTGACCGTGCAGGCCAGCCTCGAGGGGCCGATCGGGCCGTGGACGGAGGTCGGAACCTGGTCGCTGGACCTGGCGCACGGTGAACGGCGCGAGATGGAGCTGGACGCGCCGATCTGGACCCGCTACCTTCGCTTCACCGCCAGTGGCCACGACCCGGAGGACAACTCGGTCTACCTCCCAGCGTCCGTGCACGCCTACGAGGTCCAGAGCGGCGAAGACTACCGCAGCGCGTTGGGCGTCTGGGGCCACAACCGGCCGTACGGACCGTACGAGGCGGCCGCGGCGGACCTGGACGGTTCGGCCCGGGTCCGCGTGGACGACGACGGCAGCGACGACGTGCGGGACGGTGCCCGTGGAATCGGCGACGGCGACGTCGCCAGCGGCGCCGTGCTGGTCGCCGAGGACGAGGACTGGTGGCGGATCGACGTTCCCGACGGATCGAACGTGATCGAGCTCCGCCTCGACGCCGATCCCGGCGTGGTCCGCTACGAGCTGCTGGACGCAGGCGGCGAGCCGGTCGTGCACGACGCGGCCGAGCAGGAGGACGGCCTGCGCCTCACCGCCTTCGTCGACCCCGGCAGCTACTACCTCCACCTCGACGAGCCCAAGCGCAGCGTCGTGTTCGCCTGGGACTCGAGCGGCAGCATGGGACCGTTCCTGCCGATCACCAACGCGTCGGTCGCGGCGTTCGCCCGCGACTTGAACCCGGAGCGGGAGGCGGCGCAGCTGCTGGCGTTCGACGACCCCGAGCCGCTGTGGCTGCTGCCCTGGTGGAGCGGCGACCCCGCCTACGTCGGGCGGCACCGCGCCGCGTTCAGTCCCGCGTCCGTGGGCTCCAGCAACGCCGAGCTGGCGATGCTGAGCGCGGTCCGGTCGTTGGGCGACCGCGAGGGCACCCGCGCGATCCTGCTGATCACCGACCACGAGTCGGGCGGGTACAGCCTCTCGGGCGACCTGTGGCGCGCGATCGAGGAGGTCCGTCCGCGCGTGTTCACCTTCGAGGTGTCCAGTGGCGGGTCCGGCATCACGCAGGACCGCATGCAGGCCTACGCCGCCGCGAACCGCGGCGTGTACGACTACGCCCGCAACGTCGGCGACTTCGAGGCCGGCTTCCGGCGCGCCTCGTGCCACCTTCGCCGGCCCAAGCCGTACACCCTCCACGTCGCCGTCCGCTACCAGGAGCCGCCCGGCCCCGGCACGCTGTCGGTCGAGCGCGGCGCCGACGCCGAGCTTCCCGGCGTCGAGGTGATCTTCGACGCCAGCGGATCGATGGGCGCGCTGTTGCCCGACGGGACGTCGCGCATCGACGCGGCACGGCAGGTGCTGTCGGAGCTGGTCGGCGAGATCCTGCCGGAGGGCACGCCGTTCGCGCTGCGCGCCTTCGGGCACATCACGCCGCAGTCGTGCGAGTCGCGGCTGGAGATCCCGATGGAGCCGCTGAGCCGTGACGCCGCCTTCGCGGCGATCCGCGAGATCCAGCCGAAGCTGCTGTCGCAGACGCCGATCGCCGACGCGCTGTCGCAGGTCGCGAGCGACCTGGGTCAGGCGGAAGGCAGCACGGTGGTGCTGATCACCGACGGCGAGGAGTCGTGCGGAGGGGATCCGGCCGCGGCGCTGGACGCGCTACGCGAGCAGGGCGTCGACGTGAACCTGTCGATCGTCACGCTGGGCGTCGAGTCGGACGAGGTCCGTGCCGGCTTCGAGGCGCTGGCCCAGCGGGCGTCGGGCAGCTACGCCGCGGCCGACGACACGGCCGCCCTGCGCACCGAGATCGAGCAGGCGCTCTACCCGCCGTTCGAGGTGCTGGGCCCCGGCGGCGAGGTGGTCGCGCGCGGTCGCGTCGGGAGCGGCTCGGTCGAGCTGCCGATGGGCGTGTACACGGTGCGCGTACCCGGCGCGCCGCCGGCGCTGATCCGCGACGTGCGCGTGCCGGGGGACGGGAGCGTGAGCGTGACGGCGCCGTAGACGCGTGCGGACCGTGGGCAGGCGAGCAGGTTCCGGGGGCGCCGAGCGTCGCCGTGGGGAGGAGGAGGGATGATGAGACGGACGATCTTCGCGCTGCTGATGGCGCTCATGGCGAGCGTGGCCGGCAGCGCCATCGCCCAGGGGACGGTGCGCTACGACGATCGGGCTGCCGCGCTGGGGCGTCTGGACGAGCTCATGTCGATCCTCGAGGAGATGCGCGGCGCGATCGATCGAAGCGCGTTCGACGCCGGTGAGCTGGCGTTCGAGCTCGCCTTCGAGGACGCCGACACGATCGCTGCCTGGGTGACCGAGAACGTGACCTACGAGCCGTACGCCGGGCTCCTCCGCGGGCCGGACGGCACCTTGCGCGCCCGGGCCGGCAACGCCCTCGACCAGGCCACGCTGCTCGCTCGGCTGTTGGGCGACGCAGGCTTCGAGACGCGGATCGCCCTGGCCACGCTGGACGAGGCGGCGGCCGAGCGCCTGCTCGCACGCGCCTCCCTCGCGGCTCCTCCAGCGCCGCCGATCGGCGACGTAGGGGTGCTGAGGGACGCGCTCTCGCGCCTGGCCGAGATCGTCGCCACGCCCGAGGAGGAGCTGCTGGCCTCGCTGGAGGCGACGATCGCGCCGCCCCCGGTGGAGGACGAGCCGCTGCGCGAGGAGCTGCAGACGATCGCCGCCGGCATCGAGGCCGCCCTTGCCGACGCCGGCGTGTCCCTCGCCGAGGACGCCGCCGGCGTGCTGCGCTCCGAGGCGCGCGGCTACGCCTGGACGCAGTACCGGCTGGGCCCCGACGATCCCTGGAGGTCGGCCCACCCGACCGGCCTGGAGCCGGACGCGTCGCTCGAGCCGGAACGGGTCCTCGAGGGCGCGATTCCCGCCGAGCTGCAGCACCGGGTGCGCATCCAGGCGTGGATCGAGCAGAAGCGCGGCGACGAGCTCACGCGGGTGCCGGTGATGGAGGCGTGGGAGCGACCGGCCGCGAACGCTGCCGGCGTCGTGCTCGAGTACGCCAACTACCCGAACTCGGCGCCCGGCGGCGACGTCGGTGCGTTCGACCTCGCGCGGGTGGCCCAAGAGACCGAGGTGTTCGCGCCGTACTTCGACGGCGCGCTCGCTCCCGGCGCACAGATCTTCGATCTCGACGGCCGCGCGATCTCGCCGGACGTCGCCAACAACGTCGCGGCGGGGGTGTTCCGCTCCGTGGCCGGCGCCGGAGAGCAGGCCGTGGGCGCGCTGGGAGCGCTCGGGGGAGGAGGCGATGGAGCCGACGGCGACCCGCTGGCCCTGGCGGGACACGGGATCGACGTGACGCTGATCGCCCCGGACGGCCGGGAAACGCTGCACCGCCGCTGGATCCTGGATCGGATCGGCGCCGAGAATCGCGCTGCCGGGCGCGTCCGCATCGATCCCGACGCGCCCGACCCGGCGCGGGCCGTGCTCGGACGGCACCGACTGATGGTGTCGACCGGCGCCCTGCCGGCCGGGTACCTCTTGGACCGGACCCTGTCACGGCTCCTGGAGACGCGCGAGTTCTTCTCCTACGTGGTCGGCCAGATGGCCGAGCCCGATTCCGACGCCGACCTGGACCAGGCCATGCTGGGCGGCCCGACCGGGCTCGACCACTTGGCGGCGTTCGACACCTTCGACCGTGCCGTGGCCGGCGTCGCGGCCGGACCCGGCTACCGACCCGCTCCCGCCGTCCTGGTGCTTTCCGAGCGGGTGGCGCCGCGCGGCGACGTCGCCTTCGTGCGCAGCATCGATATCGCCGCCAACCCCCGCCGCGTCCTGGCCGGGCCCGAAGGGGCGGCGCTGGACGCCGGCGCCGCGCTACGGCGCGGGGTGTGGGAGACGCTCGTGGAGCGCGAGATGCTGAGCGAGGACAGCGAGGACGCCCAGCGCGTCGCGGCGGCCGACGCAGCGCCCCCGTACCGGCTGCTGCGTCCCGGCGACGCGGTGGACGCCAGCGACCTCGGTGTCGGCGCGGAGGCCGCCTCGCGGCTCGCGGACGACCTCGCACGCGGCTCGCTGGTGCTGATTCCGCGAGCGGCGCAGGACCGGCAGGCGGCGTGGTGGCGGCTGGACCCGACGTCGGGCGCCGCGCTGGGCGTGACGGCCGACGGCCGCGGTCAGACGATGGTCGAGTACGAGATCCAGCTCGTGGACAACGCCATGACGCTCATGTTCGCCGTCAAGGGGCTGAAGGACTGCCAGGGCATGGGCGGCACCGCCGAGGCCTGCTGCCTCCTGAAGGCGCACATCAACAACGTCACCGGCCTGGGGCTCGGCGGGGTCATCGGCAAGCTCGGCGGTGCCGGGGCCGGCCTGCTGTTCACGATGACGACCGGCGTGGCGGGCACCGACTTCGCTGGCGGGATGGGTCTCTCCTGCGAGGCGTTCGGCGCCGGCGGCTGAGCCGCCTCAGGTTTCGGCGGCGGATCCAAGCGTGCGCGGCGCCCGCCGGGAGGCAGGCGCCGCGCACGTTAGGGCCGGCTTGGTCGGCGCCGGCTCGATCAGAACTCGGCGCGGATGAAGGCCACCACTTCGCGCACGGCCGCGGCCGACGCGTCGGCCAGGATCGGTCCGACGGTCGGGTCGTCGTACGCGATCCGGCCGGCCGGGATGCGGTCGACGGCGATGTTCGGGCTCGTGGCGGTCCCCGTACCGGTCTCGGAGACGACGATCGAGCCGGTGATGATGTCGGTGGCTCTCACGTCCACCTCGACGTCCGCACGGGTCTCGCCCAGGCTGACGCCGAACACCGACACGCCCGGCTCGGCGATCGTGGCGCGCGTGACGGTACCGGTGATCACGTAGCCGGCGCCGGCGGCGCGGGCCAGCGCCTCGGGCTCCATCGACTCGAGGCCCTGCTGCATCATCACGTTCTGCAGCTCGCTCTGCTCCACGATGTCGTAGCAGCCGCTCTCCTTGAGCAGCGTGATCAGGCGCGCGGTCGCGGCCTCCTCGACGCCCGTGACGGTGGTGCCGAAGCGGCCGGTGGTGTTCTCGAACTGGACCACCGCGACGACGGGCGCTGGCTCGGTGGCGCAGGCGGCGTCGAGAGCCGACAGGTCGGCGCCCGACGTTGCGGTCGTGGGCGCGCAGGCGGCCAGAAGAAGGGCGAGGCCGGCGGTAGCGACGGCGAGGGCTCGAAGCATGGTTCCTCCCTAGCGAAGGTGGACGACGGGACGGACGGACGATCTAGTCTACGTCGCGAACCCGACCGGCGTGGCCACGTGCGCAGGCGGCCGGTCGCCCGGTCGGCTTCATGCGCCGCTACGGCTGCAGCCGACTCCCGTCGCGCGGGAACGCCCGGGCGAAGCGGACGTTGGGGATCCCCAGCAGCAGGGCGGTGAGCCGCTCCGCTCCGATCGCGAACCCGCCGTGCGGCGGCATGCCGTGCTTGAACACCTCGAGGTAGCCCTCGAAGCGGCGCGGATCCATGCCGCGCTTCTCGAGCTCGCGTACCAGCACGTCGTGCTCGTGCACGCGCTGGCCGCCGGAGGTGATCTCGACCCCGCGGAACAGCAGGTCCACGCCGCGCGTCAGGCCGTCGCCGGTCGGGTAGGTGTAGAACGGGCGCGCCGCCTGCGGGTAGCGGGTCACGAACACGAAGTCGCTGCCGTGCTCCTCCTTGGCCCAGCGGCCCAGCAGCCGCTCGGCCTCGGGGTCCAGGTCCTTGCCGCCAGGCGCGTGGCCGTAGCGCTCCTCGACCAGCTTCCGGGCCTCGAGCAGCTCGATGCGGGGGAACCGGTCGGTCACGTCGGGCACCTCGGCGCCAAGCAGCGCGAGCTCCGCGGCGCAGCGTTCGCCGACGCGGCGCATCATCGAGCCCAGCAGCGCCTCCTGCAGGTCCATCACGTCGCCGTCGTCGTCGATGAAGCCCAGCTCGACGTCCAGGCTGAGGTACTCGGCCAGGTGCCGCGTGGTGTGCGACGCCTCCGCCCTCCAGACCGGCGCGGTCTCGTACACCCGCTCGTGCACCGCGATCATGATCTGCTTGTACAGCTGCGGCGACTGCGCCAGGTACGCCCGCTTGCCGTAGTAGTCCACCTCGAACATGTCGGCGCCGCCCTCCGCGCCGGCCGCGACCAGCTTCGGCGTGAAGATCTCGGTGAACGCCTCGGCGTCCAGGTACGCCCGGAACGCCCCGACCAGCTCGGCCTGCACCTTCAGCATCGCCTGCGCCTCGAGCCCGCGAACCGTCACGTGCCGGTAGGCGAGGAGGGTGTCGGGATTGGCGTTCCAGCTCTCCTTCGAGATCTCGACCGGCGTCGGCTCGGTCGCCTGGCTCAGGATGCGCAGGTGGTCGGCCTGGACCTCGAACCCGCCGGGCGCCTTGGGCGAGGCGGCGACCGTGCCGCCGACCTCGACGCACGACTCCTGCAAAGGGATCTCGGTGCCGTGGAACACGCACTGCGCCGCGCCGGTCCTGTCCCGAAGCACCAGGAACTGCACGCCGCCCAGGTCGCGGCGGGCGTGCACCCAGCCGCGCAGCGTGACGCGAGCCCCGTCGTGCGCGGGGAGCTCGCGCGTCAGCGTTCGTTCGCTTCCGTCCTCGTTCATGCCGACCTACCTTCCTGGGCTCGCGGACCGATCCAACGAAAAGACCCCCGGAGCCGAGCCCCGGGGGTCCAACGCGTCGATCGACGGCGCCCTACGCCCCGAGGCCCCCCACACGCGAATTGTCGTCCCGAAGGTTCGGGACGGTGCGGTACGCGAGGTGGGGGCCCAGGGCGAGCATGCCACGGAGCCTAGCCCGTGCAGGGCGCGGTGTCAAAGCGTCGTCGTTCAGGTCAGCCGAGTTCAGGTCAGCCGAGCCGGATCGCCGTGCCGGACGCCGACACCATCAGCATGCTGCCGCCGGAGCCCGACTGGATGCTCTCGTAGTCGAGGTCGATGCCGATCACCGCGTCCGCCCCCAGCTCGCGGGCGGCGACCTCCATCTCGCGGATCGCGATCTCCTTCGCCTCGCGCAGCGAGCGCTCGTAGCCGCCGCTGCGCCCACCGACGATGTCGCGAATGCCGGCGAAGAAGTCGCGGAACACGTTGGCGCCCAGGATCGCCTCGCCGGAGACGAGGCCCAGATAGTCGGCGATGGATCGGTCCTGCAGGGTGGAGGTGGTCGTGATGATCATGCCGGCGAGCGTACGACGCGCCGTCGACTCCGTCCTCCGTCGTCGGACGGAGATCGCGTGCGGGTGACCGATCGACGTTCGCGATGGCGGGCAGGCGGTGCGGACGACTACCGTGGCGCGGGCGCCGCAAGCGCCGTCCTGACCGCCTCGACCAGCGCCGTCAGCGGACTCCTGGCCGCGAACGCGTCGGCGTCCAGCCAGGCGTGGTCGTCGTGCTCGTCGCTGAGCGTCAGCTCGCCGGCGACGGGGGTCCCTCGGTACACGACCACCAGCATCGGCTCGCCCGCGCGGTCGGCGGCGTACGCGGTCCACGGCCTGCGCTCGACGTCCACGGTCAGCCCGGTCTCCTCGAGCGCCTCGCGAACCGCGGCGGGGTGCGGATCCTCGCCCGGCTCCAGCCGGCCCGAGAGGGCCTCCCACACGCCGGGCGCGGCGTCCTTGTTTCGTGAGCGCCGCAGTGCCAGGACGCGACCGTCCCGGATGACGAGGACGGCGACGGCGGCGACGTGGTGGGCGTGCATGGCCCGTTCCTACCACACCACCGCGACCCACTCGAATGACAGGGGACGCGGTGGAAGCGGGCTGGGCTGCGGTCTTCGCTAGCGGTCGGGGAAGATGACGATCTCGCCGGTGGCGGGGTCGATGGTGCCTCGTGCCGGGACCAGAATCTCGGCGGCGGCGATGTCGAAGCCGCCTTGGGTTCTCAGGAAAGCGCCGGAAGGGAGGGTGTACGGATCGGCCGCGGAGACGTCGACAGTGAGGCCGATGTCTCGGAGGGAGCGGACGGTCAGCTGGCTGAGCGGATTGACCATGCCGCCATCGAGGAAGCCGGTCATGAGCTCGTTCCCGAACGTCGCATCGTCCCAATGCCCGCACTGCGTGCCGAGCCCGCCCGACTCTTCGACAGGGAGCCGACCCCATCCGCCCAGATCCAGCCAGGCGTCTCTGCCGCTCGTTCCGGTATAGCTGGGCGGTGTGACGAAGCCACCGGCGTTCGCGCAGTCCGGCGAGCTGCCGCTCGCCTGGTAGTCGAGAAGGTCGTGGTAGGACCACTCCCAGTTCGTTCCGATGCCGAGGACGTGGCCCATCTCGTGCACGATCGTCTCGACGAGGTTGCCGTCCGCTTCGAGGACGTCGAGGTCTTCGGTGTCGAACCGCATGTAGCCCACGGCGTTGGTGCCGGCGTCGTCGCCGTTGGTTCGACTGAGGCAGGGGCCGGCCTCGCCGAGTAGCCCGCCCGCTTCGTCGGTGAAGCTGGTGACGAAGATCAGCAGGTCGTCGACGGTGTCGTCGTAGGCGGGTTCACCGACATTGCAGCTGCCGCCCTCGGGCTGGTTCAGGGGGAAGCCTTCGAGGTCCCCGACGACGATGCTCTCCCAACGGTCGGCAGCGAGCTGGAACGCTTCGAGCTGGCTGGCGCTGTAGGACTGGTCGAAGTACACGACCTCGATGTTGAACCCGGACGCGTCCGTGGGCGGCTGGTAGTAGACGGTGAGCGAGCGCGACGTAGCGTTCCCGGCGTCGTCGCGGACCGTGACTTCGATGGTGTTGGCTCCGATGGTCAGCGGAATCGAGGCGCACGACCAGGTGTCGCCGCCGAAGGCGTCGCAGGCGGTCGTCGTGCTTCCATTAACGCTGTAACGAACGGAGGCGACACCGCGGTCGTCGGTCGCGACGGCCGTGAGCGTCACCTCGCTGGTGGTGATGACGTCGCCGTCGCTCACGCCAGACAGGTACAGGGTCGGCGCTTGGGTGTCGGGCGTGAACCCCTCGAACGGCGAGCTGCAGGCGGTGAGGCCCACGACGAAGATGGCCGCGGCGAAGAGGCCAGACCAACGCAGCGTCGCGGCAAGACGTCGATATTCGGTGGCATCGCGCATGGTGAAAACCTAGCATCGCTGCAGGACGATCGATGTCCGAGGGGCGTGAAGGCGTGTTCACCGATCGGGCGTTCTCGGCCGATCGTGATCGCGTGGTAGCCGCCACGCCTCGGCGCGCGCTAGCCCGACAGCGCCTGCAGCACGTCCTCCACCAGGTCCTCCGCATCCTCGATCCCGACCGAGAGTCGTACCAGCCCGTCGGTGACGCCCTGCTCCAGCCGCAGCGTCTCGTCCAGCAGCTGGTGGGTGGTGCTGGCCGGGTGCGTGGCCAGCGACTCGACGTCGCCCAGCGAGACCGCCTGCGTGAACAGCGTCAGGCGGTCCAGGAAGCGCGCGGCGGCGGGCTTGCCGCCCTTCAGCTCCAGCGCCACCATGCCGCCGAAGTCGGCCATCTGGCGGCGGGCCAGGGCGTGCTCGGGGTGGTCCTCGAAGCCGGGCCAGTGCACCTCCGCGAGCGCGGGGTGGCCGTGCAACGCCTCGGCGACGCGCCGAGCGTTGGCGCAGTGGCGCTCCATGCGGAGCGGCAAGGTCTTGAGCCCGCGGATGAACAGGAACGCCTCGAGCGGACCCAGCGCGCCGCCGAGGTGCCGGAGCCCCTCCATGCGGATCTCGCCCATGAGCTCGGCCGGGCCGGCCAGCACGCCGCCCAGGGCGTCGCCGTGCCCGCCCAGGTACTTCGTGGCCGAGTGCACCACGACGTCGACGCCGTGCTCCAGCGGCCGCGTCAGGATCGGTGTCGAGAAGGTGTTGTCCGCGACGCACAGCGCGCCCACGGCGTGCGCGGCGTCGGCCGCAGCGCGGAGGTCGTGCAGGCGCAGGGTGGGGTTGGTCGGCGTCTCGAGATGGACCATGCCGGTGTCGGCCTCGAGGCCGTGGGACAGGTCGTCCGCGCCGACCGCCCGCACGGGAACGCCGAAGCGCTGCAGGACGTCCAGGAACAGCCCCTCCGAGCCGCCGTAGAGCGGACCGAGGTAGGCGATCCGCTGCCCCGGCGCGAGCACCGTGAACGCCAGCGCCGCGATGGCGGCCATGCCGCTCGAGAAGGCCACGGCGGCCTCGGCGCCCTCGAGGTCCGCGAGGGAGCGCTCGAACGCGGCGACGGTGGGGTTGCCGACGCGGCTGTACAGGTACCCCTCCTCGTCGCCGGCGAACAGGCGCTCGCCCCGCGCGAACGAGCGGTAGCCGAACGTCGAGGTCTGCACGATGGGGGTCGCGTGCGCGCCGGTGGTGGGGTCCAGGCCGGCCCCGGCGTGCACCGCGCGGGTGCCGATCCGCTTGTCGTCCATGCCCGAGGGGACCACGCCGACGAGGCCTGAGGCGCGGTGGGTACCCGCGAATCGGTACACCCGCGAGAGCGGAGTCGCACGGGCGGACGGAAGCGGACGTCGGACCGGCGGTCAGCCGGTGTCGTCGATCCAGAGCACCTGGTACGGGCGTACCGGAACGGTACCGGGCTCGATCTGGCGTCCGCTGAGCAGCTCGCGTCCGCCTCGCTGGACGCGGACCGTCGCGTCCCGCCCGGCCAGCTCCTGGATGCACGTGACGGTCCGCTCCTCGACGCCACGCCGAACGGCGAACACCCCCGGTGGCGCGTCCAGCACCGTCGACGGAGCGCTCGGGTGGAACGCGGGCCGACCCCGGCGCGCCCGGAGTAGCGCTCGGATCGCGGCGAGGACGCGAGCGCGTCGACCTCGCGGATCGGCCAGCTCGCGGCTCAAGGTCTCCGAGTCCAATTGCGCTCGGTTCACCGCCCGCGGGACGCCGTGGCGTGCGGCCAGCTCGGGGGAGCCACGCGAGCCCAGCAGGCTGTGCAGGTACACCGAGGGCACGCCCGGAAGCGCGGCCATCACGGCGTGGGCCGCCGCAAAGCGGTCCACCTGACGGTCCAGACGCTCCTCGTGGTCCGGATCGCACAGCGCGTCGAAGTAGTTCACGTTCAGCTCGTAGGTGCTCTCGGTCCCGTCGGCGTTCCGCTTTCGGCCCAGCCCGCCGCCCTGCTTGCGCGTGCGGTCCACCAGGGCGTCCACCGCCGAGCGGGGAAGCAGCGCCTCGACCGGTCGGACGCCGATCCCGTCGTGGCTGGCCAGGAAGTTCAGGAACCAGGTCTGGTCGCTCGGGGTGCCCAGCGTGCCCGCCCAGTCGCGGAGGACCGTGGCGTCGCCCGATGCGACCGTGTGCAGCATCAGCGGTGGCAGCGCGAAGTTGTACACCATCTGCGCCTCGTCGCGGCCATCGCCGAAGTACGAGACGTTTTCTGCGTGCGGCACGTTCGTCTCGGTCAACAGCACGACCCAGGGCGCGGCCTCCTCCAGCACCGCTCGCATCAGGCGCAGCAGCCCGTGCGTCTTCGGGTGGTGCACGCTGGGCGTGCCCAGCTCCTTCCAGAGGTACGTCACCGCGTCCATGCGCAGCACCTCGGCGCCGTGGCCCACGTATGCCAGCAGGACGCCGGCGATCTCGAGCAGCAGGCTGGGCTCGCGGTAGTCCAGGTCCACCTGGTCGGGGCCGAACGTCGTCCAGGCCCAGCGGCGACCGGCGGCGGTCTCGAACGGCGTGAGCAGCGGCGTGGTTCGAGGCCGCACGGTCGCGGCGACGTCGGCGTCGGGGGCCTCGGTTCGGAACCAGTCGCGGTACGGGGCCTCGTCACGAAGGAACCGGTCGAACCAGTCGCCCTGGGCGGAGGCGTGGTTCACGACCGCGTCGACCATCAGCCGATGATCGTTGCGAAGAGCGTGCACATCGTCCCACGAGCCGTACTGAGGCGCGACGGCGCGGTAGTCCTTCACCGCGAAGCCGTCGTCCGACGACCAGGGGTAGAACGGCAACAGGTGCACGGTCGACACGGTGTTCGCCAGCGGGCCGCGCAGCCAGCTGCCCAGCGTCCGCAGCGGCGCCTCGTCCGGCCGGCGGATCGCACCCGGGTACGTGATCAGGATCGAATCGTCCTCGGTCATCCGTCGCGCGGGCGGGACCGGCTCGTGGTCGGCCGAGGCTCGAAACCGGGCCGCGAGCGCTCGCAGCGCGTCCGCGACGGCGTCGCCGCGGTCGCCGTACACCGCGCGCGCCTCGCGCCCGATCGCGTCGTCGGCGCGGCCGGTCGCGTCGCCGGTCGCGTCCCCGGGCGTGCGGTCGGTCGAGCGACGGGTCATGCCGCCAGCCCCAGCGAACGCAACGGTCCGGCCAGCCGCTCGCGCAGCGCCGGCAGGCCGAAGGCGCGGCTCGCGACAGCATGGTTGTGCTCCACCATCGCCTCCCTCGCTGCGGGATCGTTCAGGAGCCGGCGCATCGCGTCCACCGATGCGTCGTCCACGCGGCCGTTCAGCTCCACGAAGCGGACGCCGGTCGGCGCGATGTCGCGCACGTACACGGGGTACCGGTTCACGACCGCGGGCCTGCGGTACGCGATGGTTTCGAGCAGGGCGTTCCCGAACCCTTCGACCAGGCTCGGGTAGGTCACGACGTCGGCGGCCAGGTAGGCGTCGTCCAGCGCGAAGCGGCCGGCGCTTCGCTCCGGAGCGAAGAGCTCGGCGGCGTAGCGCAGGTCCACGCCCGTACGCCGGGCTTGCGCCTGGAGCCGCTGCAGCGTCTCGGTCCCCTCGTCCCCCGCGGCGTGGCTGATCACCAGCACGTTGCGCGGGTCGTCCAGCCGGGCCAGCAGCTCGATCGCGAGCTCGATCCCCTTGCGAGGCACGACGCGGGTGGGCTGGAGGATCAGCCGCTGCCCGGCGCGCAGGTCCAGCGCGGCCCGGACCTCGGCACGGACCTCGGCCTCGCGCTCCGGCGAGGGCGTGGGCGCGCCGAAGTCCATCACGTTGGGGACGACCGTGGCGTCGATGCCGCGGCGCTCGCGCAGCTCGTCCCGCGCCGGCGAGTTGATCGCCAGGTGCCGGATCCTCGGTCCGTCGTAGGGGAAGAAGCGATCCAGCCAGGGACGTATGCGCGTTCGCGCGAAGCGCTCGCGCTCCCAAACGTAGTCGTGCTCGTGCGACAGCGTCGGGAGGCCGGTGGCCTCGGCCACCTGCGCAAGGGCGCCTGCCAGCGGCAGCTGCATCGGGATGGCCCAGGCGTTCTGAACGACCAGGAGGTCGGGCGAGACGTCGCGAACGACGCCCAAGAGCCGCGCCCCGAGCCGGTCGGCCGCCTCGTCCAGCTCGCGGTCCAGCGCGGGGTCGGGCGGGGTCGGGAGCGGAATCGGGCGTGTCGTCCGCGAACGCGCGGGCGCCCAGGCGCAGCGCGAGCGGATCGCGGAAGTGCATCTCGGGCACCTCGATCGCGCCCGGCGTCTCGACCTCGCCGGCGCAGTCCAGCCGCTCGAAGCCGTGCTCGGCCAGGACGCGGGCCACCTTGGTCGCCTCGAGCGAGACGCCGTCGGTTCCGGCCAGGCGGGTCGCGAGGTGGAGCGCGCGCACTCAGGACTCCAGCTGCGCGGGGCGTGCCTCGCGCTCCAGCACCAGCGTCAGCGCCGCGCTCCACGAGAACCCGCGCGCGCCTCCCGGCGTGCCGTCCGTCGGATCGTAGTGTTCGTGGAAACCGTGCCTGCGGGTCAGGGACAGCGCGTCGGCGCGTAGCGTGGCGGACGCGTCGTGCATGCCGGCGGCGTCGAAGCCGTCCGCCACCATCCAGTTCGTGACGATCCACACCGGTCCACGCCAGTAGCGTCTGGGCGTGAACAGCGGATCGTCGTGGCGCACGGTCGCCAGTCTGACGCCGTCCGGACCCACGGGCGCGTACCCGGCGGGGTCGTCGAACGCGGCGCGCAGCGCTTCGACCTGCAGCGGGGTCGCGAGCCGGCCCCACAACGCCGCGAAGCCGGCGATGCCGGAGCTGGGGAGCGAGGTCTCGGCCCGGTCGTCCCACGCCAGGAAGGTGCCCGCGTCGTCGCTCCACAGCCCCTGGTACGCCTGGCGGGTCGCGTCGAGCCACGCCTCGATCTCGTCGGTCGGCTCGCCCAGCAGGCGCGCGATCGACGCCAGGTCGCCGTCGGCACGGTGCAGGACCGCGTTCACGAACGGGTCGACGACGCGGAACGGCGCCTCGCGCCAGACGGCGGCGGGATCCCAGCCGAGCGTCCGGTACACGTCGATGAGGTGCACGAACCGCGCGTAGTCGTCGTCGCTGGGGCGCTCGGTGGCCGGGACGTGGGTGCGGTCGCCGCGGACGAACTCGGGAACCGTCGTCGGTCGCAACCGGGTCAGCGCCGGGACGAAGCGGGGCGCGTCGTCCGTGCCGGACTCCCACGGATGCACGATCGCGACCAGGCCGCGGCCCTCCGGATCACGCTCGCGGTGCCACCAGCGGTGCCAGGCCAGCAGCGCGGGGTAGGTCTCGGCCAGGAACTCCCGCCAGGCGGTCTCCTGGCCGTCGGGCGACAGGGCGTGCAGGCGGTGCAGGCAGCTGGCCAGGATCGGCGGTTGGCTCAGGCCGGAGGTGGGCAGGCCGGCCGGGTGGCGCTGCTCGGTGCGCCAGAAGTCGGGGGCCGGGCGGTAGTCGCTGGCGCCGAGGTGGTACAGGATGTGCGGCACCATGCCGTCGCGCCACGCGCCCCGCAGCAGCGAGCGCACCTCCAGGCGTGCCCGCTCGGGGTCGTGCAGGCCGAGGCCCAGCGCGACCAGCGCCGCGTCCCAGTTCCACTGGTGCGGGTACTGCCGCTCGGCCGGCTTCACGAACGTCCCGACGTCGTTGGCGCGAAGCTGCGCCAGCGCGGCTCGCACCAGCTCGTCGTCGCGGACGAGCTGGTCGTCGTCGACGTCCGAGGTCATCCCTTCACCCCTCCCGCGGTGAGGCCGCCGACGAGGTACTTCTCGAACCAGAAGAACAGCACCATGATCGGGACGGTCACGATCACCGCGCCCGCCATCAGGAACTGGCGCGGCACCTCCTGCGAGTTCAGCGCGACCATCCCCCGCGACAGCGTGAAGATGGCGGGCGTGTCCAGGAACATGAACGCGAACAGGAACTCGTTCCACGCGATCATGAAGACGTAGAGGCCGACGGACGCCAGCGCCGGCAGCGACAGCGGCAGCGTGATCCGCATGATCACCCCGAAGCGCGTGGCCCCGTCGATCAGGCCGGCCTCCTCGAGGTCCTTCGGCAAGGTCTGGAAGTAGCTTCTCAGCATGTACAGCGCTACCGGCAGCGTGGTCGCGGGGTAGACGATCAGCAGGCCCGGCAGCGTGTCGCGCAGCCCCAGCTGACTGAAGATCGTGTAGAGCGGGATGACCATGACGATGGCCGGGAACATGTAGATCAGCAGGATCGAGCGCGACAGCCATTCGCGTCCAGGGAAGCGCAGCCGCGTCACGGCGTACGCGCCCATCACCGCCAGCGCCAGCGTGACGATGACGGTGACGCTCGCGACGAAGGTGCTGTTCAGGATGAAGCGGGCGAAGTCGAATGTGACCAGCACCTCGCGGTAGCCGACGAACAGCTCGGACAGCCCGCGCGACAGGTCGATCGCCAGGTTCGTCGGATCGCGCAGCAGCTCGGCGCGCGGCTTGAACGAGGAGGACAGCATGAACCAGAACGGCAGGATCACGATCGCCAGGAAGAAGGTGAACCCCAGTGCGCGCAGGCCGCGCAGCAGCAGGATCTCGAAGCGGGACCGGTCGATGCGGCCGAGATCCAGGTCGCGAAGTCCGTAGCGGGTCGTCTGGCCGATCGCGGTGAACACCAAGACCGCGGCGGGCGCGCCCCAGAACGGATGGGCGAAGCCCAGCGGCGTGCCGGACGAGATGACGGCCCAGGCGGCGCCCACCGCGGCGCCAGCGGCCCAGGCGGCCGGAGCGGGGGTGTCCTTGCCGCGCCGCAACGCGATGATCACCGCGCCCAGGACCGCGCCCGACAGCGTGGCCCAGCCCAGCGGCGCGCTCGACACGCCGGAGGTGGTGAGGGTCGCGAGCAGGCTCCAGACGGTGACGAGGAGCGCGGCGGTCAGGGCGCCGACGACGACGCCGACGGCCACGCCCGCGGCGCTGCGGACGGTGTGCGGGGAGCTGGAGCTGAGCATCAGTCGCCCTCCGGCGCGTAGCGGAAGTAGATCGTCATGAACGCCGCCAGAATCAGGAACAGGATCACGGCCACCGCTGCGCCCGCTCCCAGGTCGGCCAGAGCGAACGCCTGGTCGTACACCTGCACCGTCAGCGTCTTCGTACCGGCGGCGCCGCCTGTGAGCAGGAAGATGTCGTCGAACTTGTTGAACGTCCAGATGAAGCGCAGCAGGAACAGCGTCGAGAGGATCCCGACGAGCTGCGGCAGGGTGATGAACCAGAAGCGCTGAAGCGGACTGGCGCCGTCGACGTCGGCCGCTTCGTACATGTCGTTCGGGATCGCCTGGAAGCGGGCGAGGATGAACAGGAACGCGAACGGGAAGTAGCGCCAGGCTTCGAACAGGATCACCATCGAGAGCGCCAGCGGCCACTGGAGCGTGAGTCCGAAGAAGCCGATCTCGGTGGTCCGGCGGCTCAGGAAGTTGATCGCCTCACCCACCAGACCGTACTCGAGCAGGACCGCGTTCACGTTCCCCGACAGCGGATCGAGCAGGAACGCCCAGGTGAACGCCGCGGCGATCACCGGCGCGACGTAGGGAAACAGGAACAAGCCCCGAAGCGCGCCTTTGCCGCGAAAGTCGGCGTCCAGCAGCTGGGCGGCGAACAGGCCCAGCAGGATCGAGCCCATCGTTCCGAAGATCGTGTACCAGAGGGTGGCGCGCAGGGTAGGCCAGAAGTCGGGCGCGTTCATCACGCGCACGAAGTTGTCCAGCGTGAACGTCGCGTTGGTGAGCACGTTGGGCGCGCGGCCGCGCATCTGCGGCGTGGTGTCCAGCGGCGTCGGCGCGCCCGCGTCGAAGTAGGCGGGGCCGGCCTCGAACTCCAGGTCGAGGTTCTCGCGGTAGCCGCCCTCCCACGTCCCCAGCGAGCAGGCGAGGGCGCCGTCGCCCAGCTCGCAGCGCGGCTCGTCCGTTCGGAGCGTCAGGCCTGGGGGGAGATCGTCGAACAGGGCGGTGTCGCGGATGGTGACGTCGATCGAGCTGTTGCGCATCTGATAGCGGATCTCGAGCACCTCGCCCGGCGCGGTCGGGGTCTCGCGGATCCGTTCCCGGACGAGCGGCTGAGGAGCCCGAAGATCGGCCAGCTCGACCGGCTTGAAGCTGATCCATAGATTGGCGAGCACGGGGAAGAGGACGATCGCGAAGACGATCACGAACGTCGGGGCCAACATCAGATAGGCGAGGCGTGCTTCGCGTGCGGCGAGGGATCGTCCGCGCACGGTCGTCTCCTTCCGGAACGGAGGTCCCGGCGGAACGGGCGCTGCCCGTTCCGCCGGGGGCGCGGCTCAGCGCAGCGCGGAGATGCGTGCTTGCAGGCGCTCGGCGGTCTCTTCGACGGTCGCTTCGCCGTCGAGGTAGGAGCGGACCAGCTCGGCCATCACGCGCGTGCCGTACAGGCGCGAGAGCAGCGCGCCCTCGCCCTGGGCGTACGCCCAGCGGTTGGCGACCTGGAGGCCGGCGACGATGTCGTTCACGACCTCTTCGCCGTACAGCTCGGCGAGGGGCGCGCGGCGATCGACGCCGACGTCGAGCTGCGACCAGCCGTCGACGAACGCGGTGGGGTTCTCGGTCGTGCCGGAGCGGGCGGGGAACAGGCCTTCGGGCGCCATCGACAGCCACGACAGGTAGCCGTCGCCGCTGAGCACGAACTCGACGAAGCTCTGCGCCGCCTCGGTGTCGGCGTCGACGGTGATGCCCCAGTTGCTGGACGCGGCCCAGCCGGCGCCTTCAGGGTTGTCGGGGCCGGCGAGGTTCGTCACGATGCCGGTGATCGACGCCAGATCGCGGGTGGTGGGATCGTCGCTGATCGTGACGGGGGCGGCGTCGCGCAGGCCCGCCATCTCGTCCAGAATGAACGGCGACCAGACGATCATCGCGGCGCGACCGTCGAAGTAGAGCTCGCGCGACTGCTGCCAGTACAGGTTCCCTGGGGGGCTGACGTCGGCCAGCGTCTTGTAGAACTCGAGCGTGGCGATGGTGGGCTCGGTCTCGAGGCCGATGCTGCCGTCGTCGGCGACCAGGTGCACGCCGTTGGCGAGGAAGAAGTGCTCGAGCACCTGCATGGTGTAGTCGTTATTCACGTCGGTCGCGGCCACGAAGCCGTACATCTCGGGAGGCGAATGGAGCGCCTCGGCGGCGGCCTCGATCGCGGCGAAGGTGGTCGGCGCTTCCAGGCCGGCCTCCTCGAACAGATCGGAGCGGTAGATCAGCAGCTGCGTCCAACCGTCGCTGGGAACCGCCGCGTAGCCGTTCGGCGTCTGCGTCAGGTTCAGCAGGCCTTGAGCGAAGGTGCCCGCGCCCAGCGCGTCGATCGTGGCGCTAGCGGCGTCGACGTCGAGGATGCCGGCCTCGGCCCAGCCGATGGTCTGGCTGACCGGGTGGTAGATGAGGTCGGGCAGGTCGCCGGCCGAGAAGGCGGCGGTGATCCGGGTCGAGAGATCGGACTCCTCGACCGGAATGAAGTCGACCGAGATGTCGGTCTCGGCCAGGAAGTCGGCAGCGAGCGCTTCCTGAACCGCCATGCGCTCGGGTTGGACCTGGGTGGTCCACACCTGCAGCTGGGCGAAGGCCAGGCTGCAGGACAGGACGACGAGGGTGACGAGGATGCGTTTCATGCGGGTTCCTCCTTGACGAGAGCGACGGGTTGCGGGCGGTCGTCCGAGTCGTGCCGGGCGGCGCGACGGTCGGCCAGGGTGGGGGGAGCGACGGAGGCGCGCTCGACCGGCTCGGGAACGAGCGTGCGCTCGCCCTGCCAGGCCGTGCTCGCGTCGGGGTCCAGGATCCGCTCGGCCGCGACGCGGCCCATCTCGCGACTGGGCTGCCGCACGGTGGTGAGGGCCGGATCGAGGTACGCGCTCCAGGGAAGATCGTCGAAGCCGACGATGGACAGATCACGGGGAAAGCGGAGCCCGCGCTCGCGCGCGGCGGCGTACAGACCGACGGCGGTCCGGTCGTTGGAGCACAGCACCGCGCTGAACCCGCCGCGGTCCAGCAGCTCGCGGCCCGCGGTCAGGCCGCCCGACTCGCTGAAGTCGGCCTCGGCGACGGCGATCAGGCGGACGCCGTGCCGAGGAGCGAGCTCACGGACCGCGTCGAGCCGCTCACGCCCGTCGCGGCGCGGGCCGGCGAGGTGCGCGACGTCGCGGTGGCCGTGGCCGAGCCACGATCCGGAGCGCCGCGTCGATCCCGGCGCGGTTGTCGACACGGACCTCGGGCAGCTCGGTGCGCTCGTGTTCGGCGCCGACCAGCACGACCGGGGTGTCGCCGACCGCGTCGCGGATCTCGGCATCCGGCAGCTGACTGCCGATCAGCACCAGTCCGTCCACGCGCCGCGCGACCAGCATCCGCAGCCGGGCCCGCTCGCGCTCGGGCTCGCGGTGGTCGGTCACGACGACGGCGTGCATGCCGCGCGCCTCCAGCGCATCTTCGACCCCCCGGGCCACGGCGGCGTTGAGCGGTCCGACCAGGTCGGGCACCAGCACCCCGACGACGTCGCTACGGCCGGTCACCAGGCCGCGCGCGACCTGGTTCGGGACGTACCCCAGGCGATGCATCGCCTCGCGCACGGTGCGCGCGGTGGCGGGCCGGACGCGGGCGCCGTTCACGACGCGCGACACCGTCGCCGTCGAGACGCCGGCCTCGCGGGCCACGTCGTGCATGGTGGGTACGCGCGCTCGCTCCGTCACGTTCCTCCGTCGCGTCGCCGGGCCCCGGCCCGGATGAAAACGTTTACATTTCCGTATCCGCAGTATGGCGCGCGGAGGCGCCCCAGTGCAACCCGCGGCTAGCTCAGGCGTCCCACTCGAGGATCAGCAGCACCAAGCCCTCGCGAACGTCGACCACCAACCGGTCGTGCGCGACGTTGGAGAGACCCAGCCCCACGCCGCGCGGCAGCTCCGCGTCCCTGAGCGGGTAGTCCGCGCCGTCGACGTCCACGCGCGACCGCTCGCTCACCGACAGCAGGCTGAACACCGTGCCGCTGGGAACCTCGTCGTCGAACCGAGCCCCCGCCGGCAGCGGATACGCATCGTGGATCCCGTCCAGCAGCGACATGTCCACGCCCTGCTCGGCGTAGCGGGCGGCGATCCAGGCGGTCGCCAGCGTCTGGTCGAACCGCCCCCCGAACGCCCCGATGACCCGGATGCACTCGGCCCCGCGCGCCAGCGCCGCCTCGATCGCGAGCTCGAGGTCGAGGGCGTCCTTGTCCGCCGGATGGCGCTCGGTGGGCACGTCCGGCCAGACCATCAGGTCCTCCTCGCGGACCGAGTCCAGGTCGCCGACCAGCAGATCCGGCGTCACGCCCAGCGGGATCGCGTGCCGGAGCCCGCCGTCCGCCGCGATCACGACGTCCGCCTCGGCGACCTTGCGCAGCAGACGTGGGCTCGGACGCAACGGACCGCCCGCCAAGATCAGCGCGATCATCCCTCCACCTCCAGCACCGTCCAGGCGTCGTCCGGAACGCGCAGCCGGATCGTGTCGCCCGGCTCGGGCGTCGTGCCAAGCTCGCGCGGGCGGACCTGCCAGCGGAGGGCCAGCCCCCACTCCGGCGAGGTCAGCGCCAGCTCCAGGTCGGTGCCGACACGATGCACACGTCGAACCTCGAACGGCCGCCCGTCAGGATCCGGACGCAGTTTCTCGACCCGCAGCAACGTGGTGCCCGCGAACCCCAGCTCCTTCGCCTGGCCGGCCGGGATCAGCTCGCGCAGCCCCAGGAAGCGGGCCATCCAGGCGTTCCGAGGCGCGTCGAGCAGCTCGTCCGGCGTGCCCTCCTGCACGATGCGGCCCGCGTGCATCACGGCGACCCTGTCGGCCAGCGCGAACGCCTCGTTCTGATCGTGCGTGACGTGGATCGCCTGGACGTCCAGCTCGCTCAGGAGCTCGGCGAGCTCGTCGGTGAGCTCGTCGCGAAGGGTCCGGTCCAGGTTGCTCAGCGGCTCGTCGAGGAGCAGCAAGGCGGGACGCGGAGCGAGCGCCCGCGCCAGCGCGACGCGCTGCTGCTGACCGCCCGAGAGCTCGTGCGGGCGACGCCGCTCCAGCCCCGTGAGGTCGACGGCGTCCAGCAGCTCCGTGACCCTGGCCTCGCGCTCGGCCACGGGCCAGCCGCGCTCGACCAGGCCGAACGCCACGTTGTCCTTCACGGTCAGGTGCGGGAAGAGCGCGTAGTCCTGGAACACCATGCCGATGCCGCGTCGCTGCGGCGGCACCCCGGCCAGGTCGCGTCCGTCCATGCGCAACGTTCCCGCGTCGGGCGGCTCGAGGCCCGCCACCACGCGAAGCAGCGTCGACTTGCCGCACCCCGAGGGTCCCAGCAGCGCCAGCGTCCGACCCGGCGGAACGATCAGATCGACGCCGTCGACGGCGCGCACCTCGCCGTAGCGCCGTACCACGCCCGAGAGTTCGAGAGCCACGCGCGGCATCATACCCGCGGCCGGATCGCGGCCCGATCCGCGCCGGGCACGGATCAGATCTCGCCCGGTCCGCCCAGCCGGTCCAGCAGCGCCATGATCACCGCCGTCAGCGCCATCAGCAGCAGCGCCAGCACCAGCGCGGCCGCGTAGCTCTCGGCGCCGGGACGTCCCAGGCGCTGGTAGATCGCGATCGGCAGCGTCGCCAGCTCGGGCCGGCTCAGCACCAGCGCGGCGCCGAACTCGCCCAGCGACACCGCCACCGCGAACCCGGCCCCGCCGATCAGGCCCGGCACCAGCGCCGGCAGATCGACGCGCAGCGCCCTGCGCCACGGTCCCGCGCCCAGCGTCGCCGCCGCTGCCGAGCGCGAGGCGGGAATCCCCCGCAGCGACGGCAGCACCGCCCGCGTCACGAACGGCGTTCCGATCAGCGCGTGCGCCAGCGCCAAGCCCCAGAACGTTCCCGTCAGCGCCGGCCACGCCAGCAGCAGCCCGAGGCCCAGCGTGACGGCGCTGGTGGCCAGCGGCAGCAGGCTGGCGCGGTCCAGGAATCGCCAGCCGCCGCGCACCACCGCGTACGCCAGCGCCGTCCCCACCACGGTCGCGATCAGGCCCGACGCGGCCGCGAACCGGAGCGAGTTCCAGGTCGCCTGCCAGGCGCTCACCACCCCCAGCAGGCCGCTGGGCGCGAACGCCGCGCTCCAGCCGATCCACGAGATCCCCTCCGTTCCCGGTGGCGTCACCGACCGGATCGCGAGCGCCACCAGCGGCGCCGCGGTCAGCACGGCCGGAGGCGCCAGCGTCAGGGCCAGCAGCCACCGCCCGCCCAGGCCCGGTCGCGGAAGCGGCGTCGCGCCGCTCAGCGGCACCGCGGCGCGGGCCTGCAACGCCGTGTAGACGCCGCCTGCGGCCATCGCCACGAGCAGCTGCAGCAGCGCCAGCGCCGCGGCGGTATCGAGCCGCATCAGCCGGGCGACGCTGCGGTAGATCTCGACCTCCAGGGTGTCCCAGGCGCCGCCCGGCGCCAGGATCAGGATCACGCCGAACGAGGTGAAGCAGAACACGAACACCAGCGCCGCCGCCGCGAGGATCGCGGGCGCCGCCAAGGGAAGCGTGACGCGCAACGTGGTCCGGAACGGCCCGGCGCCCAGCGTCGCCGCCGCGTCGCGGAGCCGGGGCGCGGCCGACTCCAGGAACCCGCCCACCATCCGCACCACCACGGCGTGGTTGTAGAACACGTGGGCGAGGAGCACCAGCGTCAGCGTATCGACCAGGTCGACGCCCAGCGCCCCGCCGGGCCCCAGCAGCGCCAGGAACCCCGCTCCCGCCACGACGGACGGCATCACGAACGGCACCGTGAACAGCGCGCGCAGGATCCGCTTGCCGGGAAACGACCAGCGTGCGAACGCCAACGCTCCTGGAAGCCCGATCGCGACCGTCAGCACCGTCGAGAGCGTCGCCTGCAGCAGCGTCGCCCCCAGCCGTTCGCGGAGGAACGGGTCGGCGGCCAGCTCGCGCACGGTGGCCAGCGGCTCGCCGCCGAGCCCCCGCGCCACCACGGCGACGAGGGGCACGACCAGGAGAAGCGCCAGGAAGAGCGACGCGAGGAGACCGCCGAGCCGGCCGGGGGAGAGGCGCACGCCCACGAGTCTAGCGCCAGGTAGCATGCCCCGTGCCAGCGTCCCTGAAGCTGCTCGTCGACGTCGTCCTGCCGGTGTTCGCGGTCATCCTGGTCGGTGGCCTGGTCGGGGGCTGGTTCCGCCTGGACGTTCGTCACGTCAACCGCCTGGCGCTCTACGCCGCGGTGCCGGCGCTGGCGTTCCGCGCCATGGCGGAGCTGGCGCTGGGCGAGATTCCCGCGGCGCGCCTGCTGGCCGCGTACGCCGCGTACCTGGTCGTCGCCGCGGGCTTGGCGGCGCTGGCCGGCGCTCGGCTGTCCGGCTCGGCCAGGCGCGCGCTGATCGGCACCAGCGTGCTGGGCAACGCCGCCAACCTGAACCTGCCCGTCGCGCTGTTCGCGTTCGGGCCGGCGGGGCTGGACCGCGCCCTGATCCTCTACCTCGCGACGGCGCTGCTGGTGTTCACGATCGGCCCCGGGCTGCTCGGGGCGTCCGTCTCGCCGGCGCGTGCGCTTCGCACCGTGCTGGCCTTCCCGGTGCTGTGGGCCACGCTGGCGGGCCTGCTCGTGAACGTGGCCGGCCTGACCCTGCCTCTCGCCGCGGGGCGCGCGGTGGACCTCCTGGCCGATGCGGCCATTCCGATGGTGCTGCTGACGCTGGGCGTGCAGCTGGCGCGGAGCGGCCGACACCTGCCCAGCGCCAGGGCCTGGCTGGGCGTGGGCCTGAAGCTGGGGGCGGGGCCGCTCTTGGCGGCGGGCGCCGGGCTGGCGCTGGGACTGACAGGCTTGGACCTGGCGGTCCTGGTGCTGATGGGCGCCATGCCGACCGCGGTGAACGCGGTGATGCTGGCGATCGAGTTCGGCGGCGACGCCGAGCAGGTCGGCGATACCGTCGTGGCCGGCACTGCGGTGGCGTTGGTGACGCTGCCGATCGTGTTGAGCGTGCTCACGACGGCGGTGGACGCAGCACCGGGGTAGCGTGCGCGCCATGAACGACCGGTCGCGTCCCGAAGGCGCTTCGCTTCTGGACGTGCTCGCTCGGGTCGAGCGAACCATCACCGCCCGCCAACATCCGGTCAGCGGCCTGTTGCCGGCGTCGACCGCGGTGACGCGTCACGGCGACTACACCCACGCCTGGGTGCGTGACGGGGTGTACTCGATCCTGGCGGTGTGGGGCGCGGCGCGCGCAGCCCGCTCGGCGGGGCTCGAGGGCGGCCGCGTGCGCGAGCTCGAGCAGCGCACGGTGGCGCTCATGCGCGGCCTGCTGCGGTCGATGATGGCGCAGGCCGACCGGGTCGAGCGCTTCAAGCACAGCCGAGACCCGTTGGACGCCCTTCACGCCAAGATCGACACGGCGACCGGTGCGCCGGTCGTCGGCGACGACGCCTGGGGCCACCTGCAGCTGGACGCGACGGGGCTGTTCCTGCTCAGCCTGGCGCAGCTCACCGCCGGGGGGCTGCCGGTCGTCGCCACGCTGGACGAGGTGGCGTTCGTGCAGAACCTCGTCTGGTACGTCGCGCGGGCCCACCGCACGCCCGACTACGGCATCTGGGAGCGCGGCGACAAGACGAACCACGGTCGACCCGAGATCAACGCCAGCTCGGTGGCGGCGTGCAAGGCCGCGCTCGAGGCGCTGGACGGCCTGGACCTGTTCGGCGCAGAAGGATCGCAGGCGTCGGTGATCCACGTTCTTCCCGACGACGTCGCACGCGCCCGCGTCACCTTGGCGGCGCTCCTCCCGCGCGAGTCCGCCTCGAAGGAGACGGACGCCGCGCTGCTGGGCGCGGTGGGGTGGCCCGCCTTCGCGGTGGACGACCCGGACCTCGCCCAGCGGACCCGGGAGACCATCGTTCGCGTCCTGGACGGTCGCTACGGCATGAAGCGCTTCCTCCGGGACGGCCACCAGACCGCGCTCGAGGAGGAGGGGCGCTTGCACTACGAGCCCGAGGAGCTGGCACGCTTCGAGGGGATCGAGTCCGAGTGGCCGCTGTTCCACGCCTTCGCGGGTCTGGGCGCCGCGTTCCGCGGCGACTGGGACGCCGCACGCGCCTACCGCGACAGGCTGACGCGCGCGGCGGTCGTCCTGGACGGCGACGCGGTCCTTCCCGAGCTGTACCGCGTGACGCCGGAGGACGTGGAGACCGAGCGCGCCTCGCCGGGAAGCGCGGTGCGCGTCCCCGGCGAGAACGTTCCCCTGGTGTGGGCCGAGAGCCTGCGCACGCTGCTGGAGCTGCTGATCTCCGGCGCCGTGCGGACGGACGAGCTCGACCCGCTGGGGCGCCACCGACGCCGCGCGCCCGGCGGCGCCAGCGTGCAGGTCGTCGTCGTGGCCGAGGACGAGGAGGTGCGGGCGCAGCTGCACGAGCTGGGCGTGCCCGCCGAGCGGATGGACGCTCTGGGCGACGCCCGGCTGGTCCGCGCCGCCGACGTGGCGTCGGCGTACGAGCGGGTCGGACGGCACGACCGGCTGGGGCTGACCGGCCGGCCACGCACCCGGCTCGGGAGCCTGGCCAGCGCCCGGCTGTACCGCCTGAACGGAGCGCGACTGGCCGTCGTCCCCGCCTTCCTGGACCGCGCCGAGTTCTACCTGGCGCTCGATCCGGACGACCTGCTGCAGCGCCTCCGTGCCGAGCTGCGCTACCTGTCGCGGCACTGGACGCTGCCCGGCCGTCCCACGCTGGTGCTGTGGGTTCCGCGCGACCTGCTGCAGCACGGCGAGGCCGAGCTGCTCCGCTTCGTACGCGAAGCGGCGGCGGGCGACGTGGACGGGGTGCCGGTCGTGCTCGGGCCGCTGTCGCGTCTGGCGCTGTCCGCGAACGAGGAGCGGATCGACCGCCTGGGCGACTGGCGTCCCGGCGAGCGCCCCTTCGCCGGTGCCGAGCGTCACGGGCGCGCACCTCTCACGCGGACGGGCCGGAACTGGCCGCTCTCGCCCGAAGAGGAGCTCGCGATCGAGCTCACCGCCGACACCGACGAGCTGACCGTGCGTCTGAGGAGCTCCACGAACGCGTACGAGCAGGCCGAGCTGCTCACCGAGCTGAACGGACGCCTCGGAACGGACGCGGTCCTATGGCGCGACGACGACGGTCCGGTCACGGTCGCGGCGTCGCTGGCCGAGCTGTACGACCGGGCCGGCGACCTGCGGCTATGGGGCGTCGTACGTCTGGGGGCGGCCCTGCTCGAGATGGTCGAGCCGACCCTGGCCGACGCGGCGGCGGACCTGCTGGCCGCCCAGAAGCGCCTGCTGGTCGGCAAGGCGTACTCGGACGAGGCCACCGTCGACCGGCCGCTTCCCCAGGCCGAGCTTCTCGCCCTGATCCGGCGCTTCTGCCGCGAGGACGTGCGCGACCGGGTGCTGACCCAGGAGCTGATCGTTGCGCTGGCCGGCCTGCTGCGGGAGGACCCCGAGCGGTTCGAGGGGATCCGGACGCTGCGCTTGGGTCACCTGACGCTGCTGCTGGCCTCCGAGCTGGCGCACGAGGAGGGCGTCGCGCCGGACGAGGGCTACGAACGGCTGGCGTCGCTGCCGCCCAGCGAGGTGCGTCGGCGGTTGCGGCGCGTGTTGCACGGCGACGAGCGGCGGCTCCACCGCTTGCTGGAGCGGCAGGAGCGTTTGGAGGCGCGCGGCCCGCACGACGCGGACAGCATTGCGACGGACGGGATCGTGACGGACGGGATCGTGACGGCCGCTCGTCGCCGACGCCGAGGGGACGGGACCGGGCGACGGCGTGGACGACGGCGTGGACGACGGCGTGGACGACGACGTGGACGACGGCCCGCGTACGACGCCGGCGGCGGGATGGTGGCGCTGGCGGCAGCGCGAGGGCGCGCTGGCGCGCCTCCCGGACGGTTTCGCGCGCCGTGCGTGGGACCTGCTGCGCCGCTGCGACGGCCTGGTCATCGGCGACAAGCTCGAGCGCCGGAACCGGTTGGACAGCCGCCGGATCACGGGCGAGAGCACCGCGGGCGAGCTCAACTTCGCGTTGCGCGTCGAGCACATGCTGCACAAGATCCCGAGTCCCGAGTACCGCCAGGTGACCGTCGAGGCGATCTTGGAGCTGTCGCGCCTGTTCGCCGCGGCGCCCGACCTGCGCGTGCACGGATCGCTGGTGATGGACGTCGTCGTCGGTCACGCGGTGCGGCGGGCCTGGCTCGCCGCCGGGCACGACGCGGAGACGTACGAGCGCGATAAAGCGGCCGCCTGGGCCGCCTTCTACGACCTTCCGCCGGACGCCACGCGGGAGGCGGTGCGATCGGCGTTCGCCTCCCTGCTCGAAACGGGCGAGGCGGCCGATTGAGCCGACCGCCTCGTCAACGTACGTCGTCCGGCGACCGTCCCTGACGGACGACCTGCGTCCACTGCCGCAGCCAGCGGGCTTGCTCCGCCTCGATCCGCCCCGCGTCCAGCGACGCGGTCTGGGCCGCGGTGGGTCGGGTAGCGAAGCGCTCGAACGCCTCGGGAAGCGGCACGTCCTGGCGCGCAGGGTAGACGAACATGGAGGTGGGCACGGCGGCCTGCACCTCGCTCGAGAGCAGGAAGTCCACCAGCTCGCCTGCCGCCTCGGGATCGGGCCTACCCGCGAGCACGCCGGCCGCCTCGATCTGACGCCAGGTGCACGCCTCGCACAGCAGGTTCCGCGTCGGAGCCTCGTCCAGCTCCTCTTCGGCGAAGATCACCTCGGCCGCAGGGCTGGTCGCGTACGACAGCACGATCGGCCGGTCGCCGCCGTAGCGGCTGAACGCCGTGTAGTACGCGTCCGACCAGCCCGAGGTCACCCGCAGGTCCGCGTCGCGGAGATCCGCCCAGTAGTCCAGCCAGTCGTACGGTCCGCCCTCGCCGAAGCGGGCGACGGTGACCAGCAGGAACGCCAGACCGGGGCTGCTGGTCGCCGGGTCGGCGACCACGGTCGCGCCGGCGAACGCCTGGTCCGTCAGGTCGGTCAGGTCGGTGGGCTCGGGAAGGCCACGCTCGGCCAGGCCCGCGACGTCGTAGTTGAACGCCACGTAGCCGACGGTGACGGGGGTGAGCAGCTCGTCCGCGAAGCGAAGCTCGTCCGGCACGGCGTCCGCGCCCTCGGCGAGGTACGGCTCGAACAGCTCGCGAGCGCCGTCGCGAGCGATCAGCGCGTCGTCGATGCCGAACAGCACGTCCGCGACGGGGCGGCCCGCGGTCAGCAGCGCGCGGTTCACGACCTCGCCGGCGTCGCCCCCGGAAACGACGCGGAGCTCGAGGTCGTGATCGCGTTCGAACGCCGTGACGAGCTCCTCGGGCAGGGTGAACGAGTCGTGCGTCAACAGCGTGACGTTCTGAGCGGACGCCGTGGCGAGCGTGGCCAGGAGCGCCAGCGCCCACGGAACGAGTCTCGCGGCGCGCAGGCCGGAGAAGAACGAGAATGATGGTCGAACGGTTCGGCTCATGGGGTTCCCTTCCGTCACCAGGGAAGGGGCTTTTCGTCGGTCACGCTTCCTACGCCCGTACGAGCGGGTTCAGGTTCGAGGGTGTGTTCTCAGCCCGTACGTGGCGGGCACCCCTGGCGACGTGCCACGAGCCTATCGCACCCCGGCCCGTGGGCGGCGTCGCCCGGCGTCAGTCGCCGTGCGCCAGGCGGGTCGTGGCCCTGGCGGTCGGACGCAGTCCGGCGGCGATCGCGATGGTGACGACGAACAACGCGGCGGCCGAGACGAACACGGCGCGGTAGCCCAGCTCGCCGCCGCCCAGCAGCGTCGCCAGACCCACGCCGACCAGCGGCGCGACCGCGCGGCTCGCAGCCACGACCGCGTTGTCCAGCCCGAACGCCGAGCCCACCTCGGTCTGGACCGTCGCCACGTTCAGAAGGGCAGAGAGCGACGGCATCAAGCCGCCGACGGCGATGCCGGCGAGACCGTTCAGCAGAAGAAGCTGCGCGCCGGTCTCGACGAACGCCATCGGCAGGTAGCACGCGGCCGCGGCCGCGGCCGAGCCGATCAGAACGGTGCGGTGGCCGATCCGGTCGCCCAGGTTCCCCAGGGCGATGGCGGAAACGGTGCTGGTGGCGGCCGCGATCCCGATCACGAGGCCGGTGAACGTGGCGGTGCGGGCTTCGCTGGCCAGCAGGATCGGAATGAACAGCGGCAGGATCGGAACCAGCACGCCGCGTCCCAGCCAGGCCGCGAACCGGGCCCAGAACGTCCGGGCCACGCCCGGGGTACGCAGGATGTGACGCCAGTCCTGCGCCATGCCGGACAGCTTGCGCGCGTTCGCTGGAGGCGTGAACGACTCGCGGACGCCGAACTGCACCAGGATCCCGCCCGCGGTCAGGAGCCCGGCGGTGATGACGAACGCCGCGCGGTAGCCGACCGAGTCGGCCAGGACGCCTCCCAGCACCGGGCCCAGCGCCACGCCGCTGGTCATGGCGGTCTGGAGCGCGCCCAGGGCGAAGCCCGATCGCTCGCGCGGCGCTACGGACGCCACCAGCGCGTTTCCTGCCGAGACGATGCCGGTCATCACCCCCTGCAGGGCGCGCAGCAGGACGAGCTCCTCCGCGCTGCGAGCGAACGCCATCGCCAGCACGACGGCGGCGCCACCGAACAGCGCGCGCTGGACCATCGGCTTCCGCCCGACCCGGTCCGCGACGGCGCCCCAGACCGGCGAGGCCAGCATCATCGTGAGCGCCTGCGCGCTGAACACGGCGCCGGCAAGGAACACCAGGTCGAGCCCCCAGGCGCTTCCCAGCGACGCGACGTAGTTGGGCAGGAACGGAAAGATCATCGAGAAGCCGATCGCCGACAGCAGCTGGGCGACGAACATGATGATCAGGATGCGTTTCCAGTCGTTCACGAGCCCGCACCGTACGCCTGCCGGTGCCGGTCGCAGGTCGTGCCCGCCACCATGTGCCCGCCACCATGTGCCCGCCACCATGTGCCCGCCACCATGTGCCGACGGGGCGATCCGGGGGGACCAAGGTCCGCCCCACGATCCGCTACGCTCTGGACATGTCCGGCACCCACGTCTTCTTCATCGCCCCGACCGGTCCCGGCTCGGGGCTGACGACCGTCAGCCTCGGCGTCGTGCGCGCGTTGGACCGGAAAGGACTCCGCGTCGCGTTCTTCAAGCCGATCCGCCAGCCGGGTCGCGAGGACGGCCGCGAGCTGTCCACCCACTTCGTCGCCGAGACCAGCGACATCGATCCGATCGAGCCGTTCTCCTGGCCGTACGCCGAGGAGCTGCTGGCGTCGGGTCGCGAGGGCCAGCTGCTCGAGGAGATCGTCGGGCGCGCCCAGGAGCGGCTCGAGGACGTCGAGGTGGACGTGCTGATCGTCGAGGGGCTGATCGCGACCGCCGACCATTCGGAGCTGGACACGCTGAACGAGCGTATCGCCACCGCGTTCGACGCGGAGGTGATGCTGGTCGGCGCGATCGGAAAGGGCACGCCCGAGAGCCTGTCTGAGCGGATCGACATGATGGCGCAGCACTTCGGAGGCGTGGACGACAGCCGCCTGCTGGGCGCGATCGTGAACAAGCTGAACGCGCCCTCGCAGGAGGTGACGGCGGCCGCTCGGACGGCCCGCACGGAGCCGGAGGACGTGCTGGACCAGGACGGCGTGCGACGTCGCATGCAGGTGTTCGACGACGATTTCCGCCTCATCGGCGCCATCCCGTGGGATCCGAGCCTCGTCTCGCCCCGCACCTTGGACGTCGCGCGACAGCTGGACGCTCGCGTCCTGAACGAAGGGGAGCTGCGTCGGCGCCGAATCGTCGACGTGTCGGTCGTGGCCCGCACGGTGGCGAACATGACGCACCGGCTGCGGCCCGGCGCGCTGATCATCACGCCCGGCGACCGGGACGACGTGATCCTCGCGGTCGCGATGGCCTCGCTGAACGGCGTTCCCTTGGCCGGCCTGGTGCTGACCGGCGGGATCGAGCCGGACGAGCGGATCATGAAGCTGTGCGAGCGCGCGGTGGCGGACGGTCTGCCGGTGCTGCTGGTCGGGACCGACAGCTACGTGAGCGCCGCGCAGGCCGCAGGCATCAACCTCGAGGTTCCGCCGGACGACTTGGAGCGCATCGAGCGGGTGATGGACGAGGTCGCCACGCACCTGGACGTCGAGTGGCTGGCCGCGCGCTGCGCCACCGATCGCGAGCCGCGGCTGTCGCCTCCCGCGTTCATGCACCGGCTGGTCACCCGCGCGCGCCAGGCGGACAAGCGCATCGTGTTGCCCGAAGGCGCCGAGCCGCGTACCGTCCGCGCGGCGGTGCGAAGCCACGAGCGCGGCATCGCGCGCTGCGTCCTGATCGCCAAGCCGGACGAAGTGCACCGGGTCGCCGAGTCGCAAGGGCTGGAGCTGCCCGCCGAGCTCGAGATCCTGAACCCGACCGTGCACCGCCGCGAGCGCTACGTGGCGCCGATGGTCGAGCTGCGCAAGCACAAGGGCATGACCGATCCCGTCGCGCGGCAGCAGCTCGAGGACACCGTGGTGCTCGGAACGATGATGCTGGCGCGAGGCGAGGTGGACGGACTGGTCTCGGGCGCGGTCCACACGACGGCGAACACCGTCCGGCCCGCGATGCAGCTGATCAAGACCACGCCCGACGCCAAGCTGATCAGCTCGGTGTTCTTCATGTGCCTGCCCGATCAGGTGCTGGTCTACGGCGACTGCGCCATCAACCCGGATCCGAACGCGGAGGAGCTGGCCGACATCGCGATCCAGTCCGCCGACTCGGCGGTGTACTTCGGGATCGAGCCGCGGGTGGCGATGATCAGCTACTCGACCGGCGCCTCGGGCGAGGGCAGCGACGTCGAGAAGGTGCGCGAGGCCACCCGCATCGCGAAGGAGCGGCGTCCCGAGTTCCTGATCGACGGTCCGCTCCAGTACGACGCGGCGTCGGTGGCGTCGGTGGCGGAGACGAAGGCGCCGGACAGCCCGGTCGCCGGCCGGGCCACCGTGCTGATCTTCCCGGATCTGAACACCGGCAACACGACCTACAAGGCGGTCCAGCGGAGCGCGAACGTGGTCTCGATCGGGCCGATGCTGCAGGGGCTGCGCCGCCCGGTGAACGACCTGTCGCGCGGCGCGCTGGTCGACGACATCGTCTACACGATCGCGCTCACCGCGATCCAGGCCAAGCAGGCCGAGGAACGCGAGGCGAGCTGACGCCGCCGCGCAGGCCTCGGCGGTATGCTGATCGGCCGTGAACGTCACCGTCTCGCTCCTCGACAAGCTTGCCTACCCGCGCGTGCTGTCTGCGCTGGCCGAGCGCGCCGCGACGCGCCTGGGCGTCGAGCGGGCCGAAGCGCTCGCCCCGCTGCCCGACCGGGCCGAGGCGGGCCGGCGGCTGGACCGGGTGGACGAGATCCTCGCCTCGGGCGACCTTCCTCTGGGAGGGATCGAGGACGTGCGGCCGCTGCTGGCGCAGGCGCGGGACGGCCGGATGCTCGAGGGGAGCGAGCTCCTCTCGGTCGCGTACACGCTGGACGGCACCGAGCGCCTGCGGCGGGTGGTGGCCGAGAGCGAGCGTCCCGCCCTGGGCGAGCTGGCCGCCGCGATGGGCAGCTTCGAGGGCTGGCTGCGAACGGTGCGCGAGCGGCTGGACGGCGACGGCGAGGTGCGCGACGACGCGACGCCCAAGCTGCGCGAGATCCGGCGGCGGCTGCGTCCGCTGCGCGGACGGATCCGCGACCGCATGCACAAGCTGCTCGAACAGTACGCCGACGCGGTCCAGGACCCGATCGTCACGCTGCGCCGCGACCGGTACGTGATTCCGATCCGTGCCGAGGCGCAGTCGCGCGTGCCCGGCATCGCGATCGACGCCAGCGACTCGGGACGCACCGTGTTCCTGGAGCCGCAGTCGGTGGTGGCGATGAACAACGAGCTGGCCCTGCTCGAGTTCGAGGAGCGCGACGAGGTGCGCCGCATCCTGCTGGAGCTGGGTCGGCGGATCGCCGACCACCCCGACGTGGACGCCACGCTCGAGCGGGTCGCGGAGCTGGACCTCGCGAACGCCTCGGCGCGGCTGGCCGAGGACTGGGGGCTGCACCGCTGCGAGCCTGGCGACGAAGGCGGTCGCGTCGAGCTGCACGGGGCCCGCCACCCGCTGATCATCGGCTGCGTCCCGAACGACGTGGAGCTCGACGCCGAGCGGAGGCTGCTGATCGTCACCGGTCCCAACGCCGGCGGCAAGACGGTGCTCCTCAAGACCCTCGGCCTGGCGGTGACGATGGCGCAGAGCGGTCTGGGGGTGGCGGCCGGCGATCCGACCCGTCCGCCTCGGCTGCCCTGGTTCGACGCGATCCTGGCCGACATCGGCGACGAGCAGTCGATCGAGGCGTCGCTCTCGACCTACGCGGGGCACCTGACGAACCTGGCGAGAATCGTGAGCGAGGCGGACCCGACGACGCTGGTGCTGATCGACGAGCTGGGCTCGGGGACCGACCCGGACGAGGGCGCGGCGCTGTCGCAAGCGATCCTCGAGCAGGTGCTCGAGACCGGCGCGCGGGGCCTCGTGACCACGCACCTCGCGCCGCTCAAGGTGTTCGCGTCGGATACGGCGGGCGTGCGCAACGCCGCGATGCGGTTCGACGTCGAGCGACTGATGCCGACCTTCGATATGGTCGTCGGCCAGCCGGGCCGCAGCTACGCGCTGTCGATCGCCGAGCGCCTGGGGATCGGGCGCGACGTGCTGGAGCGGGCGTCGCGCATCCTGGGCCCCGAGGGCGAGCGTCTGGAGCGGCTGCTGGCCACGCTCGAGGGGCAGCGCGAGGAGCTGGCCCAGCGGCTCGCCGAGACCGAGGACGCGCGCGAGGCCGCCCGGGGCGAGGCCGAGCTTCTGCGGTCCGAGCTGGACCGGCTTCGCGAGCGCGAGGACGACCTGATGGCCGACGCGGCCGCACGCGCCGACGCCAAGCTCCAAGAGACGCTGCAGCGAGCCACCCGGCTGACGAAGGCCGCCCGGAGCGAGGAGGGCGGGGGGCGCTCGCAGGCGCTCGACGAGATCCGGCGGCTCCGGGCGGAGGCGCAGAAGCGAGCGCGACCGACGCGGCCCGCCGCGCAGGAGGCCGCCGACTCGTCGTCGTCCTCGTCGTCCACGCGGCTGCAGCCCGGCACGCGGGTGCGGGTGCCCGCCTACGACGCCGAAGGGCCGATCGTCGAGATGCGTGGCGACACGGTCCAGGTGCAGCTGGGCCTGCTGCGCGTCGAGGCCGCTGTGGACGAGATCGAGCCGGTCGCTCCGCCCGAGCGGAAGAAGGCGGCTGGCGGCCCGCCGGCGACCGCCTTCGGCGCCGGGTTCGACGAGGAGCTGAACATCCGGGGCGACCGGGCGGAGGAGGCGCTCGAGAAGGTGCGCGACTTCGTGCTCGAAGCGGGGGCGATGAAGGTCGGCAAGATCCGGATCCTCCACGGCAAGGGCACGGGCGCGCTGCGGGACGCCGTGCGGAGCTACCTCAAGGACGAGAAGCGCGTCGAGCGGTTCGAGGACGCCGTCCCGTACGAGGGCGGCTTCGGCGTGACGGTGGCGTACCTCAAGACCTGAGGACCCGACAGAGCGGCGTGAGCTCGGGCCGCCGGGGTAGCCTTGGCGTCATGACGTCGTCCTCGTCCTCGTCCTCGGCCTCGCCCTCCACCCGGTCCTCCGACCCGACGGTTCGGCGTGCCGTGGTGTTCGACCTCGACGGCACGCTGATCGACAGCCTGCCCGACATCGTCTGGAGCTTCCGGGCCGCGTTCGACGCCGCGGCGAGGCCGGCGCCCAGCGAGACGGAGGTCCGCGCCCTGATCGGCCGGCCGCTCGAGGAGATGGCTTCGCAGTTCGTGACCGACGGTGCCGGCGTGACGGCCATCTGCGACGCCTACCGTCGGATCTACCCGCTGCACTTCACCGAGCGCACCCGGCCGTTCCCCGGCGCGGTCGAGGTGCTGACGCAGGTCCGAAGGCGGGGCTGGGCGACCGCCGTGGCGACGACGAAGCGCACCGAGATGGCGACGCGACTGGTGACCGCGCTGGGGCTGGACGCGCACCTCGATCACGTCCAGGGGACGGACGACTTCCCGCACAAGCCTGCGCCGGACGTGATCCACGCGGCGTTGGCGGCGTTGGGCGCCGAGGGATCCTGGATGGTGGGCGACACCGTCACCGATCTCCAGGCCGGCCGCGCGGCCGGCCTGCGGACCTACGCCGTCAGCTGGGGAACGCACGACGCACGACGCCTGGCGGAGGCCGAGCCGGACGCGCTCGAGCCGGACCTGTGGCGGCTGCTCGAGCTCCTGCCTGGTTCGCCCGCCTGAGCGCACCGCTCGGGCAGGGCCGACCTGAAGCGCGCCCGTGGCGCTGGTACCATTCCACATGGACCGACTCGAAAAGCAGTACGTGATCGACGCCCTCGCCGAGGACTCCTGGCGGATGTTCCGCATCCTGGGCGAGTTCGTCCAAGGGTTCGAGGAGATGGCCGACGTCGGCAAGGCCGTCACGATCTTCGGGTCGGCGCGGCTCAAGTCCGACCACGGCGTGTACGAAAAGGCCGAAGCGTTGGCGCGCGATCTGGCCGAGGCCGGTTTCGCCGTCCTCACCGGCGGGGGTCCCGGGGTGATGGAGGCGGCCAACAAGGGCGCGTACCAGGCGGGCGGTCGATCGGTGGGACTCAACATCGCCCTGCCGCACGAGCAGGCGCCCAACGGCTACCAGACCGACGGCCTGGACTTCAAATACTTCTTCGTGCGCAAGGTGATGCTGGTCAAGTACTCGACCGCCTTCGTCGCGTTCCCGGGCGGCTTCGGCACGATCGACGAGCTGTTCGAGGCGCTCACGCTGATCCAGACGAAGAAGATCAAGCCGTTCCCGGTGTACCTGGTCGGCGTGGACTACTGGCAGGGGCTGATTCAGTGGCTGCAGGGCACGCTGGTCCGCCAGGGCACCGTGTCGGAGCGCGATCTGCACCTGTTCAAGGTCGTCGACGACGTCAGCGGGATTCCGGCCGAGATCGACGAGTACTACAGGTCGAAGAACCACGGGGGGTTCGATCAGCCGGACTGACCGGCTGCCGAGCGCCTCGAAGCGAGAAGTCTTGACATGAGGACACTCAGATCTTATGGTGTGGGTGTGCGACGTCGTACCTGCGTCCGTGGGCCACGGTCCTCAGCAGGCGGCCTTGCCCCCGAGCACAGGGACGGCGTCACCGAACACCACTCCCGAGGAGGTTCCCATGGCACTCGTCCGTACCCGCCCGATCCGCGACTGGGGCGTCGATGCCGACGCCTTCGACTCGATCGACCGCCTGTTCGAGCGCATGTCCGCGCCCGTCCTGAGCGCCACCGCGAACGCCGCCCAAGCGTCGCCGTTCGACCTGTACGAGACCGACGACGCGCTGGTGCTCGAGATGGCCGTGCCCGGCGTATCGGCCGACGATCTCGACGTCAGCATCGAGGGGCGCCAGCTCTCGATCCGCGGCGTCCTGCCCGAGTCCGACGAGGTGGAGGAAGGTCGCCGCTACTGGACCCGGACCCTCCCGCGCGGCGAGATCGGCCGCACCATCAAGCTGCCTGCCGGCGTCGACGCCGAGGCCGTCACCGCCCGCGTTCACGAAGGCCTGCTGACGCTCTCGATGCCGAAGGTGCAAGAGGCCAAGGTCAAGAAGATCGCGATCTCGCGCGACTGAGCTCCGAGACGCTCGGCGTGAGCCGATCGATCGAACGAACGCGCCCCCGACCGTTTCCGGGGGCGCGTTTTCGTGCGGACCGTCTCGTGCGGACCGTCTCGTGCGTATCGTCAGGCGCGAACCTTATGCGCGCACCGTCGTGTCAGAAGCGCAGCCCACCGTCCGTGAACGGCGGGAGGGCGTCCACGCCGAACACCTGCGCGGCGATGGCGTAGATTTCGCCCGGCTCGAGCCCCTGACCCAGGTACGTCTCGTCGCCGCGCCAAATCTCGACGTGCGGATGCGGATCGTCCTCCGTGCCTTGCGCGGCCTCCACGGTCCCCGAGTTCCCGGTGAACCCGATGACGGCGCCCTGGGCCACGGGCGCGCCCGCCACGATGCCCTCGGCGACACCGGACAGATGCGCGTAGCGCGTCACGAAGCCGCCCGCGTGCCGGATCCAGACCTGCCGCCCGCGTAGCGCGTCCAGCACCTCGGGAGGCGTGTCGAGCGATCCCACGGCCGCATCGATCAGATCGTCGTACGCCGCCTGGTCCAGCTCCTGGTAGTCCACGTCGGCGCGGATCACCTCGCCGGACGCGACGGCGCGCTGCTCCGCGCCGTACGCGATGTCGACGCTGACGGTGCCGTCGTAGAAGTCGAACCCCTCGTGCGTGCCGTTCCGGTAGGCCCGCGGCGAGCCGGGCAGATGGCTGGCCCGCGAGCTGATGGTGGCCCCCTCGATCGGCAGCAGGTACGCGGACGGCCACCCGCGTGCGAACGCCTCGCCGTCGCGGAGCTCACGGAGCGAGGCCGGCCACTCGGTCAGCTCCTCGAGCCTGGACCACAGCCCGCTGCTGCGGACGGCGGCGTTGTCCGCGGCCAGCTCCAACGCGCGGCGACCCTCGGCGTCCGCGACGTGCGGGTCGGAGCCGGCGTTCAGCAGCAGGAGCGGGGTCGAGGCGGTCGGAGCGGCGTCGGCGGCGAACATCAGCGCCGTCCAGCCGCTGTCGGCCTGGGCGTGCACGTCGGCGCCCGCAGCGAGAAGCGCCGAAAGGGCGTCGTCGTGACCGCCGGCGGCCGCCAGCATCAGCGCCGTCCGGCCGAACGGGTCGGTGCCGTCCACCGGCGCACCCTCGCCCAGCGCCAGCCGGATCGCGGCGGGATCGCCGCTTTCGGCCGCGTCGAGCAGCGCCGCCTGCTCCGTCGCCCCCGCCACAGGCGGCGATCCGCCCGGGAGCCCGACGACGCCGAAGCTCCAGAGAGCGGCGAACGCCGCGACGGCAAGGACCAGGACGACCAGGAGACCTCGAACCATGGCGCGATGCTACCGCGGCTCCCAGGGGCGCGGGTGAACGGCGCCGACCCTCGTCGCGGACGGTCGGGGCGGCCAGCGGGGGCTGACGTATGGTGGGCGGATGCGTCGGCCCTCCCTCCTCCTCGTACGCCGCGAGCTTCTGGACCTGATGGGGGTCGCGGGACCGCTGATCCTGGCGCAGCTGGCGCAGATGAGCATGAGCTTCGTCGACACGCTGATGGCGGGCCGGCTCGGCCAAGACGCGCTGGCCGGGATCGCGCTGGGCAGCGTGGTGTTCCAGCTGGTCTCGATCGTCTCGATGGGCGTGCTGTTCTCGGTCGCGCCGCTGGTGTCGCAGGCGTTCGGCGCGGGCGACCTGGACGGTGCCGGGCGCGCCGCTCGGCAGGGTCTCTGGCTCGCAGGGCTGCTCGCGGTGCCCGGCTTCGTCCTGTTCCGCTCCGCCGAGCCTTTGCTGCTGTCCTTGGGGCAGGAGCCCGAGGCGGCGGCTCTGGCGGCCGGCTACCTGGGGGCCGCCGCGTTCGGCTTCCTGCCCTCGTTGCTGCTGACCGCGCTGCGCGGCTTCCTCGAGGGCCTGTCCGACACGCGACCGGTCATGGTCGTGCTGTTCGTCGGCATCGCGCTCAACGTGGCCGCCAACAACGCGTTCATGTTCGGCCGCTGGGGATTTCCCGAGCTGGGCCTGGTCGGAACCGGCGTCGCGACCGCCATCGTGTACGCGGTGATGGCGATCGCGGCGGGCGCGTACGTCGCGGTGCGCTACCGCGCCTACCGCGTGTTGCGGGGGCTGAGGCACCCCGATCCGACCGTGCTGCGCGAGCTGTTCGTGGTGGGCTGGCCGATCGGCCTGACGCTGGGCTTCGAAGGAGGGCTGTTCTCGTTCACGGCGCTGCTGATGGGCCTGTTCGGCCAAGCGGCGCTGGCGGGGCATCAGATCGCCATCCAGGCCGCCTCGGTCACGTTCATGATCCCCGTCGGCCTGGCGATCGCGACCGGGGTCCGCGTCGGTCAGGCGGTCGGCCGTGGCGACGCGGCCGGGGTGCGCCGGGCGGGCATGACGGGGATCTACTCGGCGGTGGCGGTGATGCTCGGAACGGCCGCGCTGTTCCGGTTCGCGCCGCGCCTGGTCGCCGCGGTGTTCCTGAACCCGAACGACCCGGCGAACGCCGACGCGATCGGCTACGCCGTCTCCTTCCTGAGCATCGCGGCGTTGTTCCAGGTCGTCGACGGCGTCCAGGTCGCCGCGTCGGGCGCGCTGCGCGGTTTGCGCGACACGCGCGTGCCGATGGTGATCTCGCTGGTGGCGTACTGGCTGATCGGCATGACGGTGTCGACGCTGCTGGCGTTCCCGCTGGGCTACGAGGGGCGGGGTCTGTGGGCGGGCCTCGTGGCGGGGCTGGGCGTGGCGGCCGTGCTGCTGCTGCGCCGGTTCCTGCGTCTGTCGTCGCCCAGCTCGCCGGTGATGCGGCGCGCGACCACGATCGGGCGTGGGGTACACTCCTGACCGTGGGAACGCTCGCTTCGATCACTCTCTACTCGGTCCTCGTCCTGATCGGCATGACCGTTGCCGCGGGGGCCTTCTCGTTTCTGGGCATCTGGCTCTCCGATCAGTCCGAGGAGAACGAAGGCCACTGAGCCGCGCGACGCCGGGTGACGCCCAGCCGGATGGCCGCCTCGGCCGGCTCGCGGCCGAGCTCCGTGCCTATCTGAACGATCGTGCCGTCCCGCCTGGGGCGGCGCGATCCGTATTGCGCAGCGCGTTCCTGGCGACGTTCGCGGCCCAAGCGACGGTCGCAGCGGCGGTGGCCCTGGGCGCGGTCGCGCTGGCCGGCCGCAACGTGGCACCGAGCCCGTGGATCGCGCTGGTGTCGATCCTCGCCGCGGGCGCCCAAGTCGCGCTGGGCGGCGCGGTCGCCGCCTACGGGGTACGCCAGGCCGGCCGCCTGGCGCGTGGCCTGGTGCTCCACCGGGACGATCCCGAAGCCGCCGGCGGGCCCATCGGCGGCGACCAGGATCCCGGTGCGGACCGACGCGCCGACCCGGAGGGCGGAACGGCGACCGACCGCGACGATCAGCGTCGACTCCGGGTCGCCCGTAGCGCGGCGCTGTCGCAGACGCTTCTCTCGGCGGTGCTGCTGTCGACGCCGACGTGGTTCGTCGCGTTCGCCTGGGCGACCGGCCAGAGCGCGACGACGCTCACGGCGCTTCTCGCCACGGCCGCTCTGGGGATCGCTTTCGGGATGCTGCAGATCGGGCCGCTGACTCGTGCGGTGACGATCCGCACGGCGTCGAGCGAGCCGCGGCCCGGGTAGACTCGCCACGCCATGGAGACGCTCAAGCTGTTGTGGTCGTTCGCCAAAGTGGGCCTGTTCGGGTTCGGCGGCGGACCGTCGATGATTCCGCTCATTCAGGAAGAGGTCGTCGACGTTCAGCGCTGGCTGACGAAGGAGGAGTTCCTCGACGCGTTCGCGTTCGGCAACGCCCTTCCCGGCCCGATCGCGACGAAGATGGCCGGCTACGTCGGATTCAAGGTCGCCGGCTGGCCCGGCGCGGCCGCGGGCCTGGTCGGCGTGACCGTCCCCACGGTCCTCGCGATGATCGCCCTGGGCGGCCTGTACCTCCGCTACCGCGAGTCGCCGCTGTTCGGGGCGTTCCTGCGCGGCGTGCGCCCCGTCGTGATCGCGCTGCTGGCGCTGGTCGTCTGGGAGTTCGCCCCGCGCGCCTTCGGAGCTCCGCCCGAGTGGCTGGCCAACTGGGCGCTGTGGGCGCTGGCCGTCGGCGCGTTCGCGCTGGCCATCCGTTTCGGCGTGCATCCCGCCGTTCTCATCGTCGCCGGTGGCGTGACCGGCCTGATCTTCCTGCGCTGACCTCTCGCCCCGCCCCGAAGGAGACCCATGGATCCCGCCACCCCCTACCCCTCGCAGCGCATGCCGGTCCTGGCGCGCAACGTCGTCGCCACCAGCCAGCCGCTGGCCGCGTCCGCCGGTCTGCGCATGCTGGCCAAGGGCGGCAACGCCGTCGACGCCGCCCTGGCCACGGCGATCGCGCTCACCGTGGTCGAGCCGACCAGCAACGGCATCGGCAGCGACGCGTTCGCGATCCTCTGGGACGGCGAGCGACTGCACGGCCTGAACGCCTCGGGGCGAAGCCCCGCCACGCTGACGCCGGAGCGGTTCGACGGCATGGACGCCGTTCCGCTCCGTGGCGAGGACTCGGTCACCACGCCGGGCGCGGTGTCGTCGTGGGTCGAGCTGCACCGCCGCTTCGGCTCGCTCCCCTTCGGCGACCTGTTCGCGCCGGCCATCGGGTACGCACGCGACGGATTCCCCGTCTCGCCGATCACCGCGCGCGCCTGGTCGCTCTCGGAGAAGGCGTTCGGCTCGCGCCCCGACTTCGCCCAGGCGTTCCTGCCCGGCGGGCGGGCGCCCCGTGCCGGCGAGATCTGGCGGTTCCACGATCAGGCCGACACGCTGGCAACGATCGCGGAGACGAACGGCGAGGCGTTCTACCGGGGTGCGCTGGCCGAGCGGATCGCGGGGCACGTTCGGGCCGGCGGGGGCCTGCTGGACGCGTCGGATCTGGACGCGCACCGGCCGGACTGGGTCGGGACGATCTCGACCGCGTTCGGCGGCACCGAGCTGCACGAGATCCCGCCGAACGGTCAGGGCCTCGCCGCCCTGATCGCGCTGGGCATCCTGCGTCACACAGACGTCGCGGACGCCCAGCCGGACTCGGTCCATGCGCTCCACCTCCAGATCGAGGCGATGAAGCTCGCGTTCGCCGACGCGTACCGCTACGTCGCCGACCCGGGCCACCTGGACGTCACGCCGGACGAGCTTCTGGACGACGGCTACCTCGCAGCGCGCGCCGCCACGATCGACCCGAATCGCGCGGGCGCGCCGACGCACGGCGTTCCCAAGCGGGGCGGCACCGTGTACCTGACCGCCGCCGACGCGGAAGGCCGGATGGTGTCGTTCATCCAATCGAACTACTACGGCTTCGGCTCGGGCGTGGTGGTGCCCGGCACCGGCATCTCGCTCCAGAACCGCGGCGCGGGCTTCACGCTGGAGGAGGGCCACCCCAACCGGGTCGGTCCGTCGAAACGGCCGTTCCACACCATCATTCCGGCGTTCCTGACGGAAGGGGGCCGGCCGCGCAGCAGCTTCGGGGTGATGGGCGGCCCGATGCAGCCCCAGGGGCACGTGCAGATGGTGCTGAGGACCGTCGCTTGGGGGCAGAACCCGCAGGCCGCCGCCGACGCGCCGCGCTGGCGCGTCGTCGAGGGGCGCACCGTGGCGGTCGAGGCGGGCGTCGGACACGGACGTCGTCGCAGCGCTGACGGCCATGGGGCACGACGTCACGGCGACCGCGCCCGAGGCGAGCTTCGCGTTCGGCGGCGCGCAGCTGATCGAGCGGCTCCCCGGCGGGGGGTACGTGGCGGGAAGCGACCCGCGCAAGGACGGCCTGGCGCTCGGGTTCTGAGCAGCCGCTGGGCCGGGGCGCTCCGCAGGCCGCGCGACATGCTGCGCCGTCCGTCCGTGGCACCCTCCGTGTGCGACGGGGCCGAACGAACGGTCCGGCCCGCGCATCCGCATCCGACGACGGGGCGCGAGCCCCCGGGGAGGTTCCCCATGCCCACCGCCAAGCAGGGCGATACGGTCCAGATCCACTACACAGGCAAGCTCGACGACGGCACCGTCTTCGACAGCAGCGAGGGTCGCGAGCCGCTGGCCTTCACCCTCGGCGAAGGCCAGGTCATCTCCGGCTTCGAAGAGGCCGCGATCGGCATGGAGGTCGGCGAGAGCAAGGAGGCCCGCATCGACGTGGACGACGCCTACGGCGCGCGCCGCGAGGACCTTCTGCTCGACGTCCCGCGCGAGCAGCTTCCCGACGAGCTCGAGGTCGACGTCGGCACGCCGTTGCAGCTCCAGCAGCCCGACGGCCGCGCCGTTCCGGTGACGGTCGCCAAGCTGGACGAGGAGCAGGTCACGCTGGACGCGAACCACCCCCTGGCCGGCCAGCCGCTGACCTTCCAGCTCACCCTGGTCGGCATCGGCGACGGCTGACGCCGAGCAGGACCCGGGCCCGGTGGCCGGCATGGACCTGCTGGACCCCACGCTGCGCCGGATCGCCGAGCTCGAAGCGGCGGCAGCGGACGCGCTCGCGCCGGCCGAGGAGGTCCTCTCCGACGGCTGGCGCCTGCGCTACAACCGTGGCGTCACGCGCCGGGGCAACAGCGTTCTGCCCGAAGCGCGTGGCCAGCGGCCGCTGGCCGACAAGCTGAACGAGGTCCAGGCGTTCTACCGGTCGCGCGGCGTCGTCCCGCGGGTCCAGCTCACCGTCGCTGCCAAGCCCCCTCGGCTGGACGACGAGCTGGGCCGCCGAGGATGGCACAGAGAGCCGGGGGCGTCGGTCCTTCATCACGGCCTCGAACGGCTGCCGGAGAAACCGGCTGCCGCCGGGGCCGGCGACGTGCGCGTCGCCCAGCGCCCCGACGCCGGCTACCAGGAGGTCCAGGACGTCGTCGTGCCGGGCACGGCGGCGTGGTCCGAGATGCGGGCCGCGGCGCTGACCGAGGCCGGACTCGTTCCTTGGCATCTCGCGATTCGCGACGACGACGGTCGAGCCGTCGCGGCCGGCCTCGCCGTGCTCGACCCGAAGCGGCGCTGCGTCGGCCTGTTCTCTCTGGCCACCGTTCCTGACGCCCGCGGCCGGGGCCATGGGCGGGCGCTCGTCGCCGCGGCCCTGAGCCGTGCGCGTGCGGCCGGCGCGCACGCCGCCTACCTGCAGGTGGACGCCCGCAACGACGCGGCGCTGCGCCTGTATCGGCGCTTGGGATTCACGGTGCACCACGCCTACCACTACCGGCGCTACGAGCCGGCGGAGGGGGCGGACGGATCGGGTGTCGATCGAGCGGACCCGGCGCCCTAGAGCCAGCGGCGGTCGCTCAGTGGAAGACGCCCCCGCGTCGCCGCGCGTCCTGAAGCACGTCCGCCATGTCCAGCGCGCGGCTCGTTCCTATCACCACGCAGTCCTCCGGATCGTCCGCGAGGCCCACGGGGATGTCGGTCACGCGGCTCAGGAACAGGTCGAGGTTGCGGAGCTGCGCGCCGCCGCCGGTCAAGACGATGCCACGGTCGATCACGTCGCTCACCAGCTCCGGTGGGGCCTGCTCGAGGACCTTCCGCAACGCGCCAGCGATCTTGTCGAGCGAGCTCGCGAGCGCCTCGATCACGTCGTTCGTCGTGACGCGAACCGTCTTCGGCATGCCGTCGATCAGGTCTCGGCCGCGGACCTCGATCGAGGTCGACTCTTCTCCAGGGGCCAGCGTGGCCGCACCGACCTCGCGTTTGATCTGCTCCGCGGTGCGCTCGCCGATCAGCAGGTTGTGGTGGTCCTTCACCCAGCCGATGACGTCCCGATCGAAGTGCGTTCCCGCGATGCGCAAGCTTTCAGAGACCACGATGCCGCCCATGCTGATCACCGCGAGGTCGGTCGTTCCGCCTCCCACGTCGATGACCATCGACCCGACCGGCTCGGCGATGTCGATCCCGGCCCCGATCGCGCCGGCGACGGGCTCCTCGATCAGCAGCGCCTTGCGCGCCCCGATCTCGTGAACCGCCTGCAGGACGGCCCGACGCTCGACCTCGGTGATGCCCGAGGGAATGCACACCATGATGGTGGGGCGCAGGAACCGACTCGGGCCGGTGAGGATCTTGCCGACGAACGCCTTGAGCATCCGCTCGGTGAGGGTGTAGTCGGCGATGACGCCGTCCGCCATGGGCCGGATCGCGGTGATGGAGCCGGGCGTGCGCCCCAGCATGCGGTAGGCGTCCTGGCCGACGGCCTTGATGTCGGTCGTGCCTTTCAGGACGGCGATGACGGCCGGCTCGCGAAGGACGACGCCGCGCCCCTTCACGTGGATACGTACGTTGGTGGTGCCGAGGTCGACGCCGATCATGGGGTCACGCTACCAGACCCCCGCCCGCGCCGGACGACCGCCATGACGTGGTAGGCAAGGACCATGAAGGCGATCGTCGATTCCGATGGCGCGCTCCGCTGGGCGGAGGTGCCCGACCCTGTTCCCGGCCCGCACGACGCGCTGCTCCGCGTGCGTGCTGCAGGGGTGAACCGCGCCGACCTCGCGCAACGTGCTGGACGCTATCCGCCCCCTCCCGGGGCGTCCGAGATCCTGGGTCTCGAGGTGGCCGGCGAGGTGCTCGACGCGCCGGACGGAAGCCCGTGGCGTCCCGGCGACCGGGTCTGCGCGCTGCTGCCGGGCGGCGGCTACGCCGAGCTGGCCGCGGTGCCCGCGCGGATGCTGATGCCGACGCCGTCGCGCCTGGTCGACACCGAAGCGGCGTCGCTTCCCGAGGTGCACCTGACGGCGTTCCTGAACCTGTTCCTCGAGGCGGGACTGCGACCCGGCGAGCGGGTGTTGGTCCACGGTGGCGCCAGCGGGGTGGGTACGGCGGCGATCCAACAGATCCGCGAGGTGGGTGCGCGCGTCGCCACCACCTCCAGCGCAGGCAAGGTGGATCGCTGCTCCGCGCTGGGGGCCGACCCGGCCCTGGACCGTCGCGACGCTGCCTGGCCGGAGCGGCTACGGGACGCTTGGGGCTCCGTCGACGTGATCCTGGACATGGTGGGCGCGGACACGGCGACGGCGGCGTTCGAGCTCCTCGGCACCGGAGGCAGGCTGGTCTGGATCGCGACGCTGTCGGGCGCGCAGGTCGAGGTCGACGTGCGCGTGGCGATGCGCAAGCGCCTGACGCTGAAGGGGTCCACGCTGCGGTCCCGGCCGCTGGACGAGAAGATCACGTTGCGCGACGCGTTCGTCGCCAGGTTCGGCGAGGCGCTCGAGGCGGGGAGGATCGTGCCGGTCGTGCACGAGACGGTTCCCGTCGCCGAGGCCGAGCGCGCCCACGAGCTCCTGCGCGCGAACGCGACCGTCGGAAAGGTCGTGCTCGCGATGCCGTGACGGGCTGCACGCGACATCGCCACACCGCGCGATCGCGACACCGCCCGCTCGGGTACGCTTCGCCTCGTGGATGCGCAACCGTTCACCCGTCTCGCCGAGGTCTACGACGCCATCATGGCGGACGTCGAGTACGACGACTGGGTCGCGTTCGTCCTGCGGCAGGCGACGCTTCGCGGGTTCGCGGGCGGTCGCCTGCTGGATCTCGGCTGTGGCACCGGGAACGCCACCGCACCGGCGGTCGAGCGGGGATTCGACGTCGACGGCCTCGACGCGTCGCCGGAGATGCTCGAGGTGGCGCGCGCCAAGCTGCCGCACGCCGCGTTCCACCTCGGGGACGTGCGCGACTTCGAGCTGCCGGACCGTTACGCGCTGGTGTATTCGGTCTTCGACGCGCTGAACAACCTGCTCAGCGACGAGGCGTTCGTGGCGATGGCGCGCCAGGTCCGGCGTCACCTGGAGCCGGGCGGCTGGTTCGTGTTCGACGCGAACACGCGCGTCGGTCTGCAACGGCTGTGGGAGGACGACCGGGCGGAAGGGTGGGCCGGAGAGGTGTACTACCGCTGGCTTCACCGCTACGATCCCGCCACCGAGCTGGCCACCGTCGAAGCGTACTGCGACGGACCCGAAGGCGCGTTCACCGAGGTGCATCAGGAACGACCGTACGACCCGGACGATCTGCGACGCCTGTTGGGGATCGCCGGGTTCGCGCCGGTCGAGGTGGTCGTCTACCCGGACGCAGGTCCCGCGGACGCCAGCGAGTCGCGCGTATGGACGTTCGCGCGCGCGCCCGCCCCAGGTTCGTAGGCGTCCTGGCCGATGCGGCGAGCGACGTGGGCGTCGCTCATGCCTCGCCCGGATCGACGCCGGCCGCTTCCCGCGCCAGGCGCGCGATGTTGCTGACGTCCTCGTCGCCGAAGCCACGCCGGATCAGGACGGTCTCGGCCTGCTCGACCCATGCGGTCAGCGGCAACGGCACGCCGCGCTCGCGGGCCGCGTCCAGAGCGATGCCGAGGTCCTTTCGGTGGAGGCGCGTCCGGAACCCGAGCGGGTAGTCGCCCCGCAGCATGTTGGGTCCCCGGTTCGTCAAGCCCCACGATCCCGCGGCACCTCCGGACAGCGCCTGCAGCGCCGCCTCGGTGTCGATGCCGGAGCGCATCGCGAGCGCCAGGCCCTCGGCGACGGCGGCGTACGTGCCGGCGATCACCACCTGGTTCACCGCCTTGCACAGCTGGCCGGCGCCCGCTTCGCCCACGCGCGTCAACGTCGTGCCCAGCACGGAGAGCGCGGGCCTGGCCCGCTCCAGGACGTCCTCGTCGCCGCCGATCATGATCGAGAGCGTTCCGTTGGCCGCCCCCTCGCTGCCACCGGAGCAGGGAGCGTCCAGCATGTGGATCCCCCGCAGGCGCAACGCCTCGGCGATCTCGCGGGTGACGTCGGGCGAGATGGTGGACATGTCGATCACGATCGCTCCCTCGGCCAGTCCGTCCGCGACGCCGTCGGGACCGAGCACCACCTCGCGGACGTCCGGCGAGTCGCCGACGATCGTAATGACCAGATCGTTCCCCTCGGCCGCCTCCCTGGGGGTCGCGGCGCGTGCGGCGCCGGCGTCGGCCAGCGGCTCCTCGCGTGCGCGCGTGCGGTTGTGGACCGTGACCTCGTGGCCCGCGTCCAGAAGCCGTCGCGCCATCGGGGCGCCCATCGTTCCGAGTCCGACGAATCCGAGTTTCATGACGTTCCTTCCTGGCGCGTGGTCGCGCCCGTCCGCATCGCCTCGTGGTCCCGCCAGATCGGCTCCAGAACGGCCGAAAGACGCTTGGCGACGGCGGTGTTGTGCCCCTGCACCTGCAGGCGTCTCGGTTGCGGCGGGTAGTCGTCGGGACCGTCGAGGGCGCGCCCTGGAAGCGGTCCTCCTGCGGCGTCGCGCCAGCGCTCGCGCCAGGCGTCCGGCAGGCGGTCGGGAACGTCGCGACCGGTCATCGCCGACCAGGCCTGCGCCCAGGCGCGCGGCGCCACCGAGAACGTCTCGTAGCCGCCGCCGCCCGTGACGATCCAGCGGCCGCCGGTGAGCTCGTCCGCCAGCGCCGCGACGCGGCGGTAGACGTCGCGCATGCCGCTCAGCGTGAGCGACAGGTCGGCCAGCGGATCGTCGCGGTGCGGATCGGCGCCGGCCTGCACCAGCAGCAGATCGGGCGCGAAGGCGCGAAGCGCCCGCGGAACGACTTCGTCGAACGCCTCGAGGTAGCTGTCGTCCTCCGTGAACGGCTCCAGCGGGAGGTTCACCGACAGCCCTCGTCCCGCGCCGGTGCCCAGCTCGTAGCTGTGCCCGGTCCCTGGGAATAGGTAGCGCCCGGACTCGTGCACGCTGATGGTGAGCACGTCGGCACGGTCGTAGAACACGTGCTGGACGCCGTCACCGTGGTGCGCGTCGAGGTCCAGGTAGGCGACGCGGAGCCCGTGATCGGTGGCGCGCAGGATCGCCAGGGCGAGGTCGTCGTACACGCAGAAGCCCGACGCCCGGTCCGGCATGGCGTGGTGCAGCCCGCCCGAGAAGGTCGCGGCGCGCTTGGTGCGACCGTCGATCACCAGCTGCATCGCGGTGACGGTGGCGGCGCAGACGGCTTGGACGCTCTCGTGCAAGCCGTCCACCACGGGCGTGTCGGCCGTCCCGAGCCCGAACCTGAACGCCTCCTCGGGGCGTTCCCCCCGCGAGACCCGCGCCACCATCTCGAGGTACTCCGCGTCGTGGACGCGAGAGAGCTCGCCCGCCCGGAGCCTTGCGGGCGCGACGATCTCGTGCGGATGCAGGAGGCCGGCGGTTTCGAGCAGGTCCTTCACCAAGGCCAGCCGGACCGGTTTGAAGGGGTGGTCGGCCGACAGCGTCCAGCTGGCCAAGTGGGGGGCGTAGACGAACGCAGCGTCGAGATTGGGCTCCGCAGCGGCGGCGTCGTCGCTCACGTCGGCTCGGGACCGGACGACGGCTCGCGCTCGAGCGGCCAGCCGATCTCGTAGCCCGCCTCGCGAAGCGAGCGGGCCAGCCCACGGCCGTCCATCGTGCCGACGCGCAGCACGAACGCGACGACGTCGGGCTCGCTACGGGTCGTCAGGACGCTCGCGACGTTCGCTCCGCGCGCGGCGATGCGGTCCAACAGTCCGGCCAGGGCGCCGGGCCGGTTCGGGAGCTCGACCTCCAGCCGGGTCGATGCTCGGCCGACGCCGGTCATCTCGACCAGGGCGTCGAGGAAGTCGCTGGCCGTGACGATGCCGACCATGTCGCCTTCGTCCATGACCGGCATGGCGCCGATGGCGTGATAGCGGAGAACGCTGGCTGCCTCGTCGATCGGGTCCAACGGGTGGGCCGTCCAGACCGACGTGGTCATCAACGCCCGCACCGGGTCGGTCACGCCGACGTCGGGCCGGGCCTTGGGATGCCGGCTACCGACGGTGCGCAGGTCGCGGTCGGAGACGATGCCGACCAGGCGACCCTCGTCCACGACGGGGAAGTGCCGAAGGCGTCGCTGCGCCATCAGGGCGGTGACGTCGCCGATCGGCTCGTCGGGGCCGATGGCGACCACGGGTCGCGTCATGATGTCTCGTACGAGCATGGTCCTCCTCGGGTCGCCCCACGATACCGCGAACCGCTCATAGGCCCAGTCGGTGCGGCTGGGTGCGCAGCCTGTTGAACTCGCGCACGACGGCGTCGGGCGCGTGGGGTCCGATGCGCGCGACGAGGGCGTTGGCGGGATCGGCGCGCACTTCGGGGTCGCTGGTGGGCATCGACTCGAGGCCGACCTTCCCGTACAGGTGCTCCAGCCTGCGCCGGTAGGCGAACGATCCCAGGCCGGACCGGTCCACGTCGTAGTGCCAGGCGTACAGCGTGGCGAACACGACGGTTCCGTCGAAGCGCCCGCCGTCGAACGCCGTCACCAGCATCCGTTCGGCCAGACGCTCGCCCCGGACGTCGGGAGCGACCTCGATGGCGCCGAGCTCGATCAGCCGGCCGCTGCGGTCGTCGCCCCAGGTCTCGATCTCGCTGGGTGGATGGAAGGTCAGGTAGCCGACGGTGTGGGCCTCGTCCTCGGCGACGACGACGAGGCCGTGGGGATCGGACGCGATGTCGATCAGCGCCGCGTGTTGCTGGGCGGGCGGCCGGAACACGTCCAGCGCGTCGTGAAGGGGGAGAGGAGGCGTGTCCGCGGTCACCTCGCGGACATGCGCTCCCTGGGTCATGCCGGCAGCTCGGCCGGGAGAGCGCCGTCCTGGGCGTGCGCTCGCCAGCGGTCGACCAGCAGGTCGCCGGGCCGGAGCAGCCCGTCGACCGACGCGCCGCGCAGCGGCGCCGGGAAGCGCGGATGGACCAGCCAGTCGGACCGGTCGTGCGTCTCGAGCGCCTCCCCCAGCGCCCGCAGCGCGCCCGCGCGCATCGTGTCGGGGAGATCGTCGTCGAGCAGATGCCCTAGCGTCGTGGCCAGAGGAGCGGGCTCGCCGTGCGCCACTTGGGTCCGGAGCGCCAGAGCACGCAGCCACGCGCGGAGCCCCGGATCGCCGCGACGGTCGCCGACGGCGCGCAGCGCGGCCCACGCGTCGTCCACCGCCTCGCCCGCGGCACCTGCCAGGCCGGCGCGAAGCAAGGCCGCGGCCCGGTAGGCGGACGCCTCGGCACGCAAATAGGGGAAGCGCGAGAACCGGTCGGCCCGGTGAACCAGCGCCAGGGCGTCCGCCGTCGGCTCCAGCAGCGACGTGACCAGCAGCGCATGGCGTGCCAGAGCGTCGGCCGCCTGCGTCGCCTCCTCTCCGTCGGGCACCCGCTGCACGACCGCGTGCAGCAGCGTCCGGGCCTGCCGGAGGTCTCGGCACCTGGCAGGGCCGTCGTCCAGCTGCGGGAACGGCGGCACCCAGGCCACGCCGAGGCCGCGCGCGGCGTAGGCCACGCCCAGTCGCAGCGACGTTCGATCGACCCGGTAGGCGGCGTCCACGCCGTGCGCGTCGCCGTAGGCCCGGTAGCGTGCGGCGGTCGAGGCGAGCAGCGAGATCGCCTGGTCGTGACGGCCCTGCGCCAGCAGCAGCAGCGCCCGCTCGTCGTCCACGCGAGCGCTCCAGAAGCCTCGCTCGACCTCGTCGCCCGCCTCGGCGTCGAGGATGGCGTCCGCGGCGACGAAGTCCGCCTCCGCTGCATGAAGATCGCCGAGACGTCGTGCCAGCGTGGCGCGGCGAGCCAGGTAGCGCGTCCGTTCGCTTCCGAGCGCGCCGCTTCGCTGCGCGAGGCGCACGGCGTCGTCGAAGCTCCCCGAGGCGTCCGCGAGTCGCCCGAGCGCCATGCGTACGTCGCCGGACTGGAACGCCAGGCGCGCCCGCACCAGGTCGTCGTCGGACTCGACGCTGGCGAACTCGCGGGCCGCCGCTTCCAGATCGCCCCGATCCTTGTGGATCAAGCCGGCCCAGACCGCGACCTTCGCGCGCCCCAGTCGTTGCGCCGCGTCGCGGCCCTCGAGGGTCGCGACGCGCGGCCGCGCCTCGGTCTCGACGATCCGGGCGGCGGTCTCGAGCTCGCCCTTCCAGCGGGCGATGCTGGCGCGCACCAGCGCCGCCTCGGCGGACATGAGGGGATCGTCGCTGCCGGGCCACGACCCCAGCGCCTGGCGCGCGGATTCGTAGTGGCCGCGCAGCACCGAGCCTTCCGCCTGCTTGAGGACCGCCCAGGCCCTGCGCTGCTCGTCCGCGGAGGCGGTCAGCACGCCGAAGGCGTCCAACGCGTCGCCGTGCTGGTACGAGCCCAGCTTGACGTAGTGCGCGGCGACTTCCTGGGCGAGGCGCTCGAACGCGTTCGGATCGGTCGGGGCCAGCTCCTCGCGCGCCGTGCGCCAGGCGCGCCGAGCCAGCGACTGCGGCACGCCGTGCTGTCGCATCCAGCCGATCAGGGCGTCCCAGTCACGTGCTTCGTAGAGGTGATGGACGTGCCTGGCGGCGGTTTCCGTTCCCGGCGCTCGCTCCGCCTCGTCCCGAAGCCGCACCGCGGCGGCCGCGTGGAGCCGGCGGTGCCGTTCGGGATCGACGTGCGCCAGACGCTCGCGCAGCGCGCGGACCAGTCGGCGCGAGAAGCAGCGAACCTCGTCAGCGTCGTCGCCCGGCAGGACGTCGACGAACGCGAGCTCGAGCTCGCTGGGCTCGCCTTGCTCCTCGGGCCGCAGCGCGGTGAGGTCGGCGAGGCGGAAGGTGGGGAACTCGGGCAGCGAGATGACCGCCAGGGCGGCGAGGAAGTCACGGAGGCGGGCGTCGCCGCCGCCGGTCACGAGGTCGCTCAGCCGGGCGATGGAAGCCGCCGAGGCGTCCTCCTCGGGAAGCGGCGCACGGATCTCGGCGAGGAGGGTGAGGGTCCTGAGCTCCTCGAACGATCGACCGGCGCGTTGGACGATCTCTTCCTGCTGGCCGGCAGGCAGGTGCGGCAATCGCGCCTTGACGAAGCGGCGTGCCTCGCCCGCGGTGGGCGGCGTCAGCTTGACGGGGACGCCGAAGCCGCCGGGACGCTGAAGCGCCCTGGCAGGAAGATCCGTCATCGAGACGAGGACGCTGGTGGACGGGAGGGTCGAGAGCGGGTCGATCAAGGTGGACCAGAGCCACTCGGGCGCGCCGACGCGTGGGACCTCGGGCGTGTTCAGGCGTAGCGGAACGGTGCCCAGGCTCTCCTGCTGCGAAAGCGCCTGCGAGACGTGGAGGAGAAGCACGACCGGGACGTCGTCGGCACGAAGCGCATCGAGGATGGCACGCGCGACGTCGGCCTGGGCGTCCGCCTGGACGGCGTAGGCGCCGCCCGTGCCGATCTTGGCCAGGCGCGCCTCCATCGCGTCGCCCCTCACCCCCAGACGCTCGCCGAGGCGCGCCAGCGTGGTGCCGAGCCCCGCGCCCCCGAACTCGGCGCGCACCACCCGTGCCCGAGCGGCGGGCGGAACCTGGAGCGCTTGCTGGATGTAGTCGGTGAGCATCGTCTTGCCCGAGCCGGGACGGCCGGTGACGAGAAGCTTGGGCTGCTCGCCGTCGCGCACGGCACGGACGAACGAGCGGAACGCGCGCCGCTTCTCCCGGCCGAGAAGCTGCAGCACCTCCTGCTCGGCGCTGGCGTGCGGCGAGAGCAGCACCTCGATCTCGGGCGCGTTCAGCGGCTGGTCGCTGGCGGTCGCCCACAGCTCGCGCAGGATCTCGAACAGCACGCGTTTGTCCGACAGCTTCCCCTTGTCGCGGTAGATGATGTTCCGCACGACGTTCGGGTTCGCTCCGCGCGCCTCCATCTGGCGGCGGAGCCAGTTGATGCTGCCGAGCACGCCCTGGTCGTCGCGCCGGGTACCGACGGCGTCACGCACCGTTTCGAACACGGCGCGCCAAGGACTGACGGTGGATCGCGGACCAGATCGCGGAGTCGCGGGCACCTCCCCAGTCTATCGCGGCGAGGAATCGGGTACACAATCTCGAAGACGCGATGGACGCGTTCGCTCCGCGTCTTCCGGTCGCCACGGCACGCGGGGTACACATCCCCAGGTCGCGCTCGTGAAGATCCGGTCCCCCGGGCCACGGAAGCGAAGGTGGCCCGGTGCTATCCTCTCCGGCATGAATCTGCTGGCTCACGCCGCCTCCGGTGCACGCCTCACGGCCGACCAAGCCGTGGAGCTGCAACGGGCCCCGCTCTTCGCGCTGGCCGGCGCCGCCGACGCCGTTCGGCGCCAGCGGACCGACCCGGACACCGTCACCTACCTGATCGACCGGAACGTGAACTATTCGAACGTCTGCACGATCGGCTGCGCCTTCTGCGGCTTCTACCGCACCCGCCGCCAGGACGACGCGTACGTGCTGAGCTACGAGCAGATCTCCGAGAAGCTTCGCGAGCTCGAAGCGGTCGGCGGAAGCCGCGTCCTGATGCAGGGCGGCGTGCACCCCACGCTGCCGTTCTCGTGGTACCTGGATCTGATGCGGCACCTCAAGGAGCGCCACCCGACGATCCGGGTCGAGTCGTTCAGCCCCGAAGAGATCAAGGGCATGGCGAAGCACACCGGGATGACCACCCTCGAGGTGCTGCGTGAGCTGGCCGCTGCCGGGCTGGACGGACTCCCCGGCGGCGGCGGCGAGATGCTGGTCGACGACGTCCGGCACGCCAAGCACATCTCGCCTGCGCGCATCTCGGCAGGCGAGTGGATCGCCGTGATGGACGAGGCCCAGTCGCTGGGTCTGTACTCGACCGCGACGATGGTGATCGGCTTCGGCGAGAGCGACGCCCAGCGCGTCGAGAGCCTGATGCGGATCCGCGACCAGCAGGACCGCGCGCTGGCCCGCTACGGAAACGGATTCTCGGCGTTCATCTCGTGGACGCTCCAGACCGAGGGCGTCCGCATCCACGGCAAGGCGCCGGGCGCCGGCGCGCACGAGTACCTTCGCAACGTCGCGACCGCCCGCCTGGTGCTGGACAACGTCGTGAACCATCAAGCGTCCTGGCCGACGATGGGCTACAAGGTCGCGCAGACGGCGCTGCACTTCGGCTGCAACGACTTCGGAAGCACCATGCTGGAGGAGAACGTCGTGTCGCAGGCGGGCGCCAAGCACCGGGCCACGCCCGAGCGCGAGATGGTTCGGCAGATCGTCGAGGCGGGCTACACCCCCAAGCAGCGGGGCAGCCTCTACGAGATCATCGCGGTCCCCGACGTCGACGCCGTCCTCGCGCCCCTCGCGCAGGGCGTGGACGAGCCGCAGCCCACGGCGTAGGCCGGTCGCGTGACGCCGATCCCGTGACGCCGCTCTCGTGAGCCTGACCCGGACGCGTCTGCGGGCCCAGGTCGTCTACGGCGGGCTCGGCACGGCGGTGCAGAACGGTGCCGCGGTGGTCCAGGACGCGGACGGCGACCGGCGGCTGCTGTTCCTCGGCGACGCGGAGGAGGCGGCAAGGCGCTGGCCCGACGCCGAGGAGTCCGACGCCGGCTTCGCGCTTTCGCCCGCGCCCGTCAACGCCCACCTGCATCTCGACCTCACCACCATGCCGCACGTCGAGGACGACTACGAGGCGTTCGTCCGGGCGGTGATCCGTCACGGACGAGACGGGCGACGTGGCGCCGAGGCGGCCCGGCAGGGTCTGGCCGAGCTCGCCGCGGCGGGCACGACGACCTTCGGCGACATCGTCGCGGACGAGGCGACCATGCGGCTGCTGCTGGAGACGCCCGGGCTGCAGGGCGTGGCGTACTGGGAGGTGTTCGCGCCCGATCCGGCCCAGGCGGACGCGGTGTTCGACGCCACCGTCGCGCGGCTGCGCGCCTTCCGCGCCCTGGAGCGACAGGGTGGGCTTCGCGTCGGCGTGTCGCCGCACGCGCCGCACACGGTGTCCGCTCCGCTGCTGGTCAGGCTGGCGCGGCTGGCGTCGGCGAACGACCTGCCGATGCAGATCCACGTGGCCGAGTCGCCGTCGGAGACGCGGCTGCACCGGCTCGGCGACGGTCCGCTGCGGGAGCTGATGGGGCCGCTTCTGGGCGACTTCCGGCCGTCGGGTCGCTCGCCGGTGGGGTACCTGGAGCAGCTCGGCGTGCTCGAGGCCCGCCCCACCCTGGTGCACGCCGTGCACGTCGACGAGGACGACGTCCGCGCCGTGCAGCGCGCGGGCAGCGCGGTCGTGCACTGCCCACGCTCGAACCGCTCGTTGCGGACGGGGCGGTTCCCGTGGGAGCTCTACGCGCGTCACGGCGTGAGCGTGGCGTTCGGCACCGACTCGCGCGGCTCCAGTCCGTCGCTCGACGTTCAGGAGGAGGTGGCGGCCGCGGCACGCTGGCACGGGCGGCATGCGAATCCGGGTGCGCTGGTCCGCGCCGCGGTCAAGGGCGGCCACCGTGCCCTGGGGCTCACGCCGCCGAAGCTGGGTCGCGGCGATCCCGCCGACCGGCTCGTGGCTTGGCGCGTGCAGGTCCCTAGCAGCGTGTCCGACGTATGACATCGTCCGCGGCGCCCGCGGACGTATTCTCACCCGAGTCCAGGCGCGGCGCGCTGCGTCGCTCGCCGACGAACCACCAATCACGGGAGGAATCATGAGCGAAACAATGGTCGAACTCACCGACGACACCTTCGTCGATACCGCCAAGGAAGGCCTCGTCCTCGTCGACTTCTGGGCGCCCTGGTGCGGTCCCTGCCGCATGGTGGGCCCCGTCATCGAGGAGCTCAGCCGCGACTACGCCGAAAAGGTCAAGGTCGGCAAGCTCAACGTCGACGACAACCCTCAGACCGCGATGAAGTTCCGGGTCATGTCCATCCCGACCGTGATGCTGTTCAAGGATGGCCAGCCGGTCGAGACGATCGTCGGCGCCATGCCGAAGAGCGCGTACCAGGCTCGGCTGGACAAGCACCTGCCGGCCTGATCGGCTAGCTGTCGAGGCGCCCGGTGCCGGATGCCGGGCGCCGAGCACCGGATACAGGACACGAACGTAGCGGGCGGCCCAATGGGCCGCCCGCTGCGTCGTTCGTATCGTCGTTCGCACCGTCGGTTCGTGGCGTCTTTCCCTGGCGTCTTTCCGTGGCGTCCGTTCGCGCGGTCGCTGCGAGCAGCGAAGCCCGAGGGCCGTGACGGGCGCGGAAGCGCCCATCACGGCGGGCGAAGATCACCAGTCGAACGCCTGACGATGCTCGGTCCGGATCGTGCCGTCGTCGCTGGTGGTCACCGTCCACGACAGCCCGAGCCGGTCGGCGACGATCGCGAGCGCTTCGGGACCGATCTCGACCAGCGTCAGCAGGTCCTCGAAGGGCGGCACCTCGGCGAGCGGCTCCTCGACCGCGTCGTCGCTGGCGGCGTCGTCGGCCCCTTCGGCGCCGTCCGTGTCCTCTTCCGCGTCGACGGTCTCCTCGTCGACGATCAGCTCGATCCGGTACTCGCCCTGACCGCTGCTGCCCCAGATCGTGGCGCCCACCAGCAGTGCGCGGCCGTCCGAGAGGAAGCGGATCTCCGAGCGATCGGTCCAGGGGGCGTCGTCGTTCTCCGCCAGGATCGTGCCGGTCTCGGCGTCGTACAGGTACAGGTAGGTGTCCAGCGGCTCGGACGTCATCACGATCGACGCCTCCGTGCCGGAAGGAACCACCATCGGCCCCCAGACGTCGACGGTTTCGCCGAACTCGGCCAGGGTGGCGTCGGGTCCCAGCTCCGCGTCGACCGGAGTGTTGGGCGCCAGTGGCCGCGCGTCGACCGGGAGGGCGTCGCCGATACCGCCCGAGCCGGTGATCCCGTTCAGGTCGACGAGCGGCTGCTCGTCGTCGAACGAGCCGAAGTCGGCCTCGGTGGTCGCCTCTTCGCTGCGCGCCTCCTCGAGCGCTGCGGACAGGCCGATCGAGATGCTCGCGGCGATCGGCTGCGCGACCAGGCGTAGCGTCTCCGCCACCCCGGCGAGATCGGCGCCGCCGTTGCCGTACGACCAGCCGATACGGCCGGCGGGCGAGGCGTCCACGACCGCCGACCAGCCTTCGCTGTCGCGATCGTCGCCGACCGAGCCCTGGACGACCGCGAGGACGTCCGCGAACGCGGTGGACGGCGTGGCGATCACCAGGTGGTCGTCGACGACGCCGATGGCGAGGTCCGTCGTCGGGCCGATCTGCACGCGACGGACGGCGACACCTGCGATCTCGGCGTCGCGGACCGAGAGCATGGTCCCGAGCGTGGCGAAGTCGTCCATGTCGGACGGCAGCGACGGCAACGCCGAGACCGCCTCGAACAGCGCGTCCAGCCCCGCTTCGGCCTCGGCCGCGGAGGTCACCGGAACGATCGTCGCCGACGCGGGCTGGTACAGCAGGTCGGCGAGGTCGGGCGAGAACGCATCGAGGCGCACCGTATGGATCTCGTCGCCCAGCCAGGAGAGGAGCAGCGCGTCGAGGTCGAGACCGAGCTCGTCGCGAAGGGCGGCACGGACCGTGGTCGGCTCTCCCATCGCCGCGCTGACGTCGCCGACGACGCCGTCCAGCCAGTCCATCCACGCGGTCAGTCGCAGGCTCGATCCGCTTGCCGACACGGCGCCTTCGGGCGCCCACATCGGCTCGCCCGACGTGCAGGTGGCACAGGTCAGCAGGTCGTACAGCTCGGCGTCGCCACCGTCCGCGTCGGGAACGAGCGTCGCTAGGGCGCTCCAGCCCGCGTCGTCCAGCACGATGCGCGAGCCGCCCGCGCCCACGGTGCGAAAGATCGCGGCGACGCGGTCGACGGCCGCGACGATGGCCTCCTCGTCGGGTGGGATCGGGAGCGCACCGGCGATCACGTCGGCCAGAGCGGCCGCGTCGTAAAGCACGCGCGCACCCGAGACGGGCTCGCCCGTGAAGGCGGCGGGGTGGTCGGCCAGCGACGGCTCCTCGGCCCCGGCGGCGCGGCGGAGCGCGCCGCGGACCAGATCGGGGCGCGAGCCGGCCAGGAACAGGTCATCGCTGCGCGCGACGACGAGCGGCAGGTCTTCGCCGTCGAACAGCACGTGCATCTCCACGCCGCCCTCGCTGCCGAGCGTCTCGCCGCCGAAGCAGTCGAGAAGCGCGTCATGAAGCGCGTCGGCGGAATCGCGAGCGTCGTCGGCGACGCGCGCCGCGGCCAGCACGCCGGGAATCGGCGCGAACCGGTCGACGGCGACGGCGAGCAGCAGGTCGTTCGACCACACGTGGCCGTCGTCCAGACCGGCGACGACGTCGGCCGCCGCCGGGCAGGCCTCGCCCAGCGATCCGGCGAGATCGCCGGGCGCACCCATGTCGTCGGCCATGTCCAGAAGGCCGGGCAGGAACATCGCCGCCGGACCGGCCCCCTGCAGCAGTCCCGGCGCGGAGTCGCCGAGCTCTTCGAACACGGGCCCGAGCGCGTCCAGGGCAGCCCTGGCGCCGTCGAGGTCCAGGTCGGCGAACGCCTCGTCGAGATCGTCGGTGGGCAGCTCGCCTTGCGTGAGGCCCAGGGCGAAGACCGTTTCGGCGGGCGCGAGACGCTCCAGCGGAACGGCGCTCTGGGCCAGGCCGCTCGGTAGCAGCGCCAGAACGACCAGCGCGGTAGCGAGCAGCGCGAGACCGCTGGGACGGTGGACGCGAACGTGTGGTGACATGGGATTCCTTTCCGTCGAGACGTGAACGAGACGTGCGAAGCGTGTCGGTCGAGCGCCGGGGAGCGTGGCGTAGAGGGGTCGTGGCGTGGAGGGGCGGCGTCGGCAGCCGGTCCGTCACCGGAGGGTCGTTCACGACGCTAGCACGCGTCGATCACGAGATCGTCACCGCAGCGCGCTGACGCCGCCGGGCTCGACGCGCAGGCCGGACTCGGTGCCGTCGCTGGTGACGGCCAGCGCGTAGTCGTCGGGACCGTATTCGACCACCGTCCAGCGCACGCCGGCGGGCAGCGCCAGGTCGACGAGGGCCTCCGTACCGTACACGCCCAGCCGCAGCCGGCCGAGCTCCATGAGCAGCCACGCTTCCCAGGCGGTGCGCTCCACCGGACCCAGCGTGGCCGAGGCGGCGGGCGGGCGCGCACCGGTGGCGCCGGAGGCCGTCGGCCGCGTCGTGGAGGGTGCACAGGCGACCCCAGCGATCAAGAGGAGCGCCAGGACCAGCGATGCGGATCGGTTCCAGGCCGTTCGGTTCCAGACCATCGGGTTCCAGACCATGCCAGCATCATAGAGCCGCAGGCGCGGTCGCTGCTCAGAACGCGTCCTCGGGCGACACCGGGGCGAGGCCCAGGTGCACCACGTAGCGTTGGGCGCCACGCTTGCGCTGATAGCGGTGGAGAAGCTCGATCAGCTCGCGTTGGAGCTGCTTGGCGTCCGGGTAGTCCAGCTCCAGGCCGTCGCGCCAGGCCGACAGCACCGCGGGCCCCTCGGGACCTGCGGGCGCCACGTCGGCGTCGGGACGGACCGCCATCTGCACCTGGACGCGTCCGCGCTCGTCGCGGTAGATCCGCGTGCCCCAGGTCCCGAGCGCCTCGCGACGCGCGCGCACGACGGCCCGCCGAAGCAGCCGCTCGACCCACGCCTCACGCTCGGCGAGGGCTTCCTCGAGATCGCCCGCCGCCCCCGCCTCGAACGGGACGAAGAACACGTCGGCGACCGCTCGGTAGCGCCGCATCGGCCGACCGCGACGAGGCACGATCTCGGCGACCTCCAGAAGACCAGCGTCCACGAACCGACGGACCCGCCGCAGCACGGTGTTCGGCTTCTCGCCGCTGCGCCGTGCCGCCTCGCCGACGGTGAGGGCGGCGCCCAGGAACGGTGCGAGCTGGGAGCGGGTGCGTGCACCGAGAAGCAGCCGGGCACGCTCTTCGTCGAGCACGACGGCCGTCCGTCGCGCCTCGGCGTCGGTGCGGGTCACGACGGACGGATCGGAAGCGTCGCCGGCGTCGGCAGCGGGGTCGGCAGGGGGGACGCCCAGGCTGGAACGTGATTCAGAACGGCTCATATCACCTAGAAGCGTACGACACTCTAGGGGAGCCCGTCCCGGCCGTCCCGACCCCTTCGCTCGGCCCGGACGCCGCGCCGCCACCGCGGTGCGAGCCCATGGCCGGTGCCTGCTGCGCACCGTCCGCCACGAGGAGGAACGATGACGTCCCAGAACAGCTTCGGTGCCCGCCACCGCTTCGATACCGGATCCGGCGAAGCGTACTACTACCGGCTCGCGACCTTGCAAGAGCAGGGGCTCGGCCAGATCGACCGCATGCCGTTCTCGATCAAGGTCCTGCTCGAGGCGCTGCTCCGCAACGAGGACGGCTTCGTCGTCACGGCGGACGACGTGCGCAAGCTCGCGGCGTACGACGCCGAGCGGCCGGCGCAGGACGAGGTGCCGTTCATGCCCGCCCGCGTCGTGCTGCAGGACTTCACCGGCGTCCCCGCCGTCGTGGACCTCGCCGCGCTACGCAGCGCCATGCACCGCATGGGCGGCGAGCCCGACAAGATCAACCCGCAGGTGCCCGTCGACCTGGTCATCGACCACAGCGTCCAGGTGGACGAGTACGACTCGCCGCTGGCGCTGCTCCACAACGCCGAGATCGAGTTCGAGCGCAACCGAGAGCGCTACGAGTTCCTCCGCTGGGGCCAGGCGGCGTTCGAGAACTTCTCCGTCGTTCCCCCCGCCTCGGGCATCGTCCACCAGGTCAACCTCGAGTACCTCGCCAAGGGCGTGCAGAGCCGCCCGCACGGCGATCTGGACGTCGTCTACCCCGACAGCCTGGTCGGCACCGACAGCCACACCACCATGATCAACGGCCTGGGCGTCGTCGGCTGGGGTGTCGGTGGGATCGAGGCCGAAGCCGTCATGCTCGGGCAGCCGATCTACATGCTCACCCCCGAGGTGATCGGCTTCGAGCTGGCCGGCGAGCTGCCCGAAGGCGCCACCGCGACCGACCTGGTGCTGGTCGTCACGCAGATGTTGCGCGAGAAGGGCGTCGTCGGCAAGTTCGTCGAGTTCTACGGCTCCGGCCTGGCCGGCATGACGGTCCCCGATCGCGCCACGCTCGCCAACATGGCGCCCGAGTACGGCGCCACCATGGGGTTCTTCCCGATCGACGACGAGACGCTGCGCTACCTGCGGCAGACCGGGCGTCTGGACGACGAGGTGGAAGCGGTCGAGCGCTACGCCAAGGCGAACGGCCTGTTCCACGAGGTCGGGACCCCCGATCCGGCGTTCGCGGACACGCTGCGGCTGGATCTGTCCACCGTCGAGCCCGCGCTGGCCGGCCCCAAGCGTCCCCAGGACAGGGTGCTGCTGAGCCGCATGCAGGACACGTTCCACGCCGACCTGCGCAAGCCGCACGCCGAGCGCGGCTTCGCGCTGAGCGACGCGGACATGGGCGCCTCCGCGACCTTCGAGCTGGACGGCGAGCGTCACGAGATCCGCCACGGCGACGTCGTCATCGCGGCGATCACGTCGTGCACGAACACCAGCAACCCGTCGGTGATGCTGGCCGCCGGCCTGGTGGCCAAGAAGGCGGCCGAGCGGGGCCTGCACGCCAAGCCGTGGGTCAAGACCAGCCTGGCGCCCGGCTCCAAGGTCGTCACCGAGTACCTGACCGAGACCGGCCTGATGCCGCACCTCGAGAACGTCGGCTTCTACCTCGTCGGCTACGGCTGCACCACCTGCATCGGCAACTCGGGCCCCCTGCCCGAGCCGGTCGCCGAGGCGATCCGGGCCAGCGACGTCGTCGCGGCCAGCGTGCTCTCCGGCAACCGCAACTTCGAGGGCCGCATCAACCCGCACGTCAAGGCGAACTACCTGGCCAGCCCGCCCCTCGTCGTGGCGTACGCCCTGGCGGGCACGGTGGACATCGACCTCGTGAACGACCCCCTCGCCCACGACGCGGACGGCCGGCCCGTCTTCCTGAAGGACCTCTGGCCCGACACCAGCGAGATCACGCAGCACCTCGAGGCGGCCATGAACCCAGGGACGTTCCGCCGGATGTACGACGGGATCGAGGCGTCGAACGAGCAGTGGAACGAGATCCCCGTCCGTGGCGGCGAGCTGTTCGAGTGGGACGAGTCCAGCACCTACATCCAGGAGCCGCCGTTCTTCCAGGGGATGGATCCCGAGGTCGCGGCGATCGCGCCGATCGAGGGCGCTCGCGTGCTCGTGAAGGTCGGCGATTCGGTGACGACGGACCACATCAGTCCCGCCGGCGCGATCGCTCCGGACACCCCCGCCGGTCGCTACCTGAAGGAGCACGACGTCGCGCAGAAGGACTTCAACAGCTACGGCTCGCGTCGCGGCAACGACCGCGTGATGACCCGCGGCACGTTCGCGAACATCCGCCTCAAGAACCAGCTCGCGCCCGGTACCGAGGGCGGCTGGACCACCGACTTCTTCGACGGCGAGGTCAAGTTCATCTTCGACGCGGCACGGAGCTACCAGGCTGCGGACGTGCCGACCATCGTTCTGGCCGGTCACGACTACGGCATGGGCAGCAGCCGCGACTGGGCGGCCAAGGGCACCTACCTGCTGGGTGCGAAGGCCGTGATCGCCGCCAGCTTCGAGCGCATCCACCGCTCCAACCTGATCGGCATGGGCGTGCTGCCGCTGCAGTTCGCCGACGGCGAGAACGCCGATTCGCTGGGCCTCGACGGCACCGAGACGTACGAGGTCGACATCGACGACGACCTCGCGCCCCGGACCGACGTCGGCGTGACCGCCACGCGCGGCGACGGCTCGACCGTCACGTTCACGGCGCGTTGCCGTCTGGACTCGCCGGTGGAGGTGGCGTACTACCGCAACGGCGGGATCCTCCACACGGTCCTGCGGCGCCTGTTCGAGGAGGCGCGCGCGGCCCAGGCCTGACGCCGGTCGCGGCAGGTTGGCTGCCCGCCTCGTTCGCCACCCGAGGGCCGCTCGCTGCCCGCCCGACGGCCGCCCGGTCGTCGGGCGGCGCCTTGGCGGTCGCCTGGGTGCAGCGGACTTCACGTCGCGCCGGCCCACGCCTGAAGTAGGCTCTGACCATGCGTGAGTTCTTGGGGTTCGTTCTGTTCGCAGCGATCGTCTTCTTCGCCGTGGGCGAGACGGTGGGATGGAACGTCGGCGTCGCCGGCTCGACCCCCGTGTTCGTGTACAAGCGCGACGGAAGCGCGTCCACCGCAAGGCGCACGATTCAGCGCGATGCGATGCCGATCGAGGTCAGCGGCCGCGTTCGCGACGGCGAGGTCCGGGTGCAGATCGTCTACCAGGACACCGGCAGCTTTCAGACCAACCGCTCGGCGGAGCCGCCCGAGCTCGTGTTCGAGGAGATGTACCGGCGTGGACAGCGCATCGCGATCGATGAGGTGTTCGACGAGGGGCGGGGCGAGTACACCATCCAGCTCACCTTCAGCGGGGCCACCGGGCTCTTCCGTGTCGACGTGCCCGACAACAGCCAGCTCTGAGGCCGGCGGGCCGCGCAGGCGCGATCCACGGACCCGTGGAACCGCGACATGATCGCTAGCCAGGCGGCCTCTCACCGACGTTCACCAGCCGCGCTTCCGGGCCGCGTCGCGATCCGACCGATCGTGGTGGTCGGCCTGATGGTCGTGTCGCTCCTTTTCAGTGTCGGCTGGGCCGGACAGCTCGTCCGCGTGCTGCTCGAGGACGGTCTCGCGGCGACGGTGGTGGAGCTCGGCGGGCCCCACGAGGTCCGAACGGTCCGTGGCGCACGGACCGGTGTCGCCGCGCTCGCCTGGCCGCTGACGGTACGTGACGGCGTCATCGTGTCGGACGGGGCAGAGGTGGGGCCGTGGCTGGAGCTTCTGCCCGAGAACGAGGTGGTGCGTCGCGACGGGCGCGCGTACCGTGGCGGGCTCCGTGTCGAGGTGCACGACGGTGCGTTGCGTGTCGTCAATCTCGTCGATCTCGAGGCGTACCTGCGGGGCGTGGTGCCCTCGGAGATGCAGGCGGCGTGGCCGATCGAGGCGCTCAAGGCGCAGGCCGTGGCCGCTCGGAGCTACACGCTGGCGTCGCTGGACCCTGGCGCGGACTACGACATCTGCTCCACCGACGCATGCCAGGTCTACCGCGGGATGGAGGTCGAGCACCCCCGGAGCGACCGCGCCGTCGCGGACACGGAGGGGATCGTGATCGCGTGGGCGGGCGCCCCCGCGATCGCGTACTATCACGCCGACTCGGGCGGCGCCGTGGCGTCCTCGGCCGAGGTGTGGGGGCGCGACGTTCCCTACCTCCGTGCACGTACCGACGTCCCCAGCGCCTCGCCGCATCGCCGCTGGACCGTGAGCATCGCGCCCACGGCGCTGCGTGGCGCGCTGGCGGCGGAGGGGCGCTCCGTGGGGACGCCGACCGGACTCACGATCCTCGCGCGCAGCGCGTCGGGACGCGTGTCGCGGGCCGAGATCGCCGGCGATACCGGCAACGTGGTCGTATCGGGCACCACGCTCACGCGGGTGTTGCGACGCGTCGGACTCAAGTCGACGAGGATCTCGAGCGTCGCTCCGCTGACGGTTCTCGGCGACGGCTGGGGCCACGGGGTCGGCATGAGTCAGTACGGCGCGCGGGCGCTGGCCCTGAGCGGGTACGACTTCGGTCGCATCCTGGCGTACTACTACCCCGGCGTCGGTCTGCAGCGCAGGATCTACCGAGCTTCGCCGTGACCTGACCCGCCGTGACCGGGCGTGCCGTGACCGGGCGTGCCGCGACGGTGCTTCACGGCCGACGCCTCGCAGCCGACGCCGCCCGGCGGCAGGGGCTCCTCAGCCTCGCGCCAGCTTCACCGCGGCGAGCAGATCGCCGACCTCGCCCGAGCCCGTCTCGAAGTCGGCCTGGCAGCGCCTGAGGTAGTTCTCGAGCACCGCGTCGCCGGTCGCGTCGAGCGCGCTACGCACGCCGGACAGCAACGTCAGGATCTCGCGGCACGACCGTTCCTCGTCCACCATGCGCTGAAGGCCACGGACCTGGCCCTCGAGCCGCTTGAGCCGGTTCAGGATGCGTTTCTTCTCGGACGGGTCGATCGCGAAAGGAACGCTGCTCGGCGCCGTCGTGGCGGCGCTCACCGGGAGCCCGCGCGGTCGCGGCCCGCGCCTGGATCGTTCCCGCCTCCGGCGGGGTCGGTGCGAGCGAGAGTCCAGAGAGTGGCGTCCATCGAGTCCTCCGAATCGAAAACGAGCGAGCGGGAGCGGCATGCGATGGCCGGGTCCCGGCGCGGGCGGTCGTTGCGGACATGATACCCGTAGGGGGTACCGAGAGGCGTGCTTCGGGCGTCGTCTCCCAGCATGGACCCGGCCATGGGCGACCTGCTACGCTGCCCTCGTGACCGATTCGCGACGACGCACGGAGTCCGGCACGGCCCGACGTGACGAGGACCATCGTGCGCGCCTATAAGGGCGTCGTGTCGGGCAACGTCGTCCGGCTCGACGAGGGCGTGCGCCTGCCCGACGGTGCGGTGGTCACCGTGACCGTGGGCGAGGCCGAGCTGGTCCGCGCCGCGTTGCGCTCGGCGCTTCGCCGCAACGCCCGGCGCCGCAGTCGCGCCCGGTTGCGGCCCACGCCGGCCGGCGGCGGCGCGTGAGTCGGCTGATCCTCGTCCCGACGCCGATCGGCGCCCTCCACGACATCACCCTCCACGCGCTCGAGGTGCTCAGGACCGCGGACGTGGTCGCGGCCGAGGACACCCGCCGAAGCGGCAACCTGCTGGCGCACCACGGCATCGCGACGCCGCTGGTCCGTCTGGACGCGCACACCGTCGCCTCGCGCGGGCCCGGCGTGCTGAGCGATCACGACGTCGTGGCGTACGTGAGCGACGCCGGCACGCCCGGCGTGAGCGACCCCGGTGCCGACCTGGTTCGGCTCGCGCTCGCGGCGGGCCACGAGGTCGAGGCGCTCCCCGGACCGACCGCCTTCGTGCCCGCCCTGGTGCTGTCCGGCCTGCCGCTCGCGCGGTTCTCGTTCGACGGATTCCTGCCCCGCAAGGGTGCCGCACGCGGCAGGCGGATCGGCGCGATCGCACGCAGGGACCATCCGACCGCGATCTACGAGGCGCCTCCGCGCGTCGCTGCGACCCTGGCGGACCTGGCCGAGGCGTGCGGGGACGAGCGACCGGCGAGCGTCAGCCGTGAGCTCACCAAGAAGCACGAGGAGACGGCTCGAGGCTCGCTGGCCGAGCTGGCCGCGCGGTTCACCCGGACCGCGCCGCGAGGCGAGTGCGTGGTCATCGTCGGCGGGCGCGCCGAGGACGAGGCGCCCGAGAGCGACACGCCGGAAGGCGAGGCGCTGGCCGTCGCTCTGGCGTCGGCCGGCGTCACCGGGCGCACCCTTCGCGACGCGCTCCAAGCGCTGGGCGTGCCCCGCAACGACGCCTATCGGCTGGCGCTCGACGTTCGCGAAGGCGACGCCGGCCGGTAGGCCGGCCGCCGCCGCGCGACCAGCGACCCTGCTATCCTCGTGGCCGGCATGGCCCGTCCCCGCGCGAACTGCGCACGGGACGTCCGCATCAGGCTCGCCCTGACCCCAATCTCCCCATGACCCCAATCTCCCCATGACTCGGTCCTTTTCATGATCAAACCCTCCTCATGACCCAGCCAGCCTCGCCGCGAAGCGCTCCTCGAGGGACGTCCGAGCCGGGTTCGCCGGCCGTGGATCGTCCGTCCGCCAGCGGCGTACGGGAGCTGGGCCTGCCGTCGGTCGCACGGCTGGCGCGTTTCGCCCGCCACCCGGGCGAGGCGGTGCTCCTGACCACGTCCGACCGAGCGGAGCGGTTCGAGAGCGCGGGCGCGTTCGGCGTGGCCGCGGCGCTCGATCCCGACCTGGACGTTTGGAGCGATCGGCCGGAGAAGGTCGTGCTGACGCTCGATCACGCGCTCAGGGCCTTCCCGCGCGATCCGGCGAGGTACCGGACGGTGTTCGAGGTCGGGGGCTCCCACCCGCGCGACGAGCTGCTGACGACGCTGGACGCGTTCGGCTACCCCCGCGACGAGACGCCAGGAACCGCTGTCCACGGCGACAGCGTGACGATCTTCCTCACGGAGGACCCCGAAGGACCTCAGCTGCGCCTCGGGTTCTTCGGCGACGAGCTCGACGAGCTGCGCCTGAACGGTCGCGAGGTCGCGGCCCACGTGTTGTCGCCGCGCCGCGACGCGCCGCTGTTCGAGGAGGACGAGGAGGGCTGGGACGGGACCGTTCTCGAGGCGCTGCCCGGCACCGTGTTCCTGGACGTGCCGGAGCTGTACGCGGGGACCGCGTCCGACACCGAGGCCGAGCGCCTCTGGACGCATCTCGCGGAGCGGTCGGTCGTGTCGTTCGGGCGCGATCCGCTGACGCTGGACGCCCGGCCGTCGTCCCTGACGCCGCTGCCGTACTACCGGGCCCGCCTCGACGAGTTCGCCGCCGACGCCGAGGGCTGGCTGCGCGACGGCTACGCCGTCACGCTGCTGCTCCGTTTCGAGCGGACCGGGCGCTACCTGACCGAGAGGGTCGTCGGTCACCTCGCGCACCGCTGGGGGAACGGCGTGTCGGACCGTGCCGGCGAGCTCACGCTGGCGCTGGCCGGTCGCCCCGAGGGCGGCTACCGTGACGACGCTCAGCGTGAGGTGGTCCTCACCGAGGACCTGCTCTACGGCCATCAGGGCGGGCGCAAGCTGCGCCGCCTCCCCGGTCGCGCTGTGCAGGACGCCAGCCAGCTCACGGTCGGCGACTACCTGATCCATCCCGATCACGGGGTCGCGCTGTTCCAGGGCCTGGAATCCCGCCAGGTGCTGGGCGTCGCACGGGACTACCTGAAGCTGCGCTACGCCGCCGAGGGCCGGCTGTTCCTGCCCGTCGAGCAGCTCCCCCTCCTGCGCCGCCACCCGGGAACGTCGGACGTACCGCCCAAGCTGTCCACGCTGGGGACGAACGAGTGGTCGCGGGCCAAGGAGAAGGCCCGCGTCAGCGCGCAGGAGCTGGCCGCCGAGCTGATCAAGACGTACGCCAAGCGGCAGGTCAGTCAGGGCACGGCGTTCCCGCAGCAGCCCGAGTGGGATCCGCTGGTCGAGAAGAACTTCCCGTTCGTGCTGACGCCGGACCAGGCGACCTCCGTGAGCGACACGCTCGCGGACATGGAGCGATCGATCCCGATGGACCGCCTCATCAGCGGCGACGTGGGGTTCGGCAAGACCGAGGTCGCCATCCGCGCCGCGATGCGGGCGGTGGCCAACGGTCACCAGGTCGCCATGCTGGTGCCGACGACCGTCCTCGCCAAGCAGCACTACGACACCATCGCCGAGCGGGTCGCGGGCCTTCCGGTCAACGTGGCGCTGCTGTCGCGGTTCACCAGCGACGCGGGCGCCCGGGCGGCGCTGACGGGCTTGGCGGACGGCACGGTGGACGTCGTGATCGGCACGCACCGGCTTCTGAACGAGGGAATCAAGTACGAGAGCCTCGGTCTGCTGATCATCGACGAGGAGCACCGCTTCGGGGTGGGGCAGAAGGAGAAGCTCAAGGCGCTGCGCGCGAACCTGGACGTGCTGTCGCTGTCGGCGACGCCGATCCCGCGCACGCTGTACATGAGCCTGGTGGGCCTGCGCGACGTCAGCCAGATCATGACGCCGCCCGAGGGCCGACAGCCGATCCAGACGGTGCTGCAGCCGTACGATCCGATGACCGTGCGAAGCGCCATCGTGCACGAGCTCGAGCGCGGCGGCAAGACGTACTACATCCACGACCGGATCGGCTCGATGTCGATGCGGGCACGCACGCTGCAGCAGCTCGTGCCCGAGGCGCGGATCGGGGTCGCGCACGGCCAGATGGCGGCGGACGAGCTCGAGGCGATCATGCTGGGCTTCGAGGAGGGCGCGTTCGACGTCCTGCTGGCGACCACCATCGTCGAGTCCGGCCTGGACGTCGCCGGCGCGAACACCCTGATCATCGAGCGTGCCGACCGGCTGGGCCTGGCGCAGCTGTACCAGCTGCGCGGGCGCGTGGGGCGCCGGCAGACCGAGGCGTGGGCGTACCTGCTCTACCCGGGGCGGCTGACCGAGCAGGCGCAGCGACGGCTGTACGCGATCGCCGAGCTGAACGACCTGGGCTCGGGGCACCTGCTGGCCGAGAAGGACATGGAGATCCGCGGGGTGGGGAACCTGCTGGGTCCCGAGCAGCACGGGCACGTCAGCGCCGTCTCGCTGGAGGTCTACACGGAGCTCCTCGCCGAAGAGGTCTCCAAGCTCAAGGGCGAGGAGAAGGCCGAGAAGCGTCCCGCGGTGTCGCTGGACCTGAACCTCGATGCGCGGCTGACGCCGGCGTACCTGCCCGACGACGACGAGCGGATCGCGTTCTACGGGCGGCTGGCCGAGGCGGAGGGCCTGGCCGAGGTGAGCCGCATCGCACGTGAGCTGCGGTCCGCACGCGGTCCGTTCCCGCCCGAGGTCAAGGCGTTCCTGGAGCTGGTCAAGCTTCGTCTGCTGGCCGAGGGCAAGGGCGTCGCGGCGATCAGCGAGCACATGACCGACGTGCAGGTGACGTTCCGCGCCAACTTCGACGAGCTCGACTACGATCCGCGCAAGCTGAGGGACCTGGCGTTCACGGCGGAGGCGACACGCTACCCGCCCGGCTTTTCGGTCAAGAAGCGCGGCCTGGCGTCGGCCGATGTTCCCCAGGCGCTGCAGCAGCTGCTCTACGCGGTGGGCTGAGCGCCCGTTGCACGAGACACGAGAACGGGCCCGCTCGTGAAGAGCGGGCCCGTTCGACGTTGCGGTCCGAAGACCGAAAGGTCAGAAGTGGTAGTTCACGCCCAGACGGGCGTCGGCGCTGATGCCACCGGAGAAGTCGAAGGTGGGGCCGACTTCCACGAACACGCCGAGGGCGGGCACGTCGATCTCGACGAGCCGGTACTCTGCACCGACGAGGCCCTTGAGGAAGAACGAGCCGCCGAAGTCCGCACCGACACCGCCACCGACGTAGACGTCGATCGGGAGGTTGTCCGTGTCGACGTTCAGGTCGTAGAGCGCGTCGACGCCGAACGAGAAGTCGCCGTCGTAGGCGTAGCCGATGTTCAGGCGGGCGTCGAGGCCGGCTGCGCCGACGTCTTCGACACCGAAGTGAAGCGCGGCACCGGGGTAACCGGCGCTCGCACCGGCATAGAACCCGTTCTGGGCGAACGCGGCTCCACTGCCGAGCACGAGAGCGGCCAACAGGCCGAACATGAGATTGCGCATGGGATCCCTCCAAAGGAACACGAGATTCAGGACGCGGATCTGCCGTCCCGTCTTTCGCGACTCTAGCACGGCCGGAAAACCCCCACAAGTACGGAAGTTCGCACCCGTACCGACGGAGACGGTGTTTCTGCGTCAGCCGCCACGACTCCGCTCGCGGTAGCGGCGCAGCGCGTCGCGCGTCCTGGGGGTGGCCTCGTTGCACGGAGGCAGCGCGCCGTGACGCGCCAGGTGACGGGTCAGCAGGTCCGCTTCCTCGGCCTGGGGCACGCGGCTCTCGGCCATACGCCAGTACGCCGCCCGGCCTGCGACGCAGGCACCGGCGGCGAGGTGCTGGCGGATCCGGGTCGGAACGTCGCGCCCCGACTGGCCGACGTAGATCGTGAGGCGGTCGCCGTCCGCGATCTCGTACACGCCGGGAAGCGGATCACGACCGCGACGCTCCGGCAGCGAGCTCAACGGACGCCAGCGAGCGAAGATCGGCACGTCAGCCGTCGTACCCCAGCTCGCGCAACGCCTCCGTGTCCATCCGCCAGTCGCGACGGACGACGACCTCGAGATCGAGGAAGATCTTCTGGTCGAGGAAGATCTCGAGCTGCTTGCGGGCGGTGCGACCGATCTCGCGGATCATCCGTCCGCCGTGGCCGATCACGATCGGACGGTGCTGCGGCTTCTCGACCCAGATCTCGGCCTGGATGATCAGCGGCTGGTCCGCCTCTTCGTCCGCGTCGATCCAATCGTCCACCTTCACGGCCACGGTGTAGGGCAGCTCCTGGTACAGGTGCGTCATCGCGCTCTCGCGGATCAGCTCGCCGGCCCACTGCTCGCGCGACTGGTCGCTCCTGAGCGTCTCGGGGAAGTAGTACGGCGCCTCGGGCAGCAGGTCCAGCAGGTCGTCACGCAGCTCGTAGACGGCCTTGGGGTCGTTCTGGGCGGACAGCATGTAGCGCCGCGTGATGGTGGCTCCCAGGTCGGCGTACAGCTCCATGGCCTCGTCCGGGTACTTCGCGACGTCCAGCTTGTTGCCGATCAGGAACACCGGGGTGGCCGGATCGATGCCGCGAAGCAGGCGCACGACGTCCCGGTCCTCGTCCCCGGGGGGTCTGCGCAGATCGACCACCCAGAGCACGACCTCGACGTCCGCCACCGCTCCGCGGATCTCCCGGGACATGAAGTTGTCGAGCGCGGTGCGTCCCTTGTGGAGTCCCGGCGTGTCGACGAACACCAGCTGGCGCCGGGCCGGAACGTCGGTCCAGATGCCGCGCACGCCGCGCCGTGTGGTCTGCGGCTTGGCGCTGATCGGAGCCACCTTGACGCCCAGGATGGTGTTGAGGAGCGTCGACTTGCCGACGTTCGGCTTGCCGAGGATGGCGACGAACCCCGACCGCATCGCCGCTTCGGGCACGGCGTCCGTGGTGCTGCCATCATCTCGTGGGGCGTTTTCTCGTGGGGCGTGTTCGTTGAGATCGTCAGTGAAGTCGGTCATGACTTCCTCCCGTCGGCGCTGCCGGTGGGAGTCCATGCGACGACTGCCCTGCACGACTACCTGCACGACGAAGGGCCCCTTCCGGGGCCCCTCGCGGCGGTTGGTTGCGGGGACAGGATTTGAACCTGTGACCTTCGGGTTATGAGCCCGACGAGCTACCAGACTGCTCCACCCCGCGGCGGCGCAAAGAAGAGTATAGACGAGGTGATCACGTCACGTCAAGGCCAGCGGCTGGACCGCGAGCCGGCGTCTCGCCAGGGTACGGCTCGCCGGCATCGCAGGCGGCGAGCTCCAGGCGAAGCTCGGTGATCACCGGCGTGTCGCCGCAGATGGCGCAGTCCGGCCGGCGGGCCACACGAACACGCTGCTGCGACCAGCTCGCGAGGTCCACGTGGAGCAGACCTTGCGGCGGAGCGCTGGCGAGTCCCGCCACGGTGCGGATCGTCTCGAACGCCATCCAGGCGCCGATCACGCCCGCTGCCGGACCCAGGACCCCCACCTCGGCGCACGACGGGATCGACTGGGGTGGAGGCGGCTCGGGGTAGAGGCAGCGGTAGCACGGCGCGTCGCCCCCCGCGTCGCCCCCCGCCAGCCGTGCGATCTGCCCCTCGAGCCGGGAGACCGCGCCGAACACCAGCGGCCGCCCTTCGAGCACGCAGGCGTCGCTGACCAGGTAGCGGGTGGCGGGATTGTCGCTGGCGTCGACGACCACGTCGTGATCGCGAACGAACGCGCGACCGTTCGACGGCTCGAACGCCTCCTGCACGCCTTCGGCACGAAGCTCGGGATCGACCTCGCGGGCCCGACCTGCCGCCAGGGCGGCCTTCGCCCGCCCGACGTCGGCGTCGCGGTAGAGAATCTGGCGGTGCAGGTCGGCACGGCGAACGGTGCCCGGATCGATGATCGTGAGCCGCCCGACGCCGGATCCCGCCAGGTACGCGATCGCCGGCGAGCCCAGCCCGCCCGCGCCGACCACCAGCACGGACGCGCCGGCCAAGGCGACCTGGCCCTCCGGCCCCAGCTCTGGAAGCACCAGCTGACGGGCGAATCGCTCGCGCCGCTCCTTGGGGATCGCTGCGTACAGCATCTACGTGCGCCCGGCGCCCAGCGTCTCGAGCACCAGCGGCAGCGCCTCGGCATGGTCGGCGATGCGGATGGCGCCGGTCAGCACGGCACGTGCCTCGTCGAGGCCCCGACCGTCGCGGTGGACCACCGTCGCGACCGCCTCGCCGCGCCGGACGGGCGACCCGATCTTGGCGTGAAGCTCGACGCCTACGCCGAGGTCGACCGGGTCGTCCTTGCGGGTGCGGCCACCACCCAGCAGACGCACCGCCCGCCCCACCTGAAGCGCGTCCAGGTCCGCCAGCACGCCGTCGTTCGGGGCGGCGATCTCGGCGCGGTCCGGTGCGAGCGCCAGGGCGTTCGGATCGTCCAGGTCGCCCCCTTGGGCCTCGATCCAGCGGTCGAAGCGACGCCGGGCCGAGCCGTCGTCCAGCGCGGCCGCGATCCGCTCCGGGTCTGCGTCCAGGCCCGACGCCGCCAGGACCTCGGCGGCGAGGATCACCACCAGCTCGCGCAGGTCGTCCGGTCCGCCGCCGTCCAGCGCGGCGATCGCCTCGCGTACCTCCAAGGCGTTGCCGACCGTCAGGCCCAGCGGCTGCTCCATGCCCGACAGGACCACCCGGACGTTGCGTCCCGCATGCCGACCGATCGCGCGCATCGTGGCGCCCAGCGCGCGGCCCTGCTCGGCGTCCGCCATGAACGCGCCGCGGCCCACCTTGACGTCCAGCACGATCGACGCCGCGCCCCCGGCCAGCTTCTTGCTCATCACGCTCGCGGCGATCAGCGGCAGCGACGCGACCGTCGCCGTGGCGTCGCGCAGCGCGTAGAGCACCTTGTCCGCCGGCGCCATCTCGCCCGACTGGCCGGTCACGACGACGCCGACCTCCCGGGCTTGGTCCAGGAACTCGTCGTCGTGAAGCGAGGTGCGGTAGCCGGGAATGCTCTCGAGCTTGTCGATCGTGCCGCCGGTGTGCCCGAGCCCCCGGCCGGACACCTTCGCGACGGTCGCTCCGCACGCCGCCAACAGCGGCGCCAGCACCAGCGTGGTCTTGTCCCCGACCCCTCCGGTGGAGTGCTTGTCGACGGTGTGAGCGAGGCCCGACAGGTCCAGCCGGTCGCCGCTCGCGGCCATCGCATCGGTGAGGACGGCCGTCTCCTCGTCGCTGAGGCCGCGGAAGTGCACGGCCATCAGCCACGCCGCCGCCTGGTAGTCGGGGACCTCGCCGCGAGCGACCCCGTTCACGAACGCGCGCAGGTCGGCCTCCGAATGCGTGCGCCCGTCGCGCTTCGTCTCGATGAAATCCTGTACGTGCATGCGGCCACTCTAGCGCAGCGGCCGCCGGGCGCCGTTCGTCGCGTGCAGCGCGGCCAGGGCGGAGCGCGCTTCGTCGACCTCGTTCCACGGCCGGGCCCCGTCGGCACGTTCCAGCGTCGTCTCGTGGCCCTTCCCGGCCAGCAGGACGACGTCGCCGGGCCGGGCGCGGCGGACGGCCTCGCGGATCGCCTCGCGTCGGTCGCCGATCCGTACGAAGGCCGCGCCCTCCTCGCCGCCGGCGGTGCGGGCGCCGGCGGCGAGCTGCTCCAGGATCGCCCCTACATCCTCGCTGCGCGCGTCCTCCTCGGTGAAGATGGCGAGGTCGGCGCCGGCGACCGCGGCGACGCCCAGAGGGGCTCGCTTGCCGGGATCGCGCTCGCCCGCGGCGCCGACCACGACGATCCGGCGGCCCCCGGCGGGCGTGGTGGCCGCCAGCGCCTTCGCCAGGGCGGGCGCGGTGTGCGCGAAGTCCACGACGACCGCGAACGGTCGGGCCTGGATCACCTGCATCCGTCCCGGCACGCCGGGAAACGTGGCCAGCCGCTCCGTGGCGGCGTCGATCTCCCCGCCCTCGTGCGCGGCGGCCGCCAGCGCGGCCACGGCGTTCCAGGCGTTGAAGTCGCCCACCATCGGGAGGTGCGCCTCGCGCTCCAGCCCGTCCGGCGCTCCGACGCGCAGCGTCAGCCGGCCGCCCTCCGGCCGGACCGCGAGCAGTCGCCAATCGGCCGAGCGATGCTCGCCGTAGCTGGTCGACGCGGACGCCTCGCCGGCGAAGAACCGTACGCGTCGTCGTCGCGGTTCAGGATCGCGTGCGGGGCGCGACGGACCAGCGACGCCTTGGCGTCGCGGTAGGTGGCGAGGTCGCCGTGGAAATCGAGATGCTCGGGCGACAGGTTCGTCCACACCGCCAGCGCGTACGCGACCTCGTCGAGGCGCCGCAGCGCCAGGCCGTGCGAGCTGGACTCGAGCACGACGTGGGTCATGCCGTGATCGTTGGCCTGGGCCAGGAACGCCTGCACGACGTCCGCCTCCGGGGTCGTGAACCCGCCGGTCGCGGCGGACGCCTCCGTCCCCATCCGCGTCATCGCGGTCGAGGCCAGCGCGGTCGGCGAAGCGCCGCTCAGCAGCCACCAGAGCAGGGCCGAGGTGGTCGTCTTGCCGTCGGTGCCGGTCACGCCGACCACCCGGACGCGCCTCGAGGGGTGTCCGTGGATCGCGGCGGCCAAGCGTGCGACGGCGCTCCGATCGTCGGGGACGCGCAGGTACGGGACGCCCTTCAGGTCGCGGAGGGGGGCGTCGGCACGCACGCCGGCGACCAGCGCCGCACCGGCGGCCACCGCGTCGGGTACGAACCGGTGCCCGTCGACGCGGGCGCCCTGGCGAGCCACGAACACGGCGCCCGGCCGGACGCGGGCGGCTTCCTGCACCACGCCGGTGACGACGGTGTCGGGCAGCCTCGACGCCACGTCGGCCAGCTCGGGGTAGGCCGCTCGCACCAGGTCACGCAGGCGCACCTCGCCGCCCCCTCCCTCTCCCTCAGCTCCGCACCAGCGGAGGCACCAGGCCGAGAGGCTCGAGCAGCGCGAACGTTCGCCGGAGATCCGCGGCGGAGCCGACGAAGTCGAGGTCGTCGGCGGGAACGACGACCACCCTCGAGAGCTCGTACTCGCTCACGAACGCGTCGTACAGCTCGTTCAGCCGTTCCAGGTAGCTCTCCGCGATGTCGCTCTCGTAGCCTCGGCCCCGCAGCGCGATCCTCGCCCGCAACGTCGGGACGGAGGCGCGCAGGTAGACGAGCAGGTCGGGCGGCCGCAGCGTGGCGGCGATCGCCTCGTACATCCGGCGGTAGCTCTCGTGATCGCGGTCGTTCATCACGCCGTCGCGCCACAGGGCGCGCGCGAACACCGCGGCGTCCTCGTAGATGGTGCGGTCCTGGATCACGCGTTCGCCCGGATTGACCTGGCGAAGGTGCTGGCGCAGGCGTTCGGCCAGGAAGAACATCTGCGAGTGGAACGCCCAGCGGGGCATGTCACGGTAGAAGTCGGGCAGGTACGGGTTCTCGTCCACCGACTCGTAGATCGGCTCCAGCCGGTAGCGGTCGGACAGCAGCCTCGTCAGGCTGGATTTTCCCACGCCGATGTTTCCCGCCACGGCCACGTACACCGTCGCTCAGGCGACCTTCGCGAGCTGCAGGACGTCGGCCAGGACCGCATCCCGGTCGGCGGGCGAGGCGACGAAGTCGACGTCGGACGCCTCGATCACGTGCAGCGGGTAGGGACAGTGCTCGAACCAGGCGTCGTACGCCGATCCCAGCCGACGGAGGTAGTCGGGATCCATGTTCCGCTCGAACGGCCGGGCCCGCTGGGCGATCCGCGGCAGCAGCACGTCCGGATCGGCGCGGAGGTAGACGACCAGGTCGGGCGGCGCCAGCTTGGGACGCAGGCTGCGATACAGGTCCTGATACAGCTCCCACTCGTCGCCCTGCAAGGTCAGCGACGCGAAGATCCAATCCTTGTCGAACAGGTAGTCGGCGACGACGTGGCGCGCGAACAGCGATCCCTGCCCGAGCTCCTGCGACTGCTTGAAGCGCGAGAGCAGGAAGAACGACTGGGTGCTGAACGCGTACCGCTCGGGGTCCTGGTAGAACGCGGCCAGGAACGGATTCTCCTCGACCACCTCGAGGACCTGCCGGGCACCGATCGCGTCGGCCAGGAGCTTCGTCAGGCTCGTCTTGCCGACGCCGATGGGACCCTCCACCACGATGTTCGCCATGCCACCTCCGCCTCAGGGAGGCGAGGATACCTCAGCCGACGGTCCGGAACGGGGAACGCGGCGGGCCGCACCGAACGGGCCCGCGCAGGCCCCTATGCTAGACTCCGCGCAGGACATGGAAGACGAAGACACCCCTCCCAGTCGATCGCGGCCCCCGTCGATACTCACGCTTCTCCCCCTCTCGCTGATCGTGATCGCCGCGCCCGCCGTGGCGCTCGCCCAGACGCCGGCCGACGTGGCCGGCGGTGTTTCGTTCGGCCAGATCGCGCTGCTCATCGTGCTTCTCGCCCTGTCGGGCATCCTGTCGGGCTCCGAGACCGCGCTCACGGCGCTTGGCGAGTGGAAGATCCGGCAGATCCGCGAGGAGGGCCTCGATCCCAGCGGGGCGTTCGCGCTGCTCGAGGCGCAGCCCACACGCTTCATCACCACCCTGCTGATCGGAAACAACCTCGTCAACATCGGAGCGACCGCGCTGGTGACGCAGATCTCGATCCAGCTCTCGCGGCAGTACGGGTTCGGCGAGTCGTTGGCGGTGGGATCGGCGACGGGGATCATGACCCTGCTCGTCCTGGTCTTCGGTGAGATCACGCCCAAGTCGATCGCCGTCCACAACGCCGTCGGGTTCAGTCGGCTCGTCATCCGGCCGGTCTGGGCGCTGTCGATCGTGCTCTACCCGGTCGGGCGCTTCTTCGCCTGGGTCACGACGCTCATCCTGCGGGCGGTGCGGCTGGAGCCGACCACCACCCCGCTGATCACGGAGAACGAGCTCCGCCTGATGCTTCGGAGCGCCGAGGAGTCCGGCGTGATCGAGGCGCAGGAGGAGCAGATGATCAAGGGGATCATCGACCTCGAGGAGACCGTCGTGCGCGAGGTCATGACGCCGCGCGTCGACGTCGTCGCCGTCTCCGAGGACGACGGCCTGGACGAGATGCTCGCCCTGGTGACCGAGCACGGCTACAGCCGCCTCCCGGCGTACGCGGGCAGCATCGACGACGTGCGCGGGATCGCCTACGCGCGCGATCTGCTGCCGTATCTCGGCCGGCCCGAGGCGCTGGCGTCCACGCGCGTCGCCGACCTGATGGGCCCGCCGCAGTACGTGCCCGAGACGCTGTCGGTCCTGGCGCTCCTGCGGGACATGCGCCACCGCAAGGTCCACATGGCGGTCGTCGTCGACGAGTTCGGCGGGACCAGCGGCCTGATCACGCTCGAGGACATCATCGAGGAGATCACCGGCGAGATCTACGACGAGACCGACGAGGAGGAGGCCGAGGACATCGTGGCCGCCGCCGACGGCGAGTACGTGGTGCAAGGCTCGGCCAACCTCGACGAGGTCGGCGACGCGCTCCGCATCGTGTTCGAGGACGAAGGCGAGTACGACACGCTGGCCGGATTCCTGATCGCCCGCTTCGGCTCGATTCCCAGGGTGGGCGACGCCCTGGAGCACGGCGGCGCGCGCTTCGAGGTGCTCGAGGGGGACGAGCGTCGCGTCAGCAGCGTCCGCGTCACGCTGGAGGAGCACGAGACGGAAGGCGCGACCGACGACGGCTCCGGGCCAGGGAACGGCTCCGGGCCGGGGAACGGCGGCTCGGCCAGCGGTCCGGTCAACGGCCGAGGGAACGGTCGATCCGAGGCGTCGCTGTCCAGGTGACGGTCGGCGCCGCGCGGACGCAAGACGCCCGTCATGCCGGTGGGCCGGCGCATGCGACCGCCGGCGCCCGCTACGACGCCCGGTAGCGTCGGACGACGCGCCCTCCCAGGCGCGTCAACAGCTCGTAGGGGATCGTGCCGATCCGGGCCGCCAGCTCGTCCGCGCCAGGACCGCCCCGCCCGAACAGGATCGCGCGGTCTCCCACCGCGACCTCGGCGGCGCCGGCGTCCAGCATCAGCTGGTCCATGCAGACGGTGCCCACCACGCGGCAGCGGCGGCCGTTCAACGTGGCCTCGCCCAGGTTCGTGAGCGCTCGCGGGTAGCCGTCGGCGTAGCCGAAACGGACCGTCGCGACGGTGGTGTCGCCGGGCGCACGCCAGCGCTGGCCGTACGACACGGGGTCGCCGCGGCTCACCTGCTTGACGAACACGACGGGAGCCGTGAGCGTCAGGACCGGCTCCAGATCGGCCGCGAGCGTCGCGAGCTCCGGCCCGGGCGGGTAGCCGTACACCGCCAGGCCGGGACGGACCAGATCGTAATGGGTGGAGGGCCAGGCCAGGAGCGCCGCGCTGTTCGCCGCGTGGCGCAGCTCAGGCTGCAGGCCGGCGGCGCCCAGAGCCGACAGCGTCGCCTCGAACGCCTGCCGCTGCACCTCGGTGACGTCGCGCGACGGCTCGTCGGCGCAGGCGAAGTGGGTCCACACGCCGGCCAGTCGCAGCCCGTCGGTGTCCGCGATGGCACGGGCGATTCCGGTCGCTCGTTCCGGGCGCAGGCCCAAACGGCCCATGCCGGTGTCCACCTTGAGGTGAAGCCGGGCGTCCGGCGCGTCGTCGCCCAGCGTGGCGCGTGCCGCGGCGACCGCGGCGACGTCGCTCGTGTCGGTGACCGTGAGGTCCACCTCGGCGGCGACGAGGCGTGACAGCGCAGGACCTCTGAGCGGACCGAACATCAGGATCCGCCCGCCGATGCCGGCGGCTCGCAGGCGGTCGGCCTCGTCGGGCGCGGCGACGCCCAGCCAGTCGACGCCGGCGTCGCTCAGCGCGCGCGCGACGGGAAGCAGTCCGTGGCCGTACGCGTCCGCCTTGACGGCGACCAGCATCTGCGTGCCCGGTCGGGTGCGCTGGCGCAGCCGCTCCACGTTGCGGCGCAGCGCGCCGAGATCCACCTCGGCGACGGGGACCATCGGGTCAGGGGCGTCGTCGCGGGCCCACGCGTCCGGCTCGACCCGTCCGCTCATGTGCGGCCGGCGTCCGTCCTGCGCTCCATCCAGCGCAGCACGCTGGACGCGCTGAGCGTGAGGACCACGTACACCACCGCGGCGCTGTTGTACGGCGGGAACAGGTTCAGCGTCGCCGCGCCGAACTCGCGCGCCTTCTGCGTCACGTCGCCCACGCCGATCACCGAGAGCAGCGCGGTGTCCTTGAGCATGGCGATGAACTCGTTCCCGAGCGGCGGCAGCACGATCCGGATCGCTTGCGGCAGCACCACGAAGCGGGCCGTCTGCCAGCCGCCCAGGCCCATGCTGCGCGACGCCTCGATCTGCCCCTTCGGGATCGCCTCGATCCCGGCCCGGAAGATCTCGGCCATGTACGCCGCGTAGCCGATCGCGATCGCCAGCACGCCCCTGAGCAAGTCGTTGCGGATGCTGATCCGGCCCCCGGTCAAATCACGGATCGCGCCGGGCAGCACGAACCCGATGAACAGGATCACGACCAGCATCGGGATGCCGCGGATCAGATCGACGTACAGGTCGGCGAAGATCGACAGCGGGTGCTCGCGACTCTGCTGCGCGGCGAACGCCAGCAACGCCAAGAGCACCCCGGCCGCGAGCAGCATCGACGCGGGGTTGCGGGCGGAGTCGGGCAGGAACGTCGTGCGCCACAGCTCGGGGAGGCCTTCTGGGACCCGCTCGGCCGGGAGGAACACGGCGTCCACGCGGCCCTCCTGAAGGTAGGCCAGCGCCGCTTCGGCGTCGAGCGCGCTCAGGAACCGTCGCTCCGGCGCGTCCTGGGCGTAGGCTCCGGACTGGACCTGATCGATCAGTCGTGACGGTGTTCCGCGGACGATCGCGACGCGCCCCAGGGCGCTTCCGGCCAGGACCAGCTCGTCGCTGGGCGCGACCAGCAGCACGCCGCCACCTGCCAGCGCCAGCGCCGCGACGATCGCGAACGCCGGAACGGTGCGCCGCCCCAGCGGCAACAGCATCATGCCGGCCAGAGCGAGCCCCAGGAACGACGCGAGCAGGTACCCGAACACGGTGACCGAGATCGTGAACTGCAGACCGGGAATCAGGAACCGCAGCGCCGCCTGGTAGTCGGGGTCTCGTACGTAGACCAGGACCACGAGCGGGAGCAGCGCCAGCAGGACCAGGTAGCTCGGCTTCAGCCGGCCGAGCGGTCCGCGGCGGACCTTCGCCGAAGGGTTGGGGCGGCTCACGAAGACCTCCGCGGCACGGCGTGCACGAGGTCGGGGGCCGGGACCGGTCCCGGCCCCCGGGGGCGGCTAAGGCGTATGGGCCGTGGAAGGGATCGCGGGCGAACGCCCGTTCGCCCTCACTCTTCGCCGGCGAACCACTTCAGCACGAGCTCGTCCCACGTGCCGTCCGCCCGGATCGCGGCCAGGCCTTCGTTGAACGCGTCCTGGAGCGGATCGCCCTCCTGGAACACCAGGCCGAGGGGATCGCTGGTGAGGCCGCGGATCTCGACCACCAGATCGCCGGCGTACTGCTGCACGAACGCGTCGGCGGTGACGCCGTCGATGATCACGCCGTCGACGTCGCCGTTCAGCAGGGCCAGGACGGCCGCGTTGAAGGTGTCGTACAGGCGCAGGCGATCGTCGCCCACCAGCTCTTCGCCGAGCTGCGCGTTCGTCGTGCCCAGCTGGGCGCCGAGGATCAGGGAGCTGTCCTCGCTGGTGAAGTCGTCCTGCCGCAGGGTGGCGTCCTCGACCCGGGTGGTGATCGACTGGCCGACCACCAGGTACGGATCGCTGAAGTCGACGATCTCGTCGCGCTCGTCGGTGATGGAGACGCCGGAGGCGACCATGTCGAACTCGCCCGCCGCCAGGGCGGGGAAGATGCCGTCCCAGGCGGTGGTGACGAACGTCGGCACGCAGCCGATCACGTCGCAGATCGCGTTCACGACGTCGACGTCGAAGCCGACGATCTCGCCCTCGGCGGTGACGGTCTCGAACGGCGGGTAGGTGGTGTCGCTGCCGACGTCGAGCTCGCGGCCGCCCAAGTCGGTTTGGGCCGTGGCGAACCCGAGGACCAGAACGGTGAGGAGGAGCAGGAGTCGCTGCATGGATACCTCGCTTTCCGGGGGCTCGTGCGATCGGCGCACGCCGATCGCTGCACGAACGAAGATACACGTTGTCGTATGACTTCACAAGGCGTGCGCCGCTCCGGTGCGGCCGTGCGAGGGGGGCCGTGGGCTGGCGCGCCGACGTTCGGCGATCTCGTTCAGGCGCGGCTCTGCGCGCTCTCGGCCGCCGACTCGGTGGCCGACTCGGCCGCGGCCTCGGGCCGCCGGCTCCCGCGCCGGAGCAGGTCCCACGCCCCGAGCGCCAGGGCGGCCAGGATCAACAGCTGAACGACCCGCATCATGTCGTGCAGGCCGCCCACCTGGGCCGCGATCGGAGCCGAGCTCCCCTCGATCCCGACGAGATCGCCCGCGCGGGCGGCGGCCCGCGCCGCCCAGAGGCTGCCCAGGACCGCGATCCCGGCGGTCTGGCCCAGGGCGCGCGTCAGGCCGAGGAGCCCGCCCGCCACACCGGAGCGGCCGGGCGGCGCCGCGCCCATGATCGCGCTGTTGTTCGGGGTCTGAAACGTTCCCATCCCGATCCCGACCGGTACGAACCGAAGGACGAACCCCAGCGGAGTCGTGTCCGCGGACAACGTTCCCACCAGAGCGAACCCCAGCAGCGCGCAGGCCAGCCCCACCAGCGTCACGATCCGCTCGCCGTGCCGGTCGGCCAGGCGGCCGGCGATGGGGGCGATGATCACCAGCAGGATCGGCGTGACCGACATCAACAGGCCGACGTTTCCCGGCGCGAGCCCGAGCACGTTCTCCAGGTAGAACGGCATGACGAAGATCGTCCCCGCGATCGACACGAACACGGTCAGGCCGATGGCCAGCCCGAGCGTCAGGCGCAGGTCGGCGAACATCGCGAGGTCCACGACCGGATGGGGCGAGCGACGCTCGATCCAGACGAACAGGGGGAGCGCCAGAGCGGCGGCGGCGAAGCCGGTCACGATGAGCGGATCGTCGAAGCCGCGATTCTGCCCCATCGTCAGCGCCAACGACAACGCGGTCAGCATCCCGGTCAGGACGGCGGCCCCGGGCAGGTCGAAGCGCTGTGCGGCCCCGCGCTCGTAGCTGGGCACGAACCACCACGCGAGGGCGGCTCCGACCGCGCCCACGGGCACCCCCATCAGGAACACCCAGCGCCAGCCCACCTCGACCAGCAGGCCGCCCAGCGCGGGGCCCAGGACGATGCCGGCCGACAGCACCGCGCCGTTGATGCCGATCGCGCGGCCGCGCTCCTCGGCGGGGAAGACGTCCGTCACGATCGCCAGGCCCACGCCGGTCAGGACAGCCGCGCCGACCCCGTGAAGCAGCCGAAACGCGATCAGGGCGGGCAGGTTGGGTGCGGCGCCGGTGGCCAGCGAGGCGACGGCGATGATCACGAAGCCGGCCGCGAAGATGACCCGCTTGCCCAGCATGTCGGCCAGTCGGCCCACGATCGGCAGCAGCGCCGCGGTGGCCAGCAGGTACGCGAGCACCACCCACTGCACCAGCGCGAACGGTGCGTCGAACGCCCGGACCAGCGAGGGCAGCGCCACGTTCACGCTGGTCGCCATCACGGTAGCCGCGAAGGCGCCCAGCGCAGCGGCCGCCAGGATCCAGCTGCGTCGGGTCGGGTCGCGAACGGCGTCGTCGAAACTCACGGACCCACCAGACCACGGCCGGCCGGCCGGCGCTGTGTCGGACGGCGCTCTTCGGGACCGGTCGAGATCAGCCCTTCACGCTGCCGGCCAGCAGGCCGCGGATGAAGTAGCGCCCCAGCACGATGTAGATCAGCAGCGTGGGCAGCGCCGCCAGGATGGCTCCCGCCATCGGCAGGTTCCAGTTCACGGCCTCGCCACCGGCGAGGTTCGCGAGCGCCACCGTGATCGGCTGGCTCTCCTGACGGGTGAGGGTGACGGCGAACAGGAACTCGTTCCAGATCTGGGTGAACTGCCAGATGATCACGACCACGAAGCCCGAGATGGACAGCGGGAAGATGATCCGGGTGTAGATCCCGAAGAAGCCGGCGCCGTCGATCTTGGCGGCGTCGAGCATCTCGTCGGGCACCTCGGCGTAGAAGTTGCGGAAGATCAGGGTGGTGATCGGCAGGCCGTAGACGACGTGCGCCACGATCAGGCCCGCCAGGCTGCCGTACAGGCCGATGTCGCGCAGGAACTGGAACAGCGGGATCAGGACCGCCTGGTAGGGAATGAACATGCCGAACAGCATCAGCGGGAAGACGATGTTCGCTCCCGGAAAGCGCCACTTGGAGAGGACGTAGCCGTTCATCGAGCCCATCAGGGCCGACAGCAGCGTGGCGGTGACGGCCAGCACGAAGCTGTTGCGAAGCTTCGGCGCGAACGCCTCCCAGGCGATTCGGAAACTGTCCCAGTTCCAGGTCTGCGGCAGCTTCCAGGTGTCGGCCAGCGTGATGGCGGCCGGCTCCTTGAGGGCCGTGACGACCACCAGGTAGACGGGCAGGAGGTAGAAGAGCGACGCGATGATCAACAGCAGGTACACGACCCACCGCCAACGGCGCCGCGAGGAGCGAGGGCGTCCGTGCCCTCCGAGGTCGAGAGCCTCGGCGCTCATCGTTCCACCTCGCCCTTCAGGCTGGCCCGGAGGTAGGGAATGATCACCGTGGCGACCATGATCAGCAGCACGATCGCGATCGCCGCGCCCTCCGCGAAGCGGTTCGCGCGGAAGCTGCGCAGGTACATCAGCAGCGCCGGCACGTCGGTGGTGGCGTTGTCCGCGCCGGCCATCGCCCAGATGAGGTCGAAGATCTTCAGGCTGATGTGACCCAGGATGATCATCGCCGACAGGGTGATCGGCCCCAGCATCGGCAGGATCACGTGGCGATACACCTGGAATCTCCGACGCGCCGTCGATGCGGGCGGCCTCGCGCAGCTGTTCTGGGATGCCGCGCAGGCCCGCCAGGTAGAGCGCCATCGTGTAGCCCGACATCTGCCATACGGCAGCGAGAACGATGCCGACGAAGGCCACGTTGAAGCCGTGCGTCTCGGGATAGGGAAGCAGCTTGACGCCAGGGCGTGCCCGACAGGGCCCAGCCGGCGAGGCCCAGGGCCAAGACGGCCGTGCACGCCGGCACGGGTGCGCCTGGACGAACGCCACGCGCGCCACGCCAGCCAGAGCAAGACCAATGCGGCCGCACCGGCGAAGAACGCCGGAACGCTGTTCCAGTCGAACTGCCAGATCTGCTGTCTCGTCGTGACCCACGGGAACGTCAAGCGCGGTAGCCCCACCAGCTCGGGAAGGACGTTGACGCCGCCCTGCGGCTGGAGCATCCAGCGCCAGACGGTGCCGGTGACGATGAAGGCGAGCGCGAACGGAAATAGGAAGATGGTGCGAAAGAGACCCTCGAAGCGGACTTTCTGGTCCAGCAGGATCGCCAGTCCCAGGCCGAGCACGAGGCAGCCGAGCAGGAAGAAGATCGTGAAGAAGAAGGTGTTGACCAGGTCTTGGCGGAAGCGCGTGTCGATCAGGCTGGTGAACAGCTTGTCGTAGTTCGCGAAGCCGATGAACTCGAGCTTCGGATTCAGCGCCAGCGCCTGACTGGCGTCCGCGCCCCAGTTCGTGAGCGACACCCAGGCGGTTCGGCCGATGAAGCCGTACACGAAGATCGCCGAGCAGCACGATCGAGGGCAGTAGCATCAGGAAGGCGGTGAGACGATCGCTACGGCGCATGGCGGTCCCCCGGTGATCGAGCGAGGTCGAGGGAGCGCGCGAGGCGCGCTCCCTCCTAGAACGGTGAGCGGTCAGTTTCCGAGGCCGACCTGGTTGGCGACCGCCTGAGCGGCGTTCGACGCGGCTTCGCCCGAGCCGCTGTTCAGGAAGATCTCCATGACCGTGGCGAACTCGCTCATGAAGCCTTCCTTCGCGACGGCGCCGTGCACGAGGCTACCGACCTGGACGTCGTTGGCGTAGTCCTCGGCGGCGGAGCGCAGGTAGGCGTTGTACAGCGACAGGTCGCTGTCGAGGCGCGGGCTGATCGAGCCCTTGAGCGGGTTGAACGTGTCCTGGCCTTCCTTCGAGCCGATGAGCCGCAGCCAATCGCGCGCGTTCTCGTCGTTCGGGGCGCCGATCGGCAGGCCGAACGAGTCGGAGAGCAGCATGTACATGCCGTCGGTCCCGGGGCTGGCGGCCCACGAGAAGCCTTCGCCGGGCGTGAGCTCCAGGGTGGTGACCATGTAGCCGGCCGCCCAGTCGCCCATCACGTTGAAGGCGGCTTCGCCGTCCACGACCCGGTCGGTCGCCTGCTGCCAGCTCAGGCCGGAGGCGTCGTCGTTGGTGCACTCGAGCACCTCGCCGAACGTTTCCCAGACGGCGACGACGCTCGGGTCGGTGAACGCCAGATCGGCGGTCCACAGGTTGCGGTAGGCGTCCACGCCCAGCTCGGCCAGCGCCACCGATTCCCACAGGTGCTGCATGGTCCAGTTCTCGCCGACGACCAGCGGGGTCACGCCCTGCTCCTGAAGCGCGGGGCAGGTCTCGCTGGTGAACTCGCTCCAGCTGCCGGGAACCGACACGCCCCACTCGTCGAGGTTGCCGGGCACGAACCAGAGCACGTTCGAGCGGTGCATGTTGACGGGAACGCTCCAGATTCCCTCGTCGGTGCTGATCAGGTCGATCAGGCCGGCGGGGAAGGCGTCCAGGAACCCCTCCTCTTCGAACAGCTCGGTGAGGTCCTGCATGCGGTCGGCGGCCACCCAGGTCCCGATCAGCTCTTCGCCGGCGTGGACCTGGAAGCTGTCGGGCGGATCGCCGCCCAGCATGCGGGTCTTGAGGACGGCGCGGGCGTTCACGCCCGACCCGCCCGTGACGGTGGCGTTGACCACCTCGACGTCGGGGTGCTGTTCCTCGTACAGGTCGATCAAAGCCTGGAGCGCAGGCCCTTCGTCCCCCGCCCACCACGAGAAGATCTCGAGTTCGCCCTGTGCGGTCGCGAATCCGATCGCGAGGGCTGCCAGCAGTACCAGCGTTCTCCGAACCATAGTGCTCCTTCCCCCGGAGACCGTCGGTCCCGGGACGCCCGGCCTGACGTCGAACCGCTGGTACCGAGGGGTCGGCGCGCTCGAACGGATCGAACGTGCGCCGGTGGCCGTCCGCATCGCGGTCGACGGCAAGTCCGTTCGCGTTGTCTCTAGACTAGACGATTCGCGACGATCACATCGCGATTTCGCGGACCGGCAGCACGGGTACGATGACGCGTGCCCAGCGCCCGAGAGCTCAGGGAGCGCCTGCGGGGGCCGCTGCGTCAGGAGCTGCGCGGCGGATGCCTCGACGACGTCGTCGTCGGCGGTCTCGAGAAGCTCGTCACCGTCGTCGGCGCGCCGTTCGCCGACGTGCGCGGGCTGCTCGCCGGGTACGGGGACCTCGACGCGCAGGCCCGCGCGAAGGCGGTTCGTACCGCGCTCGAGCGGCTCGACGCGGAGGACCTCCGGGCCGACGAGCGCGAGGCCCAGGCGGCCGGTCGCGCGGCGTCGCAGGGGCCTCCTGGAAGGCCCACCGATGGAAGGCGCACCGATGGAAGGCGCACCGAGTCGGGATCGGCAGCTCGGGAAGCGGCGAAGCTTCTCGACGCCTCGCTGACCGAGGCGGCCGTGGGCCTGGCCGCGCACGCGCCGCGCAAGCTGGCCGAGATCGGCGTCGAGCGCTATCGCGACCTGCTCGCCGTCTGGCCGCGGCGGTACGAGGACCGCAGGGCGCTTCCGGATTTCCGGGCGCTGGCCGGTCAGGACCAGGCGACCGTGCAGGGAACGCTGCTGGGGCGCAAGGGCGTGCGTTCCCGCCGCGGAATGCACGTGCTGCGCGGGTTTCTTCAAGACCGCAGGGGCGAGCGGCTGACGATCGTCTGGTTCAACCAGCCGTGGCTGGAGGACCAGCTGTTCCCCGGCCGCACGGTGATCGTGACGGGCAGGATCAAGGAGCGCGGGGCCGCGCGCGAGCTGCACGCGCTGCACCACGAGGTGCTCGAAGGGGACGCCGGCCTGTCCACCGACAGGATCGTCGGTCTCTACCGCACGCCCCGCGGCCTGTCCCAGGACTACCTGCGGCGCGCCGTGCACACCCTGCTCGAGGCGCTCCCCACCCTCCCCGATCACCTGCCCCGGACGCTGCTCGAGCGGGAGGACCTGGTGCCGCTCGACCGTGCGCTGCGGCAGGTGCACTTCCCGACCGACGAGGACGGCCTCGCCGGCGCGCTGAAACGGCTTCGCTTCGACGAGTTCCTGTTCCTGGAGCTGCGAATCCTCCGCACCCGCCGTGCCGACGCGGACGGTCGCGCCGTCGAGGTGCGGGACGCGGATCTGCGCACCTTCGAGGACGCCCTGCCGTTCCGCCTCACGGCTGCGCAGCGGAGGGCGCGCGACGAGATCGTCGCCGACATGGCCAGCCCCAGGCAGATGGCCCGGCTGCTGCAAGGCGACGTGGGAAGCGGCAAGACCGCGGTCGCCGCCGCGGCCGCCTGGGTGGCGATCCGCGCGGGACGCCAGGTCGCCCTGATGGCACCGACGGAGATCCTGGCGCGCCAGCACTTCGAGAGCCTGCGCGGCTACCTGCATCCGTTGGGCGTGCGGACCGAGCTGCTGATCGGCGCCCACGGCGCGGGCGATCGTCGTACCGCCCGTGCTCGCGTGGCCGGGGGCGAGGCCGACCTGGTGGTCGGTACCCACGCCCTGATCCAGGAAGGCGTGTCGTTCGTGGACCTGGGCCTCGCGATCATCGACGAGGAGCACCGCTTCGGCGTCGAGCAGCGTCGGGCGCTGCTGAGCGATCTTCCCGACGTGCTGGTCATGTCGGCCACGCCGATCCCGCGATCGTTGGCGCTGACCGCGTACGGCGATCTGGAGCTGTCCGTCATCGACGAGCTCCCGCCGGGTCGCACCCCGATCCGGACCACCCTGGTCGGCGCGTCTCAGCGGACCCGCGTGTACCGCGAGGTGTGGGACGAGATCCGCGGGGGCCGACAGGCGTTCGTGGTCGCGCCCCTGATCGAGCGGAGCGAGGCGGAGACGATGCAGGAGATCGTCTCGGCGACCGAGATGGCCGACGACCTGCGGGCGCTCCTCCCCGCAGCGTGCCGGATCGACCTGGTGCACGGTCGGATGAGCGGGGCCGAGAAGGAGGCGGTGATGCAGCGCTTCCATGCGCACGAGACCGATCTGCTGGTCGCCACCACGGTCGTCGAGGTGGGTGTGGACGTCCCGAACGCCAGCGTGATGGTGATCGAGAACGCCGAGCGGTTCGGACTCGCGCAGCTGCACCAGCTGCGCGGCAGGGTGGGCCGGGGGGCCGCCGAGAGCCGCTGCATCCTGGTCGCGGGCGACCGCTCGCGCGCGACGCAGAAGCGTCTCGAGGTGATCGTCAAGCACACCGACGGGTTCCTGATCGCGGAGAAGGATCTGGAGCTACGGGGGCCCGGCGAGCTGCGCGGCACGCGGCAGTCCGGGCTGCCCGATCTGGAGCTGGGCGACCTGGTCCGAGACGGCGAGCTGATCGAGCGCGCCCGAGCGCTGGCCGCGCAGATCCTCGACGCCGACCCCGAGCTTCGCTCTCCGTGGGCGGCTCGGCTCCGGACCGAGCTGGAGCGCCGCGTCCGGGCGGTCGGGCTGCGGCAGGTCGTCTGACGAGGCCCACCGCTCGAGAGCACGAGCGCGAGCGCGAGCACGAGCACGAGCGGCGTGCGGCCGCCTGCTAGACTCGACGGGTGCAGCGCCTGCCGCTCCTGATCGCTCTGGCCGTACTGTCGGCCCTGACCGCCTGCGCGCCCGGCGCCGAGGTGCGCGCGCGTCCCACCGTGGACGTCGCCCCGCTGGTGTTCGAGGCCGTGCCCGGCCGGACCCGTCTGGAACGGTTCGACCCGCCCGGAGCGGGCGAGCGGCTCCAGCTGGAGCTGGCCGTGCTGGCCCGCAACCCGAACCCGTTCGGTGTCCGGCTGGACCGCTTCGAGTACAGCGTTCTGCTGGCCGACAGCCTCGTCGCCGAGGGGACGCTGGAGCCCGGCGCGTGGCTGGACGCGAGCGGCAGCGTTCCCCTGTCGTTCCCCGTGGACGCCGCGCTCCCGCCCAGGCGGCCGCTGTTGACCGCCGTCGCGAGGGCCTTCACCGGCGTGCCGCTCCCGTACCGCCTCGAGGGCCGCGTGAGCTTCTCGGCTGCGGGCTTCGCGTTCGAGACGCGTGAGGCCGTTCTGGTCGAGGACGCGCTGCTCCCGCGCGAGACCGCCGCACCGCCGGCGCTGACGTTCCTCAGCGATGAATCGAGGGTGTTCGAGGTGCGCTCCGGGGTGCCGGTCGTGCAGATCGTCGCGACGGTACGCAATCCCGGCGAGATCGGCTACTTCCTGAACGGCAAGGACGTGGTGCTGTCGCTGGGCGGACGACCGCTGGGACGGCTGGACGTCGGGCCGGTCCCGCTTCCCGCCGGGGGCGAGCGTCGTCTGGACCTGCTGTTCTACCCCGATCCCAGCCTCATGGACGAGCCGGGCCGGCGGGTGATGGCCGCGGCGCTTTCCGGGATCCCTACCGGGTTCTCGGTGCGCGGCGAGCTGGCCATGGACGTGCTGGGCGTCGAGTCGTTCCCCGTTCCCGGAGGCCTCGCGCTGGACGGGTTCGTCGACGCCGACTGAGGCGTGGCGGGCCCTGACGGGGCCCGACCGGGCGTCGGCCGGGCGCCGAACGACGGTGGACGGAGAGCCGGCCGACCGTCGGCTGCTATCATCCCTCGACATGCCGAAAATTCTGGTCACCGACAAGATTCAGCTTGGCGACGCCGACCACGGCGACGTCGAGGTGCACGATCGCGCCGGGATCGGGCGCGAGGAGCTCCTCCGCATCGTCGGCGACTACGACGCGATCATCACCCGGTCGCGGACGCAGGTCGACGACGCCCTGCTGGCCGCCGCACCCTCCCTCAAGGTGATCGGACGGGGCGGCGTGGGGGTGGACAACATCGACCTGGACGCGGCCAGCCGACGCGGCGTGGTGGTCCTGAACGCGCCCGAGGCGAACAACGTCTCGGCGGCGGAGCTCGCGATCGCGCTGATGCTGGCCGCCTCGCGAGGCGTGGCCCGCAGCGATCGCCTGATCCGCGACGGACAGTGGGATCGCTCGTTCCTGGGCCGGGAGGTCAAGGAGTCTCGGCTGGCGATCGTGGGCCTGGGCCGGATCGGGTCGCTGGTCGCGCGGCGCGCGCAGGCGCTGGGCATGACCGTGACCGCGTACGACCCGTACATCTCGCGTCACCGGGCCGACGATCTCCACGTCGAGCTGTTCGACGATCTTCACGCGATGCTGGCCGTCGCCGACGTGCTCACCGTGCACACGCCGCTGACGGAGGAGACGCTGGGCATGATCGGCGCCGAGGAGCTCGCGCGCATGCCGCGCGGCGCGATCGTGGTCAACGCGGCACGGGGCGGGATCGTGGACGAGGATGCCTTGGCCGAGGCGCTGGACAGCGGCCAGGTGTTCGCCGCCGGACTCGACGTGTTCCGGCTCGAGCCGCCGTCGCAGGACCATCCGCTGGTGGGTCGCGACGACGTCGTGGTGACGGCGCACCTGGGCGCGAACACCCGTGAGGCGCAGGCACGCGTCGGCGCCGAGATCCTCGAGCGAACGGTGCAGGCGTTGCGCGGCGACTACTCGCGCGGCGTCGTGAACGCGCCGGCGCTGTCCAGCGACGTGCTGCGCGACCTCGGGCAGCATCTGGCGCTGGGCGAGATCCTGGGCAAGACGGCCGTGCAGCTGATCGGCGGGCGCGTGCGCGAGATCGCGATCGAGTTCGCCGGCGACTTCCCGCGTGATCCCGATCCGATCGCCATCGCGGTCACGAAGGGGTTCCTGGAACCGATCCTCGACGAGCCGCCGAACTACGTGAACGCGGCCGCCATCGCACGCGAGCGCGACATCCGCATCGCCAAGACCACCGCCTCCCGGGGACGGGGCTACACCACCTTCGTCCAGGTCACGGTCCGAACCGACGAGGGCAGCACCGAGGTGGCGGGCACCGTGCTGGGCTCCGTTCCGCGCATCGTCGAGATCGACGGCTACCCGATCGAGATCAAGCCGGAGGGCGCCATGCTGATCTGCACGAACGTCGACCGGCCCGGCGCGGTCGGAAAGGTCGGCACGGTGCTCGGCGACGCCGGCGTGAACATCGTCGGGATGCAGCTGAGTCGCGTCGGAGCGGGCGGGCTGGCGATGTTCGCGCTGACGCTCGACGCCGCGCCGCCCGACGAGATCCTCGAGGTGCTCGGCTCGATGCGCGACGTGATCCGGAGTCTCCGGCTGGTCCGGCTGTGAGCGTTCGCAAGACGCGGCTGGCCGCGCCGGGACCGGTCGAGGTACCGCCGCAGGTGCTCGAAGCGATCGCTCGGCCGCCGCTGCACCACCGCACGCCCGAGTTCGCGCGCCTGCTCGGTGAGGCTCGTGGCCTGCTGGCCGAGCTCGCGTGCGTTCCCGGCGACGACGTCGCGATCCTTTCCGGCAGCGGGACCAGCGCGTTCGAGGCGGCGTTCTTGGCCAGCGTGCCGGCCGGTGCCGCGGTGCTGGCGATTCGCGCCGGCAAGTTCGGCGAGCGCTGGGCCGGCCTCGCCGAGCGCCACGGTCACGAGGTCGTCGAGGTCGTGGCGCCGTGGGGCGCGAGCCCGACGCCCGAGCAGATCGCCGACGCCGTCCGCGCTCGTCCCGACGTCGCCGCAGCGACGCTGGTGCATTCCGAGACCAGCACCGGCGTGCTGCACGACGTCGAACGCCAGGCGCAGGCGATCCGCGAGCGGTCGCCCGAGACGCGCATCCTGGTCGACGCCGTCACCAGCCTCGGGGTGAGCGAGCTGCGGCCGCTGTCGTGGGGGCTCGACGCCGTGGTCTCGGGCTCTCAGAAAGGCGTGATGCTTCCGCCCGGGCTGGGGTTCGCGTGGCTTTCGGAGCGCGTTCGCGCCGAGCCTCCCGTCTCGCGCCGCAGCTTCGCCGCGGACCTGCACGCCGAGCTGCCGGCCCAACGCGAAGGCAAGACCGGCACGACCCCGGCGGTGGGCTTGATCGCCGGGCTTGCGGCGGTACGTCCGCTGCTGCTGACGGACGGGATCGAACAGCTGTGGGCCCGGCGCAGGCGTCTGAACGAAGCGGTCCTCGCCGCGGGCGAGGCGGCAGGCTGCACGCGCTTCGCCGTGCGGGCCAGCCCCGCCGTCGCCGCTCTGCGGGTACCGGACGGCGTCGCAGCGAACGACGTGGTGGCCGCGTTCGCGCGACGCGGGGTGCGCATCGCCGGGGGGCAGGACGAGGCCGCGCCGTTCCTCGTCCGCCCGTCGGTGCTGGGCTGGGCGGACGCGTTCGACGCGCTGGGGCTGGCCGGCACGCTCGAGTCCGTCCTGCGCGAGCTGGGCCACGACGTGCCGTTCGGCGCCGCGAGCGGCGCGGCGGCGCGGGTGCTCGAGGGCGACTGATGCGTGCCCGATACGCCGCTGATGCGCGCCTTCGCCGTGCAGGTCGCGGGTCGGGTCGCGCGAGGAAGGGCAGGTCAGATCGTCGCGAGCACCACGTAGCGGGCCGCGTCGTCGTCCAGCGGCCGTCGGTCGAAATCGCCGAAGAGACGCACGTCCGGGAAGCCTGCGCTGCGCACGGCCCGCTCGAGCTCGTAGCGATGGAAGTAGCGCTGGACCAAGGTGCGCCGGCTCCGCCGAACGATGCCGTCCGAGCCGACCCGGTCCACGAGGTACAGGCTCTCGATCCGTTGCTGCGCCGCGTGGTGGTGCTGGACGGTCCACAGCTCCGCGTCGCGACCGGCCGCGTCGCGCCAGGTCGTCTCCCGGCGCAGCACGTCGTCGGGTCCGAAGCGGGGCACGAACAGGTCGCAGGCGAACGCGCCGCCGGGGTCCAGCGCCGACCGAGCGCCGCGCAGCACCGCGTCCTGGTCGTCGAGCGTCACGAAGTGCATGAGCACGTGGAACGGCGCCACCACCAGAGCGAACCCGCCGTCCTCGGCCAGCTCGCGAGCGTCCTGGTCGCGTAGCTCGACGCGCCCCGCTACGCCGGCCTCGTCCAGGCGAGCCGCTGCCGCCGCTCGCATCGCTTCCGACGGCTCCAACGCCACGACCCGTTCGGCGAGCCTGGCGAGCTCGACGGTGACGCGGCCGGTACCGGCACCGATCTCGAGCACGGCGCCGGGACGATCGAGGGCGAGATCGCGGTAGAACGCCAGGTCGTCGCGGTACCAGCGGTACTGGGCGTCGTACAGCTCGGCGTCGTCGTACAGCTCGGCGTCGTCGTACAGGTCGTTCTCGTTCACATCCGTCTCCCGGTCACGTGGCTTTCCCGGTCACGTCGCTCTCCCAGCGTTCGTCGCATCGTCCGCGGTGGCGGCCTGGACACGGTCCAGCCGCCCGTCGTGCAGGCGCAGGACCAGGTCGGCGGCGTCGGCCAGGGCGGTGCGATGGGCCACGGCGAGCACCAGGCGGTGGCGTGCCTCGCGACGCAGCGTGCGCACCAGCGCCTCCTCGGACGCGCCGTCCAGGTTGGCGGTGGGCTCGTCGAGCAGCAGAGCCGCCGGGCGGCGAAGGAGGGCGCGCGCGATCGCGAGCCGCTGTCGCTGGCCTCCGGAAAGGCCCGCGCCGTCCTCGGTCAGCGGGTGATCGAGGCCGGCAGGAAGGTCGTTCACGGCCTGGTCCAACGCGACCGCACGCAGGGCGGTCCAGATCTCGTCGTCCGACGCCGATCGGCCCAGCGTCAGGTTGTCGCGTACGCTGCCGCGCATCAGATCCAGCGATTGCGGCACCCAGCCGATCGCGTCGGGTCGAGAGCGGAGCGGCACGCCCGCCAGCTCCAGCGAGCCGCGAGCGGCGGGCATGAAGCCGAGAAGCACCGCGAGCAGCGTGCTCTTGCCGGCGCCGCTGTCGCCGACCAGGGCGACCAGGCCGCGTGCCGGGAGTCGCGCGGACGCGCCGCGAAGGATCCACGGGCCATCCTGATGCCGCGCCCAGACGTCGTCGAGCACCAAGCTCTCGTCGCCTCCCATGTCGCCCGGTGCTTGGCGGTCCGGTGCGTCCAGGCCCGGCGTGTCGGGATCCGGCGCGTCCAGGCCCGGCGCGTCGTCGCCCAGCGCTGGGCGGTCCGGTGCGTCGTCGCCCGGCACCCGATCCGCCAAGGCGACCAGCCGGCGCCCCGCCGCCTCGGCCTGGCGCGCCAGCGCGTAGCCTCGCGGAAGCAGCTGCGCCGGCGTCGCGAGCAGGGCCACCAGCGTCAGGTACTCGAGCACGCCGCCCACCGACATGGAGCCGGCCGCGGCGCGACCGGCGAGCAGCGCGACGAGTCCCGCCAGCGCCGCGAACACGGCGATCTGCGTGGCGGGAACCTGCAGCGCGGACAACAGCCCGCGGCGAGACGCTGCACGCCGGGTGGCCTCGTTCGCGCTGGCGAACCTCCGCAGCATGAACGGCTCGGCGTCGAACGCGCGGACCACCGCGTGTTGACGCAGCCCCTCCTGCAGGTGGGCCACCACGGCCTCGCTGCCGGCCTGCGCACGATCCGCCTGCCCGCGGAGGCGACGACCCAGCGCACCCAGCAGCAGGGCGCTGGGAACTCCCAGCGCCATGAGCGCCAACGTCGGCAAGGGGGCGCGCCACAGCAGCACGCCCAGAATGCCGACGATCGCCGCGCTCTCCGCCGCCAGGGTGCCGATGCCGTACTGGTGGTACGTCTCGACCTCGCGAAGGTCGGTGACGATCCGGCCGGCCAGTCCGCCGGACGTTCCCGGCAGCTGGCCCGGCTCGCGCTTCAACAGTCCGTCGTAGAGCCGCGTGCGCCAGCTCGCGGCCAGGCTCGCGCCCGCCCGCGCCAGCCAGGCGTCCTGCGCCAGGAGGGCGACCGACATCGCCGCCACCGCCGCGCCCGTGGTGGCCAACACGCCTGGGAGAGCGTCCAGGCGACCTTGCGCGACGACGCCATCGAACACCGGCCCCACGAAGAGTGGAACCACGGCGACCCGGAGCCCGGCCGACACGATCGCGGCCCCGACCCCCGCCCAGCCGACCCGGCCGAACGGAAGCAGGAAGCGCCTGAGCGGCTCGCGACCGCCGGTCACGACCGCCCTTCCTCGAGCCTCGCCAGCAGCCGATCCGCCAGCCGCGCAGCGGCGCCCGGCGCCGGCATCGTGGCGGCCAGGCGTGCCCTACGGCGTGCCAGGTCGGTAGGATCGAGGAGCAGCGCGTCGGCCCGGTCCGCCACGGCGTTCGCGTCGACGATGCCGGCCATCTCGTCGAAGAGCGGCTCCCCTGCGATGCGGTTCGGAAGCGAGACCGGTTGGTCGAGACCCTCCACGAATGCGCGGACCGCCCACCGTTTCAACGTCGGTCCCACCAGCGGCACGAGCCCCAGCCAGTGCCCGATGCCCTCGAGCGGAATCCGCTCCGGCGCGTTCATGGGCAGCACCACCAGGGCGGGAAGTCCGGCGATGCCGAGCTCCAGCGTGTTCGTGCCGGGAATCGTGATCGCCAGATCGGCGGCACGCATGTGGGCGTGGCGAGCGTCCTCCGAGATCATCTCGACCACCGCGCCGCCGGGCGTGACGACGCGGTCGCCCTCGCGGCGGCCGCCGACGCCGCCCAAGACGTCCGCCTCGACGCCGGCGATGCCGTCTCGAAGCGTGGACGCGCTCAGCATTCCGCTGACCGGCCACACGAAGCGAGCCGACGGGTGACGGACCGCCAGAAGGTCGGCCACGGCCAGCATCAGGGGGATCAGCGGCCTGGCGAAGTCGTCGCGACTCCCAGGGATCAGCAACACGTGCGGCGAGCCCGCGTCGTCGATCGGCGCGTGCGCACGCACGGCGTCCGCCACGAGGTTCCCCACCACCTCGATGCGGGCGGCCGGCGTGCCCGCCCGTCGCGCTCGGATGGCGGTCCGTTCGTCGGGCAGGTAGAGCCGCTCCAGGGCGCGGTGACCGCCCGCCGTGAACGCGTAGCGGTGCAGCGGATGCCCCAGGCGCGCCGCGAGCGACGCCGCGAGCCCCACGCCGCCGCCGAGCTGCAGCACCAGTCCGTTCGTCGCGCCCAGGCCGGCCGGCGCGCGTCCGGCCGGAACCGTCCTCAGGTACTGGGCGGGGGTGGTCACCAGCTCCGCGCCGAACGTCGCGGCGATCTGGTCCTCGCGGCCCGAAGCGAACTGGCACGGGACGAGCGCGATGCGGACCGGAACGGTCGGGTCCGCGGCTCGCAAGGCGTCCAGCACCGGTCGCAGCCAGGTATGCAGCTCGCCCGGGCCGTTGCTGACCAGCACGATCTCGCGGTCGCCGCGGTCGCCGCGGTCGCCGCCTTCGTCGCGGGCGGGGATCGTCACGACCCGCCCCGGAACCGGGCCAGGCCGCGGCGGCTGGCGTCGCGGAAGGTCCGCATGAGGTCGACCTCCGGCCAGTCGGCGGCGAGCTGGACGAACCGCTCGTCGTCGCCGCGACGAAGCGCGCGAAGCGCCTGTTCGATGGCGTGGTAGCGCTCGCCCTCGATGCCGTTGCGACGAAGGCCGACCGCGTTCACGCGGTAGTGCTCGGCGAAGTTCCCGCGTGCCAGGGCGTACGGAAGGACGTCGCGGTTCACGCCGCTCATGCCGCCCACCATGGCGTAGGCGCCGACCTGGGCGAACTGGTGCACCATGGTTCCCGCCCCGAGCACCGCGCGATCGCCGACACGAACGTGGCCACCGAGCTGCACCAGGTTCGTCAGCACCGCACCGCGACCCACCTGCACGTTGTGCGTCACGTGCGCGTAGCTCATCACCAGCGAGCCGGCGCCGATTCTCGTCTCCGCCCCCGCGCCCGTGGCGCGGTGCACGCTCGAGAAGTCGCGCAGCTCGACCTCGTCCTCCAGCACGGCGAAGCTGACCTCGCCTGCGAAGTCGCGGTCCATCGGCAGGCCGCCGACCGTCGCGTACGGACCCAACCGGCAGCGTGCCCCCACGCGGCTTCCGGACGACAGCACCGTCCCGGGCAGGAGGACGGTGCCGGGGCCTACCACGACGTCCGCTTCGATCACGGCGTGCGGTCCGACCTGCACGTCGGCGGCCAGGCGGGCCGAGCGATCCACGACGGCGCTCGCGTGGACCTGCGCCACGGCTCAGTCCTGGAACACGAAGGAGAGGGTCGCCTCGGCGGCGACCTCGCCGTCCACGAGGGCTTGTGCGGCGACCTTGCAGAGGCGCCTGCGGAACATCAGGATCTCGCCCTCCAGCGAAAGCACGTCGCCCGGAACCACCTTGCGGCGGAAGCGTGCGCCGTCGATGCCGGCAAGGTAGCCGATCGCGCCGCTCGTGACGCCTTCGCGGACCGCCAGGCCGACCGCGGCGGCCTGCGCGAGCGCCTCGACGATCAGCACGCCCGGCATCACCGGCTCGCCCGGGAAGTGGCCCACGAAGTACGGCTCGTTGAACGTGACGTTCTTGACGCAGACGAACCGGTCGCCCTCCTGCGAGACCAGGCGGTCCACGAGCAGGAACGGGTAGCGATGCGGGAGCACGTCCCGAATGTCGACGTCCATGCCGGTCAGTGTACCCGAGCCCCCGCCATCGGCCCGGGCGCCGCGGCGGGTCGCAGCCGGGCCAGCAGGTCGGTCGCGACCCGAAGCGAGCGGAGATCGTCGTCCAGCGTTCCGATCGGCCGCGCTCCCGAAGCGATCCGAGCCAGGAAGTGCGCCAGCTCCTCGCGGAGCGGGTTGTCCTCGGCCACCACCTGCCGGTCGGTTCGCACGTGCGTGTCGCCCTGCGCGTCGCGTCGCGACTGGTACACCGCGATCTCGGTGTGCGGCTCGCGCAGGAAGTCGACGCGGTAGGTGCGGTCGCGCTCGGCCACCACCAGGCTTCGTTCGGCGTCGGGCGCGACGCGCGACGCCAGGAACCGCGCGATGCAGCCGTTCTCGAAGGTGAGCTGAGCGGCCGCCACGTCCTCGAAGGCGTCGTCGTCGTCCACGACGTGGCCCGCGACGGCCACGTCGGCGATCGCGGACGGCACCAGGCCGAGCACGATGTCGATGTCGTGGATCATCAGGTCCAGGATCACGCCGACGTCCTTGATCCGTGCTTGCGGCGACAGGCGCCGCGCCTCGATCAGGTACGGCTGCCGCACCCGCTCGCCGAGAAGGCGCACCGCACGGAAGAACCGGGTGATGTGGCCCACCTGAAGGACGAGGCCCAGCTCGCGGGAGCGGTTCGCGAGGGCCGCCGCCTCGGCCACGGTGGTCGCGACCGGCTTCTCGACCAGGACGTGCACCCCGGCGTCCATCAGCCGCATCGTCAGGCGGTGGTGCAGGCTGGTGGGAGCCACCACGCTGGCGGCCTCGATCCGCTCCGCGCGCAGCAGGGCGTCCACGTCCGGATACGTCGCGCAGCCGTAGGTCCGCTGCGCGACGGCACGGGCGGCGGGATCGGGATCGACGATCGCGACGAGCTCCGCGCCGGGCAGCGACAGGTAGTTGTGGGCGTGGTGCCGGCCCATCACGCCGGCGCCGACGACCGCGACCCGAACCGCTTCGCGTGGCCTCACCCGGCGCTCCCCGCGGACGACACGATGCGGGTCACGAGACGGTGATGCAGATCGTGCCCGCCGCGGCGCACACGAAGGCGCCCCGCGAAGGGGCGCCCGAGAAGGTAGAGATCGCCGAGTGCGTCCAGCGCCTTGTGCCGGACCGGCTCGTCGGGGAAGCGTAGCGGCTCGAGCGGCGCATCGTCGCCGAAGACGATAGCATTCTCCGGCTTGGCGCCGCTCGCGAGGCCCGCGGCGCGCAGCGTGGCGGCGTCGCGCGCGAAGCCGAACGTGCGGGCTGCGAGCAGCTCGGGCCAGGCGTCCTGAGCACCCTGCCATGCCTGGGTGCCGACGGCCGGGTGATCGAACGCGATCTGGACGTCCAGCTCCCTCGGGCCAGGCTTCACGCCGGCGTACGCGCCGTCCTCTCGCCGGATCTCCGCGTCGACCCTCCACGGCTCGGGCGGAGGGGGGAACGGCGCGAGCGCGTTCAGCGCCTCGTACCAGGGCGCGGCCGAGCCGTCCAGGATCGGGAGCTCGTCGGCGTCGACCTCGATCAGCACGCCCGACCAGACGTCGCGGATCTGGAGCGCGGCGAAGAGGTGCTCGACCATCGCCGCGCGCACGCCGTCGGCGCCCAGGATCGTGGCGCCGCGGGCGCCGACGACCGCCGAGATCCGCGGGGCGATCGTGCGGCCCGCCCGCCGGAGAACGACCGGTCCGTCGTAGCGGTGCAGGCGCACCGTGCACGGCGTACCGCTGTGCACGCCGTGGCCGGCGAGGGTCGGCGCGGAGCTCACCCGCCGCGGCCTTCCACCGGGGTCTCCGACGCCTCCTGCGCGGTCTGGGCCTCGGCCCTCTGCGCGCCACGCACGAACGTCCAGATGCGCTCCAGGCGCCCGACCAGGTACCGCTCGCGCGCCCAGTCCCGCATCGGCGCCGCCGGCGCCCCACCCCACGCCTGGCCTGCGGGGACGTTCTTCGACACGCCGGCTCGGCCCGCGATGCGCGCGCCGGCACCCACCCGAACGTGGTCGGACAGGGCGGCCGACCCGCCGATCAGGACGCCGTCCTCGATCACGGTGGAGCCGCCGATGGCGGTCTGCCCGGCGATCAGGCAGTGCCGGCCGATCGTCACGTTGTGCCCGACCTGACAGAGGTTGTCCAGCTTCGTGCCGTTACCGATGGCGGTGTCACCCAGGGTGCCGCGATCGATGCAGGCGTTCGCGCCGATCTCGACGTCGTCGCCGATCGTCACGCCTCCCAGGTGGTGCACCTTCTCGGCGCCGTGCGGCCCGGGTGCGTAGCCGAACCCGTCCGCCCCGACGACCGCGCCGGCATGGATGCGAACGCGAGCGCCGATCCGGACACCCGGGTAGAGAACCACCCTCGCGAAGAGGCGAGTGCCGGGCCCCAGCCGACAGTTTCGGCCGACGACGGCGCCCGCCCCGATGACGCAGCCGTCCGCCAGCTCGGCGCCCGATTCGACGACGGCGCCCGGTCCGACGGACACGTCAGCGCCCAGCGTCGCGTCGTCGGCCACGGTGGCGCTGGACGCGACGCCCGCTGGCGGGGCCGGCTCGGGGTCCAGCTCGCGGCTGATGCGGGCCAGCGCCAGCCGCGGATCGGGGTGACGGAGCAGGGGAGGATGCGGCGTGGCGACGTGCGCGTCGGACGCGACCACGATCGCGGCCAGCCGGTCGGCGCCGGACGCGTTCAGGGTCTCCCGGAGCGACGCGTCGTCGCTCGGCACGACGATCCCGCCCGGCTCGATACGGCCGGGGGCAGCAGCGAGGCGACCTCGCGCTCCTCCCCTTCGAGCGTGGCGCCGATCGTCGCCGCCAGGCGTCGGGTGCTGGTCATGCGCTCAGCGCCGCAGGAAGTTGTCGGAGATCAGCGCGTCCTGAAGGACGTGCAGCATGTCGAGCGCCTTGCCGGTGCCGAGCGCCACGCAGTCGGTCGCGTTCTCGGCGACGACGACCGGAATGCCGGTCGTCCGGCGCAGCAGCTCGTCGAAGTTCCGCAGCAGCGAGCCTCCGCCCGTCATGATGATGCCCCGATCGATCACGTCGCTGACCAGCTCCGGGGGGGCCAGCTCCAGCACGCGGCGCACGCCGTCGGCGATCTTCTGGATCGGCTCCTCGAGCGCCTCGACGGTGTCCTCGGTGCGGACGGTGATCGTCTTGGGAAGCCCGTTGATCAGGTCGCGGCCGCGGACCTCGATCTCGTCGCTCTGGTCGCCCTCGGCCAGCATGGCGGCGCCGACGCGCATCTTGACCTCTTCGGCGGTGCGGTCGCCGATCAGCAGGTTCTCCTTGTGGCGGATGTAGCGGATGATCGCCTCGTCGAACTCGTTGCCGGCGATGCGCAGGCTCTCGCTCACCACGATGCCGCCCAGGCTGATGATGGCGACGTCGGTGGTGCCGCCGCCGATGTCGACGATCATCGACCCGGTGGGTTCGGCGATGTCCACGCCGGCGCCCACGGCGGCGGCCAGCGGCTCCTCGATCAGGAACGCCTTGCGGGCGCCGACCTCACGGGTGGCTTGCAGGACGGCCCGCCGCTCGACCTCGGTCACGCCGGACGGGACGCAGACCATGATGTGCGGCCGGAAGAACCGGCCCGGTCCGGTGACGACCTTGCGCACGAACGCCTGGAGCATCTTCTCGGTCAGGTCGTAGTCGGCGATGACGCCGTCGCGCATCGGGCGGACCGCGGTGATGTTGCCGGGCGTGCGTCCGAGCATGCGGTACGCCTCGTCGCCCACCGCCTTCACTTCGCCGGTGTCCCGCACCATGGCGATCACGGACGGTTCGCGGAGCATGATTCCCTGCCCCTTGACGTAGATGAGGACGGTAGCCGTCCCCAGGTCGACGCCGATCTCTTGCCACGGTCTGAACATCCCTACACTCCTGCCTCGGCGCCGGACGGATCTTCGTCGCGCGGCGCGTGATCGCGCGGTGTCGGTCGCCGCCAGAACGGCCTCGGGCCGCCTCGGGCGCGACGGATCCTGCGAAGTATACCGTTCCGCGTCACAGGTACACCGCCTCGGCCGGTCGCTCGCCCGTCGGACGCATCGCCGCCCAGGTCGCGTCAGGGGCGACGTCCTCGATCCAGATCGCGGCGGGCCACGCCGCGGCGACCTCGTCGCGGGGTCGTTTCGCGGCGGGCACGATCTCGGTCAGGCCGTGCTCCTCACGGCGGAACACGGCGGCGTACACGTTGCCGCGCCGCGCGTCCATCACGGCCACGCCCGTCTGGCCCGGAGCGAGGGCGCCCCATGCGAGGCTCGCGAGCGAGTCCGCGCCGCCCAGCGGAACGCTCCACGCGGTCGCCATCGCACGGCCGGCCGCCAGCCCGACGCGGAGCCCGGTGTACGAGCCCGGGCCGACGCCGACCGTGATCGCGGCGACCGCCCCTCGACGCACGGCGGCCTCCTCGAACAGGCCGTCGAGCTCGGTGACGATGCGCGCGGCGTGCTCACGCTCGACCCGCGCAGCGCGACGAGCGAGGACCCCTTCCTCTGGGCTCCAGAGCGCCATCGCCAGGTGCGGTCCCGCCGTGTCCAGGCCGAGGCGGGCTGCGAACGCCGTCGTGCTAGCCACGGGGCGGCTCCAGTCGCGCGGTCCGAACGGTCGCGGCGCCGGCCGTCCGGTCCATCGCCAGGCGCCACGCTTCGGGATGCGTCCGAGCGAGCGGGCCGCCCCACTCCACGACCACGAGTCGGGCACGGTCCAGGTAGTCGTCGAGGCCCAGCTCGTCCAGCTCCGTCGGATCCCCCAGGCGGTACGCGTCGACGTGGATCACCTCGCCATGCGGCGTCGGGTACTCGTGGATCAGGGTGTAGGTCGGGCTCGAGGTCCGGTCGGGACCTCCCAGCGCCCAGACGAGCGCGGCGACGAGCGTCGTCTTGCCTGCGCCCAGGGGACCGTCGACGAGGAGGAGCGCTCCGTGAGGCAGCTCGCGTGCGAGGTCGGCCGCGAAGGCACGCGTCGCGGCCTCGTCAGTCAGGGTCGTGAGCGTCATCGTTTTCCGGGTCGTGTGCTGGTGGGGTCGACGCGTCGTCGTCCGGGCCTAGGGTGCCGACCGCCGTCCGCCAGTCGCGCTCGCGCAGGTCGCGAGCCAGCAGACCGAGGCTGCCGGTGTCGCGGCTGGCGATCAGCGCGGTCCCTGCCGGATCGTGGCCGATCAGCAAGCATCCGCGCGATCGCTCGAGCGTGACGACGCGGGGCCCGCCCAGGTCCAGCGCGGTGCCCAGCGCGGTCAGCTGGTCCAGCAGCTCCTTCGAGCGCGGAGCCCAGTCGCGCGTGGCATCGTCGCTCATGCCGCGGCTTCGGACGGCGCCGGTTCGCTCCGAGCGCAGGCCGGACGCTTCGATGTCGGAGCGCTGGTGGTGGTGCTCCAGCCACGCGTCCGCAGCGTCGTCGAACGAGCTGTCCGCTCGGTCGGACGTGTCGTCCGGCGCGGTGTCGTTCTCCGGTCCGAACAGGCCGAGCACGTCGTCGAAGCGATGGCCCGACATCAGCTGATCGGCGATGGCCCTGGTGGCGCGTTCGTCCTCGACGAGCTTGCCCAGCAGGTCCTCGGCCTCCTGGAGCGAACGCTCCATCCGGGCACGCAGGGCGGGGGAGACGCGCGCGAACGCGTCACGCTGGCTGTCCAGGTGATGAAGGATCCGTCGCACCGTGGCCACGTCGTCGCTGTTGAGTCGCTCGACCGTTCGCAACGTCGCGAGGGCCGTGTCGAGGCGAGGGACGACGCCGCCTACCCGCTGCTCGAGGATCTCCTCGAGGCGTGCGACCTGGTCGGTCGCGTCGCCGATGGTGATGGCCGGCTCGCCCTCGGCGACCGAGGCGCGAGCTCGCGTCAACGCCTCGCTCAGCGCCACCTCGACGGCCGGGTCGATCCCGGTCAGCCGCGCGGCGCTGCGCTCCAGCTCGTGGAGCTGGTCGAGCTGCCGGGTACGGGCGTCCTGGATCGCGCTCTCGAGGCGCCTCTCGAGGCCCGCGAGGTCCGGCTCACGGGCGTCCTCGAGCTGTTCGTTGGCGTCGCGAACCGCGTCCAGGAGGTTCGCCAGCGACCACTGGCCCGCCTCCGATCCGAGCCGATCGAGGGCCTGTCGCGCCGACTGCTTGGCGGCGGCCACGGCCTCGGCGACGGCGGCGGCGATGGTGGCGAGCTCCTGATCGTTCGGGGGAGCGTCGAGGCGCTGCTCGAGCTCGGTGCGGAGCTCGGCGGTCCCTTCCGGATCGATCGAGGCGGGCAGCCCGTCGAGTCGAGCGAGCAGGGCGGCGAGCTGGGCTCGTGCGGCTCCCTCGGAATCGCGCTCGTCGCTACGGCGATCGGCCAGCGCCGCGGACGCGGCCCGGAGCTCGGCGTCGGCATCGGGGTCCAGACGCTCTTCCGCTTGGGCGATGCGAAGCGCGTCCACGGCGTTCCGTAGACGCTCGACGCCAGGGTCGTCGCTTTCGTCGCCGTAGCGGAGGAGCTCGTGACGGCCCCGCTCGAGGCGCTCTCCCTGGACGTCCAGCCGGGCGCGCTCGGCTTCGGCGTCGGCTTCGGCGTGTCGGTCTTCGCTCGCCGCGCGATCGAGCGCCAGGGTGGCCCTGTCGTGGAAGCGCACCAGGTCGGCCATCGGCGGAAGGCCGTTCTCGAGCACGATGCCGGTGAGCACGTCGTGCTCCCTGCGAAGCTCGTCGGTCCACGCGTCGCCGTGCTCGTCGAGCCGGGCTGCGGCCTCGGAGAGCTCGCGCGAGACCTCCCGGACGCGTTGGGCGCGAGCGGTGTCGAACGTCTCGCGCAGGGCTTTCAGGTCGTCGCCGAGGGTGATCCCCGCAGTGACCTGCTCGCGCATCTCGCGAAGCCGCTCCGCGAGGTCGCCACGGTGCTCGAGCAGCACGGCGCGGTCCCGTGCCAGCCGGTCGAGCTCCTCGACCTCGCCGGCGGCGTCGAGCGCCCGGATGCGGGCCTCGAGGTCGGGTCCACCTTCGTCGGTGCCGTCCTGGTACACGCTCGAGGCGACGAGCTTGCGCAGCTCGCGCGCCAACGCGCTCCCGCGCTCGATCTCGGCGTCCGCCAGCTGCCGGTCGGCCTGCGCCTCCCGAACGCGGTTCACCAGAGCGGCCAGCCGGCGCGCCTTGGCTCCTCCGAGGCTCGAGACCTCCTCGAGCTCCTCCTCGAGACGCACGAGGTCCTGCGCCTGCAACACCAGCCGATCTTCGAGCTTCTGGCGCACCGTCTCGAGGGCGGCTTCCGCGTCGGTGATCAGCGACGGCACCTCGCCCGCGCTCGTGGCCTCGTCGTCGATCCGGGCCAGGAGCGCCCTCGCCCGACGCACTTCGGGCCATTCGAAGTACAAGTTGAACGGTCGCAGCGCCGCGCGCAGCCGCTCGAGGGCGGCGGGGGCGTGCTGCGGCTGGGTCGACGGCGCGTCCGGCGGCGTGGCTGCGCCGTCGCCTGAAGCGCTGGCCTGTTCGGCGATGCCCCTGTCGGAAGCGTTCGCGGGCGGCTCGTGGCCGGCGTCGGGAGCGTGATCGGCGGAAGGCTCCGCGTCGGCGACGCGCGGCTCGTCGGACGACGCGGCGAGCTTTCCGAGGATGTCGCTCACCGCGTCGCGGGCCCGCGCTGCAGGCATCGCGACTTGAAGCTGCTTGAAGACGGGACCTTTGAGGATCGGCTCGAGCTCGTCCGGTGTCACCGTCTCGGCCGTGAGCCCCTGTTCACGCATCGCCATGTGCAGCGTGCGGGACGCGACACGCGGCGAGAGCAGCCGTTCCAGGGCCGTCACGCAGGCGCGGTAGGCGGGACTCGTCGTCATTCGGTCCGTCATTCGGTCCGTCGGCTCCGGGCGATCAGAAGTCGTCGTTCCAATCGACCAACGTGTCGTCGCGGGTCTTCACGTCGGTCGTGGGCTCGTTCCGGCCGCGACGCCCGAGGACGCCGAACTGAACGCAGATGCCGTAGAAGCCCGAGCTCGCGAGCACCAGCGCCAGCAGCATGACCAGCGCCCACAGGAGCTGCGTGAGGTCGCTCGAGAAGATCGAGGCGACCGTCCATCCCGCCAACGCGGGCACGCCCAGCGGATCCGCGAGAAGCGCGGCGACGGCGATCACGCCTTCGACCAGGATGGGCACCACCAACAGCAGCAGCGCGGTCGAGACGCGGCGCCAGTTCGGGTTTCCACCGCCGAACGCCAAGCCGAGCAGCCGAAGGGGCAGCAGCGCGAGGAGCGCCAGGACGATCATGACGATCGGCCGGGACAGTCCGGCCCAGAGCTCGGACGCGCTCGCGGCGAGTCGGTGCGTCCACGGCGCGGTTCGCCCGCGGAGGCTTTGCGACAGCGACAGCACCTCGCTGGTGAGCAGCGACGTGTCGGCGTTCCGGATCGCGGGGGCCCGGTTCATGCGATCGATCAGCTCTCGAAGCTCCGCGTCCGCGAGCGGCGCGACGCGAACGGCGACCTTTCGCAGGCCGGCCTCGTAGCGCGCCTCGAGCTGGGCGAGCTGATCGCGAGCCGATTGCGTGTCGCCACGCAGAATCCACGCCTGGACCAGCGCGGCGTCGGCTGCCAGCTCGGTCTCGAGCGCCTGAACCGTGGCGACGTCCGCGGCGTACAGGTCGCTCGCGAGCATGGTGCGCGCAGGGGAGGGGATTCCGAGGATCGCCAGCTCGTCCTCGAGCGACGCGAGCGCCTGGGCCTCGCGCTCCTCGTCGAGCTGGGCGGCGATCTCGGAACGCAGGGCGGCGAGGTCGACGCCGTCCACGGTGGTCGTTTCGGCGTCGGCGGTCGTCGTCTCGTCCGTCGATGCCGCGTCCGCAGGGGCCTCGCTCGCAGGAGCGTCCTCTGCAGCGGCGTCCTCTGCAGCGGCGTCCTCGGCGGGAGCGGTCTCGGCCGCCTCCTCGACGGGCGTTTCCGGAGCGGTCGCGTCGTCGCTGGGCGTCGCCGCCTCGTCCGCGCCTTCCTGAACGGCTTGGTTCACGTCGTCGCTGGGAAGCTCGGACACGCCTTCGCTGGGCATCTCGGCGTCCGCTCGCGGCGGTGCGCCCGCGTCAGCGGCCTCGCGAAGGTCGCCGAGGCTCGTCGCCAGCGTGGTCAGGGCGGCCAGGTAGGCCTCGTCCTGACCGTCCACGAGGGCTTCGGCCGCTTCCACGAAGCGACGGTTCGTGCCCGGGTCGATCCGGCCCGAGTCCTGAACGAGCAGGTAGTCGGCGTACGCACGCGACAGCGTCCGGTAGGCGGCGTCCCGATCCTCGGGGACGCCCGCGTCCGCGAGCGCTTGGAGCCGGGCGGACACCTGTTCGGCGACGCCCGCCTCGAACACGCGGCGGAACGGACCGGCGTCGGTGAGGTCCTCGAGCTGCGCCAGCCTGGCGTCCCCGAGCTGAAGATCTTGCGCCAGTCGAAGCAGACGACTGCGTGCAAGGTCGGGTCGACCCTCGACCGCGGCCGTGAGCGCCGACTCGAACAGCAGGCGCTGGAAGCCTCCTCGGAGCACGGCGGTCTGGACGGCCAGGTCCGTGGCGCTACGGTTGTCGATCGCGGTACGCGCCCGCTCGAACACGCGGTCGAGCGAGTCGCTGAGCGTGCTGGTGTCGCCTCGCGACAGCGTGAGCAGCGCGCTGAACGCGCGGTCCAGCGCCGCTCGCGCGTCGACCGGATCGCCGGGGAGCGCATCGGCCGCCGCGGCCAGGCTTTCGGTAGCCAGCTCGTAGCGCTGCAGGACGTCGTCCTCCGGCACCGCCTCCTGTGCCCACGCGAGGGACGCGATCAGCACGGCCACGAGGCCGACGGTGAACTTGCGGGCGATGGTCATGGTTCCTCCTCCAGCGCACGGAACGTCGCGTAGACCGCTCCGAGGTTCAGATCTTCGTCACCGGCGATCACGAGCGTCGAGCCACGGTCCACGCCCATCATGACGTGGCCCTGGCCGTGATGGACGTGGACCGAGCGCACCGCTCCACGCCGACCGAGCACCGTCATGAGCGAGCTCGTCACGCTCGCGACCGCATCGGGCTCCGGTCCGGCGCCTCGTCCCTCGGGCGGTCCGTGCGAAGGACTCCAAATCCACTGACGAACGGCGTCGTCGTCCGTCACGCGTTCGATCAGACGATCCGGCCTCGTGCGTGCCGCCGGTGGCGCCGCGACAGGTGGTGGCGCGACGGGTGGCGCCGCGACGGGTGGCGCCGCGACGGGTGGCGTCATGTCGTCTCCGGCGACGGGGAAGGCGCGACGCCGCTCGTGGGAGGTTCCGGTGTCGGCCGGCTCGTGGCTCCAGATGGTCGGCGGCCTGATGACCAGGCTCGGTGTCGAGCGTCGCGACGCCCGTCCAGCGTTGGGCACGCCGGTGGGTCGCTCGTCGGACGCGTGGACGTCGGGAGCGGTGGCAGGGGCGTCCGCGGGGGACGTGGCCGACGCTGCCGGGGGACGCTGAGGGTCGCGCCCTGCGTCCGACTCGCCGTGGCCGTGCTCGCGCGCCAGGCGCGCATCGAGGTCGGCGAGCCGGCGACGCACGCCGGCACGCGGAAGCGTGCGCTCGAGCTCTCGGCGGACGCGCCCACGAAGCAGGCGGCTCATGGTGCCGACGTCGATCGTGCTCGGATCGCTGCCGACCGAGGCGATGGCACGTGACAGCATGCCGCGGGCCACCTGCCTCGAGACGAGGCCGGCGAGTTCGTCCCGGGTCGTGGTGTAGATCGCGTTGGCCACGTAGGCTCCTGAAGGCGAGAACGCGGACGGCGCGGCTGCGTCGAGCGGATCCTCGGACCGTTGCATGATAGGCCGAGCAGGACCGCATCTCGTGTGAAAAACACGTCCCCGGCGGGACGCGTCGTCAACCGCCGGATACCGGCGGCAGGAACGCGACCGTCTCGCCTCCGTGCAGGCGCGTGGCAGGGTCCGCGTAGCGCTCGTCGACGGCGCACATCGTGCCCCGGAGCGACAGGCCTTCATGGGCGGCTTCGAGCTGCTCGGCCAGGGTGCGCACGTCGGTTCCCGGCACGATCGTGACGGTCGTGTCGCCGGTGCCGGCCGCCGCCCGCAGCTGCGCGAAGAAGCGCACCTCGACGGTGGTGGCCACCGTGTCGGCGCTCACGCCGCCCCACCCGCCGATGCCGGCAGCGACCGACTCACGCCGTGCGCCACCGCGAACGCTTGGCCGTACCGCATTCGCGCGGGTCCGACGAGCGTCAGCCGCCCCGGGCCGTGCCTCCAGGCCAGCTCGGCGCCGATCAGGGCGACGTCCTCGTCGAAGTCCAGGGCCAGCGGAGCCCCGTCGCCGTCCTGCCAGGGAAACGTGCCTCGCTCCAGGCTTCGCGCGGCGCGGCGCAGGAACGACGGATCCTTCGACTCGGGCTCGTCGAACAACAGGCTCAGACCGTGCGAGACGACTTCGGCCGGATGAAGCGTGGGCCAGGCATCGGCGACGGCGGAGAGGGTGCGCCGCAGCTCGTCGCCGACCTCGCGGGCCCGCTCGCGGAGCGCCTCGGGCATCTCGGCCAACGGTAGGCCGATGTGGCGAAGAACCCGTTCGGCGTCGTCCAGGACCTCGTCGCCGGGCGTGGGGTCGAGATCGACCGCGACGTCGCGCGTCAGCCCGTTCTCGAGCACGGCGACCGCGAGCAGGCGCCGACTCGAGAGCGGCGTGAGGTGCACTTCGAGCGTCCGGACGGTGGGGTCGGCCGGGAGCTCCAACACGACCGCGTACCCGGACAGGTCGGACGCCAGCGACGCCAGCGTGCGCAGCAGATCGCTTCCGTGGAGGCCGCCGACGCGCTGGCGCAGACGCCTGCGCTCGCGCGTCGACAGAGGCCGTGGCGGCAGGTAGCCGTCCGCGTAGCGCCGGAACCCGAGCGGCGTCGGAAGGCGCCCCGCCGAGGTATGCGGCTGACACAGCAGCCCCTCGTCCTCCAGCGCAGCGAACTCGTTGCGCACCGTGGCTCCGGAGATGCCCAGCCGCTCCGCGATGGCGGAGGAGGGCACGGGGTGCGCCGTGTCGATGTACGTCTCCGCGATCAGGTCCAGGATCCGCGCTCGGCGCGTGCTCGTCATACCGGATCGTACCATTCCGCTCGCCACGTTTCCGCGCCGTGGGCGCGCTCGGCCCCTTCCCGAGGGCGGATCAGGCGGACGTCTGGGCAGGCGTCTCGGCCATCGCGAGGATGCGATCGGCCTCGGCCTCCCCGATCGGCATGACGCTCAGCCGGTTGCCGCGGCGCACGAGCGGGAGGTTCGAAAGGGCCGGATCGGCCTTCATCTCCGCCAGCGTCACCTGCCGGCGAAGTCGGCGCACGGGTGCGACGTCCACGAGCATCCAGCGGGGCTGGTCGTGCGTCGACTTGGGATCGTGGTAAGCGCTGGCTTCGTCGAACTGGGTCGGATCCGGGTACGGCTCGCTCGCGACCTCGGCCACGCCGACGACGCCCGGCGGCTGGGTGTTCGAGTGATAGAACAGCACGCGGTCGCCTACCTTCATCTCGTCACGCATGAAGTTGCGGGCCTGGTAGTTCCGGATTCCGTCCCACGGCGTTCGTCCGTCGCGTTCGAGGTCGTCGTAGCCGTAGACGTCCGGTTCGCTCTTCATCAGCCAGGTACGGGGCATGCGCGCCAGACTACCGCGTCCGGCACGGCTCCCCCGGCCGGCGTGCGCCGGAAGGCGTCACTCCCACTCGATCGTGCCGGGAGGCTTGCTGGTCACGTCGTACACCACGCGGTTGACCTCGGGCACCTGTCCCACGATGCGGTTGCTGATCACGCCCAGCACGTCGGGCGGAATCCGCGCCCAGTCCGCGGTCATGCCGTCCACGCTGGTCACGGCGCGCAACGCCACGGTGTAGGCGTAGGTCCGGCCGTCCCCCATCACCCCGACCGAGCGGAGGGGGGTGAGCACCGCGAGCGCCTGCCAGATCTCGTCGTACAGCCCGAACTCGCGGAGCGAGCCCACGAAGATGTCGTCCACGCGGCGCACCACCTCGAGCCGTTCGGGCGTGACCTCGCCCAAGATCCGGATCGCCAGCCCGGGGCCGGGGAACGGATGCCGGTCGCGAAGCTCCTTGGGCAGCCCCAGCGTCGCGGCGACCTCGCGCACCTCGTCCTTGAACAGCGTCCGGAACGGCTCGATCAGATCGAAGCCCAGCTCGTGCGGCAAGCCCCCGACGTTGTGATGGCTCTTGATGTTCGCGGCGCCCTGGCCACCGGCGGACTCGATCACGTCGGGGTAGAGGGTCCCCTGGGCCAGGAACCGGATCGGTCCGTGCTCGGCTTCCAAGAGGCGGGCCTCGGCCTGGAACACCTCGATGAAGGTGCGGCCGATCGCCTTGCGCTTGTCCTCGGGATCGACCGTGCCCCTGAGCGCCTCCAGGAACCGCTCCCGCGCGTCGACGACGGTCAGCCGGACGCCCAGCCCGCGGAGCGCGCGTCCCACCTCCTCGACCTCGCCCAGGCGCAGCAGCCCCGTGTCGACGAACACCGCTTCGAGCTGGTCCGGAATCGCCTCGTGCAGCAGCAGCCCCAGCGTGCTCGAGTCCACGCCGCCCGAGATGCCCAACAGCACGCGCTCGCTGCCCACCGTGGCGCGCACGTCGTCGACCGCCTGCTCGACGATGTTGCGCGGCGTCCAGTCCCGCGCGACGCCCGTTCGCTCGACGAATCGCTCCAGCAGCGAAAGACCCTTGGGGGTGTGGCGAACCTCGGGATGGAACTGGAGCGCGTAGACGCCGCGCGCGGGATCTTCCATCGCGGCGACCGGCGTGTCGGCCGTCGCCGCCGTGACGCGAAACCCGTCGGGAGGCCGGACGACGCTGTCGCCGTGGCTCATCCAGGCGGTGAAGGCGCCTTCGACGCCGGCGAACAGCTCCCCGCCGTACTCGGTGAGCTCGGCCTTGCCGTACTCCCGGACGGTTCCGGGCCGCACCTCGCCGCCCAGATCGCGGGCCACGAGCTGCATGCCGTAGCAGATCGCGAGGATCGGCAGGCCCGCGTCCAGCAGGCCGGCGGGAAGTCCGGGCGCGCCGGCGTCGGTGACGCTCTGCGGTCCGCCGGACAGCACGACGCCCGCGGGGTGGTGGGCCCGGACCGCGTCCAGGCCCTCCTCGGGCCCGACCAGGACCGAGAACACGTCCAGCTCCCGCAGACGCCGCGTGATCAGGCGCGTGTACTGCGATCCGAAATCGATGACGACGATGCTCTCGGACATGCGGGCTCCTCGCTATCGGGGCGGGGTCGCGGACGGATCGGCGACGCCGGGGGGCACGGTCAGGGTCGCCGAGCTCGCGTCGGGCACGCGAACGATCACCGGACGGCTGCGAAGGTCGCCGAACACGCCTTGCAGCACCCACCTGCCCGGGACGTCGAGCAGCACGCGCCTGGGCGCCTGCCCCAGGCGGGTTCCGGGTGTCAACGACGTGCCGCTGGGCGCGTCCACGACCACGATCGAGAAGGGCGGCGCATCGGCCGGCGCCACGGTCACCTCGACGACGTACGCAGTGGGCGGCTCGGCGGTCGGTGCGGGCGCGTCGCGATCACGCAAAAGCCACGATGCCGCGGCGACCAGTCCGACGACGACGAGGATCGCGAGCACGAGCGTCGGAGCGCGCCTCGGGGTCCGGCGGGTCGTCTGGCGGCCTCCGACGTCGTAGCTGCCGGGCTTCCGCGGCGGACCCGTCTCGCCGCTCTTGTACACGCCACCGGGCGGCAGGTCCTTCACGACGGCGCTGCCGTCCTCGGTCGCGTCGCGACCGCGGAGGGCGCGCTCCAGGTCGTTCGCGAGGCGTCGGGCGTCCGCGTTCGCGGCGGGCGCCGACGCGGTTCGCTGGAGCACACGCTCGACCGCCGAGGGGAGATCGCGCCCGGCCTCGAGCATCGCGACCGCCAAGGCGCGTACGTCGTCTCCGGCGGTGGGCTCGTGATCCGGACTGCGCCAGGGCGCGCCGGCGCCCAGCAGCAGAAGATGCCCGCCCGGCCCCTGCGAGAGCTGGTGGAGACCGATGTCGCCGTGCACGATCCCGGCTTCGTGCACGGCGGCGAGCGCGTCGAAGGCGGCGATCACGGCCGCGGGGCCCAACGCCGGCGCACCGCCTTCGAGCGACCGATCGTCGTGCGGGATCAACGTAACGAGGTGCGTCGCCGTACCCACGGTCTCGGCGGCGATCACACCCGGAACGTTGGGATGGTCCAGCGAGATCGGGTCGCCCCTGGGCGGCCCCTCGAAGCTGAGAATCCGAACCTGCAGCCCGGTCGCGACGTCGCGCCCAGCGCCTACCGTCACGCCTCGCCGTGGGGATTCCCATGCGTCGACCTGGAAGCGGCGCGACGCGCTCACCTGCGGACCGTCGACGCCTGCGCGTGCGCCACGCCTTCGCGTCCTCTCACGCCGGGAGCATACCCGCACCCATGGGGACGGGCAAGGCGCCCCCCGGACGCGCTCGGCGTGTCGGCCAAAGGATTCATCGGCGCCCGCCCCTTGGTACCCTCCGTCCATGGCGATCCAAGAGTCCCGCGTCCTCGAGGCGCTCAAGACGGTGCACGACCCGGAGCTTCACCAGGACCTCGTCTCGCTGGGCATGATCGAGCGTGCGACCGTGGAGGGGGACACCGTTCACGTCAAGGTGAACCTCACCACGCCCGCCTGTCCGATGAAGGCCACGATCGAGAAGGACGTCCGCGACGCCGTCGGCCGGATCGAAGGGGTCGCCCGCGTCGACCTCGAGTTCGGGGCGCAGGTCCGCGACGGGGGATCCCCCTCCCTTCCCGGCGTGAAGCACGTCGTCGCCGTGGGCTCCGGCAAGGGCGGGGTCGGCAAGTCCACCGTGGCGGCGAACATCGCCGCCTCGCTGGTGCTCGAGGGCGCCGCGGTGGGTCTTCTCGACGCCGACATCTACGGTCCCTCGCAGGCCAAGATGTTCGGCCTCGAGGGCAAGCGGCTGATGGCGGACGATGAGAAGAACATCCTCCCGCTCCGCAGCCACGGGGTGAAGCTGATCTCGATCGCGAACCTCGTGGAGGACGGCCAGGCGCTCACCTGGCGAGGTCCGATCCTGCACGGCACCCTGAAGCAGATGATCGAGCAGACCGTGTGGGGCGAGCTCGACTACCTGATCGTGGACCTCCCGCCCGGCACCGGCGACGTCCAGCTGTCGCTGACGCAGCTCGCGACGGTGACCGGCGCCGTGCTGGTCACGACGCCCCAGGAGATGTCGCTGGCCGACGTGCGTCGCGCCCACACGATGATGCGCAAGACGCACGTTCCCGTGCTGGGCCTGATCGAGAACATGAGCTGGTACGTGCTTCCTGACGGCCAGCGGGACTACATCTTCGGGGCCGACACGGCGGCCGCCTGGGCGGAGCAGGAGCGCTTGCCGCTGCTCGGTCAGGTGCCGATCTCGCGGCAGGTTCGCGAGAGCGGGGACGAGGGCACGCCGCTGGTGCTGTCCCACCCGGACAGCGAGCAGGCGCAGGCGCTGCGCTCCGTGGCGCGGGCCCTGGCCGGCCGCATCTCGGTGCAGGCGCTCAACACCCTTCCCATGATCTGAGTGGCCGGGATCCGAGTGGCCGGGACCTGAGCGCTCAGCGCTCGCGCAGGCCGGCGGCTCCTGCTACACTCAGCGACCGTGCGGGAGGAGTAGGCGCTTCCCGGCCCACAGAGAGCCCCGGCCTAGGCTGAGAGTCGGGGCGGCACCGACGGCGCCGAACGTCGCCCGCCCGGGGACGGCCGAAGCGTGGCCCCCTCGACGAGGAAGAACCGTGCCGTCGCCGCGTCGTTCGCGCGGACTCGGGACGCAGTAGAGCCTCCGGTCGCCGCCCCGACAGCGCGGTCATGAAGCGCCCTGCGCCTGAACGCGGGGAACGGCGGTGGTACCGCGGGGCTCGCGCCTCGTCCGCTCACGTCACGTGGACGGATCCGCCACTGCCTTCGGGCGGGTCCGCAGGGAGGACTCGATGTCCGAGGCATCAGGCACGACGAGCACCACGAACACCGTGCAGCGTGAGCTGCCCAAGAGCTACGATCCCCTCTCGGCCGAGCCGCGCTGGGTGCGCCGCTGGGCGGAGGAGCCGTTCCGCGCCGATCCGCACAGCGGCAAGCCGCCGTACACGATCGTCATTCCGCCCCCCAACGTGACCGGGAACCTGCACCTCGGTCACGCGTTCGACAACACCCTGATCGACACGCTGATCCGCTGGCGGCGGATGCAGGGCTACGAGGCGCTGTACCAGCCTGGCATGGACCACGCCGGCATCAGCACCCAGGTGGTGGTCGAGAAGCAGCTGCGCGAGCAGGGGACCGGCCGACACGAGCTGGGACGCGAGGGGTTCCTGGAGCGGGTCTGGGCCTGGAAGGAACGCTCGGGCGGCATGATCGAGACGCAGCTCGAGAGGCTCGGCGTGAGCGCCGACTGGAGTCGCAGCCGCTTCACCATGGACGAGGGCCTGTCGCGGGCGGTGCGCAAGCAGTTCGTCGACCTGTTCCACCAGGGCCGGATCTACCGAGGCGAGCGCATCGTGAACTGGGACCCCGAGAGCCGTACGACGCTCAGCGAGCTCGAGGTGGACCGCGAGGATCGCCAGGGCGAGCTGTACACCCTGGCCTACCCGCTCGACGGCGGCGGCGAGATCCGGATCGCCACCGTGCGGCCCGAGACGATCTTCGCCGACCAGGCGATCGCGGTGCATCCGGACGACCCGCGTTACGCGCCGTTCCTCGGTGCGAAGGCCCGAATTCCGCTGACCGATCGCTGGGTGCCGGTGATCGCCGACGACGCGGTCGAGCCGGACTTCGGGACCGGCGCGCTCAAGATCACGCCGGCGCACGACCCGACCGACTTCGAGATCGGCGAGCGGCACGGCCTGCCGCGCCCGTCGGTGATCGGGCTGGACGCGCGCCTGCAGAGCGACCTGGTCCCCGAGGCGTTCCGGGGCATGGACCGCTTCGAGGCGCGGCGCGCCGTGGTCGAGGCGCTCGAGGCGGACGGCTCGCTGGCCTCGCGCGAGCCGTACACCGTCCCGATCGGCCTGTCGCAGCGCACCAAGGTGCCCGTCGAGCCGATCTTGTCGATGCAGTGGTTCTACGACGTGAGGCCTGCCGCGAAACGCGTGCTCGCGGCCCTGGACGCCGGCGAGATCGAGATCGTGCCCGAGCGCTACGCGAAGGTGAACCGCGACTGGCTCGAGAACATCCGGCCGTGGAACGTCAGCCGCCAGCTCTGGTGGGGCCACCGCATCCCCGCCTGGTACGACGCCGAGGGGAACGTGCACGTCCCCTCGCCGGACGACCCGCACACCGACCCGACCGAGGCGCCGGAGAACGCCGGCAAGGAGCTGCACCAGGATCCCGACGTGTTCGACACCTGGTTCAGCAGCAACCTGTGGCCGTTCTCGACGCTGGGCTGGCCGGACGTGGACGATCCGTTCTACCGGCGCTTCTACCCGACCAGCGTGCTGGTGACCGGCTACGACATCCTGTTCTTCTGGGTCGCCCGCATGGAGATGTCGGGCTACGAGCTGACCGACCGGGCCCCGTTCAGGCACGTGATGCTGCACGGCCTGGTGCTGGACGCCGAGGGCCAGAAGATGTCGAAGTCGAAGGGGAACGGCGTCGATCCGCTGGCCGTGATCGAGCGGAGCGGCGCGGACGCGCTGCGCTTCGCGATGACGCACGCCTCGACCGGCGGCCAGGACATCCGCTGGGACGACCGCCGCGTCGAGATGGGCCGCACCTTCACGAACAAGCTGTGGAACGCCGCACGGTTCGCGTTCATGAACCTGGAGGGGCCGGAGGATCCCGGCCCGCCCGAACGGCTCGCGGACCGCTGGATCCTGGCCCGGCTGGCGCGCGCGCTGGACACGGTCACGGACCGGCTCGAGGCGTTCGACCTGGGCGCCGCCAACCGCGCGGCGTACGACTTCGTGTGGAGCGAGTTCTGCGATTGGTACCTCGAGGCGGCCAAGCCCGCGCTCCACGCCGGCGACGCCCGCACCCGGCACGTGCTCAGGTCCACCCTCGAGTCGATCCTGCGGCTGCTCCACCCGCTCCTGCCGTTCGTCACCAGCGAGCTCTGGGAGGCGCTGGGGCACGACGAGCAGGTCGCGCTGGCCGCGTGGCCGGAGCCGGAGCGCGACGGTCGGCCCGACGACGACGCCGAAGCCGACTTCGCTCGCGTGCAGGCCGCCGTCGGGGCGATCCGCGTGCTGCGCGCCGAAGCCGACCTGCCGCCGTCGCAGACGATCCCCGTCCACCCCAGCGGCCCGGCGGCCGAGCTGCTGGTGCGCGAGGGGCCGGTCGTGGCCGCGCTGGCGCGCGCCGAGCTCCTAGGCGGCGAGCCCGAGGGCGCCGCGCTCCGCCAGGTGCTGGCGGACGCCGAGCTTCGTCTGCCTCTCGAGGGCCTGGTGGACGTCGACGCCTGGCGGGGGCGTCAGGAGAAGCGCCTGGGCGACGCGCGTGCCGAGCGCGACAAGAGCGCGCGCAAGCTGGCGAACGACAAGTTCGTCGCCAACGCGCCCGAGGCGGTGGTGGCCGAGGAGCGCCGACGCCTGGCCGAGGCCGAGGCGCTGATCGGCGGTCTCGAAGCCAGCCTGGCGCAGCTCGGCCGGCGGAGCTCCGGACCGAGTCGTCGAGCGTGGCCAATCGACATGGCGCGCAGCGTCATGGCGTCCGCGCTCGGCAGGTACCAACGTGAACAGGCTCACCGTGCTCCTTTCGATCCTCGTGCTCGGTCTTCTCGCCTCGACCGCCGCTGCCCAGTCGGAGGTGCGCTGGGACGGCTCGTCGACCGTCTATCCCGTAAGCCTCGCGATCGCCGAGGAGTTCCAGTTCGAGTTCCCCGACGTCCGCGACGTCAGCGTCGCGTTCAGCGGCACCGGCGCGGGCTTCGAGAAGTTCTGCCGCGGCGAGACCGACGCCACCGGCGCGAGCCGGCCGATCAAGGCCAGCGAGGTCGAGCTGTGCGAGGAGAACGGCATCGAGTTCATCGAGACGCCCGTGGCCGCGGACGGCCTGTCGGTCATGGTCAACCCCGATAACGACTTCGTGCAGTGCCTCACCGTCGACGAGCTGAACCGCCTGTGGCGTCCCGACAGCGACGTGTCGACCTGGGCCGACATTCGCGCCGACTGGCCGGCCGAGGAGATCGAGCTCTACGGTGCCGGCACCGACTCGGGCACGTTCGACTACTTCACCGAAGCGATCAACGGAGACAGCGGCGCGATCCGCACCGACTTCTTCCCGAGCGAGGACGACAACGTGCTGGTCCAGGGCATCGCCGGTAACGTGAACGCGCTCGGCTTCTTCGGATACGCCTACTACCTCGAGAACGTCGATCGACTGAAGCTCGTCGCCGTCGACGGCGGGGACGGCTGCATCGAGCCCAGCGCCGAGACCATCGCCAGCAACACCTACGTGCCGCTCTCGCGCCCGCTGTTCGAGTACTGGAACCTCGAGCGGGTGGAGTCGAACCCGACCGTCGCCGAGCTGGGCGAGTTCGCCTTTTCGCCGCAGGCCCGTGGTGCGATCGCCGAGACCGGCTACCTGGTCTACGACGATGCGGTCTACGAGGCGATCTTGGAACGCTTCGACAACCGCGTGACCGGGACCGCCTTCCTCGACTTCCAGCCTGGCGACTCCGTGGTCGACGCCGTCCGCAGCGTCGAGTAGGTCGCCGCACGTCGCTCATCGCCGGCTCGTCGTGGCGCGAACGCCACGACGAGCCGGCGATCGCCCGTGGCCGGGGCACGCGGTAGCCTCTCCGTACGCGTGCCCTCCTCCCCGCTCCGAAGGGATGCCGATTCCATGAACGCGCCAGGGCCGCCTCGTGACGTAGCCTTCGCACGCGAGCTCCACCGCCGTGGCTCGCGTCGACGGGCCGAGCGTTTGATCGGCGCTTCGCTTCAGCTTGCAGCGCTCGTCTCCGTGCTCACCACCTTCGCGGTGGTCACCGTGTTCGCCGTCGAGACCTTCGCGTTCTTCCGTGAGGTCTCGATCGTGGAGTTCTTCACCGCCCCGACCTGGACGCCGCTATTCCTGGACACGAGCTACGGGATCGCGCCGCTGGTTTCGGGCACGCTACTGGTCACTGCGATCGCGCTGCTCGTCGGGTTGCCGTTCGGGCTCGGCGCCGCCGTGTTCCTGTCCGAGTACGCTGGCGACCGAACGCGACGTCGCATCGTCCCGCTGCTGGAGGTCCTGGCCGGGATCCCGACGGTGGTTCTCGGATACTTCGCGCTGCTGACCGTCACGCCGCTGATCCGGTCGTTCGTAGCCGGCGTGGACCTGTTCAATCCGCTATCGGCGGGCTTGGTGATGGGCTTCATGATCGTGCCGACCGTGTCCAGCGTCTCGCTCGACGCGATGCGTGCCGTACCGACGGCGATGCGAGAAGCCGCCTACGGCCTGGGGGCGTCGAAGCTCCACGTCGTGCTGCGGGTCGTCATTCCTGCGGCCCTGTCGGGAATCGTGGCGGCGTTCATTCTCGCCATGTCGCGCGCGATCGGCGAGACGATGATCGTCACCCTGGCGGCGGGTCAGATGCCGAACCTGCACTTCGATCCACGCGAGACGATCGCGACGATGACCGCGTTCATCGTCCAGGCCGCGACCGGCGATCAGCCGGCCGGCTCGCTCGCGGCGCGGTCGCTCTACGCCGTGGGCGCCACGCTGTTCGTCATGACGCTGCTTCTGAACGTCATCGCGCAACGTGTCGTGCGTCGGTATCAGGAGGTGTACGAGTGAACCCGGAGTCCGGACGCCGCTCGGCTACGGTGGCAGCGTCGCGCGAGGCGCGAGGTGCGGTCGGCCTCATGGACGAGGCGGGCAGGGCGAGGGTCCGGAGGCAACGGCGAGCCGGACGGGCGCTAGGTGTGCTCGCGTTCGTGCCCGTGCTTCTATCGCTCGCCCTCATCGCTGTGCTCCTTCTCGACACCACCCGGCGCGTCGTGTCCGTGCAGGTCATCGAGCCGTACGCGTCGGGCCAGACGTTCGCGTTCGCTCAGGCACCGTTCGGCGGAGACGCGGTCGCGCGGCTCGACATGCGGGCTCAAGGCATGGCCGGCTCCGAGGTCGATACGGTTCTAAGCGACGCGGAGGAGCGCAGACGCTACTACGGACGGCACCGTATCGAGCTCATGTGGCGCACCCAGGACGGACCACTCCGCTGGGTCGTCACGCACCAGCGCGACGGGCGCGTCACGGACGTCGATCTGATCGCGGGGCTCCTCCGCTGGTCCGAGCTGCGCGAAGGCCTCGCGGATGGCCAGGTGCTTGCCGTCAATCCCTGGCTGGACGCCGGCTTCTTCGAACGCAACGCTTCGCGGGCCCCCGTGATCGCGGGGCTACGGACGGCTCTGGTGGGCACGCTCTGGGTGACCGGGCTGGTGATCCTGTTGGCGGTCCCGCTGGGCGTGGGCACGGCGCTCTACCTCGAGGAGTACGCACGGCGGGGGCGCTGGTCGCGCTTTCTCGAAGTGAACATTCGGAACCTCGCTGGCGTGCCGTCGATCATCTACGGCATCCTGGGCTTGTACGTGTTCGTGCGCTTGATGAATCTGGGCCCGACGATCCTCGCCGCGGCGCTCACCCTCTCGTTGCTGATCCTGCCGGTGGTCGTGATCGCCTCGCGCGAGGCGATTCGCGCGGTGCCGAGCTCGCTTCGCGAGGCGAGCTACGGGCTTGGCGCCACCCGCTGGCAGACCGTGTCGCGCGTCGTCCTGCCCCGCGCCGTGCCGGGTATCGTCACCGGCTTCATCCTGGCGATCGCACGAGCCATCGGCGAAACGGCGCCGCTGCTTCTGGTCGGCGCGGCCGCGTTCGTTCCGTATCTTCCCGACGGGCTGCTGTCGACGTACACCGTCGTGCCCGTCCAGATCTATAGCTGGGTGTCGGAGGCCAAACCCGAGTTCTATCGCTTGGCGTCGGCCGCCATTCTGACGCTCTTGGGTTTCCTAGGACTTCTTTACGCGGTAGCGAACTGGGTGCGTCGGTGGTCCGAGGCCGGTCGATGAGGATCGCCTCGCCACCCGCGTCGAGATCGCGCGATGGGTCCGTCTTGGCCCGAGAAACGATCGAGGTGAGCAGATGAGTTCGCAAGGCTACGATCTGAGTGGCCACGTCACCGTCCGCAGCGACGTCGTGCCCGATGATCGCGCGGTCGTCCAGGTCGATGCACTGAACCTGTGGTACGGAGACCTGCAAGCGCTTAGCGACGTCACGCTCAACGTCGAGCGGGGCAAGGTGACGGCGCTGATCGGTGCGTCCGGCTGCGGCAAGTCGACGATGCTTCGGAGCCTCAACCGCATGAACGAGCTCGTGCCCGGCGTGCGCAGCAGTGGGGCGGTTCGCTACCGAAGGCGTGGACATCTACGACGCGCGCGTCGACCCGGTGGAGGTCCGACGGCGCGTCGGGATGGTGTTCCAGAAGGCGAACCCCTTCCCCAAGTCGATCTTCGACAACGTCGCCTTCGGACCACGCTTGCACGGCTTCGATGGCGACCTGGACGCGCTGGTGGAAAAGGCGCTGCGTGCCGCGGCGCTCTGGGAGGAGGTGGACGACAAGCTCCAGCAATCGGGCCTGAGCCTCTCGGGTGGCCAGCAGCAGCGCCTGTGCATCGCACGCGCGATGGCCACCGATCCGGACGTGATCCTGATGGACGAGCCGACCAGCGCCCTGGACCCGATGGCGACCGACCGGATCGAGGAGCTGATCCACGAGATCAAGCGCGACTACACCGTGATCATCGTGACGCACAACATGCAGCAGGCGGGCCGGGTCAGCGATCGCACGGCGTTCATGCACCTCGGCGTGCTGATCGAGGAAGGGCCCACCGAGCAGATCTTCACGAACCCGCAGCACGAGATGACCGAGCGGTACGTCAGCGGTCGCTTCGGCTGAGCGCGCGTCGCCATGGAGCGCGGACGAACAGCCGCGCTGACGCCGCCGCCGGCGGGATGCTCAGCTGCCGGCGGCCAGCGGGAAGAACACCGGCACCACCAGCAGCGTCGCGATCAGCATCAGTACGACGATCGGCAGGCCCACCCGTAGGAAGTCGCCGAACCGGTAGCGGCCCGACGTCAGCACCAGCGCGTTCACGGGCGAGGCGACCGGCGTCGCGAACGCGGTCGAGGCCGCCACCGCGATCGCCATCAGCATCGCCTCGGGCGACACGCCCAGGTCGCGTGCGGCGGCGAACGCGACGGGCGCCAGCAGCACCGTCGTCGCCGTGTTCGAGATCACCTGACTGAACGCCGAGGTGAGCACGAACAGCGCCGCCATCACCAGCAGCGGCCCGGCGCCGCCCAGGGCACCGACCAGTCCGCCCACGACGGTGTCCAGGCCGCCGCTGACCTGCAGCGCGGTGGACATCGGCAGGATCGCGGCGATCAGGACCACCGATTCCCAGTGGATCGCGCGATAGGCGCCCTCCATCGTCAACGCGCCGGACAGGACCATCGCCACCGCCGCCGCGAGGACCGCGATGGCGTTGGGCAACAGGCCGAACGTCATCGTCACCAGCAGCCCGGCGAGGATCAGGAGCGCCGCCGGCGCACGGCGCGTGTCGCGTGCGAAGCGCTCCCATTCGCGCGGCGCGCCCACGACGATGAGGTCGTCGCGGGCCTTGGCGACCCTCCGCTGCGCCACCGGTCCTCCCGCAAGCAGCAGCGCGTCGCCCGACGCCAGCTCCTCGTCGCCGAGATCGCCGTGCAGCAGGCGCGCGCCACGCCGCACGGCGACGGCGGTGGCCCGCGTCCGGTCGTGCAGCCGGCTGTCGCGCAGCGGCTGCCCGACGTACCTCGACCGGGGCGGGAGCAGCGTCTCGATCAGCATCAGCGGCTCGGGCAGCGGCATCCTGGACTGATCGTCCAGCCGGGTGCCGGTGTCGAGCAGGAGTCGCTCCAGATCGTCGCGCTCGGCCAGCACGTGGAGCACGTCGTGCGGACGGATCAACGTCGTGGGCTCGGCGCGTCGGACGTGCGGCTGCGTCTCGCCCAACGTCTCGATCGCCAGCACGGTCGTCCCGAAACGTGTGCGGAGCCCGGCCGCCCCGACCGTCGTGCCGACCAGCGGCGAGCCGTACGGCACCTCGACGGCGTGCAGTCGGGGATGCAGCTCGTAGCGGTCGGCCAGCTCCTCCAGCGAGGTGGCGGCGGCGGTTCCGTCGCCACCTGCGCCGGTATCGTCGTGGTCGGGCAGCAGCCGCCGTCCGATGGTGGCCATGTACACCACGCCGACGACCAGCATCGTGGCGCCGACCGGCGTGAACGCGAAGAACCCGAACGGCTCGCCGCCCATCGCCCGAAGCTGATCGGACACCACCAGGTTGGGGGGCGTGCCGATCAGCGTCAGCATGCCGCCCAGCAGACTGCCGAACGCCAGCGGCATCAGCAGCCTCGACGGCGACATGCCCGCACCGCGGGCCAGCCCCACGACGACGGGAAGCAGCACCGCGACGGTGCCGGTGGAGGAGAGGAACGCGGAGAGCAGCGCGCTGACCAGCATGGTGGCGATCAGCAGCCGCGTCGGGCCACGTCCCGCGATGCGCGCCAGCAGGTCGCCCAGCCGATCGGCCACGCCGGTCTCGAACAGGCCGGCCCCGACGATGAACAGACCGGCGATCATCAGGGTGATCGGCTCGGCGAACCCCGCCAGCGCCTGCGCGGGCGTCAGGATGCCGCTGATCGCCATCGTCAGCATCGCGAGCAACGCGACGAGGTCCAGCCGGAACCGATCGCTGGCGAACGCGGCGACGGTCGCCGCGAGGACCACGAAGACCAGGGCCGCGTCGTTCACGAGGGGTCGACTCGCCGCCTCGCGGTATCCGCTCGCGCTGCCGTCTCGCGTTGCCGTCGTCCGCGCCGTCGTCCGCGTCACCGCCGGTCGTGTCGGCCGGCTCCCGCTCCGGGCGCAGGTCGAGGCCGTTCACGCGGTTGGCGGCCGCATCCGGCCCATCTCGAACGATCGTGTCGAGCGCGTCCGCCGCGGCGCCGACGATTCGTTCCACGAGCTCGCTCTCGTCGTCACGAAATCGGGAGAGCACCCAGTGCTCGACCGTCCAGCGTGGCGGAGGCCGGTCGATGCCCACCTTGAGGCGCACGAAGTCGGGACCGAGCCGGTCGACGATGTCGCGCACGCCTTTCTGGCCTCCGGTTCCTCCGCCGGTGCGAATCCGCATTCGTCCCAACGGCAGGTCCAGATCGTCGTGGACGACCGTGATCTCCTCGGGGCGGATGCCGTTGCGCGTCGCAGCGGCCTGCACGGCCGAGCCGGAAAGGTTCATGAAGGTCGTCGGCTTGAGAAGTCGAAGCCGCCCGGTGCGGGCCTCCTCGCCGTCACGGGCCGCTCGGAACGTCACGGCGTGCCTGCGGGCGAACTCGTCCAAGACGAGGAACCCGGCATTGTGCCGGGTTCCCGCGTACCGAGGTCCCGGGTTTCCGAGCCCCACGATCAGTCGCACGTGGTGATCGTCTCCCTACTCCTCGTCGTCGTCCGCGTCGTCCGCGGCTTCCGAGTCTTCCCCTTCTTCGTCCTCCGCGCCACGTCCGATCACTTCGGGCTCGGCGCCTTCGTCTTCCTCGACCTCTTCTTCGACCTCGAGGCGCGGCGCGAGCACGGTGACCAGCGTCAGGCTCTCGTCGTCGACGATCTCGGCCGTTTCCGGGAGGAACGCCCGGACGTCGCCGATGTGGATCGAGTCGCCGATCTCCAGGTGGGAGATGTCGACGGTCACGTCGTGAGGAATCTGGCTAGGCAGGACGTAGATCGTCACTTCGCGGCGCTGGACGTCGAGCTGGCCGCCCTCCTCCTCCTGACCCTTCGAGGTGCCTGCGAAGATCACCGGCACGGCGACCTCGAGCTTCTGGCCGGCGGTGATGGCGTAGAAGTCGACGTGAAGCGGAATGCGGCGGCGCTTGTCCATCTGGACTTCGCGAACGAGGACCTGATGGTTGTCGCCGTCCACCTCGAGATCGATCAGGCTGGAGGTCCCCTGTTCGCGGAAGACGCGGTCGAACGCCTTGAACTCGATCGCGACGGACAGGTTGAGACCTTTGTTGTAGACGACGGCGGGGAGCCGACCCTCTTGCCTGAGGGCGCTGCTCCGTCCCGTCGTGCGCGTGCTGGCTTCGAGCTTCATGCGTGCCTCCCGTGGCGGCCAGCGCGCGCTGGCGCCTGGCGTCGGTTCCTGCGCCCGCGGACCCCGCTGCGCCGGAGAACGGCGCGCCGGTGTGCGCAGGCGGGTGCGCGCCCCGATGACGGGACGCGCATCGCAACATGCGAGGATACTCGTTCCTGGCTCCCCACCGCAAGCGGGCGACGAGCGAACGGCGCGTCAGCCGCTGAAGAGCGAGCTCACCGAGGCGTTGTCGTGCACGTTCCGGATCGCCTTCGCCAACAACGGCGCCACGGACAGCACTTCGACGCCGTCGTGCCCGCCGGCGAACGGCACCGTGTCGGTGACGACGATGCGCCCGATCGCCGGGTGCGTGAGGCGCTCCAGCGCGGGTGGCGTGAACACGGCGTGGGTCGCCGCGACGGTGACGTCGGGTCGCGCGCCCAGTCGCAGCAGGGCGTCGATCCCGTTACGCATCGTGCCTGCCGTCGAGATCATGTCGTCGATCATGATCGGACGCAGGCCTGCGACGTCGCCGATGACGTGCGTCACGTGGATCTCGGTGGGGCTGGTGCGACGCTTGTACAGCATCGCGAGCGGCAGGTCCAGGTAGTTGGCCAGCCGGCGCGCCTCGGTGGCGCGACCGACGTCGGGCGACACGACGACCGAGTCCGACAGGTCGTCCTTCTCCAGGTGATCGCCCAGAATGTCGAGCGCGGTGAGGTGGTCGACGGGCACGTCGAAGAATCCCTGGATCTGCCCGGCGTGAAGGTCCACGGTGATGACGCGGTCCACGCCGGCGGTCTGCATCAGGTTCGCGACCAGCTTGGCGGTGATCGGCTCGCGCGCCTGGACCTTCTTGTCCTGCCGGGCGTAGCCGAAGTACGGCACCACCGCGTTCACGCGCCAGGCCGAGGCGCGCTTGAGCGCATCGGCGAGGACGAGCACCTCCATCAGGCTGTGGTTCACCGGTGCGCAGGTGGACTGAACGATGTAGCAGTCCGCGCCGCGGACGCTCTCGTCGATCTGGATGCGGGTCTCGCCGTCGGGAAACCGCGACACCGAGCCGTTCGAGAGCCGCATCCCCAGGTTCTCCGCGACGGCCCGTGCGAGGTCCGGCGTCGCCGTCCCGCTGAAGAGCTTGACGTCGTCTCCGACCCTCATGGGCGCCGCCCCTGGCTCAGGACGTGAGAGCGCGCTCGAAAGCGGGGGACAGGGCGTCTGCGGTCAGGCCTTTGCACGTTCCACCTCTGCACGTTCCACCTCGCAGGAGAGTCGCGGCGCGTCGCTACCTTCGAACCGACGGCGGAGAGCATACCCCAGACCCGCCGGGGCACCCGACCCGGTGCGTAGCCACGACCCGGCCCGTCAGCGGGCGTACTGCACGGCGCGCGTCTCGCGAACCACGGTGACCTGCACCTGACCCGGGTACTCCATGTCCTGCTCGATGCGGCCGGCGATGTCGCGAGCGAGAAGCACGGCCCTCGCGTCGTCGATCTCGTCCGGCTCCACGATGATGCGGATCTCGCGCCCGGCTTGGATGGCGTAGCACTTTTCGACGCCGGGGAAGCTCGTGGCGATCGTCTCGAGCCCTTCGAGGCGCTTGAGGTAGATCTCGAGCGACTCTCGACGGGCGCCCGGCCGCGCGGCGCTCACGGCGTCCGCGGCGTTGATGAGCACCGGGAAGAGGGTGTCGGCCTGGTCCAGGTCGTGGTGGTGCGCGATGGCGTCGACGACGTCGTCCGGCTCGCCGAAGCGGCGTCCGAGGCCGGCACCGATCTCGGTGTGGGTGCCCTCCATCTCGCGGTCGATCGACTTCCCGATGTCGTGCATCAGCCCGGCGCGGCGCGCCATCTGTTCGTCGAGGCCGAGCTCGGCCGCGATGATGCCGGACAGGTGCGCCACCTGGACCGAGTGCTGGAGGATGTTCTGACCGTAGCTGGTCCGGAAGTGCATGCGTCCGAGGAGCTGCATCAGCCCCGGCTTGATGCCGACCACGTTCGCTTCGAGCGCGGCTTCCTCGCCCCGCTCGCGGATGTAGGTCTGCATGTCCTGCTGGGCCTTCTGGACGACCTCCTCGATCCGAGCCGGGTGGATCCGACCGTCTTCGACGAGCTCCTTCAGGGCCAGCCGCGCGACCTCGCGACGCAGCGGATTGAAGCTCGACAGCAGCACCGCCTCGGGGGTGTCGTCGATGATCAGGTCCACGCCGGTCAGCGCCTCGAACGCGCGGATGTTGCGACCCTCGCGGCCGATGATGCGGCCCTTCATCGAGTCGCTCGGAATCGGGACGACCGTCACGGCGATGGCGGCCGAGACTTCGCTGGCGCTGCGCTGGATGGCTTGGGCCAGGATGCCTTGGCTGCGGCGTTTGGCGTCCGCGTCGGCACGCTCCAGGGCGCCGCGGATGCGGACGGCCTTCTCGCGTTCGAGCTCGCCTTCGAGCCGCTCCAGGATGATCCGCTCCGCCTGTTCGCGATCGAGGCCGGCGACCTCGTGCAGGCGACGCTCGACGTCCGCTTCGCGGTCGGCGAGCGCGTCGTCGCGCCTGCGAAGCTCGTCCTCGCGGGCGTCGAGTCGCTCCTCCTGATCGTCGAGGCGAAGGGCGCGCGCGTCCTGCTGCTCGCCACGACGGGTGAGCCGGTCCTCGAACACGTCGAGCTTCTCGCGCTCGCGGCGAAGGTCCTCGCGCGAGCGGGCGATCTCGTCGCGGTGGGTGGCCGCCTGTTCGAGGGCCCTTGCGACGTCGCGCTCCGCGTCGTCGCGTTCCCGCTTCAGCTCGGCCCGGACCGCCTCCCGCTCGCGAGCGAGCTCGGCCTCGGTCCGCTCGCGGTCCTCGCGCGCCCGCTGGCGGGCCTCTTGGGTGGCCCTCTCCTGCAGGCGGGCGGCCTTCTCTTCGGCCTGCGCCAACAACGCCCGGGCGTCACGGTCCGCTTGAGCGGCGCGCTCCTGATCGCGGCCACGGCGGAGGACCAGACCGATCCCGACGCCGATCCCGGCGCCGAGGAGCAGTCCGACCAGGCCCAGGAGCCAGCTCATGCCGCGCCGTCCGAGCTGCTCGTCCCGGTGGTCGGACCGTCGTTCGCGGGGGCGCCGGCCGCGCTCGGCGACGCCGATGCGCTCGCGCCGTCGGCCGCCGCGTCCCCCTTCGGTTTCGGTTTCAGCCGCTCGGTCACTTCGCTACGAATCTGCGTCAACAGCTCCGGACGCTCCGCGAGAAACTCGCCCGCCTTCTCCTTGCCCTGCCCCAAACGCGTCTCCCCGTACGAGAACCACGACCCGCTCTTCTGCACCACATCCAGATCCGTCGCGATGCCCAGGAGATCCCCGATCTTGTCGATCCCCCGACCGAAAATGATCTCCACCTCCGCCTCCTTGAACGGCGGAGCCACCTTGTTCTTCGTCACCTTCACCCGCGTCCGATTCCCCACCTTGTCCGCCCCCACCTTCACGTCCCCCTTGCGACGCACCTCCATGCGGACACTCGCGTAGAACTTCAGGGCGCGACCCCCCGGCGTGGTCTCCGGATTGCCGTACATCACCCCGATCTTCTCGCGAATCTGATTGATGAACACCGCCGTCGTCCGCGACTTCGCCAGCACGCTCGTCAACTTCCGGAGCGCCTGACTCATCAACCGCGCCTGCAACCCCACATGCGCATCCCCCATCTCGCCCTCGATCTCCGCACGCGGCACCAACGCAGCGACACTATCGATCACCACCACATCCACCGCACCCGACCGGATCAACAGCTCGGTAATCTCCAGCGCCTGCTCCCCCGTATCCGGCTGCGACACCAACAGATCGCTCACGTTCACGCCCAGGTTCTCCGCGTAGCTCGGATCCAACGCATGCTCCGCGTCCACGAACGCCGCCACGCCCCCCGCCGCCTGCGCCTCCGCGATGATGTGCAACGCCAGCGTCGTCTTCCCACCCGACTCCGGACCGTAGATCTCCACCACCCGACCCCGCGGCACCCCACCGATCCCCAGAGCCAGATCCACACTCATCGACCCCGTCGAAATCACCGCGATCTTCTCCCGCTGCGACTCGTCCCCAAGCCGCATCACCGCACCCTTCCCGAACTGACGCTCGATCTGGAGAAGGGTGGTCTCGAGCGCCTTGCGGCGCGGATCGCTGCTCGTCTCGGCCATTCGGTCTCGCCTCCAACGCGCCGGAGCGGGCGCGGTCCATGATCCTTAGCGGGTGTCCCGTAGGCGGCGCCTCAGGAGGTCGAGGGCCCGTAGCACGACGCGGTCGCGTACCCAGGGCCCGCCGCGCTCGAGGAGGCGGACCGTGTCCGTCTCGTCCCCTTGCGCATCGCGGACGGCGACGTCCACCGAGACGCCTCCGTCCTCGTCGTCCATCGCGCGCAGCTCGCCCACGGCGATCGCTGCGTCGGCAGCGAAGAACGCGCGAGCTCCGACCGCCGCCTCGGCGGCGTTCGCGCCCCGAAGGGAGGCGGCCGGCGGCCCGAGCGTGTCCATCGCATCGACCTGCCATGCTACCACGGCCCCAGCGAGCGCCGAGCGCCGCTCGTCGGCCGCGGAAAGGGCGGACGCCAGGCGTCCTCCGGTCGCGCGCTCGACCACCGCGAGCCGGCGACCGGAACGGTGCAGGGCATCGATCACGACCGACGCGAGATCGTCGTCGTCGGCGCCCCAGACCGCGTCGCCCAGCCGCGCCGCGACCTCCAGCGCGACCGGCCGCCCAAGCGTCTCGGCCGCCTCGGCGTCGGGGCCTTTGGCCGCGACCCGGACGTGCACGCCGTCCGCGCGAGCGTACGTCGCGACGCTCGGGTTGGCGCCGGCGGTGAGCTCGGCCAGCACCGCAGCGACGTGCGACTCGCCCAAGCCGCCGACCTTCAGCGTGGTGGTCCACAGCCGGCTTTCGGGGAGCGGCAGCCTGGGGAGAAGCTCGTGCTCGACCATGCGCAGCAGCTCGCGTGGCGGTCCGGGCAGGGCCGCGACGTAGCGGGTCCGGCCGCCGCGCTGCAGCCTGACCAGCCAGCCGGGCGCCGTGCCGCGCGGGTTGGGAAGCGTTTCCGAGGACGGGATCGTCCAGGCCTGCTTGACGTTGGCTTCCGGCATCGACCGGTCCATTCGCGCGAACCGGGCGCGCAGCTCGTCCTCGAGCACCGGATCGACGGTCGGCGTCTCGCCGGCCACCGCCGCGATCGCCTCACGGGTGAGATCGTCCTCGGTCGGGCCGAGCCCCCCGCTGGTGACCACCAGGTCGCTCCGCTCGAGGGCCGCCTCGAGCGCTTCGCGGACGCGTGCGAGGTTGTCGCCGACGCGGACCGACCAGTACACGTCCACCCCGCGGTCGGCCAGCGTCGCCGCCAGCCAGGCGCCGTTCGTGTCCACGATCTCGCCGAGCAGCAGCTCGGTTCCGACCGCGACGATCTCGGCGCTGCGGATCGGTGCTTCCATCGGTGCGTCCATCGGTGCGTCCGTCGCGTGCATGGCGCACTGTACCTGGGCACCGGACCGGAGCACGATGGCGGCCGCATTGCAGTCTGGCGCGATATCGACCGCCCGGAGGCCGGTGCTACCATGCCCCATGGACGATCCCGCACGCACCCCTCTCGCCGGCACCCCCGTAGGTGGCGCCGACGGCGCCCGCCCGGCGACCCTGGGCGAGCTCCGGGCGAGCCGCTGGGCCGCTCTCGCGGGTCGCAGCGTCAAAGACGAGCTGAGGGCGAATCTCGTGAGCCGTCTTCGCCAGGGCGGGCCGGTGTTTCCCGGCATCGTCGGCTACGACGACACGGTCGTTCCGCAGATCGTGAACGCGCTGCTCGCCCGCCACAACTTCATCCTGCTGGGTCTTCGCGGCCAGGCGAAGACGCGGATGCTGCGTCAGCTCACCGACTTGCTCGACCCGCTGGTGCCGGTCCTGGCCGGCTCGGAGCTCAACGACGATCCGCTGGCGCCCGTCTCGCTCGAAGGCCGAACGATCGTTGCCGAGCAGGGCGACGAGGCCGAGGTGGCCTGGCTGCCCCGCGAGGCGCGCTACGTCGAGAAGCTCGCCACGCCCGACGTGACCGTCGCCGACATCGTCGGCGACATCGACCCGATCAAGGCGTCCCGGCTGGGCACGCGCCTCGGCGACGAGCGCAGCGTGCACTACGGCCTGTTGCCGCGTGCGAATCGCGGCGTGTTCGCGGTGAACGAGCTTCCCGACCTGTCCGGCAAGGTGCAGGTCGCGCTGTTCAACGTGATGCAGGAGGGTGACGTCCAGATCCGCGGCTACCCCGTCCGGCTGCCGCTGGACGTGCTGCTGGTCTTCAGCGCCAACCCCGAGGACTACACCGCCCGCGGCAAGATCATCACGCCGCTCAAGGACCGAATCGGGAGCGAGGTCCGCACCCACTACCAGGGGACGGTCGAGGAGGGCATGCGCGTCACGGCGCAGGAGGCCTGGACGGCGCGGGACGCCGACGTGCTGGTGCCCGCCTGGGTGGCCGAGGCCGTCGAGCAGGTCGCCTTCATCGCGCGCGAGGACGCCCGGGTCGACAAGCATTCCGGCGTCTCGCAGCGTCTGCCGATCTCGCTGCTCGAGACGGTGATCTCGAACGCCGAACGTCGGGCGCTGGCGCACGGCGACACGCGCCCCGTCGCGAGGATCAGTGATCTGTACCAGGCGCTGTCGGCCGTGACCGGAAAGCTGGAGCTCGAGTACGAAGGCGAGCTCAAGGGCGGCGAGGCGGTCGCCCGCGACATCGTCCGGGAGGCGATCGGCCGCACCTTCACGGCGCACGCGGGCGAGCTCGAGGTCGAGGAGGTGGTCGCCTGGTTCGAGAACGATGCCGTCCTGCGGCTGCCCGGAGAGGTCCCCGCCGACCGCTGGCTGGACGAGATGGCGCAGGTGCCCGGGCTTCTGGAGGCCAGCGCCACGCTCTCGGGCGGGACCGACGCGGACGAGCGTGCCGCCGCCGGCGAGTTCGTCCTCGAGGGGCTCCACGCCCGCAGGCGCATCGGACGGAGCGAGGAGCGCGGCTACGTCGCCGTCGAGCCGGACGCGCGCGAGGCCGGCGCCGCCCGGCGGCGCTGGAACTGAGGACGACGATGGGATCGACCCGATTCTCGCGCTACGAGGCGACGCTCGACGACCTGGACATGGCGGAGCTGATGCGCCTCCTCCAGGATCGTCTGCTCTCGTCGGGGTTCGAGCGCGACCCGTTCTCGCCCGATCCGGACGCGGGTCGCACGATGCGCGACCTGTACGAGGCGATCGCCGAGGCGCTCTTCCGATCGGGAAGGATTCCGGACGACGTCCTCGAGGCGGCGATGGAGGCGGACGACTGGCTGGACAGCGCGCTGGGCGAGATGGTGCGCGAGCTGGCCCGCCGCCTGGAGCGCGAGGGCTACCTGCGCGCCGAGGGTGGCGACGGCGGTCCGGCGGCCGAGGCCGGGGACGGCTCGGGCCAGGGCGAGCCGTGGCAGGACGACCCGCGGCAGGGCGACCCGGGCGAGGCCCGCTTCGAGCTGACCGACAAGTCGATCGACTTCCTCGGCTACCGGACGTTGCGCGACGTGCTCGGGGGGCGCGGGGGCGGCACCTTGGGCGCGCACGAGACGCGCGCCCGCATCGCCGGAATCGAGGCGGTGGGCGAGAGTCGCCCGTATTCGTTCGGAGACGCGATGAACCTCGACCTCGGCGAGACGTTCAAGTCCGCGGCGGCTCGCGCGAACGGCGACGGCCCGATCGAGCTGCGCGAGGACGATCTGCACGTCCAGCAGGCCGAGCTGCAGGCGGCCGCCGCGACGGTGGTGATGCTGGACTGCAGCCACTCGATGATCCTCTACGGCGAGGACCGCTTCACGCCGGCGAAGCAGGTGGCGTTGGCCTTGGCGCACATGATCCGCACGCAGTACCCGGGCGACAGCGTGCGCTTCGTGCTGTTCCACGACGGGGCCGAGGAGATCCCCCTGGCTCGGCTGGCCCAGGCGCGGGTGGGCCCCTACCACACGAACACGGCGCAGGGTCTGAGCACCGCGCGCAGGCTGCTGAAGCGCGAGAGCAAGGAGATGAAGCAGGTGGTGATGATCACGGACGGCAAGCCGTCGGCGATCACGCTGCCGAACGGTCGGATCTACAAGAACGCCTACGGGCTCGATCCGGTGGTGATGGGCGAGACGCTGCGCGAAGTGGCGGCGTGTCGCCGCGAGGGAATCCAGATCAACACCTTCATGCTGGCCCGCGATCCCGAGCTGATCGCGTTCGTGCAGAGGGTGAGCGCGATGACGCGAGGCAAGGCGTACTTCACGACGCCACGCACGATCGGCCGCTACGTGCTTCAGGATTTCGCCGCCCGGCGCACGCGAACGGTGAACTGAGCCCAGCGCGCGTCGTCGTCCACGGCGCGACCCGGGTCACGCTTTCCGGCGCGCCTGGTCGCTCACTCCAACCGGCGCGTCAGCGCGTCGAGCGCCTGGATCGCAGGCGTGTAGTTCGGGTCGATGCTGCGCGCCGCTTTGTAGTCCTGCTCGGCCCTGGCGAGGTCGCCTGCCGCTTCCCTGAGCCTGCCCAGCCGGTAGAACGCCTCGACGTAGGCGGCCGATGGCGGCACGACACCGCCCGGATCGCTGCGCTCGAACACCTCGATCGCCATCTCGAACGCCTCCACCGCCTCGTCGCTCCGACCCACGCGTGCCAGGATCCGACCCCGGTTCAGGTGCGGCCACGGCTCGCGCTGCCCGCGCGTCGTCTCGGCGGCCGCGGCGTACGCCGAGAGGGCGGTCTCGAGACGTCCTTCGCGCCATGCGATCAGGCCGTAGTCCATGCCGTGCTGGTAGTCGCGACTGCGGAGGAAGGCGTTCTCGAGCGAGCGCAACGCGCCCTCGGCGTCCCCTTCCGCGGCCCTCAACAGACCGTTCAGGTGCACGTACGGGGCGGGCGGGCTCCCCACCAGCGCCAGGGCGGCGTCCAGCTCGCGCCGTGCGGTGGTCAGGTCGTCGGTCAGCCAGGCGGCGCGCGCGTACAGGTAGTGCGCCTCGGGGTCGTCCGGGCGTTGCTGGACCAGGTTCGGTCCCTCGAGCTGGGCCGCGGCGTTGTAGTAGCCGCGGGCCAGCAGGTCGCGCATCGCGGAGGCGGGGTCGCCCTGGCCGGACGACAGGCCGAGCAGCGCGGCCGCGACGATCGCAACGAGCGCCGCTCGGGCCGGCGGGGCCGTGGCGCAGGGCGTCCAGGGGGCGCGGGTGCGACTCATGGCGCCATGCTACCCGGCGCCCCGCCGGTTCGCCCGTCGGCGGGATCGCCGCGACCGGGCTCGGAGCCCTGGCGGAGCGCTTCGTCGAGCCAGTCGAGCCCCGCCTCGGCGGAGGCCCGCAGCGACTCGCCGAGCCCCGCCGCCGGCCGGGTCGCTGCGGTGGCCAGGCGTCCGAGCTCGTCCGCGTCGACGGGGACCTGTGCCGACGCTCCGCCGCTACGCTCCAAGAACCCGTCCACCTTCGGGTCGTACGCCACGCCGACGTGGGCGACGCCGGCTCGTGCGGCCAGGATCAGGCCGTGGAGGCGGACGGAGACGACCAGGTCCGCTTCGGCGCAGCGCGCCAGGGCGCGACCGGCGGTGTCGGCGTGGCGCCGCTCCGCGCCGGGAACCTCGGCGACGATCGCGTCGGCCTCCTCCTCGTCGGCTCCGCGCTGGAGCGGGACGACGCCCACGGGACGGCCCGCTCCGAGGGCGTCGCGGGCGACGGCCACGAGCCCGGCTCGCGCGCCCGCCACGTCGGCGCGCGGCACCAGCAGCACGCCGCCGACCCGTCGCACGCTCCTGAGCGGCAGGGCGAGCGCCAGGTCGGCGAAGCGGGGCGCGTCGATCCCCATCTCCGCGAGGAGCGCCTGCGAGGGCGCGTCGCGCACGGCGACCGGCAGTCCGGCCAGCGCTCCCGCGACCGCTCGGCGGCCTCGGGCCGAGAGCGGTCCGATCGATTGTCCGGCCACCACGACCCGTGCGCCGGTCGCCCGGGCGGCTCGGATCACGCCGAGGTAGTACAGCAGGCTGCGATGGCTGGTCGCGTCCTGGAGGAGCCCGCCGCCGCCGGAGACGACCGCGTCGGCCCGGCTCAGCGCCCAGGGGAGGTCGCGCAGGCGATGCCAGGCGGGAACCCCGTGCGACGCTCGCGTCGCGGCGGGGGCGCCGCTCAACGCCTGCACCGCGTGTCCGCGCGCGGCGAGGCCGCGGGCGAGCCCCGCGAAGATCGCCTCGTCGCCCAGGTTTCCCTGGCCGAGGTAGCCCGACACGAGGACCTTCACGCCGCTGCGTCCAGCCAGCGACGACCCCAGCGGACCAGCGGTCGCGCGATGATCACGCCCGCCAGGCCCAACGCGCCGCCCAGCGCCAGCGCGACGATCGTGCGCTCCAGCGAGATCGCCAGCGGCGTGTGGTAGTGCGCGAAGCTGTTCAGGATGCTGGCCTGGGCGATCACGCCCCCGGTGAGCAGCGGAGCGCGGATCCACTCCGGCCACCCCTTTCCGGTCAGACCCAGCAGTCCGAGCGGATGCCCGAGCAGCTCCTTGAAGCGGGGCCGGGCGAAGGCGGAGGCCAGCGCTTCGCGGATCTCGAGCTCCAGCTCGCTGGCGCCGATGATCGGGGTGTTGCCGCGGCGGATGACGACGAGGGCCAGAGCGGCCACGCCCACGGCGGCCAACATGGCCGGGCCGAGGCGGATCTCACGCGACCACAAGGTGCGCAGCCAGCCGGCCGGACCGCGCTCGCGCAGCATCGCGTGCGCGAGGAAGAGCGCCGGCGGGACGACCAGCGTCGCGGCGACGCCCCTGAACGGCTCGACGCCCAGGACCGACGCCCTGTCGCTTCCCACCGCCACCAGCAGGATCGCGCCGATCAGGCTCACGGCGGTCGCGCGCAGCAGGATCCACGCCCCTCTGCGGTCGGGCTCGTCGGTGCCTGTACGATCGGTGCCTGTACGAAAGGAGCCTTCGCGCAGCGGACGGCCGTAGCCGAGAACCGGGAAGACGAGCGCCGCGATCAGCGCCAGGGCGTCCCAATCGAGTCCAGCCGCCACCACGCCGAGCCCGCCGACCGCCGCCGCGGCCAGCAGTCCCCACACGCCGGGGTAGAGCGCGGCCAGCAGGCCGAGGCCGGCGAGGACGCCGACGGCGGCGGCCGCGCGAAGCCAGCGCGACGGCGCATAGTCGCCCAGGCTCTCCTGGTCCAAGGGGAGCGGGCCGATCTCGAAGCCGGACGCCTCGAGCGCGGCGACGAGTCCGCCGACCAGGGCTTCGGTGTTGGCCAGCATGTCGCCGAGCTGCTGCTCGGTGTAGGGCCGCAGGTAGAGCAGCCGGACGTTGCGCTCCTCGGCGGCGAGCAGGTACTTGTCCACCACCTCGGCGGGACGCAGCCCCTGGTTCAGGTAGTCCTGATTGAAGCTCAACAGGCGGACCGTGGGGACCTTGCCGCGCAGCGCGGCGAAGCCGTCCTGCGGCGTGCCCTCGATGACCGCGGTCCAGTACGCCTGCGAGGCGTCCGCCAGCCCGGTCAGGTCGTGCGGATGGCCGGCGACGTCCAGGCCGGCGTGGATCAGGTAGCGGGCGCGCCCTGGGAACGTCGCGCCCACGTCGCGCAGGCCGGGCGCGTTGCGGGGTCGGTAGGCGACGTCGAAGCCGGCCTCCACGTACCGGGCGACCTTCGTGCGGTCCGGGCCCGCCGGACGAATCTCGGCGTCGTCGCCGGGTAGCGCCCACCAGTCGTGCCCGCCCAGGCGGACGGTGTCGGGCGGCGCGGGCATCGCTGCGATCAGGTCGTCGAGCGCCCCCGGCTCGAGCGCACGGATCAGGGTGGCGTGGGCGGGAACGTCGGGAGGCGGCAGGCCGTTCGCGACCGTCTGCGCGATCGCGTCCGCGCCCGTGATCATCGCGGCGCGTCCGTCGGCGGCCAGGCTCCTGGGGGTCTGCTCGTAGATCGCGATGCCGGGTAGGCCCAGCGAGCGGTAGTGGAGCGCGAGCTCGAACGGATCGCGATTCAGGGTGCGGGCCTGCGTCTCGAGCGCGTCTTCGTCCATGACGATGGCGACGCGCCGGGTGTCGCCCTCGGCACGGTGGCGCTGCCAGCCGAGAAGCGCGGCGGGAACGAGGGACAGCGCCACCAGCCACCACAGCGCGCGGACGGCTCCCTCAGGCACGAGAGCCGCCCGTGGACGTCTCCGAGGCGCCGCCCGGAGCGCGGACCGTGCGCTCGACGAAGCTCGCGATCACCGCCAGCGCGACGTGGTTTCGGCCCCCTTCGGGCACGATGAGATCGGCGTGCTGCTTGGTGGGCTCGACGAACAGGTCGTGCATCGGCTTGACGGTGCGCCGATACTGCGCGATCACGCTGGCCGCGCTGCGGCCGCGCTCGGCGACGTCGCGCTCGAGGCGCCGGATGAAGCGCTCGTCGGGCGGGGCGTCGACGAACACCTTGAGCGTCATGCGCTCGCGTAGCGCCGGCTCGTGGAGCACCAGGATCCCCTCGACCACCAGCACGGCACGCGGCTCGACGCGGATCGTCTCGCTCGAGCGCTCGTGGCGCTCGAAGTCGTACACCGGCCGCTCGACGGGGAGACCGTCGCAGAGCGCGTCGATGTGCGCGACGAGGAGCTCGGTATCGAACGCGCTGGGCTCGTCGTAGTTCGTCAGCGCCCGTGCCTCGAACGGCAGGTCGGGCTGCGATCGGTAGTACGCGTCTTGGGGAACGATCGCCACCCGGCCGGCTGCGGCCCGCACGATCGCCTCGGCCACCGTGGTCTTGCCCGATCCGGTCCCGCCGGCCAGTCCGATCACCAACGGCCCGCCGGCCGGAGCCCCGTCGCTCACGGTCGTTCGGGCGTCGCCGTCCCCGGGTCGGGCGGGTCGACCGGGGACGCGTCGCCGCTGGAGCCGGCCGCCTCGGCGCGGCGCGTCGCGGCGGCGATGAACCCTCGGAAGGGAGGACTGGGCCGCATCAGCCGCGAGGTGAACTCGGGATGGGACTGCAGGCCCACGAAGTACGGGTGTCCGGCGAGCTCGATCGCCTCGACGAGGCCCGCACCGCGGCCTTCCATCCCCGGCGTCACGCCCGAGACGACCATGCCGGCCTCGACCAGGCGGTCCACGTAGCCTGGCGCGACCTCGTAGCGGTGCCGGTGCCGCTCGCGCACCATGCGACCCGCGCCGGGGCGGTAGAGCGACTCGAGCACCGTCCCGGGCTCGATGCGCATCGGCCAGCTTCCCAGCCGCATCGTTCCGCCCAGGCCCTCGACGTCGAGCTGCTCGGGCATGAGGTCGATCACCGGATGGGGCGTGTACGGATCGAACTCGGTCGAGTTGGCGTGGCCCAGTCCCGCGACGTTGCGGGCGAACTCGATCACCGCGATCTGCATGCCCAGGCAGATGCCCAGGTAGGGCACGTTCCTCTCGCGGGCGATCCGGGCCGCCCGGACCTTGCCTTCGATGCCGCGCACGCCGAACCCACCGGGAACGAGGATGCCGTCGTACGTCTCCAGGAACCCCAGATCGCCTTCGGCGACCTCCTCGGCAGAGACCCACTCGACGTCCACCGACACGTCGTTCGCGATGCCGGCGTGCTTGAGCGCCTCGTTGAGCGAGAGGTAGGCGTCCGGCATCGCGGTGTACTTGCCGACGACCGCGATGCGCGCCCGGCCGGCGGGCTTGCGAAGCACCCGGACCGCTTCTTGCCAGACGTGGAGCTCGGGCAGCACCTTGTCGAGGCCCAGGAGGCGCTCGGTGAAGCGGCCGATGCCCTGTTGCTCGAGCATCTCGGGAACGGCGTAGACGTGGTCCGCGTTGTAGGCGTTGAACACGTCGCGGGCCTCGACGTTCGAGAACAGCGCGATCTTGCGGCGCGCCTCGTCCGGGACGGGCCGCTCGCTACGGACGATCAGGGCGTCGGGCTGGATGCCCACGCCGCGGAGGGTGGCGACGGAGTGCTGCGTCGGCTTGGTCTTGAACTCCTCGCTGGTGCCCAGGTAGGGGAGCAGGGTGACGTGCAGGTAGAGGGTCTGGTCGCGGCCTTCCTCGAACCGCATCTGGCGGATCGCTTCGAGGAACGGGAGCGACTCGATGTCGCCGACGGTCCCGCCCACCTCGACCAGCACCAGCTCGGCGCCGGCCTCCTCGCCGGCGGCGCGGATCCGCTTCTTGATCTCGTCGGTCACGTGGGGGATGACCTGGACGGTCTGCGACAGGTACTCGCCTCGCCGCTCCCGGTCGATCACGGTCTGGTACACCTGGCCGGTCGTGACGTTGTTGCCGCGTCCGAGGTCGGTGTCCAGGAAGCGTTCGTACGTCCCGATGTCCAGGTCGGTCTCGGCGCCGTCGTCGGTCACGAACACCTCGCCGTGCTCGTACGGCCGCATCGTGCCGGCGTCGACGTTGATGTAGGGGTCGATCTTGACGGCCGTGACGCGGTACCCCCGCGCACGCAGCAGCGCTCCGAGACTCGAGGTGGAGATGCCTTTGCCCAGGCTCGAAACCACCCCGCCCGTGATGAAGATGTACTTGGTCACCATGCCCTCACCTTCTCCGGGACCGCATGCTACCACCCGCCGCCTAAGCGGCAGCGGGGGCGCCGGCACCGCTCCGTGCGCCCGCTCCGTGCGCGCCTCCGCCGTCGCCTCGCCCCCGTGGTACCTTGCCCCGCGTGAAGCGAGGAGAGCACCCGGCATCCCCCGGCCCGTCCGGGGCCGCCGTCGGCCGGCGGGGAATCCCGTTCGTGATGACGGGCGCCTCGGGCGTCGGCAAGGACACGATCCGGCGCGAGGCGGTGCCGGCGCTGGGCGAGCTGTTCTACTCGGTCTCGGCGACCACGCGGGCCCAACGGCCCGGCGAGCAGCACGGCGTTCAGTACTACTTCTTGGACACCGAGCCGTTCGAGACGATGATCCGGGACGACGGCCTGCTCGAGTGGGCCGAGTACGTCGGCGACTACTACGGCACGCCGCGCGCCCCGGTCGAAGCCGCCCTGGAGGCGGGTCGCGACGTGCTGCTGGAGCTCGAGCTGGCCGGTGCGCGCCAGCTCAGGCGCGCGCTGCCGGAGGCGGTGATGATCTTCATCGCGCCGCCCTCTCTGGCCGAGCTCGAGCGCCGTCTGCGCGGTCGTGGCACCGACGACGAGGCCAAGATCCAGAAGCGGCTGGCCCGGGCCCGCGACGAGATCCGCGCGGTGCGCGAGTTCGACTACGCGGTGGTGAACGACGAGCTCGGGCAGGCGGTCCAGCACTTCCAGGCGATCGTGCGCGCCGAGCGGGTGCGCGCTGCGCGGCTCCGCGACGACGAGGTGCGCGCCTTCCTGCGCGAGTCGTGACGCCGCGCCGCGCCGCGTCCGCGACCGTCGCTGGGCACGGCGTCCGTAGGACGGCTGGGGTCGGACCGCTGAGGTAGAGTCGACGGACGAGGCGCGGGGCGCCGCCGGCGGACGCGCACGATGCGCGTCGTCGCCCGGGCCGGCCCCGTTTCCCGCTTAGGAGGACCGATGGCTCAGAAAGGCTACGACCGACTGTTGTCTCTGACCGATTCCCGCTACCGCCTCTCGATCGTGGTCGCCCGTCGCGCCGCGCAGCTCAAGAGCGGCGTTCCGTCGCTGCTGTCGGCCGACGAGATGCCCGAAGCGAAGTCCAACACCGTCTCCGTCGCGATGGAGGAGCTCCGTACCGGCAAGGACATCGTCTGGGGCGAGGACCTTCCTACCGACGTATCGCTGCGCGAAGCTCGGGCACGGCAGCGACGCGAGGAGCGTACCGACGAGCTCTGATTCGACGAGCTCGGCTTCGGCCGCCTCCCGCCACGTCGTGGTGGGGGTGACGGGCGGCGTGGCGGCGATCAAGGCGCCGCTGCTGATCCGTCGCCTGCACGAGGCGGGTGCGGAGGTGCGCGTCGCGGTGAGCCGCGCCGCGCACCTGTTCGTCACGCCGCTGGCCCTGGCCACGGCGTCGGGAAGCGAGATCCTGGATCGGCGCGCCTGGTTCCGTGCCGACGGCGAGGCGCGTCATCTCAGCTGGGCGCGCTGGGCGGACGCGATGCTCGTCGCGCCTGCGAGCGCCGACGCGCTGGCCGCGGCGGCGGCGGGACGCGCCGACGATCCTGTCTCTGCGCTGGCCCTCTCGGTCGAGCGCGTGCTGTACGCGCCGGCGATGAACGCGGCGATGTGGAACGCACCGGCCGTACGCCGCAACGTCGAGCGGCTTCGCGACGACGGGCGCGAGGTGCTCGTGCCGGCGTCCGGGCGCCTCGGGTCGGTGGACGAGGGATCCGGTGTCGGACGGCTGCCGGACGAGGCCTCGCTGGTGGCGGCGGTGATGCGCGACGCCAGGCCACGCGACCTGGTCGGTCGGCGGGTGCTGGTGACGGCGGGGCCGACGCGGGAGTGGCTCGATCCGGTGCGGTTCCTGAGCAATCCCTCCTCGGGCCGCATGGGCGTCGCCGTGGCCGAGGCCGCGCGCGACCGGGGCGCGCACGTCACCCTGGTGCACGGTCCGATGGCGGTCGCTGTGCCGCACGGGGTGCGCGCCATCGCGGTCGAGACGGCGCAGGAGATGGCCGACGCGGTCGTCGCCCCGTTCGACGCGTGCGACCTGCTGGTGATGAGCGCGGCGGTCGCGGACTGGCGTCCCGCCGAGCCGGCGGAGCAGAAGGTGCCGAAGGTGGGCGAGGCCTCCTCGCTGGAGCTGGTGCGGACCCCGGACGTGCTGGCGACGCTGGCCAGGCGACGGACGCGGCAGACGATGGTGGGCTTCGCGATGGAGACCGATCAGGGCGTCGAGCGGGCCGCCGACAAGGCGCGGCGCAAGAGCCTGGCGTTCATCGCGCTGAACTACCCGCGGCGGGAGGGGAGCGGCTTCGGCGGCGACCTGAACGAGGTCACGCTGGTGCGGCCGGACGGGACGTCCGACGCGCTGCCGCGCCTGACGAAGCGGGAGACGGCGGAGCGGATCCTGGACCGGGCCGTGCGCGAGCTGAGCGGCTGACCGATCGTTTCGTGTCTCAAGCCCTGGCGCGATCGTACACCGACGTATACCGTATAAATATGCCGAGTAAAGAGTACCGTCAGCGGCTGATCGAGGAGCTCGTCGAGAACGAGTTCATCTCGACCCAAGCCGAGATCGCCGAGCACCTCGCCAAGCGAGGCATCAAGGTCACGCAAGCCACCATCAGCCGCGACGTGAACGAGCTACGTCTGGTCCGGTTGCCCGCCGGGAACGGTCAGCACCGCTACAGGTCCACGCCGCTCGCCGCCCAGGAGGACGTGGTCGGCGAGCTGGCGCAGCGGTTCCGTCTGTTCGTGCGCGATCTCGATCGCGGCGACAACCTGCTGGTGATCGACACCGACGAGGGGCACGCCAGCGGAATCGCCTACGTGATCGACAAGCTCGATCGCGACGAGGTGGTCGGCACCCTCGCGGGACAGAACACGATCCTGGTGATCTGCAGGAGCGTCGAGGCGGCCCAACGGATGATGGACGATTTCGAGGACCTGCTGGCCTGAGCGGGCGCTTCCCGGGCGACTCCGCTCGGGAGCCCAGAGTCCTCATCCGAGCCGTGCTAGCGTCCCAGACGGAGGTTTTCATGCGCCTGCTCAGGACTGTTCTCATTGCCCTCGCGCTCGCTGGGGCTGCCCAAGCCCAGACGGTGGTCGTCCACCCGTTCCTCGGCGAGGGGACGGTCCTCGGCGCCGTCGTCGCGGACCGGATCGCCGAGGCGCTCGAGCGCGACGCGGACCTGGTCGTCGGACCGGCCGCGGCCCCCGCGCTGGTTCCGCCGTTCTCCTACGCCGACGGCTACGTCGGGCCGCTGGCCCTGGTCGAGGACGGTGGCATGGCGCGCCTGCACGGCGCCATGCTGCTACGCGCCGGCACCGGCGTCGACATGGCCGTGTCGGGCCGTGTCGTGACCGACGCAGGCGGGTTGCGTCTCGACCTGGTGGCGGCCGCGGCCGACGGCACGACGGTGAGCACCACGCTCCGTGCCCCCGAGGACGATCCCGCCGAGCTGGCCAGGCGGGCCGCGGCGCTGTTGAGCGCGCGACTCGATCTGCGCCCGCCCCCGCCGCCGGCGCCGATCGACATGGCCGGTGCCGACGATGCCCTGGGCCGCGCCGTCACGCTCCTGGCCGGAGGCTTCGCGGACGAGGTGGACGCGCTGGTCGAGCGCGCCGAGGACGCCGGCACGGTCTCGCCGCGGCTCCGCGAGCTCGCGTCCGTGCTGGACGACGTGCGAGCCGGACGCCCGGTACCGGGTCGGCCCGCCTTGGCGGCCACGCTGGCGCTGACCGTCCTGGAGGACGGCGAGCGGACGATGGCGTACCTCGCCGGGCTGGCCGGGGCGGGCGTGCCCGCCGCCGACGCCTGGATCGGCGCCGTCGCGGCCGACGGGGGAGACCTGGCGCGTGCCGACGACGCCTACGCACGAGCCGCGAGCGGCTATCCGTACGGTGCCGCGGCGCTGGCCTCGTACGAGCTGGCCCAGGACCGGGCCGGAGCGAGCGAGGCGCTGGCCGCCCTCGCCGCTTCGGACGACCCCGCCGTGCTGGTGGTGGTGGCCCTTCTCGCCGACGTGAGGGCCGACGCGGCCCTCGAGCGCGAGGCGTTGCAGGCGCTCGCGCGGGCCACGCCGACGTTCGCCTGGCCGTTCGAGCGGCTCAGCTACCTGGCGTTCGACGACGACGACGGGCTGGCGGCGGCCCGCGCCCTGGCGGTCGCCGTCGATCTGCAGCCGGACAACGACCTGTACTGGACGAACCTGGGCTGGGCCTGGTACCTGCTGGGCCTGTGGGATCGGAGCGAAGAGGCCAGCGAGCGGGCCCTGGAGCTGCGTCCCGGCGCGACCATCGCGGCGTACAACCTCGGGCTGGTACGCGCCCGCTTCGGCCGTCTGGACGAAGCGATGCCACCCTACGAGCGCGCCCTGAGCGCCGACCCCGATGTCGACGACGAGGCGCTCGCGGACATCGTGAACGCGATCGCCGAGCGACCCGAGGAGCCGGCGCTGCACTACGCCCTGGCCCGGCTGTACGAGACGGAAGGCCGGCGCGACGACGCGGCCGAGGCGTATCGCACGTTCCTGGACCTGGGCGGCTGGGGCGCGCCGTACGACGAGGCGGCCGAGCGACGCCTCGCCGTGCTCACCGCGCCGCCGCCACCGCTGGAGATCGGCGGCGACCGGCTGGACCTCGTTCTCGGCGGCGGCCGGATCGAGCCGCCGCTGCGTCCCGGAGACCCGATCGGGCTCCGGTTCGAGGCCCTCACGCCGGGCGAGGCGCTACCGCTCCGGCTCGAGGTGACCGCGACGCTCGAAGACCCGGACGGCGACGTGCTGGTCCGGAACGAGGTGTCGGTCGACGTTCCCGCCGACGCGATCGGCTACGTGATCGAGGAGGCCGGCATCGAGCTGCCCAGCGACCTCGCGCCTGGCGCGTACCTCGTCACGGTGACGCTGACCGGCGACGGCGACACGCGGGCCGAGATCGCGCGGGAGGTGGAGGTGGCGGGCCAGCCCGAGCCGCTGCGCCGCCTCATCGGCCGGAACGTCGTGCTCACCTCGCTCGCGTCGGGGCGACCGCTCTACGGTCCGGACGATGCGGATCGCGAGGACGCCGTCGTCACGCGGCTGATCGACGAGCTCCGCGCCGCGGCGGAGGCCGCGGAAGAGTCGCTTCCGACCGCCGAGAGCGGTCGCTTCGCCGGACTCTCCGGCGCTACGCTGTTCGAGACCAGCGACGACCGGGACGTCCGGGACTTCCTGGCGTTCCTCGCGGCCGAGCAGACGTCGGAGGTGCGGGCGACCTTCGTCGACGTGTACGCGCAGTGGGCGCTCGACGGCGCGCCGACGCCCTGAGCGCGCCCACGCCCTGAGCGCGCCCGCGCCCTGATTACGCGCGCTCAGGGCTCGTTCGGGGTGACCACGCCCCACGCCGCGGCGGGATCGTCCGGCAACGGGACGTGGTCGTCGCCCTCGAGCGCCTCGGCCAGCTCCGCCTTCAGCGCGTCGATGCCGACACCGGAGAGGGCGGACACCGAGCGCGCGCCGTAGCGGAGCTCCAGGTCGTCGCGGATCGCCTCGTCCATCGCGTCGGCCTTGTTGATCACCACCCGCCGTGGCGGCGTCAGCTCCAGACGGTCCAGGATCCGTTCCACCGCGCTCACCCGATCGGGAGCGCCCGGAGCGGCTCCGTCCACGACGTGGAGCAGCAGGTCGGCGTCGTCGAGCTCCTCGAGCGTCGCCCGGAACGCGTCGACGAGCTCGTCGGGAAGATCGCGGATGAAGCCGACCGTGTCGGTGTAGACCACCTTGCCGCCCCAGGCGCCCAACGCGGGCAGCCAGCCCTCGCGCGAGGTCGGACGGAGCGTCGCGAACAGCGCGTCGCGGCTCAAGGCGTCGGACTTGGCCAGCACGTTGAACAGCGTCGACTTGCCGGCGTTCGTGTACCCCACCAGGGCCACGACCGGCGTGCTGGCGACGGTCCGGTTCTTGCGCGTCCGTTCGCGCCGTCGGCTGATGCGATCGACGTCGCTTTCGAGCGCGGTGATCCGGTCGCGGATGCGGCGCCGATCGACCTCGAGCTTCGTCTCGCCGGGTCCTCGCGTCCCGATGCCGCCGCCGAGCCTGCTGAACGCGGCGCCCCGGCCGGCCAGGCGCGGAAGCTGGTAGTGGAGCTGCGCGAGCTCCACTTGCACCTGCGCCTCGCGTCCCCGGGCGTTCTGCGCGAAAATGTCCAGAATCACCTGGGTGCGATCGAGGATCTTCAGGCGCGTCGCCTGCTCGATCTCGCGCGCTTGCGCCGGGGCCAGCTCGCGGTCGAACACGAGGAGGTCGGCGTCCTCGTGGTACGCCAGCGACACGAGCTCGCTCAGCTTGCCGCGACCGACCAGCGTCTTCCGGTCCATCCGCGAGCGCTGCTGCATTTCGGCTTTGGCGACGGTCGCCCCGGCCGAGCGGACCAGCTCGCTCAGCTCCTGCAGGCGTGCCTGCGCCTCGATCGTGTCGCCGGTGTCGAGGCCGATCAGGATGGCCCGCTCGGCGGACGAGCGCGACACCTCGCGCGATCGCTCGCTGCGCGCCATCTCCTCCTCGACGGCGCGGACCCGTGCCAACAGGTCCTGCCGCTCGAGGCTGGCGACGTCGGTCGGCGGGTCGATCAGCCAGTCCTCCTCCTCGCTGGTGGGTGGAGCGACCAGCGCGAGGTGGGCGGGACCGAGCTCCGGGCCCGACGGACCGGCGAACGCCTCGATCGCCACGACGGCGTCGAGCCGTCCGAGGAACAGCGTGGTCAGGTCGGCGCCCGACAGCTCGCCGCCGCCCGGATGGACGTGGACGAGGCGGAGACCGCGCAAGCGCGACTCGGCCTCGCCCGCGCGGGACGGCACGGGCGTGCCTTCCGCGTCGGCGACGGCGACCGTCACCACGCGGCCGCGCCGGTCGACGAGGACCGAGACGGGAGCGTTGATCTCGAGAGCGAGGGTCGCGATCGCCCGCGCCAGCTCGCCGCTGGTCGCGGCTTCGGGCGGCACGCGGCGGCGGTACAGGTTGCCGAGGCGCTTGATCTGGTTCTTCTTCAGGCCGGACAGGGAGCCGTGGACCTTGTCGATCGATGTCTCCTTCCGCGCTCGACGCTTGGCGTGTCCGCGTGGGCCTCGGTCTCGTGAAGCCCCCGTCGGGTCGGCGCGTCCGTGCAGCGCGTGCGTATGAACGTACTTTGATCGTACCGCGCAGGCGTAGCGCGCACCGTCGGACGCCGCACGGAGGTCGCTCGCAGCGTGCTAGCCTCCGGCCGATGCGCGACCGTTCGCTCTGCACGACGCTCTGCACGACGCTCCGTACGTCGCTCTGCACGCCGTGTCTGCTGGCCGCGATCCTGACGCTGCTCGTCGGGCTCGGGGCGCCCTGGGCGGCGGCGCAGCAGGAGACCGACGCGACGGCCGGCGTGCTGCAGGCGCTGCCCGGCGCGCCGCAGCCGTGGGTCCGGGCCGACAGGCTCGCCCACGTCGTGGGGGCGGAGGTCGTGGCGGACGGGTCGGTGCTGGTCCTTCGCACCGAAGGCGTCACCCTTACCCTGTTCGACGGCTCCGTGGACGGCACGGCGGCGGGCCTGCGTGCGGGGGAGACCTCGCTGTCCGCTCCGGCCGAGCGTCGTCCCGACGGCTGGTGGCTACCGCTGGACGCCGGGGCGCCGTTCGGGCTGGTCCGTACCGGTCCGCGAACCGTGAGAGACGCTCGCGGGCGCGTCTGGACGCTTCACGTCCAGCCTCCCGCGCGGACGGCGAGCGACGACCCGAGGGCGACCGTCCTGCGACCCGCTCCGGGTGCGGTGGCGGTCGAGATCGTGTCCGAGCCGGACGAGGACGGCGTCAGCGACGTCGCCGTATGGGCGACCGACCTGGCGCTCGTGCCCCTGCTCGCGCCCGAGCTACGGACCGTGGTCGACGAGGCCCTCGCGGAAGCCGGCGCGGCGCGCGCGCTGCTGATCATCGGGACCTCGCGCACGGCCGGCGCGTCGCTGGAGGGGATTTCGCTGTCGGCCGGCGGTCGCGAGCTGCTCGCGACCGGAGCCCGGCACGAGACGCTCGCGGGAAGCGCCGACGCCGTCGGTCCGGGCGCCCCGTGGATCGCCGTCGCCTGGCTGCCCACCGGGACGCGCCTCGATCTTCCGCTGACGATCCGCTGGCAAGGCGCCGCGGTCGAGGTGACCTTCCGGCGGTAGACTCGCCATCATGGACATCGTGATCGCATCCGCCGCGCGCACCGCCATCGGCGCGTTCCAGGGCGCCCTCGCCCCGCTGCCCGCCCCCGAGCTCGGGGCCGCCGCGATTCGGGGCGCCGTCCAGCGAGCCGGCATCGAGGCGACCGACGTGGACCTGGTGCTGATGGGCAACGTCCTCTCGGCCGGGCAGGGCCAGGCGCCGGCCCGTCAGGCCGCGATTCGTGCCGGCCTGCCGGTATCGACGCCGACGGTCACGCTCAACAAGATGTGCGGAAGCGGCCTGGAGACGATCGTGCAGGCGGCGCGTGCGATCGCCGTGGGCGACGCCCGCATCGTCGTGGCCGGTGGCATGGAGTCGATGAGCAACGCGCCCTACCTCGTGCCGGGCGTGCGGGCCGGACTCCGCCTGGGCGACGGGAAGATGGTGGACTCGCTGGTGCACGACGGGCTCTGGGACGTCTACGAAGACGTCCACATGGGGAGCTGCGCCGAGCTGTGCGCGACGGAGCACGCGTTCGACCGCGTCGCGCAGGACGCCTTCGCCGAGCGCTCCTACCGGCGTGCGCAGGAGGCGACCCGCAGCGGCGCGGCGGCGCACGAGATCGTGCCCGTCGAGGTGCCCGGCCGCAAGGGCGCGGTGACGGTGGTCGAGGAGGACGAGGGGCCCTGGGCCGTGAAGTTCGATCGCATCGCGACCCTGCGGCCCGCGTTCGAGAAGGATGGGACGGTGACCGCGGCGAACGCGTCGACGATCAACGACGGGGCGGCAGCGGTGGTCGTCCTGTCGCGCGAGGAGGCGGAGCGCCGGGGCCTGCCGATCCTGGCGAGCCTGACGGGCTGGAGCTCCCACGCCCAGGAGCCCGTCCGCTTCACGACGGCGCCGCTGGGCGCGCTGCGCACGCTGTTCGATCGGCTGGGGTGGTCGCCCGACGAGGTCGATCGCTACGAGATCAACGAGGCGTTCGCGGTCGTCACGATGGCGGCGATGAAGACGTTCGAGCTGCCGGACGACAAGGTCGACGTGCTGGGCGGCGCCGTGGCGCTGGGACACCCGATCGGGGCGTCGGGCACGCGTATCGTCGTGACGCTCCTGAACGCGCTGCGGCTCTCGGGCGGCCGCAAAGGCGTCGCGGCGATCTGCATCGGCGGCGGCGAGGCGCTGGCGCTGGGGCTGGAGGCCGAGACGCAGGACTGAGCGGCGGGCTTCCGCGTCAGGTGGTGACGTCGTCTTCGTCGTTCTTCGGCGGGCATGCGTCCTCGCTGGATCGCCTCGGCGACGACGGGAGGCAGGCCCCAGGCGATGATGTCGAAGGCCACCGCCGCGACGTCGTACTCGACCTTGTCCATGCGCACGTCGATGCCGCCCTCGTCGATCCGCAACAGCGCGTAGTCGGCGCCGGGCTCGCCGTTCAGGGACAGCCCGACCGAGCCCGGGTTCACGGCGACGCGGTCGCCGATCCGACGCTGGTACGGCACGTGCGTTCCGCCGCTGGCCAGGATGCTGCAGCGGTGCCGGTCGAGAAGCCGGGCGAGCTGCTGAGGATCGCGGTGCAGATCGGTCCGGTCGCCTGGATCCTCGGCCGTGCCGTGGAACGCCCGCAGGCGCCCGGCGGGCGTCGCCAGCCGGCGCTGCACGGGAAGCTGGCGCAGCCAGGCGACGTGCTGCGGCTCCAGCACCTCCCGTGTCCATTCGAGCGTCGCGTCGCCGACGCCTTTGCGGGGCACGGCGGTACGAGCGAAGTCGAACGCGATACGCTCGTCGGCCGCGCCCAGCGTGCACAGCAGCCCTTCCTCGCGGATCCGCTCGACGGTCTCGTTCGGCGCCGGACCGTAGCCGACCAGGTCGCCGAGGCACACCACCTGCTCCGCGCCGGCCCTGCGCATCGCCTGAAGCGCTGCGTCCAGCGCGATCAGGTTCGCGTGCACGTCGCTGATCAGGCCGAGGACCACGGGACTCCGTTCAGCGGCTCGGCGCCAGGGGCGCCTGCTCGTCGGTGAGGAACGCCGTCAGGAGGGCGATCGTGGCCTCGACGTCGCGCTTGGAGATCATCTCGGTCACGGTGTGGACGTAGCGCGACGGCGTCGACAGCGTCACGCTGGGAACCCCGTCGCGGCTCCGCTGGATCGCTCCGGCATCGGTGCCGCCCAGGGGGAGCACCTCGAACTGATGCGGAATCCCGTCGCGATCGGCCAGCTCCGCCATCCGGTCGACCAGCCAGCCGTGCGAGACGGTCGAGCTGTCCGACACCTTGATGCCGACGCCGTCACCGAGCCTGGTGATCGCCTCGTGGGCCGGCGTGCCGGGGGTGTCGACGGCCAACGTCGTGTCCAGGGCGATCCCCACGTCGGGAGCCAGTCCGTACGCTCCCGTCGCGGCGCCGCGCAGGCCGACCTCCTCCTGCACGGTGAACACCGCTTGGATCCGGCAGGCGGGCTCGCGCACGCGGCGCAGCGTCTCCACCAGCACCCAGCAGCCGCTGCGATCGTCGAGCGCCTTGCCGACGACGACCGGCCCCAGGTCCTGGAACGGCTGCAGCAGCGTGACCATGTCGCCGATCCGGACCTCGCGCCTCACGGTCTCGGCGTCCAGCCCGAGATCGACGGCGAAGTCGGCCATCTCGGGGATCTTCTTCTTCTCGTCGTCCGTCGCGATGTGGACGGGCTTCGTCGCAGGGTGGAGCACGCCGATGCGCGGCTCGCCCGACCGGGCGTGGACCAGCACCTGGCGGGCGAACAGGTTGCGACGGTCGAACCCGCCGAGGTTCTGCACCCGAAGGAAGCCGTCGTCGCCGACGTGCCGCACGATGAAGCCGATCTCGTCCATGTGCGCGGCGATCATGACCTTCGGAGCGCCTTCGAGACCTGCGCTCTCGGCGATCAGGTTGCCCATCGCGTCGACCCGAACGTCGAGATCCAGTCCTTCGAGCGCGTCCACGATCCGCTCGCGCACCAGCTCCTCGCGCCCTGGGACGCCCGGCGTCTCGGACAGCTTCCTCAGCAGGTCGTAGTCGAAGTCCATGTCGCGAGCGTACCACCCGGTCGTGCGGCGGCCTTGCGCGGACCGATCGACGCGGACCGATCGACGCGGATCGGTGGGCGCTCCGTCTCGGCGATCCGTCCGCTCAGCGGTCCAGCTCGTCGCTCCACCAGCTCTGGACGGCGCTCAGAAGCTCTGCAGCGCACTCCTCCTGGGGTACGTGCCCGCAGCCCTGCAGCTCGACCAGGGTCGCGGACGGCAGCTCGCGCGCGAGCCGGCGCGTCTGGTCGGGCGGAACGATCTGGTCCTGGAGGCCGGTGACGACGAGCACGGGAACTCGTACCTGGCCGAGGCGCGAGGCGACGTCGGGCTCGCGGCTGGCCTTGACCAGCTCCCATAGCGCCCGGTCCCAGTCGTCGGCCCGGGTCGCACGCCGGTAGGCGTCGAGCACCCCTGGGTCCAGGCGCGCAGGATCGGCGTACGACGAGCGGAGAAGGCTCTCGCCGGGCTCGCCGCCCAGCTGACGCATCAGCGCCGGCCCGATGCGCTCCAGCTGCGGCGTGCCCAGCATCCAGCGCGACCAGGCGGGCGCGCCCCCGCCGCGATACACCGCCGGCGCGATCAGGACCAGGCCGGAGACGCGCGCCGGGTGTCGCAGCGCTGCGCTGAGCGCGATCGCGCCGCCCGCCGAATGGCCGATCAGCACCGCACGGTCGATGCCCGCGGCGTCCAGCGCCACCAGAACGTGCCCCACCTGGGCGCCTGGACCGTACGGGTTCTCGTCCGGCCAGCTCAGGACGCGCTCGGTCAGCCCGAAGGCGGGCCGATCCCACGCGACCGTGCGGACCCGGTCGGCCAGGCCGGCTTGGAGCGGGGCGAAGCTCTCGAGGTTCGATCCGAAGCCGTGGAGGAACGCCGCCCCCGGTGACGCGGCGTCGTCCGGCCCGGCGATCCGGGCGTGCAGCATCAGGGCGCCCGCGTCGATCCAGTCGGCGTCCTCCTCGGCCAGCTCCGCGGCCGGGCGTGTTCCCTCGAGGGGCGGGACGGGCCAGACGAGAGGCAGCACCAGGATCGCGGCGAGCAGAGAGGCGAGCACGATGAGCGTGAAGCGGATGCGGAACGGCATGCCGAAGCCGACTCAGCGCCCTTCGAACTCGGGATCGCGCTTCTCGAGGAAGGAGCGGACGCCTTCGGCGGAATCGTCGGTCGTGACGACGAGGCCGAACAGGTCGGCCTCGACCTCGAGGCCCTGGGGAAGCGTTCCGTCCATGCCGCGAACGACCGCCTCCTTCGCGAGTCCCAGCGCGACCGGCGCGCTGCGCAGCATGCCGCGCGCCAACGCTTCGGCCTCGGCGACGGGGTCGTCTGCGAGGCGCGACACCAGGCCGAGACTCAGCGCCTCCTCGGCCGGGACCAGGCGACCGGTCAGGATCAGGTCCAGCGCCCGCGCCTCGCCGATCAGGCGGGGAAGCCGCTGCGTGCCGCCGTAGCCGGGGATCAGCCCTCGCGTCGTCTCGGGCAGGCCCAGCCGGGTACCCGGCGCGGCGACGCGCAGGTCGCACGCCAGCGCCAGCTCCAGGCCGCCTCCGGCCGCGAAGCCGTGCAGCGCCGCCACGGTGGGGATCGGCAACGCCGCCAGCGAGCTCATCACGTCCTGGCCGGCCAGCGCCGCTTCGCGTCCGGAGAACGCGTCGTCCAGATCGGCGAAGCCTGCCAGATCCGCGCCGGCGCAGAATCCGCGGCCCGCCCCCGACACCACCAGCGCCCGGACATCGATGTCCGCCTCGACCAGCTCGATCGCCATGCCCAGCTCCAGCAGCATCTCGCCGCTCAAGGCGTTCAACGCCTCCTCGCGGTCCAAGGTGAGAAACGCGACGCCCTCGTCGGTTTCGAGGCGAAGGTGCTCGAACACCGTGTTGTCCGCCAGCTCGCCCGGGTCGCCCGCGCCGTGCGTTTCGTCCGTGCCGTTCGGGTCGTCGCTCATGCGTCCCCTCCGTAGTCGTGGAATCCTCGGCCGGACTTGCGCCCCAGCCGGCCCGCGCGCACCATCCGCCGCAGCATCGGCGCAGGTCGGTAGCGCGGCTCTCCGAGCTCGGCGTGCAGGTTCTCCATCACGGCCAGCACCACGTCCAGGCCGATCAGGTCGGCCAGCGCCAGCGGACCCATCGGCATGCTCGCGCCCAGCCGCAGGGCGGTGTCGATCGAGGCCGCATCGGCCACGCCTTCGTCCGCGAGCTGCGCCGCCTCGTTCAGGTACGGGATCAGCAGCCGGTTCACGAGGAACCCGGGCCGGTCCTCGCAGCGGACCGGCGTCTTGCCGAGGCCCTCGGCGAAGCGCTCGGCCTCGCGCATGGTGGCCTCGGGCGTCGCTTCGCCCCTGACCACCTCGACGAGCGGGAGCGCCGAGACGGGGTTGAAGAAGTGAAGGCCGCAGAAGCGGCCTGGACGACCGGAGGCGGTCGCGAGCGCCGTGACCGACAGACTGGACGTGTTCGTGCAGAGAAGCGCCTCGGCGGGCGCCGCTGCGGCGACGGCGGACCACAGGCGGGCCTTGAGGTCGGGATCCTCGACCACCGCCTCGATCACGACGTCGGCGTCGGACACCGCGTCTTCGGCAGCGCCCGAGCGAATCGTGAGCCGACCCAGCAGCGTCTCCGGGTCGCGCCCGCCCAGACGGTCCTTCGCCGCGGCACGCGCGAGACCCTTCTCCAGGACGGAGCGCGCCGCGACGGCCGCCTCGTCGCGCGCGTCGTGCAGCGTGACGCGGTGACCGGCGACGAGGCAGGCTTGCGCGATGCCGGCGCCCATCGTGCCGGCACCGACGACGGTCACGTTCACCGGTCGGCCTCGTCCAGCGCGACGAACGCGTCGAGCGCCGTGCGCACCATGCGCTCGACGCCGGAGCGCAGGATCTGCGGCTCCACGAACGACGGATCGCCGATCCGGTTGCTGGCGACCAGCATGCAGCCGGTCCGCACGTCGCGCAGCCGCCCGAGCACGAACAGCGCGGCGGCTTCCATCTCGACCGCCAGCACGCCCTGGGCGGCCATCGCGGGCACGTCCTCGGGCGCGGTGGCGTAGAACGCGTCCTCGGTCCGGATCAGGCCCACGTGCGCCCCGCCGTGCGCGGCGCTGGCGTCCACCAGCGCGCGGGTCGTCTCGAACGAGGCCGCAGGAGCGTACGGCGCCCCTCCCAGGTACTGGCGGGTCGTGCCGTCGTTCGGGACGGACGCGTCGGCGACGATCAGGTCGCCCGGCACGACGCGGTCCGCGACGACGCCCGCGGTGCCGATCCGGACCAGCGTGTGGGCGCCCAGGCGGATCAGCTCCTCGACCACGATGGCCAGGCTCGGGCAGCCCATCCCGGTGGTCTGGACGCTGACGGGGACCCCGCGGTAGCGGCCGGTGTAGCCCAACAGGCCACGGTTGTCGGTGGTCAGCTCGGCCTCGTCGAGGAAGGTCTCGGCGACGAACGTCGCGCGGCCCGGATCTCCGGGCAGCAGGACGTAGGGGGCCAGGCGCTCCGGTGCGGTATGAACGTGGAGTTGCATCCGCTGCAGCGTAGCAGACCCCAGGTCGCCCTCGGCGCGCCCGTGACGCCGTGCTAGACTGGGATTTCTATGGACGAGCTGGAACGGTTGCTGCACGACTGTCTGACGCGGGCCGGTGGACGGGTCGCTGCGGTCGTGGGCCGCGACGGGCTGCTGATCGAATCGGTCGTGGCCGCATCGGACGTCGCCACGGCGGCGGACGCCGTCGATGATCTGCCGCTGGTGGGCGCGGAGGCGGCCGATCTGCTGGCCGCGGCGGACCGTCTCTCGACCGAAGCGCTCGCCGCCGCCGCCGTCGAGGAGGCGTGGCTGCGCTCGGCCGACGCGGCCGTCCTGATCCGCCGCCTCCAGGATCGTTCGTTCGTGGTGCTCGTCGTCGCGGGGGACAGCGAGCCCGCGGGCGTCCGCGAGGCCGTGCACGCCGCGATTCCGGGCATCGAGGCGGCGCTCGCATGACGCTTCGCGAACGCCTCGAGGAGCTCGTCGTCACGCGCGGGGTTCGCAGCGTCGCGATCGCGAGTCTCGACGGGTTCGTCGTCGAGACGGTCGGACGTGACGGCGCGGACGCGGACGAGGCCTCCGGCCTGATCGCCGGTCTGATCGCGGGAAGCCTGGCGTCCAGCCGCGCGCTCGCCGAGCTGTTCGGCGACGGCGAGCTGCGCCAGGCGACGATCGAGTACGAGCGCGGCCCCGTTCTGCTGGCCCCGCTCGCCGCGCCGGCGGACAACCATGTGGCCGTGATGGTGCTCGACGACATCGCCGACCTCGGTCGAGCGCGCCTGGCGTTGCGTCGGACCGCGGCCGATCTCGCCGAGGCGACCGCGGCGTGAGCGACGACCCGCAAGACGAGCACGGAAAGACGCGTCCGCGTGTCGAGCTGAACCTCGACGCGGACACGGCCCGCGGCCGCTACGCGAACGCGACCGTGGTCACGCACGGCAGGCACGAGGTGGTCCTCGATTTCGTCGCCGCGCTGCCGCATCACAAGCCCCAGGTCGTGTCGCGCGTGGTTCTTCCCCGGGCGCAGGCCGACGCGCTGGCACGGACGCTGCGGCGAACGCTGGACGCCTCCGCTTCCTCCGGCACCGGAATCGCGCCCGGCGCGCGCGGCGAGGACGACCCGAACTGAGCGCCGGAGCGGACGGACGGCGCGCGGTCCGTCGGGGGGGCGACCTCTCCGGCAGGTCCTCCAGGGTTCAATGCCGCCATGCTTCCGGAGCCGGTCACGGTGTACTTCGACTACCTCTGCCCCTTCGCCTGGCGTGCGGCGGTGCTGTCGGCGTCGGTGGCGGAGCCCCTGGGCCTGCGATTCGAGTGGAGCCACTTCAGCCTGTACCAGGCGAACCGACCGAGCGGCGACGACTGGCAGCTCTGGAACGAGCGCCTGAGCGAGCGTGACGACCGAGGAACGATGGGGTTGCTTCCGTTCCTGGCGTCGACCGCTGCACGCAACCAAGGCCCTGAGCAGCACGACCTGTTTCGAATGGCGCTGTTGCGGGCGCGGCACTTAGGTCACCGGCCGTTCCACCTGTCGACGGTGATGGAGGTGGCCGAGGAGGCGCGGCTGCACCTCGCCTGCTTCGAGCGCGACCTGGCCGATCCCGAAGCGCGTACGCGCCTGGCGCGCGAGCATCACCGGGGCGAGGCCGAGCACGTGTTCGGCACGCCCACGTTCGGCTTCGCCTCCGGCGATACCGCCTACGTCCGGCTACGCGAGGTTCCCGCGGAACGCGACGCCGCGGTCGAGCTGTTCGTGCGCCTGCGCGGCATGCTCGCGGACTATCCCTACCTGGAGACGCTCAAGCGGCCCCGTCACGGCGGCAACTGACGCCTACCAGGTCGAGGCACGGGCGGGCCGCGGCGTTCGATGCCGAACGGGGATCGCGCCGAGACGATACACTGGCGCCGTGCCCACCTTCCTTCGCGTCGGCCACGGCTCGGACGCCGGACGCGTTCGCCCGCTGAACGAGGACTACCATCGCGTCTGGCGTTTCCCGCGCACCATCGGGAACGAGCTGACGGTGATCGCGGTGGCGGACGGCATGGGCGGCGCCGCGGCCGGCGAGGTCGCCAGCAAGATCGCGATCGAGGCGCTCGACGAGACGCTCCGCCGCTACGTCGACGAGCGCGACGACGGACGTCACGTCGTCGGGCTCGAGTCGTTGCTGGAGAAGGCGATCCGCCTCGCGAATCGCCGCGTGCACACCGCCGCGTTGAGCCGACGCGGATCGCGGGGAATGGGCACGACCCTGACGTGCATCGCGCTCGAGGGCAACGAAGGCTACGTGGGGCACGTCGGCGATTCGCGCGCATGGCTCGTCCGGGAGCCTCGCATCTATCAGCTGACGAAGGACCACAGCTGGGTCGAGGAGCAGGTCGAGAAGGGCGTCCTGAGCGAGGACGAGGCGCGCGGCCACGAGCTCCGGAACCTGATCACCCGTGCGCTCGGAACCCGGCCGCAGGTGGCTCCCGACACGGCCACGCTCGACGTTCGCTCGGGCGACGTGCTGGCGATCGCGACCGACGGCCTTCACGGCCTGGTCGAGTCGGACGAGATCCTCGACGAGATCCGGCGCGGTCCGGATCCTCAGACGGCGGTCGACTCGCTCATCGCGCTCTCGAACGAGCGTGGCGGCCCCGACAACGTCACCGTCGTCATCGTGGAGGTCGCATGACGCCCGTGCTGCTCCTCTCCATCGCCGCCGTCGTGGCGCTCGCCCTGTGGCGCGCGCCGGTCTGGGTCCATGCCGCGATGCTGGCCGCCGTCGCGGTGCTGGTGGGTGGCGTGATCACGCTGAGCGGGGTGGAGCGCGGCGCGGCCCTCCTCGTCGCGATGGGGCTGACGGCGGGCCTCCTGGTCCCGACCGGTACGCACGTCGGCCGTCACGCCCGGGTCGCGCCCCGCAAGGGACGAAGCGGACGTCCCGCCTCGTCCCCTGGCTCCTCGGACGAGGGCGGGTTCGACGGGATCGACGTGCCGGGCTTCGACATCCTCGAGAAGGTCGGCTCCGGCGGGATGGCCAGCGTGTTTCGCGCCCGCAGGCGCGCAGACGGTCAGACCGTCGCGCTCAAGGTTCCCATGGAGCAGTACGTCGCCGACGCGAAGTTCATTCGGCGGTTCCATCGCGAGGCGGAGGTCGCTCAGCGCCTCGATCATCCGAACATCGTTCGCACCTACGATCACGGCGCTCAGGGCGTGCAGCACTACATGGCCATGGAGTTCGTGGACGGCCGGAGCCTCGAGACGCTGATCGAGAAGGGCGAGCTCGATCTCTCGCTCGCCGTCGACGTGTTCAAGCGTGTCGTCGACGCGCTGCAGAGCATCCACTCGGCCGGCATCATCCACCGCGACATCAAGCCGGGCAACATCATGATCGTCAAGGGCGGCCTCCAGGAGGGTCGACCTCGCGTCGCCCCGGAAGCCGTGAAGCTGATGGACTTCGGCATCGCCGGCGGCAAGGTCATGTCGCGGCTGACGATGACCGGGGCGCGCGTCGGGACGCCGGTGTACATGTCGCCCGAGCAGGCACGCGGACTCAAGATCGATCACCGAAGCGACATCTACAGCCTGGGCCTCGTGCTGTACGAGATGCTCACCGGCCAGACGGCGTTCAAGGGAGGCTACGAGGCGATCGTGCACCAGCAGATCTTCCAGACGCCCGCGCCGCCGCGGCAGCTGGACGTCACGATTCCTCGCGCCCTCGACGCCCTGGTGATGCGGATGATCGCCAAGGATCCCGAGGAGCGCCCCGACCTGGTGGAGGTCCTCTCCGTTCTGGAGGACGAGGACGACTGGCACGCCGTCGACGTCGACCTTCCGACCCGCCTTGTCGTGGCCGTGTCGGCGCGCCAAGGCGTGCTGCGGATCCTCGACCCCGAAGGCACGCTGTACGCCAGCATCGGGCAGGTCGGCGTCGGCGTCGGCTCGTTCCCCGCCGCGCCGCTCGCGGTGGCGACCGACGACGCCGGGCACCTGTACGCCGCCGTGTTCGAGTACCGCGTCGGCGACGACGACGACCATCGCATGATCCACAAGCTCACGGTCGACGGTCACGAAGTGACCCGCTTCGGCCGCTACGGGATGGAGGACGGTCAGATCCTCTACCCGGTCGCGCTGGCCGTCGGGGGCGCGGACGGCGACGTCTACGTCCTGGACGGCGAGTCGCTGCGCGTCCAACGGTACACCCAAGAGGGCGAGCCGTTGAGCGCGTTCGGCGGTCGCGGCCAGGGGCAGGGCCTGTTCGACGATCCGCGGGCGATCTCCGTCGGGCCGGACGGCAAGGTCTACGTGCTGGACCACGGCAACCGCCAGGTGCAGCGCTTCACGCCGGACGGTACGTACGAGACGCGCTGGGCGTTCCGCATGGGTCAGGGACAGGAAGGCATGCGGGAGCTCGACGGCGTCGCCGTCGACGCCGACGGGACGCTCTACATCAGCGACGCGACCGCGGGCCGGATCCGGACGGTGACGTCGGCGGGCCGGGTGGGGCGTAGCTACGCCATCGAGCCGAAGCAGGGCGAGTCCACCGACGGGCTCCTGGACCTGGGCGTGGACGGGTCGGGCAGGCTGTACGCCGCTCGCCGTGGCGGGCACTACGTGCGCCGGTTCGCGCCCGACGGGAAGCTCGAGGCCACGCTCGAGACGTATGCGCCGCTGGTCCAGATGATCGTGGACGTTCGGCCGGCAGCCGCCGCCGCCGACTGACGCGGGCGGCCGTCAGAGCCCGGGCAGAAGCCGAACGATGCTCTGGAACACCGTCAGGAACAGGCTCTGCAGAAAAGCGATCACGCCGGTGTAGCTGAGGACGAGGAAGACCACCAGGAAGCCCATGATGCCGAACTGGCGGATCTGTTGGATGAACGAGCGGACCGAGCGGTTGCCCCACGCCAGCATCGCCATCGCCCCGTCGAGCGGGAAGACCGGGAACAGGTTGATCACGGCGTGCAGCACGGCGAACGAGGCGGCCACCAGGAACGACCGGTACAGCTCGGGCGATCCGGACGCCAGGAAGACCGAGCCGATCAGCACGCACGCGAACCCGACGATCAGGTACGCAAGAGGGCCGGCGTACCAGGCCAGCGCCTCGCGCCGGCCCCGGCCGCTGTAGGCGCGGCCGTTGATCGGCACCATCCGCGGCCAGCCGAAGCCCAGCAGGAACAGCAGCACGACGCCCATGGGCTCGAGCTGCTGCTGCGGCTCGAACTGGCCGAAGCCGGCGGCCTTGGGACGGGTGTCGCCGAGTCGCGCGGCGACCCAGGTCTGGAACACGTTGTGGAACATCAGCGCGAACACCATCACGATGGCGCTGACCACCAGCGTGGTGGGATCGTTCAAGTAGCGCAGGATCACGTCGGGTCGGTCCGCCTTTCCCTAGAGGTCACGGGGTTCCCCTTGGCCACGGGCACGCGCGACCAAGCGGCGTGCGAGGTCGAGCTCGTCGCCGAAACCGTCGACGCGCCCCTGCCGTCGTGCCCGTGCTACCTCGTCGAGGATCCGGCCCACCTCGGGGCCGGGAGTCATCCCCAAGTCTAGCAGGTCCCGCCCGCGCAGCCTTCGGCGGCCCGCCAGGCTCTCGAGCGCCCGCACGCGCTCCCGGTGCGGCCGGCCGTGCGCCTCCAGGACGGCGCGTCCCTCACGGCCGAGCCCGTGGAGCACGTCGTCCGTCGGCTCCGCGCCGGCGATGAGCTCTCGGATGCGGGCCACCTGACCCGATCTGCGCGAGGGAAGGTGGAACCGCGCGACGACGGCGGCGGCCTCGTCGTTCGCGAGGGGCACCATCATCGCCAGCAAGAACGCGGCAGGCGGCACCGGACGACCCGCTTCGCGAAGCGCGTCGAGCTCGACCAGCACCTCGGCCGGATGCGCCAGACCGTACATCGCTCGCAACGCTCCGAGCTTCTCGAGCACCGCCAGGGCGCGCGAAGGGACCGGCTCCCGGAGCGTCGCTTCGAGCTCGGACCGAAGTCGTTCCGCGCTGATCGTCTGGGACCGGCCCTCCGCGAGCGCTCGCCGGGCCTGCTTGCCGGTCTCGTCGTCGAACGCGAACCCCAGCCGCCCCGAAAGCCGGGCCCCGCGGACGATTCGCGTCGCGTCCTCGGTGAACGACAGCGGATGCAGCGTTCGCAGCACGCCGCGACGCAGGTCGGCGAGTCCTCCGAACGGATCGAGCAGCTGCGGAGGCCCCGGCGTCAGCCGTAGCGCCATCGCGTTCACCGTGAAATCGCGTCGCGCCAGATCGCGGCGAACGTCGCTGTGCACCACCTCGGGCAGCGCGCCAGGCTCGGGGTAGCGCTCCTCCCTGGCCGTCGCGACGTCCACCCCGAGGCCGCCGGGAAGCCGGACGGAGGCGGTGCCGAACGCGTCGTGGCGAGTATGGTGACGGCCCGTGGCGGCGGCCAGGGCGTCGATCAACGGAGCCGCACGGCCACCCTCGACGGCCAGGTCCAGGTCGGTCAGAGAGGCGCCCAGCAACGCGTCCCGGACCGAGCCCCCCACCAGGTACAGACGGGCACCCTCCGGGAGAGCGTTCTTCAGAACCTGCAGGGCCGACGACGCTTGGGCCTCGACCCGTTCGACGATCCGGCCGACAGGATCGTCCTCTCCGGCGTACGGCCCGTGGCGCGCTTCCAGCAGGTCGCTGCGCGTCACGATGCCCACGAGGCGGCCGTCCTGCACGATCGGAAGCCTGCCGACGCCGTGCTCGGCGACCATCGTCTCCAACCGCTCCAGCGTCGCGTCGGGCTCGGCCGTCACCGCCGGCGTGCCCATGAACCCGGCGACGCGTGACCTGCCCAAGCCGTGCTGAAGGGCCCGTTCCAGGTCCCGGCGAGACACCACGCCCACGACCTCGCCCACGACCTCGCCTACCGCCTCGGCCTCCTCGCCGTCCGACGGCTGCGCGACGACCGGCAGGCCGTTGTGTCCGTACCGGAGAAGCAGGCGGCTGGCCTCGTGCACCGTCGCGTCGGGAGGGATGGTCCTGACCGGCGTGCTCATCAGGTCGCGAGCCCGGAGCGGCGGTCTGGCGTGCCGCGCCAGGGCGGCGAGCGCCGCCCGGGTCGCCTGATCGAGCCCCGTCCGGGTCCGCGCGAACGCCGCACCGGGATGGCCTCCGCCGCTCGCCGCCTCGCGCAGCGCCGCGCCGACGTCGAAGGTGTCGCCGGCCGCACGCGCGAACAACAAGGTCCGCTCGTCCATGCGGACCGCCAGCAGCGCCGCATCGGCCCGGTGCAGCTCGAGCAGCTCGTTCGCGAGCGCCGAGACGTCCGCGAGGTAGCGCGGCCACTCGAACGCCGAGACGGCGACCGGTCGTCCCGCCACCTGCTCGAGGCGCGCCTTGGCCACCATGCGCGTCCGGAACGCCTGGTGCTCCTCGCCGTAGGTGCCCCGCGCGAACCGCCGCACCAGGTCCAGCGTTCCGCCGCGGCGGAGCAGCCACGACGCGGCGTCGTGGTCTTCTGGCGTCGTGAGGTCGTACGAGAACCCACCGGTGTCCTGGTGCAGACCCAGCAGCGCCAGGCTGGCCAGCTCGGCTGGCAGCGCGTCGTCACGTCTGCGCAGCTCGCGGACCAGCAGCGTCACCGTCGCTCCCACCCGGTCGACGATCCCTCTGCCGGTGGGGAGCGCGCTGGCCTCGCGGGGAGCGGGGTGGTGGTCGTACACGACGAGCGGGACCTCGTCCACGTGACGCTCGAACGGTCCCAGCCGCGTCCGATCGGCGGTGTCGACGACGATCAGCTCCGCGATCGGCCGTTTCGACGCTTCGACGGCGTCCAGCGGGTCGAGGCGATCCCAGTACAGGCCGAGGCAGGCACGGACCTCGTCGGGCAGCGCGTCGGGCAGCGCGACCCGCGCGTCCGGATGGAGCCGCCGCGCTAGAGCCAGGCTGGCCAGCGCGTCGAAGTCGGGTTGCTCGTGCGTGACGACGAGGCGCACACGTCGAGCCTACCGCGACGCCGGCGAGCCCGGCTCAGGGATGAACGTCAGGACCGACCGTCAGGACCGACCGTCAGGGCTGTGCGATCGGGTGCGCGTCGGGCAGGCGGCGCGCGAAGGCGACGAGGAGTCGAACGACCGCTTCGACGTCCTCGGGCGCGACCATCTCGTTGGGTGAATGCATGTAGCGGTTCGGCACCGACACGACGGCCGAGGGGACGCCGGCACGCGCCCGGGCGAGCTGGTCCGCGTCCGTCGCCGTGCGGGACGGCGAGGTGCCGATCGTCACGGCGATCCCCTCCTCGTCCGCCGTGGCACGCAACAGCTCCAGGACGCCGCGGTGGACGTACGAGCCGACGGCCAGCTCGGGCCCCGAGCCCAAGGCGTGCTCGCCCTCCTTGCGCGCTTCGATGCCCGGCACGTCGGTGGCGTGCGTCACGTCGATCGCGATGGCGACGTCGGGCTCCAGGCCGTACGCCGCGGCGGCCGCTCCCACCCCGCCGATCTCCTCCTGCACCGTCGCGCTGGCGATCACCTCGCAGCCTCCGTCGCGCGAGCGGCGCGCGACCTCGAGCGCGACGTACGCCCCGATCCGATCGTCGATCGCCTTGCTGGCGATCCGACCGTTCCGGAGCTCGACGAGCGGCTGCTCGACGACGGCGACGTCGCCCGGCTCGATCGCCTTCAGGGCGTCGTCCCGGTCCGTCGCGCCGACGTCGATCCACAGGTCCTCGATCTTCGATACCTTCCGGCGGTCTTCGACCGACATCAGGTGGATCGGCTTCTTGCCGATCAGGCCGACGACGTCGCCGTCGCGTCCGACCACCCGCACCCGCTGGCCGACGAGCTGCTGAGCGTCCCAGCCGCCCACCGCCTTGAACCAGGCGAACCCCTTCTCGTCGACGTGCGTGACGATCAGACCGATCTCGTCGATGTGGCCCGACAGCAGCAGGCGCGGCCGCCGGCCCTCGCCCGCGATGGCGAACACGCTGCCGTACGCGTCCTGTCGCGTCGCGAGTCCCAGCGCCGCGGCACGGTCGCGAAACACCGCCGCGGGACGCGACTCGAAGCTGCTGGGACCGGGAGCGGAAAGGAGCGCCTTGAGGAAGTCCAGATCGAGATCCATGCCGGCAAGGCTACCGGTTCGACCGGTGTGGCGGGGCGACTCAGGCGGGGGAGAGCTTCCGGACGTGGGCGGACCTGGGCCGGGCGAGCTGACGGAGCAGCGGACCCTCCTCCAGCCCCAGCGCCCGGGCGGGGGCGTTCAGGTGCGCGATCCGTCCCTGCTCGAGCACGTCCTCGGCGTCTCCCAAACGGGCGCTGTCGTGCGCGACGGCGACCGCCGGCACGTGCACGTCCGCCAGCCGGTCCAGACCCGCCGTGCCCGCGCCGTCCTTGCCGACGCCGGCATCGTGCAGCACGGCCAGCGACGGGGGGTAGCGAAGCAGCGCGCGGGCGGTACGAAGCGTGGCCGGATCGCCGCACACGACGATCCGGCCCGCATGGTCCGCCGCGAGGTCGCCTGCGTCGTCCAGCAGGACGATCCGGCCCGCCGCCAGGGAGCGCGTGCGAGCGGACGTCACGCGCTGTCTCCTCGGCGCAGCATCCAGACGCCGCCGACGATGAGCGCCAGGGGAAGGAGCCAGCCGAGGACGCCTTGCATCGCGCCGCCGAAGACCAAAAGCTCGAAGAACGCGCCGAACGCCGCGAACAGGGCCAGCCCCAGCACCGTGAGGCGTACCCCTTCGCGCTGCCCCTGGGGGTTCTCTTCGATGCTGGCCTGGAGGAACGAGCCCACGCCGACCGACGCCAGGACCAGTCCCCAGACGTAGCTCCAGGTGTGGAACGTACCCGTCGCCTGCTGCACGAGAAGCACCAGGCCCACGACGGAGACGATGCTGCCGGGCACGGCCAGCCCGGCGTTGCCCCTGGGCCCTGCCAACGCGACGGCCAGCATGGCGGCGCCTGGGACGATGACGAAAAGCGGCCATGCCGTTCCGCCGCCCACCCGGGCGACGAAGAACACCAGACCGACGACGATGAGCAGCAGACCGATGCGGCGTGGCGAATTCATCGCGACCTCCGCGTCAAGTGTAGACGCCCGGCCCCCGCGAACGCGAAACCTCAGGCGTCGGCCGGCGTCCCCGCCCTCTGGGCGACGTCCGTGATCGCCACCTCGGCGTGCACCAAACCGTTCTCGATGAACACGTCGCTGGTCCTGCGCCCGAAGCCGGCCGACCCGATGCAGTACAGGCCGGGCACGGTGGTCTGGAACTGCTCGTCGAGCTCGGCGGCCAGCGTAACCTCGTCCGTCACGGCACCCACCTGGTCCAGCAGGTCGCCCGCGGCGTGGTAGCCGGTCAGCAGGAACACGCGCTCGGCCGGGATCGTGAGGCGGCGCCCGTCCTTCGTCGCGATCACGGCGTCGTCACGAATCTCCTCGATCTCGGTGCGGAAGTGCGCGACGATCGACCCCTCCTTCACGCGGTTCTCGAGGTTGGGCCGGATCCAGTACTTCAGGCTGTGCCGGAAGTCGTCGCCGCGGTGCACCATCGTGACGCGCGCTCCGGCCCGGAACAGGTCCAGCGCCGCGTCCGCCGCGCTGCTCCCGGCCCCCACGATCGTGACCTCCTGGCCGTAGTAGGGGTGCGCCTCGTCGTAGTAATGCGAGACGTGCGGGAGGTCCTCCCCGGGGACGCCCAGCCGGTTGGGGTGATCGAAGTAGCCCGTGGCCAGCGCGACGAAGCGACTGCGGAGGGTGCGGGGCTCGCCGTCGCGATGAGCGGCGGTCACCTCGAACCCGTCCGCGTCGCGGCGGAGGGCCGTCACCTTCGTGTACGCCTCGATCTCGAGCGCCTCGGCGTGCGCGACCTTCCGGTAGTAGTCCAGCGCCTCCTTGCGCGTCGGCTTGTCGGTGGCGGTGACCAGCGGATGTCCGCCGATCTCGAGGCGCTCGCTGGTGGTGAAGAACGTCATGTAGGTCGGGTAGCGGTAGATGGCGTCCACCAGCGCGCCCTTCTCGAGGACGCGGTAGCGAAGGCCAGCCCGTTTGGCCCGGATGGCGGCTTCGAGACCGATCGGGCCGGCGCCGATGATGATGAGGTCCAACATGCGCAGAAGGCTAGCAGGAGGACGCGGGCAGGTCGGGACCGTCGCTTACACGTCGCTGCCGGACGTTCGCCTACGTGAAGGTGCCCGCGCTCGGGCAGTCGGGAGCCAGCGAGCAGGCGTCGCACGCCGGCGACCGTGCGCGGCAGACACGCCGTCCGTGCAGGATCAGGGCGTGGTGGACGAAGATCCAGCTGTCCGTCGGGAACAGCCGCTCCAGGTCACGCTCGACCTTGTCGGGATCCTGGTGGCGGCTGAGCCGCAATCGTCGGGCCAGTCGACCGACGTGGGTGTCGACGGCGATGCCGGGCCTGCCGAACGCGTTCGAGGCGACGACGTTCGCGGTCTTGCGCCCGACGCCCGGCAGCTCGAGGAGCGCCTCGAACGACTCGGGCACCTCGCCGCCGTGTCGCTCGACCAACAGGCCCGCCATCCGCACCAGGTTCTTCGCCTTCGTTCGGTACAGGCCGATCGTCCGCACGTACGGCTCGACCTCCTCCGGCGTGGCGGCGGCCAGCGCCTCGGGGGTCGGGTAGGCGTCGAACAGCGCCGGCGTGGCGGCGTTGACGCTGACGTCGGTGGCCTGGGCCGAGAGGATCGTGGCGACCAGCAGCTGGTAGGGCGAGCCGAAGTCGAGCTCGCTGGCCGCGTCCGGATACGCCCGCCCGAGGGCGTCCAAGATCCGTGCAGCCCGCTCCAGGCGGTCGTTCTTGCGCTCGCGAGGCATCGGACGGAGGCTACCATCGGCCTTTGCGAGACGTGAGCGAATCCGCGGCGAGCCGCGCGCGCGGCCGGATATGGTAGCCGAGAGGCCCACGCGACGACCCGCGCCCCGACCCGTGCGCCGGTCGTGGAACCGCGCAGGAGGAGGCACGATGCCCGTATTCGAGTACAAGGCCAGGGACCGCGGCGGCAAGATGATCGCGGCCACGATGGAGGCGGCCTCCCAGCGCGACGTGGCGGCCGCGCTGCGCGAGAAGGGCTACTTCGTCAGCGAGATCAAGACGCCCAAGCGCGGCCTGAGCGCCGACATCAAGCTGCCCGCCTGGCTGGATCCCAGCAGCCGGCCCGGCCTTCGCGACGTCACGATCTTCAGCCGGCAGTTCGCGACCGTGATCAACGCCGGGCTTCCCGTGGTGCAGTCGCTCGCGATCCTGCAGCGGCAGGCCGAGAAGGAAGGCCTCAAGAACGCGCTGAGGAAGATCCGCGAGGACGTCGAGACCGGCCTCCCGCTCTCGGACGCGATGGCGAAGTTCCCGGGCATCTTCAACAAGCTCTACATCTACCTGGTCAAGGCCGGCGAGGTGTCGGGGAACCTCGACGGCATCCTCGAGCGCGTCGCGGCGTACATGGAGAAGCAGGCGGAGCTGCGGGGCAAGATCCGTACCGCGCTCACCTACCCGGTCGTGGTGCTGGTGATCGCCCTGGCGGTGACGTTCTTCCTGCTGACCGGGATCGTGCCGCAGTTCGCGACGATCCTCGATCAGCTCGGGGGCGACCTGCCGGTCATCACCCGCATCCTGGTCGGGATCAGCGACTTCCTGCTCAACTTCTGGTGGCTGCTGGCCGCGGTGATCGTGGGCGTGGTCGTCGGGCTACGGTTCTGGTACCGCACCGACAACGGCCGGCACGCGCTGGACCGGCTGGCGTTGCGGACGCCGGTGTTCGGGGTCCTGATCCAGAAGACGGCGATCGCGAACTTCTCGAACACCTTCGGGCTGCTGCTCCGCAGCGGGGTGAACATCCTCGAGTCGCTCGAGATCACCAAGGGCGCGGCGCGGAACGCCATCGTCGAGGACATCCTGGAAGAGACGAAGGAGTCCGTCCAGCGCGGCGAGCAGATCAGCGCCACGCTGATGCGCTATCCGCAGGTGTTTCCGCCGCTGGTGTCGTCCATGACGGCGATCGGCGAGGAGACCGGCGCCGTGGACACGATGATGCAGAAGATCGCGTCGTTCTACGAGCGCGAGGTCGACGAGGCGGTCGGCAGCCTCACCGCCGCGTTGGAGCCGGCGCTGATCGTGTTCCTCGGAACGGTCGTCGGGTTCATCGTCGCCGGCATGTTCCTGCCGATGTTCTCGATCATCGGGCAGCTGTCGGGGTAGGCTGTGGAGCCATCTTGAAGGACGGCGCCGATACCGGAGGTGCGCGGCCGCTCCACCGGGCAACCCCGTCGGATCCCGCACGCGACGGGTCGATGACCCACCGGTCGTGTACCGCAGGCGCCCGACCCTCTTCGCCGGGTGGGGCGCCGACTTCCTGCTTCTACTGATCCACCTCCATCCGTTCCTCTGCGACGCAGTCGCCGGAGGCTACCGGGAGATGGCCACCTTCATGGACTTCGTCTCGGCGGCTCGACCGAAGACGTCGTACGCCTCCATCATGTCGTCCAGCTTGAACCGATGGGTCACGAACTGCTCCGGCTCGATCTTGCCCTGGCTGACCAACTTGAGGAGCATGGGCGTCGTGGTCGCGCTGACCAGACCCGTGGTGATGCTGATGTCCTTGATCCAGAGATCCTGCAGCTTGAGCTCGACCGACGTGCCGTGCACCCCCACGTTCGCCACCGAGGCGCCCGGCCGGATCAGCGATGTGCACATGTCGAAGGTCTTGGGGATGCCCACGGCTTCGACCGCCACATCGACGCCCAGCCCGCCTTCGGTCATCGCCATGACTCGATCGTGCCAGCCGTCCTCTCCGCTGTTGACGGTGTCGGTGGCTCCGAACTTCCGCGCCATTTCGAGACGGTTGTCGTCCAGGTCGATGGCGACGACCCTGGAGGCCCCTTGGAGCCCGGCCGTCATGATCACGGAGAGCCCGACCGGTCCGGCGCCGACGACGGCCACCACGTCGCCCGGCTCCACGTCGCCGTTGCGGATGCCGATCTCGAAGCCGGTCGGCAGGATGTCGGAGAGCATGATGGCGGCTTCGTCGCTTACGTCGGCCGGCAGCTTGTGCAGCGAGTTGTCGGCGAACGGGATCCGGACGTACTCCGCCTGGGTCCCGTCGATGAGGTGGCCGAGGATCCATCCGATGCCTGAGGCACCTTCCTCGTCCAGGCAGTGGGAGGGGAGCTGTTGATGGCAGTAGGCGCACGATCCGCACGCGGTGATGCACGAGATGATTACGCGGTCGCCGACCGCCAGGCCCTTCACCGCCGATCCCACCTCGGTGATCGTGCCCACGCCTTCGTGGCCGAGAACTCGACCGTCCGTGACCGCCGGCACGTCTCCCTTCAGGATGTGGAGGTCCGTACCGCAGATGGTGGTGGTGTCGATCTGGACGATGGCGTCGGTGGGCTTCTGCAGCTCCGGGTCCGGCACATCTTCCCATGACTTCTGGCCAGGCCCGTGATAGACAAGCGCTTTCATGAAGATCCTCTCTGTGCAGGGCTCATCGGAGGTGCGGCGCTGCCACCTGGCCTCGGGAGCGCGGCCCTGACAGAGCGCCTCGCGAGGAACGCTTCTTTTCCCCCGACAGCAGAATGCTGCGCGGTCGCAAGTTGTGTCAAGTGGTGTATGCCCCCCCTCGATCGTAGGATGCTTCCTCTTCTTCCCTGCTGGGGGCGGGGGCTGGAGTCGTGGAGCTTCGACGTGGTGCTCACCGTCTGCGACGACGCGAACGCGGCCTGTCCCGCCTACTCGGCCGAGACCGCGCGGCTGCACGCGTCGTTCCCCGACCTTAGCGGGAAGGACCTCGCACCGCCGCGCCGTGCCCCATCTCGCTCAACCAAATCACCGTGCCTGTGAAGTACAGGTCGCGTTGGGGGTTGTGGAAGCGAAGGCGCCGGACTGCCTCCAGAATCCCAGCAGCTCGCCAATCGGGACGAACGGTGAGACTCAGCCATCGAGTCCACTGCTTTTCCAGGCCGATGCCGAAGTCGAACTGTCCGGGAAAGTGGTCCGGTTCCATCGCTTGAGCGGCTCGATGGTCTCCACGGGAAGAAGCGTCCGGTGAAGAAGGCCCTGCGGAAGCGCATTGTGTCTGGCGCGGTGGAGACGATCCCGCCCTCGGCCGGTCACCGAGGTGATGTAGCGGGGCACGTGCAGCGGAGCGTCCTTGTAGTACATCGGCGCGGGACGTGTGTCGGTGGGGTCGCGGAAGGCGTAGGTGTCGCGCAGATCGAGCGGGTCGAACACGTACGCTTCGAACGCGCCTCGTTCCATCGGGTGCCTCCTCGGTCGCGCTTCAGTCCGGCTGGCTACGGTTCGCACGCTCGTCGTTCCTTTCCCGATTTCCTCGCCCGTCGTTCGTTGCTCGCGGTCGATCGTTCGTTGTGCGTCGGTCGGCGCCTCTGGAAACGCGTCCTCGAACAGCGCCGGTGCTGCCGAGCCACGATGCTTCCGGGCGTTCGCCCTCGTCCGCGACGCAGGGACCGTCCAATGTGGCACGATAAAGACCATGCTAGGAGCGTTGGCGCTGCCGAGCGCCGCTGCGCAGGTCCGCCTTCGCGTAACGTTCGCGCTCGCGACCGGGGTCGGGCTGCTGATGCTGGTGCAGTCCGCGACCGGCATGCTTCTGCCAGGCCTGTACCGGGATCCGGCGTTCGCGCTCGCTGCTTGGCGCGTCAACGACCCGGTGACGCTGTTCGTCGCCGTCCCCGTCCTGTTCGCGTCGCTCGCGCTCGCCCGGCGCGGGTCGGCGCGGGGCTACCTGGTGCTGCTCGGGGTCCTGCAGTACGCCCTCTACACCTACGCCTTCTACCTGTTCGGGGCGGCGCTGAACGTGCACTTCCTGCTGTACGTCACGTCGTTCGTGGCGAGCGGGGCGGCCCTGATCGCGGGCTCGACGGTGCTCGATCCGGTCGCGACCGGCCGTTCGTTCTCGGCGGTGACGACCGCGAGGTGGGTGTCGGGCTACATGGGCGTCTGGTCGCTCGTGCTCGGCCTGGCCTGGGTTGGGCAGTGGCTGGCGTACGTCGCGACGGGGAGCGTGCCGGAGATCGGGGCGGAGCCGTTCCGTCTCATCGCGGCACTGGACCTGTCGCTCGTGGTGGCGCCGGTCGCGCTCGGAGCGGCGTGGCTGTGGTCGCAGCGCGGCTGGGGGTTCGTGATCGCCGTCGTCATGAACGTCAAGGGAGCGATCTACGCCGGGATGCTCGCCGTGGGGTCGCTCGTGGGCGGAGGCGACGAGCTGCTCGGCTTGTGGGTGTTCTTCACCGTTGGGTCGCTCACGTCGTTGGCGTTCCTGTTGGTGAGTATGCGCGCCGCTTCGCCTGGAGAAGGGCCCCGGCGGCCGGCATCGGAAGGTCCTCTAAGCGACACGGATTTTACGCGGTCGAGGTGAGGTGTTCTTCCTCGACGTCGGCCACTTCTTCTACGGATGGTCGCAGCGTATGGTCGCAGCGTGACGGCCTCCCGCAGCTGCTGCTCGACACCGCGGCATCCGCCGGGCACTTGCGCTCGAACGGGCCTCGGGACCACCATGGCTCATGTCCACCTCGCCTGAGACGCGCCCCGCCCGGTCGGTTCTGGCCGACCTCCCTGAAGTCCTAGGCTGGGGTGCGCGGCTCGCGCTGCTGGCCCTGATGACCTGGATTGGCAGCGCCATCGGTCACCCGTACGGCCCGCTGATCGATCTCGCCATCGGCTTCGGCCTGGGCCTGGCGCTGCTCGGCCTGGGCTCGCTGAGTCTCGCTTTGCTGCGCTGGGTCGCCGTCGACTGGACGCGCGTCCTCGGCCCCGCCGTGTTGCACGCCACCATCGGCGCTGCGGCGATGCTGATCGCGTTCGGGTCGTTGCCGCCGTTGGTGGCCTTGGCGGTGTGGGGCGCCTGGCTGGTGGCTGGCACGGGGATGGTGCTGACGCTGGCGCTGTTGCGCCGGGCTCTGTGGCGGCCGAGTGCCACGGCGGGCGCACCCCGTTCACGCGCGTACGCGGCGATCGGCACCGTCCTCGCCGGCCTCGCTACGGTGGCGATCGTGGCCTGGTGGTGGTGGCCGGGCAGCGCCGACCCGGTGCCGCCGCTGGTCGCTGGTACAGCGCCGCCACTGGCGCTGCCCGATCCGGGTGTGCCGGGCCCGCTGGCGGTCGCGACGCTGCGCTACGGCAGCGGCCTGCCGCATTGGCGGCCCGAGTACGGCGAGGACGCCGCGTTCGCGACGACAGCCATCGACCTCGCCGACCTGGTGGAGCTGGGCCGGTGGCCCGCCCGGTCCGGCGGGCCGCGCTGGGGTTCGACCTCGATGCCGTGCCGCGCAACGCGGTGGTGTGGTACCCGGCCGAGGGGGAGGGTCCGTACCCGCTGCTGCTCATCGCCCACGGCAACGCCAACCTCTTCGTCGCCTCCGAGGACGGCTACGCCTGGTTGGGCAAGCACCTGGCGTCCCACGGCATCGTGGTGGCGTCGATCGACGCCGCCGCGTTCAACGCGCTGCCGATCGTCGGCGGTCTGCGTGGCGAGAACCACGCCCGGGCGCTCTTGATGCTGGCGCATCTCGACCTGTGGCAAGGTTGGGAGGCCGTCGATGGAGCCGGCCGTTCCGCGCGTCGACCTGAGCCGCGTGGCGCTCGCCGGCCATTCGCGTGGTGGCGAGGCGGCCGCGCTGGCGGCAGAGCTCGACCGCCTCGGTCGTCTGCCCGCGGACGCGCTGGCGCCCCTCCAGGAGCGGGTCGGCGGTCCGCACGCCGTGCAGGCGGTGATCGCGATCGCCCCGAGCGACGGCCAGTACCGCCTAGGCGACCGGCCCACCTCGCTGCGCGGCGTCGATTACCTGGTGCTGCACGGCGGCTTCGACGGCGACGTGAGCAGCTTCGTGGGCGAGCGGCAGTACGAGCGCGCGCGGCCTGCCGAGGGTGGCTTCAAGGCGGCCGTCTACGTGCACCACGCCAACCACGGCCAGTTCAACGAGCGGTGGGGGCGTCACGACCAGATGCCGCCGCTGGCGCCCCTCTTGCGCACCGCGGCGATCATGAGCGAGGCCGAGCAGCAGCGCGCCGGTGCGGCCCTGATCGGCGCATTCGTTCGTGCCAGCCTGCTGGGCGAGCACGGCTACCGCGAGCTGTTCCGCGATCCCCGCGGCGGCCTCGACTGGCTGCCACCGACCGTGTACGTGACGCGCTACGACGACGGTCGCGCCCTCACGCTGCTGGGCGACGGGTCGCATGTCGATCCTGGCGTCGGTAGCCTGCAGGGGAGCGTCGTGAGTGCCGACGGCCTGTCCCTCTGGCGCTTGGGGGACCCTGGCTTCCGGGACGGCGTGTCGCGCGACGCCACGTCCGTCACGCTGGGGTGGAGTGAGGACGAGGACGAGCGGACGCCCAGCTTCCGGGTGCGGTTGCCGGTCTCCCTGGCCGACCTGATCGATGGCCTGGTCGAGGCGCCACGGGAGGCGGTCCTCACCCTGGAGTTGGGTCGTGGCGTCGGCCCGTTGCCCGGCGCAAACGCGACGCCGACGGGTCCGGTCGACCTGCGCGTGGCGCTGGTCGACGATGCCGGCGAGGTGGCCGGTATGGCGCTGGCGGGTACGCAGGGCGTGCCGCCGCACCTGCCGACCGTGGTGACGCGCCTGGCCCCGTTCGAGGCGGTCCGCTACCGTCCGGACGCGTACCCGTTGTTCCAGCGCGTCGACCTACCGCTGGCCGACCTGTTGGCGGCGAACCCGGCGCTCGACCTCGCGCGCGTTTTCGAGATCGCGCTGGTGTTCGATCAGGTGCCCGCGGGTGTCGTGACTCTACGCTCGCTGCAGGTCGGCCCGGTGAGCCGGTCGCGGTGACGCGCGGGGCAAGCTGGTCATCGACTCGGGCATCGACGTCCACGGTTCTCGCGGTTCGCTCGGCATCACCTGCTTGCTCTTGGGTGGGCTCGAGGGTCGATGACCGCGGCCTCGTCGAGAACTCGGCGGACGCCCGTTCTGCGGAGGCGGGTCGAAGCCGTCGGTTAAAGTCCCGCATGGACGTCATTCTCGTGGTCGCCAGCGCGCTCGCGGTGGCGGCCATCCTCAGCACCAGGGTCGCCCAGCGCTTCGGCGTGCCGACGCTGGTGGTGTTCGTGGGCATCGGAATGTTGGCGGGCAGCTCGGGGCCCGGTGGACTGGCGTTCGACGACTACGGGCTGGCGCTGAACGTGGGTCTGCTGGCGCTGGCCGTCATTCTGCTGAGCGGCGGGCTCGACACGAAGGCGTCGGCGTTCCGCGAGGCCCTGCTTCCGGCATCGCTTCTCGCGACCCTCGGCGTGCTGGTGAAGATGCTGCTCATCGCGGTCCTCGCACGCGTCGTCACGCCATTCTCGTGGCTCGAGGCGATGCTTCTCGGGGCGGTCCTCGCTCCTACGGACGCGGCGGCGGTGTTCAGCGTGCTCAAGGGGCGCGGGCTTCCGCGCCGCTTGCGGAGCGTCCTCGAGGTCGAGTCCGGCACGAACGATCCGGTGAGCGTCTACCTCACCGTCACGATCGCCGCTGCCCTGGCCGGTGCCGGCGTCAGCGTTGGCGATGCCGTGGTCGGGGTCGTCGCGCAGCTCGCGTTGGGCGCGGCGATCGGGTGGGCGGGAGGCCGGGCGCTGGCCACGGTCTTGAACGCGGTCGAGATCCCCGCCTTCGGGCTCTACCCGATCCTGGTCCTGGCGGGTGGCCTGCTGGTGTACTCGACCACGAACCTGCTGGGTGGCTCGGGGTTCCTTGCGATCTACGTGACCGGTCTGATCCTCGGGAACCGTCCGCTGACTCAGGGGCGTGCCATCCGGATGTTCATGGACGGCATCGCATGGGGGGCGCAGATCACGATGTTCCTCCTGCTGGGGCTGCTGTCGTTCCCCGACCGACTGCTCGCCAGCATTCCGGTCGCACTGATGGTGACGGCGACCGTGACCCTCGTCGCACGACCGGCCAGTCTCGCTGTCGTGCTGATCCCGCTCGGCCGCTGGGCGCCACGCTTCCGGTTCGACGCACGGGAGCTCACCGTGCTGTCCTGGGCCGGGCTGAAGGGGGCCGTGCCGATCATCCTGGCGATCATTCCGCTGCTGCAGCGGGTTCCCAACGGCGAGCTTCTCTTCGATATCGTGGTGGTGGTCGTGATCGCGGGCACGGCCGTGCAAGGCCTGACCGTCGTGCCGCTCGCGCGCCTGCTCGGTCTGCTCGAACCGGCCACGCCCGAGCCGCCGCTCCGCCTGGAGCTCGGTGGCGCCGCACCCCCCGGCAGCGGCGTTTTCGACATGCTGCTCGACACCAGTGCGCCCGCGGTGGGTCGCACGATCGGCGAGCTAGAGCTCCCCGACGAAATCGTCATCGCCGCCATCGCCCGCGGCAATCGGATGATCTCGCCACGCGGCGAGGTTCGCTTCGAGTCAGGCGACCACGTCTATTTGATCACCACCGAAGCCGGAGAGGATCCGATCCCCGCCGCGTTCCACGCACGTCCGGCAGCCACCGCCGAAGCGCCGGTCCGTGCCTCTCCATCGGTCGATTAGGCCGCGACCTCGATGCCGTCGATCGCGACCCCTATGCGCACGCGAGCGCAAGGCACGTCGCGGTCAGGCCAGAAGCTCGCGCAGCGCCGCTCGCGTCGCGGCAGGGAGACGCTCACGCAGACGCCGGGGCTGCGCGAGCTGCGCCGCGACGAGGCGCGTCGCGAACGGCGCTGCGGTCCTCGTGATGTCGATGTCGGGGTAGATCGCCCGCGCCACGCCCTCCACCGTCGCGAGCGCCTTGACGAGCAGGCCGTACCCCTCCGGCACGGGGATGCGGAAGTCGGCGAGCATCGACAGGAAGCCCAGCGCGAAACCGCGCACGTCCGCGGGCTCGCTTTCCGTGAGGTGCCGGCGCATCAGCGCGTCGACGGCGTCGCGGACCGCGGCCTCGTCACGCTCCGGCACCTCGAGGCCCAGCTCGCGCGAGTACCGGAGCGCCCGATCGGCGTCGCCGTACACCGTGGCAGCCAGCACCTGCGCGATGGCGATCCGCTGCTGCGGCGTGGTGCGCCCGACGATGCCGAAGTCCAGGTAGCAGATGCGTCCGTCGGGGGTGACGAACAGGTTGGCCGGGTGCAGATCGGCGTGGAACCGACCGTGCACCAGCACCTGCCGGAGGAACACCTCGGCCCCGTGGGTGGCCAGCCCGCGCGCGTCGACGCCGGCGCGCTCCGCGTCGCTCAGGTCGCTCAGCCGCCACCCCTCGACGAACTCGCTCACCAAGACGCGACGGGTGGTGTGACGCCAGACGACGCGCGGCACGCAGACCAACGGATCGTCCGCGAAGTCGCGCGCGAACCGGTCGGCCACGCGTCCCTCGTTCCGAAGGTCCAGCTCGCTTCGCAGGCTGGCTCGAAACTCGGCCAGCATCGACCGGAGCCCCAGCCGCTGTAGGCGCGGAACCCGGTCCAGTAGGGCGGCCCAGCGGCTCGCGACCGCCAGGTCCTGGTCGATCGTTCGCTCGACGCCTGGCCGGATCACCTTGACGGCCACGGTCGCGCCTGCGTGCAGCATCGCTCCGACCACCGGTCGGTAGTCGTGGGCCAGCGTGGCGCGGTGGACTTGCGCGATCGACGCCGTCGCGACCGGGACCGGGTCGAAGGTGGCGAAGATCCGCTCCGGCGGCGCGCCGAGCTCGGCCGTCAAGGTCGCGCGGATCGGCTCGATCGGGACGGGAGGAAGACGGTCCTGAAGACGCTCGAGCTCGAAGGCGGCTTCGGCGGGGACCAGATCGGGCCGAACGGAGGCCAGCTGGCCCAGCTTCACGAACGTCGGTCCCAGCTCCTCGCAGGCGAGCCGCAGCTGGCATGCGACGGCTCGCCTCCGCATCCGTCGCCCGCGCAGGCCGAACCGCATGCGCCAGAGGGCCAGTCCGGTGCGCCGCAGCGCGACCGCGGCGATCGTCCCGCCGCGCGGTGGCACGGTCTTCAGTCGTCCCGGCGTGCGGCGAGAGCGTCGACGGACGCCTGCAGCGACTCGAGGCGGCCGCGAAGCTCGGCCAGCTCGAACGCTACCGCGTCGAGCTTGTCGGCGAGATCCGCCGAGCTTCGAATCGGCTCGCGCGCGGCCTCGTTCGCATCGTCGGTCGAGAGCTCGCGCTTCAGGCGTTCCTTCTCGTCGTTCACCAGCGCGGCGAGGCCGTCGACGAACGCGTCCGGCCCCTGTCCGGGGCGCCCCGGCTCGAGCCCTTCACCACGCTGGACCGCGGCTTTCCAGCCCTCGTCCGCACTCTCGTGGAGAAGCGACCACGCGGCGAGGAAGCGGACGAAGTCCGTCATGGCGTGTCCAGGCGTGGCGTGTCCAGGCGTGGTGTATCCAGATCTGGTGTGTCCAGGTGCTGGTCGATACCGAAGTATAGGACGGTTCGGGTAGCGGGCGCCATGACGGCCTTCCACGCTTCGGGGCGGCTTTCGGTATGTACGGATGTGCACAGGGATCGCGGTCGAGCGCGTCATGATCGTCGTAGCAAGGCGCCGTGAACGTTGCTGACGCCGACGCGGCAGGCCACGATGAATCGACAAGGTCACGGCGACCGAGCCTGCACGTTTCGTACGCGCCCGCCGTCGTCGGCCCTCGACCCGAGTCGGGAAGGATGTTGTATGAACTTTTTGTTGTGGATCGTGCTCGGAGCCGTCGCTGGCTGGTTGGCCAGCATGGTGATGAAGACGAGAGCCGAACAGGGGCTCTTGATCGACATCGTCGTCGGGATCGTCGGCGCCCTCCTCGGTGGCTGGCTCTTCGGCTTGTTCGGGGCGCAAGGCGTGACCGGATTCAACTTCTACAGTCTGTTCGTGGCCTTCGTCGGGGCGGTGGTGTTGCTGGCGATCTTGCGCGCGGTACGACGCTGACGCGACGTTACCGAGATCGAGTGGAGCGGCTCGTCCGAAGCGGCTCGTCCGAAAGGGCGGGCCGCTCCGCTTTGCTCGATCGACTCATGCCTCCGGCTCGGCGTCGGCAGCCTGATCGGGCGCCCCGGCGCGCGTCTCGCCAGGCGCGAGATCGGGCATCGCGAACGCGACCAGGAGCGTAGCGAGCGCACAGGCCGCCATCACCAGGAACGCCAGATCGAGAGCCGCGGCGAGCCCGCCGCGGATCCCCGCGAGAAGAGCGGGATCCAACGAGCCGGCCTCGCCCAGGGCCCGCGTCACGTCGTCCAAGTCCAGCCTGCCGGCGAGTCCCTCACGCCGAAGCCAGGCGAGCAGGGATGCGTTGATCACCCCGCCCAGCATGGCCGCGCCGATCGCATTCCCGAGAATCCGCATCAGCACGTTGGTCGCCGTCGCCGCCCCACGCCGCTCCCACGGCACGCGCGTCTGGATCGAGACCAGGAACGTCGTCATCATCAGGCCCATCCCGACGCCGACGGCCAGGGACGCCGCCGCAGCGAACCGAGGGTCGCCGACACGGTCCAGGAACGCGAATCCCACGGCTCCGCTGGCCAGCGCGATCGCGCCGGCTCGGGCCGTGAACCGCGTGCCCAGCCGGACCATGAGGTGCCCCGCCGCGACGGCGGCCACCGGCCAGCCCATCGACATCGTCGTCAGCGTGAACCCCGCGACCAGCGCCGACGCTCCCAGCACGCCCTGAACGTAGGTCGGGAGGTACGTGATCACGGCGATCATCACGACGCCGGCACCGAACGAGGCGATGTTGGCGATGCGCACCAGCGGGTCGTGCCACAAATCGGGCGGCATCATCGCTTCGGGCGCCGATCGCTCGTGTCGCCAGAACAGGGAGAGCGATACGACGGTCACGCCCGCCAGCGCGAGCGTCCAAGGGGTCGACAGCGAGCCCGCCTGCGTGAGCAGCACGATGAGCGCACCGACGCCCAGCACGAACGTGCCCACGCCCGTACGGTCGATCGACCGCTCGCTGCGAGGCACGTCCTCGTGCAGGTACGCCAGGACGCCCGCGATCGCCAGCGCACCGAACGGCACGTTGATCCAGAAGATCCATGCCCAGTGCACCTGCTCGACGATCAGGCCCCCCGCGAGCGGACCGGTGACGGCCGAGATCCCCCACACGCTCGATAGCCAGCCCTGGACCCGAGCCCGCTCGTGAAAGGCGTACAGGTCGGCGGCGATGGTGCTGGTCACGGGCTGAACGGCGCCGGCGCCGATTCCCTGCACCAGCCGGAACGCGATCAGCCACGGCATCGACGGGGCGAAGCCGCACGCCAGCGAGCCGACCAGGAAGATCGCGACGCCACCGACGAAGATCGGCTTTCGTCCGTACAGGTCGGCCAGCTTGCCGAACATCGGGGTCGTCACCGCCTGCATGAGCAGGTACGACGCGAAGACCCAGGCGTACAGGGAGAATCCCCCCAGCGACCCCGCGATGCTGGGCATGGCCGTCGCGACGATCGTGCCTTCGATGGCCGCCATGAACATCGCGAGCACCAGGGCCGCGAGGACCGGTCCACGGCGGGTCGCGGGGCGGGGCGATGCGGCCACGGTACGAGTCGCGAGGCGTGGGCGCGGACCGTTGGGCATGAGAACCGCGAGCGTAGCACCGGCCAGGGGGTCCGCGGCCCGCTCCCGTCCCGATGCTCGTGTGCAGCTGTTCACACGACCTGCACGCCCGCCCTAGGCGAGATGGCACTGCCGGCCGAGCTCAGCGTCCTTCGGCGAAGGCATCAGGCAGGTCCTGCACGTCGCATGTCGACCCGCACCGGTTGCGGCGCCGGACTCCCGGCCAGCTCCACCGCCGTCGTCACGTTCGGAGAGACGGTGTACCCGGCGTGCAGCAGGGCCCGGCGGCAGGCGTCCATGACCGCCGAGCCCACCTGTGCCCGAACGCGGACCGAATCGTCCATCGACACCCAGTACGCGATCTCGAGGTCGACCGTCGAGGGCGACAGCTCGACGATGGCGGCGCTGGGCGCCGGCTCGGTCAGCACGCCCGCGACGTCCGGCACCGCGGCCCTCAGGATCTCCGTGGCGGCGAGGGCGTCGTCCTCGTAGCGGACACCGATACGGAACGCACGGCGGCGCAGGTCGTCGATCGTGTAGTTGACGAGCGTCTGCGTGAAGATGGTCGCGTTCGGAATGAAGATGTCGCGGCCGTCGAAGTTGCGGATGTGGGTGGTGCGCAGGTCGAGGGCGCGAACCTCCCCCGCGAAACCGTCGCACGCGATGATGTCCCCGGTCTTGAACGGCCGGTTGAACGCGAGGAACACGCCGGCGATCAGGTTCTTGCCGATCTCCTGGAACGCGAAGCCCAGCACGATCGCCACGACGGATCCCGAGGCGAGGATGCCCGCGGCGAAAGCGCCCAGGCCGAGGACGTTCAGGGCGAGCGCGATGCCTAGGACGCCCACGCCGAGCTCGGTGACGCGCGCGACGAACCGTTGAACGGTCTGCGTGGTGGACCCGAACGGTCGCGATGCCAGGCGTGCCGCCCAACGTCCCATCCGGATCGCGACCAGGATCACCATCGCCGCGATCGCGACGCGCGGCAGCCAGAAGACGAGCTGTTCGGTCAGTCCGACGAGACCGCGCTCCAGCGCGGCGCCGACGGTGCGGGTCGTGTCGTCGATGTCCATTCCCCAGTATCCTCGCTCGGAGATTCTCCAGGCGCTCGTTCGTGGTCACCCGCACGGCTACGATTTCGGTGCATGCGTGACGTTGCGAACGCCGGGACGCATGTGCTACCCTCCTGTGGCTACCGACGCAGAGGCAGGCGTCTCGTACGACGCCGCACCCGTGATCGGACGATTCCTGACCCCCAGCGAGCCCACGTCGACGTGAGGCGCGCGCATTCCAAGAGGAAGCACGAGGAGAAGCATGGCTCGCAACCCGTCCGCGATGAAACGGCACCGCCAGTCCGAAGTCGCCCGTCTGCGCAACCGCGCGGCGAAGTCGACGATCCGTACCTTCACCAAGAAGGCGCTGACCGCCGCCGAACAGGGCGACTTCGACGCCGCCGCCAAGTACCAGAAGGTCGTGCAAGGTCTGGTCGACAAGGCCTCCAAGGGCGCCACCATGCACAAGAACGCCGCGGCGCGCCGCAAGAGCCGCCTGTCCGCCCGCATCCGCAAGATGCGTGAGGGCGTCGCGGCCTGAAGGCAGCCCCTGAAAGCAGCGTCAGCTACGCGATCGCACCGCCCCCGGCACGTGCCGGGGGCGGTTTCGCGTCCGGTATCGTCCCTGCATGAACGACGATTCCGAGCGTGCCGGTCTCCGCATCGTGCTGGTGCGGCCCAAGTCGTCCGAGAACGTGGGGGCGGCGGCGCGGGCGATGAAGAACTTCGGCCTTGCCGAGCTGGTCCTGGTCGCGCCGCGCTGCCGGATCGACGCGAGCGCACGGGCCCTGGCGTCGCATGCCGGTGACGTCCTGGACCGTGCGACGGTGGCGCCGGACCTGGGCGAGGCGCTCCGCGGCGTGCGCTGGGCGGTGGGTACCTCCGCCCGCCCGCGGGCAAGCGAGACCGTGCGCCACTATCCGCCCGACGACGGTCTCGCGACCGTTCCCGACGTGGGCGGCGCGCTGGTGTTCGGTCCCGAGGATCACGGCCTCGCGAACGAGGAGCTCGATCGTTGTCAGGCGTTGATCCAGATTCCTACGGCGGACTACGCGTCGATCAACCTGGCCCAAGCGGTGAACATCCTGGCGCACCGTTGGTTCGAGCGCCGGCGCAGAGGAGAGGTCGGACCGGACCTCGCCGAGGTCGCTGATCGCGATCAGGTGGAGCGGATGTACGACGATCTCGTCGCGCTCTGGCATTTGATCGGGTTCACGGACGCACGCCGCGAGGTTCCCACGCTCAGGCTGTTTCGGGGTCTGCTGGACCGTGCCGTGCCCACACCCCGCGAAGTCGCGGCGCTGCGGGGCCTGATCTCGCAAGCGGCATGGGCCGCGAAGCGCGATCCGGAGCGGCTTCCGGGCCACCCCCAGGACGAGTCGAGCACGCGTTGACACCTTCTGGGCCTGCCGGTATACTTCCCTGCGCTGACCGGAGGGTTGGCTGAGCGGTCGAAAGCGGCGGTCTTGAAAACCGTTGTGGGGCTCGCCCCACCGGGGGTTCGAATCCCTCACCCTCCGCCACTCGATCGTCCGGTCGGCGTCGGGCAACCAGGAGAGGTGGCCGAGCGGCTGAAGGCGCTCCCCTGCTAAGGGAGTATAGGGGCAAAACCTCTATCGAGGGTTCGAATCCCTCCCTCTCCGCCACTACCGATTCCAAGGCCCGAGCACGATGCATGCACCCGTAGCTCAGTTGGATAGAGCGTCTGACTACGGATCAGAAGGCCAGGGGTTCGAATCCTCTCGGGTGCACCAGAAGAAGGGCCGTCGATGACGGCCAGCCACGTCCACAGCGATCCGCAGCGATGCGGATCGCTGTCGATTGGCTCTTGTTCGGGTTCGTCACGGGGGCACGGCGCTCGAGACCCGTGGCCCGGGCTCTCGGGTGTGCGGCGGCGCCTCAGTCGGACAGGTCCACGCGGGTGGCACGCGCACGGACAGCGCCCAGGGCCGCGCCCACGAGGAACGAGCCGCCGAGCAGAAGCACGTCCGGCGCGCCTGCGAAGGCGAACCTCACGAACACGCCGACCACGGCCATGAACGCCATACCGACGCCGATCGCGTACCCCACGGTCGAGACGCGAGGAGCTGAAACGCCAGGAACGGAGTCGCCAGAAACGGAGTCGCGAGGAACGGAGTCGCCCGGCGCCTCGCTGGGTTCGTTCATGCCGGCATGATAGCCGCTCACGGCACGGACGGCTCGGTGGGCGGGGGACGGAGGTAGGCGCTCTCGTCGAGGACGTCCCTGAGCGTTGCGACCACCGTGTCGACCTCGCGCTCGTCGTTGTACAGCGCGACGGGCGCGAGGCGCAGCAGGTCGGGACGCCTGAAGTCGGCGATCACCTTCCGTTCGCGCAACGCGCGAGAGATTCCGGCGGCATGCGCGTGGCGCAGCGCGACGTGCCCGCCCCGGCGGGCTTCGTCGCGTGGCGTGACGACGGCGAGCTCCGGAAGCTCGCGGTCGACGGCGTCGATCAGCCGGCGCGTGAGTTCGAGCGAGCGCTCGCGCACCGCATCGATCCGGACCTCCTCGAACACCGCCAGTGCGCCTTCCAAGCCGGCCAGCGCCAAGATGCTGGGCGTGCCCATCTGCCACCCGGCGGCCCCGGCCTCGGGGGTGAAGTCGGGACGCATCTCGAACTGGCTGGTCCGCTCGTGGCCCCACCAGCCGGGCATCCCGGGGGTGCGCCCGTGATGGCGTCGGTGCACGAACAGCCCGCCAGGCGCTCCGGGGCCGCCGTTGAGGTACTTGTACGAGCACCACACCGCCACGTCGGCACCGTGATCGTGGAGCGCGTGGGGAACCGCGCCGATCGAGTGCGCCGCGTCCCATCCCGCCAAGGCGCCCGCAGCGTGCGCGGCACGCGTCAGCCGAGCCACGTCCAGGAGCTGACCGGCGCGGTAGGTCACGACGGGCAGCCAGGCGAGCGCGACCTCGTCGTCCAGCGCGGCTTCGATGTCCGCCTCGTCGACCACCTCGTCGGTGCCGCCCACGAGCCGGAGCTCGGCGCCGTGACGATCGGTCCACGACCTGAGCGCGTACAGGTCGCTCGGAAACTCGCGAGCCAACGCCACGATGTGGCGGCGTCGCCCTTCTGGCCGGTAGAGCCCGGCGAGCACCGCGTGGAGATTCACGGTGACGCCGCCGGTCGGGATGACCTCGTCGGCGTTCGCGCCCACCAGGCGTGCCAGCGCGGGAGCGAGCCGTTCCGCCAAGCCGATCCAGTCGTCCCACGCCGTCACGCCGTGATGGTGCCACTGGCGCATGCGTCGTTCGACGGCGGCGTGGGCGGCCCAGCTGAGAGGCCCCAGCGAGTTGCCGTCGAGGTACACGCCGGTAGGAAGGAGGAACGCCTCGCGCAGCGGGAGCTCGCTCATGCGCTGCGCAGCGGCTGCACGACGACGCGCGCCGGAGCCGCGTCCGTTCCGACCAGCCGGAGCGGCAGGCAGATGACGCGGCACGGCCCGGCCGGGACGCGCCCCAAGGCCAAGCCTTCGACGATCGTCACGCCCGCCCGTCCGCAGGCGTGATGGGCCGCCAGGTCCGCACTGTCCAACTCGTCGACGCTCGGAGCGTCGGTGCCGATCAGCCGCGCCCCGCCGGCCGCCAACCGCTGGACCGCGCCTGGGGTGAGCGCGCGAAGGTCGGTGGGAAAGGCGACCCACGCGTCGGGCTGACCGGTGCGGAGCAGCACCCGGCCGGCGTACGGACCGCCCGGCAGCTCGTCCGCCTCGACCGGTCCCTCGCCGGCCGTGAGATCCACCACCTGGCCGTCGCCGATCAGCACGTCCAGGCCGATCGACTCGATCCGGGGCGCGTCGTCGTCGTAGTGCCACGGCGCGTCGACATGCGTGCCCAGGTGCGTGGTGCCTGTCGTGCTGGAAAGGTTGACGCTGGCGCCCTCCGGAATGCGGGCGGTCGGAACGATCACGAACGGAGCGTCGCCGGGCCACACCGGGTGGCCGGGGTGAAGCGCACGTGTCGCGTCCAGCCAGCCGCCGGCCGGTCCGGTCGTGTCCCAAGCATCTCTCGCCCCGGCCTTCACGAGGCGGCCCCGACGCGAGCGACGACGTCGGCGAGGCGAGCGGCGTACCGCTCGATCCGATCCGAGTCGGCGCCCTCGACCATGACGCGCACCAGCGGCTCGGTCCCGCTGGGGCGTAGGCTCACGCGCCCCTCGGCGCCCAGGTCGGCTTCGGCGTCCGCGACGGCGGCGAGGACCTCGGGATGGCTCGCCGTCGCGTGCTTGCGACCGGTGTCGACGTGAACGTTGCGCAAGATCTGCGGGTAGCTCGGTATCTGGTCCATCCACGTCTCGAGCGAGCGCCCCGAGGCTCGGACCGCCGCCAGCAGCTGCAAGGCGGTGAGGAGGCCGTCCCCCGTGGGCGCCTTGTCGAGAAAGAGCACGTGGCCCGACGCCTCGCCGCCGAGTCGCAGACCGCGCTGGACGAGCTCGCGATGGACGTAGCGGTCGCCGACCATCGTGCGGTGCACCGTGACGCCGTGCTCCGACATCCACCGTTCCACGCCGAGATTCGTCATCACCGTGCCGACGACCTCCGCGTCGCCGCGGACCCTGGCGACGATGGCCAGGATGTGATCCCCGGTCACGAGTCGGCCACGCGCATCGACGAGGAGGGCCCTGTCGGCGTCCCCGTCGAACGCGACGCCGACGTCCAGGCCGTGAGCCAGGACGTGCGCCGCGATCGCGGAGGGGTGGGTCGATCCGCACTCGACGTTGATGTTGCGACCGTCCGGACCGGCGTGGATCACCTGCAGCCGTGCGCCGATGCGACGGAACAGCTCGGGCGCGATCTCGCTGGCCGCGCCGTTCGCGCAGTCCAAGCCCACCCGGAGACCGTCGAGGTAGGGCGCGTGTTCGAGCAGGTGCTCTCGGTACGCACCCTTGCGGCTCGGGTAGCGATCGCTTCCACCGATGGCGTCGCCGGTCACGGGCGGGTACGCCTCGTCGCCCGCCTCCAGCCAGCGCTCGATCGCGGCCTCCTCCTCGTCCGGCAGCTTGTCGCCGTTCGACGAGAAGATCTTGATGCCGTTGTCCTGGTACGGGTTGTGACTGGCCGAGATCACGACGCCCGCATCGGCGCCTTCGTGGCGAGCGAGGAACGCCACGCCAGGCGTGGGCACGATGCCGGCGTACCTCACGTGCGCGCCGCGCGAGATCGCGCCGGCGGTGAACGCGTGTCGAAGCATGGCGCCACTGAGGCGCGTATCGACGCCCAGCACGATTCGGGGAGGCCGCCCCGCCGTCTCGCGCAGCCGCTCGGCGGTGGCCCGGCCCAGCGCGAACGCGGTCTCCGCGCTCATCGGGGCTTGGCCCGCGACGCCTCGCACGCCGTCGGTCCCGAACAGGGTTCTCGTCATGCCGCGCATTCTATCCGGCCTCCCCGCCGCGCGAGCCGCGAGGCGCCGCGGTGGCGCCGAGCGCCCGGGCTTCCGGGTCTCCTGCGAAGGACGGCGTCGCTCACGTGCTAACGTCGTTGCGTGTTCTACGCGAACGTGACGCCGACCGAGGCGAGGGTCTACACGACGCAGTTCCGGGTGATCGGCAAGATCCACCTCCCGAGCTCGCGGGGGACGGCCGAGTTCCTGAACGCGGACGATCGGCCGCACCTGACGATGACCTCGTGCTCGATGTACGCGAGCGGGATCGAGCATCCGCCCAAGCGCGAGGACTTTCGCTACGAAACGGAGTTCGCGGCGATTCCGAAGGATCAGGTCGCATGGATCGTCGGTGGGGCCTGGATGCCCACCGATCCGAACATGCCGACGCAGCAGCGGCACGTCTACCTCGTGTTTCCGAACTACGTCCTCGCGGGCCGGATGCAGCTCAGGCCGAACCTGCGGACCAGCGACTTCCTGCAGGATGCGATGCACAGGAAGCCGTTCCAGACGTTGTTCGACGCTCGGGTGATGCGCCCGGCCGAAGACACCTCGCTGTTTCGGCTGCCGCTCGTCGAGCGCTTCGAAGCCGTCGTCGTCAACCTCCGCGCGGCGGGAGGCATCTTCGATCTGGCTCCCGACGCGCACGAGCCGTCGTACGTGCTCGAGGAAGACTGAGTCACCCGCCGTTCAGGCGGAGCGTACGAACGTTCCCAGCAGAACGGGTCCCCGCTCCTCGATCCTGACCGCTCGCAGCCCGGCGGCCTCGGCACGGTCGACGAACTCGTCGGTGCTCGGAATCCATAGCCCGCCGGTCCGAGCCAGCGCCTGTCCGAAGCGGGCGGGCCACGTTCTCGCCGCGATCTGGGCCATCAGCCAGACGTGCCCGCCCGACCGTACGACACGGGCGATCTCCCGGAACACCGCCGAGGGGTCGCGAAACTCGTTCGGCGTGCCGCCGCAGGCGGCGCCGTCGAACGCGTCGTCGCGGTAGGGGAGGCGGGCGGCGTCCGCGTGCACCAGCGTCGCGGGCACGTTCGCCTGGGCCAACGTCCTGGCCGCCTCTCGCAAGAACGCCGGGCTGGCGTCGAGGCCGTGCAGGTCCAGGTCGGCGCGCGCGCCGTGAAGCGCGCGCAGGTAGAACCCCGCGCCGCAGCCGACGTCGAGGATCCGCACGCCGGGGGACGTCGCGAGCCACGCGGTCATCGCGTCGAGCTCGCGATCCGTCCCGAACGCGCCGAGGGTGAGCAGCCCCAGGCTGCGGCGCCGCCAGAGCGGCTCGTACAGCCGTGCCGTCGGTGGCCAGCGGTTCAGGCGAGCCGCGGGACGATCGTCGGCCGGCAACGGACCGGTGCGGAGATACCCGGCGTCGTCGCGCGTCGTGCGGGTCCGGAACGGGTTCGTGTCCGCAGGGGTCACAGGTTCCATCCGCCGGCCACCGGTAGGAACGCGCCGGTGACGTAGCGCGCCTCGTCCGAGACGAGGAACGCCACGGTGGACGCCATCTCGTCGAGCGTGCCCGGCCGTCCCATCGGAATCTCGTCGATCGGCTGGGTCACGCTGTTCTCGATCACGCCTGGAGCGACGACGTTCACCGTGGTGCCGTGACGCGCTTCGCGCTTCGCCAGCGCGCGACTGTAGAGCAGCACGCCGGTCTTGGCGATCTGGTAGCCGATGATGCCGGGCTTCGCGACCAAGGCGTCGACGCCGGCGTAGCCGACGTTCACGATCCGTCCCTGCGGGGAGGCCCGTAGGATCGGCGCCGCGCGCTGACAGACGTAGTACGTGGCGTGGAGGTTCGAGTCGAACATCTCGTGCCACGAAGCGCTCGAGACCTCGTCCAGGGGACCCTTGTCGTAGTTGCCGACGTTGTTGATCACCACGTCCAGGCGACCCAGCCGCTCGGCGGCGGCGTCGACCAGGCCGTGCGCCGCGGCCTCGTCGGTGACGTCCGCCCGGATCGTCGCGGCGTGCGCGCCGAGCCCGCGGGCGAGCTCGGCGACGGCCTCCGCCTCGTCGGCGCTGGAGCGGTAGTGAACGATCACGTCGTGTCCGCGTTCGGCCAGCATGAGCAGAAGCGCGCGACCGATCCCCTTCGCCGAGCCGGTGACGAGCGCCGCCGGCCTCACGGGCGTGCGCGCGAAGATCCGGTCGTCGCCCGGCTCGGCGTTCGTGCCTCGCGCAGCACGGGTCCGGAGTGGCCGTGGCCGAGGTAGTGAAGCACCAGGGCGCGGGTCGGGCCGTTCAGCGGCAGCTCGCGGAGGGCGTCCGCGGGGCGCAGCCAAACGTGTCGGTCCGCCTCGTCGTTCAGGCGGACGTCGGTCGCGCTCGTTCGCGCGACGAAGTTCAGAAGCACGAAGTGGGCGTCGCGCGCGAACGCGTCGCTGCGTACGGCCTCTTGGGTCGGGGCCCAACGGACGTCGTGCAGCGTGAGGCCGGTTTCCTCGCGCGTCTCGCGGCGCAGCGCGGCCAGCATCGTCTCGCCCCCCTCGATCTTGCCTCCGGGCACGCCCCAAAGGCCGCGCCACTTCTCGGTGCGGACGAACAGGCCGCGTCCATCGGGAGCGACGATCAGCGCGCCCACCGTGGGCAGCGGCCTCGGGGCGGCGTCACGGGTTTCGGTCACGGTTTCGGTCACGTCGGACGCTCCTCATCCCCGCGACGATACGCCCGGTATCGGATCAGCCGCAGTAGGGTCACGCCCAATGCCCAGGCGGGGATGACGAGGAGCGCGGTCACGAAGATCCACGGTCGACCCGCGACCAGGCAGGCGGCCAGGATCACCGTCTGCGTCGACAGACCCAGATCGACGAGCGTCGCGGTCGAGAACAGGTCGGACCAGGCGAGGCGACGATCCAGCGGCGCGTCCTCGTACTCGCTGCCCTCCACGCGGCGGAACAGGGCCCGGTCCAGACGCTCGATCGCGCGATCCTGCGGGGCGAGCAGGCGCTCGTACAGCTGCTCGAACAGGCGATACGCCGGCTCGGGCGCACCCACGGGAAGGTCCGCCGCGGGCGGGCCGCTGGGTGCGGACGTGCGTGGCCGCCGGTAGAGCCGCTCCATGTTGAAGTCCAGCGACAGGGCCACCGTGCTCACGACCAGCGCGATCGCAGCGACGGGCACGCCGACGTGCACGCTCAAGCCAGCGAACACCGCGACGTTCACGACGAGGTCCATGCCGCTGTCGTAGTAGCGGCCCATCTTCGTGACCTGGCCCGTGGCCCGGGCAAGCCCGCCGTCGGCGTTGTCCAGAACGGCTTTCGCGAGCAGCAGGCCGGCGGCCACGGTCCAGCCGACGGATCCGCCGAGGGGGCCGTCGGGTCCGGCACCGGGTCCGGTGCCGGGTCCGGCGACGGCGATCAGCACGCCGGCTGCGATGCCCATGACGCTGTGCAGGGTGACGAGCCAAAGCGGGTTGACGCCGAGGGGCGCCAGGCCGCGCACGACGGCACCCGCCACGGGCTGAAGGAGGAGCATCACCCGTTCGCGTCGCGGGCGTGCCTTGGCGCTGATGCCCATCGTCGGCCCGATCGTACCACCCCCAGGCTGCCGCCCCGGGACGCGCTTCGGCCGGTCGGGGTAGGCTCGTGACGTGGTCGGTCCGGTCAGCCTAGCGCTCGTTCTGCTTCTCGCCCTCGCGTGGTGGGCCGGTCCGGGATGGCGGCCTCGTGCGGTGCCGGGCGTCCGGCGTCAGCGGCCGTGGGCGATCGGGCATCGCGGCGCGCGCGGTCCGCGGGAGGAGAACACGGCCGAGGCGTTCGAGCTCGCGCTGACGCTCGTCGACGGCATCGAGACGGACGTGCAGCGCTCGGCCGACGGGGTGCTGGTGATCTGGCACGATTTCGACGTCGCTGGACGCGAGGTGCGAGCCAGCTCGTTCGAGAGCCTGCGTCGGCAGGAGCCGCGGATGGCGACGGTCCAGGAGCTGTTCCGGATCGCCCGCGATCATCCGGGCACGTTGCTGAACCTCGAGATCAAGAGCGTTCCGTCCTGGTTCCGCTCCTGGTCGCTGGAGCGCGAGCTGGTGGCCGCGGTGCGCGCCAGCGGGCTCGACGATCGCGTGCTGGTGTCCAGCTTCGACCCCCTCGCGCTGGCGCGGGTCCGCCTGTCCGCGCCCAGGCTGAGGACCGCGCTGCTGACCACGCCCGACGCGCCGCGCGGCCTGCGCTCGGGACGCGCGGCCCGCTGGCTCCACGTCGACGCACTGCATCCCGAGGATCGCCAGGCGACCGCCCCGCTCCTGGCTCGCTGCCGCGAGCGCGGCCTCCCCGTCCACGTCTGGACCGTGAACGATCCTGGCCGGATGGAGGAGCTCGCGCGAGCAGGCGTCGGCGGGCTGATCGGCGACGATCCGACGGTCCTCGCTCGTCACGGAAAGGAACCCCGGCATGAGACATGAGATGAAGGTCGTCACCGCCAACGAGGTGTCGCTGTTCGAGGAGCGGCTCGCCCGCACGCTCCAGACGCTTCCCGCCGACGCCGTCGTGGTCGAGGTGGGGTTCGACACCACCGCGCTTCCCTCCGGCGCGATCCAGTTCAGCGCGCTCGTCCATCTCCAGACGACCGAGACGTGGGGCTGACGCTCTGCTGACGCGGGGCTGACGCGCTGACGCGGGCTGACGCGGGGCTGACGCGAGGGGCACGCCAGCCGGCAGGTGCACGGAAGCGCCTCGACTGGGTAGACTCGCTCCGTGACCTCGACCCTCGTGCTCGCCGTCGACGACGAGCCCGGCATGCTCAAGCTGACCGAGATCGCTCTGACCTCGTCGGGGTACGAGGTGGTGGCGTTCGACGACCCGCGCGACGCTCTGGACGAGCTTCGCGGCGGGCTCCGGCCGGACGTGATCGTGTCCGACATCACCATGCCGACGCTCGACGGGTTCGAGTTCTACGCCGCCGTTCGCGAGGTGCCCGAGCTCAGGTCGGTCCCGTTCCTGTTCCTCACCGCGCACGACGATCGCGGGACGATGCGTCGCGGGATGAGCCTGGGCGCGGACGACTACCTGACGAAGCCGTTCGCCCGCGAGGAGCTCGCCGAGGCGGTCGAGGTCCGTCTTCGCCGGGTCGCCGAGCTTCGCCGACCGCTCGAGGGCGCCGTCACGGCCCGCGGCTTCGGGCATCCGATCGTCGAGCGGGACGGCGAGCGCCTCGACTGGGACTCGCTCAAGGCGCTCGAGCTCCTGTTCTACCTGCTGGAGCATCGCAGCGGCGTCGGTACGTTCGAGGTGGCCGAGGCGCTCTGGCCGGGCAAGTCCGAGTCCCGCGCCTCGTCGAGCTTCCACACGACGCTCTACCGTCTCCGCAAGGTGATGGGCGGAGAGATGGTCGAGTCCGCCAACCGCCGGTACTACCTCCACGACAAGTTCAGCATCGACTACGACGTCGACCGCTACCGGTCGTTGGCGCAGCAGGCGAGAGCGACCGGCCGCCACGAGGACTACCTGCGTGCGATCGATCTGTACCGGGGGCCGTTCCTGGCGCAGTTCGAGTCGTCGTGGATCGAGAGCCTCCGCGCGGTATTGCAGGGCGAGCAGCTCACCCTTCTCGAAAGTGCGGCCGAGGCGGCGCTCGAGGGCAGCGATCTGGTGACCGCCACCGGCATGTATCAGCGGATGACCGAGCACGAGCCGTACAGCGAGGCCGGCTGGGAAGGACTGGCGCGGGTCTGGCGGGAACGGGGCGAGCCCGGCCAGGCTCGAGACGCGCTCGAGCGGTTCGACCGAATCATGCGCGACGGCTGACGCTTCGGCCGCCTGCGGTACACTCCCCACCGGACCCGATTCTGGAGGTAACGACGTGTTCACCATCGATCTGCGCGGCAAGACCGGCCTGGTGATGGGCGTGACGAACCAGCGCTCGATCGCCTGGTCGATCGCTCGACCGCTCGCCGACGCCGGCGCACGCCTGGCGTTCAGCTACCAGGGCGAGCGTCTGAAACCGACCCTGGACGATCTGACCAAGGACATGAACGATCCGATCCTGGCCGAGTGCGACGTCACCGACGACGCGCAGCTCGACGCTCTCTTCGCACGCCTGAAGCGCGAGCTCGGCCGCCTCGACTTCGTCGTGCACGCCATCGCGTACGCTCCGGCGAGCACGTTTTCCGAGCCGTTCCGCCAGACGAGCCGGGACGACTGGCGCCTGGCGATGGACGTCTCGGCGTACTCGCTGGTGGCCGTCGCGAACCGGGCCGCCGAGCTGATGGACGACGGCGGAGCGATCGTGACGATGTCGTACCTGGCCGGCGAACGGGTCGTGCCGCACTACAACATGATGGGCGTCGCCAAGGCCGCGCTCGAGGCGTCCGTGCGCTACCTGGCGTACGACCTGGGCCCGGCCGGGGTCCGCGTCAACGCCCTCAGCGCCGGTCCCGTCCGAACGGTCGCCGCCCGCTCGATCGCCGGGCTTCGGCGACATGTACGGCGAAGCCGGCAAGCAGTCGATGCTGAAGCGCAACATCACCACCGACGAGGTCGGCCGGATGGGGTTCGCGCTCGTGACCGACCTGTCGGGCGGCGTGACGGGCGAGACGGTCCACGTCGACGCCGGGTTCCACGCGATCGGCATGTTCCTCGGGGATCGGACGCCTCCTCAGTGACCGGCCTCCGCACGGCCGCGCGTCAGGCACGAGGCGGCGCCCTCGGGTGCAGCCTCGTCGGCGCGGCCGTGCGGACGCAGGCGTGGACCGGCGTGCGGGGGCGATGGCGCGGAACCGACCGCCCCACGCCCCGCTGAGGCGCGCACGGCGCGCCCGGCGCGCTCCGACCGCTCAGCACGCCTGGAGGTTCCCGTGGCCGAGGCCATGCCCCCCGTCCGACCGATCTTCAAGGAGGTCCTCGCCGACCTCGAAACCCCCCTCACCGCCTACCTGAAGCTCGCTGGCCCGCCGTCGTTCCTGCTCGAATCCGCGGAGCAGGGCGAGCGAATCGCGCGCTACTCGTTCATCGGCGTCGGCCAGCGCGCCCGGATCGAGACGCGCGGCGACGAGACCGTCGTCACCACCGCGAGCGGTGCGAGGACGGTGCGCGGCGGCGATCCGCTCCAGCTCTTGTGGGACCGCGTCGTAAGGCCCTCGATCCGGCCCGACGAGCTTCCGCCGTTCTGGGCCGGAGCGGTGGGGTATGCGGCGTACGACCTGGTGCGTCGCTACGAGCGTCTGCCCGACGCGAACCCCGACGAGCTGGGCGTGCCCGACATGCTGTTCGTCGAGCCCGAGGTCGTCGTCGTGTTCGACCACCTACGCCGCCGCCTGTTCCTGGTCGCGCCGGCGACCAGCGGCGACGAAGAGGACGAGGCCCGAGCGCGACGCCTGGTCGAGGAGGCGCACGCGCGCTTGCGAGCCCCGCTTCCCGGCGTTCCCGGCGACCGGGCCGGTCGCCGGACGGCGTTCGAGCCGAACATGAGCCGCGAGGCGTACAAGGACGCGGTGCGGCGGGCGGTCGAGTACGTCCATGCCGGCGACGTGTTCCAGGTCGTGCCCAGCCAGCGGATGTCGGCCGAGCTGGGGGTGCATCCGTTCGCGGTGTACCGGGCGCTCCGGGCGATCAACCCGAGCCCGTACCTCGGCTACCTGGACCTCGGGCCGGTCACCCTGGTGGCGTCGAGCCCGGAGAGCCTCGTCCGCAGCGACGGCCGCCGGGTCGAGACGCTTCCGATCGCCGGCACGCGCAAGCGGGGAGCCACGCCCGCCGAGGACGCCGAGCTGGCCGACGATCTCTTGGCGGACGACAAGGAGCGCGCAGAGCACGTCATGCTCGTCGACCTGGGTCGGAACGACCTGGGCCGGGTCTGCCGCCACGGCACCGTCCAGGTCAGCGATCTGATGCGGGTGGAGCGCTACAGCCACGTGATGCACCTCGTCTCGACCGTCGAGGGGGAGCTGGCCGAAGGCAAGACCCCGCTCGACGCTCTGGCTGCGACGCTGCCGATGGGCACGGCCAGCGGTGCGCCGAAGATCCGCGCCATGGAGATCATCGACGAGCTCGAGCCGACGCGGCGCGGTCCGTACGCCGGCGCGTTCGGCTACCTGTCGGTGGACGGGGCGATGGACATGGCGCTCACGCTGCGCACCATGGTCGTGGCGAACGGCCGCCTGCACCTGCAGGCCGGCGGTGGCGTGGTGGCGGACAGCGATCCCGAGGCGGAGTACCAGGAGAGCCTCAACAAGCTCGCCGCGTTGCGTCGCGCCGTCGAGATGGCGACCGAGGGACTGGCCTGATGGCACGACCGGCCCCCCGACTCCTGGTGATCGACAACTACGATTCGTTCACCTACAACCTGGTGCAGATGTTCGGTGCGACCGGCGTCGAGCTGGTGGTGTGGCGCAACGACGCGTTCGATCCTGCCGAGGTGCCGTCGGCCGGCGTGGACGGCATCGTGATCTCGCCAGGACCCAAGACCCCTGCCGACGCCGGTCACTCCGTCGAGGTGATTCGGCGCTACGGCCCGACGGTACCGATCCTCGGTGTCTGCCTGGGCCATCAGGCGATCGGCGCCGCGTACGGCGCGCGGGTGACCCGCGCGACCAAGATCATGCACGGCAAGACCAGCCGCCTTCGCCACGACGGCACCGGCGTGTTCGCGTCGCTGCCGGACGACGTGACGGTGACGCGCTACCACTCGCTGGTCGTCGAGGACGTCCCGGACGAGCTGATCGTGAACGCCTGGGCCGACGACGACGGGACGCCGGTGGTGATGGGCGTTCGCCACGTGCACCATCCCGTCTGGGGCGTTCAGTTCCATCCCGAGAGCATCCTCACGCGGGACGGCGCGTCGATGCTGGCGCGGTTCGTCGAGTCCGTCGTCCGAGAGTGAGCGACGGGCCCGGTGCCGCGCGACCCGAGCTCTCGGTGGTGACCGCGAGTCGCGGGCGTATCGACGCGCTGCGCCTGAAGGCCGAGAGCCTTCGGGATCAGACGCTTTCGCCCGACCGTTTCGAGTGGCGCATCTGGCTGAACGAGACGCCGGAGGAGACCGCGCGGCAACGCGCCAGCCTCGAGCGAGCCGCTCTGCCGTTCGCCCTGCACGTGTCGGGCGGCTCGGACCAGCCGGTCGGGCGCGCGCGGAACCTCGCGGCGGCGCACTCGCGGGCAGACGTCCTCCTCCTCAGCGACGACGACTGTACGCACGATCCGACCGCGCTCGCAGCGCACCTGACGCTTCATGCCACGGTGCGTACGGCCGTGGGCGTCGGCACGCTGCGTCTCCCCGGCGAGCTGCGGACCGGTGGGCGCCGCGAGCCGTTCGAGCGCACCTGGACGACGTTCGGTCGGGCGCATTGGATGAACGCTACCGGCGCGAACACGAGCGTGCCGCGCGCGTTGTTCGAGGCGGTCGGAGGGTACGATCCCGCCTGGACCGGCTACGGTGGCGAGGACCCGGAGCTGGCGTTGCGACTGCGCGACGCCGGTGCCGTGTTCCGGCACGTTCCCGGTGGTGGGGCCCAGCATCACGGGCGCGTCTGGGACGATTCCGGCAAGGCGTACTGGGCAGGGCGCGCGCACCGTCGTCTGGCCCGCCGCCGCGCCGACGCCGCGACCGCCTGGTGGCTGGGCGTGCATCCGGTGCTGCTGGCGGCGAAACGGATCTGGTGGGCGGGTCCGTGGACCCGCTGGATCGACGCGGACGTCGTCGCGTACGAGCGCGCGTACGCTCGAGGAGCACGGGACGAGGCAAGGAACAGCGATGACGCCCGAGGCGCGGCGGACGCCCCGTCGTCGGGCGATCCGCGAGGCGAGATCGACAGTGAAAAGGAGACGCCATGACCGACGCACCGGAATCGTCCACGTTCGACGTCGCCACCACCCTCTCCACCATCTTCGAGGGCCGCACGCTGACGCGCGAGCGGGCTCGCGAGGTGATGGGCATGCTGATGGACGGCGAGCTGTCGCAGATGCAGGCCGCCGCCCTCCTCGCCGCGCTGCGCACGCGAGGCGAAACCGTCGACGAGATCATCGGGTTCGCCGAGGCCATGCGCGAACGGTCGATCCGCGTCCCGGTCGCTGACGACGGCCCGCTGCTGGACATCTGCGGCACGGGCGGGACCGGCGTCAGCACGATCAACGTCAGCACGACGGCGGCGTTCGTCGCTGCGGCCGGTGGCGCCCGCCTCGCGAAGCACGGCAACCGCGGGGTCACGAAGCGGAGCGGCTCCGCGGACGTGCTCGAGGCCCTCGGCGTCGGCCTCGATCTGGATCCAGATCGGCTGTCGCGCGCGATCGAGGAGATCGGGCTCGCCTTCCTGTTCGCACGGAGGCACCACCCGGCGATGCGGTTCGTCGCCCCGATCCGCGCCGACCTGAAGGCCCGCACGATCTTCAACAACTTGGGCCCGCTCACGAACCCGGCAGGCGCGTCGCGTCAGCTGATGGGGGTGTACAGCCCCGCACTGACCCGGACGCTCGCGGAGGTGCTGCGCGGCCTGGGGCTCGAGCGCGCCCTGGTGGTGCACGGCGACGGTCTCGACGACTTCACGATCAGTGGCGAGACGTTCGTGTCCGAGCTCCGCCCGGACGGCGAGATCGTCGAGCACTCGCTGGTTCCCGAGGACGTCGGCTTGGAGCGTGCCCCGCGAGCGACCCTGCTGGGCGGAGACCCGGCCGACAACGCGGTCGCGGCCCGCGCCATCCTGTCCGGCGAGCGCAGAGGCCCGCAACGTGACGTGGTGCAGTTCAACGCCGGAGCCGCGCTGTACCTGGCCGATCTGGCGGGCAGCGTCGCCGAGGGCGTCGAGCGCGCCGGCGAGCTGTTGGACGATGGGGCGGGCCTGAGGACGCTGGAGCGGTACGTGGCGTTCAGCCGGGGCTGATCGCGACGCGCGCACGGCCGGTCCGGCCCGTCTTCGTGTCTTGCGAGGGTGCACGCGGGCGGTCAGGAGCGGCATGATGGAAGAGCGAGCACGAACCGGGAGGCTGTATCCGTGAACGAAGAAACGAGCCAGACCACCACCGCCATCGGGACCACCACGGTCAAGACCGGCTTCGCCGAGATGTTCAAGGGCGGCGTCATCATGGACGTCGTGAACGCCGAGCAGGCGCGCATCGCCGAGGACGCCGGCGCGACCGCCGTCATGGCGCTCGAGCGGGTCCCCGCCGACATCCGCTCCCAAGGGGGCGTGGCCCGGATGTCGGACCCCGACATGATCCAGGGCATCATCGACGCCGTGTCGATTCCCGTCATGGCGAAGGCCCGCATCGGCCATTTCGTCGAGGCGCAGATCCTCGAGGCGCTCGGCGTCGACTTCGTCGACGAGAGCGAGGTCCTCACGCCGGCCGACGAGGCCTACCACATCGACAAGTTCGCGTTCACCGTGCCGTTCGTGTGCGGCGCGACGAACATCGGCGAGGCGCTTCGGCGCATCGGCGAGGGCGCCAGCATGATCCGCACCAAGGGCGAGGCCGGCACCGGCAACGTCGTCGAGGCGGTTCGCCACGCGCGCAGCGTGCTCGGCGAGATCCGCCGCATCCAGACGATGCCCGCCGAGGAGATCATGAGCTACGCCAAGGACCACGGCGCGCCGGTCGACCTCGTCCGTTACGTGCGTGAGCACGGCGCCCTGCCGGTGCCGAACTTCGCGGCCGGCGGCATCGCCACGCCGGCCGACGCGGCCCTGATGATGCAGCTCGGTGTCGACGGCGTCTTCGTCGGCAGCGGCATCTTCAAGTCCGGAGCGGCAGCGACCGACCCGTCCGAGAAGCATCGCGCCTGGTCGCTGCGCGCCGAGGCGATCGTCAAGGCCACCACCCACTTCCGCGATCCGGACGTGCTGGCCGACGTGAGCCGCGGGCTCGGCGAGGCGATGGTCGGCATCGACATCGATACGCTGGCCCCCGAGGAGCTCTTGGCCGGCCGCGGTTGGTGACCGATCGCCGCCTGACCCGGCCGGGTACACGCATGCTGCTGGTACAGTAGCCGCCGTGAAGATCGTCCAGGGATCGTTCCTGCTGGTGCTCGCCGCGGTCCTCTCGCTCGGGTCGTGGTTCGCCGTCGCGGCGCTCGAGTGGTCGCAGGAGCTGCCCGATCTCGCGCCCGTGCTGGCGCTCGAGTTCACCGCGACCAGCGAGGTGTACGCGCGCGACGGTAGCCGGATCGGTCTGATCGTTCCCGTCACCGGCGAGGACCGCGCGTCGACGAATCGGATTCCGGTCGGTCTGGACGAGATCAGCCCGGCCGCCTTGCAGGCGATCGTCGCGTACGAGGACGATCGCTACTTCGAGCACTTCGGCTTCGATCTCCCCGCCATCGGCCGCGCGTTCTACGAGGAGTTCTTCGGCAGTGGCGAGCGCGGCGGATCGTCGATCACCACCCAGGTCATCAAGAACACCGTTCTGTCGCACATCCGCGACGAGCGCTCGCTGGAGCGCAAGGCCAAGGAGCTGTTGCTGGCGATCGAGCTCGAGCGCCGTTTGACGAAGGCCGAGATCCTTCAGCGCTACGTGAACGTGGTGTTCTGGGGCGGGAACGTGTACGGCATCCGCGCCGCGGCGCAGACCTACTTCGGCAAGGATCCGATCGAGCTGAACCTCGCCGAGGGACTCTACCTGGCCCGCCTGATCCCAGCGCCCAACGCCCGCCACGACGACTTCGCCACGACCCGGGCGTCGATGCGCAACGTGCTGGACAAGATGGTTCGGCAGGGAACCGTCAGCGAAGAGGCGGCCGAGCGGGCCTGGCGCTATCCGCTCGAGCCGCGGGGCTGGAACGTCGCCTACGATGGCGCGGGCGGTCTCGTGTCCGCCGAGCCGACCGGCGAGAGCGTCGTCGTTCAGGAATCGATCAGCTCCGAGCTGAACTGGCACGTGGTCGTGGCCGTCCGCAACTGGCTGATCGACCGCTTCGGCGAGGCGGCGGTGTTCGGCCGGGGAGGCCTCCGCGTCACGACGACGATCGACGTCCAGGCCCAGGCCGCCGCGAACCAGGCGTCGCTGGACGCCGAGATTCCCGATGGCGCACAGCTCGCGATCGTCGGCTTGGATCCCGAGACCGGCGCCGTATTGGCCATGGTGGGCGAGAAGCTGCAGCCCGGGATTCGCGAGGGCGAGTTCAACCGCGTCACGCAGGCGCTGCGGCAGCCCGGCAGCTCGTTCAAGCCGATCGCGTACGCCACGGCGATCGAAGAGGCCGGCTTCACGCAGGCGACCGTGCTGGTGGACGAGGAGACCGAGTTTCAGCAGCGGGGCCAGCAGCCGTACGCGCCCGGCAACCACGACGAGACCTTCGTCGGAGCCGCCACCGTCCGCGCGCACCTGAACCTGTCGCGGAACATCCCCGCCGTCAAGGCGCTCGAGGCCGCGTCGCCCGAAGCCGTCGCCGAGCGGGCGCGCGAGCTGGGCTACGACGTCGAGCCGTACTACTCGCTGGCGCTCGGCTCGTTCGAGGTGACGCCCTTGCAGCACGCCAGCGCCTTCACCGCGTTCGCGAACGAGGGGGTGCAGATCGAGCCGCACTTCGTCTCGCGCATCGAAGACGCCGAAGGAAACGTGCTGTACGAGGCCAGGCCCAGGCGCAGCCAGGTCTGGACCGAGCAGACCGCCTACATGGTCCTGGACCTGCTGCACGGCAACGTGACCGACCGCGGGCCGACCGCGTTCAGCTGGCGAGCGGACATCGACGGTCGCTGGGTGGCGGGGAAGACCGGCACGACGAACGACGAGAAGGACATCTGGTTCGTCGGGACGACGCCCGAGATCACCGCGGCGGTATGGATCGGCTACGACCAGGGGCGCTCGCTTCCGCGGACGATGACGCTGGCCGACGGCAGCACCGATCTCGTGAACTCGTCGCGGCAGCCGATCTACGTCTGGAAGGCGTTCGTCGAGGCTGCGCTGCGCGGCCGACCGGCCTCGCCCGACGGGTTCCCCGTTCCCGAGGGCATCGAGTTTCTCCGCTTCGACCGGGCCACCGGTGCGGCCGATCCGAGCGGCACGCTGGGCGCGTTCCCCGTCGGCACCGAGCTTCCCGATCGCGGCTTCGCCTCGGCGCTCGAGATCGAGCTGCCCATCGACACGGCGACCGGTCTGCAGGCCACGGCGGAGACGCCGCTCGAACGCATCGAGATCGTCCGCGTCGGCCCCTCGGAGATCGCGCGCTACCAAGCGCCCGTCGAACAGCCATGAGCTCGGCGGCCCCGGGCGTGGACCGTGGACTCACCGCGGTCTCGGGTCTGCGGGTGGGCCACTGGACGGACGTCGACGCGCGGACGGGGTGCACGGTCGTGCTCACGCCCGACGCCGGCTGGACGGTGTCGGGGCTGGTGCTCGGTGCGGCCCCCGGAACGCGCGAGACGGCGCTGCTCGAGCCGGACAAGTCCGTTCGCCAGGCCCACGCGATCGTCCTGACGGGCGGTAGCGCGTTCGGCTTGGACGCCGCGTCGGGCGTGGTCCGCTGGCTGGAGCAGCGAAACGTCGGGCTCGAGACGCCGTTCGCCCGGGTGCCGATCGTTCCCGCCGCCGTCCTGTACGACCTCGGGGTCGGGCGTTCGGACGTGCGCCCCGACGCCGAGGCCGGCGCCGCCGCCGCCCAGGACGCGAACGACGGCCCCGTCGCGTGCGGAGCCGTGGGCGTCGGGACGGGGGCGACCGTCGGCAAGATGCGCGGGTTCGACCGGGCCGTCGTCTCCGGCGTCGGAAGCGTATCGATGCGGATCGGGAACGCCACCGTCGCCGCGCTCGCGGTCAGCAACGCCGTCGGCTGTCTGGTGGACCCCTCGACCGGACGCGCGGTCGCGGGCGAGGAGGTCACGGCGGCGGAGGCGGCCGAGCTGTTCTCGTTCCAGGGCACGAACACGAGCCTGGTGGTCGTCGCCACCGACGCCACGCTCGACAAGGCGGGTTGCCGCGCGCTGGCCGTCGCGGGTCACGCCGGCATCGCGCGCGTCACCCGCCCGTCGCACACGGCGCACGACGGCGATGCGGTCTTCGTGCTGTCCGCCGGCGACGCCGAGCCGATCCCGGCCGCGTTGCTGGGGTCGGCGGTGCAGGAGGTCGTCGCCGCGGCGTTGCTGCAGGGTGCACGAGCGGGTGCACGAGCGGGTGCACGTGCCGGTGCGCGTGCGGGCGCGGAAGGGCGGGCATGATCGTCGGCATCCTCGCGTTGCAAGGCGCGTTCCGTGAGCACCGGCGTGCGTTCGAGCGGCTGGGAACCCAGGTGCGCGAGGTGAGGCTTCCTGCGCATCTCGACGGCGTCGGGGCGCTGGTCGTGCCGGGTGGCGAGTCCACCACCATGGCGAAGCTGATGCTGGCGTACGGACTGGACCGGGCGATCGCAGCGTTTCACGACGAAGGAGGCGCCGTCTGGGGAACGTGCGCCGGCGCGATCCTCGTGGCTCGCGACATCGTGGGACGCCCGGAGCAGCCTCGTCTCGGACTCCTGCCGATCGAGGTCGCCAGGAACGCGTACGGCCGGCAGATCGCATCGTTCGAAGCCGACTTGGGCGTCACGGGTCTGGACCGTTCCTTCCGCGCGGTGTTCATCCGCGCTCCTCGAATCGTCGCCGTGGACGACGACGTCGAGGTGCTGGCGCGTCACGCCGGAGAGCCGGTCGCGGTGGCGCACGGCCGGGTGATGGCCACCGTGTTCCATCCCGAGCTGTCCGGCGACGACCGGATGCACGCGCTGTTCCTGGACCGCTGCGCGCGGTCGTCAGGCCCGAAGCACGACTCCGAGCGGCCCGTGAATTGACCGGATGCCCTCTCGGCGGTAGCCTGCCGTCCGGGTCACGCCCAGCGGCTCGACAGGCCCGGAATGGAGACGCACACGATGAACCTCTACCATCTCGACCTCGGCGCCGACGCGCCGGAAACGGTGACCTGCGTGATCGAGGTGCCGCGGAACAGTACCAACAAGATCGAGTACGATCCCGAGCGTGAGCTGTTCGTCCTGGACCGGGTGCTGTACAGCGCGATGCACTATCCGGGCGACTACGGCTTCCTGCCCGGTACCTTGGCCGAGGACGGCGACCCGGTGGACGTGCTGGTGCTCACGAACTACCCGACCTACCCCGGGATCGTGCTCCGCGCCAGGCCGCTCGCCTTCCTCGAGATGTCGGACGAGAAGGGACGCGACCAGAAGGTGCTCGCCGTGCCGGTCGACGATCCGCGCTACGAAAGCAACCGACACATCTCGTCGGTCAGTCCGCACCGCCTGAACGAGATCGAGCACTTCTTCGACATCTACAAGGAGCTCGAGGGCAAGAAGGTCCAGGTCGAGGGTTGGCACGGGATGGAGGAGACCCACGCGATGATCCTCGAGGCGCGCGAGGCGTACCTGGCTCAGCAGGACGAAGCCTGAGTCGACGATTCGTCGTGTTCTCAGAGCTCGATGCCGGCGTTGTTCTTCTCGAGCGCCCGTTCCGCGCGATACGACGAGCGCACCAGCGGCCCCGACACGACCTCGAGGAAGCCTTTGGCCAGCCCGATCTCGCGGTAGCGCTTGAACGCGTCGGGCGTGACCCAGCGTTCGACCGGGAGGTGCGCATCGCTGGGACGGAGGTACTGGCCCAGGGTGAGGATGTCGACGCCCTCCGCGCGCAGGTCGTCCATCGTCTCCTCGATCTCGTCGTCGGTCTCGCCGAGGCCCAGCATCAGGCTGGTCTTGGTCAGCACGTCCGGCCGGGCCCGCTTGGCGTACCCCAGCACGCCCAGGGTCTGGTCGTAGCCCGCTCGCGGATCCCTCACCGGATGGGTCAGGCGACGCACCGTCTCGACGTTCTGGGCGAACACCTCGATCCCCGATGACAGCACGACGTCGACGTGGTCGGTCACGCCCTGGAAGTCGGGTGTCAGCGCCTCGACGGACGTCTCGGGCGTGCGTTCCTTGATGGCGCGCACGCAGGCGGCGTAGTGGCCCGCGCCGCCGTCGGGGAGGTCGTCGCGGTCCACCGACGTCAGCACCACGTACCCCAGGCCCATGGCAGCGACGGACTCCGCCGCGAGGCGCGGCTCGTCGGGATCGAGCAGACCCTTGGGGTTGCCGGTCGCCACGGCGCAGAACTTGCACCCGCGCGTGCAGACGGAGCCCATCAGCATCAGCGTCGCCGTTCCGGCGTTCCAGCACTCGGCCAGGTTCGGGCAGCGAGCCTCTTCGCAGACCGTGGCCATGCGGTTGCCGGTGACGTTCTGCTTCATCTCCTGGTAGCGACCGCTGCCCGGGAGCGGAACGCGCAGCCAGCTGGGCTTGCGGTCGTGTGGTCCGCGCTCGTCCGGTCCGGGCAGGTCGGCGCTGCGGCGAAGCCCGCCCTCGACCGCACGAACGGTCTTCTTGAAGTCGCGGGAGTTGATCACGCTGGGGTCCTTTCGAAGGTGGCGTCGGCGGACGGTTCGAGGGGCGCGTCGGCGCTCGCGGGCAGCATGTCGCGTAGCTGCAGCCCGAGATGCGGAACCAAGCGCTCCTTGGCCTCGGCCATCGTCACGTCGCGACCGGTCAGGGCGGCGAGGCTCGTCACGGTCTTGCCTTCGAGGCCGCACGGCACGATCGTCTCGAAGTGCGACAGGTCGGTGGCGACGTTCAGTGCGAATCCGTGGAAGCTGACGCCGCGCTTGATCGCGACACCGATCGCGCACAGCTTGGCGTCGCCGATCCATACGCCGGCGTAGCCGGGGCTTCCCTCGGCGTGGACGCCGTACTCGGCGGCGAGGTCCACCACGGCCCCCTCGAGCCGGCGCAGGTAGTCACGCACGCGCCGACCGATCGGGAGGATCGGGTAGCCGACCAGCTGTCCCGGTCCGTGGTACGTGACGTCCCCGCCTCGCTCGATGTCGATCAGCTCGAAGCCGCGTTCGGCGAGGCTCTCGGGGGAGACGCGCAGGTGATCGCGACCTCCCTTCCGTCCGAAGGTGATGACGGGGGGATGCTCGACGAGCAGCACGGTCGGTGCCGCCTGGCCCCGTGCGACCGCGTCGTGCACGTCGTGCTGCACGCGCCACGCCTCGCGGTACCCCAAGCGGCCCAGGTCTCGGACGACGAACGGAAGATCCACGAGGGGAGCGTAGCAAGGGTCGGTCGCGCTTACCGCGGCCTGGACTGCACGCGGTCAGCGGCCGGCGGGCTCAGGGAGCCACCATGCGCAGCAGGCGGCCGCCGTAGTCGACGACCAGAAGCTCGTCGTCGGCGTCGAGCCCGAAACTGGCTACCGGAAAGCCGGGCCGGGCCAGGAGCGTGGGCGCGACGGGCTGCCCGGCTCCGCCGAGCGGCCGTACGACCATGACGGTGCCGCCCACGAAGTCGCCGAACACGTACGCCCCTTGCAGGGCGGGAAGCGCCGTTCCCCGGTAGACGTGACCTCCGGTCACCGAGCGGCCCAGCCCGTCGCCGTGGTCGTACACGGCGACGGGCGGAACCGTGCCGGAGCGGTCGCACTCGTCCTGACGGAAGCAGCGGTCGCCCTCGAGCACGCTCCAGCCGAAGTTCGCGCCTCCCTCGGCGCCGGCGGGAAGCCGGTCCACCTCTTCGGTGGTGTTCTGCCCCACGTCGGCGATCCAGAGATCGCCGGTCGCCGCGTCGAACGAGAACCGCCACGGATTGCGGAGGCCCAGCGCCCAGACCTCGGGTTGGCCGCCGCCGTCCGCGAACGGGTTGTCGTGGGGGATCGCGTACGGATCACCGCTCACGTCCAGCCGCAGCAGCTTGCCGAGGAGCGTGTCCGGGTCCTGTCCGGCGCGCAGCGGATCGCCGCCCGACCCCCCGTCGCCCAGGCCGAGGTAGAGCATGCCGTCCGGCCCGAACGCCAGCTGACCGCCGTTGTGGTTCCCGTACGGCTGCGGCTGACGAAGCATCACGGTCTCGGCGCCTAAGACCGCGCGTCCTTCGCGGATGGGCATGCGCGTCAGGACGGTATCGCCCGCCTCGTCGGTGTAGTGGACGAACGCCTCCTCGGGACCGTCCGGTCCGACCGGTACCGGACCGAGGGCGAGGCCCAGCAGGCCGCGTTCGCCACCGGTCGAGACCCGACCCGACAGGTCGAGGAACGGCTCGGCTCGTACCTCGCCGCCGTCGACGATTCGGACCTTGCCGGTCTGCTCCAGCACGTAGAGGAGCTCGCCGTTCCCGACCACGCCCAGCGGCCGTTCGAAGCCGGACGCGACGGTCTCGAACCCGATCGTCGCTGCGGATTGAGCGGCGGCCACCGTCGGCAGCGTCAGGGCGAGGGAGACGACGAGCGCGCCGAGCAGGCGACGCGACCGATCGGTGCGGACGGTGCGGACGGTGCGCTGTGTGGTCATACGTCAGTGTGGCGTGTCTCGCCGGGCTCGTCCGTGATCCACGGCTCGTCCTCGAGTGCCCAGGGGGGAGGCCCGTCGGCGTCGGCGGGCCACGGATCGCCGTCCGCGTCCAGCCATGGGATCGGGGCGAACGCCGCGTCGAGCTGTTCGGCGCGAGCCGGGTACAGCCACCTGAACGCCGCGTCGTTGCGAACCCGAGCCGGCAGGGCGGGGCGGAGGTACCGCCCCGCCTCGCGCCGCTGTCGCTGGGCCTCGAACAGGATCACGGCGGTGGCGACGGACACGTTGAGCGACTCGACCATGCCCAGCATCGGAATCACGACGTGCGCGTCGGCCCGCGCGGCGGCGCGCCCGGAGACCCCGGAGCGCTCGTTTCCGAACAGGATCGCGGTGGGACGGACGTAGTCGACGTCTCGATAGTCCACCGCGTGCGCGGAGAAGTGGGCCGCGAGGACCTGCATGCCGTCCGCCTTCAGCTCGTCGATCGCACGGTCGACCGCGGTATGGACGACGACGTCGACCCACTTCTCGGCCGACGCGCTGGTCGCGCCGTAGGTCGGGACGCCGCCCGTCGGCCGGACGGCGTGCACCGCGCCGATCCCGACCGCGTCGCACGATCGGATCATGGCGGACAGGTTGTGCGGCTTGTAGACGTCCTCGGCCAGCACCGTCAGGTCGGGCTGCCGGCGAGCGAGGACCTCGAACACGCGGGCGGCGCGGCGGGCGGTCGGCATGGCTGCGAGGATACCCGAGGCGGGCACTCGTCTTGACACCCCCTCGGGCCGGCGGTACGCTTTCGTTCGCGTCCCGAAAGACACGCCGAGGTGGCGGAATTGGTAGACGCGCTAGCTTGAGGGGCTAGTGACCGCTTAGGTCGTGTGGGTTCGAGTCCCATCCTCGGCACCAGATCACGGATCGGCGCTCGCGCCGGTCCGTCTTCTCGTTCGGCCGCGAGCGGACCGCCGTGATAGCGTGCGCCGTGCCATCATTTCCGTTCGCGCGCTTCCGCAGTGGTCAGCGCGAAGCGCTCGAGGCCGTTCGGGACGCGTTCGAGGCGGGCCATCGCTTCGTGGTGCTCGAGGCGCCCACCGGGTCGGGAAAGTCGGCGATCGCGGTGGCTCTCGCCCGAGAGGCGGCCAGCGCCTACCTGCTCACAGCGCAGAAGCTCCTCCAGGACCAGTACCTGCGCGACTTCCCGGACGTGGCGCTGATGAAGGGCCGCTCGAACTACGACTGTCTGGTCGTCGACACCCATGCCGCCGCCGCGCCGTGCCTGGTGGGACGGACCTTCCCGCAGTGCGACGACTGTCCCTACTTTCGCGCCAAGGACGTGGCGGTGGCCGCCGACCAGACGGTGATGAACTACGCCTACGCCCTGGCCGAGACGAACCATGCGGGCGGCTTCGGCCCCCGCGAGCTGCTGGTGCTCGATGAAGCCCACGGGATCGAAGGAGCGCTGATGCGCTACGTCGAGGTTCGGCTCTCCGATGCCGAGCTCGCCCGGGCCGGCGTGGAGCACGGTCTGCCGCAGGGGAGCGAGCCGTGGGGGCTCATCGAGAGCGTTCTGGACCTGGTGCCCGCGCTGCATGCCCGACTGCGCGACGTCACGGCCCGGATCGAGACGCTGCCCGACACCTCGGCGGCGGCGATGCAGGCGCTACGCGTGAAACGCTGGCTGGACGGCGCGCTGAGCGGCCTCTCGCTCCTGGCGGAGAGCATGGACGAAGGCGACGCGGAATGGGTGGTCGAGGAGGGACGCGACGCCGCAGGACGCATCCTGTCGATTCGGCCCGTCGACGTCGCCGCCTTCGCCGAGCCGTTGCTCTTTCGATTGGGCAAGCGCGTCCTGCTCATGTCCGCCACGATTCTCGACCCCGCCACCTACCTCGCGGCGCTGGGGCTCGAGCCGGACGAGGTGGCGCTGATCCGCGCACCGTCGACCTTCCCGCCCGAGCGGCGGCCGATCCACCTTCGGCCCGCGGCACGTCTCACGCGGCACTACCTCGCCGCCGAGCTGCCCAAGCTGACCGACGCCGTCGCGGAGCTGATGCGTCTTCACCCCCACGAGAAGGGGGTCGTGCACGCGCACTCGTATCGGATCGCCCGCGCGATCGAGGCCGGTCTGCCGGAGGACCTTCGCGGCAGGATTCGCAGCCATGCCGACGCCGCTGGGCGCGACGCCGCCCTCGTCGCCCATCTGAGCGACGAGGCGCCGACGGTGCTGCTCACCCCCAGCATGACGGAGGGCGTGGACCTCGCCGACGACGCCGCGCGTTGGCAGGCGATCTGCAAGATCCCCTGGCCGTTTCTCGGCGATCCCCAGGTCGCCGCCAGACGTGCCCGCGACCCGTCCTGGTACGCCTGGCGTACCTGCCTGACGGTCGTGCAGGCGTACGGACGGACCGTCCGCAGCGCCGACGATCACGCGGTGACGTACCTGCTGGACGCCGACTTTCCCGCGTTCCTACGCCGCGAGCACGATCGGCTTCCGGACTGGTTCCGTGAGGCGGTCGTCCACGACGCGCCTCAGAAGTGGTCCACGACCCCCTGGAACGGCGGATGATCCGCCGTCGTCGCCGCCAACGCGTGCAGCGCGCCCAGGTCGCCCTCCACCTCGCCCGTGGCCAGGAGCGCGGACGGTGGCACGCCGGCGAGCACGGCGGCCAGCGCATCCGCCGCCAGCCTCACGTCGGCGTCTCCTCGGGCGTGGCGCTCGACGACGCAGCCGTCCGCGTGCAGCTCGGCGCGCCAGCGGCCCTCGTTCCAAGGACAGTGCGGATCGTGCAGCTCGAAGCTCACCGAGGCGCGTCCCGGAGGTCGCGCCGGCCGTAGCGGGGCCAGCGCAGAGGCGACGTCGACGATGCGTCCCTGGAGCACCGTCCGCTCGCGAGCGTGACGGGGCGCTTCGGACAGGGCCAGCGGGTCGTACGGGGGCAGGTCCAGGCGGACCGTCCCCACCTGACCCCGCCACGCCCGCAACATCGCCAACACCCGCCGGCGGGCGGCACCGTCCGTCCACGCCGCGTCCACCACGTGCAGCACGCCGTCGGGACCGAACCCCTCGGTCGCGACGATCGCGTAGCCACCCTCCGTCCGGTACGCCGTCGCGGGCGTGGCGTCGTCGGTCGGCGCCTCGAAGATGCGGCGCCAGCGCAGCGTGGTGGCCTCTCCGGGCTCGGGTCCCGGCTCGTCGCGGTCCAGTCCGAAGCCGTGCGCCGCAGCGAACACGGTCCGTATCCGGCGCAGCTCCGGGTCGAGATCGGGCACCGGCGCGAACGTCGTGTCGCGAACGTCGCCGGGGAGTCGGTCGATCGGCAGGTCCAGCACGACGCCGTTCGGAAACGATCGATAGCCCAGTCTGGCGTAGAAGGCGGGATCGAACGGGTACTCGATCGACCAGCCGACGCCCGCTTCGTGAAGCTCGCGCAAGCCGTCCAGGACCAGCTCCCGAACGTTGCCGCGGCGGCGCGACTCGGGCGCCGACACCACGGCCGCCAACGCGCCGGTGGTGACGCGCACGCCTCCGATCCAGGCCGGGAAGGGGAACCAGGTGCACGCCGCCACGAGCTGGCCGCCGTGGTCCACGCCGCGGCTGTACGGCAGTCGCGAGGTCAGGATCGCTCGCGCCTCGGCGTCGACCAGATCGCGAGGAAGGCCGAACGACGCGCGTCTGAGCCGGAGATAGTCGTCGACGTCGCCGCGAAGGAGCGGCCGCACGGGTGTCATGACGAGCCGGTCGTCGGGCTCTGGGCGGCGGCGTCGAACGGAAGCGGCACCGGCCGCTCGGCACTGGTACGTAGCACCATGGTGGTCTCGGTCCTCTCGACGCCTTCCATCATCATCAGCCGGTCGAGGAACTCGTCGAGCTTCTCCGGACTCGCGACGCGGACCTTCGCGAAGTAGCTGTACGTTCCCGCCACGGAGTGGAGCTCTTCGATCTCGGGCAGCTCCAGCAGCCGCTCGACCAGCTCGGCGACCACCGTCCCCGGCCGCGGCGCGAGGGCCACGAAGGCGCAGATCGGCAGGCCCAGCGCTTCGGGCGCCAGCACCGCCCGGTAGCCCGTCACGACACCGGCCTGCTCGAGCTTGCGGATCCGCTCGCCCACGGCGGGAGCGGAGAGGCCGACCTGCTTGGCGACGTACGCGTGGGATGCACGGCCGTTCTCGCGGAGGATCGCGAGGATGCGCCGGTCGATCGCGTCGAAGCGTTCCATGCCCGACGCTACCACCCGGCTCCTGGGCGCAAGCGGCTGGTACGCTTCGTAGCGTGCGCGTTCTATTCGTCGGCGACGTCTTCGCCACCCCGGGCCTCAAGGCCGCGCGAGCGTTCCTCCACGCCAAGAGGGCCGAGTACGACTTCGCGATCGTCAACGGCGAGAACGCAGCCGGCGGCTTCGGCATCGTGCGCAAGCACTTCCAGCAGCTCCGGGACGCCGGTGCCGACGTCGTCACGCTCGGGAACCACACCTTCGACCAGGCCGAGACCGCGGAGCTGCTCGAGGAGACCCAGCACCTGATCCGTCCGCTGAACTACCCGCCCGGAACCCCGGGTCTGGGCGCCGCTACGTTCACGCTGCCTGGCGGGGAGAGGATCACCGTCGCGCAGGTGATGGGCCGCGTGTTCATCGACCCTCTCGACGATCCGTTCCGCGCCATGGACGATCTGTTCGAGCGTGTGGGCAGCGATCATCCGGTGATCATCGACGTGCACGCCGAGGCGACCAGCGAGAAGAAGGTGCTCGGTTGGCACGCCGCGGGTCGGGCGGCGGCGGCCATCGGGACGCACACGCACGTGCAGACGGCGGACGAGACGATCCTGCGGGGAACGGCGTACATCACCGACGTGGGGATGACGGGGGTGCAGGCGTCGTCGATCGGCATGGGGTTCGAAGAGGTGCATCACCGGTTCACACGCAAGACGCCCAAGCGCTTCCGCCCCGCCAACGGTCCGGCCACGGTCTGCGCCGTCGCGATCGAGATCGAGGGTGCCCGCGCGCGCACGATCCGACGCATCCAATGGACCGAGGAGGGCGACGCGGACGACCCGCGGTAGGATGCCGGCCATGCCGACCGACGATCCGACACGCACCTCTCGCGACGCCGATCCGTTCGGCTCGCTCCGAGCCGATGTCGATCACCTCGGTACCGCTCTGGGCCGCGTGCTGCGCGAGCTCGAGGGCGACCGCGTCTTCGATCTGGTCGAGCGCGTCCGGGCGATCACGAAGCGGATGCGGGACGAGGGCGTCGACGGTCCGGCGCGCGCCGAGCTGATCGGGCTGCTCGCGGATCAGGACCTCGCGACCGCGGAGCGCCTGCTCCGGGCGTTCACCGTGTACTTCCAGCTGATCAATCTGGCGGAAGAGATCCACCGCGTCCGCATCAACCGCGTCCGCGACGCCGACGCCAGCGAGGATCGACCGCGGCCCGAGTCGATCGCCGCCGCCGTCGTGGAGCTTCGCGACGACGGCTGGTCGCACGACCAGACCCGTCGTCTCATCGAGTCGCTGGACGTCGGCCCCACGCTGACCGCGCATCCGACCGAGGTCAAGCGCTACACCGTCCGCCTGAAGCTCGAGCGCATCGCCCAGGCGCTCCGTTCGCTTCGCGAGCGCGAGCTCGCGCCCCAGCAGCGGCGCGAGCTGGACGACGAGATCCACGCCGAGATCGCCACCCTGTGGCAGACGCGCGAGCTGCTTCACGACAAGCCGACGGTGTTGAACGAGGTCAAGAACGCTCTGTACTTCTTCAGGCGCTCGCTTCTGGACGCCGTTCCACGCCTGCAGCAGGACCTGGGGGCCGCGCTGGAGGCTGCGTACGGGCCACGCGACGACGGCCCGTTGCCGCCCGTGGTGCGGCTCCGGTCGTGGATCGGTGGCGACCGGGACGGGAATCCGTTCGTCACGCCGGAGGTGACGGAGGCCGCCGTGCGGCTCCAGGCCGAGGTCGCGCTGGAGGCGGCGCTCGACGACGTCGATCTGCTGGTGCAGCGGCTCTCGCAGGCGGAGGAGCGCGTCAGTCTCACGAAGGCGTTTCGGGACGATCTGGCCGCCCTGGAGGCGGAGGAGGGCGCCGCGGATCGGTTCGAGTACGAGCCGTTCCGGCGCAAGCTGTTCTTCGTGCATCGCTTCCTTCTCCAGGCTCGCGAACGCCTCGTCGAGGGACGCTCGGTTCCCGGTTATCCCGGAGGCAGCGACGGCTTCCGCCGCGACCTCGAGCTCGTCTCCGCCACGCTGGAGCAGGGCCAGAGCGGTCGTGCGAGCCGGGCGTTCGTGTGGCCGGCGCTCCACCGAGCCCGCGCGTTCGGGTTCGAGCTGGCGCCCATCGACCTGCGCGAACACTCCGCGGTGCACGAGCGTGCCGTCGGCCAGCTGCTGGAGCACGCCGGGGCGACGCCGGACTACGCGTCGGCGTCGGAAGAGGAGCGGATCGAGCTGCTCGTGGCCGAGCTCGCGACGCCGCGCCCGCTGGCTGCCCCGGACGCCGAGCTCGGACCCGAGGCGGACGCCGCGCTCGGCTTCCTGCGCGTGCTCCGCTGGATCCAACGCGACTTCTCGGCAGATGCGACGGGCAGCTACGTGGTGTCCATGACCGAGGGCGCGTCGGACGTGCTCGAGGTGCTGGTCCTGGCCAAGCAGGTGGGTGTCCGCGAGCTCGACGCGACGCCGCTGTTCGAGACGCAGGACGACCTCGACGCAGCACCGGAGGTCGTCAGGACGTTGCTCGACCTCCCCGTGTACCGCGAGCACGTCGAGCGGCGCGGCGTGCAGGAGGTGATGATCGGCTACAGCGACTCGAACAAGGATGCCGGCTTCCTGAGCGCCAACTGGGCGCTGTACCGGGCGCAGGAGGGCATCGCCGAGGTATGCCGCGAGGCCGGCGTGCCGCTGCGCCTGTTCCACGGGCGCGGCACCTCGATCGGCCGGGGTGGCGGCCCGGCGGGCCAGGCGATCTTGGCGCAGCCGCCCGGCAGCCTCGGTGGACGCATGCGGCTCACCGAGCAGGGCGAGGCGATGGCCGATCGCTACACCGATCCCGATCTCGCGCACCGACACCTCGAGCAGATCGTCCACGCGTTCCTGCTGAGCTCGGCCCGCGACGCGCGCGGCGCAGGTCCCGTGCCCGAGCGGTTCAGGACCGCGATGGACCTGGCTGCCGCCGAGGCGGGGCGGGCCTACCGTGACCTGCTGGAGGCGCCCGGCTTCCTGGACCTGTACGCTCAGGTGACGCCGATCGAGGAAATCGCGCGACTGAACGTCGGCTCGCGTCCGGCGCGCCGGGCAGGCGACCGTTCGCTGCAGAACCTGCGTGCGATCCCATGGGTGTTCAGCTGGACGCAGTGCCGCGCGAACCTGCCGGGCTGGTACGGGCTGGGCAGCGGCCTGGACGCGCTGGACCCGGATCTGGTGCGCGAGATGTACGACGAGTGGCCGTTCTTCCGCACGGTGATCGACTTCGCGCGAATGAGCCTGGCGAAGAGCGATCTTCAGGTCTTCCGTCGTTACCTCGATCTGGCCGACGAGACGGTGGCCCGCGACTTCGGTCCCCGCATCGAGGCCGAGCACGCTCGCAGCGTCGCTCAGGTGGAGGGGGCCACCGGCCGGTCGCTGTTCACGTCCGACACGCTGTCGCGCTCGATCGAGCTGCGCAATCCGTACGTCGATCCGATCAGCTACCTGCAGGTCGAGCTGCTCGGCCGCCTTCGCTCGCTCGCACCCGACAGCCCGGATCGGCCCGGCGTCGAGTCGGCGGTCCTGGTCAGTCTGCTCGGCATCTCAGCGGGGATGCGCAACACCGGATGATCGGCTCTCATGCCGCTCAGTCCGGTCGCGCGTACGCTCCTTATGTGAGGGGAGAGGCATGGATCTGATCCTGAGTGGCGGCCCCGTCCTGGTTGCGATCGTGGCGGTATCGCTCTACGCGCTCTACGTGTTCCTGGCGAGGTTCATCAAGCTGTCGCGCGAGCGCACCGACAGCGAGCGGCTGATGAGCCGCGTCAACGCGGCGGTGCGCGAGCGCGATCTCGACACCGCTCTCGCAGCGTGCGAAGCCCACGGCGGCCCGGTCGCGCGCGTCCTGGGCGCAGCCCTCACGCGTCTTCCGTACGGGCGTTCCGCGGTCGAGGCGGCGTTCCAGGAGGCCAGCCTCGAGCTCGAGCAGGAGCTCGCTCGGGGGCTGCGTCCGCTGGCGACCGTCGCCCAGATCGCGCCGTTGATGGGCCTTCTCGGTACCGTGACAGGGATGATCATCGCCTTCGCCGAAATCTCTCAGCAGGGCACGGGCGATCCGGCGGCGTTGGCCGACGGGATCGGCCAGGCGCTGGTCACGACCGCGGCCGGCCTGATCGTCGCGATCCCCGCGCTGATCGGCCAGAACGTGCTCTCGAGTCGCGTGGACGGAATCCTGCTCGAGGTCGAGCGCCGTCGCGAGGAGCTGATGGGCGAGGTCGTTCAAGCGGTCGCGACGCGGCGCGAGGGAACCGGGCGCGGCGACGCCGCTCCGTCCGAGGACGTCGCGGAGCCGCGCTGATGCGCGGGCGTCGGTCGCGCCGTGCCCGGCTGTCGCCGATCCTGGACCTCACGCCGATGGTCGACGTGGTGTTCCTGCTGATCATCTTCTTCATGGTCTCGACCACCTTCATCACGCTCGAGACGGGCCTTCCCGTCGATCTGCCGCAAGCGTCGTCGGCGGAGGCGCAGTCGACGAGTCTGCCGACCGTCACGATCGACGCGTCCGAGAGGATCTACCTCGCGGGGACCGAGGTCGACGAGTCGTCGCTGGTTCCTGCGTTGCAGGCGTTGCTGCGTGACCAGGAGTCCGCCGTGGTCGTGCTTCGTGCCGATCAGAGCGTCACGCACGGGCTGACCGTCCGGGTCATGGACGCGATCAAGCGTGCCGGCGCGACGCGCGTGGCGATCGCAGCGGGCGGCTGAGCCATGAGCCGCCGCCGGGTCTGGGCCGATCCCGACCAGCGACGCGCGGCGGCGCTGTCGCTGTTGGTGCATGCGGTCCTGGTCCTGGTTCTCGTGCTGTGGGTCGACGTGGATCTGCCCGACAGGGAGCCGCAGGAGTCGTTCCTCGTGATCGACCTGGGCACGCCCGCCGAGGCCGATGTGGAGATGCCCGCTGCCGCGGACGACGCTCCGGCCGCCGACGCCCCGGCGCCGGAGGTCGCCGCCGACGTCGCGGGCAGGCCCGTGCCGGGGACGCCGCAGGTCGACGAGCCGACCGGGGGCGAGCCCGTCTCCGAGCCGACGACGGAGGCCGAGCCTCCCGCTCCGCCGCGACCGGAGCAGGAGGACGTCGCCGAGCCCGAGACGCCCGAGCCGCCCGTCGCCACCACGCCGGTCGACGTCCCGACCCCCAACGTGCGCCCTCCGGAAGCGACCCTGCCCTCGCCGGCGCCCGACGTGACCGTGGCGGTGCCGGAGATCGAGAGCCCCGAGATCGCTCCCAGGCCGTTGCCCGAGACGCTGCCCATCCCATCGCCATCGGCACGGCCCGCCGGAGGCGCCGTCGCACTGTCCCGTTCGGCGCCCGAGGTCCGTGCGGAGTCGCGTGACCTCGCCAGGCCCACGGCCAGCGTCCAGGCGTTGGCGTCACGTGGATTGACCGTCCCCGAGCCCAGCGCCACCGCTCCTCAGGCGCGCTCGGTCGCGGTGAGGGAAGCCGTCGTGGGCGCGGTGGACGGCCGCAGCCTGGTCGCGCCGACCGTCCGTGCGGACGCCGGGGACGCCCGCGCGCTCGGTGTCGCGCCCGACGCGGGTGTCCGCGCCTTGCGTCGCCTGCCGTCGCCGGCGGTCCAGGCGGCCGTGCGGGTGGTACCGCCCGACCCCGGTCCCGGTGCGGCGGCGAACGTCCCGGACGAGAACGCCCCCGCAGGCGGCGACGCGGCGACGTCCGGTCAGCCTGGGGGTCCGGACGACGCTGCTGCAGGCGCCCTGGGTCGCGCCGCGTCGCCGGACGGTCGGGAGGGCGGCGGAGGCTCGTTCTCGGCGCCCCCGCCTCCGCTGCGCGAGACGCGTCCACGGCCGCTCGCCGTCATCATCGACAACGCGCTCGGCTATCCGCAGGCCGGCCTCCCCCAAGCCAGCTGGATCGCCGAGATGCCGGTCGAGGGCGGGTCGACCCGCCTGATGGCGTTCTTCGACGCGGGCGAGCCGGCTCGCGTGGGTCCGGTCCGGAGCGCGCGCGACTACTTCGTCGAAGTCGCGGCCAGGGCCGACGCCGTCGTCGTGCACGACGGCGGGTCGCCCAGCGCGCTCATCGCGCTCGAGCAGGGCATGGCGCCGTCGCTGAACTCGTACCGGCGTGGCGACCTGTTCGAGCGTGCGGCCGATCGCTCGGCCCCGTACGATCTGTACAGCGCAGGCTCGGCCCTTCGGGCCGCCATCCGGACGATGAACATCGACGCGCAGCGGCTGCTGACCGGATTCCGCCCGGTGCCGCCGGCCGAGGAGGTGCCGCGGGCGGGCGGCGTCGCGATCGACTGGAGCGGCGCGTACGACTCCGGGTTCAGGTACGTGGACGCCCAGGACCGCTACCGCTGGATCCGGAACGGAGAAGACGCCGTGTCGGCGTCGGACACGGCGGTGCAGGTCGAAGCGGTGCTGATCGCCCGCGTCGCGTCACGCGCGATCCCGAACGACGCGGCTGGTCGTCTGTACATTCCGGTGAGCGGCGGAGAGGCGCTGCTGCTCTGGCGGGGCGCCGTGATGGAGGGGAGCTGGAGCGTCGACGGGGGGCTTCGGTTCACCGATGGTGACGGGAACGTCGTCTCGCTCGAGGCGCTGGTGACCTGGGCGGCGTTCGTGCCGCAAGGTGCGACGGTCGAGCTGCGTTGAGGTCGACTGTCAGCTGGGCAGCGTCTCGTCGAACACCAGGCCGCGCAGCTGCACGCGGATCCCTTCCGCGCCGGTATCGAGCTCGCACCAGACGTACTCGTCCTGGTGGCCGTTGCCGTCGAGGAGCAGAGCGCGGCCTTGCGAGGCTAGATTCAATCCACCACGCACCGGCGTATGTCCGTAGACGCCTAGGCGGTAGGGCGTTCCCTCGAGCACGTCGACGTCGTCGTAGATCCAGCGTCGACGGTTCTCGAGGTAGAACGACGTGTCGTACACGTTGTGCTCCGGCTTCGGTCCGACGTGAGCGAAGTGCACGCCGTCCACCACGATCTCACGGGGCCAGGAGGCGATCCAGGCGGCCAGGTCCTCCGGCAGCTCGCTGCCGTACCCGGGCTTCCACTCGAGGTGACTCACGTCGTCGCTTCGAAGCGGACCTTGCGTGCGCGAAACGGCGTTGTAGTCGTGGTTGCCCAGCAGGATCGTCGCGATGCCGTCGGGGACGGGCGCGAGGAAGGCCGCGACGCGCCGTAGGAACGTCTCCTGACTACGCTCGGCGCGGCGGAGGTGGCTCGGATCGAACTCGTCGTACGTTTCCACCCCGGCGAGAAACGCGTACTGCTCGCGTGACTTCGCGTGGACCAGGTCGCCGAGAAGGACCAGCTTGAGCCGTCCTTCGAGCAGGTCGTCGGCCGGGCCGCCGTCGGGCGCTCGTAAGCCCGCCTCGTCCATCATCCGCCAGAGCTTGGCCTCTTGGGTATGGAGATCTCCGATGACGACGATGCGCACGAAGTCGCCCGGTCAGCGAACGCCGGCCCGCGTCGCGAGCATGGGCGTCGGATCCACCGGTGTGCCGTCGACACGGATTTCGAAGTGGAGGTGCGATCCGGTGACGCGGCCGGTCGTCCCGACCCGCGCGATCAGCTGACCGGTCTCGACCTGTTGCCCCTCGCGCACGAGGATCTCCGACGCGTGCGCGTAGTAGTACTCGGTGTCGCCCTGCTCGATGATCACGAGCTTTCCGAAGCCGCCCATCCACGCCGCGTACGTCACGGTGCCGCCGGACGCGGCGACGATCGGGTCGCCCGTCACCCCGTCGATGTCGACGCCGTAATGCATGTTCGATCCACCGATGCGGAGCGCGCGCCAGCCGAACGTCGACGTGACCGGTCCCCGAAGCGGCCAGATCATGGTCGTCGGGGCCGCCTGCGACGGACTCGGGTCGGGCCGGGGGATCGTCGCGGTCGGCGATGCCGACGTGGCGATGCCATCGGCGCCGATGATCTCGAGCTCTTGGCCGGCCTGGAGCGCCGGATCGCTCAACGCGTTCGCCTCCATCAACGCGGCCACGGTCGTGTCGTAGCGCCGCGCGATCTCCCAGAGCGTGTCGCCTGGGTCCACGGTGATGGTGGGAGCGGCGAACCCGCCCTGGTCGCTGGGCGAGTCGGCCTGGGCGTACACCCCCGGCACGACCAGCCGGTCCCCGGGCTGAAGGACCGCGCTTGCGTCGATGCCGTTCGCCGTCGCGATGGCGGCCGGCGTCGTGTCGTGGCTTCGGGCGATTCGCCACAGGCTGTCGCCGGGGCGCACCTCGACCGTGAGCGGTCGGAGCTCGGCTGCGGCGTTGGAGGGGCCGAGGCGCAGCTCCTGCCCAGGACGGATGGTGGCACCGTTCAGAGCGTTCCACGCCACGAGCTCGTCGACGCTGGTGCCGGTCGCCGTGGCGATGTCGTAGAGCGTGTCGCCCGCGGAGACGGTCCAGATCTCCGGTGCCGGCGCGTCGTCGCCGGGAAGCGCCAACGTTTCGCCCGGACGAAGGTCCGGGCGGGAGAGGCCGTTCGCGGCCATGAGCGCGTCCACGGTCGTTCCGTTGCGTTGAGCGATCGCCCATAACGTGTCGCCTGGGCGGACCGTCACGCTCTCAGCGACCGCCCCCGATGCGAGGATCGTGGCTACGACGAGAAGGAATCGGCGAGGACACATCGGCGAGCAGTGTATCAGACGTCACAGGGATGCGTTGTGGAGTTTCTTCCCATGCGCCGTGACACCGGTCACCGACACGGAGATCGCGTGCAGCGCGGCTCGTCGGTGCCCCGGGCCCGGCTCGGGAGAGGCCCGGACGCTCGGGAGACGCTCAGACGCTCGGGACGAGGCGCGTGCCCGAACGGCCTTCGATCGCGTCTTGCACGAGGTCGGGACGTCGGCCGTCGAGAATGGACGCCGATGGCGCTCCCTGCGCCAGGGCGTCGAGAGCGGATTCGACCTTCGGAATCATGCCGCCGCCGATGCGGCCGTCGGCGATGCGAGCTCGCGCCTCGTCGGCGTCCAGGGTCGGCAACACCGTCGATGGGTCGGCCGGATCGTCGAGAACCCCTGGGACGTCGGTGAGGTAGGCCACGGGCGCCGCCATCGCGCCGGCGACGGCCCCCGCCACCTCGTCGGCGTTCACGTTGAGCGGCTCGCCTTCGTCGTCGACGGCCAGGCAGGCCAGCACCGGCGTCATGCCGGCCGCGAGCAGATCGAGAAGCACGTCGGTGCGCACGCCGGTCATGCGTCCGACCCGCCCGAGCGAGGGGTCGGACACCTCGGCGCGGAGCAGCTCGGCGTCTCGGCCGGTGAGGCCGAGGGCGTTTCCGATCTCTTGGGCAAGGCGTTTGCCCAGCAGGGTGAGGGCGGCCTCGACCACGGGCATGGCGGCCAGCTCGGTCACGCGGCGGCCGCGGACGAACCGACTGTCGATGCCTGTCGCGGCCAAGGCCTCGGCGATGGCAGGGCCACCACCGTGCACCACGATGATGCGGGCGCCATCGCGCTGCGCCCGCCCTAGCGCCGCGGCGGTGGCTTTCCGCGTCGCGTCGTCGGTCATGGCGTTGCCGCCGTACTTCACGATCCAGGGAAGCCGTGCGGAAGGCGTGGCGTGAGGCGGGCCGTGGGACATGACGCCATCGTACCCGTCCCCCGCCGAGCGGTCAGGCGCCCATCGGCACCGTCTCGGACTCCTCGTCGCCGGGAGCGGGTTCCTGGTCCTGCTCGTTCTCCTGGATCGACTCGTCGGCGGGCTCGTCCGTCGGTTCGTCCGTGGGTTCGTCCGTGGGCTCGTCCGTGGTCATCCGTGGGCTCGTCCGCCGTTTCGGTCGAGCGTTCGGTCGAGGGTTCGGTCGTGGGCTCGGTCGTGGGCGCGGTCGTCGGCTCGTCGGTCGAATCCTCTGCCTCGCCATCCTCTGCGGGCAGGTCGCCATCGTCTTCCGCCGGCTCTGTGGCACCGTCCTCTGCGGCACCGTCCTCTGCGGCGCCGTCCTCCGCGGCGCCGTCCTCCGCGGCAGCGTCCTCGGCAGGCTCGACGTCGTCGCCTTGCGCTGGCGCGTCACCCGGAGCTTGCTCGTCACCTGGGGCTTGCTCGTCACCGCCGGAGGGGACGTCCTCGTTTGCGGGCGCCGAGTCGGCGGCGGAGTCGGATTCCGTTTCGGATTCGGGTTCGGCGGGCTCGGAGTCGGGCTCGGAGTCCCGCTCGGTCGGCTCGCTCGGATCCGCATCCACGGTGTCGGCCTCGCCAGCGTCATCGGTCGCCTCCGGCAGGCCGAGGCGGTCGCGCAGGACGCCTTGGCGACCGGTCAGCGCGGTCACGTCCTGCTGCGCCCGCGACAGCAGGCCCTCGATCAGCGCGAGCTGCGCCTCGAGATCGCTCTCCTGGCCTTCGCGGAGCGAGGAGGCGACCGTTTCCAAGCGATCCACCTGGTCTTGCAGCGCGTCGCGCTCGGACGTGACCTCGTCGGCCGTCGCTCGCGCGTCGGACAGGGACGTCTCGAGCTCCTGGACCGTCGACTCGAGGCTGGTCACGCGCGCCTGGAGCTCGTCGCGCTGCGCCTCGAGGGCGGTGGCGCGACCTGGATCGCCGCAAGCGGCGAGAAGCAGGACGAGCAAGAGCGATGCGGCGAGGATCGAAACGGTTCGTGCGTTCATGGACACCTCTTCCGGGTAGCCGAGGGCGGGGGCGCGGAGGCCGACAACGTGGCCGTCGTGCCGTTCAGTCGGGTTCGATGGTGCGCCATTGCTTCGGGGAGGCCGACAGGACCTCGTGGCCGTCGTCGGTCACGACGGCGAGATCCTCGATCCGCACGCCGGCATCGCCGGGGTGGTACGCGCCGGGCTCGATGGTGACGACCATGCCGGCGGCCAGCTCGTCTTGCGATTTCGAGGAGAGTGCAGGGCCTTCGTGCACGTCGAGCCCCACGCCGTGGCCGAGCGAGTGGGCGAAGGCCTCGCCGAGGCCGTGAGCCGTGAGAACGTCGCGTGCGACAGCGTCGAGATCCTTGCCGTGGGCGCCGGGCCGTACCTCGGCCAACGCGGCGCACTCGGCTTCGAGAACGGCCTCGAACAGCTCGCGGTGGGCGCTTGCGACCTCGCCGACGCCGACGGTGCGCGTCATGTCGGCGCAGTAGCCGTCGACGCGAGCGCCCATGTCGATCGTGACGAGCTCGCCCTCCTCGATCGGTTTCGGGGACGCCGTCCCGTGCGGCATGGCGCTGCGGGGTCCCGAGGCGACGATGACGTCGAACGCCATTCCGTCGCCGCCGTTCGTGCGGACGAACCGCTCGATCTCGAGCGCGATCTCGACCTCGCGCACGCCGGGTCGCAGCGCGCCGAGCGCGTGCTCGTACGCGCGGTCGGTCAGGGTGGCCGCACGACGGATCGCGTCGATCTCGGTGGCGTCCTTGACGCGACGGAGGCGCGACACGAGCCCCTCGGTGCGGACGGGCTCGTGCCCCAGCTTGCCTGCCAGCGTCGACGCTGCGGCGAGGGTCAGGTGCTCGGCCTCGACGCCCAACGGGCCGCTGCGGACGCGGGCGGCGACCTCGCCCATCCAGTCGCGTTCGATGATCGTCTCGAGGCGGGATTCGTCGTCGGCCTGAGCGACGTAGCGACCGTCGGTCAGCAGCCAGGCGTCGTGCCGGGTGACGAGCACACGAGCGTCCTCGGGGGAGGTGAAGCCCGAGAGCCAACGGACGCTGGCCGGCGTGGTGACCAGCATCGCGGAGAGCGAACGTTCCTCCATCGCCGCGCGGACGCGCTGCAGCCGTTCGGTCACGTCGCTGCCGAGGTGATCGCCAGCAGGGCGTCGGCGTCCAGGCTGGCGCCGCCGATCAGGCCGCCGTCGACGTCGTCACGGCCCAGCAGCTCGGCGGCGTTGCCGGGCTTCATGCTGCCGCCGTAGAGGATGCGAAGACCGTCCGCGAGCTCGGGACGGTCGTTTCGGACGGCGTCCCGGATCGCGGCCGACATCGCTTGGGCGTCGTCCGCGGTGGCGGTGCGTCCGGTGCCGATCGCCCACACCGGCTCGTACGCGACGACCAGCTCGTCGGGCCCGCTCAGCTCGATGCCGTCGAGGGCCGCACGCAGCTGCGCCAATACGACCGCTTCGGCGTCGCCTGCGTCCCGGTCCTCCTCGTGTTCGCCGATGCAGAGGATCGGGACGAGGCCGTTGCGGCGTGCGGCGGCGATCTTGTCGCGGACCAGGTCGTCGGTCTCGAAGTGGTAGGCGCGGCGCTCGGAGTGGCCCACGATGACGTGGCTCGCCCCGGCGTCGGCCAGCATCGCGCCCGAGATCTCGCCGGTGTACGCGCCCTCGTCGTGCGCCGAGAGGTCCTGCCCGGCCAGCGCGACGTCGCTGCCTCGGGCGCGTGCGGCCAGTGCGGGGAGGTGGGTGGCGGGCACGCCCAGGAGGACGTCCACGCCAGCGTGTGGCGTCGTCTCGAGCCCGGCGAGGAACGCACCGATCCACTCGAGCGCTTCGGTAGGCGTCTTGTGCATCTTCCAGTTTCCTGCGATCAAAGGTCTACGCATGCTCCAACGATACCGCAGCGATTCAGGACCTCCGTACGCAAAAGGGCGGTCCAGATGGACCGCCCTGCAGGTGCGTCGAGCTGTCGGTGGACGCCAGCTCTCAGGCGTGGGCCGTCGGCACCTCGGCCTTCGGCGTTCGGGGCCGACGCTCGTTCTTTCGGCTCGGGCCTCCGCCCTGGCTCTCGAGGGCCGCGATGCCCCCGACCAGCGCGTGCTCGAGCACGTCGTCCAGCGACGCGGCGGGGTGCATGCGGATTCCGCGCGTCAGGTGGCTGCCGATGTCCTTGACGTCCGCCTCGTTCTTCTCGGGATAGATCACGTGCTGGATTCCGGCTCGCTTGGCGCCCAGGATCTTCTCCTTCAGCCCGCCGATCGGGAGGACCCGGCCGCGGAGCGTGATCTCGCCGGTCATCGAGACGTCCTTGCGCACCGGCACGCCGGTGACCGCGCTGATCAGGCTGGTCGCGAGGGCGACGCCTGCGGACGGTCCCTCCTTGGGGGTGGCGCCGGCCGGAACGTGGATGTGGATCTCGTGCTCGTCGAGCTCGTTGGGCTCCAGCCCGAAGCGCGCGGCGTTGCTCTTCGCGTACGTCAACGCGGCGCGGGCGGACTCCTTCATCACGTCGCCGAGCTGACCGGTGAGGACCAGACCGCCCTTGCCGGGGGTGATGCTGGTCTCGACGAAGAGGATGTCGCCGCCGACGGGCGTGAAGTACATGCCGGTCGCCACGCCCACGAGGTCCTCTTCGGCTTCCGACTCGGGCGTGTAGCGTTCCGCGCCGAGGTAGCCCTCGAGGCTCCTCTCGGTGATGCGGACGCGCTTGGCGTCGCCTTCGGCGATGCGCCGCGCGGCCTTGCGCGCCAGCGTGCCCAGCGTGCGCTCGAGCGTGCGGACGCCGGCCTCGCGGGTGTAGCTCGAGATGACCTTGGAGACGGCGCTGTCGCTGATCGTGAGCTGCTTGGGCTCCAGGCCGTTCTCGCGCAGCTGCCGCGGCAGCAGGTAGCGCTTGCCGATCTCGAGCTTCTCCTGCTCGATGTAGCTGGAGAACTCGATCGTCTCCATGCGGTCCATGAGCGCCTCGGGAATCTGCTGCGCGTAGTTCGCGGTCGCGACGAACAGCACCTCGGAGAGATCGAACGGCACGCCGAGGTAGTGGTCGACGAAGTTCTGATTCTGGGCGGGGTCGAGAACCTCGAGCAGCGCCGAGGACGGGTCGCCCTGGTAGGAAGCGCCCAGCTTGTCGACCTCGTCGAGCAGGAACACCGGGTTCTTGGTGCCTGCGGTGCGGATTCCTTGGATGATGCGGCCGGGCATGGAGCCGATGTAGGTCCGGCGGTGACCGCGGATGTCGGACTCGTCGCGAGCGCCTCCGAGGCTGATGCGGACGTACTCACGCCCCAGCGCCTTGGCGACGGACTGGGCGATCGAGGTCTTGCCGACGCCGGGAGGGCCGACGAAGAGCAGGATCGGGCCCTTGTTGACCTCGCTTTCGTCCAGCTTCCCGTCCTGCGCCTTGCGGGCCTTGAGGTTGCGGACGGCGAGGTACTCGAGCACGCGGTCCTTGACCTTCTCGAGCCCGTAGTGGTCCTCTTCCAGCACCTCTCCGGCGCGGGCGACGTTCAGCTCGTCTTCGGAGCGGACGTTCCACGGCAGCTCGGCGAGGGTGGTGAGGTAGGTCCGGATGACCGACGCCTCGGCGCTGTCGGGATGCATCCGCGAGAGCCGGTTCAGCTCGCGCTGCGCTTCCTTCATCACGTCGTCCGGCAGGCCGGCCGCCTCGAGCTTCTCGCGGAACCCCTCGACCTCGTCCTCTTCCTCGTCGCTGCCGGACAGCTCCTTCTGCAGCGCCTTGATCTGCTCGCGCAGGAAGTACTCGCGCTGGTTCCGGTCGATCTCCTCCTTGACCTCGCGCTGGAGGCGCCGCTGCGTCTCCTGGAGCTCGATCTCGGTGTCGATCAGGACCAGCACCTTGCGGAGCCGCTCGGCGATGCTGGTCGCTTCGAGGACCGTCTGCTTGTCGTCGAGGCGGAAGTCGAGGTGGTAGGCGACGTAGTCGGCGAACTGGCCGGGGTCCTCGAGGTTCAAGATGAACTGGGCGACTTCGGACTGGATTCCGCGGCTGCCGGTTTCGAGCAGCTCGGAGAACTTCTCCTTGAGCTCGCGGAAGCTGGCGGCGACGACGGTATCGTCGCCGTCGTCGACCTCGAACGGCGAGAGGTCCGCTTCGATCAGGCCCTCCGAGGCGTGGTACGCGTCGATGCGCACCCGTCCGATGGCCCGGACCAGCATCTGGATGCTGCCGTCGGGATTCTTCTTCATCCGCATGATCGTGCAGACGGTCCCGACCTCGAACAGGTCGGCCGGCGTGGGCTCCTCGGTCTCGCGATCCTTCTGGCTCACGATGACGATGGTGCGGTCACGATCCAGCGCGGTGTTGATCGCTCGGATGCTGATCGCGCGGCCGGCGTCGATCGGCATGACCATGCTGGGGTAGAGAACCGAGCCGCGGACCGGGCACACCGGGACCGGCGCGTCGAAGCGTTGTTCGATCGGGGCGTCAGGCATGGTGGGCTCCTTCGTTCGGGCAAGGCGGACCGGTGAGGTGTGGCCGAACCGCTGTGAGTGTGTCGTTGCGACAAATCTGAGTCAGCACGTATCAAGTGTACACGGCCGTGCGTCCTCGGTGCCGGAAGCTGGACCACATGCGCCCACGGCGCGACGCGGGCGGGAGCCTCCGACTCGTCCGGACAGTATAGACGTCCGATGCCGGTCGCACCGCCGTCGCCGCGACGCCCCCGTGCTACCCTTCGCGGCGATGAACGACGTCCAAGACGCCCTCGCTACCGCCTTCGCGGCCGCCGTCCGACGCCTCGGCAGCGAGCCGCCGGAGGTCCCGATCCAAGAGGTCCCCGACGACAAGCCGGGCGACTACGGCACGCCGATCGCGTTCGCGTTGGCGCGCATCCTTCGCAGGTCGCCCGCCGAGATCGCCCAGGACGTCGTCGCCGCCTTCGAGCCTCCCGCAGGCGTGCTGCGCGCCGAAGCGGTCGGCCCGTACATCAACGTGTTCCTCGACCCCGCGTCGTTCGTGCGCGACCTCGTCGCCGACAGGCAGGTCGCGCCGAGCCGCGACCTCAAGGTCGTCGTCGAGCACACCAGCGTCAATCCCAACAAAGAGGCGCACGTCGGGCACCTGCGCAACATCGTCCTCGGCGACGCCGTCGCCCGGATCCTGCGCGCCGACGGCTACGACGTCGAGGTCCAGAACTACATCGACGACACCGGCCGCCAAGCCGCCGAAAGCCTGTTCGCGGCCCGCTACTTCGGCGAGGCGTGGAACGGCGAGGAGAAGCTCGACCACTGGTACGGCCGCCTCTACGTCCGGCTGGGGGACGCCAAGGAAGAGAACGCCGAGGAGATCGAGGCCGGCGTGCGCGAGACCATGCACCGGCTCGAGCGCGGTGAGCTGCGTCACGACGTGTCCGCCATCGTGCACGCCCAGCTGCAGACGTTCTGGCGCCTCGGCGCCGAGTACGACGTGCTCGTCTGGGAGTCCGACGTCGTCGCCGCCGGCTTCCTCGCACGCGGACTCGAGGTGTTGGAGAACAGTCCGTACACCGACCGCCCCAGCGACGGGAAGTTCGCCGGGGCGCTCGTGATGGACGTCGGCGAGTTCATTCCGGGACTCGAAGAGCCGCAGGTCGTGCTGGTCCGCAGCGACGGCAACGCGATGTACGTCGCGAAGGACATCGGCTACCAGTTCTGGAAGGCGGGCATCTTCGAGGGACTCGGCTACGCCGAGTTCGCCCAGCAGCCCAGCGGTCACCGCCTCTGGACCAGCGCTCCAGGCGGCGACCCTCGGCCCGCAGGTCGCTCGTTCGCCCACGCCCAGGAGATCGTCAACGTCATCGACGTGCGCCAGAGCCATCCCCAGACGCTGGTGCGGACCGCGTTGGCGCTGTCCGGAACGCCCGAAGGCGCGGAGGCGTTCAGCAACAGCAAGCATCTCGCCTACGAGGTCGTCACGCTCGAGGGACGGCCGATGAGCGGCCGCAAGGGCATCACGCTGGCGATCGACGAGGTCATCGTCGAAGCCGCCCGCCGGGCGCGTGCGGTGATGGCCGAGAAGAACCCCGAGCTCGACGAGGCCGACGAGATCGCGCGCCAGGTCGGCCTGGGCGCGCTGCGCTTCGCGATGCTCAAGAGCGAGGCCAAGCGCGTGATCGACTTCCGTTGGGAACAGGCGCTCAATCTGCAGGGCGACAGCGCCCCCTACGTCCAGTACGCGCACGCTCGTGCCGCCAGCATCCTCCGCGCGGCGGACGAGGCCGAGCTGGACGCGGCGGCGGCCGACTTCTCGCAGCTGGGCCCGCTGGAGCTTCGCCTGGCCCGTCAGATCGCGCGCCTCCCCGCGGTGCGCGCGCAGGCCGCGCGCGAGCTCGCTCCGCACCTGGTCGCGCAGTACGCCCTGGACCTGGCGACCGCCTGGAACGGCTACTACAACCACCGCGGTCCCGACGGCAGGCCCGACACCCCGGTGCTCCGGGCGGCGCCCGGCCTGCGCGAGGCCCGACTGGCGCTGGTGGGCGCCGTGCGAAGGACGCTGGCAGCGACCCTCGACCTGTTGGGCGTCGAGGCGCCGGATGCGATGTGAGCGGCGCTGCGCTTGACACGGCCGAGCGTGTCGTGTCTTGCTTCCGCCATGACGGCTGACGAGACCGCGACGCCCCGACGCAGCCGCATCGAGGTCGTCGTTCCTGACGACCTGCTTCCGGCCGCGATTCGCGACCTCGACGTTCCCGACCTGACGCCCGTGCGGCTGCCGGTCGTGCCCACCGAGCTCCACGATCCCGGGATGGCGGCAGCGAACGCTGTCGCCGACGCGCTGAGGGACACGGTCCTCGACGCAGGCGCGCGCGTGGCGGTCGCGCTGGGAAGTCGAGGCCTGGGAGCGTACCCGGAGCTGGTGGCGGGCGTCCTCTCGGCGTTGCGCGCGGCGGGGGCGGCGCCGTTCTTGATGCCCGCCATGGGCAGCCACGGCGGCGGCACGCCGGAAGGGCAGACACGCGTCCTGACCGATTACGGGCTGGTCCGGCCCGGGACGACCGTCGACGCCGACGACGCCACGACCGTGATCGGTCGACTCGAGGACGGAACCGCGCTGCACGCCTCGCAGGTCGCGCTCTCGGCCGACGCGATCGTCGTTCTGAACCGGGTGAAGTCGCACACCGGCTTCCGAGGCCGAATCGAGTCCGGGCTGACGAAGATGCTGGTCGTCGGGCTCGGCAAGCGCCCCGGCGCCGCGGCGCTGCATGCGAAGGGGTACGAGGGGTTCGCGTCGCGGCTCGAGCAGGCGCGTGACGCGCTGTTGCGCGCGTATCCGCCCGTGATCGGCGTCGCCGTGGTCGAGGACGCCTCGGGGCGACCCGCCCGGATCGAGGCCGTGCCCGGCGCGTGGGTCGCGGAGCGCGAGCCGGAGCTTCTCCGCGACGCCAAGCGCCGCATGCCGCGCCTCCCGTTCGAGAAGCTGGACCTCCTCGTCGTCGAGCGCGCCGGCAAGGACGTGAGCGGGCTGGGCATGGACCCCAACGTCACCGGTCGCCATCCGTCCGGCCTGCACGAGCCGCCCGATCCCACACGGATCGCGCTGCTTTCCTTGACCGACGCGAGCGAGGGCAACGCGATCGGCATGGGTCACGCCGACGTCGTGCCCCGCTCGTTCGCCGACGCGATCGACCCGGTCGCCACCTGGACGAACGCTATCACCAGCACCTCGCTGGCCTCGGCCCGCCTTCCCGTCGTCATGCCCGACGCCGCTTCCTGCGTGCGCCTCGCCCTCGCGACCTGCGGCGTCGATCCGAAGCGCGCGCGCGTCGCCTGGATCCGCGATACCGGCGACCTGGCCGAGCTCCGCGTCAGCGACGCCGCGCTGGCCGCCGCCAGGGCCGCCGGCGAGACGCTTGCGGTGCTCGGCCCCGCGGCACCGGTCCCCCTGGCACGCACGTGAGCGGTGCTAGCCTGCAGCGCATGGATCCGGTCGACGTGGGCGTGACGTCCGCTCCCCGCCACTCGTCCAGAATCACGCTCAGCCAGTCGGCGCTGGCCGCCAACGTCCGGTTTCTTCGGCGCAAGATCGGTCCCTCGCCCATCATCAGCTCGGTCGTGAAGGCGAACGCCTTCGGCCACGGCATCGCGGTGTTCGTCCCGATGGCCGAGCGCGCCGGCCTTCGACACTTCTCGGTGGCCTCCAGCAAGGAGGCGCTCGAGGTCGTGAAGGCGCGCGGGCACGAGAGCCGAATCATGATCATGGGGATCCTCTACCCCGAGGACCTTCCGTGGGTGATCGGTCACGAGATCGACTTCTACGTGTTCGACGTAGGCCGGCTTCGCAAGGCGCTCGCCGTCGCGCGGACCGTCGGAAAGCGTGCCCGCGTCCACCTCGAGGTCGAGACGGGAGGCCATCGCACCGGCCTGACCGACCAGCCGTTCGACCAGGCCGTGCGCCTGCTCCGCGAGAATCCGGACGCCTTGTCGTTCGAGGGTCTCGCCACCCACTTCGCCGGCATCGAGTCGCTCGCGAATCAGTTCCGGATCGTGCGACAGCAGCGGAGCTTCGAGGCGTTCGAGCGTCGAGCGAGGGCGGCGGGCCTCGAGCCGAAGCTGCGCCACGCGGCCTGCTCGGCCGCAGCGCTGGGGTTTCCGGAGACGGTGTACGACCTGGTTCGAGTCGGGACGGCCCTGTACGGGTTCTGGCCCAGCCCCGACGTCTACAACATGCACCTGGCGCAGATCGGCAGGGAACGCGACAACCCGCTCAAGCGGGTGCTCACCTGGAAGACCGACGTGATGGACCTGAAGCACGTCGCAGCCGGCGAGTTCGTCGGCTACGGCACCGCCTACCAGGCGCCGCGCGACACCGTCGTCGCCGTTCTGCCTGTCGGCTACTCCGACGGCTACCCCAGGTCGCTGTCCAACCGTGGCCACGTGCTGATCCGCGGACGCAAGGCGCGCGTCGTGGGCCTCGTGAACATGAACGTCACGATGGTGGACGTGACCGGCATTCCCGGCGTGGACGTGGGCGACGAGGTGGTGCTCGTCGGACGCCAGAAGCGCAACGCCATCTCGGTCGCGTCGTTCGCCGAGTTCTCGAGCGCCCTGAACAACGAGTTCGTCAGTCGACTGCCGGCGGCGATCCCCCGGACGCCGGTGCGCTGAGGCCCTGCCGGTCCCCTGACCGCCGCCCGTGCCCGTCGGACGCCGCCTGCGGGCGTCGGTCCGGCACGATCAGCGCATCCGCCAAGAGCTCGATCAGGTGACGCGCCCGGACGTTCGCTCCGTCGTGGATCTGGTGCCGGCAGCTGAACCCACTGGCCGCCGTTTCGCCGTCGTGCTCGCGCACGGCCGGGAACAACCGTCGCTCCCCGATCTTCATCGACACGTCGTAGTGGCCGTAGCCGAAGCTTCCGGCCATGCCGCAACACCCTGCGTCGAGCTCCTCGACGTCGTCGGAGATCCACCCCAGCAGGGCGCGCCCCGCAGCCGTTCCCATGACGGCCTTCTGTTGACAGTGCCCGTGGAACAGCAGCGAGGTGTCGGACTTCTGGAACACCTGCTCCGGGTCGATGCGGCCGCGCGTCCACTCGCCGGCGAGGAACACGTCGATCATGCGGACGTGGTCGGCGACGGCGTTCGTGTCGTCGCCAGGCAGAAGGTCGCGGTAGTCGTCGGTGAAGGCGGTCACGCACGACGGCTCGAGTCCGACGACCGGAACGCCTGCACGGACGTAGGGCGCGAGACGCTCCACGTTCCGGGTGGCCGCGCGCTTCGCGTCGCGCAACAGCCCCTTGCTGATCTGGGGTCGGCCACAGCAGCCGTACGGCACCAGCTCGACCTGATAGCCCAGCGCTTCGAGCACGCGGACGGCGGCGCGTCCCGGCCCGGTGTCGTTGAACATCGTCCACGTGTCGGCGAAAAGCGCGACCCGCCGCGGGCCGTCGCCCGCGACCGGGTCGTCGCTCCGTCGGCCGCCCCGGGCCGAAGCCGTGCCGCCTCGGCGACGGAACCAGCTCGTCAGGCTCTCGTCGGCGTACGCCGGCAGCTCGCGGCGACGATCCACACCGACGACCTTCTCGATCATCCAGCGCACGGCGGGCATGGGAAGCAGCGCGTTGGCCAGCGGGGCGAGGGCTCGGCCGACCGGAGCCACGCGCGCGACGTTCGCGATCGCGAGCGTCCCGAGCGGCACGCCGTGCACGTCGTGGTGCTGTTGCAGGAACTCGTACTTCAGCTTCGCCATGTCGACGCTGCTGGGACACTCGGCCTTGCACGCCTTGCACTCGAGGCAGAGGTCGAGGGTGTCGTACACCTGTTTCGAGGTGAGCCCGCCGGGCAGCCGACCGTTCAGCGCCTCGCGCAGGACGTTCGCGCGGCCGCGGGTCGAGTGGTCTTCGTCCCGCGTCGCCATGTAGCTCGGACACATCGTGCCGACGTCCACCTTGCGGCAGGCGCCGACGCCGGTGCACGCCTCGACGGCGCCCAGGAAACCGTCCTCGCCGAAGTCGAACACGGTGTCGAGCGCCACCGCCGGATAGTCCGCGCCGTAGCGCAGGTTCTCCGTCATCGGCGCCGCGTCGGTGATCTTGCCCGGGTTCATGATCCCGTGCGGATCGAACGCCGCCTTGAGCTCGCGGAACGCCTCGTACAGCCGGTCGCCGAACAGCTCGCGGTTCTTCTGACTACGGATCAGGCCGTCGCCGTGCTCCCCCGACCACGAGCCGCCGTACCGTTGCACCAGGGCGAACGCGCCGTCCGAGATCCGTTCGTACAGCTCGAGCCCTTCCGCCGTCTTGAGGTCGAGGAGCGGACGGGTGTGGATCACGCCGACCGAGGCGTGCCCGTAGAACACGGTGTCCACCCCCAGATCGCGACAGAGCGCCTGCACGGCGGGGATGTACTCGGCGAGGTGCTCTGGCGGGATGGCCGCGTCCTCGATGAACGGGGTGGGCTTGTGCCGACCTTCCACCGTCGCGTAGATCCCGAGGCCGTCCTTGCGGAACTGCAGGATCTGCTTCTGTTCCGGCTCGCTCCACGCTTCGTGGACGTGGTAGACGCGCCGGTCGATCTCGGGATCGGCGCGGAGCGCTTCGAGGCCGCGACGCACCTCGGCCTCGTCCGCCCCGTCGAACTCGACCATCAGCACGGCTTCCGGCATGCCTTGGAGCCACCCCAGCAGAGGCTTCAGCGACGGGTTCCGCCCACCGAGCTCGAACAGGCCGCGATCGAGGAGCTCCACGGCCGACGGCCCGTGGCGATTGATGAACGGAACCGCTTCGAGCGACGCCTTCAAGCTCGCGAAGTGCAGCATCGCCAGCATCCGGCGCTTGGGCACCGGATCGAGCTTGACGGTGACGTCCAGGATCACGGCCAGCGTGCCTTCCGACCCTGCGACCAGCTTCGCGAGGTTGAACGGCCGTCCGGCGGTGAACTCGTCGAGGTTGTATCCGCCCACCCGCCGCATCACCTTCGGGTAGCGCGCGCGGATCTCGTCCTCGTGGTCGCGCACGATCCGGCGCACGGTCCGGTGGATCTCGCCCTCGAGATCGTCCTGCGCGCACTTCGCGTCCAGGCTGGCGTCGTCCAGCTCGGCCAGCCGAACGACGCTGCCGTCGGCGAGCACCACGGTCATCGCCAGCGTCTGGTCGACCGACTTGCCGTACTTGATCGAGCGCGTGCCCGCGGAGTTGTTCGCGACCATGCCGCCGACCGCCGCGCGGTTCGTGGTGCTCACGTCCGGGGTGAACTGCAGCCCGTTCACCGCCACGGCGTCGTTCAGCGCGTCGCGGATCACGCCCGGCTCCACCGTCGCCGTCCGGCCGTCCGGGTCCACCTCGAGAATGCCGGTGAGGTGCTTGCTCACGTCGATCACGACGGCGCGACCCACCGCCTGCCCGGCCAGGCTCGTGCCCCCGCCCCGGGGCAGCACCGGCGCGTGGTGACGCGCGCAGACGCGCACGCAGGCGATCACGTCGTCGCGGTCGAGAGGAACCACCACCCCGAACGGCGCGATCTCGTACGGGCTGGCGTCGGTCGCGTACAGCGCCCGTGCCCGGTCGTCGAACCGCACCTCGCCACGAACCTCGGCGCGCAGGTCGCGCTCGAGGGCCGCCAAGGCAGCGTCGTCGAGAGGGGACGAAGGATCCCGTGACGTCCGAGCGTTCGCGTTCATGGCGGCAGTATGCCACGGCGTTTCAGCGTCACGGCAGGCGTCGCCAGGAGCCGGCGTCGTCAGGAGGACGTGTAGAGCGTCGTCACCGTCCGCGCGAAGCCCACATCGTCCAGGTGACGGTAGGCGTTCAGCACGGTCTCGAGCCGGTACCGCTGGAGCAGACCCGCGACCAGTGTGCTGGAGCCGTACGGATCGCGGCGAGCGCCCGCGCGGGCACGGCCGCGCTCGTCGAGCAGATCGAGCTCGTTCAGGATCCGCTGCGCCAGAGCCGTCGCGTCACGGTCCGAGACCGGGGGGCCGCCCGGCCCGAATCGCGAGCCAGGCACGCCGGACGTCGTGCACGGTCGGGTAGCGACGGGCGGCACGCACGACCGCCGCTTGGGCGTCGGCGTCCAGATCGAACCAGATGGGCGCCTCGTCCGCCAGCAGCCGCGCGAGCGGCTCGTGCGCCCGCAGCGGATCGTCGCCCAGCGGCAGGCGCGACAGCACCTTGCCCGCGCCAGCCACGTCCGGTCGTCCCCGTGCGATCCGATGCGTCCGGCCGGCAGGCGGCTGCAGCTGACGCGCCGCGCCCGGCCCGACGGTGAGACGCAGCGGAGCTGCGCTGCGCACGTCCTCCGCAACGAACTCGATCGAGCGTCGATCGTTCCACACGTTCTCGCTCAGCGTCGCGGCCGCTTGCACCGCGATGCCGGGTCGGAGCGCCGCCGCGCGGTCGCCGAGGTTCCACGCCACGCCTTTGACGTCGCGCACCCGCAGCTGCAGGTGGCGGCCGTCGCGACCCACGGCCCGCGAGGCCTCGAGCACGTCGCACAGCGCGAAGCGTGGCGCGGGGTGGCCCTCTCCGAACGGCTCGAGCTGCTGAACGGCCCGCCACAGGTCCTCGTCGACCTGCTGCGGGCTGAGAAGCGCGTCTGCCGTGATCTCCGGAGTCGGCTGGGGATGGGCGGCGACGAACGTGTAGATTCCATCGCGAAACGCCGAGATCCGCTCGGCCTGGATCGCGAAGCCGGCCGCGGCCTCGTGACCGCCGTAGCGCACGAGCTCGCCGGCGGTCGACCGCAGCGCTTCGACGGCCGAGATGCCCGGCGTGCTGCGCACGCTGCCCTGCCCCCGCGCCATGATGAACGTCGGCCGGTAGAAGCGCTCGAGCAGCTTGCTGGCGACGATGCCCATCACGCCGGGGTGCCACGCGTCGTCGGCCACGACGATCGCCGGAGCGGCGACGTCCACCTGCCGAAGGGCCGCTTCGAACATCTCGTCCTGGATCCGTCTGCGCTCGTCGTTGCGCGCGTCGAGGTAGACGGCCAGCTCGCGCGCCTTTCGTTCGCTACCGCTGATCAGAAGCTCCAGGCCGCGTTCGGGCTCGCCCAGTCGGCCTGCCGCGTTCAGCCGGGGCGCGAGCGTGAACGCGACGTCTCGCGCGGTCGGCGCCCCCTTCACCTTGGATTGCTTCATCATCGCTCGAACGCCCGGCCACGCGGACGCCTCCATCCGCGCCAGGCCTTCACGCACCAGAGCACGGTTTTCGCCCAGCAGCGGCGCCACATCGGCCACCGTGCCGATCGTGGCGAGATCCACGTACGCCAGCGGGTCCTCGAGCCCCAAGCGGGTGTGCAGCCGCCACAACAGGTGAAACGCGACGCCGGCGCCGGTCGGCTCGCCCGGGCCGGTGGCCGGGCCGGCGCGGCCGTCCGCAGATAGTCGCGGATGAACGATCAGGGCGTCCGGGAGTCGGTCGCCGGGCGTGTGATGATCGGTCACGATCACGTCCGTGGCGCTCGAGGCGAGACGCGCGACCTCGGCGACGTTGGTGATGCCGCAGTCGACGGTCATGAACAGATCGCACCGTTGGGCGTGACGGTCCACGAGGTCGGGATGGACGCCGTAGCCGTGGGTCAGACGGTTCGGTAAGAACGGCTCGACGCGGCCACCCAGCGCGCGCAAGCCGAGCACCAGGATCGCGGTGCCCGTGATGCCGTCGGCGTCGTAGTCGCCGTGCACCAGGACGCGCTCGCCCTGCTCGAGCGCCTGGGCCAGCCGATCGGCGGCGGCGTCGAGCGTCGGAATCCGTGACGGGGCGAGAGGAGCATCGAGCGCTCGTTGCGCCTCGTCCCCCGCGAGGCCGCGGGCCCACAGCACCGAGGCGAGCAGCGGTGGGACGCCCAAACGGGTGACGATCCGCTCGACGTCGGCCGGGGGCGCCGCCGGGCGTGCGCTCCAACGAACGTGCGGCCGGTCCGGCGTCTCATGAGCGACCTCCGCCGGCGAAACGCCGATGACGTCGGCCGTCACCCGTCCGTACGCTCGGCGTCGTCGGGGTCCGTGGTTCTCCGCTGGCCTTCGCTTTCGTCCGTCATGGCCGGCGGGGCACGATCCGGGATGACGGGCGCGCTTCGCACGCGATCGTAGCTGGGGACGTGCGACTCGAGATCGGCGACCCGGCGTTCGAGCCGGCTCACGTCCCGCCCGAGCCTCCATGCGCGCACGGTCGCGGGGAGCCAGCCGGCCAGGAACGCGACGATGGCGGTCAGGCTTACGACGAGCCATACCGGAAGCGGCAACAAGCCCGGCAGCGACAGCCCGTCGGGATTGGCGTTCTGCACGACCGCGACGTACACGACGGCGATGATCAGGATCACGATCTGAACGATGCGTACGATCCTCACGCTCGACCTCCGCTGCGAGGATACCAACCTCGTCGCCATCGTCGCCTGCGTCGCCCGTACCGCCGGGCCATGTCGGCTACCATGAGCGGCCGTGATGATCGACGTGCCCACCGACCCCGCCTCCTCACGCTCCGCCTCGTCGGCCGACGCGTCCGACCGCCCGAAGGTGCTCGTCGCCATGTCGGGAGGCGTGGACTCGTCCGTCGCGGCGTCGTTGCTGCACGACCAGGGGTTCGAGGTGGTGGGCTCGATGCTGCGGTTCTGGCCGGACGACCGCGAGGCGGGTGCGTACGACCTGTGCTGCAGTCCGCAAGCCGCGTACGACGCGCGGCGCATCGCCGACGGTCTGGACGTCCCGTTCTACATGCTCGACGCGCGCGAGACGTTCGAGAAGGTGGTCGTCGAGCCGTTCGTACCCAGCTACGAGGCGGGCGAGACGCCCAATCCGTGCGTCTGGTGCAACCGCGAGATCAAGTTCGGTCGGCTGGCGGCTCGCGCGCAGGCGCTTGGTGCGTCGTTCCTGGCGACCGGCCATTTCGTCCGCCGGGTCGACGGCGCCCGGGGCGTGGAGCTGCACCGCGGCCTGGACGACGACAAGGATCAGACCTACTTCTTGTGGGCGCTGCCGCGCGAGGTGCTGCCCTACCTGCTCTTTCCGCTGGGGGAGATGACGAAGCCCGCGGTCCGTCGGATGGCGGCCGAGCGCGGCTTCGCTACCGCGTACAAGAAGAGCTCTTCGGGACTGTGCTTCGTCGCGGACTCGGTCCAGGACCACCTTCAGCGCAACAGCGAAGCGAGACCGGGACCGGTGGTCGACGCGTCGCGCGACAACGAGGTCGTCGGGCGTCACGACGGCGTCCAGTTCTATACGATCGGCCAGAAGCGCGGCTTGGGGCTGTTCAAGTCGCACGAGCCACGCTTCGTGATCGACCTCGAGCCGGACACGAACACGGTCGTCGTCGGCCCCCGGGAGATGTGCGCCTGGTCGACCTTGAGCGCTGACCGTGTGAACCTGCTGTGCGATCCGGACGAGCTGCCGACGCGGGTCATGGCGCAGGTGCGCTACCGGCAGGCCCCCGTTCCGGCGGAGCTGGAGCTCGCGGGCGACACGCTTTCCGTCCGCTTCGACGCACCGCAGTTCGCGGTCACGATCGGTCAGTCGCTGGTTCTCTACGACGGAGATCGTCTCCTGGGTGGCGGCGTCATCCGGGACCGCTCGCGCTAGGACGCCCTTGACGGAGCTCGTTGCCGACGGAGCTCGCTCGCGCAGGAATCCATACAGCCGCGTCGACTCTCGACGTCATAGACTGTCGGTCAGGAGGTCGTCATGGGATTCTTGATCACACTGGTCGTGCTGGCGGCGATCGTCGCGTTCATCGTCGCCATCTACAACCGAATCATCACGCTGGAGAATCGGTTCGAGAACGCGTGGAGCCAGATCGACGTCCAGCTCAAGCGTCGGGCGGACCTCGTTCCGAACCTGGTCGAGACGGTCAAAGGCTACGCGTCGCACGAGAAAGGCGTGTTCGAGCAGGTCGCGCGCTCGCGCCAAGCGATGATGAACGCCCAGACGCCCGACGAGGGCGCCGAAGCGGCGAACATGATGAGCCAGGCGTTGGGTCGGCTGTTCGCGATCAGCGAGGCGTACCCGGATCTCAAGGCCAACGAGAACTTCAAGCTGTTGCAGGAAGAGCTGTCGGCGGTGGAGAACAAGATCGCGTACGCCAGGCAGTTCTACAACGACGCGGTGCTTCAGTTCAACAATGCGATCGAGACGGTGCCCGGCGTGTTCATCGCGGGTCCGATGGGCAAGAAGGAGCACGTCTTTCTGGAGATCGCCGAAGGCGACCGCGAGACGCCCCAGGTCTCGTTCGCTTGAGCTGAGCCGTGACCAAGCCCGGAGCGTCGCGCGTCCCGGACGTGATCACCGATCACGTGACCGGGCGTCGCATCGACCTGTACGCGACGCGGACCGCGAACCAGAGGGCATCGTGGCTGCTGTTCCTGGCGCTCGCGGCGATCCTCGCACTGATCGGGTGGTTGCTGGCCCTCGCGTTCGATCCGGCGGGGGCCGGCGTGTTCGTGGCGGTGGCCGTGGGCGTGGCGGGGGTTCAAAGCGCCGTGGCGTGGGCGTACAGCGACCGAATCGCCTTGGCGGCGGCCGGGGCGCGCCGTGCGAGCCGTGAGGAGCAGCGCTACCTGGTGAACGTCGCGGAGGCGGTCGCGATCGGCGCGGGCGTCCCGACGCCCCGCGTGTTCGTGATCGACGATCCGGCACCGAACGCGTTCGCGACCGGGCGGAATCCTTCGAAGGCTGCGATCGCTGTGACGACGGGTTTGCTCGACCTGTTGGATCGACAGGAGCTCGAAGGCGTGGTGGCGCATGAGATGGCCCACGTCAGGAACTACGATATTCGCTTCATGTCGTTGTTGGCGGCCACCGTCGGCGCGATCGTGGTTCTCCGTGACCTGGTCTGGCGCTGGATGCGCTTCGGTCGCCGGCGTTCGTCGGGAGGGGGACGTGGACAGGTGTTCGCGATGATCGCCGTCCTGGTGTTGATGGTCGTCGCGCCGATCATGGCGACCCTGCTGCATTTCGCCGTCAGCAGGCGACGCGAGTACCTCGCCGACGCGACCGGCGCCTACATCACTCGGAATCCCGAAGGTTTGGCGCGGGCGCTCACGAAGCTCCGCGACTACGGTGGCGCACCGCTGCAGGCCAGCGAGGGCGTACGACACATGTTCATCGTCAATCCCATCGCTCGCTTGAACGCCACGGGGTGGTGGTCGACGCATCCACCGATTCAGGAGAGGATCGATCGCTTGCGCCGGATGTGATGCGAGCCGCACGGACCCTCGATGGAGTGAACGACGCGTCCCGCCGATTCTTTCGGCGGGACGCATCATTGCGGTGCGGGTCGTTGCGGTGCGGGTCGTGCGATGTCGCCTCGGAGGCCGTCAGCCTCGCTGCGACGGGAGCTCGGAAGCCCCGAGGAGCCTCAGGCTCCTTCCTTGTTCTCTTCGTCTTTCTCTTCGTCCTTCTCGTTCTCTTGGCCCTGCGCTTCTTCTTCCTTCTTCGGACGCTTGCCTTCGCGGAACGCTGCCGTCAGCATGGCGGCCGCTTCGGCTGCGTCGATGGCGCTTTCGGTCGTACCGGACGGCTTCTCGGCCGCTTCCGTGTCGCTACCTGCTTCGGCGGGCTCGCTGGTCGAAGCGGGCTGTTCCGTCCGCGGCTGCTCTTCAGCCGGTTCGGCAGGAGCTGCCGCGTCGCTCGTCGGCTCGGTCGCCTGTGGTGCGGCGGCCTCGGGTGCAGCTTCGGTCGCGGGGACCTCTTCACGAGTGGACGCTTCGTCCGTGACGGCATCGGCTGTCACCGCTTCGTCACCGGCGGACTCGTCACCTGCGGACTCGTCGACTTCGGTGTCGGCTTCGGCCGATTCGGTCTCGTCCGTCGCAGCCGCTTCCGTGGTGGCGTCTTCCGTGCCCTCGCCGAGTCCGAACTGGGCGAACAGGTCGGCGTAGACGTCTCCGAGCTTCGTGGTCGCCCGCGACTGGCCTCCGCCGGTTTCGGCGTAGCTGTAGTCGTAGTCGATCTCGGCGCTGCGTCGTCCACCACGGCGGCCCTTCCGCTGGCCGCCTCGCGCCGCGGGGGCGCCGGTCGGCATCGCGTCGAGGCTGGTCGCGGTGTAGGGGAGAAGACGCTTGCGGGAAAGGCTGGCACGCTGTTCGACCGGATCGATGTTGAGGATCACGGCGGTGATCTCGTCGCCCCGCTGGAAGTGATCGGTGATGCTTTCGATGTGCTCGTGCGCGAGCTCGCTGATGTGCACGAGGCCCTCGATCCCTTCCTCGATCTCCATGAACACACCGAAGTCGGTGATGCCGGTGATCGGGCCGGTGATCTCGGTTCCAGGCGGGTACCGGTCCGGGAGCGAGCTCCACGGATCGGGTTGGGTCTGACGAAGACCGAGCGAGATCCGTTGTTGGCTCGTGTCGATCTTGAGGATCATCGCTTCGACCTCGTCCCCCTCGGTCAGAATCTCCTTGGGGTGACGCACGCGCTTGGTCCAGCTCATCTCGCTGACGTGGATCAGGCCCTCGAGGCCGGGCTCGATCTCGACGAACGCTCCGAACTGCGTGAGGTTCGTGACCTTGCCCGACACCCTCTCGCCGATCTGGTAGCGCGAGAGAACGTCGTCCCACGGGTTCGAGACGAGCGTCTTCATCGACAGGTTGATGCGCTCGCGTTCGAGGTCCATGTCGAGAACTTCGACCTTGACCTTCTCGCCCACCTTCACGACGTCGCGCGGGTGGTTGAAGCGGCCGTGGGTCAGCTCGCTGCGGTGCACCAGGCCGTCGATGCCGCCCAGGTTGACGAAGGCACCGAAATCGGTGATCTCGACCACTTCGCCGTCGAGACGCAGGCCGGGCTCGAGCTTCTGGAGCGTCTCGGCCTTCTGCTCCTTGATCTCTTCCTCGAGGATCGCGCGGCGCGAGATGATGACGCGGTTGCGGCGCCGGTTCAGCTCGATGATCTTGACGCGAATCCTCTGCTCGACGAACGGACTCAGGTCGTTGACCCGTCGGATGTCGACCTGGCTGGCCGGCAGGAACGCACGAATGCCGAGGTTGGCGACGAGGCCGCCCTTGACCTTCTCGACGATCTCGACTTCGACCGGCTTCTCGGCCTCGAAGATCTCTTGGAGCAAGTTCCAGGCGCGTTCCTGATCGGCGCGCTTCTTGGACAGGATGATCGTGTTGTTCGGAACGTCCGAACGCACGACGAACACCTGGATCTCGTCGCCGGGCTTGAAGTACTTGGCAGCTTCTTCGGCGTCGGCATCGAACTCGAACAGCTGGTTGTATGGCAACAGCCCTTCGATCTTCGCGCCTACGTCGACGATGATGCCGTCCTGCGCGAGCATGATGACTTCACCGTTGGTGATCATTCCGCGATGGACGGGCTTACGAGCGAGCTGCTCGTCGCTGGCGGCCAAGACGTCCTCCATGGTCATTTCTTCCATGTCGGAGCTTTCGGCAGCTGCTGGTTGGGTGGCGGACGCATCGGAGGAGCCGTTTGACGAGTTCGTGTCGTGTGCCTCCACGGCGCCTTCGCCCTGCTCGGCAACCGCAGATGGGGCCTGGCTCGCACTTTCCTCCGGGGCTTGGTCGGTGGCCGGGATCGGGCGTTCCTCGGCCGGGTTTTTCTGGTCGTCCATGAAAAGGGGGTCCTCCTAGCGTGGGATGCTTACGCAAATATCGATTAAACCACAAATCGCGACCCGACCGCAAGGAACGCGGCCGAGAGGCGGACGAGGGCCAGCCTGGGCTCGGCGCGGCCCGTCGACACCTGGCGGGCACGAGAATCATGTCTGTGGCACAAAAGGCGCGAACCCCGTATGGGAGGTACGGGGTCCGCCGTTCGGAAGAGAATGGGAGCGAGGCGATGACAAGGGGAGAGTCACCTCGAATCCACGACTTGAGTGTATCGATGGGGTCTTACAAAGTTCTTACCCTGACCACGTAACGGGTAGTGCTACCGGAGCTAGGCTGGGAGCTCCATTTCGATGACATCTTTCATCGTGGGAACGAGCCGAAGCTCACGTTCAAGAAAAGCTGGGTTCTGAAGACTCTTAGCGAGTAGATATATAGCGTCAAGCTCCTCTGTATAGGAACTGTCGCCACTTCGTTTCTTGAGATGGCATATGTGAAAGCGAACGAATCCTTGTTCTTGAAGTAAGCCCATATCGCCAAAGGCTTCTGAGGTCTCAAGCAACTCTCGGATGGCATGATCGTCTCTGTACAGCCCAATTGCCGAGAAGATGAGTATCTCGCGAAACCGATACGTCAGTTGGTCAGAGCGATCACTTACAAGCCCTTGTGCTCTTTGTAGGTGCTCGGTTGCCAAAGCATCTTCACCCCGGAACGCAAAGATGGTTGAAAGGGCTAACTGACAAAGGAACTCTTCGTAGACCACATTATGGCGCTGAGCGACGGCGATGGCGACGGCGTAGCGCTGCAGGGCGTCTTCGCTGTTTCCAAGTAACCAAGCGATTTCAGCCTTAAGCCACTCGACTTCGACTGTCATTGGTTCCGGAATCATGGATGGATCTACGTTGGCCAGCGCCTCAGTGGCATCAGCGGTTCGACCTTGCGCTACCAAGACCGTTGCCCAACGAATGCGAGCCTTGAGTTGTTGGAGGCCAGAGGTCAGTTGAATGCCTCGCTCGAGAAACCATATGGCCCGTTGGGCACGACCTATACGCCCGTGAAGAATTCCCAGTTGAGACAGAATGGATGGCGCGAGGATCGAGAACTCTGGAATGCCTTGAAGCCTTCGCCACGCCTCTTCAGAGAAGCGAAGTGCTTCGCGAAGGTTCCCGTTTGTCTCTTCGTGGATACTCTTCACGCGAAGGAAAAAGACCTGATCGTATGGGGTCAACCGGGCGAAATCCACATTCTGAAGTTCATCGGTCGCGCGATCGGCACGATCTGACATTCTAAGCAGATGCGCGAGGTTGACTCTGGCCGCCTGCTGCCCTTTTGTAATCGCTCTTTCGAATGCTTGCTGTGCAAGAGCATCTTCAACGCGTTGGAAATGACAGACGCCAAGCCATCGATCGTCGTCGGCTGTCGGCGTTTCAATGTGGCGATAGGCTTCAATACCTCTATCGAAGTCTTCGAGGTATACCCACCCTTGGACGACGCTTTCAAGCATGGCTCCAGGGTGAACTTCTTCAACGCGACTTCTGATGTGGCTGTCCTCCGCCATGCCGCACACGATACGTCAACGGAGTTGACTCGGGTTCGGTGCGGAGAAAATGGCGGCCTTGAGCCTGTTCGCTTTTTCTCTTGACGCTTTCAAGCATCGCGTGCTACTTTCCGATCACGTTGGAACAAGGGTTGGGAGGCCCCCAACGTAACGGTGGTTGTCACCGCCGTATTCGGAAGAGATCGGGAGCTTGGGAGAGGTTCGATAGCCACAACCTAAGCAAAACCGGTCAGAAGTGGGTGTTTAATCACCCAGAGCGTTGGGGTTGGGAGACCCCAACAACATCGTCCGAGAACAGGTTGGGAGGCCTGGGACGGTGCTTGTGCACCTGTACTGGGTGCAAGAAGAGGATGGGACAAAATGAAGAACACTGGAAAGCGCATCTTCGCTACTGCACTCTTCGTTGCTGTTGTTAACGTTCCGTTGATGGTTCTCGCGGGCGTTCATCTTTCGCAGCGCTAACTCTCCGGCAAACTGACTGAGCGGGTCCGCATTGATTGCGGGCCCGCTTAATTGTGTGAGCATGAGTGTCGGAACCCCATTGTACGAAGGCTTCAATCTGTCCCAGTCTGACGCTCGATGTACGAGATGGGTGCTCCACAGCGACCATGTGATCGATTATGAAGTTTTTCGCCGGCGCCAGTGTTCGAGACACGGGGTTCATATCGCACAACATGTCGGCAAATCATTAGAGTGGCTCACCCTGCATTTGCTGGCAAATATACTTAAGGCGAGCATGTCGAACGAAACCGGCGTATGTGTAGCCGACATCCTAGTTGCCGTCGGCCACGTGGACCGGCTCTTCGTGTCACCGACAACACGGGAGAATCGCATTGGGCTGGTTTGAAAGACAGACGAAAGCCATTGTGTTCCGATCGACGTCAACGATTGTCGATGCTCGTCCGGAGTTTGGTCTGTCGTATGTCTTTGAGGAAATTGCTGGTGCATCTACGTCGTTCATCTGGATCACCCTTGAAGCGGGCGATGATTCAGTCGCCATCGGCAACAAGTTGAGCCGTGCCGTCCGTGAGTCTGTGGGCGCGACCTTGTTCGGCACCGGCATGCCTTACTCGTATGCACTGAACTACCTCGTGGGCCTTTCAGAAGAACTGGGGCCTCTATTCCTTCTTGTAAACGATGGCGACCACAACGCAGCTTTTTGCCGAGCCGCCGTTGTCACGTCGATAAGATCTCGATTCAGATTGAAGGTTGCAGTCGCCGGGTCAGGCGAGACAAAGGAATGGCGTAGCCTCGTTGCTGATTTCTCAGGTGACGTAATGACCGAGAAAGACCTTGAGGTCACGCCAGCTGAGGTTCGTGAAATGACAGGTGCTGACGAAGGGGTTAATCAACAGCTCTTGGGCGACAACGCGGCGGTCGCAGGCGTGCCATACGAGCATTTCTTACAATCACACTCAGACGGCATGAACCTTTCGTCCCTACGCGGTCAATCGGAAAATGCTCGTGCAGCTCGATTGTCTTCCCGCCGACGGGTCGAAGACGTACCTCCGGTTTTGTCCCAAGCCGAGCTTACGAATGCGTTCGAGGATGCGGTTCGTCTCAGCAACAGCCAATCGCTTGAGATGCTTGATGACGTGGGAGAAGCGTACTTCGCACAGGGACAGGTCTTAAGATTCAAGCATCTCCTAACGCGGCTTGTTATTGATTTTCCAAGGCATCCCGTTGCCAGATACTGGTGGTTCCAAGCGTACGCCGGTCTCGGTGAACAGAGCGAAATCCAAGACCAGGTGGCTGCGTATCTTGAAAAGTACGCTCGAGAAGCCCCAGCCCTTTCAGCCGCATATGCGTCAGTCGTTCGGCCCAAAGAGGCGATGTCCATTGCGCAACGCGCGATGAGCGTCGCGCGAACACCCGAGACTGTTGCGGCCGTCGGATTTTTGAATGTTGTGATGGGTGATCTGACTCAAGGCATCTCGCTGTTCAAGGAGGCTTTTGACGGGTATCGCAAAGCGCGAAGGCACCATCGATCCATCCAGCTCTCAAACAGCATCGGATCGGTCTATGTTCAATTGGGTGAGTATCGCCGAGCAATACTTTGGGCGAGGAAGAGTCTCGAAGACTTGAGGAAGTGGGACATTCGCGAGGAACTGCTTCGCCTGTCCAGCATCAATCTTCTGACCTACGCACAGTTGCTCGTGGGCGATATCGAGGCTGGCGAAGAGCAACTGAAACGGGTGCAGATCAGCGTTGATGTGGGTCTGCCCCCAACCCTCGAGGGCCTGGTATCGACCTTTGGTGACTACGCGCTAGTCAATGGACGTCCGGCGGAAGCAACTCGCTATTACGAGTCGCTCTACCGTCAGTTTTCTTCGCAACTACCAGGCTATGCGGCTCGGCATTTCGTCCGTGGCTTGTTGCATCAGAGGCGCTTCGACGAGGCGGCGACTGCTCTGGCCGTGGCAGAGGAACTAGCTGGGCATTCGGATGAAAGCGAGAAGATTGGGCTTCGAGCAGCCGACGTACTCATCAAAGCCGCGCGAGGCTCTCTGGACCGTAGGGTCGTGAGCGAGTTGCTCTCGGAGCAACTCGTGGCTTCGGATGCTGTACTCCGTGCGGAGTTGACGATCGCTGCTGCAGCGAACGAGCTCCGAAGTGGCAATGAACGTCTGGCACATAGTCTTCTGCTGGGGCACTCTGAGGTGCTTATTGGTCTAGGGCGGAGCGGTTGGGTGCTCCTCGCGCCTCCGGACGCCGACGTAGACCGCCTTCAACGACTAGTGGGGTCAGGTTCAGGGCACCGTGTGCGCCTGAATGTTTTCGGAAGCCGCCTCCTCGAGGAGCAAGGAAACCGCCGCAGGTTGAGTTTGCGATTTGCCGAGCTATTCGTCATCCTGGCAATGCATCCAGAGGGGTTGAATGGCGAGGCACTCCTGTACGAGCTTTACGGTGAGATGGGCCAAATGAGTACCCTAAAGGCGACAGTCTCGCGGGCTCGACAGATCATCGATATTCAGTCAATTCCTTATAGGTTTGCCGTGGCTCCCTACGTTGACGCCGTCGACCTCGAAACCTGCCTTGCCGCGGGGGATACCCGCCAGGCACTGGAGTTGTACAAGGGACCGTTGCTACCCGAGTCGGAGGCGCCGGGTGTGATTCGAGCGCGCGAGCGTATCGACGAAGCCGTTCGACAGGCTGTGATGCACGCGGGCGAGGCGGACCTGGCGGTGCGCTTGGCCCGGAAGTTCCCGGAGGACCTCGAGCTGTGGGAAGCGGCCAAGGACCTCACGCCCAAAGATGATCCGGCGTACCCGCTCATTCGAGCTCGTGTACGCCGGATTCGCGGAGAGTGGGGGCTCTGACTCAGCCGAAGATGTCGGAGTCGGGATCGACGCCCATCAGGTGGACGACGAGCTGGGCTCGGTTGTCGTAACCCAGCTTGCAGAGCGCGTTCGAGACGTGCGCGTTCACCGTCTTGTACGAGACGCCCAGATCCTTCGCTGCGCGCTGCGTGTCGTACCCCATCAGAAGCAGGCGGACCACACGGAGCTCCATGAACGTCAACGGTGAGCGGTAATGGTAGCTGCGCTGCGCTGACGCCGCTGCGTAGAGACCGGCGATGATGCCGTGAGAGTCCGTGGTCGTCGCGACGCCGCTGACGTGGTAGCTCGCGAGGCAATCGAGGTAGGCAGGATGCGTCGCTTGCGTGACGATGAGGGTGCGAGCACGATCGATGCTATCGAGACGCTCGAGCTGATAAAGAGTCCACGTGAGCGGGAAGTCGAGCAAGACGTGCGCGACGCCCGACTCTCCCGTTCCGTGGGGCTCCACGTCCGGTCGCTCCATCACCTCCTGGATCAGACTCAGGAACGCTGGATGCGACGAGTGGACGTGGACGCCTAACGTGCTTTGCGACATCGACAACCTCCTCCGGTTGGTTTCCCGCCTAAGAGGAGTGTTGTCCGAGGAGGGTTGCATCCCGGTTGCCGTACGCAAGCGTTGTTGCCGACCCGTCCACGACGCAGATGGACAGGTCAGCGGAGCCGAGGGTCCAACAGGTCGCGGAGGCCGTCACCGAGAAGGCTCCATCCCAGCACGGTCGCGACGATCGCCAACCCGGGGACGAGCGCCGGATACGGACTCATGGCGAGAAACCCTTGAGCCTCGCGCAGCATGTTGCCCCAGCTAGGCACGTCCGGCGGGGTGCCCAGGCCCAGGAAGCTCAGGGCCGCCTCGGCCAGCACGGCGACCGACAGGCTCAGGCTGGCCTGGATCACGAGAGGAGACAGCGCGCCAGGAACGACGTGACGCAGCAGCACCTCGCGAGGTCGTGCCCCCAAGGCGCGACCCGCCTCGACGTGCGGTGCCGAACGAAGAGTCAACGCCGACGATCGCGCGATACGGGCGAAGATCGGGACGGTCGCGAGGCCGATGGCCGTCATCGCCGTAAACGTGCCAGGGCGGTACACCGCGGCGAGGAGCAGCGCCATCAGAATCGCAGGAAACGCGTAAAGCACGTCCACGAGCCTCATGACGGCGTCGTCGACCCATCCGCCCACCCAGCCCGACACGAGACCGACGGTGCTGCCGAGGCCCAATGCGAGCCCGACGGCCAGAACCCCGACGTACAGCGTCGAGCGCGCCCCGACCAGCACGCGACTGAGCAGGTCGCGCCCGAAATGGTCGGTGCCCAGCGGATGGCTCCAGCTAGGACCTTGCAGCTGCACGGAGAAGTCGAGAGCGTTGGGCGGGTACGGCGTCCACACGAAGCTGACCAGCGCTGCGGCGACGACGACGACGATGAGGGCGCCCCCGATCCAGAAGCTCGGCCCCGCTCGCCGCAGCAGCCGCCCAGCCGAAGACGACCTCCAGGTGGTGCTCATGCCTCGTACCGAATCCGCGGGTCGAGCAGCGCGTACGACGCATCCACCAGGAAGCTCAACACGATGATGGTCGTGGCGTAGAGCAGAATCTCCCCCTGGACGAGAGGCAGATCGCGCGTGCCGATCGCCGTGAGCGCCAGCTGCCCGAGCCCAGGAAGGGCGAAGACCTGTTCGATCACGATCGAACCGATGAACACGTTGGTGAGGCTCAGCCCGAGGATCGTGACCAGCGTGACCAGGGCGTTCCGGAGCGCGTGGCCGAAGGTGACGCGAGCCGGTGGAAGCCCCTTGGCGCGTGCCGTCCGGACGTAATCCTGCGCCAACGCTTCGATCATGGACGACCGCGTCATGCGCGTCATGACCGCTGCTTGGCCGAGGCCCAGCGCCAGCATCGGCAGAACGAGACTCCGCATGCTGGCGACCGGATCGCGAGCCCAGGGCGAGAAGCCTCCAGCCGGCAGCCACCCGAGCTCGACGGCGAACAGCAGGACGAACAGCAAGCCCAGCCAGAACGACGGTACGGCAGCTCCCAGCTGCGCGACCGAGGTCACGACGGGATCGACCCAGGTGCCCCGACGAAGCGCCGCGAGCAGGCCCAGCGGCAGCGCGATCAGGCCGGCGATCAGGGCGGCCCCCAAGGCCAGCGGAACCGAAACGCCCAGCCGATCCGCGATCAGGGCACGCACGGGGCGCTGGTAGACGATCGACTCGCCCAGGTCGCCCCGCAACGCGCCGGCCACCCACGTCAGATACCTGACGGGGGCGGGCCGGTTCAGCCCGAGCTGGTCTCGAAGCGCCGTCCGTGCCTCGGGCGAGGCGTCCAGCCCGAGGATGATCTCGGCAGGATCGCCCGGGATCGCCAGCAGAGCCGAGAACACCACCAGCGACGCGAGCACGACGCTCACCACTGCGGTCAGGGCGCGACGGACGAGGTAGAGAAGCATGAGCGGGATGCGGGAGCGGCGCTGGAACGACCCGGCGCTCGCGTGGACCGGGTCAGGGCCCCCGATGGACCTCGGTCATGTCGATCGCCGGTGTCGGCTGGTCGGTCCAGAAGCCGTGCACGTCCTCGCGCGCGGCGACCAGGTACGGAGGGCTGAAGACCCAGACGGCGACGGCATCGTCGGCGATGATGCGAGCGATCTCGCGGTAGGCGGCGATCTCGGCCTCTCGGGTCGAGGCCGACTCCGCCTCGGTCACGAGGGTGGCGACCCGTGGGTTCTCGTACTGGAAGTAGTACTCCGGGTCGGCGTAGACGTCGATGTCCCGCGGCTCGGAATGACCGATGATCGTCATGTCGTAGTCGGCGCCGAGGAAGATGCGCTGGATCCACGTCCCCCACTCGACCACGCTCAGCTCCACGTCGATCCCCACCTCGGCGAGCTGCTGGGCGATCACCTGGCCGCTGCGGCGCTCGAGCGCGTACGGCTCGGGCAGCTCGAAGGCGACGTCGAACCCATCCGGGTAGCCGGCCTCGGCCAACAGCTCTCGGGCGCGATCGGGATCGTACGGGTAGGTGTCCGTCAGATCCAGGTAGTACGGCTCGGCCGGGCTCATGTGGGTCCCGATGACGGTCCCCAGCCCGAACATGGCGCCCTCGACGATGGCGCGCTTGTCGATCGCGTGCGTGATCGCCTGTCGAACGCGAACGTCGTCGAACGGCGCACGCGCGTTGTTCATCGCCAGCGTGATCTCCGTCGTGGCGGTGCCTTCCGTGGCGACGAGCGAAGGATCCTGCCGAGCTTGCAGGAACTGCTCGGGCGCGAGCGACGTGCCGATCAGGTCCACGTCCCCAGCACGCAGCGCCGCGTAGCGGGTGTTGGGATCGCCGATGATCCTGAACCGGACGGCGTCGAGATACGGAACGCCGTCCAGATAGTAGTCCTCGAACCGCTCCAGCCGCACCTCCGAGCCCTCGCGATACTCCACGAACCGGAACGGGCCCGTGCCTACGGGCCGACCTCGCTGGCTGGTCTCGGTGCCGGCGGGGTAGACGACCGAGTCGGGCCGGGCCAGGTCGTAGAGCAGGCTTCGCGTGGGCCTGGACAGGAGGAACGTGACCGTGTGCGCCTCCTCGTCCACGACGAGGGCGTCGATCGTCTCGTAGTAGGCGGCGTTGGTATGACCCGAGTCCGGATCTCGCGCCCGGTCGAACTTCGCCACGATGTCGTTCAGCGTCAACGGACGCCCGTCGTGGAAACGCACGCCCCGACGGACGTGAAACGTGAGCGAGAGGGCATCACCTGAAAGCGTCCACGACTCGGCCAGCGCGGGCACGATCTCGCCGTTCCGGTCGAACCGGACGAGGCCCTCGAACACGTTGTGGTAGACGACGCGCGGGATCTCCTGAGACGTGGACACGGTCGGATCCCATCCCGGCGGATCGGCGGCGATCGCGACGACGACCTCGCCACCGTGGCTCGGGGGCGGTGCGTCTTGTGCGCTGGCCAAACCCAGCGCGACGGGCAGAAGCACGCACAGAGCGCGTGCGAGACCGAGAACGAGCTGGCTCATCGAGACCTCCTGGAGTCCGCGCCTGTCAACGGGCGGCTGGGGCTTCGCGCATCAGCAGGCCCGTGCTGGACACGCGTACCTCGATCGTGGCGGGCGCGTCGGCAGCGACGAAGCTCCCAGAGCCGTACTGCGCGTCGACCAGCGCGTGGAGCCAAGGCTGGCGACCGACCCAATCGTACAGGCCCGATCCGAAGCCGTCGTCGGCGTCGTGAAGCGCTTCGACGCTCCGCGGCAGCGTGCGCTCGTCGTCGACCGAGCGATACCGGCCGCCGATCCGTTCGAGGCGGTAGGCGGTGTGAAGGCCGATCACGTTCGCCCACGGATGCCACTTGACGATCTGCGCGTCGATCCAGATCTGCTCGCCCCTGAGCTCGTAGCGACGGACCTCGCCGCCGGGAACCTCCAGCTCCGCAACGAACCGGGCAGGACCAGCCGGCTCGACCCGAATCACGGCCGCGAGCGTCTCGCGCGTCAAGGCCTCGTAGCGCACCAGCGACCACGCGGCCGCCCCGGTCGCACCGGCCAGTGCGAGCACCAGGACCGCGACGAGGAGCCCCACGCTTCCGCTGGCGGCCGCCCGGCGGCGGAACGCCGAGACCGCGGACGCGGCCAGCAGCGCAGCGATCACGACGAGCAGAACGACGATCAGCCAAACGGGAGACATGGCTCAACCTACCTTCGCGGAGCGGTACGGGAACTCAGCCCGATCACAGATCCGGTTCGCCTTCAGGAGGCCAGCTCCCGCCCAGCCCGAGCCAGGCCGACACCATGTCGGCGGGAACCTGTGCGACGAACGTGATCGCCTGGTGATCGGAGGGATGGGGCACGGTGAGCCGGTAGGCGTGCAGCGCCTGACGCGGGACGACCGAGCTGGACCGCCCGTACACCTCGTCGCCCAGGATCGGAGCGCCCGCATGGGCGAGATGCACACGAATCTGATGCGTCCGTCCCGATCGGGGCGTGGCCTTGACCAACACGTGGCCGGGAGCACGCGCGAGCACGCGAAAGGTGGTCGAGGCCGACTTCGCGTTGCCGCCGCCGACCGTCATCGACTGCCGCTTCACCGGATGCCGTCCGATCGGCGCGTCGACGCGGACCTCGTCCGCGATCTCGCCCACACCGATGGCGACGTACTCCTTGACCGTGAGACGCTTCTTGAAGGCATCGGACAGGGCCCGATGGGCTCGGTCGTGCTTCGCGATCACCATCACGCCCGAGGTGTCCTTGTCCAGGCGGTGGACGATCCCCGGTCGGTAATCGTCGCGATACGGATCGTAGATGTCCTCCTTCGACAGCTCCATCCGGCCGAGGAGGGCGTTCACGACGGTCCCCGTCCTCAAGGTCGCGGTCGGGTGCGCCACCAGACCCGGCGGCTTGTCGATCGCGGCCAGGTCGTCGTCCTGGTAGATGATCGTCAAACCGAGATCCTCGGGCTCGACCAGCGAAGGGCGGGCGGGGGGCAGGACCAGCGAGACGATCTCGCCGCCCCGAAGCTTCGTCGCGGGCTTGCCGACGGGCATGCCGTCGAGCGTCACGAGGCCCTCGTCGACCAGATCCTTCGCGGCCGTGCGGGAGAGGGCCAGCGCCTGGGCGATGGCGACGTCCAGCCGCTCGCCGGCCGGGGCTTCGAAGCTGCGCACGTCCACGCGCCAGAGTCTAGCCGACGCTCGTCACCCCCGGATCGTAGGGCTATACTCTCGCCGTGACGAAGCCTGGAATCGCACTCGACGCCATGGGAGGCGACCGCATGCCGGACGCCGCCATCGACGGCGCCCTGGCGGCAGTCGCGGAAGGTGTCGAGGTCGTCCTCGTCGGCGACGAGCCGACCCTGAGGGCCGCGTTGGACGACCGCGGAGCCGAGCTCGACATCGTGCACGCCAGCGACGTCATCGGCATGCACGAAGCGGCGGCCGAAGTGCGTCGGCGAAGCGACGCCAGCGTCACCGTCGCCGCTCGTCTCGTGAAGGAGGGCGACGCCTCCGCCCTGGTGTCGATGGGGCACTCCGGGGCGACGATGGCAGCGGCCCTGCTGGGGTTCGGTCGCCTGGACGGCGTCGAGCGACCGGCGATCGTCGCGAACATTCCTGCTAAGACGGGGGTGGTCACCCTTCTCGACGTCGGCGCGAACGCCGACTGCCGGCCCCGCATGCTGCAGCAGTTCGCGGTGATGGGCAGCGTCTACGCTCGCCTGGTGCACGGCATCGACGATCCTTCCGTCGGTCTGCTCTCGATCGGCGAGGAGCCCGGGAAGGGCAACGAGCTGGTCCGTGACGCGTATCCGCTGCTCGCGGCCACGCCCGGGATCCGCTTCCACGGCAACGTGGAAGGACGCGACCTGCTGATGGGCACGACCGACGTCGTGGTGACCGACGGCTTCACGGGCAACGTCGTTCTCAAGCTCGCCGAAGGGGAGGCGAGAGTGTTGTTCGGCTGGATCCGCGACGCGCTCGGGGCGAACCTGCGCAGTCGCGTGGGAGGCCTGCTGGCGCGTCCCGCGCTCCGCAGCGTGGCCGACCGGCTGGACCCCTCGACCTACGGTGCGCAGCCGTTGCTGGGCGTCGGTGCGCCCGCGTTCATCGGGCATGGCAGCAGCGACCAGCGCGCGGTCCGGAACGCGTTGCGCTTCGCGCACGCCTCGGTCCGAGACGAGCTCGTGCCCCGCCTCGCGACCGAGCTCGCGACGCTGGCCGAGGACACCGCGAGCTCGGCCTGAGGCGTCCGCGTCCGGGGCTGCTTACGGTGCGGGCGAGACGAACAGCCAGTCGACGGCGACCGGGTCGCTGAGGGCCTCCAGGCTCGTGGCCGCTTCCCCCCGGATCGACGTGCCGGGATCGGCCAGGAACGTGAGCAGGTCGACCACCGTCACCGACCCCTGCGCCGTCACGAACGCGTAGCCGTACGGGCCGACGACGGCGCCCGAAGGGCTGGCGACCGGGGCCAGGACGGGCGGTACGCTATCGGGGTCCGCGTCCACGTCCGCGTCCACGTCCGCGACGACGACGAGGCCGTCCGTGGCCAGCGCCAGCGCAGGCGTGCCCGGCAGCAGGTGCGCGTCCACGACGCGGATCAGCGTCGTGCCTTCCGGGGCTTCCCAGAGCGGCGTGGAGGTGTCGTCCTCGACCGACACGCCGAGCAGGGCGTCCTCGTTCAGGAGGACGAGTCCTTGGCCGCCTCGTCCCAGCGACAGCACGTCCGAGAGGCCGTCCGTGAACGCGAGCTCGTCGGGCGGGCCTCCGGGATCGGAGAGGTCCCGAGCGAGCACCGCGCCGCCACGGGTGGGCCACGCCAGGACCGTCTCGCCGCCCCGTGGAGCGATGACGGGGGTGCCGGGCGCGTCGTTGGTGGAGGGGACGTCGGGGAACACGCGCGCTTGCGAGCCGGGGTCGGGCTCGAGCTCGATCAACAGCACCGCGGGCGCGTCGTCGACGGCTCCGCAGGCGTCGGCTTCGTGCACGACGCCAGCCCAGCGACCGTCGCCGGCTACCACGACGCCTCGCGAGCACAGGCTGTTCGCGTCCGGAAGGTCCGCGACGCCGGCGGCCTCCACGCGCGCCCCGAGATCGATCGTGCGCGTCGCCTCGAAGGTCGTCGCGTCGTCCACGTCCAGCGCGGAGACGTCGAATACCGTCAAGAGGTCGCTGCCGTCGCGGTGCAGCACGTACAGCCGTTCCGGGTCGTCCCGTGCGACCGCGACGTCGATGATCGTCCCCGGAACCGTGCGGCGGAAGCTCGGCAGCCAGGTCAGAGGAGGATCGTCGGCGGTCGGATCGGGCGGAAGCCCGGTCGCGACCAGCCCCACGACCGCCTCGCCGCTGTCGGCGTCGTTGCCCGCCACGACCAGGGCGACCGGGGTGGTGCTCTCCTGCGTGCCGGTGCAGCCGACGCCCAGCGCCAGCCACAGCCCCAGCCCCAGCGCCAGCCACAGCGCCGAGGAAAGCGCCCGAACGGAGCTCGCACGCGCCCGCGGTCGTCCCGTCATGGAGCCGCTCCTTCCTCGCCCCAGGGGATGGAGGGCCCCTGATCGAGCGTGAACTGGGGTCCTTCGCTCCTACCTGGCGCGCCGAGGGTGAGCACGACCTCGCCGGAGCGGGTATCCCAGCTCGTGTACAGCGCCCAGCAGCAGCGGTCCCAGGTCGCGAACAGCGTGGGCCTCGGGTCCAGGGCCAGGTCGCTGGCGGGATCGTCGTCGACGATCTCCCAGACGTCGTCGAGGGTGGCGCCGAGGTACAGCTCGTTCGTCGCTCGCACGACCAGCGACACCTCCTCGAACGACAGCCGACCGCTCCGAACCGATTCCGTGGTCACGTCGTAGCTGCCACGGTAGCCGAACGTGCCCTGCAGGCCGACGCGGCCGGCGACGTCGAGGCCCAGCTGGAGGTTGGCGCGCCGCAGATAGGCGGTCGGTTGTCCGTCGTCCGGGAGCGGGACGTCGACGAAGGCATCCACGGCGGCGCGGACGAGGCCCGACGCGAAGCGACGCTCGCTCAGGCGGAGCGTGGCCTCGAACCTCGTGCCCTGCCGAACGACCTCGTCGCCGCGGGGCACGAGGCTGGTGCGGTACTCCGCGCGAAAGCGCGCCCCTGGGACCGATCCCGTGTCCTCCACGCGGACCGACAGCCGCCGGATCGCGGCCGGGTCGGGCTCGAGCCCCAGCCATGACGCAGGCACCAGCTCGACGCCGTCCACCGTGACGCGGCCGAGATCGCGCCAGACGACCGCGAAGCTGTGGCGGCCCGGAGCGCCTCCCGGCGGGCCGAAGCGCTGCTCGATCTCGCCGCGGACGGGACCGAGATCGACCGCGAACCGGTATCCGGCCTCCTCGGTCTCGCCGTCGTCGGGATCGAACGTCCAGAACGCCTCGAGCCCCGGCCGTGCGTCGTCGGCGGCCAACGTGCCCAGCGTCGCCGACAGCTCGAGCGGCGTCCAGAAGCTTTCCGGGTTTCGGACCGGCTCGACCTCGAAACCGCCCGAAGCCTTCGCGACGAGGAGATCGGTCGCGCCGAGGGACGCCGTCGCCTCGGCGCGCGAGGTGTCGCGTGGCGCGTCGTCGAACCGGCCCGGCGACTTGGCGGGGTCCAGGTCGAGCAGCGCGTCCGCCTCCAGGCGCGCCGTCCAAGCGCTCGAGGGTACGCGGACGTCGAGCCGTAGCCGAGCGGTGCCGAGGTCTCCTTCCGCGGGGTCGGCCTCGTGCACCAGCGACAGGTCGATGGCCCTCACGTTCGTGAACGCTTCGAGGCGGACGGTGGTCGGCAACAGGCCCACCTCGTCCGGTGCGCGGTCGTCCTCGAGCAGCCAGCCGCCCTCCGCCGACAGCCGCGTTCCCGGGAGCGGGCGGAGAGAGAGCGAGGCGACCAGGTCGCTTCGCGAGCGGAGCGGAATCCGGTCGAATGCGAACGGCGTCTCGCCTTCGGCCGCGTCCCGGCGAAGACGGAGCTCGACCGAGCCCAGATCGCCGAGCGAACGCCGAGCCCTGAGCTCGCTGTCCCAGTCGATCTGTCGCTCGCCGGTGTCGTAGTACCGGCCCACGAACGAGGTGCGCCCGCTGAGCTCGACGCCCGCCACGTCGACCGGGGCCAGCGTGAGCCCGTGAGCGAGCTCCGCCCGTCCGGCCGTGACGAACGGCCGCCCCAGGGCCACGGCACTCCGGTTCGTCGGGTCGGGAGCGTCCTCGAACACGCCGACGTCGACGGAAAGCCGGTCGAGCGTCAGCGCGCCGGCACGGAACGGGAACGCCTCCTCGCCCTCGGCGCGGAGGCGGACGGGAGCCGTTCGCGGCGTTCGCGAGCCGTCCCAGCTGGGGCGCGTCGTGACGCCGGCCTCCAACGGGATGGCGACGCGACTGGACGCCTCGGTCCGGAAACCGCCGGCGTGGGCGGCGACGCTGGCCTCGGCCTCGACGAGGTTCGGGCGGGCGTCGTCGTCGCGGGCCAGGCGTACCGAAACGACCGGATCGCCCGCGGCCGCGTCGGAGTCGTAGCGGGCCTCGAACCTGAGCTCCGGGTCGGTGGTCGCCGGGTCGTCGGAACGCTCCGACGCGAACCGGGGCCGGTAGTCGACTTCGATGCGGCCGGCCCCCCGCTCGTCGTAGAAGCGATGGTCGAATCCTCCCGCCAGGTACGCCCGTTCGGGCCGTCCCCCGAGGAGACGGTCGCCGACCGGACCGCCCTGGTCGGGCTCCACGTCGATGATCAGCCGGGCACGGAAGGTGCCGAACGCGTTCGGCCCGGAGACGTACGGCCAGTCGACGGCGATCTCCGCCTGCGCGTCTTCGCCGCCGCGCACGATCTCGAGGCGAGGGATCCGGGCCGGCTCGGCCAACGGTAGAACCAGCAGGGGGAGCGCCACGAACGGCGCGTCCCGGATCAGGACCACGACCTGCCACGCGATCAGGCGATCGCCCGGCAGGATCTCGATCCGGTCGGCCACGAACGCGTAGTCCTCGATCTCCTGCCCACAGCGGCCGCACGGGCTGAATCGCCCCTCGAGCAGGTGAATGCGCCCCTCGACCCGCTGGGCGCGCTCGCCCCGGACGTCGACCCTGTCGGTGATGACGAGCACGTCGCCGCCGTCCAGGCGACCGTCGTCGAGCTGAACGACCAGATCGTCGCCGACCAGCACGTCGCCCGGGCGTTCGACGCGCCCGCGACCGACGATGCGAACCACGCCGGCGTCGGGATCGAACTCGAGTCGGGAGGCGATCAGCACCAGGTCGCCTCGCGTCACGACGACCCGCTCGGCCGACACCACGTAGAGCTCGCGCTGCTCGCCGCCCGGCAACACGACGGTGCGAAGCTCCAGCCGCGCTTCGGGGTCGCCGCCCGTGTCGATCTGGACCGTCTCGGCCGCCGCGATGCCGGCGCACGCGAGCACGACAGCGAGCACGGTCGCGACGCGGACGATGCGCTGGACCGTCGGGGAGCGGCCGTCGGCTCGGCCTCCGGGCGGGCGATGTCGTCGCCGGCTCATCGCCGCCACGCGAGCGTCAGGAGCCCCGTCCCGGCGGCGAGGTAGAGGGCGACCGGCGCCCATCCGGCGGTCCACGCCGGGATCGCGCCCTGGGCGCCCAGCAGCTTCGCGACGCTCCAGGTGGCGTAGTAGAGGAACGTCAGCAGGAGCACCGACACCATCCCCATCGGCGCGTCGCGCCGGACGCCCGCGAGCCCGATGGCCAGGGCGAAGACCGCGAAGGCGACGGCGGCCAGGGGCTCTGCGATCTTGCGGTGCAACGCGGTCCAGGCGGCGGGATCGCTCCGTTCGGCTCGGAGCCTGGCCAGCAGATCCGGCAACGGCAGCGTCACCAGGTCGGATCGGCTGGTCGACGCGGCGGCCAGGTCGCGGACCGGCACCGTCCCGGTCTCCGCCACCATGTCGAGCGACGGCCGCTGACCGTCCAGCACGCGGATCCTGAGGTCCTCGAGACGCCACACGCCGGCCTCTTCGTCCAGCCGTCCGCGCCTGGCCTCGATCACCTCGCGGGGGCCCGCCAAGCCGCCCGGCGTCAGGATGACGACGTCCCGAGCCTCCCCGCCGGGACGGAGCTCGCCCAGGAACAGGCTCCGGCCCCGGGCGTCGGTGAGGAACGCTCCCTCCTGAAGCAACGTCGAGGGCGCCTCGAGCAGGATCTCCTTCTGCACCTCGAGCGCCCGTGCCTCCGCCCACGGCACGACGATCTCGTTGTTCGCCGCCGCGATCAGGGCCACCCCGAGACCGGCGGCCAGCAACGGCCGAAGCAGGGCGGCGGGGGAGAGACCCAGTGCCAGCGCGGCCCGCAGCTCACGGTCGCCCACCATTCGCGCCAAGGCCAGCAGCGCGGCGAACAGCAGCGCCAAGGTGAGCCCGGACGAGGCGGCCGCCGGCACCTTGAACAGCAGGTACCGGGCCACCAGGCCGACCGGCACGCCGCGGGCCAGCGCGTCGGCCAGGACGTCGAGGAGGAAGCTGACCAGCAAGAGCAGGAGCAGCACGGCCAGGCCCGCGAGGTAGAGCGGCGCGATCTCGGCCAGCAACGACCGTCCGAACCGCTTCACGGCGCGTCGCTCCGCAACGCCAGCACGACGCCCGTCGTCGCGACCGCGGCCGGTGTCGCCCAGGCCGCGACGACGGGCCCCAGCACGCCGCGATCGAACAGGCCGGCCGACAAGGTCCATGCCGCCCAGAAGCCCGCCACCAGCACGATCGTCCACGCGACGCCGGCGGCCCGGCCGCGCAGGCGCAGCGCCAGCGCGGCCGCGACGAGGACGAACACCGCGGCGCTGGTCGCGTCGGCCAGACGGCGGTGAAGGTCGAAGCGCAGCTCGCTCGCGTCGGTGCCGGCAGCGCGACGCTCGGCGATCCGCTCGCGAAGCTCGCCCAGCGGCAGCGTGTCGCCGCGCGCCAGCGAGGTGCTCGGATCGACCTCGAGGGGGAAGGGCAGCGTCTCGGGCCCCCGAGGCACGGGGTCGCCGTCCCGCGGCAGGCGCCAGCCCTCGTCCAGGTCCCAGACGCCCTCCTGCGACCGCCACCGTCCGGAGCGGGCGGTCAGCAGCGTGCCGTCGGGCAAGCGGACCATCACCCCGTCGAGCTCGGCCTGGCGGGGATCGTCACGATCGGCTCGGATGCGCGACGCGTGAAAGATCGTGTCGTTCACCAGGTACGACACGTCGCGCTCCGACGCGGCCGGTGGCCGACCGTACAGGAAGTCGTCGATGATGCGCTGGTAGACGCGTTCGGACCGAGGCTCGATCACGCCGTTCACGACGACCCCGAGGCCGCTCACCAGCACCCCCCAGGCGACCAGGGGCACGATCAGCGAGCGTGGCGCGATGCCGCCCGCCTGCGCCGCCTTGAGCTCCGAGTCGCGCGCCATGCGGCCACCGGTCACCAGCACGGCGAACGTCGCGGCGACCGGCATGGCCAGGTGCAAGAACCACGGCGTCTTCGCGGTCAGAAGCCGGCCCACGGTCGCGAGGCTGGCTTCCTGCTCGATCAGGAACCGGGCCAGCACGCTCAGCAGATCGATCGAGAGCAGCAGGGACACGCCTGCCACGCCGAGCAGGAACAGGCCGGTCGTCTCTCCGAGCAGGGCGCGTGCGAGGCGGATCGGCACTGAAGGAGCATAGCAGAGGGCCAGCACCGCCCAAGCCGCTCCTGGCGCCGGTATCGTAGCTGCGCGGACGTCGCCCTGGTCGCCGTGCAGGCTGCTCTCGATCCCGATCGGTACCGTTCGGCGGAGCGGTACCGAGCCTGGACCTCGGAGCTCGACGACGCGCCGTGCTGACGTCGGCAGGCGACACCCTCGGGTATGCTCGGAGTCCGTCATGACCGGCACGCTTGGCCTGTTCTCGCTCGTCGATCTGTTCCAGCTCCTGGCCGGCGCCTCGCGCACCGGACGGCTCGTCGTGGAGCATCCGCGCGGGGACGCCCGGATCTACTTCGAGAAGGGCGACGTGACCCACGCCGCCTTCGATGGCGCGGAGGGCGAGGAGGCCGTGTACGCGTTGTTCGCGGACGAGCGTGGAACGTTCGCCTTCTCGACCGGATTGCCGGCGCCGCGTCGGACGGTGAGCCTGGGAACGAGGAACCTCGTGCTCGAGGCGGTTCGGCGCCTGGACGAGGCTCGCCGCGACGCCGACGACGACGTGATCCCGTACGAGCCCGACATGGTGCCGGAACGCAGTGGCGACGGCGACGGCGAGCAGGTCGATCTCGGGGGTCCGGAGCGCGACGTCTTGGCTCGGATCGACGGCCGACGGAGCCTGCAGCGGATCGCCGAGCTCGTCGGCCGCCCGTTCGTGGACGTGTCTCGGATCGCCGGTCGGCTGGTCGCCGGCAGCGTGATCGTGGTTCGCAAACGGCGCCCGAGGACCGCGAGGCTGGTGGTGCGTGCCGCCAGCGTGACGTTGGCTCCCGGTGCGGCCATGGTGGACGCCGGCATCGTCGAGGCTTGGACGCGAGCCCTTGGCGAGCGGCCGGACGAGGTGCTGGGACGCCGCGAGAACGGGACCGTCGAGCGGTTCCGCCTCGTCGCGGGCCAAGGCACCGGCCCGTTCCTCCTTCTGGGGCACGCCACGTTGATGCGTACGGGGCTGATGGCCGACGAGCCGCTGCTGGTACGCCCGGCGGAGGACGGCGCATGACGCCGGACAGCCGAACGGCTCACCTCGTTGCATCGGACGATCTGGCCGCGCCGCGAGGTCCGTCCGGGCCGGACGGTCTGGCCGTGCCGGTGGACGGCGATGCGGGCGTCCGGCGGCTCGTTCCGTGGCGCCGCGCGCCGTTCCCCGCGCCCTGGGACGCCTGGTTCGGCTCCGAGGGGCCTCTCCACCTGGAGATCGGCTTCGGCGACGGTCGCTACACGGTGCGTCGCGCGATCGACGATCCTGGGGCGCGTTTCGTCGGTGTCGAGGTGTCGGGCGTCAGCGTCCGCCGTGCGCTGTCCAAGCTCCGCAAGGAGGATCTGAGCAACGTGCGTCTGGTCAAGGGAGGGGCCCAGATGGCGGTACGCCAGCTGTTCGCCCCCGCGTCGCTGGACTCCGTCACGGTCAACTTCCCCGACCCGTGGCCCAAGGGACGTCACGCCGAGAATCGCTTGCTTCGCGTGCCGTTCCTCACGCTGCTCGCGGAGCGCCTCGGACCGCGTGGCGAGATCCGGCTGGCCACCGACCACCCCGACTACCTGGCGTTCAGCTGCGACGAGGCGCGCCGCAGCGGCTTGTTCGATCTCGAGGTCCGTGAGCCGCCAGCGGCGGTGTTCGAGACGAAGTACGCCGTGAAGTGGCGCGATCAGGGCAAGCCGCTGCACTACCTCGTGTTCGTCCGGAACGACGTCGCCGCCCCGTCCACGCCTCCCATCGAAAGGCCAGCGATCATGCCTCACGCCCTTCTCCGCGGCGCCCCGCCCGCCGAGGTCCCGTTCGACAAGATCGTGCTTCCTTACGCCGGTGGCCACGTCGTGCTTCACGAGGCGATGCGCAGCCTGGGCGGCGATCGCGGACGCGACCGACTGGTGGTGCGTGCCACCGTGGACGAGCCCGACCTGGTCCAGCAGCTGCTCGTCGTGGTGCAGCGTCGCGAGGGCGACGCCTGGATCGTGCGGCTCGAGTCGTTCGGGGATCCGATCATCACGCCCGCCGTCCGCGGCGCCGTGCACGCCGTCACCGAGTGGCTCGAGTCGAGTGCGTCGGTGACCGTCGACGCGCGGAACTACTGAGCGTGGAGGGCGCGCCGATCGAGCTTCTCCGGCTCGACTCGTTCCCTGCGCCGCACGCGTTCACCACGAAGAGTGGTGGCGTCAGCGAGGGACCGTACGCGGAGCTGAACCTGGGCCGCTCGGTGGACGACGATCCGGACGCCGTGAACGAGAATCGCCGCCTCGTCCTGGAGGCGTTCGGTGCCGACCCGGAACGCACGGCGACGATTCACCAGGTGCACGGCGCGGAGGTGGTCGAGGCTCACGAGGCCGGTCCCGAGGTGCGTGCGGACGGGATCGTGACCGACGACCCGGCATGGACGTTGGCGATATCGGTGGCGGATTGCGCTCCGGTGCTGCTGGTCGATCCTGCGCACGGTGCGGTCGCCGCGCTTCACGCCGGCTGGCGCGGCGTCGTGGCGGGGATCGTCGACGCCGGGGTCGAGGCGCTCGCGGGGCGCTTCGGATCGCGGCCGGATCGAATGCGCGTCGCGATCGGACCGCACATCTCCGGACCGCGCTACCAGGTGGGCCCCGAGGTCGTCGAGGCGTTCATGGACGCCGGATTTCCAGACGGTGTCGCTCGCCCCGATCCCGACGCGTCGGGCCGGTTCCTGCTGTCGGTGGACGCGGCGGTGCGCGTCGCTCTGGCCCGTTGCGGCGTCCGGCCGGGGCACGTCGCGGACGGTGGCTGGTGCACGGCCTCGGACGCGCGTCGGTTCTTCTCGCACCGTCGCGATCGCGGCTCGACGGGGCGCCACTGGGCGCTGCTGCGGCCTCCACGGTAGCGGGCAGGTCGACGCGGCTTCTCGGCGCCCCCTGGTACGCTCGCACGATGGAACGCTTGCTCGCCACGCTTCGGGCCCTCAGGGCGCCGGACGGCTGTCCGTGGGACCGGGAACAGACGCACGAGAGCTTGCGGCCGCACCTGCTCGAGGAGGCCGCCGAGGCGGTGGACGCGCTCGCCGGGGGCGTCGAGGCCGACATGGTCGAGGAGCTCGGCGACGTGCTGCTTCACGTCGGTTTCCACGCCGTGATCGCCGAAGAGGACGGGCGCTGGGCGTACCCCGACATCGAGCGGGCGCTGGTCGAGAAGCTCGTTCGCCGTCATCCGCACGTGTTCGGCGACGAGCGGGCCGAGGACGCGGCCGAGGTCGAGGCCACCTGGGCGCGCGTCAAGGCGTCCGAGCGCGGAACCGAGACGCGCGATCCTGCAGGCCGCGTGCCTCGCGGCCTTCCCGCCCTGGCCCGGGCAGCGGCGCTGGCCGAGGCGCTCGGCTGGTCGGAGCCGGAGGGGGCGCTGCAGCGCCTCTCCGACGGACACGACAGCGACGACGACGCAGAGATCCTGGCGGACGCCATGCTGGCCTTGGCGATCCGGGCGGCACGCGCAGGCCGGTCGCCCGAGCTTCTGCTGCGCGACGCGTTGGCGTCGCGTCTCGGTGCGCGAGCGACGCCACCGGGCGGGTCCGGGGCGGAGCCTGCATGAGCGACGCGAGCCTCGTCCGGCTTCGCTGGCGGCTCGGGCGGAGGCCGGGCGAGGACGCGCTTACGGCGCAGCTCGTCGGCTTTCGTCGAGCTGCCGTGCTGGTGCCGATCTTGACGAGCGCCGGAGGCGCGGAGCTTCTCTTCACCGTGCGGAGCCGCGCGCTGCCGCATCATGCGGGCCAGATCTCGTTCCCGGGTGGCGGCGTGGAAGCGAACGAGAGTCCCGAACAGGCGGCGCGACGGGAGGCGTTCGAAGAGGTGGGGCTCGAGGTGCCCGAGGACGCGCTGGTGGGCAGGCTCAGCGACCTGCCGTCCCCGGCGGGCTACGTCGCGACGCCCGTCGTCGCGGTCCTGCCGTCGCCACGGAGGTTGCGGATCGATCCCGGCGAGGTCGAGGAGGCGTTCACGGTCCCGCTCCGCGATCTGCGGTCGACGCCGCCGACGACGGAGGTCCGCTCCTTCCGCGGAGCTCCCCGGACGCTCCACCGCTACGTGTGGGGCGAGCGTGACATCTGGGGGTTCACCGGCAACGTGGTGCGCGAGCTCCTCGAGATGCTCGGAGAGCCGGGCGAGGAGGATCGCCGATGGTGAAGGGGCGTGACCTCAGGGTCGCCGTCGACCGCAAGAAGCTCCGCTTCTCGCCGGGGCAGATCGTCGACGGCCTGCAAGCGGCGGGGGCGCTCACCGACGATGCGCTGGCCGTGGCCCGCGACGTCGAGCGAGAGCTTCACGAGGGTGGACGGTCGATCGTGCCCCTCGAGGAGCTGCGCGAGCTCGTGGCCGATCGGGCTCGCGAGACGATCGGCGAGGAGGTCGCGAATCACTGGTCGACGCAGACGCCGCCGTTCGTTCCGATCGTGCTGGAGCGCCTCAGCGGGGAGCCGGCGCCGTTCTCGCGGCGCACGCTGGCCGGATCGCTCGAGACGCTGGGCCTGGACTTCAAGGAAGCCTGGTCGCTGGCGCAGCAGGTCGAGCAGGGGATCCGGGCGGAGGGTCTCGACCGCATCGGCGAGGGAGAGCTTCCGCAGCGCGTGGCCTTGGCGCTCGAGGCTCGCTACGGGCGGGAGAAGCGGATTCGCTACGAAGCGACGCTGGGGCGTCCTTCGGACCTGATGGTCGTCGAGCCCGACGGCCTGGAAACGCCCTACTCTCGGGGGATCCTGGCACGTTCGCTCACCTCGATCGGGTTGGCGCCCGACCTCGCCCACCATCTCGCCAAGCGTGTCGAGGAGGCGCTCTGGCGTCAGGGGGGCGGGACCGTGGCGCGGTCGGTCGTGCGGCGGACCGTGCACCGGCTGTTGGTGGAGGAGGCCGGCGAGGAGTTCGCGCGCCGGTACGACCTGATGCGGGTGGTGCGCCAGCCCGAACAGCCGATCGTCGTGATGGTGGGCGGGACGGCGGGCGTCGGCAAGTCCGAGCTCGCGGCCGAGCTGGCGTACCGCCTGGGCGTCGTCCGCGTGGTGTCCAGCGACGCCGTTCGGCAGGCGCTGCGCTCGCTGATCGGACCCGACCTGGCGCCCGTCCTGCACGCGTCGAGCTACACGGCCTGGATGGCGGAGCTGCTCCCGGCCGAGCGTGCGCGCGCGAAACCGAAGCGCAAGCGCGTGATCCGCGGCTTTCAGGCGCAAGTCCTCCAGCTGGGCACGGCGCTCGAGGCGATCGCGGACCGGAGCGTGACGGAGGGAACGTCGGTGCTGCTCGAGGGGATCCACGTCGTGCCGGGGGTGAGTCCGGCCCGCGTGGAGGGCGCGATCGTGGTCGAGCTGATGCTGGCGGTCGAGGACGAGGAGGTCCATCGCAGCCGGTTCGCCACGCGCGAGGGCCGCACGAACGCGCGTCGTCCGAAGGAGGGCTACCTGGAGCACTTCGAGGAGATCCGACTGTTGCAAGGCTGGCTGGTCCGTCGCGCGCACGCCGCGGGGGCGCCGGTGGTGGACGTGACCGACCTGGACGACGCCGTGGACCGTGCCGTCGAGCACGTGCTCGAGGCGGTTCTGGCGTACAGCGAGCGCGAAGAGCGCGCGGCGGCGACGTCCGGCTCGGCGGACGGGGCGTCCTGAACCGACGCCTGGCCTATGGAGAATGCCATGACCTGGGTCGTGCGCCGCGCGTAGACTGCCGCAGGAGGAGAGCCATGACCCAAGCGCCCGCGGAAAGGGCCGCTGCGCCTGCGATCCGGACCGAAGGGCTGGGCAAGCGCTACGGTCGCCGGCCGATCGTTCGTGATCTGACGTTCCACGTCTCGCCCGGCGAGGTGTACGCCTTGGTGGGCCCCAACGGCGCCGGCAAGACGACGGTGATCCGCTTGGTGTCGGGATTGGCGTTTCCGACCGAGGGGACCGTCACGATGCTCGGCAAGGATCCGCAGCAGCACCCCGAGATCCGTCGCCGCCTGGGGGCCGTGGTCGAGGCGCCGGCGGCGTTCTATCCCTACCTGAGCGGCCGCGCCAACCTGCGGCTGCACGCCCGGCTGGCGGGCGGCGTGGCCGACGAGCGGATCGAGGAGCTGCTCGAGCTCATGGAGCTCGGACCGGCAGCCGATCGCAAGGTCGGGGTGTACAGCCTGGGCATGCGCCAGCGGCTGGGCGTGGCCGGCGCCTTGCTGACGCGACCGGACGTGCTGATCCTGGACGAGCCGGCCAGCGGCATGGATCCGTTGTCGCTCCACCTGGTCCACCGGGTGCTGAGGAACGCTGCGGGGCGGGGCTCGGCGGTGCTGCTCTCCACCCACCACCTCGACGAGGTCGCGGCGTACTGCAACCGCGTGGGGATCATGGAGGAGGGAGCGTTGATCGACGAGGTCGACCTCGACCGGCGGCGCGATCGGTACCGTGCGCGTGTCGACGATCCGCAAGCGGCGCGGAGCGCGCTGCAAGCGCAGCCGTGGATTCTCGAGACGTTCCTTCGTGCCGGCCAGGTGATCTTTCACCTCACCGAGCCAGGGGCGCTGACCCGGGTCGCACCGCTGCTGGTGGAGCACGGTGTGGGCCTCCAGGAGCTGACGGCCGACGTGTTCGACCTCCGCGCCTACTACCGAGAGCGCGTGTCCGCCGAGCGCCTGAAGCGCACCGCTGGCGGGACCGGTGGCGGGACCGCTGGCGCCGGCCCGGAGATCGGACGGCCCGGCTCGTCGCGCGGCCAGGCTCAGGGCGAGGACGCTCAGGGCGAGGACGCTCAGGGCGAGGGGGCCCCGTCGTGACCGCTTTGCTACGCATGGAATGGGGCAAGCTGTTCCGCCTGTCCAGCGTGCGGGCCGCGCTGGTGCTGCTGCTGGTGTTTCCGTTGCTGTGGGCGTACGCGCCCGGCATCTTCGAGGTGTACGGCTTTTTCCTCGTCTCCGGGTTCCAGGTGCCGGCGCTGAGCCTGCTCTCGTCGATGGAGTTCCTGATGCCGCTGCTGGTGGCGATCATCGCCGCGGAGCTCGTCGGCATGGAGTCGGTGCACGGGACCTTGCCGACGGTGCTGCTCCGGCCGGTGACCCGCTCGTCGTGGCTGCTCGCGAAGCTGCTGGTTCTCAGCGTGCTGCCGTTCCTGGCGATGGCGTACTTTCTGATCGCGTCGCTGGCGGCGGGCGCGCCGTACGGGTTCGACGCGTTCGTGGGCGGCACGGGGCTGGGCGAGGGGGGCCTGATCGGCCAGGGCACGATGTCGCCCGGGGACGCCGCCTGGGAGCTGCTCGGGGCGTACCTGCTGGCGGCGGTCGCGCTCATCCCCGTGGCGCTCCTCTCGGTCCTGGCGACGGTCGTGACGATGAACGCGGCCAGCGGTGCGCTGGCCACGCTGGCGGTCCTGATCGTGATGCAGCTGCTGGTCGTGTTCCCCTCGCTCGAGCCGTTCCTGCTCACGCGGCACCTGTCCGCCTACACCGATCCGGTGGCCAGCGTCGGCTGGGTGGTGACCCTGATCGCGCTGTACTCCGCCGCGTTCGCGGCCGCCGCCGTCGTGCTGTTCGAGCGCAAGGACTTCTGAATGGGGTCGCTCGGACGGGTGTCGCGCACCGTGATGGTGGCGATGATCGCGCTCGGCTGGGCCGCCGGGCTGGCCCAGGGGGCGCTGGTTCCCTACACCGTGCAGGTCGCCGCCCTGAGCGACGCCGAAGCGGCGATCGAGCTGTCGGGCCGGCTGCTGCGCGACGGCTTCCCCGCCTACGTGGTCCGGGCGGAGGGCGCGGCCGGATCGGTGTTCCGTGTCCGCGTCGCGGCCTTCGGCGATCGGGCCAGCGCGGACCGCTACGCCAGGGCGATGAGCGAGAGCGTGGGCGGCGAGCCTCGCCCCGCGTTGGCCGAGGCGATCCCCGCGGGGATCCTTCCCTTGGCGCCGACGCGCTGGGTGCGGATCGCCGAGAACGAACGGGCGGTCGTGGTGGCGTGGGGCGAGACGGAGGTGGCGGTGCGCGTCGGTCCTGCGGACGGCATGGCTCGCTACCACCTGACGCCCCGCGACGGCGCGTCGTTCGAGGCCTGGTGGGCGCGCCCGCTCGCGAACGGCCGGCGCGAGGAGGTCGTCGCGCTACCGCTGGACGGAGACGACGATCAGGGCGACGATCCCTCGGTGCAGGACGCGCTGTTCCGCCAACGGATTCGGCTCGTCGCCGACCGGAGTGGCCTGGATCCGACCGTGCTCGAGCAGGAGGCGGTCCGGGGCGAGCGGGGGAGCCGACGACTGGTCGTGTGGCGCACGACCGGCGCGGACACCGGCGCCGAGCCTGCCGTGTCCGGCGTGGCGCGGGCTGGCGCCCAGCCGACCTCGCGGGCCGAGGCCGATTGGCTGGGCGGCGTGCCCCCGGCGGCCAACGAGGTCCTTCTCAAGGTGAGCCCAGGCGCGGCCGGAGGCGCTGCCGAGCCCACGGAGGGCGACGTGGTGCAGGGCCGGGCGTGGACGGCTCGTGCGGTCGGCGACTGGACGGTGCTCGAGGTCGAAGGAACGTCGTGGCGCGCCTTGGTCGGCGCGCCACGGGGCGGGTACGAGAATCTGCTGGTGCTTCGGGTCGACGGCGGGTTCGAGCTGGTTCGGCTCGCGCAGCGCTGATCGCCTTCGGAAGGCTCAGTCGCTCACGCCGACGGCGACCGGCTGGGCCGGCTCGCGCTCGGCCAGCCAACGCTCGGCCGTCATCGCCGCGCGCGTGCCCGCGCCGACCGAGGTGCCGAGCTGGCGATAGACCTCGTCCGCGACGTCTCCCGCGGCGAAGATGCCTTCGGCCGACGTGAAGATCTCGTCGTGGACCTCGACGTACCCGCTCTCGCGCAGGTCCACGACGCCCCGCAGGAACTCCGTGTTCGGGGTGTGGCCGATGTAGACGAAGACGCCGTCGGTGGGAACGATCGTCTCGGTGCCGTCGGTCACGTCGCGCGCTCTCACGGCGCTGACCAGGTCGTCTTCGCCGATGATCTCGTCGACGACGGTGTTCCACACCCAACGCATCTTCGGGTTCGCGAACGCCCGTTCTTGCGCCGCCTTGTTCGCCCTGAGCTCGTCGCGACGGTGAATCACCACGACCTCGTCCGCGAACTTCGTGAGGAACATGCCTTCCTCGACCGCAGCGTCGCCGCCGCCGACCACCACGACCTTCTTGCCTCGGTAGAAGAAGCCGTCGCAGGTGGCGCAGGTCGAGACGCCGCGTCCGTAGAAGGCGTCCTCGCCCGGGACGCCCAGGCGCCGCGGGTTGGCGCCCGTCGCCAGAATGACCGCGCGAGCCCGGTAGTCGGCCTCGTAGCCCTTCACGACGAAGCCGTGCTCGGCGTCGCCGGACAGACCTTCGACCTCGTCCATCACGATGCGCGCGCCGAACTTCTCGGCCTGCTTGACCATGCGTTGGGACAGCTCCGGGCCAGGGACGGCCTCGTCGAAGCCGGGGTAGTTCTCGACCTCCTCGGTCTGGGCGATCTGCCCACCGGGCAGACCCTTCTCGAGGATGACGGTGTCGAGCTGTCCGCGTCCTGCGTAGATGCCTGCGGTCAGACCCGCGGGTCCTCCGCCGATGATCGCTACGTCCGTCGTGACCGTCTTGCGTGCCATGAAGCCTCCTTCGACTGCTGCGCATGCTAGCACCGGTCCGCACCTCCGCTACGTCAAATCGGATACCGGGTGGGGGTATCGAGCCGGTCGCGTCTCGAAAGGTCGGGCGTTCGCCTACGTTCGACGGATAGGTTCGACGGGTAGCATGCACGCATGAGCCGTCCCGAACGCATCTTCGGTTTCGATCTCGAGCTCGTGCCCGCTTCGCAGGCGGCGTTGCCGCTGACGGACCTGACGATCCGCCGCGGCTACGGAGCGTTCGACTTCCTGCGCGTGGTGGAGGGCGTACCGCTGTTCTTGGGCGACCATCTCGCGCGCTTCGAGCGCACCGCCGAGCTCCTCGGCCTGACGCCCAGACCGTCCTCCGACAGGGTCGCGAAGCACGTCGGCGAGGTGATCGCCGCGAACCAGCACGGGACGTTCGGTCTTCAGCTCTTCTTCACGGGCGGCGATCCGCTGGACGGGTTCCATCCCGGGACGCCGCGCACGCTGGTGCTCGTCGTCGACCTGCCCGTCTATCCCGACGCCTACTACCGCGACGGCGTCGCGCTGCTGCCCCTCCGCTTCGAGCGCGACCTGCCCGAAGCGAAGACCACGAACTACTTCACGGCCGTCCGGCACGCCCGCGAGCTGCGGGCCGCCGGGGCGGCCGACGTCCTCTACCACGACGGCCGCCTGGTTCTCGAGACCACGCGCTGCAACCTGTTCGTCGCGACCGACGAAGGCGCCCTGGTCACGCCCGCCGACGGGGTCCTCGAGGGGATCACGCGCATGCACCTGCTCGAGGCGCTCGACGGCGAGATCGCCGTCGCGACGCGCGACGTGAGCCTGGACGAGCTGAAGCACGCCCCCGAGGCGTTCCTGACCAGCACCACCAAGGGCGTGATGCCGGTCGTTCGGGTGGGCGACGACACGGTCGGCAGCGGCCGCCCCGGTCCGCTGGCACGTCGGGCCGCGGAGGCGTTCGAACGGCACCGCACGGCGTGGCTCGCTGCGCACGCTCTGGACCGTGCCGCCGCCGGGCCGGCGTCCGCGTAAGAATTTCGTGACGAATCCCGTGACATGCTCCTCGTACCTGCGCGACGATCGCCCGTCGCGTGGGACGACCGTCGTTCCCATAGGAAACATCTCACGTGCGCTTCATGCGTCGCGTCCTATCCTCATGCCAGGAAGGGACGTGGGGAGCGAGGTTCGGACCGTCGCGGGCGCGTTCTCCGGTTGGGAGGCCGGGCGCCCGCGGACGACCTCCGCCTGCGCACGACGATGATGAGCAAGGCGAACGGACGCCTTCAGCGAGCGCCGCACGACGGTGTGTTGGGCCTCGTCACGAACCTGTTCGGGGACGAGTGCTACACGCTGTCCGATCTTCGCGAGGTCGGACAGCCGATCGTTCATGCCAGCGAGGCGTTCGCACGGTTCTCCGGCTACAGCGCCGACGAGGTCCGGGGCCGGAGCCTGGCCTTCATGCAGCGCGACGACAGCGATCAGGACGGGCTCGCGCAGATGCGCGCCGCGATCGCGGAAGGGCGTCCGTGCACCGTCGTGGTGCGCAACTACCGCAGCGACGGCAGCCTGTTCTTCAACGAGCAGCGTCACTACCCTCTCCGCGACGAGCAGGGACGGGTCACCCACCTCGTGAGCGTGCAGCGCGACGTGAGCGACCGCATGCACGCCCTGGGCGTCGTCGACGCCGGCGACCGCATCGGACGCAGCGGACACGGCGGGTTCTTCGGCTACAGCGTGCTGCTCAGACCCGACCGCGAGCCTCAGCTGCTCTGGGTCGGCGACGCGGTGGTGCACCTGAGCGGATTCCAGGCGCCCGAGCTCCTCGACGAGGGGGCGGGCTCGTGGGTCCATCCGGACGACCGCGATGCGTTCCGCGAGGCGCAGATCCTCAGGCGCTCCGAGCGGAGCCACCGCGTGCGCTACCGCCTGGTGACCCGTGACGGGCGGGTGCGCTGGGTCGAGGACCATGGGCAGCGGAGCTGGAGCAACGCCGAGGCCCACGCCGTGGCCGTTCACGCCCTGGTTCGTGACGTCACCTCCGAGCGGCGCTCTCGCTCCGAGCTCTGGCAGGTCGAGCATGTGGACGCCTTGACGGGTCTCCCCAACGAGCGACGGTTCCGCGACCGCCTCGAACAGGCGGTCGAGCGCGCCCGCGGTGACGGGGCGGGAACGGTCCTGGCGCTGTTCGACCTCGACGCCTTCACGTTCGTGAACGAGACCATCGGTCGCACGCAGGGCGATCGGCTCCTGCAGGAGGTCGCGAACCGCTTGCGTCGACTGACGTCCAGCGGGGACGTGCTGGCGCGGCTCGAAGGGGATCGCTTCGGCATCGCCTGGTCCCACGTGAACACGCCCGAGGAGGTCGTGCCGCTGCTGCGCACGGTGCAGGATCGACTGGCCGAGCCGGTCGCGTGGGCCGGCGGCGAGATGCGTCTCTCCGTCAGCGCCGGGCTGGCCCGGGTCGGCGGCGACGAAGCGGCCCCCGAGGTCGTCTCGGTCCATCCTGCCGAGGGCGTCGAACGGTGGATCGCGGACGCCGAGCGCGCGCTCGAGCGGAGCAAGCTCGAGCGGCCCGGCGACGCCAGCTTCGCGGGTGCCGGCGACGACGCTCGCTTCTGGACTCGGCGCGACAGCGAGCAGGAGATCCGGTCCGCCCTGGCGCGAGACGAGCTGGTGTTGCACTACCAGCCACGCGTCGACCTTCGCAGCGGGGCGCTGACCGGCGTCGAAGCGCTGGTCCGCTGGCTGCACCCCAGGGACGGGTTGCTCAAGCCGAAGTCGTTCCTTCCCTCGCTCGAGATCGCGCGGCTCGATCCCGACCTGTTCCGGTGGGTGTTGCGCAGGGCCATGACGCAGGCCGCGACGTGGCGGTTGGCGGGGCGACCGTGCCGCGTCGCCGTGAACGTGGGCCGACAGACGCTGGAGCATCCCGACTTCGGCCGCTGGGTCCGCGAGGAGCTCGAGCGGCTCGATCTGAACCCCGCGCTCCTGGAGATCGAGCTGACGGAGGGCACCCCGATGGAGGTGTTCGAGCGTCACGCCTCGGTGCTGAGCGAGCTCAGGTCGAGGGGCGTCCGGATCAGCCTGGACGACTTCGGCGTGATGCACGCGTCCTTGGCGCAGCTCCAGAAGCTGCCGCTGGACGGGCTGAAGATCGACAAGCGCTTCGTGGATCGCCTGGTCGAGGGGACGCGCGGCGATCGGGAGATGGTGCGAGCGATCGTGGCGATCGGCCGTGGGCTGGGCCTCACCGTCGTCGCCGAGGGCGTCGAGACCGACGAGCAGCGCGACGCGCTTCGCGACCTGAACTGCGACGAGGTCCAGGGGTTCCTGTACGGTCACGCGGTCCCCGCCGACTACGCGCTCCAGATGCCGCTGTCCGCCGACTGAGGGTCGCCGGACCGGAAGCGCGCGCCACGCCCCTACGGCGGTGCGACGGGTACGATCCGTTCCATGCCGTCCGTAAGCTCTCCAGCGAACGACAATCCCCTCCTCCGCGACGATGTTCGCGTTCCGTTCGACGAGATCCGCGCCGCGCACGTCGGTCCAGGGCTGAGGGCCGCTCTGGAGGACGCCGAGGCCACCTTCGCCCGAGTCGGAAGCGCGTCGCCCCCCTACCGCTGGGACGAGCTGTTGGGCGCGATCGATCGGGCCGAGGCGAGGATGGGGCGCGCGGTCGCGATCGTGTCGCACCTGAACTCGGTGCGCCAGGATCCAGACGTGCGTGAAGCGTGGAGCGCGATCCTGCCCGAGCTCGCCGCGTTCGAGGCCCGGCAGCGAAGCGATCCCGCCGTGTACCGCGTCCTCACGGCGTACGCCGAGACGGACGAGGCGACGAGCCTGCCCCCTGAGCGTGCCCGGTTCCTCGAGCTCACCCTCGACGCCATGCGGCGCTCCGGGGCCGGACTGGACCGGGCCTCGCGCGAGCGAGCCGAGGCGATCCAGAGCGAGCTGGCCGCGCTCGCGAACACGTTCCAGAACAATGTGCTCGACGGGACGAACGCGTTCGCGCTGGACGTCGAGGACGAGGGACGGCTCGACGGCGTTCCCGCCTCGGCGTTGCGGCGCGCACGTGCGGCGGCCGAGGCGGCAGGCGTCGACGGGTGGCGTTTCACGTTGCATCAGCCGTCGTACCTGGCGATCGCCGACCACGCCGCCGATCGCGACGTGCGGAAGGCCATGTACGACGCGTTCCAGGCGCGCGGAATGGGCGAGGGACGCGACAACCGCGAGGTGATCCCACGGATTCTCGAGCTTCGCCGCGAGCTGGCGCGGCTGCTGGGCTACGCCGACTGGGCCGATCTCCAGATCGAGCCTCGCATGGCGCGAAGGGGAGCGACCGCGCAGGCGTTCGAGCACGACCTGTGGGGCCGGGTGCGTCCGCACTTCCGGCATGAGATCGAGGAGCTCGCCACCTTCGCGCGCGACGAGCTGGGGCTCGATCGTCTCGAGCCGTGGGACGTCCGCTTCGCGTTCGAGCGGCTGCGGGTCGCACGGTTCGATTTGAACGACGAGGAGCTCCGTCCGTGGTTCCCGATGGACCGCGTGCAAGCCGGCCTGTTCGAGATGGCCCAGCGGCTGTTCGGCGTCGAGATCCGGCGCACCGGCGCCGAGGGGGCGTGGCATCCGGACGTCGAGGTGTACGACGTCGTCGACGCGGACGGCCGGCACATCGGGACGTTCTACACCGATTGGTACCCGCGCGAGGACAAGCGCGGGGGAGCGTGGATGATGCCGCTGGCGAGTGGCGGCCCGACCGCGTCGGGGTTCGAGCCGCATCTCGGTGCGATCTCGGGCAACCTCACGCCGCCGGATGGAGATCGCCCCGCGCTGTTGACCCACGACGAGGCCAGCACCGTGTTCCACGAGTTCGGACACCTGCTCCACCACCTGCTGTCCACGGTGGAGATCCGCTCGCTGGGCGGCACGAACGTACCGTGGGACTTCGTCGAGCTGCCCAGCCAGATCCTCGAGAACTGGCTGTGGGAGGACGAGGCGCTGGTTCGGATCGCGCGGCACGTCGACGACGGCACGCCGCTCCCCGAGGAGGTCCGCACGCGCATGCGCGCGGCACGCACCTTCGGCGCCGCGCACCACATGGCGCGGCAGCTCAGCTTCGGAACGGTCGACCTGGCCCTGCACGTGGACTACGATCCCGCCAGCGACGGCGATCCCGTCCGGTTCGGCCGAGAGGTGCTCGCGCCGTTCCAGATGCGTCCGGACGTCGTGGCCGACGGCTTCCTCCCCGCCTTCGCGCACATCTTCGCCGGTGGCTACGCCGCCGGCTACTACTCGTACCTGTGGAGCGAGATGCTGGACGCCGACGCGTTCTCTCGCTTCCGCGACGAGGGGCTCTACGATCGCGATGTCGGCGAGGCGTTCCGGCGCACGATCCTCGCACGCGGCAACGCCGCACCGCCCGAGACGATGATTCGCGAGTTCCTCGGTCGCGATCCCGATCCCGGCGCGCTGCTGGCCCGCAATCTCGGTTTGCCGGCACGGTAGGCCCGCAGGCTCACCACCAGCCCGCCTGGGCCGCGGACGCCAGGAGCCGCGGCCCCGCCGCGTAGCCGGCCAGTCCGTCGGGCTGCCCGCGGACCACCAGCCAGCGCTCGTAGGTCGACCAGAGCAGTCGCGCGGGTCCCTCCCAGCGCGTCGCGACGGCCGCCTGGAGCGCCCCGAGGTCGGCGTGGGCGCGCGGCGGGAGCGCCGTGCCGCGCCGCGCAGCGAGCGGCATCGCCGCCCAGCCGCGAAGCGCGGACGCGTAGCGCGCGTGCGGATGGTCGGCGCGGATGCCGGCCAGCAGACCGACCAGCTCCGCGCCGGGCTCGCTCTCGTACCCGGCCAGGTGCGCCGCCTCGTGAGCGCCCGTCGCCACTTGCGCCCAGGGCGGAAGCGCACCGTCGACGTGCGCTTCGAGCGTCCAAGGCGACACCACGCCCGCGACGCCCAACGGACCCAGGATCCCCGCACGAATCACCTTGGGCGACCTTGGCAGGCGCACGGCCGGCGCGAACGTCGCGAGCGACCTCGCGACCGAGGCGTGGGCCGCGGACGCGTCGAACGCGTCGGTCGGAACGTCGCGGCTCACGATCTCGGCGAGCCGCTGGGCGACCCGTCTCATGTCGTCCTGCGACGCAGGTGAAGCGGTCCACGCCGTCAGCCCCAAGCGAGCCTCGACAGGTGGGCGCAGCGCGTGCAAGCCCCACGACGCCTCGAATCCCGCGCCGACGAGGAGCAAGGCGCCCACCAGCCGTGTCCAGGTGCGAAGCCGGCGCGGCTCGCGAACGATCCAGACCAGGACGAGGACGAGGAGCGCCGCCGCCAGGACCGGCGTCCACGGCCAGGGGGCGCGCTCCGTCAGAGGCACGATCGCAGCGCTCCAGGCGGGGTAGACCCGCGTCGACCAGGCGGCAGGTCCGCTGGGATGGAGCGCCACGGCCGTGACGCCCAAGGCCACGGCCACGCCGACGGTCGCCAAACGCGAGAAGCTCCTCACGACGACCTCGCCGAGGTGGCCTTCGGCGGACCGCCCTCCGGTGCGTCCCCGCGCGTCTCGTCGTGCGCGTCGTCGGTGCGCTCGGTCCGGTGCGGCTCGTCCCGATGCGTTGCGCCCGCTCCCAGGCCGATCGGGACGCGACCCACCAGTCGTCGTCCAGCGCCTCGAACGGCGCGGGCGGTGGCCCCCGTCCGGCCCTCGTCTGGACCGCCGTCGGGGCGAGCACGGGGAAGATCAGCGCCAAGGCGGCCAGCAGCGCCTTCGACCTCGCCCACGGTAGCCAGGCGGATCGCTCGGGGTCGGGCAGCATCACGTGGACGACGTCGCCCGAACGGAGGATGCGGGGCAGCGACGGCCAGTCGGTCGCGCTGAACGAAAGCCCGTCGTCGCTGGCGTCCGCGTGAAGCGTCAACGGCGGCTCGATCGCGCGGTAGCGCGGTGAGGGCTGCGGCAGCGTCGCGTCGTACGCCGTCATGCGGGCCGCCACCAGCTCGCGCGAGCGTGCCTCCAAGCGCTCGCGCTCGCGGTCGCTGAGTCGGGTGGGGTCCTCGAGGCGCGACTCGATCTGGGCTTGCTCGTCCTCGAGCTCGACGACGCTGGGCGGGTGGGTACCCCCCGCAGGCGGACCCGGCCGGGGCGGCGACGGTGCAGAACCGCCGTCGCGCCTCCGTCGCCCGTTCCGCCAGCCGTCGACCCCGCCGCGCCACGCGACGAGGTGGCCGTCCGACAGGCTGCGCACGTCGTCGCCGACGGCGCCTGCGAGGCGCAGGTCGTGCGTGGCCAGCACGACGGTGGTTCGGGTCTCCACGAGCGCCTGCTCCAACAGCTCGATCGCCTGGAGATCCAGGTCGGTCTCGGGCTCGTCGAGCAGCACCAGGTCGGGCTCGGACGCGATCAGCAGCGCCAGTGCGGCGCGCGCCCGCTCGCCCCCCGACAGCTCGTGCGGCTCCGCGGTCCAGCGATCGCGGGGCAGCCGCACCAGCGCCAACAGCGAGGCGACCCGTGCGCTCGTGACCCAGGCCGCCAGCTGCGACGCCACGTCGCCGGCCCCCAGACCGCGCCTCTTGGCGTCCCACCAGTGCACCCGCGCCCCGGGCCGCAGCCATACCGTGGCGTCGGGCCGGTCCGACCGCACCTCGGCCGCCAGCATCGCCAGCAGCGTCGACTTGCCGCTTCCGTTGGCTCCCATCAGGACGAGCTTCTCGCCGGCATCGAGGCGCACCGCGACGTCGTCGAACAGTCCCTCTCGCGCCAGCCCCTCCGCCCTCAGCATCGACCCGGCCCGTCCGTCCTTCGGCGTGAGGGTCCAATCGGGCGCAGGTCGGCGCGCGGTCGCGGGGCCAGCGAGGTGGGCGCCGTCGTGGGCTCGCGCGTCGGCTGGCTGCTCGGTGTGCTCATTGCTGGCCGCGGCGTCGGTCCGGGCCGCCCGCCGGCTCAGCGCCCGCGCTGCCGCCGTCCGCACCGGCGAGCCGTGCCGGCGCGCCTGCTCGGCCGCCGCCTCCAGCCGCGCGGCTTCGCGGGCCCGGAGTCGCCGGCGTTTCGCCTCGCTCCGGTCGCGCACGCCCCGCCGCTCGCGGTCCCGGTCGAACGACAGCCGGGTCGCCTCCAGGCGACCGTCCCCCACGTATGCGCTGGCGTTCGAGACGCGCGCCAGCAGCTCTCGGTCGTGGCTCGCGACGACCAGGGCCACGGTGCCGGCGAGCCCGGCGAGGCGGTCGGCCAGCCAGCGCCGGGTGGTCGCGTCCAGGCCGTTGGTGGGCTCGTCGAGAAGGAGAAGCTCGGGGCGTTCCGCCAGCGCCAGCGCCACCGCGGCACGACGTCGCTCGCCGCTGGACAGCGAGGCGAGCCGCGTCTCCGCCGGACGGCCGGGCAGAAGGCCCGCGAGCTCGCGGCGCAACCGCGCCTCGGCTCGGTAGCCCCCCGTCCGCTCGAACGCCTCCTGCAGCGCCGCATAGCGCGCCAGGTCGCCACCGCCGTCGGCCAGCCTTCGCTCTTCGGCGCGCATCGCGGCCTCGGCGTCGCGGACGGCGCGCAGGCCACCCTCGATCGCGTCGTCCAGCGTCTCGCCGCGCGGCAGACGCGCTCGCTGATCGACGAGCGCCACCCGCAGGCCCGGCGCCCGCCGGACGGTCCCGTCGTGGGGCCAGAGGGCCCCGCTCAGCAGCGCCAGCAGCGTCGACTTGCCGGCCCCGTTCGGGCCCCACAGCGCCCAACGCTCGCCCCGTCGAACGCTCCACGACGCGTCGCTCAGAACGGCGCGATCGCCGACGAGCACGCGTGCGCTGTCCAGACGAACGAGCTCCTCCACCACGGTCAGGATACGCGCAGGCGCACGGCCGCCGCGTCAGGCGCGAGCGCCCTGGCCCACGGTGGCGGCGGCCTCGGTGCCGTACCGTCGGGCATGGCTCAGCATCCGGTCGATCCCGCCCGCGTCCGCGACCTGAACGAGGCGCCCACCCGTAGCGACGGTCGCTACGTCCTCTACTGGATGCAGCGATCTCAGCGGACGGCGGACAATCCCGCGTTGGAGCACGCGCTCGACCTGGCGAACGATGCGGACCTGCCGCTGCTGGTGACGTTCGGCCTGGACCAGACCTACCCGGGCGCGAACCTCCGCCATATGGCGTACCTCGTCGAAGGCCTGTCCGACGTGGCGGACGGGCTCCGGGACAGAGGCGTCGCGTTCGCACCGCGGCTCGGTTCGCCCCCCGACGTGGCGTTGCGCCTCGCGGCGGACGCGGCGTCGGTGGTGTGCGACCGGGGGTACCTTCGGCACCACCGGGCGTGGCGACGGCGGGTCGCGGCCGAGGCGGGCGTTCGCGTCGTGCAGGTCGAGGGGGACGTCGTCGTGCCCGCCGATCTGGCTAGCGACAAGCGCGAGTACGCCGCGCGGACGATCCGACCCAAGCTGTGGCGCCACGTCGAGCGGTTCATGGTCGAGACGCCGGCGAGGCAGCCCAGGCGCCGCGATCCGGATATGAGCCCCGAAGACGGCCTGCCCCCCTTCGATCCGCGCGACCTGGCCGGGACGCTCGCGCGGCTGGACGTCGATCGCTCCGTCGAGCCGGTCGCACGCTTCCAGGGCGGCGCGGTGACCGCCGAGCGTGCGTTCGACCGGTTCCTGACCGACCGCTTCGCCGACTACGCCGACCATCGCGATCAGCCGCAGACGGACGACGTCAGCCACCTCTCCAAATCGCTCCACTTCGGGCACCTGTCGCCGGTCGTGGCCGCCCGTCGGGCGCGCGACGCGGCGCCCGACGCCGGGACGCTGGACGCGTTCCTGGAAGAGCTGATCGTGCGCCGCGAGCTGGCGGTGAACTTCGTGCTTCACGCCGAGGACGACTACGATCGCTACGCGACGCTGCCGTCGTGGGCGCGCGCCACCTTGAACGATCACCGCGACGACGCCCGCGATCACGTGTACGACGATGCGACGTTCGAGAACGCCGAGACGCACGATCCGTACTGGAACGCGGCGATGCGCGAGATGCGGGCCACGGGCTACATGCACAACTACATGCGGATGTACTGGGGCAAGAAGATCCTGGAGTGGAGCGCCGAGCCCGAGGAGGCGTTCGACCGTGTTCGCCGCCTCAACGATCGCTGGTTCCTGGACGGCCGCGACCCGAACAGCTACGCGGGCGTGGCTTGGTGCTTCGGGCTGCACGACCGCGCCTGGGCCGAGCGCGCCGTGTACGGCAAGGTCCGCTACATGAACGCGAACGGCCTGCGGCGGAAGGCCGATCCGGACGCGTACGTCGGCAAGGTCGAGAGGCTCGAGGAGGCGGAGGCCGAGGCCGACCGCGACCGATTCGAAGCGACGCGGGCCGAGGGGCGAGACGGGTAGACTCGACGACCGTGAAACGGTTCACGGTCAGGGGCACCAACGTCGGGTTCGTGTGCGTCCACTGCGGCTGCGACGTGCGGCCGCTGGCGAACGGATCGGTCCGCAACCACTGCCCAGCCTGCCTGTGGTCGCTGCACGTCGACGTGGATCCGGGCGACCGCGCCTCGGACTGCGGCGGCGAGCTCGAGCCGGTCGGGGCCGACCACAGCGCGAAGAAGGGCTGGGTCGTCGTCACCCGCTGCCGAACGTGCGGAGCCGAGCGCCGCAACCGCGCCGCCCTGGACGATCCGCACCAGCCCGACGACCTGGACCGGATCATCGCCCTGACCGCCGAGCCCCTGACCGCCCAGCCCCTGACCGCCCAGCCCCGCCGGCGTCGCTGACGCCGCCCCGACAGGAGACCGACCCCGTGCCGTACGCGACCGACCCCGATTCCTCGTTCGACCCGCTCCGCGACCGACTGTTCGTCGGGGGCTCGGTTCGCACCCTCGACGACCAGCGACCGGTCGCCGAAGCCGTCGCCGTCCGAGGAGGGCGCGTGCTCGCCGTCGGCGACGAGGCGGAGGTCCGCGCACGTCTGGCACCCGGCGCCGAGACCGTCGACGTCGGGGGCGCCGTCCTCACGCCCGGGTTCCACGATTCGCACGTCCACCTCGGGTTCCACGGCCAGGAGCTGTCGCAGGTGCAGCTGGGCGATACGGCCTCGCTGGACGAGGCGCTGGAGCGCCTTCGGGTCCGGGCTGCGTCGGTCCCCGCGGGAACGTGGGTGCTGGGTACCGGGTTCGCCCTCCAGCGCTGGGGTCTGCGTCATCCCGACCGGGAGGCGTTGGACGCGGTGCTCCCTGCCCATCCCGTGCTGCTCCGTTCGCAGGACCACCACAGCGGTCTCGCGAACGGCGCTGCCCTCGAGCGAGCCGGCGTGCACGCGGGCACGTCCGATCCGGAGGGCGGCGTGTTCGAGCGACGCGCGGACGGCTCGCCCAGCGGACATCTTCTCGAGGGCGCCGTCGCCGTCGTCGCGCGCGCCGTCACCCCGGCCACGCCCGCGGAGCTTCGCGAGGCGATCACGTCGGGTGCGCGCTCGTTGAACGCCCTGGGCATCACGACCGTTCACCAGATGGCGTTCGAGCCGCCCGACAACTTCAGGGCCCTGGCCCTCGCGGCCAGCGACGACGCGTTTCCCATGCGGGTCTGGGCCTGCCTGCCGCAGGAGGAGATCGAGTCCGCTCTGTCGATCGGCTTGGCGACAGGGATCGGGGGCGATCGCTTCACGCTGGGGGGCGCGAAGTTCTTCGTCGACGGTGCCCTGGGCAGCTTGTCCGCCTGGATGCTGGAGCCGTACGACGGCGGGAGCGACGTCGGGATGGTGTTGACCCCTCCGGACGTGCTCGCCCAGCGTGTCGCGCTGGCGATCTCGGCCGGCCTGACGCCGGTGGGCCACGCGATCGGCGACGCGGCCGTCCGGGCGTTGCTGGACGCGTACGAAGCCACGGAGCCCGCCTGGCGCGCCGCCGGCCTGCGTCCGCGCGTCGAGCATGCGCAGCACGTCCATCCGGGCGACGTCGCGCGCCTGGGCCGGATGGGCCTCGTGGCGTCGATGCAGCCGCTGCACCTCACCTTCGACGCGCCGACGATTCACGAGCGACTGCGCGACCGTCACGATAGGGCCTACCCGATTCGCAGCCTGAGCGCTGCGGGCGCCGTGCTCGCGTTCGGCAGCGACACGCCGGTCGCACCGCCCGACCCGGCCGCTAGCCTGCGGGCAGCGATCGATCGGACCGGGGCGGGGGGCCGCATCGTGGCGCCGGACGAGGCGATCGACGCTGCCACCGCCGTCGCTGCGTACACCCGCGGCGCGGCGACGGCGATCGGTCGCGGAGGACGCTCCGGCGTGCTGCGCCCCGGTGCGGACGCCGACCTGGTGGCCTGGTCCGACGACCCGACCGCCGGTCGGCTGGACCGCCTCGGCGTCCGAATGACGGTCGTGGCGGGGCGAATCGTGCACCTGGGCTGACCGCGGACGGGCGCAGCGTCCTCGGTGCGTCAGGCGCTCACGCGCAGCTCTCCGACGTGCCCGCCGGCTCTGCGGGTCGCCAGGAACCAGGCGGCCTCCGCCAGCGCGACCGGTGCGATCCAGGCCGAACGGTCGGCGTCGGGCATCGCGCGCCGGTTGGCGTCCGTGTCGATCGTCCCCTCGGGGATCAACAGCGAGACGGCGACGCCGTGCGGCTCGACCTCGGCGCGCACGGAGCGCATGTAGCCCTCGAGCGCCGCCTTCGAGGCGGCGTAGGCGCCGAGCCCGTTCCCGCCGCGCGCCGCGCCCGCCGAGACGGCCATCACGTTGCCGGCGCCCTGCTCGACCATCGCTGGCAAGAACGCGCTGGTGAGCTGGACCGCGGTTCGCAGGTTGAGGTCGAGCTGCTTCTCCAGATCGGCGGCGGACAGCTCCAGCGCCGAGGTCGTGGCGAAGCCTCCAGCGACGTTCAGGACGGCGTCGATGATGCCGAACGCCTCGCGCGCGTCGGCGGCGACCCGGCGACAGTCGCCCGGATCGGTCAGGTCGGCCTCGACGACGCGGGCGCCTGGGTGCGCTGCGCGCAGCTCGTCCAGGCCGGAGCGGGCGGGTAGCACCAGTCGGCATCCGTGGTCTTCGAACGTGGCGGCCAGAACGGAGCCCAGCCCTCCGGCCGCGCCGCTGATCACGGCGTGGCGAGGAGCGCGGCCGGCCGTGGAAGCGTCGTCGGAGCCGGGCCCCTTCTGTCGCGTGGCGTCGGTCATGTCGTCCTCCCGTCGGGAGCGAGTCTACGTTCGGAGCGCGAACGCGTACGTTCGCCGGGCTATCCTTGCCGACATGACCTCGGTATCTCCTCCTTCCGTCGATCTCGTCGCGCTCCTCGATGGGGCGCGGCTCGCCCAGCGTCAGCTCCCTGCAGGTCCGCGCGATGCGGGTCTGGGCGCCGTCGCGGCCGCCCTGCGCGAGGACGCCCGGGCGATCCTGGAGGCCAATGCGTTGGACGTCGACGAGGAGGTTCGTCGCGGTACGGCGGCCTCGTTGGTGGACCGGCTGCGTCTCGACGAGGAGCGACTCGACAAGGTCGCGGTCGCGTGCGAGCAGGTCGCCGCCCTTCCCGATCCGCTTCACCGCGTTCTGCGTGGCTGGCGGCTCGAGGCGGGCGTGGACGTGCGCGAGGTGACCGTGCCGTTCGGCGTCATCGGCATGATCTACGAGTCGCGTCCCAACGTGACGGTCGACGCCGCAGCGCTGGCGATCAAGGCCGGCAGCGCCGCGGTGCTTCGCGGCAGCGCCTCGGCGCTTCGCAGCAACCGTGCGCTGGTGGCCGCGATGCGCCGTGGACTGGTCGGAGCCGGCCTGCCGGCCGACGCGGTCCAGCTGATCGACAGCCCCGACCGCGGCTACGTGACCGAGCTGCTCTCGGCGCGGGGCAGGGTGGACCTGGTGATCCCTCGCGGCGGCGCCTCGCTGATCGCGCACGTGGTGGAGACGGCGAAGGTTCCCGTGATCGAGACGGGCGTCGGCAACTGTCACGTGTACGTGCACGCCGACGCGGACCTCGCGTCCGCGGCGGCGATCGTACGCAACGCGAAGGTCCAGCGGCCGGGCGTGTGCAACGCGGCCGAGACCTTGCTCGTGGACGAGGAGGTGGCCGGCGCGTTCCTGCCGCGCATCGCAGAGGCGTTGCGGGCGGACGGCGTGCGCCTGGTGGGGTGCGAGCGTGCCCGGGCGGTGGTGGCGATGGAGCCGGCGACCGATCAGGACTGGGCCGAGGAGTACCTGGACCTGATTCTCGCGGTGCGCGTCGTGAACGGTGTCGACGACGCGATCGAGCACATCGGACGGTGGGGAAGCGGACATAGCGAGGCGATCGTGACGGCCTCGCGCTCGGCGGCCCGCGCGTTCCAGGAGGGTGTGGACGCCGCGGCGGTGTACGTGAACGCCTCGACGCGGTTCACGGACGGATTCGTGTTCGGTTTCGGTGCCGAGATCGGGATCAGCACGCAGAAGCTGCACGCTCGTGGACCGATGGGGCTCGAGCATCTCGTCACCCGCAAGTACCTCGTCGACGGCGACGGCCAGGTCCGCGTCTGAGGCGTGTCGATCGGCGTGTCGATCGGCGGGTCGGTGGCGCGATCGGCGCGTCCGTCGATCCGCCGATCGGTCCGCGGCGCGCCCTTGCCGAGCTCGCTCGTACGCAAGGTTTGTCCCGTCCAGGACGGCACGAATCGTTTGACGACCCGGCCGCGTTCGGGGTATGATCGAGGGGTTCGAGCGGGGGCCCACGTCGTGACGAAGACGGGACCGATCGCACGCGCGACCGCCAGAGCGATCACGCGATCGGCCGAACCCATGCGACCACGCCCCGAAGCCGTCCTGTCCCGCAGCCGACCGTCGTGAGGCGCGTCTTCGCACCGTGCGAAGGCCTGGACGGAGGCGAGCCGAACGTGCAGTCGGTGGCGACGCCACCGACGGGGAGGCACCGTTGAGCGACTACACCGCTGAGAGCATCAAGGTCCTGAAGGGCCTCGAAGGCGTCCGCAAGCGCCCCGCCATGTACGTCCAGGGGGGCACCGGCACCGACGGCTACCACCAGCTCCTCACCGAGATCATCGACAACGCGGTCGACGAGGCCCTCGCGGGTTTCGCCGAGACGGTGGAGGTGGCGCTGCTGCCCGACGGCGGCGCCCGCGTGCGGGACGACGGTCGCGGCATTCCGGTCGAGACGATGCGCAAGGAGGGCCGGCCGGCGATCGAAGTGATCTTCACCGAGCTCCACGCCGGCGGCAAGTTCGACTCCGACGCGTACAAGGTCTCCGGGGGCCTCCACGGCGTGGGGTCGTCCGTGGTGAACGCCCTGTCCGACTACCTCGAAGCCGAGGTCGTCAAGGACGGCAAGGTCTGGCGCATCCGGTTCGACAAAGGGGACGTGACCATGCCGATCCAGGTCGTCGGCAAGGCGCCGAAGACCGAGCACGGCTCCACCGTCACGTTCAAGCCGGATCACGCGATCTTCAAGGAGACCGAAGGGTTCGACTACGGTCGCATCCGGCGGCGCCTGCGCGAGCTCGCCTTCCTGACCGGCGGCGTACGGATCGTGCTCGAAGACCTCCGCGGCGACGAGCCCAAGCGCGAGGAGTTCCTCGAGCGCGGGGGCGTCGGAGCGTACGCCGACACGCTCGCGAAGGAAGGCACCCGGCTGTACGAGAAGCCGATCCACATCTCGACCCAGATCCGCGTCGACGCCGACGGAGAGACGCACGAGATCGAAGTCGACGTGGGGATGGTGCACACCAGCGGGTACGGCCAGACGATCGTCACCTACGCGAACATGATCACCAACCGTGACGGCGGGACGCACCTGACCGGGTTCAAGACCGCGTACACCAACGTGCTGAACAACTACGCCAAGGCGAAGAGTCTCGTCAAGAAGGGTGACCCGGCGCCCACCGGCGAGGACTTTCTCGAAGGGATCCACTGCGTCATCAGCGTCAAGCTCGGCGAGCCGCAGTTCGAGTCCCAGGCGAAGGTCAAGCTGCTCAACCCCGAGGCCCGGTCCGCCGTGCAGTCCGTGGTGTACGAGAAGTTCGGCGAGGTCCTCGAAGAGAACCCGCGGGTGGGCAAGGCGATCGTCGAGAAGGCCGCCCAGGCCGCCAAGGCTCGCGAGGCCGCCCGCAAGGCCCGCGACCTGGTGCGCCGCGCCAATCCGCTGGACAACGACGAGCTGCCCGGCAAGCTCGCGGACTGCAGCAGCGGCGATCCCGCCATGAGCGAGATCTACATCGTCGAGGGCGACTCGGCCGGCGGAAGCGCCAAGCAGGGCAGGGAGCGCCGCTTCCAAGCGATTCTGCCGCTCAGGGGCAAGATCCTGAACGTCGAGAAGGCGCAGATCGGCAAGATCCTCAAGAACACCGAGATCCGGGCGATGATCGCCGCGATCGGCGCCGGCCTCGAAGGCACCGGCGACGATCAGCACTTCAGCCTCGAGGACGTGCGCTACCACCGGATCATCATCATGACGGACGCGGACGTCGACGGCAGTCACATCCGGACGCTTCTGCTGACGTTCTTCTATCGCTACATGCGGCCGCTGATCGACGCCGGCTACCTCTACATCGCGCAGCCACCGCTGTACGGCATTCGCGAGGGCCGAAAGAAGGACCTGCTCTACCTGTTCGACGACGGTGCGCTCCAGCGCTACCACCGCGACCACAAGAACGAGCGGTACGACGTTCAGCGTTTCAAGGGTCTCGGCGAGATGAACCCGGAGCAGCTCTGGGAGACCACCATGAACCCCGAGACGCGCGTGCTGAACCGCGTCAGCATCGACGACGTGCTCGAAGCGTCCGAGACGTTCGAGATGCTCATGGGCAGCGAGGTGCCGCCTCGCCGCGAGTTCATCGAGGAGAACGCGCACCGGGCGAACCTGGACATCTGAGCGCGTCACAGGCCGAACGCCTGCACGTCGCTGGCGCCCCGCGGGGCGCCAGCGACGTGTTCCTTTCCGTCGACCGGAAAGCGTCCGGGTCTACGGCCCGGAGGCACGTCCGCTTCCGTCGGTGTCGACACCCGGGCGCACCGCCAGGTTCGCGGGCTCGCGGCCGGCCAGGACGCCGATGACGGCGTCCGCCACCAGCCGCGCCATCGCCTCGCGCGTCGCCACGGTCGCCGAACCGAGATGCGGAGCCAGAACGACGTTGGGCAGGGCGGGCAGGCGAGGATGGATGCGCGGCTCGCGCTCGAACACGTCCAAGCCGGCCCCCGCGATCCGGCCTTCGCCGAGCGCCTCGACCAGCGCCTGCTCGTCCACCACCTCTCCGCGCGCGGTGTTGACGAGGATCGCGGACGGCTTCATGGTCGCGAGGGCGCGTGCGTCGATCAGGTGACGTGTCGCCTCGGTCAACGGGCAGTGCAGGCTGACCACGTCGCTGGTCGCGAGCAGCTCGTCCAGACTCGCCTTGCGAGCCGGCAGCTCCGCCTCCGCCCGCTCGTGCCGCGAGCGGGCGTGGTACACGACCTCCATCCCGAAACCGCGAGCCCGTCGCGCAGCGGCCGTTCCGATGCGGCCGAGGCCCACGACCCCGAACCTTCGGCCGTGCAGCTCCGTGCCCAGCAGCTGCAAGGGGGCCCACCCCGTCCACCGTTCGGACGCCACCAGACGGTGCCCCTCGAGGACACGGCGGGCCACCGCGAGCAGCAGCGTCCACGCCAGGTCCGCCGTGGCCTCGTCCAGGACGCCGGGGGTGTGCGCGACCGCGATGCCGCGCGACCGGCACGTCTCCAGGTCCACGTTGTCCAGGCCGACGGCGTAGTTCGCGACGACGCGCAGCTGGGGCCCGGCAGCGTCCAGCACGTCGACGTCGATCGCATCGGAGAGGAGCGAGACGACGGCGTCCGCGCCGGCCACGAGGCGCGTCAGCTGCTCGCGGGACGGCGGAAGATCGGTGTCGTGGAGCCGGATCTCGTGACCCGCGTCGTTCAGCAGGTCGGTCGCGACGTCGGGAAGGCGGCGGGTGATCGCGATGAGTCCCATGCGCCACGATACGGTGCGCGGCCGTCCAAATCGGACGGCCGCGCGCAGCGAGCCGACCTCTCACGGCAGCTCGGGCCTCGACTCGAGCACGTCGCTGGCCGACAGCCCCTCGCCCCGTGCCGCAGCGATCTGGTCCGGCGTGAACGGCGCGACGTCGTCCGCCAGCGCGTCCTCGTTGTCCCAGGCGGTCGTGACGTAGTTCAGGACCGCAGAGATCTGGCCGTCGGAGAGCTGCTGCCAAGCGGGCATGACGCCCGAGTAGGAGGTGCCGTTCACGACCAGCTGACCCTGGACGCCGTACAGCATGGCGTGAATCAGGTAGTCCCGGCCGCCCTCGACGCTCGCGAGCTCGGCCGCGTGGCCGCCTGCGAGCGGTGGAAAGGCGCCCGGAATGCCCTGACCGGTGGCTTGGTGGCACGCGGTGCAGTTCGACGCGTACACCGCCTCTCCGTCCACCTCGGGCGCGTCGGCCTGTGCTGCGGGCGCTGCATCGTCGGCAGCGGTCTGGTCGTCTGGAGCCGCCTCGGCCTGGTCGTCAGCGGCGACGTCCGTTTCGTCGGCACCCTCGGCCTGCGCAGCGGGCTCGGCAGGCATAGCGGACGCGGCGGGCGCGCCGACAGCCGTGAGCGAAAGATCGACGCCACGCTCCGCGACGAGATCCATCGCACGCGCGATGTCGATCCGCGCGCGATCCTCGCCGATCAGCTCGTAGCCCTCGAGGTCGTCGGTCGCTGCGAGAAGGGTCGCCCGGTACTGCTGATCGTCGGCCGGCTGGAACGTGCCCTGCGGCTGCGTCGTCGCGAGGATCAGGACGAACACCAGCACCGCGACCATGCCGACGCCGCTGGCGACGAACGCGTTGCGGACTCCGGTTTCGCTCACGAGGCGGTCGTCTCGCTCAGGCATGCTGCTCGGCCCCCTTCAGGCGCGGATCGTGAGCGGGCAGGATCGGGTGGGCAGCGAGACGGCGCAGGTAGAAGAACAACCACACGCCTCCCACGCCCAGCCAGATCAGGACGTCCGACAGCGTGATCGGGAAGCCGGGACGTTCGAAGGCGGGCACCACGAAGTAGATCAGGTTCATGAGCTGGACGAAGATCGCCCACGCTGCCACGGTCGCCAACGCCAGGCGCTTGCGTTTGACCCAGCGCGAGAACAGGATCACGAACGGCGCGAGGAACCCGAACGCCAACAGGAAGCCGCCGACGGCCAGCCAACCCGGACCGAGCCGGACGACGTACCACGGCGTCAGCTCCGAGACGTTCCCCGACCAGATGATGATCAGCTGCGAGAACGACACGTACGCCCAGAACATCAGGAACGCCATCAGGAAGTTGCCCAGGTCCTGAAGCCGCTTCGCGGTGAGCAGGTCGTCGATGCGGGCGCTGCGTCCCGCCAGCACCACCATCACCAGGATGATGAACGCGACGGCGGTGATCGTCTGCGAGATCATCAGGATGACCGCGTAGATGCCCGACCACCATTCGGGCGTGAGCGACATCGCCCAGTCGCGACCCGCGAACGACATCGTCAGCACGTACAGGACGATCCAGAGTCCGCCCATGCTCTTGAGGCGGTAGCCGATGACGGCGCTCTGCTGGGGCTCGCGGTCCTGCCGGGCCGATCCACGGAGGTAGAGCCAGGCGGCGAACAGCCAGAGAGCGAAGTAGATGACCGTGCGGATCACGAAGAACGGCGTGTTCAGGTAGGCGGTCTTCGCGGCGACCAAGGGGTGGCTGGCCACGTAGGCGGCATCGGTCCAGACGTACAGGGCGTTCATGCCGAACAGCACCGGCAGGAACAGCAGCGCCATGATCGGCAGCAACGATACGCCGGCTTCGAGCGGGCGCTGGATCACCGCGCTCCACGACCCTCCGGCCATGTGCCCGATGACCAGCATCACCAGCGTGCCCAGCGAGAGTCCCACCCAGAACAGGAACGCCAGCAGCCACGACTCGTAGAAGCCGCCGCCCAGGCCGGCGAGCACGCCGCCGATCAGGCCGACCGCACCGATCAGCAGGGCGATCAGCGGACCGCGGCGGAAGTCGACGCGTTCCATCAGCGGACCTGCCCTTCGGTGGTGCGGAGCGTTTCGAGAACGTCGGGCGGAATGTCGTCGACCGTCGCGTTCTGGCTCAGCTGCAACGCCTTGACGTACGCCGCGATCGCCCAGCGGTCTTCGACGGGGACCCTCGACGCGTAGCTGTACATGCGGCCGAACCCGTTCGTGATGGCGTTGAACACGTACCCGACGGGTGCGTCGAGGAGACGCTGATCGTGGAACGAGGTGGGCTGCGGGAAGCCTTTCTGAACGATCATGCCGCGACCGTCGCCGTTGTAGTTGTGGCAGGCCGAGCAGAAGATGTCGTAGCGCTCCTGGCCACGCAGGAGAAGCTCGGCGTCGAGCTCGATCGGCAGCTCGGCGACGAGCCCGTCCGGTCCTTGGCCGGTCAGGTAGACCGGGTCGATCGCGCCGCGTTCGCGCGAGACGGTGCCTTCAGGCAGCGGCCGGGACGAGGTGCCGTCGGCGAAGAACGGGCTCGCCTCGTACGCTTGAGCCTTGGGCTGGTCGTACATGTTGCGGCCGCACGCCGAGAGGACGAGCGCCAAGCCGATCACCAGCACCGGCCAGGCGCGGCGGGCGAGCCGCAGGGGGGAAGAGTCGGACGGCGTCACTTAGCGCTCCACTTCCGAGACGCGCACGGGGCCGAGGCCCTCGAGGAAGGCGCGCGTCTCGTCCGGATCGAATCGTTCGTCGCGGGCCTCGATGCACAGGAAGAACCGATCGCGGGTCGCGGCGACGAAGTTGGGCGTGTTGAAGATCGGGTGGTAGGGACGCGGCAGGCCGTTGCGTCCAAGCATGAACAGGCCGGCGGTGAAGGCCGAGAGCAGCACGGTGACCTCGAAGGTGATCACGATGAAGTTCGGCCAGCTGTTCAGCGGCTTGCCGCCGATGTTCAGCGGGTACCAGATCACGTTCGCGAAGTACTGCAGGAAGAACCCTCCCAGCGCGCCGGCGATTCCGGCGGCCAGCACGATCCAGCCCAGCTTGGTGGGCGCGAATCCCAGCCGGTCGTCGAGGCCTTCGACGGGGTACGGCGTGTACGCGTCCATGGTGCGGTAGCCCGCCTCTCGTGCCCGGTCGGCGGCGGCCTCGAGCGCCTCGACCTCCTCGAACTCGGCCACCAGGCCGTAGAGGTCGGCAGCGGTCTCCGTCGTCGCCGGGTGGGTGGCGTTCGCTTCGCTCACGAGCGTGCCTCCTGGTCCAGCTGTCGTGTCCGGATCTCCTCGTACGGATCCAGGTCGTGATGCTGGTCGTGGTGCGCCAGCTCCTTCATCTCGGCCGTAGCGATCGACGGCAGCAGCCGGATGAACAGCAGGAACAGCGTGCCGAACAGTCCGAACGTGCCGATGTAGAGCGACCAATCCCAGAACGTGGTCACGTAGTCGCCCCAGCTCGAGGGCAGGAAGTCCTTGGTCAGCGTGATCGCGACGATCACGAACCGCTCGAGCCACATCCCGATCGACACGATGATCGAGATGAGGAACAGGGCGAGGGGACTCTGCCGGACGCTCCTGAACCAGAGCGGCTGGATCGCCACCCCGTTCGCCGCGATCAGCATCCAGAACGCCCACCAATGATCCGCTCCGAAGACGCGGTTGTACGCCATGAACCGCTCGAACTCGACGCCGGAGTACCAGGCGTCGAAGAGCTCCACGCCGTAGCCGTAGATGACGATCAGGCCGGTGGCCAGCATCAGCTTCGCGGAGTTGTCCAGGTGACGCATGGTGATGAGCTTCTCGAGCCCGAACGCCTTGCGGAGCGGGATGGCCAGCAGCAGCACCATCGCGAAGCCGGCGAACACCGCGCCCGCGACGAAGTAGGGCGGCATGATCGTGTTGTTCCAGCCGGGCAGCTGACTGACCGCGAAGTCCATGGCGATCGTCGAGTGCACCGACAGCACCAGCGGGAACGACAGCGCGGCCAGCAGCAGGTAGGCGCGCTGGTAGCGCTGCCACGCCTTGGCCGAGCCGTTCCAGCCCAGCGCCAGCGTGGCGTACAGCAGTCGCTGGAACCGGTTCTGGCTCTGGTCGCGCAGGGTCGCCAGGTCGGGGATCAGGCCGATGAACCAGAACAGCACCGACACGCTGGCGTAGGTGCCGATCGCGAACAGGTCCCAGTCGAGCGGGCTGCGGAACTGCGGGAACAGACCGTAGGTGTTCGGGTACGGCAGGAGCCAGTAGAAGACCCACGGCCGGCCCAGGTGAAGGATCGGATACAGCCCCGCGTTCACGACGGCGAAGATCGTCATCGCCTCCGCGAAGCGGTTGATCGAGGTGCGCCACGGCTGGCGGAACAGCAGCAGCGCGGCCGAGATCAGCGTTCCTGCGTGCCCGATCCCGATCCACCACACGAAGTTGATGATCGGCATGCCCCAGGCGACGGGAACGTTGTTGCCCCACACGCCCGTGCCGGTGGTGATGAGCACCACGATCGACACCAGGTAGAGGGCCAGCAGGCCCAGCGAGATGCCCAGGCCGATCCACCACCACAGCGGCGTGCGTCCCAGGCCGACGAGGACCGGCGCGTTGACGGTGTCGTCGATGGAGCCCGACGTCTGGCCGGGGCCGATGACGCGGTTCGTCTCGATCGGAGCCGGGGCGTCCCGTTCGCACGGCCATCACTGACCTCCAGGCTCGTCCCCGGCGAGGGCCGGGTGCGGATTGCGGACGTGGGCCAGGTAGGTGGTGCGCGGCACCGTGTTGAGCTCCTCGAGCACCGCGTAGTTCAGGACCGACGCCTTCGTGGCGGTCACGCGGCTGTCCGGATCGTTCGTGTCACCGAACACGATGGCTTCGGTCGGGCAGGCCGCCTGGCAGGCGGTGACGACCTCGCCGTCGCGGATGCGGCGGTCCTCGTTGTTCGCGTCGATGCGGGCGCGGGCGATCCGTTGGGTGCAGTAGGTGCACTTCTCCATCACGCCGCGGCTGCGGACGGTGACGTCGGGGTTGTTCGCCAGGCTCAGCTCGGTGGCGTCGCCGTCGAGCTCGGCGTACTGCAGGAAGTTGAAGCGCCGCACCTTGTACGGGCAGTTGTTCGAGCAGTAGCGCGTGCCGACGCAGCGGTTGTAGACCATCACGTTCAGGCCCTCGCTGTCGTGCACCGTGGCGCCCACCGGACAGACCGGCTCGCACGGCGCCTTCTCGCAGTGCTGGCACGCCATCGGCATCTGGTAGTACGTGGGGTCGTCGATGCGGCCCCCGTAGTAGGCGTCGACGCGGATCCAGTGCATCTCGCGGCCCACCAGCACCTGGTCCTTGCCGACGATCGGAACGTTGTTCTCCGACTGGCAGGCGGTGACGCAGGCGTTGCAGCCGGTGCAGACCGACATGTCGACGACCATCCCCCAGGCGTACGACTCGTACACGTAGTCGGGGTACAGGTCGGCGTCGTGGTGCTCGACGGGGTGGACGAAGTGCGGGTGCTCGGGCTCGGCCTTCAGCTCGTTCAGCGTGCCGTGCCGCACGATGTGCCGACGCTCCGCCGTGCCGTCGAGCACCGTGTGCAGCTGGGTCGAGGCCAGGCGGTGCCGGCCACGCACCTTGCGCGCCTGGACCGGGGGCGCGAACCCCACCTCGCCTCGCATCAGCGGGTAGGCGTTCACGCCGAGTCCGTCGCCGACCCGTCCGGCCGCTTCGCGACCGAAGCCGAGGTGCAGCAGGACGACGTCGTCCGCCTGGCCGGGGAGGATCCAGACCGGCGCGGTCACCGAGCGACCTTCGACGGTGAGCTCCAGCAGGTCCTCGTTGCGCACATTCAGGGCTTCGGCGGTTCGGGCGCTGAGCAGCGCGGCGTTCTCCCAGGTCAGCTTCGTGAACGGCTTGGGCAGCTCCTGCAGCCAGCCGTTGTTCGCCCAGCGGCCATCGCCGATGCTCGGGTCGGGCCTGAGCAGCAGCACCAGCTCGTTCAGCGGGGTTGGAATCGTCACGTCGCCGAGGGAGACCTCCACGTCCACGACCGGGGAGGAGGTGCCCTCGATGACGCCGAGGTAGAGCGCGCGCTGCCAGAACGCGTCGAAGTCGCCCTCGACCCGCTGGCGCCACGTCTCGCGAACGAGGTCGTGCGAGCTGGACTCGGCGTCGCCCGAAAGCAGGGCGAGCAGCTCGTGCGCCGAACGTCCGCCGTAGAACGGCTGGATGATCGGCTGCATCACGGTCGCGGTGCCGTCGTGGGCTCGCGCGTCGCTCCACGACTCGAGGTGGTGGGCGCCGGGGACGTGCCACGTGGTGCGCTGCGCCGTCTCGTCGCGGTAGAGGCCGAGGTGAACGCTGGTGTCCACGCGCTCGAGCGCCGCTGCGAAGTCGACGTCGGCGGGAGCGGTGTGCACGGGGTTGCCGCCAACGATCACCAGCGTGGAGACCTCGCCCGCGTTCATCGCGTCCACCAGCTCGCGCAGCGAGGCGCGCTGGTCGACGGGACGCGCCTCGACCGGCTCGTGCACGGTGACGGTGGTGCCGTAAGCGTCCAGCGCCGCGTTCATGGCGTGGCTCAGGGCGTGCACGGAAGCGGGCTGGTGCTGGCCCGCCACCACCAGAGCGCGGCCGCGACTGGCTTCGAGGTCGCCGACCAGCGCGTCGACCCAGGCCTCGTCCACGCCCGCCGGGAGCTCGGCGGACGGGCCGTCCACGCCCAGGCGGCGGGCGACGACGGCGGCCAGCGCCGCGATCTCGGTCGGCGTCGCCGGGATGCGGTGATCGGCCAGCGTGCCGGTGGGCGTGGGCGTGGACTCCGCCATCCAGAGGCGGCCCATGGTGTCCTCGGCCGTGCGGACGCGGCGCTTGCGCGCGAAGGCGCGAGCGTGCGCCAGGCGGCCCGGGCCGGCGTTCGTGAAGTCGGCGTCCAGCGAGAACACCACGTCCGCGGCGCCGAAGTCGGGAACGACGGTGACGTCGCGCCCGAACGCGGCCCGCGCTCCGAGGACCGCGCCGTCCGCATGGAGCGGATCGTACTGGTGCCAGCGCATCGCGGGGTAGCGCTCCTGGAGCTCGCGGATCTGCCGCGCCAGGGTCGGCGAGGTGACCGTCTCCGTCAGCAGGGCGAGGCCTTCGCCGTCCCCGAGGTCCGCGAGGGCGGAGGCGAGATCGCCCCAGCCGCGGGTCGCACCGTTCTCGGTGATCGCCTGCGAGCGGTCGGGGTCGTACAGCGTCAGGACGGTCGCCTGCGCGGTGGCCGAGGTCGCGCCCAGGCTGGACGGGTGGTCGGGATTTCCCTCGACCTTCGTCGGTCGGCCCTGGTGGCTCTCGGCCAGCAGCCCTTCGGCGTAGCCGCCAGCCGTGATCGCCGTGGCGTAGAACAGCGGTCGTCCGGGCACGAGCTCCTCGGGCGCCTGGACGTACGGGACGATCGTCTCGTTCGGAAGGGTCGGCCGCGCGCAGGCGGACAGCCCGGCCAGCGCCAGCGAGGCGCCGAGGAGCTTCAGGAAGTCGCGGCGACGCAAGGACGCCTCGAGCGGAGCGGCCTGGCGAGGGAACTCTTCCGCCAGGAACGCTCGGAACTCGTCGGTGTCCGCCAGCTCGTCGAGGCCCTGCCAGTACTCCTTGCCCTTGCTGGACTGGAGCCGCTGACGAATCTCGTCGATCGTCGGGGTGGATCGCACGGCGTCGCTCATCGGTGGCACAGGGAGCAGTCCATGAGCCTGCCCGTGTCCACGTGGTACGCCTCCACGAGCTCCGTTCCGAGGGCCAGCTGATCGGCGGGGGCCACGTAGTCCATATTGAACACCTCGCTGCGGGGTCGGAGATTCTCCTCGGGAGCACGGTGACACTCGAGGCACCAGCCCATCGTGAGCGGCTCGTTCTTCCAGATGCCGCCCATCTCGTCGACGGCGCCGTGGCAGCTGCTGCAGCCGACGCCGTTGTTCACGTGGGCGCTATGGTTGAAATAGACGAAATCGGCGAGATCGTGGACGCGGTTCCACTCGATCGGGTTCTGGGCGTCCCACGAAGCTTGCACGGCCTCGAGCGCGGGAGCGCCGACACGGATCTGCGAGTGGCAGGTCATGCAGGTCTCGGTGCCGGGGATGTTGGCGCTGGCCGCCACCTCGACCGAGGTGTGGCAGTAGCGACAGTCCAGCCCGAGCTGGCCGGCGTGAAGGTTGTGCTGGAACGCGACGGGCTGCTCGACAGGGACGCCGACGTCGTTGTTCACGGTACGGGCGTAGAACGCCAGCACGATCATCAGCAGGAGGACGAACGCGCCTCCACCGACGACGAGCCACTTCGCGAACGCGTTGGCATTCGGGGGAAAGGACTGCGGCATCAGATCTGGACCTCGGTGCGGGACGGCACGCGCTGGGGCGTGGCCGATCTACGGGAACGGAACGGTGGACGCCTGGCTTGCAAGAGTGCTGACCTCCTGGTGGCCCCTGGTGGGATGGACGATCCTCGCGGGTTGGACGAACCCTCGTGGAGGGTGAAACTGACGACGACGACGTCGCGACGCAGAACGGGACGAATGTACCACAGGCGTTTTGCGGTCATCGGCGGGACGTTTGTCCCGACCCGGGCGTCGGCGCGCTCTGAACGGTGCGCCCGGCGGCCGCGGCGAGGACGGCGTGACACGCGTGAAGCGCGGTCGCCGAACGGACCGCGCTTCACGTATCGTCATGGTGGAGCCTGTCGGATTCGAACCGACGACCTTCCGCTTGCAAAGCGGATGCTCTCCCAGCTGAGCTAAGGCCCCGCGGCGCCGTCGCGCTAGCCTTCGTCGCGCGAGGCAACCGGCAGGATACGCGCATGGTGCACGTCGGTCAAGCGCTCGGCTCGGCCTCTTCGTCCAGCCGAGCGAAGATCATCCGTCCCACGTTCGTCTGCAAGCTGCTGGTCACGACCGCCTCGACGTTCTCGCCCACGAGGTCGGCCGCGTCCTCGATCACCACCATCGTGCCGTCGTCCAGGTAGGCGAGACCCTGTCCCGCCTCGCGGCCCGGACGGACGATCGTCAGCGACAGCGTCTCGCCGGGCAGGTAGGTGGCCTTCATGGCGCTGGCCAATTGGTTGAGGTTCAGGACCCGGACGCCCTGAAGCTTCGCGACCTGATGGAGGTTGAAGTCGGTCGTGACGAGATCGGCTCCGCGGCGCCTGGCCAGCACGACGAGCTTGTCGTCGATCTCGCGCGCCTCGGGCACGGCGATATGAACGATCTCGGTCTCGACGCTGGGCTGCTCGGCGAGGCGCTCGAGGGTCTCGAGGCCGCGCCGCCCGCGCTTGCGCCGCAAGGCGTCGGCATCGTCGGCGATGCGTTGCAGCTCGCCCAGGACGAAGTCGGGCACCAGCAGGCGCCCTTCGAGGAAGTTCGCCTTGGCCACCTCCACCAGGCGACCGTCGATGATCGCGCTGGTATCGAGCAGCTTGGGTCGACCGCCCGGCTCGTCCGGCCCGTCCTCTGGATCGGTCGTGAACGGCAGCACGCGACGATTCGCGACGAAGAAGGCTGTGGTGGAGACCATCAGCAGCCCCGCGATCAGCAGCGACCAGAACCAGGTGAACCCGGGCACGTTCGCGAGGACGTTGTTCAGGAGCACGGTGAGGATCAGCGCGACCGTCGCGCCGGTGAGCGCGGCCAGCACGGCCTCCGGTGGCGCGGATCCGAGTCGCTGGGCGATGCGCGCGATGCGGACGTCGATCCATCGCGCAGGTCGGGCGCCGATCAGCCATCCGAGCAACAGGCCCAAGAGCGCCAGGTAGAGCACGTTGTTCGGCCCGGTCAGGACGCCCCGTGCCAGCAGGCGCGCGGCGATGATCGCTCCGACGGCACCCAGACCGGCCGACAAGGCCGCGCGAACGAGCAGGGCGACGGGACCGCCGCGCGATGCGTCGCGACTCATCGTGACGCTGCTCGTGGCGCTGGCGCTGCCGGGGCGCGAACGCGGGCGATCGCCTCCGACAGGTCGCGACAGCCGCCGCCGGGAAGGTCGGGGTGGCGGGGCCCGATGATCGTCGAGAACCCGACGCGCTCGGCCTCGGCCACGCGGCGGGCCAGCTGACTCACGCCGCGGATCTCGCCGGCCAAGCCGACTTCGCCCACCACGGCGGCATCCTCGGGCAACGGCCGGTTCGTCACGGCCGACCAGACGGCCAGCGCCACCGCGAGGTCGGCGCCCGGATCGGTGAGGCGCAGGCCGCCGGCCACGTTCACGAACACGTCCAAGCCGGCCAGCGGGAGATCCATGCGGCGCTCCAGGACGGCCAGCACGACGTCCACGCGGCGACCGTCGAGTCCTTGCACGACACGCTTGGGGCTGGCGTACGGGCTCTTCGAGGCGAGGGCCTGGACTTCGAGCAGCAGGGGGCGCTGGCCTTCGAGCGCGGCCACGACCACGCTGCCCGGGACGCCAGCGGGCCGTTCGGCCAGGAAGGCGGCCGACGGGTTCGCGACGGCGACCATCCCGGCTTCGCCCATCTCGAACACGCCGACCTCGCCGGCGGGCCCGAAGCGATTCTTCAGCGCACGCAGCACGCGGTAGCCGGCCGCCGACTCGAGCGCGAACGTCGCGTCGACCATGTGCTCGACGACCTTCGGGCCGGCGATCGTGCCCTGCTTGGTGACGTGGCCGATGAGCATGAGCGTGGCGTCCGATTCCTTGGCGGCGTGGGCGAGGAGGGCGGTCCCGTCGCGGACCTGCGTGAGACTGCCCGGAATCCCATCGTCGTCGGCGCGAAGCGTCTGAATGCTGTCGACCACCACCAGGTCGGGCGAGGTACGAACGAAGTGGTCGGCCAACGCGCGGGCGTCGACGTCGCGGGTGGCCTGGAGTCCGCCGGCCAGCCCCAGGCGCTCCGCCCGGAGCTTGATCTGTGCCAGCGACTCCTCACCGGCCACGTACAGCACCGACCTGCCCGCGTCGACGGCGTGTCGGGCCAGCTGAAGAAGCAGCGTGGATTTGCCGATGCCGGGCTCGCCCGCGAGCAGCAGCGCCGCGCCGGGCACCCAGCCTCCGCCCAGCACGCGGTCGACTTCGGCGTCTCCACTGGAGGCGCGACGGAGCGCGAGGTCCTCGACCGACTCGAGGGGCGCCGTCGTCACGGTGCGAGCCGTGCGTCGTGCGCCGATGCTGCCCGGCGCCTGGGCCGGCGGCGTCTCGGCGACCATCGACGACCACGCTCCGCACGACGGACACCGCCCGAGCGGGGCCGGTGATTTCGCCCCGCACGATTCGCACACGTAGGTGGTCACTGTCCTCGGCAAGCCCGGCCCTCGTCCCGCATGGGGCCATGGTAGCCGACCGCGACCGGGGCCGAGGTGGGTCGTGCCGTCCAGGCGCGCGGGGCGAAGATCCGCGCTGCCCCGCCGTGAACGTCGGCCGTCAGACGACCGGCACCGGCCGAGCGAACACGAGCGTGTCGTTCTCGACGGTGACGATGATCGGCTCGTCGCTTCCGCCGCGGAGGAGCTCCAGCGAGAGCGGATCCTCGACGTGTTCCCGGAGCACCCCGCGCATCGGGCGAGCGCTCTGCCCGGGCGGAATGTGCCGGACCAGGAACTCGGCCACCTCCCCGGAGAACGTCACGTCGATGTCGCGCGACGCCAGCTCCGCGCGGATCTCGTCCAGCATCTGCCCGGTGATGTGCAGGATGCCGGACTCGTCGAAGGTCCGGAACGCGATCACTTCGTCGAGGCGGTCGAGGAACTCGGGCGCGAAGATCGTCTTCAGCGGGCCGTTCACGTCCTGGATCCCGCCCTCGGCCTGGAAGCCGACGGTCGGGCCCTGGTTGAAGCCGGTGTTGCTGGTCATGATCAGGATCACGCGACGGAAGTCGACGGTGCGGCCCAGCCCGTCGGTGAGGCGACCGTCGTCGAGCACCTGCAGGAAGGTGTTGTAGATGTCCGGGTGCGCCTTCTCGATCTCGTCGAGGAGCACCACGCTGAACGGCTGGCGACGGATCGCTTCGGTCAGGCGGCCGCCCTGCTCGTGTCCCACGTACCCCGGCGGCGCTCCGATCAGCTTGCTGACGGCGTGCGCCTCCTGGTATTCGCTCATGTCCAGGCGCACCAGCGACCGCTCGCTGCCGAACAGCTCGACGGCGAGCTGCTTCGCCAGGAACGTCTTGCCGACGCCCGAGGGGCCGACGAACAGGAACGACGCCGAGACCCGGGCCCGACCGCCGAGGCCCACCCGTGCCCGCCGGAGCGCGGCCGCCAGCGCGTCGATCGCGCGGTCCTGGCCGACCACCGAGCGGCGAAGGTGATCCTCGATGTTGGCGAGCTTGCCCGCGTCGGTCTCGTCGACGTACACGCCGCCCCACGAGTTCACGACCGCTTCGACGTCGTCGCGGCTCACGATCGGGGTGCCGTCCTCGCCCTCGAGCACGGGGAACCCGAGCGACTTGTTCAGCCGCGTGCGCGAGGCCGCCTCGTCGATCAGGTCGATCGCCTTGTCGGGGAAGTTGCGTCCCGGCAGGCTGCGCTCGCCGAAGCGCACGGACAGCTCCAGGATCGCCGGCGGGATCACGACGCCGTGGTGCGACTCGTACTTCTCGCGCAGGCCGACCAGGATCTGCAGCGACTCCTCGGGCGACGGCTCGAGCACGATGACGGGCTGGAAGCGCCGCTCGAGCGCGGCGTCCTTCTCGATGTAGCGGTGGTACTCGCCGGTCGTGGTGGCGCCGATGACCTGCACCTCGCCGCGCGACAACGGCGGCTTCAGGATGTTGGCCGCGTCCAGCGTCCCCTCGGCGCCGCCGGCGCCGACCAGGGTGTGGAGCTCGTCGATGAACGCGATCACCTTGGCGTCCTTGAGCTCGTCGATCACCTGGCGCAAGCGCTCCTCGAACTCGCCGCGGTACTTCGTGCCGGCGACGATGTTCGAGAGGTCGATCGACAGCACCCGGACGCCCGCCAGGTTGGGCGGCACGCGGCTCTCGACGATCGCCTGCGCGAGGCCCTCGACGATGGCGGTCTTGCCGACGCCGGGCTCGCCGATCAGCACCGGGTTGTTCTTCGTGCGGCGCGAGAGGATCTGGATGACGCGACGGATCTCCTCGGTCCGGCCGATGACCGGATCGAGCCGGTCCTCGCGCGCCTCCTTGGTGAGGTCGCGGGCGTACTCGTCCAAGAACGGCGTCGCGGCCTGCTCGGGCTGCTGCTTGGGGTCGGCGGCCGCCAGGATCCTCCAGCGCACCGTGTCCACGTCGCGCGTCAGCTGCTGCAGGATGCGGTAGGCGACGCCGTCCCCCTCGCGGACGATGCCCAGAAGGATGTGCTCGGTGGCGATGACGTTGCTGCCCAGGCTGCGCGCCTCGCTGCCGGCGAGCTCCATCACGCGCCGGGCGCGAGGCGTGATCGCCGCGGTCTCGTTGCGCGGCAGGCCGTCGCCGCGGCCGACCATCTCCTCGACCTGGCCACGGAACCCCTCGAGCGTGGCGCCGAACTCGGCGAGGACCTTCGAGGCCGTGCCGCCCTCGCGCATCAGCCCGAGAAGGAGATGCTCGGGTCCGATCATCGCGTGCCCGAGCTTCGACCCCTCTTCGCGCGCGAAATGGAACACCAGGCGCGCGCGGTCGTCGTAACGGTTCACGGACGGCCTCCCGGCACAGGCGTACGCACGGGCGTGATCCACCCGTCGAAGGGGAAGAGGCGCGTCGCGGCCGGCCGAGTCATGGTGCTATAGTACGCGCTCGTGCGCGGGCCAGGTAGGGCGTTCATTACGTTCCCCCGCCAGGCGGCCGCCAGCGCCCGCCGACCTGCTCACCTTCGGGAGTCCTCATGCTGTTCCAGGATGTCATTCTCACCCTCGACCGGTTCTGGGCCGACCAGGGCTGCCTGCTGGCCACCCCGCACGACAGCGAGGTCGGCGCCGGCACGTTCTACCCGACGACCTTCCTGCGCTCGCTCGGACCGGAGCCGTGGCGGGTCGCCGGCATCGCGCCCTCCAGGCGCCCCACCGATGGGCGGTATGGCGACAATCCGTACCGGTTCCAGTACTTCTACCAGTACCAGGTGGTGCTCAAACCCAGCCCCTCGGACGTACAGGACGTGTACCTGGGGTCGCTCGCGGCGCTCGGCATCGACGCCACCGCGCACGACCTCCGGTTCGTCGAGGACAACTGGGAGTCGCCCACGCTGGGCGCTTGGGGACTGGGCTGGGAGGTCTGGATGGACGGGATGGAGATCACCCAGTTCACCTACTTCCAGCAGGTCGGCGGTCAGGACTGCCGTCCGGTGTCGGTCGAGCTCACCTACGGCCTGGAGCGCATCGCGATGTACCTCCAAGGGGTCGAGCACGGCTTCGACATCGAGGTCGCGCCCGGCGTGACGATGCGTGAGCTGCGCCGCGACTTCGAGGTTCAGCACTGTCGCTACAACTTCGAGGCCAGCGATCCCGAGCTCCAGCGACTGCTGTTCGACAAGTACGAGGCCGAGGCCCGGCGCCTGATCCACGACGGCCTGATCCACCCCGGCTACGACTTCGTTCTCAAGGCGTCGCACGCGTTCAATCTCCTGGACGCGCGCGGCGTGCTGTCGCAGACCGAACGGCAGGGGTACGTCCAGCGCGTTCGGCGCTTGGCGGAGGCGACGGCCTCCGCGTACCTGGCCGCCAGGTCCCAGCTCGCGGACGAGGCCGCCTGATGGCGACGCTGCTGTTCGAGATCGGGACCGAGGAGCTGCCCTCCTGGTACGTCGCGCAAGGACGTCGGGCCCTGATCGCGCTGGCCGGCGAGCGGCTGCGCGAGGCGCGCCTGGAGCACGGCGAGGTGAGCGCGTTCGCGACCCCGCGGCGGCTCACGCTGCGCGTCGACGAGGTCGCCGAGACCCGCGAGCGTCGCCGCGAGCGGCGCCGCGGCCCCAGCACGGGCGTCGCGTTCGACGCCTCGGGGGCGCCGACGAAGGCGGCGATCGGGTTCGCCCGGGGCCAGGGCGTGTCGCCAGGCGCGCTCGTGGTGGACGAGACCGACCGTGGAGCGTACGTCTTCGCCGACATCGAGACCGGCGGCGAGCCCACGAGCGAGCTCCTGCCCGACCTGCTCGCGGGCCTGGTTCGCGATCTTCCAGCTCCCCGCAAGATGCGCTGGGGCGACGTCGAGGTCCCGTTCGTGCGGCCGGTGGCCTGGCTCCTGGCGCGCTTCGGCGACCTGGACGTGCCCGTCTCGGTGGCGGGCGTCGACGCCGGCGGGACGACCCGCGGCCACAGGTTCATGGCGCCCGGCGAGATCGAGGTGCGCGACATCGACGGCTACGTCGCACAGCTCCGTGACGCCTTCGTGCTGGTCGATCCGGTCGAGCGTCGCGAAGCCACCGTGCGCGCGATCACCGAAGCGGCGGAGACCGAGGGTCTCGGTCCGGTGTGGGACGAGGCGCTGCTCGACGAGATCGTGGACCTGGTCGAGTGGCCGACGGCGATCGTGGGCCGTTTCGACGCGCGGTACTTGGCGTTGCCCGACGAGGTGCTGGCCACGGTCATGATTCACCACCAACGCTTCGTTCCGCTCAGGGGACCAGGCGGCGCGATCGCCGACCGCTTCATCGGGGTGAGCAACACGGCGGTGGACGATCCCTCGACGGTCCGATCCGGCTACGAGGCGGTCCTGGACGGGCGGCTGTACGACGCACGCTTCTTCTGGGACGCCGATCGCGGCAAGACGTTGGCGCAGCACGCTTGGGGACTGTCCGGCATCGCGTTCCAGAAGGACCTGGGGTCGATGGCCGACAAGGTGACCCGGGTCCGCGAGGCGGCGCCGCGACTCGCGGGTGCGCTGGGCGCGAGCGAAGAGTCGCGCGAGATCCTGGAGCACGCTCTGCCGATCTTCCGTGCCGACCTGGCTACCGAGATGGTGGTCGAGCTGCCCGAGCTCGAAGGCGTCATGGCTCGGGCCTACGCCGAAGCCGAGGGCGTGCCGCGTCCCGTGGCCCGGGCGCTGGAGGACGGCGTGCGTCCCGTGGCGCCCGGCGGTCCGCTTCCGGCGGCCGAGGCCGGTGCGATCCTGGCGGCGTGCGACCGTGCGGACAAGCTGCTCGGCTTCTTCGCGCTGGGCAAGCGTCCGAGCGGTTCCGCCGATCCGTACGGGCTGCGGCGTGACGCCGGCGCGCTGGCCCGCATCGCGGCCGCGCACGATTGGAGCCTTCCCCTCCGCGAGGTGCTGGCGACCGCCGCCAGCGGCTACGAGGGCGGACCGGTCGCGATCGATGCAGGCGTGTTGGACGCCACGACGAGGTTCGTCTGGGACCGCGTCGCGTCGCTGCTGGCCGAGGAGGGCATCGGCGTGAAGACGGTCCGTGCCGCGACCGCCGGAGAGCCGTCGGTGGCGTCCGCTGCACGCCGTGCGCACCTGCTGCGGGCGCTGGCGGCCGGCGACGCGTTCCCCGAGCTGCTGACGCTGTACAAGCGCGCCGCCAACCTGGCCGAGAAGGCGCCCGAAGGGGTGGCGCCCGATCCGGACCGGTTCGAGGCGCCGCAGGAGGCTCCGCTGCACGCGGCGCTGCCGGCGGCGCGCGAGGGGGTCGAGGCGCTCCTGCAGTCGGCGCACGACCAGCTTCCGGCTTGGGAGCTGGGCTCGGGGCCCGCCGCGCCGCCGAAGCCGGGCGAGGGGCTGCGCCGGGTCTTGGCGCTCAAAGACCCGTTGGACCGCTTCTTGGACGACGTCCTGGTCATGGTCGACGATCCGGCCGTCCGCGCGAACCGATTGGCGCTTCTCCGCGAGACGCGCGACGTGTTGCGCGAGCTGGGTGCGCTCGAGGAGCTCGGCGGCGAGGCCTGAGGACGCGTGTGGCGAACGAAGACGCCCCCGCGGTCGCGGGGGCGTTCGCTTGGTGCCGAAGGGGGGACTTGAACCCCCACGACCTTGCGGTCACATGACCCTGAATCATGCGCGTCTACCAATTCCGCCACTTCGGCGAGCGGCGTCGCGGCGCGGTCCCGGCAGGGACGTCACCGTGGGCGACGAAGGCCAATCGTACCGCTGGGGACGCACCCTGTCAACGGGACGCGAGCGGCGTCGCGGCAGGCGAGGCGCAGGTTCCAGCCGCGCTGCTCCTTCGTGCGAGGTACGCTTCGTCGTCCTCGAAGGGAGGCGTCATGAGTGCTCGAACGGCGTTGGTCACCGGTGCGGCGAGCGGGATCGGCAGGGCGTGCGCGGAGGTGCTGGCGCGGGACGGGATGGCGGTCGCGGTCGTGGACGTGGACGCACGGCGCGGGGCCGCCGCGGCGAGCGCGGTCGGTGGAAGCTTCCACGCCGCCGACCTGACCGACCCAGGGGCGTGCCGGTCGACCGTGGACGCGGTCGCGGCGTTGCACGGCGGCCTGGACGTGCTGGTGAACGTCGCCGGCTTCCAGCATTTGGACGCCGTCCCCGACTTTCCTGCCGAGGTGTGGGACCGCATGCTGGCGCTGATGGTGTCGGCGCCGTTCCACCTGACGCAGCGCGCATGGCCGTGGCTGACGGCCAGCGGCCACGGACGGGTGATCCACATGGGCAGCGTGCACAGCCTGGTGGCCAGCCCCTACAAGGTCGGCTACGTCACGGCCAAGCACGCGCTGCTGGGCCACATGCGGGCCGTCGCGCTCGAGGGCGGCCCGCACGGGCTGACCTGCAACACCGTGGCGCCCGCCTACGTGCGAACGCCGCTGGTCGAGGCGCAGATCGCCGATCAGGCGAGGACGCGCGGCATCGACGAGGCGGACGTCGAGGAGCGCGTGCTGTTGGAGCAGGCGGCGGTGAAGCGGCTGCTGGAGCCGACCGACGTCGCCGCGCTGGTGGCGTGGCTGGCCAGCGAGGCGGCCTGGGGCATCACCGGCAGCGTGCAGTCGATCGATCTGGGCTGGACCGCGCGCTGAGAGGGACGGTCATCGCTCGACGTCGAAGCCGGCGGCCTCCCACGCGATCATCCCGCCGTCTACGTTGCGCACGTCCTGGAAGCCGGCGTCGATCAGGGCGTTCGAGGCTTGCAGCGATCGGTTGCCCGAACGGCACACCACGTACACGGGCTGGTCCTTGGGAAGATCGGCGGCGAGCGCCACCACGTTCGCGAGCGGCATCAGCAACGCGTCCTCGATGTGTCCGGCCTCGTACTCGTGCGGCTCGCGTACGTCCACCAGCGTGACGTCGTCGCCCAGCGCCTGCTGGAGCTCGCGGACGTCGACGGTGCTCAGGGAGGCGTCGCCGGAGGCCTGCGTGCCCAGGGTCGTCACGGCGAGGACGAGCGCGACGGCGGCGATGCCGGCCACGCCGAGAAGGTAGGGGAGGCGGCTCGTTCTGCGGGGAGCTGAGCGCTTGGCCATGCCGCGTTGTACCCCTACGGGGTATTACCGGTCAATCGATGGCGATGCCGAGCGAAGCGCGGAACGGTGCGCCGGCGCTCAGCTGGCCGGCGCACCGTCCAACACGAACGTGCCGTCTCGCTCGAAGACCTCGCCGTCCAACAGGATCTCGCCACCGCGCCGAAGGTCGCGAATCAGGTCCCAGTGGATCGCGCTCTTGTTCACGCCGCCGGTGTTCGCGTACGAGCGTCCCAGCGCCAAATGGACCGTGCCTCCGATCTTCTCGTCGTAGAGCGTGCTTCCCGTGGGCCGGTCGATCTCCCGGTTCGTGCCGATCCCCAGCTCGCCCAGCCGACGCGCGCCGGGATCGCGATCCAGCCGCTCCAGGAGCAAGGCCTCGCCCTGCTCGGCCGACGCCTCGACGACGACGCCGCGCTCGAACCGCAACGTCACCCCGCGAACCTCGGAGCCCGAGACGAAGCTGGGCACGTCGAACCGGATCGTGCCCTCGGCGCTGTCCTCGATCGGGCCGGTGAACACCTCCCCGGACGGCATGTTGCGTTTTCCGTCGCTGTTCACCCAGGTCCGGCCGCCCACCCGCAGCCGCAGGTCGGTGCCGTCGCCGCGGATCCGCACCTCGTCCGCTCGCGCGAGACGATCGATCAGCCGAGCCTGTTCGGCCCTCAGCGCCTGCCACGCCGCCACGGGATCGTCGTCGAACAGGTGCATGGCGCCGAACACGAACCGCTCGTACGCATCGAGGCTCATGCCGGCGTCCTGCGCGCCGGACGCGGTGGGGAAGAGCGTCCCCACCCAGCGCGTGTTCTCGACGCGATGGTCCTGCACGGGACGCATGCGGCTTTCGAGCCGCCCCAGTCGCTCCGGGTCGGCGTTCTGCAACGCACGGCTGTTCGTCGGCGCCGCGACGCGGATCCAGGCGTCGGTCCGCTGCACCTCGTGCAGCGCGAACGTCGGCTCGCTCGCCAGGTAGCCGTCGCTGGCGCACTCGAGCAGATCCTGCTGGAGCTCGGGGTAGGCGAGATGAAGCAGCGGGGTGGCGCCACGCTCGAGCACGCCGCGAACGAGCGCTCGCGCCAGCACGGTGGCGGGCGTCGCGACGTTGAGCGACACGACGTCGCCAGGAGCGATCTCGGTGCAGTAGTCGAGAAGAAGGTCGGCGTAGCGATCGATCACCTGAGGATGCATGCGGAAGAGGATACCTGCGCCGGCGCGGCATTTCCGCACCTGGGCGTCCGGGGTACGCTGGCGCGATGGACGTGGAGATCTGGGACGTGTTCGCCGACCGGCCGCTGGCCGGGAACGCCCTGGCCGTCGTGCACGTCGGCGGGCGCGTCGCCGACGCCGCGATGCAGCGGCTCGCGCGGGAGTTCGGCTTCTCCGAGACGGTGTTCGTGCGGACCGGGCCGGCGCGTGCGCAGGAGCCGGGTCGCCCGGAGCTGAGGATCTTCACCCCCGAGCGCGAGCTGCCCATGGCCGGCCATCCCACCATCGGCGCGGCGTTCTCGCTCGACCGGCTCGGAACGATCGACGGTCCGCGCGCGACGTTCACGTCGGGCATCGGTCCGGTCGATCTGACGCTCGAACGGGACGAGCACGGTGGCCTGCAGCGAGCGTGGATGGATCAAGGGCGCCCCAGGCGCGAGACCGTCGTCTCGGACCGCCCTGCCGTCGCCGCTGCCCTGGGGCTCGAGCCGCACGAGCTTCGCGCCGGGCTTCCGATCGAGGCGTGGAGCGCCGGGAACCCGTTCCTTCTCGTTCCGCTGGCCGATCTGGAGGCGCTCGGGCGCGCGCGTTTGGAGCTGAGCGCGCTCGGGCCGTGGATCGACGCCGATCACCGGGCGGTCCTGGCGTTCGTTCCGTCCGACTCCGGCCCGCAGCGCTGCCGCATGTTCGGCGAGGCCCTGGGCGTGGTCGAAGACCCCGGAACCGGCAGCGCGCACGGGCCTCTGGCCGCCTACCTGGTCCGGCACGGGCTGGTCCCGTTTCCGGCCGACGGCGACGGCGACGAGCTCGAGAGCGTCCAGGGCGTCGAGATGGGTCGGCCGTCGCGGCTGTTCATGCGTATCCGGCCACCGGACACCGCGCGCACGGATCGGGCGCCGGACGCGACCGCACCGGACGCGACCGCACCGGACGCGACCGCTCCGGAGCTTGCCGACGTGCGGGTGGAGGTCGGCGGTCGTGCGTTCCTGGTGCTCGAGGGTCGCCTGAAGGCGTCGCTCGAGGAGGCGTCGCTCGAGCAGGCCCCGCTCGAAGACGCGTCGGTCGACGAGGACGCGTCGTGACCGACGGTCAGGACGGCCGCGGTCAGCGACTCCAGAAGGTGCTCGCTCGTGCGGGAGCGGCGTCGTCCAGACGCAAGGCCGAAACCCTGATCGAGGCCGGTCGCGTGACGGTGGACGGGACGATCGCCACGCTGGGCGACCGCGTACCGCCGGGAGCGGACGTCCGCCTCGACGGCAAGCGCGTCGAGGTGCCTGGCGGCCGTGTCGTGCTGGTGCTGCACAAGCCGGCCGGCGTCGTGACCACCCAGAGCGACCCGCAGGGCCGCCGGACGGTGATGGACCTCGTTCCGGCCTCGCCCGGCCTGCACCCGGTCGGACGTCTCGACCGCGACAGCGAAGGGCTGTTGCTGCTCACCGACGACGGCGAGCTGGCGCTGCGTCTCACCCACCCACGCTACGAGCACACCAAGCGCTACCGCGCGTGGTGCGCGCACGGCACCGTGGACGGCGCGTCGCTGGCGCGCCTGCGTCACGGTGTCGAGCTCGAGGACGGCGTCGCTCGTGCCGACCGCGCCAGGCCCGCTGACGGCGGGTGCCGAATCGACCTCCACGAGGGCAGGAACCGTCAGGTGCGACGGATGCTGGAGGCGGTCGGTCATCCCGTCGTCCGTCTCGTCCGCACCCGCGTGGGTCCGATCGAGCTGGGCGAGCTGGAGCCCGGCGCCTGGCGCGAGGCGACGCCCGAGGAGCTGCGCGCGCTCGGGTATGATCCAGAACCGAACGGCCCCTGACCGGGCCGACCACGGCGCCGCAGCGCCTGCTGGAGGAACCGACCGATGCAACAGACCGTCTTCGCGCCCGGACAGGGCACCGTCCAGCTCGACGAGGCGCGCATTCAGGCGCGCGTGGTCGAGCTGGGCCGCGAGATCGCACGCGACCACGACGGCGAGCCGCTTCACCTGGTGTGCGTCCTGAACGGCGCGTTCCTGTTCATGGCCGACCTGGTCCGAGCGATCGACGCGCCGTTGACGGTGGACTTCCTGTCGGTCTCGAGCTACGGCAGCCGAACGGAGTCGTCCGGCGAGGTCCGGCTCGTGAAGGACCTCGACCAGAGCCTGAAGCACAAGCACGTGGTGCTGGTCGAGGACATCGTGGACACCGGCCTCACGATGCGGTACCTGCTGCAGTACCTCGAGGGCCGCGGTCCGCTCTCCGTCAAGGTCGCCAGCCTGCTCAGCAAGCCGGCTCGCCGGCGCGTCGAGGTGCCGGTGCACTACCTGGGCTTCGAGATCGACGACGCGTTCGTCTACGGCTACGGGCTGGACGTGGATCACAAGTTCCGCAACCTGCCGTTCGTGACCAGCATGACGCCCAGCGAGTTCGAGGCGTTGGACGAGTGACCCGTATGCGCCGCCGTACGCTGCTCGGCGGCGTCGCGCTGCTGCTGCTCGGCGCCGTCGTCGGTGTCGGCGTCGGTCAGGCGTTTCGTGACACGACGCCGCCCTCGCTCTGGGTCGAGGGTCCGGACCGGGTGGCGGCGGGCGAGGCGTTCGCGCTACGGATCAGCGCCGACGAGCCGGTGAGCTACACGGTGCGCTACCAGGATCAGACGGCCGTGCGCGTGGAGCAGGATCTGACGGTTCGGCTGGAGGCGCGCGCTGGAGCCGGCGTGGTCGCGATCGAGGCGAGCGACGGCGCGGGCAACGTCACGACGGCTCGGCACGAGGTCCAGGGCGTGGCGATTCCCAGCGGCGCGCTGGGCGTGAGCGGCGGCGACCGGCCCGGCGCGCCGTTCACGGCCACCTTGCGCTTCGACCCGCCCGATGCCGAGGTCCGGGGCGCCGGCCTGACGATCGACGGCCGCGCGGCCGCGCTCCACGACGCCGCCGACGGACGGATCGCCTTCGGTGCGGTACCGCTGACGACGGCGGCGGGCGCGATCACGTTCGAGGCGTCCTGGACCGACGGCTTCGGGCGTCCCGGCGACCATCGCCTGATCGTGCCTCACGGCCCCCTCCCGCAAGAGGTCGAGGAGCTGCGGCTGTCGGCCGCCACGCTGTCGGTGATCACGCCCGAGGGGCGCGAGCTCGAAGCCGCTGCGATCGCGGCGGCCCGCGCCGACCCGACCGATCCGCCCCGTTGGACCGAGCCGTTCGTCCTCCCGATCGAAGGCCGCGGCACGTCCGGATTCGCGCGTCCACGGCGCTACGCCGCCGGCGGCCCCGTCAGCTTCCACCTGGGCGAGGACATCGCCGCTCCGACCGGGACGCCGATTCGGGCGACGAACGACGGCCTCGTGGTGTTGGCGGGTCACTACCCGATCAAGGGCGGGCTGACGATCGTCGACCACGGTGCCGGGGTGACGAGCCGCTACTACCACCAGTCGGCGATCGTGGTGGGAGCGGGCGACGTCGTGGTCCGCGGTCAGGCGATCGGCGAGGTCGGCAGCACCGGCCTGTCCACCGGCCCGCATCTGCACTGGGAGATGCGTGTCGCCGGCGAGCCCAGCGACCCGCTGGCCTGGGTCGAGCGCTCGCGTCCGTGAGCGGCGCTCCCGACTGACCGGGCAGCGAGCGGGCCGGTGCTATCCTCGGGCCTCATGGAACCCAACCCCGACGCCTCCGACGCCGACCGTTCCGAGGTAGACCGTTCCGACGTAGACCACGCGGGCGCGGCCCGTTCCGACGTCGTCGTCTCGGAGGCCGAGCTGGCCGCCGCGAGCGGCGCGCGCCCGCGGGTCTTCTCGGGCGTCCAGCCCTCTGGAGATCTCCACCTCGGCACCTACCTCGGCGCGCTTCGCCAGTGGGCCCAGCACCAGGTCGAGCGCGACAACATCTTCTGCGTCGTCGATCTCCACGCCCTCACCGTTCCCGAGGACGTGGATCCGAGCACGCTGCGCGCCAAGAGTCGCGAGGTGGCGGCGCTGTACCTCGCCTCGGGCATCGATCCCGAGTCGAGCATCGTGTTCGTCCAGTCCCACGTGCGCGAGCACGCCGAGCTCACCTGGCTGCTCAACTGCACCACGCCGCTGGGCTGGCTGTACCGGATGACGCAGTTCAAGTCGAAGAGCGAGGGTCGCGAGTCGGTCTCGACCGGCCTGCTCGACTACCCGGTGCTGCAGGCGGCCGACATCCTGCTGTACGACACCGACGTCGTCCCGGTCGGCGAGGATCAGGTCCAGCACGTCGAGCTCACCCGCGACATCGCCCAACGCTTCAATCACCTGTTCGGTCCGGTGTTCCGGCTCCCGAAGGCGGTCGTTCCCAAGAGCGGAGCACGCGTGATGGGCTTCGACGACCCCGAGGTCAAGATGTCGAAGTCGTACGCGCGGGTGCGCGACCGGCACGCGGTCCATCTCCTGGACGACGAGACACGGATCAAGAAGACCGTCATGAGCGCCGTGACGGACTCGGGCCGCGAGGTCCGCTTCGAGCACGCCGGTCCGGGCGTCCGCAACCTGCTGAGCGTCCTCCAGAGTCTGACGAACGAGCCGATGGACGCGGTCGAGGCACGGTTCGAAGGCAAGGGCTACGGCGACCTGAAGAAGGCTGCCCTGGAGGCGATCCTGGCGACGTTGCGGCCGATTCAGGAGCGCTACCGGGAGTACGCTGCCGATCCCGCCGAGCTCGACGCGGTGCTGGCACGGGGCGCCGACCGGGCGCGCGAGCAGGCGGCCACGACGTTGGCGCGCGCGAAGACCGCGCTGGGCGTCGGCACCTGAACGCTCCGCGACCGTCCGGCGTCCTGTTCGTCTTCGTCGACGGCGTCGGTCTGGGGACCGACGATCCCGAGCGGAACCCGTTCGCCGCGGTTCCGACGCCGACGTTGGACGCCGTCGCGGGAGGCGACTTCGTCGCGCCCCGCACCGGCCAGAGCGCCGCGGGACGGTTCGCGCGGCTCGACGCCACCCTGGGCGCCTCCGGGCTGCCCCAGTCGGCGACCGGGCAGAGCGCGCTGCTGACCGGAAAGAACGCCGCCTCGGTGATGGACGGGCACTACGGTCCGTGGCCGGGACCCACCCTGAAACGGCTGCTGGACGAGGGCCAGCTGTTCGAGTGGGCTGCCAGGCGGTTCGGTCGCGACGCGGTCGCCTGGGGCGGGGCGTACCCGCCCGGCTTCTTCGATGCGCTCGAGCACGGACGGCTGCGCCTGAACGCTCCGGCGTACGCAGCGCGGAGCGCGGGCGTGGACCTGCCCGGCCAGGCGGCGTACCGGGAGGGGAAGGCCGTGGCGGCGGATCTCGACGGTGCGTGGTTCGCGTCGAAGGGGATCGAGCCGCCGGGCGGGTTCGTGCCCGGCCCTACGGGAGCCGAACGGGCCGGCCGACGCCTGGCCACGGCGATGGCCGACAAGGGGTTCTCGTTCCTCGACGTGTGGCTCACCGACCGCGTCGGACATCGGGGCGGGCTGGCGGAGGCCCGCGACCTGGTTCGCCTCCTCGACGCGTTCCTGGCCGGGGTCCTGGGCGCGCGGGATTCGGCCACGACGGTCGTGCTCACGAGCGACCACGGCAACCTCGAAGATGCCGCCCACCGGCGCCACACCCGAGCCGACGTGCCGCTGGCCGCCGTCGGGCCGGGAGCTCGGGCGTTCGACGGTTGTCGTTCGATCCTCGACGTGGCGTCGGCCGTCCGAGCGGCCTGGGGCGACGATCCCTGACCGGCGTGCGCCAGCTGGTGCTCAGAACGCCAGCAGGATCGCGGCTTCGTACCAGGCGCCGATCAGCAGGAACAGCCCGGCCCACGGCAGGGTCCAGATCAGCTTGCGGTAGCCGGCGCCGAGTCCGGCGAACCCTCCGCGAGCCAGCGAGACGACCAGCATCCCGCCCCCTGAGACGACCAGGAAGTAGGCGGTGAACTCGAGCACGAACAGCACCGCCACGAGCAGCACCTCCGGGAAGCCGCCCACGCCCAAGACGCCGAAGGCGGTGGACTGCGCCAGGAACGACGCGCCCGCCAGCAGGTAGGCCGGTACGCCGAGCAGCAGCGCGCTGCCGAAGAGCGCGGTCAGCGTGACCACGAAGAAGTTCTGGTAGAAGATCACCAGCGCCGTGCGAGCCACGTCGCCACTGGCCAGCGCCTGGGTCGCACCGACCTGCTCCAAGGTGCTCCCCAGCACGACGAGCACCGCGTCCTCGCACGCGTCGGGGAGGCGGCTGCCCGACCAGAGGCCGACGGCGACCACCGACCAGCCGAGGATCATCGTCCACGTCACCAGGCGTCGATGCTCACGGATCGCGTCGCGTCCCGAGGTCAGCCAGCGGCGCAGCGGCGAGGGCCGGAACAGCGAAGCCAGGAACAGAAGCGAGACCAGCGCGAAGCCGACGCCCGCTGCACGCGACTGAAGCCACGAGCGACCGGTCGTCGCCTCGATCTGGAATCCCACACGCTCCACGCGCCAGGTCTGGCCGTCGCGGACCAGGACGACCTCGACCACGTCGAGGCGGTCGGGAGGGATCTCGGCGGCGTAGGTGTAGCGGCGCCGGTCGTCCGAGCCGGTGTCGCGCTGCTGGCGATCGCCGATGTCGACCTCGGTTCCCGCCGGGGGAGGCGGCGCCGCGAACAACGCGGGCAGCTCGCGGCAGAGCGTCTCGGCGTCCAGTCGGCTCAGCTCGGAGAGGGGCCTCGGCTCGGTCGCGAGCCAGCTTTCGACGACCTCGTCGGCCAGCGCCTCGGGCTCCTCGCCGCTGAGCGAGGTCGGACCGGTCGTGACGGTGGGCGGGTCCTCGACCAGCCCCTGGGCCCGCGCGGGTCCGGCCGCGAGCGCGAGGATCGCGACCGCCGTGAACAGGAGCGCCGCCCGAACGAGGGGGACGCGACGGAGGATCGACATCGGGTGAACGCGCGAACGAGACGTCATCATGGAATCCCGGCCAGCATAGCGCAGCGGGCGCCCGACACCGCGTCCTGGACGGCGCCTGCTTGGTACGCTCCCGCCATGAGACCGTGGAGCTGGGCGTGGAACGCGGCGCTGCGCACCGTGCGCGGCGTGCACCGTTCGCTGGTCGCGCCGGACGACGACTGGGCGTCGTCGCGCCTGAGCGAAGGCGAGCTCGGCCTGTACCTCGCGATGGACCCGCGCGACCGCGATCACGCCGTCCGCGTCGCGCGCGAGCTGCTGCGCCGGCACCCAGCGGCCCCGGACGTCGTGGTGCGAGCGGCGCTCCTGCACGACGTCGGCAAGAGCCGGCGTCGCTACCGGGTCGACGAACGGATCCTGGTGCACCTCGTCAAGGCGTCTCCGCCACCGGCCGAGCCGCCAAGGAACGGGATCGCGGGGGCACGCCAGACGGCCGCCCATCACGCCGCCTACGGGGCGACGATGATCCGAGACGCGGGCGGATCCCCTCGACTCGCGGAGCTCGTCGCCCGCCACGACCGTCCACCCGACGACGACGCGCACGCTCGCTGGGTCCACGAGGCGGACCGCTGCACGTGAGCGACGGCGCCGCCACCGCGCGGCTGTTCGCCCTGCAGCGCTTCGGCGTGGTGCCCGGGTTGGAGCGGACGCGCGCCCTTCTCGCCCGGCTGGGACATCCGCAACGAGCCTTCGACGCCGTGCTGGTCGCCGGGACGAACGGCAAGGGCGCGACGGTCGCCCACCTCGACGCGATGGTGCGGGCCGAGGGACGGTCGGTGGGCCGCTTCGTCAGTCCGCACCTCGCGTCGCCCGGCGAGCGCGTCACCGTGGGCGGATCGCCGATGTCGGACGAGGCGTTCGACGATGCGGTGGCCGAGATCCTGCCCCACGCGGAGGCGGTCGGAGCGACGTTCTTCGAAGCGCTGACCGCGCTGGCGTGCGTCAGGTTCGCGAAGGCCGGCGTCGACGTCGCCGTCATGGAGGTCGGGCTGGGGGGCCGACTGGACGCCACGAACGCGCTGGAGCCGGTGGCCGGCGCGATCACCTCCATCGCCCTGGACCACCAGGCGGTGCTGGGCTCCAGCCTGACCGCGATCGCGCGCGAGAAGGCGGGCATCCTCAGGCGCGGCGTCCCGGCGTGGAGCTCCGCCCGTGGCGAGGCGGCGGACGCTCTTCGCGCCGCCGCCCACGAGATCGGCGCGCCGCTGCGCTTCCTCGGACGGGACGCCGACGTGCACGTCCGCTCGCACGGCTGGGCCGGATCGACCGTGAGCGTGGGGCGGGAGGGACGCTCGGAGCTCGTCCTCGCCACGCCGCTGGTGGGTCGCCATCAGGCCCAGAACGCAGCGCTGGCCGCCTGCGTCGCGGGGGAGCTGGGCGTGTCCGACCGGTCGGTGGCGGAGGGTGCGCGGGCGACCCGCTGGCCCGGGCGACTGGAGGCGGTCGGCCCCCGCGACGGCGCCGACCCGCGCTGGCCGCTGCCCGACGGCGTTCGCCTGCTCCTCGACGGCGCGCACAACCCCGCCGCCGCGAAGGCTCTGGCGGACACGCTGAGCGAGCTGGGCGAGCGGCCCGCCCTGGTGTTCGGCGCCAGTCGCGACAAGGACGTCGCGGGCGTTCTGAGCGAGCTGGCGCCGCACATCTCGTCGCTGTTCCTCACCCGGGCGACGCTGAGCCCGCGGGCGCTTCCGCCCCGCGAGGCGGCCGCGCTCGCGACGTCGCTGGGACTGAGCGTGGCGGGCGTGCACGACGATCCTCGTGACGCCGTGTCGGCGGCGGCGCACGACCGGACGTCCGGCTCGGTGCTGGTCGCGGGGAGCCTCTACCTGATCGGCGAGATCCGACCGTGGCTTCTCGGCCAGCCGGTGCCCGGCTGGGAGCGCTGGCAGTAGCGCGAGGGGCGCCCGCCCGCGTTCACGACCGCGCGCGACGCGCGCGCAGGTGCTTGACGATGGAGACGATCGCGATCGCGGCAGCGGCCGTGGCAGCGGCGAAGGCGTCCTCGCGGGGCCAGCCGAGCCGCGTCAGAACGGCCCCGGTCAGGAACGGGTACAGCGTCAAGGTGGCGACCGAGGCCACCGTGGCGTTGCGCACGATCAGCGTCAGCGCGATCAGCAGCACCACGCCGGCGCCGCCCGCCCACGGCACGATAGGAAGCGTCGCACCGAACGCGGTGGCGAGCGCCTTCCCACCACGGAACCGGACGTACGGCGACCAGGCGTGCCCGATCACCGCGCCCACGCCTCCGGCCAGGGCCATCGCCAACGGATCGGCGATCCCGGCGGCGACCGCCATTCGGATCCCGATCGCCGCGGCCAGCGCCCCCTTCCCGAGGTCCAGCACCAGGACGACGACACCGGCGAGCGGCCCGACGTTGCGAGCGGTGTTCATCGCGCCCATGTTCCCCGAGCCGACGGCGAAGATGTCGTGTCCGATGGCGCGGGCCACGAGCATGGCGACCGGCACGCCGCCCACGAAGTATCCGGCCGCCAGGGCGGCGCCGAGGTCGAACGTCACCGCGGCGTGCCGAACGTGCCGGCGGTCGGGGGTCCGCTACGCGACCCCGCGACGCCGCCGAGACTGCGCAGATCGTCGACGTGCCACGCCACGTACCGCGCCAGCAGGCGCCAGTGGGTGGCGCGGTCCGAGAACGGCTGTCGCAAGGCGTCGCGCGCGCGGCCGATGATCAGGATGCGCAGGTCGTGCGCCGTATCGTCTCGCAGGGCGATCCCCTCGCCGGTCCGGGCGAGGCGCCCGCCGACGAGATCGAAGCGCGGATCGCCTTCGTGGTCGGGCGCCGCCTCGTCGCTCGCGTCCGGACCCAGGCCGGCGACACGCAACAGCATCCAGGCGTGAACCAGCGCGACACGCTCCGGATCGTCGTCCTCGTTCAGGCCGCGAAGCCCGCTCGCAAGCCAGGCGTGGAGCGGCTCGCCCACGTGCACGTCCACCGTCAACCGGTCGGCGAGCTCGGCCAGCAGGTGGGCGTACGGGTAGACGGCGGGATCGGACAGGCGCGACAGCGCGCCGTTCAGACGCACCTGCGCCACGACCGCGAGGTCGTCGGCGCGGCGCTGGTAGACCTGCAAGGTGACGTCGTGGAACAACGACAGGCGCCCCGGGTTGCCGCCCAGGAGCCTGCCCTTGCGAGCCACGGCACGCCACTTGCCGTCGGGGGAGAGCAGCGTGACGACGACGTCGCCCGAAGGGAGCGGGGTGCGCCGAACCACGATGCCCTCGCGGACGCGGTAGCGCTGGGTTGCCACGAAAGCATCCTACCTAGCCGATCGTCGGCCTCAGGTCTGGGCGCGCTTGCGGGCGCGGCCGTACGTCATGCGCAGCTTGAACAGGCCTCGTTTGTGACGGGCGGCGATGTCGGCCTCGTCGGTCTCGAGCGCGGTCGCGACCTGTCCGATCGGCGCCGCCTGGTGTCCAGCCATCCCCTCGACCCGCGCGACCGCTTCGCGGTCGGCATCGTCGAGCTCGCTCAGGAACGGCTCGAGATCGGCGGGCGTCGCCTTGGGCTTCGGCGGGGAGGACGCCTTCTTCTTGGTCGTGGCGCGCTTGGTCTTGGCGCGCTTGGTCTTGGTCTTCGCCTTCGCCTTGGACGTGCTCGCGCCCTTGCGTGAGGTCTTGGCCGCGCCCTTGCGCGCCTCGCGGGCGGCGAGCAGCTCGAGCGCCTGCTCCATCGCGAGGTCGTCGGGCGAGTGCTCCTTCCGGAGCGAGGCGTTCGTCTTGCCGTGCTTGACGTACGGCCCGAAACGCCCGTCGTGGAGCTCGATCGGCTCGCCGGTCTCGGGGTGCTCGCCCAGCGTCCGCAACGGCTCGCGCCGGCCCTTCCGCTTCTTGGCGGCCAACAGCTCGACGGCGCGGTCGACGCCGATCTCGAGCACGTCGTCCTCGGGCGTCAACGAGGCGTAGGTGCGTTCGTGCCGAACGTACGGACCGTAGCGCCCGATGCCGGCGTCGATCCGCTTGCCGGTCTCGGGATGGGCGCCGATCTGTCGCGGGAGGTCCAGCAGCCGCTGCGCCATCGACGCGTCGACCGCGTTCGGCGACACGCCGGGCGGGACCGAGACGCGCTTGGGCTTGCCCTCCTGGTCGTCGGGTCCGAGCTGGAGGTACGGTCCGTACGGACCGTTCTTGAGCAGCATCGTCGTTCCGTCCTCGGCCTCGCCGACCGGGATGTCGCCCTGACGCTCGCGCTCGATCAGCTCCTCGAGCATCTCGCGGGTCACGTCGGCGGGCGCCCACTCGTCGTTGAGCGAGGTCTTGAGGGTCTCGCCCTCGACCTCCGCCTCGACGTAGGGGCCGTAGCGCCCGACGCGGACCAGGTACGGATCCCACTTCGTGCTTCGGACGGTGCTGATCAGCTTGGGGTCGATCCCGTCGATCCCCTCGGCGACGCGGGCCTCGATGCCTTCGCTACCGCCGTAGAACCCTTTCAGGTAGGGCAGCGCTTCGAGCGTGCCGGCGGCGATGGCGTCGAGCTTCGCCTCCATCTCGGCGGTGAACTCGGTATCGACGAGCTGGGTGAACTGATGCTCCAGCAGGTTGTTCGTCGCGAACGCCGTGAACGTCGGCACGAGCTGCTGCCCGTTCTTGCGGACGTACCCTCGGTTCACGATCGTGTCGATGATGCTGGCGTACGTCGACGGCCGACCGATCCCCTCGGCCTCGAGGATCTTCACCAGCGACGCTTCGGTGAAGCGCGCGGGCGGCTTCGTCTCGTGGCCGCTGGCGTCGAGCGCCTGCGCCTCGAGCGCGTCGCCCTCGGCGAGCGGGGGAAGCGGCTGGTCGCGATCGTCGAGGGCGGCCTCGGGATCGTCGCTCCCCTCGACGTAGGCGCGAAAGAACCCGGGAAAGAGCACCTGCCGGCCGCTGGCGCGTAGGCTCATCGTCCGCTCTTCGGCCTGGACCTCGATCCTGGCCGTGACGAACTTGAGCCGAGCCTCGGCCATCTGCGTGGCGATCGTCCGCTTCCAGATCAGGTCGTAGAGCGCGGCGTCGCGTCCCTTCAGCTGATGCTCCTTCGCCGTCCGCATCTGGTTGCCGGCCGGGCGGATCGCCTCGTGGGCCTCCTGCGCGTTGCGGGACTTGCCCTTGTACTGCCGGACCCGCTCGAACAGGTAGTCGGCGCCGTACAACGTCTCGACCCGCTTGCGGGCTGCGCCGATCGCCTCGCCCGACAGGTGCGTCGAGTCGGTTCGCATGTAGGTGATCAGGCCCCGCTCGTACAGGCCCTGCGCGACGCGCATGGTGTCGCGCGCCGAGAGTCCGAGCTTGCGGCTGGACTCCTGCTGCAGCGTCGAGGTCGTGAACGGCGGCGAGGGGTTGCGGGTCTGTTCGCGCTCCTCGATCGAGACGACGCTGAACGGCGCCTCCTTGGCGGCGTCCGCCAGCCGCCGCGCCTCGTCCTCGCCCATCAGCATCAGGTCGCGGCCCTCGACGAGACCGTCCTTCAGGCGTCCGGTGTCGGGATCGAAGTCCTTGCCGGAGGCCAGACGCACGCCGTCCACGTGCGTCGCCGTCGCGGCGAACGACCGGGCCGCAGCCGGCTCGACGCCGGCCGCCACCAGCGTCGCCTCGAGATCCCAGTACCCCGCCGGCACGAACGCCAGACGTTCCTTCTCGCGCTGCACGAGAATCCGGACCGCGACGGACTGCACCCTCCCGGCCGAGAGCCGCGGCGCGATCTTGCGCCACAGCAGCGGACTGATCGTGTAGCCCACCAGCCGGTCCAGCAGCCGCCGGGTCTCCTGAGCCTCGACCAGGTTGCGGTCGATGTCGCGGGTCTCTTCGAGCGCCCGCTGGATCGCCTGCTCCGTGATCTCGTGGAACACCATCCGTTTGACGGGGACCTTCGGATCGAGCACCTCGAGCAGGTGCCAGCCGATCGACTCGCCCTCGCGATCCTCGTCCGTCGCGATCAGGAGCTCGCCGACGCCTTTGAGCGCCTTGCGGAGCTCGCGCACGACCTGCGGCTTCGTGATCACGTACAGCGGCTCGAAGTCCTCGTCGATCTTCATGCCCAACCGAGCCCAGCTCTGCCCCCGAAACTGATCGGGGATCTCGTCCGCCGAGGCCGGCAGGTCGCGCACGTGGCCCATGCTGGCCATCACCTCGTACCCGCTGGGGAGGTAACGGCGGATGGTGTTGGCCTTCGTGGGCGACTCGACGATCACGAGACGTCGCTCGGATCGCGGGTTCGGTGTGGTTGCCATGGAGTCCCTTCTCGTTCGCGCCGCCATTATAGGCGCGGTTCGCCGGGTGTCAAGGTGCCGTGCCCCGGCCGTCCACGCCGCACCGTCACGCCGCGTCGGACCGGCGAGGGCGCACGGCCGCCACGATGATCACGGTCGGATGAAACGAGCGGAGAGGCCCGCCGCGCGGGTTCTCAGAGCTGGCGGCGGTGCGTGATCGCGCGTCCCAGCGTCACTTCGTCGGCGTACTCGAGGTCGCCGCCGACCGGCAGGCCGTAGGCGATTCTCGACGCCGGAATGCCGCGCTCCGACAGCGACCGGGCGAGGTACATCGCGGTCGCCTCGCCCTCGACGGTCGTGGAGGTGGCCAGGATCACCTCGTCGATGCCGCCGTCGTCCAGGCGTCTCAGCAGCGCGGGCACCGTCAGCTGGTCGGGACCGACGCCGTTCATGGGCGACAACGCGCCGTGCAGCACGTGGTACAGCCCGCGGTACTCGCCGGACCGCTCGATCGCCAGCACGTCCGCCGGCTGCTCGACGACGCACACGACGCCGGATTCGCGCGACCGGTCGGCGCACAGGTGGCACCTCTCGTCGCCCTTCGTCATCACGTTGAAACAGACCGGGCAACGGTCCAGCGACGCCTTCGCCTCTCGGATCGCATCGGCGAGCGCTTCGACGTCGACCGCGTCGCGATGGAACAGATGGAACGCGAGTCGCTGCGCGCTCTTCGGACCGATACCGGGCAGACGACCGAGCTCGCGGATCAGCGCCGAGAGCGCAGGGGGAAAGCTCATGACGGCCTGGCGGCGCTCAGAGCAGCCCGCCCATGCCGCCCATGCCGCCCATGCCGCCGAGGCCGCCCATGGCTCCACCCATCTCCTGCTCTTGGAGCTCCTTGGCCTTGCGCTGGGCCTCGCCGACGGCGGCCGCGACGAGATCCTCGAGCAGCTCGACGTCGTCGGGGTCGACGGCGCCGGGGTCGATCTTGACCGCGGTCACGTCGCCGGCACCGTTGGCCGTGACGGTCACCAGACCGCCTCCCGCGCTTCCCTCGACGGTGGTCTGCGCCAAGCGCTCCTGGGCCTCCGCCATCTTCTGCTGGGCCTTCTGGGCCTCTTTCATCAGCTTCTGGATGTTCATCGCGCCCACTCTACCTGCTGGGCCGTGGACCTTCGTCGTCGCGACCGCCATCGGGGCTCTCGTCCGGCCGGTCGACGGCGAGCTCGTCGAGGGAGGCCTCATCGTCGGACGCCTCGTCGACAGGGTCGTCCGTCACCGGCTCGAGCCCTACGATCCGGCCGGGGAAGAAGGTCCGAACCATCTCGATCGCAGGATCGTTCGGGGCCGAGCGCTCGGCAGCCGGTCGGTTCGCAGCTGGGCGCCCGGCAGCCGCGCCGTCCGCGTCTCGTCGCTCGCCTTGGCGAGGAGCGCGGGTGGGCTCGCTGACGGCAGGGCGAGGCTCGGCGGCGTAGGGCTCGCCGGCGTAGGGCTCGCCGGAGGGGGGAGGCTCGCTTTCGCTGAACAGGTCCTCGGGTAGGTCCTCGTAGGTCGTGGTCGCGTCGTCCGGCGGTCCCGCAGGCGGCGCCGACTGGTCGCCCGACGTCGATCTGGACGGCTTCGTCTCGGCAGCCGGGCCAGCGCGTTCGCTCTCCTCGGTCACCTGCTCGGTCACCTGCTCGGTCACCTGCTCGGTCACCGGCTCGGGCGTGTCGATCGGAGCGGTCGGTCGGGGCGTCGCCGGGACGGTGGGGCCAGCCCCCCGCCCCGCTACGCTTTTTTTCGGATCGTCTCGTCGGGTCCTTCGATCACCAGGCTCCAGCCCGGACCGGCGACCTCGCCGACGAGCGCAGCGAGCTCGTCCTGACGGCTCTTGAGCTGTCCGAAGTGGAACCGGTGCCGCTCTCCGTAGCGCAAGGTCAGGACGTCGCCCTCGACCTCGTCTTCGGCCGGCTGGAGGAACGCCTTGAGCTGGGGGGACGCCTTGGTCTTGACCTGGTGCCAGCTGAGCGTACGGCCGGCCCGGGGGGTGGCCGGCCCGGGCGACGCTGCGGCGGACCCCGAGCTGTCGGACCCCGAGGTGTCGGACGCCGAGGTGTCGGACGCCGAGTCGGCGGAGGGCGAGGCGTCGGTCGCTGGTGCGGGCGCTTCGGCTGCCGCGCTGGCTGCCGGGCTGGCTGAGGCGCCGTGTGACGCATCGTCGGGTCGCGCGTCGTCGGGTCGCGCGTTCGGCTCGAAGGCGGGCAGGGGCCGAGGCGCGTCCGAAGCGGCCGGCTTCTCCGTCGGTTCTTCCGTCGACGCTGCAACGGCGACCGCCTGCGAGCTCGCGAGCTGGAACGGGCGAGAGGCGGCGGCATTGGCCGCCTTCAACAGCGCGGCCTCGAGGGCGTACAGGTCGTCGTGCCGGACGAACCGCTCGAGCTCGTCGTCGAACTGATGCAACGTGCGGAGCAGCGCGTCCCGACCGACGGGGGCCCGATAGCCCTCCTGGCCGGTCGCTTCGTTCACCACGGCGTCCCGCAGCACCCGCGCGAGCTGCTCGGCGACCGTCCTGGGCGAAAAGCCGTCGCGGTACAGCTCCGTCGCCCCGGCGAGCAGGGGCGCCAGGTCGTCGCTCGCGAGCGCGTTCGCGAGCGCCTCGAGCCGTTCGCGCGGGGGGAGCCCCAGCGCCGCCTCGGCGGCGTCGCGCACGATCGGACCGCCGTCCGCCCACAACCGCTCCAGCATCGATTCGGCGTCACGCATCGCGCCCTCGGCCGCACGAGCCACCAGCTCCAGCGCTTCCTGCTCGGCCTCGACGCCCGACCGCTCGCACAGCACGGCCAGCTTCCCGGCGATCTCGGGAACGGACAGGCGTCTGAACCGGAAATGCTGGCAGCGCGACAGCACCGTCGACGGCAGACGCTCCGGCTCGGTCGTCGCCAGGACGAACACCAAGCCGGTGGGCGGCTCCTCGAGCGTCTTCAGCAGGGCGTTCGCAGCGGCGGTCGAGAGCATGTGCGCCTCGTCGAGAATCCAAACCCGCGTCCCGCCGCGTAGCGACGCGAGCCGGACACGCTCCCGCAGCTCACGGACGTCGTCGACGGAGTTGTTGCTGGCCGCGTCCAGCTCGATCACGTCCGGATGGCGGGCCGAGCGGATCTGCGTGCACGCGTCGCACCGTCCGCACGGACGCTCCGACGGCTCGGCCGCCTCGCAGTTGAGCGCCATCGCCAGCAAGCGCGCGGTCGTGGTCTTGCCCACCCCGCGGGGTCCGCTGAACAGGTAGGCGTGACCGGTCCGCCCGGTGCGGAGCGCAGCCGCCAGGACGTCCTTGACGTGGTCCTGCCCGACCACCTCGCCGAAGGTGGCCGGCCGGGCGCGTTGGTAGATGGCCTCCATCGCCGGCATGGTACCACCGCCCCAGAGGCGCTCCGGGCGTCGTAGCATGACCGCGTGAACGGAGAGGTCGGGCACGGCATCGGGTTGGCGCTCGGCGGCGGAACCGCCCGCGGAGCGGCTCACGTCGGGGCGCTGAAGGCGCTCGAGGATGCCGGCGAAGCGCCGGTCGCGTTCTCGGGCACCAGCTTCGGGGCGATCATCGCGGCGATGGCTGCGCTGGGCGCGCCCGCGCTCGAGATCGAGAGAGTCGTTCGTGGCCAGAACGTGATGGAGCTGTGGGCGCAGAGCCTCGATTTCGGGCTGCACCGCGCTGCGCTGGTGCACGGCGAGCGCCTCGCGACCTGGCTGGACCGGAAGGTGTTCTACGGAGCGAGGATCGAGGACGCCGAGCGCCCGCTCGCGATCGCCGCGACGGATCTGAGGACCGGCGCTCCCGTCGTTCTGCGCAAGGGATCGGTGGCCCTGGCCGTGCGGGCGTCGTCCGCCCTTCCCGGCGTGTTCGCGTCGGTACGGATCGATGGACGAGACCTCGTCGACGGCGGCTTCGTCGAGCCCGTGCCGTTCGCGGCTCTGGCCCAGCTCGGGCCGACGCGCATGCTGGGCATCCACGCCGGGCTGGACTTGGCCGGCTCGACGGCGCTGGCGCGTTTGCGCTGGCTGGACCGAAGCGGGGTCGGCGGTTGGCTGCATCGGAGCGCGGGACGGCTGCAGGGCGGAAACCCGTGGAGCCGTCTGGTGATCGGACTGTCGCTCTCGCTCAGAAGCTACCGGCACGACGCCCGGGCACCGAGGGGCGCGCAGATGGTGAGCGTCGCGCCTCCGATCGCCTGGTGGGACTTCCACCGCACGCCCGTCGCGATCGATGCGGGCGAGCGGGCGGTCCGGCTCTGGCTCGAGCGGAGGGCGACACCGGGGAGGGACAGGGTGCACGACGACCCGCACGGCGCCGAGACCCCTCGCCTGCCGATCGGTCTCGAGGATGACGCATGAGCGCCGCTCTCGGCGCGCCGCTGTACCTGCTCGCGGACGATCTTCCGTGGTGGCCGGCCCTGCGACGACTCGGGGAGGCCGGCTCGGACGACGGCGAGGCTCGCCGAACGGTGCTGCGCTCGCTGGTCGAGCTCGATCTGGCCGATCCGTACAGCGCTGCGGCGGACGCATTGGCGTTCGGCAGCTGCCCGGCGTGGAGCAAGGCGCACGACGCGCCCGGACTTCGTTCGGCGTTGACGATCGACGTCGCTCGTCTCGCGAGCGATCTGGAGCGCTGGCGGCGGGCCGAACGCTCGCGACCGGACCACGCGCCAGCGCTCGAGGCGTTGGCCGCACCCTCGACGGGCATCGTCGCCGAGCTGGCGCGCCGCTTGCGCGACGACGCCGACGCGGACCAGACCACCGCGCGCGTTCTCGCTTGGCGTCGCGACCACGGCGGGGGCCCGCTGGGACGGTTCCGAGCGCTACGCTGGAGCGGTGTCGCGCTGGTCGGGGTCGAGCGGCCCGCGGCTCCCGACCTGGCGAGGCTGCACGGCCTGGCCGAGCCGGTCGACGCCCTGACGGCCAACACCGAGGCGTTCCTGCGCGGAGACCCCGCGATGCACGCCCTGTTGTACGGACCCCGCGGGAGCGGCAAATCGACCGTGGTGCGCGGTCTGTTGACGCGCTACGCCAGCGAAGGCCTGCGACTCGTCGAGGTCCCCCCCGAGGCGCTGAGCGACCTGCCTACCGTGGTGTCGCGCCTCCGCGATCGACCGGAGCGCTTCCTGCTGTTCGTGGACGACCTGTCGTTCGAGGCGGGAGACGCCGGCTACCATCCGCTCAAGTCGTTGCTGGAGGGGAGCGTGGCCGAGCGGCCCGACAACGTTCGGCTGTACGCGACCAGCAACCGCCGCCACTTGGTCCAGGAACGGCTCCGCGACCGGCCCGATCCCCTGGACGACGACGTGCACGCCTGGGACACGCAGCACGAACGGCTGGCGCTGGCCGACCGTTTCGGCTTGCTGGTGACGTTCCCGTCCGCGGACCGTCGCCGCTACCTGGCGATCGTGCGGCACCTCTCCGTGCGCGACGGCGTCGATGGCGACGACCTGGAGCGGCGAGCCGACCTGTTCGCGAGGTCCGGCAACGGCTACTCGGGACGCACCGCTCAGCAGTTCGTGGACGCGTTCCGCTCCGGCTTGGCCTGAGGTGTCGGCCTAACGCCGGGCGTCCCGCAGCGTCAGCAGCACGAAGCGCGCCAACCGCGGCGCACGGTGCCAGCGGGCGGGATCGGTCCCGACCCGCCACGCCCACTCGATCCCCAGCCGGCGCGTCCAAGCAGGGGTCCTCCGCGCCTCGCCCGCCAGCACGTCCAGGGTGCCCCCGACGCCGATCGCGACCAGCGGTCCGAAACGCGAGCGCTGCTGCGCGACGAACGTCTCCTGACGCTCGCCCAGTCCCGCCAGCAGCAGACGCGCGCCGCTGTCTCGGATGGCGTCCGCGACCTCGCCATCGTCACCCGCCGAGAAGTAGCCGTCACGGGCACCGGCGATCCGGACGCCGAACCGGTCGTGCGCGGCCTGGGCGGCCCGAGCGGCTACGCCCGGCCTGCCCCCCAGGAAGTAGACGGGCAGGCCAGGTCCTCCGAGCTCGAGCACGCGCTCGGTCAGCTCGACGCCCGGCACGCGCCCCGGCATGCGGATTCCTGCGCGTTCAGCGGCCCAGACGATGCCGACGCCGTCGGCGACGCAAAGGTCGGCCGACGCGATGGCGTCGCGTAGCGCTTCGTCGGCGCGGGCGCGCACCACGATCTCGGGGTTCAGCGTGACGACCGTGCCCGGCCGTTCGGACGAGGCCTGCTCCAGGACGAGCCGAGCGGCGGTCGTCAGGTCGACGGGATCGAGCGGATGGCCCAGAACGGAGACGCGGGGCGGTCGGCCCTCGACGTCGGACTCAATCGTCATCGGCCGGTCGGAACGGGAAGAGCGTGCCGCCGTGCCGCTGTTGAGGCTCTGACAGGAGCGGAACGACGGACGATCGATCGATGTCGGCGGCCACGCCGAGGTCGCGCTCGAGCCCGAGTCGCCGCAGGTAGCGCCCGGTTCTCGAGCTCCACAGCAGCCGCAGGGGCTCCGCCTCGGCGTGAACCAGGTCTTGCGCCATCCGGGCCGCGCCGGCCAGCTCCAGGTCGGGCCGCAGACGGCGCAGCCGGTCCACCAGGAATCCTGCCGTCAGCAGATCGTCCAGATCGGCCTGACCCCGAAACCCGCAACAGACCAGGTCGATCCGCTCGTGCGCGTGGCGGGCCGCGTCCTGGACCGCTGCGCCCGCGTTCACCAGCGAGGCCAGCACGACGCGGCGTGCCGACGCCACGTGCGGCAGCACCGCGGGCGCGTTCTCGGACACCATCACCGCACGCCGCCCGGTGAAGTCGTGATGCTGCAGCGTGGCGGGCGAGTTCCCGTGATTGAAGCCTTCGGGCGGAAGGCCGCGCCGCTCGCCGATGAGCAGCTCGCCGTCGTCGTTCGCGCACAGGCGGGCGACGCGCAGGCTGGGCGAGAGCCGGACCCCCTCGAGCCCTCGGTCGAACAGGATCGGCAGGGTGGTGGTCGTCCTGAGCACGTCGACCACGATGACCACGTCGCGGTACGCGGCCTCGTCGCGACGGTCCGCGGGGACCGGGACGAGATCGACGTTCAGGAGGGAGGGCGCGCCCGTGCCTGCCTGGGCGGGGGTCGCTTCGGACACGGCGGGGAGGATAGCACGGGCTCCCGAGGCCGAACACGGCAGGCGTGGCCTCGTCGCGACGTTCGTCCCTGGTCAAGCGGGCGCCAGCGCGCGACGCTTTGGGCATGGTCGGACGAGAGTCCTCATCAGGAAGGGGAAGCATGCGCTACGACGTGATCATCGTCGGTGCAGGAGTCGTCGGCTGCGCGGTGGCGCGCGAGCTGTCGCGCTACCGCTCGAAGGTGCTCCTGATGGACAAGGAGTGCGAGGCGGGCTTCGGCACCAGCAAGGCGAACAGCGGCATCATCCACGCCGGTCATCACGGCGACCCCGCGACGCTCAAAGGACGTCTCGAATGGCAGGGCAACCAGGCGTGGGACCGCCTGGCCGACGAGCTCGGATTCGGCTTCGACCGAATCGGCGAGCTGACCGTCGCGTTCGACGACGACGACCTGCGGACGCTCGCCGAGCTCGAGACGCAGGGTAGGGAGAAAGGGGTGACCGGACTGGAGCGCTGGGACGCGGAGCGCGTTCGCCGCGAGGAGCCGGCCCTGTCGCACGAGATCGTCGAGGCGCTGTTCGCGCCGACGGCCGGCGTCGTGAACCCGTACGAGGCGTGCTTCACCCTGGCCGAGAACGCGCACGCGAACGGCGTGACCACCTCGTTCGACGACCCGGTGACCTCGATCGAGCGGATCGACGGCGGCTTCCGGGTCCACGGTCGGAACGGTGCGGTCGAGGCGCGCTTCGTCGTGAATGCGGCGGGCCTGTTCGCCGACGAGATCGCGGCGATGGTGGGCCTGGCCGGCCCCACGATCCGGGCCCGCAAAGGCGAGGAGTACCTTCTGGACAAGCGCCTCCAGGGCTACGTGAAGCGCCTGATCTTCCCCAGCCCCACCCCGACGTCGAAGGGGGTGCTGATCATCCCGACGTACGACGGAACGCTCATGGTGGGCCCGACCGCTCACTGGGCGACGAAGGACGACCTGACCACCACGGCCGAGGGGGCGTCGGAGGTGTTCGAGAAGGTCCGGCGGCTCGCGCCCGGGATCAGCGAGCGCGACTGCATCGCCGAGTTCGCCGGGCTGCGGGCCGTCGCGGAGGGCGAGGACTTCGTGGTCGGTCCGACCGACGTGCCCGGGTTCGTGCAGGCCGCCGGGATTCAGTCGCCCGGTCTGACGGCTGCGCCGGCGCTCGCGGAGATGGTCGTCGGGATCCTGCGGGACGAGGGTTTGGAGCTCCAGGCCGACCCCGACTTCGATCCTCGGGTGAAGCCGCCCGTGCGCTTCGCCATGGCCTCGCCCGAACGGCAGGCCGAGCTGGTCGCGAGCGACCCGAGCTACGGCCGCATCGTGTGCCGCTGCGAGATCGTCACCGAAGGCGAGGTGGTGGACGCGATCGAGCGCGGTGCGCGCACGCTGGACGGTCTGAAGTTCCGGACGCGGGCCGGGATGGGCCGCTGCCAGGGCGGTTTCTGCACCTGGCGTTGCATGGAGCTCCTCTCCAGCGAGGCCGACATCCCTGTCCCGGCCGTGACGAAGCGGGGCGGCGGATCGTGGGTCGCGCTGCCCAGGCTGGAGGCCGACGGTGGTCACTGACCGATTCGAGCAGCTCGCGACGAGCTACGACGTGATCATCGTCGGGGGCGGACCGGCCGGCATGGCGGCCGCCCTGGGCGCCCGAGAGGCGGGCGCGGAGCGCGTGCTGATCGTGGACCGCGAGGGCGAGGCGGGCGGCATCCTGCACCAGTGCATCCACTCCGGCTTCGGCCTTCACTGGTTCGGCGAAGAGCTGACCGGTCCGGAGTACGCGCAACGGTTCTTCGAGCAGGTCATCGAGCACGAGATCGACATCCTGACCGACGCCTACGTCCTGGACGCCGAGGGCGACCTGGGCGTCCGGTTGATGTCCGAGCGCTACGGCATGCGGACCGTCGCCGGCTCGGCGGTGGTGCTGGCGATGGGCGCACGCGAGCGGACGCGTGGAGCGATCCGCATCCCGGGACAACGCCCGGCCGGCGTGATGACCGCCGGCTTCGCGCAGAAGCTCGTGAATCAGGCGGGGTACATGCCGGGCAAGCGCGTCGCGATCCTGGGATCGGGCGACATCGGTCTGATCATGGCGCGCCGGCTGGTGCTCGAGGGCGCCGAGGTGGTCGGCGTGTACGAGCTGATGGCGCACGCGAACGGCTCGAACCGCAACATCGTGCAGTGTCTTCACGACTTCGACATTCCGCTCCACCTGTCGACCACGGTCGCTCGGATCCACGGTCACGAGCGCGTCGACAAGGTGACGGTCGCGCCGGTCGGAGAGGGCTTCACGGTGCTGGAGGACCAGGGGAGCGACGTGGCGTGCGACACGGTGCTGCTGTCGATCGGGCTGATTCCCGAGAACGAGCTCTCCCGCCAGCTTCGCCTCCGACTCGACCCGGCAACGGGCGGACCGGTGGTGAGCGGCTCGATGGAGACGTCGCGGAACGGCGTCTTCGCCTGCGGCAACGTCGTTCACGTGCACGACATCGTGGACCATGTCAGCGAGGAAGCGATGTTGGCGGGCAGATCGGCGGGCGCCTACGCGAGCGGACAGGCTCCCGAGCCGGACAACGTCCGCCTGGTGCCGGGTGACAACGTGCGCTACTGCGTGCCCCACACGATCTCGACCGAGCGCGAGCACGTCGTGCACATGCGGGTCACGCGCCCGTTCGAAGCGTGCACGCTGAAGCTGGGAGACGTGCATGCGCGACCGTTGCGGTACGCGTTCCCGGGCGAGATGGTGACGGTCAAGGTCCGGCCACGAATCCTGAAGGAGTTCCACGGCGACACGCTGAAGATCGACGTCGTCTCCCGTGAGGAAGGAGCGAAAGCGTGAGCGAGGACGCCGCCACCCGAACGCACCACTACCTGTGCACCGGATGCCCGCTCGGATGCCGTCTCGAGGTCGAGGCGAAGGACGACGAGGTGGTCGAGGTTCGCGGGTTCTCCTGCAAGCGAGGAAAGACGTTCGCCCACCAGGAGTTCACCGACCCGAGGCGTTCGGTGTCGACGACGGTCCGGGTCGACGGCGGCCGCTGGGCCAGGCTACCGGTCAAGACGGCCGAGCCGATTCCGAAGCCCAAGGTCCAGGCCCTGTGCGACGCGCTGCACGAGGTGCGCATGCGCGCTCCCGTGACGATGGGCGACCTGGTGATGGCCGACGTGCTGGGCACCGGGATCGACGTCGTCGCCACGCGGGACATGCCGGTGGGCGAGGGCGCGCCCGGCGACTGAGGCGCAGGCGCCCGCGACGAGAGGCGCCGGTCCTCGGCGGTCCGGGTAGGGTGCGACTCCAAGCGCGGCCGATGCGCGGGGTACCGTCCGGCGTGATCGATCCCGCGACCGACGGCAGCCCAACGTTTCTCGACCGCTACGCCGCCGGCGCGCTGGACGATCTGTTCGATCGACCTGCCCTGGATCTCGAGGGAGGGCTGGACCGGGCGCCGGTGGACGACCCCGGCGGTCTGGCCGCAGCGTTGGCGGACCAGGCGCGCGAGCGCGGCGACCGACCGGCCCAGCTGGCCGCGATCGAGAGGCTCGCCGATCCGCGTACGCGGGCGATCGTGACCGGCCAGCAGGCCGGGCTGCTCCTCGGCCCCATGTTCACGCTGTCGAAAGCGATCACGGCGATCCGGCTCGCGAAGCGTCTCGACACGCCCGAGCGACCGGTCGTGGCGGTGTTCTGGGTGGCGTCGCAGGATCACGACGCGGCCGAGATCGATCACGCCTGGCTGCTGGGGAACGACGAGGAGCTCGTCCGGCTGTCGTTGCCGTTCCCGGAGGGGCAGCCTTCCGGCCGTACGCCGTGGAGACGCGACTGGACCGACGCCGTGTCGGAGCGGCTTCGCGCCGTGTACGGCGATGGCCCGCTCGCCGCCGAGGCGCGAGCCTTGGCGCGGTCGGCGTGCGAGTCGGGCGACACCGTGGCCGACGTGTTCGCCCGAACCCTGGCGTCGCTCTTCGGCGACGACGGTCTGGTGATCCTCGACCCGATGCGTCCCCGGATCGCCCGACGCTTCGGCCCCGTGCTCCGGCACGAGATCGCGGAGCCCACCGCGGGTCCCGAGGCGATTCGGGAGGCGGCCGAAGCGCTGCGGGGTCGCGGCCTGCGTCCCCAGCTGGGGCGCGCCGCGGACGCGACGAACCTGTTCGTGCAGGCGGACGACGGGCCCCGTCTGCTGTTGCGGTTCGACGGACGCCGGTTCCACCCCGATGGGCGCCCCGACCTGCGCTGGACCGCCGACGATCTGCTGGGACGGCTCGACGACGACCCCGCGTCGATCACGCCGGCCGCCGGCTTGCGTCCGATCGTTCAGGACGGAGCGCTTCCGACCGCCGCGGTCGTGGTCGGCCCAGGCGAGCTGCGCTACTTCTCGCAGCTGCGCGGCGTCTACCGTCACCACGCGGTTCCCATGCCCACCGTCTGGCCACGCGCGCAGGTCACGCTGCTCGAGCCGCCGGTCGCCAGGATCCTGGACCGCCACGAGACGACGGCCGACGCGTTCGCGAGCGACCCGGAGCGCGTGCAGCGCGAGCGGCTGCTGGAGCTTCACGGCGCGGCGGACGCCTTCGCGCGCACGACGGACCGGCTCGAGACCGACGTGGCTGCGCTGCTCGGCGAGATCGATGCGTTGGATCCGACGCTCGACGGTCCGGTCCGGCGCGGGCATGCCGCGCTGGACCTCACCGTGTCGCGGCTGCGCGACAAGGCCGCGGACGCCCTGGCCCGGCGCGACCGGATCACGACCGACCAGTTCGCGCGACTGCGCGCGCACCTGATCCCGGGCGGACAGCCCCAGGAGCGCGTGCTCTCACCGTTCTCGTTCTTCTCGAAGTTCGGCGTCGGCCCGGTCATGGACCGTCTGAAGGGGCTCGAGCCCGAGGGCCGTCAGACGCTGTCCATCGATCCTTAGCTCCGCCGTCCGGACCGCAGGCGCCTGCGCGATGGCCTGGACCTGCGAGGGGCTCAGCGCCGCTGGTAGTTGGGCGCGTCCTTCGTGACCGTGACGTCGTGCGGATGGCCCTCGATCAGACTGGCCTGCGTGATCGTCACGAAGCGGCCGTCGCGGCGAAGCGAGTCGAGGTCGGGCGTTCCGCAGTAGCCCATCGCGCTCCTGAGACCGCCGATCATCTGGTGGACGACGTCGCCGACCGGTCCCTTGAACGGAACCATCCCCTCGATCCCCTCCGGCACGAGTTTCGTCTGATTCTCCTGGAAGTATCGATCGGCGCTGCCGCCCTCCATCGCGCTCATACTGCCCATTCCGCGGTACGCCTTGTAGCGCCTGCCATCGCGGAGGATGTCCTCGCCGGGCGCCTCGCTGGTGCCGGCCAGCATCGAGCCGGCCATGATGCACGAGGCGCCGGCCGCGATGGCCTTGGGCACGTCGCCCGTCTGCTTGATGCCGCCGTCGGCGACGAGGGGAACCCCCGCGGCGGCGGTCACCGGCGCCACCTCCATGATGGCGCTCAGCTGCGGCATGCCTACGCCCGTGACGACGCGGGTGGTGCAGATCGAGCCCGGTCCGACACCGACCTTGACGCCGTCCGCGCCTCGATCGATCAGGTCCTCGGCAGCGCCCGCGGTCGCGACGTTGCCGGCGACGACGTCGACGTCGAAGCGCGTCTTCACCAGCTCGACGGCGTCGAGCACGCCCCGAGAGTGGCCGTGGGCGCTGTCGATCACCAAGGCGTCGACGCCCGCCTCGACCAGGGCGGCGGCCCGCTCCTCGAGATCTCCGCCGGCGCCGACGGCGGCGGCGACCCGCAGCCGGCCCAGCGCGTCCTTGGAGGCGTTGGGATACTCGAGCTTCTTGGTGATGTCCTTGATCGTGATCAGGCCGCTCAGCTTGCGCTCGTCGTCGATCACCAGGAGCTTCTCGACCTTGTGCGTGCGCAGGATCTCCTTCGCGCGCTCCAGCGTGGTCCCCACCGGGACCGTGATCAGGCCCTCTTTCGTCATCAGCTCCTCGACGCCGCGTTCCATGTCGTCCTCGAAGCGCAGGTCGCGGTTGGTGAGGATCCCGACCAGCGTGCCGTCGGGCTCCACGATCGGCACGCCGCTGATGCGGTACTCGCGCATCAGGCGTTCCGCGTCGCGCACGCGCGCGGTCCGGGGCAGGGTGATCGGGTCGACGATCATGCCCGACTCGCTACGTTTGACCTTTCGCGCCATGGAGGCCTGCGCCTCGATGCTCATGCGCTTGTGCAGAACGCCGATCCCGCCCTGGCGTGCCAGGGCGATCGCCATCCGGGTCTCGGTCACCGTGTCCATCGCCGCCGACACGATCGGGACCTCGAGCGGGACGTTGCGCGAAAAGCGCGCGTTCACGCGCACGTCGCGCGGCAGCACGTCGGAGCGGCCTGGGACGAGCAGGACGTCGTCGAAGGTCAGCGCCGTTCCGCGGATCTTGTCGGCGGCGACGTTGGCGGTCGGTTCGGGACGGGTCACGATGCTGTCCACGCAGTCTCACCTCGCAGCGGCGCGCACGGCGCCGGTTCGAACCGGAGCATACCCGTCCGTGCTCGTGGGCGCCGCCTAAGGCGGACGCAGGCCGTCGACCACTTCAGCCGCCCGCTTCGGGCTCCACGTGCGGCCCGAGCGCGTCCAGCCAAGCGCTGGAAAGCCGCATCGCACGGCCTCGACGGTCGGTGGGGACGTGATCGGTCGCTCCGCTGGCGACGAGCTCGTCCTGCTCGTTCAGGAGTCGGTAGGCGTAGCGCCCGTAGCGACTCCGCAGCGCGACCAGGCGACAGTCGACCCGTAGGAGATCGTCGAACCGCGCCGCACGGCGGTAGCGGAGCTCCAGTCCGGAGACCGCCATGGAGACGCCGGAATCCTCCATTTCGCGGTAGGAGAGCCCGCGCTCGCGCATCCACTCGACGCGGGCGGCTTCCAGCCAGACGACGTAGGCGGCGTGATGGGCGACACCCATCTGGTCGGTCTCGGCGAAACGGACTCGGAACGTCACCTCACGAGGCTAGCAGGCCAGCCTCGCGGAGGCGAGAGAGAACCATCCGGTCGACCTTCGACAGCGGCAGCCGGGCACGCTGCTCGGGCCCGCTCCAGCCGGCGTCGCGCCCGTCTTCGGGCGGCGGGGGAGCACCGTCCACCAAGACGGGCACGAGCCGGAGCGCGAAGTGCGAGTAGGCGTGGCGGACCTCGGGAAGCGGGCGACCGTGCGGCGCGGTCTCGCGCTGCGGCACGCCCCAGAGACCGCCCAGAAGCCCGCCTTCGGGCCGTCGCTCCAGCCAGATGCGGTCCTCGTCGAGGGCGACGAGCGCCCAGCGGCGACGGGTCGGGACGGACGCGCGACGGAGGCGGGCGGGGAACGCGGTCGGCTCGCCCATGGCGGCGCCTGCGCAGCCGGGTCTGAGCGGACAGGCCCCGCAGTCCGGCGCGCGCGGGCTGCACACGGTCGCTCCGAGCTCGATCAGCGCTTCGGTGCCGCGTGCGGGGTCGCTGGCCGGGAGCAGGGGCGCCAGCGTCTGCCTGAGCTCGGCGTCGACGGGCGCCGCGTCGGCGCGTAGGCGCGCGCCCACGCGCCGAACGTTGCCGTCGACCGCGACGGTTCGGTGCCCCAGCGCGAAGGCGGCCACGGCCGCCGCGGTGTACGGCCCGACGCCGGGCAGGCTTCGCCAGCCCGCCTCGTCGCTCGGAAACCGGCCTCCGTCGCAGGTCACGATCCGACGAGCGGCTCGGTGCAGGGCGTGGGCTCTCCGGTAGTAGCCCAAGCCCTCCCACGCCGCCAGCACCTGCTCCACCTCGGCACGGGCGAGGTCGCTCACCGTCGGGAACGTGTCCATCCACCGCAGGAAGTAGGGGACGACCGTCTCGGCGCGCGTTTGCTGCAGCATCGCCTCGGCCACCCAGACCCGGTACGGCGTGCGCTCGGTGCGCCATGGGAACGGGCGGGCGCGCTGCTCGAACCAGGACACCAGCGCACGACCCAGCGCACGATCCAGCCGCGTGAACCGACGCGTGCCCCGACGCCTGACCAGGATCGTCCATCGGGTCAGCGTACCCGTGTGGTGGGACCGCGACGACGCTCGCACGCCGGCCTACGAATCGAAAGGAGTGAGCGGTTCGAGCTCGGACATCGGAGGTGTCGGCGATGTCGCCTTCGCCGCTTCGTCGGCGCCGAGGGCGATCGACGCGCGGTATCGAAACCGTACAAATACGTGTGCTGGACGGTCTTGACGAAAATGCCACGGACGCGTAGCATGCAGGTCGCACGCGATGCGGCGTCCACGCTGGAACCCGCACGTCGCGCAGGGCGACTTAAGAATCGAAGGCGATCGTCCGGCCCTCCGGCGATGCCGAACGCCCGGAAAGGCGACCCCCATGCAGACCCTGACCACCCCGTACGGCCGTCTGGACGTCGACACCGCTCTCCTCGAGCTCGGAGAGCTCGTCGTGAGCGATGACGGCGTGGAGCTCGAGGTCGTGTCGCTCGAGCCGCTTCGCTTCGAGCCCGCGCCCGAGGAGGCCGAGGACTGGGGCGAGTGAGCCCCGCGGGCGTGTCCGCGGGCGTGTCCGCGGTCGGCGGCTCCGCGCCCAAGGTCGCCTTGGTTCACGATCGCCTGCGGCCGGAGGAGACGATGCTCTTCGCGGCCCTGGAGCGGGCCGGAGCCGACGTCGAGCGGGTCTACGCCCCGCACTGGCGCTGGGAGGCGGGCGCACGCCGCATCGACGGCGAGGTGGTGTTGCTGCGCACGCTCTCGCACGCCCGCACCTTGGCGATCGCCAGGGCGCTCGAGGCCGATGGCGCCGACGTCGTCAACCGCGCCCGGGTGATCGAGACGTGCGGCGACAAGGCGGCCACCAGCGCGGCCCTGGCCGCTGCCGGGGTGCCGCAGCCGCGCACCTTCCTGGCCTTCTCGCCCGAGACGGTGATCGGGGCGTGCGAGGAGCTGGGCTGGCCCGTCGTCGTCAAGCCCGTCGTCGGAAGCTGGGGACGCATGGTCGCCCGCTGCCGCGACGCCGATGCGATTCATGCGCTGCTCGAGCACAAGCAGGTTCTGGGCGGACCGTCGCACCAGCTGTTCTACGTCCAAGAGCACGTCGACAAGCCGGGCCGGGACCTGCGCGCCTTCGTGGTCGCAGACCGGGTCGTCGCCGCCATCGCTCGCGAGGGCGACGACTGGCGGACGAACACGGCCCGCGGCGCCGTCGTGCGCGGCGTGGCGGTCGACGCCGCGCTGGAGCGGATCGCGCTCGCAGCCGCTGGGGCCGTCGGCGGCGGCGTGCTGGCGGTCGACCTGCTGGAGTCGTCGCGCGGCCTGCTGGTGAGCGAGGTCAACCACGGCCTCGAGTTCAGGAACTCGGTCGGGCCCACCGGCGTGGACATTCCGGCCGAGATCGCGGCGTACCTGACGGAACGAGCCCGGACGAGCGGAGAGCGAGCGTCCAGGAGCGCTGGCGCATCGACGCCGCTGCCCGCCTTACAGTGAGCGTCATGAGCGACGGTGCCAGGGGAGCGAGCGCGACGGATGCGACCGGCGGGCCGATCGATCGCGCCGGCACCGCGCCCGAGCGGCTGACCGTCGGCATCGTCGGGGCGTCGGGCTACGCCGGAGGCGAGGCGCTCCGCATCGCGCTCCAGCACCCCAACCTCGAGGTGGTCCAGGTCACCAGCGAGCGCCACGCCGGACAGCCGATCGGGAACGTCCACCCCAACCTGCGTGGCGTCTCCCGTCTACGCTTCACGGCGCTGGACGCGCTGGAGCCGTGCGACGTCCTGATCGCTGCGCTGCCCCACGGAACGTTCGCCCTGCACTACGATCGTTTCGCCCAGACGGCGTCCAGGCTCGTCGACCTCTCGTCCGATCTGCGGCTGACCGACCCCGACACGTATCGCCGTGCCTACGGGCGGCCCCACCCGAGACCCGAGCTGCTGGGCACGTTCGTGTACGGCGTCCCGGAGCTGAACCGGGCACGCCTCCGCGGCGCCACGCGGATCGCGGGCGCAGGCTGCATCGCGACGGCCTCCCAGCTGGCGCTCGCGCCGTTCGTGCGTCACGCGATCCTCGCGAAGGGCGACGCGATCCTCGACGCCAAGATCGGCTCGTCGGCCGCCGGCGCACGCCCCGGTCCGTCCGGGCACCACCCGGAGCGAGCCGGCGCGATCCGCACCTACGCGCCGGTCGGCCATCGGCACGAGCCCGAGATCGCCCAGGCGTTCGGAGGCCGCCTCCGCGTCCACCTGACGGCGACCGCGGTCGAGCGGGTGCGCGGCATCCTGGTCGCCGCGCACCTGTTCGTCCAGGACGGAACCAGCGAGCAGGACGTTCTCATGGCGCTCCGTGACAGCTACGAGGACGAGCCGTTCGTGAGGCTGGTGCTGGCTCGCCGCGGCATCCACCGTGTTCCCGACCCCCGGATTCTGGACGGGAGCAACTGGTGCGACCTGGGGTTCGCTCTCGACCGCGACAGCGGGCGCCTGGTGGTGATGAGCGCGATCGACAACCTGGTGAAGGGAACGGCGGGCCAGGCGGTCCAGGCGCTGAACGTCGCCGTGGGGTGGGACGAGACCAGCGGGCTGAGCTTCCCCGGTCTCCACCCGTGACGGTCGGCAGGGACGCCGCGCGACGGGTGGGCGCGCGCGACGCGTTACGAGCCAGCCTGGCGTACCACTTCGCGCCCACGGACGTCGGCGGCGTTCTGGCGCGCCACGCCAGCGTGCAGTACGACCCGCTCGCGCCGCTCGGCTGCAACCACGACCTGGTGTTCGCGGCCCGGGTGCCGGGCTACCGGATCGGTGACTGGCGGGAGCCGCTGTACGAGGAGCGCGTCGGCTACGACGGCTGGGACAAGCAGGCCAGCCTGATCGACATCGACGGCCAGCCTGCGAGGCGCATCTACCATCGCTGGAACGGCGACCGCTGGCTCGAGGAGGTGCTGCGGCCCTGGCCGGACGAGACCGCCGAGGTGGTCGGCCAGCTGCACGACCGCGGCCCGCTCGACGCGGCCTCGGTGGACCTGGACACGCACGTTCACGCCTGGCGCGACAGCTGGTACGGGCCGAGGCTCGCGAAGCGGATCCTGCGGGCCTTGTGGCACACGGGCCGCGTCGCCACGCGACGCCGTGAGCACGGCCGTCACGTCTACGACCTGATCGAGCGCGTCCTGCCCGCGTCGGTGCTGGCCCGGCCGACGCCGTCGGATGCCGACGCGGTTCGGCGACTGGTCGCGGACCGGCACCGGGCCACCGGCCTGTTGCGGCCGACCGCGCCGGCCGAAGTGTGGAGCCTGCACGCGCCCGCCGCGGTCCGTCACCGCGCCATCGCCGAGCTCGTGGCCCGAGGCGAGCTGAGCGAGGTCGAGGTCGACGGCGCGCCCCATCACGCCGCTCCCGGCTGGCTGGAAGCGCTCGAGGGAACGTCGCCTGCGCCGGGGGTACGCTTCGTCGCCCCTCTCGATCCCCTGCTCTGGGACCGGCCAGGACTCCGCGCGACGTTCGGGTTCGACTACCTGTGGGAGGTGTACAAGCCCGCGGCGCAGCGGCGCTGGGGGTACTACGTCCTTCCCGTCGTCCGTGGCGACCGCTTCGTCGCCCGCATCGACGCGATCCGCGACGCCAGCGCGACCGGCGGGCCCGCGTTGCGTCTGCGCCGATGGTGGTGGGAAGCGGAGGCCGAGGCCACCGTCGCGCGGAGCCACGGTGGCCGAGCGGCGTTCCTGGACGAGCTCGCGGCGGCGGTCTCGCGCTTCGCGCACTACCTCGGCGTCCAGCGGGCGGTCGTGCCTGGCGGCGTTCCCAAGGACGTGGCCGACGCCGTCCGAAGCGGGGCTCGCGAGCCGTGGCTCGCGAGCGGTGGAGAGCGTCGACCGTGATCGTCGTCAAGGTCGGTGGCGGCGCAGGGATCGACCCGGCGAACGTCGTGGACGACGTGGCCGCGTTGCACCTCGGCGGGGAAGAGGTGGTGCTGGTGCACGGCGGCAGCGACGAGACGAACCGGCTGGCCGTGGCGCTGGGACACCCACCGACGTTCGTGACGAGCCCCAGCGGCCGCGTGAGCCGCTACACCGACCGGCGCACCTTGGAGATCTTCGAGATGGTGTACTGCGGCCGCGCGAACAAGGCGATCGTCGAGCGCCTCCAAGCGGCCGGAGCGGACGCCGTGGGCTTGTCGGGCATCGACGGTCGCATCCTGGAGGGTCGGCGCAAGGCCACCGTCCGCTCGGTCGAGGGCGACAAGGTCAAGCTGCTTCGTGATGATCACACCGGAACGGTCGACCGCGTCAACGATGGCCTGTTGCGGACGCTGATCACGGCCGGCCACCTGCCGGTCCTGTCGCCGCCCGGAATCTCGGAGGAGGGCGTCGCGATCAACGTCGACGGCGACCGCGCCGCGGCGGCCGTGGCGATCGCGTTGCGAGCCGACGCGCTGATCCTCCTGTCGAACGTCCCCGGACTCTTGCGCGACGTGAACGACGACGGCAGCCTGGTGGCCCGCGTCGACGCGTCGGAACCGGCGGACGCTCGGCGCTGGGCGCGAGGACGGATGCGCGCCAAGATCGACGGTGCCCTCGCCGCCGTGCAGGGCGGCGTGGCCCGCGTCGTCCTGGGCGACGCGCGCTGCGACGGTCCCGTGCGCGCAGCGCTGGCCGGCAGGGGTACCGTGGTGGCCTGAGCCCGCCTGCACGGCGCTCGCTTCGCCGTGCGCGATCATCGACCGAGACGACCCGCACTCAGGAGGTCCTTGCATGCCCGAGTCCCCTCGCAACCCCGCCAGCGCCGAGCTCATCGCGCGCGACGCCCATCACAACTCCGGCCTCTGGTCCCCGCGCCAGGCGTTCGTGCGCGGCGACGGCTGCCGCATCTACGACGCCGACGGGAACGAGTTCCTGGACCTGATGGCCGGCATCGCCGTGGCGTCGCTGGGCCACGCCCATCCGGCCCTGACCGCCGCGATCTGCGAGCAGGCCGGACGTCTGATCGTGAGTCCACAGAACCTCGCGAACGACACCCGCACGGACTTCCTCGAGGCGCTGTTCGAGCTGGCCCCCGCGCCGCTGACGCGCGCGTTCCTGTGCAGCTCCGGCTCCGAGGCGAACGAGGGCGCGCTCAAGTGGGCCCGCGCCGCGACGGGTCGATCGACCTTCGTCGCGACGAAGCGGGGCTTCTCCGGCCGCACGCTGGGCGTGCTGCCGCTCACCTGGACGCAGGCGTACCGCGAGCCGTTCGAGCCCCTCGGGCACCAGGCGCGGTTCGTCGGCTACGGCGACGTCGCGGAGCTCGACGCGGCCGTCGACGACGACGTCGCCGCCGTGGTGCTGGAGCCGGTGCAAGGGGAGGGCGGAATCCATCCCGCGGACGTCGAGTTCGTGCGCGAGGCGCGTCGCATCACCCGCGAGCGCGGCGCGCTGCTCGTGTTCGACGAGATCCAGTCGGGCGCCGGGCGCACCGGCCGCTTCCTGGCTCACGAGCACTTCGGCGTCGAGGCCGACGTCGCGACCATGGCGAAGGGGCTCGGAGGGGGCGTCCCGATCGGCGCGGTCCTGATGACGGACGACGTCGCCGCCGCGATGCCGAAAGGCGGTCACGGGACGACGTTCGGGGGAAACCCCCTCTCCGCCGCGGCGGGCAGGGTGGTGCTCCAAGAGCTGCAGGGCGGGCTGCTGGAGCACGTCCGCACCGTGGGCGCCCACCTGCGCGAGCGGCTCGACGCGCTGGCCGCGGACGAGCCGCGCATCCGCGAGGTGCGCGGGCTGGGACTGATGCTGGGCGTCGAGCTGAAGGAGAAGGTCGCACCGGTGCTGGCGGCGCTCGAGGATCGCGGCGTGCTGGCGATCAACGCGGGCGCGACCGTGATCCGTTTCGTGCCGCCGCTGGTGATCAGCGAAGCGGAGGCCGACGAAGCGGTCGAGGCGCTTCGCGGCGCGCTGGCGGACACCGCCGGGGCGCGGCAGGAGGCCTGAGACGCGCACGAGCGCCGAGACGGACACGTTCGCGCGGTCGCTGCTCGAGCTGGCCGTCGAGACCCCCAGCCCGTCGGGTCGCGAGGCTCCGGTCGTCGGTCGGCTCAGGGACGCGATGGTCGACCGCGTGGACGAGGCGACCGTGGACGGAGCGGGCAATCTCACGATTCGTCACGGTCGCGGACCGCTCGCGGTCACGTTCCTGGGCCACGTCGACACGGTGCCGGGCGTCGTTCCCGTCGAGGTACGCGGCGGCGCCCTGTACGGCCGAGGGTCGGTGGACGCGAAGGGCCCGTTGTGCGCCGCGCTGGCCGCCACGGCCCGGACCGCTGCTGTGGTGCGCGAGGCGCTCACCGTCCGGGTGATCGGTGCGGTCGGCGAGGAGGCTCCCGGCAGCGTCGGTGCCCGTCACGTGGTCGAGACGCAGCCGGTCCCCGATCTGCTGGTGATCTGCGAGCCGTCCGGCTGGGACGCGATGACGCTGGGCTACAAGGGGCATCTGCGGCTGCAGCTGACCTGCGTCGCGCCCGGCGGGCATTCGGCCGGTCCCGACCCGTCGGCCGCCGACCGCTTGGTGTGGGGCCTCGGCCGACTGTTCGCGGCGATGCGCGCCGTCAATGGTGACGAGGAGCACGGGCGTGCCTTCGATCGGATCCAGACCACGGTGCTGGCCCTGGACCACGATCACGACGGCGTGACCGAGCGTGCGTCCGCGACCGTGGGCCTTCGTCTGCCGCCCGCCTGGCCACCCGATCGGGTTCGCGGGCTCGTCGACGAGGCGGAGCTGGGGAACGGGCTGCAGGTGACCACGATCGAAGGGATCCCGGCCGTACGTGGCGACCGCGACAGCTCGCTCGCGCGGGCGTTCCGGATCGCGATCCGGGCGCACGGAGGTCGGTCCCGGACCGTCGTCAAGACCGGCACCAGCGACTGGAACGTCGTGGCAGACAGGTGGCCGGTCCCGACGCTGGCCTACGGCCCGGGCGACGCCGGCCTGGATCATGCTCCCGGCGAGCACCTGGTGCTCGCCGAGTTCGATTCGTCGGTCGAGGTCGTCACGACGGTGCTCGGCCGCCTGGCCCAGGGGGCCGAGCGGCCGAGCACGGATTCTTAGCGTCGAGCGATCGGTAGCGTCGGATCAGACGCGTCGGATCAGAGCCCCGAAAGGGTGTAGTTCTTCTTGATGAACGATTCCCACTCGGCTGGCACGTCCTCCTCGGGGAAGATCGCGTCGACGGGGCAGGCGGGGATGCACGCTCCGCAGTCGATGCACTCCTCGGGGTGGATGTAGAACTGGTCGTCCGCCTCGTAGATGCACTCGACGGGGCAGACGTCGACGCATGCCTGATCCTTCGTGCCGATGCACGGCTCGGCGATGATGTGGGGCATTGGCCTAGACCTCCTCGGGCGAAACACCGCCCGTCCACGGTCATCATCCCCCAGGGGCCGAGGGCCGTCAAGCGCGCTGGATCACGGTGTCCCGGACCACGGTGTGGGGCCTTTCGCGCCCGTCGCCGAGAGGGATACGTATACTCGCGCCAAGATGCTCCACGACACGGCCTCCTTGACCCTGGCGCTCGAGCTGTTCGAGTACAAGATGGACGACCTGCGCCACCGCAGGGCGGTTCGCGGCGGGGCTGACTCGATCTGGCGGCTTCGCCGGCAGATCGACGAAATGGCCCACAAGCTCGAGCCTGTTCAGCGTGCCCGCTACGAGGCGCTGAGCCGGGAGCTGGGGCAGCGAGAAACCGCGTTGGAGCGCACGGACCCCGACGCCGAGGTGGCGTTCGACGATCTCGTCGTGGGCGAGAGTCCAGACCTGACGCTGGACGACGACTGGGGCACGTCCGGGGCAGGCGAAACGCGCCTCGAGGTCACCGGGTCGGGGGGCGCGTCGCTCGACATCGCCGACGAGTTCCTGTTCGGCGACACGGACGAGGCCGTTCTGTTGGCGGGACCCGAGTCGTCGGCGCCACCGACCGACGCGGAGCGCTACGAGCAGCAGGTGCTCCAGCGCCTCGCCCAGCGGGTGTTCGGACGCGAGGTCGAGCGGTTCGCCGAGGGCATGGCAGCGGCGTGGCGCGCGGAGCGCGAACGCATCACCGCACGTGTTCTCTACGCGACGATGCGCAACTTCGAACGGTTCCGAGCGACCAAGGCGTTCGAGCACGACGCCAACCTGCGCCAGTTCCGGGTCGTCGAGCCGGTACCCGATCGCGTCGATCCGCTGGTGTCGCTGTCCGACGTCGACAGCCTGGTGCTGATCGCCCGCGACGTCGTCGACACCGTCATGCGGCTCAGGACGCACGATCCCGCGCCACCGATCGAGCGAAGGCAGTCGCTGGACTACCTGCGGCGAATGGCGCTCGAGGTGACCAAGGATCCCTATGCGGGCAAGCGGTCCGCGGTGGAGCCCCGCGGCCCCGACGCGTCGGAGCTGCGTTCCGCGCTCCGCGACCTCGCCCGCCAGAGGCTGTCCGATTGGCAGCGTCAGGCACGGCGCAGCGATCTCGAGCGCCAGCTGCGCGAGAGGCAAGAGGTGGAGCGGAGCCAGATCGCGATGCTCAGGCGCGACCAGATGAAGTTCAAGGAGTACGTCGAGGCGTTCTTCGCTCGCCTCGAGCAGCTCGTCCCGCGGTCGGTAGGCGGCTCCGCCGAGGAGCCGCAGCTCTCCGGGGGCGTGCTGTTCGCGGTCTCGCCGGGTCTCCGTCGGACCGACCTTCCCGGGTCGGCCCGGAGCGTGACGCTACGCCTCGCCGGTCCGGTACGACTGCCGTTCGCGGGCCACGAGCTCGCCATCACGGTGCAAGGCCAGGAACGACACCTGTACGTGGGCGACGTCGAGGTGCCGCTGAACGAAGACCGCGTCGTCCTCGTCGATGGGAACGAGGTCGAGACGTTCCTCGAGAGCGACTACCTGCATCTTCGTGCGCGCGAGAGTGGCGGGTCGTTGGCCTCTCGCGTCGCCGAAGCGGCCGCGGCGTTGCACGTGCTGGCCAGCGCCCAGCACGAGGTGCAGCTGTCGGTGCTCCGGATGCTCGCGCCGGGGGCGCCCGGCGATCCGTCGAGTCTGGTCAGCGACGCCATCCGCCGCGCCGGGCAGATCGTAGGCAAGGCGCCGGACCGACGCGAGGCGATCCATCGGCTGATGCAGGGCGCGGCCAGGGGCATCGGAAGCGAGCTCGACGAAGGCTGGCTGCGCGGGTTCGTGCAGCGCGCGTTGCTGGCGCTCTACGGGTCGCCCGACGCGCTGGCCGACGCGATCGCGCTCATCGGCGCGACCGACCCGTCCGCCGAGCCTGCCGCGGTCGTTCCGTTCGTGGGCGATCCGGTCGACATCACCGTCAACGGGCGGACGATAACGGTTCGGCGCTACGGCATTCGCGGCGCGGACCACCTCGTCGCGATGCTGCCCGGTCAGGTGATCGGGTCGTTCCGTGAGCACCTGGTCGAGCGGCTGGGCGCGGGCACGTTCATCTGCGTGCACGGCGCGCAGCAGGTCGTCGCCGCGTACCTGCCGAGCACGACGATCCCGAGCCGGCGCATCTGAGCGCCCGTCCGGGCGCGCGCGATTCCGGCGCCTCCGTGCCCGGCCCTACGTGCCGGGCCCTACGTGCCCGGCCCTACGTGCTGCCCTCGGCTCGTCTGACACGCTCGCAGCAGGAGGTGCCCATGTCCGAGGCACTGAACGACGACGCCATTCGCACCGCGCTCGAGTCGCTCTCCGGTTGGACCGTCGAGAACGGCAAGCTTCACAGGTCGATGCGTTTCGGAGGCTTTCCCGAAGCGCTCGCGTTCCTGGTCCGTGTCGGCATCGAGGCCGAGAAGCAGGGGCATCATCCCGAGCTCTCGAACGTCTACGACCGTGTCACCATCGACCTCACGACGCACGATGCGGACGGCATCACGGCCAAGGACGTCGACCTCGCGCGGGCCATCGACGGGGTCGCTGCCGGCTGAGCGATCGATCGTGCGCGAGGCCGTCCTGCGCAGGATCGGTCCTGCGCAGGATCAGTTCTGTGCCGATCCTCGTTCGCTAGGGTCGTCACGCGACGGCGGCAGGAACTCGTACGCCTCTTCGAGAAGGTCGAGGTCGGCGTCGTCCACCCGGCCCGAGCCGTCGAGGTCCGCCTGCAGACGCGTTCCGACCGATCCGTACGCCTCCGCGAGCAGGGCCAGATCGTACAGGTCGACGACCCCGTCGCCGTTCTGATCCTCCGGCCGACCGCTCCGGGCCTCCAGCAGCGCCGCCGCGTCGTCCGCGTCGAGGCGAAGCAGGTCGCTGGGGGGAAACGTCCCTGATCGCAAGGCGTTCGTGGACTCCGCGCGGTCGGGGCCGGCCCTCGTACCGTCGGGCAGTCCGACCCAGCGCCCCAGCTCTCGCGCCAGCACGTCCACGCGTCGCCCTTCCGGTCCGGGGCGCAGCAGCAGCTCGACGCCTTCGCGACCGTCCACGCGCTGCGAATACGCCAGCGCGTCCGATCCGAACGCCGCGAGCGAGCCGATCGTGACGCGATCCGGCGCCTCGTCGTCCACGACGAGACGCAGCGGAACGCCGACGTCGTTCCAGCTCTCGACCGCGTCGTCGAGCGCCGAGCGAAGCGCGGCGTCGTCGGGCACGTCCAATCGCAGCTCGAACGAAGCGGCCGGTTCGTCAGCGGCCGTCGCCTCCGCGACAGGCGTCACGGGCTCGGCGGCGTCCGACGCGCCCTCGAGCGGGGCGTCCTCCGCGACGTCGGCTTCGGTGTTCGGATCGGTGTCCGCCGAGGCGTCCGGCGCGGCGTCCAAGCGTCCGGCGCGGCGTCCTCCGAAGCGTCTCGGTCGCTGATGGAGACCCGGTCGTCCAGCCGCACCTCGTCGCTGTCGCCCAGCGCCGCCTCGATCGCGTCGAGGACCGTGGCGACGTCGCGCTCGACGCCCCCGAGCGTGATCGATCCGTCGTCCACGCCCAGAACGCGTCCGTTCAGGTCCACCAGGCCGTTCTCGCTGAGACGCCACAGTCCCTGCCACACCCCGACGATCGGGCTCACCAGACCTTCGTCGCGATACCAGGCCACGAGGATTCGGTCGCCTCGGGCCAGAAGGGGAACGTCGTCCACCACGGTCGTGCGGCCCGAGGGTGTTTGGCCCGCGAGAAACGTCATGGTGCGGACGTCGTCCCCGGGTTCGCCGGCGGGTCCATCGACGGCGTCGCCACCGGTTCCATCGCCGGCACCGCCCATGTCGCGCTCGACCTCGATCTCGACGCGGGTGCGGATCTGGTCGTCGACGACCTCGGTGTCGGTCGCGACCACCTCGCCGTACACGACGACGTCGGCACGCGAGAAGATCTCCGCGAGCGATCGCTCGAGGACGGAGGTCGCGGTCCCCTGCGCGACCAGCGCGCACGCCAGCGCGAGGACGTAGCGACGGATCGAGACGCGTCTCACGGCGTCCCCGTCTCGGAATCGCCCGTCTCGGGATCGCTCGTGTCGCCATCGTTCGGATCCTGATCGTTCGGATCCTCATCGTTCGGATCGGTCGTCGTCTCGCCGGGGGCGTCGTCGTCGGGGATCGCTCCGCCGTCTTCGGCGTCGGCGACAGGATTCGCCGGGCCGGGCGATCCGCCGAGGCGTCGCGTGTCGTAGGTGTGGCGATCGCTGTAGAGCATCTCGACGGTCATGTCGAAGCCGAGACGCGTGGCTTCGTCGGTGGTCACCGCGAGCTGGAACAGCTCTCCCGAGCCGGTGTACGGCTCGCCCAGGACGGCGAGGTCGATCGCGACGCCGTCCGGAAGGGGCTCCCAGAACAGGGCGACGTCCGATCGTGACGCGCTGACCGCGTCGTCGGGCAGCGTCAGACCGAGGTCGCCCCAGCGGAGGCGGAGCCGAACGGCGCGCAACTTCCGGGCGTCCTCGATGCGGCCACGAAGGACCGTCGTATCGCGCACCTCCGTGTCCGGCACGGCCAGCTGTAGCCGCGGGACGGGCACGTCGCGAACGGACAGCGTGAACGTCTCGAACGTGGACGCGAGATTCGCGTCCGACACGGCGATGGTGAACTCGAACCGGCCCAGCTCGGTGGGCGTTCCGACCAGCACGCCGCTCTGCAGCGCGATCCCGGGTGGAAGGGTCCCCTCCTCGAGTCTGAGGTCGTACGGCCGCAAGCCGCCGACCGCGACGACGTCGGCGCGGTACGGCTCGCCGAGGACCGGATCCGACAGACGAGCGCTGGCGATCCGCAGAGGATCGCCGGGAAGGGGGGCCTCGCCGCCGCAGGCCGCGAGCAGCGCCAGCACCATCGCGACGGCGGTGAGCCGTGCGGCGCTGCGTCGCTCACGGGATCGTGCACGAAATCGCTTCCACGGAGGCATGCGAGCTCCCTTCGTACGGACGGGTCGTACGGACGGGCACGGAGCGGTCCCCGAAGCGGCTGGACCCGCCGTGGTACCGTCGGATCAGTATCCCTTACCGTACCCGTCGCGAGGCGGTGCCGCCTCGTGCAGACGCAGGAGACCGCCATGATCATCCTCGAGCTTCCGGACGGCGTCCGCTTGAGGCGCGACTTTCACGTCACGCTGGCGGCTAGGCGTCGCTACGGCGTCGAGGCTTCGCTCGTCGACCTGCGAGGTCGCGTGCTCGTCGCCGACCCCGCTGCCGCCGAGCGGATGGCCGCCCGCATGAACGAAGGGCGCGATACGCGCCGCTTCCCCGAGGCTGCGGTCTCGGGCGCCGAGATCGTCGCGGCGGGACTCCTCGACGAGGCGATCCATCTGATGTTGAACGCGTATCGGCGGGAGCACGATCCAGGCTGGACCTCTCGACTGGACGCCGAGCTCACCGAGCGGCTGGGGGCGAAGAGGCTGAGCGCGGCGAAGCGGGCGTTCGTCGCTGCGTTTCCGCCGGCCGACGTGATGCAGGGGAACGCCACGGTCGAGACGTGGCTGGCCGGGTCGGTCGACGCGATCCCGAGCGGCGAGGTCGCGCTCGAGGAGCGCATCGCCGTCAGGCTCGCCAACGAGAACCCCGCGCTGGAGCGATTCCGTGAGCTGGTGGACGATCGTGCGCTCGGTGACGACGACGCCGCCGTGACGGACGCGATGGAGCGCAAGCTGGCCTCGCTCCCCGGCCTGCCGGACGTGCCCGAGTCAGGCGACCTGTGGTCGCTGCTGCAGGCCCCGATGCGCGCGAGCCCCACCTCGCTCGAAGGTCAGCTCCAGTACGTCCGCGACCACTGGGGACCGCGGCTGGGAGCCGGCTTCGAGGCGCTGCTCGCGCAGCTGGCGCGGTCGCTGGACATGTTGAGCGAGCTGCGTGCCGGCGGGGCGCCCGGACCGCCCGGTCCGGCGCCGGTCCTCGATCGTGCGTCCCTGTCGCGCGGCCGGGACGAGCCGGAGGCGTACAGCCCCGACGCGGATTGGATGCCCAGCGTCGTCCTGGTGGCGAAGAACGCCTACGTGTGGCTCGATCAGCTGTCCCGCTGGTCCGGCCGGGAGGTGCGACGGCTCGACGACGTGCCCGACGAGGCGCTGGCCGACCTTCGTTCGCACGGGTTCACGGGACTCTGGCTGATCGGCCTGTGGGAGCGCAGCGAAGCGTCGGCCCGCATCAAGAGGCTCCGCGGGCAGGCGGACGCCGTCGCCAGCGCGTACGCGCTGTACGACTACCAGATCGCTGTGGATCTCGGTGGCGACGATGCCTGGCGGAACCTGCGCGACCGAGCCTGGCGTCACGGAATCCGACTCGCGGCCGACATGGTGCCCAACCACGTCGGCATCGACGGCCGCTGGGTGGTGGAGCACCCCGACCGGTTCCTGAGCCTGCCGCAGCCGCCCTATCCTGGCTACACGTTCACGGGCCCCGACCTGTCGGGCGACGATGCCATCGAGGTCCGGATCGAGGACGGGTACTGGGAGTCGCGCGACGCCGCGGTCGTGTTCGAGCGCGTGGAGCGCGCGACCGGCGAGCGGCGCTACGTCTACCACGGCAACGACGGCACCACGATGCCGTGGAACGACACCGCCCAGATCGACTACCTGAACGCCGAGGCGCGCCGGGCCGTGATCGACGTGATCCTGGACGTGGCGCGCAGGTTCCCGATCATCCGTTTCGACGCGGCGATGACGTTGGCCAAGCAGCACGTGCAGCGACTCTGGTACCCGCCGCCCGGTCACGGCGGCGCGATTCCCTCGCGCAGCGCCTACGGCTCGATCTCGGACGAGGAGTTCGATCGTCGCATGCCGGTCGAGTTCTGGCGCGAAGTCGTCGATCGGGTCGCCGAGGAGGCCCCGGACACGCTGCTGCTGGCCGAGGCGTTCTGGATGATGGAAGGGTATTTCGTCCGGACGCTGGGGATGCACCGCGTCTACAACAGCGCGTTCATGAACATGCTCGCGCGCGAGGCGAACGAGGACTACCAGTCGCTGATGCGGAACGTGCTCGAGTTCGATCCGCAGATTCTGGGCCGGTTCGTGAACTTCATGAACAACCCCGACGAGGAGACCACGATCGCGCAGTTCGGCGACGGCGACAAGGCGTACGGCGTCGCCACGCTCATGGCCACGCTGCCCGGGCTTCCGATGTTCGGACACGGCCAGGTCGAGGGGCTCCGCGAGAAGTACGGCATGGAGTACCGCCGGGCGAAGCTCGACGAGCGCCCCGAGCCCGGCATGGTGGCCCGGCACCGAGCCCAGATCGCGCCCCTGCTGGAGCGCCGTCCGGCGTTCGCCGGCACGGATCGCTTCCGGCTGTTCGAGGTCGATGGCTCGCACGGACCGGTCCACGATCTGTTCGCGTACGCGAACGGCGAGCACGGCGGGCCTGCCAACCTGGTGCTCTACCACAACCGCTTCGGCGAGGCCCACGGCACGATCCGCCAGACGGTGCCGTTTTCCGATCAGGCTGGCGGGGGAACGCACCGCCAGCGCCTCGGGGACGCGTTGGGCCTGCGTGGGGGCGTCGACCGTTTCGTGCGCTACCGCGAGCTCGCGAGCGGTGACGAGCACCTCGCACGATCGGACGCTTGGCGGGATGAAGGTCTTTCGGTCCACCTCGGTGCGTACCAGTGCCGTGTGCTGCTGGACGTCCGCGAGATCCGCGACACGGACGGCAGCTGGGAACGGCTGTTCGGCCACTTGGACGGGCGCGGCGTGCCCGACCTGGACGATGCGATGCACGAGCTGGCGCTCGCTCCGCTCCATCGCGCGTTCGCGTCGCTGGCCAGCGAGAGTTCCGGTGCGGTCCGGCCCACGGGTCCGACCTCGCCTGATACGTCGACCGAGTCGACGCCGGCCACGTCGGCGCCCACCCAGTCGGCGCCGACGGAGTCGGCACCCACGGAGTCGGCGCCTGCCGAGCGTGGCCAGGTCCAGTCCGGGCAGGCCGACCCTAGGGAGCCGGCGTCGGAACGGGCCGTCGCGTCGAGCAGCGACGCCGTGTCGCCCGCGACGGCGCCGCCTTCCGGCCTGCCCTCGAGCCGCGACCTGGAGGCGTTCCAGCGAGCTGCGCGCGAGGTCGCCGACGACCTTCTCCTCGATGAAGACCGGTTGCGGACGATGTGGACACGTGTACCGGCGGACGCCGAGGCGCCGGGAGCGGCCTGGCGCCGCGCCTGGGCCGTCGCCGCGTCGTTCGAGCGCCCGGCCGATGCGGCTCGGCGCCTACGGCTGGACCGGGCCGTCGCGAGCCGCTTGGTTCGGGACGAGCCGCTGGGCGTGAGCGCCGAAGGATGGGCCACGCTTTGGCTCGAGTCGCTGCCCACACGACGCGCGCGCGATACGGCCGATCGCGATACGGCCGATCGCGAGACGGCCGGGACGACAGCGAGGCCGGCCGAGACCGCCGAAACAGGCGCGTCCGCCCGCGACCGCGAAGCCGCCGACCGTCCTCGGGAGACGGAGCGCGGCGACGTCACGTCGGCGACGGCGAGCCCCGAGGTCGTCCAAGGGGTGGACCCGGAGGTGGACCCCGAGGCGGTACGTACCGTGCGGTCCACGCTCTCGCAGCTGGACGAGGCGGGGCCCGTCCGGACGGTCCTGGGCGTGCACGTCCACGAAGGCGTCCGCTGGTACCGCAGCGAAGGGTATGCGGCCTGGCGGGGCGCGTGGCTGGCCGTCCAGCTCCTGAACGGCACGCCGAAAGCCCGGATCGCCCAGCTGGCCCGGCTCCTCGACCGCGCCGAGGCGGACAGCGGCTACCGATTCGATCGCCTCGTGGCGTGGACGCCTGCCGAGCGGCCGGATTGAGGAGCGGAACGGCGCGCCTGGCGACAGGGTCGCGGCGACGCGCCATTGGGCCGCAGACGCTGGGCCGCGACGGAAACGACGATCGGCCGGCTCGTCGGCCGGCCGATCGTCGTGGTTCGGGTTCGAGCCGAGCTCTGCTCGGCGTCCCTCAGTATTCGGACAGGTAGTGGTCGAGCTCCCAGTCGTGGACCGCGACGCGATACTCCTCGAACTCCGCGGTCTTGGAATCGACGAACTGGTCGGCGATGTGCTCGCCGAGGGCGGCCTGCATGACCTTGTCCTTCTCGAACGCCACGATCGCTTCGCGCAGCGTGCCCGGCAGCTCCTTGATCTTGTGGCGGCGCCGGTCACGTACGCTCATGTCGAAGATGTTGCGCTGGATCGCGGGAGGCGGGGTGAGCCCGCGCTCGATCCCGTCGAGGCCGGCGGCCGTCATCACGGCCAGGGCCAAGTACGGGTTGCAGGTCGGATCGGGCATCCGCAGCTCGCAGCGCGTTCCGACGCCCCGCCGGGCCGGGATCCGGATCATCGCGCTGCGGTTCGATGCCGACCAGGCGATGTTCGTCGGCGCCTCGTAGCCGGGCGTCAAACGCTTGTAGCTGTTCACCGTCGGGTTCGTGATCGCGACCATGCCGGTGGCGTGATCCAGCAGGCCGCCGATGAACTGCAAGGCGGTCGTGCTGAGCTGGAGGTCGGCCTTCTCGTCGAAGAACGCGTTCTTGTCGTTCTTGAACAGCGAAATGTGGGTGTGCATGCCCGATCCGTTGATCCCGGCGACCGGCTTGGGCATGAAGGTGGCGTGCAGACCGTGGTTGAGCGCGATCCGCTTCACGACGTAGCGGAACGTGGCGATGCTGTCGGCCGTCGCGAGGGCGGGGCCGTACTTGAAGTCGATCTCGTGCTGACCGGGCGCCACCTCGTGGTGCGCGGCTTCGATCTCGAAGCCCATCTCGACGAGGGCGTTCACCATGTCGCGACGCGCCTCTTCGCCGCGATCCAGGGGCGCCAGATCGAAGTAGCCGGCGGCGTCGTGGGTATGCGTCGTGGGCGAGCCGTCCGGATGGCGCGTGAACATGAAGAACTCGGGCTCCGGTCCCGCCGACAGGTCGTCGAAGCCCAGCGCCTGGAGGCGCTCGATCTGGCGCCGCAGCGCGTAGCGAGGGTCACCTTCGAACGGCGAGCCGTCGGGGTTGGCGATGTCGCAGATCAGCCGCGCGACCTTGCCGCGTCCGACGCCTTCGACGATCTCGGGGAAGATCAGGAACGTATCGAAATCGGGCTTGAGCAGCATGTCGGACTCTTCGATGCGCGTGAAGCCCTGCACCGACGATCCGTCGAACATCAGCTCGCCGTCCACCGCCTTCTCGAACTGCGAGACGGGCACCTCGACGTTCTTGTTGTGGCCGAGGATGTCGGTGAACTGCATGCGCATGAAGCTGACGTTCTGCTCTTTGAGGGTGGTCAGGATCTTCTTGCGGGATAGCGCCATGGGTTCCTCCTGAGATGGGATTCGGGACGAGAAGGCGTCCCGATCGCCGGGACGGCCCGGCCGTCGGGCGATGATACGTGCACAGTGTCACCTGCGCAAGCCCCATATGCCACGATTGAGTCCATCATCTTGATGAATATCGTACGGCTGTTTCTGACGCGTCGTGCAGAAAAGGCCGGTCTATCGACGAGAATCGCCGTTCACTGACGAGCCTGATCGAGGCGTCGTCGGGTGGCTCGGATCGTTGGCGGCACGAAATCGTTGGTGGCACGAACCAGCGCGCCCCGGACTCGCGGGGCGCGCTCGAAGCGAGGTCGGACCGGCCCCTCGCGCTGGTGGCTTTCGATCGGGCGCTTCGCAGCTAGCTGTCGTCAGGGCGCTGCGCCTGCCGAAGCATGTCGGCGACCGTCACGACCTTCACGCGAGGACGTCCCGACGCCGAGCCGGCGTCCACTTCGGCGCGGTCCAGCGCCAGCCAGCCCTCGAAGTCCACCACGGACACGCCGCGGCTCGCCAGCATGGCGGGAAGCGCGGCCTCCGACGCGTCCTCGGGCTCGGGCAGGGGATCGGCGAGGAGCGCCTCCACCGTTCGGACCGCATCCGCCTTGTTCGTGCCGATCACGCCACTGGGGCCGCGCTTGATCCAGCCCGCGACGTACATGCCGGGTACCGCCCGACCGTCGTCGTCCACGACGCGTCCGGCCTCGTTCGGCACCACGCCGCGCCGAGCGTCGAACGGCACGCCGGGCGTCGCCACGCCGCGGTACCCCACCGAGCGGAGCACCAGGTCGGCGGGGAGCGTCTCGCGCTCGCCGGTGTCCACGGCGGCCAGGTACCCCCCTTCGCGCTCCTCGAGCCGGTTGCGGCCCACGGTCATGCGTTCGACCCGGCCTTCGCCGTGAAGCTCGACGGGGGAGACGAAGAACCGCACGTGCAGCTTCCGGGGCTTGCCCTGGGGCTCCTGCGCCGCGAAGTCGGCGAGCAGCCCGAGATTGCGCTTCGTCATCGCGTCCGATTCGGCCGCCTCCGCCGAGGCGGCGTCCAGCTCGAGCTCGGCCGGATCGACGTACAGATCGGCGTTCTCGAGCTCGCCCAGCTCGCGAAGCTCCTTCGTGGTCCACTTCGCCTGGGCCGGTCCCCGCCGTCCCAGCATCGAGATCTCCTCGACCCGGCTCTCGGCCAGCGCCTCGATCGCGTGATCGGCGATGTCGGTGACGGCCAGCTCGTCCACCGACTTCGCGAGGATGCGAGCCACGTCGACCGCGACGTTGCCCATCCCCACCACGGCGACGTGCGGTGCGTCCAATCGGGGGTTCAGGTCCACGTAGTCGGGGTGGCCGTTGTACCAGGCGACGAACTCGGTCGCGGACAGGCTGCCCGCGAGGTCCTCGCCGGGAACGCCCAGCGAGCGGTCGCTCGAGGCGCCGACCGCCAGGATCACGGCGTGGGCGTAGCGGCGCAGCTCGTCGACCGTGACGTCCTTGCCGATGTCGACGTTGCCGAAGAAGCGGAGCCGAGGATCGCGGCAGGTCTTCTCGAACGCTTTCGTGACCGATTTGATCTTGGCGTGATCGGGAGCGACGCCGTAGCGGACCAGCCCGTACGGGGTCGGGAGTCGATCGAAGACGTCGACCCGGACGTCGTCGCGGGCCTTGAGGAGCGCGTCCGCCGCGAACAGGCCGGAGGGGCCCGCCCCGACGATCACGACACGGAGGGGTGCGCCGTCGGTCGTCATGCAGACCTTCTACCACGTGCCCACCGGGACTCTCGACCCTTCACCCCGGTGCGCGTGAGGTATCCTCGGCGGCCTATGGACGCCACCCCGGGCCCCGTCCCGACGTCCCCACGACCGCTCGACGCCGCCGACACCGCCTCCGGCCTGCGCGTCTGGAAGTTCGGCGGAACCAGCGTCGGCGATCTGGACCGCATCCGCAAGGTCGCTGCGCGCATCGCCCGGCAGGTCGAGCAGGGCGACCGCGTCGTCGTCACCGTCTCGGCGATGGGCCGCACGACCGATCGGCTGGTGGGCATGGCGAGGGAGCTGACGCCGCGGCCCGACCGTCGCGAGCTGGACGCCTTGATGGCCACGGGCGAGCAGCAAGCCACCGCGCTGCTCTGCCTGGCGCTGCAGGCGCTGCACGTCCCGGCCCGCTCGTTCACCGGAGCTCAGGCGGGGTTCCGGACCAGCGACCTCCACGGCGAGGCCAGCATCCTCGAGGTGGACCCCACGCGCCTCCGCGCCGCGCTTTCGACGGTCCGCGTCGTCGCGGTCGCCGGCTTTCAGGGACTGAACTCGCTGGGCGACACGGCCACGCTGGGGCGCGGCGGGTCCGACACCACGGCGGTGGCGTTGGCGGCGGCGCTAGGGGCGGCGGAGTGCGAGATCTTCACCGACACCGACGGCGTGTACACGACCGATCCGCACCTGGTCCCGAGCGCGACGCGGCTGCCCGAGGTCGACTACGACGAGATGCTCGAGCTGGCGCAGCTCGGCGCCAAGGTGCTCCACCCCCGCAGCGTCTGGTACGCCAGGCGCTACGGCGTCCGGGTGCACGTCCGCAGCAGCTTCTCGTTCGCCCCGGGCACGATCGTCCGGCGGCTCGACCGATCGGAGGACCGCATGATCACCGACTCGCCCGTCACCGGCGTCGCCCTGGATCGAAACCATGCTCGGATCGACCTCGTCGGCCTGCCCGACACGCCCGGCGTCGCCGCCCGGCTGTTCCGTGCGCTGGGGAACGCCCACGTCAGCGTCGACATGATCATCCAAGGGGTGCCCGGCGAGGGCGCCAGCCGTCAGCAGATGGCGTTCACCGTGGCCGAGGACCTCGTTCCCGACGCGCTCGACGCGGTCGCGCCGATCCTGGCCGAGATCGGCGGTCACGCCGACGCCAGCGGCGACGTCGCGAAGCTGTCGATCGTGGGCGTCGCGGTGGGATCCACGCCCGGCGTGGCCGGCACGATGTTCGACGCGGTCGCGTCCGTCGGCGCGAACATCGAGATGATCGCGACCAGCGAGGTGCGGGTCTCGGTCGTGATCCCTGCCGAGCACGCCGAGGACGCGCTGAAAGCGGTGCACAGGGCGTTCGGCCTCGAGGCGGCGCCGTCCTGAGCCGGAGCGTCCATGACGGCGACCCGTGACGTCCGGCCCTGCACGCCAGTGACCGTGGGAGTGCGTGGAGGTTCTGCGTGAGGTACGGCTGGACCGTCGAGCAGCTCATCGTCGGCGCGAAGGCCGGCCGGGCCTCGATCCTCGTGGTGCTGGAGGCCCCGAGCGGCGCCCGGCGACGCGAGCGATTCGAGGCGTCGTCGTCATCGGCCCTGGGCGCCGTGAACGAGCTGGCTCGGCACCTCGCCTACCGCGCCGACGTCGACGGCGCGCGGTCCCGGCTTCGGGTGCGCGAGGAGCGATCGGGCGGCCTGGTCGAGCGGACCGATCTGGCACGCGCGTTCGCCTCGGCGCTGGATCGCGCCGGGAACGAGGACTGAGCCAGCGTGCCGCTGCGGCGACGCGGTAACGCGGCAACGCGGCTATGCGTCGCGGTCTTCGGTCGACAGCGACGCGAGCCGGTCGCGGTCGACGAGCGCGACCAGGTTCCGGGCCAGCCGCATGTCGCCCTTGACCTTCAGGCGACCCGACATCATCGCCATCGTCGGACTGGCCTTGCCGTAGAACAGGTCCAGCAACAGCGCGTCGCTGGCGCGGACCTGCAGGTCGGGCGCGTCGGCGCGGCCTTCGTGCACGCGGACCTCGCCGTCACGGATCTCGTGCCACAGCGGTCGCTCGATGTCGTACTGGACGATCGCGTCGACGCCGCGTACGGCCTCGGCGTCCAGGAACTCGGGCAGGCGGGCGAGCAGGTCGTGTGCGTCCATACCGGAGGATAGATCGCTGTCGGCAACGGCGTCGCCAGCCGCGCCACGCGCCGGCTCGCGGGCGGCGGCGGAGACCTGCGGCGACGATCGGAGGCGCGTCGTCGCGGTGGTACAGTCCTCGCCATGCCCACGCCCGAGGCGAGCTCGTGAACTTCGAGCTGCCCGACGACCTCAAGGACCTTCGGCGCCACGTGCGCGACTTCGCGCGCGAGCGGATCGCGACCGTCGCGGCCGGGCTGGACGCGGAGCCGACGTTCCCCCGCGCGACCCTCGCCGAGATGGGGCGGATGGGGCTGATGGGCGTCAGCGCGCCGAGCGCTACGGCGGCGCCGGGCTGGGCACGTTGGCGTTCACCGTCGCGATCGAGGAGATCTCGGCCGCGGACGCGTCCCACGGCACGCTCATGGCGGTCACGAACGGCTTGCCCCAGAAGATGCTCGTCGCGTACGGCAGCGAGGCGCAGAAGGAGGCGTACCTGCCGAAGCTGGCGAGCGGCGCCTGGTTCGGGGCGTTCTGCCTGTCGGAGGCGCAGGCCGGCTCCGACGCCGCGGCGATTCGCACGCGCGCCAGCGCCGTGCCTGACGGATACCGCCTGCGCGGCGCCAAGGCGTGGGTCACCGGTGGAGGCGAGGCCGATCTGTACCTGGTGCTCGCGGTCACCGATCCCGAGGCGGGGCACGTGGCATCAGCGCGTTCCTGGTGCCCGGGGACGCGCCCGGCCTGTCGTTCGGCACGCCCGAGCGAAAGATGGGCCAACACGCGGCGGTGACCACGACCGTCACCTTCGACGACGTGTTCGTCACGGACGGCGATCGTCTGGGAGGCGAGGGCGACGGATTCGTGATGGCGATGGCGTCGCTGGACGGGGGCCGCATCGGCATCGCGGCGCAGTCGGTCGGCATCGCCCGGGCCGCGTTCGAGGCGGCGCGAGACTACGCCGACGAGCGCGAGGCGTTCGGACGCTCCATCCGTGCCTTTCAAGGGGTCGGGTTTCCGCTGGCGGAGATGGCGACGAGGATCGAGGCGGCGCGACTCCTGACCCAGAAGGCGGCGTGGGCGATGGATCGCGGCTTCCGCGTGACGCAGGAGGCGTCGATGGCCAAGCTGTTCGCCTCGGAGACGGCCGGATTCGTGACCGATGCGGCGCTGCAGGTGTTCGGAGGCGCTGGCTATACGCGCGATCATCCGGTCGAGCGCTACCTGCGCGATGCGCGGGTGACCCGGATCTACGAGGGGACCAGCGAGATTCAGCGGATGGTTATCGTGCGCCAGATCTACCGTGATCGCGAGCGAAGGGGGCGAACGTGATCGTCGTCGCCCTGAAGAGGAGGCAGGCATGAAGATCTTGACGGTGATCCGACAGGTTCCCGACGCCGAGGCGCGGGTGCGGATCGAGGACGGGGAGGTCGCCCTGTCGGGCGCCGCCTGGGTGCTCGACGGCATGGACGAGTACGGCGTGGAGCAGGCGCTGCGCATCCGCGACGACGGGCTCGACGCCGAGATCGTGGCGGTGGCGCTGGGTCCGGAGCGGACCGAGGAGGCGCTTCGCACCGCGCTGGCGATGGGCGCCGACCGGGCCCGGCTGCTGGTGGCGGACGAGGCGCTCGGATCCGCTGGCCGTCGCGATGCGGCTCGCGGACGTGGTGCGCGAGGAGGAGGCCGATCTGGTGTTCGTCGGCGGCAAGCAGGCGGACTGGGACAGCGCGGCGCTGGGGCCGGCGCTGGCCGAGGCGTTGGGGTGGCCGCTGTCGGACTGGACGACCGCGCTCACGCTGGAGGACGGCGGCATTCGCACCGAGCACGACGCCGACGTGGGCAGCGAGACGCTGACGCTTCCGCTACCCGCCGTGGTGTCGACGCAGCAGGGCCTGAACGAGCCTCGATATCCGACGCTTCCGAACATCATGAAGGCGAAGCGCAAGGAGACGAGGAGCGAGCCGGCCGACGCGCCGGCGTCACGGTCGCGGACGGTGGGACGCACCCTGGAGCAGCGTGACCGCCTTGGACGCGTGCTCGAGGGCGACCCGGCCGAGGCGGCCGGCGAGGTCGCGCGCTTCCTGCGCGAGGCGGGCCGGTGAGCGCGCCCGTGCTGGTATGGATCGAGTCGACCGCCGACGCCCCGACACGGGCCTCGCTCCAGGCGGTCGGTGCCGCCCGAGCGTTGGCCGAGCGTGCGGGCGCCCAGGTCGAAGCCGTCGCGGCAGGGGCGGAGGCGGCGCAGGCGGCGGCCGCGTACGTGCCCGTCGTCCACCAGTTGGACCTTCCGCAGGACAATCAGGAGACCCGTACGCGGGCCCTCGTCGCGGCCCTCGAGGCCAGCGGAGCGCGCGCACTTCTGCTGGCCGGGACCCGGACCTCGCAGGCCGTCGCCCCCCGCGTCGCCCTGCGGGTGGGCGGGGCGCTGCTCGAGGACGTCACAGCGCTCGAGGCCGACGCGGACGGCGTGCGCGGCTGGCGTCTGACGCAGCTCCAGCGCGTCAGCGAGGAGATCGTGGCCGAGGCGACGCCGGTCGTCGCGACCGTCAAGATCGGCTCGTACGAGCCGGCCGAGGCGAACGGGAACGGCGAGGTTCGGCCGCTGGAGGTCGCCTTCGAGCCGGAAGACGCCCGCGTCGCCGTCCAGGCCGGTGGACGCCCGGCGGGCGCGAAGCTGGCGCTCGAGGAGGCCGAGGTGGTCGTGGCCGCCGGTCGCGGCGTGGGCTCGGCCGACGCCGTCGCCGAGCTGGTCGAGCCGCTCGCCGCCCGCCTGGGCGGCGTGATCGGCGCGACCCGCGCGGTGGTCGACGCCGGCTGGCGCCCGTACGAGGAGCAGATCGGCCAGACCGGCAAGACGGTCGCACCCGAGGTGTACGTCGCGCTGGGCATCTCCGGCGCGGTTCAGCACCTGTCCGGCATGAGTCGCAGCCGACGGATCGTGGCCATCAATCGGGACGCCGACGCGCCGATCTTCAAGCACTGCGACGTCGGTGTCGTCGGCGACGTGCACGAGATCGTGCCCGCCCTGCTGGCTGCGCTGGGGGACGGCGACGACTGATCCGGCGGGCGCCGCCGTTCAGGTCCGGCGCGCCGAGCTCGCCGATCTGGACGGCGGCGGCCGCGTCGTCGGCGACGCCATCGTGCTGTTCCGTCGCGGCTTCGACGCGGCGCGACTGTACTCGCTGGTGGTCGCGACCGCGACGCGCGGTCACGGGGTGGGCGCGGCGCTGCTGCGCGCCGCCGAGGGCAGCGTCGTCGAGGATCAGCTCGCCCTTGACCGAGAACGGGTTGACCGGCCAGGCGACGAATGGCGGGGCGGGGAACCGGTCGGTGACCAGCGTGACGTCGGGGACGGCGATCCCGGCGCGCCGCGCTTTGTCCGCCGCGATCGGCACGACGTAGGCGTCGAGCGCGTCCTCCGGGGTGGGCAGCATCCGCTCGCCGGCCAGCTCGGCGTCCAGCGACGCGTAGTAGCCGGAGGAGAGGTACGTGTAGTCGCCGTGCAAATTGAGCGCGTCGACGCCGTCGGCGTCCGCGCCGAGGACGCGCTGGAGCGCTCCGCGGTGGGGTTCGAGGATCGGGACCGTGGGCACACCGTCACTCTACTGCGGCGGCCCCCACGGTCCAGGTCCAGCGGTCGCGATCGTGGCGACCTGCGCCACGCGCATACGTCGCTCAGCGCCGGAGCGCCTCGACCCCGGGCAGGTCCGAGCCTTCCAGGAACTCGAGCGACGCCCCGCCGCCGGTGCTGATGTGGTCGATCCGGTCGTCGAGACCGGTGGCGTTGATCGCCGCGACCGAATCGCCGCCTCCGACGACCGTGAAGGCGTCGAGCTCCGCCACGGCCTTGGCGATGGCGCGGGTGCCGGCGTCGAACGGCTCGACCTCGAACACGCCCAGCGGACCGTTCCAGAACACGGTCTTGGCGCCCTTCAAGGCGTCGGTCCATGCCGCGATCGCGTCGGGTCCGGCGTCGAGTCCTTTCAGACCGGCAGGGATCTGGTCCGAGGGGTGCACCGAGGTCTGGGCGCCGGCCTCGACCTCGGCCGCGCAGACCGAATCGGACGGCAGGTGCAGCGACACGCCCGCACGCTCGGCCCGCGCGATCAGGTCGCGCGCGACGTCGAGCTTCTCGTCCTCGACCAGCGAGTCGCCCACCTGGCCGCCCTGGGCCTTGAAGAACGTGTACGCCATCGCGCCGCCGACGAACAGCTCGTCGATGCTGCCCAGCAGGTTCTCGATGACGCCGATCTTGTCGCTCACCTTCGCCCCGCCCAGGATCACCTTGAGCGGTCGCTCGGGTGCGTCGACCAGGCGTCCGAGCACCTCGAGCTCGCGTTCCATCAGCCGGCCCGCGGCGCTCTGCAGCAGGTGCGCCACGCCTTCGGTCGAGGCGTGCGCACGGTGCGCCGCTCCGAACGCGTCGTTCACGTAGAGCTCGGCGTAGCCGGCCAGGATCGCCGCGAGCTCCGGATCGTTCTTCGTCTCGCGCGCGTCGAACCGGGTGTTCTCGAGCATCGTGAGCGAGCCGCCCGGCGCCTCGCTCACGAAGGCCTGCTGCTCGCGGGAGCCGGGCCCGTCGCAGGCGAGGTAGCGCACCTCGCGGCCGAGCAGCTCGGAGAGCCGGTCGGCCACCGGCCCCATGCGCGCGTCGTCCTGCGGTCCCTTGGGTCGACCGAGGTGGCTCATGCAGAAGACGGTCGCACCGGCCTCGAGCAGCTCGCGCAGGGTCGGGAGTGCGGCGCGGATGCGCGTGTCGTCGCCGACGACGCCGCCCTTCACGGGAACGTTGAAGTCCACGCGTACGAGCACGCGCTTGCCGCTTACGTCGAGGTCTCGAAGGGTGGGGATCATGACGGCCTCCTGGTGGTCGGTTCGGGATCTCTCGGGCGGCGCGGCGACAGCCGGTCCGTCCGGTCCGCAGGGCGCGGAGCCCTGCCTTCGGTCAAGGCAGGGGGGCGACAGGATCGACCCGTCGCCCCCCGCATCTCTCTTGGCGACGACGCCCTCGGCTCAGGCGGTGCCGCCCATCAGCTCGAGCACGTCCACCATGCGCTCGCTGTAGCCCCATTCGTTGTCGTACCAGACGAAGAACTTGGCCATGTTCCCGTTGGTCTTGGTCAGCTTCGAGTCGAAGATGCCGGAGTGCGGGTCGCCTTGGATGTCCTGCAGGACCAACGGCTCCTCGCTGTACTTCACGATGCCCTGGAGGGGTCCTTCGGCGGCGGTGCGGACCGCGTCGTTCAGCTGCTCGCTGCTCGCGGGCGTCTTGAGGATGGCGGTCACGTCGCTGATCGAGCCGACCGGCGTCGGGACGCGCAGCGCGGTACCGTCGAAGATGCCCTTGAACTGCGGCAGCACCTTGGCGACCGCGACGGCGGCTCCCGTCGAGGTGGGTATGATGTTCGTCGCGGCGTTGCGGGCGCGGCGGAGGTCCTTGTGGGGCCCGTCGAGAAGCACCTGATCGTTCGTGTAGCTGTGGATCGTGGTCATCATCGCCTGCTCGACGCCGAACGCGTCGTCGATGATCTTCATCACCGGGGCCAGGCTGTTCGTCGTGCAGCTCGCGTTCGAGACGACGTCGTGCTTCTCGGGATCGTACTGATCGTCGTTCACGCCGATCATGACGTCGAAGTCGCTGTCCGGGGACGGGGCGCTGATGAGCACCTTCTTCGCTCCGGCCTCGAGGTGCATCGCGGCCTGGGCGCGCTTGGTGAAGATGCCGGTGGACTCGACCACGACGTCGACGCCGAGCTCTTTCCACGGCAGCGTCGTCGGGTCTTTGATCGCGGTGACGCGGATCTTCTTGCCGTCGACGATCAGATTGTCGTCGTCGTGGCTCACCGTGCCCTGGAACTTGCCGTAGTTGGAGTCGTAGCGGAGGAGCTGAGCCAGCGTCTCGTTGTCGACGAGGTCGTTGACGAGCACGATGTCCAGTCCCCGCGCGTGTGCGATGCGGAAGATCTGACGGCCGATCCGGCCGAATCCGTTGATTCCGATCTTCATGACGTTCCTCCTTGGGCGCGTGCCCTGTGTACGAAAGCCGTTTACGACACCGAGTCTATCGCACGCGCTCGGGTGGCGGGCAACGTGCCGAACGTCCCCAGCCGGCCCAGCGGCACGTCCACGTCGTAGAACGTCGTTCAGGACGCGGGTTCTACAATGCGTCGCGTTGACGGCTAGCCATGAGGCGGGCTACGCTCGAATTCGCCTCCGAAGGGCGCCACGCCCGTCCCCGAAGGCCGGCACGCTCGTCCGTGCTGCCGTCACCGGACTCCCGTCACCGAACTCCCGCCACCGACCACAAGGAGGTCGCATGAAGAATACGTTTCCATGGCTCGCCGCGCTCGCCCTCGCCGTAGGGGGCGCGTCCGCGCAGGCTCAGGACGTCCCCGAGGTCACGCCGATCGGCGCGCTGCTCAGCTTCACCGGTGCGCTCGCCGAGTTCGGCTCCGCGCATCTGAACGCCGTCGAGCTCGCGGCCGACGGGCTCAACGCCGCTGCCACCGAGGCGTTCGGCGGTCCGCTGCTCGAGCTCATCCCCGAGGACACCGCCACGAGTCCCTCCACCGGCGTCGATCGCGCCCGCAAGCTCGTCGATGTCGACGGCGTTCCGGGCATCGTCGGCGCGCTCTCGAGCGGGGTGACGACCAACGTGGCCGAGGCGGCCACCATCGCGGCAGAGGTCGTGCAGATCTCGCCGGCCTCCACCTCGCCGCTGATCAGCTTCCTCGACGACGGCGACTTCGTCTTCCGCACCGTCGCCTCGGACGCCCTCCAGGGCGTCGTAGCGGCGCAGCTCGCGCGGGGCGAGCTCGACCCGTCGGTCGACTACGAGACCGCCGCGACCGTCTACGTCAACAACCCCTACGGCCAAGGGCTCTCCAACGCCTTCGCCGCGGCGTTCGAGGCGCGCGGCGGCACCGTCACCGCCCAGGTCGCCCATCCCGAGGAGCCGCAGCCGACCTACTCTGGCATTCTCGAGCAAGCGCTCGCCGACGATCCGGACGTGCTGATGGTGATCAGCTACCCCGGTCAGGCGACGGTCTACATGCAGGAGGCCCGCGACCTGTTCGAGTTCACCTCGTTCCAGTTCGTGGACGGCTCGAAATCGCTCGAGATCATCGACGCGGTCGGCGCCGACGTGCTCGAGGGCGCCTGGGGCACCGCGCCCGGGTCCGATCCCGAGTGGCCGGGCTTCCAGGACTTCGTCGACGCCTACCAGGCCGTGCACGGCCAGCGCCCGCCGTTGCCGTTCATGGACGCCGCGTACGACGCGATGGCCGTCCTGGGCCTGGCGGTCGCCCAGCTCCACGTCGACGGCGTCGCTGCGACCGGTCCGAATCTGCGCGACGCCGTCCGGCGCGTGGCGGACGGCGAAGGCGAGCAGGTAGGCGTCGGCGAGTTCGCACGTGCGATCGAGCTGATGCAGGCCGGCACCGAGATCGACTACACCGGTGCGGCCAGCAACGTCGACTTCGACGCGGTCGGCGACGTCGTCACGCCGGTCGAGGTGTGGCGCTACATCGACGGCGACATCCAGACGGTCGAGATCCGCACCGCCGACCAGATCCCGGCCGAGTAGGCGGCCACGCCGGATCGGCACGCGACAGGGGGCGGGACTCGATTCGGGTCCCGCCCCTCCTTCGTGCCGCCACCTCCGTACGGGCCCTGCCGTGCGCGTCGGGCGCGCGGCGGCGCGCCCCGGCGGCCCACCGTCAGGCCTTGCGCCGTCGCTCTCCGATCAGGCCCTGCGGCCGGAAGCGCAGGATCGCCAGGAACATCAGCGAGATGAACAGGAAGCGCAGGTACGGTCCGCGTGCGGGCAGGTCGGGGGAGATGGCCGCCAGCGCCGGCCGGATCGCGTCCACCAGCGACGCCGTCCCGGTCCAGATGCCCCAGATCACGAACGCGCCGAGGATGGCGCCTCGGTTGTTGCCGCTACCGCCCAGCATCAGCATCACCCAGATCAGGAAGGTGGCGTAGAGCGGGTCGAAGTGGCTGTAGTCGATCGAGACCATGTAGTGCGCGTACAGCGCCCCGCCGATCCCCATCACCACCGCGCCGACCACGAACGCCTGCACCTTGAAGGCCGCCGCGTCCTTGCCGTTCATGCGGGCGGAGCTCTCCTCCTCGCGTACGGCACGAAGCACGCGGCCCCACGGCGACTCGATCATCCTCTCGAGCACGAGGTAGACGAGGGCCAGGATCACGGCCACCAGCGCCAGGTACACGTACGTGTAGTCGCGCGGCGCGAGCGGCGCGAACCAGCCGTTCACGACGCCCGGCAGCCATCCGCAGCCGTCGGACGCGACGAGGCAGTCGAGCGGCTGCGGGATGCCGCGCAGCGGCTGCGGCCCGTTCGCCAGCCAGCGCTCGTTCTGGAACACCAGTCGAACGACCTCGGCGATGCCGATGGTGGCGATCGCCAGGTAGTCGTCGCGCAGCTTGAGCGTCGGGCGTCCCACCAGCCAGGCGACCACGCCCGAGACGACGCCCGCCGCGGCGACGCCGACCAGGAACGGAGCGCCCAGGCCGAACGCCTGCTGCGAGAAGGCGGCGACCGGCCCGGTCGGCGCGGTCGTGGTCACCAGCGCGGCGACGAACGCGCCGACGGAGAAGAAGGCGGCCACGCCGACGTTGAACAGCCCCGTGTAGCCCCACTGCACGTTGAGGCCCAACGTCAGCACGGCGTAGATCGACGCCATCAGCGCGAACGACACCAGGTAGCCGAGGGTGCCGCTCGGCAGCAGCGAGGCGCTCGCCACGCCGGCCACCGCGGCGAGCGGCAGCGCCGCCCAGCGCAGCACCGGCAGGCCTCGACCCAGCGCCGCCAGGAGCAGCGCCAGCGGCACCGCGAGGAGCAGTCCGCGGACCAGCTCGAGGGCGCTCACGCTCGTCTCCCAGGCACGCCGAACAGCCCTTCGGGCCGGACCAGCAACACCAGGATCATCAGGACGAAAGCGACCGCCGGACCGTACGCCGGGTTCAGGAACGCGCTCGACAGCTGCCAGGCGACGCCGATGATCAGCCCGCCAGCGAGCGCGCCGTAGGGGTTGCCGATGGTGCCGAGGATCACCGCCGCGAAGAGCGGCAGCAGGAGCCACCAGCCCATCTCGGGTCGCATCTGCGCGTCGAGGCCGTACATCGCTCCACCGATCGCGGCGAGGCTTCCGCCGATCATCCAGGTGAACAGCACCACCCGCTCCACGTCGATGCCGGCGACGCGGGCCAGCTCGGGGTTGTCCGCGGTCGCACGCATCGCCTTGCCCATCTTCGTGCGTTCGAGCAGAAGGTACACGAGCACGATCAGCGCCAGGGCCAGCCCCAGAATGAACAGCTGGTCGGGCCGGACGCGGATCCCGGCGAACAGCTCCACGGCCGGCCGTGGCCGACCGGGGTAGAAGAACCGGAAGTCGGCGCCCCATAGCAGGTACACGATGCTGCGCAGTCCGAACGCGATCGCCAGCGACGACATCGCCATGTAGATCGGGGCGGCGCCGCGGGCGCGGAGCGGTCGATAGACCCCGCGGTCGAGCAGGTACGACAGCATCCCCACCGCCGGCGCCACCACCGCCAGCGCCAACAGGAACGTCGCCGAGAACGAGAACGGCGCCAGTGGGCCGCCGTCCGGCAGGATCGTCAGCAGGGCCAGCGTCAGGTACGCCCCGACGGTCATCAGCTCGCCGTGAGCGAAGTGCGGCAGGTTCAGGACGCCGAAGATCAGCGACAGGCCGATCGCGCCCAGGGCCAGGATGCCGCCCAGCATCACCCCGCGTACCGTCAGTGCCAGCAGCCGGTCCGGCGCGACGCCCTGCGTCGTCGCCGCCACCGCGACCACGAGGGTCACCACGGCCAGCATCACCAGCAGCCCGAAGCGTCCCGACAGATCGGGGGCCCGCAGACGCGTCCGAGCGGTGCGCGCCATCCTCAACCCCCCAGGTAGAGCCGGGCGACTTCGGGGTCGTCCAGCAGGTCGGCGCCGGGGCCATCGAGCTCGTTGCGGCCGTTCGCCAGCACGTAGCCCCTGTCGGCCAGCTGCAGCGACTTGCGGGCGTTCTGTTCGACCATCAGCACTGCGATCCCCTCCGCGTTCACGTCGCGCACCTTTTCGAAGATCAGGTCCACCAGCATCGGCGCCAGGCCGGCGGACGGCTCATCGAGCATCAGCAGCTGCGGCTCGAGCATCAGCGCGCGACCCATCGCCACCATCTGGCGCTCGCCCCCGGACATCTGGCCGGCGCGCTGGCGGCGCCGCTCGTAGAGCCGTGGGAACAGGTCGTAGACGCGTCGCTTGCGGGGCGCCAACGGGCCGGACAGCGTGAACGCTCCCATCTCCAGGTTCTCCTCCACGGTCAGGGCACGGAACACGTTCGCCACCTGCGGGACGTACGCGAGTCCCTTTCGGACCAGCCTGTCGGGCGCGGCGGCCGAGATGTCCTCGCCGCGGAAGCGAACCGCGCCGGTCCACGGCTTCAGCAGTCCGAACACCAGCTTCATCGCGGTCGACTTGCCGGCACCGTTGGGGCCGACGATGGAGACGATCTCGCCCTCGTCGACACGCAGATCGAGGTCGTGCAGGACCTCCATCTCGCCGTAGCCGCTGGTGACGCCGTCAATCTCGAGGATCGGCATGCTCGCCTCCGAGGTAGGCATCGAGGACCTTCGGATCGCGACGGACCTCGTCGGGGCTGCCGACGGCGAGGTCGCGGCCCTCGTTCATCACGACCACGGGGTCGCACAGGTCCATCACGAGGCTCATGTTGTGCTCGATCAGCAGGAAGGTGATGCCGCGCTCGCTCTGGAGCTCCTCGATGCGGGTGCGGACGTCCTCCATCAGCGCCGGGTTCACGCCGGCGGCGGGCTCGTCGAGAAGGACGAGCTTCGGCTCGGCCATCAGCGTCCGTGCGATCTCGAGCAGCTTCTTCTGGCCGCCCGACAGCGAGCGGGCGTGGTCGTCGGCGAGATGCTCGAGCCGAAGAAAGGCCAGCACCTCGCGTGCCCGGTCGCCGATCTCGCGTTCTTGGCGGGCGACGGCGCCGGGGCGCAGCAGCGGGCCCCAGAAGCGCTCGCCGATCTGGTCTTTGGGAACCAGCATCAGGTTCTCCAGCACCGTCATGCTGCCGTGTTCCCGCGGGATCTGGAAGGTCCGGCACAGTCCCTTGCGAAAGATCTCGTGCGGCGGCAGACCGGTCACGTCCTCGCCGTCGAACGTCACCGTGCCGGCGTCGGGGCGCACGAAGCCGGAGACGAGCGAGAAGAGCGTCGTCTTGCCGGCGCCGTTCGGTCCGATCAACCCGGTGACGGTCCCGCGCGGCACGTCGAGGTCGCAGCGGTCCACCGCGCGCAGCCCGCCGAAGTCCTTGACGAGTCCGCGGATGCGGAGGATCGGTGCGTCGCCGGGGGGCCCGGTCACGCCGTCGCCTCCGATCGCCGCAGCGTCACCGTCAGATGCGCGCCGTCGTCGTTCAGATCGCCCGACTCCCGGTGCCAGCCGTCCGTCGCCGCCGTCGCGTCGCCCCGCTCGAAGCGGACCGCCAGAACCTCGTCGGCGACCGTGTCGCGGTGCGTCTCCAGCGCCGCGACGAGCTCCGGATCGTCCGACGCCCACGTGGCCTCGATCCGGTCGGACACCTCGAACCCGGCGTTCTTGCGCGCGTTCTGCAGCATGCGGACGGCGTCCCGCGCCAGGCCTTCGCGCCGGAGCTCGGGCGTCACCGTGACGTCCAGCGCCGCGAGGTAGCCGCGATCCTCGACCGCGGCGTAGCCCTCGGGACTGCGCGCGTCCAACAGGAACGCCTCGGGCTCGAGCTCCAGCGGCTCGCCGTCCAACGTCAGGGTGATCGTCCTGCCCTCGCCGACCGCAGCGGCGATCTCGCGGCCGTCGACCGTCGCCAGCGCGGCACGCAGCGCCGGGATCTTCGCTCCCAGCCGCCGCCCCAGCAGCGGCAGGTTCGGCTTGACGTCGTAGTCGACGAACGCGTCGGTCGGATCGAGGTAACGCACGCTCTTCACGTTCAGCTCGTCGAGGAGCTGATCCTCGAGTCGGCGGATGCCGGCGAGCTCCGCGTCGTCGCGCGCCCGGACCAGGACCGCGGGAAGCGGCTGGCGAATCTTCACGCCGCTCTGCGCCCGTGCGGCCCGGCCCAGCTCGACGACCCGGACGAGGGCCGCCATGTCGTCCATCAGCCGTTCGTCGATGCGCCCTGGGTCGGCCGCCGGCCAGTCGGCCAGGTGGACCGAGATCGCCGCGGCCCGGTCGACGTTGCGGACCAGGTTCTCGTGCAGCGCCTCGGCCAGGAACGGCGCCATCGGCGCGATCAGCTTCGCGACGGTGGTCAGCGCCTCGTACAGCGCCTGGTAGGCACTGGCCTGGTCGAGCGCGGTCTCTGGACTTCCAGAAGCGCTTGCGGTTGCGGCGCACGTACCAGTTCGACAGGTCGTCGACGACGAAGTTCCGGATGCGGCGGGCAGCCCCGGTGGCGTCGAACGCCTCGAGGCGCCTGGTGACGTCCTGGATCAGGGCGTGCACGCTGGAGACCAGCCACCGGTCGGTCGCGGGGCGCGAGGCGGGGTCCAACGGGCGGGACAGCTCCGGCCGATCGAGGTTCGCGTACAGCACGAAGAAGCCGTACACGTTCCAGAGCGTCATGATGAAGTCGCGCTGGGAGTCCTCGACGAGCGCGGCGCTGAAGCGCTTGGTCGCCTCGGGGGGGCTGGCGGCGTACAGGTACCAGCGCAGCGCGTCCGCCCCCTGCGCGTCCAGCACCGACCACGGGTCGATCACGTTCCCCTTGGACTTCGACATCTTCTCGCCCTTTTCGTCGACGATGTGGCCGAGCGAGATGGCCGCCTTGAACGCGCTGGTGTCGGGCGCCAGGTACGCCAGCGGCCCCGGCGCGCGCTGGTCGGTGCCGCTGTCGGAGAGCAGCGTCGCGAGCGCGTGGAGGCTGTAGAACCAGCCCCTCGTCTGATCGATCGCCTCGCAGATGTAGTCCGCCGGGAACGCCCGCTCGAACGCCTCGCGGTCGGCGGGCTCCGTGGCGTCGCCCAGGAAGTGGTGCTGGGCGTACGGCATGGCGCCCGACTCGAACCAGACGTCCACGGTGTACGGCACGCGGCGGTAGGTACGGCCGTCCTTCTCGAACGTGACCTCGTCGACGAACGGCCGGTGGAGCTCCAGATCGCTCAGGTCGCGGCCCGAGAGGCGCTCGAGCTCGGCGACGGACCCCACGCAGACCGGGTCGGTGCCGTCGTCCGCCACCCAGATCGGCAGCGGGCAGCCCCAGTAGCGCTCTCGGCTGATGGCCCAGTCGACGTTGTTCTCGAGCCACTTCCCGAAGCGACCCGTGCGGATCGAGTCCGGCACCCAGCGGACCTGGTCGTTGTTCGCCAGCAGTCGCTCCTTGACCTCGGTCGTGCGGATGTACCAGCTCTTCTTCGCGACGTTCATCAGCGGCTTGCCGTCCCGCCAGTTGAACGGGTAGGCGTGGCGGATCCGCGTCCGGCGGTACATCAGCCCGCGGTCCAGCAGGTCGCGCGCGATCGGGTCGTCCGCGTCCTTGAACCACTGACCGGCGTACGGCCCGGGCTCGCCCTCGGGGTGGTCCAGAGGCGCGACCTCGGGCAGCACCTCGCCGGTGAGCGACACGCTGAACAGCGTCGCCAGACCGTGCGTCTTGCCCAGCTCCAGGTCGCCGTAGGCGGGGGCGAGATGCACGATGCCGGTTCCGTCCTCGAGGCTGACCATCGGGTCGAGGACGACGCGGCGCTCGACGCCCGCGGCGGACCCGCCCGCGTCGTCGCGACCGCGAAGCACGGGCTGGTAGGGGACACCGTCCAGCGCGCTGCCGAGGAAGGTCGTGACGATCTCGTGCGGATCGTCCCCGAACGTGGTGGCGACCAGCTCGCGCGCCAGGACGAACGCCGCGTTCTTCGAGGCGCCCTCGTTCGAGGCGCCCCCGTGGCGGGAGGGCGCCAGCACCAGCGCGTACTCGGCGTCCGCCGCGACGGCCAGGCCGGAGTTCGCGGCCAAGGTCCACGGCGTGGTCGTCCACGCCAGGAACAGGACCGGCACGTCGACGCCGCGCGGAACGAGTCCACGTTCGCGCAGCGCCTCCACGTCGGCGGGGAAGGCCGGGTAGATCGAGGGATCCTCCACGTCGTCCTGGTAGCCCAGCGCCACCTCGTGGCTGGCGAGGGTGGTGTTGCTCGACGGGCTGTGCCAGGTGGTCTTGTAGTCCTCGGTCAGCAGGCCGCGATCGAACAGCTCCTTGAACACCCACCAGTTCGACTCGATGTAGGCGTTGTCGTACGTCACGTACGGGTCGTCGAGGTCGATCCAGTAGCCGATCCGCTCGGTCATCGCGTTCCAGTCCTGGATGTTCTCGAACACGTACTCGCGGCAGAGCGCGTTGAACGCCTCGATGCCGTACTCCTCGATCTGCTGCTTCGAGGTGAACCCGAGTCGCTTCTCGATCGCGATCTCGACGGGGAGCCCGTGGGTGTCCCAGCCGCCTTTTCGCTCGACGCGATGGCCCTGCATCGTCTTGAAGCGGGGGAAGAGGTCCTTGAACGCACGGCTGATGACGTGGTGGACGCCGGGCTTGCCGTTGGCGGTGGGCGGGCCTTCGTAGAACACCCACGGCCCTCGCGGGGCGGGCTTGTCGAGCGAGCGACGGAACACGTCGTGCTCGCGCCAGGTATCGATCACCCCGCGCTCCAACGCGGGGAAGTCGGGGCTTGCCGGGACGTCGTCGAACAGCGGATCGGACATGGAGCTCCTCGCCTTTCCGCGCCGGGCTCCACGAAGACGGGGCGCCCGGACGCGTGCGCGTCGGGACGCCCCGTGGAGCGTGGTACCACCCGAGCGGCGCCTGGGCCCCTACGGCCAAGGCCTCGTGGTCGTCCGCCGCAGGCGCGGCGAAGACCCGGCGCGATCACGTGCGCCACGCGGCTCCGTCTACTGGCGAGGTCCCTGATCGGGCGTTCGCGTTCGGGGAGCGGCTCGGGGAGGATGTTCGGTGGGGACGAACCGCCGGGCTTCCACCGTCCCCGGCTCGCTGTCGGGCGCCTGCCCACCTACTCGTTCCCGTCGTCGCCTGTCGGCGCGGATCGCCGGCGGTTGCACCGCCTGCGCCAGCGCGCGTATAGTGGACGCTAGCAGCCGGTACGTGATGCGTCAATACGCCGGTGCGACCCCGACAAAACCTGAACGCGTGCTCGACGTCTGCGCACGCCGTCGCGCTCAGGTGTCCGGTGCGCACGTCATGCGGTCCGTCGGGCCGCCACCCCGCCCAGCCGACCTGCAGCCCGGACGCAGGCGCGTCCCCAGGAGTCACCATGAGCCCACGAGCCAAGAACAAGGACGCCGACGCGGCCCAAGCTGCGGACGCGAACGACGCCCCCGAGGCGACCGTCGAGACCGCTCCGAAACGTCGCGGTCGGCCGAGGAAGGTCGCGTCCGAGAGCTCCGGCGGCGACGCCACCCCGGCGGTATCCGGGGATGGGGAGAAGCCGGCCGCGAAGCCGAGACGAAAGCGCAAGGCCGATGCTGCGACCGAGGTCGCGACCCACGACGAGACGTCGGTCGCAGCCGGGGGCGTCGAACCCGCGCCTGCCGGGTCGGGCGCCGACGACGGTGCGAAGAGCGCCGCGCGAGACGATGCCTCGGCCGGCGGTCAGGACGCGGGGGCCGGCAGCGACCAGGAGCGCTCGGACGAGCGCGCTGCAGGCGGCTCCGGCAAGGGGCGCAAAGGGCGCGGCAAAGGCAAGCCCAAGGCCGACCGTGACGACGACGAGGAGGCGGCCGACGCGAGATCGCGCGACGACGACTCGGACGACGACGATGGCGACGACGATCAGGATGGCGACGACGGCCGCGGCGGCAGCAAGGGCAATCAGCGCAAGCGCTCCCGCCGGTCGCGCAGCGGTGGTGGCGGACAGCGCGTCAACTACCGCGATCTGCAGACCAAGATCGTTCCCGAGCTGCATCTCCTCGCCAAGGAGGTCGGGCTCGAGGAGTACCGCGCCATGGAGAAGGACGATCTCGCCGTCGCGATCCTGGAGCGCTTGTCGGAGGCGGAGGGCCTGAAGCTGGTCCAAGGCTACCTGGAGATCTCCAGCGACGGCTACGGCTTCCTGCAGGAGTCGCTGCTCCAGAACGACACGCGCAAGGTGATCGTCTCGGCCGGCCTGATCAAGCAGTTCCGTCTGCGGACCGGGGACTGGATCCTGGGCAAGGCTCGCCCCCCGCGCAACAACGAACGGTACGGCACCCTGATCCGGGTCGAGGCGGTCAACGGCGTCGATCCGTTCCTCGCCTCGAAGCGGCCGCGCTTCGACGATCTGATCCCCACCTTCCCCGAGACGCGGATCCGACTCGAGACGACGCCCAACGAGCTCTCGGCGCGCGTGATCGACCTGCTCGCACCGATCGGTCGCGGCCAGCGCGGTCTGATCGTGGCGCCGCCCAAGGCCGGTAAGACCACGCTCCTGAAGGCGATCGCGCACTCCGTCGTCACGAACGAGCCCGACATGAAGCTGATCGTGCTGCTCGTCGACGAGCGGCCCGAGGAGGTCACCGACTTCCGCGAGTCGGTGCAAGGTGTCGAAGTGGTGGCGTCGACGTTCGACGAGCCGCCCACGAACCACATCCGTGTCGCCCAGTTCGTGCACGAGCGCGCCCGTCGCATCGTCGAGGAGGGCGGGCACGCGATGATCCTGCTGGACTCGATCACCCGCCTCGCCCGCGCGAACAACCTGGTCACGCCGCCGACGGGCCGCACCTTGTCGGGCGGCCTGGACTCGAGCGCGCTGCACTGGCCCAAGCGATTCCTGGGCGCGGCCCGCAACATCCGCGGCGGAGGCAGCCTGTCGATCTTGGCCACCGCGCTGGTCGAGACCGGCTCCCGCATGGACGACGTGATCTTCGAGGAGTTCAAGGGCACGGGCAACATGGAGCTGCACCTGAGCCGTCGCCTCGAGGAGCGCCGCATCTTCCCGGCCATCGACATCCTCAAGTCGGGCACACGCCGCGAGGACCTGCTCCTCGAGGAGGGCGCGCTGGCCAAGATGTGGCTCTTGCGCAAGGTGATCAGCGACATGGACGCGGCCGAGGCGATGGAGATGCTGCTGTCGCGCCTGTCGCGTACGAAGACGAACGAGGAGTTCCTCTCGACGCTCGGACAGGGCTAGGCGGACCGGACCGGTGTCCGGGCGTCGCCGCCCCTCCGTTCGCCGCGGCCGACGCGCCGTGCGGATCGGGCTTCGCCGCGCGCTGATCGCGCTCGCCTGCATCGCCCCCGGGCCCGTGTTCGGGCAAGGGGGCGTGCACGTCGTCGAGCCCGGGGACACGCTGTACGAGCTGGCCTCTCGCTACGACACGACCGTGACCGCGCTCCGCGAGACCAACGCGCTGGTCGGCGACGTTCTTCGTGTGGGGACGCGTCTGGAGCTTCCGGGCCCCGCCGGCTGGAGCTGGCGGACCGTGCCGAACGACGTCTCGTGGCCCGAGCTGGCGCGCGACCTGGAGCTTCCCGAGACGCTGCTGCGCGACGCGAACCCGCAACTGACCCGTCCCGGCGGCGCCGAGGTGCGCGTGCCTCCCGGCGAGGGGCCTCTGGCGACGCCCCGGGACGGGGAGGACCTGATCGCCTTCGCTGCCCGACTCGGCGTTCCGCCGGGCACGCTGGCCGTGCGCAACGGCCTGGAGCCGCCCTACCCGGTCGAGGCGGGCGTGCCCCTGCTGGTGCCGATCGCCGACCGGGCGCCTGTGGGCCTGGGCGGCGCGGTCGACGCTTCGCTGGACGTCTCGGTCGGTAGCCCGATCGACAGCCCTATCGCGCCCGCCACCGTGTCCCACGCCGAGCTGCGCATCCCGGCCCTCGCCAGCCTCGCGGAGATCCTGGAGCGTCGACCGTTGACGCCGCCGGACGACGACTTCGCCTGGCCGCTGGCAGGAGCTCCGCGCATCACCAGCCGGTTCGGTTGGAGGAACGTGTCGGTCGGAGGGAACCGCTACCACGTCGGACTGGATCTGGGGGCGCCCACGGGGACGCCGGTCCTGGCGGTCCTGGACGGCACGGTGCTGCGGGCAGGGTGGTTCGGCGCCTACGGGTACGCCGTGTACGTCGGGCATGCGGACGGGTTCGAGACCCGCTACGCGCATCTGTCGTCCATCGCGGTCGAGCCCGGCCAGCGGGTGTCGCGCGGCACGGCGCTGGGGAGGGTCGGGTCGACCGGCGCGTCGACCGGTCCCCACCTGCACTTCGAGGTCCGGCAGGCAGGTCGGGCGCTCGATCCGCTGGGCGTCCTGCCCGATCGAGCACGAGGTGCGTCCACCTCGCGTTGACCGACCCGGCGGGTACGGATATCCTGACGACAGGAGGCCCGCCATGTGGATTTCGACCAAGGCACAGTATGGAATGCGCGCCCTCGTCGAGATCGCCGTCGGCGGGGACCGCCCGACCAGCTTGAAGACCGTCGCGGATCGGCAAGAGCTTTCGCACCAGTACCTCGAGCAGATCTTCGCGGTTCTGCGTCGCGGCGAGTTCGTCGAGAGCGTCCGGGGTGCGCGCGGGGGGTACCGACTGGCGCGGAGCCCCGACCGGATCACGGCGCTGGACGTCGTCGAGGCGCTCGAAGGCTCCGTCGCGCCGGTCGCCTGCATCGACGACGACGACACCTGCGGCCGCGTGGGGGCGTGCAGCACCGAGCCGCTCTGGCGCGAGGTGGACCAGGCGGTCCGGCGCGTCCTCGGCGGCACGACGGTGGCCGACCTCATGGCCGGGCGCCAGCTGCTGAACATCGAGCCCCTTCCCGAAGGATTCGCCCTGCGAACCTGACGGGGGCCGCCCATGCGCATCTACTTGGATCATGCGGCGACCACGCCGGTCGGGCAGGCTGCCCGGGAGGCGATGGCGCCGTGGACGTCGGGCGGCGTGGCCGCGAATCCCAGCTCCGTGCACCGTAGCGGCCAGCGCGCCCGGGCGGCGATCGAGACCGCGCGGGAGCGCCTGGCCGCCGCGGTCGGTGCAGCACCTGGCGAGATCGTCTTCGTCTCGGGCGCGACGGAAGCCGACGCGCTCGCGATCCTGGGCACACTGGAAGCGAAATCCCCGCACGCACCGCTGCTGGTGTCGGCAGCCGAGCACGCAGCCGTGCTTCAGGTGGCGTCGCGTGAAGCGTCGCGGGGGCGACCCGTCACGATGCTGGATCCCGGCGCTGCCGGCGCGCCGAGCCCAGACGCGTTGCGGCGAACGTTGGAAGGTCTTCCTGCGCCTGCCGGCCTGGTCGCCGTGATGCACACGAACAACGAGACGGGAGCGCTGGCGGACGTGCCCGCCCTCGCCGGAATCGCCAAGGAGCACGGCGCTGCGTTCCACTGCGACGCCGTCCAGGCGCTGGGCTACGCGCCGATCGACGTTCGCTCGCTGGGCGTCGATCTGATGGCGCTTTCGTCGCACAAGATCGGAGGGCCGCAAGGGGTGGGCGCCCTGTGGGTCCGCGACGGGCACGAGCTCGTCCCGCAGGCGGTCGGAGGCGCGCAGGAGCGAGGCCGACGAGCGGGGTCGCACGCCGTCGCTGCGATCGTCGGGTTCGGCGCGGCGGCAGAGGCGGCTGCGCGCGACGCGCTGGTCAACGCCGAACGAACCGCAGCGCTGCGCGACCGACTGGCGCGGGCCTTGACGCGCGACGGCGGCGTTCACGAGAACGTCGACGGTCCTCGGGGGCCGAAGCACCTGAGCGTTCGTGTGGACGGCGTGGACGGGGAGGCGCTGTTGCTGGCGCTGGACGATGCTGGGGTCGAGGTGAGCGCAGGCTCGGCGTGCGCGGCGGGAAGCGTCGAGCCCAGCCACGTCCTGACCGCCATGGGGCTCGCCCGAGAGGCGGCACGGGCCAGTCTTCGCTTCTCGCTGAGCGCCGCCACGACCGAGTCCGAGGTGGACGCCGCCGCCGAGCGATTCGCGCACGTTCTCGCACGACTGCGCGCCATGCCGGCGGCGTACGGTCCCCTCTGAAGGGTCGGTCAGGCGGTTCGGCGGCGAACCGCGCGGGTCATCGGCAGACCGGGATCGTCGAGGTCGGCGGCCTCGATCCGCACCTCGGTGACGTCCGAGCCCGGAATCTCGAACATCAGGTCGCCCAGCGTACGCTCCAGCAGCGAGCGCAGCGCACGCGCGCCGGTGCCGCGCGACGACGCTCGCTGCGCGACCTCGCGAAGCGCTTCGGACGAGAAGTCGAGCGACACGCCGTTGAGCGCGAACAGCTCCTGATACTGGCGAGCCAGGGCGTTCTTCGGTTTGGTGAGCACGTCGACCAGCGCGTCCACGCTCAGCGCGGACAGCCGCACCGTCACCGGAAGCCGGCCGATCAGCTCGGGGATGAGGCCGTAGCGGATCAGGTCCTCGGGGACGACCTCGGCGTTCTGGACCTCGGCCTCGTCGCCCCCTTGGAAGCCGACACGGCTCACGTCCACGCGGGCCCGGACGATGTCGTCCAGCCCCTCGAACGCGCCGCCGCAGAGGAACAGCACGCCGCTGGTGTCGACGGGGATCAGCTCCTGATGCGGATGCTTGCGGCCGCCCTGCGGCGGAACGTGGGCGACGGTGCCCTCGATCAGCTTGAGCAGCGCCTGCTGCACGCCCTCGCCCGAGACGTCGCGCGTGATGGAGGTTCCCTCCGACTTGCGCGCGATCTTGTCGATCTCGTCGACGTAGATGATGCCGCGCTCGGCGGCGGCGACGTCGTAGTCGGCCACCTGCAGCAGGCGCAGCACGATGTTCTCCACGTCGTCGCCGACGTAGCCGGCCTCGGTCAGCGTGGTCGCGTCCGCGATCGCGAACGGCACCTGCAGCGTTCGCGCCAGCGTCTGGGCGAGCAGCGTCTTGCCGGTGCCGGACGGTCCGACCATCAGGATGTTGGCTTTCTGCAGCTCGGACGAGGGGTTCTGCAAGCGCAGGTAGTGGTTGTGCACCGCCACCGCCAGGGTGCGCTTGGCGTCGTCCTGCTCGATCACCCAGCGATCGAGGTGGTTCTTCAGGTCACGAGGGGTCTGGACCCGCAGCTTGGAGGGGGCCGGCGCCTCGACCTGCGTCGCCTCGGCCAAGACCCGGTCGATGCGCGTGACGCACTCGTCGCAGATGTGGCTGCGGCCGTCTTCCGCGGCGACGAGGCGGGACACCTCGCCATGGCCTCGTCCGCAGAAGCCGCAGCGCGGCGGGACCTCAGCGGCCATCTTCGCCTGGGAAGCGCGTCGTCTCGCGCGGCTCGATCAGCCGGTCGATCAGACCGTAGTCGAGCGCCTGCTCGGGCGACATGAACTTGTCGCGCTCCATGTCGCGGCGCAGCTGCTCGCGTCCGTTACCGGTGTGGCGCTCGTAGATCTCCTCCATGATCGTGCGGATCTCGGCGAACTCGCGCGCCTGGACCTCGAGATCGGGAAGGCTGCTGCGCGGGAAGCCGGCCGAGCCGGCGTGGATCATGATGCGGCTGTGGGGCAGGGCCACCCGGTGACCGTGCTCGCCGGCCGCGAGAATGACCGAGCCCATCGACATCGCGATGCCCACGCAGTTCGTGTGGACGGGCGCACGGATGTACTGCATCACGTCGTAGATCGCGAGACCGGCGTAGACCTCGCCACCGGGGCTGTTGATGAACATGTTGATCGGCTGCTCGGAGGACTGCGAGTCGAGCAGCAGCAGCTGCGCGACGATGACGTTCGCGACCTCCGAGTCGATGGGCGAGCCCAGGAAGATGATCCGCTCCTTCAGGAGCCGACTGTAGACGTCGTAGGTCCTCTCCCCGCGACCGGTTTGTTCGATGACGTACGGGACGAGCGGCATGCCGGCACGATACCAGAGCCCGCCCTCGGCTCCGAACGCGCTCGTACGCAGCCGAGGGTGGGCAATCGGGCGTGCGCCTACGGCGTCGAGTCGGCCGGGTCGGCGCCGCGAGGCTCGGAGCCGGGCGCGGCCTCGGCCGCACCGTCGCTCGGACCGTCGCTTGCACCGCCGCTCGCGAGCTCGTCGACGACGGTGCGGAGCGCCTTGTCACGCATCATCAGGAAGTGGTAGTTGCGCAGCCACTCCTCGCCGCGCTCGCGCCTGAGGGCTTCGGGGTCCATCCCCTCGCGCGACGCCAAGTAGCGCACCGCGTCACGGAACTCGTCCTCGCTCACCTCGACCGGCCGGACCTCGAGCAGCTTCTCGAGGACCAGGTCGCGCTTCACGCCTCGCTCGGCGCTCTCCTGGAGCTCGCCGTCGAACTCCTCGCGTTTGCCGTCCTCTTCGAGCTTCTTCAGGTAGGCGTCCATCTGCATGCCCTGCCGCTGCAGGTCGCGAGCGAGATTCTCGAGCAGCTGCATCTTGCGCCGGTTCACCAGGTACGGCGGCAGCTCGACCTCGGTGTGCTCCATCAGCTTCTCGACGAACTCCTCGCGGCGTTCCTCGTCCGCTCGCTCCTTCGCTTGCCCCGCCAGGCTCGTGCGGATGGCGGTGTCGACCTCGCCCCACGTGTCGAAGCCGAGCGTCTTGGCGAACTCGTCGTCCGCGTCCGGCTTCTCTTTCGCTTTCACGTCGGAGATGCGGATTCGCATGGTGGTGGGTGCGGGCGCGTCTTCGTCGCCCGACGTCGAGGGATCGTCGAGCTGGAGCTCGACCACGTCCCCGATCCCGTGACCGAAGAGCTGCTGGGCCAGCTCCTCGCCGACCGTCTCGAGATCGACCGGCATCACGCTGCCCTCCTCGGTCGGCGCGTCGTCCGCTCCGACCGTTTCGATCAGCACCAGGTCGCCCGCCTGGGCCGGTCGGTCGACCGGCACCTGCGTGGCGTGCTCGCGGCGCAGGTTCTCGACGGTCTCCTCGACCTGCTCCTCGCCGATCGGCTCGGGATCCGTGTCCAGCACGATCTCGGACAGCTCCGGCAGTTCGAAGACGGGGTAGAGGTCCAAATGCAGCTCGAAGGCGAACGGCTCGCCCTGCGACGGGTTTCCGCCGTGCGCGTGCGCGTGGATCGCCGTCAGATCGTGCTCCCGGATCGCCTGCGGATAGCCGTCGTCGATGAGGACCTCACGGACTTCCTCGGCCAGAGCCTCCTCGCCGATGCGCTTGACGAGCACGCCGCGGGGCGCCTTGCCGGGGCGGAAGCCGGGAACGCGCACCTGCCGCGCGTAGGTGGCGATCACCTTGTCGAAGGCGGCGTCGACCTCGGCCTGGTCGGCGGTCACCTCGATCGTCGCCTTCACCGATTGCTTGTCCTTGAGGGTCGTCTCCATGTCGCTGTCCCTTCACGGCCGCGGTGGCGGCCCGGCCTGCAAAAAGAATCGGCAAGCGCGAGCTTGCCGATGGTGGTGCGAGGAGCGGGGCTCGAACCCGCACGGACTAAGCCACCAGATCCTAAATCTGGCGCGTCTACCAATTCCGCCATCCTCGCACGCGGCCCACGCTGATGCGCGGCCGAACGTCCCGTCGGGAGGTAGGCGAGCGGGGCGTGCGCGCTTGGTCCCGTCTCGTCGTTCCCGAGGCCCGTCCGGGAAGAAAATAGGTGGGGTGGATGATGGGATTTGAACCCACGGCCCCCGGAACCACAATCCGGTGCTCTAACCCCTGAGCTACATCCACCGCGCACGCGCGGCCAAGTGTACCAGACCGCGGCCGGTGTGCAAGCCGCCCTGCGCGACGCTGACGGCCCGAGCGCGCCTCTCGGCGCAGGCCGGGCCGTGCTCACGAGAGATGCGTGCTGCGGCGATGCCTGCTCACGGTCGGGCGCGCTCAGGGCAGGCGATCCTGGAGGGCACGAGCCTCGTCGAGGTCGCGCTCGTCCAGGTAGCTGCGCGGCGTCAGCGCCAGCGCCGCCTCGAGCTGCGCCGCGGCCGCGTCGTACATCTCACGGTCGATCAGCACCCCCGCGAACGCCACGCGGTGCGCGATCGCGTCGGGCGCCAGCTCGATCGCTCGCTCGAACGCCGGAACGACCAGACCACCGCGCCCCCCGGCGATCCACGGAACTTCGTGGTGATACAGCGCGCGGGCGTGCCAGGCGTCCGCGTTCTCCGGATCCAGCTCGAGGACCAGGTCCAGCTCGTCGGCCACGCGGGCGGCCACGTTCAGCGACGCCAACACGCCCCGGTACTGCGCCGCGCGGCCCAGGGCCCGGGCGACCTCCAGGTGCGCCTCCGGATCGTCGGGGGTCAGCGCTACGGCCCGTTCGGCGTCGGCGATGGCCAGGTCGTACAGGCGCTGCTTGGCGTCGTCCTCGTCGCTCGGAAGATCGTCCGCCCAGTACACCCGGGCGCGGGCACGCTGCCGGTACGCCGCCGCGTTCGACCCGTCGGCCGCGATCGCCTCGTCGTAGCGAGCGACGGCGTCCTCGAACCTGCCCTGGTCGACCAGACGGTCGCCGGCGCCGACCTGGGCATGCGCCGCCGCGAAGGCCAGCACCGCCACCAGGAGCGCGAGGCGGCGCGCGACGTCACGGACCGTCCGGGTCACGGGTACTTGGCGCCGCGCACGACGCGAACGGCGTGGTCGTAGGCGACGACCTTGAAGCGGGACAGGTAGCGCTCGCTCAGGCCCCGCAGGACGCGATCCGCCACCTGCGTACCGACGACGCACTCGATGCGAAGGAACCCGCCTTCGACGTCGCCGACGCGCGACCCGAACGGATCGCCCTCGGCAGGGACGACGGTGAGACCCCCGACGCCCCAGGCGCGGAGGTCGTGCAGCAGCCGCTCGTACAGGACCGCCTCGGCGATCACCGTGACCACGCGCCGCTCGGTCCAGCTCGCGCTCTCGTCGCTCATCCTCCACCTCCACCCCAGGCTTGCGCCAGACGAGCGTACGTCGGAATGCCGATCACCAGGTTGAACGGGAACGTGATCGCCAGCGACGCCGTCAAGTACCGGCCCGGACTGGCTTCGGGGAGCGCCAGGCGAACCGCGGCCGTCGCGGCGATGTACGACGCGCTCGCGAGCAGCGTGGCGAAGAGCGTCGCGCCGCCCGGCGACAGGCCGGAGGCGAGCCCCGCCGCGACCCCGATCGTGCCGTGCACCAGCGGCGCGATCGTGCCGTAGGCCAGCAGGAACGGGCCGGCCGACCGCACCTCGCCGAACCGCCGTGCCGTCACCAGGCCCATCTCGAGCAGGAACAGCGTCAGGGCGCCTTCGAACGGATCGACGAAGAACGGCTCGACCCTCTCCACGCCGGCGGCGCCGGCGGCCGCCCCCATCGCCAGACCACCGACGATCAGCACGATGCTCTTGCCCGTCAGCACCTCGCGCAGCGTCTCGGTCCAGGGCGTCGCCTCTTCCTGCGTGGTTTGGGCTCGGCGGGCGATCAACAGCGCCACCAGGATGGCCGGAACCTCGAGCAGAGCCAGGAGGGTCGCGATGAACCCTTCGTACGGCACGCCCGCGCGGTCCAGGAACGCCTGCGCGGCGACGAACGTCACGACCGAGACCGAGCCGTAGTGCGCGGCGAGCGCGGCCGAGTCCGCCACGCTCCAGCCGCCCAACCGGCGTGCGATCGGGTAGGTCGTCAGCGGGATCAGCGCTCCGGCGAGGAGGGTGACCAGCGCAGGCCCGGCGATCTCGGCGATGGGCGTGGCGCGCAGCGCGACGCCGCCCTTCAGGCCGATCGCGAGCAGCAGGTAGATCGACAGGGCCGAGTACAGCGCGTCGGGAAGCCGCAGGTCGCTGCGGATCAGCGTCGCCACGATGCCCAGCGCGAACGCCAGGATCATCGGCGAGAGGAGGTTCAGTCGGACCAGCTCGAGGGCGTCCACCGCGCGATGCTACCAAGCGGTGCGGGCGGGCTCGAGCCGTAACGCTCGACGCGGACACGGCACGACGACCCAGCCGAGCGTCGCCGCCCGGCGCGTGGTGCACCAGGAAGGATTCGAACCCTCGACCTACCGCTTAGAAGGCGGCTGCTCTATCCCCTGAGCTACTGGTGCGTGAAACGTACGATTGCGCGAAAAGACGCGAAAAGAAGAGTGGAGCGGGAGACGAGATTCGAACTCGCGACATTCAGCTTGGAAGGCTGACGCTCTACCAACTGAGCTACTCCCGCTCGCGCCGGAGATGGTAGCACACGACGGTCTCCGGCGGTGATGCGAGGTCAGGGCAGGTCGGTCGAGACGTACAGGTAGGCGTCGTTCGAACGGTTGACGAGGACACGCAGCACCGCGCCTTTGACGCGGTTTTCACGCCCCGTCGCGTGGAATGACCCCGGTAGGGGCGAGCCGGCGCACGCCGGTCCCGACCGTAGGGGAGGCCGTCATGGTTCGAACGGTTCGACAGGTGATCGCGCTCGTCCTTCTCATCGCCACGGCAGGGTGCGCGACCCTGTTCGCGCCCGAGGAGCAGGCGATACCGGTGCGCTCCCAGCCGGCAGGGGCGGAGGTGTTCCTGGACGGCGAACGCGTGGGACGAACCCCGCTGATCTTGACGCTGCGGCGCGAGGGGACGTATCGGGTTCGGCTGGTCCAGGACGGCCAGGAACGCACGGCGACGCTCACGAGCGAGGTGAGCGGAACCTACCTCGCGCTCGACGTGCTGCCGGGTCTAGGTCTGGCGGGAGCCTCGATCGCCTTGGCCAGTGCGTGCGACGATCCGTACGTGTGCCTTTTCGCGGCGTCGGCAGCGTCGGCCGGTATCGCGGTCGGGCTGGGGGCCGCGGCCAGCGCCAGTGCGACCGACGCGATCAGCGGGGCGTGGATCAGGCTACGTCCCGACGAGGTGGTGGTGCACTTCCCCTGACGCGGTCGTCGATCCGAGGGACCGCGACGGTCCGAACCTACATGGCAAAGATTTGGTCGGGGCGAGAGGATTCGAACCTCCGACCCCCTGCTCCCAAAGCAGGTGCGCTACCAGACTGCGCTACGCCCCGACGGTTGGTCTCCGCCCGAATCCGGGTGAGCTCCCTAAGTCTTCCGGCGGGGAGGGCGAATGTCAAGGCGAGCGGCCTCGCTCAGCGCCAACGCGCACCAGGCCTGCATCTCGTCGCTCAGGGCGAGGCGCGTCAACGCTGCTTCGTCGTACCAGCCCAGACTGGGGTCGTCGTCCCCGCGAGGCAGCTCGCCTCCGTACGGCTCGACCGGGCGCGCGAAGTAGATCAGGTCGATGTGCTCGTGGCCCGGGCGGATCGGCTCGAGCTGGACGCCACGTGGGCGGAGAAGCTGCCGTGGCCCCGGTGCGTCGATGGCTTTCTCGCCGACCAGCTCGACCGCCACGCCGGTCTCTTCGAGAACTTCGCGCACGGCGGCGTCGTCGGGAAGCTCCCCCGGCTCGACGTGGCCGCCCGGTGGGAGCCAGCGCTGCAGCTTGGCGTGATGGTGGAGGAGAAGCGCGCCGTTCCAGACCACGAACGCGGTGGCGCACCAGTCGCGGTCCACCGCCGTCGGCGGGGAGCCGGCTTCGTCGTCGCGAACGTCGTCGCGAACGCCGTCGCCGCCGACGCGCTTCGTCACGACGCCATGACCAACGGCACCGCGTCGCTCTTGGCTCCCGCCACCGTCCCGTACAGGGTGTGCGGCGTCGCGTGGTCGACCGTGACGCGGTGCACGCCCAGGCGCTGCACCTGGTCCTTGGGAACGAGCACCGTGTGGTTCTGATCCGAGCTTCCCACCGCGTAGTCGCTGTCCGCCTGCACCTCGCGGATCAGCACCCGCGTCTCTCGTCCAAGCCAGCGCTGGTTCGCCTCGAACGCGTACCCCTTCTGCTTGTCGATGAGGCGCTGCAGCCGTTCGACCTTGACCTCGCGCGGCATGTCGGTGAACCGCTCGGCGCTGGGCGTGCCGGGACGGGCGGAGTAGATGAACATGTAGGCGTGCTCGTAGGCGACCTCGTCGAACAGCGTCATCGTCTGCTCGAAGTCCTCTTCCGTCTCGCCGGGGAACCCGACGATGATGTCGGTGCTGATCACGACGTCCTCGACCTTGGCGCGGATCTCGCGGACGATGTCCAGGTAGCGCTCACGCCGATACTCGCGCGCCATGCGCCGCAGGACGGCGTCGCTGCCGGACTGGACCGGCAGGTGGATGAAGCTGCACACGTTCGGCTCGGCTGCGATGACGTCGATGATGTCGCTGGTGAAGTTCATCGGGTGGCTGGTCGTGAACTTCACGCGCGGGATGCCTACCTGCGCGACGAGGCGCAACAGCTCGGCGAAGCTGGGCAGGCCGTCGTCCTTGAGGCCGTAGCTGTTCACGTTCTGGCCGAGCAGCACGACCTCTTGTACGCCTGCGTCGTGCATCGCCCGGGCCTCGGCCAGGATGACGTCCACCGGACGCGACACTTCGGGTCCGCGCGTGGTGGGCACGATGCAGTAGGTGCAGTGATGGTCGCAGCCGCGCATGATCGTGAGGAACCCCGTCAGGGCGTCCGGTGCGGGCGGAATCAGCGTGTCGAGGTCGGTCTTGAAACGGAGACTCTCGAAGCGGTCGCGGCCACCTCGCAGCGCGTCCAGAGCGGGCCCGATGTCGGTGATCGCGCCGGGGCCCAGCAGGATCTCGACCCCGAACTTCTCGGCGATCGCCTGTCCTTCCTCCAGCTGGGCCAGGCATCCCATCATTCCGACCGTGAGGTCGCGTCCCTGCCGCTTCTGCTTGCGCAGCTCGCCCAGCAGCGAGACGACCTTCTCGACGGGCTTGCCGCGAACCGCGCAGGTGTTCACGAGCAGCAGCTCGGCGTCGTCCGGGTGGTCGACCAGCTGGTGCCCACCCGCCACGAGCTCGGAACGGATCGTGTGGGTGTCGTACTCGTTCATCTGGCAACCGTAGGTGATCACGTGAGCGCGCACGCGGGACCTCCAAGAGAATGTCGGGTGGGACCGAGCGACCACGGTCCCGGATCGAGACGCGAGGATACCAGTCGTGTCCGCACGCCGGCGGGTGACGACGACGTGGCCCTCGTCCGTCGCACGGACAGGAAGCTCGAGCCCCCAGGCTCGAGCCCGAGGCTCGAGTCCCTGAGCTCAAGCGCCGAAGAGCGCGATCACCATCCGCGGCAGTCCCCACGCCGCCAGGACCAGCACGAAGCTGGCGATCGCCGCCAGGAACCCCGTCACCATGGCGCGTGGCCACCGACGCGACACGCTCGGCACCGCCGAGAGCGTCACCAGCAGCGTCCCAGCCAGGAACAGCCAGGCGGCGAGCGAGATGAGCCAATCCCAGGTCGGGTTCACGGCGCCTCCGTAGCGATCGTGGACGGCCGTCCGGGAGCGAGCGTCGGCGTCGGTCCGGCGCCGAGGGTGAACCGCTCCACGAGGCGGATCGTTCGGTCGTCGCTCAGGACGCCGACGGACAGCGAGCGGCTGGTCTCCGCGACCTGCAGCCAGACGCTCAGCCAGGTGCCGTCGGCCTGGACCCGGGGACGCACGTCCGGACGATGCCTCCCGTCGACGAGCAGCCGCAACGCGTCCGAGCCGTCGCGATACGCGATTCGAACCTCGACGCCCGGCTCCGATTCCACCTCGAACGACGCCTCGCCGATGCGAGCGGGACCGAACGGCGCCCCGGCGTCGCGGCTCCAGCCTGCGTCGCGGTCCAACGTGCCCGCGTCGGACGGCAGGTAGCTACCGGCTGCGCGCGACACCCCCAGGACCAGCCGTGCGGGTCGCGGTGGCGCGCTCACGTGCACCGTCGTCGTCCCCTCGTCCAGGCGAGCGCGCGCCCGTGGCTGGCCGTCCACGAACGCCATCACGGTCGTTCGGGCCGGCCCGTCGAGCGTCAGGCGCCAGCGCTCGGTCGTGCGGATCTGCGGCGACGCGTCGAGGACGGTCCGTTCGATCGGGCGAGCCCCGAGCAGCTGCACGACGTAGCTCCCTCCCGGCCCCTGCGCGACGCCGAAGCCGACGTGCGTGAAGCTTGGGTCGAGCAGGTTCCTGCGGTGGGGAGGCGACGCGAGCCAGCCGTCGACGGCGCGGCGCGCGACCGCCGAGCCGGGGATCCGAGCCAGGTTCTCGCCGATCTCGACGAGCGCTACGCCCGCTAGGGCGACGCGGTCGGCCGGTGTCGCCCGTGCCGGGTCGGGCGAGCCGTGATCCAGCACGCCGCGATGCGCATTCTCGAGCGCGTGGGCCAGGGCAGCGCGGGCGAGGCCGGGATCGGGACGCAGCGGCGCCAACCCGTGCGCCGCCCGCGCGGCGTCGCTGGCGGCGTGGAGCTCCGCGACCGGTCCCGGCGACACCGGCAGCGCCGTCGACGGTGCGACGGCGGAGGCGCGGCCACCGCTCTGCGCGACCGCGCAGCCCATCAGAACGGTGGCGCTGGCCAGAACCGTGGCGCTGGCCAGAACGACAGCGAGGATCGAGCGAACGGTACGCATCGCCGGACGATACCGCCACGGCGGCGCGCCGACGGTGGGCGCGCAGGCCGTCCTGCAGCGGGGTACGCTTCGGCATGGGCGCCGACGACCTCGAAGCCGCGACGTTGCGACCGTTCCGCGACATGGTGGGGCGCGTCGTTCGCTCCGTCCCGCCCGGTCGCGTCGCGACGTACGGAGCGGTCGCAGCGTGGGCCGGACGTCCCGGCGCAGCCCGCCAGGTCGGTGGCGCGCTCCGCTCGCTGGCCGCCGAGGATCCGACGTTTCCGTGGCACCGGATCATCAACGCCCAGGGCGGCATCAGCACCTACAAGGTCGGCGCGGGCGAGCTGCAGGAAGCGCTTTTGAAGCGCGAAGGTGTCGCCGTCGTGAACGGAACGGTCGATCTGGCGACGTACGCGTTCCGTCCCGAAGGGCCTAGCTGAGCCTCGACGCGGCCGCACGGCGTCGGCGCGTCAGCACGGCGTCGGCGCGTCAGCCGGCTCGGAGCTCGTCCCCGACCAGCTGGAACACGGTGACGCGTCGGTCGACCCGGCGCCAGAACGGCCCGACCCGCACCGTGAGACGGGCCCAGACCCCGCCGTGCTCCCGCAGGTTCCGGGCGGCCTCGCCCAGGCCGGGGACCAGCCAGGCGAGGGCGCCCAACACCGACGCCTGAAGCTCGGCCCCGACGTCCCGCAGCCCGGCTGCGGGGTACGGCGCGACGAAGCTCGCCTCGAACAGCGACGGCCTGCGCCCTGGAAGGGACGCGCCGTCGAGCAGCCGGTAGCGCTCCAGGCGGCGCGTGCGCGTGCGGATGTTGGTCCTGCCGTTGCGGCCGCGCCTTCTCTCGTAGGTGTTCTCGATGAGCTCCAGCGTGACGGAGGCACGCTCGATCCGGGCGTACGGCACGAGGCGAGCGTCGGCGACGATGGTCTGCCCGGCCGCGGCGCGGTCCGGAACGTCCAACGAGACCTCGTGCAAGATCCGCTCCGTGGCGGCGCGATTCACGGCCGCCAACGTGGCCGCCGCGGACAGGGCCACCTGGAACCCCTGGGCCGGCGTCGCCAGCGCCAGCCACGGCGCGGTCTCGGGCCGGATCAGCAGGACGGCGCCCAGCGCCAGGCCCGCCCCGTGCAGCAGCGACAGCCAGGCGGCGGGACGCTCGAACCATCCCGGCTGCGGTGGCAGGTCCAACGGCGGGTTCTCGAGCCAGCGTCGCGCGACGCCGCAGCGGTCGCAGGTGAGCCCGTCTTCGTTCACGTAGTCGCACGCCGAACAGGTCCAGCCGGACGATCGCTGCGCGGGTGCGACGGCGTCGAGTCCCATGCACGAAGCATAGCCTCCGACCGTTCACCTGTTTCGGACCGCCGTGCGCGAGCGGGTACCATGCCGGCATGAACGCCGACACCCCCACGATCGATTTGGCCCGCGCCCTGATCCGGGCTCCCAGCCCGTCGGGCGCCGAAGGGCCGGCCGCCCAGGTCCTGCTGGGCGCCTTCCACCGACTGGGCTTCGACCGCGCCTGGATCGACGAGGCCGGCAACGTCATCGGCATGTTCGAGCGGGGCGAGGGTCCTACGGTCATGCTGAACGGCCACTTGGACACGGTGCCCACCGGCGACCCTTCGCTCTGGCCGCACCCTCCGCTGGACGCCGAGATCGCCGACGGTCGCCTGTGGGGGCGGGGCGCGTCGGACATGAAGGGCAGCCTCGCCTGCATGGCGGTGGCGGCGGCCGCGGCCGCCGAGCACGGCTTCCAAGGAACCCTGTCGGTGACGGGCGTCGTGCAGGAGGAGGTCGGGGGCCTGGGCGCGCGCTGGCTGGGGGAGACGTCGAGCCCGGACGTGATCGTGCTGGGAGAACCGAGCAAGCTGCGGCTCAAGCTGGGGCATCGCGGTCGCGTCGAGGTCGACGTGCACCTTCCCGGCAAGATCGCGCACGCCGCGAAGCCCGAGCTGGGCGAGAACGCCCTCTACCGTGCGGCCCGCTGGCTGGCTCGGCTCGAGGAGCTCGAGCTGCCCTCGGGCGGGCCGCTGACCGGCTCGACCGCCACGCCGACCCGACTGATCAGCCACCCCACGGACGGCGCCAACGTCGTCCCGGGCGAGGCCGTGATCACGGTCGACTACCGCAACCTGCCCAGCGACCCGCCCGACGACGTGCTGGCGCGCTTGCAGGCGTTGGACCCGGACGCCACGCTGGTGCTCTCCGAGGAGAACGCGGTCAGCGAGTCAGGAACGGTCCAGCGGACCTTTCCCCGCGTGAACCCCGCCTACCTCGCGCCCGGCGAGAATCGCTGGACCAACGCGACGCGCGAGAGCCTGCGCGAGATCCTGCCGCGACACGGGCTCCCGTTCGACGAGGGGACCTGGTGGTTCGCGACCGACGCGCCGTTCCTGGCCGCGAGCGGCGCGGTCGTGGTGGGCTTCGGGCCGGGCGAGGAGGAGCTGGCGCACACGACCCGCGAAAGCGTTCGCCTGGACGCGCTCGACGTCGCGACCGAGGTGTACCGGGATCTGTCGCTGGCCCTGCTGGGGGTGGCGTCGTGACGCCCGACGGCCTGAAGCCCGACGGCCTGAAAGGGGCGGTCGTGACGCTGAACGGCGATCGCTGGACGGTCGTCGACGTCGCTCCGGCCGAGCCGTTGGCCGAGATGGTGGCCGCCATCCTGGAGGACGAGGGGATCCTGTCCGTCGTGCGCGGCGCCGATCCGTTGGACGACGTCTACAGCCACCTGGGCGGATCGCGGGTCGGTACCACCGTGGTGCTGGTGCCCGAGCCGGACGCTGCGCGGGCGTTCGAGATCATCGCCGAGACGGTGACCGACTACCAGGGCGCGGAGCTCGACGAGCTCCTCGCCACGGGCGAGCTATCGGAGCACGGCGGCGCCGGCGCCATCGCGGACGAGGACGAGGACGACGAAGACGGCGATCAGGACGACGACGAGCCCCGTAGCGGTGCCGAGGAGGACGGACCCCGAACGTGACGGGCGGCGCCGCCGCCAGGCTCCATCGGCGGGCGGCCATGGTCAGTCTGGTCGGGGCGATCGTGGTGCTCGGCCTCAAGACGGCCGCCTGGGGACTGACCGGGTCGGTGGGCCTGGCGTCCGACGCCGCGGAGTCGATCGTCAACCTGATCGCGGCGACCACGCTGGTCGTCGCGATCCGCCTGGCGCGGACGCCGCCCGACTTCCAGCACCCGTACGGGCACGAAAAGATCGAGGATCTCTCGAGCGCGTTCGAAGCCGGCCTGATCCTGCTCGCGGCGACGCTGATCGCCGTCTCGGCGTTCGGTCGGCTGATCGAACCGGTGGCGCTGGACCGCCTGGGCGTGGGCTTGATCGTGTCCGGCGCATCGGCCGCCCTGAACGGTCTTCTGGCGGTCTGGCTATGGCGTCAGGCCGAGAGGCTCGACTCGGCGGCCCTGAGGGCGAACGCACGGCACTTGCGGACCGACGTATGGACGTCGGCGGGGGTGCTGGCCGGGGTGGCGTCGGTCGCCGCGACCGGCGTCGCGCGTCTCGATCCGATCCTCGCGCTGCTCGTCGCGGCGCACATCGGACGGGAGGGGGTCCGCGTGCTGGGCGGCGCGATCAGCCGCCTGATGGACGAGCGGCTGCCTCAGGACGAGGAGCGGCGCATTCTGGCGGCGTTGGACGCCGATCCACGCATCCTCGGGTTCCACCGACTCCGCAGCCGCCGCTCGGGTCGGGCCCGCTTCGTCGAGGTCGACGTGTTCGTCGACCCCCGCTCGACGGTGCGCGCGGCGCACGACGTGATCGTGGACCTCGAGGACGAGATCCACCGCACGCTGCCGAACCTGGTGACGACGGTGCACGTCGAGCCGTACGAGCCGGGTCGTCGCGAAGGGCCGACCGAGCCGCGCGAAGAGTTCCCCTGACGGTTCGTTCGGTCGGCTGCGTCGGCTGGCGCCTCGTCGGGGTCCGCGTCACTCCAGCGGTTTCAGGTTCGCTTCGATCCGGGCGACGACGCGACTCCAGGAACGGTGGCAGGACGACCTTCTCGCCGAGGTGGTCCGGGTCCTCGTCCACCGCGAAGCCGGGACCGTCGGTGGCCAGCTCGAACAGCAGCCCGTTGGGGTCGCGCACGTACAGGCTCCTGAACCAGAAGCGGTCGACCGGACCGCTGTTCGGGACGCCCGCCTGGCTCAGCCGGTCCGCCCACGCGTCGTAGTCCCCGTCCGCGATGCGGAACGCGACGTGGTGCACGCCGCCGGCTCCCGGTCGGGCGGGACCGACCTCCGGGGCGATCTCGAGCTGCAGCTCCGCATGCGCGCCGCCGTCGCCCATGGCGAGCACACGCACCTCGCGTCCGTCGTCGTCGAAGCTGCGGTCGTGGCGCATGCCCAGCACGCGCTGCAGCAGCGCCTCGGTCGCGGCCGAATCCCGGACGGTGGCGCGGACCGGTCCCAATCCCCGGATCTGGTGGGCGACCGGAACGTCGGAGCCGTGCCACGGCACCGGAGCATCGCCGGCCCCGCCGTCGTCGACGAGGGCCAGTCGCTGTCCCTCGGGGTCCTCGAACGGCAACGTCCAGCGTCCGTCGCGCTCGGTGGGCGGCTGGGCCGTCACGCCGTGCTCCCGTAGGCGCGTCTCCCACCACGCGAGCGTCTCGCTTCCCGCGACGCGGAGGTGCGTCCGCGTGAACGCCTGACCGCCGCGACGCTCGCGCGGGACGTCCCAGTCGAAGAACGTCAGGTCGGTCCCGGGCGAGCCGGCCCCGTCGGCGTAGAACAGGTGGTACGCCGAGACGTCGTCCTGGTTCACGCTGCGCTTGACGAGGCGCATGCCCATGACCTCGGTGTAGAAGCGCAGGTTTCCGCGGATGTCGGCCGAAACGGCCGTCAGGTGGTGGATGCCGTGAGGTTCCATGCATGCCTCTCTCTCGGCCCCACGATCGCCCGGAGGGGGCGCTCGCACCGACAGCGGGCTTACCGAGTCGGGTCCCGACCCGGAAACGGACGCGACAGCCGGTCGCTGTCCGCGTCGCCGAAACGGAGCGGCGCGCCGGCCCAGGCGCCCGCATAGTCGACGCCGATCCGGGGTCCGACCGCGACACGGGCCGGGGCGGCGCCCCAGGCGATGCGGATCCGGCCGGTCGTCAGATCGGAGCGATCGTCGTCCAGGTCGATCCCAAGCGCCTTGCTCAGCAGGCCCGGCCCGTGCGTGCGCGCCTCGAAGTTCAGCGGCTCCACCGCACGGACCAGGACCGCGTGCGGATCGCCTTCGCTGGACGCGACGACGTTGAACAGGCGATGGACGCCGTAGATCAGGTAGACGTACGCGGTTCCGGGAGGGCCGTACAGGCTCTCGGTCCGCCGGGTGCGTCCGCGCGAGGCGTGGCAGGCGAGGTCGGCCTCGCCGAGGTACGCCTCGGTCTCGACGATGCGAGCGCGGAGCGGCGCTCGGTCCGTTCCCGAGTCGTCGGCGCCGTGCACCTCGAGCAGGCAGCCCAGCAGCCGCTTCGCGACGACGTCCGCGTCGTGCGCGTACGTCTCGCGTGACAGCACGTTCGTCGCGGTTCGATCGGTCGCGGTTCGATCGGTCGCGGTCCGAGGAGACGCCACGTCAGCCGAGGTGCGGGGCCAGCGGGACGACGTCGACGGCGTCGCCGACGGAGAGCTCGGTCGAGGGGGGGACGATCGCCAACGCGTCCGCTGCGGCCAGGGTACGGACCACGCCCGAGTTCTGGTCGCCCGCCGGACGGGCGACCAGACGATGGTCCTCGCGCTCCAGCACGACGCGAAGCAGCGTCGTCTTGTCGCCCGCCGACCTGAGCGGAGCTCCGGCGAACGCTGGCACCCTGCGCTCGTAGGGGAGCGGCCCGTCTCGGCCGGCAGCGCGGTCCAGCCACGCGCGCGCCAGGACGAGGAACGTCACCGACGCCGAGACCGGGTTTCCAGGGAGCGCCAGCCACGGCCGGTCGCGCAGGTGCGCGAACGTCGCGGGCCCGCCCGGCTTGAGCAGCACCTTGCGGAACGACAGCCGCCCGTGCGCACGCAGCAGGTCGCGCGCGCGGTCGTAACGCCCCATCGAGATCCCGCCGCAGGTCAACAGCAGGTCGACATGCGGAGCGGTGTCGAGGGCGGCCTCGAGGGCGCCGAGATCGTCGCGGACCGGCGGAAGCGGCAGCGGCTCCGCTCCGGCGGCCAGGATCAGCGCGGTCAGGGCCGGACCGTTCGCATCGAACACGTCGCCCGGGCCCAGCGGGCTTCCCGGCGGAACGACTTCGTCGCCGCCCGTCAAGAGCGCCACCCGCAGCGGGGCACGGACCGGCAGCTCGGCGTGGCCCATCGCTGCCGCCAGGGCGATCGTGGCGGCGTCCATGCGGCGACCGGCGCGCAGGCCGATCTGGCCGGCTCGAACGTCCTGGCCGCGGGGACGGACCGCGCCTTCGGACGCCGGCGCGAAGACCACGACCTGCTCGCCGTCGTCACGCAGCCGCTCCACGGGCACGATGGCGTTGGCGCCGTCCGGCACGGCGGCCCCGGTCTGGATCCGGATCGCCTCGCCAGGGCCGACCCGACCCGAAAACGGTCGTCCGGCCGCCGACTCGCCGACGATACGCAGCGCGACGGGTGCGGTGTCGCTCGCTCCCGACGCGTCGTCGGCACGGCAGGCGATCCCGTCGAGCGAGGCGTCGTCCACGTTGGGGTGATCGCAGGTCGCCGCCAGGTCGCGAGCCAGGATGCGGCCCGTCGCACGACCCAGCGGCACCGTCTCCAGCTCGGCGTCACGCGCCGCGAACGCTCGACGGCCGTCCTCCTCGAGCAGCGTGATCGCCCTCTCGAGCTGGACGGGAGGATCGTTCCAGGTCCCGTGGTCCGCAGCGTCCGCCATCGCGCGCATGGTATCAGCGAGGTGGAGTGATCATGGCGCCAGTCGATTCCGATCGAGTTCAACCTCACGACAGCGCAGAGGCGCGTTCGGCGTCTCTGCGAGGTGCCTCGTGAGTGGACCGGTACCGCGCCCGCCCGACGAGGACCAGCCCGTCCGGCTGGTACCGGTCGATGACGCGTGGGGCGAGCGCTACCGAGGTGTCGGTCGCGAGCTGCTCGCAGCATGGGGCGACGCGTTCGAGAGCCCGGCCGGCCGCCTGCTGGAGATCCATCACGTCGGCAGCACCGCGGTGCGCGGCCTGGACGCCAAGCCGACCCTGGACGTGATGGCCCGCGCGGTCGACTGGCCGCTGGACCGGGCCGCCCTCACCGACCTGGCCGCGATCGGCTTCGTGGATCACGGCGAGCACGGCCTGCCAGACCGCCGCTTCTTCACCCGCGGCGGCCACGCCGTCCATCTTCACGTCGTGGCGCCTCACGCGGTCTCGATGCTGCGGAGGCACCTGGCGTTTCGGGATCTGCTGTGCAGCGAGCCTGCCTCCCGGCAGGCGTACGCCCAGCTCAAGGCGCGCCTGGTGGTCGATCACCGAGGCGACCGATCCGCCTACGTCCAAGGGAAGCACGACTGGATCCGAGCCTTCGAGGCGCGCGCCGGTCAGGAGGCGATCGCTCGCAACGGGTTCGGTCCCGTCGCACGGGCGGCCCGTGTGCTCGCCAGCGTGCGGGACGTTCCGCCGGCCGGCTGGGCGATCGGAGGCGGCTGGGCGCTCGATCTCCACCTTGGCCGTCCCACGCGCGTTCACGACGATGTCGACGTCGTCGTCGATCGTGATCACGCCCAGACGGTCCTGGCCGCCTGCGTCGCGTCCAGGGTCGCACTTCGCACCTCCGGGTGGCCCGTGGACGCCGTTCCGTGCGTCGCGCCGCCTGGAGGGACGCGACGGCCGGGCGCTGGCTTCGTCGCCGTTGGCGTCGGCTCGCGGCGTGCAGGACGATCCCGTGTTCTGGGACGTGGTGCTCGAGGCGAGAGCGCCCGGCCAGTGGAGCCTGCGTGGCGATGCCGGCGTTCGGCGGCCGCTGGCCCGCGCGTTCGGGCACGTTCGCGTTCCAGCCGGGTCGGGGCACCGTGCGCAGGTCCTGCCGACCGGGGCCGACGGAGGCCCCGTCACGGACGTTCCCACCTTGGCGCCCGAGATCGTCCTGCTCACGAAAGCACGCCTCGCGGACCGCCGCCCGCGGGCCGAGGACGACGACGATCTGCGCCGGGTCGCGGCGACGCTGGCGCCCGAGGCGCGCGCCTGGCTGCTGGCCGCCTTGGAGCGCGCGCCGCGGCATCGCTGGGCGGACCTTCTGGTCAGTCGTCGTCCGGGTCCATCGGCCCCGCCGTGACGCCCGGGGGCAGGCCGTCGATGACGCGCATGCCGCGGCCGTCCCAGCCGGCGTAGGAGAAGAACCGTCCGGGCCGCCGGTCGCTCAGGTAGGCCAGCAGCGGCTCGCGCAGCGGCGGGATCGGGATCGTCCGCTGGATCTCGTCGGCCGGAACGAAGCGGGCCTCGACGATGAAGCCGTCCGGATCGCGGGGGTTCAGGAGTCCGTCGTAGTCGGCGACGAACGCGAAGCTGATGGCGCGATCGTTGCGTCGCCGGTCCTCGACGTGGACCGCGTACGCCAGGTGCTGGATCCGGGTGACGGTGAGCCCGGTCTCTTCGTACACCTCTCGGCTCAGCGCGTCCAGGGTGGATTCGTAGCGCTCGACGACGCCGCCCGGCAGCGTCCATCGAACGTTCCCGTGTCCTTGCCAGTCGTTGCCGACGAGCAGTACCCGTCCTCGCGCGTCGAGGAGGATCGCTGCGGCAACGACGAACTCACGCCGAGCCACCGGCCCGCTCGCTGCTGCGATGGTCGGTGGTGGACGGGTCCGCGGTGGCGAGCTGCGTGAGCCGCTCCGCCTGCTCGGCCTCGCTCAGGGCGTCTACGATCTCGTCCAGGTCGCCGGCCAGCACCTGGGCGAGGTTCCGGGTGGTGAATCCGATGCGGTGATCGGTCACCCGCGACTGCGGCACGTTGTAGGTCCGGACCTTCTCCGAGCGGTCGCCGGTGCCGATCTGGACGAGCCGGGCCTGGCGCGCCTCGGCTTCGGCGCGGGAGCGCTCGCGCTCCAGCAGCCGGGCGCGGAGCACGGCGAGCGCCTTGTCCTTGTTCTTGAGCTGGCTCTTGCCGTCCTGGCAGGTGACGACGATCTCTTCGTCCGTGCCGGCCCTATAGGTGAGGCGGACCGCGCTGTCGGTGGTGTTGACCGACTGGCCCCCCGGTCCGGACGAGCGGTACACGTCCACCCGGTAGTCGGTCGGCGACAGCTCCACGTCGACGTCCTCGGCCTCGGGCAGCACCGCCACGGTGACGGTGCTGGTGTGGATCCGCCCCTGGGTCTCGGTCTCGGGCACGCGCTGGACGCGGTGGACGCCCGACTCGTACTTGAGGCGCGAATACGCGCCGCGACCGCGAACTTCGGACGACACCTTGGACAGGCCGCCGACCTCCGTCGGGGCGGAGTCGAGCAGCTCGACGGCGAAGCCGTGCTTCTCGGCGAAGCGCTTGTACATCTCGAGCATCTCGCGAGCGAACAGCGACGCCTCGTCGCCGCCCGCGGCCGCGCGGATCTCGAGGATCACGTTCTTGTGGTCGAACGGATCCTTGGGGATCAACAGGCGTTGCAAGCTCGCCTCGAGCGCCTCGCGCTGCGGCTCCAGGTCGTCGAGCTCCTCGCCCGCGATCTCGCTGAACTCGGGGTCGCGCTGCAGCTCCCTGGCCTGATCGATCGCCGAGAGGATCCCCCGGTATCTCCGGTAGGCCTCGACGATCGGTTTGAGATCGCCGTAGCGCTGCGTGACGCTCCGGTAGCGGGCCGCATCGGCCAGCACCTCCGGATCGCCGAGCGTGCGCTCGAGCGTCTCGAACTCGTCTCGGATTCGTTCCAGCGTGGAGATCATTGGCGTCAGCATAGCGTGCCGGTCGCGGCTCGCCGGCAGCGGCTGCGGCGTGCCCCACTGCGCGCTGGGCTGCGCCTCAGCGAAGAGGCTCCAGGCGGCCCGCCACGAGGCGCGCCATCGTGAGCCCCTGCGCCAGCGCCGCCGACGTCGAGTCCATCGTCAGGTCATACGTTCCCGCCGCCAAGGTGGTCTCGGGAAGGGTGACCAGCGCGTCGCGCAACGCCAGCCGGAAGCCGCGCAGGTTCGCCGGATCGACGCCGTAGCTGGCCGCCTGCTCGAGCGCGCGGCGCGCCAGCTCCAGCGCGTCGTGCACGATCGCGCCGTCCGCGAGGTAGGGCCGGCTCTCGAGTCGGCCGTCCCCGAGGGCGCGAGCGTCGAAGATCCAGCTCGCCGCCAGGTCGCTGTCGCCCACGGCGCTCGGGAGCGACGCGGGGGAGACGGGGACCCGCACGTCTCCCGAGAGGCCGCGGGGCAACCCGCCCGCCAGCGGGTCGAGGAGCGCAGCGCGCAGGTAGACGGGTCCGTCCCAGCCCCGTGCCCTCAGGCCCTCGACGGCCACGGCCGTGTCGGCCCGCAGCCCCCACACGACGATCGCGCTGGGCTCGCGGGTCGCGACCCAGAGCGCTTCGGGGGTGAGGACCGTGGCGTCTGCGGGGTAGCGCGCCTCGCCGACCAGCTGCAGCTCGGGCACGCCCATGAAGCCGCGGAGCCGCTCGACGGCGGTGTCGCCGAACGGTCCCTCCAGCGTCATCATTCCCAGTCGGTTCAGGCCGCGAGCGTAGGCGTCGCGCACGATCGCCTGGAGGTGCGTCGCTTCGTCCGGCGCCAGGACGAACTGCCACCCCGCCGCGTCGTCGACCCCTCCGGCGGTGGGCGAGAGCAGGGGGACGCCCGCGCCCGCGGCCACGGGCGCGACCTGGGTCGTCGCGGCCGCGGTGCTGCAGCACACGAGCGCGTGAGCGCCGGCGTCGATCGCGTCGCGCGCGGCGCGCACCGCGCGTTCCGGCGTTCCGGCGTCGCCCACCACCCGCACGTCCAGCGCGCGGCCGTACACGCCGCCGAGGCCAGCGCTCCTCGCGGCCCACGCCTCGGTGACGCGGCGTTCGAGAACCCCGCGCGCAGCGGCAGGGCCCAGCTCGGAGACGATCACGGTGAGGCGGTACGGCTGCGGGTCGGCCGGCGCTTGCGCCCAGGCCCCCGGTGCGGTGGCGAGCGCGATCAGCGGAAGGGCGGTGCGGAGCAGGTCGCGAAGCATGCACCGTCGTACCGCTCGCGGCGGTGAAGCGGGTGAGACGGGCTCAGTCGCGCGACGCCTTGGACGCGGTGCGTTGCGCCTGGAGCGCGCGTACGAGCGCGTCCAGCATGTCCGCCGTGGTCACGATGCCGACGAGGCGTTCGTCGTCGACGACGGGAAGGGCGCCCACCTTGTTCTCGCGCATGCGGATCGCGGCGGCCTCGGCCGGCTCGGCGGGGCGGGCGGTGAGGACCGGCTTCGTCATCACGTCCTTCACCTTCAGGCGGCTCAGGAGGTAGGTCAGCTCTTGGCGGGAAAGCACGGTGGCGTCGGATGGCGCGGCTTCGCGCAGGTCGCGGTCGCTGACGATGCCGACGAGCCGGTCGTCGCCGTCGACGATCGGAAGGTGCCGAAACCCGCCTTCCTGCATGCGCCACTCCGCTTCGAGAAGCGGCGTGTCGGGCGAGATCGTGACGGGCTCGGAATGCATGAACTCGCGCACCAACATGGTCCACCTCCTCGCATGCAGTCTAGCGGCGCGAAGGCGATGGACGCGTCGGCGCTTTTCCGACGATGGGCTGACACGCAGGAAACGCGGCGCGCATTCGACACCCGTGGACGGATGCGCTGGCCGCCCCGTCGTTGGTGCGCCCGGCAGGAGTCGAACCTGCGACACGAGGCTTAGGAGTCCCCTGCTCTATCCACCTGAGCTACGGGCGCACGAAGGCGAACGCCCGGAAAGGATACCCGAGGCGGGCAGGCCGGTCGGTCGCTTCGCCGGTCGTGCGATCGATCGTCAGGGGGTCGCCAGGCAGGCGCGACAGTGTCCGTGCAGGACCAGGTGATCGTCGTCGACGCGGAAGCCGTAGCGCCTTTCGAGCCGTGCGTACAGCTCGCTCGTGGCGTCGTCGGGAATCTCGATCTCGTCGCCGCAGCGGCGGCAGATCAGGTGGTGGTGGGACGCCGCGGGGCCACCCAGCACGTAGCAGGTGCGGCCGTCCTGCTCGATGGCGCGAAGCAGCTTCCGTTCGGTCAGGAAGCGCAGGTTGCGGTAGACGGTCGCGTCGTTCATGGCGGGCGGGCCGCTTCGCGCCGCCTCGCAGATCTGTTGGGCGCTGAGGCGCATGCCCGCCTGGCAAACGAGGTCCATGATCCGTTCGCGTTGCGGCGTCACCCGGTAGCCGTCGCGGCGGAGCGCGTCCTGGTAGTTCCAGGTGTCGTGCGACATGCATCACCGAATACCACCTCGCGGGCATCCGCTCAAGGGCCGGGCGGCCCGTCGTCGTAGCGACGCCGTGCCAGCGGCGAACGGTCCTGCGGCGAACGGTCCTGCGGCGAACGTGTCAGGGGGCGAACGTCCCACGGATCTATTGCGACTACATGCAATAGTGGCGACAGGACTCGTGCTGCGATGCACTCGGACGCCATGAGCGAGGAGCGCTACGACGAGGGCCGCGCTGAGGAGGACCGACATGAAGCGAGCCGCCCGAATCCTCTCTTCGTCCAGCATCGTGGTCACGATCGCGGTCGCGGCCTGGCTCGTCCTCGGCGGCGCCTCGCCGGCTCAGGCGCAGGAGCCGGGAACGTTGCGTCTGGCGATCCCCGGCGACGAGGGCAGCCTCACCCCGTACACCTACGTCACCGGCTATCCCGGCTACGAGCTGATGAGCCTGGTGTTCGACACGCTGCTCCGGATGGATCCCGAGCTGCGGCCGCGCCCCTGGCTGGCGACGTCGGTCGAGATCGAGCCCGGCGAGGGCGAACCGGGCGAGGACGACGTCGTGCGCTACCGCGTGCGCTTGCGCGACGACGTTCGCTGGCACGACGGCGAGCGGTTCGACGCGGACGACGTCGCGTTCAGCTTCGACTACTACCGCACGCACGTGATGAGCCGCTTCACCAGCGCCGCGGAACGGGTCGCGCGTATCGACGTCGTCGGTCCGTACGAGCTGCGCCTGGAGCTCGGCGCGCCCGACGCGACGTTCGAGGAAGCGGTCCTCGCCGACCTTCCGATGCTGCCCGAGCACGTCTACCGAGAGATCGACGATCCCCGCGCGGTCCGCGAGGCGGTGGGCACCGGTCCCTACCGGCTGACCCAGATCGAGGCCGAGCGCTTCTACAGGTTCGAGGCGAACCCGGCGTTCTGGGGCGCCGAGCCGACACTGACGACGATCATCGTACCGATCATCCGCGACGAGACCACCACCTTCCAGGCGCTCCGCGCCGGCGAGATCGACGCCGCCGCCCGTGCCCTGCCGCCCGCCTCGGTGGCCGCGTTCGAGGCGGCACCGAACCTCGAGGTCGCCCGTGGATCGAGCTTCGCCACCACGCTGCTGCTCATGGACGTCACCCGGCCAGAGCTCAGCGATCCGGCGGTGCGCCGCGCCATCGCCGCCGCGATCGATACCCGCAGGCTGGTCGAGGTGCTGCTGCTCGGCGCCGGCACGGTCGGCGCGCCCGGCTTCCTGCACCCCGCCACGCCGTTCGCGAATCCGGAGACGGCCGAGCCGGCTCCGCTGGACCGCGATGCGGTCCGGGCGGAGCTCGAGCAGGCCGGCTACACGCTGGGCCGCGACGGCGTGTACGTCGGCGCGGACGGCGCGCGACTGGGCTTCGAGCTGCTCGCGCCGTCCAACAATCCCACCCGTTTGCGCGCCGCCGAGCTGATCGCGCAGGACCTCGCCGCGGTCGGGATCGACGCCGACGTGCGCAGCATGGAGTTCGACGCCCTGACCGAGAAGGCCTGGCCGGGGTTCGACGTCTCGCGCGGACGCGACTACCAGCTGGCGGTGTTCGGCTGGAGCGCGCCGGTCAACGCCCGCGCCAACCTGCTCGGGCTGCTGCACGGCGATCCCTCGCTGGGCACCCTCAACCTGAGCGGCTACGCGGATCCCGAGGTCGACGCGCTCACCGTGGCGGCGACGCGCGCGACCGATCCCGATGAGCGTGCCGAGCTGCTGGCTCGCGTGCAGGAGATCGTGGCCCGCGACGTACCGTTCGTGACGCTGTTCTATCCGCAGGGCGCCTACGCCTACAGGCCGGACGCCTACGACGGCTGGGTCTACATGGCGGGTCAAGGGATCCTCAACGTCCACTCGTTCCTGGCGCGCTGAAGCGCGGGGAGGGGAGCGCGGTGCACGGTCTGCTCGGAAAGGTGCTCCAGTACGGCCTGGTGTTGTGGGTCGCGCTGAGCGTCAACTTCCTGTTGCCGCGCGCCATGCCGGGCAGCCCGCTTCCCTACCTGGTCGGCGAGGAGGTCGGCACGCTCGCGCCCGAGCGCCTCGACGAGATCCGGGCGCTCTACGGCCTGGACCGAAGCCTCGGCGTGCAGTACCTGGACTACCTCGGGGACATCGTCCGCGGCGATTGGGGCAGATCGTTCCAGCTGGGCATGCCCGTCGCCGAAGCGATCCGCGAACGGCTTCCCTGGACGTTGCTTCTGGTCGGCAGCAGCCTGCTGCTCTCGACGGTGTTCGGGGTGGTCGCCGGGGCGATCGCCGCCTGGCGGCGAGGCGGCCGCTTCGACGCCGCCTCGCTCGCGGGAGCGATCGTCGTCGACGCGCTGCCCAGCTTCTGGATCGGCATGCTGGCGATCGCGGTGTTCGCCGTGCAGTTCGGGTGGTTCCCGACCTTCGGGGCCACCACGCCGGCCGGTCCGTCCGGCGGCGTCGCCTATCTGGCCGACGTGGCACGCCACCTGGCGCTGCCGGTCGCGTCGCTGACGGCGGCCAGCCTGTCGGGAATCTACCTGGTGATGCGCTACTCGATGCTGGACGTGCTGGGTCAGGACTACGTCCGCTCGGCCCGCGCCAAGGGACTGTCGGAGCGACGCGTGCTGATGCGCCACGCCGTCCGCAACGCGCTGCTGCCCGTCTCGACGCTGCTGTTCCTCAACCTGGGGTTCCTGGTCGGCGGGGCCACGGTGATCGAGACGGTCTTCGCCTACCCGGGCGTCGGCACGCTGCTCTACCAGGCGGTGCTGAGTCGAGACTATCCGGTGCTGCAGGGCGCGTTCTTCGTGCTCACGGTGTCGGTGGTCCTCGCCAACGCCTTGGCCGACGCCGTCTACCCGCTGCTCGATCCGCGCGTGCGACGAGGGGCGACGTGAGGATCTCGCCGTGAGAGCGTCCGACCTGCGAGCGGCCCGTCAGGTCTTGGCGCCGCGCGCCGCATCGACCCGCGGCGGCGCGGCGTCGATCGCTCGACGGCTCCGGCTCCCGCTGGCCACGCCGGCCGCGCTCCTCGGAGCGACCCTGCTGGCGCTCACCGCGGGCGCGGCGCTGTTCGGCCCCGCCCTGGCGCCGTACGATCCCAGCGTCACCGTCGCCGCGCCGTACCTCGCACCCAGCCAGCAGCACTGGCTGGGCACCAACGACGTCGGCCAGGACATCTTCTCCGAGCTGCTGGTCGGGGCGCGCGTCTCGTTGACCATCGGCCTGCTCGCGGCGTTCGCCGCGGTCACGCTCGGCACGGCCGTCGGCGTTCTCGCCGGCACCGCGCGCGGCTGGCTCGACGTCGTGCTCATGCGCATCACCGACGTGGTCCTCACGTTGCCGTTCCTGCCGTTGGTGATCGTGCTGGCGGCGTTCCTGGGCCCTAGCGTCGCCACGACCGCCACGGTGCTGACCCTGGTGATCTGGGCCCGACCGGCGCGGGTCGTGCGGAGTCAGGCGCTGAGCGTCTCCGCGCACGCCTACGTCGAAGCGGCTCACGCGCTGGGCGGTCGGCCCAGCCACGTGCTGCGAACGCACGTCCTGCCCGCCGTCCTGCCGGTCGCGCTGTCGCAGTTCATCGTCGCCGTCTCGGGCGCGGTGCTGGCCGAGGCCAGCCTGGCGTTCCTGGGGCTGGGCGACCCGCTCCAGAAGTCGTGGGGCACGATTCTGTTCTACGCTCAGACGCGAGGCGCCTTCCTGACCGGCTCGTGGCCTTGGTGGGTGCTGCCGCCCGGCCTGGCGATCGCCGCGACCGTGCTGGGCTTCGCGCTCGTGGGCCGCTCGCTGGAGGGCGCCCTGATGCCGCGCGTGCGCGATCACGCCGGCCGCACCGGGAGGTGACCCGAATGGAACCAGAGCCGCTCCGCATGCTCCTGCTGGCCGTGTACGGGATGGAGGTGGTCGAGGCGGGAGGCGCCTTGGCGATCAACGCCCGACGCGGTGGCGACTCGTTCGCGCACGTGATCCTGTCCAGGGACGAGAGTCGGCCCGAGATCCAGCGTGCCGCCGAGCACCTCGGCGTCGAGGTCGACTTCGGCGACACGCGCTACGGCGAGGTCACCGTCGACGTCCCCTCGAAGCTCGAGCTGGTGCGCGTGATCCGCGAAACGCGGCCCGACGTGGTGATCACCCAGGATCCCGAGCACTCGCTGCACGACCTCGATCCCGACAGGCGTCCCGCGATGACGCTGTTGCTCGAGAGCCTCGCCCTGGCCGGTCGCGACTTCGGGGTGGACGTGCTGCACGAGCTCGCGCCGCACGCCGTTCAGGCGATCTACTACATGACGCCCCACGCGCCGAACTGCCTGGTCGACGTGAGCGACGTCTGGAGCGCGAAGGAGCGGGCGATGGACGAGCTCCGCTCGCAGATGGTGTTCAGCGGACGGCACTTCGAGCGCACGCACCGGCCCGAGCACCTCGAGGCGATCGTTCCCGGCTACGGCGACATCGACGACCCGTACGAGCGCGGGCGGTCGCTGCACCGGGCGCTGGACCGGGCCACGCATCTCGCCGCCGGCGCGGGCGGTCACGGGCGGTTCGCGTACGCCGAGGCGTACCGCCGGGAGGGACCGTTCCACCTGGCGGGCCTGACGCTCTGAGGCACCGGCCGCGCCAGGCGAGCCGCGCCACGGCCGCGACGTCGCACCGCGACGGCCGCGACGCGCTCGACGTCGGAAGCGTGACGTCGGCAGCAGCCTGGCCGGGCGCGGACCCGTAGCATGGCGCATGCTCGGACTCCGGAGATCCCCACGACCCGATCGACCTGCGCGACCTGAGCGCCAACCTGCGCGCCCGTGGCGAACCCACCACGTGCTGGCGGCATGCGCCGTCCTGGCGGCGTCTGCGGCGGCGATCGCGCAGGACCTCGCCCAACGCGTGAGCACCGAAACGCTGGACAACGGCATGCGCCTGATCCTCGTCGAACAGCCTTCCGCGCCGGTGATCTCGTTCCACCTGGCGTTCGACGTCGGCGGCATCGACGAGCCGGCAGGGCTGGGCGGCATCGCCCACATGGTCGAGCACATGGCGTTCAAGGGGACGGACACGATCGGGAGCCTGGACGCCCGGGCCGAAGCCCAGGCCCTCGACGCCGTGGAGGTGGCCGCGCTGTCGCTGGCGCACGTTCGGCGCGCGGGAGACGCCGAGGCCGTCGCGCGAGCGGAGGAACGGTTCGCGGCCGCCCGTGAGCACGCCAACGCGCTGGCGTCCAGCGCGCCGCTGGACGACCTGCTGGGCGTGGCGGGCGCCGTCGGCCTGAACGCCTCGACCGGCTACGACTCGACCCAGTACGTCGTGTCGCTGCCCGCCAACCGGCTGGAGCTGTACGCGCGCGTCTACGCCGACGTGATGGCGAACACGGTGTTCCGCGCCTTCTACGAGGAGCGGGACGTCGTGCGCGAGGAGCGGCGGCAACGCAGCGAGGACGACCCCGCAGGCGTCCTGATCGAAGCGTTCCTGGCGACCGCCTTTCCGGAGCACCCGTACGGCCGGCCGCTGATCGGCTCGGCCGAGGAGATCGCGGGCTGGACCGCGACGGCGGCGGAGGCGTTCTACCAGAGCTTCTACGCCCCGGATCGAGCGGTCCTCGTCGTCGTCGGGGACGTCGATCCCGACCACGACGTCGAGGTCCTGCGGCGCTACTTCGGTGCGGTTCCCGCCCGCGAGACGCTGACCCCACGGATTCCGGACGCGGCTCCGCAGACCGCAGAGCGTCGCGTCGCGGTCACCTTCGACGCCCAGCCGCAGCTCGCCGTCGGCTGGCGAAAGCCGACCTGGCCCACGCGCGACGCGTTCGCGCTGGACCTGATCGACGCGCTCCTCACGAACGGTCGCACCTCGCGCCTGTACCAGCGGCTCGTGCTCGAGGACGGCTCGGCGCTGAGCGTGAGCAGCAGCGCCTCGTTCCCGGGTACGCGCGAGGACAACCTGTTCCTCGTCTACGCCCAGCCGCGAGCCCCGTTCGGACCGGACGATCTGCTCGCAGCGATCGACGACGAGCTGGCGCGGCTCGCGCGGGACGGCGTGACGCAGGACGAGCTCGACAAGGTCCGAAACCAGGTGCGGGCCTCGACCGTGCGGAGCCTCGCCTCGAACGCGGGGCTGGCCTCGTCGCTGGCGTTCAACGAGCTGTTCGCCGGCGGCTGGGAGCGCCTGGTCGACGATCTCGACGTGTACCTGTCGATCGACGCCGAGGAGCTGCGCGAGGTCGCGGCCCGCACCTTCGTGGACGACCAGCGCACCGTCGCCGTGCTTCGCGCAGGCGGCGAGGGCGCGGACGAATCGGACGGCGCGAACGGCGAGGAGGACCGCTGATGCCAGGTACACACCACCCCGCCCGACGGTCGGTTGGCCGTCCGACCCCTGCCTTCGCTGCACGGTCGCTGCTGGTTCTTCTCGTCGCGACGTCGCTGGGCGCGTTCGCCCAGCCTGCCGATTGGCCCCACCCCAGCGAGATCGAGGCGCCACCGCTGACGTTCGATGCGCCCGAGCCCGTGCGCGCCGTGTTGAGCAACGGCATCGTCGTCCATCTGGCCGAAGACCGGACGTTGCCGCTCGTCTCGGGCGTGGCCTACGTCGAGGCGCCCGGCCTGTACGACCCCGACGACCTCGCCGGCCTGGCCGGATTCACGGCCGCCCTCCTGCGCGAAGGGGGTGCCGGAGGGCGCTCGCCCGCGACGATCGACGTCACGCTGGAGCGTCTGGCCGCGTCGGTCGAGGCGTCCTCGAGCGACGTCCTGGCCAGCGTGTCGTTCTCCGCGCTGTCGGACACGCTGGACCAGGTCGTGCCGATCTGGCGCGACGTGCTCGTCGCCCCCGGCTTCGACCCGGAACGCATCGAGGTGCAGCGAAGCCGTCAGCTCGAGGCGATCCGTCGCGTCGTCGACGACCCGGTTCAGCTGGCCGTGCGCGAGTTCCAGCGCCGGATCGCCGGCGACCACCCGGCGGGTCGCTACCCGACCGAGGCCACGATCGGCGCGATCGAGCGGAGCGACCTCGTCGCGTTCCACCGGGCGTACTACGGTCCGAAGGCCACCGTCCTCGCGGTCGCCGGCGATTTCGACGCGGAACGGATGCTCGCTCGCCTGGAGCGCGAGTTCGGAGGCTGGGAGGTCGACGTCGCCGCGCCGCCCGAGCTTCCGGCGTACGACCCGGAGCCCGAGCGGCGAATCTACCTGGCGCAGAAGGACCTGCAGCAGTCGATCGTGCTCGTCGGGCAGCCGGCCATGGTCGCCTACCAGGGGCCGTACTCCGCATTCACCGTCGCGAACGACGTCCTGGGGGCCGGTGGGTTCGGCAGCCGGCTGTTCAGCGAGATCCGGACGCGCCGCGGCCTCGCGTACGCCACGGGCTCGCAGCTCACGCAGGGGTTCGAGGTTCCGGGCACGTTCCTGGCGTACGCGTTCACACGCGTGGACGCCACCGCGGAGGTGCTGGGGCTGCTGTTGGCCGAGATCGATCGGCTACGCGACGAGGGCGTGACGCAGGCCGAGCTCGAGCGGTCCGTCACGACGCTGGTGAACAGCTCGGTGTTCCGCGACGTCTCGGTCGCGGCCGTCGCCGAGCGAGCGGCCAGGGTGGAGCTCCTGGGGCTTCCAGGCGGCTACTTCGCTCGGCATGTCGAGGCGATGCAGGCCCTCGCTCCGGGCGACGTCCAGGCCGCCGCGAGACAGGTCGTCGATCCAGCTCACCTGGTGATCCTCGTCGTCGGCGACGAGGCGGCGTTCGATCGCCCGCTGGACGAGTTCGGACCGGTCGAGCGGATCGAGATCGAGTAGCGCCTCAGACCGGCTCGTCGAGCGTGTCGGCGCGTGGATCGACCCGAGCTGCGGCAGGGGCGGGCCGGGCCGCGTCCGACGCCGCGGCGTAGGCCCGCTCGACCCCCCGAAGCGAGCGCAGGCCCGCCTGCATCAGGGGTCCGATGCCGGCCGCGAACGCCAGCGTGCCCAGCCCCACCGTCCCGCCCAGCGCCCAGCCCGTGGCCAGCACGACGACCTCGACGAGCGTGCGCGCCCGCCGCACCTGCGTGCCCAGCAGCGTGGCGAGGCCGATCGCGAACCCGTCCCTCGGGCCCGCCCCCAAGCCAGCGGTGATGTACAGGCCGGTCGCGAAGCCGTTCAGCACCAGTCCCGCGACGAACAGTCCCCAGCCGGCGGCGCCGCCGGCCGCCTCCGGAAAGCCCGGAACCGCCAGGAACAGGTCCACCCACGGCCCGATCAGCGCCATGTTCAGGATCGTCCCGACGCCCGGCCGGACCTTGGCCAGCGTGGCCGAGACGACCAGCAGCGCCAAGCCGGCGGCGACCATCGCCTGGCCGATCGTCAGCGGCGTCCGTTGAGCGACGCCCTGGTGGAACACGTCCCACGGCCCCAGCCCGATGTTCGCCGTGATCATGAGCGCGATGCTCAGCCCGAACACCATCAGGCCGACGTTCAGGTGCGCCAGCCGAAGCACGAACAGACGCCACGACGGCGGGCGTCGCCAGCGGGCTCCGCTCACGTGGCGCTCATGCCGTGCGGACGACGCGGACGACGTCGGCGCCGGCGATGCGCCGTAGAACGCCTGGAGCGACGGGGAACACGCTCTTCGGGGTGCCGGCGGCGGCCCAGACGACGTCGTGGCGGAGGAGCTCCTCGTCCATCAGCACCGGCAGGTCGTGCGCCAGTCCGACCGGCGCGACGCCGCCGATCGCGAACCCGGTGACCTCGCGGACGGTGGCCGGATCGGCCATCGACACGGGGCATCCCGTGCGCTCCTGGAGCAGGTCGGTATCGACGCGGTTCGGGCCGCTCACCAGGATCAGCCAGGCGCGCCCGTCCTCGGCAGCGAACACCAACGACTTCACGATCTGCGCGACGTCGCAGCCCACCGCGTCGGCGGCGTCCTGCGCGGTCCTGGTGGAGCCCGGCATGTCGCGGACCTCGGTGTCGACGCCGTGCGCGTGAAGCGCCGCGATCACGCGGCGGGTGCTCTTGGAGGGAGACATGCGCACGACGATACCGTGGCGGGTACATTGGACCGGGAGGCTCGCCGTGCTGGAACCGGGATCGCTGGTGCTCTACGTCGCCGCTTCGCTGGCGCTCCTGATCGTGCCTGGACCGTCCGTGCTGTACGTCGTGGCCCGGTCGATGCGGCAGGGCAGGGCGGCGGGGCTGGCGTCGGTGCTCGGGGTGAACAGCGGCGCGCTGGTGCACTTCGGGGCGGCGGCGCTGGGACTCTCGGCGATCCTCGCCAGCTCGGCCACCGCCTTCGCCGTCGTGAAGTGGGCCGGCGCGGGCTACCTGGTGATCCTCGGTGTTCGAACGTGGCTCGAGAGGGACCCGGAGCCGTTCACGTCCGCAGGCGCGCAGGAGCGGTCGCTCCGGCGCATCGCCGCCCAGGGCGTCGTCGTGACCGTGCTCAACCCGAAGCTCGCGCTGTTCGTGTTGGCCTTCGTGCCGCAGTTCCTCGACCCGGCGCGGGGCCCGGTCGCAGCGCAGACGCTGGTCCTGGGCGGGATCTTCGTCGCGCTGGCCGCGTTGACGGACTCGCTCTACGCGTTGTCGGCCGGCTGGATCGGCGCCGTTCTGAGGCGGCGCCCGGGCGCCACGCGGATCCAGCGGTGGCTGACCGGCACGGTGTACGTCGGCCTGGGCGTGGTGGCGGCCGCGACGCACGCGGCGCCGCCCGCGGACTGACGAGCGCTCACGCCCGGGTGCGTGCCGAGCCGGATCCAGGGGGGATCTCGAGACTCTGGACCTCGTCGCTCTCGGTGTCGTAGATCAGGAACGTGGGCGACACGTCTTGACGTTCGGCAGGGTCGTAGCCCAGCAGCGAGCCGGGATCGAGGCGCCAGCCGCCCGCCTCGGTGCGTTCCGTACGGAGCCGGTGATCGTGCCCGAACACGATCAGATGAAAGCGTGCCGGGTCCATCGTCACGGCGACGGCGGGGAAGTGGTTCATCGCGATCGTTCGCCCGCCGAGCTCGCCCGTCCACGCCTCGCCGTGCAAGTGCACGTTCGCGAGGTCCGCTGCCACGCGCTGCATCCGGAACCGGTCGCCGTCGTTGTTCCCGAACACGATGTGGACGTCGCCGTGCGCGAACCCGTCTGCGAGGATCGGCAGCACGAACGGCGAGCAGAGGTCGCCCGCGACCAGAAGAACGTCCGCGCTGCGAAGCTCGTCGAGCGCCGCACGCAGGTTCGAGAGCGCGTCGTGGACGTCGGATACGATTCCGATGCGCATGCATCCAGCCTACCGCGAGCGGCCTGCGCGTCGCACGCTCCCGGCTGGGCGGCGTCGGCATCGAATCCGACGTCGACCGTTCGCTGCCGCCGGGTACAGTCGGCCGTGCAGAACGTGCGGAAGACGAACGACGGACGCTCGGGCGACGCTGGCGAGGAGGAAGCCGGGCACCTCCGGCCCCGCAGGATCCTGCCGATCATCGTCGCCGCGCAGTTCGCGGGTACCTCGCTCTGGTTCGCTGGGAACGCGGTGCTGAGCGATCTGCAGAGCGCGTACGGCCTGCCCGCCACCGCGCTGGGCCCGCTCACGTCGGCGGTGCAGATCGGGTTCATCGTGGGCACGCTGGCGTACGCCGTCGCGACGATCGCGGATCGGTTCTCGCCCTCGCGGGTGTTCGTGCTGTCGGCGGTCGCCGGAGCGGTCGTCAACCTCGGGGTGGGAACGGTCGCCACCGACTACGCCTGGATCCTGGCGTTCAGGTTCCTGACGGGGTTCTTCTTGGCGGGCATCTATCCCGTCGGGATGAAGCTGGCCGCGGACTGGTTCGAAGCCGGGTTGGGCCGTGCCCTGGGGTGGCTCGTCGGAGCGTTGGTGCTGGGGACGGCGTTTCCCCACCTTCTCGCGGCCGGGGCGGCAGATCTACCGTGGCAGACGGTCGTGCAGGGAACCTCGGTCTTGGCGGTGCTCGGCGGGCTCGCCGTCTGGCTGCTCGTGCCCGACGGCCCGTACCGGAGCGCCGGCCAGGGGTTCCGGCCCGGGGCGATCGCCGCGGTGTTCCGTGTCGCCGAGTTCCGATCGGCCGCGCTCGGGCTACTTCGGGCACATGTGGGAGCTGTACGCGTTCTGGGCGTTCGTTCCGGTCCTGCTGGCGACGCGGTTTCCGGAAGCCGAGGCGGCGACGGTATCCGCCGGGGCGTTCGCGGTGATCGCCGTGGGCGCGGCGGGCTGCGTGATCGGCGGCCTCGCTTCGGCACGGGCCGGGAGCGCCCGGGTCGCGCTCGCGATGCTGGCGGCGTCGGGCACGATCGGGCTCGCCTCGCCGTGGCTGTTCGGCCTGAGCGGGGCGTGGTTCGCGCTCGCCGTGACGCTGTGGGGATTCGCGGTGGTGGGGGACTCGCCGCAGTTCTCGACGCTGGTGGCGCGCACGGCGCCTCCCGAGGTCCGAGGCTCTGCGCTGACGATCGTGAACAGCATCGGCTTCGCCGTCACGATCCCGGCGATCCAGGCGCTGACCGCCGCGGCCGTCGCCTGGCCTCCGGAACGGATCTGGCTGCCGCTGGCGCTGGGGCCGATCGCCGGAATCGTGGCCACGGCGCCGCTGGTTCGAGGGCCGAAGCCCCAGCACGAGCGGGCGGGGCAGGGGTCGAGACCTACGCGTCGTTCATGAAGTCCTGCGCGGCGAGGTACGCCCGGACCGACCGCGCGAACGCATGACCGTCGGCGCGTGGGTACTTGACCGTGGCGTAGAGCTGCGCGAGGTTCTCCGCGCCGGCGGCCTGGACGCGCGCCCGCAGCTCCGGGCGGGCCATGTAGCGCTCCCAGCCGGCGGTCTCGCGGTCCCGGTAGATCTCGAGCAGCCGCGCGTCGTCCGGATCGCGGTACGTCTCGCGGTGCACCAGGCCGTCCAGCGGCAGGCGGTCGCGTAGCGGCGGGTCCTCGGCGGGCCAGCCCAGCGTGAAGCCCGCGACCGGCACGACGCCCGGCGGAAGCTCCAGGATCTCGCCGACCCGGTCGCAGTTGGCCAGCGTGCTCCCCAGGTAGCAGATGCCCAGACCCTCGGCCTCCGCTGCCAGCGCCACGTTCTGCGACACCAGCACGGCGTCGATCGCGCCGACCAGGAACGAGAACAGGTCGTCGAATCCGTCCTCCGCGCCGCTCAGCGCCAGCCAGCGCCGCATCCGCCGGAAGTCGGCGCAGAACGTGAGCAGCAGCGGTGCTTCGAGGACCATCTCCTGTTCCATGTGCGGCACGTACAGACGTTCGCGCAGGGCGCGATCGCGCGTCGCGACGATCGAGTAGGCCTGCATGTTCCCGACGACGAGGCGCGAATGCCGGCCTCCAGCAGCCTGTCCAGGAGCTGGTCGCCGACGGGGTCCGGTCGGTAGCGTCGGATCGAGCGGTGAGCGCGGATCTGCGCGATCGGGTCCATGGACGACACGCTACCGGAGCGTGATCGAGCGACCCGGCCAGCCCGCTCCGCGAGGTCGGGCCTACGCGCCGTCGCCTCGCGCCCGCGCGTTCAGGAGCGCGTCCGCCTTCCGGACCGAGCCGACCAGCGGGTTGCTCGCCAGGGCGCGCGTCACGGCCGCCCTGTCGCCCTCCCAGATGGCGTCCGCGGCGGCCGCCTGGTAGTCCGCCAGCATCCTGATCAGGCCGCGACGGTCGGCCGCGAGGCGCGGCTGCGGCTCGGGCACGATGCGGCCTCCCTCCACCAGGCAGGGGACTTCGACCACGCGCTCCGGATCGAGGTCGGGAACCGCCCGGTCCGCGTTGGGAACGTTGAGGGTCAACCGCGCCGCCTCGCCGGTCACGAGGGCGCGGAGCACGCGCACCGCGAAGTCGCCGAACACGGAGCCTCCGCGTCCCCGGCTCAGTCGCGGGGTCTCGGCGTCCGCCTGTTCCGCGAAGTGGCGGTAGTGCCCGGGCAGCTCCTCGGCGATCGTCTCGGCGCGGGTCCGCGACGCCGCCTTCGCGTCCGCGAGCGTCTCGTCGCGGTAGGCGTAGTACTGCAGGTAGCTGTTCGGGACCTGGCGGTAGTGCCGCGTCAGCGCGAACTGCCGCTTGGTGCGGCTCGAGACGTCGGGTCGCGCCTGGACGCGGTCGTGCTCGGCGATCATGCGTGCGATCCCGTCCTCGCCCTCGATCCGACAGCGGCTGCTCCAGGTCGCGTGGTTCACGCCGACCGACTCGAGCTCGACGTCCTCCGGGGCGAGGTCGAGCGCCTGGGCGATATGGACCCGATCGTCGTCGGTCTGATCGCAGATCGCGATGCACCGCACGGCCGTGTAGCGGTTGACGGCTTCCGCGACGATCTGGGTCGGGTTGGTGTAGTTCACCAGCGTGGCGCCGGGGGCCCAGCGGGCGATCTCGTCCGCGATCTCGCGGACGACGGGCAGCGTGCGCATCGCGAAGAAGAACCCGCCGGGACCGATCGTCTCCTGACCGACGACGTCGAACGGGAGCGGGACGCTCTCGTCGAGGTGTCGGGCGGACAGGCCGCCCTGCCGAAACGTGGTGAGGACGTGCGTCGCGCCGTCGATCGCCTGGCGGCGGTCGGTGGTGGCGTCGAGGTGCAGGCCGGTGCCTTCGAACAGCCGGAGGCCCAGGCGATGGACGATCTCGAGCTCGCGCTCGGCGACGTCCATCAGCGTCAGCTGCGCGCCCTCGAACGCGTCGGCCTCGGCCGCGAACGCCTGCAGCAGTCCGGGCGCGTAGGCGCTGCCGCCGCCGATGATCGCGATCTTCACCACGGTTCTCCTCCTTCGGACAGGCGTCGTCCAGGCGGCGTCCAGCTCGTCGCGCGTCGGCGCCGCGCTCGCGCCGCCGTACGCCGTGACCGCGCGGGCGCCGCTCAGCGCGCCACGCTGCAGGCACGTCGTCAAGCGATTCTCGGTTCAGCCAGGCGTCCAGGAAGCCGGCGTCGAACACGTCGCCGGCGCCCGTCGGGTCGGTGGCCTCGACCGGGGGCGACGAGGCCGAGGCTCGTCCGGCGCCGTCGATGCCGACGGCGCCGCGCGGGCCGTCCTTGACGACGGTGGTCCGATCCGGCCGCATGCTCGCCAGGCGGTCGAGCGTCCGCGAGGCGGCGTCCGGTCCCCACCCGTCGGACTCGTCTTCCAGGTCAGCGAGCAGGTGCGCCTCGACGAGGTTCGGCATCAGCACGTCGCACGCCAGGGCGAGCCGCCGCACGCTCGGGTCGCGAAGCGCCGCTTCGTCCCAGCCGGGATCGAACGATACGGTCACGCCGTGGGCGCGCGCGGTCTCGGCGACGTCGGGATCGGCGATCGCCGCGGGAAAGCCGGCCACGTGCAGGTGGCGGGCCCCGGACGCCGTCAGGATCGAGCTAAGATCGGCCGGCGCCGCCGCGGGGGGCAGGTACGTCACGAACGCCCGATCGGCGGGGGTGGACAGCACGGCGGTGACGGGGGTGGGCACGCCGATCCGGTCGCGGAGCCACGACGTCGCGATCCCCTCTCGCTCCAGCACCTCGCGCACGATCCGGCCGAGCGCGTCGTCGCCGACGTCGGCGACCAGCCCGACGCGGCGCCCGAGCCGGCGCAGCGCGATCGCGGTGATCGCGCTTCCCCCGGCGGTGGTCAGGAACCCGTCCGAGAACCGTTCCGTGCCCAGGGCGGGCAGCCCGTCGAGGCCCACGAACAGCAGGTCGCAGTAGGCCGGGCCGAGCACGAGCACCTCGACCGGTGCTCCGTCACGCTCGCGGGGCGCGTCGCCGCCGGGCCGCGTCCCGGGGTCGCCGGGTCGCGCCGTCATGCGTACGGGTCGGGCTCGGCCGGAAGGCCCAGCGCCCGGCAGGCGGCGTGCGCGGTAGGGCGAGCGCGATCGGACCGTCCAGGATCGGGTCGTCGGTGCGCTCCATCCAGGCGACGAGCTTCGCGCTTCAGCTCCGCTGCGACCTCGGCCAGCGCGGGGTCGCCGATGCGGTTGTCGACCTCGTCCGGGTCGGTGATCAGGTCGTAGAGCTCCAGCGGTGGGCGCTCGGCCGCGATCCGGTCGACCATGGTGGCCGTGATCGGGCTGCGCAGCACGTCGCCGGGGATGTTCATCACGTCGACTTCCAGGTTCGCGATCAGCTTGTAGCGCTCGGTCCGGACCGCGCGCTGCGGCTCGTACGCGGTGTGGAACGTCTTCTCCGCGAAGATGGCCGCGTGGTGCCGGTCGGTCTCCTCGCGCAGCAGCGGCCACAGGCTGCGACCGTGCAGATCGTCGCTCGCGCTCAGCCCGAGCCCCTCCAGCACGGTCGGGACCAGGTCCACGTGGCTGGTGAGCGCGTCGATCGTGCGGCCCCCCGTCAGCCCCCGCGCGGGCCAGCGCATGATCAGCGCCACGCCCAGGCCGGGGTCGTACATCGACGCCTTGGCGCGTGGGAGCGCGAGGCCGTGGTCGGTGGTGAACACGACCCAGGTGTTCTCCGCGTCCGGCCGCTCGGCGACGGCGGCCAGGATGCGCGCCACGCCGTCGTCCATCGCCTTGATCGTGCCCTGCAGCTCGGCCATCTCGTCGCGCGCGGCGGGCGTGTCCGGCAGGTACGCCGGGACCTCCACCCCGCGGGCGTCGAACGGAGGGTGGTCCTTGAACCGTCCGACCGGCTGTCGCGGTGCGGCTCCTCGAAGCCGACGTTCACGAAGAACGGGCCGGTTGCGCCCCGAATCGTGCGGGCCGCTTCGTCCGCGACCCGCGACGCCTGGGCGTGGGGTGCGGCGTGGACGTCGAAGCCCAGCGAGCGGACGTGCTCCGGGGTGTCGCGAATCACGTGTTGCACGCCGATGTGGTGGGTCCGCCAGCCGGCCTGCTGGAGGTAGCTCGCCAGGTAGCGCACCTCCGGATGCAGGCGCCAGTCGAACGGTGCGTGCGCCAGGCCCAGCATGCCGACGTCGTGCGCGTGGCGTCCGGTGTACAGCGACGCCCGGCTCGGGCTGCACTGCGGGGCGGTGCAGAAGGCGTTGTCGAAGCGCACCCCGTCGCGCGCCAGCCCGTCGAGCGCGTCGGACGGCACCGTCGGGTGTCCGTAGCAGCCGAGGTGGCGGCCGAGGTCGTGGCAGTCGATCAGGACCAGGTTCGGTCGGGCGCCTTCGGGAACGGTCCCGGCAGTGGTCCCGGCAGTGGTCCCGGCAGTGGGGTCGGAGGTCACGGTCATCCTTTCACCGAGCCGGCGGTCAGGCCCGCGGCGATGCGGCGCTGGAACACCAGCACCAGCACCACCAGCGGCAGCGTGACGATCATCGCGGCGGCCATGATCTCGGCGATCGGCTCCTGCTGCTCGACGATGCCGGCGAACTGCGCGATCGCGACCGGGACCGTCTGCGCGCTGGGGTTGGTGATCGTGAAGCTCAGCGCGAACAGGTACTCGTTCCAGGAGACGATGAACGTCAGCAGGCCGGTCGTGACCAGCGCCGGCACCGTCAACGGGAGCAGGATGCGCGCGAAGATCTGGGCGGTGGTGGCGCCGTCGACGACGGCGGCCTCCTCGATCTCGCGCGGGAGACCACGGAAGAAGCTGGTCAGTACCCAGGCGGCGAACGGCAGCGTGAACAGCGGGTAGGCGTACAGCATCGCCGCCTGCGTACCGAAGATGCCCAGCTCGCGGACGTTCTCGTACATGCCGCTGAGCACCGAGATCTGCGGGAACATCGTCATCGCCAGCACCGCGTACAGCATCGCCTGCTTGCCTCGGAACCGGAGCCGTCCCAGCGCGTAGGCGGCGAACGATCCAGCGCCGAGCGCCAGCACCGCGCTGCCGCCGGCGACGAGGACCGAGTTCGCGAGCGACATCATGAACGGCCCGCTGCTCAGCACGTTGGCGTAGTTCGCGAAGGTGGGATCGCGCGGGATCAGCGTGGCCGGTCCGAACAGCTCGCTCTCGCCCTTCAGCGAGGTCGAGATCGCCCAGATGAACGGCACCAGGGCGTACAGCGCGACCAGCAGCACCAGGAAGTAGAACGCGGTGCGCTGCGCGAGGTGGCGAAGTCGGGAGCGCGTCACGAGCGGTTCACCCCCAGCACGCGAACGTACGCCACGGCGAAGCCGAAGATCAGCACGAAGATCAACACCCCGATCGCCGAGGCGTAGCCGGCTTGCTGATTGTTGATCAGCACGTCGAAGTTGTAGGTCGAGATGCTGTGCGAGGCCCGCCCGAACAGCACCTGGAACAGGTCGAACACCCGCAGCGCGTCGAGCGTGCGGAAGATCAGCGCCACGCCGATCGCGGGCTTGAGCAGCGGCAGGGTGATCGCGACGAACTCGCGGAACGGGCTGGCGCCGTCGACTTTGGCCGACTCGTACAGCTCCTTCGGGATCACCTGCAGCCCCGCGAGCAGCAGCAGCGCCATGAACGGCGCGGTCTTCCAGACGTCGATCATGATCACCGAGGGAAGCTGCAGCGCCGATGTGGTGAGCCAGGCCTGCGGCATGTCGATCGCTCCGATGCTCATCAGGAAGCGGTTCACGACGCCCGCGCTGGTGTCCTTGAGCATCAGCTCCCACAGCCGTGCCGACACGACCGTGGGGATGGCCCAGGGGATCAGCATCACCGCCCGCATCGCGCCGCGGCCGCGGAAGCTGGAGTGGACGGTCATCGCGATGAACAGCCCCAGCACGAGCTCCAGCGACACCGACGAGACGGTGAAGACGAGCGTGACCCAGATGCTGCGAATCCACAGTCGGTCGAGCGCGCTGACCGAGATCGCTCGGTCGTCGGGCGTGAGGAACGGAACGTTCCAGGTCGAACGCGGTCCGGTAGCCCTCGACCAGGCGATCGCGTGGAAGCGGCATCCCAGCGCACGCTGTCCGTCGCGCGTTCCGTCGCGCATGCGCCCTGCGTCGTCGCGGCGGCACTGGAGCTCGTCGAACCGCACGGTGAGCAGCTCGCGGTAGTGCTTCAGCCCCACGAAGTTCGGGACCTGGTCGGAGGCGAAACGCTTGTCGGTGAGGCTGGTGATGATCGTCGCCTCGAGTGGACGGGCGGCCACCATCACCAGGATCAGCAGGGCCGGCACCAGCAGGTTCCAGGCGGCGCGCCGCTCGCGCGCGGGGAGCGGCTCGTTGGGCAGGTCGGGCGCATCGGCGGCGCGGCTCAGACCGAGCCGAAGGGCCAGCGCTGCGCCCGCCCCGAGCAGCGGACCCAGCGTGCCGGTCGTCAGCGACGCCCACGGCGACGCTCCGGCCGGGACCAGGGGTGCTCCTTGCAGCGCTCTCGCGACGGTCGCGATGCCCAGCGCGATCACGGCCCAGAGAGCGGCGTCACGGGTCATGCGCAGGGTCGCCGCCTCGCGTCGCGCCACGTCGATCCCGGCTCGGACGATCGTGGCCCCGACGGCGAGGATCAGCCCGGGCACGAGCAGGCCGAACCGGTCGAGGATCGCGAGGATCCACGACGGGCGGTCGTCGCCGAGGGAGGTGTCGAAGCCGGCACGGACGTCGGGGTTCGTGGCGACCGCGACGACCAGCGCGACGATGGCGCCGAGCCCCGCCACGACCAGCAGCGCGCCCAAGGCACGCGTCGACGGGGTCGGATCCGGACGAGCGGGTCGGGAGGCGCGGTTCATAGGGTTCTCCGCAAGATAGGCCCGGCGAGCGGCCAGCGGCGCTCTCCGGAGAGGAGAGCGATCAGTCGCCGAGAAGCGCTTCGAGGTCGAGCTCGAGCAGCGCCATCGCCGTCGCGGCGTCTTCGCTCGCCGGTCAGGACGTTGTGCACGGCGGTCGAGTAGAGCGTCGAGACCTGGTTGTAGTCCGACCCGGTCACGGTCGAGGGTCGCGGAGCGGCGCCCATGAACACCTCGTCGAGGCCCTCGAAGATCGGCGTGGCCTCGATCACGTCGGCGTCCTGGTAGAGCGCGGCGATCGTCGGGTTGATGGCGTTCTCGATCGCGCGGCGCTTCTGCTCCTCGTACGACGCGAAGTGCTTCGGCGAACGCCACGGCGGCTTCGACGTTCTCGCTGTAGCGGTTCACGCCGATGCTCCAGCCGCCCATGGTGGCGGCGTACTCGCCGGAGTCGCCGGCCGGAAGGGCTGCGACCTCGAAGTCGTCGGAGATCGCTTCGCTGTCGAGCGTGGTGCTGTAGGCGTACGGCCAGTTGCGCATGAACGCCGCGTTGCCGGCGTGCCACACGCCGCGTGCGTCCTCTTCGGCGTAGCCGACGACCCCGGGCGGGCTGATGGTGCCGACCCAGCCGGCGGCCTGCTCGAACGCTTCGATGGTGGCGTCGTTGTTCACTTCGATCTCGCCGTCAGGGCTGACGATGCTGCCGCCGCCGTTGGAGATCTGCCATTCGAGCGCGTTGGTGGTGAGGCCTTCGTAGTTGTTGCCCTGCCAGACGAAGCCCCAGAACTCGTCGTGGCCGTCGGCCCGCTCGCCTTCCTGGATCGTCGCGGCCATCGCCTCGAGCTCGTCCCAGGTGGCGGGCGGTCCGTCGTAGCCGTACTTTTCGAGCAGGTCGGTGCGGTAGTAGAGCATGCCCGCGCCCAGCCGGAAGGCGATCGCGACCATCTCGTCGCCGATGCGGTTGTTCTCGATGTAGCCGGGGAAGTGCGCGTCGAGCTCCTCGTCGCTGAAGTAGGGCGCGAGGTCGACGAGGTTCTCGGCCAGCACGCCGGGCCAGATCACGTCGACGCGCATGACGTCGATGTCGCCGCTGCCGGCTTCGAGCATGGTGAGGTAGTTGGCCAGCAGGTCGCTGGCGTTGGCCGGCCCGGGGACGCGTTCGACCGTGATGTGCGGGCAGGCCTCTTCGAACGCGGCGATCGACTCGAGCTCGATCTCGCCGAGGTTGCCGACGGGGTCGCCGACGTAGGTGATGGTGGCGGGGTCGTCGGTGATGCAGTCGATCTCGGACGATTGGGCGAAGGCGGTCGCCGCGAAGGCGAGGGCGAGTGTGAGAAACAGTCGGAAGGCGGTCGTCATGGAGGGTCTCCTTGGGGGCGCGTCGTGCGCCGATGGCGAAGGGGGCGTGCTACCGGGCTCGGCCTTCTGCGCGCTCCTTTCCGGACGGGGGATCTCCGACCCAGACGGGGGAGCTCCACGCCCACTGGTCGTTGCGTTGGCGGACCCGGACCCGGTACAGATCATCGTCTGCGGCCGGGACCTGGTGGCGGAAGCGGAATCGGGTGGCGAACTCGGATTCTGCGATGGCGCGGCGAATGCGGACCGCGGGGGAGACGAAGCCTGCCAGGTGGTGCGAGCGCGACCCTTCGAACAGGTCGCGCAGGGGAATCTCGATCGACTGGCCGTTGACCTCGGCGTCGAGCACCGTCGCGTCGTCCACGTCGAGCTCGAGGCAGACCCCTTCGCTGGCCGGAACCGCCGAGGCCGGGTTGGGCCAGGTTCTCGTGGTGAAACGGACGGCGTCCGGCGAGGGCCGCTCCAGCGTGTGCGGCGAGAACGGCTCGCCCTCGCGCGGCGGCACGCTGGGAAGGGGACCGCGGAAGCGTGGCTCGACCGACGTCACGGCGCCGTCGCGAACGCGGAGCGTGACGTCCCAGAGGGTCGCGTGCTTGGCTTCGCCCCAGCCGACTTCGACGTGCACCTTGACGCGGCCGGGGCCTGCGCGCTGCGGGAACACGCTCTCACGGTGCACGACGCGCTCGTCGTGCAGGATCTCGACGTACTCGATCCCGTCGCCTCCGCGTACGTCGACCTCGACCTCGCGCGTCTCTGCGGGCGCGGCCACGCCGCCCATCGGCGTGCCGTTCACCGTGAACGCGAGGTCGATCCGGTCGCCGGTCAGGGCCCAGGTGCGACGCTGGCGGAGCGCCTCCCAGAGGGCGTCCCGGTCCAGCGAGGGCAGCCAGGCGCCCAGGCGTCCGTAGCCGTACGCTCCGGGAACGGCGGCGTGGTGGTCGGTGGAGCCGATCACCCCGAAGCGGTGCCCCATCCGCCAGCCGTGGCGGGCCGTGCCCTCGACGTGAAGGGGCCCCATGGCGTGCAGGTACGGGACGGGGCCGTCGCAGCTCTCGGCTGCGCCGTGGAACGAGACGATCTCGGCGACCGGCGACAGCGACTCGTCGAACGCGCGCCAGTCGATGCCTCGGTAGCCCCGCTGGTAGCCGATGTGGTGGGGGACGAGCATGGCGTCCTCGCTCATCGCCTGGACCGCGGTTCGCAGGGAGGGAAGGTCGGGCGCGTCGACGATGCGGGTGCCCGCGCCGTTCTTGAAGTAGGCGCAGTAGTCGCCGTACGCCATCGAATGCCATTCGAAGCTCGGAAGCGTGACGAACCGGCCCGGCTGGTACGCCGCGTCGGTCAGGGCGAGGTAGTCGTCCCACACCTCGCGGGCGCGCTCGAAGCCGCGGTCGTGGTAGGCGACGAGGTAGTCGAGGTCGGGATCGTCGCGCGGGACGTCGGGCCAGGCGCCGTGAACGGTGACGCTGACGAAGTCGAGCTGCAGGCGCGCGTTGCGGAGCGCGTCCTCCGCCGACCCGGCGCCGTAGCTGAGCGCGCAGTGGTTGTGGAGGTCGCCGTAGCGGGGCGAGAGTCCTTCGTAGCCGGGGAGCATCGTGACGGAGGGCCTCCTGAAGCTGGGGCTCGATCATGAAGTGGGGTGTCGGGCTGTGGCGCCTGCGGCGGTCCGCGAGCGAAAAAGGATACTCTTTTGTATTACACTTTCCAAAAGGTGTCAACCCACCTCCCTGCCCCGCGGCCGGCCGGGTATGGTGCAGCCCGGCGGCCCTTTGAAACCGATGACCATGGACATGCAACGATCGATCCTCACGCAGCTCGCCGTCCGGCCGATGTCGCTGGCCGACCTCGCCGGCGCGACCGGGACCAGTCCGCCGACCTTGCGGCGCGCCGTGCAGGAGCTCACGTCGGCACGCTGGACCCGTGTGGTCGGGCGCGAGGAGGCGACCGGCGGGCGGCCCGCCAACCTGTTCGGCCTCGACGACGACGTCCTGACGCTGGTCGGCGTCCACCTCGCCCATCCCGGCATGCGCCTCGTCGCCACCGACCTGACCGGCCGGGTTCTGGACGACGTCGTTCCCGACGAGCTGGTCGACCTCGGAGCCGGACGCGGTGCACCAAGCGGTGCTGGCGTTCCTCGCCGATCTCCGCAGGCGCCGGCCCGAGCGGCGGGTGGTGGGCCTGGGGATCGCGACGCCGGGCTTCATCGATCCCGTCACCGGCACGGTCGTGACGATCGGCCGGGTCCCGAACTGGAACAACCTGCCGCTCGCCGGCCGACTTCGCGAGGCGACCGGGCTCCACGTCACGATCGGAAACGACATGGACGCCCTCGCCAGCGCCGAGTTCGGCCTGGGCGAAGAGGCGCGAACGTACGCCTACGTCGGGTACGCCGAAGGCGTCAAGTTCACCATGTTCCTGGACGGGGCGCCGTACGCGGGACCGTTCGGCAACGCGGGCCTGGTCGGGCCGGAGCTCCTGGCCGGAGGGGGCGACGCCAGCGACGCCGAGCTGCTCCGCATGCACGGACTCGTCGCCAGCTACGAACGCGAAGCCGCGGGCACGCCGGGGCCGGAGTCGGTGCAGGGACCCTCCTCCCAGCGCCCGCCTTCCCCGCGAACCCCGGCGCAGGTGCGGCGGCGGCTCGACGAGATCCTCCTCCGCGCCGCCCAGGGCGAGCAGCCGGCAGAACGCGTGATCACACGGATGCTGGGGGTGCTCGGCGACCAGGTCGCCGCGTTCGTCCACCTGCTGCAGCCGGAGCTGCTGGTGATCGGCGGGGGCCTCGCCGGCGCCCCCGCCGCCCTTCTGGACCGGCTCGAGACGAACGTCCGGCGTCGCCTTCCCACCCTGCTGGACAACGCGCTGATCGTGCGCCGGGCCCACGTCGTCGCGGCCGAGGCGACCGCGGTGGGCGCCACGCGCGTGTTCCTCAGGCGCTTCCTGGCGGAGGAGACCGTCCCCCTCGCGGACGTCGGTGCGGTCGTGCCGCACGGCGGGCAGGGCGTGGCGGCAGGGGCGCTGGGTACAGTCGGCCATGACCGCACCAGCTGACGATCGCCCTGAAGGTCCGCCCCCCGGCACGCACGAGGCCGAGGAGTTCCTGACCGCGTTCAACCGGATCGAGCGCGAGCTGAAGCGGCGCACCGGCGTCGCCGACCACGAAGGGTTCAAGACCGCGGCGCACCGCTTCGCGGACCGGCACCGCTGGTGGCGCGGCGACCTCGAAGCGATGCTGGCGTTCTCCGACCTGCGCAACGTGATCGTGCACGACCGCTACGAGCGCTTCGCGTACCTGTCGATTCCAAGTCGGGACGTTCTGAACGAGATCCGCGCGATTCACGATCGCCTGGTCACGCCGGTCCGTGCCGACGAGGCGTTTCGGCGCGACGTGGTCGCCGTGGACGTGAGCGACCGTCTGGCCGACGTCCTGGCGACGATCCGCGACCGCTCGATCACCCAGTTTCCCGTGTACGACGCCGGCGCGTTCGAGGGGCTGCTCACGGCGGCCGGGATCGTCCGCTGGCTCGCGGCGACGTTCGATGCGCCCTCGGAGCCGCCTCGCGATCCGTCCGACGGGCCGCTGGGCGCGATCGCAGGACGGACCGTCGCCGACGTTCTGGCCGTCCAGAAGGACCGGCGTGACTGGATCTTCGTCGCGCGGGACGTCCCTGCGCTGGAGGTCGTCGAGGCGTTCGTCGACGCCCCCCGGCTCGAGGCGGTCCTGATCACCGAGCACGGTCGGCACGATCAGGGCTTGCTGGGGATCGCGACCACCTCGGACGCGGCCGCCTGGCGCGACGAGCTGCCCTGACCGGCGACGCTCCGATCCGGGCGTCGTCGATCAGGGCGTCGTCGCGGCGCGCCACCGGACGTCTCAGCCAGGGGACACGACGTCGCGGCAGCGCGTCGACCAGGTGCCGGTGCAGCGAAGCGGGACCCGGTCCTCCGTTCGGAACGGCGTCCGGTACGACGTCAGCCCGACGCGGTGGAACGCCTCGGGCGGAATGCCGATGTCGGCCAGCCACAGCTCGGCGAGGTCGGCGGCAGGGTCGGCGAGGCCGGTCTTGGGCAGCGCCAGCGTGAGGGTCCGAACGGGACGGACGATCGGACCGCCGACGGTGCCGTGCGTGGCGTGGAGCCCCGAGGGGAGATCGAGCGAGACGATCCGGCGCGCACGACGGTTCAGCGTTCGGATCAAGTCGGCGATGGTCCCCTCGGCCGGCCCCGTCGCGCCGTAGCCCAGCAGCGCGTCGATCGCGACCTCGGCCTCGCCGATCCAGCGGTCCGCGTGCGCCGGTCCCTCGATGGGGACGCCGATGGCACGCAGGGTGCGGAGCTGGTGCGCCGTCGCCGCGGAGAGGCGGTCCTCGGGCCGCGCGAGGACCACGCGGACCTCGACGTCGCGTCCGTGCAGGTGGCGTGCCGCGCTCAGCCCGCCCCCGCCGTTGCCGCCGCCGCCGGCCAGCACGGTCACGCCACCGCTCCCGTGCAGCATGCCGCGGACCGTCGCGGCGAGGGCGCGGCCGGCGTTCTCCATCATCTGCAGCAGATCGATGCCGAACTCGTCCACGGCCACCCGGTCGAGCTCGCGCATGCGATCCGCGCCGACGTCGGGCACGTGCACCCCCATCGCGGTTTGGAATAGATGCATCGGGTCGTGCCTCCTCGTGCCTTTTTGCGTCTCCTTGCGCCCAACAGCGCTTGGCAGACGCATGGGGCCTGCGCGTTCGGCGGTCAGAAGGTGAGGATCCGGTAGCCCTTCTCGACGTAGCCGCGCAGGCTGGGGTGCTCCTCGAACTCGCTCAACAGCGCGACGCCGGCCGCCTCGACGCCGTCCTTCGCGCCGAACGCCGTGGAGCAGAACGCGCACGCGCCGGCGACGTGGTCCTTCACCGACGTCCAGAGCGCGTGCCGCTTGTGGGACGGGTCGTCGAGGACCGGCACCCACTTCGTGCCCGCTCCGTCGAACACGAGGGCGACCTCGTCGCCCGCCTCGGCGAACTCCTTGGCCACCTCCAGGGCGTTGACGGCGCGTCCCAGGTCTCCGTGCGTTTCGGTGTCGGCCAGGACGATGATCGCGATCTTGTGCATCCGTGCACCTCCAAGGCGCAGTGCATCACCGGGGTCCGGCGCACGTCGGTCGGATTCCCGACGGGAGCCGGGTCGTTCGTCCTGCCCGTCGGTTCGCCTCGATGCGATACCTTGTCGCATGCGCATTCAACGACGTAGGACGCCAGCACGCCGTCGGGCGTGGACCTCGGCTTCGATGATCGCGGAGCGACTCCTCACCCGCCGCCTTCGTGGTCTACGGTCGCAGCAGCTTCGCTTGGAGCCCCACAAGCCGGGCGATCTCCCGAAGCCGACCCATCACGGTGGCTATCTGCTGTACGCGCACGTCCCGTTCTGCCATCGACTCTGCCCGTACTGCTCGTTCAACCGCTTTCCGTTCCAGCAGGACGCGGCGACCCGCTACTTCCACGCGCTTCGCGAAGAGATGCGGATGGTGGCCGACCTGGGCTACGACTTCTCCTCGATGTACATAGGAGGCGGCACGCCGACCGTGATCCCGGAGGAGCTGGTCGCGACGATCGACCTGGCCCGTGAGCTGTTCGGCGTGGGCGAGGTGTCGACCGAGACGAACCCGAACCACCTGACCCACGACGTTCTCGACGTGCTCGACGGACGCGTGGACCGGCTGTCGGTCGGGGTCCAGAGCCTGGACGACGAGCTGCTTCGTCAGATGAAGCGCCGCGACGCCTACGGCACGGCGGAGGAGATCCTGGCCGGGGTCGAGCTGGCCGCGGGCCGGCTCGACCACGCTCAACGTCGACATGATCTTCAACCTTCCCTCGCTGACCGACGACGTCCTGAAGCGGGACATCGAGTCGCTCAAGGCGACCGGCGCGGACCAGGTGACGTACTACCCGCTGATGGTGTCGCCGTCGGTCGAGAAGCCGCTCGAGCGAGCGCTGGGCACGGTCGACTACCAACAGGAGGAGCGCCAGTACCGGCTGTTGTCGGAAGCCTTGTCGGACACCTTCAAGCCGACGTCGGCCTGGGCGTTCTCGCGCGAGGCGTCGACGATGATCGACGAGTACATCGTGGACCACGACGAGTACGTCGGCGTGGGCAGCGGCTCGTTCAGCTACCTGAACGACGAGCTGTACGCGAACCCGTTCAGCCTGCGGGCCTACGCCGGCGCGATCGACGAGGGCCGTCTCAGCGTGGACGCCCACATGCCGCTGAGCCGCGCCGATCGGCGGCGCTACCGGCTGATGATGGACCTGTTCGGGCTCCGACTGGACAAGAGCGCGTTCGCCAAGCGCAACGGCGCCCCGGTCGAGCGTGCGCTGTGGGCGGAGTACCTGTTCCTGAAGGCGTCCGGCGCGTTCTCGCGCGACGACGCGGAGGCGCTGGAGCTGACCGAGACGGGGCGCTACCTGCTGGTCGTGATGATGCGCGAGTTCTTCATCGGCGTGAACGGCATTCGCGACCTCGCGCGCGCACGCCTGCCGGAGGACGAGCGTGCCCTGTTCGAGGAGGGGATGCCGTGCAACACGCCGGCGCGCGTCCCGGCGGCGGCAGCGTTCGACTGAGCACCCAGTCGCTCTCGGCCTATCACGTGGGTCCCCGCATCAAACATATAAGTCGCACGGTCTTCGCCGGAGCCGTGCCGGGCCACGGACGAATGGCCCTTGGTGATGGGCCAGCTTCACGACATCGTGGGCGGTGGCGTCCGGAGGTGCGCTGCGCCTGAGCCGTGCCGACGACCACGTCGCGAGGCGTGCCGCGGTGTTGCGGGTCCTTAGCTCACGCCCTTCGTGACGGCGTTCTCCGCGCACCTCTCCACCCCATTTCGAAGAGGAGACACCGTGAACCCATCCGCCGCCCCCATGGACATCCTTCGCACCGCATCCCCCGAAGGCGCACGCACCTACATGGAGCACCGCGCCGCCACCCTCGAGAACCCGGCATTGCAGGCGTTGCCGCTGACGCAGAAGCTGCTCATCGGCATCGGCGTCGCCGCCGCCCTGCAGTCGTCGACCTGCACGCTCATGTGGACGAAGCAGGCTCGGAAGGCCGGCGTCAGCGACGAGGAGATCGTGGAGGCGATTTTGGTGGCCCGGCTCATGAAGAGTGCGACCGTGCAGGACACGGCCGCCGAGGCGCTCGCCTGGCTGGCGGCCCCGGCGTCGTGATGACGATCAAGGTCCTGGGCCCAGGCTGCAGACGCTGCCAGCAGCTCTACCTCGAGGCGGTGTTCGCCGTGGAGCAGACCGGTGTCCAGGTCGACCTCGTGAAGGTCGAGGACTTTCGAGCCGTCCTTCAGTACGGCATCATGTCGACGCCCGCGATCGTGATCGACGACCAGCTCAAGGCGAGCGGCCGGATCGCGCCTGCGGCGGAGATCGCCGGCTGGATCGAGGAGGCGAGCGCGGCGGCGTAAGCGCCGGGCCGACGGAGGTCCCGGGCGCTGCGCTCGTGGGCCGCGGGCCGGGCTCAATCCGTCGTCGCGGCCTCCGTGAGCCCGAAGAGGTGCGTCTGAGCGAGCCTCCCGTCCACGCCGGTAGCGCACGGTGGAAGGCCTCCGGAGCGCTCAGGATGGCTGCCTCACGCTCCGGCGTCGCGGGTTGCAGGTGGTGCTGGCTGCGATGGCAGCGCACGGCGGCGAGCTTGCGATCGCCGTAGCCACGAACGTCGATCGACGTGGTGGTGGGGGGCGGCGGCGGCGCGCCATCGCGAGCCGCGCAGCATGCTGGCGCGGCCTCGGATCGCAGAACGTAGTAGAGCGCGACCGGGTGGGCGTGCTCCGTGCCGGGAGCAGGCGCGGGCAACGACCTGCCCGCCTTGGAGAAGGCCGCGGTCACGATCTGGCCGATGGCCAGGTGGTCGGCGTGCCCCGAGACGCCGTCGGGGCCGAACGTGACGACGACGTCGGGTCGCAGCTCTTCGATGATGTCCGCCACCTCGGCGGTGGCCGCTTCCTGGCAATCGTGGTCCAACCCCTTGTCGGTGCAACCGAGGAACCTTGGTGGGCGCGTGCCGAGCGCGGCGCACGCGGCCTCGAGCTCGCGGCGACGCACGTCGGCGAACGCCGGGCGGGGAAGGTCGCCGTACTCGCCGCGCCGGCCGAGTTCGCCGGACGTCGCGCACACGACGGTTACCTCGGTGCCGGTCGCGGCGTAGCGGGCGAGCGTGCCGCCGGCGACGAAGGTCTCATCGTCCGGGTGCGCGAACACCGCGAGGAGGCGCCTGCGCGCGTCAGCAGGCACAGGCACGACGCACGCTTCCTCCGAGGTCCACGCCGAGCACCTCGGTCATCGCTTCGTTCACGTCGCGCACGAGATCCATCGCGTCTTGGCGTGACGCGACGAACTCGGCGACCGCTGGATGCCCTTGCAGCCGCCGGGCTTCATGCGCGTCCTGGAAGAGTCGGGTCATGGCGGTTCGCGCGTTCCGCACGTTGCAGTTGCTCGTGGCACGCACGCACGCGCGCCTGCAGGGCACGCACGTCCTCGTCGCCACGGAAGCGTCTCCGCCGCCCGGAACCGCGCGATGGCGGCGACCGCAGGCCTGGACCAGTTCCGAAGGCGTTCGGGGCCGCGAGCCGTTGCGGCTGGGGTCGATCGTGGTCCCGACGTGCTCATCCGCAACACCCGCCAGCCGGCGCGCAGGCCGATCCGAAGTCGATGCCCGTGCCCTCGCTGACCCCCATGCGCTTCGCCGAACAGTGCGATCAGGTCTCGCGGGCCGCTGCGTGCGCGACGAGGATGGGGTTCGTCGCGAGGTCCTGCCACCCTGCAGGGCGCGCACCTCCGTGGGGTGGCGCCGCCCAGGCTGGATGCCTAGCCTTGGTCGCGCCTGGAGCGCGGCGAGCGTCGAGCCCAGCGCCGCGTCTGCGTCGAGCGCCGCCTCGGCCACCTTGTAGCACGGAACGCCTCGCTCTGCTCGATCGCCTGGGCCAAGGCGCGCGCTCGTCGCGCACGGCGGCACCGGACTCGAGGTCGGCGCTCCGCGGTCCGGGCTCGATCGCGCGCTACCGCCGGCCGGCTGGCCTGCGGCCGCCGCGGTGGCCTCGGCGTGGGCTGCCGGGAAGAAGCGCTTGCGGAAGTAGAGCGCCACCCACACGAGCGAGATCAGCACGGGCACCTCGACCAGCGGCCCGATGACGGCTGCGAACGCGACGCCTGAGCTGAGACCGAAGACCGAGATCGCGACGGCGAGCGCCAGCTCGAAGTTGTTCCCGGACGCGGTGAACGCGAGCGTCGTGGTCTGTGGGTAATCGGCGCCGAACGCGCGCCCCATGAAGAAGCTGACGGTGAACATGATGACGAAGTAGAGCACCAAGCGGCACCGCGATGCGCACGACGTCGAGCGGGATCTGCACGATCGTGCCGCCCTTGAGGCCGAACATCATCACGATGGTGAAGAGCAGCGCCGAGAGCGTGATCGGGCTGATGCGTGGCACGAAGACCCGGTCGTACCAGTCCTGGCCCTTGGCGGGGATCAGCAGCACGCGGCTGAGGATCCCGGCGATGAACGGCACGCCCAGGTAGATGAAGACCGCGAGCGCGATCTCGCCGATCGTGATCTCGACGATGCTCCCCTGCAGCCCGAACAGCGGCGGCAGCACGGTGATGAACACGTAGGCGTAGACGCTGAAGAAGATCACCTGGAAGACGCTGTTGAAGGCGACGAGGCCGGCGGCGTAGTCGTTGTCGCCTTCGGCGAGCTGGTTCCACACCAGCACCATGGCGATGCAACGGGCGAGGCCGATCAGGATGAGGCCGATCATGTACTCCGGGTAGTCGCGCAGGAACGTGATCGCCAGGAAGAACATCAGGAACGGCCCGATCAACCAGTTCTGCACCAGCGAGAGGACCAGGATGCGGACGTTGCGAAACACCTGCGGCAGCTTCCCGTAGCGCACCTTGGCGAGCGGCGGGTACATCATCAGGATGAGGCCGATGGCGATGGGGATGTTCGTCGCGCCGACGCTCATCGAGTCGAGGGCGCGGCCGAATCCGGGGACGACGGTCCCGATCAGGACGCCCAGCCCCATCGCGACGAAGATCCACAGCGTGAGGTAGCGGTCCAGGAACGAGAGGCGCTTGGGGGCGGTGTCAGGCATCGGTGGGCTCCTTGCGGGCAGGGGTGGCGTCGGGTTCGAGGTGGTAGAGCAGCGCCGTCAGTTCGGCCAGAGCGGCTCGGTTGGGTGAGTAGCACACCCGGGGGCCGTCGATCTCACCCGCGATGAGACCCGCCTGCTTCAGCACCTTCAGGTGCTGCGACACGGTCGACTGCGCGAGTGAGACGACGTCGCAGATGGCACCGCACATGCACGTGTCGGTTGCGAGGAGGAGGCGAAGGATGCGCACCCGGGCGGGGTGACCGAGTGCCTTGGCTAGGCTGGCGAGGCGCGCCTCCTCCGCCGTGGCCGTCCGTCCCGAGGTTGCGAGCCCACGCGCAGGGGCACGATGGGTCGTAGCGGATGTCGTGAGAGAGCGTTCATCGTTCATCTACGATCTACGATAACCGGTCAGGCTCGGGACGATCGGACCCGCCCGGTGCCGCGGCCGGCGCTCCTGATAGGGAGGAACGCCGCATCGACCATTTCAGGGGATGGTCAGCGCACCAGCCCGCGCACCAGCCCGCGCACCACGGCGGTCATGCCGGGGCGAAGCGCCGCGCGCGCTGCATCCGTGAGCGACGCGTCGAGCAACCGGACCGTCGTCAGGTAGGTCACCTCTCCACGCACGGGCTCCGCCCGGTAGCCGATGCGCTCGACGACGCCGTCGATACTCAACCCCGGTAGGGCGTCGATCTCGACCGTGACCTCGTCGCCGGGACTGCACGCCGACCACCTGGAGCTCGGTCGAGGTTCGTCGTCTCGACGCGCCAGCCGCTCAGGTCGGCCAGCCGTACCGCGGTGCCGGCACCCGAGCTCTCCTGCTCCGGTCCGCCCGGTGGGCTTCCTCCGGGACCGCCCAGCGTCTCGCCGACCTCGGCGCCGATCGAGACCACCCGGCCGTCGAACGGAGCGGTGAGCGTCCTCTCGCGGACGGCCAGGGACGCCGTTGCCTGGACCGCCTCGGCCTGATCGCGCTGCGCCGCGGCCAGCGACGTGTTCGCCGCGGCCTGCGCCAGGGCCGCGCGTGCGGCCTCGCGGTTCGCCTCGGCCTGCACGACACCCGCCTCCGCCTGGCGCATGCGCGCTTCCGCTTCGGCGACGGTCGCTTCGGCCTGCGTCGCCGTCAGCCGCAGCGCGGCCTGGGCCGCGTCACGTTGAGCCTCGGCCACGCGAACGGCGGCGTCGGCGACAGCGATCTGACGCTCGGCCGCTCGCTCGCCGGCTTGGGCCGCCTGCAGGCGAGCGGCGGCCGCAGCCAAGGCGGCGTCGGCTTCGCGGAGGCGCGCACGCTCCCGCTCGTCGTCGAGCCGCAGCAGGGGATCGCCGGCCACGACGTCGTCGCCTTCAGCTACGAACCGCTCGACCAGGACGCCCGTTCCCCGAGAACGCCAGGTCGGAGCTGCGAAGCGGACGCACCTCCGCTTCGGCGGAGGACGGCACGCCCGCGACGGGTTGCGGCTCAGCCGACTCGTCGCTCGGGGAGGCGGATTCCGACGTCGTGGGAGACGCGTCCGCTGCGCCGCTAGGCGGGTTCGCAGGTCGGTCGTCGATGCCTGGCGTTCGTGAGTCCTGGACGATCGTGTCGTCCGGCGTTCCGAACGTCAGGACCCCTTGGGCGCGAAGGACGAAGGCGGCGCCCACCACGGCGCCCGCTCCGAGGAGAATCAGCAGAAGCGGTCGGATCAGACGCACGATGCCTCCTGGTCGCACAGCGACCGTGGTCGAGTGGGGATCGTCCGCCGCGCGGCGAGGTCCCGAAGGTAGGGCGTCACGGGCCGCCCTCGGAAAGCGCACGGATGTCTTCAGGGTCGTCGACGATGCGCTCGAGCACGCCGTCGCGCATCTGAACGACCCGGTCGACGTGACGGCACATCCTGAGGTCGTGCGTCACCATGATCCCCGCCCGCCGGTCGTCATGAATCAGCGACGCGAACGTTTCGACCACCTGGTGCGCGCGCTCGGTGTCCAGGCTGGCCGTCGGCTCGTCGGCCAGCGCCACGGCGGGACGGTGGATCAGGGCCCGCGCGATCGACACGCGCTGCTTCTGGCCCCCCGAAAGCTGGGACGGCAGGCTGCGGAGGCGGTCCGCCAGCCCCAGCTGCTCCAAGAGGTCCTTCGCCCATGCCACGCTTCCCGGATTCGCACGACCGTTCAGGGACAGCATCAGCGTGACGTTCTCGAGCACCGTGAGGTAGGGCAGGAGATTGTTCGCCTGAAAGGTGAAGCCGATGTTGCGCCTGCGGAAGCGCGTGAGCTGACGGTCGGACAGCTCGGCGATCTCCTGGTCGGCGATGCGGACCCGACCCTCCGTGGGCCGAAGAAGGCCGGCCAGCATGGCCAGGAGGCTCGTCTTCCCGGAGCCGGACGGTCCGACCAGCGCCACGAACTCGCCGGGCTGCACCTCGAACGAGACGTCGTCGACGGCGCGGATCAGCTGATCGCCCAGCGGGTAGGTCTTGCTCAGTCCCTCCGCGATCAGCGCGGGCCCGCTTGCGACCGCGGGCGGTCCGGCCGTGGACTTGGCGCCCGCAGACGACCGACCGTAGGCCTTGCGCGCCACGGTCACGTGCCGAGCCCCAAGGCGGTCAGCGGCTCGACGCGCAGGGCGGACCGCAAGGCGACGAGGCCTCCGAACGGCCCGATCACCAGGAGTCCGCCGACCGCGACGGCGACGTTGCCGGGTTGGAACACGATCGGGACGGTCGAGGGGAACGTGGCCGCCAGCGCGAACGTGCCCAGCGCTCCCAGGCTCACGCCCACGAGGTTCGTGAACACGATCTGGAGCACCGTCGCCGTGGCGACCATCAGGTTGGACGCTCCGATCGCCTTCAGCATCCCGATCTGGCCCAGCTTCTGCAGCGTCTGAATCTGAAAGAACCCGCCGACCACGAGGATCCCGATGACCAGCGTGAAGCCCGTCTGGGTGTCGACCGTGCTCTGTTGGGCCGCGTAGCCGGGAATGTTCTCGTACGCGGTGACCAGGTCCACCGCCCGTACCGATCGGACCTCCTGCTCGATCCGGGCGGCGACCGTCTCGGGCGTCGCGCCTGCGACCGTGCGTACCGCGACGAGGTTGAACGGGAGGCGCGACGGGTCCACCGAGGCGTCCGACTTCGGCTTGACGCGGTCGAACGCGATCAACGGGACCAGGATCGACGGCGCGATCTGGTACTGCTGGCCGGACGTGACGCCGACGACGCGGAGGTCGTACCGCTCGTCCACCGCACCCTGCGTCGATCGCACGGTGATCACGTCGCCGACGGTCGCGCCGCTGCGCAGCGCCGCCTGCCGACCGAGCACCACCTCGTTGCCGCTGGACGAGGCGAAGCCGGGTCCCTCCAGCACAGGGGGCGCGCCCGGCGACCCGGCTCCACGCCGATCAGCGACACGCGCAAGCCCTGGCTCGTCCTCGCCGCCTGCGCCCTCGATCACGGTCGATGCGAAGGCGATGGCGCCCACCTCGGCGACGCCGTCCACGCGCCGCACCGACGCGACGACCGAGCGGTCCAGCTGGCTCGCGGCGATCTGGAGGTCGGCCGTGGTCTGGTAGACGAGCAGGTCGCCGTCGATGCCGCCGACGTACTGCCGGTTGCCCAGCCCCAGACCCTCGCCCAAGCCGGAGAGGAACAGGATCAGGACGGTGATCAACGCGATCACGGCGCTGATCGAGGCGAAGCGCGCTACGTTGCGGACCATCTCCTTGATGGCCAGCGACGCGGCAAGCCGATACGGTCGATGACGGCGCCTGCGACTCGGACACCGCGGCGGTGTAGGCCGGACGCTACCTAGATTTCGGTAGGCAGCGGCGCCAACGTCCCCGACTGAGACGATCCACGCGCGTACGACGCGCTTTCGCGGAGCCGTTCACTTCCTCCGCATGCACGGACTCGTCGCCAGCTACGAACGCGAAGCCGCGGGCACGCCGGGGCCGGAGTCCGTGCGGGGACCCTCCTCCCAGCGCCCGCCTTCCCCGCGAACCCCGGCGCAGGTGCGGCGGCGGCTCGACGAGATCCTCCTCCGCGCCGCCCAGGGCGAGCAGCCGGCAGAACGCGTGATCACACGGATGCTGGGGTGCTCGGCGACCAGGTCGCCGCGTTCGTCCACCTGCTGCAGCCGGAGCTGCTGGTGATCGGCGGGGGCCTCGCCGGCGCCCCCGCCGCGCTGCTGGACCGGCTCGAGACGAACGTCCGGCGTCGCCTTCCCACCCTGCTGGACAACGCGCTGATCGTGCGCCGGGCCCACGTCGTCGCGGCCGAGGCGACCGCGGTGGGCGCCACGCGCGTGTTCCTCAGGCGCTTCCTGGCGGAGGAGACCGTCCCCCTCGCGGACGTCGGTGCGGTCGTGCCGCACGGGGGGCAGGGCGTGGCGGCAGGGGCGCTGGGTACAGTCGGCCATGACCGCTCCAGCTGACGATCGCCCTGAAGGTCCGCCCCCCGGCACGCACGAGGCCGAGGAGTTCCTGACCGCGTTCAACCGGATCGAGCGCGAGCTGAAGCGGCGCACCGGCGTAGCCGACCACGAAGGGTTCAAGACCGCGGCGCACCGCTTCGCGGACCGGCACCGCTGGTGGCGCGGCGACCTCGAAGCGATGCTGGCGTTCTCCGACCTGCGCAACGTGATCGTGCACGACCGCTACGAGCGCTTCGCGTACCTGTCGATTCCAAGTCAGGACGTTCTGAACGAGATCCGCGCGATCCACGATCGCCTCGTCACGCCGGTCCGTGCCGACGAGGCGTTTCGGCGCGACGTGGTCGCCGTGGACGTGAGCGACCGTCTGGCCGACGTGCTGGCGACGATCCGCGACCGCTCGATCACCCAGTTTCCCGTGTACGACGCCGGCGCGTTCGAGGGGCTGCTCACGGCGGCCGGGATCGTCCGCTGGCTCGCGGCGACGTTCGATGCGCCCTCGGAGCCGCCTCGCGATCCGTCCGACGGGCCGCTGGGCGCGATCGCAGGACGGACCGTCGCCGACGTTCTGGCCGTCCAGAAGGACCGGCGTGACTGGATCTTCGTCGCGCGGGACGTCCCTGCGCTGGAGGTCGTCGAGGCGTTCGTCGACGCCCCCCGGCTCGAGGCGGTCCTGATCACCGAGCACGGTCGGCACGATCAGGGCTTGCTGGGGATCGCCACGACCTCGGACGCGGCCGCCTGGCGCGACGAGCTTCCCTGATCGGCGACGCTCCGATCCGGGCGTCGTCGATCCGGGCGTCCTCGCGGCGCGCCATCGGACGTCTCAGCCAGGGAACACGACGTCCCGGCAGCGCGTCGACCAGGTGCCGGTGCAGCGAAGCGGAACCCGGTCCTCCGTTCGGAACGGCGTCCGGTACGACGTCAGCCCGACGCGGTGGAACGCCTCGGGCGGAATGCCGATGTCGGCCAGCCACAGCTCGGCGAGGTCGGCCGCCGGGTCGGCCAGGCCGGTCTTGGGGAGCGCCAGCGTGAGGGTTCGGACGGGCCGGACGATCGGGCCGCCGACGGTGCCGTGCGTGGCGTGGAGCCCCGAGGGGAGATCGAGCGACACGATCCGGCGTGCACGCCGGTTCAGCGTGCGGATCAGGTCGGCGATGGTCCCTTCGGCGGGCCCCGTCGCGCCGTAGCCCAGGAGGGCGTCGATCGCGACCTCGGCCTCGCCGATCCAGCGGTCCGCGTGCGTCGGTCCCTCGATGGGAACGCCGATCGCACGCAGGGTGCGGAGCTGGTGCGCCGTCGCCGCGGAGAGGCGGTCCTCGGGCCGCGCGAGGACCACGCGCACCTGGGCCTCCCGACCGTGCAGGTGGCGTGCCGCTGCTAGCCCGCCCCCGCCGTTGCCGCCGCTGCCGGCCAGCACGGTGACGCCGCCGCCCGTGTGCAGCATGCCGCGCACCGTCGCGGCGAGGGCGCGGCCGGCGTTCTCCATCATCTGCAGCAGATCGATGCCGAACTCGTCCACGGCCACCCGGTCGAGATCGCGCATGCGATCTGCCCCGACGTCGGGGACGTGCACCCCCATCGCGGTTTGGAATAGATGCATCGGGTCGTGCCTCCTCGTGCCTTCTGGCGTCTCCTCGCGCCCAAGAGCGCGTCGCAGACGCACGGGGCCTGCACGTTCTGACGGTCAGAAGGTGAGGATCCGGTAGCCCTTCTCGACGTAGCCGCGCAGGCTGGGGTGCTCCTCGAACTCGCTCAGCAGCGCGACGCCGGCCGCCTCGACGCCGTCCTTCGCGCCGAACGCCGTGGAGCAGAACGCGCACGCGCCCGCCACGTGGTCCTTCACCGACGTCCACAGCGCGTGCCGCTTGTGGGACGGGTCGTCGAGGACCGGCACCCACTTCGTGCCCGCTCCGTCGAACACGAGGGCGACCTCGTCGCCCGCCTCGGCGAACTCCTTGGCCACCTCCAGGGCGTTGACGGCGCGGCCCAGGTCTCCGTGCGTTTCGGTGTCGGCCAGGACGACGATCGCGATCTTGTGCATCCGTGCACCTCCACGGCGCAGTGCATCACCGGGTCCGGCGCACGTCGGTCGGATTCCCGACGGGAGCCGGGTCGTTCGTCCTGCCCGTCGGTTCGCCTCGATGCGATACCTTGTCGCATGCGCATTCAACGACGTAGGACGCCAGCTCGCCGTCGGGCGTGGACCTCGGCTCGATGATCGCGGAGCGACTCCTCACCCGCCGCCTTCGTGGCCTACGGTCGCAGCAGCTTCGCTTGGAGCCCCACAAGCCGGGCGATCTCCCGAAGCCGACCCATCGCGGTGGCTATCTGCTGTACGCGCACGTCCCGTTCTGCCATCGGCTCTGCCCGTACTGCTCGTTCAACCGCTTTCCGTTCCAGCAGGACGCGGCGACCCGCTACTTCCACGCGCTTCGTGAGGAGATGCGGATGGTGGCCGACCTGGGCTACGACTTCTCCTCGATGTACATCGGGGGCGGCACGCCGACCGTGATCCCGGAGGAGCTCGTCGCGACGATCGACCTGGCCCGCGAGCTGTTCGGCGTGGGCGAGGTGTCGACCGAGACGAACCCGAACCACCTGACCCACGAGGTTCTCGACGTGCTCGACGGACGCGTGGACCGGCTCTCGGTCGGGGTGCAGAGCCTGGACGACGAGCTGCTGCGTCAGATGAAGCGCCGGGACGCGTACGGAACGGCGGAGGAGATCCTGGCCGGGGTCGAGCTGGCCGCGGGCCGGCTCACCACGCTCAACGTCGACATGATCTTCAACCTTCCCTCGCTGACCGACGACGTCCTGAAGCGCGACATCGAGTCGCTCAAGGCGACCGGCGCGGATCAGGTGACGTACTACCCGCTGATGGTGTCGCCGTCGGTCGAGAAGCCGCTCGAGCGAGCGCTGGGCACGGTCGACTACCAACAGGAGGAGCGCCAGTACCGGCTGTTGTCGGAGGCCTTGTCGGACACGTTCAAGCCGACGTCGGCCTGGGCGTTCTCGCGCGAGGCGTCGACGATGATCGACGAGTACATCGTGGACCACGACGAGTACGTCGGCGTGGGCAGCGGCTCGTTCAGCTACCTGAACGACGAGCTGTACGCGAACCCGTTCAGCCTGCGGGCCTACGCCGGCGCGATCGACGAGGGCCGTCTCAGCGTGGACGCCCACATGCCGCTGAGTCGCGCCGATCGGCGGCGCTACCGGCTGATGATGGACCTGTTCGGGCTCCGACTGGACAAGAGCGCGTTCGCCAAGCGCAACGGCGCCCCGGTCGAGCGTGCGCTGTGGGCGGAGTACCTGTTCCTGAAGGCCGCCGGCGCGTTCTCGCGCGACGACGCGGAGGCGCTGGAGCTGACCGAGACGGGGCGCTACCTGCTGGTCGTGATGATGCGCGAGTTCTTCATCGGCGTGAACGGCATTCGCGACCTCGCGCGCGCACGCCTGCCGGAGGACGAGCGTGCCCTGTTCGAGGAGGGGATGCCGTGCAACACGCCGGCGCGCGTCCCGGCGGCGGCGGCGTTCGACTGAGCAACCGTGTTGATTGTCAAGGGTTAGTCGCTGGTCGGTTGTGGTTGCCAGGCTTGGTTGGTCTTGATCATGGCGTTGAGGGTGACGAGGAGTTTGCGCATTACGGCGGTGAGGGCGACCTTGCCGTGTTTGCCTGCGGCTCGGAGGCGTTCGTAGAACGCATGGAGGGTGGGGTTGTAGCGGGCGGCGGTGAGTGCGGCCATGTACAGGACTTTGCGGACGCGAGCGCGACCACCGATGGTGCGCCGGTAGCCGCGATTCTTGCCGCTGTCACGGTTCATGGGTGCGACCCCGACGAGCGCGGCGATTTCCTTGGCGGACAGCGTCCCGAGTTCGGGCAGTTCGGCGAGGAGGGTGAGGGCGGTGATGCGCCCGATACCGGGCACGCTTTCGAGCAGCTCCATGCGCTCCCGCCACTCCGGGTCGTCGTTCACAGCCACGAGGAGGGCCTTCTCGAGCTCTGTGAGGCTGCCTTTGAGGAACGCCAGGCTGTGATCCAGATCGGCTCGTACGACGTCGCTGGTGGCGGCCTGGAGGCGCTGCCGCTCGCTGCCGATCATGCTGACGAGTTGCCGGCGCCTGGCGACGAGGGCTGCGAGCTCCTGCCGTTCTGGTGTGCCCAGGTCCCGCAGTTCGGGTTTCACGGCTTTCGCGAACTGCGCGAGGGAGATTGCGTCGATCCGATCCGTCTTCGCCAGACGGCCAGTGGCGCGGGCGTAGTCGCGGGTCTGGCGCGGGTTGACGACGACGACGGGCAGATCGGCGGTGAACAGCGCGAACGCGCAGGCGCGTTCGTAGCCGCCGGTGGCCTCCAGGACGATCCGTTCGATCGGTCCTTCGGTCTCGAGGCGCTCGATGAGGCGGACGTGCCCCTCGGCGTCGTTGGGGACTTCGAAGACCTCTGCGGTGGGGAGGATGGCGATGTCGAGTGTGCTCTTGCTGACGTCGATGCCGATGAACAGCGTGTCGTTCACGTGAACGTACCTCCAGATAGACTTGGGGTGTCCTCCGGGTCCCGCTCGGTCTTATGGATTCGAGGTACCTCTCGGGTCCTCACGCAACCGTTCGAGCTCCGCCCGGAGGACCTTCACGTGACGACCCCTGCTCAGTCTCGGTGTCAAGCACCCAGTCGCTCTCGGCCTATCACGTGCGTCCCCGCCACCAACATATAAGTCGCACGGTCTTCGCCGGAGCCGCGCCGGGCCACGGACGAATGGCCCTTGGTGATGTGCCAGCTTCACGACATCGTGGGCGGTGGCGTCCGGAGGTGCGCCGCGCCTGAGCCGTGCCGACGACCACGTCGCAAGGCGTGCCGCGGTGTTGCGGGTCCTTGCTCACGCCCTTCGTGACGGCGTTCTCCGCGCACCTCTCACACCCCATTTCGAAGAGGAGACACCGTGAACCCATCCGCCGCCCCCATGGACATCCTTCGCACCGCATCCCCCGAAGGCGCACGCACCTACATGGAGCACCGCGCCGCCACCCTCGAGAACCCGGCGTTGCAGGCGTTGCCGCTGACGCAGAAGCTGCTCATCGGCATCGGCGTCGCCGCCGCCCTGCAGTCGTCGACCTGCACGCTCATGTGGACGAAGCAGGCTCGGAAGGCCGGCGTCAGCGACGAGGAGATCGTCGAGGCGATCCTGGTGGCCCGGCTCATGAAGAGTGCGACCGTGCAGGACACGGCGGCCGAGGCGCTCGCCTGGCTGGCGGCCCCAGCGTCGTGATGACGATCAAGATCCTGGGCCCAGGCTGTAGACGCTGCCAGCAGCTCTACCTCGAGGCGATGTCCGCCGTGGAGCAGACCGGTGTCCAGGTCGACCTCGTGAAGGTCGAGGACTTTCGAGCCGTCCTTCAGTACGGCATCATGTCGACGCCCGCGATCGTGATCGACGACCGGGTCAAGGCGAGCGGCCGGATCGCGCCTGCGGCGGAGATCGCCGGGTGGATCAAGGAGGCGAGCGCGGCGGCGTAAGCGCCGGGCCGACGGAGGTCCCGGGCGCTGCGCTCGTGGGCCGCGGGCCGGGCTCAATCCGTCGTCGCGGCCTCCGTGAGCCCGAAGAGGTGCGTCTCGAGCGAGCCTCCCGTCCACGCCGGTACCGCACGGTGGAAGGCCTCCGGAGCGCTCAGGATGGCCGCCTCACGCTCCGGCGTCGCGGGTTGCAGGTGGTGCTGGCTGCGATGGCAGCGCACGGCGGCGAGCTTGCGATCGCCGTAGCCCCGGACGTCGATCGACGTGGTGGTGGGGGGCGGCGGCGGCGCGCCATCGCGGGCCGCGCAGCAAGCTGGCGCGGCCTCGGATCGCAGGACGTAGTAGAGCGCGACCGGGTGGGCGTGCTCCGTGCCGGGAGCAGGCGCGGGCAACGACCTGCCCGCCCTGGCGAAGGCCGCGGTCACGATCTGGCCGATGGCCAGGTGGTCGGCGTGCCCCGAGACGCCGTCGGGGCCGAACGTGACGACGACGTCGGGTCGCAGCTCTTCGATGATGTCCGCTACCTCGGCGGTGGCCGCTTCCTGGCAATCGTGGTCCAACCCCTTGTCGGTGCAACCGAGGAACCGTGGTGGGCGCGTGCCGAGCGCGGCGCACGCGGCCTCGAGCTCGCCGCGACGCACGTCGGCGAACGCCGGGCGGGGAAGGTCGACGTACTCGCCGCGCCTGCCGAGTTCGCCGGACGTCGCGCACACGACGGTCACCTCGTTGCCGGTCGCGGCGTAGCGGGCGAGCGTGCCGCCGGCGACGAAGGTCTCATCGTCCGGGTGCGCGAACACCGCGAGGAGGCGCCTGCGCGCGTCAGCAGGCACAGGCACGACGCACGCTTCCGCCGAGGTCCACGCCGAGCACCTCGGTCATCGCTTCGTTCACGTCGCGCAGGAGATCCATCGCGTCTTGGCGTGACGCGACGAACTCGGCGACCGCTGGATGCCCTTGCAGCAGCGCCTGGGCTTCGCGCGCGTCCTGGAAGAGCCTGGGGTCATGGCGGTTCGCGCGTTCCGCACGTTGCAGTTGCTCGTGGCACGCACGCACGCGCGCCTGCAGGGCACGCACGTCCTCGTCGCCACGGAAGCGTTCTTCCGCCGCCCGGAACCGCGCGATGGCGGGGGCGACCCGCAGGGCCTGGACCAGTTCCCGAAGGCGTTCCGGGACGGCCGCGAGCCCGTTGCGGCTGGGGTCGATCGTGGTTCCCGACGTGCTCATCCGCAACACCCGCCGGCCGGCGCGCAGGCCGAGCCGAAGTCGATGCCCGTGCCCTCGGTGATCCCCACTGCGACTTCGCCGAACAGCGCGATCAGGTTCTCGCGGGCCGCTGCGTGCGCGACGAGGATGGGGTTCGTCGCGAGGTCCTGCCACTCCTGCTGCACGGCGCGCACCTCCGTGGGGTCGGCGCCGCCCCAGGCTTGGGACTGCCCGAGCTCTTGGTCTCGCGCCTGGAGCGCGGCGAGCGTCGAGCCCAGCGCCGCGTCCGCGTCGAGCGCCGCCTCGGCCACCTTGTAGGCACGGAACGCCTCGCTCTGCTCGATCGTCTGGGCCAAGGCGCGCGCTCGTTCGCGCACGGCGGCACCGGACTCGACGGTTTGCGTCATCGCCATCGTCATCGTTCTCCCGTTCCAAGGGCGCCCGCGGCTTCGAGTGACTCCGCGATGCGCGCCTCCGATAACTTGCCGCCTCGGTTGGCGACGGCGTCGCCGACCAGCACGATCGGCAGCTCCGCGCCACGTTCGACCATGGCCGCGACCTCGCGCAACTCGAAGAAGCGCAGGCTGAAGAACGTGCGCTGGCTCGGCGCTCCCGCGGATTCCGAGGCGGGCTCGTTCATCGCGCGCTACCGCCGGCCGGCTGGCCTGCGGCCGCCGCGGTGGCCTCGGCGTGGGCTGCCGGGAAGAAGCGCTTGCGGAAGTAGAGCGCCACCCACACGAGCGAGATCAGCACGGGCACCTCGACCAGCGGCCCGATGACGGCTGCGAACGCGACGCCTGAGCTGAGACCGAAGACCGAGATCGCGACCGCGAGCGCCAGCTCGAAGTTGTTCCCGGACGCGGTGAACGCGAGCGTCGTGGTCTGTGGGTAATCGGCGCCGAACGCGCGCCCCATGAAGAAGCTGACGGTGAACATGATGACGAAGTAGAGCACCAGCGGCACCGCGATGCGCACGACGTCGAGCGGGATCTGCACGATCGTGCCGCCCTTGAGGCCGAACATCATCACGATGGTGAAGAGCAGCGCCGAGAGCGTGATCGGGCTGATGCGTGGCACGAAGACCCGGTCGTACCAGTCCTGGCCCTTGGCGGGGATCAGCAGCACGCGGCTGAGGATCCCGGCGATGAACGGCACGCCCAGGTAGATGAAGACCGCGAGCGCGATCTCGCCGATCGTGATCTCGACGATGCTCCCCTGCAGCCCGAACAGCGGCGGCAGCACGGTGATGAACACGTAGGCGTAGACGCTGAAGAAGATCACCTGGAAGACGCTGTTGAAGGCGACGAGGCCGGCGGCGTAGTCGTTGTCGCCTTCGGCGAGCTGGTTCCACACCAGCACCATGGCGATGCAACGGGCGAGGCCGATCAGGATGAGGCCGATCATGTACTCCGGGTAGTCGCGCAGGAACGTGATCGCCAGGAAGAACATCAGGAACGGCCCGATCAACCAGTTCTGCACCAGCGAGAGGACCAGGATGCGGACGTTGCGAAACACCTGCGGCAGCTTCCCGTAGCGCACCTTGGCGAGCGGCGGGTACATCATCAGGATGAGGCCGATGGCGATGGGGATGTTCGTCGCGCCGACGCTCATCGAGTCGAGGACGCGGCCGAATCCGGGGATGACGGTCCCGATCAGGACGCCCAGCCCCATCGCGACGAAGATCCACAGCGTGAGGTAGCGGTCCAGGAACGAGAGGCGCTTGGGGGCGGTGTCAGGCATCGGTGGGCTCCTTGCGGGCAGGGTTGGCGTCGGGTTCGAGGTGGTAGAGCAGCGCCGTCAACTCGGCCAGAGCGGCTCGGTTGGGTGAGTAGCACACCCGGGGGCCGTCGATCTCACCCGCGATGAGACCCGCCTGCTTCAGCACCTTCAGGTGCTGCGACACGGTCGACTGCGCGAGTGAGACGACGTCGCAGATGGCGCCGCACATGCACGTGTCGGTTGCGAGGAGGAGGCGAAGGATGCGCACCCGGGCGGGGTGACCGAGTGCCTTGGCTAGGCTGGCGAGGCGCGCCTCCTCCGCCGTGGCCGTCCGTCCCGAGGTTGCGAGCCCACGCGCAGGGGCACGATGGGTCGTAGCGGATGTTGTGAGAGAGCGTTCATCGTTCATCTACGATCTACGATAACCGGTCAGGCTCGGGACGTTGGACCCGCCCGGTGCCGCGGCCGGCGCTCCTGATAGGGAGGAACGCCGCATCGACCAGATCAGGGGTTGGTCAGCGCACCAGCCCGCGCACCAGCCCGCGTACCACGGCGGTCATACCGGGGCGAAGCGCCGCGCGCGCTGCATCCGTTAGCGACGCGTCGAGCAACCGGACCGTCGTCACGTAGGTCACCTCTCCACGCACGGGCTCCGCCCGGTAGCCGATCCGCTCGACGACGCCCCCGAGGCTCAGGTCCGGTAGGGCGTCGACCTCGACCGTGACCTCGTCGCCGGGACGCACGCCGACCACCTGGAGCTCGGTGAGGTTCGTCGTCTCGACACGCCAGCCGCTCAGGTCGGCCAGCCGTACCGCGGTGCCGGCACCCGAGCTCTCCTGCTCCGGTCCGCCCGGTGGGCTTCCTCCGGGACCGCCCAGCGTCTCGCCGACCTCGGCGCCGATCGAGACCACCCGGCCGTCGAACGGAGCGGTGAGCGTCCTCTCGCGGACGGCCAGGGACGCCGTTGCCTGGACCGCCTCGGCCTGATCGCGCTGCGCCGCGGCCAGCGACGTGTTCGCCGCGGCCTGCACCAGGGCCGCGCGTGCGGCCTCGCGGTTCGCCTCGGCCTGCACGACACCCGCCTCCGCCTGGCGCATGCGCGCCTCCGCTTCGGCGACGGTCGCTTCGGCCTGCGTCGCCGTCAGGCGCAGCGCGGCCTGGGCCGCGTCGCGTTGCGCCTCGGCCACGCGGACAGCGGCGTCGGACGACGGCGATCTGACGCTCGGCCGCTCGCTCGCCGGCTTGAGCCGCCTGCAGGCGAGCGGCGGCCGCAGCCAAGGCGGCGTCGGCTTCGCGGAGGCGCGCACGCTCCCGCTCGTCGTCGAGCCGCAGCAGCGGATCGCCGGCCACGACGTCGTCGCCTTCAGCTACGAACCGCTCGACCAGGACGCCCGTTCCCGAGAACGCCAGGTCGGAGCTGCGGAGCGGACGCACCTCCGCTTCGGCGGAGGACGGCACGCCCGCGACGGGTCGCGTCGCTGCCGTATCGTCGCTCGGGGAGCCGGATTCCGACGTCGCGGGAGAATCGTCCGATGCGCCGCTAGGCGGGTTCGCAGGTCGGTCGTCGATGCCTGGCGTTCGTGAGTCCCGGACGACCGTGGCCTCCGGCGTTCCGAACGTCAGGACCCCTTGGGCGCGAAGGACGAAGGCGGCGCCCACCACGGCGCCCGCTCCGAGGAGATCAGCAGAAGCGGTCGGATCAGACGCACGATGCCTCCTGGTCGCACAGCGACCGTGGTCGAGTGGGGATCGTCCGCCGCACGGCGAGGTCCCGAAGGTAGGGCGTCACGGGCCGCCCTCGGAAAGCGCACGGATGTCTTCAGGGTCGTCGACGATTCGCTCGAGCAGGCCGTCGCGCATCTGAACGACCCGGTCGACGTGACGGCACATCCTGAGGTCGTGCGTCACCATGATCCCCGCCCGCCGGTCGTCATGAATCAGCGACGCGAACGTTTCGACCACCTGGTGCGCGCGCTCGGTGTCCAGGCTGGCCGTCGGCTCGTCGGCCAGCACCACGGCGGGACGGTGGATCAGGGCCCGCGCGATCGACACGCGCTGCTTCTGGCCCCCCGAAAGCTGGGACGGCAGGCTGCGGAGCCGGTCCGCCAGCCCCAGCTGCTCCAAGAGGTCCTTCGCCCATGCCACGCTTCCCGGATTCGTGCGGCCGTTCAGGGACAGCATCAGCGTGACGTTCTCGAGCACCGTGAGGTAGGGCAGGAGATTGTTCGCCTGAAAGGTGAAGCCGATGTTGCGCCTGCGGAAGCGCGTGAGCTGACGGTCGGACAGCTCCGCGATCTCCTGGTCGGCGATGCGGACCCGACCCTCCGTGGGCCGAAGAAGGCCGGCCAGCATGGCCAGGAGGCTCGTCTTCCCGGAGCCGGACGGTCCGACCAGCGCCACGAACTCGCCGGGCTGCACCTCGAACGAGACGTCGTCGACGGCGCGGATCAGCTGCTCGCCCAGCGGGTAGGTCTTGCTCAGTCCCTCCGCGATCAGCGCGGGCCCGCTTGCGACCGCGGGAGGTCCGGCCGTGGACTCAGCAGCCGCAGACGACCGGACGTAGGCCTTGCGCGCCACGGTCACGTGCCGAGCCCCAAGGCGGTCAGCGGCTCGACGCGCAGGGCGGACCGCAACGCGACGAGCCCTCCGAACGGCCCGATCACCAGGAGTCCGCCGACCGCGACGGCGACGTTGCCGGGTTGGAACACGATCGGAACGGTCGAGGGAAACGTGGCCGCCAGCGCGAACGTGCCGAGCGCTCCCAGACTCACGCCCACGAGGTTCGTGAACACGATCTGCAGCACCGTGGCCGTGGCGATCATCAGGTTGGACGCCCCGATCGCCTTCAGCATCCCGATCTGGCCCAGCTTCTGAAGCGTCTGAATCTGAAAGAACCCGCCGACCACGAGGATCCCGATGACCAGCGTGAAGCCCGTCTGGGTGTCGACCGTGCTCTGTTGGGCCGCGTACCCGGGAATGTTCTCGTACGCGGTGACCAGGTCCACCGCCCGTACCGAGCGGACCTCCTGCTCGATCCGGGCGGCGACCGTCTCGGGCGTCGCGCCTGCGACCGTGCGCACCGCGACGAGGTTGAACGGAAGGCGCGACGGGTCCACCGAGGCGTCCGACTTCGGCTTCACCCGGTCGAACGCGATCAACGGGACCAGGATCGACGGCGCGATCTGGTACTGCTGGCCGGACGTGACGCCGACGACGCGGAGGTCGTACCGCTCGTCCACCGCACCCTGCGTCGATCGCACGGTGATCACGTCGCCGACGGTCGCGCCGCTGCGCAGCGCCGCCTGCCGACCGAGCACCACCTCGTTGCCGCTGGACGAGGCGAAGCCGGGTCCCTCCAGCACAGGGGGCGCGCCCGGGCGACCCGGCTCCACGCCGATCAGCGACACGCGCAACCCCGGCTCGTCCTCACCGCCTGCGCCCTCGATCACGGTCGATGCGAAGGCGATGGCCCCCACCTCGGCGACGCCGTCGACGCGCCGCACCGACGCGACGACCGAGCGGTCCAGCTGGCTCGCGGCGATCTGGAGGTCGGCCGTGGTCTGGTAGACGAGCAGATCGCCGTCGATGCCGCCGACGTACTGCCGGTTGCCCAGCCCCAGGCCCTCGCCCAAGCCGGAGAGGAACAGGATCAGGACGGTGATCAACGCGATGACGGCGCTGATCGAGGCGAAGCGCGCCACGTTGCGGACCATCTCCTTGATGGCCAGCGACGCGGCAAGCGATACGGTCATGCGGGCGCCTCGACTCTGGACACCACAGCAGTGTAGGCCGGGCTCTACCTAGTTTTCGGTAGGCAGCGGCACCAATGCCTGCGCGCTCCGAACCTCGGTCGCCGAGACGCCGCGAGGGCAGGACGATCCCGTGTCGTTCGAGCCGGGACGGCGAATTGATGCAGCAACCGTCACCTAGTGGACGGGCCCATCGATCAACGGTAGGCGCGTCTCACGATTCCGATGACGTCCTCTCGGGTCACCTCACGGGGATTCCAGAACGTCTGGGGGTCGGCCATGGCGTCGGTAGCGATCGCTTCCTCTTGGCCCTCGGGCAGGCCGATCTCGGAGAGTGTGCCGGGAAGCCCGAGCGTTCGCGCCAGGTGCTCGACGAAGGCGATAGCGAAGGCTGCGGCTGCCGCGTCCGAGCCTTCGGGGAACGATGCCCCCAGGCCCTGTGCTACGAGCGCAAGGCGGTCCGCTGCTTCGGTCGCGTTGAACCGCATCGTCATGGGCATGATGACCGAGTTGGCTTCGGCGTGCGACAGGCCGTAGCGTCCGCCTAGGCTGTGGCAGATCGCATGCCCAAGGCCGAGCCACGAGTTCCCGTAGGTCATGCCGGAGAGAGCAGCGGCCTCCAGCGCGACCTGGATCACGTCGGAGCGTGCGTCGCCATCCACCGTCGCGAGTCTCGGTGCGGCAGTAGCCAAGAGACGAAGCGCTCTCAGCGCGAAGGCGTCCGTAACGGGCTGATGGCCCTTCGAGGCGATCGCTTCGACGCAGTGGTGCACGGCGTTCATCGCGGAGGGCCGCAAAATGGCGTCGGGCGTCGTCGCGGCGAAATCGCCGTCGAGGACCACGATTCGTGGTGTCAGCATCGGGTGCACGAAGATGTGCTTGAGTCCGCTGTCGGCGTCGGTGAACGCGCCGCCGCCGACGACGTCCGCCGCACTGAACGTGCTGGGCATCGTGAGGACGGGGAGGGGCTCGACCTCGATCGTCGGTGCGATGAACGTATCGGGGGGCTCGAAGCGGTTCGCCAGATCCCGGATGTCTCTGCCCGTCGCTGCCATCAGGGCGACGGCCTTGGCTGTATCGTGCACCGCTCCGCCGCCGACGGAGAGCACGGCGTCGGCACCTACTTCGGTCGCGTACGCGGTCGCTTCGTTCAGGGCCGGAACGGGCGCGTGCGGTCGTGTGCCGGAAAAGACGCCGACGAGTCGGGAAGCCCAACGTCGAGGCGAGCTTGTCGATGTGGCCGCTGGTCGAGGCGACGGATGGGCTCGTGACGATGAGGACGCGGGTGAATCCCTCGTCGTCGACGGCACCCTCCAAGCGCGACGTGGACCCGCGGCCGCTCAGGATGCGACGAGGGATGGCGGAACCGTCGAAGTCGGTGATACGCGTGGACACGTCAGTCCTTTCCGAATTCGGTGGGCCGTCGCAACGACGACCCACCATCTTCTGCTTGTTGCCGAGGGGGTCGAGACTAGCGCTCCAGTCTTCAGGAACCTCCTGACCACTCAGGTCCACGGTGTCGAGCGTGGACCGGGTGATGAGGCTCTCTTGCGTAAGGGTCGTGCTCGGGATGTCTTCGCCTTCGGCTGCTTCGATCGCACGCCGTACGGCGAGGCGAGCCATGGTCACGGGCTGGCTGACGGTCGTCGCCTGGATCCAGCCGTCACGCATGAGGCGGTCCGTTTCGACTTCGAGGTCGGTCGTGACGACGAGTACGTCGCCAGGCTGCTTCCCGCAGCACGAAGCGCTTGGACCGCGCCGATCGCGATGGGTCCGTTGAACGTGTAGACGGCATCGATGCCTGGATTCGCTTGCAGGAAGTCCTGCATGGCATTGAGCGCCTCGAACGAGGCGGTCCCGGTGAACTTCTCGGCGACGATGTTCATCCCGGGGTACTTCGCGATGTAGTCCATGAAGCCGTTCTGGCGGAACAGGGTCAGGTCGAGCCCGGCCGGACCGAGAAGCATGGCGATATCGGCTTCGCCGCCGGTCTCGTTCACGAGGTATGCGGCGAGCAGCTCGGCCATGACATACGAGTCTTCGCCGACGAATCCCGTGACCATGTCGCTCTGAGTCGCGATGCCGTCGTTGATGACTGGAATCCCAGCCGCAACCGCCCGCTCCACGGCAGGCACCGTTCCCTCGGAACTCGCCGGGACCAGAACGATGGCGGCGACCCCACGCTCGATCACGTCTTCGATCTGGGACACCTGTCGACTGAGGTTGCCATAGCCACCGGCGTCGAAGATGGTGACGTCGTAGCCCAACTGTTCGACCTTCGTCGATGTAGCCGAAGCTCTTGAGCGCGAAGTAGGGATCGCCGGCGGCCGGGAGCAGCACCGCGATCTCGCCCTTCGAGTCCTGTGCGAATGCCGTCGAGGCGAGTGCCGCGATGGCGACGACGAGAGCTGAGAGAAGCGTTGCGAAGATGCGTGCTTTTGGAGTGAAACTGGCCATGTTCAACCTCCTGGAGTGGGGAAGACGAGGGTCGTCGAGCCGAATGCGCGGATCGCAAAGGTTGCTAGGTCACGGCGCCCCCCCGACCTTGCGCCTCGAGCGAATGGTGTTCGCCCAAACCGACGCAATGATGATGGCTCCGACGATGATCGACTGCATGAAGGTCGATATCGCGAGAAGATTGAGTCCGTTGACCATGAAGGCGATCACGAGGACACCCACCACCGTTCGCAGGACGCCGCCTTCGCCACCGAAGATACTGGTTCCTCCGATGATGACGGCGCCGATCGAGAGCAGCAGAAGGTCGCCCGAACCCAGCAAGGGCTGTCCGGATATGACGCGGGCGCTCAAGAGGATGCCACCGAGGCCGGCGAGGCCTCCGCTGATCATGTAGATTCCGACTTTCACCCACGCCACGGGAACGCCTGACATGTGAGCCACCTGGGCGTTGCCGCCCACGGCATACACGTGCCGGCCGAATCGCGTGTAGTTGAGTACGAAGTAGATCAGGGCGACGACGATGGCCGCGATCAGGACGGGGACCGGAATGGGGCCGATGAAGCCGCCACCCAGCCAGAAGAAGCGACTGACGGCGGGCTCGGGCAGTCCGAAGATGACCGAGCCGTCGGTGAACACCATGGCGGCTCCCGACCCGACGTAGAGCATCCCCAGCGTCACGATGAACGGCTGGATGCGTGCGAGTCCGACGAGAACCCCCGAAAGGAGTCCCACCGCGACCCCCGTCGCGACGCCCGCGATCAGTCCAGGGACGAGGCCGAAGTTGAGGATCGTGCCTGCCGTCACGACGCTGACGAGGCTGACGATCGAGCCCTGTGAGAGATCGAGCCCGGCGCTCAGGACGGGGAACGTCTGTCCGGCAGCGAGGACGGTCAGCGCCGCGCTCTGGACGAGGACGTTCGTGATATTCGAGACGGTCAGGAAGTTCGGCGTGAGGGTGGAGTAGATGACGAACATCACGATCAGTGCGATCAAAGGGCCGAGATTTCCCACGTCGATGCGGCTCCAGAACCGTGGCCGGCTCGTCGTCCGCTCGGAAGAGGATGCGTCGTCTGAACGTTCGGTCATGCCTGATCTCCCATGGTGATCGCCTCCATCACGGCTTCGGGTTCGAAGGGCGGGTCGCGGAACTCGGCCACGAGACGGCCAGAGTGCATGACGAGTACGCGTTCGGCGAGCCCGAGTGCTTCCTCGAGGTCGGAGGAGACGATGAGGACGGCCGCACCCGCTTCGGCGAGGCCGTGAATGATGCGATGAATGTCCGCTTTCGCACGCACGTCGAGGCCCTGCGTCGGCTCGTCGAACAGGAGTACGCGGGCATCTGTCGCGAGCCACTTCGCCAGCGCGACCTTCTGCTGGTTTCCGCCCGAAAGCGTGCGCGTGAGCGCATCGGGACCGGTCGCCTTCACGGCCAGCCCGTCCATGAGCCGACGTGTCCGAACGCGTTCTCGCTGGGGGCGGAGGGTGCCGGCCACCATGTCCCGGTCGAGCGATGCCAACGTCACGTTCTTGAAGATCGGCATGAGCTCGACGACGCCTTGGCCGCGTCGGTCTTCAGGGATCAAGGCGATGCCTGAGCGAATGGCGTCGCGTGTGCTCCGGACGCCGTGCGCTGCATCCGAGATTCGCACCTCGCCTGCCGACGGCCTGCGGGCACCGAACAACGTTTCGAGGAGTTCGGTGCGGCCCGAACCGACGAGACCTGTGAGCACCGTGATCTCGCCGATCAAGCTGCAGGTCGACCGACGCGAACTCGCCCGTGCGCGTCAGGCCTTGTGCGGCGAGCAGCACGGGACCAGGGTCGGTCGGTACGGCCTGCAGGTCTTCGTCGACACTGAGAATCTCGCCGACCATCATGCCGACGATTCGGTCGCTGTCGACGTCCGTTGCGTCGTACGTCCCGGCGCTGCGGCCATCCCGTAGGATCGTCACCCGGTCGATGAGTCCCTCGACTTCTTCGAGACGGTGCGTCACGTAGACGATGCCCACGCCCTGCGCCTTGAGGGCATGCACCTGTTCGAGCAGCTGCGTGGACTCGCTCTTGCTCAGCGCAGCCGTGGGCTCGTCCAGAATCAGAATCCGCGCCTTCGTGCGAAGGGCTTTGGCGATTTCCACCAACTGTCGTTCGCCGGTGCCGAGGTCGCGCACGAGCTCCCTGGGATCGAAGCCGACGCTCAAGCGCCGGAGGAGGTCGGACGCGTTCCGGTACGTTTCTTCCCAGTCGATCGTGCCTACGCGGGTGCGCCTCTCGTCACCAAGATAGATGTTCTCGGCCACGCTGAGATTGGTCACCAAGGAAAAGTCTTGGAAGATCACACTGATGCCGAGGTCGCGAGCCGCCTTCGGGTTCGGTATCTCGACCGTCCGTCCGTCGATGGCGATCGTGCCGTCGTCCGGTGTCTGCACGCCAGCAAGGATCTTGATCAGGGTGCTTTTTCCGGCTCCGTTCGCGCCGAGAAGCGCGTGGACCTCTCCCGAGCGAACGTCGAAGTCGACCACGTCGAGCGCTTGCACCCCAGGGAATCCTTTGCTGAGGGCCGCGACGTCCAGGAGAGGCACGTTCATGTCGTCGGGCCTCCGATCCGAGCGGCGACGGCGGCCAAGAGTCGGACCGAGCGGGTCACGGCCTGATCGCTCACGTCGAAGGTGGACGTGTGATGGCCGCCCACGACGTCGGCTCCCACCACGGCGTAGCAGGCGCGACCGCCGCGGGCCTGCACCGAACGCATGAGCCAGCTCGCATCCTCGCTCGCTCCGAACGGCGCACGTCGACGCACGTCGTCCCACAGACCGAGATCGGAAGCAGCGACCTCCACCACGTCGGCGAGCTCCGGATCGCTGCTCGCCGACGCCGTGCGCCCCAGCACGGTCCATGAGGATGAGCACTCGAAGGCGGCCGCCGAGCCCTCTACCGCCGCCCGTACACGGCGTTCTAGCTCCTCGAGCGTGACGTCGTCCGAAGCGCGTGCTTCCAGATCGAGCGTGGCGCTCGAAGGGACGATGTTCGGCGCCTCGCCAGCGTGCAGCCGGCCGACGTTCACGCGCACCCCAGGCTGCGCGCTCTGAGCGAGCGTGTGAACCGCAAGCGCAGCGCTTGCCGCGGCGAGGAGCGCGTTGCGGCCATCCTGCGGCGCGAGTCCCGCGTGGGCGCCGACGCCAACGATCGACGCACGAAGCTTGATCGACGCGAGAAGGTCTACTGCACCCGCTACGAGCTGGTCGATGCCGGTCGCCATCAGACCGAGATGAATGCAGACGAGAGCATCGACCCCGCCGAGTCCGGAGCCCGCGGCCAACGATCGACCACCGCGCCCTCCCTCCTCCGCAGGTTGGAACAGGAGCGTGAAGCGACCGACGAGCCGTTCTTCCGTGGCCAGGGCCGCTAGAACCTCGGCGACGCCGAGGCCGATGGCGGTGTGCGCGTCGTGGCCACACGCATGCATCACGCCCCGAACCGAGCTCGCGAAGCCTTCTTTCGTCGGGCGATGCGTATGTTCTCGGCTTTCTTCGATGGGAAGGGCATCGAGATCGAATCGGAACGCCACGTGCGGCCCGGGTCGACCCGTGTCGAGGTCAGCCACGATGGCGGTCGATTCCGCGCTCGTCACGTCATCGAGGGCACCCATGTCGCGGCCTGCTCCCTCGCGCGAGCGATCGCGTCCTTGCTCGGTCGTCCGTACGCGACCGTAGGCTCGAGCAGATCGGAGCCTGACCGCACGCGCCAGCCGTGCTCTCGCAACAGCGCCGCTGCGATCGAGGCGGTGTGGTACTCGAGCCAGCCCAGCTCGGGCTTGGCATGGATCCGACGGCGCACGGACTCCCATGCGGCGCCGCGCCGCTCAGCGAGGTCGGCGACCCAACGGTCCGTCGTCGTCACGTCCATGGCGTCTCCCACGGCGCGACACCGAACCACGCCGACTTCACGCGCGTGAACTCTTCGATGGCCTCGATCCCCATCTCCTTGCCGACACCGCTGTCCTTGTGCCCTCCATACGGTGAGTTCGGTGCCAGTGCGTGGATCGTGTTGATCGCACGAGACCCGACTGCAGACTCCGCACGAGCCGGAAGCTGCGTTGCACGTCTCGCGTCCACGCCGCCGCGGCGAGCCCGAAAGAACTCGCATTGGCCATCGCCACTGCCTCGTCTTCGTCATCGAATCGCAGGACGCTCAGAACGGGTCCGAAAATCTCCTCGCGCGCGATCGCCATCGTCGGTTCGACATTCACGAACACCGTCGGGTTCAGGTAGAAGCCGGGATGGTCGAGTCGGGTTCCTCCCGTCGCGAGACGCGCCCCCTCGTCGGTGCCCCGTTCGACATACCGACGGGCCCTGTCCAGTTGACCTTCGGAGACCAGCGGTCCGATCGCCGTCTCGGGGTCCGTGGGATCCCCGACCACTCAGGGCCAGCCGCACGTTCCACGAGGCGGTCCTCGAACTCCTCGGCGACGCGACGTTGGACCAGGAGCCGTGTCCCGGCGGTGCAGGTTTGCCCCTGATTCATGAAGACGGTGAACAGCGCGGCGTCGAGCGCTCGATCGAGGTCCGCATCGTCGAACACGATGTTCGGCGTCTTGCCACCGAGTTCGAGCGTCACCGGAACGAGCCTCCTCCCGCTGCAGCGGCGATCTTGCGCCCGACCGGAGTCGAGCCGGTGAAGGCGATCTTCGACACGCCTGGGTGGTTGACGAGGCGCCAGCCGGCACCGGGTCCGCTTCCGTTGACGACGTTGACGAGGCCCTCGGGAAGCCCCGCCAGCACCGCGAGCTCGGCGATCCGGAACGCGCTCAGAGGGGCCTGCTCGGCGGGTTTGAGCACGACGGCATTGCCCGTCGCCAGCGCTGGAGCCAGTTTGGTGATCGCGTTGACCATGGGGTAGTTCCAGGGAACGATCGCCGCTACGACGCCCAAAGGCTCACGCAGGGTGAAGTTGACGCGTGACCGGTCCGTCGGGACCACGGCCCCGCGCATCGCCTCGGGAAGGCCGGCGAAGTAGCGAACGGTGTCCACGATACGGTCGACATCGCGCGTCACGGTGTCGCGGACGGGTCGTCCCGCATCCCACGTGTCCAACCATCCGAGTTCGTCGCGGTGCGCGAGTAGGGCGTCCGCGAAGTCCCGCATCGCCTCCCTACGCGCACCGGGAGCCTTGGCCCACCAGCGCGACTGGGCTTCGGTCGCCGCGGTCACCGCCTGCGTCTACCTCCGCGTCGCCTGCCTCCGACAGCCGGCCGAGTTCGCGGCCGTCCACCGGACTGACGATCGGACCGCCGTCGTCCCCTGCCGCTTGGGGGCGTCCAGCGATGAAGTGCGGCAACGTCCCGCCGAAGCGGTCGAGCAGCGCGCGGACGTGATGAAGGCCACGGACGTCGTTCACACGATCACCTCGTCTGGGGTCGATGCGCCCTCCGATAGGGCGTCGGGAAGCTGGCTTCGATAGACGCGGCGCGGACGGCCGCGCAGGTGCACCTGTTCGGAGCCGACGAGCTGGATGAGCCCTGCCGTCTCGAGCTTGGTGAGGATGCGCCGGGTGTTGCGTGGGGTCATCTGGAGAAGGGGTGCGATTTCATTGGTGCTGAAGGCATCGCTTCCTATTCGGGTCATCGCGGTGAGCACGCGCTCCATCTGCGCTGTCCCGAGATCGCACGCTTCTGCGTACTTGCGGACGATCGGCGATGTGCTTCGTAAGGTGAAGCGGTTCGTGTCTTCGCTGCCGACGGGGCCAGTGAAGGTCTTGTCGCTGTCGATCACGAACGACTGCCACACGGTGCCTGCGCGCGACCTCGGGCCAGAGCCTGCCGGGCGTGCTCGTGGGACTGTCGCGCGGAGAATCCGATGCCTACGCCGATATGGGCGCGTGCGCCCCGAGGCCACACGGTCGGGAACGTGGTCAGGGCAGCGGCGTAGAGCCCACCGTTCCACTGGTCTTCGACCATGCCTCTCGTGGTCAGGAGAAGATAACGCCCGCCGCTTAGCTCGACGGGATGGGAATCGAGCGCCATCGCGAGGCGGGCGACGTCGTCACGCACGGTCGTTCCGTCTCCGTTCAGTGATGGAGGGTCGATCTCCACCAGCACGGTCACCAATTGGTGTCGTCGAGCGATCCATAGACGCCCCCGGTCCCGGGCACGATTCAACGTGCTCATCCAGGTCGCGACGGGCGGCTCGATTCGCCGGACGCCGTACCCCTCGCTGCGCAACTGCTCGTATGCGCTTCTGAGGCCGGTAAGCGCCCAGGTCGCTCGGCCCTCCTGCTGAGCCTTGCCATGGAACGCGACGATCTCGGCCCGCGATGGAGTGTGGCGGTATTCGAGCAGCTCCGCGACGCTTGGGTCGATGTCTAGCTCCAGGAGCGTGTCGTCGACTCCCTTTCGATCGACGGAGTCGATCGTCATTCCGGGAACATGGCCCGTCGATCGCACGATCTCGAACAAGGTTCGCACGAGGGTTGCACCGGTGAAGGGCACGAAGACCGCGGGAATCGGCTGGCCGTGCACCTCGGTCGCCGCGTAGTACGGGGCCGGTCCTGTGAACAGGGCGACGGTGTGGTGTCGCCAGTTGCCTGCGAAAACCTCGGGCGCGGCCTCCTCGTCCTCGTAGACGCACGGGGTCAGCTGGAGATCGGGAAATCGCTCGCGTGCCAACTCGGCGATGGCGTGAGCGTGGTCGCCGGGCCCGATCACCAGAACGCGTGTCGACGTCATCTGCGTCGGCCCATCGCGGGGTCCAGCGGCTGCATGTCCAAATATGGCTTATTAGTGTCTACATATGGACCGTTAATGATGCATGGATGGTAGTCCATGCACGACCAGTTGTCAATTTGCGGGGGTTTTGAACCGTAGCGCAACCGGAGCGGAGGGATAGGGTTCGGAACTGTTTCTGCTGGTCGTTCATGCGGGCGCCCGGGCCTCCGGGCTGCCACGTGCGGTGGGGTCCCGGTCCTAGAATTGGAGACCTCAGTCGCTATGGCTGGGACGATCTGGACGCCGGTCGTCGCCAAAGATCTAACCGAGAAGCTTCACTCGACCGAAAAAGGCGTTGCGACTGACGGCTGAACCTTGGCGGGACGGGCTTTCGTACTGCCCTGGCCACGAGCCTCTCGTCAGCCGGCCGGGAACAGCGCCTGCGCGCGTTCTGCGGCCTCGTCGAGCCACGCCCGGCGCTGCTCCAGCGAGCTCGCGACCACCGGCGTGAGGTGCAGCCGCTCGACCGTGGACACGCCGCAGATCGGCAGCACGAAGCCCTTCCAGAACGCGTCGATCGCGTCGCCGGCCGCCGCGTCGTACGGCGCGTTCGCGGTCGTGACGAGAAGCGCGGCGCCGATGTCCAACAGGCCTTCGAAGCCGCCGTCGGCCGTCCGGCGAAAGGCGGTGCCGTCGCGGATCACGCGGTCCACCCATCCCTTGAGGATGGCCGGCGGCTGATCGAACCAGTTGGGATGGATCAGAACCAGGCCGTCCGCTCCCTGGATCTCGGCGGCGTGCCGTTCCACCAGGGGGTCGTCGGATCGGTGCGTGGCGATCTCGCCGGCCGTCAGGCACGGATCGAACCGCTCGTGGTACAGGTCGTGGACCACGACGTCGTGACCGCTTTCACGTAGCGCGGCGAAGACCGACCGGGCCAGCGCATGGTTCAGGCTGTCCGGGTTCGGGTGGGCGAGGATCAAAGAGATCGTCATCGTAGGTCCACCGTGACCGACGGTGTCCAGGCGGGCTAGGGACGCATGTACTCGGCGGCGTGGAGGCCGATGCGGCGTCGTTCGAGCCGCACGCTCACGGTCCTCCGTCCGGCACGAAGATCCAGCGGAACGACGCGGGGGGTGCGGCCGTCGTGACGGTGGTGCCGTCCTGTCCCGCGAGCACCACGAACGCGTTCCAGCCGGGCTCGAAGGTGAGCTCCAGACGCTCGCTCGCGCACTCCTCGACGACCGTCGCCGCATCGGGCGTGTACATCCAGGAGGCGTTTCGTGGCGGGCCGGCGTAGCCCCACAGCTCGCGCGGAACGTCGGTGTGCACCAGCTGCCCGATGGCCTCGCCGTCCTTCACGAGCGTGAGGTAGGGCAGGAACACGGCGTCGATCGTTCGCTCGCGGGCGCAGTCGACGGTTTCCGCCTCGAGCAGAGCCGGGTCCACGGCGTCGGGCAGCTCCAGCCGGAAGCTCCCGTCCTCGACCACAGCGATCGCGACCGGTTCGGGCACGATCCCCTGAAGGTCGGTGCCGATCCGCGCCTCGACGGCGACGTCGTCCGGGACGTCGGCGGGCAGCCGACCCTCGAGCACGACCGCGTCCTGAGCGAGGGCGCCGGTCAGTACCAGCGCCAAGGCGAGCGAAACCACCGTTCTAATCGTCATGAGCATGTTCAGCCTCCCTCGGGGCCGACCGTACCAGCGGTCGGCAGCGGGGCCACGGCGCGGCGTCGCGCGCGGCCATGTCCGTGCGAGTCGATCACGACCTCCCAGCACGACCGCCCAACACGACCGCCGAACAACGACCGCCGAACACGCGAAAAGCCCTCGAGGATGCGAGGGCTTGGAGAAGCGGGTCGTCCGCGGCGGGCGCGGACCCGCTGTCGTCTACTCCATCCTAGCGACCTCGCGGCGGCTTTCAGGCGATCTGGGCGACGGTCGTGTCGCCGCGCGCTCGGCCGAGGCCGGTACGTGCAACGGGCCCCTAACCGATCCCGAAACGTGCGCACAACGCGCCGGTCGTCCCCAAGATCCCCAGCAGGAGCCCGACGCTCGCCAGCATGGCGCCGAGGATCATCGTCTCGGTCCGGCCGGAGCCTGCCGTCTCCGGAGCGTTCGCGCCACGTGCGGAGAAGAAGCGCACGACCAACACGGAGCCGATGATCAGCATCGCGACGCCGATCGCAAGCAGCAGCCAACACATGATGCCCTCCTCGTCGGCAGTCCGCAGGGCGAACCGACGTCGTCAGCCACGCCGCTGGGCGCTATCCGACGGCGACCGTTCCTACCGCAAGCGTAGGGCAACCGCCGACGCCACGCAAGCCACGGCGAGCGCTCGGCGGTAGCATGGTCGGCATGCCCGCTTCGAGCTCGTCGCCCGACCGATCTTCCTACGTGCCCGACGTGACGGTGGAGCCGGTCGACCGGTCGACCTGGCGCGACGTCGCCGATCTCGAGGTGGACGCGCCGCAACGCGCGTTCGTGGCCGAGCCGTCTCGCTACCTGGCGCTGTGCTGCTACGGCGACGACTGGTCGCCGCTGGCCGTGCGCGCGGACGGACGCATCGTCGGCTTCCTGATGTGGGCCGTGGATCCGGAGGACGGCGCGTGCTGGCTGGGCGGGATCCTGGTCGATCGACGTCACCAGCGGCGCGGCATCGGACGCCTCGCGACGCTGCGCGCGATCGAGCGGCTTCACGGCGAGCACGGACATCGTGCGTTCGCCCTGTCGTACCAGCCGGCGAACGTCGCCGCTCGTCGAACGTACGCCGCCCTGGGGTTCGTCGAGACGGGGGAGACCGAAGGCGACGAGGTCGTGGCGCGCATGCGCTGGGACGACGCGGTCGGACCCGACCGCGCGACGGCGCCGGCGTAGGCGGATGCACGGATGGATGCGCGGGCGGTTGCCCGGGCCGATGCGCGACGGTCGAGCGCCGGCTTAGAAGTTCCCGTCCGCCACCTGGAACACGTGGAAGCCGAGGCGGCGCCATACCGCCACCACGCTGGCGCGGTCTTCGAGCACCACCAGGGTGTCCTGGGGATCGAGGCCGTGCTCGCGCACCATCTCGGTCTTGACCTCGTCGTCGTGCCGACCGTCGTCGATGCGGCGCAGGATCAGGCGATCGTACGGCACGTCGTGCCGCGCCAGCCAATCGGCCGTCTCCTGGCGCGCGACGTCCCCCCGGCCGCTGGCGATCACCACCTCGTACCCGGCCGCGTGCAGCGTGCGAAGCACCGTGATCGTGTTCTCGATCGGGGTGTCGTCGACGCAGGCGAGGAAGAAGCGCGTCCAGTCGGGATCGTCGCGATGGATCCAGTGCAAGCGGTGCTCGATGTCGGCCAAGGTGCCGTCGAGATCGCTGATCACGAGGCGCGGCCCGGTGGCGCGGCGCGGCTGAGGCATGGTCGTGGCGACCTCCGGACGCCGGGATGAGCGGCTGGCTTAGAGTCGAACGACCTCGTGACTGCCGGGCAGCTCGAACACCTCGATCGCGGGGTGCTCCTCGCGGAACCAGCGCTCGTCGTACGCTCCGCGGAACAGGGCCACCGGCGCCCCATCGGCGTCGCGCGCCAGCTTCGCGGAACGCGGCGCGGGCACCGGCTCTTCCGACAGCCACCGCACCAGCCCGTGCGACTCTTGCGTCAGCTCGGTCTCGACGCCGTACTCCTCGCGCATGCGGTACTGGAACACGTCGAACTGAAGCGGACCGATCGCCCCCAGGATCGGATCCCGGGCGCCCTGGGCCGGCAGGAACACCTGCACCACGCCTTCGTCGGCCAGCTGTTCGAGGCCCTTGCGGAACCCCTTGCGCTTGTCGGCATGACGGGGTCGGACCGTCGCGAACGACTCCGGTGCGAAGCGGGGGAAGGCCTCGAGCTCCACGCCGGGCCGGGTCGAGAGAACGTCGCCGATCCGGAACGCGCCGGGAACGATGAGTCCCAGAACGTCGCCCGGCAGCGCCTCCTCGACGGTGACGCGCTCGCGCCCGAAGAAGGCGTGCGCCCGAGCCAGCTTGATCTGCTTGCCGCTACGAGCGTGATGGACGTGCATGCCGCGCTCGAACCTGCCTGACACCACCCGGACGTAGGCGGTCCGGTCGCGGTGGCGGGCGTCCATGTTGGCTTGCAGCTTGAACACGAACGCGGCGAAGTCCTCGTCGTCCGGTTCCAGGCGGCCGCCCCGGACGTTCAGGCCGGAGGGCGCTGGGGCCAGCTCCAGGAAGCGGCGCAGGAACGGCTCGACGCCGAAGTTCGTCAGCACGCTGCCGAAGAACACCGGCGTGATCTCGCCGGCAAGGACACGGGCCGGATCCAGCGGCGGCAGCAGCTCCTCGACGAAGGCGACCTGCTCCTGAAGCGTGGCGTGCAGGCGCTCGCCGACGAGGTCGGCCAGGGCGGGATCGTCCACGCCCGAGGTGGCGACCGGCGCGGGCCGAGCGTTTCGCGCCGTGCGCTCGAACAGGTGCACCTGACGCGTCGGGCGCTCGTACACGCCCTTGAAGTCGGGACCGTCACCGATCGGCCAGGTCACCGGCGAGGAGGGAAGCCCGAGCGTCGTCTCGATCTCGTCGAGCAGCTCGATCGGATCGCGGGCGGGGCGATCGAGCTTGTTCACGAACGTGAACACCGGCAGTCCGCGCCGCCTCGCGACCGCGAACAGCTTCTCGGTCTGTTCCTGCACGCCGCGCGCCGCGTCGAGGAGCATGACGGCCGAATCCGCGGCCGTCAACGTCCGGTAGGTGTCCTCGCTGAAGTCCTGGTGGCCCGGCGTGTCCAGCAGGTTCAGCACGTGCCCCTGGTAGTCGATGCGCATCGCGGCGGACGTCACCGAGATGCCGCGTTCCTGCTCCAAGGTCATCCAGTCGCTGGTCGCGTGGCGCGTGCCCTCCTTGCCGGTCACCGCGCCGGCCTCGCGCACCGCGCCTGCGTACAGCAGCAGCTTCTCGGTCAGCGTGGTCTTGCCGGCGTCAGGGTGCGAGATGATCGCGAAGGTTCGCCTGCGCGCGACGTCGGGGGAGAGGTGCGTCACGTCCTGCAACCTATCGCGAAAGCGCCCTCTGGAGGGCGCCATGGGCGACGCCGCTCCTCCCGACGAGCGACCGGGCGCGGTGCCGGTGACCGTAGCGCGTCCTACCTGTCCGCGTTACGAGCTGGCCAAGGCCTGCAGGGCCGCGGACAAACGCTCGCGCACCTCGCTGGCGAGCGGCGCGAGGCGCTCCCTCGTCGCCTCGTCCGCCAGGGTGAAGGCGTGTTCGGGATCGAGGATCGCCACCTCGGTCTCGCCGTCGATCTCGCGGAGCGTCGCCGTGCAGGGAAGAAGCAGGGCGATGTCGCGATCCATGTCCAGCGCCTGCTTGGCGAACTGCGGGTTGCACACGCCCAGAATGCGGTGCGGCTCGTGCTTCGCACCCAGCTTCGTCTCGAAGATCGCCTGCACGTCGATGTCGGACAGCACGCCGAAGCCTTGTTCGGCCAGCGCGGCGGAGAACCGCTCGCGGGTCGTGGGTAGGTCGGTCGGTACGGTTCGCTTGAGGCTGCGCATGGGAACCTCCTTCAGGTTCGGGTGTCACGTCGGAAGGATACCCCCGGGTCAGGGTCGCATATCCCCTTAGGGTATACACGCCATCATCGCACACGGAAGACGCCGCCTGGGTTCCCGGCCTCGCTTCGCCAGGGCCGCGCACGCGGCCGGCGTCGACCGCGTCACGCCAGGGGTCGGACCCGCCGCCGCAGCGTGTACGCCAACACCAGGCTCAGGGCGAACAGGCCTGCGGCGAGGGTCAGGTACGTCGTGTCGACCGAGATCGTGGCGGCCTCCAGCCCACCCTCCACCGACGCGCCGGCCAGGACGGCCGTCGTCATCGTCAAGGCGTTGCCCAGCACGATCCCGGAGAGAAACACGGGTACGCGGACCCGAAGCAGCCCCGCGGGCAGGTTCACCATGTCGGCGTGCAGGTACATCAGACCGCCGGCGACGACGCTCTCGAAGGCGCGCCGGCGTAGCATCCGCACGATCGACCAGCGCTCCGAGAGGCGCACCGTCAACGCCGCGGAGCCCATGAACCGGCCGATCGCGTACCCCGTGCCGGCCGACAGGAGCGTGCCCACCAGCGCGAGCGCGATGCCGGGCCAGGCGCCCAGCACGAAGCCCGTCGCGAGGTTGGCCACCGTGATCGGGATCAACAGCAGCGGCCTGGCCAGGTAGAGCCCCAGCAGGGCCAGAGGTGCCCACGGGCTGGTGGCCGCCTGTTCGATCGATCCGAGGAGGAACGGGACCGGACCGGCGTCCGACCGCTGCGCCCCCCACCAGAACGCCACCAGGACGAAGGCCCACGCCGTGAGCACCACCGCGCGGAACGTCCGTCGGAACGTCCACGCGGACCGTGTCACGCCGAGAGGTCCAGCGGTGGGGACGGCCTGCGGTGCTTCCTACGGTCCAGCATGAACGAGTGGATCGTGTAGAACGCCACGTACGACAGGGACGCGTACACCAGCGCGCTGCGCGCAGTCCCAGGCTCCAGGAACAGCGCCACCAGGACCGCTGCTCCCCAGATGCTCCCCAGAACGACGTGCAACGTTCTAGCGCGCTTCATGTGACTCACGTACAGGAACTTGATGTCGGCGAACACCAGCAGCGACAGGCCGACGATCAGGACCGTGTTCAGCCAGACCGGCAAGCCCAGCAGGAACGCGTAGAACGCGAACACGTTCCAGTACGACGGGAAACCGACGAAGAAGCCTTCGTCGCTGAGCTTGGCGCTGGTGCGCGAGAAGCCGTACGCCGAGCTGAACACGACGATGGTGACGAACAGGGTCACCGGCTCGGCGAGCAGCTCGGCGTGCATCATGAACAACACCGGCAGGAACACGTACGATACGAAGTCGACGACGTTGTCCAGCAACGCCCCATCGATGCGAGGCGCGGTCGTGACGGTGCGGTACTTGCGCGCCAGCGCTCCGTCGGTGGCGTCGATGATCAGGGTGATCGCCATGCCCAGGAGCGCGAGGACGTAGCGTCCCTCGAGGATCCATTGCATGGCCAGCACGACGAAGAACAGGGTCGACATCGTGTACAGGTGAACGAGATAGCCGCGGGCGGCGGAAGCGGGCATGGATCTCCTCGAGGCGAGGTGTCGTGACGAGTCTCGCCGGGGGCGAAGGCGAAGGGCCGGATCGAGCACCGATCGGACGGCATCACGATATCCGGAAATCCGGTCGTGCGCCGTGCGCCCGGTTCGGCAGCCTGGTGTCGCGATTCCGTGCGCCGCGTTACGCTCGGCCGCTAGCCGGCGCCGTGGACGAAGAAGCGATGCCCGCCCTCCGCCTTGGCGCGGTACATGGCGGCGTCGGAACGCCTGAGCAGCTCGGAGGCGTCCGCCGCGTCGTCGGGGAAGAACGCGACACCGATGCTGGCCGACGTGGTGACGACGACGCGATCGTCCAGCTCGAACGGATCGTCGAACGCGGTCAACACCTTGCGGGCGACGATGCTCGCCTCCTCCACATCCTTCACCTGCGTCAGCGTGACCAGGAACTCGTCGCCGGCGAAGCGCGCGACGCTGTCCCCCGCGCGAAGCACCTGCGTCAGCCTGTCACCGATCTGGCGGAGGAGTCGGTCGCCGACGGCGTGGCCGTATGTGTCGTTGACACGCTTGAAGCCGTCGAAGTCGACGAAGAGCAACCCCACGCGGTGACCGTGGCGGTGCGCCTCGCGAATCGCCTGGTTGATGTGCTCGAGGAAGAGCATCCGGTTGGGCAAGCCGGTGACCGGGTCGTAGTTGGCCGCGCGATGCAGACGCTGCAGCAGGTCCGTCTGTTCGGTGATGTCACGCAAGATCAGAAGCCGGGCGGGCTGCCCGCACCACTCGAGGTCCGAGACGCGCATCTCGGCGGTGCGTACCGCGCCTCCAGCGGAAAGGAGCTCGATCACCACCGCGTTCCGGTCGGCGATCGGAAAGCCGAAACTCGCGCCCTTCAGCCCTGCGTGCCCTCCCGGGAGCATCCTGAGCGCCGCCGGGTTGGCTTCCAGGATGACGCCGTCGTCGTCGACGACGAGGATGCCGTCCGTCATCCGCTCGTAGATGACACGCAGCTGAGCGGGGTCGGGGGCGTCCGTCCGCCGGCTCGTCGTCAAGGTTCGTCCGAATCCGCTTGCGCGCTCGGGTCGTCGAGCATGCTCGGTTGCAGGACCTCGATCTCCTTCAGGATCCCGAAGGACGTCTGGTACGGCGCTCCCATGTTCAGCCCGGTCCGGTCCACCGTGAACTCGCGAACGTCGTGGTCGTGGCGTGAACCGCGCATCTTGAGCACCGTCAGGCCACGCCGGAGCTCGCCGCCGATCTCGGTGTGCCGCAGAAGGATGATGAGGTCGGTCACGGTCGACAGGTGCGACTCGTTGCTCGAGGAACCGCCGAGGAAGCTGGGCGTCGTCGTGGTCAGCAGGCTGGTGATCCCGTGGTGCTTCAGGTAGTTGCTCAGGCTCACCGCGAACTTGCGGAACGCGTCCGGCGTGGCCACGCGTTCGAGGGCCGACAGGCTGTCCACGGCGATGCGGTGCGGCTTGAACGTCTCGATGCTCGTCGTGATCGCCAGCAGGTGATCCTCGAGGGTCGCGACTTCGGGATAGTCGCTCACGATCCTCAACACGCCCTCTTGTTCCAGCTTGGCGAAGTCGTAGCCCCAGCCTCGCGCGTTGCGGAACCACTGCTCGCGCCGCTCTTCGAAGGCGAACACCAGGCAGCGTTCTCCCTGCCTCGCGGCCGCGGCCACGAACGCTGCGGTCAGGAGCGTCTTGCCGGTGCCGGCAGCCCCCGATACCAGCACGACCGAATCGCGGAAGATCCCGCCATCGCACATGGCGTCGATGTCCGCGTTCCCGATCGACAGACGCTCGTCCGACATCTTGCGATCGTGCTCGATGTCCAGACTCGGGATGACGGAGATCCCCTTCAGCGTGACGGAAAAACCGAACTCGCCCTTGCCGTGCGTCGCGCCACGGAACTTCACGACCTCGATCGTGCGGCGGCGGCGCTCGGAGCTCAGGACGTTGCGGAGCAGGATCAGGCTGTCGGCGACGAACTCCTCGACGCCGCGCCGGGAGTTGGGCCCATAGTCGGCGTCCCGCTCGGCGGTGAGCACGGTCGTCACGCCCAACGAGTTGAGCAGTCCGATGACGCGGTGAAGCTCGTGCCGGAACGCGGCGTCACCCTCGAACCGACTGAACAGCGCGTCGAGGGAATCGACGACGACACGTTTCGCCCCGATGCTCGTGACCGCGTCCTCGATCCGTGCGAGCAGCGCCGTCAGGTCGTACCCGCCGGCGCGGACCGGCACGTCCGCCAAGTTTCGGGAGGCGTCCACGAAGCGCCAGGTCCCCTCCTTCTCCCAGCGAGCGATGTCCCACCCGAAGCTGGAGATGTTGGCCCGGATGTCGTCCGGTGACTCCTCGCAGGTGACGAACACGGCCGGCTCGCCGTAGTCGGCGATCCCGGCCGACAGGAACTGAGAACCGAAGACGGTCTTGCCGCTTCCGGACGTGCCGGCGACGACCACGGCGCGTCCGGCGGGCAACCCCCCCTTGGAGACGAGGTCCAGCCCAGGAATGCCGCTGGGCACCTTCGCCGCGTAATTCAGCTCCGTGTCTCTCATGGACTGAGCTCCTCGTCTCCCGCCTGTTCACTGTTGAGCCCGAGGCCCGCGAGGACGTTCGCCGTCAGGCTGAGGTCGCCGACGATACGGACGCGCGGCGCCGGACTGAGCTTCAGAAGCGTCGGCGTGGCCAGGATCCTCTCGCTCTCGGCCCGTTCCGGGTGGGCGAGAACGTCGATCACGTCCAGCTCGTAGCGGCCACGGAGGCGCTCCTCGCACAGGTCCGTCAATGCGCGAACCGCCGTACGCGAGCTAGGGACGTCCCCCGCGACGTACAGCTCGAACCGGTAGGACTCCATGCGAACAGGATACCAACAGAGGTCGCGACCGTGGGTCAGAGGTCACCTCGGACGCTCGCTTCTTCTCGCCACCGTCGCGGCGCCAAACCGAAACCGAACGCCGCCGCCCCGAGCGCCCACGCGTCACCGCCACGCTACGCTCGTCGAATGTCGAGCCGTCGCTGATCGCCGCGCGCCTCGACCGACGTCCAACGCCCTCCCGTCGCCGTGATCGCGGCGGTCACCATCGTCACCGAGCCCGTAGCCGGTGGTGCACCTTGAGTTCGTGCTTGATGGTCAGCGCCGCGGGCCGTCCTGAAAGTTCGCGAAGCCGTCTCCCAGGTGGCGGAACCGCGCCCGGCGCGATCGGGAACTGGCTGATGCTCCCCCTCGCAGCGACGATGGTGGTGCTGTCGCTACGGAGCCGTGCCCGATGATCGAGCCGCCCGAAGGCGGCGCATCCGCGCGCGCGACGCGCGCTCGCGGTCGGCCGCGGCCGCCTCGATCGAGGCGTAGCGGTAGACGCCGGCGGCGAAGAGCGGCGGCAGACCTGCGGTCATCGCCTCCGCGTGAGCCAGCGCCCGGCGCGCGGTGGCCGGGTCGCGGGCGTCGAGCGCCGGCGCGGGAGGGACGTCCTCGATCGCGCGGTAACGGTAAACGGGCATCAGGGCTCCTCCGCCAGGTCGAAGGCCGCCTGCAGGCGCGCCGCGTCCTCGGCGTCGACCGCGCGGACGGTGTCGCGCTTCATGCGCCACAGCGTCGCCGGCGTCGCCACCCGGACCTCGACGCCATCGAGCTCCATCACCTCGGCCTCGAGGTCGCCGTACGCGAACCGCTCGCCGAGGCGCGACAGGATGTCGACCGTCAGCCGGCCGTCGGGGGACACGTAGCGGACGACCGGATAGGCGCCGGCGAGGTCCTCCTCGCGGATGCCCTCGACGTCCCGGTCCCCCGTGACGCGCTGCAGCGCGTGGCGCAGGCGCGCGACGTTCTCGGCGTCCGGGCGCACGAAGAGATCGGCGTCCTCGGTCGCCCGCACGATGCCGTGAAGGTTGACGGCGACGCCACCGACCAGGACGTAGTCGACCCCCTCGGCCGCCATCGCCGCGAACAGCTCCTTCAGCGCCGAGCGCTCCACGCTCACCCTGGCGGCCGCAGCAGCGGGAAGAGCATGACGTCGCGGCTGGAGGGCACGTCGGCCAGCGGCGAGGTGGCGCCCGCGTCTGCGCTGGGGCAACGCTCCGCGACGCGCGCGCAGGCGCTGCTCGCGCCGTTCTTGGAGGCTCTTCTTCGCCATACCGCCGATTGTACGCGCGGGGGCGGACGCGCCGTGCCGCACGGGCGTGCGTCGCCGCACGGGCGTGCGCGGACTCCGACCACGGGCGACTCGCCGCCCGAGCCGACCGCGACCGGAGCCACCGTCGGGCCTCGCAACCTGGTGTACTCGTTTATCGTCCGAAGTGCCCGCCGCGGCGCCCGAACGCCGCCGCCCACACCGAATCGCGCCGCGAACCGTGACGTTCATCGCTCGCGCGCACCTCCGGAAGGAAGACTCCCATGACCACGCACCGACTCCTTCGCCGCACGATCGCTGCGGCCCTGACGCTCGCCCTGCTCGCCGGGGCCCCGGCGTTCGCCCAAGGCGACGCAGAGTGCGCGGGCTTCGACCGCACCATCGTGTTCGGCGAGCTGGGCTACGACAGCGCGGACATCCTCACCGACCTGGCACGGTTCGTCCTCGAGGAGGGCTTCGGCTGCGCCACCGACGCCATTCCCGGCGCCACCCTGCCGATCCTCCAGGGCATGATCCGCGGCGACGTCGACGTCGACATGGAGCTCTGGGTCGACAACGCCCCCGAGTTCTGGCACGAAGCGCTCGCCGACGGCCAGGTCCGCGAGCTGAGCCACGTGTTCGACGACGCCGCGCAAGGCTTCTACGTGCCGCGCTACCTGGTCGAGGGCGACGCCGAGCGCGGGATCGAGCCGCTGGCACCCGACCTGCGTGCCGTGAGCGACCTGCCGCAGTACGCCGAGCTGTTCCGCGACCCCGAGCAGCCCGACAAGGGGCGCTTCTACAACTGCGTGATCGGCTGGTACTGCGAGGGCATCAACAACGTGAAGATGGTCGTGTACGAGCTCGAGGACCACTACACCAACTTCCGGCCCGGCACCGGCATCGCGATCGAGACCACGATGCAGACCGCCTACACGCGCGGCGAGCCGTGGCTCGGCTACTACTGGGAGCCGACCGGCATCATGGGGCGCCTGGACATGCTGCGCCTCGAGGAGCCGCCCTACGATGAAGAGTGCTTCGCGCACATGAACGCCATGGCGGAGGCGGATACGCCGGAGCTGGCCACCGACGCCTGTGACTACCCGGTGGTCGTCGCCGCCGTCGGCCTCGGCTCGGAGTTCGCGGACACGATCCCGGCGCCGATCGAGTCGTTCCTCGACGCCTTCTACCTCCAAACCGCCACCATCAACGAGATGCTCGCCTTCATGGAGGCCAACGACGCCGGCACGCAGGAGGCGGCGCTCGCCTTCATGCGCGACAGCCCCGACGTGTGGGGCGCATGGCTGGAGGACGTCGACCCGGCCGTGACCGAACGGGTGCTCGGCGCCCTTCGTTGAGGGTCGGCGCGTTCCGCTGCAGCGCTGAAGAAGCCGTCTGACCGCCTCGCCAGGGCCCGGCGGGCCCGTCACCCGACGCAAACGGGTGTCGGCTCCGCCGGGCCGTCGGCGGCCTCGTGCCGGGCGATCACCGCTCGAGCCCGAGCTCGTCACGTTCGCTTGATGCGATGTCCGCCATCGCGTCTAGACCGTCGCGAAGCCGTGTCATCGCACCCGACCTGCTCGTGGAGCCGCTCGTGAGCGGCGCAGCCCATGCCCGGGCACCCGACCGCGGCGGGCCGATGGCGCCAACCGAACCGTCCTTGCGGACGGCCGAGGTCGGTCCGCTCGGCCGTCGCTGCGCCCGCCTCGCGCATGTCGGCCGGGCCGTCGTAAGTCACCTCGATGCTCACGTTCCTGAACCAACCGTTCCCGGAGAGCCTGGCGCATCCCGCTGCGCAGCTGGACGAACGACGGGGTCGATTGGCTGATCGCCACCTACGGCGACGTGTTCCGCGGCATCACCGACACGATGCTGCTCCTTCTGGTGCGCGTCGAGCGCGGGCTCGCCGCCACGCCTTGGTGGCTCGTGGTGCTCCTCGTCGCCGCGCTCGTGTGGCACGCGAGCGGACGCCGCATCTGGCCTGCCGTCACGCTATCGGGCCTGCTCGTGCTGGTCGGGACCTTCGGCCTCTGGTCCGAGATGATGACCACGCTGGCGATCATGCTCATCGCGACGCTGTTCACGATCGTGATCGGCATCCCGATCGGCGTCGCCATGGCCCGCAGCGACCTCGTCAAGACGCTGCTCAGACCGCTGCTCGACGGCATGCAGACGATGCCGAGCTTCGTCTACCTGGTGCCGGTGGTCATGTTCTTCGGCCTGGGCAACGTCGCGGCCATCATCGCCACCTTCATCTACGCGGTGCCGCCCATCATCCGCCTGACCGACCTGGGCCTGCGGCTGGTGGACACCGAGGTGCTGGAGGCCGCCCACGCCTTCGGTGCCTCGGAACGCCAGACGCTCATCTGGGTGCGGCTGCCGCTGGCGCTGCCGACGATCATGGCCGGCGTCAACCAGACGATCATGATGGCGCTCGCGATGGTCGTCCTGGCGTCGATGATCGGTGCACGCGGACTGGGCCAGGAGGTGTTGCGCGGCCTGCAGCGGGGCGACGTCGGCCTCGGGCTGGAGGCCGGCCTCGCCATCGTGTTCCTGGCCATCGTCATGGACCGCATCACCGCCGGTTACAGCCGCCGCTGGGACCCCACCGTGAAGGGGCGCTGAGATGACGAACCACGCCGCAGGGGCGGCTGCGCCCGACGGCGGCGAGGCCCACATCGAGGTCGAGGGCCTCTTCAAGGTCTTCGGTCCCGACCCCCGGTCCGTCGTACCGTTGCTGCGCGAGGGCGCCTCCAAGGACGACATCCTCGCGCGCACCGGGCACACCGTCGGGCTGCGGGACATCAGCCTGCGCGTCGAGCGCGGCGAGACCTTCGTCGTCATGGGGCTCTCCGGCAGCGGCAAGTCGACGCTGGTGCGCTGCCTCAACCGGCTGATCGAGCCGACCGCCGGGAACGTGCGCCTCGATGGCGAGGACGTCCTGGCGCTCGGCCCTCGAGAGCTGCGCGACATGCGACGCCACAAGATGGGCATGGTGTTCCAGCGCTTCGGCCTGCTGCCTCACCGGACGGTCCTCGCCAACGTCACCTTCGGCCTGCGCGTGCAGGGCGTCGGTCTCGAGGAGCGGCGCGAGCAGGCCAGCGCGTGGATCGAGCGCGTCGGCCTCGCGGGCTACGAGCAGGCCCTGCCGCGCGAGCTCTCGGGTGGCATGCAGCAGCGCGTCGGCCTGGCGCGGGCGCTGTGTACCGACCCCGAGGTGCTGCTGATGGACGAGGCGTTCAGCGCTCTGGACCCCCTGATCCGCCGCGAGATGCAAGACGCACTCGTCCGGCTGCAGGAGGAGCTGAGCAAGACGATCGTGTTCATCACCCACGACCTCGACGAGGCCCTGAGGCTGGGCGACCGGGTGGCCGTTCTCAAGGACGGCTTCGTGGTCCAGGTCGGGACGCCGGTCGAGATCGTCACCCGCCCCGCCGACGACTACGTCCGCGCCTTCGTGGAGGACGTGGATCGCTCCCGCGTGCTGCGGGCCCGCGACGCCCTGGAGTTCGCCGCCCCTGATGCCACGGAACGAGTCGAAGAGGCGCGCGGGCGGATCGACGCCAACGCCACCCTCGGCGAGGCGTTGGCGGTCATCGCCGACGGTGGCGGACCGGTGGCGGTCATGGACCGGAACGAGCGGGTGCTGGGCGTGCTCGACGGAACGACCGCCCTGCGGGCGTTGACCGAACGGCCCGAGGTGGCGAAGAGCTCAGGAGCTCGTGCGACCTGGAGCTCGTCGAGCACGGCGATCGCGTCGCGTTCGGCGTCGACGCCGTGGCGTGCGTCGCGGGACCCCGGTCGCGACGGTCACGAGAAAGGGACGCGGCTCCACGTTCGAGCCACGTCCCTCACGTCCTTGGTCGGGGTGACAGGATTTGAACCTGCGACCACTTGACCCCCAGTCGCCGGTGCGCATCCTGTGCGCCCCCAATGCCTTCAGGGACAACGTTTCGTGGTCCTGGTCGATGCCTGCGTAGGCGATTTCGACCACGTGACCGCTACAAACATCGTAGTGCATCGGAGAAGCCTCGCTCAGCCGGCCCGGCCGTCGGCGTGGAGCGGTCGCTCCATGGCCCTGGCCGGTGGCGCCGTGGCAGGCCGCGCAGCTCGCCAGGTACAGCGACCGACCGCGCTCCACCGGCTCCGCGGTCTATCTGGACCGATCAGGTCCTTGGGAGGCGCTGGTGGGCGCGGGATCCGCGGCGTGCGTCTTCGGAACCGTCGTGACCCCGACGTGCAGGGTCGCCGTGTCGACGTCCGGCGCCGGCTCGAAACGGAACGCCTCCGACCCGATCGCCAGCGTGACGACCGACGCCGGCCGGCGTGGCGAGCACCAGCGCGCGGCGGAGCGACGCGTACGTCGGACCCGAGGGTGGCCCAGCATCGCAGGCGACGCTATCCCGACGTGCGTGCGGTCCAGGGAGGTTTGGCCCGTCGTCGCCGCGTCCGTACAGCCGCTCCGACCTCGCCGTGGGAAAACGAAGGACCCGTGATCCAGGCCGCTCGTGCTGGGGTGGGGGTGCTAGGTCCGCGTCGCCGGCACGCGACCGCTGGAGCGTCACGACCGCCGGAGCCACCGGCCCCTCGACCCACGATCCGCCGACGCGACGGTGCACGGACGAGCGGAAACGAGGTGATCGCATGAAGCGCGCGATTCGACCCCGCCGCATGAGCGATCTCCGGCCCTTCCGACCGTGTTCGACCGCATGTTCGATGAGTCGCTCCTGCCACGGTCGATCTGGGCCGAGGAGACGCTCCAGGGACCCCGTCGACATGTACGAAGAGGAGGGCACCATCGTGGTGCGCGCCGCCGAGGCCGCGTTCGAGAACGGCGTCCTGATGCTGACGTTGCCGATCCTCGAAGGGGACGCGCGGCACGAGTCGCGATCCATGGCAAAGAGTGAGCTGACCGGGTCCCGGGTCCCTGCCCGCGGAGTCGGGTCGAGCCCGCGGCCGGGGACGGCCCGCTCGCCGCGTCATGGTCGCGAGGTGAGGAGGCGACGAACCCCGTGTCCGAGCTGCTGCACGTGACGATCCCCGACGGCGACGCGCGTGTGCACGGCGACCTGACCGTGCCCGACGGCGTGCGCGGTCTGGTGCTGTTCGCGCACGGAAGCGGGAGCGGCCGGCACAGTCCGCGCAACCGCTTCGTCGCGCGGGGCCTGAACGACGCCGGCCGCGCCGCCCTACTCCTGGACTTGCTCGCCGAGGAGGAGGACCGCGTCGACGTCCTCGCCCGCCAGTACCGCTTCGACGTCCCCTGTTGGCCCGGCGACTCGAGGCGGCGATGACCTGGCTCGACGCGGCCGGACGTCCGTCGACTCGCCGTCGGCCTGTTCGGAGCGACGCGGGCGCCGCCGCGGCGCTGGTCGCGGCGGCGCGCCGGCCCAACGCGGCCCGGGCCGTGGTGTCGCGCGGTGGCCGCCGATCTGGCCGGACCGGACCTGCCCGCCGTGCGCGCGCCTACGCTGCTGATCGTCGGTGGGCTCGACGACGTGGTGATCGAGCTGAACGAGAAGGCGAAGCGGGCCGATGCGTTGCGAGACGCGGCTCGAGATCGTTCCGGGCGCCACGCACCTGTTCGAGGAGCCGGGCACGCTCGAGCGCGTGGTGGCGCTGGCCCGCGACTGGTTCGAAGAGCCGATTCCCGTCGACGAGAACCACGATTCGGGATCCCCCGGCGCAGCCATCCGGGGCGAGGAGGAAACGTCATGAGTCCTGCCGCCAAGTCGGTATTCGCGGTCGGCGCCCTGCTGTCGGGGCTCGGCCTCGCGTTCGCGCTCGCTCCCGGCGTGCCCACCGCGGTCCTCGGGTTCGCGGCGGGCGCCGAGCCGGTCGTCCGCATCCTCGGCATCGTCGTCGCGGCGCTAGGCGCGTACTACCTGATCGCGTCGAGCCGCGAGGATCGTACCCTGATCCGCGCATCGGTCCCTGTCCGGGTGCTCGCCGGTACCGGGCTTCTCTTGGTGGTGGCGTTCGGCGCGGCCGGGCTCCCTTGCTCGCGTTCGTGTTTCTCGAGTACGGCGGGGCCGCCTGGACGTGGTCCGCGTCCCGTCGCGGCGCGGACACCCCGGAGGGGGCGCGTCGGGTCGCCTCGAGCCGTAGGGTCGATCACGGCCGGTCACCGGCGACGCTCGACCCCACGCGCGAGAAGGGCACGCCACGTGGCGTGCCCTTCTCGCGTCTTGGTCGGGGTGACAGGATTTGAACCTGCGACCACTTGACCCCCAGTCAAGTGCGCTACCAGGCTGCGCTACACCCCGAAGAGCGAGGTGCAGCATACTCGGGATCGTGCATGACGGTCAAATGCATCGATCGTCCGTCGGTCCGTCGGTCCGTCGGTCACTCCGGTTCGCACCCGAACCAGGGCGCCCGGGCCAAGAGCGCCCGGCTCAGGGCGTCGGGGTCAGGGCGTCTAGCTGCGTGCGCCCTGTCCTGCTTGCCCTGCGCAGCGGTAGGCTCGGGTCGTGAGCGAGTCGACGGGTTCCCCCGATCCCGACGTCGAGAACCGCGACGCCGAACCGCAGGATCGCGCCGACGAGTCCGAGGAGCGGTTCGACGTCCTGGACGAAGCCGGGAGGCCGACGGGCGAGACGAAGCCGCGGTCGGCGGTCCACCGCGACGGCGACTGGCACCGGGCCGTGCACGTCTGGATCGTCGACGCCGAGGATCGTGTCCTGCTGCAGCGAAGGTCGCGCGCGAAGGACCTGGCCGGCGGCAAGATCGACGTGACGGTCGGCGGGCACCTTCGCGCCGGCGAATCGTGGCCGAACGCGCTGCGCGAGGTGGAGGAAGAGATCGGCGTTCCCGTGGACGTGATGGACGTGCACCGGCTGGGAACGGTGGTGTCGGAACGCGTCTACGCGCACGCCGTGGACCGCGAGCTGCAGGAGGTCTTCGCGATGCGACGCGACGCCCCGCTGGACGGCTACCAGCTGGATTCCAGCGAAGTGGACACGCTCTACGCGGTCCCGTTGGCGCGCGCCGTGGAGCTGTGGCGCGACGGTCGGCACGTTCCGGCCGAGGGCTGGGACGCGCAAGCACGGCCGTCCCATGCGCTGCTGCACGTGGGCGACCTGATCGAGGAGGCGCGCGGCGGCACGCTGGACGAGCTGCTCCGGCTGGCCGACTGGGCCGAGGTCGACGTCCCTCCGCCGGACGTCACGAACGAGGGCGGCCCGTAGGCCGCCCGTCGTCGATCGGTCGCTTGGCGTCCGCTCAGCCTTCGATCACCGTCGGGACGATCAGCGGGGTACGGCCGGTGGCCTTCCGCAGGTAGCGGCGAACGGGGTAGAAGACGTCGTCGCGAATGTCGTTCAGGCGCTTCTTCTCGCGTACGCCCTTCTTGAGGCCTTCGAGCGCGATCCGCTCGATCTCCTTCGTGACGTTGCCGTCCGCCCCGGCGACGCCGCGAACGATCACCTCGACGGAGGGCTTCTTCCCGGCCAGCGCCATGATCACGATCACGCCCTCGTTCGACAGCGTCTGGCGGTCGCGGATCACCGGCTCGCCGATCTCGTCGGCGCTGCGTCCCATCGAGTCGATGTACACGATGCCGGCGTCCACCTGACCGACGACCTTGAGATCGTCGGCGCTGAGCTCCATCACGTCGCCGTTGTGGGGGATCACGACCTTCTGCGGGGGGTTCGGCATGCTCTCGGCCAGCCAGGCGTGGTTCACCTGGTGGCGCGGCTCGCCGTGCCACGGGATGAAGAACTTGGGCCGGGCCAGGTCGAGGATCAGCTTGAGCTCCTCCTGGCTGCCGTGGCCCGAGGCGTGGACCTTGTACTTCGGCGGGTACAGCACGCGCACGCCACGCTCGTACAGCTGGTTCACGACGCGGTTCACCGCCTCCTCGTTGCCCGGGATCGGGTTCGAGGACATGATGATCGTGTCGTTCTTCTGCAGGCTCAGCTTGCGGTGCGTGCCGGACGCCAGTCGCGACAGCGCCGCCATCGGCTGTCCCTGGCTGCCGGTGGCGAGCACCATGACCTTGTCGTCCTGAAGCTCGCCGAGCTGATCCATCGACAGGAGCGGGCGCTTCGTCTCGAGGTAGCCCAGCTCCTGCGCGATCTTGGTGTTCTTGATCATCGACCGGCCTTCGACGGCGACCCGGCGGTCGTGCTTCTCGGCGACACGGATGAAGTTCTGCAGCCGGTGCACGTGGCTCGAGAAGGTCGTGACGATCACACGTCCGGGCGCCTTGGCGACCAGATCGTCGGCGGCCATCATCACGTCGCGCTCGCTGACGGTGAAGCCCGGCCGCTCGCCGTTCGTCGAGTCGGACAGCAGCAACAGCACGCCCTCCGCGCCTGCGGCCGCGATCTTGGCCAGGTGGCTGGTCTTGCCGTCGGCGGGGTGGTAGTCCAGCTTGAAGTCGCCGCTGTGCACGACCCGTCCCAGCGGCGTGTGGATGATCAGGCCGCTGTTGTCCGGGATCGAGTGGGTCATGCGGAAGAAGTCGACGGTGAAGAAGTTGCTGATCTTGATCCGGTCGTCCGGCGTGATCTCGCGCAGGTCGACGTCGCTCTCCTTCAGCTTGAACTCCTCGAACTTCCCGCGGAGAAAGCCCAGCGTGAGCTTCGCGCCGTACATCGGGATCTTCTTGGGGAGCTGCTTCAGCATGTAGGGCAGGCCGCCGATATGGTCCTCGTGACCGTGGGTCAAGACCCAGCCCTTGATGCGCTTCGCGTTCTCGACGACCCAGTCGATCTTGGGGACGAGAATGTCGACGCCCAGCATGTCGGCGTCGGGGAAGGCGAGTCCGCCGTCGACCATCAGGATCTCGTCCTGATAGTCGAACGCGAACATGTTCTTGCCGATCTCGCCCATCCCGCCGAACGGGATGATGCGGAGGCGCTTATCGCTCTTTCGTGCCATGGAGTCCTCGTGTTCTCGGTACGCGGCGCGCCCGCCCGATCGCTTGCGATCGTGGTCGAGGCCGCATCTCGCTGGGGTGCAGGTCAGCCGTCGCCGGTGCCAGCGTCGCTTCGTGCGATGTCGTCACGACGGGGTCGCGACGACCGGTTCGCGACGACCGGTTCGCAACGACCGGGTCGCTGCGGCGGCGGAGCGTGCACGGTGCGGAGCGGGGGCCGGCCAGCCGACCCCCGCACGACTCATCGGCCCCGGGGTCCGCCGCCGCCGCGGCCGCCGCGCTCGTCCCGGCGTCCGCCGCCGCCGGGGCCGCCGGCCCGACGCGGCGCGCGCGGTGCGACGACGCCTTCGAGCTCGGGGCGGACCAGGTCGATCTTGCCGCGGTCGTCGATCCCGTTGATCTTGACCTCGAGCGGCTGGCCTTCCTTGAGGTGGTCGGACACGTTCTCGACGCGTCCCTCGGCGATCTGGCTGATGTGCAGCAGGCCGTCGGTGCCGGGGAACAGGTTCACGAACGCGCCGAAGTCGACGATCTTGGCGACCTTGCCCTGGTAGACCTTGCCGACCTCGGGCGTTTCGGTGAGCGCTTCGATGCGGCGCTTGACCTCGTCGGCGACCGCGCCGTCGTCGGTGTAGATGCGGACGCGGCCGTCCTCCTCGATCTCGACCTTGGCGCCCAGCGCCTCGAGCTCGCGGATCTGCTTCCCGCCGGGCCCGATGACGGTGCCGATCTTGTCGCTGGGAATCTGGACCGTCTCGATGCGCGGAGCGCGGGAGGCCAGCTCGGTGCGCGGCGCGGGAAGCGCCTCGTGCATCAGGCCGAGGATGTGCAGCCGTCCCTCGCGCGCCTGGTCCAGCGCGCGGGTCATCAGCTCGGCGGTGATGCCTTGGACCTTGATGTCCATCTGCAGCGCCGTCACGCCGTTCGCCGTTCCGGTCACCTTGAAGTCCATGTCGCCCAGGGCGTCCTCGCTGCCCAGGATGTCGCTCAGGATCTCGTAGCGGTCGCCGTCCATGACCAGGCCCATCGCGATGCCCGCGACCGGCGCCTTGATCGGAACGCCGGCGTCCATCAGCGACAGGCTGGTGGCGCAGACGGTCGCCATCGACGACGAGCCGTTCGACTCGAGCGTCTCGCCGACGGAGCGGATCACGTAGGGGAACGTCTCCTGGCCCGGAAGCTGTCCCACGACGGCTCGCCGCGCCAGGTTGCCGTGACCCTGCTCGCGCCGCGAGGTACCGAACAGCCGCTTGACCTCGCCGGTGGAGTAGGGCGGGAAGTTGTAGTGCAGCATGAACTCTTCGGTGCTCTCGAGACCCAAGTCGTCCACCAGCCGGTTGTCACGGCCCGTGCCCAACGTCGAGACGGACAGGACCTGCGTCTCGCCGCGCGTGAACACGGCCGAGCCGTGCGCCATGGGCAGCACGCCGGTCTCGATCCAGATCGGGCGGATCTCGTCGGGGCGCCGACCGTCGCTGCGCACCTTGCGGTCCAGGACCATCGCGCGCATCGCGGCGGCCTCGGCCTTGCCGAACGCGGCCTTGAGCTGGCCTCGGCGCTGATCGGCGCCTTCGGCGTCGGGATCGGGGATCAGGTCGTCCAGGATGCGGTCGCGGAGCGCCTTGACGGCCTCCGAGCGCTCGTGCTTGCCCTCGGTGAGGAGCACCTCGGCCAGGCCGGCCTGCTCGGCGGCGCGGCTCACGGCCTCGACGTCGTCGGCCGAGATCTCCATGGCGGGGACGAACGACTTCTTGGGCTGGCCCAGCTCGGCCTGCATCCGCTCGATCGTCTCGATCACCGGCGCCAGCTCGCGCTGCGCGAACTCGATCGCGCCGACCATGGTGGTCTCGGGTAGCTCGTCGGCGGAGGCCTCGACCATCAGGACGGCGTCCTTGCTGGCCGCGACCGTCAGGTGCATCGCGCTCTCCGAGAGCTGCTGGAAGGTCGGCGCCATCACGTACTCGCCGTTCAGGTACCCCACGTGATGGGACGCCGTCGGGCCGCTCCAGGGGATGTCGCTGATCGCGAGCGCGGCCGACGCGCCGATCGCGCCCAGAGGCGCGGGATCGTTCTCCTGATCGGCCGACAGCACGGTGATGATGACCTGCGTCTCGTTCCTGAGCTGCTTCGGGAACAGCGGACGGATCTGCCGGTCGGTGATGCGGGCGTTCAGCGTCGCCTGGGTGCCGGGGCGACCCTCGCGACGCAGGAACGAGCCGGGGATCTTGCCGATCGCGTAGTGCTTCTCCTCGTAGTCGACGGTGAGCGGCAGGAACGGGATCGGCTTGGGATCGTCCTGCATGTGCGCGGTGACGAGGACCAGGCTGTTGCCGTAACGCACGGTGACGCTGCCGGACACCTGCTTGGCGTACTTGCCGGTCTCGATCACGAGCTCGCGCCCGCCTAGCTGCGTGACGTAACGTTTTCCTTCGGGTATGTTCACGAGTACTCCTTCGCCGGATATTCCGGGCTCCGACCGATACGCCGGTCGGCGATCAAGATAGGTGCAGCAACGGCGAGACGGCGCAAGGCCGTCCCGCCGCGACGCGCGCCGTTGGGCGCCCGAGGGCCTGAGCTGCGTGGCGGCCCGCCGTCACCAGCTCAGCGACGCAGGCCGAGGTCGGCGATCAGGCTCTTGTAGCCCTCGAAGTCGGTCTTCTCGAGATAGCCGAGCAGCCGCTTGCGCTTGCCGACCATCACCAGCAGGCCGCGGCGGCCGTGGTGGTCCTTCTTGTTGCGCTGCAGGTGCTGGGACAGCTCGAGGATGCGGGTGGTGAGCAAAGCGATCTGGACACGCGTGGATCCGGTGTCGGTGTCGTCCTTGCCGTACTTCGCGACGATGTCCTTCTTCTGTGCGGCGTCGATGGCCATGATGGTGCTCCCCTCAAATTCGCGCGGAACCCGACCGGATACGAAGATAGATCGATCTCGGTCGCGTCGCCCGACTCGGTAGGCTAGCACAGGCCATGACGCACCGTACGTTCCTGGACCCCTGCTTGCTACGATTCGTCGCCGACGCGCTGGGCGTGCCGGCGACCTCCGCGCGCGACCTCTCCTGGGCGCCCGACACGACGAGGGTGCTGGAGCTCGAGCTCGCGGACGGCGGCCGCGCCGTGCTGAAGCTCCACCGCACGGTCGGCAAGCACCGCCGCGAGGTGAGCGCCTACCGGGCGTGGGGACCCTCGCTGGAGCCGGAGCTGCCCCGGCTGCTGGCCGTTCGCGACGTGCCGCCGCGGGCGATCGTGCTCGAGGCGCTTCCGGGGCGGGTGGCAGCGGAGACCTGGACCGAGGCGCCCGCCACGGTGCCCGCCACGGTGCACGCGGCGGCCGGCGCGTGGCTGGCGCGCCTGCACCTGCTTCCGGCGGCAGCGGCGGGCAGCGATCCGCTACCGCTGGACGACGCCTACCGCCGGCGCGCCGACGCGGCCGTCGGGCGAGCGTCGGCGGCGCTGGACCCGTCGACGCGGCGCACGGTCGAAGCGCTGCTGGCCGCGACGCTTCCGATGCTCGGCGGCCGTCCGCGCGTGCCGTGCCACCGCGACTTCACTCCTCGGAACTGGCTGGTCCGGGGCGGCCGTTGGGTCGCGGCGCTCGATCTGGAGCACGCCAGGGCCGACCTGGCCGAGGCCGATCTGGCCCGGCTGGCGTCGGGCCCGTGGGCCGTCCGTCCGGGCTCGCGGGCAGCGTTCATGGCGGGCTACCGGGCAGCCGGCGGTCCTGCCGATCCGGACGCCCCGTGGCTCCCCGGCCTCAGGGCGCTGGACGCCGTCGCGACGATCGGCTGGGCGGCTCGGCACGACGACGCGACGCTCGAGGCGGACGGACGCAGGGCGCTGGCGACGGTGCTGGACGCTCCGCGCTAGCCTGTCCCGCGCTAGCCTGACGGCATGACCATGACGCGCACCGAGCTCACCTTGCGCCCGCGCTCGCGCGGGATCCACCTGATCACCGACGAGGTCGTGGCCGGCGTCGATCTGCGCGGCGTCGAGGTGGGTCGCCTCGACCTGTTCCTGCGGCACACCTCGGCCGGCCTGCTCCTGACCGAGAACGCCTCGCCCGCGGTGCGGCGCGACCTCGATCGCTGGCTGCGCGACGCGGTGCCGGACGGCTGGCAGGGGTTCGAGCACACGCTCGAGGGGCCCGACGACATGCCGGCGCACGTCGGCTCGGTCCTGTTCGGCGTGTCGCTCACGATTCCGGTCGCGGACGGCCGGCTGGCGTTGGGGACGTGGCAGGGCGTCGCCTTGGCCGAGCTTCGCGAGCACGGCGGCGCGCGCACGCTGCTCGCGACGGTCGCTCGGGACTGAGGAGCCGCGGCTCTGGGCGGCGGAAGCGTCCCCGCCGGAGCCCGCCCTCAGGCGTGCGTCTCGAACCAGCCGACGATCTCGTCGAGGCGGCGGATCCGCCGGTCGGGCCGGCCCGACCTCGACAGCTCGTGATTCTCCTGAGGGAAGCGCAGCAGCTTCGTTTCGGCCTTGCCGATCCGCCCCAGCGCCACGTACCACTGCTCGGCCTGCTCCATCGGGCAGCGATGGTCGGCCTCGGCGTGAACGATCAGGATCGGGGTGACGACGTCGTGCACGCGCTTCAGGGGACTCTGCTCCCACAGCGCCTCGGCGTCGTTCCACGGCGTGCCCTGCACCTCGTGCTCCGCGAAGCGGTAGCCGATGTCGCTGGTGCCGTAGAACGACAGCCAGTTGCAGATCGAGCGTTGCGTCACGGCGCTGCGGAAGCGATCGGTGCGCGTCACCAGCCAGTTCGTCATGAACCCGCCGTAGCTGCCGCCGGTCAGGTGGACCGGTGCTTCACGATCCTCGTGCGTCGCGACGGCGTGGTCGACGACGGCCAGCACGTCGTCCGCGTCGACGGTGCCGTAGCCACCCAGCATCGCTTTGGCATGGTCGGCACCGTAGCTGCTGCTGCCGCGCGGATTCGAGATCACCACGGTGTAGCCGCGGGCGGCGAGGAGCTGGTGCTCGAACGAGAAGCCGAAGCCCGCGTTCGTATGCGGACCGCCGTGGACCTGCACCACGATGGCGTGGTCCTTGCGTGGCTTGGCGGGCGCCAGCCGCCACCACGCGACCGACCCGCCGCCGGACGCCGCCTGGAACGGGCCCTCGGCCGCCTGCAGGCCGTAACGATCGACGAAGCCGGCGTTGGGGTCGTGCACGGTCCGCGTCGAGCCGTCGCGATCGATCAGCGTCAGCGTCCCAGGCGTCCTTGGCGTCTCGACCAGACAGAGCGTCCGACCGCCGGCGTGCGCGAGGGCGGTCGTGACCTTGCCTCCGTCCAGACGGGGCGAGACGCGCCCGTCCGGGTGCAGCACGGCCGGCCCCGAGGCGCCCTCGCGGTTGAGGTTCACGAGCCAAGCGTTCGGAAGCGGGACGGGCCGGCTCGGGTAGCGGCCGTGGCGCGCGTCGCCGCCCACCGCCGGCGCCACGTCCAGGTCGGGACCGGTGAGCAGGGTCGGCTCGCCTCCGCTCGCGGGAATCGTCCACAGGCCCGTCGGCGACGCGACGTCCTCCTGATCGGAGGGCGCCGTCCACGCCACGGTGGTGCCGTCGTCCGACACGGCCAGCGAGCTCGCCGCGAGCAGCGACGGCCCCACCCGGCGTAGCGGATCGCGTGCCTTGCCGCGGGCGCTGACCTTCACGGTCCACAGCCCGGTGCGCCAGTCGTCCCCCTCGACGTCGTCGGCCGGCCCCAGCATCCATACGGTCCTGCCGTCCGGGCCCCAAGCGAGGTCCGACACCCCGTCGCCGGGCGCCTCGAGCTCGCGGATCTTGCCGCTGCGCACGTCGACGAACCACACGCCGGGGCGCGAGTCCGGGCGCACGCCGGGGCTCGGCAGGCCGTTCTCCTTGACGTGCAGGCGCGTGACGGTCCTCGCGACGACCGCGCTCTCGTCACGTTCCGGCGCCTCGTCGCGACCGGCGATCAGGAGCGCGCCTCCGTCGGGACGCCAGGCGAACGTCTCGACCCCGCCGCCGAGGCTGGTCAGCGGGCGCGACTCGCCACCGTGATGCAGATCGAGGAGCCGGACCTGACTCCGTTTCCGCTCGGTACCGTCCTGGCCGCTTACCAGGTACGCCAGGAACCGTCCGCCTGGGGAGAGGCGAGGATGATCCGCACCGCTCTCGCCGCCCGCGACGACGCGCGGGCTCGAGGTCGGCTCGGCGTGGAGGTCCACCTCGACGATCTCGGCGCGGTAGCGGGGCGGACCGTCGCCGGTCGTCTCGACCACGGTCCGGACGCACAGGGCGCGCTCGCCGTCGGCGCCGAGCTGCGGATCGGAGAGGAAGACCAGCTCGGCGAGGTGCTTGCTCTTCAGGGAACGCGGCCTCTTCGCCACGGGTCAGCCTCCTCGCTGCGTCCGGTCGCGGCCGGACTGCACGGCGTACAGCATCACTCCGGCCGCGACCGAAGCGTTCAGCGAGCCGATCCGTCCCTTGGTGGGGATGGCGACGCGCTCGTCGCACAGCTCGCCGACCAGGCGGCGCAGGCCGCTGCCCTCCGAGCCGATCACCAGGGCGACGTCCCGATCCCAGTCCACGCGGTCCGGGGTGGTCTCGCCGCCTTCGTCGGCGCCGTAGATCCAGACGTTCCGCCGCTTCAGGTCGCGGATCAGGGTCGGCAGGTTCGCGACCTGAACGAGCGGCAGGTGGCTCGCGGCGCCGGCAGCGGTCTTGGCGACCACGGCGGACAGGGGAGCGCTCCTGCGGGTCTCGGTCACGACGCCGTGGGCGCCGAACACCTCCGCGCTGCGGATGATCGCGCCGTAGTTACGGGGATCCTGGACCTGGTCGAGGAGCACGAGGAGCAGCCGCTCGTCACGCTCGGTGGCCCGCGCGAGCGCGTCCTCGAGCGGCGCGTGCTCCAGCTCGGGAAGCTCCGCCGCCACGCCTTGGTGCGAGGTGGTGCCCAAGGCACGATCGAGCTCGATGCGCGGCACGGTCTCGACCGGAACGCCGGCGGCGCGCGCGGCCTTGTGAAGCTCGGCGACGGCGCCCTTCTTGACGCCCGCCGCGATCACGAGTCGTTCCGCTTGGCCCTGCTGCAAGGCCTCGAGCACCGGGTTTCGGCCGTAGATCCACATGACCGCGACCCTACCGCGCCTCGGGCGGCTGGGCCAGAGCACGGCGAGCCGCGATCCGGTCCGCGTCCAGCTGCGCCTTCAGATCGTCGAGCCCGTCGAACCGTCGTTGTCCGCGCAAGCGCGTCAGGAACCGGACCGTGAGCGTGGCGCCGTAAAGATCGCCGTCGAAATCGAAGAGGTGCGCCTCGAGCCTGGGGGCGCCGCCTGGGAAGCTGGGGCGCGGCCCCACGTTGGCCATCCCGCCGAACGTTCCGTGCGGCGTGTCGACCGCGACGGCGAACACGCCCAGCGGCAGCGCCTTCTCGGGCGGCAGCTCCAGGTTCGCGGTCGGAACCCCGATCGTACGGCCGCGCCGGTCACCGACCACGACCGGTCCCATCGCCAGGTACGGCTCTCCCAGCAGCCGGTTCGCGGCCGCGATCTCGCCCGCGGCGAGGTGCTCGCGAATGCGCGAGCTGCTGATCGGCGCGTCGCCGTCGAGCCGGAGACCGAACACCTCGAGCCGCTCGGGGACGTGCTGAAGGTCGTCCAGGCCGCCGGCCCGGTGCCGGCCGAAGCGGAAGTCCTCGCCGACCACCACGGCGCGCGGCGAAAGCTCCGCGAGGCGGGCCAGGAAAGCTCCCTTGTCGGTTCTGGCGTAGTCGTGGGTGAACGGCACGACGGCGACGGCGTCCGGTCCGAACGGCCGGAGAAGCTCGAGCTTCTCGTCGCGGGAGCTGAGGTAGCTCGCGCCGCGGAACAGCACCTTGGCGGGAGGGAAGAACGTCACCACCACGGGCGGCCGGCCCTCGTCGTCCGCCCACTGCCGCATGCGCTCCAGCAGAGCCCGGTGTCCGCGGTGGACGCCGTCGAAGTTCCCGATCGCGACGACGGCGCCGCGGACATCGAGCTCGGGCACGGAGCTCACGACCCGCACGGGACCTCCACTGCACCCTCCACGGCACCCTCCACTGCACCCTCCGCGGCGGCGTCGCCGGGCGTCACGGCTCGATGCCGAGGCGCGCCAGGGCGTGGCGCAGCCCCAGCAGGGTGACGCCGCTGGTGGACGCGCGTCCGTCCGCCACCTCGCGCCACACCTCGAGCGGGTCCCTCCACGACGCCACGAGCTCCTCGTCCTCGTCGGGAACGCCTTCGCACGGAGCCAGCTCGTGCGCCTCGAACAGGTGGACCTCTTCGTCGGTGAAGCCGGGGCTGGCGTACAGGCGCGTGATCGGGACGAGCCGCCCGCACAGCTGCGTCTCTTCGCGCAGCTCGCGCACGGCGGCCTCGAGCGGCGCCTCGCCCGGATCGATCAGCCCGGCGGGGAGCTCCCAGGTGCGCACGCCGACCGCGATGCGGTCCTGGCTCACGCCAAGGACCAGCCCGTCGCGAATCGCCAGGACCGCCACGGCCGAAGCGTGGCGCACCACCTCGTAGCGACCGCCGAGGAGCTCGAGCTGCACGATGCGGCCGGACCAGACGGTTTCTCGCTTCACCTGACGTCTCCTGTCCGGTCGCATCCGTCGCACCGGTCGCGCCTCGGTCGCGTCGGTCGCGCCAAGCGCGCGGCGCCCGCCGCGGTGCCGCGTGGGCACCGTGCGGGCGCCGCGCGACCGGCACGAGGGGGCGCTCGTCGCTCAGTTGTCCGCGTCGGGGTTGTAGCGGAGGAACGCGGGGATGTCGTAGTTCGCCGGGTCGTAGCCGCGGTTGGCGGCGTTCGTCCGGAGCTGCGAGGGCCGCAGCACCTTCATCTGCTGGGGCTGGTCGAAGCCGGCGGCGATCACGGTGACGCGCACCTCGTCCGCCGCATCCTCGTCGTAGGTGACGCCGAACAGCACGTTCACGTCTTCGACCTCGGTGGCGTCGCTGATCTTCTCGACGATCTCGTGCGCATCGAACAGGCCCAGCTCTTCGGAGCCGGTGATGTTGATCAGCAGGCTGCGCGCGCCCTCGACGCCGCGCGCCAGCAGCGGGCTCTGCGTGGCGCTCTTCGCCGCCTCTTCGGCGACCTTCTCGCCGCGGCCGGCGCCGATGCCCATCAGGACCGTGCCGGCCCCGGCGAGCAGCGCCTTGACGTCGGCGAAGTCGACGTTGATGAGGCCCGGCATGTTGATCACGTCGCTGATGCCGCGCACGCCGTGGTAGAGGACCCGGTCGGCGACGCGGAACGCGTCGGTCAGCTTGACCTTGCGGTCCAGCGAGGAGAGGAGGCGCTGGTTCTCGACCACGATCAACGCGTCGACCTTGTCCTCGAGCTTGCGCAGGCCCTCGTCCGCCTGGCGGCTGCGCTTGGGACCTTCGAAGCCGAACGGGGTGGTGACGACCGCCACGGTCAGCGCGCCGATGTCGCGCGCCACCTCGGCCACGACCGGTGCGGCGCCGGTGCCGGTCCCGCCGCCCATGCCGGCGGTGATGAACACCAGGTCGCTGCCGCGGAGCATCTCGCTGATCCGGTCACGGTCCTCGAGCGCCGCCTGCTCGCCGATCTCCGGGTTGGCGCCCGCGCCCAGTCCCTTCGTCAGGTGGTCGCCCAGCTGGATGCGGGTGTCGGCCAGGCTGGTCGCCAGCACCTGCGCATCGGTGTTCGCGGCGATGAACTCGACGCCGAGGAGGCCGGTCTCGATCATGCGGTTGACGGCGTTGTTGCCGCCTCCTCCGAGACCGATGACGCGAATGACGGCGTTGTCGTTGGTGTTCATGGGTGCCTCCTGGCCGGGACTCGGCGGCGAGCGGGCGGGCTCAGAAAAAATCCTTGAGGATGTCGCGCAGGCGGTTGAGGAAGGCCGGCCCCTCGCCGGCGCCGGGGCGGGCCTTGCCGCGGGAGGTGGCGGAACCGTTCTCGTGCTGGTGCAGCATGCCGTAGCGGACCAGCCCGACGGCGGTCGCGTGGGCCGGTCCCGACACCACGTCGGTCAGCCCGGACACGCCGTGCGGCGCGCCGGTGCGTACCGGCAGCCTGAAGCGCTCGGCGGCGAGCTGCTCCACGCCGGGCATCATGCTGGCGCCGCCCGTGAGGACGACGTTGCCCGCGGTCAGCTCGAGCGCGCCCATGCGCTGCTCGATGTCCCGTTTGACGAGGTCGAAGATCTCCATCATGCGGGGCTTGATCACCTGCGCCAGCTCGAAGGTCGAGATGCTGGCGGTGTAGCCCGGATTCGCGACCTCGAGCACGACCTCGCGGTCGGCCAGGTCGGGCTGCGCGACGCCGTGGCGTCGCTTGACGCGCTCGGCCTCGTCGGGGGGGATGCGCAGAAGCTGACTGATGTCCTGCGTCACGTGGTCGCCGCCCAGCGGGATGACCGCCGAGTGGGCCAGCACGCCGCGCCGGAACACGCCCACGTCCGTGGTGCCGCCGCCCACGTCGATCAGCAGCGTGGTGAGGTCCTTCTCGTGCTCGCTGAGGACCGCCAAGCCCGACGCCAGCGCCTGGACGACCATGCCGTCGACGGCGATGCCGGCGTCGTCCGCGCAGCGCCTGAGGTTCGCGAGCGGCCCTTGCGAGCCGGTGACGACGTGAACGTCCACCTCGAGCCGAACGCCGGACATGCCGACCGGATCCTTGATGCCGTCGTTGCCGTCCACCACGTACTCCTGAGGGATGACGTGGAGCACGTCCATGTGGCTCTCCATCGGAACCGCGCGGGCGTTCTCGATGGTGCGCTCCAGATCGGCGCGGGTGACTTCCTGGCCCCGCCGGATCGCGGCCATGCCGTGGCTCGTGAACGCCTTCAGGTGGCTGCCGGCGACGCCCAGCCAGGCCGACTGGACGGTGACGCCGGCGACGCGCTCGGCGGCGGCGATCGACTGGCGCACCGATTCGATGGTGCGCTCCAGGTTCACGACCACGCCCTTGCGGAGGCCGTCGCTGGGCACCGTGCCCTCGCCGATGATGTCGAGGACCCCGTCGCCGGCGACCTCGCCGATGACGGTGCAGATCTTGGTCGTACCGATGTCCAGCCCGACGATGATGCGTTCGTCACTCATGTGCCTTGCTCACTCCCCACGGGTACACGGCGAGCCGTCCCCCTCGGTGGCGTTCCACGGCCGCCCACTGTCGCCGCAGCGACGAAACGTCGGGCGTGAACAGCACCGCATCCGACAGGGCGATCTCGAAGCCTTCCGGCGAGTACTGTATCACCTTCGGTCGGCGGCTCCTCACCAGGTCGACGAGCTCCAGCGCTTCCGCCGTTCGGTCGCCGCCCCAGCCCGTCACGATCGGAAGATCGGCTCGCTCCTCCGCGCTGGCGGAGGGCAACACGGTGCCGTCCCTGGCCCACACCTGCGCGCCTGGACCGTCGCCGGAGCGCGCCAGCGGAGCGCGCTCCCACACCGCGATCGAGACCGTGTCGGGCCAGTGCCGGGTCACCCGGGCGCGCGCGATCCACGGATCCTCGCTCAGGCCCGCCACCCGCCAGGTGGTGATCCACAGCAGCGGGTCGCCGGGCGCGACGCGGGCCAGTCTCAGCACGTCGCCCACAGCGTGGTGGCGGGCGCCGGTCACCTCGATCCGCTCGACGGTGGGCCAGAAGCGCGTGACGCCCAGCGCGGCCACGATCAGCAGGCCCATGATCAACAGCAGCGCGCGCACCGCTCACCAGCCCCAACGTCGCCACTCGAGCTCCAGCGGCACGCCGACCCGGCTCCGCACCTCGCCTAAGAGCGCGAGCACGTCGGCCGCGGTCGCGGCGCCCAGGTTGACGACGAAGTTTCCGTGCTCGTGCGAGATCATCGCGTCGCCCACGCGCAGCCCCTTGAGCCCGGCCGCGTCGATCAGGCGGCCGGCGCTGTCGCCCACCGGATTCTTGAACGCGCAGCCGGCCGACTTGTTCTTCGGCTGCCCCTTGCGGGCCGCGTCGACCGCCTCCATGGCGGTGGCGACCCGCTCCGGGGTCGAGGGCGTCAGCACCAGCCGCGCCCGCAGCAGCAGCCCGCTCCTGGGCAGCGTCGCGTGACGGTAGCGAAGGTCCAGGGCGTCCGCGGGCAGGCGCTCGACCGATCCGTCGACGAGCACCTCGACCTCGCGAACGGTGTCGGACATCTCGCCGAAGCGGGTGCCGGCGTTCATCGCGATCGCTCCGCCCAGCACCGCGGGGATGCCCAGCACGCCTTCGAGCCCCGACAGGCCGGCCTTCTGGGCGCGGCGCACCAGGCCTGGCAGCGGCGTGGCGGCGCCCAGCCAGACGTCGGTGGCGTCACCGAAGGCGCGCACGTCGTCGAAGCCGCGCCCCAGCTTGACGACGCGACCCTCGACGCCCGCATCGGCGACCAGCAGGTTCGAGCCGGCGCCGAGGGCGCGGAACGGCTCGGACGTCGCGTCGCGCGCGCCCGTCACGTCGTCGACCTCCCACACCTCGGCGGGACCGCCGACGCGCAAGGTCGTGAGCTCGGCCATCGGCCGGACGCGGACGCGCGCTCCGCTGGCGCGGGGTCCGTTGGCGCGAGCCGCGTCGCGGTCCACGGTCATGGGCGCTCCCTGCCGGCGGGCGTCGCCGGATCGTCCGCCAGCGCATCGTCGGCCAGGTCATCGTCGGCCAGGGCATCGTCCACCGCATCGGCCGTCGCGTGCTCCATCAGCGCCGCCGCGACCCGCCACACGTCGCCCGCGCCCAGCGTGATCACCAGGTCGTTCGGCCTCAGGGTGTCCTCCAAGTAGCGCTGGGCAGACACCAGGTCGTGCCTCGAGGCGGACCGTCCCGCTGCGACGAGGCGCTCCACGATCCGGTCGGCCGAGACGCCGGGGATCGCCCGCTCGCCCGCGGCGTAGACGTCCAGGACCAGCACCTCGTCCGCCGCGGCCGCCGCATCGGCGAGCGCCGGCCAGTGTCGCGCCGTCCGGACCCAGCGATGCGGCTGGAGCACGGCGCGCACGCGGCGACCCGTGGCGCGGGCCGCCTCGAGGGTGGCCGCCACCTCGGTCGGGTGGTGCGCGTAGTCGTCGATCACCAGCGCGCCCCGCAGCTCGCCCCAGCGTTGCCAGCGTCGCCCGACGCCGCCGAAGCCGGCCAGCGCCTCCGCGCCGTCTTGGAGCGCCACGCCGGCCTGATGGGCCGCAGCCAGCGCGCCTGCCGCGTTGAGCACGTTGTAGCGGCCGGGCACGCTCAGCGTCACCTCGGCGACCTCGCCGGGGCCGTGAAGCCGAAACCGGCTCTCGGACGGACCCAGCGTCAGGTCCGCGACGCGGTACTCGGCGTGCGCCGCCTCGCCGTAGCGCAGGTGGCGCGGGTGCCCGGCGAGCAGCTCGTCCAGGGTGGGCCAGTCCGCGCAGCTGACCAGGACCCTCGCCTGCCGCGCGAAGCGGCGGACGGCATCCTCGAGGTCGTCCAAGCTGGCGTGGTAGGTACGTCGCTCGTCGTGCTCACCCGCGATGTGGTCGTCCTCGAGGTTCGTGACGATCGCGACGTCGGTCCGGAGCTGGGCGAAGCCGGGATCGGATTCGTCGACCTCCGCCACGAGGTGCGCGCCGCGTCCGAAGCGCATGACGCCCGCCAGCGCCGGCAGGGTGGCACCGAGCTGAACAGCGGGGTCGTCGCCGTGCCGCACCAGGATCGTGGCGATCATGCCGCTCGTGGTGCTCTTGCCGTGCGTTCCGGTGACGCCGATGGCGCGGTAGCTCTCGAACAGCTCGGCCAGCAGGTCGATGCGCCTGTGGACCGTCACTCCCCGGCGACGCGCCTCGACGAGCTCGGGCTCGTCGGCGGCGATCGCCGCGCTGACGACCAGCGCGTCCACGCCGTCGAGGTGCGACGGATCGTGCCCGATCGCGACGTCGATGCCTTGCGCCCGGAGCTCGTCGGTCGTGGCGGTCGTCGCGGCGTCGCAGCCGGACACCCGGTGGCCGGCGGCGCGGTAGTGACGGGCCAGTCCGCTCATGCTGACGCCACCGACGCCCATGAAGTGGAGGTGCGTGCTCATCGTTGGCCTTCCTCGGCTCGGCTCGTGGTCGTGGTCGGTGGCTCGCCGGGCCGCGCGGCGGCCTGGGCGACGCTCAGCAGCCTGGCCGCGGCGCCTTCGGGGCTCCGCGCGGCGATCTTGGCGGAGGCGATCGCTCGCGTCTCGGCGTCCAGGAACGAGCGCCAAGCGTCTGTGATCGCCGCCAGATCGTCCTGCTCGACCGCGCGTCCGCCTCCCGCGGCGGCCACGGCCCTGGCATTGTGCCGCTGATGATCGTCGGCCGCGGTCGGCAGGGGAAGCATCACGAGCGGCACGGCGTGGTACGCCGCTTCCGAGAGCGTACCCACGCCGGCGCGCACCAGCGCGAGGTCCGCGGCCGACCAGGCGAGGGTGGCGTCCACGAAGCCGGTCGTCCGGTAGCTCGGCAGGTCGCTGGTGGCGTCCTCGACGGCCTCCAGCCAACGGGGTCCGGTGGCGTGCAGCACCGCGCCACGGCTGGGCGTAGGCAACTGGCGATAGGCGGCCGGGACCGCCTCGTTCAGGGCCAGCGAGCCTTGCGACCCGCCCATCGCCAGCGTGAGCAGCCCCTCGCCTGGAACGCCCAGTCGGCGGCGCGCCTCCAGGCGGTCGATGCGGGTCTCGCGCACGGGGAAGCCGACGGTCTCGAGGCGCCTGGCGCCGGGCAGTCGCGGAGCCGCTTCGGGGAGCGCCAACGCCACGGCCCGCGCCCGGCCGGCGAACCAGCGCGTCACGCGGCCTGGGTAGGCGTTCCCTTCGTGCAAGACCAGCGGCGTGCGGGTCAGGACCGACGCGACGCAGCCGGGGAACGACGCGAAGCCGCCGAAGGCGACGGTGACGTCCGGAGCGTAGCGGCGGGTCGCCGCGAGCGCGACGCCCAGGCCGCGGAGCGCGTGCCACGCCTGGCGCGGGTCGGGCCGCTGCCGATCCCACTTTCCGGCCGGCACGCCCACGAACGGCACGCTCGCCTCGGCCGCCAGCCGCTCCTCCATCCCGCCGCGTGCGCCGATCAGCAGCGTCTGGTGTCCGCCGAGCGCCGCCTCGGCCGCCAGCGCCAGGGCGGGGAAGACGTGGCCGCCCGTGCCTCCCGCCGCCAGCAGCAGCCTCACGACGTCGCCTCGGCGTCCCGATCGACGGCCCGACGCGCCTCGCGGTGAGCGGCGTGGAGGAACCCGAACGCGATCGCGACCGACACCAGGCTGTTCAGCCCGTAGCTGACGAACGGGAGCGGGATGCCGGTGACGGGGAGGAGACCGGAGGCGACCAGCAGGTTCAGCGCGGCCTGGCCGCACAGGTACGCCGTGGCTCCGGCCGCCAGCAGGGCGCCGGGCCCCGCCTGCGCCGCCGCGATCCGCAGCCCGCGCGAGGCGACGATCAGGTAGAGGATCACCAGGCCGGCCATCCCGGCCAGCCCCAGCGACCGTCCGATCGAGATCGCCACCATGTCCGTCTCGGCTTCCGGCACGCGGACCGGTCGGCCGGGGCCGATGCCGATCACGCCGCCGGCGGCCAGCGCCTGGCGTGCCTGGTAGGCCTGGTAGCTGGTCGTCTGGGTCGCCTCCTGAGCTCCCCACAGGTCGGCGAAGCCGGTGATCCGATCGGACAGGTACCCGAACTGACTCAGGTACGGCCCGCCGATCACCAGCGCGATCAGCGCCGCCGCGGTCGAGATCGACAACAGGCGGACCAAGGTGGTGCCCGCGGCCAGCATCACCGCGAACGCCAACGCGAACAGGAACAGCGCGGTGCTCACGTCGGGCTCGGCGACGATCAGGCCGGCGGCCAGGCCGACGACGACCATCGGCCGCCAGATCTGCCAGTCGCCCAGGTGGTTGTGGAAGAACGCCGCGAGGTAGGCGATCACGGCGACCTTCATCAGCTCGGAGGGCTGGAACGAGATGCCGCCGATCAGCAGCCAGCGCTTCGCGTCGCTTCCCGCGGGCGAGACGCCGATGAACAGCACCAGGACGAGCAGCGCCAGCGTTCCTCCGTACAGCCACGGACTGGCGCGCACCACGCTCCGGACGGGAATGCGGGCGACCACGACGGTGAGCGCCAGGGCGGCCGTGACCCGCAAGGCGTGCTCGACGCCCAGCTGGGGCGCCGCGGCGGTGACGCCCAGCACGCCCAGCGCGCCCAGCCAGATCTGAACGGTCAGGAGCAGGCGGTCCACGGCACCTCCCCGGCGAGCGCGAGCACCGCGTCGCGGAACGCGCGTCCGCGCGCCTCGTGATCACGGAACTGATCGAACGACGCCGCCAGAGGCGCCAGCAGCACCGTGCCACCGCCACGCGCCCGGACCGTTTCCGCGCCGATGCGCACGGCGGCGGCCATCGCGGCGCGTCCGTCCGCGTCCGGAACGATCCGGCCGGGCGCCTCCTGCGCGAACGCCTGGACGAAGCGGGGGCCGGCCTCGCCGATCCCGATCAGCTGGGCCACGCGTCCAGGAACCAGCGTCCGCACGGCGTCCGGGTCCGCGCCCTTGTCGCGGCCTCCGACGATCCAGGCGATCGGGGGCGTCGCCGCTTCGAGCGCCGCTGCGACGGCGAGCTCGCGCGTGGCGATCGAATCGTCGACGAAGCGGACGCCGCAGCTCTCTGTGACGAGCTCGTGCCGACCCGGCGCCGAGGTCAGCGTGGGGATCGTGGCGGCGATGGCGTCCGGGTCCGCGCCGGCCGCCTCCGCCGCCGCGGCGGCGGCGAGCAGGTTGGAGCGCTGGTGCCGGCCGGGCGGCCCCAGCGCCGAAACCGGACCGAGATCGTGGTCTCCCAGCAGGACGCGCCCCACGTCGATGCGGGCGTACGCGGTCGGCGAGGTCAGGCCGTAGCGCGCGACCCGCGCCGGCGTATCCCGTCCCCACGCGTCCTGCAGCGGATCGTCGGCGTTCAGCACGGCCGTGTCGTCGGGCCCGAGGTGCGTCAGCAAGCTCCGCTTGAGCGCGTGGTAGGTGGCCAGGTCGCCGTGGCGATCGAGGTGGTCGCGCCCCAGGACCGTCACCACCGCGACGCGGGGGTGCAGGGTCGGGCAGCGCTCCAGCTGGAACGACGACAGCTCGGTCACCAGCCACAGGCCCGGCTCGGCGACGGCCGAGAGCGCCGGATCGAGGTTCCCGCCCGCGACCGCGTCGATTCCGGCAGCGTGAAGCATCGCCTCCGTCCAGCGGGTCACGGTTCCCTTCCCGGCCGTCCCGGTGACGCCCAGGATCGGCGCATCGACGGTGCGAGCGACCCACTCGACCTCGCCGATCGTCTCGGTGCCGGCCGCCCGTAGGCGCACGAGGTCGGGGTGATCGATCGGCACGCCGGGCGCGGCGATGCACAGGTCGGCGCCGCTGGCCAGCGGATCGTCGGCCCATCGCCAGCCCGCTCGCCTGGCCTCGAGCACGCCGGCACCTTCCAGGTGCTGGTCGTACCAGACCGGCTCGTGGCCCTGACGGTGCAGCAGCCGGCCGGCCGCCAAGCCGCTGCGCCCCAGGCCGTACAGCAGCACCTTCACGAGGTCACCACGGCAAAGTCACCACGGCAAGCTCACCACGGCGAGCTCACCACCACGAGCGCGAGGCGACGGCCACAGCGGTCGCGAGCGCGGTCACGATCCAGAAGCGTAGGACGACGCGGGTCTCGGGCCAGCCGGACAGCTCGAAATGGTGGTGCAGGGGACTCATGCGAAGCAGTCGGCGGCCGCCGGTCGCGCGGAACCAGGCGACCTGAACGATCACCGACACGATTTCGGCCAGGGGGACGATCGCCAGGATCGGGATCCTCCACACGTCGCCGTGCACGATGGCCAGCCCGGCGATCGCGGCGCCCAACGCCTCGGCGCCGACGCCGCCCATGAACAGCCGTGCGGGGTGCGCGTTGAACCAGAGGAAGCCGAGGAGCGCGCCCAGCAACGCCGCGGCGAGGGGATCGCCCCAGAACGCCAGCAGCATCGTGGCCGTCACCCCGGCGGCGAGGCCGTCCAGACCGTCGGTCATGTTGAGCGCGTTGATCGTGCCCACGATCACGAACGCGAACGCCAGCACGTCCAGCCACGGCACCCCGACCATCTCGCGCCCGCTGGCGACCGCCCAGATCGAGAACGCCAGCGCGGCGGCCCCCTGTCCGACGAGACGCCAGCGGGCCAGCACGCCGGTCGAGGCGTCGAGGCCCGCGGCCAGCGACCGTTTGCGCCGCAGCGACGCGAGGTCGTCCCACAGCCCCAGCGCCGCCGCGGCCACGATGAGCGCGACGACCGCCCAGCCGCCCACGCCGGCGAGGTCTGACGGAACCGGGGTCGCACGTCCAGGCAGCGACGCCGGAACGACCGCGCCGCTGCCCAGCGCGGCCGCCATGATCACCACGGCGGCGGCCATGAACGGGGCGCCCCCCATCGTCGGGGTGCCCTCCTTGACGAGATGTCCGGCGGGCCCGTCGCGCCGCACGGCCTTGCCCCAGCCCCGCGTCCTGGCCAGCGACAGGAACACGCCGGTGGCCAGCCAGCCCAGCAGCGCGGTGGTCGCCATCAGCCCGGCCACGCTCACGACGCCGGCTCGCTCTCGGTCAGGGCCGCCACCAGGCGTTCGAAGCGCATGCCGCGTGACGCCTTGATCAGGATCGTGCCCTCGCGCGGGAGTCGTGATACCGACGCACGGATCGTGGCATCGTCCAGCACCTGGGCTTCCGGGTTGCCGCTCCGCACCGCGTCGCCGTGCGGTCCGTGGAACAGGACCAGCTCGAGGCCCCGCGTCGCCTCGCCCAGCGCTCGGTGATAACGGGCGGCGTCGTCGCCGAGCTCCAGCATCTCGCCCAGCACCGCGACGCGTGGGGCCGGTGCGGCGCGAAGCAGCTCGAGGGCCTGACGTGCCGAGACGGGGTTGGCGTTGTAGCTGTCGTCGATGACCGTGAGGGAGCCGAGCCGCCTGAGCTGAAGGCGGCCGGGCTCCAGAGCGGCGCCCTCGAGACGACGCGCGGCCGCGTCCAGCGGAACGCCCAACAGCGCGGCGGTCGCCAAAGCGCCCACCGCGCTCTCGGCCAGACCACGCCCCACGCCGGGCAGCCTGACGCGCACGCCACGATGCCGCTCCGGGCGCTCGAGGATCAGCACCGGCGCGAACGGATCGCCGAGGACGGCGTCGCCGTCGAGCGCGTCGCCGTCGAGCGCGTCGCCGTCGAGTGCGTCGCCGTCGCGAGGTCGGTCGTCGGCGTTTCCGCCTTGCAGGCGCGCGCGCCAGAGGGCGTCCCCGGGAGCGTCGCCGGGAGCGTCGCCCGGAGCGCCCCCGGACAGCCCGTAACGGACGATTCGATCCGACAGCTCACGCGGCAGGGTGCCCCAGGCGGCGTCCGCGGCCAGGCCGCGCGGAGCGGCCCGGAGCAGTCCGGCCTTCTCGTGGGCGACGGTCGCCTCGTCGCGAAGGCCGTCCAGGTGGCTGGCGGCGATGCTGGTGATCAGCCCGACGTCGGGGCGGACCAGCTCGGTGAGCTCGGCCATCTCGCCGATCCGGTCGATGCCCAGCTCCAGCACCAGCGGCCGGCCGGCGTCGTCGTTCCAGGCCCGCACCAGCCGACCGGCCAGCGCGTGGGGCGTGTTCAGGTTGCCTTCCGACGCCTCTGCGTCCAGCGCCGCGGCCAGCAGGGCGCGAGCGGTGGTCTTGCCCGCCGATCCGGTCACGCCCACCACCGGACCGGTCAGGCGACCCCGAGCGAACCGACCCAGTCGCAGCAGCGCCGCGCCCGGATCGGCCACGGCGAGCCCCATCGGATGGGGGCGGTCGGAGACGATCAGCGCCGCGCCGGCGCTCAACGCCGCGTCGGCGTGCACGATGCCGTGGTGGTCCGCGCCGGGAAGCGCGAAGAACGCGTCGCCGGGCCGGACGCGGCCGCTGTGGTGCGTCGCTCCGGAGACGGGGACCCGGGGGTCGGACGGCGCGGCGGCGCCGATCAGCTCGGCGAGAGCCGCTGCCGAGAGCCGTGCGTGGTGTGGGGAGCCGGAGAGGGTCATCGGACGATGCGTACGGTACCCGTCCTCGTGGCGGCGCGCCACGCGGACGGAACGGAGCGGACGGCGCTCGTCACGGGCTCGTGGCGGGGGTTCCGGCCAGCCGCTCCGGCTCGGGCGCGACGCCCCAGTGCGCGACGATCTCGCTCCCGATCGCCCGGAACAGCGGCGCGGCGACGTACGTGCTGGACGAGCTCTCGGTCGGTTTCTGCAGCATGACGACCATGACCACGCGTGGCTGCTCGGCCGGGAACATGCCGGCGAACGTCAGCGAGTACCAGCCCTCGGGGTACGTGCCCTGCTCGGGCGAGTAGATGTCGGCGGTGCCGGTCTTGCCCGCCACGGCCACGCCAGGGATCCGGGAGCTCCGCAGCCCGCTCTCCTCGACGGTGTAGCGCAGCATGCCGCGCACGGTGCGGGCCACCTCGCTCGACAGGACGCGGTACGGCTCGGGGCTCGCTTCGTCCGCGACCAGGCGCGGGGGGACGTAGACGCCGTCGTTCGCGAAGATGGCGTACGCGGCGGCCAGCTGCAGCGGCGTCGTCGCGACGCTCTGACCGATCGTGACCGAGGCCTGGTCCTGCGGGACCCACTCCTGCCACGGGTTCAGCAACCCGGGCCTGGTGTACGCCGAGCGGATCGGCAGCGACTGCCCGAACCCGTAGTGGCGAAGCCAGGCGTGGAGCTCGCTGGGCTCGAACCGCTCCGTCAGGTTCATCATCGCGGTGTTGCTGCTGTAGCGGAGCACGTCGCGCACCTCGAGCACGTCCGGGTGACGTGCGACGTCGCGGAACGTCTTGTCGCCCACGCGCAGGGTGGGGGGCGCGTCCACCGTCTCGCTGGGCACCAGCCGACCGCTTTGCAGCAAGGCGGCGATGACGAACGGCTTCATCACCGAGCCGGGCTCGTAGTGGCGCAGGAACGCCTGGTTGGCGATGGCGTCCCGGCCGTACTGGCCCTGCCGGTTCGGGTCGAACGTGGGGTAGCTCGCGGCCGTCAGGATCCGGCCGGTCCCCACCTCGAGCATCACGACGCTGCCGTTCTCGGCGCCGCTCGCGACGACGGCGGCTGCGAGCTGACGCTCGGCGGCGGCTTGCAGGATCGGGTCGATCGTGAGCGTGGCGTCGAATCCGGCTTGGAGCCGTGTGTCCAGCGTGTACTCGACCCCCTCGAGGCCGTAGCGTCCGTCCGGCTGCACCGCGCCTGAGAACCCGACGACGTGCGCGGCCAGCGGGCCTTGCGGGTAGTGGCGGGACGCCACGTCCCCTTCGGCCAGGACGGTTCCGTCGCTGGCCAGGATACGGCCGCGCTCGGGCGCGATCACGGGCGGCGTGGGCCAGGTCGGTGCTCCGCCCTGCTGCATCCCGAAGCCCGCGAGCGCGGCCAGCAGGGGCAACGCGATCAGCAGCAGCAGCAGGGGACGCCGCGCCAAGCGCAGCTCCAGGGCAGGGGACGGTTGGATCGCGCGTCTCAACGCCATTGCGTTCGCACCTCCAAGCCGGTGGGCTCGGGCGCCAGGGGGCGCGGGGCCGGCAGCGGCATCACGTGCTCGACGGTCTCGATCTCGGGGGCGGGAACCATGCCGTGCTCCTGGGCCCAGCGGGCGACGGCCAGGGGGCCTTGCACGGCGGCAGCGCGGGCGCGCAGCTCGACGATCTCGCGGCGCGTGGCTTCGCGCTGCTCCATCAGGGTCAGCTCGCGGTCCAGCAGCCCCTGGTTCACGGCGCCCAGCGCGGCGAGCGCCAGCATCATGGCGACGTAGACGGGCACGGCCCGGATCGCGCGCCGGATCACGTCGCCGCCCGTTCCGCGATGCGCAGCTTGGCCGCCCGGGCACGGGGGTTGGCGCGGGTCTCCTCGTCGGTCGCGACGACGGGACGCTTGGTGAGCGGCGTCATGCGGCTCGACCCGCGCAGGAAGTGCTTGACGATCCGGTCCTCGAGGCTGTGGTAGGCGAGGACCACCAGTCGCCCACCGGGCGCCAAGACCCGCGCGGCCGCCTCGAGACCCTCCTCGAGCGCGCCCAGCTCGTCGTTGACGACGATGCGAAGCGCCTGGAAGGTGCGGCGGGCCGGGTGATCGCGGCGGGGTCCGGACGGGTACGCGGCCCGGACCACCTCGGTCAGCCGTTCGGTCGTGAGGATGGGGGCCTCGTCGCGTGCGGCGACGATGGCGCGTGCGATCCGGCGGCTGTGGCGTTCCTCGCCGTAGCGGTAGAGGAGGGCGGCCAGCTCGGCCTCGCTGGCGTCGGCGACGAGGTCGGCGGCGCTGCGGCCTTCCGAGCTCATCCGCATGTCCAGGGGCCCGTCGTGTCGGAACGCGAAGCCGCGCTCGGCCTCGTCGAGCTGCATCGACGACACGCCGAGATCCATCAGGATCCCGTCCGGAGCGGGAATCCGGTGCGTGGCCAGCATCCGCTCGAGGTCACGAAAGTCGCCGTGCTCGAGGTGCAGGCGGTCGGATCCGATCGCGGCCGCGCGCTGGGCGGCGCGGGGATCCCGGTCGATCGCGAACACGTTCGCTCCGGCGTCCAGCAGGGCGCGGGTGTGACCGCCGGCGCCGAAGGTCGCGTCGACGATCCACATGCCCGGACCGGGTCGCAGCGCTTCGAGGCAGGCGGCGGCCATCACAGGGAGGTGGTCCGCTGCGGGCGTCATCCGATCAGCTCCGAGAGCAGGTCGGGCGCGGGCGGCTGGGTCTGCACTTCTGCCAGGGCGTTCTGCCAACGCTGCTCGTTCCAGAGCTCGAGCCGGTTGGGCGCTCCGGCCACGATCACCGAGCCGTGGGCGGCGTCGACCTCGGCGAAGGCGCGGAGGGTGGCGGGAACGGTGATGCGGCCTGCCGCGTCGAGCTTGGCCTTGGACGCGCCCGAGTAGAAGAACCGAACGAAGGCGCGGGCGTCACGGTCGGTCAGCGGGAGCTCCTCGAGGCGAGCTTCGATGCGGCGCCAGGCTGCGATGGGGAACACGTACAGGCACCCCTCCATGCCACGGGTGACGACCATTCCGTCTTCGACGAACTCGCGGAACGGAGGGGGCACGATGACGCGTCCCTTGTCGTCCACCGCGTACTGGTGCTCGCCGAACGGCATCGATGCCTCGTCTCCCCCCGCGGCGTGCGCCTCGTCCCTCCGCGCGGGCAGGTCGCGTCCCGGCTCGGAGTCGTCGTGGACGGGCTTCCCCCGCGATGGTCGAGTCTAGCACGAATTTCCCACGGTTTCCCACACTTCTCCACCGCAGCTAGAAAAGTGTGACCGATTTGCCACGATGCTCCCACCGGCACGCGACGATCCGCGGACGAAGCCTCGTAGACGTAGCCTCCAAGACGAAGCCTCGACGAGGACGAGCGACGACCCGCGGCGGGGCCACGGGTCGTCGCTCGGTTCAGGGTCGGGCAGGTCTACGGGAGGTCGCGGGTCGCCCCGGATCGGGCGACCGGTCGGTCGGGGGCCGGCTTACACCACGGTCAGACGGCGCAGGCCGCCGGCGCGAAGGCGATCGGCGTAGCCGGCCATCTCGTCGGGACCGGGCTCGCGCAGAGTCCGGGCCACGGGACGCACGCCGTGTGCGCGGAAGCCGATCACCTTGACCGGAAGGTCCGGACCCAGCTCGCACAGCCACGCCGCGGTCCGGGCCAGCTGATCGGGCGTGTCGTTCGCGCCCGGCAGCAGCAACAGCCGCACCTCGACCAGCTTGCCGCGCTGGGCCAGCAGCCGGAGCGACGCCAGCACGGCGTCGTTGGGCCGACCGGTGATGCGCTGATGCACCGCCGGATCGAGGGCCTTGAGGTCGATCATCGCCCCGTCCATGACCGGGTCGAGATCGTCCCAGACCTCGCGGGGAGCAGCGCCGTTGCTGTCCACGAAGCGGGTGAGACCAGCCAGCCGGTCGTCGGCCTTCAGGGCCGAGAAGAAGGCGCCGACGAACGTCGCCTGGCGCGTCGCCTCCCCACCCGAGACCGTGACGCCCGAGAGGAACGGCGCAGGGGCGCGGACCAACTCGACCAGCTCGGCGGCGGTCAGCGAGCGGGTCTTGGGCGTGGCGTCGCGGGGACACACCTCGATACAGGCGTCGCCGCCGCTGCACGCCCGCGGGTTCCAACGCACGGCGCCGCCCACGACGTGCAAGGCTCCGGCGTCGCAGTGATCGACGCAGATCCCGCAGTCGTCGCAGACGTCGATCGTGTACGGGTTGTGGCAGGCGATGCAGTCGAAGTCGCACCCCTGAAGGAACGCGACGAACCGGTTGCCGGGACCGTCGACCGAGGAGAACGGCAGCGTTCCCGAGACCAGGCCCTCGACCGGCCGAGGGCCGTTCGTCACGAGCCGGCGAGCCGCTCGGCGGCGACGACCCGCTTGCTGGCGCGCCTCGAGCAGTGCGCCTCGGCCTCGTTGCCGGCGCCCAGGAAGGTACTGCCGTGGCGAGCGCCGGCCTCGATGCGCTCCAGGTCGCTCTTGCGCACCAGGTAGCCGGTGATGCGGATGAACTCGTTCGAGTCGAGATTGAAGGTGAACTCGCGCATGCCTTGCGCGAACGCTCCGCGAATCACGTCGACGACCGCCTCCGGATTGCGCTTGGCCGTGTCGTCGAAGTGGACGATGTCGCTGACGCCCGACGCGAACAGCTCGTGATGCGGGGCGACCGCCGTCAGGTGCTGGAACAGGTCCGGCTCGGTCCCGATCGGAATGCGCGTGCCGGCGGTGACGCCCACGTCGCTGTCGATCCCCGACTGCGCGTGCATCATCGCGCGCCCGGCGAATCCGTCGCAGTACGGCTGCTCGCGCCCGGCGACCTGCGCTGCGACGGTGCGCGTGATCCGGTACGACAGCTCGTTCGCGGCGGGGTCGTGGCCGTAGCGACCGGCGTGGCCGTCGCGCTCCATCAGCTGGTCCACCGCCTCCGCGAGGCCGAAGACGCCGAACATCGCGGAGAACCGGTCCAGGTCGACCAGCCCCTCCTGCACCAGCCAGTCGTGCTCGAAGAAGCGGGCGCGCTCGACCAGGTAGCGGATCCGCGCCTCGATCAGTTCGGAGGTGAGCTCGACGTAGCGGGGGAGGGTCTCGGCGAAAAAGCTCTCGGTCGAGCCGCGGTGACGGGCCACCGCCTCGCGCAGGTTCAGACGGACCAGCGTGTGCGAGCCGCCGCCGATCTTGAGCGAGTTGTAGCAGCTCACCGCGGCGTAGCCTTCGCCGTGGTCGCGGACCATCATCTCGTGGTTCACGAAGTGCGGCTTGGCGCACGCGAACACGGTCCTCACCGCGTCGAGCAGCAGCGAGTCCGGCGTGACGCCCGGCTGCACCTTGAGGGTGACGTTGGGCACCACCTGCGTGAGCTCCCGCTCGAGGTGCAGCACGGCCCGCACGAACGGCGTGTCGTGCGGACCGAGGTCGGTGTGCGCGAACGCGTCGGGAACCGTGCGGTCGATCGCCCGCCAGAACGGCCTCAGGACCGGCACGATCTGCTCGGTGCTCATCCCCTCCACGTACGGCGCGAGGACGGTGTCGAGATCGCCCAGGTAGACCGGGTAGCCGGTGATCGACGGGACGTGCGCGTACATCGACGCCAAGAACCAGAGCGCCTCGTTCAGATCGTTGGGCGGCGGCAGCTCCAGGTACGCAGATCCCTCGCGGAGCGCCTTGGCGTAGTCGGGAAGGAGGTAGCGCGGTCGGTAGGGGGCGGCGCCCTCGTACATGTCGCACACGATCCGCTGCTCCTGCGCCGCGCGGCAGGCGTCGCCGACGGGCGGCATCTCGAGCAGGCCCTCGGCCTGGGCCGCGAGCTGCTGAACGCGTTGCCGATAGGCGAGCGTCGGATCCTCGATCACCCGACGGATCGCGGCGCGTGCGCCTTCGTCGACCGGGCCTCGGGCCACGGCCGCGTCGTTCGCGAGTGTCGCCTCACGCGGTTCTGGGAGCGCCATGGAAACCTCCGTCGCGCTTCACTCTAGCCCGTCCGAGACGCGCCGTGCGACGGGAATCCGGGGTCGCCTTGGAAGCCCGACGCCGACGGGGGACGCACGAGAACGCGGGCGAGAGGAAACCCCTCGCCCGCGTAGGCAGGTCGGACCGATAAGCCGGGTTTTGTCGCCGCCCATTCGGGCGGGTCCGATCATCTGTCTGGGACGCACGTCGCCGTACGCCTCTAGCGGTCAACCCGGAGATGTTGGCGGGCCGGGCTAGCCCTCTCTCCCTATCGGACCTTGCACCGGGTGGGGTTTACCTAGCTACCCCTGTCTCCAGGGGCACTGGTGCGCTCTTACCGCACCGTTTCACCCTTACCTCGTCCAGAGGACGTGGCGGTCTGCTTTCTGTTGCACGTGCCGTCGCCTTACGCGCCCAGCCGTTGGCTGGCACCCTGCCCTACGGTGCCCGGACTTTCCTCGGAGGCGGTCGCCCCCGCGATCGGATGGTCCGCCCTGCGAAGGCGAAGCGTAGCACGAGGAGGGGCCCGGCGACGTCGCCGGGCCCCTCCTCGTGCGGTGGGCGATCCGATTCCAGCGCTTACCGCGTCAGCGTCGGATCACTCGTACGGCTGAACGACGATCTCGCCGTCCACGACCGCCTGCTTGATGCCGGCGATCTGATCGATCACGCTCTGCGGGATGAGAGGCTCGTTGTACTCGTCCAGCGCCCAGTCCACGCCGTCCTCGGCCAGGCCCAGGACCTGGATGCCGGGGGTGAACTCGCCGTTGGCGACGTCGTAGGCCGCGTTCTCGGCGGCCACGTCGACGCGCTTGAGCATGCTCGTGAGCCCGTGGTTCAGGGTCGAGGGATCGGAGTCGGTGTCGCCGCGGAAGTTCTGGTTGCTGTCGACGCCGATGAAGAACAGCGGCTCGGCGTCCTCGCCGCACTCGGAGGCGTACGCGTCGGAGACGGGAACGTCCAGGAGCGGCGTGGTACGGACCGGGCCGGAGGGAACGAAGCACTTCTGCTCGGTGACGAAGTCGATCACGCCGTTGCCCGACGCGCCCGCGGCGGCGTACACGATGTCCGCTCCCTGGGCGCGCTGCGAGGCGGCGAGCTCCTTGGCGCGCGCCGGATCGTTCCAGGCCGACGGCGTCGTGCCGACGTAGTTGCTGATGATCTCGCAGTCGGGGCAGGCGGAGGTGACGCCCTGCTGGTAGCCGATGTCGAAGTTGCGGATGAGCGGGATGTCCATGCCGCCGACGAAGCCCACCACGCCGGTGCGCGTCATCAGGCCGGCCAGGTAGCCGACCAGGAAGCCGCCCTCGTGCTCCTTGAACAGCACGCTGCGGACGTTGTCGGCCTCGACCACGCCGTCGATGTTGACGTAGCTCGTGAACGGGAACTCCTGCGACACGTTCGCGATCGAGTCGGACTGCGAGAAGCCGGGCGCGACGATCAGCTCGGCGCCCTGCTCGGAGATGCTGCGGAGCCCCTGCGCCGAGGTGTCGGGCGTGCCTTCGAACTCGAGCAGATCGATCTCGAGGCCCTCTTCCTCTTCGAGGGTCTCGATGCCGCGGACCAGGCCGCGCCACGTTCCCTCGTTGAACGAGCCGTCGAACTTGCCGCCGGCATCGAACACGATGCCGAACACGTAGTCTTGGGAGGTCGCGAAACCGAGTGCGAGGGCTGCGACCATGACGATGATTCTGCGCATGCGATGTCCTCCGTGGGGAGCTAGACGTGGTGGTGCGTTCCCGGGCGAAGTATAGCAGCACGCGCCCCTCGGCACGGCCGGAATCGTGGCGCCGCACGGCGCCGCTATACTGCGCCGATGACCGACGATCCAGCACGCCGCGCGGAGCGGCTCCGCGACCGGATCCGCGATGCGAACCACCGCTACTTCGTGCTCGACGATCCCGACCTGACCGACGCCGAGTACGACGCGCTGGTCCGCGAGCTGCGCGAGCTCGAAGAAGCTCATCCCGACCTCCATGACGACGTATCGCCCACGTCGACGGTGGGCTCGGAGCCGGCCGGCGAGCTCCGCACCGTGCGGCACGGCGTTCCGATGTACTCGCTGGACAACGCGTTCGACGAAGGCGACCTCGAGGGGTTCGAGGCCCGCGTGAAGCGCACGCTCGGCAGCGACGGCAATGTGACCTACCTCGCCGAGCTGAAGATCGACGGCCTGTCGGTGAACCTCCGGTACGAGGACGGCGTGCTGGCCTGGGCGGCGACGAGAGGGAACGGGCAGGAGGGCGAGGAGATCACCCCCAACGTGATCGCCATCGACGGGCTGCCGCGCACGATCGACGACGCCCCCGCCGAGCTCGAGGTACGGGGCGAGATCTACCTCTCCAAGGCCGAGTTCGCTCGCATCAACGAGGAGCGCGAAGAGGCGGACGAGCGTCCGTTCCGCAACCCGCGCAACGCCGCGGCCGGCACGGTGCGGCAGTCCGACCCGACCGTCGCCGCCTCCCGGAACCTGCAGGCGTTCTTCTACGGCGTCGGCCGGCCCGGCGCCCTGGGCGTGGTCGGTCAGGAGGCGCTGCTGGACTGGCTCGAGGCGCACGGCTTCCGGGTGAACGACCTGCGGGCCTGCGTGACCGGCCTTTCGGCGGCCCGAGAGCTGATCGCCGAGTGGACCGCCCGGCGCTCCGAGCTGCCCTACGACGCCGACGGCGTGGTGCTCAAGGTCGACGATCTCGCGCTGCAGCGCGAGCTGGGCGAGACCGCGCGCGCGCCCCGCTGGGCGATCGCCTGGAAGTTCCCCGCCGAGGTCGCGACGACGACGCTGCTCGCGATCTCGGTCCAGGTCGGGCGGACGGGCAAGATCACGCCCGTCGCCGAGCTGGAGCCGCGCATGCTCGAGGGAACCGAGGTCGCGCGCGCCACGCTCCACAACCCGGGGTTCGTGCACGACATGGACCTCCGGGTGGGCGACACGGTCGAGGTGCACAAGTCGGGCGGAGTCATTCCCGAGATCCTCCGCGTCGAGTTGAGTCGGCGGCCGCCGGATACGGAGTCTTGGACGGCGCCGGAGCGGTGCCCCGCCTGCCGGTCCGAGCTGGTCCAGGACGGCGCGAACCTGCGCTGCGTGAACCCCGACTGTCCCGCGCAGCGTCTGGAGCGTCTGAGCCATTGGGCCAGCCGGCGCGCCATGGACATCGACGGCCTGGGCGAGCGCAGCCTGGAGCAGTTCGTGGACGAGGGCCTGGTCCGCACGCTGCCCGAGCTGTACGACCTGGACGAGGCCCGGCTGGCGACGCTGGACGGCTGGGGCGAGATCTCGGCCCGAAATCTGGTGCGCGAGCTCGATCGCACGCGGACGCCCACGCTGGATCGGTTCCTGGTGGGGCTGGGGCTTCCGCAGGTCGGGCCGCGCACCGCCGACGCGCTGGCTAGGCGCTTCGGCAGCATGGACGCGCTCCTCGCCGCCGACATGGAGACGCTCCATGCGGTGCCCGACGTGGGCGAGGCGACCGCCCGGCTGGTGCGGGACGCCTTGGATCGCGAGGCGATGCGCACGACGCTGGACGGGCTGCGCGAGCGTGGCGTCTGGCCCGCCGAGATCGAGGACGCCGGCCGAGGCGATGCGCTGTCCGGCCTCACGATCGTGCTGACCGGATCGCTGTCCCGCCCGCGCGACGAGGTCGCCGCCGCCTTGGAGGCGCAAGGGGCGCGCGTGACCTCGTCCGTGAGCCGCAAGACCGACCTGGTGGTCGCCGGCGACGATCCGGGAAGCAAGGTCGACAAGGCGCGCGACTACGGCGTCGCGGTCGTCGACGAGGACGGGTTGACCGATCGGATCCGCGAGCGCGGCGGGAGCTGGCCGCCGGCGGGATGGACACCGTGATCGAGTTCGTCCGTACGATCTGGCGCGAGCTTCTCGGCAGCCTGGGCGAGTCGTTCGCCCTGGTGCGCGGCGGCGGCGTGGTGGCTGTGGACATGGGGGCGCTCGCCGTCCGCCTCCTGGTCTCGGTGCTCGTCGTCCTGCTCGCCTGGCTGGTGTACCTCATGGCGCGTCGCATCCTGGCCTGGACGCTTCGCCGCACGCGGTTTCCCGTGAGCGCCCGCGGGCCGCTGTTCCTGGCGCTCCGCGCCGTGGTGACGGTCCTGACGTTCCTGGCCGTGCTGGGGCAGTTCGGCGTGTCCAGCGTGCTGCTGGGCGACGCCGCGCTTGCGGCGGTCTTCGCGTTCGCGTTCTACCTGGCCTGGTGGACGGGCAACAGGGTGCTGCAGGCCACCGTCCACCGTGCCGGCCTGGACCGCTCGCTACGCCAGCTCCTGAGGAACGTGCTGGCGGTGACGGTCGCCTCGGTGGGCTTCGTGATGGTGATGGGGCAGTTCGGCGTGAACGTGCTGGCCGCGATCACCGCGCTGGGCGTCGTGGGCATCGCGGTCGGCTTCGCGGCTCAGGAAACGCTGTCGAACTTCATCGCCGGCATCACGTTGCTGATCGAGCGGCCGTTCCGTCTAGGAGAGTGGGTGGACCTGGGCGGGAAGGTCGGCCGGGTCGAGGGGATCCGCCTGCGCACCACGCTGATCGTCGACCGTGACAACGTGCACACCATCATTCCCAACGCGCAGGTCGCCAAGGGGCAGATCGTGAACCTGTCCGGCGGCGGGCCGTTGCGACTCCGGATCGAGGTCGGTATCGCGTACAAGGAGTCCGCCGCCCAGGCGCGCGAGGTGCTGCTTCCCGTTCTGCGAGGGCACCCGGAGATCCTTCGCGGCGACCGCTACGAGCCGATGGTGCTGGTGACCGGACTGGGCGCCAGCTCGGTCGACTTGGCGGCGTTCGTGTGGATTCCGCCCGAGAAGATCGCGGTGCAGCCGCGCATCTCGGCGGAGCTCGTGGAGAGCGCCAAGGAGGCGCTGGACCGCGAGGGAATCCAGATCCCGTTCCCGCACCTGCAGCTGTTCATCGACGACGCGCAGGGGCTCGCGCCCGTGCTGGCACCGCTGGCGCCCCGGCCCGGCTCGGACCGCGCCGCTGGCGGCGTGAACGATCCGTCGCCCGGGCCGCCAGACGGTTGACCGCGGCCCGGCGACCGGGTCCGACGCGGCAAGCCCGCGACTCAGAACAGGATTCGGTCCCAGGCCATCTCGTCGAGCGGCCGGAACACGTCGGCGTACTCCATCAGCACGCCTGCGGACTGGTTGCGGAACATCGCGACCTCGACCTGCTTGCCGCGACGCTTGATCGCCTCGACCAGCTCGACGTAGTCGCCGTCGCCCGACACGATCACCGCCTGGTCGTACGCGTCCTCGTACGCCAGGCCCAGCGCTTCCACCGCGATCGAGACGTCGATGCCCTTCTCGACCAGCGATCCGTCGCTACGACGGTGCAGGCGGCCCAGCCGAACCGTCACGTACGGAATCCGGCGCAGGCTCTCGAAGAACCGTGCCTGGCCGTCGCGCAGGTCTTCGTCGTAGTCCTCGGTGAGCGGCGCGTTGTAGTAGTAGCAGCGGATCAGGTAGCGGTCGCCGCGGAGCTGAGCGATCAGCTCGCCGAGGTTCACCCGGGTGTTGGACAGATTCTCGCGCATGCCGTTGTACAGATTGCTGCCGTCGATGAAGATTGCCAATCGCCTCTGCACGGATCACCTCGGTCGGTTTCATACCGGTAGAAAGGAAGATAGAGGGGCCACCGGGGCGGCCCGGCCGAACGGGAACCAGCATATACCCCGCCGGGACCGGCGGGACATGGCAGGTATCGCCTGCTATCGTTCGGCCATGGTACCCACGACCCGCGTCGAATCGTTCGACCTCGACCACACCAAGGTCCGCGCACCGTACGTCCGCCTGGCCGGCCGAAAGCAGGGACCGCGCGGCGACCGAATCAGCAAGTGGGACCTCAGGCTGGTCCAACCCAATCGCGGCGAGGTCCCCACCGGTCCGCTCCACACCATCGAGCACCTGCTGGCCGGCTACCTCCGCGACGCCCTGAGCGGATCGGACGCCGAGGTGATCGACGCGAGTCCGATGGGCTGCCGGACGGGGTTCTACCTCACCCTCCTCGGCGAGCCGGAGGCCGACGACGTGCGGACCGCGTTCGTCGCCGCGCTGGGCGCGGTGGCTCGCCACGAAGGCGAGATTCCGGGCTGCTCGCCCGAACGGTGCGGCAACTGGCGCGACCATTCGCTTCCGGGTGCACGCGCGTGGGCCGCCGACGTGCTGAGCGAAGGCATCGAGGTCCAGGAGACGATTCTGCTTCCGACGTCCTGATCGAAACCGTCCCGACCCGAGCGGCCCCGACCCGAGGCGCCCTGACCCGAGCGGCCACCGGTCGCGGGCGGCACAGGGCTCTCATGTTCGCCTGTGGCATCGTTCGGTCATGGAGCGCAAACCGCTGGTGCTGATCGTCGAGGACGAGAAGGAGATCGCGAAGTTCATCGATCTCGAGCTTCAGGCCGAGGCGTACGACACGGTCGTCAGCTACGACGGCGTCACCGGGCTCAGCAAGTTTCGCGAGCTGAATCCGGACCTGGTCGTGCTGGACCTGATGCTGCCGGTGCTCGACGGGCTCGAGGTCGCGCGCCGGATCCGCAAGACCAGCAACACGCCGATCATCATCCTCACCGCGAAGGACTCCGTGGACGACAAGGTCACCGGCCTGGACTCGGGCGCGGACGACTACCTGGTCAAGCCGTTCTCGATCGAGGAGCTGCTGGCGCGCGTGCGCGCCCACCTGCGTCGCGTCAACCCCGCCGTCACCGGCGAGGTGCGCGTCGCCGACCTGGTGATGAACCTCGACGGGCGCGAGGCGTTCCGCGACGGGCGCCGGATCGAGCTGTCGGCGAAGGAGTTCGAGCTCCTCGAGCTGTTCGCTCGCAACCCGGGCAAGGTGTTCAACCGCTTCGAGATCGAGGAGAAGGTCTGGCCCGAGTACACCGGCGGGAGCAACGTCGTCGACGTCTACGTCGGCTACCTCAGGCGCAAGCTCGAGACCCAGGGCGAGCGTCGCCTGATTCACACCGTCCGCGGTGTGGGATACGTCCTGCGCGAAGAGTGACGGCGCGCCGGTGACGCTGCGTCTTCGCCTCACCCTCTTCTACGGGGCGTTCTTCGCGCTGGTGGTGTCGTTCGTGGCCGTGTCGGTGTACCTGTTGACGGAGCGGTCGCTCACGGCCTCGCTGGAAGAACGGGCCCGTCAGGCGCTGAGCGACCTGTCCTCGGGCGCGGTGCTCGAGGGGCTCCGCAAGCTTCCCGGCGACGCCTACTACGAGATCCTGATCGTGGGTCAAGGCGACCAGGTGCCCAGCGACGCCAGCGCCGTCCGCGCCGGCGTTCCGTACGTGGAGCCGTCGCGGTTCCGTCCCAACCCGACGGACGAGAGCCTGGTCGCGCAGCTGAGCGACGCCCAGCTGACCGAGCTGCTGGACACCGGAAGCATGGCGGCCGGGGTCACGCTGCCCTCCGGCGAGCATCTGCGCGTGCTGGGCGACGTGGGACGGCTCTCGTTCCCGGCGCAGGAGATCGCGCTCTCGGCGGCGGTGTTCGTCGGCGTGCCGGCCACCAACGTCGCGGCGACGGTGGAGCAGCTCGCCCAGGATCTCGGCTTGACCGTGGTCGCGGCGTTCGTCGTGTTCGCGATCGGGGTGTTCCTGCTGTCGCGCCAGGTGCTTCGCCCGTTGGAGCGCGTCACCCAGGCGGCCGGGCGGGTGACCGGTCGCGATCTGGCGCAACGCGTTCCCGTGCCGAAGAGCCGCGACGAGATCTACGAGCTCGCGGTCACCCTGAATCACATGCTGGACCGGCTCGAGGAGTCGTTCGAGACGCAGCGTCGCTTCACCGCCGACGCCAGCCACGAGCTGCGAACGCCGGTCACGGCGATCGCGGGGCACGCGAACTACCTGGTCCGTCGTACCCGGCCCAGTGCGGAACAGGTGGACAGCCTCACCGTCATCCGGCGCGAGGCCGAGCGGATGGGCAAGCTCGTGGCGGACCTGCTGGAGCTGGCCCGGGCGGACGCCGGCTTCGCGATCGACACCGCGCCGATGAACCTCGTGGAGGTGCTGGAGGCGGTCCACATGGAGATCGCTCCCGTCGCTGGCGGGGTCGAGATCGCCGTCGACACGCCCGGTCCGGTCGTCGAGGTCGAGGGCGATGCGGCGCGGCTGAAGCAGGTCGCGTTGAACCTCGTCCAGAACGCCGTGAACGCCGGTGCGCGCCACGTCCGCCTCTCGGTCGAGCGAGAGCGCGAAGGCGTCCGGCTCGAGGTGCTCGACGACGGTCCCGGCATTCCCGACACGGCCATTCCGCACCTGTTCGACCGGTTCTACCGCGTGGACGGCGCCCGCTCGGGACGGGGGAACGGCTCCGGCCTGGGCCTGGCGATCGTGAAGTGGATCGTGCAGCAGCACGGCGGACGGGTCGAGGTGACCTCGCGCCACGGCGAGGGGACGGTGTTCACGGTCCTGCTGCCGGGCGTCGGAGCGCGGCTCGATCCGGCGCGCACGGGCTCTGTGGACGACGGGTCGCCGCGCCCGTCACGACCGAAGCTGCCTGGCGTGTAGGCTGACGCCATGAGTGCATTCCTCTTCATCTCCATCGCCCTGATCGTCGCCGGCGCCGCGCTGGCCGTCCAGGGCCTCCAGACCGAGCGGTCCGCCGTCCGTAGCCTGGGCGTGGCCCTCACCCTGTTCGGTCTCGTCGCGGCCGGGCTCAGCCAGGCGTTCGTGGTCGTGCCCGCCGGCAACTCCGGCGTCGTGTTCAACGTGTTCGGCGGCGTCCAGGACGACGAGCTGGGCGAGGGCTTCCACATCGTCCTGCCCATCCTGCAGTCGGTGATTCTGTACGACATCCGCCAGCAGGAGCTCACCCTGGCGCAGGAGACCGGCGACCAGGTGACCGCCCGCTCCAGCGAGGGGCTCGAGATCAACGTCGACGCCACGATCCTCTACCAGGTCGATCCCGCGCGACGCCGCCCGGCTGCACCAGGACATCGGGCCCAGCTACGAGCAGGTGCGCGTCCGGCCCGAGGTACGCAGCCAGATTCGCGACGCGATCGGCCAGTACGCCGCGGCCGACCTGATCAGCACCCAGCGCACCGACCTGCAGCTCGGCGTCGAGGCCAGCCTCAAGGACGCCCTGGAAGAGGACAACATCCTGGTCCTGGCCGTGCTGATGCGCGACATCCGGATTCCGACCACGATCACGAACGCGATCGAGGAGAAGCAGGCCGCCGAGCAGCAGGTCGAGGTCGAGGAGAACCGCCGCCGCCAGTCCGAGATCGCCGCGCAGCGCCGCGTGATCGAGGCCGAAGGGGAGCGCGACGCCGCCATCGCCCGCGCCGAGGGCGAGTCCGAGGCGCTGCGTCTTCGCGGCGAGGCGATCCGCGAGAACCCCGAGATCATCGATCTGGAGGTGGCCCAGCGGCTCGCGCCCGGCATCCAGACGATCATGATCCCCTCGGACAACAACTTCCTGCTGGACCTCCGCAGCCTGAGCGAGCAGCGCTCGTCGCAGCCCGCTACGCCGGCGACGCCCTGAGCGCCGACCCTGAGCGCCACCCTGAGCGTCAACCTGAGCGTCACCGCCGGTAGCGCGTCTCACGGTGCCCTCAGGTCCAGTGCACGCCGTCGCCGCGTGCCACGCGACCGATCCGTAGCAGCGGCTCGGGGCAGAGCGCGTCGGCACGCTCCGCGTCGCTCGGGGCGACCGCCAGCACGAACCCGACCCCCAGGTTGAACACCGTCCGCATCTCGCTCTCGTCCACCGAGCCCAGCTCACGGATCGTCGCGAAGATCGCGGGCTCCGGCCAGGCGCCGTCGATCTCGGCGCGCAGGCCGCTCGGTAGGACGCGGGGCAGGTTGCCGGGCAGCCCGCCGCCGGTCACGTGCGCGGCGCCCCGCACCAGTCCCGCCTCGAGCAGCGGAGCGACGGACGGCAGGAAGCTCCGGTGCTCGTCCAGCAGATGCTCGCCGGCCGTCCGGCCGTCCGGCATCGCCTGGTCGAGCCGTCCCTCGAGCACGCTCCGCGCGAGACTGAAGCCGTTCGTCTGCAGCCCCCCCGAGGCGAGCCCCAGCAGCAGGTCGCCCTCGCGAATGCGCGAGCCGTCCAGCAGTCGGTCCTCCGCCACGACGCCGATCAGCGTGCCGACGACGTCCACCTCGCCCGGCGCGTACACCCCAGGCATCTCCGCGGTCTCGCCACCCAGCAGCGGAGCCCCCGCCTCGCGACAGGCGTCGGCCATGCCGCCCACGAGCTGGGCGACGATCGCCGGGTCCAGGCGCGACGAGGCGACGTAGTCGAGAAAGAACAGCGGCGTCGCGCCCTGCGCCAGGACGTCGTCCACACAGTGGTTCACCAGGTCCCGCCCGATCCCGTCCCAGCGGCCCAAAGCGGCGGCCACCCGCGTCTTCGTGCCCACGCCGTCGGTGGTCGCGACCAGCACCGGTCGCTCGGGCAGATCGTCCGCCCTGAACAGCCCGCCGAACGCTCCCAGGCCGCGCAGCACGCGCGGCGTGTAGGTGGACTCGACGGCGTCGCGGATGCCGCTCAGGGCGGCGTCGGCGGCGTCCAGATCGACGCCTGCGTCGCGGTAGCTGCGGGACGAAGCCATGGCGGGACGATACCCCGCGGTACACTCCCGCCGTGCCGCTGGCCGTCGACCTTCTCCTGCCCCTTCCGCTGGCACCGTTGCGCTGGCTGGCGCCGTTCGGGCAGCCTCCCGGGCCGGTCGGTGCGCGCGTCGCCGTGCCGTGGCGGGGCGGGATCCGTGTCGGCCTCGTGACGGGCGTGAGCGAGGTCGGCGGCTCGCGCGGCCTGGAGCTCAAGGAGGCGATCGCCTGGCTGGACGACGGTCCTCCCGTGCCGGAGCGCACCGTCGCGTGGATCCTGGCCGAAGCGAGGCGGACCGTCTGTCCGGCGGGCGTCGTCCTGGCGGGGCTCGCGCTGTCGTCGCTCAGGGCCGATCTGGAGCACGAGGTCCGCGAGCTGGACGCTGCCGGCGGCCCCGCCGGCCCGTGGGGACCGGGCGAGAGACTGGACCCGGAGCGCACCGAGATGCTCAGGGGCCAAGGCCTGCTCGAGGAGCGGGTCCGACCCGCCGTACCCACCCATCGCGTCCTGACCGTGGGCGAGACGCCCCCCGCGGATGCGCTTCAGGGCCCACAGCGCGCCAGGCAACGCTCGGCGCTGGCGTGGCTCGCCGAGCACGGCGAGGTGGAGAGCGGCGCGGCGCTGGCCCGGGACGCGGACGTGCCCGAAAGCACGGTGCGCACGCTGGTCCGCAAGGGCTACCTGCGCTACGCCCAGCGACCGGCGCCGCCGCCCGAGCCGCCGGCCCCGCCGGAGGCCGTCCCGTGGCCCGCGGATATGCAGCGCGACATGGGCACGCCGTCTTCCTGCGCTCCGACCTGGATCGCCGGTGGCCGCCGAGCCGATCGCTTGGCGCATCTCGTCCCGGCGCTGCACGAAGAGGTGGCGGCGGGACGATCTCCGCTGATCATCGCCCCGGAGCGTGCTTGGGCCGAGGAGGCCGCCGCCTGGCTCGCGAACGACCTGCCCGTCGTCCTGGCCCGGGCCGAGGAGACGCCCAGGCGACGCCGGGCGTGGGAGACGGCGCTGAGCGAGGGGCCGCCGACCGTGATCATCGGCACCTGGCCGGTGCTGGCCGCGCCGGTCCGGCGACCGGGGCGCTTGATCGTGCTGGAGGCGGGGGCCGAGAGCCACAAGCTTCGGTCCGGATCGCGGTCGTGGATTCCCGAGGCCGCCCGCGGCTGGGCCGAGCTCCACGGCGTGCCGATGACGCTCACCGACGTGCTGGCCGGGCCGGAGACCGTCGCGACCGCCGCTGCCGCCGCGACCGCCGCGCCGGCCGTGCCTGCCGCGACCGCCGCGACCGCCGCGCCGGCTCGCGGGCCCGGGCGGGGAGGGGTGGACCTGCCCATGCCGCGGGTTCGGTGGGTGCTCTCCGACCTCGGCAAGACCCGCTCCTGGCCCCTGGGCGACGAGGCGATCCGCGTTCTCCGGCAGGTCGCGTCACGGGAACGCCAGGCGCTGGTGATGGTGCCGCGACGCGGGTTCTCGGCCGCGCTGGGCTGCCGCGACTGCGGCGCGGCGGTGATGTGTCCGAACTGCGATCTGGCCCTGCGCTGGCACGCCCGCGATGGACGGCTGCGCTGCCACCAGTGCGGCCACGACGTCCCGCCCCCGCAGGCGTGTCCGGCGTGCGGGGGTCTGGAGCTCGAGGCGCAGCGCGCTGCGGGCAGCGAGTGGGTGCTCCGCGCGCTTGCCGGCGCCGTACCCACGCTTCCGCGCTATCGCTGGGACGGCGACGTCCGCGACGACCTGTCCGAGCTGTATCGGGGCGCACCCGGCGTGGTGGTCGGCACCAGCGCCGTCCTCCGGCTGGCGCCCCTTCCGGTGCTGTCGCTGCTGGCGGCGACGCAGGTGGACGGCGCGCTGCACGCCGACGACTTCAGGGCCGAAGAGCGGGTGCTGCGAACGCTGGCGGCGCTGCAGGAGTCGGCCGGCGCGCGCGCGCCCCTGGGCCTGATCCAGACGTTCGCGCCCGAGCACCCCACCCTGCGGGCGTTCGTGGAGGGGACGCCGGAAGCCGTTCAGCGAGCGCTGGCCGACATGGACGAGCGGCGCAGGCGATTCGGCTACCCGCCGTACGGACGGATGGCGCGGGTCCAGGCCAGCGCGCGCAGCGCCGATGCGGCGTGGCGCGCGCTGCTCGAGGTCGCGGACCGCGCGCGTACCGCGGGCGCGGCGGAGGACGAGCTGCTGGGCCCGGCTCCCGCGGCGATCGCGCGGGTACGCGGGCGATCGGTGGCGCACCTGCTGGTGCGGACCGCGACCGCCGAACGCAGGCACGAGCTGCTGACCGCGGCCACGGCCGGGACGTTCTCCGGCGTACGCCTCCGGGTCGACGTCGATCCGCGCGACATCGGCGAGGTGCTCGAGTGACCTGGTGTCCGTCCGTCTCTGCCCGACCTCGCGCCGCCTCTGCCCGATTTCGCGCCGCCTCTGCCCGGTCACGCGCCGTCCCGTCGGTCCGCGAGCCCGGGCACGCGGCTTCTCATTCGCGGCAGCTACCATGACGAAGGGGAACGTATGCTGAGCAATCGACGCGCGAAGTACGACTACGAGCTTCTGGACCGCTACGAGGCCGGTCTGCGACTCACCGGCAGCGAGGTCAAGTCGCTCCGGAAGGGCGGCGGCAGCCTGGCCGAGGCGTACGTGCGCGCCGCCAAGCACGAGATCTGGCTCGAGGGCATGACGATTCCGCCCTACGAGCAGGCCAGCTACAACAACCACGAGCCGCTCCGCCGCCGCAAGCTGCTGCTCTCCAAGCGCGAGATCATCGAGATCGAGCGCGGCCTGGAGCGCGGCGGCCTGACCTGCGTACCCACCAAGCTGTACTTCAAGGGCGGCTGGGCGAAGGTCGAGATCGCCCTGGCGCGCGGCCGCAAGCGGCACGACAAGCGTCGCTACGAAGCCGAGAAGGACGCCAAGCGGCAGATCGACCGCTACCTGGAGCGGTGAGGTGAGCGGCTGCCCCCGGCGCCGGACGATCGTGCCGGCTCTCGCCCTTCTCGTCGCGTGCCTGGTGTCCGTCGCCTCCGTCGCGACGGCGCAGGCGTCGTTGCGGGTGGACGGCCGGCCTCTGGGCGAGGCCCGGACCGATCTCGTCGCCGGCACCGCCTACGCGCCGCTGGATCGCCTGGCCGCGGGGCTCGGGGCTCGCCTGGCCGCGCCGGTCGGCGGCGACAGCGCGGCACTCACGCTGGGCGGTCACGTCGTGGTGATCGACGTCGTCGAGCAGGGCACCAGCGCCGCGGTGTCCGGCGCGGTGCGTCGCGACGGCGTGAGCTACGGCGATCTCGCGGCGATCCGCGGCGACGATGCGGTCTGGGGGCCGGTCGCCCTGATCGCCCGGGCGCTCGGAGCGCACGTCGGGTTCCTGCCGGCCGAGAGCACCGTCGTGGTGGTCACGCCCCGCGCGAACGTCACCGCGTCGGACCTGACCGTCCGTGACGAGGTCGAGACGCTCCGCGTGGATCTCGACGCCCCCGTGTCGTGGACCCGCTTCGACGATCCGGCGGCGGGCCGGACCGAGCTGCTGTTGCGCCGTGCCGACGCGGCTCGGGCCCGCACCTTCCGGGGCCAGCGGATGGAGCGTGTGGACCTGTTTCAAGGGGAGGGCGGCGTCCGCATTCGCATCGACGCGCCCGACACGGTGATCGACGTGATCGCGCTGGCCGACGGCGACGCGACCGATCTGCGGATCCGGGCGACGCCTTCGCCCGAGACGAGCGACACCGCGGTCCGGGCCGGGGAGGGCCCGCTCGTGGTTCTGGACCCGGGGCAGGAGAACGCGGCGCCCGAGGTCCGCGCGTCGCTTCTGACGTTGGCGGAGGCGGTCGCGGACGGCCTGCGCGAAGCCGGGGCCGAGGTGGCGCTGACAAGGGACGGCGCCTCGCCCGTCACGCAGGAGCGGCGAATGCAGGTCGCGGCCGGCGCCGACCTGTTCGTCGCGATGCGGCTCGCGGACCTTCCGCCGGGCGAGGTTCGGCTGTGGGTGCTCGGGGAGGCCAGCGACATCGGGGCGCTGGACATGGCGATTCGCCGCAACGCTGCGGCCGCCGTGGCCGACGCCGCGCCGTCCGACGCTGGGGGCGACCCGACCGACGCGCTCAGGCGCGAGATCCTGCTGGGCCTGGTGCCCGATACCGAGGTCGGCCGCAGGGCGGGCCGAGCACTGGCCTCGGCGCTGTTCCAGATCGGCGGCTACCGGGCGGGAGGCGTCGGCGAGGCTCCTCTGGCGGTGCTGGGCGCGGCGGCGGGACGAGGCGTGCTGATCGAGATCGGACCGGACGATCTGGCGTCGCCCGAGTTCCCGGCGGCGCTCGCGACCGCCCTCGGAAGCGCGGCGGCCGGGGCTCGCTGATGTCGTATGGAGGTACGCCCGGAGACGCCCATAGGGGAGAGCTGCACACGCCTGGAACGCGCGTGCGCTGGAGGTCGCCGCAGGTGCTCCTGCCCCTCCTCGCCCTCCTGGCTTCGTCGGCGTACCTCGTGCGCTCGGGACCGCCCACCGTCCCTCCGCCCCCCGACCTGACCGCGACGGCGGGAACCGACGACGCCTCGGAGCTCGTCGAGGTGGTCGTGTACCACGTCGACGACGAGCTGGCGCGACCGGTCGTTCGCGAGATCGCCGAGGCCGAGGACGCCGGCCTGCGCATGCAGCGAGTCGTGGACGAGGTACGGGCCGTGATGATGGACGCCGGGGCGTGGCCGGAGGCGCTTCCCGCACCGCGGGTGTTCAGGCTCGAGATCGAGCGCGAATCGGTGGTCGTCCTGGACCTGCCGGCCCACGGAGCACGCCTGGATGTCGGCACGGCACGAGGGATCGTGGCCTCGCTGGAGCGCACCCTGTTCGAACAGGGCGTCGACCGTATCGCCTACCTGCGCGAGGGCCGGGCCGTCGATGCGTGGCTGGGTGGCCTGACGGTGCCGGCGAGCCTGGACTGATCGCGCTTCAGGGGTACATGCGGGTGAGCATGCGTGGGAACGGCACCACCTCGCGCAGATGCTGCGCGCCGGTGAACCACGCCAACAGGCGCTCGAGACCCATGCCGAACCCGCTGTGCGGCACGCTGCCGTGCTTGCGGAGATCCAGGTACCACGCGAACGCCTCGCCCGGCAGGCCGTGCGCCTCGATCCGGGCCTGCAGCAGGTCCAGGTCGTGGATGCGCTGGGAGCCGCCGATGATCTCGCCGTACCCTTCCGGCGCGATCAGGTCGGCGCACTTGACGCGGCTCGGATCGTCCTCGTACGGCTCCATGTAGAACGCCTTCGTCTTCGTCGGCCACGCCTCGACGAACACCGGCCGGTCGGAGAGCCCACCCAGGATCGTCTCGTGCGGGGCACCGAAGTCGTCGCCCCAGGCGAGCGGCTCGCCGGCGTCGGCCAGTCGCTGGAGCGCCTCGTCGTAGCTGAGCCGCACGAAGCCGCCGGACGCGGTGGCGTGAAGCGTGGCGACGTCACGCCCCAGCATCTCGAGCTCGGTGCTCCGTTCCTCGAGCACGCGTCCGGCCAGGTAGGCCACGAACGCCTCTTGGAGCGCCATGTTGCCCTCGTGATCCAGCCAGGCGACCTCGGGCTCGACCATCCAGAACTCCAGCAGGTGCCGGCGCGTCTTGGACTTCTCCGCCCGGAAGGTCGGCCCGAAGGTGTACACCTTGCCGAACGCCAGCGCACCCGCCTCGGCGTAGAGCTGGCCCGATTGCGACAGGTAGGCGGAGTCCTCGCCGAACAGGTCGATCTCGAACAGGTTCGTGGTGCCCTCCACCGCGGTCGGCATGAACAGCGGCGCGTCGAAGCGCAGGAAGCCGCGCTGGGCGAAGAAGTCGTGGATCGCGCGCTCGACGGTGTCGCGGATGCGCAGCGTCGCCCACGGCGCTCGGTGCCGCAGGTGCAGGTGCCGACGCTCGGCGAGGAAGTCCACGCCGTGCTCCTTGGGCGTGATCGGGTAGGCGCCCCCCGGCGCGACCGCGACCAGGTCGCGCACCTGGATCTCGACGCCGGACGGCGCCCGAGGATCGGCGGCGACCTCGCCGACGATCCGCACGGCGGCTTCCTGCTCCAGCCGCCTGGCGATCGCGAACGTGGTCTCGTCCACGGACGAGGCGGGCACCACGGCCTGGACGAATCCGCTGCCGTCGCGGAGCTGGAGGAACGCGATCTTGCCGCTCGACCTGGAGCCGGTCAGCCACCCCTCGAGGGTGACGGTCCGGCCGACCGCGGCGGGGAGGTCGGCGATGCTGTGGACGTCGCTCATGGCGGGGAGTCTACCCGTCAGGACCGAGCCCGCATTCGGATCGCGGCGTCCAGCGCCTCGGCCGCTCCGCACGCCTCCACGCCGGGCAGCGTTCCGTCGGGCCAGCGCGCTACGACCTCCGGGTCGCCGCTGGCCATCACGCGTGGATGGCCGACCGCCTCGAGCATCGACAGATCGCCGGGGCTGTCGCCGATCGCCATGACGCGGGCCGGGTCGACCTCCAGCTTCTCGGCCAGCAGCCGCACCGCGCTTCCCTTGTCGACGCCGGCGCGGGTCAGGCTGACGAAGTACGTGTCGGCCAGCGCCGGGCTCGTCGCGACGCTGGCGTGGACGCGATCGACCTCGACGTCCAGCACGGCCTGGAGGCGGTCCGGCTGGACCACCCACTGGGCGCGGACGACCGGCTCGCTGCTGGCCACCTCGGCCAGGTCGCGCACGATCGCGTTCACGCCGATCATCTTGGCGTGCGCCTCGCTGATGTCGGTGCGGCGCTCGACGTAGAGGCTGTCGGGGGTGTAGATCTCGAGGACCACGTTCAGTTCGCGGGCGCGACGCACCAGGTGCAGTGTCGCCTGTTCGCGCAGCGCGCTGACCTGGATCGTGTCGCCGTCGAGGTACGTCACCTGCGCGCCGTTCTGGAAGATGTGGGGCGTGTCGGGATCGAGCCGCCGCGCGACCTTGGCCGCGACGCCGAACCCGGGCCGGCCGGTGCAGACCGCCAGTCGAACGCCCGCTTCGCGCGCGCGCTCGGCCGCCTGCCACACGCACGGCTCGACCTGTCCCGAGGCGCCGATCAACGTTCCGTCGAGGTCGAGGATCACGAGCGGAATCATGAGGTCTCCTGATCGGCGTCGCTGGCAGGCGTTGCGGCATCGTCGTCTCGCGCAGCGACGCGCAGGTGAAGCTCGTGCAGCTGGCCGGCATCGATCGGCGAGGGCGCCCCGGTGAGCGGATCGCCGCCGCGCACGTTCTTGGCGAACGCGATCACGTCGCGGAGGCTCCCGGCTCCGGCCAGCAGCATCACCAGCCGGTCCAGGCCCCAGGCGATCCCGCCGTGGGGCGGGGTGCCGTAGCCGAGCGCCTCGAGGAAGAACCCGAACCGGGCCCGGGCCTCCTCGTCCGTGAACCCCAGCGCGGCGAACATGCGCTGCTGGGTGGCGAGGTCGTGGATACGGAGCGATCCGCCACCGATCTCGAACCCGTCGAGCACCAGGTCGTACGCCTGGGCGCGGACCCGTCCGGGGTCGGACTCGAGGTGCGCCAGGTCGTCCGGGTGCGGACGCGTGAACGGGTGGTGCATGTAGGTCCAGCCTCCGCTCTCCTCGTCCTGCTCCAGCAGCGGGAAGTCGACCACCCACGCGAACGATGGGGCGGCGTCGTCCGAGACCAGCTCCAGGCGGTCGCGAAGCGCCGTGCGGACCGCCCCCAGCGCGCTGCACGCCGTCGCCCAGCGGTCCGCGATCAGCAGCAGCAGGTCGCCTTCGTCCGGCGCCAGCTCTCGCAGGGCGGGCGTCTCGGCGTCCAGGAACTTCGCGATCGGTCCCTTGAAGCCGTCCCCGTCACGCCGCAGCCACGCCATCGCACGGGCGCCGTGAACCTTGGCGTGCGCCTCGAGCTCGTCCAGGACCTTGCGGCTGAGTCCTGCGGCCGACGCGGCGGGAACGCGCAGCGCCTTGACCGAGCCGCCCTCGTCCAGGACCGACGCGAAGCCGCGGAACGAGGTGCCGCGGAACGCCTCGTCCACCGTGGTCAGCTCCAGGCCGAAGCGGAGGTCGGGCTTGTCGCTGCCGAAGCGGTCCATCGCCTCGCGGTAGGGAAGACGCGGGAACGGCACGGCGATCTCGGTGCCGGTGGCCTCCCGAACGACGTGCGCCATCAGACGCTCGTTGAGGTGCAGCACGTCGTCTATGTCCACGAAGCTCATCTCGATGTCCAGCTGGGTGAAGTCCGGCTGGCGGTCGGCCCGTAGGTCCTCGTCGCGGAAACAGCGCGCGATCTGGAAGTAGCGGTCCGCTCCGCCCACCATCAGCAGCTGCTTGAACAGCTGCGGCGATTGCGGCAGCGCGTAGAACGCGCCCGGACGGGTCCTGGACGGAACGACGTAGTCCCTCGCGCCCTCGGGGGTGCTGAGCGTGAGGAGCGGCGTCTCGACCTGCAGGAACCCCTCGTCGTCCAAGAAGTCCCAGATCGCCTTGATGACGCGGTGGCGCAGCCTGAGCGGCGCCAGCCGCTCGGGGCGACGCAGGTCCAGGTAGCGGTAGCGCATGCGCAGCTCTTCCGACGGCTCGTTCGTGCCGGCGCCGGCGACGGGAATGGGCGGCGTCTCGGCGCGCGAGAGCACCTCGACGCTTTGGGCGGCCACCTCGACGGCGCCGGTCGGTTCGTCGCCGCGCTGATCGCTGGGCCGTTCGCGCACGACCCCTTCGATCTCGACGACCCACTCGGAGCGGAGCGTCTCGGCGGTGGCGAACGCCTCGCGCTGGGCGGGTTCGACGACGACCTGGACGCGCCCCGCGCGATCGCGAAGGTCGAGGAACACGAGGCCGCCCAGGTCGCGACGCCGGTGCACCCAGCCTTGCAGCGTGACGGAGGTTCCGGCGTGGTCGCGGCGAAGGTCGCCGCATTCGTGGGTTCGTCGCATGATCAGTCCTCCAGGACGGCGGCAGCCAGCGCCGCTTCGTCCACGTCTCGCTGTTCGCCTCGGGCGAGGTGCTTCACGGCCCAGACGCCACGCTCGCGCTCCCGCTCGCCGCGAAGCGCGGCCCAGCGGGCACCGGCCCGGTCGGCGTCGCGCAGGCCCTTGCCCGGTGCGCGCCTGACGTAGGCGTGCTCGACGTGCAGCTCGCTCCTCAGCCGGCGGGCCAGCGCCGCGGCCTCGTCGATCGCCTGCTCGTCCATGGGGACGAGGAACAGGTCGGGCCCGGGCTCGGCGGCGGGCAGCGTGCCCGCGGCCTCCATCGCGTCCAGCACGCGCTCGACGCCCAGCGCCCAGCCGATGCCCGGCGTGGGCGGTCCGCCCAGCGAGGCGACCAGCCCGTCGTAGCGGCCGCCGCCGGCCAGCGCCGACTGCGCGCCGATCCCCTCGGCATGGATCTCGAACGCGGTCCGGCGGTAGTAGTCCAGTCCGCGCACGATGGCGGGCGCCAGGTCGAACGCGATCCCCCAGTCGGCCAGGTAGCGGGCGACGCCGTCCAGGTGCTCGCGAGCGTCGTGGCCCAGGCGGTCCAGCGGCTTGTCGAGATCGGCGAGCAGCGCCTGATCGTTGGGGTCCTTGCTGTCCAGGACGCGCATCGGGTTCAGGCGCAGACGCTCGCGGCTGGTTTCGGACAGGTCGCCTTCGTACGGCGCGAGCGCGTCCTGAAGGTAGGCGTTGTACGCGTCGCGATCCTCGGGGTCGCCGACGCTTCCGAGCGCGACGCGCAGGCCGCCGAGCCCCAGCTCTGCGAGCAGATCGTGCAGCAAGGCGATCGCTTCGGCGTCGACCAGCGGGCCGGGAAGCCCGAGCAGCTCGCAGTTCACCTGGTGGAACTGACGGAACCTGCCGCGCTGCACGTTCTCGGCCCGGAACGCCGGTCCGAGGCTCCACAGCTTGACGGGGGAGGGGCGGGTGTGCATCCCGTGCTCGACGTAGGCGCGCAGCACGCCCGCCGTGAACTCGGGACGGAGGGTGAGGCTCCTGCCCCCACGGTCCTCGAACCTGTACATCTCCTTCTGCACGACGAGGTCGGCCGACTCGCCGACCGACTTGTCGAACACCTCGCTGTGCTCGAACACGGGGGTGACGATCTCGCGCACGCCGGCGCGGCCGAGGACGCGATCGGTCGCGTCCCGCAGTCGCAGCCAGGCGGCACGTCGCTCGGGCAGGACGTCGTAGGTGCCTTTCACGGCACGGCTCCGAATCACCCGGAGAGCATACACGTCCGTCCGGGGGCGGCCGCGACCGCACGGCACGGCGTGGGGATGCGAAGGGGCCCGCCGTGGCGGGCCCCTACGCGTCGTTCATTCGCGTCGTTCACTCGAATCGTTCTCTCGCGTCGATCGCTGCACGAGCGACGCTTCTTGCTACGCGCGGTCAGTTCAGGTCGAGAGGCATGCCGTTGCTGACGGTGCCCGCCGAAACGACGCAGACGAAGCCGTAGCCCACGCCGCCCGGATCGGTGAACGTGATGCGGCTCGAGCTCCAGCTGTCCGCCGGGACGCGAACACCGCCGGTGCAGTCGCTCTTCGCGCCGATGACGACGTAGCTGTCCTCGGCCTGGCCACCTTGACCGTCGCCGAAGTAGCGGCCTTGGAGCTGGACCGGACCACCGTCCTGCGGCAGCTGGACCGAGATGAGCGTGGGGACGACGTTGTTCACGACCGCAGCGCTGGGCGCGCAGGCCGTGAGGGCCAGCAGGGCCAGCAGCGGGATCCAGACGAGTCGCTTCACGAGAGCCTCCTTGCCGGAACGATACGCGGGGCCAGGGGGGTCGTCAATGGCATCCCTCACGCCCGAGTATGCTCGGCCCCGTGAGTCACTACTTCGCATACCTGGCCCGAATGAAGCTCATCCAACGCTGGGGACTGATGCGCAACACGCTCCCCGAGAACATCCAGGAGCACAGCCTGCAGGTCGCGATGATCGCCCATGCGCTGGCGCTGCTGCGCAATCGCCGCTTCGGCGGGACCGTCGACCCCGAACGTACGGCGCTGCTGGCGGTGTTCCACGATGCCGAAGAGGTCATCACCGGTGACCTGCCCACCCCGATCAAGTACTTCAACCCCCAGGTCGCCGAGGCGATCGACGGCTTGGCCGCGGTGGCCAAGGACCGTTTGCTGCGGATGGTTCCGGACGACCTGAAGGACGATTACGAGGCTCTGTTCTTCGCCGCCGTGGAGGACGACGACGCCTGGGCCTGCGTCAAGGCGGCGGACAAGATCTGCGCCTACCTGAAGTGCGTCGAGGAGCACAAGGCGGGCAACGCCGAGTTCGGACGGGCCGAGGAGACGCTCCGGGCCGAGCTCGACGCGCATCCCGACCCGGCTGTGCGGGCGTTCCTGGACACGTTCGGTCCGAGCTTCCGCCTGACGCTGGACGAGCTGAACTGATGGCGAGGCTGCCGGCGTCGTCGATCGGGAGTCGAGGGATCGGCGCGCCCTGTCGCTCACGCCGTCGAACGCAGGAACGCGCGCGAGCTCTTCGCCCGATAGCGCGATCCGCGATCAGTCGCCCTTGCGCGTAGCCGCAGCCGTGCCGCTCGACCGCCCTGCGCTGCCCTGCGGTCTCGACCCCTTCGGCGACGACGTCGAGGCCGAGACGCGCGCCGAGCTCGATCAGGATCCCAGCCAGCGGCGTCGCCTGGTGATCACCAGGAAGCAGGTCGTGGACGAGGGTTTCGTCGATCTTGAGCCGCTCGAACGGGAGGGAGCGGACCAGCGTCACCGGCGCGTACGCCGTCCCGAAGTCGTCCAGCGCGAGCCGGAAGCCGTGATCGACGACGCCACGTAGGTGACGGGCGACGGCCTCGCGGTCCAAAAGCAGCGCGGACTCGTCCACCTCGATCTCGATCCGCCCTGGGGACACGCCCGCCTCCCCGGCCAGTACGCCCATGCGCTCGGGAAACGAGGGCTGAACGAGGTGCCGGGGCGCGACGTTCACGGCGATCCGAAGGGGAGAGGTCGACGTGTGGCCGAACGCGTGGTCGAACGCCTGGTCGAACGCGTGGAGCCGTGCGCAAGCCTCGCGGACGGTCCACTCGTCGATCGCGGCGGCGAGCCCGATCTCGTGGGCCAGCGGAAGGAACGCCTCGGGCAAGAGCACACCGCGAGTGGGGTGGTGCCAGCGGACCAGGGCCTCGACCACGACGATGCGGTCGGTCGCGAGCGCGATCTGCGGCTGATAGGCGAGGGCGAGCTGTCCGGACGTCAGCGCCTCGCGAAGGTCGTGTTCGAGCTCGAGGCGCTCGCCGACCTTCATGCCACGTTCGGCCGTCGCGAAGCGGTAGGTGCCACGACCGCTCGTCTTGCCCATGTACATCGCGCCGTCCGCGGCCCGCAACAGCGCGTCCACCGTCTGGCCGTCGTCGGGGAAGAGCGCGATACCCAGCGTGGTGGCGATGGTCAGCTGGCGACCGCTGACGACGAACGGCTGCTCGAACGACGTCAGGACGCGCTCGGCGACGTGGGCCGCTTCGGCCTCGTCGACGATCTCGGGGAGGACGATCACGAACTCGTCCCCTCCGAGGCGCGCGACGGTGTCCATTCCGCGCACGCTCTCACGAAGCCGGTCCGCGACGCCTGCCAAGAGGTCGTCGCCGGCCGAGTGGCCGAGCGAGTCGTTCACGGTCTTGAAGCGGTCCAGATCGAGGAGCGCGACCGCGACCTTGCCGTCCACACGGGCGGCACGCTCGATGGCGTTCTCGAGCTGGACCTCGATCACCGTGCGGTTCGGGAGTCCCGTGAGCCGGTCGTGCTCGGCTGCGTGCGCGAGGCGGCGGTGAAGCCGGTACCGTTCCGCGGCGCTTCCGACCAGCGACGCGATCGTGTCCAGGAAGCGGCTCTGCTCGTCGTCGCGATCGTTCTCCGAGGCCAGAACGGCCTCGATCAGGCCGTACCGGCCGTCCGCGGCCGGGATCACCGCTCGGAGGCCGTCGTCCGCCCCCGAGGCGAGCTTCTCGGCGCGCCGCTGGGCGAGCTGGACGTCGCTGGCGCTGGCGACCACGAGCTCGTCGTCCTCCAGTCTGAGCACGTGGACGTTCGTGGCGCCTAGAACGTCGCCGACGACCTCGATCGTCCGCTCGAGCGCGTCGTGCATCTCCGTGGTCTCGAGCAGGCGCTCCGCCAGGTCGGAGATCGCCGCCTGTTGGCGGGCACGGCGAACGAGGGCGTCCTGGGCCCGTGTCTGCTTCTCGATGCTCAGCCCGACGCCGACGACGTATCGACCGTCGGGCAGCACGGCGCGGTGAAGGGTGAACAGGTAGGGAACGAGGGTGCCGTCCTTGCAGCGCAAGCGCGCCTCGATGGAGACGCGTCGCCCTGCGAGGCCGGCCACGATGTCCCTGGCGCCGAGGTCCTCCTCGACGACGAGCTTCGCGACCCGCATGCCGATGAGCTCGGCTGCGGTGTAGCCGGTGACGCGCTCGAGCTCGTCGTTCCAGCGGACCAGCCTTCGCGGGTCGCTCTCCTCGACCATGTAGAACACGCCGGGAAGGGTCGCGAGGATGCCCTCTACGATCGCCTTCTGCCGCTCGACGTCGTCGCGTGCCGCGCGCCGGTCGGTCACGTCGTGCACCGACATCACCGCGTGCGGCTCGCCGGCGATCACGACGGGCTCGAATGCGAAGGTGCCGTGCCGCGTGCCGTCCGAGGTTCGACCGAACGTGGCCTCGCGCCGGATCGGACGACCGCTGTGAAGGTCGTCCAGGATGTCCTTCGCCACGTAGCCGGCATCGTGGGGCAGCAGCCGTGCGAGCGTCATGCCTTCAAGGTCGTCGTGCGGCCGTCCGAAGCTGCGCGTGAACGCTTCGTTCAGGTCGGTCAGCTCGCCGGTCGGCAGGCGCATGATGGCGAGAGGGGTGGGGCTGCTGCGGAACGCTTTGGCGAACCGTTCTTCGCTCTCGTACAGGCGACCTTCCGCCCGCATCGTGTCGGTCTGGTCCCGCACGATCTTCACGAAGCCGCACGGCTGGCCGTGCTCGTCACGAACGGTGGTGACCAGGCCGTTGATCCAACAGCGCTCGCCGCTCTTCTTGACGTGCCATCGCTCGCCCTGAGCCTCGCCCTGGGCGATCGCCTCGTCGAGCACGCGGCGAGGGACGCCGGCGTCCCGGTCCTCGCCTGTGAAGAGCAGGCCGAACGGCATCCCTATGAACTCGTGCTCGTCGTAACCGAGCAACGACTTCACGCCCTCGTTCCAGGAGCCGATCGTGCCGCCCACGTCGATCGTGAAGATGGCGTTCGTGCGGACGTCGCGCGCGAGTTCGGCCAGTGGACGGTGATGAATCGAGACCGGTCCATGGTCGGCCACGGTTCATCATACGGTCGGTCCGACCGTGCAGCGGTCCGAAGGCCGACGCCGGGACCGCGGTGCGCACGATCGAATCGCCGGATTCGCTTCGCCATCTGCATGTTAACAATCCGATAATGTCTCTTGTCGGTATGGGGTTAACATACGGCATGGCTTCGACGTCCAACGAAACGCCGCACGAATCGCCTGGCGCGACGCCCCGAGCGTCGTCCGACCCTCACGAGGCCGGCGCGAGCACCGACGCGACCTCGGCGGCGGACCTGTCGCTCCGTCTGCTGCGCGCCGACCGCAGTGCGCGCAGCGTGCGCGAGGTGCTCGGCGACCGGGCTGCGCTGGCCGCCGCGTTCACCTTGTTGCGCGCCTTCGCCCCCCGGCTCGAGCCGCGCCGCGCCGAGGTGCTCAGGCGCGCGCTGGGCGCCTCGTCCGAGCCGGCGTCGCTGGCCCAGCTCGGACGCGAGCTCGGGGTCAGCCGCGTCCGCGTGCACGCCCTGTTCCGCAGCGGCGTCGACGACCTCGTCCAGCTCGCGGCCAGCGGCGAGGTCCGCCTCAGCGCCGCCACCGAGCTGGAGGTGGCGTCCGAGGACGCGGTGGACGCCGCCGTGCGCTGGGCGCGGCTGTCGCCCGAGCTGCGGCGCGTCCGGGCCGTGCGCGCCGCGAACGAGCGCGACCCGGACGCGCTCTGGGACCTCACGCACTACGTGCTGGCCACGCGCGGTCGCAAACGCGCCGGCATGAGCGAGCGGACGCGCGACGCCTACCGTCGCGGCGTCCGCGACCTGGTCGAGGCGTGGCAGGACGAGAACCTGCTGCGGCCGTCGCCCGACGCCGGCGCGATCTGGCTGATCCGGCTCGAGACGGAGCCGATCGAGCGACGGCTGCGGGGACGCACCGAGACCGGTCCGCGCGCCGCGGCGACGGTGGCGGTCAAGCTGGCCGCCGGCAAGGCGCTCTACCGTGCGCTGCGCCACGTCGGCGCGACCGACGCCGATCCGTTCCGCGACCTGACGGCGCCGGTGGACGGCGTCGCGCCCGAGGACAAGCGCGAGGCGTACCGCGCCGACGAGATCGCCCGCCTGCTGATCGCGGCCGGGCCCAAGGACGCCGCGTTCGTGCACCTGTGCGCGACCGCGGGCCTCCGCAACGCCGAAGCGACCGGCCTCGTCTGGGGTCAGGTGGACGCTCGCGAAGGCGTGTTGCGCGCGCGTCGTCGGCAAGGGGCGGCCGGGTGCGGGACGTCCCGGCCGCAGGGCGCGCTCCTGGCAGCGCTGGCCGCGATCCGCCCGGACCCGGCCCGACCCGGCCGCCCGCGTGCTGGGCTTCGGACTCGGGCGGGCGCGGCTGCGGCTGCGAGCGCTGTGCGAGCGGGCCGGCGTCCGGTACGAGGGGCGCGAGGTGCACGGCCTGCGCCACACCGCCGGGACCGAGGTCGCGCGGCGGCACGGCATCGACGCCGCCGCCGACCTGCTGCGGCACGCGAACCTCCAGACGACGCGCCGCTACAGCAAGCGCAGCCGTGCCGAGCGGCGCGCCATCGCCGACGATTTGGCGGGTGGTACGGCTGAAGCGCGGACGGCGACGACGGCGAGCGTTGAAGCCGAACGGCTGGACCGGGACGACGGACTGGGTGAGCGCTGAAGCGCGCGGTCGTGGACGATGCGCGCGCCGTTGATGCGCGCGCAGTCGCGAGTCGGACGGCGAGGCGCGCGACGTGGACGATGCGTGCGCTGTCGATGCGTGCGCTGTCGCGGTCGGACCGCTACGACGGCGCCGTGCTCGCGACCGCCCGCGGCTCGTCGGACTCCTTGCGGATCGAGAACACGCGACTGACGCCCTGCTCGGTCGTCACGCCCCACAGCACGTCGGCGACTTCGAAGGTGGCCTTCTGGTGGGTGATCAGCACGAACTGCGTGCCGTTCGACGCCATGCGCTCCAGGAACGTCCGGTAGCGACGGATGTTGGCCTCGTCCAGCGGCGCGTCCACCTCGTCGAGCACCGCGACCGGCATGCCGCGTCCCCCCTGCTCCTCGCCCATCAGCGCGAACAGGAACGCCAGCGCGCCCATCGTCCGCTCGCCGACGGACAGCAGCCCCAGCGCCTGCGTCTGCTTGCCCGGCGGCTGCAGGCGGATGCGCAGCCCGACGGGCCGTCCCTCCTCCAGATCGGCCTCGACGTCGCCGTCCCCGTCCGGTCCGAACAGCTCGCCCAAGTGCGTGACGAAGCGGGTCCGCACGCCGGCGATCGCGGCCGTCAGGCGCGACGTCGTCTCGCGGTCCAGCCGGATGAGCGTCGAGCCGAGACGCTCGACGGCGTCGCGGGCGTCGCGCGCCTCGCGCTCGCGCTCGAGGTGGTCGTCCTCGAGGCCTTCGAGCTCCTGGGCGGCGCGATGGTTCACCGCGCCCAGACGCTCCAGCTCGGCCTCGGCTTCGCGTAGCTCGGCGCGCGCCGCCCGATCATTCAGGTCCAGCGGCTCGAGGCCGGCTGGAAAGCTGTCGTGCTCGGCCTCGGCAGCCTCGAGCGCCGCCTCGCGCCGGGCCGCCTGCACGCGGGCGTGCTCCAGGGCCTCGGCCCGTCGGCTCTGGGCTTCGGCGGCCGACTCCAGCGCCTCCTCCGCCTCGCGCAGCCGTGCGCGGGCGTCTTCGCGCGCCTCCTCGGTCGCAGGGGCGTCCTCGGGCAGCGATGCGCGCGCCTGCACGGCCCGTCGCTCGGCGTCGCGCGCCGCGGCCCAGCCGGACTCGAGCGCCTCCGCCAGGCGCTCCAGCTCGCGCCCGAGCGCCTCGCTGCGAGCGACGTCCTCGTCGTAGCGGGCCTGCGCCGCGGCGTGCGCGCGGCGGCGCTCCTCGGCCAGGGCCAGCGTCCGCCCGGCAGCCGACGCCGCCTCGGAGGCCGGCGCCTCCGCCGCGCGCGCGGCCTGCAGCGTCGTTCGCGCGTGCGCGTCGGCGTCGCGCACCTCGTCCAAGCGCTCCGGCGCGATCGTGTCCGGTGGCTCGGGAAGCCGACGCTCGGCCTCGGCCAAGCGCTCGCGCCGCGCCTCGAGGTCGCTGCGCAGGTGCCGTTCGGCGGCCCGCGCTTCCCGCCAGCGTGCCGCGGCCGCCCGGGCGTGCTGGACCTCCGTGGTCGCCTCCTCGACGCGGTCGCGGGCGGTCCGGAACGAGGCCTGGGCGGCGCCGACCTCTTCGCCGGCCGCCCGCTCGGCGGCGTTCGCCTCCGCTGCCTGCGCTTCCGCCTCCTCGAGGTCGGCCGCCGCGCCCACCAGCACGCTTCGTCCCTGACGGCGGCCGCCCGACAGCGCTCCGCCCGGCTCGACCACGTCGCCCTCGAGCGTCACGAGGCGGGGGCGCCTCGAGAAGCGACGCGCGATCGCCGTCGCCTGCTCGGTCGTCTCGACGAGCACCGTGCCGCCGAGCAGCTGACCTACCGCCGCGGCGAAACGGTCCTCCGTCTCCACCAGCTCCGACGCCACCCCGACGACGCCGGGCTGCGAGGCCAGCTCGGGATCCAGGCGCGTTCGGGTGCCGTGGACGAGGTCCAGCGGAAGCAGGGTGACCCAGCCTCCAGCGGCACGGACGTGCGCCAGGACGCGCCGGGCTACGCCTGCGTCCTCGGCCAGCACGTACTCCGCGCGCCGCCCCAGCGCCAGCTGAATCGCCTCCTGCAGGTCGGGTGGAACACGGATCACGTCGGCCAGCGAGCCCAGGACGCCCGCGATGCCGCTGGTCAGGGCGTGGCGGGGACCCTCTGCGTACCCCCTGCGCGCGGCGAAGGCGGCGCGCTGGCGCTCGACCGCCCGGTCCAGCGCCCGGGCCTCGGCAGCCTCGCGCGCGTGCGCGGCCTGGGCGCTCTCCAGGCGGGCGCGCGCCGCGTCGAGGGCCGCCTGAGCGTCGCGCAGGGTCTCCTCCGCCGCGCGCTCCGCCGCTTCGGGCGTGCGCCTCGGTATCGAGCGTTCCGGAGCCCCGACCCCTGTGCGTCGGCTTCGGATTCGTCCGCCTCGTGGCCCCTCGCGACGTCGACCGGGGTCGCGGCGAGCTCGGCCAGGCGGGCGTCGACCTCCTCGCGCTGGCGGCGGATCGCGTCGCGCTCGGCGTCCGCCTCGGCGGCGGCTTTGGCGGCCCTGGCCGCGCTCGCCTCGAGCTGCTCGCGTTCGGCTCGGGCCGCCTCGGCCCGGGCCTCGGCGCGCTCGCGCTCGTCGCGTGCCGCCCGGTAGGCGGCGTCCGCTCGCTCGGCCTCGGCGCGCAACGCGTCCAGATCGTCGGACGGCGCGTCGGGCGCGCCCTGCCGGAGCAACGCGTCGCGCTCGGCAGCGGTGCGCTCGCGCTGACGCTCGAGGTCCGCGGCGCGGGTCGTGGCGGCCTCCAGCGCATGCTCGGCGACGCGCAGCTCGGCCGTGGCCCTGGCGTGCGCGGCGGTGGCCTCGCGATGCTCGGCTTCCGCCGCCGAGTCGGCGGCCCGGGACCGCTGCAGGGCCTCGCGTAGGTCGGCCAGCTGCGCCCGACCGTCCGCCAGCTCGGCCTCCAGCCGGGCGGTCTCGGTCTCGAGCCCCTCGACCTCCTTGCGAAGCGACGCCACGCGAGCGGCGGCCAGCGTCAGCCGCAGTCGCCGCGCCCGGGCGGACAGCTCGTCGTGGCGACGGGCGTCGTTCGCGTCGCGCCGGAGCGACTCGAGTCGTTCGCCGTCCTCGGCCAGCTTCTCCTCGAGACGGTCGAGGTGCGTTCGCGCCGCATCGAGTCGCCCCTCGGTCTGCTCGCGGCGGCCCGACAGTCGGGCGACGCCGGCCGCCTCGGCCACGTAGGCCAGCAGCCGGCTCGGATCGGCCATCAGGACGCCGCTCACTTCGCCCTGACCGATCACCGCCAAGCTGCCGCGGCCCAGGCCGCTTCCCGCCAGCTCCTCGTCGAGGTCCAGGAAGCGGGCGTTCTTCCCGTTCAGCGTCAGCTTCGTGACGCCGTCGCGGTCCAGGCTCCGGCGGATCACCAGGCGCTTGCCGCCGGCGTGGAGCTCGACCTCCACCTCGGCCCGGCCCAGCCGCCTCTTCCCTGCCGCGCCGTGGAAGATCAGCGCGGTCTTCTCGTCGGCGCGGAACTCGCTGGCGCGGCCACCGCCCGTGGCCCAGCGAAGCGCGTCCAGGATGTTCGACTTGCCGCTGCCGTTCGGACCGACGACCGCCGTCACGCCCGGCGCGAACTCGACGGTGGTGCGATCGCCGAAGCTCTTGAAGCCGGCCAGCGTCAGGCGGTCGATGCGCACGCGGGCCGCCCGGCGCTCAGGCCCGGCCCAGCGAGCGCAGCAGCTCGGCGCTCAGGTGGATGCCCCGGTGGTACAGGTCGACGTCGAACTTCTCGTTCGGCGAGTGGATGCGGTCGTCCTCGAGCCCCATGTCGACCAGCACGACCTCGGCCCCGAGCAGTCGCTGGAAGTCGGCCACCACCGGAATCGTGCCGCCGGTCCGGACGTAGACGGGATCGCGCCCGTCCACCGCGCGGACCGCCTCCGCAGCCGCCTGCACCGACCGGCCGTCGATCGGGCTGAGCGCCCAGCTGCCGCTGGTGTGCCGGATCACCTCGACCTGCGCCCCCTCGGGCGCCAGCGAGGTCAGATGCTCGACCAGCGCCTCGGTGATCACGGCCGGATCCTGGTTCGGGACCAGCCGGCACGAGATCTTGGCGAACGCCTCGGCCGGAATCACCGTCTTCGAGCCCTCGCCCTGGAAGCCGCCGCCGATGCCGTTGACGTCCAGGGTCGGACGCGTCCAGAGCCGCTCGACCAGCGTGCGGCCCGCTTCGCCCGGGGTGGCGGAGACGCCGATCCCCTCGGCGAACGCCGTCTCGTCGAACGGAACGCGGTCCAGCTGCTCGCGCTCCTCCTCCGTGATCTCGACCACCGCGTCGTAGAAGCCGGGCACCGTGATCCGGCCGTCCGTATCCTTGAGGCGCGCCACGATCTGCGCGAGCGCCATCGCGGCGTTGGGCACCCCGCCGCCGTACGCGCCCGAGTGCAGGTCGCGGTCGGCCGTCCGTACGCGCAGCTCGACGTACGCCAGCCCCTTCAGGCCGTACGTCAGGGTCGGCACCTTGCCGGGCAGCATCGCGCCGTCGCTGACGACGACGGTGTCGGCGGCCAGCTTCTCGCTGTTCGCCTGGATCGTGGCGGCGAGGTTGCGGCTGCCGATCTCCTCCTCGCCCTCGATCAGGAACTTCAGGTTCACGGGGAGCTCGCCGTCCGCCTCCAGAAGCGCCTGGGCCCCCTTCACGTGCGCGAAGACCTGTCCCTTGTCGTCGCTCGACCCTCGAGCGACGATCGCGCCGTCGCGGATCGTCGGCTCGAACGGACCCGAGTCCCAAAGCTCGACCGGATCGGCGGGCTGCACGTCGTAGTGGCCGTACACCAGCACCGTGGGCAGGTCGTCCGCGACGTGCCGCTGGGCGAACACCGCGGGGTGGCCCCCGGTCTCGAGCAGCTCGGCGTCGAAGCCGTGAGCGCCCAGATCGTCGCGCAGCCAGTCCGCGGCGCGCCGGATGTCGGCCTCGTGGGCCGGATCGGTCGAGATGGAGGGGATGCGGAGCAGCTCGAACAGCTCGTCCTGATGACGGTCGCGGCGCTCTGCGAGGAGGCCCGGAAGGCGGTCTGGATCGGTCATGGCGGGGAGCCTACCACGGCCTCCTGCACGTCCAGACCGCACGTTCAGACCGTACGTTCAGACCGTACGTTCAGAGCGTCACTGCTCGTCGTCGTCGGGCTTGGCCATGCGCCGCGCGAGGTCCTCGATCTCGGCCGGCAGCGCGCCTCGGATGCCGCCGATCCGTTCCTCGAGCTGGCCCTGCAGCAGGCCGATGCGGCTCTCCATGTTCGATTGGAGCGTGTCGAGGCGCGAGCGCAGCTTGATGATCTCCTCCACCCCGGCGAGGTTCACGCCGAGCTCCTGCGTCAAGCGCCGGATCTCGCGCAGCTGCTCGATGTTGCGCTGCGAGTACAGCCGGGTCTTCCCCGCGCTCCGGCTGGGCTCGATCAGGCCCTTGCGTTCGTAGAGCCGAAGCGTCTGGGGGTGCATATCGACGAGCTCCGCGGCGACGCTGATCACGTAGAGCGGCTTGTCCTTGTCGATGTTGGCGTCGTCGTCGTTCACGCATGTCCTCCCTCGTCGCGCACGATCCCCGACATCTTGTCACGTGCCCAGCGTGCCAGTCCGCGCCACACGCGGTGTCGCACCGTGACGCGCATGTCCGCGCCGGCGAGCCCGGCCCCGCGAACCCGGACGACGCCGCCGTCCGGCGTTCCCGGCGGCACGCGAACGTCGCTGCCGAGCAGCATGGTGGTCGTCCCGCGACGAGCCTCCTGCGGCGTGATCGACAGCTCGGTGTGCAGCTCGTCGCCGACGCGCTCGACCCCTGGCGGCAGCCGCACGTGGACCGCGACCAGCGCGTCGCCAGGCGGCCGGCCCGGACCGCCGAGGCCGCGCAGGCGGAGCTTGACGCCGTCGCGCACGCCGGAGGGGACCTCGACCTCGACCACGTCCCCTCGGCGCAGGACGCCGCGCCCCTGGCACGCCGGGCATGGACGCCCGTCGTCCGCGAGCCGGGCGCCGCGGCAGACGGCGCAGACGCTGGGCCCCGGGACGCGCACCCGCGCGGTGCCGCCCGCCCTGGCCGTCGCGAGGTCGATCTCGAGCTCCGCCTCGCGGTCTTCGCCCGGCAACACGCCCTGTTGCCGAAGCATCCCGGTCATGACGCCGAACAGCGCGTCGAACACCGCGTTGCCGGTACGGGGCACGCCCTGGCCGAAGTCGACGCGGACGTCGGCCTCCTCGAACACCGTCTGCCAATCCACGCGACTGAAGTCGGGCCTCGGCCCGCCCGCCGCCGCGCCGCCCCGGTCGACCCAGGCTCGCTTTTCGGGATCGCGAAGGGTGGCGTACGCCTCGCTGATCCGCTTGAACCGTTCCTCGGCACCGGCGTCGCCGGGGTTCCGATCGGGGTGGTTCGCGAGCGCCAGGCGCCTGTAGGCGACCTTGACGTCCTCCGCGCTCGCGTCGCGCGGGACGCCGAGTACCTGGTAGGGGTCGTCGCTGCCGTGGGTCACGTCCCGGCATGATACCCGCGCTGCGTTCTCGCCGCCGTCCACCGCGTGCTACCGTTGGTGGCGGAGGTGACCGCCCTTGACGCGCCGCTTCGCGGTCTACGCGACGCTCGTGCTGGTTCTCGCCGTGAGCCTGGCGGGCTGCCGGAACGAGACCCAGAACCAGATTCGCCGCTCGATCCAGGACTTCACGAATACGCGGATGTACATCACCGTGTTCGCCTACGGTGGCGAGGTCGTGTTCGAAGGCATCGTCGACGGGAAGATCACCCGCGCGACGTCGGAGGTGGACCGCGGCGGACAGTCCACGGGCACGTACGTCTTCTGGTACGACGATCGTGGTCGGTACCACCAGACCGATCTGCCGTACTTCATCACCACCTACGACCGCGACGAAGCGGCGGACGATCGTCCGTAGCGCCGCCGGCGTCCCGAGGAGGCCTCCCATGACTCATCCGCTCCGATTCTTCCGTGCGAGACGACGCTGGTCGCTCGCTCTCGCCCTGCCGCTGATCGTGGCGCTCGCAGGCTGCACCGTCACCGTCGTCGGCCCTGGAAGCTCCGTGTCGGACGACGCCAACCGCGTCATCGAGGTGTTCGAGGCTCGCAGTGGCGAAGGCTCGTCCTACCGCGTCGGCGAGGAGATCTCGTTCCGAATCCGAACCCGCGTGGACGGCTACGTGACGTTGACGTCGCTGGGGCCGCGAGGAGACGTCGAGGTGTTCGCACGCAACGTGCCCGTCACGGGCCGCCGTACGAACGTGATCGACGGCCGCGACCAGGGCGTCGTGTTCGTCGTCGAGCCTCCCAGGGGCTGGCACCGGGTGCGCGCCAGCTTCACGCCCCGTCGAACCGACACCGGCCGCGTCTCGTTCCGCGGACGCGCCGGCGAGGACGCCTGGCTGGCCGCGATCCGAATCGACATCGAGCCGTTCGAGATCCGGGACGTGGCCGAGACCCGCTTCTACGTGCGCTGACCCGCGAGTGGCCGGGCCGGTCGCCGTCGCGACCGGCCCGGCTTCGCGACGAGTCTCGACGACGCCGCCTGGAACGTCTCAGGCGGCGTCGTGCGGTACAATGGTCCGTCTGACGAGGAGGTCTTGGCTTGGCAGGTCACAACAAGTGGTCGCAGATCAAGCGGAAGAAGGCGGCCAACGACAACCAGCGCGGCAAGATCATCAGCAAGCACATCCGCGCCATCCAGAGCGCTGTCCGTGAAGGCGGAAGCGACGATACGGCCACCAACTTGGCGCTCAAGAACGCTCTCGGCGCCGCGAAGGCGGACGACGTCCCCGCGGACAACATCGACCGGGCGATCGAGCGCGCGGCTGGCGGCGCCGAGGGCGGATCGTTCGATCCCGTCGCGTACGAAGGGTACGGACCGGCCGGCGTGGCGTTCCTGGTCGAGGCGTTGACCGACAATCGCAACCGGACCGTGGCCGAGGTGCGTCGCGTGTTCACGAAGCACGGCGGAAACATGTCCGGCTCGACCGCCTGGCAGTTCGACGCGGTCGGTGTGCTGGTCTTCGAGCGTGCCGACGAGACGCTGCAGGAGACGGCGATCGATCTGGGGGCGCTGGACCTCGACGTCGACGACGACGGAACGTTGACGGTGTACACGCCGCCGACCGAGCTGTACGCCATCGCCGATCGGTTCGCCGAGCTGGGAGCCACGACGGACGTCGCTCAGCTCACCAAGGTGCCGCAGACGCGCGCTGCGCTGAGCGCGGCGGACGCAGCCAAGATCGTGCGCATGGTCGACGCGCTCGAGGACCTCGACGACGTTCAGAACGTCTACACGACCGCCGACCTCGACGCCATCGCCGAGGTCGCGCATGGGGGTGCCTCGTGACCTTTCCGACCGTGACCTGGTCCAAGATTCCGAAGTTCACGGCCTCGCAGATGCAGCAGGCGGTGATGATGGCGACCGGCAAGTTCGGTCTGGACTCCCGCGTTCTGGTCGAGCACACCGGCCGGAACCTCGCCGCCCTGGTCGACGAGCACGCGCCCGATGGACCGGTGCTGGTCGTCGCCGGCCGTGGCGACAACGGCAGCGGCGGCCTGGCGGCAGCCAGGCTGCTGGGTCTGCGGGGACGACGCGTATGGGTCGTGCCCACGCACGAGGCGGACAACTACAGCGGCACCCCGCGCGAGCAGCTCGAGCTGCTGCGCCACGTGCCGACCGTCCGGGTCAAGACCAGCTTGCCGAAGATGAAGTTCTCGTGCGTGATCGACGCCGCGATCGGGACCAGCCTCGAAGGGCCGCCCCGCGGCCGGACGCTGGACGTGATCACGGTGCTGAACAAGATGCAGAACGGTTGCTGCGTGATCAGCGTCGACGTGCCCACCGGCGTGCAGTCGGACGACGGGTCGGTCCCCGGCGAAGCGGTCCACCCGACCATGACGCTGGCGATCGCGCTTCCCAAGGCCGGCATCGAGCCGGGCGGCGTCGGCGGGCGCGTGTTCGTGGGCGATCTGAGCTTCCCGCCAGGCGTGTACGAGGCGCTGGGTCTCGAGCCGGTGACGCTGCCGGGGTTCGTGACGGAGGTGCTGCCGGACTAGGCTCGGCGCGTACGGTGTGAGACGTACCTCGACGGCCGTGCCACGCACGCGCTAGCGTCGAGAATGCCGCACACGTCCCGCTCCCCTTCTCATCTTTCTGTCGTGCTCGCCGCCGCGTTCGCTGCGGCGCTCTCGCTATCCGCCGTCGCGGTCGGCCAGGCCTGCGAGCTTCGGCTTCTCGGTCTCGACGACGCCGCGGAGGCGTACGAGGGGGTGCGCGCGACGCTCGTCGAGCCCGGACCGAGCCAGCGCCAGGTGGTCGCCGAGGCGGCGCCGTATCTGACGTCGCTTCACTGTCTCGCCGTCGAGAAGGTCGCCTTCGTCGCCGATCCAGGGGACGAGAGCGGAACGATGGGATGGGTCTACGTCACCCACGACAACGACACGCTCTACATCGACGCCCGTCCAGCGCGCGCGTCCGAGGAGGACCTCGACCCCGCACGCCGCCCCCGCATCGTCGGCAACGTCTGGGCCACCGCCGTCGACACCGTCGTCCACGAGGCCACCCACGCCGCGGTGCGCCTGCTGCACACGCAGGTGCTCGAAGGCGACTGCTTCGTCGGCCCGTTCGGCTGCGACGAGCCGACCGACCCGTCGCAGTGGGAGGCGAGCGCCGTCGCCGCCGCCGCCCGAGAGGTCGAGCGTCTGCGTCTGCGGTCGGGCTTCCTGACCGAGTGGACCCGCCTGCACGACGCGTTCGTGGAGGCGGGCATGGCGCGTGAGTACGGCGGACGCGGATCGCCGTCGGCGTCCGGCGGAGCTGCAGCGATCGCGGCCGGGGGGTTCATGACGCCCTACGGATCGACCCTGCCGGGCGAGGACGTCGCGGAGATGGTCGCCAAGGCGCAGACGCAGGGCATCGAAACGAACACCTTCGCCGGCGTCGCCGTATCGTCCCCGCCGGAGGACTTCGCTTGCCAGGCGCTCCGCGCCGCCGGCGCGTCGCTGACCGGGGCGACGGCGGCGGCGTACACCAAGCTCGCGCTCCTGCGCGACGTCGGTCTGGTCGACGAGGACGCGTTCGCGCGCTGCGTCGGCTCGGTCGGCATCGACACGCGCGACGCCGAGGGCGCCCACTTCTTCGGTGGCGACACGTTCGAGCGCACCTTCGGCGACCTCGAGGTGACGATGGGGCGCCACGCCGCGACGGGGAGAACCGTGTTCCAGCTCGAGGCGAGCGGCCGCGCAGGGTTCGGCGGGGCCGAGCATCCCGCGGAGCTCCTGGTCCGGCTCGACCTCGCCGACGAAGACGAGCCGATCGACCGCGTGTCGTGGCCCCGCGGGATCTATCGACTGGGCACGGGCGCGAACCGGGTGTCGTTGACGCTCGACGGAGCGTCGGCCGGCAGCTTCGTCGCCAGCCACGGTTTCGTCCTGGTGACCACCGCGACGGCCGAGCGGATCGAAGGCTCGATCGTGCTGCAGCGAGCCGACCGGCCGTTCGCTCCGATGGGCGTGCCGTACGCCGCAGACGAGCTGCCGCGGATCACGTTCCGCGTGGACGGCACGCGCTGACGGCGCGCGCTGAGGGCAGCGTCGGCGCTGCCGCCGTGCGCCACGTGAGGCGATTCACGGCGCCGGCGGCCATCGACCCCTATCCTTCGGCCGTCCGTCCTCGATCGTCCCGACCGCATCGGTACGGGACCGTCTTCACCATCAGGAGGTACGTATGTCGCATCGCTCGACCCTCGCCAGACTCGCATCCACCACCGCCGCCGCGCTCGTCGCCATCGGTTCGTTGGTCGCCTGCTCCAGTGGCGGCGAGGTCGCCACCGGAACCACGTTCGACGTTCAGGTCGTCGATCCCGACGGCGCGAATCCGTTCGCGTTGAGTCAGGTGCTGGTCGGCACGAGCGCCCTGACGGTGACGATCGAGGAGGCGGCGTCGACATCGACCGCTGAGCTCACGACCGCCGACCTGGTCGAGGTGGACACCGGGCTGTGGCTCGGCAACACGGTCGACGCGCAAGCCGGAGCGACGGCCCAGGTCGTGCTCCCGGCCGCGGACGAGATCCCGGCAGGAGCGCTCGTGAACGTCGAGCAGGCGTTCCTGAACGCCACGGATGCGCCCGACTGCTCGGTGGTCGCCTCGCCCGCCTCGGCCGTCCTGACGGCCGTCCTGTTCGAAGGCTTCGCCGCGCCGGGCCTCGTCGCGATGACCGGGCTCGGTGACCTGGCGCCCGTCTACCTCAGTGACGCGACGGTCGATTCGTCCGCCACGACGGCGGCCGACGGCCTGCGGATCTACACCTGGATCCACAGCGACAGCGCCGTCGACGTGACGTTCGATGGCACCGACTGCGATGGCTTCGACGCCGATCTCAGCTTGGCGACCGGCTGGAACACCGCCGCCTGGGTGTACGACGCGGCCACCACCGGATGGACGCTCGTCGATGCCGAGGCGCCCGACCCGATGATCGGAACCGTGGCTGTCTTCTGAGCGCCGGCCGTCACGATGCGAAACGACGCATGACAGAGCGCCCCCGGCCGAAGCCGGGGGCGCTCTTGGTTGGTAGGCGCGGGCAGGATTGAACTGCCGACCTCTACAGTGTCAATGTAGCGCTCTCCCACTGAGCTACGCGCCTATGTGGCTACGCGGTCCGTAGCCGATGGTGGAGGCGCCGACCGGATTCGAACCGGTGAATGGAGGTTTTGCAGACCTCTGCCTTACCACTTGGCTACGGCGCCAAGGCCCGAAAATCGTATCCCAGCCCCCCTCCCCTGTCAACGCCGAAGGGGACGTCGACCGCCGGTATGCTGGCCGCATGCCCGACGCTCCACCGACCTTCGCCCACCTGCACCAGCACACCGCCTACAGCCTCCTGGACGGGGCCGCAAGGATCAAGGACCTGATCGCCTGGGTCAAGCAGGTCACGCCGGACGACCCGGTCGTCGCGATGACCGACCACGGAAACATGCACGGCGCCGTCGAGTTCTACCGGACGGCGGTCGCCAGCGGCGTCAAGCCGATCCTCGGCTTCGAGGCGTACGTCACCGCCGGCAGCCGATTCGAGCGCAAACGGCCCAGCAGCAAGCTCGACGGCGGCTACTTCCACCTGACGCTGCTCGCCAAGAACCTCACCGGCTACAAGAACCTCTCCAAGCTGAACAGCCGCGCCTGGCTCGAGGGGTTCTACATGAAGCCGCGCGTCGACCACGAGCTGCTCGCGGAGCATTCCGAGGGCGTGATCGCCCTCTCAGGATGCCTGGGCGCGCAGATTCCGCGAACCGTTCTCGACGTCGGCGAGGAGGCCGGCGAGGAGGTCTTGCGGCAGTACCTGGACATCTTCGGCGACGACTTCTTCGTCGAGCTGCAAGACCACGGGCTGGAGGAGCAGAAGCGGCTGAACCCGGTCCTGAAGGGTCTGGCCGAGCGGTACGGCCTGGGGCTGGTGGCGACGAACGACGGTCACTACGTCCGGCGCGAGGACGCCCGGGCGCACGAGGCGCTGCTCGCGATCCAGACGAAGACGACGCTGTCCGATCGAGGACCGCTTCAAGTTCCCGTGCGACGAGTTCTACGTCAAGACGCCGGACGAGATGGCGCAGGCGATTCCCGAGTCGGCCTACCCCGGGGCGCTGGCCAACACCATGCGGGTGGCGGAGCTGTGCGACGTCGAGCTGCCCATCGGCGACGCACGCGTCTACCAGATGCCCGAGCTTCCCATTCCAGAGGGCCGGACGTTGGCCGAGCAGCTGCGCGTCCAGACGTACGCGGGGCTGATGCAGCGCTACCCCGATCGGATCGACGAGGCGCTCGTTCGGCGCTACGCGGCGGTCGCGGGACGTGTCCAGGGGCCGCTGGGGACGGACGCCTCCGAGGCGCCGCTCGACGAGGTGCTGCTGGGCGTCGCCCGCTGCGGCGAGCGCGGACGGACCGAGAAGGATCCCGGGCAGACGTACGACCGCTACGAATACCCCCACCTCGCGGCGCTCAGGGACGAAGGTGGAGAGTCGGCCGAGGCGCTCCGCATCCTGGAGCGGGCCGAGTACGAGCTGGGCGTCATCATCGCGATGGGGTTCCCGGACTACTTCCTGATCGTCGCGGACTTCATCAACTGGGCCAAGGACCAGAAGATCGCCGTCGGCCCGGGCCGCGGTTCGGGCGCAGGGTCGATCGTCGCGTACGCGATCCGGGTGACCGACATCGACCCGCTGGAGTTCGACCTGCTGTTCGAGCGGTTCCTCAACCCCGAGCGGATCAGCATGCCCGACTTCGACGTCGACTTCTCCGACGTCCGGCGCGGCGAGGTGATCGAGTACGTCCGCCGCAAGTACGGCGAGGACAAGGTGGCGCACATCGCCACCTTCGGGACGATGGCGTCGAAGGCCGCGATCAAGGACGCCGCGCGCGTGACGGATTCCAGCTTCGCCGAGGCCGACCGGATCAGCAAGCTGGTTCCCATCGTGTTCGGGCGCTCCGTTCCGATCGAGCGGGCGCTCGAGGAGGTTCCCGAGTTCCGCGAGCTGTACGACGGCGGCGCGAAGGCGTACGTCGACATCGCGCAATCGCTCGAAGGCCTGACCCGGCACGCCTCGGTGCACGCCGCGGGCGTGATCATCTCGCGCGATCCGGTGCAGGAGCTCGCCCCGGTGTTCCGCTCCGGCGACGGCCCGATCGTGTGTCAGTACGACATGGGATCGATCGAGGACCTGGGCTTCTTGAAGATGGATTTCCTGGGGTTGCGGACGCTTTCGTTCATCGAGGCCGCGGTCCGCATCATCCACGACACCCGCGGCGTCCAGCTGAACCCCAGCGAGTTTCCGCACGACGACGCTGCCACCTTCGAGCTGCTCTCGCGCGGCGAGGCGGCCGGGGTGTTCCAGTTCGAGTCGGGCGGCATGGTGGACACGCTCAAGAAGCTCAAGCCGCGCCGGATCCAGGACCTGATCGCCGTCTCCGCGCTGTACCGGCCGGGACCGATGGAGAACATCCCGGCCTACATTCGGCGCCATCACGGAACCGAGGAGGTCCGCTTCGACGACTTCGAGGTGAGCGAGCCGCTGCTCGCCCCCATCCTCGAGGAGACGTACGGGATTCCCGTCTACCAGGAGCAGATCATGCAGATCGCCCAGGCGGTGGCCGGCTACAGCCTGGGCGAGGCCGATCTGCTGCGCCGCGCGATGGGCAAGAAGAAGGTCGCGGAGATGGAGCGCCAGCGCAAGGTGTTCGAGCGGGGGGCCGCGGAGAAGGGATCCCCGCCGCCGAGGCGAACCGGATCTTCGACCTGCTCGAGAAGTTCGCCAATTATGGGTTCAATAAAAGTCATTCGGCCGCCTACGGCGAACTGTCGTTCCAGACCGCCTACTTGAAGGCGCACTACCCGGTCGAGTTCGCCGCAGCGCTCCTCACCGTCGAGCGGGCGAACAGCGACAAGGTCGCGCAGTACGTCGCCGACACGCGGCACATGGGGATCGCGGTCCTGCCGCCCGACATCAACGAGTCACGCGGCGACTTCACCCCCGTCGGCGAGGTGGTCCGTTTCGGTCTGCACGGCGTGAAGAACGTCGGGGACGCCGCGGTCGAGCACATCGTCGCCGAGCGCGAGCGGGCCGGACCGTTCAAGGACCTGTTCGACTTCTGTCGCCGCTGCGAGAGCTCGCTGATCAACAAGCGCGCGCTGGAGCACCTCGTCAAGGCCGGCGCCTTCGACGCCATGGGCGAGCGCGCCACCCTGCTGGCGAACGTCGAGTCGGCCATGAAATGGGGGACCGCCCAGCGCGAGAGCGACGCGGCCGGCCAGATGGCGCTGTTCGCCGCGGAGGAGCTCAAGCCGCCCGCGCTCCAGGCAGGCGAGGAGCTGTCCGACCTCGATCGGCTCAAGCTCGAGAAGGAGTCGCTGGGGCTCTACATCAGCGCGCATCCGATGCGCTCGTACCCCGGCCTGGCCGAGGCGGCGAGCTGCGCGGTGGATCACCTCGAGGCGTGGCTGCACGAGCAGCGCTCGGGGGGCGACACCACGGGACGGCTCAAGGTCGTGCTGGCCGGGATCCTGCAGAACGTCGCCAAGCGTCCGACCCGCAAGGGGTCGATGATGGCGAGGTTCGAGATCGCGGACGAGAGCGGCTCGCGCGAGGTCGTGGCGTTCAGTCGGATCTTCGACGAGATCGCCCCCCTGCTCGAAGAGGACGCGCCCGTGGTGCTGGTCGCCGAGGCGTCCGAGGACGGCGAGGCGGTCCGGCTGGTGGCCGATCGCCTGATCCGCTGGGACGCTCGCGACGCGGTGCCCGAAGTCGCCGTCCTGCGCTTCGACCCTCGTGAGATCGCGGAGCACCAGCTGCTGGAGCTTCGCTCTCGGATCGACGAGACGTCCGGCACGACGCCGGTCCAGCTGCGCTTTCCCTCGTCGCGCGGCGTGGTCACCTGGTGGGCCGAGGGGATAAGCGTCGACGCCTCGCGACTAGGCGAGCTCGAGGCGCACTGCCCCTGGCTGCGTACCAGCGTGACGATCGACCGGGCGCGGCTGCTGGTGGACCGTGGCCCGGTGTGGAGCCGCAAGAGCCAGGCGCCGGCGCGTGCCGACGTGCCGTTCTAGCGTTTTCGGGGTTTCACCTGCTCGAGCCAGGGGGCATCGCCTCCTGGCTTTTCTCGTCGAGCATGCCGACCTGCACGTCAATACTGGGTGGCGCGCGGATCGCGTCCCGCTTCGATGTCGGTCTGCGTGGTGGCCATCTTGAACGCCTGCTGACTGGTCGCCGCGGCGAGACCGGTCTCGAACGCGATCGTGCCCTCGGCATAAAGCCGCGCGAGGTGATCGTCCATCAGCTGCATGCCGTCCAGCGTCGAGTCGCGGATCGCGTCGTACAGCTCCGACGTCCTCTCCTCGTCGCGGACCAGGTCCTTGATGCGCAGCGTGCCCTTCATGATCTCCATCGCCGCCACCCGGCCGGGACGGTCGGACCGCGGCACCAGCCGTTGGCTGACGATGCCGACGAGCGACTCGGCGAACAGGATGCGCGACGTGGCGCGCTCGTGCGGCGGGAACAGCTCGATCATGCGGTTGACCGTGCGGACGGTGTCCTGCGTGTGCAGGGTGCTGAACACCAGGTGGCCGGTCTGCGCCGCGGACAGTGCGGCCGCGGCGGTGGTGTGGTCGCGGATCTCGCCGATCATGATCACTTCGGGGTCCTGTCGCATGGCGGCGACCAGCGAGTCGGCGAACGACAGGGCGTCCACCCCGATCTCGCGCTGGACGATCGCCGACTTCTTCGAGCGGTGCAGGTACTCGATCGGGTCCTCGACCGTGACGATCATCTTGTTGTGGATCTGGTTGATCTCGTCGATGATCCGCGCCAGCGTCGTCGACTTGCCCGAGCCGGTGGGGCCGGTGACCAGCACCAGGCCCTTCTCCTTGTCGCGGAAGAAGTCCACCGTTTCCTGCGGCAGGTTCACGACCTTGAGCTTCGACTCGTCGTTCGTGATCACGCGCATGACGACGCTCACCGAGCCGCGCTGCCGGAAGAGGTTGACGCGGAAGCGTGCCAGGCCGGACACGCTGTACGCCAGGTCCACCTGGTGCCTGTCGGCGAAGACCGCACGTTGGCGCTCGTCACCCATCACCTCGACGAGTTTCTCGGTGAAGGCGGGAACGACCTTGCTGCCCTCGACGGGCGTGAGCTTGCCGTTGATGCGGGCTAGCGGCGGCAAACCGCAGTGCAGGTGGATGTCGGATGCGCCGCGCTGGACGAGGGTGGAGAGAAGGTCGCTGAAGTTCACGCACCCACTCTACCGGGCCTCGTTTCCCCCTCGCGATGAGAAGATCACGAATCGGCGCCTGGCGCGCCGCCTCCGCGCGCCGTCGCGCCGACGCTCGCTCGCGCCGCCGGCGCGGCTGGGGCCACGGACGGGGCCGCGGACCCGGGATACACTGGCCGCCATGACGCTTTCCACCACGTGCTCCGCCGCGGTGCCCGGCCGTCGGACACGATGAGCCGCATCGTCGCGCTCGTCGCCGTCGTGCTCGCGCTGTTGGCCATCGGTGCCTGGACCGCGTTCGGGGACCGCTTGACCCCGTCGGGGTCCGCGTCCGGCGTTTCGGCCGACGCGTCGCCTTCGACCGTCGGTGGCGCCGTCGGGGCCGACGAGGCCCAGGCCGACGGCGTCGGTGGCGCGGCATCGGACCAGGCGGGATCGGACCAAGCCGGATCGACACAGACGGGATCGGCCCAGCTCCCGGACGGCTTCGAGCCGGTCCCGTTCCTGTCGGACGCCCCCGTGCAGAGCTTCGAGCGGGCCGAGCCGGTGCTCCAGGACGGCCTCGACTATCGCGCCGTCGTGGAGACCACGGCCGGCACCCTGACGCTGGACCTGTACGAGCAGCGTGTGCCCCGAACCGTGAACAACGTCGTGTTCCTCGCGCTGCACCGCTTCTACGAGGGGGTCGCGTTCCACCGCGTGATCGACGGCTTCATGGCTCAGACGGGCGACCCCACCGGTACCGGCTCGGGCGGACCCGGCTACACCTTCGAGGACGAGATCGTCGAAGGACTGAGCCACGACCGGGCAGGGCTGCTCAGCATGGCGAACGCCGGTCCCGACACGAACGGCAGCCAGTTCTTCATCACCTTCGCAGCCACGCCGTGGCTGGACGGCAACCACGCGGTGTTCGGCGAGGTGGTCGACGGCTTGCCGGTCCTGGAGCGACTCACGCGCGTCGATCCGCAAGCCCCCTCCGCCGTCGCCCGCCTCTCCGAGCCGGTCTCGGTGCTGGCCGAGCAGGGCGTCGACGAGGCCGCCGACGCCCAAGGAACCGTCGGCGACTGGCTCGCCGCGCAGCTCGGCGAGCTTCCGAGCGAAGGCCAGTCGTTCCAGATCGTCGGCCGGCGCGGCGTTCTGGGCAGCGCAGGCGGCGCCGCCGCCGTCGGCCTGTTCGACGTTCCCGACCGCATCGAGCGCGTCACCATCGTGACGCGACCCCAGGAGGATCCATCGTGACCGACGCCAGCTACACGCCCGTCCCCCGCGCCGATCAGCGCACCACCCAGTTCCGTGGCGCCGAGCAGGTGCTCGAGCAGGATCGCGACTATCGCGCCGTGCTCGAGACCAGCGCCGGCCGCATCGTGATCGACCTGGCGCAGGACCGGGCTCCTGCCACGGTGAACAACTTCGTGTTCCTGGCGCTGAACCGCTTCTACGACGGCGTGCCGTTCCACCGCGTCCTCGAGGACTTCATGGCGCAGACCGGCGACCCGACCGGCACCGGCCGCGGCGGACCGGGGTACCAGTTCGCCGACGAGTTCCACGACGAGCTGCGCCACGACGAGCCCGGCACGGTCAGCATGGCGAACGCCGGGCCGGGAACGAACGGCAGCCAGTTCTTCATCACCTTCGCCGCCACGCCGTGGCTGGACGGCAAGCACGCCGTGTTCGGCCGCGTCGTGGAGGGCGCCGAGGTGCTGGACGGCGTCGCTCGGGTCGATCCGTCCAGGCCGGGCGGAGCCGAGCCCGACGTGATCGAGTCGGTGACGATCGTGGCGGCGTAGCAGCCGCCACTGCGGGCGGTCGGATCTGGCCTCCAGGCATGCGCCGCTAGCACAGGCGCGACACCGCTCCGCTTCAGCGGGTGTACCGGTCCGCTTCAGCGGTCGGTCACCTCGAACGTCGAGCTGGTCGCCAGCCTGTCGTACCCGACATCGGCGAAGATGCGGGCTTCGTAGCGGCCCGCCTCGCGGGGCGCATCGAGCGCCACGCGGTCCGCCTCGGCGCCACCGGTGTACTGCCAGTCGAGGTATGCACGGTCCTCGGCACCGACGCGGAACAGGCCCACCCAGGCTTGCGCGTCGCTGGGGCCGCCCGTGAACTCGACCGTGACCGGCTCTCCGGCCGCCACCGTGGTGGCGTGCACGCTCAGCCTGGTCCGTGCCGGCGGCGCCACGGCCGGCTCGTCGGCGATCGCCCGTTCGAGCGAGAAGCTGCGGTCCCACGACCCGTACGGGACGGTGCGGATGCCGTGGCGATCCGTTCCGAGATAGCTCGATGCGCCAGGCAGGATCGTCAACGTCGCGGTGCCACCCTGCTGGAGGTCGACGATGCCGGCGTGAACGGCTGCGCGGCACACCGACGAGTCGTCGGTGTAGACGTCCGTGCCCCACACCGTTCGTCCGCTGCTGCAGCCCGCCGGACAGCTGACCGTCGCGCGCTCGCCCGGGCGCAGCGACGCGAGCTCTCCCTCGTCCGCTCGCTGGTCGCAATCGAGCACCACCGCGCTACCGATCGCCGTGGCCGTCGTGGTCGCTGGAGTCGCTCCGCCACGCAGCCGTACCTCGGCGAGACCGGCGTCGGCGGTCCCCAGCAGGTACTCGGCCCTGATCTTGAACGACGTGACGTTCGCCACGACCTCGGCCAGGCTCCGCGCGCCGCCACCGAGGCGCCAGCCGGCGTCGCCGTCGAGGGGAACGTCGAAGGTCGACCACGATGCCGTCACGTCGTTCGGGAAGACGAACGCAGCGGTCTTCGCGCCGTTCGTGAGGACGACGTCGCCCGCAGCGCCGGACGTGAACGCTCCGTACCTGCTGCCGTCCGGATGCTTCGGCCCGATCCGCAGCGTGAGCTGCACGCTCGTCACGGCCGACCAGTCGCCGGACACGGTCGCGGGCGCGACGAAGTAGCCCGTCCGTCCGTCGGAGGGCGTGACCGCGTAGAGGTGTCCGCGCCCGTCCGGGCCGTCGTGACCGGGGTTCGACAGCGTGCCGTTCTCGACGGTCCAACCGCCCACGTCGCCGTCCGCGAAGTCCGCGACCCAGCTCGTATCGCTCGCCGGCCTCGCGGGTGTCGCAGGCGCGGTCGACGTGTCGCTCGGCGTGCTTCCGGCCTCGGAAGGTCCGAGCGCGTCGACGCTGAGCAGGTAGGGAATGTCGCGCGGAAGCAGGTTCTTGACGCGGATGGTGTACCTGCCCGCGACCGGGTCGCGCTGCGTGAACGTCGGGTACGGATCGGCGCTGATGTCGTCGTAGATCTCGGCGCCGTCGAGCTCGACGGCGAGGTCGACGTCGACGCCGTCGGCATCGACCCGGATCGCGAGTCGATCCGTGTCGGCGGGGACGTAGAGATCGTAGGCGTGATCGATCTGCGACGCCGGGACCGTCCCCTGCCGGCGACCTCCGAGCTCGATCGCGCCCATGCGGGTGCTGCCGAACAGGCCGTCCTCGGCGGTCGTGCTGCCGGACTCCCGGTCCATGCCCGCGCCGTCCCCGTAGGCACGGACGGTGTAGCGAAGATCGTGGAACAGCAGGTTGAGCACCTCGACGCGGTACTCCCCCGCGACCGGGTCGCGCAGCGTGAACGTCGGGTTCGGATCGCTGCTCGTGTCGCGATGGAGCTCGCGGTCGCCCAGGTACACGCCCAGGTCGGCGTCGCGCCCCTCGCCGTCCACCTCGATCGTCAAGGCCTCCAGGCCGTTCGGCACGCTCACGAAATAGACGTGCTTGCTCGACCAGGTGTCGATGGTGCCCGACGCGGTCGCACCGAGCGCCAACCGGCTCGTAGGTTGGGCGAGTGCGCCCGAAAGACCCGCGACGAGGACGACGTGAGCGAGGATGACCCAGCGGCGGAACGTCATGACGACCTGCCCTCCGCGACCCGAAACGGGTCGGTGAGTCCCTCGGTCAGCCGATGCTCCGAGCCCGATCGTAGGGCCCGAGGGATCTACGGCGAAGTGTCGTTCGTCCCGTCCGTCCCTCTCGTCCCGTCCGTCCTTCGCGTCCGTCCGTGGCGTCCGTCGCGGGCCGGCCGGTCGGCCGTCTCAGGGCGCTGCGATCGCCTCGATCTCGCCCGCCCGACGGTCACGGGCCTGCGTCAGGTGTCGCACGAACGCGTCCAGCGACACGCCCTTCGCCTCGGGCTCCTGCCGGCTTCGGAACGACACGACGTGGTCCTGCTCTTCCCTGTCGCCCAGGATCACGGTGTAGGGGACCTTGAGCAGCTCCGCGTCGCGGATCTTGGCGTTCATCCGCTCGCTGCGGCCGTCCACCTCGGCGCGAAGCTCCACGGCGTCCAGCGCCGCCCTGACCTCCTCGGCGTAGCCGAGGTGGCGGTCGGCGATCGGCACGATCCGCACCTGCTCGGGCGCCAGCCAGAGCGGGAAGTCGCCGGCGTAGTGCTCGATCAGGAAGCCGATCAGCCGCTCGTGGGTCGACAGCGGCGCGCGGTGCAGGCACAGCGGGGTCTTGCGCGTGCCGTCCTCGGCGGCGTACTCGAGCCCGAACCGGCGCGGTTGCGCGAAGTCCACCTGGTTCGTGGCCAGCGTGAACTCGCGTCCGATGGCGCTGGTGATCTGCACGTCGATCTTCGGACCGTAGAACGCGGCCTCGTCCTCGGCCTCGACGTGAGGGACGTCGTTCTCGACCATCACCTTGCGGACCATCTCCTCGGTGCGGATCCACAGCTCGGGCTCGTCGACGTACTTCTTGCCCAGGCCCGCCGGCGCGTGCTTGGAGAACCGCATCACGTACTCCTCGATCCCGAACAGGCGGAAGTACTCGAGGTAGAGCTCGATCACGGCCAGGAACTCGGCCTCGAACTGCGCCTCGGTGCAGTAGATGTGCGCGTCGTTCATCTGCATGCTGCGGACCCGCATCAGGCCCATCAGCGCGCCCGAGTCCTCGTAGCGGTAGCAGGTGCCGTACTCGGCCAGCCGCAGCGGCAGCTCGCGGTAGCTGCGCGGCCGCGCGTCGTAGATCTTGTGGTGGAACGGGCAGTTCATCGGCTTGACGAAGTAGCGGACGTTGTCGAGCTCCATCGCCGGGTACATGTCGTGCTCGTAGTACGGCAGGTGCCCGCTCTTGAGGAACAGGTCCTCCTTGCTGAGATGCGGCGAGCGCACCCGCTGGTAGCCGGCCTTGCGCTCCATCTCCTTGGCGAGCTTCTCGATCTCGTCGACCATGACCGTGCCGCGCGGAAGCCACAGCGGCAAGCCCGGCCCGATGTCGTCGTCCAGCGTGAAGATCTCGAGCTGCTGGCCGAGCTTGCGGTGGTCGCGCTTCTTCGCCTCCTCGAGACGCCACAGGTGCCGCTCGAGCTCCTCCGCCGTCTTGAACGCCACGCCGTACACGCGCTGCAGCATCGGGCGTCGCTCGTCGCCGCGCCAGTACGCGCCCGCCAGGCTCATCAGCCTGAAATGCGCGGGGATCTTGCCCGTGGACGGAAGGTGCGGTCCGCGGCAGAGGTCGGTGAACCCCGCCTCGCCCCCCTGCTCGTAGAAGCTCAGCGGCGCGTCCTCGGGCAGATCCTCGATCAGCTCCACCTTGTACGGATCGCCGATCTCGCGGTAGCGGCGCAGCGCCGTCTCGCGCGGGAGCTCGAACCGCCGCAGCGGCAGGTCGTCCGCGACGATGCGCCGCATGCGCTTTTCGAGGGTGGGCAGGTCTTCGGGCGTCAGGCTTCGCGGAAGATCCATGTCGTAGTAGAAGCCGTTCTCGATCACCGGACCGATCGCGAGCTTGACCTCGTTCGGGTCGAACCCCTCCTCGGTCAGCTGCTCGCGGACGGCCTGCGCCATGACGTGCGCCAGGGTGTGCCGCGCGAGGTCGATCCAGGCGTCGTCGCGCTTGGTGAGGATGGCGACCTCGGCACCGTCGGGCACGGCGGTCATGAGGTCGGAGAGGCGGCCGTCGACGGTCGTGCCGAGCGCGGCCTTGGCCAAGCCCGGACCGATCGCCTGGGCTACCTCGCGTCCGGTGGCGTGCGCCGGGACGTCGAGCCGTGTTCCGTCTGGAAGGATGACCTGCATGACGGAGGATGGTAGCACGCCCGCGGCGGGGTATCCTGCTCGTCATGCAGCTCGTCGCCGTGCTCGGATCCGGCCCCTCCGCTCGTGCCCTCGCCCGCTACCGCGACCCCGACCTTCGGGTCTGGCTCCAGTCGGTGCCGATCGGGTCGGTGACGGCTGCGGTGGATGCGCTGCCGGTGCTCGGGTTCGCGGGCGCGCTCGTCTTCGGCGAGGACGCCCGTCGCGAAGCGGCCGTCGCCGTCGCCAGGCGCTCCCTGGACGCCGACGAACAGGCCACGGTCGACGCGGTGAGCGTCGCCGGCGACGCGACCCTGGGCGACCACGTGGGAGGTCGCGCCGTGGTGGACGGGCTCCGGTCCGCCGGCTGGGAGCCGCGCGGCGCCCGGATCGTGGCGATCGGCGACGACGCCGGCACGCGGGCGCTCCTGCGCGAGCTCGCGACCGCCGGTGCCGAGGAGATCACGGTCGTCGCGGAGGACGCGCCCGCCGCCGAGCGCGCGGTGCGCGACCTGGCCGCCGGCGTTCTGGTCCGCGGCGTGGCCGTCCGGGACCCGACGCTGCCGGCCCTGATGGCGCGTTGCGACGCCGTGCTGCGGGCCTCCGACCTGCTGGCGCCGCTGCCCGAGCGGATGGGGCCTCACCTCACGATCGTGGATCTCGCTCCCGGGCTCGACCCGTCGTGGCGCCGGGACGGCCGCGCCGCCGGGGCGTCGACCGTCCGTTGGGCGGACGTCGAGGCCCACCGCGTCGCGGCCGCGCTCCGCACCGTCGTGGGCGGCGAGGTCGATCCCGAGCCGCTGCTGGAGCTGTTCCACGCCGGTTGACGTCGCGCCGGCTATCGGCGGCGGCGGGGTCGTCCCGATGGCGGCGTTCTCACCCACGTCACGCGCGATGCGACTAGCCTGCACGCCATGACGCTTCTCTCCCGGTCCGCCCGATTCGCCCCCGACGCACGAGGGAGCCGACGTGGACCGCTCTGGCCCTTGGCCGCGCACGTCACCGCGCTGGCGCTGACGATCGTCGTCGTGCTGCACGCCGCGTCCTTGGCCGCCGCGCAGTCGGCGCCGCCGACCGACCCGAGCACCGTCGGCGGCGACGGCGAGGTCGGCGGCGTCGAGGACGCTTGGCTGACCGTTCCGGGGGAGCTCGCCCGCGTCACGACCGACGCGATCGTGTTCCAGGCGTTCGGGTCCGAGGTCAGCTACCTCGCCGGCCTCGGCTGGACGACCGGCTGGGCGCTGCCGGCGCCCAGCGTCGACGGGGATGGACGGGTCGAGGTCGCTCCCTCGGTGGCCGAAGCGCTGCGGCTACCGCGTCTCGTCGGGATCCGGACCGGACTGGACGGCTCGACGACGCGGCTGGTGCTCGATCTGGCCGACGTGGACGAGGCGACGCTGGCGCCGTCCCGAGGCGACGCCCGGCTGGCGCCGGATCGTCCGGCCGAGATCCTGCTTCCCGGCGTGCTCGTGCCGTCGCGCACGCTCCTGGACGCGGACGAGCTCTCGGTGGTCGCGGTCCCGGCCGGAGGCGACCGCGTCGCGCGCATCCGCGTCACCGGTCCGCCCGCCCGTCTGAACGCCTTTCCGTTGAGCGCGCCTCCTCGCGTGGTCCTCGATCTCGTCCCGGAGGGCCCCATGGCCTCTTTGGAGGGCGACGGCGGGGCTGCGTCGGACCCGGCGGCGTCAGGCCGGCGTGACGAGGCGACGCGCACCGAGCTGGCCCCGGGCGTGCGCTACGTGCGTCGCACCGCGGACGCCGCGCACGGCCCGACCACCGTCCACCTCGTCGAGCTCGCGCCCGGCGCGGTCGAGCTACGGGTCGTGGGCCGAAGCGGCGAGGGACGTACCGTGGCCGGCTGGGCGGACGGCGCGGTCGCGGCGATCAACGCCGGGTACTTCGATCCGGACACGTTCACGGCGATCGGACTGCGGCGGATCGGCGGCACGCTCCTCTCATGGCCGTCGCGCGGCCGTGCCGTGGTGGCGTTCGGGGCGCCCGGGACCGTGGTCGCGCGTCCATCGACGCGCGGAATCGTCCGGGTCGACGGTCGCACCGCCGTCGACGTGGCGCTCGAGGACGGCGAGCCGTTGTCGTGGTCCGCGGCGGAGGGCACGCGGGTCGGCTCGTCTCGCCACGGCGTTCTGGTGTTGGACGCCGTGGGCCGCGTGGTCCGCAACGTCGTCGGTCCACAGCGCGTACCGGAGAACGGATCGGCGTTGGCGTACGATCCGGGCTTCCGTCCCCTCGCGCTCGTGGATCCCGGGCGCCACGTCGAGGTCAGCGCCGTCCTCTCCCCCGGCGGGCTGAACCGGTCGCCGTGGGCCGTCGAGGCGGGTCCCATGCTGGTCCAGAACGGACGGGCCGCCTTCGCCCCCGAGCTCGAGGGGTTCGCGCGTGGGCAGCGGATCCTCGACGAGCCCACCCAGCAGGCGGCGCTGGGCGTGCGGGCCGACGGCACCGTGCTGTTCGTCGTCGCCGAGCGGATGGTGGCCGAGGATCTCGTGCCGCTGTTCTTGTCGCTCCGGGCGGACGCTGCGTTGCGACTGGACAGCGGCAGCTCGGCGACGCTGGTCGCGGACGGCCGGACGGTGAACCGGCTGCTGTCGCGGCGCGTAGAGAGCGCGATCGTCGCGGTGGCGAGCGCGTCGGCCAGCATCGACCGGTAGCATCGGGGCATGCCGCCCCTGGTCGTCGCCGGTCGCCTCGCTCGGTCGTGGTGGCCGGTCCGTGCCGCGCTGGTCGCGTTCGTTCTGGTCTGTTCCGGGCTGGTGGCCGCACAGCCGCGGGCCGAGCTGATGCTGGGCGTGGCCGGCGCTCCCGTCGCGGACGCCTGGAACCCCGTCCGCGCCGTCGTCCGCGACGCTCCTGGCGCGGTGCTCCGCATGGAGATCGATGCGGGCGGCCTGGAGCACGGCGAGGTACCTCAACGCGTCACGGCGAGGGCCGCCCCGGCGGGCGGCGTGCAGAGGATCGATCTGGACGTTCCGTTTCCGAGCTGGCGGCGCGTGTCGTGGCGGATCGAGCAGGGAGAGCGGGTTCTGGCCAGCGGCGGTCTGGGCGCGCGGGAACGGGACGATCGACCGCTCCATCTGGTGGTGTCCGCTCGCCCGTCGCTCTGGGCCGACGCGTTCGGACCGGAGGCGCGCGTCGTCGTCGCCACCGCGGCCGACCTACCGGCACGGGCGGCGAGCTGGGACGGCGTGGCGACGTTGTTGCTGGACGGAACCGCGGCCGCTCCGGCCGATGCGGTGGTGGTGACGGCCGCCGCGGCGGGCGTGCGCGTGCTGCTGCCGTTAGGAGGGCCGGCCGGCTACGCCCCGTTGACGCGCCTGGTCGCACCCGGCCCGTCGGCCCTCGGCGCGGGGTCGCTGGAGGGCGTGCCGGCCGCCGAGCTGGCCGCTGGACGCCTGAGCTCCACGCCCGTGCCCGCCTGGGGGCGCGAGGCACGCCGCGCCGCCGTCGTCGCGGCCGTGGCCGCGCTCCCGGCGCCGACATGGGACCACCTCCCCAAGCTTCTCGTGGCGGGCGTGGCCGTCGGATTCGCCGCGCTGCTGTGGACGCTGTTGTGGCTCGGAGGGCCGGCGGGCGTCGCCAGCGCAGCGCTGGTCGTCGTCGCGGCGGCGGTGGCGGTGCCTGCCGCCGGGCCGTCCGACCCGGAGCCCCGCACGCGCGGGGCCGTGATCCTGGCGTCGAACGGCCTCGGGGTGCGAACCGAGCTGGTCGCCTTGGCCCGGCTGCCCGAAGGCGCGTCGGAGCTCGACGGGCGCTTCGCGCCGCTGGAGCTTCGGCGTCTTGCCTGGGCCGATGGGCGCACCGTCGTTCCGCTTCCGGCGGGGGGACGGACGCGCCTCCGTGGAGCTCCCGAGGTGGTGACGGTGCCCGACGACGTTCGGGAGGCGACCGGCGTTCGAGGCGATGCGCCCGAGGCGTTGCGGGCGCTCGTGCCCAGCGGAGGATCGCTGGTCCGTAGCGGGGGCGATTGGTGGCTGCTGTTTCCGTCGCCGGCCGCGGCGGCGTCGTCCGGCGACGCTGCGGGACCGGCGCCCGCGACCGCGACGGTCCGGGGTCGGCCATGATGCCGGCGACCGTGACCCTGCGCCTGCCACGCGCCGACGCGGGGCTGGCGCTCCTGCTGGCCGCGATCGTGGTCGTGCTGATCGGTGCCTGGCCCGAGCGGGCCGACCTCGCGAACGCCTCGTGGTACCCCGTCGCCGTCGTGCGGACGTCCGGCCTGCTGCTCTGGGGGTGGCTGGCGGGAACGGCGATGGAGCCCGGTCGTCCGGCTCGGCGCGCCTCGCTGACGCGCCTGGGCGTGGCGGTCGTGGCGACCGCTCCGCTGGAGGCGCTCGCGTTCGTGGGGTCGGCTCCGAGCGCCTCGCTGGTCTGGACGCTGCTGGTCCCGCTTCCGCTCGCCATCGGCGCGTACGGCGGGGCCTGGGCGATGTCGGCCGCTTTGAGGCGCGTCCGTCTGGGTTGGTCGTTGCCGTTGGCGTCGCCGCTCGTCGTCGCCGGACTCGCATGGCTCGACGTGCAGGTCGGGCCGCCGCTGTGGCTGCCCTGGCTGCTGCCCTCCTCCCCCTCGCCGGCGGCGGCCGCCGTGAACCTGGCGGTCGCGCTCGTGACGGTCGTGGCGGCGTCGGGCCCGTGGCTGCGGGGACGGGGGACGCCATGATCCGGCCGGGACGTCGGCGTCGGGCCGGCCCGCCCCAGCTGGACTGGCACCTTCGGCTCGCGGCCGGTCGGCGGCGCCGGTGGCGGGCCCAGCGGGGCGCGTGGGCCGGACTGGCGGGAGCGGTGGTCGGCGCCATCTGGGTGGTGGCGGGCGCGTCTCCCTGGGTCACGCCGGCGCTGGTGGCGGTCGGCGCCGTCGCGGGGGCGGCCGTACCGGTTCGAGGTAGCGAGACCTGGGCACGGCACTGGATCGGGGCTCGCCACGGTCTGGGGTACGACACCGCCCTCGAAGCCGATGGGCGGCCGGATCCGCACGGGCTGTGGGCCGCGAGCCGGGAGCGAGCTCGTCTGGGGCTGCGTGGCGCCCACCCGCCGGCTGCCCAGCGCTGGTGGCTTCCGCCCGCGATCGCGGCGGTGCTGCTGATCACGGCGTCGCCCTGGCTCGCCGCGATTCCCGGACCGTCGGTCTCCGGTCCCCAAGGCTCCGCGGCCGACGCGCGTGGAGCGGAGCGTCGGCCCGGCGACTCCGCGCCGAACGCGGAGGGCGACGCGTCCGATCCGTCGGGCGCCGCTGGCGCGGTCGCTCCGCCGGAACGCCCGGACGCTTCGTCCGACCGCGCCGCGCCGCCCCCCGACGCGCGCGACACGCCAGCCGCCCGCGACGAAGACGAGACCGGCGGCGACGCGGCGAACGGCGGCGGGGAGGCGTCGGCCACGGGCGGGGCGGCGGTCGACCGCTACCTGAGGGACGTAGGGCCCGCGTCCGACGAGCCGACGAACCCGTTCGATCCTGCCGGGCGACGCGTCGAGGAGGAAGGCCGTCCGCAGGCGAGCGACGCTGGCCGAGCCCCGTCCGAGGACGTCCCACCGCGGACCGGTGGCGCCCCGTCCGATCCCGGAAGCAGCACGGATGCGCCCCGCGACGGCTCCTCCAGCGAGGGTGCCGCGCCCGACAGGGCCGGGGCCGCGTCGGACGCCGGCGCGTCCGAGCGGACCGACGGGAACGAGGCGGGCGACCAGGCGGGCTCGGACGGCGGCGCCGAACCGAACGATGGCGGTCGCGATGCGCGCGAGCGAACGGCCGCGGGCGAGCAGACCGGCGACGCGGGTGCCGAGGGTGCAGGCGACCGACCCGAGGAGGGTGGCGCCGGCGTTCCCGAGGGCCAGCCCAGCGACGGAGCCGAGGCCGCGGCGCGCGACGGTCGGGACGAAGGGAGCGACGGCGGCCTCGAGTCGGGCGAGGGCGACGCCGGTGGTGGCCCCGGCGCCGCGGGTGCCGACAGGCGTGACGGCGACGACGCGGGCGCTGCCGGTGGCGACGCCGGTGGCGCCGAGCCCGGTGTGGACGGCGAGCCGCAGCCGTTTCTCGGCGGACCCGACGACACCGCCGAGCGTCTGGGCGGTCCGCTGGGCGAAGGGCCCGCGCCGAGCGTGGGGAGCTTGCGGGGGGGCGGCCAGGCGCCGTCCGCCGTACCCGAGGGAGCGCCCGCCGATCCGTCGTACGGTCGTGCGGCCGAGCGAGCCGCCGACGAGGCGGGCCTACCCGGCGTCTACCGCGAGATCATTCGCCGCTACTTCCGCTGATCGCGAGGGTCCTCAGCTCGCGAGCCACGCGGGGTGCGAGAGCGTCGAGGCTTTCCTCGCGTAGCGACGCGACCAGTGGATCGTCGTCCAGCGGCGGGAGCGCCTCGTCGTCGATCGTCTTCTCGCCGACCAGGCGCGGACCTGCCAGCCGGGCCAGCTCGGTCGCGTCCGACGACCGCACGATCGCCACCTCGAGTCGCATCACGACGCGCTCGCGGTGCAGCCGGCCGGCGGTCTCGAGCTCGCGGGTCAGCGTCGCCGGCCCGATGGTGATCGCCAGCTCGGCGCCGTTGGTGCGGGCGATCCGCGCCGCTCCAGGGCGCACCCGGCTGCCCACCAGGCCGCTGCGGACCTCGAGGAAGCGAAGCGTGGAGGCGGGCACGAAGTCGAACCCGGTGTCCGCCGCGGCCAGTCGGTCGTGCAGTCCGTCGGCCGCGCCGGGAACGCGGTCGCCTGCGGGAACGCCCAGGACGGCCGCGTCGGGCGTGGCGTCCTGGAGCGCGCTGGGCAGGCAGCCGACCACGAGGACGACGAGCAGACCGAGGGGAAGAAGCATGCGCCGTGTCATGACCTCATGGTGGCAGATGCGCTGCGTTCGCACGGTCGGCGGACGACCGTCGGGCCGGACGGGGCGTTCACCGCCTGTTCATGGCTCGTTCAGGAACCGGCTTCAGGCATCGGCTTCAGGCACCGGTTTCAGGAGTCGGTGCGCTCCGGCCGTTCGTCCAGCGTCACCTCGGCGTCGCCGGCGGTGGCGTCCGCGATGGCCTCCGACAGCTCGCCCGAGCGGTCGGCGCGCAGCGTCACCGGGATGTGGACGCCGCTCGGAGCGTAGACGGGCTCGCCCTTGCGCAGCTCCGGCCAGCCGTCCAGCAGGCGGTGCAGCACGTCCACGCGCGGATAGGGAGCGAACACGCGGGCGGTCACGGTCTCGTGGACGATGACCTCGCCCGCGAGGTCCAGCGCCTGGGCCACGGTGCCTCCGTAGGCGCGCACCAGCCCGCCGGCACCGAGCTTGGTCCCACCGAACCAGCGCACGCAGACCGCCCCGACCCGGTCGAGGTCGCGCTTGAGCAGCACCTCGAGCATCGGTCGTCCTGCCGTGCCGCCGGGCTCGCCGTCGTCGTCCGCCGCCATCTGGGCGCCGACGCGCCAGGCGCTGCAGTGATGGCTGGCGTCCGGATGGAGGGCGCGCGCCTCCTCGACCAGGCGTTGGGCCTCGTCCGGGTCGGCGACGCTCGCGACGACGGCCAGGAAGCGCGACCCCCGGATGGTTCGCTGGGCCTGCGCACGGTCGGCCACGGTGGTGAACGGCACGCCGGACGGTACCACCGGCGACGGCGCGGGCGATGCGTCGTGCTAGCATCCCGGCCGTGGCCTTGACCCTGTACGACACCAAGACCCGAAGCGCGAAGCCGTTCGATCCGGTGACGCCGGGCCATGCCGGCCTGTACTTCTGCGGTCCGACGGTGTACTCCGAGCCGCACCTCGGGCACGCGCGCGGGCCGGTCGTGTTCGACGTGCTCAGGAACTGGCTGGAGCACGGCGGGTACCGGGTCCGGCTCGTGAGCAACGTGACCGACGTCGGGCACCTGACCGACGACGCGGACGAGGGCGAGGACAAGCTCGCGGCGCGGGCGGCGCTGGAGCGACTCGAGCCGATGGAGGTGGCCGAGAAGTACTTCTGGACGTACTTCGACGCGATGGCGAAGCTGAACGTGCGGCGCCCCAGCGTGGTTCCGCGCGCCACCGGTCACATTCCCGAGCAGATCGCCCTGGTCGTGCAGCTGGTCGACGCCGGCCTCGCCTACGAGCGGAACGGCAACGTCTACTTCGACGTCTCGGCCTGGGACGACTACGGCGAGCTGTCCGGCCGCGATCCGGACGCGCTGCTGGAGGGCACCCGGGTCGAGGTCCGCGGCGACAAGGACGATCCCCACGACTTCGCGCTGTGGAAGCGGGCCGAGGAGGGGCACCTGATGCGCTGGGACTCGCCGTGGGGCGAGGGCTTCCCGGGCTGGCATCTGGAGTGCTCGGTGATGAGCACGAAGTACCTCGGCGAGGAGTTCGACGTGCACGGGGGCGGCCTGGACCTCGTCTTCCCGCACCACGAGTGCGAGCTGGCGCAGTCTCGCGGTGCCGGCATGCCGTTCGCGCGCACCTGGATCCACTGGAACATGCTGACGCTGGGCGGCGAGAAGATGTCGAAGTCGAAAGGGCACTTCGTGACGCTCGCGGGGCTGTTCGATCGTCACGAGCCGGCGGTGGTTCGCTTCCATCTGCTCAGGAGCCACTACCGGAGCGTGTCGGACTTCAGCGAGGACCTGCTGGTCGCCTCGCGGCAGGCGCTGGGCCGGCTGCGCGACGCCTGGCGGGCGCTCCGCGCACGGGCGGGCGATACGGAGCGCGAGGACGGCTTTGCGAGCGAAGCGCGGCGCGCGTTCGCCGAGGCGATGGACGACGACCTCGGGACGCCGCGCGCCATCGCTGCGCTGTTCGAGCTGGCGCGCGAGGCCAATCGGCGCATGGAGACGCTCACGCCGGCGGAGGCCGCGGACGGCGCCGACGCGTTCGAGTCGTTGTTGCAGGGGGTGCTCGGCGTCGAGCTGGGCGACGCGCAGTCGAACGGCGGCGCGGCGCTCGAGCGGCTCGAGGGCTTGGTCGAGATGGTGCTGGAGCAGCGAGAGGCGGCGCGCTTGCGGCGCGACTTCGCCACCTCGGACGCGATTCGCGAGCAGCTGCAGCGGCTCGGGATCGAGGTCGAGGACACGCCCGAGGGGCCGCGCGTCAAGCTTCGCTGAGCTCGCGTCCTCGTCCGCGGCGTCCGCGTAGGCGGACCCGGTCGCCGACCACCGTTCATAGGCGCGCGTCGCGGACGTCGTCGCCGGCAGGCACGTCGGTCGCTAGCCTGTCGGCATGATCGACGATCCGGCCGTGCTGTACGTCGCCGCGGCGTCGGCCGACCGCGTCGGACCGCGCACGATCGCCCGTTTGCGAAGCGAGCACGGCACGATCGGGGTCGCCGCCGAGGCGGTGGTGCGACGCCGCGAGGACGCGGCCCGAGGTGCCGCCGGCGCGGCGCTGCGGGCCGCGTTCGCCCCTGCGTCGTTGCGATCGGCCGCCGCGACCGTTCGCCGCTGGCGCGCCGAGTGCGACGCGCTGCTCCACCCCGAGCACCCGGACTACCCAGGCCTGCTGGCCGCCACGCACGACCCCCCGCCCCTCCTGTTCGTCCGTGGCCGCCTTCCCGCCACCTTCGGACCGGCGTCGGATCGTCCCGCCGTGGCCGTCGTCGGGACGCGTCGCGCCACCCCGTGGGCACTGTCCTTCGCCGAGCGGCTCGGCCGAGACCTCGCGTCCGCGGGGGTCACCGTCGTGTCCGGGCTCGCGCTCGGCGTGGACGGGGCTGCCCACCGAGGGGCGTTGGACGGCGATCCGGCGGGGACCGTCGCCGTGCTCGGCGCGGGCTTCGACCACCTCCACCCACCCGCCCACCGCGCGCTGGCGCACCGCATCGCGGCCGGCGGTGCGCTCGTGAGCGAGCACCCGCCCGACGTGCGTGCCCGGCCGGGATCGTTCCCGCGCCGCAACCGGGTGATCTCGGGCCTGGCGCGCGCCTTGGTCGTCGTGGAGGCCCCGGCGGCGTCCGGCGTCCGTCACACGATCGAGTTCGCGCTCGAGCAGGGCCGCGACGTCTACGCCGTGCCGCAACGCCCCGACAGCGAGGTCGGCCGTGCGGCGACGTCGCTGTTGCGCGAGGGCGCGACGCCGCTCGGGGGCGCGACCGACCTGCTGAGCGACTACCGACTGGCGCCGAGCTCGGAGCCGGGCTCCCGTCGCGCCGGCGCTGGACCGGCGACGGCTGCGAGCGACGCGGCGTCGTCGGACCTGGCCCGTCGGATCCTCTCCTTGCTGCAGGAGGTCGACGGCGCCTCGCTGGATCGCCTGATCGTGCCGCCGGCCTCGGCGTCGGTCACGCTCGCGGCGTTGACCGAACTGGAGCTGGCGGGATCGGTGCGTCCCGACGGCAACGGCGGCTGGCGCGCGGTGTGATTCGCGGCGGTGCGCTCGCGCGTGCGACGACCGGTGCGACGAACGCGGTGCGACGAACGCGTCTCCGACGGCGTCTGTCGGCGCACGATCCGTCGGTCGGCGTCGCGGCGTGCCTCCGCACACGACCTACCGCAGCGGGCATTCCGGAGGTACACTCGATGCGTGACCGACGACCGGCGAACCGGCCCGAGAGCGGCGACGAGGGCGACCTCGAGTCCGCTTCGCGGTCGGCTTCGGTGTCACAGGAACGAAAGGGGATGGACATGAAGCGAGTCATCGCAAGCCTCCTGGCTCTCGGGATGGTGACGGGAGCGGCCTTCGCTCAGGGGCTCACCGTCTGGACGACGTTCAACAACCCCACGCTGGACTACCTGCAGCAGGACGTCGCCGACTTCGCGGCCGCGTTCGGCGTCGAGGTGGAGGTCGTGAAGCTCGACATCAACGAGCTCAAGCAGCAGATGCTCCTCTCCGCCCCGCAAGGGCAGGCGGGCGACGTGATCGTCGGCATTCCGCACGATCAGATGGCCGAGATGGCGGTCGGCGGGGTGCTCGCCGATCTCAGCAACGCCGCTACGGAGGGCTACCTCTCCGACCTCGGCGAACAGTCCCGGCTCGCGTTCACCTACAACGGTCGCCTGTTCGGTCTGCCGCTCTTCGTCGAAGGTCCGGCGCTCCTGTACAACCGCGATCTCGTGACGGAGATTCCGGCCACATACGAGCGGTTCATCGAGCTGTCGCAGGAGCTCACCACCAGCGACACCTTCGGCTTCCTGTACGACATCAACAACTTCTACTTCAGCTACGGCTGGCTTCACACCTTCGGCGGCTACGTGTTCGGTCGGACCGATGGCACGCTCGATGCCACCGACGTCGGACTCGCCAACGAGGGCGCCGTTCGTGGCGGCCAGGAGCTCCAGGCGCTCCGCTTCGAGCACGGCATCGTTCCGGCCGGAACGAACTACGACGTCGCGAACGGGCTGTTCATCGACGGCGCGCTGGCGATGTTCTACACCGGCCCGTGGGCGGTCGGACAGGCGCGCGAGGCCGGCATCGACGTAGGCGTCGCGCCGATGCCGCCCCTGGCCGACGGCACGCCGTGGTCGGGGTTCATGGGCGTCCAGGGCGTTCTCGTGAACGAGTTCAGCGAGCGCGGGACGGACGCGGTCAACCTCGGCGAAGTGGCTGACGCGTTCCGACTCGCAGCTGGGCTACGCGCAGCTCGAGGGACGCGTGCCCGCCTCGCAGAAGGCTCTCGCGCAGGTGGCCGAGGACCCGATCGTCGCCGGCTTCGGCGAGGCGCTGCTGACCTCCGAGCCGATGCCGAACATCCCCGAGATGGGCCAGGTGTGGGGCCCGATGGCGAACGCGCTGGCCGTCATCACCGAAAGTGCCGACGCCGACGTCGCGTCCGCTCTCGAACAGGCCGTCCGCGAGATCACGGGCGAGTGAGCTAGGGAGGACGCGCAAGGAACCGGACGGTGACCAGGGTGCGCTCTGGTCACCGTCGTCGTTCCAGGTCGCGCTGCGAAGGGGACGCTCGTGGACATCTCCCGACCTCTGGCCGACTTCCTGCCGCGCCGCGGCCGAGGCGGCCTGCTGCTGTCGCTCGCCCTGCTTTCGCTGGCGCTGCTGATCGCTGCGGCGGGAGGACTCCTCACCGTCGTGATCGCACGCTGGTTCGTTCCGGACGCGCCGGTCTGGCTGGGCATCCTCGGCGGCATCGCCACGCTGATCCCGACCCTGCGGGCGATCGCACGCCGCTACGACTGGATCCTGCCCTGGTACTACCTGCTGCCGGCGCTCGTGTTCCTGCTCACCTTCACCCTCTTCCCCGTCGTCCTGACCGTCATCCTCGCCTTCACCGACTACGCAGGCATCCGCAACGGCCAGCTGAACGTGGCCAGCGAGACGAACGTCGTGGCCGTCGGCCCCGACCGCACCATGGTCCAGATCGCCGACGCCCGCGTGTTCGATTGCGTCGACCTTCGGGCCGGCTGCACAGGCGTTCGCGCCCGCGTGTACGGCTCCGGTGACGCAGACGTCGAGGCGATCGCGATCATTGGCGCACGCCTCGAGCTGGCAGCGCCGCCACCGGAGGGCCGGGCGGTTCGGGGTGTGGACCTGTACCTGCCCGATGTCGGGCTCACCTTCGAAAGCGCCGTCGCGCGCGTCGAGGGCGCCACGCTGGTGCTGGAGCGCGCACCGCCGTTCCCCCCCGATCTCGGCGACGTCGTGCTTCGGCTCGAGCGCGCCGTGCTCGAGGTCGACATCGCCTCGGACGACGGGACCACGGTGCGCCTCGCCGAGCCGCTTCCAGAGGGCTTCGACGTCGTCTCGATCGCTCGCTACAACGACTTCGGCTACATCGGACTGCGGAACTTCCGAGCGATCTTCTCGCAGGCGTCGCGCGCGCTGGGCCCGGTGTTCGTGTGGAACGTGGCGTTCGCGACGATCACGGTGATCGTGAATCTTGCCGTGGGCACGCTCCTGGCGGTTCTCCTCAACAATCCCGATCTACGCTTCCGCGGGCTGTACCGCACCCTGCTGATCATTCCCTGGGCGCTGCCGAACATCATCACGATCCAGGTGTGGCGCGGGTTCCTGAACCAGAACTTCGGAGCGATCAACAGGCTCCTGATGCTTCTCGACATCACGCCGGAGCCGGTGAACTGGCTGCTGGGCAGCGAGTGGCCCGCGCGAGGCGCGGTCCTGCTGGTCAACTTGTGGCTGGGGTACCCGTTCATGATGGTGGCGGTCTTGGGCGCCCTCTCGGCGATCCCGAGGGAGCTGTACGAGGCGGCCCGCATCGACGGCGCCTCGGCCTGGCGCTCGTTCACCGACGTGACCGCTCCGCTCCTGAGAACCGCGCTGGTGCCGATCACCCTGACCGGCTTCGCGTTCAACTTCAACAACTTCAACATCATCTACCTCCTGACCGACGGCGGGCCGGCCGTCGACTGGGGCACCGCGACGGCGCGAGGCACCGACATCCTGATCAGCTGGGCGTACAACGAAGCGTTCAGGAGCCAAGGCGGCTACGCCTACGGCCTGGGGTCGGCGATCAGTCTGCTGATCTTCGCGATCACGCTGGCCGTCAGCCTCGTCAACTTCCGCGTCACCGGCGCGCTGAAGGAGGTATCGAACACATGAGGCGCAGCGACCTTCCCATTCCGGTCCTGCTGGCGCTCTGCGCCTTCGGGATCTGGGCCCTGTTCGCGACGGCGCCGGACGCCGTCGTGCGAGACCGTTTCCTGGTCGTTCCGTGGGGATGGACGCGCATTCTGGGCGCCCTGATCCTCGGGATCGGCGGGGTGGCGGGCAGCGCCTGGCTGTGGGGCCGCTCCCGGCGGCCGCTGCGTGCCGGCCGCTACGCGATCACCGCCGGGACGCACCTGTTCTTGTGGACCGCCATCGCGACGACGTTCTATCCCGTCATCTACCTGCTGGCCGTGTCGTTCAACCGCAACGACACGCTGGCCGGATCGTTACCCCGCGAGGGACCCCTCTGGGTTCGCGCCGGAATCCTGCCCGATCCCTCGCAGATCTCGCTCGAGCAGTACCGCAAGGTGCTCTCCGCGACGCACGTCGTCCCCTACCAGTGGATCTTCGTCGCGCTCGCCGTCGCCGGTCTGCTGGCCCTGATCGGGGTGGCGGCGGCCGCCCGGGCGGAGAGGATTCCCGGCCACCGCGCCGACGACTACCGGCGAACCGCGGGGTTCGTGCTGTTCGGTGCGTTGGCCGCGCTGGTCGTCAGCATCGGACCGGGCCAGTTCTACACCGTGGCCGCCGACGGGACCCGCGTCTCGGCCGCCAGCGACCGTACGATCGTGCTGTACATCCGCAACACGTTGCTGGTCTCGGGCATGACGGGCCTGTTCGCCGTCGCGATCAGCACCACGGCGGGGTACGCCTTCGCCCGCATGCGCTTCGAGGGGCGCTACCAGACGCTCCTCACCTTCGTGTTCGTGCAGATGTTCCCCGGCTTCATGGCGCTCGTCGCGATCTACTACCTGATGAGCTACCTCGATCTGATCAACACCTTCACCGGGCTGATCCTCGCCTACTCGGGGGGCGCGATCGCGTTCAGCGCCTGGATCTTCAAGGGCTACCTCGAGTCGATCAGTCCCGCGCTCGAGGAGGCCGCCCGCGTGGACGGCGCGACCCGCTGGGGGGCGTTCATGCGGATCATCCTGCCGATCAGCGTGCCGATGCTGCTGTTCATCTTCCTGCTGCAGTTCATCAACACCTACAGCGAGTTCATCCTCGCGAACACGCTGCTGATCGGTCAGGAGAACTGGACGGTCGGCATCGGGCTGCGCAACTTCACGACGGGCCGGTTCGACACCCAGTGGGGCGCGCTGGCGGCCAGCGCCGTGCTGGGATCGCTACCGATCCTGGCCATCTTCTACAGCTTCCAGGAGGCGCTCACCGGCCAGTACCAGTCCGGCGGGGTGAAAGGCTGACCCGCGCGCGCCGACGCGCGCGGGTCAGCGAGGCGATGGGGCCGCCTCTCGGCGTTCGATCGCTCTGGTACGATCTCGCCGATGCCCAGCGAACCTTTGGCCACCGGCACGCTCCTGACGCTCGACGGTCGCGGGGCGGGAACCGAGCCGCTGTCGGACCCTGACGCCCTGGATCGCCTGCTGCGCGATCTGGCCCACCGCATCGAAGGCGACGACGTTCCCGCGCCGGTTCGCCTGATCGAGGCGGACGGCAGCAGCCACGTGCTGCTGTTGGACGAGGCGCACCTCGTGCTGCACGTCTTCCCCGACCAGGGACGCTTCGCGTTCCTCGCGTTCAGCCGTCACGCGATCGGCGACGCCGAGCTGCAGTCCGCGGTGTCGGACGCGCTCCGCACCGGCCGGTCGGAGAGCTCGGTCCGTCGGCGCGCATCGGGGCTGCCACGGGCGCCCGAGGCCCTGGCCCGGCGCCTGGCCGGTGAGCGGGCGTGGGCCCGGGCGCGACTCGTTCCGCAGCCCGCCCGCGAGTCGGACTGACGGCGACGCCGGCTTCAGCCGCCTCCCAGACGGTGCCCAGGGGCGTGATACGATCCTCGTACCATCGCCCATGAGACGGCATCGGCTTCCCGAGGAGGCACCACGTGGCCCACACCATCCTGGCCCTCGACCAAGGCACGACCAGCTCCAGAGCCATCCTCTTCGGTCGTGACGGCACGATCGTCGCCGTCGCGCAGCGCGAGTTCGAACAGCACTATCCGCGGCCCGGCTGGGTCGAGCACGACCCGAACGAGATCTGGAGCAGCCAGTCCGCCGTCGCGACCGAGGTGATGGCTCGCTCGGACGTCCGTCCGAGCGACGTGGCGGCGATCGGCATCACGAACCAGCGCGAGACGACCGTGATCTGGGACCGGCGCACCTTGCAGCCGATCCACCGTGCGATCGTCTGGCAGGATCGACGGACCGCCGAGACGATTCAGCGCTGGGTCGAGCAGGGCCTGGGCGACGAGATCGTGGCACGCACCGGGCTGGTCCCCGACGCCTACTTCTCCGCCAGCAAGATCGCCTGGATCCTCGACCACGTCGACGGCGCACGCGCCCGTGCCGAAGCGGGCGAGCTGGCGTTCGGCACGATCGATTCGTGGCTGATCGCGCGGCTCACCCGCGGCGAGGTCCACGTGACCGACGTCAGCAACGCCAGCCGCACGATGCTCTACGACATCCACCGCCTCGACTGGAGCGACTCGCTGCTGGACGCGTTCGACATCCCGCGCGCGCTGATGCCCGAGGTCGTGGCCAGCTCCGGCGTGGTCGGCAGCGTCCCGGCCGCAGCGTTCGGCGCCGAGGTCCCGATCGCGGGCATCGCCGGCGATCAGCAGGCCGCCACCTTCGGTCAGGTCTGCTTCCGGCCCGGCCAGGGCAAGATGACGTACGGCACGGGCGGCTTCATGGTGATGAACACCGGCAGCGAGTCGATCGCCTCGAAGAACCGGCTGCTGACGACCATCGCCTGGGACCAGGACGGTCTGGACTACGCGCTCGAAGGCAGCATCTTCATCGCCGGCGCGGTCGTGCAGTGGCTGCGCGACGGCCTCGGCATCATCCGTCGCAGCGAGGACGTCGAGGAGCTCGCCCGCAAGGCGAAGGACAACGGCGGGGTGTACCTCGTCCCCGCCTTCGCGGGACTGGGCGCGCCCCACTGGGATCCGTACGCCCGCGGTGCGATCTTCGGGCTGACCCGCGGCAGCGGCGCCGCCGAGATCGCCCGCGCAGCGCTCGAAGGGATCGCGTTCCAGGTGCACGACGTCATCAGGGCGATGGAGGCGGACGCCGAGATCCGTCTCGAGGAGCTGCGCGTGGACGGCGGCGCGTCGAACGACGACCTGTTGATGCAGATCCAGGCGGACGTGCTGGGCGTGCCGATCGTCCGACCGAAGATCACCGAGACCACGGCGCTGGGCGCTGCGTACCTGGCGGGACTGGCCGTCGACTTCTGGTCGGGTCGCGACGAGCTCGAGGCCCAGTGGGCCGAGGACGCCCGCTTCGAGCCCGAGATGCAGGACGCCGAGCGCCAGGCCCTTCTGGACGGTTGGGGCAAGGCGGTCGGCCGAGCGACCGCTTGGGAGGAGGCGGCCGAATGAGCCGCATCGATCGGGACGCGCACCTGAGGAAGCTGGGCGAGGAGACGTTCGACCTGTTGGTGATCGGCGGCGGCGCGACCGGCGCGGGCGTCGCTCTCGACGCCGCCAGCCGCGGGCTGAAGGTCGCGATGGTCGAGCGGGACGACTTCTCGGCGGGAACCAGCAGCCGCAGCACGAAGCTGATCCACGGCGGGGTGCGCTACCTCGAGAAAGCCGTGAAGCAGTTCGACCGCAGTCAGTTCGCCCTCGTTCGCGACGCTCTGCGGGAGCGGGCGATGCTGATCAAGATCGCGCCGCACCTCGCCAAGCCGATTCCGCTGGTGACACCGCTGTACAACTGGCTGCAGGTTCCCTACTTCATGACCGGCCTGAAGATGTACGACTGGCTGGCCGGAAAGACCAACCTGCATCCGAGCCGCTTCGTCGACGCCAAGGAGGCGCTCGAGCGCTTTCCGATGCTGAAGCCGGACGGGCTTCGGGGCGGCGTCGTGTACTACGACGGCCAGTTCGACGACGCGCGAATGAACGTCGCGATCGCCGTGACGGCGGCCGAGCAGGGCGCCGTCGTCGCGAACCACGTCGAGGTCGCCTCGCTGGTCATGGCGGACGGCAAGGTCCGGGGAGCGGTCGTGCGCGACCTCGAGACCGACCGGGAGACCGAGGTGCGGGCACGCGTGGTCGTCAACGCCACCGGTCCGTTCACCGACGCGATCCGGCGCATGGAGGATCCGTCCGTGAAGCCGATGCTGACCGCCAGCAGCGGGATTCACGTCGTGCTGGACAAACGGTTCAGCCCACCCGAGACCGGCCTCCTGATTCCGGAGACCGAGGACGGACGGGTGCTGTTCCTGCTCCCCTGGCTGGGCCACACCCTGGTGGGCACCACCGACAACCCCGCCGAGATCGAGTACCACCCCAAGGCCCACGAGGACGAGATCGAGTACGTGCTCCGTCACGTGCGTCAGTACTTCTCGATGCCCGTCACGCGCGAAGACGTCCTGTCCAGCTGGTCCGGCCTGCGGCCCCTCGTCTCGAACCCCGAGGCGGCCGATACCGCCGGATTGTCGCGCGACCACCTCGTGAACATTTCCGAGGGCGAGCTGGTCACCATCGCCGGCGGCAAGTGGACCACCTATCGCAAGATGGCGATCGACGCGGTCGATCAGGCGATGCGCGTCGGCGGTCTCCAGGCCGGTCCGTCGAGGACCTCGGAGCTGTACCTGATGGGCGGCGAGGCGTACAGCTCCGCCGGTGCCGGCGAGCTGCAAGAGCGGTTCGGCATCGATCACGATGTCGCGAGTCACCTGAACCGCGCGTACGGCGATCGCGCCGCGCGTGTCGCCGAGCTGGCCCGCGACGAGGACCTCGGTGCCCGTCTGGCCGAGAGCCACGCGTTCATCGAGGCCGAGGTGATCCATACGGCGCGCGAGGAGCTGGCCCGCACCAGCGTCGACGTTCTGGCCAGGCGGACCCGGCTCGGGTTCCTCGATCGCGACGCGGCGATCTCCGCCCTGCCCCGGGTCAGCGAGCTGCTGGCCGGCGAGCTCGGTTGGGACGACGCTCGGGCGACGGGCGACCGGGCGGACGCGATGGCGTACCTGGTGTGAGCCTCGTAGGCGGGGATGCGCTCTGCGTCCTCGCCCGTGCATGTTCCACGCGTGCCGGGATGGCGGAATCGGTAGACGCTGCGGACTTAAAATCCGCTGCCCGCGAGGGCGTACGGGTTCGAGCCCCGTTCCCGGCACCACGTACCCCACCGCTACGCTTCGCCATTTCAGGCAGGCGGCGGCGGCGAGCGGGAAGGCGTACATGAGTCGCCCTCCCGCTCGTGGGGCGCGTTACGCGACTAAAGCAGCGCGGACGTCGCCGTTGACGCCGTCCGGGAAGAACAGGCCGCCGCCGACGCCGCCGCCGTACACGATGTCCAACACTTCGGCCGGCGTGCGGCTGAAGGCGATCGCGTTCGCGTCGGCGGGCACGATGTTGGCGCTACCGTCCACCACGATGGACTGATCTTTGCCGCCTCCGAGCGCGGCGCGGAGCGCGGAGATCGCGCGACGATCGACTGGACGGTCAGTTCGACGTTGCCGGCTCCGCCGCGCGTCCGCGGGATCGCGACCGTGTCGCGCTCCTGGTACAGCTGGGTGCGGACCTCGCCGGAGTGGTACGCCTCGACCGCCAGGATCCCGGCGGCGGCTTCCAAGGTGTCCTTGTTCGCGAGAAGCGGTGCGGCCCCTTTGTAGGCGGTGACGCCGACGTCCTCGAAGATGAACGCCCCGTGCAGGAAGAACAAGCCGTTGGTGTAGGGGCTGAACGTCTCCAGGACGTCCAGGGTGGCGGCGTCCAAGCCCGCGGTGGAGCCCGCCGCCCGGGCGGCCGTACCGAACGCGCCACCGACCCCGCCCCGGAGGTCGAGGTTCGGGCGATCGACCGCTGCGGAGCCCAGGGCCGACCGCAAGAAGACGACGTGCGCTTCCTCGTGGTCGGCGATCTCGTTCGCCAGAGCCTCGAGGTCCGGCGTTCCGGTGAAGTCCACGGGACCGTTCGTCATCACGGTGCCGCCACCGACCTCGGCCTCGTAGGAGGCCGTGCGGCCCACGGCCGCGAGGTAGAACTCGGCTTCGAGGTACTCGAGGTTCAGCGCGAAGTTCAGGATCTCCGCGTCTACATCGGTATCCTCGCCTGGTTGCGCGATCACCGAGCTGCACGCCGCAGCGCCGCCATCAAGCCCAGTTGCCCAGCAGGCCAGTCAAGCGGATCCCATCATGTGCGGCTGAACAGCGTCGTCGGGTCGTAGCGGTTCTTCATCTCGGTTCCTCTCACCCCTCGGCACGTCGCTGTGGCGGACGCGATCGGGGGTTGGGTTCGTGGCGGGGATGGTGGTCGGCCCTGGCGCCCGGCTTCGGGAACTCTCCCAAGCGGGCAGCGGTCCAGGCGGACCGACCGGTGGGTGCGGTGGCGCGTCCTCCTTTCGACTGATGGAATGCCCGAGGGGGTAGATCGGATGCATTCGACCGGGCTCACTCGCGGCTCATGTCGAAGCGCGTCCGTGACGCACGTCCATGATTGGTTTCGGACGACACGGCGCTGTGCCGGTCCGAACAAGCGATCCCGACGAACCGCCAAGGGGCTACGCCGTCCCATCGTCTGGCGCGTCGACGGTGAGTAGCCGTCGATAAGCGAACCCCCGCTTTAGGCGGGGGTCCTTTCTTGCGCTTCTGAAGCGTGTCCGTTTGGTAGCGATGCGGGGACTTGAACCCCGGACCTCACGATTATGAGTCGTGCGCTCTAACCAGCTGAGCTACATCGCCGCGTCGGCGCGAGACCGCTCGCGCGAACGGGAGTCTACCGCACGCCCGCGACCCGGGCAACCGGAGGGGCGCCTAGCCGAGCTGGTCGTCGACGTCGGCCTCGGCCGCGTGCCGGCGAACCGAAGCGATGCCGTTCTCCATGGCGCGCGTGGACGAGTACATCTGGCTCTGACCGATCACCTGGCCGTTGGCGGCCTTGAGCACGAAGTACGGTCGCCCGTCTTTCGCACTCTTGCGCTCGAACTTGGCGTCGTCCGCGGCGTTGTCTCGCACCGAACGCACGCCCTTCTCGGCGCCTGCCTTGCCGGCGTACTGCTGACCCGTCAGGACGATGCGGCCGTTCCTGGCTTTGAGGGCGAAGCCGACCTTTCCGCCGGCCCCCTTCTTGACCTCGAACTTGCCTGCCATCATCCACCTCCTCGAATCGAGGCTAGCACGGTGTTCGAAGCGGGCCCTCCCCGTGCCAGCCGCGCACCACGCCGCTGCACCGGCGGCCGTCCGACGGGGTGTCGACGTGGAATCGGCCGCACGGAGGGCGAATCGGCCCGTGCTATCCTCCGGCCATGCTGGAGCCGTCCATCGACCTGTACGGCGCCGCTCACGCACGCGTGAGGGAGCGCCTCGGCGAGTTGCTCGAACGCGGTCGGGCTCGCTACGCCCTGGTCGTGGACCGGAAGGGGTTCGTGATCCTCCACGCTCGCGCGCTGGGAGCTCCGAAGCCCCCCTCGCTCGATTCGCTGGCGACGCTGGTCGCCTCGAACCATTCGGCCAACGCGGCGATCGCGAACCTGTTCGGCGACGAGGGGTTCCGTGAGGTGGTTCAGCAGGGCAGCGACGTCGGGACGTACGTCGAGGAGCTGGGCCCGGACGCGCTGCTGGTCGTGGTGTTCGACGGGAGCGCGACGGTCGGTCGGATCAAGGTGCACGCGCAGCGCGCTGCGAAGGAGATTCGGGACGAGCTGGCCAGCCTGCGCGACATCGAGGCACCGTCCCTCGATCTCGACGAGAGCTGGACCGAATCGACCGAGAAGCTTCTCGACGGCCTGTTCGGACCGAGGGACGCATGAGCACGATCAACTTCGCCGCCCGCGAGATCAACTTCAAGATCGTCTACTACGGCCCCGGCCTGTCGGGCAAGACGACGAACCTGAAGATGATCTACGAGCGCGTGCCGGGCGACTCGAAAGGCGAGATGGTCAGTCTCGCGACGGAGGACGAGCGGACGCTGTTCTTCGACTTCCTGCCGCTCGATCTGGGCACCGTGAACGGGTTCAAGACGCGCTTCCATCTGTACACCGTGCCCGGTCAGGTGTTCTACAACTCGTCTCGCAAGCTGATCCTTCGTGGCGTCGACGGCATCGTGTTCGTGGCCGACAGCGCGCCGAACCGGCTTCGCGCCAACGCCGAGAGCCTCCGCAACCTTCGCGAGAACCTGCTCGAGTACGACTTGCGCCTCTCGGAGATTCCCTACGTGCTGCAGATCAACAAGCGCGACCTCGACGATGCGTTGCCTAGCGACATGATCCGCAAGGTGCTCGACCCCAGCGGCGAGGTGCCGGCGTTCGACGCCGTGGCGGCACGGTTCGAAGGGGTGTTCGAGCCGCTGAGGGGCGTGTCTCGAATGGTGCTGGAGAAGCTGGCGCAGAAGGCCTGACGCTTCGCCTCGCGCTCGTTTCGTCGCGCTGAGGCCGGGCCGACCCGACCTCCCGGAGCCGCGACGCTCGGTGGTAGCGTGACCGCATGGACACCACGCCGTTGACCGCGACGCACGAGGCGCTCGGAGCCCGCATGACGGACTTCGCGGGCACGCGCATGCCGCTCCAGTATCCAGGGGGAATCGCCGAGGAGCATCTCGCCGTGCGCGAGCGCGCAGGGCTTTTCGACGTCAGCCACATGGCCGAGTTCCGCGTCTCGGGCGAGGGTGCGCTTTCCTTCCTGCGGTTCGCGTTGCTGAACGACGCGAAGAAGCTCAAGGTGGGACGTGCGCACTACACGATGATTCCGAACGACCGTGGTGGGCTGGTGGACGACGCCTACCTCTATCACTTGGAGGAAGGCGCGTGGCTGATCGTCGCGAACGCCTCCAACCGCGACGTCGTCGGAGAGCGGCTGACGTCGCTGGCGGCCGGGCGAGGCGACGTCGAGGTCCGGGACGTCAGCGACCGCTGGGCGCTCCTGGCGCTGCAGGGCCCGGGCGCGGCGCTTCTGCTGGACAGGCTGGTGGACGTCGACCTCACCTCGGTTCGCAAGAACGACACGCTCACGGCGCTGCTGGGGCGGGCGCCGGTGCGGCTGGCACGCACCGGCTATACCGGCGAGGACGGCTTCGAGGTGTTCGCCCGTCCCGAAGACGCCGTCGCGGTATGGACGGCGCTGACCGACGCCGGCGCGCGACCGTGCGGGCTGGGCTCCCGCGACACGCTGCGCCTCGAGGCCGGTTTCCCGCTGTTCGGGCACGAGCTCACCGGTGAGACCGATCCACGCTGCACGCCGTTCCACTGGGTCGTCAAGAACAAGCCGTTCGCTGGCCAGGAGGGCTGGAGCGACGAGCCGGCCTGCCTGCGCAGGCTGGTCGGGCTGCGGCTGTTGGGCCGCGGGATCGCCCGTCAGGGCTACAGGATTCTGCGCGAGCCCGGCGGCGACGGAAGCGCGGCGAGGTGACCAGCGGGACGATCTCTCCCCTCACCCGCGACAGCATCGCCTTCGCGTGGCTGGACGCCGACCTGGTGGAGATCGGCACGGAGGTCGCGGTCGAGATCCGGGCGCAGCGCGTGTCCGCGACGGTCGTGGACCTTCCGTTCTTCCGTCCCGACGCGCGGGTATCCTGACGGCATCGGTCGCGACGCGACCTCACGAGGAGGACGGTATGGACATTCCCGAAACGCTCCGGTACGCACGCAGCCACGAGTGGGTCTCGAGCCCCGAGGACGGCGTCGTCACGGTCGGCATCAGCGCGTTCGCTCAGGATCAGCTCGGGGACGTCGTGTTCGTCGAGCTGCCCTCGGTCGGTGACGAGGTCGCGGCGGGCGACGCGGTCGCTGTGGTCGAGAGCGTCAAGACGGCCAGCGACATCTACGCGCCCCTGAAGGGAACCGTCGTCGCGGTGAACGAGGCGCTTCAGAACGCCCCGGAGCGGATCAACGAATCGCCGTACGAAGGCGGCTGGCTGTTCCGCCTTCAGGCCGACGATCCCGCCGCCCGAGAGGACCTCCTGGACGCGGACGCGTACCGGTCCGTGTGCGAAGAGGAGGCGTAGTGCGCTACGCCCCCCACACCGAGGAGGACGTTCGCCGCGCGCTCGACGCGATCGGCGTGGCGTCGGTCGGCGAGCTGTTCGCCGACGTCCCGGCCGAGCTGCTGGATCCCGAGCTCGACCTGCCCGAGGCGATGGACGAGGTGACCCTCATGGATCACCTCCAGGAGCTCGCGTCGCGCGACGACGCCCGTAGCCCCTCGTTCCTGGGCGGGGGGGTCCGCCGACACTTCCTGCCGGCCGTCACGCGCCACCTCGCGATGCAGTCCGAGTTCGTCACCGCGTACACGCCCTACCAGCCGGAGGTGTCGCAAGGCGTCCTGCAAGCCACCTTCGAATACCAGACGATCATGAGCGAGCTGACCGGCCTGCCGGTGTCCAACGCCAGCATGTACGACGGCGCCAGCGCTGTCGCCGAGGCGGCGCTCCTGGCGATTCGGGCCACCCGGCGCGACAAGATCTTCGTGTCGCGCGGCGTGCATCCCGAGTCGCGCGACGTGCTCGAGACCTACCTTCACGCGCTCGACGCCGAGATTCACGTGGTGGACTTGGACGATCTGGCCACGCCGGTTCCGAGCGAGCTGGGCGACGCGGCCGCGTTGATCGTCCAGAACCCGAACCACCTCGGCCGACTCGAGACGATGGACGCCCTGGCCGACGCGGCGCACGATGCCGGAGCGCTGTTCGTGTCGGTCGTCGACCCCCTCTCGCTGGCGATCCTGCGCACCCCCGGCGAGGTGGGCGCCGACATCGCCGTCGGCGAGGGCCAGCCGCTGGGCGTGCCGCTGCAGTACGGCGGCCCGCACTTCGGGTTCATGGTCGTCAGCGAGGCGCTCGTTCGTCAGCTTCCGGGACGGCTCGTGGGCGAGACGCGGGACGTGGACGGCCGCCGCGGCTTCGTGCTGACGTTGCAGGCGCGCGAGCAGCACATTCGTCGCGGCAAGGCGAAGTCGAACATCTGCTCGAACCACCAGCTCGCCGCGCTCATGGCGACCGTGAACGTCGCGGCGCTCGGTCCGCACGGGCTGCGCGAGATGGCGGAGGGCACGGTCCGCAACGCCCACGCGCTGGCCGACCGCTTGGAGCGCGAAGGGTACGCCGTCGTCCGCTCCGGTCCGTTCTTCGCGGAGTTCCCGCTCCGGATCTCGCGCGATGCGCGTGCGCTCAGACGCGACCTGCAGCGTGAGGGCGTCCGGGCAGGTCTGCCGATTCCGGCCGAGTACGGCTTGGGCGACGCCGTGCTGATCACCGCGACCGAGCTGACGCGCCCGTCCGACGTCGACGCCTTGGTCGCGGCCCTGAGCGCCGTCGGCGAGCGAGCTGGCGAGGTGGCCCATGGCTGAGCACGACGCGCCCCTCCTGTTCGAACGATCCCGTCCCGGCCGGCGCGGCGTCAGGCCCCCGGTCGTCGACGGCCCCGAGATGGCGGAGCTGCTGGGCGAGGCGTCGTTGCGGTCCGAGCCTCCGCGTCTGCCCGAAGTGTCCGAGCTGGACCTGGTCCGTCACTTCACCCAGCTGGCCCACCGCCAGTTCTCGATCGACGGCAACGTCTACCCGCTGGGAAGCTGCACCATGAAGTACAACCCGAAGGTGCACGAGGACGCGGCGGCGCTGTTCACCGACCTGCATCCATCGCAGGACCCCGAAGGCGCGCAGGGCGTGCTGGAGCTCCTGTGGCGCCTGCAGGGCGGCCTCGCGACCGTGACCGGCATGGACGACGTGAGCCTTCAGCCCGCGGCGGGCGCGCACGGCGAGCTGACCGGAATCCTGATGATCCGCGCCTACCACGTGGCCCGCGGGGAGAACGAGCAGCGCCGCGTGGTGATCGTGCCCGACGCGGCGCACGGAACGAATCCCGCGACCGCCGGCATGGTCGGCTACCGCGTGGTCGAGGTTCCCACGGCCGCCGACGGCGAGGTGGACGTGGAGGCGCTGAAAGCGAAGCTGGGCCCCGACACGGCCGCGGTGATGCTCACGAACCCCAGCACGATCGGGATCTTCGAGTCGCGGATCCGCGAGATCGCCGACGCGGCGCACGCTGTCGGCGCGCAGCTGTACTACGACGGGGCGAACCTCAACGCCATCGTCGGCAAGGCCCGGCCGGGCGACATGGGGTTCGACGTCGTGCATCTCAACCTGCACAAGACGTTCACCACGCCCCACGGCGGCGGGGGGCCGGGGACCGGCCCGGTCGGCGTGAAGGCGCACCTCGCGCCGTACCTGCCGCGCCCGGTGATCGGTCGCGACGGAGATCGCTTCACCATCGACGACGACCGTCCCGAGTCGATCGGCAGGATGCGGAGCTACTTCGGCAACGTGGGCAACCTGGTGCGGGCGTACGCCTACCTGCGCTCGCTGGGTGCGGCGGGCCTCGCGGACGTCGCCGAGATGGCGGTGCTCAACGCGAACTACCTGCGCGTACGCTTGGCGCAGCAAGGCTTCGCGAGCGCGTACGACCGCACCTGCATGCACGAGTTCGTCGCGCAGCCGCCCGCGGGCATCCGCACGCTCGACATCGCGAAGGCGCTCCTGGACGAAGGGATGCACCCGATGACGGTGTACTTCCCGCTGAACGTCAAGGAGGCGATGATGGTCGAGCCGACCGAGACCGAGTCGCTCGAGTCGCTCGACGCCTACGCCGAGACCCTCGGCGCGATTCTGCGGAGGGCGCAGGACGACCCTGCCTGGCTGGCCGAGGCGCCCCGCACCACGCCGGTGCGCCGCCTGGACGAGCTGACGGCGGCCCGTCACCCGATCCTGCGCTGGACGCCGCGAGACGAGCCCGCGAGCGACGCCGCCGACTGAGCGGCGTCGACCCGACCGGACGCGTCGCGCGGCGACCGACCGATGCGTCGGCCCTCCCCTCCTGACGTTCCGACCTACGAAGAGCGCGCCCGGATGCCGTCGCATCCGGGCGCGCTCGTTCGGTCGTGCAGCTCTCGGCCCTTCCCTACCGCCGCGCCGACGGCGCTCAGGTCGAGCAGCCGACGCTTCCCTCGCTGTCGGGCGCGTCGCTTCCGTCGGTCCGGAAGCTGCTCCCGCAGCCGCAGCTGCTGCTGGCGTTCGGGTTGTGCACCGAGAACCCGCCACCCATCATGTTCTCGACGTAGTCGACCTCGCTGCCGGCAAGGAGCGGCCAGCTCATCTTGTCCACGACCAGCCGGACGCCCTTGTGCTCGAACTCGCGGTCGCCTTCGAGGCGCCGGTCGTCGACGGCCATGCCGTACATGTAGCCGCTGCAGCCACCGGATTTCACGAACACCCGGATCGCTGCCTGGTCGTCCTTCTCCTTCAGAAGCGCGACCGCCTTGGCCGCTGCCGAGTCGGTGACGGTCATCTGGACCTCGTTCGTCGGATCTGCGCCGGTGCGATCTGCACGGTTCGTCTGCGTCGCGTCCATGGTGTCTCCTTCCGCCGTAGCGTCGACGTCGACGATACCAGACCTGTTCGGTCGGACTCGCTGGCGGACGACGCACCCCGCGCCTTGGCACGTCCGGCGGCGGTCTGGTATGATCCGCTCCGCCCTTGGGCGTATAGCTCAGTCGGTAGAGCGGCGGTCTCCAAAACCGTAGGTCGGGGGTTCAAGTCCTCCTGCGCCCGCCACGATGGATACGCGAATCCGGCCCCTCGACGGGGCCGTTCGCGTGCCGCTTCCCATGCACGTGTGTCCATAGCGCTTGCGCCCGTCCCGCCGGGGCCAGCCGCGTCTCAGGGATGACGAGGAACTGCGTGCGCGTCCGGAACGACCCTGTCGCCGTTGCGTCGCGCGAAGACCTTGGTGAACTCCGCGCCGATCAACACGATCTGCGACGATACGAACACCCACAGCAGGATCACGACCAGGGTGCCCGCCGCCCCGTACGCGCCAGCCACGGCGCCCCGTGACAGGTACAGGCTCAACAGCCAGTTCCCGATCACGAACAGGACGGACGTGACCAAGCCACCGACCGCGACCGTCCGCCACGGGATGCGCACGTCGGGCAGGAACTTGAACACCAAGGCGAACACGAGACCGGACACGATGATCACGATCAACGGGTCGAGCACCGTCCACAGAAGGCCGATCCGGGGCACCTGTTCTCGCGCCACCGCCGTCACGGAGCGCAGGATGGCGATGCCGACCAGCGCCGCGAACAGCAGCAGGCCCACGCCGAGGATCAGCAGCAGCGACACCGCCCGCACCCGGAGCATGTGGCGCAGGCCGGACCGGTCCGGATCCAGCTTCACGTTCCATATGACGTTGAGGGCGTTCTGGAGCTGCGACACGACACCGGTCGCACCGACCAGCACGAGTCCCAGGCCGACGACGGTCGCCAGGACGTTGCCGCCGGTGGCTCGGCGGTTTTCGATCATGGTACGAACCAGCTGCGCCGCGTCCTGACCCGCCACGCCCCGAACCTGCTCCAGGATCGCTACTTGCGCGTCGCCCCTGCCGAAGAAGGTCAGCACGGCGATGACGATGATCAGCATCGGGGCCAGCGAAAAGATCGCGTAGTACGCGAGCGATGACGCGAGCACGCCGACGTTGTCGCTCTGCCACTCGCCGAACGTCTGTTTCACGAGCTGCATCATCCGTTTGTCCTTCGCAATGTCCTTCGCAATTGTCCTTACGTACGCGTGCGACCGCGGCACGGGTGCGACCAAGGCGGGCGCTCAGCCTAGCCACGCCGGAGGCGGGGCGGAGCGGAGGCGTCACACCGCTCACGCTCCGACGTCTCGCGAGCGGCCGACCGAGCCCCTCCTCGCAACCGTGCCTCGTAACCGTGCCGCCGACTCCTAGCGACCCTGGCGCTCCGTGCTAGCATCGGCGCGTGACCAACGCGTTCTCGCGGAGCCTGGCGCTCCGATCCGCAGCCATCGTCGTCCTGCTCGTCGCCCTCGTCCAGGGGCTCGCGCAGGACGCCGACGCGGTATGGATCCTTCCGGTCGATACCGAGATCACGCCGGCGACGGCGCAGTTCGTCGCCTCGCGGATCGAGCGTGCCAACGAGGTGCGGCCGCTGGCGGTGCTCCTTCGGATCGACACGCCCGGCGGGCGCGTGGACTCGATGCAGCGGATCGTGGACGCGGTGATGAACGATGCGCGCGTGCCGGTCCTGGCCGTGGTCGAGAACGCCTTCAGCGCCGGCGCGCTGATCGCGATGGCCGCCGAGCAGCTCGCCATGCTTCCCGGCGCCTCGATCGGTGCCGCGCTGCCGATCACCATCGGCGTGGGGGGCGCCAATCCGGTCGACGAGAAGTTCACCTCCGCCGTGCGGGGGCAGTTCCGCAGCGTCGCCGAGGCGCGCGGACGGGATCCGGCGGTGGCCGAGGCGATGGTCGATCCGGCACGCGAGATTCCCGGCCTGTCGGCCCGGGGCGAGCTGGTCACGCTCAGCGCGGACGAGGCCGTCGAGCAGAACATCGCCGATTTCGTCGCAGCCGATCTGTCCGATGCGCTTCGGACGTTCGGCTACGGCGGCGTCGCTACCGTCACGCTCGAGCGCAACCTGACCGAGCGGATCGGCACGTGGCTCTCCGGTCCGATCATCGCCGGGATCCTGCTCATCCTGGGCCTGGGCGGCCTGGTGATCGAGTTCTTCAGCCCGGGCTTCGGGATTCCTGGCGCCATCGGCGTGGTCGCGCTCGCCCTGTTCGCGACCAGCGCCTTCGTCGCGACCCCTGCCGGCATCGTGGACGTGCTCCTGATCCTCGGGGGCGTGCTCCTGCTCGCGGTCGAGGCGTTCGTGATCCCGGGCTTCGGGGTGGCGGGCGTCCTGGGCCTCGCCGCCATCGTGGCGGCCGTGATCCGGATCTTCCAGGACGACGCCGTCACGGTACTCGCGACCACCGCCATCGGCGGCGGCGTGGTGCTCGGCCTGCTGCTGTGGCTCCTGCCCAACACCGGCTTGGGGAAGCAGCTCACGCTCTCCGAACGCATCGGGGGCGGTCTCGGACCTTCATCGATCGGGGCGGGTTCTGGCGGTGGTGGAAGCGTCGAGGCTCGAGGCGCGGTGGACCCTGCGCGTGCCAAGCTCGTCGGCGATCGCTCCGAGCTGATCGGAAAGACGGGCATCGCCATGTCCGACCTCAGACCCGCCGGCGTGGCACGCTTCGGAAGCGAGCGGGTGGACGTCGTCAGCGACGGCGACTACGTCGCTGCCGGCAGCCGCTTGGACGTGCTGCGCGTCGAAGGCAACCGCGTCGTCGTCCGCCCCCGCGAGGACGAGTCCACCATCATGCACGACCCGTCGCCGTCCGAGGACGGCTGACCCCACCCCTGGAGGTTCCATGAGTATCGATCTGTCCTTCCTGATCATCGCTGGCGTCGTCGTCCTGTTCTTCCTGATTCTGTTCACGTTCATTCCGGTGGGGCTGTGGATCGCGGCGATCTCGGCAGGTGTGCGGGTCAGCCTGATCAGCCTGGTGGCCATGCGGCTGCGGCGCGTTCCGCCCGCCCGCATCATCAATCCGCTCATCAAGGCCGAGAAGGCAGGGTTGGACGTCGAACAGAATCAGCTCGAAGCCCACTTCCTGGCGGGCGGCAACGTGGACCGCGTCGTCGACGCGCTGATCGCCGCCGACAAGGCCCGCATCGCGCTGCCGTTCGACCGGGCGGCCGCCATCGATCTCGCTGGCCGTGACGTCCTGGACGCCGTCAAGGTGTCCGTCAACCCACGCGTGATCCAGACGCCGAACGTCAGCGCCGTGGCGAAGGACGGCATCGAGCTCATCAGCACCGCGCGCGTCACGGTCCGTGCCAACCTCGAGCGGCTCGTGGGCGGTGCCGGCGAGGAGACCATCATCGCGCGCGTCGGCGAGGGCATCGTGTCCTCCATCGGCTCCAGCGACTCGCACAAGCGCGTGCTCGAGAACCCCGACAGCATCAGCAAGACCGTTCTTCAGAAGGGGCTCGACTCGGGCACCGCGTTCGAGATCCTGTCGATCGACATCGCCGACGTGAACGTCGGACGCAACATCGGCGCGCAGCTCCAGACCGATCAGGCCGAGGCCGACAAGCGTGTCGCGCAAGCGAAAGCCGAGGAGCGGCGCGCGATGGCGGTCGCCGCCGAGCAGGAGAACCGTGCCCGGGTCGAAGAGATGCGCGCCAAGGTCGTCGAGGCCGAGGCCGAGGTGCCCCTGGCGATGGCCGAAGCGTTCCGCAAGGGACACATGGGCGTCATGGACTACTACCAGCTCCGCAACGTCGAGTCGGACACCGATATGCGCCAGGGCATCGCGAACGCCAGCCGCGGCGCCGCCGAGGACGAAGAGATTCAGTGAGCCTCGACGATCTGCTGCCCCTCCTTCTCGTGGCGGCGTTCGTGGTGAACGCCGTCCTCCGGGGCCGACGATCGTCCAAGCGGGGTCGCGGAACGCCGCCCACGAAAACCGGCTCGCCGGAGGCGACCGACACCTCGGCGTCCACCTCGGCGTCCACCTCGGCATCCAGCTCCTCCACCGCTTCGTCGCCCCGGCAGGCGGACGATCTGGCCGGGCGTCTCGAGGAAGCTCGCCGCCGTGTCCAACAGGCCAGCGGCACAGGTCAGCAGGGCACCAGCCAGCAGGGCACCACCAGCCAGCAGGGCACCACCAGCCAGCAAGGCACCACCAGCCAGCAAGGTGCTGGTCGGACGGGGACGGGTCAGCCCCGTGCCGGTCAGCCCCGTGCGGGTCAGACCGGCGCGGGTCAGACCGGCGCGGGCCAAGCGGCGACCGGTCGAACCGGTGGTCCTGCGCCCACGCCCGGGTTCCTGGGACGCGAGGGAACGCCCCATGTCGCTTCGCCTGCGAAAGCTCCGCCGGCAGGGTTCTTGGGACGTGAAGGCACGCCGGCGGCCCGCGTCATGAAACGCCCTCCGCGAAGCGACGTCGGCCAACGCACGGGCAGGTCCGGGTCCGCTACACTGCCCGACGCGCTCGGACTCGTCGGGATCGGACCCGACGACGTCGTGCGCGGGCTGGTGTGGAGCGTGGTGCTCGGTAGGCCCGCCAGCGCCCGCCTGCGGAGGAGGAAGGTATCGCCACGTCGGTCACGCTGAAACTTCGTAGTCCAGCCGAGGCCATGAGCCTGTTCGGCCACAACGACGAGAACCTCAAGCTGCTTCGCAGGCGCCTGGGCGCGAAGGTCGTCGCCCGCGGCGACGAGCTCCGGCTGAGCGGGGAGGCCACCGCGGTCGAGGAGGCCGAGCGGACGTTCCGTTCCCTCCTCGGCACGATCCGCAGCGGAGGGGACGTGAGCCTCACCGAGCTCGAGCACGGTGATCTGGCCGCGCTCGATGGCGTTGCGGAGGAGATTTCTCCCGCGGCCGAGTCGGCCGCCGCGCGGCTCCCCGGTCGGCACAAGCCCAAGACCGCCGGCCAACGCCGCTACGTGGCCGAGATCGCCAAGAATCCGATCACGTTCGGCATCGGTCCGGCCGGTACCGGCAAGACCTACCTGGCGGTCGCCATGGCGGTCCAGGCGCTGCTGGCGAAGAAGGTCAAGCGCATCATCCTGACGCGTCCGGCGGTCGAGGCCGGCGAGAAGCTCGGCTTCCTGCCCGGCGATCTGCAGGCCAAGATCGATCCGTACCTTCGCCCGCTGTACGACGCGCTGTACGACATGTTGCCGGCCGAGCGGGCCGAGCAGTACCTCGAGTCGGGCGTGGTCGAGGTCGCGCCGCTGGCGTTCATGCGCGGGCGGACCCTGAACGATGCGTTCATCATTCTCGACGAGGCTCAGAACACGACCGGGGAGCAGATGAAGATGTTCCTGACGCGCATGGGATTCGGGAGCACCGTCGTCGTCACCGGCGACGTGACGCAGACCGACCTGCCCGGCACGGTCGACAGCGGCTTGCGCGTGGCCCGTCGCATCCTTGCGGACATCGACGGCATCGGCTTCGTCGCGTTCGACAAGGGCGACGTCGTCCGACACCCCCTCGTCGCGCGTATCGTGCGTGCCTACGAGCTGGCGGACTGAGGATGGCTAGGCCGCGCAGCCGGCGACGTGAACGGCCCGCGCCTACCCAGGCGTGGCCGTACGCGGTCGCGGTCCTGGTCCTGTCCGCGCTTCTCTACAGCGTCTACGGCCAGAGGCAGGCGATCCCGCTCGAGGTGGGCCAGCCCAGCCCCGAGACGTTCATCGCCCCGTCGGACCTGCAGGTCGCCGACCCGCTGGCCACGGCGCGCCGCAGGCAGGCGGCCAGGAGCCAGGTGCCCGCCATCTTCAGCGTCGACGGCCAGGTGCAGGAGCTGGTCCTTTCGGCCGTCACCGCCGCCTCCCTGCCGCCCGAGACGACGACCACCCTGATCGGGCGCTACCAGGATCCCTCCGGCGTGCGCGAAGAGGAGCTCGACGACGTCATCGACGAGGCCGTCGCGGCGGCGCCGACCGATCGGCAGCGCGACACGAGGCTGATCCTCGATCAGCGACTCATGCCGACCGCGTTCGTCGACGAGACGCTGACGCGCGCCGCCCGCGACGCGGCCGCCGGGGCCGTCTCGCCGGTGCTGCGACGGCTCGCCGAAGGCGACGTCATCGTGCAGGCCGGCCAGGCGGTCGGCGAGGAGCAGCTCAGGGCGCTCCAGGCGGTCGGCCTGTACGATCCGCGCACGCGACAGCTTCGGCAGACCGCCGTCGTCGTTCTGGGCTCGCTGCTCGTCGGCGCGCTGCTGGCGCTTCCCGTGGCGTACGCGGCGCGTGGGCTGCGCAGGCGCGTGAGTCGCCGCCAGTTCGCGTTCCTGGTCGGGCTGACGCTGGCGACGCTGGTGGTGCAGCGCGCCGCGCTGGACCTGTCCAGCGACTTCGTGTTCGTGCTGCTGGCTCCCCTGCTGGTCGCCACGCTGCTCGGCGAGGTGGCCGCCCTGCTGTGGGCCGGCTGGCTCGCGATCGCCGTCGGCCTGCTGGTTCCCGGCGCGCCGCTGCAGTCCGCCGCGGCGGTTCTGGTGGGCGGCCTGGCCGCGACGTTGCTGGCAGGCGTGGTTCGCAACCGGATGGCGCTGCTGATCGCCGGCTCCGCCGGCGGCCTGGTCAGCGGCGCGACGCTGGTGTTCCTCCAGCTGATGAACGGCGGCACGGCGCCGCTGCCCGCCGCGACCGACATCGCCTCCTACCTGGCGGGCGGCGTGCTGGCCGGCATCGTGGCGCTGGGCCTGGTCCCCCTCGCGGAGGGCATGTTCGAGTTCCTCACCGACTTCCGGTTGATCGAGCTGTCCTCGCCCCACAGCCCGCTGCTGCAGAAGCTCGTGCTCGAGGCGCCCGGCACCTATCAGCACAGCCAGATCATCGCGAGCCTGACCGAGCAGGCGGTCCAGCAGATCGGCGGCAACGCCCTGCTGGCTCGCGTCGGCGCCCTCTACCACGACGTCGGCAAGCTCAGGAGGCCGCAGTTCTTCGCCGAGAACCAGGCGAGCGGCGAGAACCCGCACGACCGGCTCAGTCCGCACCTGAGCTACCTGATCATCACCAGCCACGTTCGTGACGGCGTCGAGATGCTGCGCGAGCACGGCCTGCCGCCGGCGCTGGAGCCGTTCGCCGCCGAGCACCACGGCACCACCGTGCTGGCCTACTTCTACAAGCGCGCGCTCGAAGACACCGAGCGCTTGGACGAGCTCAACTTCCGCTACGCGGGGCCCAAGCCTCGTACCAAGGAGACCGCCGTGCTGATGCTGGCCGACGCGGTCGAGTCGGCGTCGCGCACCTTGCCCGATCCGAACCCAGGGTCGATCCGCGCCATGATCGATCGCCTGATCGAGCAGCGACTCCAGGACGGCCAGCTGTCCGACAGTCCGCTGAACTTCCGTGACCTCGACGCGATCGCCAACACCTTCGAGCGGGTCATGTCGGCGTCGCTGCACCGGCGCGTGCGATACCCCAGCGCCGAGGAGATCAAGGGGCTCAAACGTGGTGGAGATCCTAGGCGAGACGCAGCGCTTCCCGGCACTTGATCGTCTCGAGGGAGCGTTGCAGGCGCTCCTCGAGGCGGAAGGGCTGAGCGAGCGCGAGGTGACGGTGGTGCTTCTGGGGGACGAGGCGATGGCCGAACGCAACGAGGCCGACCTCGGCGTGCCGGGACCCACCGACGTGCTGTCCTACCCCAGCTCGGAGCCGGACGACGTCGGCGTTCCCGAGGTCGCCCACCTGGGCGACGTGCTGATCGACCTCGACGCCGCAGCGCGGCAGGCGCCCGGCCACGGTCATGGAACGGTCGAGGAGGTGCTGGTCCTCGCCGCCCACGGCCTGACGCACCTGCGGGGCTTCGATCATCCCGACGAAGCGTCGTGGACGCCGTTCCTCGATGCGCAACGGCGAATCCTCGAATGGCCGGGCCGATGAGCGAGCGAGGATGCGTGAGCGATCGATTGAGGGATCGACGATGAGGGACCGATGACGAGACCGCGAAAGGGCCACGGCGATCCGATCGGCCTGCGCTTCGCGCTCCGCGGCCTCGCGGTGGCGTGGCGCGACCAGGCGAATCTTCGGATCGAGTCGGCGATCGGCGTGGCCGCCATCGCCGCGACGATCTGGCTGAACGTGTCGCTGGTCCCCGTCCTTCTGGTCTGCGGTCTGGTCCTCGTCACGGAGCTGATGAATACGGTGCTCGAGGCGATCGTCGACCTCGTCTCCCCCGACCACCACCCGCTCGCGGCGCGCGCCAAGGACGTCTCGGCCGGCGCCGTGCTCGTCGCCGCGGCCACCGCCGTGGCCGTCGGTCTCGTCCACCTCGGTCCGCCGCTGGCCGACCGCCTGTCGAAGGGAACGCCATGACCACCGATCGGTCCTCTCCGCCGCCGACCGACCTCGCCGAGGCCGCCTGGCGCTCGCACGGCAACGCGTACGTGCCGTACTCGGGCTTTCCGGTCGGTGCCGCGCTCCGGACCGACCGGGGCGAGGTCTTCGCCGGCGCGAACATCGAGAACGCCTCGTACGGGCTCGGCCGCTGTGCCGAACAGTCGGCCGTGCAGGCGATGGCCAGCGCCGGGGGACGCACGATCGAGGAGATCGTGGTGGTGAGCAGCGCCGACGTCCCCGCCTCTCCGTGCGGCGCCTGTCGGCAGGTCCTGTTCGAGTTCGGCGCCGACGCCCGCGTGTGGCTGGTGAACGAGGCGGGCGTCTGGCGCGCCACCAGCGTCCGCGAGCTTCTCCCGGACGCGTTCGAGCTGCCCAAGCCCGACGAGCGGCCCGGCGACGGCGGGTCGCCCTGATTCAGGGTCCTCACCTGCGCGCGGGCTAGACTGCGCCGCGATGACGACGCCCATGCTTCACCGAACCTTCCGCCTTCCTGCCGTGCTGGCGACGCTCCTGGCGCTCGTCCTCGCCACGGCCTTCGCTCAGGACACCGCTCGGGACACGGCTTCAGACGGCGTGACCCGCGTGGTGGTGGTGCCGTTCCAAGGACCGGCCGAGCTCGCCTCGTGGCAGATCGGCCTGGCCGCCGGATTGCAGCGCTCGCTGAACCGCCTCGGTGGCGTGTTCGTGCCCCCGATCGGCGATCCGGTCGTGCTGGCCGATCAGGCCGCACGGGCCGGCCTCGATCCGGCCACGGTGCTGCGTGATCGATTCGGAGCCGACGCCCTGCTCGGCGGACGGGTCGCCTCCGCCCCGTCCGGTCTGGACGTCACGGTGGAGCGCTACGGTCCGGCGGGCATCGAGGCGTCGAGCACGGTGACCGTCCCCAGCGTTCCGTCCGAGGCGATGCCACGCGTGGTGACGGCCGCGATCGAGGTGCTCGGCCTCGACGTCTCGGCTGCGGACCAGGACGCTGCACGGCGCGTCGCCGCGAACGCCCCCAGCGTCGAGGGCCTGCAAGCCGCGTCGCTCGCGGCGTCGCGTCTGGCGGTGCCCGACGCGGCCGCCTTGCGGGCCGCAGCGGAGCTGGCTCCCGACTCGAGCTGGCTGATGGCCGAGCAGGCACGGGCCGCGTCGCTGGTCGGTGATCACGAGCTCGCGCTCGAGCGGGCGCGGGCGGCGACCGACGCCGAGCCGGACGACGTCGAAGCGTGGACGGTGCTCGGCGTCGCGGCGTTCCGGGCCGGCGACCGGCAGGCGGCGGAAGCGGCGTACCGTGCGGCCCTCGAGCGGAACCCGGCCCATGCGGTCGCGCGGGCCGGTCTCGCGGGGCTGCTCGGCGGCGACGACGCGCTGCGGGAGTACCGCCGAGCGCTCGACGCCTACCCGCGGCTGCTCGAAGCGCACGTCGCCATCGCCCAGGCGCTCGGCGGCGCCCGCGGCCTGCAGACGCTGCGGAGCGCGGCCGAAGCGCTGCCCGACTCGGTGGAGCTGCACGCGGCCGTGGTCGAGGCGGCGCTCGAGGCGGGCGACGCGGCGGGTGCGCTCGCGTACCTGCGCGACACGAGCGCCGAGCCGCTGGCGCGTAGGCCCGGTCTGTACGCCCTGGCCGCGGAGCTGCCGGCCGACCGCGAGGCCGAGGCGCTGGCCTTCCTTCGCGAGGGCGCCGAGGCGTTCCCGGACGACGCCGGCCTGGCGATCGCCGAGGCGCGCCTCCTGCGCGAAGGTGGGGACGCGCCAGCGGCGGAGGCCCGTCTGCGACCGTTCTACGACGACGCGCCCGACGACCCGCGAGTCGCGAACGCGCTCGCGCTGGCCCTGGTGGCCCAAGAGCGCACCGACGAGGCGCGCTCGGTGCTGGACGGCGCCGCGGACGCGAGCGCGACGGTGCGCTTCAACCTCGCGCAGGCGTTGCTCGAGGCCGGCCTGCCCCGTGCAGCGGCCGAGGAGCTAGCCCCCGACGCGACCGAGGCTCAGGACGATGCCGACGTGTGGGCGGTGTACGGAACGGCGTTGGCCGGAGCTGGACGGTTCGACGAGGCGCGGGACGCCCTCGAGCGCGCGCTGACGCTGGACGAGGAGCAGCCGCTGGCGCTGCGCACCGTCAGGCGGCTGGACGAGCGTGCCCGGATCGCGGGCGACGCCGACGACGTCGGGGCCGAGAACGACGCGCTTCCGCGCGAGGCGCGTGCGGCGTTCGATCGCGGACTGACGCACCTGGAGCAAGGCCGCAACGCCGAGGCGGTGACCGAGCTGCGAACGGCGTACGACGCGACGTCCGGCGACGCGCCGCTGATCGCGTTCTACCTGGCGAACGCCTTGCAACGAGACGGCCGCCCAGGCGACGCGATCGAGCTGTACGAGATCGCCCGCGAGGCGCTTCCCGAGAACGGCACGATCCTGAACAACCTCGGATTCGCCTGGCTCCAGACCGGACGGTACGACCGTGCGCTGCCGACGCTTCGCGACGCCGTCCGCGTCGCTCCCGACAACGCCCGCGCTCACCTGAACCTCGGCCTGACGTTCTACGGCCTGACGCGGTACCAGGACGCGTTGGACGCCTGGGAGCGCGCGGTGAGCCTCGATCCGTCGCTGGACGCCGCGATCGCCGACACGCGCGAGCGGGCGGAGCGGCAGGTCCCGGACTCGGCACCGTGAGGAGCGACCGCCTCGACCCGGAAGGTGAGCCAGGGACGGCACGCCGCCCGGTCGGGCGCCTGCTAGCATGGTCGCCATGAGCATCCGTGACGAGGTTCGGGACGCCCCGGCGTACGTGTTCCGGGCCTGGCCCCACCGGGTCAAGCTGGACCAGAACGAAGCGCCCGCGGATCTCGCCGAGCCGCTGCGCGAGCGCGTGCTGGACCGGCTGCGCGAGGTCGACTGGCATCGCTACCCCGAGCTCCGCGCCCACACCGTCGCAGCCGCGATCGCCGAGCGCGATGGCTGGGACCCGGACGGCGTGGTGGTCGCTCCGGGCTCGAACGTGCTGATCCAAGCGCTCGTGATCGCCGCTGGCCTCGGTCGGCGCGTGCTCACCGTCTCGCCCACCTTCGCGGTGTACGCCTCGCAAGCGCGCCTGCTGGGCGTCGAGCTGTCCGAGGTGCCGCTGAGTCCAGACGGGTTCGCCCTGGACGCGCCGGCGCTCACGCGGGAGCTGCGCCGCGGCCCGGGCGTCGTGTTCCTCGCAGATCCGGCCGCGCCCACCGGAAACCGGCTGGACGACGACGCCGTCGCGGCGGTGCTGGAGGCCGCGTCCCGGCACGACTGGACCGTCGTGATCGACGAGGCGTACTGGCCGTACGCCGGTGTTCACCGCCTGGACGAGATCCGCGGCCGTCCGGACCGCGTGGCCCTCCGGACGTTCAGCAAGGCGGACGCCCTTGGAGGGGTGCGCTTGGGCTACGCCCTCGCGCATCCGGACACCGCCAAGCAGGTCGGAAAGGTGCTTCTTCCGTTCGACGTGTCCGCGCTCCAGGCCGCCGTGGCCGAGGTGGTGCTGGCCGACGACGAGGCTGCCGCCGCCCGCGAGCGCCGCATCGCGACGGCGCGCCGCGAGCGCGAACGTGTCCGGGAGGCGCTCGCGGCCCATCCGGAGGTGACCGTGTACCCGTCCGTCACGAACTTCCTGCTGTTTCGCGTGCCCGACGCCGAGGCCGCTCACCGGGCGTTCCTGGACGAAGGGGTCCTCGTCCGACGCCAGGATCACCTGCCGGGCTTGGGCGGATGTCTGCGGGTGACGGTGGGCAGCGAGGCGGACGACGACGCGTTCCTCGCGGCCGCCGAGCGGGCTCTGACGGCCCGTCGCCGATCCGATCCATCCGAGGCCCCATCCGAGGCCGCCCCATCCGAGGCCGCCCGTGGCTAGGCGCGCCGAGGTCCACCGCGTGACGCGAGAGACCGACGTCCGCACGTCGCTCGACCTCGATGGCGGCGACGTCGTGCTGGACGTCGGGCACGGCTTCCTGTCGCACCTGCTGGACCAGGTGGGCCGGCACGGAAGCGTGGGGCTCGAGGTCCGCGCGCACGGCGACGCCGACACCGTCGACGTGCACCACCTGGCCGAGGACGTCGGCATCGTTCTGGGTCAGGCGCTCCGTCGCGCCCTGGGCGAGTCGCGTGGCATCGAGCGGTACGGCCACGCCTGGGTCCCGATGGACGAGACGCTGGCCCAGGTCGTGCTCGACCTGAGCGGCCGACCGTTCCTCGCGTTCGATCCGGCCGGGTACGAAGGCGACGCGCACGGCTTCCACGCGCATCATCTGCGAGAGCTGCTCCGCGGCTTCGCGAACCACGCCGGCGCCACGGTTCACGTGCGCGTGCTGGCCGGGGTCGAGACGCACCACGTCTGCGAGGCGATCACGAAGGCGTTCGCCCGTGCGCTCCGTGACGCGGTACGCGTGCGAGGCGACGAGCTTCCGAGCACCAAGGGGGTCCTCTGAGGTGCGTACGGTCCTGATCGATTACGGGGCCGGCAACCTGCACAGCGTCGACAAGGCGCTCGGCGTGGCGGGCCTGGCGGCCGAGACGGTATCCGACCCCGCCCAGGCCGATGGTGCCGACGTGCTGGTGCTGCCGGGGCAGGGACACTTCGGCCAGGTGATGGCGTCGTTCGCCGCGAGCGGGTTCGAGCCGCTGGTGCGCGCCCACGTCGCGGCCGATCGGCCGTTCCTGGGCATCTGCGTGGGTCTGCAGCTGTTGATGGAAGGCTCCGAGGAGGCGCCCGACGTGCCGGGGCTGGGCGTCTTGTCCGGCCGGGTCCGGCGGTTTCCGCAGGACGGTCCGAGCGTGCCCCAGATGGGATGGAACCGGGTGTGGAAGGTCGGCGATCCGGCCCTGCTCTCTGGCGTTCCCGATGGGTTCCACGCCTACTTCGCGAACTCGTACTGGGTCGACTTCGACGAGCCGGGCCTGGTCGGCGGACGAACGCGCTACGGCGACGTCGAGTTCCTCTCCGCCGTGAGTCGTGGCTCGGTGCACGCCACGCAGTTCCACCCCGAGAAGAGCCAACGCGCCGGCCTGCGGATCCTGCGGGCGTTCGGCGACGCGGCGCGCGCGGCGCTGGGCGTGGCGTCGTGACCTTCGTCGCGCAACGGCTCTCGATCATGCTGGTCGTGCTGGCCGGATGGGCGGCGGCCGAGAGCTGGACGGTCCAGACCCTCGCGATCCGCGACCTTCGCGCGGCCCGGTCGGTCGCCGCGGACCTCGGTCGCCTCGGGTTCGACGCCTACACGGAGTACACGATGTCGCGCGGCTTGCAGTACGTGCGCGTCCGCGTCGGCTGCTTCCACGAACGCGCCGACGCCGAGGTGTTCGCGACCCTGCTCGCAGGCTGGGCCGTGCGTGAGGCGGTGGCGGTCGAGCGGACGCCGGGAGCGCCGACCGAGGGGTGCCTGGAGCGGGAGATCGGCTTCGTCGCACCCGGCGAATGGCGGCAGCGCGGTCCAGGCGTCGCCTCGTTCGATGTCGAGGTCGCCGGTGTTCCTGGCGTCGTCCGCTACCAGAGCGGTCGCTGGCAGCTTCTCCAGGCGCCCGCCACCGACGCGGTCACCACGCGACGCGACGACGGCAGCGCCGTCGTGCAGGCGCGCGGCACCCCGTGGCCGTTCGTCGCGCTGCGCGGCACGGCGGGCGCCGACCTGCTGCTCTGTCACGGCACCCTGCTCGCCGAGGTCGACGGCGCGGCGATCGTCGAGCACGACGGGGTCGTCGCGTCGTGTCGACTGACGCCGGCGGGTCCGGACGACGCGTCATGAGGGTCGTGATCCTGACGGGGATGAGCGGGGCCGGCAAGACCACTGCGCTGCACGCGCTCGAGGACGCCGGCTTCTTGGCGGTGGACAACCTCCCCCCGCGTCTCTGGCCGACCCTCGCGACGACCGTTCACGAGGCCGGCCACGAAGCCCTCGCGATCGGGATCGACGTGCGGGGCGCGGCGTTCCTGGGTGCCGCGCCCGCGGCGCTCGAGGATCTTCATCGCGCCGGCTTCACGCCACAGGTCGTGTTCCTGGACGCTCGCGACGAGACGCTGGTCCGACGGTTCTCGTTCACGCGACGGACGCACCCGCTTCAGCGCGGAGCGCTGGGCGAGGACCTCGCCGCCGAGCGCGACTCGCTTGAGCTGCTCAGGTCGCACGCCGACGTGGTGGTCGACACGACGACGCTGACCGAGCGGGACTTGCGGACGCGCATGCAGCGGCTGTCGGGCGACGACCGGTTCCAGCTGAGGCTGGTGTCGTTCGGCTACAAGCGCGGCGTGCCGACCGACGTGGACGCCGTGCTGGACGTGCGCGGCATGCGGAACCCGTTCTACGACGACGTGCTTCGTCCGCTGCCGGGCACCGACCCGCGCGTGCAATCGCACGTGTTCGCCCACGGAGGGCACGAGGCGTACGCGCCCCTCCGCGCCATGACGCGCGATCTCGCCGAAGCGGGGCGACGGTCGGGACGGGGCGGGTACGCCGTCGCGATCGGCTGCACCGGCGGCCAGCATCGCTCGGTCGCCGTCGTCGAGAGGCTCGCGCACGACCTGGCCGACGCGTTCGCGGTCGAGGCGAGCCACCGGGATCTGGCCGACGCCCTCGCGGAGCACCGAAAGGATGCGGAGGCCGACGCCGACGGGCCGAGCGAGCGCCCGTGATTCGGGGCGACCGGCCGACCCCGGAGGACGTGCTTCACCACGGTGGGCCTCTGGCGCGGCTCAGGCTCTGGCTCGCACCCGGGATGGGCGTCAAGCGGCACGTCTCGCTCGCGGTGCTCGGTGGATTGATCGCGATCATCGGAGCGGGCGCGGGGGCGCTGTGGCTCCTCGCGGACACGCGGGCGGCGTTGTCCGCTCCGGTCGAGGAGCTGCTGGTCAGCGGACCGTGGCGAGCGCTGGGAGGCTGGGTCTCGCTGCTGGCGTTCGCTGCGGGCGTGTGGCTGTCCGTCGACGCGATCGCGCGCCTGAACCGGTCGCTGCTGTCGAACTGGATGCCGCGGCCGTTGGACGCGGCGATGCTGCTGCACCGCAGACTGTCGCTCTCGAGGGGACCGAAGATCGTGGGGTTCGGTGGCGGCACGGGCCTGTCGACCCTGCTGCGCGGCCTCCGTCAGGCGAGCAGCAACCTGACCGCGGTGGTGACGGTCGCCGACGACGGCGGATCGTCGGGCCGACTCCGTCGCGCGTTCGGCATGCCCTCCCCCGGCGACCTGTCGGACTGCCTGGCGGCGCTGTCGGATCACGAGGTCGAGGTCGGCCGGCTGATGGGGTACCGCTTCGTGCGAGGCGAGGAGCTCGAGGGCCACACCTTCGGAAACCTGCTGATCACGACCCTGAGCGAGGTGGAGGGCGACATCGGCCGGGCCACGCGGGTGTTGAACCGGCTGCTGAACCTGTCGGGTGCCGTGTGGCCCGTCACCGCGGAGCCCGTGTCGCTGATCGCCACGAAGCAGGACGGTGTGCGCGTCTCGGGCGAGAGCCGGCTGCGGGAGACGCCGGGCGCCGTTCGTCGCCTGGAGCTCGAGCCGAGCGACGCGGTGGCGCTTCCCGAGGTCGTGCTCGCCGTGCGCAGCGCCGATCTGGTGGTGCTCGGGCCCGGCAGCCTGTTCACCTCGGTGATCGCTCCGCTGCTCGTACCCGATGTCCGGCAGGCCATCGCGCGGAGCGCCGCACCGCTGGTGTACGTGTGCAACATCATGACCGAGGTGGGCGAGACCGACGGACTGGACGCCATGGGGCACGCCCGCGCCGTCCACGACCACCTCGGGCGTTGGCCCGACCTCGTGCTCGTGAACGATCGGCCGATCGACGAGGCGCGACGGGCCTCGTACCGCGAGGAGGGCGCCGAAGAGGTCGCCGTGGTCGCTTCGGACTTCGCGGATCAGGGTGTCGCGCTGCGTGCGGCGCCCCTCCTCGTCGACGGTCCGTACGCCCAGCACGACCCGGTCCGTCTTGCCGAGGAGCTGACCAGCCTGGCCATGGCCGCCAAGGCCGGCAAGGCGTTGGCGTGATCGCGGAGCTGCTGGTCCTGGCGTCGCTGCTCAGGCTCGATCCGAGCGGCGACGCGCACGGTGCGGGCGACCTGATTCCACCGACCGCCCAGGTCTACTCGTCCCTCGGCCCGTTCGACCTGGTCGCCGTCGAGGTCGTCGACGAGCCCCTGCTCGTGCTGCGGGTGCGCTTGGGCGAGATTCCCGACCCTGGGGGCTTGCCCAACGGCCTGACGCTACCGATCGTCGACGTGTACCTCGATACCGGCGAGGGAGGCAGGGAGGAGCTCCTCCCCGGCCCCGACATGCGCATGCCGCCCGGCCGCGGCTGGGAGATCGCGATTCGCGTCCACGGCGACGACGCCTACGCGGTGCTGGCCGACGATCCGGACGGCGCTCCACGCCCCGTGACGGTGGTCCGGGCCGACGACGTGCTGCGTATCGAGGTCCCTGTCCCGGCGCCCGCCGAGCTGGTCGAGATCCACGCCCTCACCGGCGTGTACGATCCGTTCTCGATCGACGGCTGGAGACCGCTCGCGGACAGCGCGTCACCGTGGGCGTTCGCGAGCGAGTCCGTCGTTCCGCCGGTCGTGGACCTGTTGGCCGAGGACGACGAGACCCAGCGCGCCGCGTTGCAGGCCTTCACGCTGCCGAGCTCGTCACGAGGCGACACCGCGATCGGCTGGCTGATCGCGATGGCGGCCGGGTTGGCGGTGGCGATCGCGGGTCTATGGCTGCGACGTCGGGTGCCGCCGCCCGTCCAAACGCCGGCGACGTCCGAGGGCGACGCCATGCGGCCGAGCCCCGTTCCCGACGACTCGGCCGAGGCTGTCGCCGGTCCCGAGACGGGCGCAGACACGGACGCCGACATGAGCGCAGACACGCCCGCAGACACGCCCGCAGACGCGGGTAGCAGCGACTCGCGAGGCGACGCGCCCTCGGCGCAGCCGCCGTCTTCAGCCTCTGGCCGTGCCGGCGCCGAGCTGGTGCTGCCGACGATCTGGGCGGCGAGCGACGGCTGGTGGTCGGAGACCGACTCCGAGGGTGCCGCCGACCCGTCCGAGGAAGAACGCCCGAGCGGGGACGACGATGCCGGCTCGATCGACACGGGCGCCGCCGACGCGCCGATCGGCACCGACGACCTGATCGACACCGACGAGGGCGACGCTCCACACGACGCTCCAGGCGACGTTACGGACGACGCTCCAGACGACGCCGGCGAGGTGGGCGCGGACGACGTGGATCGCGACGGTGATCCTCGATCCAGCACGGGTCGGGGCGACGGGGCATCGTGAGGCGTGCGCGGGCGTGATGCGCCCGTGAACGTTCAGTCCGCATACTCGCCTTCGGAGGTCGCCATGCGCTCGAACGACTCGATCACATCGCCGCAAGAGCCTGTACCGCAGCACCGACCCGGACGATCAGGGCTCACGCCGTGGCCGCGCGCCGCGGTGGCCTTGGCGGCCTCGGTGCTGGTGATGGCCGTCGCGCGGGTCGGCTTCTCGGTCGTTTCGGTGCCCGAGGTCGCCTTCGAGGGGATCGCTCGCCTGTTGGGCATCCCGGTGGTGTTCAATCTCGTGCACGCGCTCCCGTTCGGACTCGACCGGCTGGCCAAGCCGGGGCTGTTCGGCGTCGTCGTGCTGGGCTGGGCGGCGGTGGCCTGGCTGATCGCGCGGCGACTGCGGCCGTGGGCGTCGCGCCTGGGTGTTCTGCCCGTCGTGGCTCTCGTCACGACGGTCGGCGTCGCGTTGCCTGGACTGGTGCTGCTGCCATTGCAGGGACTCGGCTGGTTCGGTCTCTCCCCCGCCAATCGGGCGTGGGACCCGCTCCTGCTCCATCTTGCGGCTGCGGCGTCCAGCGCTGTCTTCGCTGCGATCGGCGCGACGGGCGGCCCACTGGCCGCCGTGAACGAGGCGCGTCGCGGTGCGAGCGCGCTGATCGCGCGCACGGGGCTCGTGCTCGTCGCCGGGTCGGCGGCGGGCGGTCGCTGGCTCCTGGCGCGAGCTCAGGAGATCGGCGACCTGTTCAGCAGGCTGATCGGCCTGCCACCCCGCATCACGCCCGCAGGCGACCACTACGTCGTCTCGAAGAACCTGTTCGATCCGAACGTCCAGCAGAGGGACTGGTCGCTCCGGATCGCGGGCGAGGTGGACCGGCCGCTGGAGCTGACGTTGGACGACCTCCGGGCGCTACCGTCGGTGACCCGGCCCAGTACGCTCATCTGCGTCTCGAATCCGGTGGGCGGCGACCTGATCGGGACCAGCGAGTGGACCGGCGTGCGGCTGGCCGATCTGCTGGACCTGGCCGGTCCGCGATCCGGCGCGCGCGAGCTGGTCCTCGCCGCGGCCGACAACTACACCGACTCGTTCCCCCTGGACGCGGCGATGCGGGAGGGCACGATCGTCGCCTACCTTCAGAACGGCGAGCCCCTCACCTCGGCGCACGGGTTCCCCGCGCGGGTGCTGGTGCCGGGGATCTACGGGATGAAGAACGTCAAGTGGGTCGAGGAGATCGAGCTGGTCGCCGACGATTACCTGGGGTACTGGCAGACGCGGGGTTGGAGCGACGAAGCGATCGTCAAGACGATGAGCCGGATCGACACCGACGTCGCGGTGCAGCTCGACGACGGCCGCGTGGCGGTCGGTGGCGTGGCGTTCGCCGGGCTGCGCGGGATCCGCTCGGTCGAGGTGTCGTTGGACGGCGGCGATCGCTGGCTCGCGGCCGAGGTCGAGCCGGCCCCGAACGATCTGTCATGGGTTCGCTGGGCCGCCGTGCTCGAGACCGACGCCACACGGTTCGACGTGCGGGTACGGGCGACCGACGGGGAGGGCGTCGTGCAGACGGCGGAGCCGACGCGACCGCTTCCCGACGGTGCCGATGGGCACGATCGCGCGACGGTGCGCGTCTCGGGCTGAGGTCGACGAGCGAGGCGACGGCGTCGCATAGTCAGCCGCGTCGCTACGCAACCTCGAAAGGCGTCGAATGGACCGAGCAGACCGAGGCTCAGCCGACCGAAACGAACATCGGATCGGGCGTCGGCACGGCGCCGGTCCGCTCGACACGCGCCCCGAGGGCGCGGAGACGCGGCGACAGATTCTGGTAGCCGCGGTCGAGGAACTCGACGCCGGTCAGCAGCGAGCTGCCGCGGGCCGCGAGGGCGGCGACGACGAGCGCTCCGCCGGCACGGATGTCGGCGGCGTGGATCTCGGCGCCGTGAAGCTCTCCGCCCTCGATCTGCAGCGCACGATCGTCGAGGGTCAGGCGCGCGCCCATCTTGCGAAGCTCGTCGACGTGCGTGAACCGGTCGGGGTACACCTCGTCGCGCACCGTGGCCCGTCCGGGCAGGGTCGCGAGGTACGCGCCGAACGGCGCCTGAAGGTCGGTCGGGAGTCCCGGGTACGGGGTCGCGACGACGTCGATCGCGCGGAGGGGCCCGGCAGCGTCGAGGGAGATCGTGTCGTCCTCCTCCTCGATCCAGACGCCGGTCGCGCGAAGCGCGCCTGCGACGGCGGCGAGGTGCGACGTGCGTACGTTGTCCAGGCGAACGGCGCCGCGTGTGGCGGCGGCGGCCAGCAGCAGCGTGCCCGCTTCGATCCGATCGGGGATCGGCGTGAAGGTGGTGCCGTGGAGCCGCTCGACGCCTTCGATGCTGAGCACGCCCGTTCCCGCGCCGCGGATGCGTGCGCCCATGGCGTTCAGCAAGTCGATCAGGTCGGCCACTTCGGGCTCCAGGGCCGCGTTCTCGATCACGACGCGTCGACTCCCGAGCGCGGTCGCCAGAAGCACGTTCTGCGTGCCGCCGACGGTGGGCGCCTCGAACACCACGTGCCCCTCGAGCGGGCCGTGCCGCTCGGCGACGAAATCGCCGTCGACGTCGCCGACGGTGACGCCGAGCGCCTCGAACGCTGCGATATGCCGGTCCACCGGACGGGGACCGAACGCGCAGCCGCCCGGAACGCCGATGCGCGCGGTTCCGGTGCGTGCCAGCAGCGCGCCCATCGCCACGAAGCTGGCGCGCATCTTGCGGACCAGTCGGAACGGCGCGTCGGAGCGGTCGACCCGTGCGGCGTGAAGCCGCAGGTCGGGGCCGTCCCAACGCACCTCGACGCCGACGTGAGCCAGGATCTCGAGGCCCACGAGCACGTCGCTGAGGCGTGGCACGTTGCGGAGAACCAGCTCCTCTTCGGTCAGTAGCGACGCGAGGATGAGATAGAGGGCCGAGTTCTTCGCGCTCTGGACGCGCGCGTGGCCGTCCAGCGGGCGGCCGCCATCGATCCGGAGGGCGTCGTCGGGTACGTTCATGCGTGGGCCACCTCGTGGACGCGGGTCGAAGCGCGATCATCGGGATCGCTCGGTCGTGGATCGCACGGTCGCGACGATCGAATCGCGATCGTGCTGACGTGTGTGATATACACACGATACGCACAAGAAGCATAACGAGGGCTAGTAGTATTGTCAATCAGATGTGACGGATGGTACGATCCTCTTCATCGTTCGTACCGAGGAGGCGCCGTGCCCAAACGCGAAAAGAGCAAGCGACTCCAGGTCGTCATCAGCGAGGAGCAGGACTCGCTCCTCACCAAGACGGCCTACCAGCTGTCCAACCCCGAGCGCCTGGTCTCGAAATCCGAGGTGGTCCGGCTGGGCATCGAGATGCTCAACAAGGCGGTCGAAGACGGCAAGCTCGACCCCCGCCTGCTGAACGGCCTCGACGAAGAACAAGAACGCTGAGCGATGTTCGTTGCCGGTGACGTCCTGGGCGATCGCTACGAGATCGAGGGACCGCTCGGGCAGGGCGGCATGGCCCACGTCTTCGCGGCGCACGATCGGCACCTCGACCGCTCCGTCGCCGTCAAGGTCCTCCGGCCTCACCTGACCGAGATCGACGCCGAGCGATTTCGGCGCGAGATCCGCGCGCTGGCCCGTCTGTCGCACCCGGGCATCGTCTCGATCTTCGATCTCGGCCAAGGCGAGTACGTCTACTTCGCCATGGAGCGGATCGAGGGCGGACCGTTCACCGACTTGGGCCCCTATGAGAGCGACGTCGCATCGCAGGAGCGCCTGCTTCGGGCGGCGATCGCGGTGGCCGAGACGCTGGGCTACGTGCACCGGCTGGGCATGGTGCATCGCGACCTGACGCCCCGCAACATCCTGTTGACCGCGCGCGGCGACCCGAAGCTGATGGACTTCGGTCTGGTGCAGCTCACCGAGACCAGTCGCGAGCTCACGCGCACGGGCTTCACGCTGGGCACGCCGCACTACATGGCGCCCGAGCAGGCGACCGGCGACGCGACCGGAGCGGCGACCGACCTGTACGCCTTCGGGGTGGTCCTCTATCGCGCCATGACCGGCGCCGCGGCGTTCGATGCGGACAACGACCAGGCGGTCCTCTACCAGCACGTCTACGGGGACGTCGTGCCGGCGATCGAGCGCAACCCGCTCGTTCCCCGCGAGCTGTCCGACCTGGTCGGCGCCTTGCTCGAGAAACGTCCCGAGCAGCGCCCACGGTCCGGCTACGTCGTCGCCGAAGCGCTTCGCAACGTGCTCAGATCGGCACGCGCGACGGCGACCGGCACGCCGGCCGCCGGGGCGTCGCGAACCTCGGTGTTCCCGAGCGGTCCCGCCGCACCTCGGGCGCTGCGCGAGCGCTGGCGCATCCGTCTGGACCAGGGTCCGCAGTGGCCCGCCGGCCTCGCCGCCGCCGAGGGCTTCCTGCTGGCCGGCCTGCGCAGCGACGCCCTGGCCGTGCTCCGGCCGGCCGATGGCGGCGTGCACGCCCGGTTCGAGCTGGCGGACGAGGTCGAGCATCCGCCGGCGTACGCCGAAGGGCGCGTGTGGATCGCGAGTCGCGACGGCGGCCTGGCGCAGATCGCCTGGCCCGAGGGCCGCACCGTCTGGCGCGGCGACGACGTGGACGCGGCGGGACTCGCCGTCGTCGGCGACGGCCTCCTGGTGGCGCGCCGGAACGGTGGCCTGGAGCGCTGGGACGCTCACCATCAGGTCGCTTGGCGCGCGGAGCTGGGCGCCGCGGCCGCCACCCCACCGGTCCTGCACCGGGGCGAGGCGGTGGTGCTCGACACCGAGGGGGGCCTTCACGCGTTCGACCTCGCCGACGGTCGGGAACGGTTCCGAGCCGACCTCGCGGCCGCGCCGTCCCCTGCCGCCGCGGCCGACGGGATGCTCCTGCTGCAGGAACGCAACGGCGAGCTCCACGGCTTCTCCTTGGCCGAGCGCGAGGTCGTGTGGAGCTACGGGCTCGAAGGGGAAACGTGGAGCGGACCCGCCGTGTGGGAACGGCGGGTCTACGCGGCGGGCTGGTCGCGAACGCTGTACTGCCTGTCGCTGCTCACCGGCGACGACGTCTGGTCGCGAGAGCTTCCCGGCGCGGTGACCGCCTCCCCCGTGATCGCCTCGGGCGTGGTGTGGGTCGTGACCGAGAGCGGCGAGCTGCTGGGCTTCGACGCGCGCAGCGGCGAGCCGCGCGACGAGCGGCAGATCTCGCACGCCCCCATTCAGGCGTCGCCGCTACCGTTCGGCGACCGGCTGGTGGTCGCGGCGACCGACGGCACCGTGGTGGCGTTCGACTGAGCGAGCGCCCCGTCGCCGGGCGCCTCCGCTAGCGCACGCCGGTCAGGCGCCCGTGGCGGGTCGTCGCAGCGCGCCCAGCGACCGTTCGGCGAACCACAGGCCGGGATCCCCCTCCGCCTCGTGCCCTGGAAGCGTGTGCGGCGCGATGCGCCAGAACGCCCCCCGCAGCTGCGACCAGCGCCTCAGGATCGCGGCCGCCCGCGGGCTTTCCGTCGCGACCGCGTGCTCCTCGACCAAGGCGCGGAGCAGCGCCTCGTCGACGCCGTCCGTCAGGCGCCGCGCGACCACCATCCCCGGATTGTAGCGGCCCTCGAACTCGCCGTCCTCGTCCAGCACGAACGCGACGCCGCCCGACATGCCCGCGCCGAAGTTCCGGCCGGTCGGCCCGAGCACGACGACGGTGCCGCCCGTCATGTACTCGCAGCCGTGATCGCCGCAGCCTTCGACGACGGCGTGCGCGCCGGAGTTGCGCACCGCCAGCCGCTCTCCGGCCGCGCCCGCGGCGAAGAGGCGCCCGCCCGTGGCGCCGTACATCACCGTGTTGCCCAGGAGGGCCTGAGCCGTCCTCTCTTCCCGGCTGTGCAGGGCGTGAAGGACGATCTTGCCGCCCGACATGCCCTTGCCGACGTAGTCCTGCGCCTCGCCACGGAGGTCCAGCCGGACGCCCGAGACCAGGAACGCGCCGAAGCTCTGACCGACCGGGCCTTCGAAGCGGAGGCGCACGGTCGCGTCGGGCAGCCCGTCCGCCCCGTGCTCTCGGGCGATCTCGCCGGACAGGCGCGCCCCGAGCACGCGGTCGCGGTTGGTGGTGAGGTAGCCGCGGTCGCTGCGCCCGAACTCGCCGAGGTCCGACCAGACGTCACGCCATACCTGGTCGTCCAGCGGCTCGCCGTCGGGACGGTCGTTGCGGTCCTGGCGCCGACGCCGCGCCCGCTCGCCGCTGGGATCCGGATCGGCCAGCAGCGCGCTCAGATCCAGCGTCACGCCGCGGGGAAGCTCGACCGGCTTGCGGGCGAGCAGGTCGACGCGGCCGACGATCTCGTCCAGCGTTCGCGCTCCGAGGCTGGCGAGGAGCATGCGGACCTGCTGGCCGACGAAGGTCATGAAGCGGATCACGTGGTCCGGGTCGCCGGCGTAACGGGCCCGCAGGTCTTCGCGTTGCGTGGCGACGCCGACGGCGCAGGTGTTCAGGTGGCACTGACGCAGCATCGCGCACCCCGCCGAGACCAGGGCGGCCGTTCCGAACCCGAACTCCTCGGCGCCGAACAGCGCGCCGATCACGACGTCGCGCCCGGTCTTGAGCCCTCCGTCGACCCGGAGCGTGACGCGTCCCCGCACGTCGTTCTCGACCAGGGCCCGCTGGGTGTCGGCCAGACCCAGCTCCCACGGCATGCCGACGTTCTTGATGCTGGTGAGCGGGCTGGCGCCGGTGCCACCGTCGAAGCCCGAGATCTGGATGATGTCCGCGTAGCCCTTCACCACGCCCGCGGCGATCGTGCCGACGCCGTGGGTCGAGACCAGCTTCACGCCGATGCGAGCGTCCTTCTGGACCCGCTTCAGGTCGTGGATCAGCTGCGCGAGGTCCTCGATCGAGTAGATGTCGTGGTGCGGGGGCGGGCTGATCAGCGTGACGCCGGGAACGGCGTGGCGGATGCGTCCGATCTCGTCGCTGACCTTGAAGCCGGGAATCTGACCGCCCTCGCCCGGCTTGCTTCCCTGCGCCATCTTGATCTCGATCTCGCGCGCGGTCGACAGGTAGTGCGCGGTCACGCCGAAGCGGCCGGAAGCGACCTGCTTGATCGCGCTGTTGGCCCAGTCGCCCTCGCGCGGGTGCCACGGCGCGACGGAGCGATCCTCGCGGTCGCGGTCGTACGGCTCGTAGCGCTCGGGATCCTCTCCCCCTTCGCCACTGTTCGACTTGCCGTGCAGACGGTTCATCGCGATGGCGAGGGTCTCGTGCGTCTCGCGACTGACCGATCCGTGGCTCATCGCCTGGGTCGTGAAGCGGCGGACGATCGCGTCGATCGGCTCGACCTCGGCGACGTCGATCGGATCGCCCAGGGGACGCAGCTCGAGCAGGTCGCGCAGCGCGGTCGGCGGTCGGCCGTCCACGAGCTCGGCGTAGCTGTCGTACGCCTCCTGGTCCTCCTCGCGCACCGCCTTGTGCAGCGCCTTGAACACCGACGGGTTGAAGGCGTGGTACTCGCCCGCCTTGCGGTAGCGGTACACGCCGCGATCGTTCAGCTTGTCGTTCTCGCCCCAGCCTTCGGCGTGGAGGCGGAGCACGTCGACGGCGATCGCCTCGAGGCCTGCGCCGCCCAGGTGGGCGGGCGTGCCCCGGAAGCAGCGCTCGATCAGCTCATGGTCCAGGCCGATCGCTTCGAAGATCTGCGCGGCACGGTAGGAGCTGATGGTCGAGATGCCCATCTTCGACATGATCTTGAGCAGGCCCTGATCGACGGCGGAGACGTAGCCGCGCACGGCCGCTTCGGGGCCCAGCGGATCGTCGCGCCGGACCTGCTCCGGAACGTCGCGGCAGGTCGCGAGCGCCAGGTAGGGGTGGATCAGGGCGGCGCCGTAGCCGATCAGGCAGGCGTAGTGATGGTCCTCGCGCGGCTCGGCCGTCTCCAGGATCAACGCCGAGCGGGTCCGCAAGCCGTCGCGGATCAGTCGGTGGTGAACCGCCCCCGTGGCGAGCAGGATCGGTACCGCCGCGTGCTCTTCGTCGATGCCGCGGTCGCTGAGGAGCACCAGGCCGGCGCCGCCCCGAACGGCCTCCGCGGCCTCGTCGCAGATTCGGTCCAGCGCCGCGCTCATGCCGTGGGCGCCGGCGTCGACGCGGAAGCGGGTGTCCACCCGGACCGTGTCGAACCGTTCCTGGGCCAAGATCCAGCTCAGCTGGGACGCATCCAGCACGGGGCCCGGGAAGCGCATCACCGCGGCCGAGCGCTCGGTGTCGTCCAGCAGCGGACCGCGCGGACCGACCGTCGTCTCGAGGCTCATCACGGTGCGCTCGCGGTACGGGTCGATCGGTGGGTTCGTGACCTGCGCGAAGCGCTGCTTGAAGTAGCGCCACAGCTGCTGCGGCTTGTCGGAGAGGACGGCGATGGGGGTGTCGTCGCCCATCGAGCCGACGGGGATCGCGGCGTCGAACACCATGGGCTCGAAGATCCGCTCGATGTCCTCGCGGCCGTACCCGACCGCCGTCTGCAGTCGCACCCGGTCGGCTCCCTCGGGGGCGTCGGCCGGCGAGGCCTCGAACGCCGGGGGCCGCAGCAGGTTGGCGCCCAGCCAGGCGCGGAAGGGGTAGCCGCCCGCCAGCTCACGCTTGAGCTCCGCGTCGCGCAGCAGCCGTCCGTTCTCGGTGTCGACCGCCAGCATCTCGCCCGGCCCCAGCTTCCCGCGCTCGACGATGTCGTCGCTGGGCAGGCGAACCATGCCGGCCTCGCTACCGACGATCACCAGGCCGCTCTCGCTGAGCTGGAACCGTTGGGGTCGCAAGCCGTTGCGGTCCAGCGCAGCGATGGCGCGGCGCCCGTCGCTCACGGCCAGGGCGGCGGGACCGTCCCACGGCTCCATCACGCTGGCGTGGTAGCGGTAGAACGCCCGGACGTCCGGATCCATCGTGTCGTCGCCCTCGAACGCGGGGGGCACCAGCATCGCCAGTGCGTGCAACGGATCGCGGCCCGAGAGGGCCAACGCCTCGAGCACGTTGTCCAATGCCGCGGAGTCGCTCGCGCCCGGCGGGACGATCGGCAGCAGGTCGCGGACGTCGTCGCCCCACACCCGACTCTCCATCACCGGCTCGCGGGCCGCCATCAGGTTCACGTTGCCCTGCAGCGTGTTGATCTCGCCGTTGTGGGCCAGCATCCTGAACGGCTGCGCCAGCGACCAGCTGGGCATCGTGTTGGTGCTGTAGCGCTGGTGGAACACCGCGAGCGACGTCTCGTAGTCCGGATCGGCCAGGTCGCGGTAGAACGCGGGCAGCTGGTCGGCGACCATCAGGCCCTTGTACACCACCGTGCGGCTGCTGAACGACGGGACGTAGGCACGGCCCAGCTCGGCGTCCGCCAGCGCTCGCTCGATGCGCTTGCGGGTCAGGTACAGCAGACGCTCGAACCCCAGCGCGTCGAGGCCGGCGGGACGTCCGAGCACGGCCTGCTTGAGGACCGGGCGACGCGACAGCGCCAGCTCGCCCAGCGCGTCCGCGTCGACGGGGGGATCGCGCCACATCAGCACGCGCAGCTCGCTGGCGTCGAGGACCTCCTCGATCACCTCGTACAGGCGTCGCCAGTTCGCGTCGTTCGCGACGAAGAACACGCCCACGGCGAGGTCGTCGTCGGGGACGTCGTCGATGCCGGCCCGCGCCAGGTCGCGCTGGAGAATCCGGTACGGGAGCTGCGTGAGGATGCCGGCACCGTCGCCGGTCTTGCCGTCGGCGCTGACGGCGCCGCGGTGCGCCAGGTTGGCCAGCGCTTCCAGGGCGTGCTCCAGAACGCGGCGTTCGCGGCGTCCGTGCAGGTCGGCGATGAAGCCGACGCCGCAGGCGTCGCGCTCGCGAGGCCAGGCTAGCGTGGTGAAGTCCGAGGTACGGGCACGGGACATGGGCAAGGGATGCCTCCGGTGTCGTGAATCGAGGGGGTCGCCCCGGCGTCCCACGCGCTCGGGCGGGAGGCTGGCGGGGGCTGGCGGCGCTGCGCGCGTTGGAGCAGGGGCCGGACCGCGAGACGCGGACGTGACGGGAATGGTATCGCTCGCGGAGGTGGGGTGTCAATCGAACGTACGCCTGCGAACCTCGTGCGTGACGTGGTTCCAACCGATCCGAAGGCGAATCGGATACGCGAGTTCAGGTTCGAAGCACGGTCGCCACGATGACCGGGCCGTCCGGGCGGCGCGATCGGATCCGCGCCGTGGCGTCGACGGCCGCAGGAGGCGACGCCGCCGACCGCGCGGCCGTGAGCGCCGACGACCTCAGGCGGACGCGACCGTGTCGTCGCCCTTCGGGACGACCCGGTCCTTGACGAGCTTGTACTCGATCGCGTCGATGAGCGCCTCGTACGAGGCGTGGATGATGTCGGTGCTGGCGCCCACGGTGCCCCAGGTCTCGCGACCGTCGCTGTACTCGATCTGGACCCGGATCACGCTGGCCGTGCCCGACTCGTCGCCGCTCAGCACGCGCACCTTGTAGTCCACCAGCTCCAGCTCGCGAACCTCGGGGTAGAACCGCGTCAGCGCCTTGCCCAGCGCCCGATCGAGGGCGTTCACCGGACCGTCGCCGTCCGCCGCCGTGTGCTCCATCACGCCGCCGACCTCGACCTTGATCGACGCCTCGGCGTGTGGCTGCCGGTCCTCCTCGCGCTTGTCGATCACCACCGTGAAGCCGTGGAGCGTGAAGTACGGGCGGTGCTCGCCGCGGACCTTGGCGGCCATCAGGCGGAACGACGCTTCGGCCCCTTCGAACGCGTAGCCGCGGTGCTCGAGCTCCTTCAGCCGCGTCACCACGTCGCGCCCGCCGTCGCCGGACGCGACGCTGCCGTCGCCCATGGCCTGCACGTTCGCGCGGCCGGACAGGTCCGAGATCAGGATGCGGCGCTCGTTGCCGACCGTGTCCGGCGTGACGTGCTCGTAGGTGTCGGGACGCTTGGCGACGGCCGAGACGTGCACGCCGCCTTTGTGGGCGAACGCGGCGTCCCCGACGTACGGCGCCCGCAGGTTCGGCTGCAGGTTCGCGCGCTCGTCGACGTAGCGAGCCAGCTCGCGGAGATGGTCCAGGCGCTGCGGCTGGTCGAACCCCAGCTTCAGCGCCAGGTTGGGCAGGATCGAGACCAGGTTGGCGTTGCCGCACCGCTCGCCGTAGCCGTTGATCGTGCCCTGCACGTGGACGGCGCCCGCCTCGACGGCGGCCAGCGAGTTCGCGACGCCCAGCTCGGCGTCGTTGTGGGCGTGGATGCCGATCGGCAGGTCGAACGCCTCGCGCGCCGCTACGACCCCCTGCGCGATCCGGCCGGGCAGGGTGCCGCCGTTCGTGTCGCACAGCACCAGCCGCGACGCGCCCCCTTCGGCGGCCGCGGCCAAGGTCGCGAAGGCGTAGCCTGGGTCGGCGCGCCAGCCGTCGTAGAAGTGCTCGGCGTCGTACACGACCTCGCGTCCTTGGGCGACCATCCAGGCGACCGAGTCGCGAATCATCTCGAGGTTCTGCTCCAGCGTCGCGCCCAGCGCCTCGGTGACGTGCAGCGTCCACGACTTGCCGAACAGCGTCACGACCGGCGTGTCGGCCGCCAGGAGCGCTGCTAGGTTGGGGTCGTCCTCGGCCGTCTTGCCCCGGTGCCGCGTGCTCCCGAACGCCGCGAGTCGCGCGCGCTCCAGGGGCACGTCCCGCATCCGCGCGAAGAACTCGACGTCCTTCGGGTTGGAGCCGGGCCAGCCGCCCTCGATCAGATCGATGCCGAACGCGTCCAGCCGTTTGGCGATCGCGATCTTGTCGGCGCTGGTGAGGGTGAATCCCTGCCCCTGGGTGCCGTCACGGAGGGTGGTGTCGTAGATCTCGATGCGCGCCATCGGATCAGGGGGTGCGGACCGCGCCGGGCCGCGGACCTGCGCTGGACCGGCCCAAGCCTGCGGCGAGCTTGTTGAGCACCTCGACGTACGCCTTGGCCGAGGCCTCGACGACGTCGGTGGAGAGGCCCCTGGCGTGGAGGACGCGGTCCTCGCTGCGCACGCGGACGGTCACCTCGCCCAGGGCGTCCTTGCCGTGACCCACCGAGCGAATCTCGTACGACTCGAGCCGCAACGGCACCTGCGTGATGCGCTCGATCGCATGGTAGATCGCATCGACCGGTCCGTCCCCCAGCGCCGCTTCTTCGTGGACGCCGGTGTCCGTCGCGATGCGGACGGTGGCGACCGGCGTCACCTTCGTCCCGGACTGGAACTGCACGCTGACCAGGCGGTACGTCTCCGGGACCCGCGTGGTCTCGGCATCGACCAGCGCGCGGATGTCTTCGGAGGTGACCGACGTCTTCCGGTCGCACAGGTCCTTGAACTGGTGGAACAGCGCGTCCACCTCGTCCTTGGGAAGCTCCTCGTAGCCGAGCTCCTCGAGCGTCTTCCTGAACGCCCGGCGCCCGGAGTGCTTGCCCATCACCAGCACGCCGGCGTCGCGGCCGACGGTCTCGGCCGACATGATCTCGTACGTCTCGACCGCCTTGATCACGCCGTCCTGGTGGATGCCGGACTCGTGCGCGAAGGCGTTGTCGCCCACCACGGCCTTGTTGGGCGGAACGACCATGCCGGTCATCATCGACACCATCCGCGACGAGCGGTACAGCTCACGGGTGTCGATGCCGGTCTCGTGGCCCCAGACGTCCTTGCGCGTCTCGAGCGCCATCACGATCTCTTCGAGCGAGGCGTTGCCGGCACGCTCGCCGATGCCGTTGATCGTGCACTCGACCTGCGTCGCGCCGTTCAGCACGCCGGCCAGCGAGTTCGCGACCGCCATCCCGAGGTCGTCGTGACAGTGGGTCGATACGTCCACGTCGTGCAGCCCGGGGACCGCCTCGAACAGGCCCCGGATCAGCTCGCCGTACTCCCACGGCGTCATGTACCCCACCGTGTCCGGCACGTTCACCGTCGTCGCTCCTGCATCGATCGCGGCCGCGAAGATCTGGGCCAGGAAGGCGGGATCGCTGCGGCCGGCGTCCTCGGCGCTGAACTCGACGTCGTCCACGAACGACTTCGCGAAGCGGACCGAGTCCACCGCCCGCTCGACGACCTGCTCGGGCGTGAGCCCCAGCTTCTTCTCCATGTGGATCGAGCTGGTCGCGATGAAGGTGTGGATGCGCGGGGCGGACGCCTTCTCGATGGCCGCGGCGGCGCGCTCGATGTCGCCCCGGTGAGCGCGGGCGAGCCCGGCGACGATCACGCGCGGATCCTCCTCCCCGGTGGCTTCGGCGATCTCCTGGACGCTTCTGAAGTCGCCTTCGGAAGCGACCGGGAAGCCGGCCTCGATCACGTCCACGCCCAGGCGGGCGAGCTGCCGTGCGATCTCGCGCTTCTCGCGCGTGTTCAGGGCGACGCCGGGCGATTGCTCGCCGTCGCGGAGGGTGGTGTCGAAGATCTTGATTCGGGCCACGTCTATGCTCCTTCTTCGTCTGGACGGAAACGACGTCGCGGGTACGGGTCGCGACGCGGTCGCGCGACTAGCTGCTCGCGAATCGCGATAGTCGCGGGTGCGCCGCGGCCGCGGCGACCGGGGCGGTGCGGCCGTGAAGAAGGAGGGACGCCGGCGCTGGGGTCATTTCTCGATGAACGACATCATCTTGCGCAGGCGCCGGCCTACCTCGGCGACCTGGCTGCGGTCGCTGGCCGCCCGCTCGGTCTTCAGGCGCGGCTGGCCGACCTGGTTCTCGAGCAGGAACTCGTGGGCGAACCGACCGGTCTGGATCTCGCGCAGGACCTGGCGCATCTCCGCGCGGGTCTCCTCCGTCACCATCCGCTTGCCGGTGCGGTAGTCGCCGTACTCGGCGGTGTTGCTGACCGAGTGCCGCATCTTCTCGAAGCCGCCTTCGTAGATCAGGTCGACGATCAGCTTCATCTCGTGCACGCACTCGAAGTAGGCGATCTCGGGCTGATAGCCCGCCTCGACCAGCGTGTCGAACCCGGCCTGCATCAGCTCGGTCACGCCGCCGCACAGCACCGCCTGCTCGCCGAACAGGTCCGTCTCGGTCTCCTCCTGGAACGTCGTCTCGAGCGCACCGCCGCGCGTGCCGCCGATCGCCTTGGCGTACGCCAGGGCGCGAGCCTTCGCCTCGCCGGTGGCGTCGACGTGGACCGCGATCAGGCACGGAACGCCGGCCCCCTCGGCGTAGACCCGGCGCACCAGGTGCCCGGGCCCCTTCGGAGCGACCATGATCACGTCGACGCCGTCCGGCGGGACGATCTGGTGGAACTGCACGTTGAACCCGTGCGCGAACGCCAGCGTGTCGCCGGCCTCGAGGCCCGGCGCGATCTCTTCGCGGTAGATCTTGCCCTGCACCTCGTCGGGGAGCAGCACCATCACCACGTCGCCCTCGGCGGCCGCCTCGGCGACGGTGACGACGCGCAGGCCCGCCTGCTCGGCCTCGGTCCAGGACGAGGATCCCTTGCGCAGTCCGACGACCACGTCCAGGCCGGACTCCTTGGCGTTCAGCGCATGCGCGTGGCCTTGGCTGCCGTAGCCCAGGATGGCGATCTTCTTGCCGGAGAGAAGCTGCAGGTTGGCGTCGTCGTCGTAGTAGATGTTGGCCATGGGGAATCTCCTAGATGGGGCGCGTCACGCCACCTTGGCGCGAGCGGGCTGGGAAGGTTGGGACTGGGCGCTGCGCGGAAGGGCCACGCGACCGGTACGGATCAGCTCGACGATGCCGAACTCGCGCATCTGCTCGATGAACGCGTCCATCTTGCCCTCGTCGCCGGTCACCTCGAACACGAGCGCTCTGCGGCCCACGTCGACGATGCGGGCGCGAAAGTCCTGCGCGACCTGACGCATCTCGACGCGGTCCTCCGGCTGGCGCACGGCGACCTTGATCAGCATCAGCTCGCGATCGACGAACGCGGTCTCGGTGTGGTCGACGACCTTGATCACGTCGATCAGCTTCTGAAGCTGCTTCTGGACCTGCTCGATGGTGGCCGGGTCGCCGTCGACGACGAACGTCGTCCGGCTGAAGCCGGGGGTCTCGGACTGCGCGACCGAGAGCGAGGCGATGTTGAACCCGCGGCGCGCGAAAAGGCCGGCGATCCGGACCAGCACGCCCGGCTCGTCGCGGACGGTGACGGAGATGACGCGTCGACGGTCGTTCACGCCGGGGCCTCCTCGACGTCGGGCTCCTGGTCGCCGATCAGCATCTCGTCGACGCCGGCGCCCGAGGGAACCATCGGGTACACCTTCTCGGACTCGTACACCACGAAGTTGATCAGGGCGGGTCCTCCTCGGCTCAGCACCTCGGGCACGAGGCGCCGCGCGGTATCGCGGTCGAACACGTTGTGACCCTCGATGCCGTACGCCTCGGCGAGCTTGGCGAAGTCGGGGTTCGAGTCGGCCAGGTAGATCTCGCTGTAGCGCTCGGCGTGGAACAGCTCCTGCCACTGCCGGACCATCCCGAGCACGCCGTTGTTGGCGATCGCGATCAGGATCGGGAGGCGGTGCTTGGCGATCGTGGCGAGCTCCTGGATGTTCATCTGGATGCTGCCGTCGCCGGCGACGCACACGATCCGCTCGCCCGGTCGGGCGAACGCGGCGCCGATCGCGGCGGGCAGGCCGAACCCCATGGTTCCGAGCCCGCCCGAGGTGATCCAGGTACGTGGCTCGCTGGTCGGAAACAGCCGGGCGGCGAACATCTGATGCTGCCCCACCTCGGTCGTGACGACGCACTTCCCGTCGGTGTGCTCGCGCAGCAGCTCGATCACCTCTTGACTGACGAGCGGCTTCTCCGTCTTGTACCGCTCGGGGTAGCGGCCCTTCCAGTCGTTCAGCTGCGCCCACCAGTCGCTCAGGTCCAGCGTCTCCAGCGCCTCGCCCAGTCGGGGCAGGACGTCGCGGAGGTCGCCGACGACGGGCACGTGGGCGTGGACCAGCTTGCTGATCTCGGCCGGGTCGATGTCGATGTGCACGACCGTGGCGTTCGGGGCGAAACGGCTGATCTTGCCCGTCACCCGGTCGTCGAACCGCACGCCGGCCCCGATGATCAGGTCGCAGTGCGTGATCGCCCGGTTCGAGGTGACGGTCCCGTGCATGCCGGGCATGCCCAGCGCCTGGGGCGCGCCGGCCGGATACGCGCCGATACCCATCAGCGTCGTGATCACGGGGATGCCGGTCCGCTGGGCGAACGCCATGACCTCCTCCGCCGCGATCTGCCCGCCGCCGCCGACCATCATCACGGGGCGCTTCGCCGCCTTGATGGCCTCGACGGCCTTGCGGATCTGACCGGCGTGACCGACGACCGTGGGCCGGTAGCCGGGCAGGTCGATCTCGACGTCGAACGCCTCGTCGCCCCCGTCGAACGCGGCCTGCTGCACGTCCTTGGGGATGTCGATCAGGACCGGGCCGGGACGGCCCGTGGTCGCGATGTGGAACGCCTCGGCGACGACGCGCGGGAGGTCCTGGACGTTCTTGACCAGGTAGTTGTGCTTCGTGACGGGGCCGGTGATGCCGTAGACGTCGGCCTCCTGAAAGGCGTCGGTACCGATCAGCGAGGTGGGGACGTTGCCGGTGATCGCGACGACGGCGCTCGAGTCCATCATCGCCGTCGCCAGGCCGGTGACCAGGTTCGTGGCGCCGGGTCCGCTGGTGGCGAACACCACGCCGGGGCGGCCGGACGCACGGTAGTACGCGTCCGCAGCGTGCGCCCCCGCCTGCTCGTGACGCACCAGGACGTGCCGTACATCGGCATCGTAGAGAGCGTCGTAGACGGGCATGATCGCTCCGCCGGGGTGGCCGAAGATGACCTCGACCCCTTGGCGTTCGAGCGCACGAATCAGGACTTCCGCACCATTCATGGCTTCCTCCGTGGACCCCTGAGTCAAAACAACGCACCCCGCCGAATGGGACTTCGGCGGGGTGCGGGCCACTCTAGCGTCGTGAAACGACTACGCGGCGCCACCCCTCGACCGTAGGACTACGTACCGACCGAGGCCGACGATCCGATCGATCGACGATCGGGATCGATGGCTGGCGCGATCGTTCCGACCGAAGCCGCGAGTCCGTTCGTTGCCGAGTGCGATTGCAGGGATGGTTGCCACGTCGCTCACTGGGCCGGAGTATACGGGGTGCTAGGGTGACTGTCAACGAATGGCGCTCGCGCCTGCCGCATCGCCATCCGATGGAGGTGGTCGCCATCGAAGTGCTTCGCGTCTCCGGCACCTCGCGCCCCAACGCCGTCGCGGGTGCGATCGCCGCCCTCCTCAGAAGCGAAGGCACGGTCGAGCTGCAAGCGATCGGGCCGCAAGCCGTCAATCAGGCGGTCAAGGCGCTGGCCATCGCGCGCGGCTACATCCGTGACGACCGCCTGGACCTGTCGACCGTCCCGTCGTTCGTGACGTTGGAGCTGCACGATCAGGAGCGCACCGCGCTCCGCTTCCACGCGACCGCGATTCCCCTGGACGACGAGCCGCCGGCCGACCGGGCCGCACCCGGGTAGCCTGAACACGGTCACCGACCGTCACCGACAGGTACGCTAACGATCCGAGGCGAACGACACCCCGGCGACACGCCGGCGACACCCCGGCGACACCCTGGCCGAACGACGACCCCCGGGCACCCACGTCTGCGGGCCCGCGCACGAGGAGGACGACGAAAACATCATGTTCGCGATCTTCATTCTGATGATGGTGATGACGCTGGGCGCCCAGTGGTACCTCCGGTCCACCTTCGGCACCTGGAGTCAGCGCCCCAACACCTCGGGCCTCACCGGTCGCGAGGTCGCTACGGCGATCCTGCGGAAGCACGGCCTCGACGGGACCGTCCAGGTCGAGTCCGTCCGCGGTCAGCTCAGCGATCACTACGACCCCACCAAGAAGACGGTTCGGCTGTCCGAGCCGATCTACGGCTCCGCCAGCGTCGCCGGCATGGCCGTGGCGGCGCACGAGGTCGGGCACGCCCTGCAGCACGCCAAGGCGTACGCGCCGCTCCAATGGCGAAGCGCTCTGGTGCCGGTCGCCAACATCGGCGGGCGCTTCGGGCCGTACCTGGCGATCTTCGGCCTGATGCTGGGCATGACCGGCCTGGCGCAGGTCGGCATCGTGCTCTTCGGCGCGGCGGTGCTGTTCCAGCTGGTCACGCTGCCGATCGAGTTCGACGCGTCCCGGCGCGCCCACGTCGAGCTGCGCGAGATGGGCATCGTCACCCAGAACGACGCGGGCGGCGCGCGCAGCGTGCTCAACGCCGCGGCGCTGACCTACGTCGCAGCGGCGGCGGGCAGCGTGATGTACCTGGTGTACTTCCTGATGGTCGCGCGCGAGTAGCCACGATGACGCGGTCGCCGGCGACCGGCACGGGACGGTCCGTGACGGCCGACGCTCCCGGGCGGCGACGGCGCCTTCGGACGGCCCGAGAGATCGCGCTCCAGACGACGCTCCGCGCCAGCAGCGGAGCGTTGCTCTCGCGTGAGCTCGGGAGGGCGCTGGACCGGTCGCACGTGTCGCCCCGCGACCGCTCGTTGATCACCGACCTCGTCTACGGCGCCGTGCGCTGGCGCATCTGGCTGGACGCCGCCCTGGCGCCCCGGCTCAGGAACCCGGACGGGCTGCCGGGCGACGTCGTCGACGCGCTCCGCCTGGGCAGCTTTGAGAAGCTGATCCGCGGCACCCCACCGCACGCCGCGGTCGACGCCTGGGTCGGCATCGTAGGCAGGCGGCACCCCCGCCTCGCGGGGCTGGCCAACGCGGTGCTCAGGCGCGTCGAGCCCCCCGTCGATCCGTCTCCCGCGACCCGTGCGTCGCTTCCGACCTGGCTGTGGGAGCGACTCGCATCGGCTCTGGGCGACGACGCCGAGCGCGCGGCCGACGCGATGCGTACCCCTTCCCCGCTGTGGCTCGTCGCGTTCGCCGCCGAAGCGCGCGCCTCGCTCGAAGACGATGGCTGCGAGGTCGCTTCCGGCCCGGTCGAGGGAACGCTGCGGGTTCGTCCCTCGCGCCGCCTGGGCGATCTGGAGGCGTTCCGTGAAGGGCTGGTGCAGCCGCAGAATCCTGCCTCGCACATCGTCGCGGAGATGCTCGGCGCCGGCCGTGGCGACCGCGTCCTGGACCTGTGCAGCGGGCGCGGCGTCAAGGCCGCGGGTCTGGCCGCGCGCGGCGCGGCGGTCGAGGCGATCGAGCTGTCCGCGTCGAAGGTGGACCAGGCGCGCCGCAACCTGGCGCGGCTGGGACTCGAGGTGGATCACCGGGTCGCCGACCTGCGCGAGCCGCCGGCCGGGGTCCAGCCCGCTCCGTACGTTCTGCTGGACGCGCCGTGCAGCGGGACGGGGACGCTGCGCGGCCATCCCGAGATCCCCTTGCGCCTGGGTCCTGGCGACGTGGACGCCCTGGCGGCCTCGCAGGACCGGCTGCTGGACACCGCGGCCGCGCTGACCGACTCGGGCGGGGTGCTGGTCTACGCCGTGTGCGCGCTGACGCCGGAGGAAGGACCAGGGCGCATCGACGCCTTCCTGTCGCGTCACCCGGCGTTCGATCCGGAGGCGGTCGATCCACCGGTCCAGGCGCGGCCGGCCGGAGCGGGGACGTTCATCCTTCCGCTGGACGGGCTCGACGGCTTCTTCGTCGCCCGGCTCCGGCGGCGCGAGGTCGTATCGTGAGGTCGAGCGCTCGGTCCTGAATCAGGAGGTCCGCATGACGACCCCGAGTCCCCAAGACGCCGCAGCGGCCGTCCTGCTGAGCGCGGGCGCGGCGGAGACCGTGACCGGCTCGTGCCACCTGCTACGCATCGGCGACGCGCGAATCCTGGTCGACTGCGGCATGTTCCAGGGGCCGCCCCAGCTGGAGCGCCGCAACCGCGAGCCGTTCCCCTTCGGTCCGGCCGAGGTCCACGCCGTCCTTCTCACGCACGCGCACCTCGATCACGTCGGCCGGCTCCCCAAGCTGATCGCCGACGGGTTCGAAGGGCCCGTGCTGGCGGCGCCGGGGACGCGGACCATCGCCGAGATCATCCTGCGAGACGCGGCCAAGATCGCGCGCGAGGATCGTGCCCGAGCGCTTCGCAAGGCCCGCCGCGCCGGACGCGAGGGCGACGTCGAGCCGCTTCCGTACGAGGAGCAGGACGTCGACCGGGCGCTCGACGCGATGCGCACCGTGTCGTTCGGCGACACCGTGGACGTGGTCGGGCTGAAGGTCCGCTTCCATCCCGCCGGCCACGTCATCGGCAGCGCCTGGCTCGAGATCGACGACGGGGAGGGAACGATCATCGCCTCGGGCGACCTGGGCAACCGCGAGAGCATCCTCCACCCTCCACCCGACGGTCCGAAGCGCGCACGTGCCGTGCTGTGCGAAGCCACCTACGCCGACCGGACGCACCGCTCACGCGAGGCGACGCGCGCCGAGCTGCGCGAGGTTCTGGCCGAAGCGGCCGAGGCCGGCGGCCGGGTGCTGATCCCGACGTTCGCGCTGGAGCGGACGCAGACGGTGCTCTACGAGATCGCGCGCCTGCAGCGTTCGGGAGAGATCCCAGAGCTGCCGGTGTTCCTGGACTCGCCGATGGCGACGAGGATGACGGCGGTCTACCAGGAGCACGTGGGCCGGTTCCGGCCCGAGGTGCGCGAGCTGGTGGACGCCGGGATCGATCCGTTCGCGCCGCCACGCTTCGAAACCACGGTGTCCAGCGACGAGAGCCGCGCCCTGAACGATCTGGACGAGCCCGCGATCGTGTTGGCCGGCTCGGGGATGATGACGGGCGGCCGCATCGTGCACCACCTGAAGCACCACATCTGGAAGCCCGAGACCCACCTGATCGTCGTCGGCTACCAGGCGTCGGGGACGCTGGGGCGGGCGCTGGTCGACGGGGCGCAACGGGTCCGGCTGGTCGGTGACGAGATCGCGGTGCGCGGCCGCATCCACACCATCGGCGGCCTCTCCGCCCACGCGGACCGCGACGACCTGACGGCGTGGCTGGCGGACTCGGGCGACGCCTCGGTCCACCTCGTCCACGGCGAGCCGGACGTGCTCGCCTCGTTCCGCGATCACCTGCGCCAACGGGGCTGGTCGGCGGAGGTGGCGAAGGACGGCGTGGCCAGCGAGCTCCGGATCGAGCGCTGACCCGGCGCTAGCTCGCGGCGGACTCGTCCGAAGGGTAGGCGCGCGTGGCGCCTGCGTGCGACACGTCGAAGGAGGCGTCCACCTCGACGAGGCCCGGGAACAGCGCCGGCTGGATCTCGGGCGCTCCTTCGGGCACCAGGTCGGCGAGCCCGACGCCCAGCAGACGGACCGGTCGGTCCACGGGGACCCGCTCGCGCAGCAGCTGGGCCGCGACGGTCCGCAGCTCGGCCGCGCTCGCGACCGGGCGCGCCGTGCGGCGCTGCCTCGTGACGATCCGGTGATCGGCGTCCTTGATCTTGACGACGACGACGCGCCCCGCGACCCGTGCCCGGCCGGCGCGCCGCGCGGTGGACGCGCACACGGCAGGGAGATCCTCGAGCAGCGCCGCGACGCCGACGCGGTCGCGATCGAACGTCGTCTCGGACGACACCGACTTGCGCTCGCGGTCGGGGCGTACCGGTCGGTCGTCCTCGCCGCGCGCCATGAGCCACAGGTGTCTGCCGAGCTTGCCGAAGCGTGCCTCCAGCTCGGCGGGGTCCTGCTCGCCTAGCTGACCGGCCGTGTAGGTCCCCAGCTGGGCCAGTCGCTCCGCCGTGCGTGGGCCGACGCCGTGGATCCTGCGAACCGGGAGACTCGTCAGGAACGCGCCTGCTTCGTTTGGCGGAACGACGCGGAGCCCATCGGGTTTCGCGTCGTCGCTGGCCAGCTTGGCCAGCAGCTTGCAGTACGACACGCCGGCCGAGACGATCAGGCCGGTCGCGACGACGGCCTCGTGGCGGATCGCCTGGGCGATCCGCGTTCCGCTGGCCGGGCCGCGCTTGGGATCGCTGACGTCGAGGTAGGCCTCGTCCAGCGCCAGCGGCTCCACCAGGTCGGTGTAGGAGCGGTACAGGTCCAGCAGCGCGCGGCCCGCCTGGGCGTAGGCGTCCATGCGTGCCGGCACGAACTGCAGCTCCGGGCAGAGCCGGAGCGCCTGCGCCGAGGGCATCGCGCTCCGCACCCCGAAGCGCCGAGCCTCGTAGCTGGCCGTCATCACCACCCCGCGGCGTGCGCCGCTGCCCACCGCGATCGGCCGTCCCCGCAGCTCGGGTCGGTCGCGCTGCTCGACCGCCGCATAGAAGGCGTCGGCGTCGAGATGAACGATGCGTCGCACGCATCCACGCTACCGCTTCGGCGCGGAGCCCGCTATCGTGGCCCCGATGGCGACGAGCGATGCGCGTGCCAAGCTTCTTTTGGACGAGGTCGCCCGGACCTGGGGCACCGATCCGGCTGCCGCCGAGGCGCGCCTGGCCGGCGCGCTCGAAGAGGCATCGCGGTTCGACCCTGCCGAGCGCGCGCGCCTGCACGCTCGCTTGGGGCAGCTGCGGATCTTCCTGGGCCGGATCGACGACGCCGTGGGCGTGTTGTATGAGGCCCTGGGCAGCTGGGAGGACGGCTACCTGGAGCTGCAGCTGGCGGCGGCGCTGGTGTGGCGAGGCGACGCGGAGGCGCTGGCGGAGGGCGAGCGGCGGGCGGGGCACGCCTCGGCGCTCGCGCGGCGCCACCGGGACGGACCGCTCCAGATCGGGGCGTCGTGCGTGCGGGGCGAGGCGGCGCTGGCCCTCGGACGGCCGCGAGACGCGGTCGAGGCGTTCGGCGAGGCGCTCGGCGTCAGCGAGTTCTCGACGTCGGAGGCGGTCTCGGTCGTTCCCCTCGCGGGCCTCGCCCTCGCGCACCTGGGCTGGCGCGCGCCGGCCAAGGCGGCGCCCCTGGCCTCGCGTGCCCTCGGCCGCGCCCAGCGCGTCCGCGACCCGGCCGGGATCGCCCGCGCGCTTCTGGCCCTGGGCCTGGCCGAGCGTGACGCGGCTCGACTGGTAGAGGCCGCGAAGGCCGCCGATGCCGCGCCTCATCGCCCACTGGCGCTTCGTGCGCGGGTTCGCGCGCTGCAGCTGTCGCCTGCGCACGAGGCGCGGTCGCCGACAGGGACGACGCTTGGCGAGCTGCTGGGGACGGCCCGCGCGATGGGTCTGCGCGCCGACGCGGCGTCGCTCGAGCGGCTCCGCGCCGGCTGAGGACGTCGTCGCTCGTCGACGGGCTCACGTTCGAAACGTCCGTCTCCGACGGTACTGCGTCTCCCAGGCGACGTCAGCCGGCTTACCGATCGCCGGGGGCGCGCGGTGTCTACTCGGGCATGGATTGGGAACTGCCCGTCATCGCACTCAGGAATCAGGTCGTGCTTCCGCGCACCCTCGAGAACGTCGACGTCGGGCGTCCGAAGTCGAAGCGAGCCCTCGAAGAGGCTCAGGCCGCGGACAACCGCGTGCTCCTCGTCGTCCAGCGCGAAGCGCGCGTCGACGACCCCGGGGGCGACGACCTGTACGCCGTCGGGACGCTGTGCGTCGTCAAGCAGGTCATCCGGCTGCCGGACGACACCTTGCAGGTCCTCGTCGAGGGACGCGAGCGCGCCGCCATCGACGCCTACGTTCCCGGCCCGACGCTGCGGGCGCAGGTCACGACGCTCGAGGAGCGCGTGGCGCAGGGCGACGCTGCCGTGGCGTCGCTGGTCGAGCAGACGAAGTCGGCGTTCCAGGACTACGCGCAGCAGAACAAGGGGCTGCGGCTGGACTCGTTCCACCTCGAGAACCTGCGAGGCCTCAAGGAGGCCGGACCGCTGGCCGACGTCGTCGCCAAGTACGCGACCTGGGAGGTGGCGGACAAGCAGGCGGTGCTCGAGGAGCCGGACGCGCACGCCCGGCTCGAGATGGTGTTCGGCTTCCTGTCGCGCGACCTGGAGCGCTTCGACACCGAGAAGCAGATCAGCGCGCGGGTGAAGCAGCAGATGGACTCGAACCAGCGCGAGTACTACCTGCGCGAGCAGATGAAGGCGATCCAGAAGGAGCTCGGGCACGACGAGACCGACGAGATCGAGGCGCTGCGCGCGAAGATCGAGGAGAAGAAGCTCCCCGAGGCCGCGAACGAGCGTGCCCTGAAGGAGGTCGACCGGCTCGAGAAGATGCCGGGAGGCAGCCCCGAGGCCACCGTGGTCCGGACCTACCTCGACACCTTGCTGGAGCTGCCGTGGTCCGAGATGGACGAGGAGCGGCTGGACGTGGCGCACACGGCCGAGATCCTGGACGAGGACCACTACGCGCTGCAAGAGCCCAAGGAGCGCATCCTGGAGTTCCTGGCGGTCCGGCAGCTCACGAAGGACGCGCCGGACGCCGAGTACAAGTCCCCGATCCTCTGTCTGGTCGGACCTCCCGGGGTCGGCAAGACCAGCCTGGGCAAGTCGATCGCCAGGAGCATGGACCGCTCGTTCGTGCGCATGAGCCTGGGCGGCGTGCGTGACGAGGCCGAGATTCGCGGCCACCGCCGCACCTACATCGGCTCGATGCCGGGCCGGATCATCCAGGGCATGAAGACCGCGGGCACCACGAACCCGGTGTTCCTGCTCGACGAGGTGGACAAGATGACCGCGGACTTCCGCGGCGACCCCTCCTCCGCCCTGCTCGAGGTGCTCGACCCGGAACAGAACGACACCTTCGCCGATCACTACCTCGAGATCCCCTACGACCTGTCCAAGGTCATGTTCATCACCACCGCGAACACGCTCTCGACCGTGCCCAAGCCGCTCCTGGACCGCATGGAGGTCATCCAGATCCCCGGCTACACGCTTCAGGAGAAGCTCGAGATCGCCAAGCGCTACCGCGTCCCGCGCCAGATCACCGATCACGGCCTGTCCGACAGGCTCCAGATCGACGAAAGCGCCCTCCGCCGCGTGGTGACCGAGTACACCCGCGAGGCCGGCGTCCGCAACCTCGATCGTCTCATCGCCAAGCTGGCCAGGAAGAGCGCCAAGCGCTACCTGGCCGACGCCTGGGAGGGCGGGCACGTGCTGAGCGAGGAGGAGGCGCGCGAGCTTCTCGGCGTCCCGCCGTTCCGTGACGAGCAGGCCGAGAAGGAGCCGCAGATCGGTCTGAGTCACGGACTGGCGTGGACCTCGGTGGGCGGCGTGACGCTGGACATCGAGGCGGTGGCGGTGCCGGGCACCGGCAAGGTCGCGTTGACCGGGCAGCTGGGCGAGGTGATGAAGGAGTCGGCGCAGGCCGCGATCACCTACCTCCGCAACCATGCCGAGGAGTTCGGACTTCCCGAAGGGTTCCACGAGAGCCGTGACCTGCACGTGCACGTGCTCGAAGGCGCGACCCCCAAGGACGGTCCGTCGGCGGGCATCGCCATCGCCACCGCCGTCGTCTCGGCGCTGACCGGACGGAAGGTACGGGGCGACGTCGCCATGACCGGCGAGATCACCCTGCGGGGCCGGGTGCTGGCGATCGGCGGCGTGAAGGAGAAGCTGCTCGCCGCGCACCAGGCGGGCATCCACCGGGTCCTGCTGCCCGAGGACAACCGGGCGAACCTCGAGGACGTGCCCGAGGCGGTCATGAGCGAGCTCGAGGTCGTGCCGGTCAGCTCGTTCTCCGAGGTCCTGGCCGAAATGCTCCTGCCGGCGCCCGACTCGGCGTACCCGCCTCCCGCCGGCGACGCGGACGAGCGCCCCGGCGCGCGCGCCTGAGCGACGTCCGCCGACGCGGTGCGCGCCGGCGCGCAGCGCGATCGAGCGAGCGATGCATGCCAAAAGAGCGCGCGCCCAGGCGGCGCGCGCTCGAACGTACCTGCCGGGGCGAGACGGTCAGCGCCGCACGATTCCCTTCTCGTCGCGGAACAGCCGCGACAGCAGGGTGCTGATGATCGTCAGGACCAGCGCCCCGAGAACCGCGCCGCCGAAGCCGGACAGCTGGACGGGCGTCAGCGCGGCCACGACCCCCAGGGCCAACGCGTTCACGACCAGCAGGAACAGGCCCAGCGTCAGCACGGTGAGCGGCAGCGTCAGCAGCACCATGATCGGTCGAATGATCGCGTTCACGAGCCCCAGCACCAGGGCCGAGATCAGCAGCGGTCCGAGGCCCGACGTCGCCATGGAGACGCCGATGTCGAGCTGCACGGTGAGCCAGAGGGCCAGCGCGTTCAGCGCCCAGCGAATGAGTAGGTTCATGACGCGAGCGTAGCAAGCCGGCGTGCCGTCGTCCTCCGACGAACGACGGAGCCGGCAGGATCGTGGCCGGCGTCGTGGCCGACGTCGTGGCTCAGTCGGGGCGACGCTCCAAGCGGGGCTCGTGCCCCAGGTCGTCGAACCCCAGCGACTGCAGGATCCGGACCAGCTTCGGGTCGTGCACGTCCGCCTGCACGTCGACCGAGCCGAACGGGCTCCGTGCCGCGAGCTCGAGAAGCGTCGTCAGCACCAGGCGACGGACCATCTCCGTCGAGCCGCGATGCTCCGGCAGCACGCCCACGGCGACCAGCCGGTAGCGTGCGTCGAGCGCATCGTCGCCGTGACAGAACGCGTAGCCGATCGGCTCCTGGTCCGGCGCGGGCCGGGCGAGGAACCAGAGGTCGGGACGGAAACGGCCGCCCTGGCGCTTGAGCCACGACCAGCGCGGTCCGCCCCCGGCCTCGCCCTCGGCGGCCAGGTAGAGCTCGCGGAACGCGGCGTCCGTCTCGGCCGTCCAGGCGTCCAGCGACAGCGGTCGACCCAGCGGCGGCGTGTCCGCGAGCAGGAAGCGCATCCGGATTCGCTCGGTCGGCTCGAAGCCCAGCGGTCCGAGCCAGCTGGCGAGCCGGTCGCGCGCCGCGGCCGGCACGCCGTCCAGGCGCACCTCGACGGCGTCGTGGGGCGTCGTGCCCAGCAGCCCCGTGGATGAACGCCCGCGCCTCGGTTTCGTCGCCGTCGTGCCACAGCGGGCCCAGCCGGGCGGTGCGGGCGTCGTCGTCCGGGTCGGGTGCGCGGAAATGGGCGCCGGCGCGGGGAGGCCCGTCGGCGCCCAGCCACACGAACGTGCGCTGGCCGTCGCGCCGGGCGTTCTTCAAGCTGGGCGCGAGGCGTTGCGCCAGCCCCATCGGGTCTCCGTGGCCCTGGAAGGCCAACGCCCGCGCCAGAAACCACACGAGCTCGTCGGGGGCCAGGGCGCGAATCACGAGCGGCACTCTACCGCGGGACTCGGCCGCCTCGGGTTCGTGCGCGTGCGCGCCGTCTTCGTGCGACCATGCCGCCATGTCGAAGCCGCGCATCCTCGCAGGCAGCGCGAAGGGCATGACGTTGGACACGCCCGCCCGCGGGACGCGCCCCAGCCCGTCGCGGCTGCGCGAGGCGCTGTTCGACGCGCTGCAGTTCCGGGAGCGCGGGCCGTTCCTCGATCTGTACGCCGGCTCGGGTGCCGTGGGGCTCGAGGCGGCCAGTCGCGGCTTCCCCGCCACGTTGGTCGAGCTGGACGCCGCCGCGGCGGGGGTTCTCCGCCGCAACGCCGGGCGACTGGGCGTGCGGGCCGAGATCGTCCAGGGCGACGCGCTGAAGGTCGCGCGCACGCGACCCGGACGGTACGAGGTGGTCTTCGCTGCGCCGCCCTACCCCCTGGACCTCGGCGCGATCTTCGCGGAGATCGTTCGCCACGGTCCTGCCCGGCCCGGCGGCGTGTACGTGTTCCAGCACCCCAGCGGCCTGGACCTGGCGCCTGCGTTGGCCGCCGTGCTGGACCCGGGCGGGGTGCACGACGCGCCGTCGGTGCGTCGGTACGGCTCCAACGCCCTGACCAGGATCGCCGTGCTGGCGCGGTCCTGTGGCTGACGGAACGTCGCCATGCCGGTGCTAGACTCGGACTATTGCGACGACGCGGCCGCACCGGCCGATGCGGCCCCCGGCGACGCCCGGCGACCCCGGCGGCCGCCGAACCGCGGAGGGAGACTCACCCGAACCATGCTCGGACTCATCCAGAAGTTCTTCGACAGCAACGACCGTGAGGTCGCGAAGCTCGACAAGGAAGTCGTCGGTGCCACCAACGCCTTGGAGGCGGAGATGGAGAAGGTCGAGGACCTCGCCGCGACGTACGCCGCGCTGCGCGAGCGTCGCGAGGCCGGCGAGACCCTCGAGGAGCTCATGCCCGAGGCGTTCGCGCTGACGCGCGAGTCCGCCAAGCGCTACCTGGGCCTCCGGCACTACGACGTTCAGCTCGTCGGCGGCGCGGCGCTCCACTACGGCCGGATCGCGGAGATGAAGACCGGCGAGGGCAAGACCCTCGTCGCCCCCTTGGCGCTGGTGCTCAACGCGCTCGACGGCGAGGGCAGCCACCTGGTCACCACGAACGACTACCTCGCGCGGACCGGCGCCGAGTGGATGGGGCCCGTCTACCGCGGCCTGGGTCTGGACGTCGGCGTGATCGAGCACGGTCACGACAACGCCACCCGGCGCGAGATGTACCGCAAGGACGTCACCTACATCACGAACTCGGAGCTGGGCTTCGACTACCTGCGCGACAACATGGCGTTCCGGCCCGATCAGCTGGTGCTGCGCGAGCACAACCCGCTGCACTACGCCATCATCGACGAGGTCGACTCGATCCTGATCGACGAGGCGCGCACGCCGCTGATCATCTCCGGCCCGGCCGAGGTCGCGACGGACAAGTACTTCGTGATGGCGGACATCGCCCGCAAGCTCGAGCGCGGCGAGCCCGGCGAGGGCGAGAACGTGCCCCCGACCGGCGACTACACCGCCGACGGCAAGACGAAGGACGTCCACCTCACCGAGCAGGGCATCGCCAAGGCCGAGAAGCTGCTCAAGATCGACGACATCTTCAGCCACGAGAACATGGAGCTCGGCCACATGGTGCGGCAGGCGCTGCGCGCCAAGGAGCACTACCACCTCGACAAGCAGTACGTGAAGGACGAGGGCGGCGGCATCGTGATCGTCGACGAGTTCACGGGCCGGCTGATGCCCGGCCGGCGTTTCGGCGAGGGCCTGCACCAGGCGATCGAGGCGAAGGAGGGCGTGAAGATCGAGCGGGAGAACCAGACGCTCGCGACGGTCACGTACCAGAACTTCTTCAAGCTGTACGACAAGATCGCCGGGATGACCGGGACCGCGAAGACGGACGAGAAGGAGTTCCAGGAGATCTACGCCTCGGACGTGCTGGTGATCCCGACCAACGACCCGGTGATCCGCAAGGACTGGCGAGGACATGGTGTACCGGACCGAGGAGGGCAAGTACACCGCGGTGGTGGACGAGATCATCGAGATCCACGCCAACGCGCAGCCGATCCTGGTCGGGACGGTCACGATCGACGCGTCCGAGCGGCTCTCGCGCATGCTCAAGCGCAAGGGCGTCCCGCACGAGGTGCTGAACGCGAAGTACCACGGCCGCGAGGCGGACATCGTGGCGCAGGCCGGTCGCAGCGGCGCCGTCACGATCAGCACGAACATGGCGGGTCGCGGGACGGACATCGTGCTGGGCGGGAACCCCGAGGCGCTGGGCCGGCAGCTGCTGGTGCGCGAGGGGTTCGAGCGCTACGACAGCGACACCGAGCTGCTGATCAAGTCGGTCATGCGCGAGAAGATGGACGACGCGCAAGGAGATCGCCGCGCGGATGGAGGGCCTGCCGCCGGACATGCTCGGCAAGCTCGAGCGCCTGCGCGACGAGGCGACCGCCGACCATCAGAAGGTGATCGAGGCGGGCGGCCTGCACATCATCGGCACCGAGCGGCACGAGGCGCGCCGGATCGACAACCAGCTGAGGGGCCGCTCCGGCCGCCAGGGCGACCCGGGCAGCAGCCGCTTCTTCGTCAGCTTCGAGGACGACCTGATGCAGCTGTTCGCGAACGAGCGGGTCCTGGGCATGATGGACCGGCTGGGCATGGACGACAGCCAGCCGATCGAGGCGAAGATGGTCAGCGGCGCCATCGAGCGGGCCCAGAAGCGCGTCGAGGACCGCAACCTCGGGATCCGCAAGCAGCTGCTCGAGTACGACAACGTCATGAGCAAGCAGCGCGAGGTGATCTACGCCCAGCGCCGCGACATCCTGCTCGGGAACGACATCAGCGACGACGTGCAGGACATGATCGCCGAGTACGTCGACGCGCAGGTGCAGTCCGCGCTCAACCTGCAGCTCGAGCCGGAGGAGCAGGAGATCGGGGACCTGCGCACCGCGATCCTCGACGCCGTTCCGCCGCTGACCGACTTCGACTACGAGGCGCTCCGCGGTCAGGATCCCGACGACGCGACGCAGACGCTGGTTCCCGCGATCGAGGAGGCGTACGCCGCTCGCGAGGAGGAGTTCGGATCGGACCTGATGCGGCAGCTCGAGCGCTACATCGTGCTCCAGGTGGTCGATCAGCACTGGAAGGAGCACCTCCACAACATGGACGTGCTGCGCCAGGGCATCGGCCTGCGTGGCTACGGCCAGCGCAACCCGCTGCAGGAGTACGCGTTCGAGGGCTTCAACCTGTTCGAGGAGATGAAGGCGAACATCCGCCTGAACGTCGCCAAGCTGCTGTTCCGCGTCCAGGTGCGGACCGAGCAGCCGCTCCACCGCCGTGAGCGCCAGACGCAGGTCAGCTACGACGACGGCTCCGGCGTACCGACCGGCATCGCGGCGGCCGCCGCGGGCGGCTCGCGCGGCGGGCAGGCACAGGCCAGGACCGCACCGATCGAGGTCGGCGAGAAGGTGGGCCGCAACGATCCGTGTCCGTGCGGTAGCGGCAAGAAGTACAAGCACTGCCACGGCCGCGTGGCCGCCTGAGGTGGACCACGCCGCGGGCCACACGGCCGCGCACCTCGCCCGCGATCGGGACGGGGACGGCCAGGACGACCTGCCGGGCGGCGGCTCCGGGTCTGCTCCGACCGCGCCGTTCGCCCAGCGCCTCCATGCCCGCATGGAGGCGCTGGGCACGCACGTCTGCATGGGCATCGATCCTCGCCCGGACCTGCACCCCTCGACGCACCCCGCAAGCCACGCCGGCGACCCCGCCAAGGTGGCCAAGGCCGTGGTCGTGTACTTCCGCGACCTCATCGACGCGGCGGCCGACGACCTCGCCTGCGTCAAGCTCCAGAGCGCGTTCTTCGAGCGGATGGGCGTGCCCGGCCTGATCGGCATGGCGCAGCTGCTGGCCGACGCTCGCGAGCGCGACATCCCCGTGATCCTGGACGCCAAGCGGGGCGACGTCGGCTCGACCGCCGAGGCGTACGCCGACGCCTACCTCGGAGGCGGGGTGTTCGCCGCCGACGCGCTGACGGTGCAGCCGTACCTGGGCATGGACGCGATCGAGCCGTTCGTCTTGGCCGCCCAGCGGGAGCACCGCGGCGTGTTCGTGCTGGTTCGGACCAGCAACCCCGGCGGCGCCGACCTGCAGGAGCTGGCGCTGGCCGACACCGGCACGGGCGCGGTGACGGTCGCCGACCGGCTGGCCGACCTGCTGACCGAGCGGGCGCGCGAGGCGGGCGTGGACGCCCATGGCTACGGCCCGCTGGGCGCGGTCGTGGGCGGCACCGTGCCGGAGCGCCTGGCGTCGCTGCGTCGCCGTCTTCCCCACTCGATTCTGCTGGTCCCCGGCTACGGCGCGCAGGGCGCCAGCGCCGAAGGCGTGCGCGCCGCGTTCGACGCCGACGGGCTCGGAGCGGTCGTGTCGGCCAGCCGGAGCCTCACCTACCGTGACGGCGACGATCCGCCGCGCGAGGCGGCCGCCGCGACGCGAGCGATGCGGGACGCCATCCGAGCGGCGATCGCGAGCGGCTAGCGCAGGTCCTGCACCAGGCCCCACAGGGCGCGGGGCCCCAAATTGCTGCGGACCCGCGGGAGCGCACGGGCCAGCGTGACCGGGTTCGCGCTCGGGCCCACGAACCAGAGGTAGAACGACGTGGCGTCGCGCGTGGCGGGGTGGTCGAACGTGACGGCGTCCAACAGCTCGTCCAGGTCGATCCAGCTTCGTGCGGGGTCGCCGCCCGGCACGTTCGCCACGAGGTAGACGCTGGCGCTCGCGTCGGTCTCGTCGTCCAGCGCCGTCATCTCCTCCACCAGCTCGACCGGCAGCTCCAGCCAGGTGCGCACGGTGACCCGACACGATCCCGACGTGGCCAGCAGCCGTGCGTTCGGCATCGCGCCGGGCCAGGGCGCGGCCAGCCGGGTGACCTCGAGGCGATCGACAAGCGGGCTGGTCCAGTAGGTGCCGGCCGCGACGATCGCGCCCAGCGAGCGATCGTGCACGAACACGCCGTAGGCGCTGACCGAGCGCGAGGCGGCCTGCGCCCAGGCGGCGACCGCCTGCGCCGTCGGCGCGTGATCTTCGGCGACCGCGGGCCACGGCACGCCGTACACCTGGCCCGCCGCGATCTCGGGATCGACGGCGTCGCCTTCGCTTCGACGCGACGGGTCCTGCAGCAGCGTTCGCGCCGGGTCCGACGCGGCCAGCTCAGGAAGCGCCGGCAACGGGCCTTCGATGCTGGCCAACGCGTCCCGCACGCTCGGCTCGGTTGCGAACGCGCACGCCGACGCCGCAGCGCCGGACGAAGACAGTGCTACGAGACACGCAACGATGCACGTCTTCATCCTGACGACCACGCATCGAGCGCGGCGCCACCGCATGGGAACGGTGGCGCCGATGATCGCGAGCCGCACAGCGCTCGGATCGACTACTGGAGCTCGAGGAAGTACAGGCTCTTGCCGGACACGGCGGCGCGGTCGTTCACCGCGTAGACGCGGACCTCCTCGAAATCCAACACCGCGGCGGAGTCTCCGCTCGACAGGACGCGTGTCGTACCGTAGATCGGATCGGTGATCTCGGCCTCGAACACGATTCCCGCATCGAGGGTTCCGTCGAAGTAGAGCGTGCCGGGCGTCTGCACTTCGTACGCGTCGACGTCGCTAAGCGTCTCGAGCGCACCAGTCGTGACACCGACCTCGAGGGCGTCGAGGCCGCTGGTCGCTTCCGAGGTGTCCTCGAAATCACGCAGCGCAGCGTAGAACGACACGCTCCGATCGGACGAAGAGGTGTTGCGGATGCGCACGTAGACCGGATCGCTGGTGCCGCTGGGGAGGATCACGCAGCTACCTGGGCAGGCGAGGTTCGCCGAAACGTCCGTCGGCGAGAGCGTGGCTCCGGTCGCCGACACGGCCAGCCCAGCACTCCCACCGGCGAAGAAATCGGCGCTGGCGCTGGTCGCGTAGAGGCTGCCCGAGTCGCGGTACACGTACAGGTCCAGTTCCGCGTCCAGGTACAGGTACAGCGCGTCGGCCGACGTGCTGGGCACGTTCACACGGTAGATGATCGACTCGCCGGCGCCCAGTGTGACGTCGTCGGCGGGGGCTGCAGCGGCCAGGTCAGCGCCCGTGAAGGCGCCGGCCGCGACGGTCCTGTCCACCTGGTCGGTGATGGACAAGGTCACGGTGCAGGCACCCAGAACCGCGGCGATGGCGGCGGCCGAAAGCAGGTAGAAGAATCTCGTCATCATGAACCTCCTTGTCGTCGAGCATAGCGGGAAACGTCGCGACGGAGTGACGCAGCTGCCACTCCGTCTTCACGGCGCGTTCATCATCCTCGTCCACGGACGCGCGTCCCGACGCGCAGCGGACTGCGCGGCTATTCGAGCACCATCAGGAACGGGTACAGGTCCGGAGCCCCGGCGTGCACCTCGACCTCGAGGCCGTCGTGCTCCTCCATCAGCGCCTCGGCGACCTTCTTGGCGCGGGCTGCATCGATGACGGAGGAGTAGAACAGCGTTCCGATCTCGGCGTCCTCGCCGACCTGGTCGACGAGGGTGCGGAGCACCTGCTCGGGCTCGTCGCCGCTGGTCCGGAGCTTGCCCTCGGCGAGGCCGATGAACTGGCCCTCCTCGACGCTGACCTCGTCGATCGTGGCGTCGCGACTGGCGGTGGTGACCTCGAGCGTGACGGCCGCCTCGGCCGCCTCCTGCATCTCGGACATCAGCGAGTCGGGATCGGCGTTGTCGCGGAACAGCACCGCGGCGGCCAACCCCTGCCCCAGCGTCTTCGTGGGCAGCACCCGCACGTCGCGATCCGGGACGAGCTCCATGACGCGATCGGCGGCCATGACGATGTTCTTGTTGTTGGGCATCACGATCACGGTCTGGGCGCCGACCGAACGGACCGCGTCGGCGATGTCCTGCACCGAAGGGTTGTTGGTCTGTCCCCCGCCCACGACCCGCGCGCCCAGGCTGCGGAACACGTTGGTCACGCCGTAGCCGTCGCTCACCGCGACGAGCGCCACGGTGGGCGCCTCGGCCTCTCCCAGCTCGACGTTCGCGAGGATCTCGCTGTGCTGCTCGCTCATGTCCTCGACCTTGGAGCGCACCATCCGGCCGTACTGCCCGACCTCGGCCAGGAGCCGCTCGGGCTCCTCGGTATGGATGTGCCCCTTGACGTAGCCTTCGGCGCCCACGACCAGCAGCGAGTCGCCGTACGGCTCGACCAGATCCTGGATCTCCTTCGTCGACACGGTCACGTCCGAGAGCAGGAACTCGGTGCAGAACCCGAACGCCTCCTCCTCGAACTGTTCCTGGGCGTGATGCTCGACCTTCGGAGGCGGCGGCAGGTCGCGACCCTCGTAGTGCGCCACCACGCCGTCCAGCATGCGCAGCAGGCCGAGGCCCCCCGCGTCCACCACGCCGGCCTGCTTGAGCATCGGAAGCTGCTCCGGCGTCTTCGCGAGGGCCTCGTGCCCCGCGGCCACCGTCGCGGTCAGCAGCTCCAGCGGCCGCGCCGGTCCGCCTCGCTTGGCCGCGTGCTCGCTCATCGCTCGGCAGACCGTGAGGATCGTCCCCTCGACCGGCTTCATCACCGCTGCGTAGGCGCTCTCCGTCGCCTTCGACAGCGCGTCTCGGAGTCCGTCCGCGTCGAGGCTGCGACGCTTGCGGATCGCTGCCGCGAATCCCTTGAGGATCTGGCTCAGGATCACGCCCGAGTTGCCGCGCGCGCCCAGCAGCGAGCCGTACGAGAGGGCGTGCGCCAGACGGTCCATCGTCCGCGGCGCTTCGCCCTCGATCTGACGCCGGACGCTCTGCATCGTCAGGTGCATGTTCGTGCCGGTGTCGCCGTCCGGGACCGGGTAGACGTTCAGCGCGTTGACCTCTTCGATGTGAACGCCCAGCCAGTCGGTCGCGAAGGCGAACGCGTCGGCCAGGTCGGGAGCGGTCAGAACGTTCGGAGAGCCGTCGGTGGCCTCAGCCACGGGACACCCCGGCGACGTGCACCTTCACCTCGCGCACCTCGACGCCGCCGTAATGCCGCGCCGCGTAGCGGACGCGTTCCATGACGGACTCGGCGACCACGGGGATGTTCACCCCGTACGCGACGACGACGTGGAGCACGACGTCGGGTCGATCGGGCGCCTCGTCCGACCGCTCGATCTCGACCCCCTCGTCCGCTTGCGACACGCCCAGAATGCGACGGATCCCCTCGCCCAGGCTGGTCGGCGCCATGCCCACGACGCCGGGCACCTCGTGAGCGGCGAGGCCGATGAGCGTGGACAGCGCGCCGTCGGCAACGTTCGTGGCGTCGCCGACGGGCTTCTGAGCGGAACGCTTTCCGCGCGCCTGGACCTTCTTCTCGTCGCCCGGCGTCTCGGGCGAGGGGTGCTGCGTCATCTCGGACCTCCTGGCGAGGCGCCCTGCGCGTGCGACCAGGAGGGCGTCGAATCCCGCCTGCGCGATCGGCACCGTCGCGTCGTTGGCGACAGTGTACCCGTGGGCGCGCCTGCGGCCCAACCCACCGCGCTGCACGGGCAGCGCGGCACGGGTCTCGCGCTGCACGCCTCGAGCTGCACGTGTCGAGCTGCACGTGTCGAGCTGCGCGCCGGCGACGGCGCTCAGTCCCAGCGGTCCACGTCGATTCGCGTCGCCTCGAGGCGCAGGCCGAAACTCTCCGCGAAGCGGAGCGCTCGCTCGAGCACGCGCCGGCACACCTCGGCATCGGCGCTGACGATCACCACGCCCAGGCGCTCGCGGTCCAAGCGGTCCAGGTCGGCCAGGCGGGCGACGGACACGGGGAAACGCTGCCTGAGCCGCTCGACGATCGGCGTGATCATGCCGCGCTTGTCCTTCAACGAGCGTGCGCCCGGGGTGGCCACCACGAAGGTGAGCACGCCTACCCAGACGCCGCTGGACGACGCGCTCACTCCATGCCGGCGAGGTAGCCGAGCCGGCGAAGCGTTCGGATCATCTCCATGACGGTCGTCTCGGTGTCGTCGTAGCGCACCTCGACCTGACCGGCGTCGCCCGCGCCGACGTCGAGGACCCCGGGCGTGGCCGCGAGGGCTTCGTGCACGCGGCGGCGGTCGTCGTCGTCGTCCAATCCGCGGACGCCCAGCAGGACGCGGACCCCGCCCGCCGGACGGGTCACGTGGCACCTCTCGATCCGAGGGTCCGGCCGTACACGCGGATCGGCTGAGGCGTCCAGCCTGCGGCGTCGAGCAGGGCGCGAGCGTCGTCGTCGCCGTCGGGGATCTCGCAGGTCAGGTCGTAGACGGCGGCGTCGTAGCCGCTCTTGGTGACCGCTTCGAGCAACGCGGCCCGCGCTTCTGCGTCCGAGCTCTGGGCGACCGCCAGCGTCCCGAGCCTCACCGTCGGTCGGGTCCCGTCCCAGACGGCCTGCGCCAACGCGAAGCCACGGACGCCGCCGGCGTCCTCGGCCACGAACGCGTGCCCGGTGCGTGCGTAGAACGAGATCGCCCCGCGCGTCGCGACCGGGGGACGCCGGGCGGTCCGGGCCGCCACGGCGTCGACGCTCTGGACGTTCTCGAGGTCGGTCGAGTCCAGCGGTCTCACGCGGACCACGAGCCGCTCACCCCGCCCTCCTTGGAGAGTAGGCGAACCGACTCGATCACGATCCCTTTGCTGCGCCCCTTGAGCATGTCGTACAGGGTCAGCGCCGCGACGCTGGCCGCGGTGAGGGCCTCCATCTCGACCCCGGTGCGGCCGTGCGTCCGGCATCGCGCGGTGATGCGGACCTTGTCGCCTTCGCGCACCGCCTCGACCTCGGTCGCGTCGAGGGCCAGCGGGTGGCAGAGCGGAATGAGCTCCGCGGTCTTCTTCGACCCCATGATCCCCGCCAGCTCGGCGACGCGCAACGGATCGCCCTTCTTCGCGTCCCCGTCCAGGTCCGCAGCGGCGGCGGGCGGCAGGACGACGATCGCCTCGGCGACCGCTTCGCGCGTGCTGGGCGCCTTGTCGCCGACGTCGACCATGAGGGGACGGCCTTCACGGAAGTGGGTGCTCGCCATGGCCCGAGCCTACCTCGGCAGGTCCAGCCGCTCGGCCAGCCGAACGTCGCTCCGGGCGAGGCTCCACGGCTCGTAGCCGGCCTCGGCGAAGTACAGCGCGTGCGGAGGGGCCGCTGCTCCCGCTCGTCGTCGGTCCCGGGCCGCCAGAATCTCGTCCACGAGCCCTGGGTCCGAGCCGAGCTCGCCGATCCGAACGAGCGTGCCGGCGATGGCGCGGACCATGCCGCGCAGGAACCCGTCGGCCGCCACGTGGAGCCGCAGCTCGCCCAGCTCGGGTCGCAGCTCGCACAGGTGCACGGTGCGTACCCGACTGCGCGTCTCCTGCGTCGCGAGGCTGGAGAAGTCCCGCCGTCCCGCGAAGCGTGGAGCGGCCAGGAGCATGGCGTCCACGTCCAGCTCGCGGTGGATCATCAGCACGCGCCCGCGGTCCAACGCCACCCCGCGGGGGCGGCCGCGAACGACCCGCATCCGGTACAGGTAGCGCCGGTAGCGGCACGAGAACTGCGCCTCGAAGTCGGGCCCGACCGTGCCGACCGCCAAGACCGCCACGTCGCGCGGCAGGTGCGCGTTCAGGGCGAGCCGCAGCTTGTCGTCCGCGATGAGGCTGGTGGTGTCGCAGTGCGCGACCATCGCCAGCGCGTGAACGCCCGCGTCGGTGCGGCCGGCCGCGTGCACCGCGCCGTGGCGTCCCGGAAGCGCCGCGAACGCGTCTTGGAGCGCGGCCTGGACGGTGCGCTCACCGGTCGGCTGCCACTGCCAGCCCTTGAACGCGGTGCCGTCGAACTCGACGGTCAGCGCGACCCGTCGGACGCTCCCTTCGCTCACGCACGCTCCGGGCGCGGAACCAGGCCCAGCCGCGCTCCGAGCCAGGGGGCGACCACGAGGCCTGCCCAGGCCAGCAGCAGGTAGCGCACGGGCGCGACCAAAGCGTGCCCCTTCACCGCGTCGGAAAGCAGCACGCTGGTGCCGAGAAGCCACGCGAAGACCAGCGCCAAGCCGAGCAGGGCGAGGGCCGTGCGGCTGGGCGGGTCCGCCGCGGACCTGATGGCGATACAGCCGCGGCGCAGTGCCGAAGCCCGCGAACGCGCCCGCGAGCCGGCCGCTCTCGGGGGTGGTCAGCCACAGGTGCACGGCGACAGGCACGACCACGAACGCCGCCACCGTCGCGACGGTGCCCAGGCGGGGTCGCCGGCCGGCGATCAGGACGACGGCCGCCACCGTCGCCGCCCCCACCACCCAGCCGCCCGCCACGTCGATCGGCCAGTGGACCCCCAGGTACACGCGGGTCGCGCCGATCACGACGATCAGCGCGACGGCCGTCCACGTCACCCAGGCGCGGCGCGCCACGGCGGCGATCAGCCCCCAGAACGTCGCGGCGCTCTGCGCGTGTCCACTGGGGAAGGCCGGACCGGGCCCGGTCCGGCGCGCCGCTTCGCCTCTCAGCAGCTCGGGATGCTCGACGTACGGGCGGACGGTGTCGAACGCCTCCTTGAGCAGCTGGTTGAGGTAGTAGCCGGCAAGGAGCCCCAGTCCGACGGTCCGGGTCGCGCGGGCATCGATCGCCAGGTAGCCGACCACGAGCAGCGCGACGTACGCCTCTTCCGAGCCGATGTTGGTCAAGGCCAACGCGAAGGCGTCGAAGGTCGGGTTCGCGACGGCCTGCAGAGCGACGATGATGTCCACGCGCACCTCCGGGGGCCGCGCAGCGCGGGCCACGGCGGACGATACCAACTCGCCGTGCGCCTGCCCGGCCCGAGCCGCCCGGACAGGACACGCAGGCAGGACACGCAGGCAGGACACGCGAGCATGCGGACGGGCAGGCGCGGACACGGGCCAGGGCGCGCACGCGTGCGAACATGCGGCCCATGGATACGAGCCGATCGAAGGACCTGTTCGCCCGTGCGCAGCGCCTCATCCCCGGGGGCGTCAACTCGCCCGCCCGCGCCTTCGGGAGCGTCGGCGGCACGCCCCCGTTCCTGGTCCGCGGCGAGGGGGCGACCGTCTGGGACGAGGACGGAAACGCCTACCTGGACGCGGTCGGCTCGTGGGGGCCGATGATCCTGGGGCACGCGCATCCAGAGGTCGTCGAGGCGGTGACCGACGCGGCTCGCGACGGCACCAGCTTCGGTGCGCCGACGCGGCGCGAGGTGGACCTCGCCGAGACCGTTCTGGGTCGCTACCCCGCCCTCGACCGGATCCGCTTCGTGAACAGCGGCACCGAGGCCACGATGAGCGCGCTGCGCGTGGCCCGCGGCGCGACCGGCCGCGACCGGATCGTGAAGTTCGCGGGGAACTACCACGGGCACGCCGACGGGCTGCTCGTCGCGGCCGGATCGGGCGCGCTGACGACGGGGATCCCCTCCAGCGCCGGCGTGCCGGACGCGATCGCCGGGCTCACCTCGGTCGCTCGCTACAACGACCCGGACGGTCTGCGCGCGCTGTTCGAGAAGGAGGGCGACGAGATCGCCGCCGTGATCTTCGAGCCTGTCGTCGGCAACATGGGCGTCGTCGAGCCGGAGCCGGCGTTCCTGGACGCCTTGCGCGAGCTGACACGCGAGCACGGCGCTCTGCTCATCGCCGACGAGGTGATGACCGGCTTCCGCCTGGCGCGCGGCGGCGCGACGGAGCTGCTGGAGCTCGAGCCCGACCTGGTGTGCTGGGGCAAGATCATCGGCGGCGGCCTGCCGGTCGGCGCCTACGGCGGCCCGGCCGAGATCATGGACCACGTCTCGCCGGTCGGCCGCGTGTACCAGGCGGGGACCCTGTCGGGAAACCCGCTCGCGATGGCGGCCGGACAGGCCACGTTCCGGGCGATGGACGCGCTCCCCGACCTGTACGCCACGCTCGAAGCGAGAGGCGCGCAGCTCCAGGCCGGTCTGGAGGCGGGCGCGCACGCTGCCGGCGTCCCCCTGATCGTCAACCGGGTCGGATCGATGCTCACCCCGTTCTTCACCGACGTTCCCGTGCGCGACGACGTCACGGCGGGCACGACCGACGCTCGCACCTTCGGCCGCTGGTTCCACGGCATGCTCCAGCGCGGCGTGTACTGGCCGCCCAGCGCGTTCGAGTCGGCGTTCCTGTCCTACGCCCTGAGCGAGGCCCAGGTCGAGCGCATCGTCGAGGCCGCCGCCGAGTCGTTCGTGGAGGCGGCCGCCTGAGGTGCCGCTCCCCCCGCCTGGAGACACCATCGCCGCGATCGCCACCGCGCCCGGCGAGGGCGCGATCGGCGTCGTTCGCGTCGCCGGACCCGACGCCCTGCAGGTCGCCGACGCGGTCTTCCGCCCGCTGGGAGGGCCCTCTCCCTCGCGGCGGCCCAGCCACCAGGTGGTCGTCGGGCGGGTCGAGGACGGAGGCGGCGTCGTCGACGAAGGACTCCTGCTGGTGTTCCGGGCACCACGCAGCTACACCGGGCAGGACGCCGTCGAGATCCAGACGCACGGCGGACCGGCCGTGCTTCGTCGCGTGCTGGCGGCGTGCCTGGCGCACGGCGCGCGCGCGGCGGGTCCCGGCGAGTTCACCTTGCGGGCGTACCTGGCCGGGAAGATGGACCTGGTCCAGGCCGAGAGCGTGCTCGGCATCGTGCAGGCTCGCAGCGAGCGTGCGCGACGGAGCGCCGCGCACGGACTCACCCACCGGCTCTCCAGCGAGCTCGATCGCCTGCAGGACGATCTGACGCAGGCGTACGGCGATCTGACGGCGGTTCTGGACTACCCCGAAGAGGGCGTCGAGCTACGTGACGTGCGACCCGCCCTGACGGCGGTGCGGCGACGGATCGCCGAGCTGCTGGCCACCGCCGACGCCGGCTCGCTGGTGCAGCGTGGCGCCAGGCTCGCGATCGTGGGCCGGCCCAACGCCGGCAAGTCCAGCCTGCTGAACGCGCTGCTGGGGTACGAGCGCTCGATCGTGTCCGACGTGCCGGGCACCACGCGCGACTACCTCGAGGCGCCGTTGGAGCTCGGAGGGGTTCCGCTGACGGCGGTGGACACCGCTGGGGTGCGCGCGACCGAGGACGCCGTCGAGGCGTCGGGGGTGCAGCGGGCGCTGGAGCTTGCCGATCAGGCCGATCTGGTGCTGTGCCTGCTGGATCGCTCGGTACCGCTGGAGCGCTCGGATCTCGATCTGATCGAGCGGCTCGCGGCCCAGAGGACGTTGATCGTCGCCAGCAAGGCCGACCTTCCCGCCGCGTGGAGCGAGGGCGACGCCGGAGCGGGGGCGCCGACCCAGATCGCCGTCAGCGCCACGCGCGGCGATGGGCTGGCGAAGCTCCGCGACGCGATCTCGGAACGGCTGCTGGGCGACGCCGCAGGCAGCGAGCTGTGGATCACGCACGAGCGCCACGCCGACGCGTTGGCCCGCACCGAGGCGGCGCTGGCGCGAGCGGTCGATGCGCCCGACGACCTGATGGCGCTGGACCTGGTGGACGCGCTGGACACGCTGGCGTCGCTGACCGGCCGGGGCGACATCGCCGAGGCCACGCTGGAGCACGTGTTCGCGAACTTCTGCGTCGGAAAGTGACGTGCGTGCGAGGCTCGGACGTACGCGACTCAGACGGCGACGGTCGCTTCGTACGCCCGGGCGGCCGATTCGACCGCGTCGGGAAACCGCTCGCCGACGCGCCGAAGCACCTGGTCCGCCGTCACCTCGATCATCTTCACGAGCGCTCGGCCGCCCCAGCGCTCGGCTTCGGGCAGCGCGAGGTGGATCTCGATCTCGAAGCGGTAGTGTAGGCGGCTTCCGCCCGGCTCGGCAGCGACGACCGCCTGGCCGGACACGCGCGCCCAGCCGGGCACGTCGTCGAGCTCCAGGCCTTCGAGCATCCCGCCGGTCGGGGTCGGTACGAGCCGACTCCGGAAGCGGAGCTTCTGCTGCCCGAACAGCGCGGCGTTCACCGGAAGCTGCGCCGTGACGATGCCATCGGCGTCGCTCTCGAGCCGCTCCAGGAACTCCGCGTGGGACAGGCTCCTGCGCACGTCGCGAACGAACGAGACGGCGCTCGCACGACTCAGGGTCGAGAACACGTCGAACTCCACATGACGGACCAGGCGCACCGTCAACGCCCCTTCGTCCCGACCCACTCGACACGGACCTCGCCCGCGTCGATCGCGTCGCGAAGCTCCGCGTCGGTGGCGTTCCTCAGGCGCGGGAGCTCGGCGAAGGCCGACGCGGCGCTGGCGAGCCCGACGCGCACCGTGACCGGCGCGTCCTCGGCCGCACGACCGATGCGCCACACCAGCTGGCCCGCCAGGCTGTCCAACAGCGCCGGGTCGACCCCTGCCTCGGGCACGTCGTCGAGCGTGCCCTGGGGGTCGGTGCGCGAATCGTCGGTCGGGTCGTGGCTGCGGTCGTCGTCCATATCGGCAGGTCCGAGCGTACCGCACCCGGCCACGTCGCGTCGTCGTCGCACGTGTCGGGTCACGCCTGCGCAGCGTTCCTGCGTGCTAGCGTTCGGGCCGTGCTGGAGCCGGATCGTCGTCACCGTCCATGGGCCATCGCGCTACGGGGGATCGCCATGGGCGCTGCGGACCTCGTTCCGGGCGTCTCGGGCGGGACGATGGCGTTGGTGCTCGGCATCTACCGGCGGCTGATCGCCGCGCTGGGTGCGATCACGGCGGGCCCCACCTGGCGGGCTCTGCTCGCTGGCCGCCTGGGCGAGGCGTGGCGGAGCGTCGACGGTGGATTCCTTGCGGCCCTGGCCACGGGCATCGCCGTGGCGATCGTGGCTCTCCCCCGCGTGCTCCACGGCCTGCTCCAGGCGTACCCGGTCTCGGTCTACGCCGTGTTCTTCGGCCTGATCGCCGCCTCGGTCGGGGTCGTCGTGCGCCGGATTCGCTCACGGCGCCGTGTCGCGACGGTGTTCGCCGTGGTCGGCGCCGTGTTCGCGTTCGTCCTGGTCGGCTTGGTGCCGGCCGCCACGCCCGACACGCCCGCGATGCTGGTCCTCTCCGGGACGTTGGCCGTCAGCGCTCTGTTGCTGCCGGGCGTGTCGGGCGCGTTCATCCTCGTGCTTCTCGGCAAGTACGAGGAGGTGCTCGCCGCCGTGTCGGGCTTCGACACCTCGGTGCTCGTTCCGCTGGGGCTCGGCATGGTGATCGGGCTGTTGGGGTTCTCGCGCCTGCTGGCGACCATGCTGGCTCGCTGGCCGGCGTCGGTGCTCGGGGTTCTGGCCGGGTTCCTGGCCGGCTCCCTTCGCAAGGTGTGGCCGTGGCAACGGCTGGAGGGGGCACGGAGCGTCGCCGAGCTTCCGCCCGGGGCGTGGGAGGCGGCGGTGGCGGCTGCGCTGGTGGCGATCGCGATCGGCGTCGTCGTGGCGATCGAGCGCGCGTCGAGCAGCGAGCCGGTCGGCCGCTCGCCCGGCGAGGCGGCTGCGACGGAGACCGGCACCGGGACGGCCGCGGACGACAAGGCCTGAGCCGCGCTATCACGACCCGTTCATCTCCCTACAACGTGACTCTCAGACGCAGCGTCTATCCTTTGGGTACGTAAACCCACGAGGTGCTCCCGATCGAGCGCCGTTTCGACGAGGAGGACGACCCATGTCCCGAACGATGACCCGAACGCCCCGCATCCGAATCATTCTCGCCTCGCTGCTGGCCGCAGCGTCGCTGCTGGCCGCGTGGCAGCTGACGCCGTTCGCGAGCGCCGACGCCCAGAACGCCAGCGATCCCGTCGCCGACGGGCCGCTGCTGGAGGACGAGCGCAACACCGTCGAGATCGTCGAGCGCTACGGCTCCGCCGTCGTCGCGGTCAACGTCACGGTCGAGGGGCGGATGACGAATCCGCTCGAAGGCATCCCCGAGGACCAGATCCCGCCGATGTTCCGCCAGTTCCTGCCGCAGTTCGAGCAGCGCCAGGCGCCGCAACGCGGCTCGGGCAGCGGGTTCGTGGTCGATGCCGACGGCAGAATCGTCACGAACTACCACGTCGTGGAACGAGCGCTTCAGGAGAGCTCGACCGAGCTGCTGGACGGGGCCGACATGACGGTCAGCTTCCAGGACGGCTCCACGGTCCCCGTCCGCGTCGTCGGCGCGAACGCGCTGTACGACCTCGCGCTGCTGGAGCTGGTGGACCCGGACGAGCTTCCCAGCGGACTGAACCCCATCCCGCTGGGCGAGGAGCTGCCGCTCGTCGGCCAGAAGGCGATCGCCATCGGCAATCCGTTCGGGTTCGAGTCGACCGTCACCACCGGCATCGTCTCGGCGATCGGCCGGACCCTGCAAGGCGTCGGCGAGGTCGGGGTGTCGCTGGTCCAGACCGACGCGGCGATCAACCCCGGCAACTCGGGTGGCCCGCTGCTCGATTCGGGCGGCCGCCTCATCGGCGTGAACACCGCGATCATCCCGAACGTCGGCGCGACCGGCCAGCGCGGATCGCTGGGGATCGGCTTCGCCGTGCCCAGCTCCGTCCTGGCGCAGACGCTGGACGAGCTCCGCGAGGGCGGCTTCGTCAGCGTCGAGACCCGGCCGCGGCTGGGCATCACGGTGCAGGACGTCGCCGCCTACCCGCGACAGGTGCGGGACCGGCTGTCGCTGCCCGACGAAGGCGTGGCCGTGATCGAGGTGGCGCCCGGCAGCGCGGCGGACGAGGCCGGCCTGCGACCCAGCGGCATGGCGCTCGACGTGGGCGGGCGGACGCTGCCCGTGCCCGACGACGTGATCACCGCGATCGACGGCGAGCCGGTGACGTCGGCCCGCGACCTGCAGCGCGTCGTCTTCGCCAAGGACGCCGGAGATACCGTCTCCCTCACCGTTCTTCGCAGCGGCGAGGAGATCACCGTCGAGGTGACGCTCTCGGTCGTGCCCGAATCGGTCGCGCCCGAAGAGGACGCCGAGACCGAGTAGGCGACGCAGCGGTACGTCGAACGCAGAACCACGATCGATCGTCGCGGGGCCCTCGAGGGCCGCGCGACGATGCTACGGTCGTGCCATGAGGAAGCGGCGCGGGGTCGGCTTGGTGCTGTCGGGCGGCGGCGCGCGAGGGTTCGCGCATATCGGCGTGCTGCAGGCGCTCGAGGCGCGCGGCGTGCGCATCGACGCCGTCGCGGGCACGTCGATGGGCGCGATCTTGGGGGCCCTCTACGCCGCAGGACGCTCCGCCGACGAGATCTACGATTTGGCCCACGCGCTCAGCTGGCGAGACGTGTTCGATCTCAGCCTGCAGGCCGGATTGCTGAAGGGCGACAAGCTCCAGGCGTTCCTGGCCGCGCACCTGCCGGCCACCTTCGCCGATCTCGAGGTTCCCTTGGCCGTGACCACGACGGACGTCGAGACCGGCGAGGAGCACATCGTTCTGGACGGCCCGCTCGCGGACGCCGTGCGGGCGTCGAGCAGCTTTCCCGGAGCGTTCGAGCCGGTCGTGATCCAGGGACGAACGCTGGCGGACGGCGGGATCGTGAACAACCTGCCCGTCGCCGCCGCCGGGCTGCTGGGGTGCGACTACGTGATCGCCTCCGACGCGACCCCTCCACGTCGCTCGACGTTCGTGCTGAACGGCGGCGAGGGAAGCTGGTGGGAGCGGATGGTCGCGACCGTCCGGCTGGAGCGTCGCAGCCCGATGGCCGAGATGCTGCTTCGGTCCACCGACGTGATGCAGGCGATCCTGACCGAGCTGCAGTACACGCTGCACCCCGCGGACGTACGCGTCGCGTTGGACATGCCCAAGTACCGGATCGAGTCGTTCCGGGAGTTCGAGGCGATCGTCGCCATGGGTCGAACGACGGCGGAGCGGACGTTCGAGGATCTCGCTCGCGAGCGGCCCGACAAGCTCCCGCCGACGCCCGACCGCGAGAGAGCCGCTGACCAGGCGGCCGGGCAGGCCACCGAGACCGTGTCGGCGTCCAGGCGAAAGGCGGGCCCGAAGACGCGTCCGCGGTAGACTCTCCGGCATGCCTGAATCGCGCCGCGCGTCGACCGCACGCTCCGACAGGACCTCGTCTGGACGCGCAGCCAAGCCGTCCTTCTCGCAACGTTTCTGGACCGAGGTGCGCGGCTACGCCGAGGCGCTGGCCATCGCGTTCCTCGTCGTCACGTTCGTGTTCAACACCGTCGGCGTCGTGGGCAGCTCGATGCGGCCCAACCTGAACGGCGGGGTGGGCAGCTCGAACGTGCTGTTGTCGCTGGCCACCGGCGACCGGGTGTTCATCCCGAAGTACGACACCTGGCTTCGCCGTGCCGGCGTGCTGGGGCCGTACCGGCGCGGCGAGATCGTCGTCGTGCGCGAGCCGCCGAACGCCCCCACCGCCCAGGAGCGCGACCGTCGGCCGTTCTTCATCAAGCGCGTCATCGCCAAGGGGGGCGACTCGGTCCGCATCGACGACGGACAGGTGATCGTGAACGGCGTGGAGGTCGATCAGGGCTTCATCGCGGGCAGCGGCGAGATCACGCCCGATGCCATCGACTTTCCGGTGGTGACGGTGCGCGACGGCGAGCTGGCGGGCCTGAACGTGCGCTTCGCGACGACGCTGGGCGGCACCGCCGTGCCGCAGCTGCCGATGAACGATCGCTTCCCGCCCGCCGTGCCGTTGTCCGATCCTCGGCTGCAGCTGTACTACGGCGAGACCGTCGACGCCCTCGCGCCCATTCCGGCGGATGCGCCGGAGGGCGAGCCGTTCCTGCACGAGATCGTGCTTCCGGAGGACACCTACTGGGTGATGGGCGACAACCGTCAGGCCTCGGCGGGCGGAAGCGAGGACTCGCGCTACTTCGGTCCTATCGACGAGATCACCATCGCCGGTCGGGCGACGGCCGTGATCTGGCCGCCCAGGCGCGACGGCGAATGGAACTGGCGGCGCCTGACGCCGCCCGACGCGTTCGACGCCGTTCCGAGCGAGCCGTCCGCGAGCGCTCCTTGACGCGTCCTAGCGCACCCTAGCGCGCCCTAGCCGTCGCGGCCGTCGAGGCCCAACGCGTCCGCGCGCTCCTGCATGGCGTGCAGCACGAACGTGACGTGCTCCCAAAGATCGACGCCCAGCTCCTCCGCGCCGCGGCGCACCTCGTCACGGTGCACGCCGCGCGCGAACGCCTTGTCCTTGAACTTCTTCTTCAGGCTCTTCACCGTCTGGTTGGCGATGTCCTTGTCGGGACGGACCAGCACCGCGGCGGTGATCAGGCCGGTGATCTCGTCGCAGGCGTAGAGCACCTTCGCGAGCCGCGACGTGCGCTGCACACCGGTGTAGTCGGCGTGCCCCAGGATCGCCTCGCACATCTCCTCCGGCCAGCCGTTCTCCCTCAGGTGCCGTACACCGACGTACGGGTGACCGTTCTCGTCGGGATCAGGGTGCCGCTCGTAGTCGAAGTCGTGCAGCAGCGCGGTCGCGGCCCAGAGGTCCACGTTCTCCTCGTCGGCCTCCTCGGCGCGAGCGTACGCCACGACGGCGGCTTCGACGGCGAGCATGTGCCGGCGCAGCGCCTCGGACGGCGTCCATTCGGTCATCAGGTCGTACGCGCGGTCGCGCAGGGTCGGTTCGGAGCTCATGCGGGACGCTACCACGGTCGTCGGGCCGATCCGGGTACGCTCCGGGCATGGACCGAACTCAGCTGCGCACCGTGCCCGACGTCGCTTCCGCCGTCGCCGCCGACCTCGCCGACGCCGTCGCCGCGGCCGTCCGTCAGCGCGGGCGGGCGGTGCTCTGCCTCGCGGGCGGGAGCACGCCTCTGCCCGCCTACCGCGTGCTGGCCCGGCGCGGCGACCTTCCCTGGCGCCAGGTGTGGATCGCCTGGGGCGACGAGCGCGACGTGCCGCCGGAGCACGAGGACCGCAACGAGCGCGCGGCGCGCGAAGCCCTGTTGGACCACGTCCCCGTCCCGGAGGACCAGATCCTGGCCTGGCCGTGGGTCCAGGACGCCGATCCCCACGACGAGGCCCAGGCGTACGAACGGAGCCTTCGCCGGACGTTGGGCGATCCACGGTCGGCGCCCTGGTTCGACGTGACGCTGCTGGGCCTCGGGGCGGACGCCCACACCGCCAGCCTGTTCCCCGGCAGTGGCGCGACGCGCGCCGCGGGCGCTGCGACCGCCGTGCGGACCGGGGATCGTCCGAGGGATCGTCCGAGGCACAGCCGACCGCGCGGGTCACGCTGACGCCCATGGCGTTGTCGTCGTCACGGCAGGTGTGGTTCCTGGTGTCGGGCGAAGCGAAGCGTGACGCGCTCGTGGCCACGCTGGACGGCGGCGACCCGGAGCGCGTCCCCGCCGCAGCGATCACGGCTCATGACGAGCTCCGGGTCTACACCGACCTGACGCTCTAGCTGGCCCAGCGAATGGCGTGCGCGTCGAACGGGTTCGCGAGATCCTCGTGCAGAGGGTAGGCGCGGACGCCGTACGCCAGGCGACCGCTGATCGTCGGCACGAAGCGGGCCCGGTAGCGCACGCCACCGTCGTCGTAGCGCTCGATCTCCTCCATCGGCACGATCTTCAGGTCGTGCCGCAGCGCCTCGGCCTCCGGACCGTACACGGCCTCGACGCGCATCTCGACGTCGCCGAGACTGCGAGGGTTCAGGACGGCGTCGAGCTCGATCGTCTCGCCGATCCGGCGGAGACCCCCGTCCGCAGGCTGGGCGGAGAGGGACACCTCGCTCCACGCCTCGCGCACGTGCTTTCGCCACGCGGCCAGGCGGGCCGCCGGCTGGTGGTCGTTCTGGGCCATCCTCTCGCCGCGACGCGAAGCGGGCGCGTACGCCATGCTCACGTAGTCCCGCACCATCCGCTGGGCGTTGAAGTCGGGCGTCACCGTCGCGATGGCGCGCGCCGAGCGGGCCATCCACTCCGTGGGCACGTTCGCCGCGTCACGCTGGTAGTAGAGCGGAACGACCTCGCGCTCGAGCAGGTCGTACAGCGCGTCGGCGTCCGCCTCGTCCGCCCGGTCGTGATCCGCGTACGTGCCGCCGTTCCCGATCGCCCAGCCGTTCATGCCGTCGTACCCCTCGGGCCACCAGCCGTCGAGGATCGACAGGTTCAGCACCCCGTTCATCGCCGCCTTCTGGCCCGAGGTGCCCGACGCCTCCAGGGGACGGCGCGGGTTGTTCAGCCACACGTCCACGCCCCGCGTCAGGGCACGCCCGAGCGCCATGTCGTAGTCCTCGGCGAACAGGATCCGACCGGCGAAGCGCGGATCGCGGCTCAGCTCGTCGATCCGCTCGATCAGCGCCTGCCCCTCCTGGTCGGCGGGGTGAGCCTTGCCGGCGAACACCAGCTGAACGGGGCGGTCCGGATCGTTGACGATCCGCTCGAGTCGGTCGAGGTCACGGAAGATCAGCGTCGCGCGCTTGTACGTCGCGAAACGCCGTGCGAACCCGATCGTGAGGCAGTCGGGATCGAACAGCTGCTCGCTGTGGTGCTTCGTGGTCGGACTGGCCTCCTGACGCGTCAGCTGGGTCTGGACGCGCCGGCGGAGGAAGCGCACCGAGCGGGCCTTGAGCGAGCGACGGACCCGCCACAGCTCGACCGGATCGAGCGCCTCGGCGGCCGCGAACACCGTGGGGTCGGCCAGCTTGCGCCGCCAATCGCTCGCCAGCACGCCGTCGAGAAGCGAGGCGATCTCGGGCGCCATCCACGAGGCGGCGTGCACCCCGTTCGTGATGTGATCGATCGGCACCTCCTCGGTCGGGACGTCGGACCAGAGATCGTTCCAGATCCGGCGGCTGGTGTCGCCGTGCAGCTCGGCGACGCCGTTGCGGACCGACGAGAAGCGTAGCGCCAGCGCCGGCATGCTGAACACCGGTCCCCAGCCGTGGTCGCCGCGGCCGACGTCGTAGAACTCGTGCTGGCGAATCCCCAGCGCGCCCCACCAGCCCGAGAACGCCTCGTTCACGAGGTCGAAGGGGAAGGCGTCGTTGCCTGCCGCGACCGGCGTGTGGACGGTGAACGCGGTGCTGGCCGAGACGGCCTCGCGCGCGGCATCGAACGTCATGCCCTTCTCGACCAGCTCGCGACTGCGCTCCAGGGCCATGAACGCGCTGTGGCCCTCGTTCATGTGCCACGAGGTCGGCGCCACGCCGATGGCACGCAGCATCCGCACGCCACCGACGCCCAGAACGATCTCCTGCGCGATGCGGGTCCGCTGGTCGCCGCCGTACAGACGTCTCAGCATCTGCCGGTCGTCGGGTCCGTTCCCCTCGACGTCGACGTCGAGCAGGTACACGGGCACGCGCCCCACGTCGGTCCGCCAGGCCCGCACGGCGACGTCGCGGCCGAACACCTGCACGCGGACCAGGACCGGCTCGCCCTCGTCGTCCAGCACGGCACGGAGCGGCATCTCGTCCGGCTCCCGGCGCACGTACACCGCCTCCTGGCTGCCGTCCGCCGCGATTCGCTGGTGGAAGTAGCCCTCGGGGTACCAGAGGCCCACGCCGACCAGCGGCACGCCCAGATCGCTGGCGGCTTTCGTGTGGTCCCCGGCCAGGATGCCGAGCCCGCCGGAGTACAGGGCGACGGCTTCGCTCCAGCCGTATTCGGCGCAGAAGTAGGCGTACACGTGGTCCTCGTCGGCGCCGTCCACGTCGGCCCGCGGCTGTTCCATGTAGTCGCGGAACGACGCGTACGCCTGGGCCACCTCCTCGCGATAGGCGTCGTCGCCCGCGACCTCGTCGAGGCGTGACTGCGGCACGTCGCGCAGGACCATCACCGGGTTGTGGCCGGACGACTCCCACAGACCCCGGTCGAGTCGGCGGAACAGGGCCCGCACCTCCGGCGACCAGGTCCAGTACAGGTTGCGGGCGAGCTCGTCGAGCTGGGCGATCGATTCGGGCAGTTCGGGCAGAACGGTCAGGCGACCGAGGATGTTCATGGACCTCTCCAATTCCGTGCGCATGAAGCGAGAACGGCACCGAGTGTACCACCGCGGTCCCAGTACACCGTCTCGGACGTGTCAGGGCTCGGCGTGTCAGGGTGCGGCATGCTCGGCTTCCCTTCGGCCCGTCCTGCGTCGCTCGCCATCGTTCTCGCCATCGTTCTCGTCGTCGCTTGGGCCTTGCTCGGCGCCACCGTGGCGCAGACGTTCCACGTCGCGGCGAGCGTCGGAACGTCGCCCGAAGCGCGGATCGGGGTGCGCTCCGTGCCGCGCGGGGCGGACGAGCTGGACGCCGCCCTGATCGTGGCGGCCGACCCTGGCGCCGAGCTGACGGTTCGGCGCAGCCAGGCGTTCGGTCCGCTGGGCACGCTGGTCCTGGAGGCCGACGCCAGCGCGCGCTTCGCGGCGACCCCGGCCGCACGCCTGGGCGCCGCCGCTCGCGGCGTGCTGGGTCCGGTCGCCGCCTCGCTCCGCGCCTCCGCTTGGGGAGCGCCGCCCGAGCGGTTCCTCGCGACGGCCGGCAGCGGCCGGGCGCCGTTCGACCGGGGCGTGTCGCTCGCGCTGGCCGGCGAGGGCCGGCTGGACCGGACCTGGCTGCTTGCCGGCGGCGCCACCGGTTGGCGCGGCGACGGCGGACGGACCGCCCTCGATCTGGACGTCAGGCTGCGAGGTCGCCGTGCGCTCGGCGACGACCTCGACCTGACGGTGCGGGCGCACGGTCGGCTCGCGGGCCGGGCGGACGGCCGCGCGGCGCTGGGCGCCGGCATCGTCGTGGCCCCCCGGCGAGCCCCCGAGATCGCGGCGACGGCGTGGCTCGACGCGGCCCCGACGGCGGACGGCGTGCGTGTCGTGCCGGGCCTGTCGAGCGAGGGCGCCTGGGCGCTGGGCAGCGACCGGCTGGCCTGGACGGCGGTGGCGCGGCCCGGCGGCAGCGAGCGCTCCCCCTGGTCGTTGGACGCGAGCTGGCGCAGGCCGGCGTGGGACGGCACCGTCGAGGTCCGAGCCGGGGCCCGGGCCGGCGGGGATCCCGGGACCGGCTGGAGCGTCGGGATCGTCTATCGACGCGAGCTGGCGGGACCGGCGTGGCGGGACCGGCGCTGAGCCGAGGACGGCGGGCGCCGGCCCGACGACAAGGCGACGCGCGGGGTCGGGGCGCGGGGTCGGGGCGCGGGGTCGGGGCGAGGGGTCAGGGCGACGTGTCGATGCGGCGCAGATCGCCGGTCTCGAGATCGAGCTCGAACACGCCCTCGAGGGGGATCGCGCGCAGCACGTCGATCCGTCCCTCGGGGCGGATCAGCTCGATCCGCCGCAGCCCCGGCTCGATCGTCTCGGCCCACCCGCCGACCTGCAGCCGGCCGTCGATGCGGACGACGGTGCTGCGCTCCTCGTCCCAGAACACCGTCGGCTGACGCAACGGCTCGAGCTGAGCGCTGACGCGCGTGACCCGGTAGGTTCGCACCGGTACCTCGATGCGCTCGGGCGCGAAGCCGGCGCGCTCGAGCAGCAGCACGTGCCGACCGGGCAGCGCCGGAAGGGTGGCCGGCGTCCGGCCGTGCGGGTCGTCGTCCAGCGACACGCGGGCTTCTGGGACCGACTCGACGCGCACGCTGCCGCCGCTGATCGGGGTCAGCACCACGTGCACGAACCGCGTCTCGCCCGGGCGGACCTCGACGCTCCGGGTCTCGGGGAGGAAGCCGTCGGAACGAAGCTCGATGCGATAGCGTCCCGGCTCGAGCATCATCGGCTCGACGTCCGGCGTGACGCCGATGCCGACGCCCTCGACCAGCACACGGGCGCCGCGCGGCTCGCTGGACACGAACAGCCCGGCGTCCCCGGCGGGGAGCCTCGCCAGGGGCTGCGCGAACACCGCGATCTCGCGGGCCAGCCGTAGCCCGGCGGCCGTTCCGTCGCTCACGACGGGACGGCTGAGCAGATCGGTCGCACGGCCGGTCTCGACGTCGACGGCGATGACGTTCACCAGCCACGGCGCGGCCGCGCCCGGCGCCGCCTCGGCGACCTCGCCGGACACCGCGTACGCGCTGCCGTCGATCTCGCCGATCAGACGCGTGAACTCCGGCTCCAGGCTTCCCGCGATGCCTGGGGTGATCAGCTCGCCCAGCCGCACCTCGAGACCCGCCTCGAGCAGGCCCGCACGGATGCCGGTCGTGACCTCGTCCACCAGGGCGCCCGGCACGTCGCCCCGCGTCCCCAGCCGGGGCACGGTGATCTGTGCGGCGGCCCATCCGGAGAGGGCGCCGATGATCAGCAGCAATCGAACGAGCGTCGCGACCGAGCGGGCGGGCATCGCGCCAGTATAGCCCGTGCCGGCGCACCCCAGGAGCGCCGACCAGCGCGGTGATATCGTTCGGCGTGCGCTACCTGGTCATCAGCGACGTCCACGGCAACGCGGTCGCCCTCGACGCCGTGCTCCGCGACGCACGGAGACGGGGCTTCGACGCCACCGTGTTCCTGGGCGACGCCGTGGGGTACTACCCCGCGCCCGAGGAGGTGGTGACGGCGCTACAGGAGCTGGAGCCCGCCTTCAACCTGCTGGGCAACCACGACGCCCAGCTGTTGTCCGTCGTCGACGGGACGACCGGACCGAGCGGGATGAGCGGCGGGTCGGTGGTCGGCCCTGTGCTCGAGAGGCAGGCCGAAGCGCTTTCTCCGGCCGCGCTCGACTGGCTCCGGACGCTCGAGACGCACCACGTGGAGGCGTCGTTCGAGGCGGTCCACGGCGGACTGGTCCGGCCGTGGCAGTACCTGCACGGACTGCCCGAGGCCGAGGAGAATCTCCCCTACCTCAGCCGGCCGATCTGCCTGGTGGGCCACACCCACGTCCCGCGCGTGCTGGCCGCCGCCACCGCGCCCAACGGGACGGCGATGTGGCGCCAGGTGACGTTCCGCGAGGAAGCGGGCACCTATCGCATGCCCCCGCGCGCGTCGGGCTTCCTGAACCCGGGCTCGGTCGGCCAGCCGCGCGACAGCCTCCCCCTCGCGTCGTATGGGCTCTTCGACGTGGAGCGGCGGCGGTTCGACGTGATCCGGGTGGCGTTCGACATCGTCAAGGTCCAACGTGCCGTTCGCGAGGCGGAGTACCCCGAGGCGTTGGCCGCCCGTCTGGCGGTCGGTCGGTGAACGACGTCGTCGGGCACGAGGAGGCGCGCGATCTGCTGCGCCTGGTGTCGGCCCGCTCGCTGGCGTTCGTCGGTCCGGAGGCCGTCGGGCGCCGCACGGTCGCGCTCTGGTGGGCGCGCTGGCTCAACTGCGAGCGTCCCGAGGCCGAGCCGTGCGGTCGCTGCGAAAGCTGCCGCGTGGCGCAGCACGGGGCCCATCCCGACCTGATGATCAAGGCGCCGCAGGCCACCACCCGCAGCGGCCGTACGTCGCTCCGGCCCACCCTGACGATCGATCAGATGGTACCGAGAACGGGCCCGAAGGCCGATCCCGAGCCGCTGTCGCGCTGGCTCGAGCAGCGTCCCCGCTTCCGCCGGCGCGTCGGGGTGATCGACGACGCGCACACGCTCAACGAGGCGGCCGGGAACGCCTTCCTGAAGATGCTCGAGGAGCCGCCCGGCTGGGCGACGATCGTTCTGATCGCGCCGAGCGCGGACGCCCTGCTTCCGACGCTGGCGTCGCGCTGCCTGGTGGTGCGCTTCGGGGCCGCGCCGACGGACGGGTACGACGACCTCGCCCCGCATCCAGCGCTACGGACCGGGCAGCTGGGCCGGCTGCGAGCCGCTCGCGACGACCCCGACGCCGAGCGCGCCCTGCGCGACGCCGCGGCCGCCTGGGTCGCGGCGCTCGACGGGCCTCTGGACGAGGCGCTGGCCGCGGGCGAGGCCTGGCTGGAGGCGTGGGGCACGCATCAGCAGCGCTCGCCGATGGGCGTGCTGCTCGAGCACGTGCGGCGCGACGCGCCGGAACGCTACGCCGCCGCGCTCGACGCCGTCCTGGAGGCCGACGACGCACGACGAGCGTACGTGTCGAGCGCCGTCGTGGCGCACGCCCTGACGTTGCGCGTGCGCGCGGCGGGCCCAGCGGCCCCGGCGGACGCGACGCCGGTCCCGGCCCGCGGTCGTTCCTGAGCGCCTCGCGTCAGCGGCTCTTGGGACGCTCGAGCTGGTCCGCGGGAACGTTCTCGAGGTAGCCCTCGTCCGTCTTCAGGTCCGCCGTCCCGCGCAGCGGATCGAGCTTCACGACGCGTCCGCACGCGCCCGTCTCGGTGTGGCACGCCTTGCCGCCCCGCTTGGGAAGCCGCTTGAGCAGCTGCTTGTACATGTCGTGCTCGTACTGCAGGCAGCACATCAGGCGTCCGCAGGGTCCGCTGATCTTCTCCGGGTTGAGGGGCAGCTGCTGGTCGCGCGCCATGCGGATCGAGACCGAGCTGAACCCTTGCAGCCAGGTCGAGGAGCACGAGCCGCTTCCGCACGCGCCCAACGTCCCCAGGATCCGCGCCTCGTCGCGTGGACCGACGTTCACGAACTCGACGCGTGCCGCGGTGTGCTTGACGAGCTCCTGCGCCAGCACGCGCAGCGTCGGCCTCTTTTCCGACGCGTAGTGCACGATCAGAACGCTCTCGTCCAGCGTGAACTCGAGCGACACGATCTTCACGTCCGAACCGCTCTGGCGCGAGCGGGCCCTGAGCAGCCAGGTGAGGTCCTCCGCCCGCTGGGCGAGGTGCTGCCGGGTGGCGAGGTCCTGCTCGTCGGCGATCCGGACGACCTCGCCGGAGCTGCGCTCCTGCGAGGTCGGACCCGACCGGACGAGGCCGATCTCGAGCCCGCGCCGACTCCGGATCACGCAGCGTTGTCCCGGATCGGGCACGGTCTCGCCGGCCGTCACCCAATGGATCTTGGGACCGTTGTCGTACTTGACGCCGATGCACTCGGCCACGGGTTCCTCCTCGCGCGGCTGGGCCGCGTAACTGGCACTCGGTAGCTCCGCAGTAGGTCGAATCGTAGGCGAGGATACCGCGGTCGCCGCTCGGCCCCAAGCGCAGGCACGACGGCGCGGCCCTCAAGGCACGAACAACGGCGCCTGCGCGACAGGAGCGAAGCGGCGTCGGTGGGTGGCGCACGGCCCGAGCGCGTGAAGGGCGCGAAGGTGCGCCGGGGCGCCGTACCCCTTGTGCCGTGCGAAACCGTACCCGGGCCAGCGAAGCTCGGCGGTCCCGACCATCCAGCGATCTCGCTCGGTCTTGGCGAGCAGGCTGGCGGCGGCGGCCTGCAGGCTACGGGCGTCGGCACGGGCCGGCGCCAGGACCGCCCACGGGCCCGGCAGGTCCAGCCAGTCCGTCACCAGTCCGCCGGGCCGTATCGGCAGCCTCGCCAGCGCGCGACGGGCCGCCAGACGGGTCGCGCCGGGGACCCCCAGCTCGTCGATCTCGTCCGCCTCGGCGCGGCCCACCCCCCACGCGACGGCGCAGGCCCGCACCTCGTCGGCCAGACGCTCGCGCGTGGCCGGCGCCACGGTCTTCGAATCCCTGAACGGATGGTCGCCCGGTGGCAGGATCACCGCCGCCGCGACGATCGGTCCGGCCAGCGCCCCGCGGCCGGCTTCGTCGACGCCCGCGACCGGCGTGTGGCCCGCCGCCCAGAGGCGCTCCTCGAACGACCACCCCGGCAACGACGACCGGCGCGACGGTGTCGACCGGCGCGACGCTGTCGACCGGCCTGGGGGCGACGTCACCACGAGGCCCGAGGAACGATCAGACGACGTCCACGGGAGGATCCAGCGTGGGCTCGGGGACCTGCGCGGGGACGGTGAAGAAGAACGTGCTGCCCTTGCCGACCTTGGACTCGACCCAGATGGCGCCGCCGTGCTTCTCGACGGCGAGCTTGCAGAACGTCAGGCCCATGCCGGTGTCGAACCGGTCGTGGATCGTGTGGCGCGACTGCTCGAACGCATTGAAGATCCGCTTCTGGTCGGCCTCGGGGATCCCCTCGCCGTCGTCGCGCACGGACAGCACGTAGCCGTCGTCCTGCTTCCACGCCCGGAAGTCGATGTAGCCGCCGCGGCGGGTGTGCTTGATCGCGTTGGCGAGCAGGTTCGCGATCACGCGGCGCAGAAGCTTCGGATCGGCGTCCAGCATCTCGGCCTCCGGCCTCACGAGGAAGCCGAAGTTCCGCTCGCGCGGTCCGCCCGCGACGTCGCCCAGAGCCTCCTTCGCGAGGTCGGTCAGGCTGGCCACCGACTCGGGCGCGAACGGCATGTGCCCCTCCTTCATGCGGCGCACGTCCAGGATGTTCGCCGCGAGGTTGAGCAGGTGCTGCGACTCGTTGCGGGCCAGCGCCAGCAGCTCGGCGATCGAGGCGTCGCCGCTGTCCGCGGCCAGCATCTCGATGCTGTGGTCCAGCAGACCCATCACGCTCGCGACCGGGCTCTTCAGGTCGTGCACGAGCATGTGGGTGAGGTCGTCCTTGACGCGCTCGGACTCCTTGTACGCCTGCTCGAAGCTGCGGGCACGCTCGAGCGCGGCGCGAAGCTGGCGGTCGCGTTGGCGGCGGTCCAGCAGCCGCGTCAGGTGCGCACGGAGCACGGCGGGACGCGTCGGTAGCGACAGGTACACGTCCGCGCCCGACGCGATGGCGCGCTCGTGCCGCTCCGCGTCGTCCGCCCCGAGCACCAGGAACGGGACCTCCGCGAGCGCGGTCCTGCGCCGCAGCAGCGTAAGCACGTCGAGCTGCGGCACCCGATCGATCAGCGCCTGCTCGATCACCAGCGCCTCGGGGACGTTCCCGCGCGTGTGGTAGAGCAGCGCCTCGACGTCGGTGAACACCTCGCTGGCGTAGCCCAGAGCGTCCGTCACGCGCCTGAGTCCGACGCCGCGCGCTTCGCCGTCGGTCGCGAGTACCACCGTGGCCTTCGTAGTCGGCGAAGAGCGCGACGAGTCCATCGCCGGCCATCATAGCAGCGCGACGAGGCGGAGACCCGCGCCGAAGGCTGCTAGCATGGCGCCGTGGACGGCTTTCCGTTGGCGCTGGCGCACCCGTGGTGGCTGCTCGGGCTGCTGGCGCTTCCGTGGCTCCCGCGCGGACGCGGCTTCGTGCTGCGTGCGGCGGCGTTGGCCTCGTTGTTCGTCGCGTTGGCCCAGCCCGTCGCTCCCCGTCCCGCTCAGACGACCGCGCTGGTGGTCGACGTCTCCGACAGCGCACGCCCAGCCGCGCTCGCTGCCGCGCGAGCCGTCGCAGGCACGGGTCTTCCCGCCGACGTCGAGGTGTGGTTCGCGGCCGGCGAGGCCGCGCAGGTCGCGTCGCTCGAGGCCAGCGTGGATCCGGTCCTGGCGCCGGGACGCTCCGACCTGGCGCGGGCGCTGGACACCGTCGCCGCTCGCGGCGTCGGCCGGGTGCTGCTGATCTCCGACGGGTTGGACACGCGCTCGGGCCTCGCCCAGGCGCGTCCGGCGGTGCCGGTCGACGTGCTGCCGGTGACGCGACGCGACGACGCGCGCGTGGAGGGGCTGGATCTGCCCGTCGACGCGGATCCGGGCGCCACCGTCCGTGCGGACGTCCGGGTGCGGTCCGACCGACCGGGCGACGGTGTGATCACGCTCTTCGTCGGGGGCGAGGAGGTGGCGCGGCGCGTCACCGCCCTCGGTCCGGCCGGCACCTCCGAGTCGTTCCGGATCCCGCTGCCCGTGGCCGGTCCCGCCCGCGTCGAGGCGCGCCTCGAGGTGCCGTGGGAGCAACCTACCGCCGACGACACGCTGGTCGCCAGCGTGGACCTGACGACGCGGGATCCCGTCCGGGTCGTCGGCGACGCTGCCCTGGCCGCGATGCTCCGCGCCCAGGGTCTCGACGTCGTCGAGCTCGAGCCCGGCGATCTGCGCCTGCCGATCGACGCCGGCGCCGTCGTCCTGCGCGCGCCGGCCACATCGTTCACGAGCTCGCAGCTCGACGCGCTCGCGGGCTGGGTGGACGACGGCGGCGGCCTGATGATGACCGGTGGGCCGGAGAGCTTCGGCCTCGGCGGCTGGTACCGGACGCCGATCGAGGCCACCCTTCCTGTCGACGGCGACCTGCGCACCGACGTGCGGGTTCCGCTCGTGGCCATGGTGATGGTGGTGGACCGCTCGCAGTCGATGGCAGGCGGGTCGCCAAGCAAGATCGCGCTGGCGCGGCAAGGGGCGGCCGAGGTCGTCGAGCTGGCGTTCGAACGCGATCTGCTGGGGCTGATCGCGTTCAGCGACGAGCGCGAGTGGGTGTTCGAGCTACGGCCGGCGACCGCTCGGGGGAAGCTCGAGATGCTGGCCGCGGTGCGCACGCTCACCACGCGGGGCGGCACCGTGCTCGGACCCGCCCTGCGCGACGCGGTCGAGGCGTTGCGCGCCAGCGAGGCGGCGATCAAGCACGTGATCGTGCTGACGGACGGTCGTCTCTACGACGGCGAGGGGCCGTTCGGCGGGCCGCCCTTGGACCTCGACGCCGAGGCGGTCTCGGCACGAGACGACGGGATCAGCATCAGCACCATCGCGGTAGGAGCCCAAGCCGATTTCGACCGGCTGCGCTCGTTGGCCAGGGCCGGCGGGGGCCGGTACTACGAGGCACTGGACGTCGCCACCCTGCCCCGGATCTTCGCCGGCGAGGCGCTCACCGCCACGAGGTCGCTGGTTCGTCAGGAGCCCGGAGCCCCCGCGGTCCGGCCGCACCCGCTGCTGGCCGGGCGTCCGGCCCCGCCCGGCCCCAACGCCTACGTGGCGACGACGCTGAAGCCCGACGCGGAGGCGCTGTGGAGCTACGGCGACGAGGAGACGCTGCTGTCCGTCCGTCGGCAGGGCCTGGGGCGGACCGCCGCGTTCACCACCGATCTTTCGGCCTGGGCGGGCGAGCTCGGCGGGTGGGAGCCGCTGCCGGGCCTGCTGGGCGACGTGGTGCGATGGCTGGCGGCGCGTCCCGACCGCTTCGCGGCGACCATCGACGACGGGGCGGCGGGCACGGGCGCCGGCACGGGCGCCGGCACGCTGATCGTCGACGCGGTCGAGAACGGCCGGTTCCTGGACGGCTTGTCGCTGGTCGCGCGGACGGGGGGCGAGGAGCTTCCGCTGCGGGCGGTCGGGCCGGGCCGCTACGCCGTGCCCCTCCCCTTGTCGGCGGCGGGAGAGCCGGTCGTCGTCGCCGAGGGGCGCGAGGTGGTCGCGCGGGCACGGTTCGTCGCCCAGGATCCCGAGTTCCGCTCGGGGGACGGTGCGGCGGCGCTCCGCTCGCTGGCCGAGGCCAGCGGAGGAACCGTCCTGGACGTCGGCGCGGCATGGAACCCCGGTCCCGCGCCCAGGCCCAGGTCGCTGGCGCCGTGGGCGGCGGCCCTGGCCGGCGCGTTGCTGCTCACGGAGCTGGCGTGGCGCCGGCTCGGTCGACGCTGAGGCGGCCGCGCTGTCGGGCGCCGGACCCTACGCTTCGTGGCCGTCGGTTTCGTGAACGTCGGCGTCGGCGTCGGTGGCAGGCTGGTCCACCGGCTGGCCGGTGATCTCCCGCAGGAACGACGTCGCGTACGCGCCTTTGGGCAGCGTGAAGCCGATCCGGAGCCGATCGTCCTCCGCCTCGATCGTGACGTCCTCGGCGACCACGCGCGACGGCCGCCGGTCGCCGCGCCGCCCGGTCAGGTCGGTCCAGGCGATGCCCAGCTCGGAAAGCGCCGCCTGCTCGCGCCGACCCGGCTCGCCCGCCGAGATGCGCACCTTCCGACCGTGCAGCGGCAGCAGCGCGCTGATCTCGAGCCGCTCGGCGCGCGGCGCCTCCGCCGGGGCGTCCTCGACGCGGAACGTTCCACCGCTGTCGTGCCGGCGCGCCCAGTCGCCGGGCAGCACGGTCCGGTACAGCCCGTCGCGGATGCGTCCGGCGAGGAGCTCGTTGAAGATCCAGCTCTGCACCGCGGAGAGGAAGAAGCGTTGCAGCCTGCGGTCGCCCGGAACCTTCTCGCCCGCCAGCAGGCGCAGACCGTCGACGGCGTTCCGCCCGAAGCGACCGAAGCGCTGCGGACCGAAGTAGTTCGGCACGCCGACCTCCGCGAGCCTGTCCGCCACGGCTCGTGCCCGGCTCTCCGCGTCGCCCGTGACGTCGCGAAGCACGATCTCGAACCGATTCCCGCGCAGGTGGCCGACGCCCAGCTTGTTGCGGTGGCGCGACCGCTCGAGCACCTCCGCTCCCGGCATCTCGTCCAGGGCCGACGCCTCCTCGCGGAGCGCCCACGGTACCGACAGCCACTGCTCCGTCACGGCGTGCTTGTCCTTCAGGCCGGCGACGCCGATTCGCGCGTCGGGAATCCCGGCATCGCGCAGCGCGACCACGAGATCACGCGTGGTCAGCCCGCGCTTGCGCACCCGCAGGTACAGGTGCGAGCCGCGCCCCTCGGGCAGGTAGGAGGGAATCTCGGTGACCCGGAACTCGTCGGGCGTCCCCCGGATCGTTCCGCCCGTCGGCTCGAGATCGCCGCTCACGGCCGGCAGCCGGTCCCAGCTGAAGACCGGTCCGACGGACGTCACGCAAGACCGCTGGGCTCGCCGACGTCGAACCCGTCGTCCGGCGCGCCGGCGTCGTGGGAGGCGATCCGGGCGTCGATCGCCGCCCGTGCCGCCTTGAAGCGATCCACCAGCGTGGGCGCCTCGAGCAGCCGCTGGGCACGATCGGTCGGCAACCTGAGGTTCGCGCAGATGAACGACGCCTGGTAGAGCGGGTCGTCGGGCATCGCGTTCGACGCCTGATCGCGCGCCTGCGGAGCGAAGAACACCGATCCGTACGCGTCGAACGCCTCGAGCGCGTCCCACGCCGCGACCCGCTCCTCGTTCGGATCGCCCCGCTCGACCGGCCACGGCTCCACCTCGGCGAACCAGAGGGGTCGCTCTCCCCCGCCGGGCTCCTGCACGCGCTCCTCGCGCACGTGCCTCGCCCGGCAGCGCTCGCGACCGTGCGCCAGCAGGCGAATCGATCCGTCCAGGTTCTCCGTCGTGTCCAGGACGTCCATGATGGTGCCCACCTCGCCGGGTCGCGCCGCGCCCTCGTCCTCCAGGCCGTCGCTGGGGGGCGGAGCGATCACGAAACGGGGTGGCTCGAGCGACGCCGCATGCTTGACGAGTCGCTTGTAGCGCTCCTCGAACACGTGGAGCGGGACCGTCATGCCGGGGAACACGACGACGCCGAGCGGAAAGACCGCGAGTTCGTCCACGCCCCCAGGCTACCAGCGACGGGCGCTAGCTTCGTGCCAGATCCAACGCGACGCCGATGAGGACCAGCGCCGACACCCACAAGTTGGCGTTGAACGCGCGGAGCGCGGCCCCGGCGCCGCGCCGACGGACCAGCAGCTGCTGCGCGACCAGCAGCGGCACCACGCCGAGCGACACGACGACCAGGTACGGCCAGCCCAACGGCGACACCGCCCCCAGCGCGAGCAGCGCGGCGCTGGCGACGACGTGCGCCCCCGCCGAGATCGCGAGCGCGCGGCGCACGCCGAACCGCGCCGGCACGCTGTGCACGGCGTGCTCCCGGTCGAACTCGAGATCGAGCAGCGCGTAGATCACGTCGAACCCCGCGATCCAGGCGCCGACCGCCACCCAGAGCAGCACCGCCTCGACGTCGAATCGGCCGGTGACGGCGATCGCCCCTCCTGCCGCGGCGGCGCCGATCGTGACGCCCAGCCAGGCGTGGCATGCCCAGGTCACGCGTTTCGTCCACGGGTAGAGGATCAGGAACAGGGCCGCGACCGGCAGCAGCGCGGCGGTCAACGGGTTCAGGGCCCAGCCGGCGACGCCGAGCAGCGCGAAGCCGACGATGGCCAGGGCGATCCCGTCGCGACGCGTCAGCCTGCCGGTCGGGATCTCGCGGTCCGCCGTCCGTGGGTTGCGCGCGTCGATGCGTGCGTCCACGACCCGGTTGATCGCCATCGCCGCGGTCCGGGCGCCGACCATGGCGACCGTGATCCACGCGAACGTCGCGAGCCCGGGCCAGCCGCGCGCGGCCAGCACCATCCCCGCGTACGCGAACGGCAGCGCGAACAGGGTGTGCTCGAACTTCACGAACGACAGGAAGGTGCGCACGTCGCGCCGTGGTCGCGCCATGAAGGTGTCGCTCATGGGCACCTGGCTAGGCGTCCACGCCGGCGTCGGCCAGCTCGCGGCGCTCCTCGTCGAACCCGTCGCGACCCATCAGGGCGTAGGTGTACACCTTGCCCAGCTCGACGCCGGGCTGGTCGTAGGCGTCGATCCCCCAGCGCTCGCCGACCAGGGCGGTCTGCCACATCAGCGTCTGCAGCAGCTCGCCGAGGTGCTCGGCGTCGGCCCGAGGCAGGCGGAGCGTGTAGTTCGCTCGGCGGTGAGCGGCCAGCGCGTGCGCGGTCGCGGCCAGCTCGGCGTTCATCAGCTCGTGGAAGCGTTTCCCGCCCAGGTACGCGAGAGCGCCGAGCCCTTCGCGCGGCTCCGGGATCGGACGGTCCTGATCGGGCTCGCCGATGCGGACGAAGGCGACGACCTTGTCGAACGGCCCCTCGTTGAACAGCTGGACCTGCGAGTGCTGATCGGTCGTCCCCACCGCGGGCAGCGGCGTCGTTCCGGCGTGGACGCGGGCGCCCCGACGGTTCACGGCCTTGCCCAGCGACTCGGCCCAGAGCTGCACGAACCAGTCCGAGAGGCGCCGCAGCCGCGTCGAGTACGGCATCAGGACGCTGATCATCGCTCCACGGCGTGCGGTCAACAGCTGGGCCGCCGCGCCCAGCTTCGGCGCGCTCTCGTGGAGCGGACGGGCGGCGGCCTCGTTGGCGCGGGCGGCTCCCGCCAGCAAGGCTCGGACGTCCGCGCCCGCCAAAGCGATGGGCAGGAGCCCCACCGGCGAGAGGACGCTGAAGCGGCCCCCGACCGAGGGCGGCACCGCGAACGCGCGGATGTCGTCCCGTTCGGCCAGCGGCCGCAGGATGCCGGTCTCCGGGTCGGTGGTGATCGCGACGTGCTCGCGGAACCCGTCGCCCAGCTCCGCGCGGAGCCACGCCTCGAACGCCAGGTAGGCGGCCATCGTCTCGGCCGTCGTTCCGCTCTTGCTGATCACGTTCACGAGCGTTCGCGCGGGGTCGAGCACCTCGAGCAGACCGCCCACCACGTCCGCGTCGACGTTGTCCACGAAGTGGACGCGGAGGCCGTGCCCGGCGCTCCCCTGCAGCGCGCGGGCCGGATGCTGCAGCGCCGAGACGACCGCCGCCGCCCCCAGGCTGGACCCGCCGATCCCCAGCACCACCAGGTCGTCGAAGCGGCCGAAAGCCTCCTGCGCGTACGCTTCGATGTCGTCCACGACGGCGTCCTGGTCGGTGGGAAGGTCGATCCAGCCCAGCATCTGCGCCGGATCGCTCCGTCGCCCGCGCAGCGCGTCGGCGTCGCGGTCCAGGTGCGGCGCCAGCGCGGCCGTCTCTGCGTCGAGGTCGAACCCTCGGTCGGGGCCGATGCGGCTCGCGGACAGGTTGCGGAGGTCGATGTCGATCATGACGCCATGCTACCGCCCACGAGCGCGAACGCCCGTGGGCCGCCGTTCAGTGCTGCTTGGCGCTCTCCTTGATGGCGTGCGTCGAGAAGCCGAACTGCGGCAGGTGGCGCTCGCCCGCGCCGGTCAGGATGCTGGTGGCCAGCTCGGCCAGGTCGGTCCCCCCCGGCTCGACGGCCATTCGCAGCTCGCGGCGGAGATCGTCCAGCGTGCGGTCGTCCAGGAGCGTCTCGGTGCCGTACTTGAGCACGTTGGGGCTGAGCAGGAGCAGGTCGGCCTCGCCCGGCTCGATGCCGAGCAGGATGTCGCGTCCCGCCAGCAGGCCCGCCACCGTGGTGACCTCGCCGAAGGTGCGATTCGCGAGCGCGCGGACCTCGATCTCGAGGCCGCCCACGGCACGCAACGGCTCGACGGCCCGCTCGAGCACGGGCGCGAACAGGGCGCCGGTGGCCAACAGGACCTTGCGCGGTCGGTCGAGCGCCGCCGGCAACGGAGGCAGGGGGCGTGCCAGGAAGTCGCGCACCATGCCGACGCCGTTCTCGAGCATCGGGAACCCCTCGTACGCCTCGGCGGAGGGCAGGGGGCGCCCCGCCGTCAGGTAGAACTCGTCGGAGAGGAACACGAAGCGCGAGCCACGCTCGGCCAGCATGCGCCGCTGCACCGCTTCGGTCCGTCTGATCACGTCCTCGGCCTCGTCCGGCCGGTAGGGACGCAGGTCGGGCAGGTTCCTGCGGTGATCGGTCAGGCCCACGGGGACGGCGGCCACCGCCTGGACGTTGGGCCGCGACGCCAGGTAGGCCAGCGTCTCTTCGAGGTGCTCGCCATCGTTGCGTCCGGGCAGAAGCACCATCTGCGTGTACAGATCGATCGGCTCCAGACGCTCGATCATGTCGCGGATGCGCGTCGCCCGCGGATCCTTCACCTTGAGCCGCCACCACTTCATCATGTCGGCGCGAAGGTCCTCGTTCGCGGTGTGCACCGAGACGTAGAGAGGGCTCAGCTGTTCGTCGAGGATGCGCTGCACGTCGTGGTCGCTGAGGTTCGTCATCGTCACGAAGCTGCCGTAGAGGAAGCTGGTGCGGAAGTCGTCGTCCATCATGTACAGGCTCTTGCGGAACCCCTGCGGCATCTGGTGGACGTAGCAGAACTCGCACTTGTTCGCGCAGCGGCGGATGCCGTCGAAGATCACGTCGTCGAACTCGAGGCCGGGGTCTTCCCACGCGACCGAGAGTCGATGCTCATGGCCGCCTGGATCGACGAGCCGAAGCTCGACGTCGCCGCGTGCCAGCTCGCGACGGTAGGCGAGGATGTCGGGGATCTCGGCGCCGCCCACGTCCCACAGGCGCCATCCCGGGCGAACGCCGGCGCGCTCGGCAGGACTGCCGGGCGTGACGCGGTGCACCGTGGGGGTAGGCCGGAGGGGATCTGGAAGCGGCATGCGGGCCACCGTAGCAGAGCGGCGGCGGCGGCGCGCCCGGCAGGACGACAGACCGACCGCTCGCCGGCGCGCGTCGTGAGCCGCGCGCTCGGCCGCGCGCTCGGCCGCGCGCGCCGCGTCAGTGCGCTTCGTCGATCGGGGTGAGCTCGGTCGGTCTCGCGCGCACGCCCGCCGACACGACGAAGCCGTGGATCGGCGGGGCGGCCTCGAAGCGAACCCAGGCGCCGATCGTCGTGGCGCCCTCCGGCGGAACGCCTTCGCACGCCAGCACGATCGGCGTTCCGGCGTCGACGACCACGATGCGCCCTTCGGCCTCGACGACGCGCCCCCGTCCCGAGACGGCGCCCCTGGCAGGCACGATCAGCTCGGGGGCCTCGTCCTCCCCGGCCGGCTCCTCGGCGACCTCGATCAGCGTCGCGGTGGGGTTGACGAGCAGCCGGGCGGCGCCGGGGCTCGCCAGGTACGGATTCGTGCGCTCGAGCAGCTGCAAGACGGCTCCGCCGAGCTCCGCCTCGAGGAGCGGACTGCCCTCCGGCCGCGCGAACAGCACGGCGTCGGACGCGTACTCGCGCCAGCGCTTCATGAACGCGTCGGGACCCTCCTCGATCATGGCCACGACCATACCTCGGACGCGTGCTATCCTGGTGGGCGTGACCGAAGCCTCCGCAAAATTGGACGGAACGTTCCTCCGTTCGGCCGACGCCGGACGGAGTTTTCATTGGGCGCGTCACTGGGCGCGCCTGCCGGGAGGCGTCGCTGCAGCGTCATTCTGGAGGACGACATGCTGGAACGATTGAGCGAGGTGCAGGCCCGCGATCTGCAGCTCGATTCCCTCGACGCCGAGCGGGCGCAGGTGCCCGCCGAGCTCGTCGAGATCCGGAGCGAGCGCCGCGCTCTCGAGTCGCGTCTCGCCGATCGAACGACCGAGCGCGATGCGCTCCGGGCGCGCGTGCGCGCAGCCGACGTCGAGCTGCAAGGATTGCGCGACCGCGTGAAGGTCGCGTCGGAGTCGTCGTTGCGGGCGGACAGCCCCAAGGAGGCGGCCCAGTTCCAGAATCAGGAGCTGCAGTTCTCCACCCGTGCGCAGGAGCTCGAGGAGGACACCCTCCCGCTCATGGGCGAGCTCGAGGAGCTCGAGACGGTCGTCGCCGAGCTCGAGGCCCAGCTCGCCGAGCTCGTGCCCCGGCACGACGAGATGGAATCCCAGGAGGAAGAGCGTCTCGCCGAGATCGACGTGCGCGAGACGGAGCTGCGCGAGGCTCGGAACGCCCTGGCCGCCGACGTGCAGAAGCCGCTCTTGAAGCAGTACGAGCAGGTGCGGCGCTCGAAGCGCGGCGTCGGCCTGGTCGAGCTGGCCGAGGGCCGGCGGTGCGGAGGCTGCAACGTGCAGCTCCCGATCCACGTGGTGCAGAAGGCGAAGAAGGGGGCGTCCGTGGTGCGATGCCCGTCGTGCGGACGAATCCTCTGGGCCAAGGACGGCTGAGGCCGCCCGCCCCCGGTTCAGATCGCGTTCCGGCTCAGGTCGGCTTCCGGCTCAGTTCAGCTCGCCCAGCGGATCGAGCGACGTTCCGCGACGGCGGATCTCGAAGTGGATGTGCGGGCCCGTGGAGAGCCCCGTGGACCCGACGCGACCGATCGGCTGGTTCTGCTCGACCCACTGTCCGACCGAGACCAGGATGCTGCTCTGGTGCGCGTACCAGGTCTCGTCGCCGCCGGAATGGCGGATGCGGACCAGGTAGCCGTAGCTCCCCGACCAGCCGGCGAACGACACGGTGCCGCTCCGAGACGCGACGATGGTCGTTCCGGTCGGTGCCGCGACGTCCAGTCCGCGGTGGAAGCTCGACGTTCCGAGTCCCAGATTGCGGCGTCCGTAGTAGCTGGTGATGCGGCCGTGGACCGGCCAGACGTAGCGGTTCTCGAGCTCGCGGACCTTCGCTAGACGCTCGAGCGCACGGGACGGCTCGACGCCGGGGAGCCACAGCAGCATGCCGGGCCGCAGGTCGCTGGGAGCGTGGATCGCGTTCGTGCGCAGCACCGACACCGGGTCGGCGCCGTGCTCACGGAGCAGCTCGGCGAGATCCAGGCCCGGCTCCCAGGTGACGAGCAGTCCGGGGCCCGGCGGGATCAGCAGCTCCACGCCCACCGGGAGCCTGTCGAGCGAGCTGAGGTCCGGGTTCGCACCGACCAGCGCTTGCAGGTCGATGCCGTACGCGGAGGTGATCTCGCTCAGCGTTTCGCCGGGCGCCAAGACGTGCCGGCCGAAGCCCGGGGGCGGCTCGGGCGCGGGATCGGCAAGACCACCGGTGGCTTCCCCGAGCGGGATGCGAAGCACGTCGCCCGGATGGACGAGGATGCCGTTCAGGTCGTTCGCCTCCTGAAGCGCTTCGACGGGAAGGCCGTAGAGCGAGGCCACGCCTCCGAGCGTGTCGCCCGGTCGGACCGTGCGCAGCGCATAGCCGTCGGCATGAACGAACGCCGCGAACCCGAGGGACGCGGCGAGGACGATGATGCGTGCGCTGATCAGAAGGGGTGCAGGACGGTAGTACGACACTCGTGCGAGCGTACACGTATCGATCGCTGCGTGCGTGAGATTTTCGTGAGCGGCCGGCTGGTAGCGCGACCGCGCTGGGACCTCGCTGCGATCTCGCCGTCCCTCAGGACGCTGTCGTCCGTCGGCGGGCGATCTCCTCCCTGAGGTAGGAGACGACGTCGGTCGTGGCCGATCCGGGCGTGAAGATCCGTCCGACGCCCAGCCGGCGAAGCTCCTCTGCGTCCGTGCTGGGAACGATGCCGCCGCCGAACAGCAGGACATCCTCGGCATCCTGGGCCGAGAGTCGCTCGTGCACCTCGCGGAAGTAGTGCATGTGGGCCCCTGACAGCACCGACAAGCCGATCGCGTCCACGTCCTCCTGCAGCGCCGCGGCCACGATCATCTCGGCCGTCTGGCGAAGGCCGGTATAGACGACCTCCATCCCGGCGTCGCGAAGCGCTCGCGCGATCACCTTCGCGCCGCGATCGTGACCGTCCAGACCCGGTTTGGCGACCAGCACGCGGATCGGCAGGGTCGCCGGCAGGGTCGCCGTCTCCGCGCTGGGCCGTGAGGGCGTCATGGACGCACGATAGCAGCGGGGCGCCCGGCCGCCACGAGCGTCGCGTCCGGCTCCAGACCGGACCGGACGACGGCGAGCGCCACGAGCCCCAGGCGGGGATGGCGGACCAGCGTGCCCAGGCGGCCGACGACCCGGTCGCCAGCGCGCACGTCGCTCGCCGCGGCGTCGCCGCGCTGCGCGCGATCGTGCTCGAGGTCGGCCGCGAGGTCGGCCCGCTCCTCGCCCAGCGTGAGGCGAGCCAGGCCGCGACGCACCTGCGCCCTCGCCTCGATCCGCGCCATGGTCTCCTGCCCCAGGTAACAGCCTTTGCGCGTGCTGATCGCATCGTGCAGCCCGGCCTCCTGCGGCAGCACGCCGGGGCCCGCCTCGCGTCCGGCGCGGGGAACGCCCGCCTCGACGCGGGACGCCTCGAGCGAGGCGACGTCGCCGATGGCGGCACCGGCGTCCACGAGCCGGCGCACGACGGCGTCCGCCTGCCGCGCCAGAACGTGCACGTCGACGCCGCCCGGCACGCTCCGGCGCGACCGGACGACCAGCAGCGTGGCGTCGTCGAACGCCACCGGGGCGAACCCGCTCGCTGGAGGCGCCACGTCGAACGCGCGCTGGACGACGGCGAGGGCGGATGGACCCTGCAACGTCACCGTCCTCAGAACGCCGCCTAGATCCTCGATCGTCACCTGGTCGAACACCACGTGGTCGTGCAGACGGCGCGCCACCTCGGCCGCCGCGCCGTCCTCGACGGCGAGGTGCACGTCCTGCTCGCGGCGGTGGAGCGTCATCTCGGCCAGCGCATGTCCCTTGACGTTCAGCTGCAGGGTGCGCAGCGCGCCGCCGACGGGCAGCGACCGCACGTCGTGGGCGAGCTGGCCGTGAAGGAACGCGATCCGGTCGTCTCCCGTGATCCGCAGCGAGCCGACCGAGGGAAGCTCGACGACGATCGCGCCGGCTTCGAGCGCGGTCCAGGCGGCGGGGTCGGGCGCGGAGGGGTCGGGCAGGGGCAGGATCTCCATCGCGCCGAGGCTATCGCGCCGCGGTCGCCCGCATCGTCGCGCCGTGGCGCGACCGTCGCCGCGCAGCGAGCCTCACAGGTCGATCAGGGCGAAGCCGAACGCGTTCACGACGCGCACGCCCTCGTCCGTCACGTACTCGCGCGGAGCGTTCGCGCCGCTGAGGTGGACGTGCCCGTGAACGTGGAGCTTCGGACGCCACCAACGATGGATCCGGTTGAACGCGGCGACGCCGCGGTGGGGGTGGTCCTCGCCCTCGTGCGGACCCTTGGGCGGCGCGTGGGTCAGCAGCACGTCCAGCGCGCGCCCCTCGCGCCAGCGATGCCAGGCGAGGCGTGGCCCGAGCCGCAGCGCGAACCGCTCCATCTCGGCCTCGGAGTACTGGTGCGGGCCGGGCCGGTAGCGAGCGCTTCCCTCGATTCCGGCGATCCGAAGCCCGGCCCGCTCCAGCACGCGGCCGTGCGCGTTCGTGCATCCGCCCGGCAGGGTCGGGACGTCGCCGTCGGCGTGCTGAAGGTAGCCGTTGCCGTGGTTGCCCAGCACGTACACCGGCCGCACCGTCGTCTTCGTGGCGATGAACTCGAGCACGTGGCCCGGCATGTCGCCGGCCGACAGGATCACGTCGATGGGCGGCAGGTTCCCCGGGAAGTTCTCGGAGTAGACGAACGGCGAGACGGTGTCGGCGATCGCGAGGATCTTCACCGTCGCGGCACGTCCATCGGCGTCCGGCGCACGGTCAGTCGGCCGCCTCGATGGCTTCGGAGGCTTGCCACTCCAACCCCGACCAGAGAAGGGCGTCGATGTCCCCGTCGAGGACCGCGTCGGGGTCGTGGCTCATGGCGGCGGTCCGGTGGTCCTTCACGTACTGCTTGTCCAGCACGTAGCTGCGGATCTGCGAGCCCCACTCGATCGCCTTCTGTTCGCCGCGGGCCTTCATCTGCTCCTCGCGGCGGCGGCGCTCCTCGCGCTCGAACAGTCGGCTACGGAGCACCGTCATCGCCTTCTCGCGGTTCTTGATCTGGGACTTGCCGTCCTGGCAGGTCACGACGACCTCCTCGGGCGTGCCCGCCTTGTACACCACGCGCACCGCGGAATCGGTCGTGTTCACGGACTGCCCCCCGGGACCGGACGAGCGGTACACGTCGACGCGAACGTCGTTCGGGTCGATGGCCAGCTCGATCTTGTCGTCGATCTCGGGCATGACCTCGACCGACGCGAAGCTGGTGTGGCGTCGCCCCTGGGCGTCGAACGGACTGACGCGGACCAGCCGGTGCACGCCGTTCTCGACCGACAGCATCCCGTAGGCACGCTCGCCACGGACGATCATCTGCGCGTAGTCCACGCCCTGAGGGGCGGCGTCGTTGCCGACCGCGTCGAGCAGCTCGACACGGAAGCCCGAGCGCTCGGCGAAGCGGCGGTACATCCGGAGCAGCATGCCTGCCCAGTCCGACGACTCCGTGCCCCCAGCGCCCGGCTTGATCGTCACGATCGCCGGTCGCTCGTCGTGCGGGCCTTGGAACAGGGTCTCGCGATAGAGCGTCTCGAGCTCGGCTTCGACGCGGCTGCGCTCCTCGGCCAGCTCGTCCGCGTCGTCCACGCCGGCCAGCTCGGCCAGCTCGACGAGGCCCTCGACGTCGTCCTCGATTCGGCGATACGCATCCACCACGCGGCGCAGCCGCGCGTCTTCCTGCGTCACGTCCCGAGCACGCTCGGGATCGTTCCAGAGCGTCGGGTCGTTCAGCTGCGGTTCGAGGGCCTGGAGCCGGGACTGCTTGCCGGCCAGGTCAAAGATACCCCCGGAGGTGCAAGAGGCGTTCTTTCAGTTCTTCCACGCTGTTCCTCCCAGGCGGACGGTGGGCCCGCGAGCGCGCGCCCGTCGGGCGCGGTGGTGTCGGTGCGCAATGGTATCCTACCGTCCGGGTCCGGATCCGTCGGGCCCAGATCCGTCGAACCCGTGGACGACTCCGATTTCCCATACGCCAGCGAGGGAGGCTGCGTGACGATCCTGGACCGCTTCGGCCTTCTGGACGCCGTGGACGTCGCGGTTCTCGCGGTCCTCCTCTACCAGGGCTACCTGCTGCTGCTCGGCTCGCGCGCATGGAACGTCCTGCGCGGTCTCGCGGCGTTGGCGGTGCTGTGGGTCTTCGCCAGCGCGGTCGGCCTGCGCGGCACGAAGTGGGTGTTCGAGAGCCTCGCGCCGGTCGGGATCCTGGCCTTGGTGATCGTGTTCCAGCCGGAGCTCAGGGCGGCGCTCGAGCGGGTCGGCAGGGGCCGTACCCAACGCGCGGTCACGGGCGATCCCGTCAAGGAGATCATGTCCGCGGTGCGCGAGCTGGCCGCCCGGCGGGTCGGAGCGCTGATCGCGATCGAGCGGGGCACGCCGCTGGGCGACTTCGGCCAGCAGGGAACGCTTCTCGACACGCCGGTCCGGTCCGAGCTGCTCGAGACGCTGTTCGACTCGCGCGGGCCGTTGCACGACGGGGGCGTGATCGTCCGCGGCGACCAGATCACCTGGGCGGGCGCGATCTTCCCGCTTTCGGAGCAGCAGGAGGGCTGGGCGTCGGAGCTGGGCACGCGCCACCGTGCGGCCCTGGGACTGGCCGAGACCAGCGACGCGCTGGTCGTGGTCGTCAGCGAGGAACGAGGCACGGTCTCCTTGGCGCGCGAGGGACGACTGTCGACCGACGTCGCGCCCTCCGACCTGGTCAAGGCCCTGCGGGAGGCGTACGTGGAGCCCACCACGTGAGGCCGGGCGTGCGGTGGGCGCTGGCTTGGAGATCGCTACGCCGGAACTGGCCGGGCAAGGTCGGTGCCGTCGCCGCGGCCCTGGTGCTGTGGTGGGTGGCGTCCAGCGATGCCGGGACGACGGCGCAGCGCAGCCTGCTCGTTCCCCTCGAGGTCGTCGGCGCGCAGGCGGACGAGGTACCCGTCGGCGTTCCGCCGCGCGTCGAGGTCGTGATCAGCGGTCCGGCCGATCGGATGGACCGGCTGCGGGCCGACGACGTCGACGCCTCGATCGATCTGACCGGCGTCGGCGGCGAGTTCGCACGCGACGTCGAGGCGCGCGTTCCCAACGCTCTGCGCCTGATCCGGGTCGTTCCGGCCGAGGTGCTCGGTCGGGTCGAGGCCGTCAGGAGCGCCACCTTCGAGATCGTGCCGTTGATCGCGCCGCTGGGAGGCGAGCGCGTCGCGACCTCGGTGCGCATCGACCCTCCGACCGCCGTGGTCGAGGCGCGCGATCCGATCCTCGGTCAGGTCGCCTCGGTTCTCGCCCCGGCCCGTCCCGGCGACGGATCGTCGGTGCTCGCGGAGCTCGTGGCGGTGGACGCTCAGGGGCGTCCCGTGCCCGAGGCCCGCGTGGTTCCAGGGGCCGCGCGCGTGGCGTTCGACGCCGAGCCTCGCCGCGTTCGGGTCGTTCGTCCGGTCGCCATCGCGTCGACGGGCGGCTCCTCGGTGACCATCGAGGCCGTGACGCCGACCCAGATCGGCCTGCTGGGCCCCGCGAGCGTTCTGGCCGATCTGCCCGTGGTCCAAGGATCCGTCCCCGACGCGACTTCCTCTCTTCCACCGGGGCGCTATGATCTTCCGGCGCGGCTCGAGCTGCCCGCAGACGTCTCGCGCGAGGACGACGTCGTGGTCACCGTCCGAATCGTATCGGCCCAGAGCGAGGTCGAGGACGGTGCCCGGTAGCACGTGCGCGCTGGAGGACCTGACGTGATCCATCCCATCCGCTTGTACGGCGATCCGGTGCTGCGTCGAAGCGCCGCTCCCGTCGATCGCTTCGACGACGACCTCGCACGCCTGGCCGACGAGATGATCGAGACCATGCACGACGCGAACGGTGTCGGCCTGGCCGGTCCGCAGATCGGCGTCTCGAAGCGGATCTTCGTCGCGGCCGAGCTGGCGCCGCCCTCCCCAGGCGAGAGCCGCTTGGCCGGGGACGAATCCGCCGGGGACGAAATCGTTGGTGGCGAACGCGACGCCGACGACGACGCCGACGACGACGCCGACGCTGACGACGATTCGGACGACGACGGTCCGGAGGTTCTGGCGCTGCACGTCATGGTGAACCCGGCGATCGTGGAGCGGCGCGGCGTGCAGATCGCTCCCGACGGCTGCCTCAGCGTTCCCGGCGTGTGGGTCGAGGAGATGGAGCGCGACGCCGCGGTTCGCGTTCGTTTCCAGGACCTCGCCGGTGCCTGGCACGAGCGGGACGTCTCGGGGCACTTCGCGCACGTCGTGCAACACGAGCTCGACCACCTCGACGGGATCTTCTACTTCGATCGGCTCCCGGCCGACACGCGGCGGGCGTTCCTCGAGGACCACCGGACCGAGCTCGCCGAGCTCCAGCGTCGCGCCAAGGCGTTCCTCCGAGAGCTGCGCGCCCCCGACCGCGCCCCGGCGGATACGGCTCGGCGGTGAGCCAGCCGCTGCGTGTCGCGTTCTTCGGCTCTCCCGCCTTCGCGGTTCCGGTGCTCCAGCGCCTGCAGGCCGAGCACGAGGTGGTCCTGGTCGTCACGCAGCCGGACGCCCCGGCGGGTCGCGGGATGCGTGTCCGCGTACCGCCGGTCGCGTCCGAGGCGCGTCTGGCGGGTCTTCCGCTGGACCAGCCCGCCCGCGTCCGGCGCGACGGCGAGTTCGCGGACCGGCTCAGGGCCGCCCGTCCGGACGTCGCGGTCACGGCCGCCTACGGACAGATCTTGCCGGCGTCGCTGCTGTCGATTCCAGGCCACGGGTTCCTGAACGCGCACGCCAGTCTTCTCCCGCAGCTGCGCGGCGCCGCGCCGATCCAGTGGGCGCTGATCCTCGGTCACCACGAGACCGGCATCACCGTGATGGAGACCGAAGCGGGCATGGATACCGGCCCGGTGCGGCACGTGCTCCGGACCGCCATCGAGCCGTCCGAGACGGCGCCCGAGCTCTCGGAGAGGCTGTCCCGCCTCGCGGCGCGAGCGATCTCGGAGGCGCTTTCGATGCTGGCCGAGGGCCGTCTCCCGCGCACGCCGCAGGACGACGCGAACGCCACGTACGCGCCGCTGCTCACGAAGGACGACGGCGACGTGCGTTGGCAGGACGATGCGGCCGACGTCGTCAACCGTTGGCGCGGCGTGCGTGCCTGGCCCGGCACGCGCTTTCGTCACCACGATCGGCAGGTCCGTGTCGATCTGATGGAGCTGGCCGCCTCCGAGGGACGGCAGGCCAGCGCGGGGGACGTTCTGAGCGTGGACGCGGACGGCGTCGCGGTCGCGTGCGGCGCCGGCGCCGTGCGGCTGCGCACCGTCACGCCGGCGGGCCGAGCGTCGATGCCGGCCGCCGATTGGGCGCGAGGAGCGCACCTGGAGGAGGGCGAGCGTCTTGCGTAACGTCGCGATCGTGGGACGGCCGAACGTCGGCAAGTCCAGTCTGTTCAACCGTCTGATCGGCCGCCGGGAGGCGATCGTGGCCGATCAGCCCGGCATCACGCGCGACGTCAAGGAGGGGGTCGTCGAGACCGACTCGGGTCGAACCTTCACCTTGCTGGACACCGGCGGCCTGTGGTCGGGCGACGAGTGGGAAACCCCGATCCGGGACCGGATCGAGACGGCCCTCGTGGGGGTCGACCTGGTGCTGTTCTGCGTCGACGGCCGAGTGGCGCCGACGGGAGCGGACCACGAGATCGCGGACTGGCTGCGGCGGCAGGGGCGTCCGGTGCTGCTCGTGGCGACGAAGATCGACGATCCGCGGCACGAGGAGCGTCCCGAGCTGTTCGAGGCGTACGCCTTGGGCTTCGGCGAGCCGATCGTGACCTCGGCCGCGCACGCCCGCGGCGTGCCGGAGCTCGAGACGGCGGTCGAGGCGCAGCTGGGCGAGGACGACGACGTCGCGGGCGAGGAGCCGATCACGGTCGCGATCGTCGGCCGGCCGAACGCCGGCAAGTCGTCGCTGCTCAACGCCCTGATCGGCGACGAGCGGGTCATCGTCTCGGACGTGGCCGGCACCACCCGCGATTCGATCGACGTCCGGTTCGACTTCGGAGGACGACCGTTCGTGCTGGTGGACACGGCCGGGATCCGGCGCAAGCCCACCGAGGACGTCGAGTACTACTCCAAGCTTCGCGCCGAGACCGCGATGCGGCGTGCCGAGGTCGCGATCCTGGTCGTCGACCCGTTCGAGCTTGGCGATCACGAGATGCGCATCGCGAACTACGCGCTGGAGGCGGGCAAGCCGGTCGTCCTGGCGATCAACAAGTGGGACCTGGTCAGCGACGAGCAGCTCGTCGCGTTCCGCGCGCACATCCGCCAGGAGCTTTCTCACCTCGCGTTCGCGCCGCGGGTGTTCGTCAGCGCCCTCACCGAGTTCGGCCTGCACGAGCTCCTCGCGACCGTGGTGCGCGTCCACGACACCGCACGCCGCCGTGTCGCGACCGGCGAGCTGAACGGCTGGATCGAGGTCTGGACGCAGCGTCAGGCGCCACCGAACTTCAAGGGCCGGCCGCTCAAGCTGCTCTACGCGACGCAAGCCGACGTGGCGCCACCGACGTTCGTGTTCAGCGTGAACTCCGAGACGTTCATCACGCGGTCGTACGAGTCGTACCTGCGGAACCGGATCCGCGAAGACCTCGGCTTCGCCGAGGTGCCGTTCCGCATGATCTTCAAGAGCCGCAGCGGCGACGGCAAGCGCGTCCGGCTGTAGACGGGTCGGACGTCGTCACGGCTTCTCGACCTCGACCCGGACCTTGACGTTGCCCCGCTTCGTCTCGCCCTCGACGGCGAGCAGGCGTGCGCGCCCCAAGCCTTCGGCCCACAGCTCGGAGCCCGGCTCCAGTACGGCGGACTTGCCCGCCGTCTCGCCGTCGACGCGAACCTTGCCGCCGGCGACGCCTTTGGCGAACCACGACCGCGAGGCGCCGAACGCCTTCGCGCCCAGCACGTCGGCGCGGAGCGAGGGCACCACCAGGCTCACGGTCTTCGACGAGCCCCTCGCGACGTGGCCCAGCGGAACCGCCTCGACCTCCGTCGGTCGTCCGCGCACGCGCACCGGATCTCCGAACGACGCGGCGAGATCGTCGCCGACGATCACGCTGACGCCGTCCGCATGGCTCACGACGTCCCCGAGTCGGTCGGCAGCCACCCCGGCGGCGTGAAGCGCGGCACGCGCCTCGTCCGGATCGTGCACGCCGGGCAGGTACAGCGCCGCCAGGGCCCGGCTGGCGGCCGGCACGTGCTCCGGTCGGGCGGTCACGACCCGCCGAGCGGCCGCCGGAACCCCGCCGGTGGCGCTGGCCGCGACGCCCAACGAGCGCAGCCGGGCCAGGCAGGCGGCCGCGTCCGCCTCGTCCATGAAGCCCGAGTGCGCCACGCGGCCGCCGGCGGCCGCGTCGGCGAGACGTGCAGCGGTCTCGTTCGGACGCTGGCTCACCGCACGTCGCTCGCCGTGAGACCCGAGGCGGCCAGTCGCTCCGGGAACGAGGCCGCCTCGGGCCCGACCAGCCGCAGCACGATCCGACGGGTCCGGCCGGGCTCCACCGCGGAGGTCACCGCGGCGACGATGTTGGACGGGGGCGCCGCCGTCGCGACCCGCGCCAGCACGCCGGGCTCGTCGGGCACGTCGACCGTGACGCGGGTGCCGCCCTCGCGCAGCCCCAGGAACCCCACCAGCGCCCGGAGCAGGTCGGTGATCGTCAGGATCCCGACCAGCCCGTCCGGGCCGACGACCGGAAGGCCCGACACGCGGGCCTCCTCCATCGTCAGCGCAGCGTTCTCGATCGTGTCGTCCTGGTCGATCGTCTTCAGGTCGGTCGTCATCACCTCGCCCACCTTCATGCGACCGAGCAGGAAGTTCAGCTCGTAGACCGACAGCGTGGTGGCCGAGGAGGGCGTCGCCTCCTTGAGGTCGCGATCGGTCACGATCCCGATCAGGCGCCCCTCCTCGACGACGGGAAGCCTGCGATACCCGCCCTGCCGCATCCGATCCATCGCCTCCATCACCGGGGTCCGTTCCGTCACGACCTCGGGACGGGGCGTCATCCATTCGCGTACCAGCATGGCGTGATGCTAGCACCCGCGAGCGCGTGCGAAACTGCGGGCATGCGAACCTTGACGGTCCTCGGATCGACCGGCTCGATCGGCACGCAGACGCTGGACGTCGCGCGCATGCGCGGCTGGCGCGTCGTGGCGCTCGTCGCCGGCCGGAACGCCGACCTGCTCATCGCTCAGGCCCACGAGTTCCGTCCCGAGCTGGTCGTATGCGACCGCCGGGTCGAGGACCGCGTGCGCGACGGGCTGCCCGCGGGGACCCGGCTCGCCTCGGGCGACGAGGCGGTGGCGGACGCCGCCGCGTGGCCGGTCGACACGGTCGTGGCCGCCATTCCAGGCATGGCGGGCGTCGCGCCGGTGCGGGCCGCGGTCCGGGCGGGCCGGCACGTCGCCCTGGCCACGAAGGAAGCGATGGTCGTCGCCGGGCCGCTGGTCCGCGAGGAGGCGCGCAGATCGGACGCGCGGATCACGCCCGTCGACTCGGAGCACGCCGGCATCGCTCAGCTGCTCCTCGGCGAGCGCCGCGACGCGATCGAAACGGTGATCCTGACCGCCTCGGGCGGACCGTTCCGCGACGGGCCCGCCGACCTCGCCTCCGTAACGCCGAAGCAGGCGCTGGACCATCCGACCTGGTCGATGGGGCCGAAGGTGACGATCGACTCGGCGACGCTGTTCAACAAGGGCCTCGAGGTGCTCGAGGCCCACGCGCTGTTCGACCTGCCCTTGGACGCCATCGACGTCGTGGTCCATCCTCAGTCGCTGGTGCACGCGCTGATCCGGTTCCGGGACGGATCGCTGAAGGCCCAGATCGGCCCTCACGACATGCGGCTCCCGATCGCATGGGGCGTCGAGGGCGTGGCGCGGCCGGCGTTGCCCCTCGCGCCGCTTCCGCTGAACGGAAGCTGGACCTTCGCGCCGCCCGACCACGAGCGCTTCCCCGCGTTGTCGCTGGCGTTCGAGGCCGGACGGCGGGGCGGCACCGCGCCGGCGGTGCTCAACGCGGCCGACGAAGTGGCGGTTGCGGCGTTCCTGGACGGTCGGATCGCGTTTCCCGCCATCACCGAGGCGCTGGCCGCCGCGCTGGACGCCGTGGCGCCCGAAGCGCTGGGCTGGGACGCGGTCGAGAGGGCCGACGCGGAGGCGCGACGCGTCACGCGTGCCTGGGTCGACGATCGTACGAACGTCGCTCGCTGAGTCGACGCCGCGCACCGGTCCACTCGAACCGGTTCCGCTCGAACCGGTGCCGGCGGTGGTCCTGGACGCGATGGTGAAGCGGCTGACCGGAAAACCGCCGCCGGGCTGGGATACTGCCGTCATGGAGCGTTCCGCATGACGACCGGCCTGGTGTTCGTCCTCATCCTCTTCAGCGCGGTGATGGTGCACGAGCTCGCGCACTACCTCAACGCGCGCAGCGTCGGCTTGCCGGTGCGGGCGTTCAGCATCGGCTTCGGCCCGGTCCTGTGGCGCCGCCGTTGGAGGGGCACGGAGTGGCGCCTGTCGGCGATCCCGCTGGGCGGGTACGTCGATCTTCCGGGCATGTCGTCGGAGCCGGACGAGAACGGCACCCTGCAGAACCCGACCGAGGGCATGGCGACCCTGGGGCTGGCCGCGAAGGCGTGGGTCCTGAGCGGTGGCGTTCTCGCGAACTTCGTGCTGGGCACGGTGTTGCTCACGATCGCGGTGCTGCTGCAGCCCGGCTACCGTGCGCTCACCACCGGCACGGAGCCCGACGTGTCGGGGACGGTGATCGCCCAGGTGGTCGACGACTCGGTCGCTGCCCAGGCCGGCCTGGTCGCCGGCGATCGGCTGCTGTCGGTCCAAGGCGTCGCCGACCCCAGGCCGGACGAGGCCGCCGAAGCGATTCGGACGGCGGAAGGGACCCTGGAGCTCGTCGTCCAGCGCGACGGGAGCGAGCGACGGCTGTCGCTCGCCTGGCCTCCCGAGGGGCTCGCACCCGACGAGCGTCCCCTTCTGGGCGTCCAGCTCGCGCCCGCCTCGGTCGAGAGCGTCGCACCGTGGACGGCCTTCGGCGAGTCGGCGGCGTTCGCCGTCCGGGCCGTGCCGCAGATGGTCAGCGGCTTCGTGCGAGGGTTCGGAAGCGTTCTGACCGGTCGGTCCAGCGAGGAGGTCGCGGGACCGGTCGGGATGGTCGGCCTGGTCTCGGACGCGGCCAGGATCGGGGTGGCGCCCGTTCTGGTCCTCGCGGCGATCATCAACTTCTCGCTGGCGGTGTTCAACCTCTTGCCCATCCCGGGGCTGGACGGCGGGCGGCTGTTCCTGTCCACGGTGGTGGCGATCCGGGGGCGACCGTTCAAGCCCGGTCAGGAAGAGGCGTTCCACTTCATCGGGATTCTCGCTGTGCTGACCCTCATCGTGCTGATCACGCTGCAGGAGCTTCAGGGCGTGGTCGCGGCAGGCTGAGGGACGAGGTGAGCGCAGAGGTGGGCGCCGAGGTGGGCGCCGAGGTGGGCGCCGATGCACGACGCACCGACGCTGCCACGCGAAGCCGCGTCGCGAGCGCGGTGCTGATTCCCGCGCTCGACGAGGCCGCCCGCATCGGCTCCGTCATCCAGGCCGCACGGGCGGCCGGACGGGGACCGGTGCTCGTCGTGGACGACGGATCGAGCGACGGGACCGCCGACGTCGCGGAGGCGGCCGGCGCGGAGGTGCTCAGGCTGCCGTCGAACGTCGGAAAGGGCGGAGCGTTCGCGGCAGGCGCGGACGCGCTGGAGGCCGACGTCCTGATCCTGCTCGACGCGGACCTGACCGGTCTGCGGCCCGAGCACGTGCGGGCCCTGGCCGACCCGGTCCTGCACGGCCTGGTGGACATGACGCGTGGCGTGTTCGTCGGTGCCCGTGCGTCGACCAGCACCGCTCAGCGGCTGGCGCCCGCGCTGGCTGGACAGCGCGCGCTGCGGCGCGACCGGCTCAGGAGCGTCGCCGGCCTGGCCGAGAGCCGTTTCGGCGTCGAGATCCTGCTCACCCGGTCGGCGGCGCGCGAAGGGTGGAGCTGCCAGGACGTGGCGTTGGACGGCGTCGCCCAAGTCATGAAGGAGGAGAAGCGGGGCCTGATGCGCGGCATGAGAGCGCGTGCCGCGATGTACCGCGACGTGGTCCGGGCCTGGTGGCGGAGGTGATCGTCGATCGGCGGCGCGGTCGCGGGTGCCGCCCTCGGCGAACCCGCCCTCAGCGAACCCGCCCTCAGCGAACCCAGCCGACGCGGTAGGAGGCCATGGCGGTCAGCTCGCGCAGGACGTAGCTGGGGCGAACGATACCGGTGGGCACGCCGTGCGCGGACGCGTCCAGCCCGAAGCGGCGGGCCAGCCAGACGGCGCGCCAGGCGTGCAGGTCGTCCGTCACGATCAGCAGCGGGCCGTCACCCAACAGCGATGCGGACAGCCACACGTTCTCTGCGCTGGTCGTCGACCGGGTCTCGGCCAGCAGGCGGGTCTCGGGGACGCCCCGGTCGGCCAGCCAGCGCACGCCGGTGTCCCCTTCCGTCGTACGGTCACCCGGCCGGCTGCCGCCCGACACGACGATCCGCTCGACGCAGCCCACCTCGTACAGCTCCAGCGCGGCGTGCAGCCGTCGCTCGAACACCGGGGACGGACGACCGTCGTACTGCGCGGCGCCCATCACCAACGCCGCATCCGCCGTACAGTCGGGTCGCGTGGGCGGACCGGCCACGATGCCGACGACGTCGGCGGCCAGGAGCGCCAGCAGCAGGAGCGGCGCCCAGACCAGGAGTCGGACGACCCGCGGCCCGGACGACGCGTCGCCGCTGTCGGCGTGTCCGGGCCCACGGTCGCGTCCGCTGCGCACCCGCTCAGTCGTCCGGCTTCAGGCGCGAAAGAACGGCGCGGGCGTGCGCCTCGAGGCCTTCGGACCGGGCCATCGCGACGGCGGCAGGCCCGATCTCCTGCACCACGCTGGGTGAGAGCGACAGAACCGGGATGACCTTCTGGAAGTCGCGCAGGTTCACGAAGCTCGCGAAGCGAGCGGTCGCCGAGGTCGGCATCACGTGGCTGGGGCCCGCGACGTAGTCGCCGAGCGCTTCCATGCTGTGCGCGCCCAGGAACACCCCGCCGGCGTTGCGCACGCCGGGCAGCAGCCGCCACGGATCCTCGACGAGCAGGCAGAGGTGCTCGGGCGCGTAGGCGTTCGCCACGCTCATCGCTTCCGCCTCGTCGGCGACGCGCAGCACCAGGCCGCGTTCCTCGGTCGACTCGCGTGCCGCGACGGCGGTGGGGAGCGTCTGGAGCGCGGCCTCGACCGCATCCAGCGTCCGCCGGACGACGTCGTCGGACCAGGCGACCAGAACCGGCTGGGCGCCGAGGTGCTCGGCCTGGGCCAGCAGGTCCGCTGCGACGTGCTCCGGGTCGGCATGCTCGTCGGCGATCACCAGCGTCTCCGTCGGACCGGGAAGCGCCTCGATCCCGACGGTTCCGAACACGAGTCGCTTCGCCGCGATGACGTAGCGGTTGCCGGGCCCCACGATCTTGTCGACCCTGGGAACGCTCTCGGTTCCGTACGCCAGGGCGGCGATGGCTTGCGCCCCGCCGACCCGGACGACGTGCTCGGCGCCGACCCGCGCAGCGGCGTACAGCACCTCGACCGCCACCGAGCCGTCCTTCCGGGGCGGCGTGACGACCACGATCCGTTCGACGCCGGCGACCCGGGCCGGGACGGCGCTCATCAGCAGGCTGCTGAACAGCGGGGCGGTTCCGCCCGGGGCGTACACGCCGACGCGCTCGATCGGGCGAACGAGCTGACCGAGCACGGCACCGTCGGCGGTGTCGAGAAAGCCGCCGGACGGCTGCCTCCGGTAGTACCACTCGATCCGCTCGATGGCGAGGTCGATCGCGTCGCGGAGCTCCGGGTCGATCTTCTCCGCCGCCGCGTCGATCTCCGTCCGGGGAACTCGGAGCGTGTCGAGGCGAACGCCGTCGAGCCGCTCGGTCGCGGTTCTGAGGGCGTCGTCCCCGCTACGCCGCACGGCGTCGACGATCTCGCGCACCGATCGTTCGGTCGGTTCGTCCAGGAGGTCCTGTGCTCGGTGCCGGACGGCGTCTAGGGCGGCTTCGAGGCCGCGTACGATTCGCATGAGGGTCATTCTATCCGCGGTGCCCCGGGTACGATTGCCCCATGAGCGATGGGGACTCCGGGGTCGTGAACGTCGTGTGGAAAAGCCGTCTGGGCGCGGACGAGGTCGCCGGCGAACGGTGGCCGGACGGCGTCACGATCGACGTCGATCCGGACGCCGTCACCACGGCCGGCGCGGCGATCCTCGTGGACGGCGACCCGCCGGCCGAGCTCCTGGACGCGCCTTCGTTGCGCCACGTGATCGTTCCCTACGCCGGGGTGCGCAGCGGGCTGCGCGAGCGCATGGCTGCGCGGCCCGGCCTGGCGCTGCACAACTCGCACTTCAACGCGCCGTTCGTCGCGCAGCACGCCGTCGCCCTGCTGCTGTCGCTGGCTGGACGGCTCGGGCGCTACGACCGGGCGTTGCGTCAGGGCGACTGGTCGGCCCCGGACGGCCCCGAGAGCGTGCACCTGGCTGGGCGCGTCGCCGTGCTGCTGGGTTTCGGGGCGATCGGGCGGGCGACCGTGCCGATGCTGCGCGGCCTCGGGATGGAGGTCGAGGCGGTACGCCGACACCCGGACAGCGACGACGAAGAGGTCGCGCAGTGGGGCCTCTCCGACCTGCATGCGGTGCTGGGGCGGGCCGACGTGGTGCTGGCGTCCCTTCCCTCCACCCCGTCGACCGACGGCTTGCTGGACGAGGCGGCGTTCGCGGCCGTTCGTCCCGGCGCGCTGCTCGTGAACGTCGGGCGGGGCTCGGTGATCGACGAGGACGCGGCGTGGGACGCCTTGGCGTCGGGACGGATCGCCGGCCTGGGCTTGGACGTGTGGTGGCGCTACCCGGACGGGCCGGAGGAGCGGCCGACCACGCTGCCCTCGCGGCGCCCGTTCCACCTGCATCCCGACGTCGTCCTCAGCCCGCACCGCGCGAACGCCGTGGCGGGCTGGAAGGCGGCCAGCGTCCGCGACGTGCTGAGGACGATCGATGCGATCGTGAGCGGTCGCGATCCGGAACGGAACCGCGTGGACGTGGAGGACGGCTACTGAACGTCGCACCATGCGTCGAGGGCGCCCGGATGGACGCCCTCGATTCGTTCGGTCGGACTAGCTCAGGTCGGACAGGTCATGTCGGACCGTGGCGGATGCTCAGGCGGTCGCCTGGTCCTTGGCCACCTCGACGAGGTTCGCGAAGGCGTCAGGCTCCCTGACCGCGAGATCGGCGAGAACCTTGCGGTCCAGCTCGACCCCGGCGAGCCTGAGGCCGTGCGTGAAGCGGCTGTAGCTCAGCCCGTGCTGACGCGCGGCAGCGTTGATGCGCGCGATCCAGAGCCGGCGGAACACCGTCTTCTTGTCGCGACGATCGCGGTACTCGTAGTCGGCAGCGTTGAGCAGCGTCTGCTGCGCGACCTTGAAACTCTTGGAGCGAAGCCCCCAGTAGCCTTTGGCGGCCTTGAGAACCTTCTTGTGCTTCGCACGGCGGACGGTGCCGGTCTTGGCCCGTGGCATGCGCTACCCCCTCACTCGTACGGCAGCAGCGCTTTGATGCGCTCTGCGTCCGGCTTCGCGATGATGAGGTCGGTACGGCCCTGCCGGATGCGCTTCCCAGACTTCTTGTAGTTCAGGTGTCGCTTTCCGGAGCGCATGGCCATGACCTTACCTCGCCCTGTGATCTTGACACGGGCTTTGGTGCCCTTGTGGGTCTTGAGTTTCGGCATGTCTGCACCCTTTCTGGTGGCAGTGGATCGCGCTGAATCGTCGAGCCACGGCGCGGACGAAGGGACGGTCGGGCTCAGGCTTCCTTCGGCTGCTCCGCGAGCGGTCGCACCGTCATGTTCATGTCCATGCCCGCGATCATCGGCGGCTGATCGACCACCGCGAGGTCGGACACGTCCTGCGCGACGCGGTTCAGGAGCTCCTGGCCGAGCTCGGGATGCGTACGTTCGCGACCCCGGAACATGATGGTGACCTTGACCTTGTGGCCGCCCTTGAGGAAGCGCCGGACGTGGTTCACCTTCGTTCGGTAGTCGTGATCGCCGATCTTGACGCGGAACTTGATCGCTTTCAGTTCCTGCTGGCGGGAGCGCTTGCGCGACTCCTTCTCCTCTTGCTGCAGCTCGTAGCGGTACTTGCCGTAGTCCATGAGCCGCGCGACGGGAGGTTGGGCCCGCTCGCCCACCAGCACGAGATCCAGATCCGCTTCACGCGCACGACGCATCGCGTCGCGCGTGTCGACGATGCCGATCTGATTCCCGTCCGCTTCGATCAGACGCACCTGTCGCACCCGAATCTGATCGTTCACCTTCATGTCCTTCGCTATGAACTCCACCTCCAACGCGCGGCCGGGGTCGAATCGTCCCGGGCACGGCGCTGTATCCTAGCAGACGGATCGGGTCCGATCAACGCGCTGCAAACCCTGACTCCATCGCCCGCCGACGAGCCGCCCCGCGACGCCTGCACGGGCGAGGCGATTGGTACGCTTTCGCCATGAACGCCCCGCTCCGCCTCGGCTTCTCGCCCTGTCCGAACGACGCCTTCGTGTTCCACGCGCTGGTGCACGGCGTGGTCGCGCCCGACCTGTCGTGGGACGTCCGCCTGGAGGACGTCGAGATGCTCAACGGCCTGGCCCAGGACGGCGAGCTGGACGTCGCCAAGGTCTCCTACCACGCGTTCGGCCGCATCGCGGACGACTGGTGGATGCTGCCGTCGGGCGGCGCCATGGGGCACGGCGTCGGCCCGCTGATCGTGGCGCGGGACCCCGAGCTGGAGCTCGCGAACGCCACGGTGGCCACGCCGGGGGGCCGCACGACGGCGAATCTCCTGCTCGACCTGTACGCGCCCGCGAACGTGCGTCGGGTGGAGCTCCGCTACGACCGGATCATGCCGGCGGTCGAAGCCGGCGAGGTCGATGCCGGACTGATCATTCACGAGTCGCGGTTCACCTATGCAGATCACGGGTTGCACAGGGTCGTCGACCTGGGCGCCTGGTGGGAGACCTGGACCGGCGCGCCGATTCCGCTGGGCGGCATCGCGGTCCGACGCGATCTGCCGCCTGGGCTGATCGACCGCGTGGCGGACGCCGTTCGTGCCAGCGTCGTCGCGGCGCGCCGCGATCCTGGCGCGAGCGCGGCGTACGTCGCCGAGCACGCTCAGGAGATGTCGCCCGAGGTGCGCGAACGACATATCGACACCTACGTCAACGACTTCACCCTGGACGCCGGACCGGTCGGGCGAGCGGCCGTGGGCACCCTGTTCGAGCGCGCGGCTCGGCGCGGGCTGTTTCCCGTCCCGAGGTCCGATCTGTTCTGGGGCGGAGCGTGACGAGCGACGTCGTCGTAAGCACGGCGAGGGACGTTTGGCGGGTGGCGTCGCACCCGCGGGCGTTCTTCGCGGCGCAGGGGGACCGTACGCGCCTCAGGGCGCCGATCGCTGCGGCCGCGGTGTCGACCGTGGTGGGGTCGTGGATCCTCGGCGTCGTGGCGGCCCGGGCGACCGGGTCGGACGCCTGGCTGCCGTTCCTGCTGGGCGCTCCCGCGCTGACGCTGCCGTACCTGGCGATCGTGACGGTGCTGGGCGGGCTGATGCTCATGCGGCCGGCCGCCCTCGACCTGCGCGCGTTCGAGATCGTCGCCTGGGCCTGGACCCCGATCGGCCTGCTGGCCCTGTCGATCCTCCCGGTGGGCCTGCTCGCGCCGTGGCCCGCGCTGGCGGGCGCCGCTCTGCTCCTGCCTCCGTGGCATCTCTGGGTCGTGTGGCGCGGCGTCGAGGTGCACGCAGCCGGCGGTGCGCGGACGGCGTTCATCCTGTACATCGTGGCCGTGTTCGGGCTTCCCTCGGCGCTGCTGGCGTTCACCGTCACGGTGCTGTCGAACCTCGCCTGAGCCGGGCCGCGGAGCGGCGACGGCCGGGGATCGCGGCCGGGTATGCTCGCGTCATGACAGCTCCAACGTTCATGGTCGGTGAAGAGGTGCTCTACCAAGGGCGACGCTACGTGATCGCCGGCCGGCGTCCCGGGCCGTACGGCGTTCGGCTGTTGTCGGCCAGCGATCGGCACGCGCGCGACGCGGACATCGTGTGGACGGCCGAGTCCGGCCTGTCCAAGCTGGATTCGTACCTGCGCTCGCGCGACGATACCGGCTCTCGCTGACGCTCGCGACGCACCGGCCGATGCGCCGTCACCGGCGCCGACACGGCTGCCCTCAGGCCGCGTGGACGGGGCCCAGATCGGCGGCCACGTCGCGTGCCAAGCGGGCCCCGTCCTGCGCCGCGGCTTCGTAGCTCATCGGACCCGCCGTGCAGATGCCGGCGGCGTACAGGCCGGCGACCAGGTGCACCCGCGTTCCCCCTAGGGCGCCGTCGGCGAGCCGCTCGAAGCGAACCGACCACGAGGGATGGCCGGCGTCGCTTCCGCTGGCGTGGACGGTCGTGAGCGGCAGCCTCAGCTCCGCGAGCTGGTCGGCCAGCGCGTCGTACGCCATCTCGCCGGGCCGGCCCGCGCTCTCCTCCGCGTCCCCGACGCGAAGACGGGCGCGTAGGAACGATCCGACGCAGAGCGCGACCGCCCGGGCGGCGCGGGGCACGCCCTCCCAGGTCTCGATCCCTCGAACGGTGCCGTCGTGGACGTTCAGCGCGTCGACGTTGGACTGGAGCAGGTGCACGTTCGGCTCCGCCTCGAGCAGGTACTTCGCTGCGGCGTGGAGCTCCCACGCTCCGATCGTTCCGTCGCTGGCGACGCGAAGCTCGGGAAGGACCTCGGCCATCAGCGTGTCGTCGGGCGCCGCCGCGACGACACGCTCGACCGGCGCCGCGAACACGGTGTCGAGGCTGGTCGTGACCAGAAGAACGTCGTACCCCAGGCGTCCGAGACGCGCAGCGGCCTCGCAGCCGCAGGCGCCGGCGCCGATGACCACGACGTCGTAGGCGCCACCGCCCCGTCCGCCTTCGCCCAGGCCGCCCGGCCGCGTCATGGGGGCGTCAATCGTGGATCGGGTCGACCGGCTGGAACGGATGGCGGCGCCCGGTGCGGCGCAGGACCACGTGCCGCCCGTCGGCCATCCGCTGATACACGAGGGTGCCCTGCCGGGAGCCGACGAGATCGATCGGCTCGACCGCGTCGACCATCACCCGCGCGTGCAGCGGCAGTCCGCCCTGAAGCTCGCCCAGCTCGTAGCGCTCGTCGGCGCCGGTGCGGTAGCCGAAGAACACGTCGGGCGGGTCGTCGTCGTCGTACACGCAGGTCAGCGACTGGGCGTCGCCGCCCCGATACGCGGCGACCGCCTCCCAGACGAGGGCGTGCGCCTCGTCCTCGGAGACGAACGTCAGGTCGGGCAGGTCGGTACCTCCGAAGAACGCGGCGGGAAAGCGACGCGACTGGAGGTAGAACCCACGCGGCCCGACCCGGAGCTTCATCGCCTCGTTGTCGAACCGGCGCCCCTTGACGAGGCTCTTGAGGTGATGGATCGCCAGTCCGTACCGTTCGTCGTGGCGCTCGACGAACGCTTCCCAGTCTGGATCGACCAGGGCCGCATCGGTGTTGATCTCGAAGTCGTTGAGCTCGGATCTCATGGGGTCGCCTCCGATGGAGGACCTACGTCGGCGACGTGGAGCGCCGCCACGCCGGCGGTGAGGGGCGTCCAGACGACGTCGTCGAAGCCGGCTGCGAGAATGCGCTCCGCCAGCCGCTGGGGCTCGGGGAACGCCATCACGCTCGCGGGGAGGTAGCGGTACGCGCCGTCATGACCGGATACCATCCGTCCGATCCAGGGGAGCATGCGGGTGAAGTACAGCTTGAACGCGCTCCCCAGCGGTCCGCGCGGCGGGGGCGGAAACTCGAGCACCACCAGGCGCCCCCCGGGCCTGATCACGCGCCGGAACTCCGCGAGGCCGGCGTCGATGTCCGCGAAGTTGCGGAGGCCGAACGCGATCGTGAGCGCGTCGAAAGCGGCATCCGGGTACGGCAGCGCCATCCCGTCGCCCGTGTCCAGCCGGACGGCTAGCCGGCGCCGATTCGCCTTGGCGCGCCCCACGGCCAGCATCTCCTCGGCGAAATCGACGCCGATCACCTCCGCGCTGGCGTCGGACGCGGCCATCGCCAGCGCCAGATCGGCCGTTCCCGTCGCCACGTCGAGGATCCGCCGTGGACGCTTGGCCAACGCCGCGCGAACCGCCGCCCGCCGCCAGCCGCGGTCGACGCCCAGGCTGAGGACCCCGTTCAGGAGGTCGTAGCGAGGGGCGATCGCGTCGAACATCGCCCGCACCGAACGACCTTTCTCGGGGTGCTGCGTGGCGGGCGGGAGGTCGGACATGGCGGGGAGCCTACCACGTGCCCCGTCGGCGCGAACGCGCCGCCGACACGGTTCGCCGGGCTGCTCAGCCCCCGTCCGAGCTGCCTTCGGGTACGGCCTGACGGTGCTCGCCGAGACCCGCCTCGAAGGGACCTGCATCGCCGAGACCTGCATCGACAAGACCCGCCTCGGCGAGGAACGCGTCGAGGCGACGTGGCGAGAAGCGCGACAGGCTCGCGGCTCGGCCACGGTGCGCCAAGGTCGGCACGCTTCGCCGTCCGTCGTTCACGGACATCACGAACGCGACCGCGGAGGCGTCCTCCTCGAGCCGGACCTCCGTGAACGGAATACGGCGCGCGTCCAGTGCTCGTTTCACGGCGACGCAATCGCCGCACATGGACGTGGTGTAGACGGTCAGCGTGTCGCTCTCGCTCATCGGTGTCCTCTCCATCTGGTCGACTGCATCATCTGCGTGCGGCCGGTCATACGCTGCGGCCGCGACTCGGTCCGGGAGCTCTGCCTGGGGGACCGTACCGGCTCGCTGGGCCCGCCGTCCGTCGTCCAGACGTCGAACCGGTACCCAGCTGTCGAACGTGATCTCGACGACGGTTCGTTCAACCCTTCAGGGCCTACCTTCATGTATCGCTCGTAATTTCGACGCGAGCGCGACGTCGCCGCAGAACTGCGGCGCACTTCCAAGGAGACCCACATGTTCAAGCGTTCACTCGCAACCCTGATCATCGCCCTCGTCCCGCTGGTATCCGCACAGACCATCGTCGACGTGGCTGCTGACGCCGGAGACTTCGGCACCCTCGTGACCGCCGTCCAGGCGGCCGACCTCGCCGGCGTGCTGTCCAGCGACGGACCGTTCACGGTGTTCGCGCCGACCGACGCCGCCTTCGCCAAGATCCCCGCCGACACCCTCGACGCGATTCTGGCCGACACCGAGCTGCTCACCGCCATCCTCACCTACCACGTCGTCGCCGGCGAGGTCGGCTCGGATCAGGTCGTGGGCCTTCGCTCGGCCGAGACCGTCCAGGGCGAGTCGCTGACCGTCACCGTCGACGGTGACGGCGTCCGCGTGAACGACGCGAACGTCGTGGCCACCGACGTGCCGGCCTCGAACGGCGTGATCCACGTCATCGACACCGTGCTTCTGCCCCCGTCCGTCACCGCCGCCGCCACCGACACGACGGTCCTGCCCGTCGGCTCGCTGAACGACTCGGGCGTGTCCGGAACCGTGACGATCGATCGCTTCATGGGCGGAACCCTGGTCACGTTGTCGCTGCAGGGCACGCCGTCCGGCGGCGTCCACCCCGCGCACTTCCACGCAGGCGACTGCACCGCCCCCGGCTCCGTCGTGATCCCCCTGAATCCCGTCGACGGCTCGACCGGGTTGTCGGTCACCGAGGTCGACGCCCCGATCGAAGCGATCCTCACGGACAACCACCTGGTGATGGTGCACCTGTCGCCCGAGGAGATCTCGACCTTCGTCGCCTGCGGCGAGGTCGGAGCGGGCGCCCCCGGCCTCTGACCCAGCGGTCGGATCCAGCGCTCGGATCGAGCGGTCCGACGCGTCTAGCGTGTCGTGACGCCCCGCCCGCTCGTTCGCCCCGCCGGCTCGATGCCGGCGGGGCGAACGCTTGCACGCACCGTGCGCCGTCGGCTGGCGTCACCGCAGCGAGGGTGCGAGGTGCTACGATCCCTCTTCGGGCCGCGAACGCCGCGCCCGGGAAGCGAGCCCTATGAGCTACCGAAACGTCGCCATCGTCGCGCACGTCGACCATGGCAAGACCACCCTCGTCGACGGCATGTTGCGCCAGTCCGGCATCTTCCGCGAGAACCAGGAAGTCGCCGAGCGCGTGATGGACTCCGGCGCTATCGAGCGCGAGCGAGGCATCACCATCCTGGCCAAGAACACCGCCGTCGCCTGGAGAGGCGACAAGATCAACATCGTCGACACGCCCGGCCACGCCGACTTCGGTGGCGAGGTCGAGCGCGCGTTGCAGATGGTCGACGGCGTGCTGCTGCTCGTCGATGCGGCCGAAGGACCGATGCCCCAGACCCGCTTCGTTCTGAAGAAGGCGCTGGCGCTGGGACTGAGGCCGATCGTGGTCGTGAACAAGATCGACCGCGCGGACGCCCGTCCCGACGAGGTCGTCGACCTCACCTTCGACCTGATGGTCGACCTCGGCGCGAGCGACGCGCAGCTCGACTTTCCCGTCATCCACGCCATCGCACGCGACGGCCGCGCCTGGCGCGACGGCGAGGAACCCGCGGGCGACCTCGCCCCGCTGTTCGAGACGATCCTGAGCCACTTTCCCGCCACCACCGACGATCCCGACGGACCGGTCCTGCTCCAGGTAGCGAACCTGGACTACGACGACTACGTCGGTCGGCTGGCGATCGGCCGCCTGCGCCGCGGACGGCTGCGTCCGGGCGACGACCTGCTGCGGCTCGCACGCGACGGCAGCGAGCTCAAGTCGCGCGTCACGAAGGTGTACACCCACCTCGGCCTCGGCCGTGTCGAGACGGAGATGGCCCTGGCGGGCGACATCGTCGTCCTCTCGGGCGTGGACGGTGTCCAGATCGGCGAGACGCTCGCGTCGCCCGAGCATCCCGAGCGGATGCCGACCACGGCGATCGACGAGCCCACCGTCGCGATCACCCTCAGCCCCAACACCAGCCCGTTCGCGGGGCGTGACGGCCGTTACCTGACCAGCCGCCACATCGCCGACCGGCTGGAGCGCGAGCTGCTCACGAACGTCGCGCTGCGCGTCGAGCCGCTCGGTGGCGAGAGCTACCGGGTCTCCGGCCGTGGCGAGCTGCACCTGTCGATCCTGCTCGAGCAGATGCGCCGCGAGGGGTACGAGTTCAGCGTGTCGCGTCCCGAGGTGATCCTCCGCGAGCAGGACGGCGTCACGCTCGAGCCGGTCGAGCGCGTCGTGGCCGACGTTCCATCCGAGACGCTCGGCAGCATCATCGAGGCGCTGAACCAGCGGCGTGGCAAGCTCGTCGACCTGCAGCAGGGCGAGACGCGTGCCCGTGCCGAGTTCCAGATGCCCAGTCGCGGCCTGTTCGGCTTCCGAACCACGTTCCTGTCGATGACCGCCGGTGAGGGCCTGCTCAGCCACGTGTTCGACGGCTACGAGCCGCTCGCCGGAGAGATCCGCACCCGCGCTACCGGCTCGCTGGTGGCGATGGAGCCGGGCGAGACGTTCGCCTACTCGCTGTTCAAGCTGCAGGATCGCGGCACGTTCTTCATCGATCCGGGCACCGAGGTGTACGTCGGGATGATCATCGGCGCCAACGCCCGGAGCGGCGACATGGACGTGAACGTGACGAAGAACAAGAAGCTGACGAACGTCCGGGCGTCGGGCAGCGACGACAACATCGTGCTCACCCCCGCACGCAAGCCCACGCTCGAAGAGGCGCTCGAGTACCTGGGCGAGGACGACCTGCTCGAGGTGACCCCGAAGCATCTCAGGCTTCGCAAGCGCACGCTCGAGCCGAACCTGCGCAAGCGCGAAGCGAAGCAGCGAGCCACGGCCTGAGCCGGAGCGCCGCGCGGCGTCAGCGCCGCTCGATCTCGATCTCGCCGTACGCCTCGTCCTGGCGAGCGCTGACGCGGCCCTCCCGCACCAGCTCCAGGAACGCCGAGAACAGCACGGTCCGCTCCGCCCAGCTCCGGCTGGGCGTCAAGCTTCGCAGCGTGCCACGCGCCGCCCGCGCCAGCGCCGAGCGCAGCCTGCGCACCGCATCCTCGAGCGTGAGGCGATCGTGCGCCAGCTCGAAGTACCCGCCGGGACGCAGGTTCTTGGCCAGTGCGGCCAGCCGCGACGCGGTCGTCGCGACCGGACGCGTCGGCCTGGGCAGGTCGGGGCGCGGCGTCCGGGCGGGAAGCACGACCGACCGCTCGAACCGCCGACGCCTCAGGAAGGCGATCGCGGACTCGAGGTCCTCGAGCAGCGCGACCGCGGCGAGCGTCTCGTCGCCGGTCGTGGGCAGGTCCTCGTCGTCGTCGGAATCGCGGGGCGGCCTCGGCAGGAGCAGCCGCAGCTTGAGCTCGAGAACCTGAGCCACCTGCGGCAGCGCGGTCGAGGCGAGGTCCAGATCCCGCTCCGCCTCCCGCTCGAACCAGACCAGGACGTCGTCCACCAGAGCGCGCAGATCGAGATCGCGCGGCGCCAGCGCGCCGGACCGCAACGCCCGCGCCAGGCCGGCCAGATCGCCCTGATACCCGGGCTGACGTACGACGAAGGCGTCCGGCTCGGGCGGCGTGGCGCCCACGCGTTGCTTGGGCGCGGGGCTTCCGGCGGTCACTCCCAAAACGGATCGGCGCCGTTCTCGTCCAGGTGACGCGTGTCGTTCACGCGCTCCACGACCAGGTGGCCGTCCTGCATCACGATGCGGCTGACGCTGCTGTGCCGCACGTAGATGCGTTTGCGCCAGCGGGGCCGCTCGATCCCGAGGACGTGCGCGAGGATCATCTGGATCGTGCCGCTGTGCGTGACCGCGACCACGTGCCCCTGATCATGTGGAAGCTCCTCGAACCACGCCACGGCGCGGTCGCGCAGCTGTTCGTACGACTCGCCGCCGGGCGGCACGCGCCCGTAGGGATCCGCGGCCCAGGTGGGCCACTCGGGCCGCGCTTCGTTCTCGGCCGCGGTACGGCCCTCGAACACGCCGAAGTGGAGCTCCATCAGGCGGGGATCGGTCGTCGGCTCGCGCCCCGGGAACGCCAGCCTGGCCGTCTCGACGGCCCTGACGAGCGGGCTCGCCACGACGGTGTCGACGTGGCCGAAACGGGCGGTGCGACGCGACAGCCTGCGCGCCTGCCGTCGCCCCTCCTCGGACAGGGGCCGATCGGTCTGACCTTGGAACCTGCCCTCGACGTTCCAGTCGGTCAGGCCGTGACGGATCAAGGTCAGCGCGCGTCGCACGCCGGGAGGCTACCACGCTGGCTCTCGGCATCCGACCCGTCCAGGCGGGCGGTCGCATGCTAGCGTCCCGACATGGACCCTCAAGGACGAACCGCACTGGTCACCGGAGGCAGCAAGGGCATCGGGCTCGGCATCGCCGAGGCGATGGTGGACGCCGGGATGGACGTCGTCATCACGGCTCGGACCAAGGACGACGTCGAACGGGCCGAGGCCGAGCTGACCGCACGCGGCGGCGGCCGGGCCCTCGGCATTCCGTGCGACGTGCGCGACTTGGGGCAGCAGCGCGCTGCGGTCGCGGAGGCGATGCAGGCGTTCGGCCGTCTGGACGTGCTGATCGCGAACGCGGGCGTCGGGCACTTCGCGAGCATCGTGGATCTCGAGCCGGACGCCTGGCACCGGGTGCTCGACACGAACCTCACCGGCGTCTTCTACTCGATCAAGGCCGCGCTCGAGCCGCTCGAGGCGGCCGAAGGTCTCGTCGTGACGATCGGCTCGCTGGCGGGCACGAACTTCTTCGAGGGCGGCGCGGCGTACAACGCCAGCAAGTTCGGGCTCGCCGGGTTCTCGCAGGCCGTCATGCTGGACCTTCGCCGCAAGGGCGTGCGGGTCTCCACGATCATGCCCGGCTCGGTCGCGACGCACTTCGGCGGGCACGAGCCGGGCGACGCCGACGCTTGGAAGATCCAGCCGGAGGACGTGGGCTCGCTGGTGATGGAGCTCGTCCGCATGCCGGCGCGTACGCTGCCGTCGAAGATCGAGGTGCGGCCCAGCCGACCGCCGTCCGCGCGCTGACGCGTGACGCGTGACGCGTGACGTGTGAACAGTGAAGAGCGCGCGTCGGGGCCGTCCGGGCGGACGGGGCGCGGGATAGCATGGGCGGCGTGTACCGCTCGCTGCGCCCCGCGCTGTTCCTGTTGGAGCCCGAGACCGCCCACTGGCTCGCGATGCGGGCGGCCTCGGTCGTGGCGCGTAGCGCGTCCGCCCGCCGCCTGCTCGCGCGTCGCGCCCGCCGCGACGACCCTAGGCTTCGGGTCGAGGCGTTCGGCCTGAGCTTCCCCTCGCCGCTGGGCCTGGCGGCAGGGCTGGACAAGGACGCCGACGCGCTGCCGTTCTGGTCCGCGCTGGGCTTCGGCCACGTCGAGATCGGCACCGTGACCGCCCGCGCCCAGCCGGGCAACCCGCGTCCGCGGGCCGTGCGGCTCCGGGCGGATCGGGCGATCGTGAACGCGATGGGGTTCCCCAGCATCGGGGCGGACGCGCTCGCGTCGCGGCTGGAGGCGTGGCGTCGCTTGGACGCCTGGCCCGACGTGCCGGTGGTCGTGAACGTGGGCAAGAGCCGCGCGGTGTCGCTGGAGCACGCCACCGACGACTACCTGACGTCGATTCGCACGCTTCTGCCCTACGCGGACGCGATCGCGATCAACGTCTCGTCCCCGAACACGCCGGGGCTTCGCGACCTTCAGGACGAGGAGCCGTTCGAGGCGTTGCTTCGCGCCGTCCGTGAGGCGGCCGCGGGCACGCCGGTGCTCGTCAAGCTGGCGCCCGATCTGAGCGACCGCGCGCTAGGGCGCTTGGCCGCCCTGTGCGAGGCGACGAAGGTGGACGGCATCGTGGCGACGAACACGACGGTCGGTCGGGCCGGTCTGAAGCTCGATCCGGGCGCGCCCGGAGGGCTGTCGGGCCCCCCGCTGGCGCTGCGGGCCATGCAGGTCCTTCGCGTCCTGCGCCGCTCGACGTCGCTGCCGATCGTGTCGGTGGGCGGCATCGACGGCGCTGCCGAGGCCATCCGTCGCCTGGAGGCCGGTGCGGACCTGCTGCAGGTCTACACCGGGCTGATCTACGAAGGTCCAAGCTTGCCGCGACGGATCGCGGACGGCATCGTCGCCGAGCTCGATCGGCGCGGCCTGAGCCACGTCGGGGAGCTGCGCGCCGACCCCCGAGACACGGTCTAGGCCGCCTCCCGGGGGGCGGCGGCAGGGGGCGGCGGTCAGGTGGCCGCCGGCCGGGTGGCCGCCGGCCGGGTGATCGCCCTCAGGTGTCGCTCGCGTCGGCGCGCGCCCCAGCGGACCAGGTCGCCTCGTCGACGCCGTGACGGGCGTTCACCACGCGCGCCAGCACGAAGAGCAGATCGGAGAGCCGGTTGAGGTAGACGACCGCGTGAGGGTTCGCCTCCTCGGCCTCCGCCAAGGCCACGGCGTCGCGCTCGGCGCGTCGCACCACGGTCCGGGCGACATGCAGCGTCGCGGCGGCCGGGTGGCCACCCGGCAGAATGAAGCTCCGTAGCGGTGCGAGCTCGCCCTCGAGCCGGTCGATCCAGGCCTCGATCCGGGCGACGTCCGATGCGCTCGACGGATGGATGCGCTCCCGTGCCGGCACGCCCGCCTTCGTCGCGAGATCGGCGCCGACGTCGAACAGGTCGCTCTGGAGCGTGCCCAGGAGCTCGTCGATCTCGGCATCGTGCAGCGTCGCGCGCGCCATGCCGAGATGCGCGTTCGCCTCGTCGACGCTTCCGTAGGCGCCGACACGCGCCGAGGTCTTGGAGACGCGCTCGCCGCCGAAGAGGCCGGTGTCGCCGGCGTCGCCGGTCCGGGTATAGATCTTCATGCCCGGAGGATAGCGCCGATGCGTCCCTGTCTCAGGGTCCTCGGGCGCCATCGCGGCGGTCTCATGTAGCATGCGCCCCATGGATTGGACCCTCCTGACCGAAGCGACCTTGTACGGCAACAATCTGCTTCGCTGGCTTCTGGCGCTGGTTCTGGTCGTGGTCACGATGGTCGTGCTGCGAACCCTTCGCGGTCTCGCTCGGCGGCGCCTTCGGAAGATGGCGGACCTGACGAAGAACGTCTTCGACGACATCCTCTCCGACGTGATCGCCAGCGTGCGCGCGCCGTTGATGCTCCTGATCGGCCTGTGGGTCGGTTCGCGAGCGTTGGCGCTGCCGGGCGACCTCTCGGGAACGCTCGACACGCTCATCACGATCGTGCTCATCCTGCAGGCCGCCCTGTGGGGCAACCGGGCGATCCAGGTCGCGACCGAGCACTACCGCCGGCAGGACGGCATGGACGGCAGTCGCAAGACCACGCTGTCCGCGCTGACCTTCCTCGGCCGCCTGGCGCTGTTCTCGCTGTTGCTGATCCTGGCGCTGGACAACCTCGGCATCGACATCACGGCGCTCCTGGCCGGGATCGGGATCGCCTCGGTCGCGATCGGCTTGGCGCTGCAGAACATCCTGGGCGACCTGTTCGCGTCGCTGTCGATCGTGCTGGACAAACCGTTCGAGATCGGCGATTTCATCATCGTCGACGACCTCGTGGGCACGGTCGAGAACGTCGGGCTTCGCACCACCCGCGTGCGCAGCCTGGGGGGCGAGCAGCTGGTGTTCTCCAACAACGACCTGATCCAGAGTCGGATCCGCAACTACAAGCGGATGGCCGAGCGGCGCGTCCTGTTCACCTTGGGCGTGGTGTACGGAACGCCGCCGGATCGACTGCGAGAGATCCCCGAGGTGATTCGCGAGATCGTGGAGGCCAGGTCGCCGGTCCGCTTCGATCGGGCGCACTTCAAGGCGTTCGGACAGTTCTCGCTGGACTTCGAGGTCGTGTACTGGATGCTCGATCCGACCTACAACCTGTACATGGACGTCCAGCAGGAGATCAACCTGGCGCTGGTCGACGCGTTCGCGGAGCGCGGAATCGAGTTCGCCTTCCCCACCCAGACGATCATGCTGGAGTCCACGACGGCCCAGGCCGGCGGGCCCGAGGGCTACGCGGCGAGGGCGTAGCGCTGGACCGGCGGCCGCTCAGCCTGCGCCCGTCGCATGCCGACCGCGACGGCGGGCGACGGTCCGCGCCGCCCGCCGTCCGGACAGCACGGCCAGCGGAATCCCACCGCCTGGATGAACGGTACCGCCCGCCAGCACCGTGTCGCGCACGCCTCGAAGGCGCTGCGGCGGCCTGAGGGTCGCCGCCAGCGAGTGGGGTGCGGCCCCGTAGATCGCGCCGCGGCTGGCGAGCTCGGCCAGGTGGCGGGGCCCCAGCACCGCCAGCGTCCGGCCCTCGCCCTCGCGAAGCCAGCCCCGCCGGACGAGCAGCGCCTCCACGCGCCTGGCGTACGCCTCCTCGTCGATCCCCGCGCCGTCGCCGTCCAGGGCAGGAGCGTTCGCCATCACGAACCAGTTCTCCGCACCGGGCGGCGCGTCCTCCGGCTCCGAGCGGCACGACAGCGACAGGTACAGAGCGGGGTCCGCAGGCGCACGGCCGTGGCGGATCGCCTGGAACTCCGCGGCGTAGTCCGCCGGCATCGACAGGGTGTGGTGGAGAACGTCCTGGTGCCTCCCCTCGACCGCCATCAGCAGCACCAGTCCCGACAGGCTGGGCGTGACCCGGGCGCCTGGCGCTCGCCGGCCCAGCAAGCGAAGCGTGCGGTCACGGTCGAGGGTCGAGACCAGCCTGGTCGGTCGGTACGCCGCGGCGCGGCCGTCTCGCTGGACGCGGACCTCGGGCGCGGCGCTGGCGCGAGGTCGCAGCTCGGTCACGGTCGCGCCGTACACGAACCGTACGCCCAGCTGACGCGCCAGCGTCTCGTACGCTCGCACCAGGCCGGCGACGCCTCCTTCCGGGGCGACGACGCCGAGGCCCAGCTCGACCCAGGCGATGTTGTGGAGCACCGCGGGCGCCTGGAACGGATCGGCGCCGAAGTAGGTCGCGAACCGCAGGAACAGGTCGCGAAGCTCGCCGTGGGCTCCGTGCCGCGCCAGGAGGTCCGGCAGCTTGGCCCACGGCTTGGCTCGCAGCCCGTGCCGCAATCCGTAGCGCAGCAGCCGCGCGGGTCCCGGGTGCGGCCCGTGCACGAACGTCGGCGCGGCCGCCTCGTACATCGCCCGGGCCTCGTCCAGCAACGTCCGGTAGGCGCGGGCCTCGGACGCGGACAGCTGGGCCGTCGTGGCCTCGACGTCTCTGCGCACGTCCAGCACACGGCCGGAGGCGAAGCGATAACGGGCCGGCGGGTCGAGGGGACGCAGCTTCAGCGGGACGGCGCGGCCGGCGTCGCGGAACGGCGCGGCGATCACCTCGGGCAGCGTCACCACGCTGGGCCCGGTATCGAACCGGTAGCCGGCGCTGCGGACCTCGCCGGCCTTGCCTCCGGGCGCGCCCATCCTCTCGACGACGGTCACCTCGGCCCCGGTCAGGGCCAGCTCGATCGCCGCTGCCAGCCCGGCGAAGCCCGCTCCGAGCACCAGGGCGTCGACGGCCTCGCTCGGCGCGCTCGAAGGCGCCGGCCCGCGGCGGCTCATCGGCGACGCCCTGCGGCGTACGCTCGGCCCTTCCACACGTAGCCGCCCGCGTGGCGCAGCGAGCGAGCGACGACGAGGGTCAGCGCCAGAGGCGCCGCGGGCTGCAGCGCGGCCTCCCACAGTGGGCGCCGCGTGATCGCCGACACCAGCGCCCGGAACGCCACGCCGCCCACGGCCACGACCGCCCAACGGCGGTCCACCAGCGCCAGGGGCCAGGCAGCGAGGTACGCCGCGACGTTCAGCGCGGTGAGACCTACCAGGACCGGCACGGAGCCGGCTGCGGCCAGGACGTTCTTGGCGAAACCGGCGACGACGTCGGACGCGCTCCGGTACATGCGCGCCTCGACGAGCTCGCCGCCCAGCGCCAGCGACAGTCGCACGCCGGCCGCTTTCGCGCGTTGCGCCAGCCGAACGTCCTCCAACACCTCTCCCCGGACCGCAGCGTGTCCACCCGATGCGCGGTAGGCCGCCGGCGACCAGGCCATCAGCTGGCCGTTCGCGGCGGCCAGCGACGCGAACGGAACGAGGCGCACCAGCGGGTAGGGCAGCGATCCCAGCAGGATCAGGTCGATCTGCGGGACGGCGATCCGTTCCGCCCAGCTCAGCGTCCGCTGCCGCGGCCATACGGTGGCCAGGCCCGGCCGGTCTCGGCGCCACCCCCTCATCAGCGCGTCCAGCGCCCCCGGTCGCCAGTCGACGTCGGCGTCGGTGAACACCCAGACGTCGCCGCTGGCCTCGTGCGCCAGCTGATGGCAGGCCCAGTTCTTCCCGTTCCAGCCGGACGGCAGGGCCGCTCCCCGCACCACGCGCAGCGCCTGGTAGCGCCCCTCCGCCTCCCTCAGGAGCGCCCCGGTGCCGTCGTCGGACGCGTCGTCCAGCACGATCACCTCGTCGGCGCCCTGCGCCATCAGCTGCGGAAGCGTCCGGGGAAGCGTGGCCGCCTCGTTCCGGGCCGGGACCAGCAGGCTCACCTTCGGTCCCTCGGCCGCCGGTCCCTCGGCCGCTCCGTCGGACGACGCCGCTGCGAGGCGCGGAAAGGTGACCGCGTTCGTCATCGCCACGACCAGCTGGACGCCCACGAACAGCGCCGAGATCCAGAACGCCGCGTCGGCGACGATCGCGGAGAGGGTGGCGGCGAACGGCGTCACCGCCACCACCGCTCGAACCGGCGCGCACGCCGGTCGGGCGACCGGGCGCCCGCCATCCAGATCTCGAACCCGTCCGGTACGGCCTCGGGGTCGGTCTCGGACAGATCCCGGTCGAGCGTCGCCAGCTCGCGCCGCAGCGCGGCGTCGAGCTCGTCGTGGCCCTCCACGACCGGCCCGATCGAGAGGTACGCCTCGGGGTGCTGCGCGCCGCGCAAGACGACGCGGATGGCCAGCGGCCGGAGCGGTGCGCCGGCCATCTCGGCCAGCCGGGCGGCGCCGGGGTCCAGCACGCCGGGCTGGCCGGCGGGTCGCAGCCGGCCCTCTGGAAACACGATCCCCACGGCGCCGAGCTCGAGCCGCCGGACCAGCGTGCGCGGGCGGCGACGCGGAATCGCCCCGTGCGCCTCGAAGAACGGAAAGCGGGCCAGCTGCTCGTCGCTCATCAGCGCCGCCAGCGGAAGGCCCAGCCTGCGCGCGACCAGCCACGCCAGGTAGGCGTCCCACCAGCTGTGGTGGTTCGGGGCCAGCACGGTGCCTGGCCGGACGGCCGTCAGCTCGCCCCGTGCCCAGACACCGGAAAGCCCGCCGCGCAGCGAGCGTCGGATCAGCCACGGCAGCGTCGCCGCGATCCCGCTCTGGATCCACGCCGTTCCGCGCGCCCGGACACGTTCGGTCATTCCCCTTGGGCCACCTTCGCTCACGGCGTCGCCCAGCGTCGCCCGATCCGGATGCGCCAGGCCAGCAGCGCGTAGCCGCCCATCGCCGCCCCCGCCACCGCGCCGGCCAGCGGCAGGCCGAACATGGCGAGCCCCAAGCCCATCAGCGCCGCCTGCGCGGCGAAGACGCCGCGGAGTACCGGGGCTCCGTCCTCGGCCAACTCGGGCACGATCCGGAGCAGCAGCGCCACGAGCACCAGGCCCGCGAGGTACCAGCCGACGAAGTTGCTGATCGGGACGCCGAACCAGTCCGCGTTCTCGAACCGCCAGAAGCCGAGGTGGACCATCAGGGGGTCGAGGCCCAGGTCCCACGCCACCAGCGCCAACGGCGCCAGCCAGCGGCGGCCGCGCCGCGGGGCGGCGGCCAGCGCGAGCAGCGTGAACGACCACCAGCCCAGCGGGACCAGCAGCGGTACCCCCAGCAGGCGCGGTCCGGGCGCGGTGTAGTCGTACGCGCCGAACGGCAGGCCGGTGCGCGTGCCGATCGCCTCGATCGCGACGCCGAACGCGATCGCGACCCCGAACGCGATCCAGGCGCGCCTGCCGAACCGCTGCAGCGCGTAGCCCAGCATGCCCAGCGTCAACAGGCCCGTGGACAGGTAGGCGAGGTACGCGAACGCCTCGGGCACCAGCGGCGCCGGCACCATCGACACCGCCCAGGCCAGCAGCGCGACCCGCCACGCCTCGCGCCGTGCCCGCCACACGTCGCGCGCCCGTGCGGGGGCGTCGCGGTCCAGGGCCATCGTCATGCCGAACACGACCAGCAGGTTCGTGACCAGGAAGAACAGCGCCTCCTCGACCGGCAGGCCCAGCGGCCGCAGGCCGGTCGTCAGCGGCTCGCTGATCCACCAGATCTCCTGGCCGATCGCGATCCGGTCCGCCAGCCACAGCCAGGCGGTCGGCACCGCGACGGCGACGGCCACCAGCCGCCAGCGCCTGAGCAGCAGGTCGCCCCCGAAGCCCCACTGCAGCGCCAGGACCGGGAGCGACCAGGCCGTGATCAGGCCGAGGTAGGTGCCGCTCTGCCAGGCCAGCGCGGTCGCCCCCAGCGCCGCCAGCATCAGCAGCATCCCGGCGCCTCCCCAGCGGATCCACGCCCCTGGGAGCGCCCCGTCGTACCGCTGCCACGGGCGTGCCCGCAGCAGCCACAGCAGGAACAGGCCGGTCGCCGCCGTCTGGATCAGGAAGAAGGCGTACTCCTCGACCGGAACGAAGCCGATCGTGGCCAGAACCCGGCCCGGCGGGTAGCCCCACACCTCCCGCGCCACCAGGTAGTTGTCCCACGGCGTGGTGTAGACGAACGCGATCGCCATGTGGACCAGAAGCGCCGCCAGGGCGAATCGGCCGCGGATGCCGGGGTCGCCCGCCAGCGGGCGTCCCGCACGGGCCGCCCGCCACGTCGCGACGCCCAGCAGCGCCAGCCAGGGCAGCGTGAACACGAGGTGGAACTGCAGGTAGGTCACCCGCGGGGTCCCCCCCTCCACCAGCGGCGCTCCAGGTCACCGAGCACGGTGCGGGCGGCGTTCCGGCCCGAGGCGCCCATGATGCCGCCACCGGGGTGGGTGCTGGCGCCCGTCAGGTACAAGCCGCGCAGGTGCGTGCGGTACTCGGCCATGCCGAGGAACGGTCGCAGCGCGAACATCTGGTCGAGGCTCATCTCGAGGTGCATCACGTTGCCGCGGAACAGCCCCAGCTCCCTCTCGAGCCACTCGGGGTGCTGGAACAGCGAGCCCACCACCGACGCCTTCGTGCCGGGCGCGTACGCCTCGAACGTGTCCAGGATCCGCTCTGCGACCTCGTCCTCCACGTCCGACCAGCTTCGTCCGCCCGACAGCTCGTAGGGGAAGTACTGGGCCCACAGCCACAGCACCTCGCCGCCGGGAGGCGCCAAGCTGTCGTCCACCGCGCTGAAGCTCATCGCGACGATCGGCGGGTCGCTGGCCGGCTCGCCGCCCAGGTACTCGCCGTACGCCGCGGCGACCTGGCGGCGATCGCGCGCGACGAGCTGAAGCGCGACGCGCGCCTCGTCCCCGGGGTGCGCCGCGTAGCGGATCGGCTTGTCGAGCGCCAGCCGCAGGATCGCGCCGAAGCCGTTCCCGACCCGCATCGTGCGGCTGCCCGCGGGGCGGTGCTCCTCGGGCAGCAGGCGGGCGAAGGTCTCGAGCGCATGGGCGCCCGCAACGATCGTGCCCGCCGTGTAGCGCTGCCCGGCGACCTCGACGCCGACCGCGCGGCCGCCCTCGACGACGATGCGGTCGACCGGCGCGGAGGTGTGGACCTCCCCGCCGTGGTCCTCGATGTGCCTGGCCAGCGCCTGGGTGAGCATCCCCGAGCCGCCACGCGGCCGGGCGACCCCGCCCTCGTGGTAGAGCGGATGCCAGAGCAGGAACGGACTGGTCATCGGCTCGCCGGGGGGCGGGCCCGACTGGGCCGCCATCCACACCAGCGGAGCCTTGACCTTCTCCTCCGTGAAGTAGCGATCGACGACCTCGCCGTACGGCGCCAGGATGCTCTGCAAAGCGCGCTTCCAGTCGCCTTGGATGGCGTCGCCGAACATCATCTTGCGGCCCAGGTTCAGGGGACTCGGCGTGCTCAGGAACAGGTCCTTCACGACCCGGGCGAACGGTCGCCACTCGTCCATGAAGCGCAGGTACGCCTGGCCTTCGCCGGGGAAACGCTCGTCGAGATGCTCGGCGGTCTTGCGCTCGCTGCGGTGGATGAACAGGTGGTCGCCATCGGGGAACGGTGCGAAGAACAGCGGGTCGAGCTCGAGGTACTCGAGGCCGTAGCGCCCTAGACCCAGCTCCTCGACGATCGGGGTGAGCCGAATCAGGATGTGGGCGCTTCCGCCGAGGTCGAAGCGGTAGCCGGGCACCTGCTCGACGGTGGAGACCGCGCCGCCGACGATGTCGCGGCGCTCGAACACGCCCACCCGCTTGCCGGCCTGGGCCAGGTACGCGCTGGTGATGAGGGCGTTGTGTCCCGAGCCGATGGTGATGACGTCGTAGTCCGGCACGCTTGGCATCCTACCGCCGGGGCGGAGGTGGGCTCAGGAGGCCCCGCTCCACACCGTCCCGCCCCACACCGTGAGCGCGGCGCGTGGAATCAACGCCACGCGCTCGTACGGCCGGAGGTAGGCCCGCTTGCTGAGGTTGTCGTAGCGGTTCTGCCTGAGCTTTCGGAGGATCGCCTCGTAGTTCAGGGCGGCGACCCCCACGGCCAGACCGGCCGCGCCGTGCAGCTTCGGAATGCCGGTCCAGCCTCGGCGGTAGCGCTCGTCGGCCAGCTGGGCGAGATGCCCCAACAGTGCGACGTAGGCCGGGGTGACGGCCCCTTCGCGCAGGTCGGCCAGCGACACGCCGTGCGCGTCCATGAGCTCGGCCGGCAGGTAGCAGCGGTCCCGACGCAGGTCCTCGCCGACGTCGCGAAGGATGTTCGTGAGCTGCATCGCCTCGCCGAGGGCGACGGCGGCGCCCAGCGTGTCGTCGCCGCCGTCGTACCCGGCGATGGGCGCGATCATCAGCCCGACGACCCCCGCGACCCGCCTGCAGTACGTCATCAGCTCGTCGGTGGTCTGGACGCGGGACACGGTCAGGTCGGTCTCGAAACCGAGGCGCAGCTCGTGGAACGCCGACATCGGCACGTCGTGGCGGTCCAGAACCCAGCTCAGCGCGACCTCGGTGCTGGAGCCGGGATCGGGCCGCCCGTCGTACGCCCGCTCGAGCCCCGCCCACCATGCGGCCAGGCGACGGCGCGCTTCGCCGGGTCCGTCCGCCTCGTCGACGGCGTCGTCGCCGGTCCGGCAGGCGGCGTACACGGCGCTGACCGCCAGCCGCTTGTCGGTGCCGAACAGCCGGGACCCGAGGAAGAACGTGCTCGAATGCTCGCGTGTGAGGTCGACGCAGGCGCGAAGCGCGCGCTGCGGTTCGATCGCCGGACCGAGGCCGTCGCCCGTCACGCGGCCGTCCGTGACGGCGTTTCTGCGCTGGCGTCGTGAGCTCCACCACCTCAACCTAGCATGCGGTAGGTTGGCGGAAACGTGAGGATCAGCCCGAATCGGACGGGGAGGCGGCTCGGCCGAACCGTTCCTCGACGTACGCCTCGACCATCGCGTTGAACGCCGTCGCGATCGTCGCGCCGTCGCCTTGCAGCGTGCCCACGAGCTTCCCGTCGCGGTACACCGGCGCACGGGGCGTCTCGCCGGTGCCGGGCAGGCTGATCCCGATGTCGGCGTGCTTCGACTCGCCCGGCCCGTTCACGACGCAGCCCATCACGGCGACGTTCATGTGCTCGACGCCGGGGTAGCGCTCGCTCCACGCCGGCATCTGCGCCTTGAGGTAGGCCTGGATGTCGCGGGCCATCTCCTGGAACAGCGTGCTGGTCGTCCGGCCGCACCCTGGACACGCCGTGACGGAGGGCGCGAACCTGCGCACGCCCAGGGCCGCCAGCACCTCCTGCGCGATCTCGACCTCTCGCTCGCGTGGGGCGCCCGGGTCGGGCGTGAGCGAGACCCGGATCGTGTCTCCGATCCCCTCCGCGATCAACGGCGCCAGGCCGGCCGTCGACGCCACGGCGCCCTTGACGCCCATCCCCGCCTCGGTCAGGCCCAGGTGCAGCGGGTAGTCGCACGCCGCGCCCAGGCGCCGATAGACGTCCCACATGTCGGGGACGCGGCTCACCTTGGCCGACAGAACGATTCGTTCGTGCGGAAGACCGATCTCCTCGGCCATGCGGGCCGAGCCCAGCGCCGAGGCGACCATGGCGCGCATCATCACCTCGTGCGCGTCCGCCGGCCGGTCCGACTCCGCGTTCGCGTCCATCATCCGCGTCAGCAGCGCTTGGTCCAGGCTTCCCCAGTTCACGCCGATCCGGACCGGCTTGCGATAGTGGATGGCGATCTCGACGATGCTGCGGAAGTTGTCGTCGTGCCGCGCGCCCGCACCGACGTTGCCCGGGTTGATGCGGTACTTCGCCAGCGCCTCGGCGGCCTCCGGCACGTCGCGCAGCAGGATGTGGCCGTTGTAGTGGAAGTCGCCGACGATGGGGACGTCCAGTCCGTGCTCGGCCAGGATCCGAACGACCTGCGGCACCGCGCGGGCGGCCGCCTCGTCGTTCACGGTGACGCGCACGATCTCGCTGCCGGCCCGGTGCAGGGCGGCGATCTGTCGGACGGTGGCGTGCACGTCGGAGGTGTCGGTGTTCGTCATCGACTGGACCACCACCGGGTGATCCGAGCCGATCCGGACCGACCCGACGGGGACGCTGACGGTGGGACGACGGTCGAAGGCGCTCACGCTCACAGCCTACCCGGCAGGGCTCAGCGTTCCGTGGCCTGGACGCCAGGCCGGCCGCCAGGCTGGTCGCTCTGGTCAGCCAGCATCGCCAGCAGCGGACGCCGAAGCGCCTCGTTCACGCCGACCCCGTCGCCACCGTGCAGCGTCGGCTCGCCGCGCCAATCGCCGAAGAACCCCCCCGCCTCGGACAGCACCACCGGGAACGGCCCCGCGTCCCACGGACTCAGGACGGGATCGATCATCGCCTCGATCCGACCCGACGCGACCAGCGCGTAGCCGTAGGCGTCGCCCCAGCCCGCCCGGAGCCAGAACGCCTCCTGCACGCGGGCCCACGGCTCCGCCCGGCCCTCCTGTCGGAACCGGCCCGCATCGGTGGTGGCGACGACGGCGCGACCCGGATCGGCGACGCCCGAGACCCAGCAGCGCCGACCGTTCAGGCGGCAGCCCATCCCCCGCCCCGCGGCGACGGTCTCGCCCAGCGCCGGAAACGACGCGACGCCGGCCACGATCTCGCCGTCGCGCTCCAGGCCGATCAGCACGGCGTAGAGCGGCACGCCGCGTACGAACGCCTTCGTCCCGTCGATCGGGTCGATCCACCAGCGGTAGGGGGCCGTTCCGGCGCTCTCGCCGAACTCCTCGCCCACCACGGCGTGGTCCGGGTGCAGGCGGGCCAGCTCGTGCCGGATCAGGGTCTCGGCCTCGCGATCGGCGACGGTCACGGGCGTCGCGTCCTCTTTCCACTCCGGCCGGGTGCCCGTGCGGAAGTACCCCAGCGTGAGCCGTCCCGCCCGGTCGGCGAGGTCGAGAGCGAGGTCGAGCAGCGATGCGAGTTCGGACATTCGGGTCTCCCCAACAGTTCGGGCGCTTGAACGGCGTCAGGCGCTCGGGCGCCGTAACGGCTTCGTGCGCCGCAGGCTAGCACCAGCACGGTAGGCTCGCCTCACCATGCTGTTCACGCGCGAACGCCTCGAAGCCCGCGAACGCGAGACCCTCGCCCCCTACGCCGCGTTGGCGCACGAATCGCGCGGTCGGATCCACGAGGAGACCGAGAGCCGCTACCGGACCGCGTTCCAGAAGGACCGCGACCGGGTCGTGCACACCACGGCGTTCCGGCGGCTCGAGTACAAGACGCAGGTGTTCGTGAACTACCAGGGCGACCACTACCGGACCCGCCTCACCCACACGCTCGAGGTGGCTCAGGTGGCCAAGGCCGTCTGCCGCGCGCTGGGCCTGAACGAGGACCTGGCCGAGACGATCGCGCTGGCGCACGACCTCGGGCACCCGCCGTTCGGGCACGCCGGCGAGCGGACGCTGGACCGGCTGGCGGCCGAGGTCGGAGGGTTCGACCACAACAAGCAGAGCCTGCGCATCGTCACGAGGCTCGAGCGGCGCTACCCGCGGTTCGAAGGGCTGAACCTCAGCTGGGAGACGCTCGAGGGGATCATGAAGCACGAGACCGAGTACGACGTCCCTGACGCGGCCTGGGAGCCGGACAAGCGACCCAGCCTCGAGGCGCAGGTGGTGAACCTCGCGGACGAGATGGCGTACAACGCGCACGACCTCGACGACGGGCTCCGTGCCGGCCTGCTGGACCGCGCCGGGATCTCGGAGGTGACGGTGGTCGGGCGACTCCTGCACGAGCTGGGCGTGTCTCAGGGCGAGTTCTCGCCCCAGGATCGGTACCTGCTGATCCGGGAGCTGTTGGGCAGGAGCATCGAGGACGTGGTCGCCGCCACGCACGCCCGCCTGCACGAGGCGGGCGTCGCGACGCTGGACGACGTGCGCGCCGCGCCCACCGCGCTGGCGGGCGCCAGCGAGCAGGGCGCCGCCGAAGCGGCCGAGCTGAAGCGATACCTCTACGCGAACCTCTACAAGCACCACCGGCAGATCCGCATGACCCGCAAGGCCGACCGGATCCTGACCGACATCCATTCCGCCTACCAGGCCACGCCGACGATGCTGCCGCCCGACTGGCAGGCCGCGGCCGACGAGCGTGGCCTGCTGCGGGCGGTGACGGACTACCTGGCCGGCTTCACCGACCGGTTCGCGGGCGACGAGCATCGCCGGCTGTTCGATCCCGGCAGCCTGACGTAACGAGCCGGCCCCGCCGGCTGGCGCGCTGAGAGCGCCCTCGGCAGGGTCAGAACGGGGCGTCCTGGTCGCGGGCGACACCGAACAGCGCACCGTCGTCCGGATCGCGGAACCAGACGACCGAGGCGTCGACGCCCAGGACCCGAACGAGGATCCACGGCGTGGTCACCACGGTCGTGGCCAGCGCGTCCGCAGCGGGCTCGACCAGCCGCACGTCGACGAACAGCTCGCCACCCTCCTCGTGAACGTCGACGATCTCGATTCGGTAGCCGCCGCTGGGGCGCTGCGAGAGTCGCACGCCCAGCACGGTCTCTCGACCGAAGTCGGCCTCGGGGACGGCGTCCGGCCGGAACGACGCCGCCTGGACCGCGTTCCAGAACGATCGCAGCTCGTCCGCGTCGTCGATCAGCACGAACCGGTCACGACCCGGGTCGACACCCTGGTCGCCCCGCGCGATCACCTCGTAGACCGTCCGGCGTGCGGGCGCGCGGTACGCGTCCGGGTCGGTCGTGACCGCGCGTTGCACCCAGTAGGCGCTGTAGCGGTACTCGTCCAAGCCGCCCGGAGGGCGCGGGCCGATCCCGGTCGACGCCGCCTCTCCGGCCTCGCCGTCCGCCGCATCGCCGGCGAGCGCGGCGACCACCAGGGGGCGACCCTCTTCGGCGAGGCCCGCGGCCACGGCGTCCGCCTCGGCCGGGGTGAGCGAGGACGTGCCGCGGAGCGGGGTACCGACCGGACGTGGGACGGCGGTGACCGTCACCCCGGCGCTCAGGTCGCGCGGGAGCTCGAACCAACGCTGCCCGTCGAAGTAGAACGAGCGCGGGATCGCCCGGGTGGTCACCACCCGGAGATCGGTGGTGAGCGGAATCCGCGCCACGCGCAGGGGCGGCTCGACCGCGGCGGGGAGCGAGTCGGCGGGGAGCGAGTCGCGGAGAAGCGGGGCTCCGTCCACGAGCCGCGCGCCGGGGACGCCGAACGCGGCGGCGTCGGCGGCGTCGCCCGCCGTTCGACCGAGCTCGAGGTCGCGGCCGTCGAGGGGAAGCGTGTCCGCACTGCCGTACACGTAGCGAAGGCGGGTCGCGCCTTCTGAATCGATCAGGACGACCTCGTGGAGCTCCCGGCTTCCGACCGGCGCGCACGCGGCCAGCAGGACGGCCAGGAGCAGGGGGGCGAGCAGGTGGGTGCGCATCGCGCACCACGGTAGCACCGCCGGGTGAGCCGCCGTGAGGACCAGTTGCTAGACTCTGGCGCGTGTCCATCCGACCCCGGGTCCTGATCCTGTCCGCGTCGATCGGTGGCGGTCACGTCGCGGCCGGCCGGGCGTTGGAGGCGGCGTTCGGCGCCAGCGGCGATCCGTGCCTCCACGTCGACCTGCTCGACTACACCTCGGCGCCGTTCCGGCGTCTGTACCGCCGCAGCTACTTCGAGCTGGTGCGGAGCGCGCCCGACTTCGTGGACTGGCTCGGGAAGCGACTCGACCGCAGTCCGGGCGAGGTGCCCAGCCGCGCCAGGCGCGTGCGCGCCCGACTGTCGCGTCTCGTCTCCTACCAGCTCCCAGGCGTGCTCGCCTCGTACCGGCCCGATCTGATCGTCCATACCCACTTCCTGCCGCCCGAGATCCTCTCTTCGACGCGTCGTCCATCGCTCCCGCGCCAGGCGGTCATCGTCACCGACTTCGGCGCGCACGCCCTCTGGATCCAGAGGGGCATCGAGCGCTACTTCGTCGCCGCCGAAGAGGTCGCGGTGCACCTCCGCGCCAGCGGCGTGGACGCAGGCCGAATCGACGTGACGGGCATTCCGATCGACAAGCGCTTCACGCGGCCGCCCGACCGGACCACGGTTCGCGCAGCGCTGGACGTTCCGCCGGACCGCGACCTGCTGCTGCTGATGGCGGGCGGGATGGACCGGCGAACGCTCTCGACGCTGCTCGAGGAGCTCTCGTCGGTGCGCTGGCCGCTGACCGCGATCGTGGTGTGCGGACGCAGCCCCGAGCTGCTGGACGCGGCCACCCGGGCGTCGGAGTCGCGCGAGGGCCTGGTGCGCATCCGGCCGATGGGCTTCACGACCGAGGTGCCGGCGCTGATGACGGCGGCGGACATGATCGCCGGCAAGCCCGGCGGCCTGACGGTCAGCGAGGCGTTGGCGGTCGGCCTGCCGTTCGCGGTGATCCAGCCCTACCCCCTGCAGGAGGAAGCGAACGCGACGTACCTGCTGGAGCACGGCGCTGGCGTGCGCATCGAGCCGCTGACCACGTTCGGCCACAAGGTCGTGCGGGTGCTGAGCGATCCGGAGCGTCGTGCCTCGATGCGCTCGGCCTCGCTGCGCATGGGACGTCCGGCCGCCGCCGCCACGGTCGCGGCGTCGTGCCGGGAGCTCCTGGGGGTGGCGGCGTGAGCGTTCGGTCCCGGGTCGCGGTGGCGCTCGTGGCGCTGGCGTCGCTGGCGTGCGTCGCCGCTGCGCAGGCCGTTCAGCCCCTCGCGACGGAGGGACGCCGAAGCTTCGACGTGGTGGTGCTCGGCTCGGAGCCCGAGGCGATCAGCGCTGCGATCGCGGCGGCCGAGAGCGGCGCGCGTACCGCCCTGCTGAGCCAGGACGCTCGCCTGGGCGGCCTTTTCGTGCTGGGCGCGCTGAACGTGTTGGACATGCGAACCTCGCCCGAGCCGTACCAGCGCGGCATCTTCGAGCGCTGGTGGCAGCGCGTCGGCGGGCGTGGCGCGTTCGATCCTGCCGAGGCCGAGCGGGTGTTCGGCGAGATGCTGGCGGAGGCCGGCGTGAGCGTGGTCCTGAACGCGGGCGATCTGCGAATCGTGACGACCGAGGCCGCGGCGACCGACACGACGGCGACCGACACGACGGCCACCGCCGCGATCGTGGTCGGCGTGTCGTGGGACGGCGGATCGCTGACCGCGCGTCAGGTCGTCGACGGTGACGCCGACCTTCGATACGCCGTCGCGGCGGGCGCCCGCGCTTCGTTCGGGTGGGCGTCGTTCGGGATCGACGCCCGCATGGCCGACACGCTGGTGTTCCGCATCGACGGCGTCGACTGGTCCACGCTGCGGGCCGCGGCCCGCGCACGCGGATCGGGCTGGGCCCGCGTCGACGACGGTGTCGCCTGGGGGCCGTTCGGCGGCGTCCCGGCCGACTATCCGTCGCGCGATCCGACGATCCGGCTTCGCGGCCTCAATCTGGGACGCGACGCGGGGAGCGGCGTCTGGGTGAACGCGCTGCTGATCCACGGCGTCGATCCGTTCGATGCGGACGCGCGGGAAGCCGCCCGCGCCCGTGCGGCCGACGAGGCGGAGCGCATGGTGGCGTGGCTGGCCGATCGGCTTCCCGGCTTCGCGGACGCCCGGCTGGGCGCGGTCGCGGCTCGCCTCTACGTCCGCGAGACCCGGCACCTGCAAGCTCGTTGCGTGCTGGACGCCGACCACCTTCTCGACAACGTCACCGGGCCGCTGGACGTCGCGGTCGGGGGCTACCCGCTGGACGTGCAGAGCCTCACGCCCGACGACACCGGCTTCGTGTTCGGCACGCCCGAGCTCTACGGCGTGCCCCTCTGCGTCGCCGTCCCGGAGCACGGCCCCGTGGGGCTGTGGACGGTGGGACGAAGCGTGGGATACGACCCGTTGGCGCACGCCAGCACCCGGGTGGTGCCGTTGGGCATGGCGGTCGCGGAGGGTGTCGGGGTGGCTGCGGCACGCCTCGCCCTGCGGGGCGGCGACCCTCGGCTCGCGTCGGTCGACGAGGCCTTCCTGGCCGGCGTGCGCGACGAGCTGCGAGAGCGCGGCGCCTACCTTCCTCCAGCCAGGAACCGTGCTCCGGTCGGTCCGACCGGGCATCCGCACTTCGGCGCGTATCGCCTGATGCTGAGTCGCGGCCTCGCCCTCGGCGGCTATCAGAACGATCCCAGCCTGGACCAGCCGGTGGGCGCGTTGAGCCACGTCTACCTGACGTCGAACGTGATCCGCAGGTTCGCGCTGCGCCCCGAGCTCGCGGTCGACCTCGTCGCGGCGTACGGGGGCGTGAGCGGTCCCGCCCTCGTGGAGCGCGTCGCCCCGGTCCAGCGCGCCGCCGCCTGCCGCCTGGGGCTTCCCTGCCCCGACGGAGACGCTCCGGACGATCTGGCGCGCGTGGGCTTGTGGCCTCCCGGTGTGGCGCGGGAGGGCGTGCTGACGCGGGGCGAGACGTACGCCCTGGCGGCGGCGCTGGTGCAGTGAGCGCGTGCAGTGAGCGCGTGCGATGAGCGCGTGCGGCAAGCGCGAGCGGTAGGCGCGCGTCAGCCTGCGGTGAGAACGTCCAGCGCGTCCTTCTCGGCGTCGTCGCCGGGGTGCCCCGCCGGGTAGTGGCCGTCGAAGCAGGCGGTGCAGGTGCGCGCCAGACCGATCGCCCGCTGCAGACCGTCGTCGCTGATGAACGCCAGGCTGTCCGCGCCGATTCGTTCGCGGATCTGCTCGACCGTCAGCGTGGCCGCGGCCAGCTCCTTGCGCGCGGCGGTGTCGATCCCGTAGTAGCACGGGTAGCGAATCGGCGGGCTCGAGACGCGGAAGTGCACCTCGAGCGCTCCGGCTTCCCTGAGCAGCCCGACGATCCGTCCCGAGGTGGTGCCGCGCACGATCGAGTCGTCGACCAGGACGACCCGCTTGCCGTGGACCGCGCCGGTCGCGGCGAGCTTGAGCCGAACCTTGCGCTCGCGCAGGCGCTGGTTCGGGTTGATGAACGTCCGCCCTGCGTACGGGCTCTTGTACAGCCCCAGGTCGTACGGGATGCCGCTGGCGCGGGCGTAGCCCAGGGCCGCGGCCAGCCCCGACTCGGGCACGCCGACGACGACGTCCGCGTCGGCCGGCGCCTCGGTCCACAGCCGCTCCCCCATCCGAACGCGGGCGTCGTGCACAGGCGCACCGTCCAGCACGCCGTCGCCGCGCGCGAAGTAGATCCATTCGAACGCGCACGGCGTGGGCGTGGGCGCCAGGACCTGCATCGACCGGAATCCCCGGCCGTCGGCGACGACCAGCTCGCCCGGCCGCACGTCGCGAACGAACCGTGCCCCCACGACGGCCAGGGCGGCGGGCTCGCTGGCGAACACCACGGTGCCGTCGTCGCTCTCGCCGATCACCAGCGGCCGCACGCCGTGGCCGTCGCGCAGGCCCACGATCCGTTCCTTGTCCATCAGCACCACCGCGAACCCGCCCTCGAGCTCGCCCATGACGCGGGCGGTGGCGTTCGCGAGGTCGAGGTGCGCGTAGCGCGCGACGAGGTTGATCATCACCTCGCTGTCGTTCGTGGTCTGGAACACCGCGCCCTCGCCCAGCATCCGGTCGCGCATGGCGCGGGCGTTCGTGAAGTTGCCGTTGTGCGCCAGCGCGATCAGGCCCTTGTTGCTGCGCACGGTGAGCGGCTGCGCGTTGAAGCGCAGGCTGGACCCGGTCGTCGAGTAGCGGGTGTGCCCGACGCCGACGCGGGCCTCTTCGAATCGCAGCTTGTCCAAGCGGGGCTCGTCGAACACCTCGGCGACGAGGCCCATGTCCTTCTCGATCCGGAACTCCTCGCCGCCCGCGACCGAGATGCCGCACGACTCCTGGCCGCGGTGCTGCAGGGCGAACAGCCCGATTTGACACATCCCGGCGACGTCGGCCTCGACCGCGTCGGGAACGCGGATCGCGACGACGCCGCACTCCTCGACGGGACGGTCGTTCACGAACCCGCTCACGCCAGCGCCTCGGTCAGCGGCGCTTCGTGACGGGCGCGGAGGTCGTCCACGCTCCTGCGCAGCCGGCCGTCCGGCCAGCGCAGCACCAGGTCGCCCCCGCCGCTGCGGCCGAGCACCGACCAGGGCACGTCCGACGCGGCGAGTCGCCGCTCGATCTCGGCCGTCCTGGAGGCCGGCCCGGCGATCACGATGCGCGACGCGCTCTCGCCGAACAGCAGCGCGTCGGGACGGACCCCGGGCGCGGCGCCGGCGCCGACGTCGGCCGCCAGCCCGATACCGCCTTCGAACGTCATCTCGGCCAGGGCGACGGCCAGCCCGCCTTCGCCGCAGTCGTGCGCCGTGTCGACCAGCCCGTCCGCGACCAGCTCGCGCACGACCGCCTGCACGGCCGCCTCGCGCGCCAGGTCGCACGCCGGTGGGCGCCCGACCTCGAGCCGGTGCACGTGCCAGAGGTACGCGCTGGCCCCCAGCTCGTCCAGCGTCTCGCCGATCAGCCACAGCCGGTCGCCGGCGCGCTTGAGCCCGGTGGTGGCGTGGCGCCGCACGTCGCTCAGGACGCCGACCATGCCGACGGTCGGCGTCGGCGCGATCGCCCGGTCGTCGTCGCCGTCGCGCCACTGGTTGTACAGACTCACGTTGCCTCCCGTGACCGGCGTGCCGAGCGCCAGGCAGGCGTCGCGCAGTCCCTCCACGGCGCGAACCATCTGGTGGTACACGTGCGGCCGCTCGGGGTTGCCGAAGTTGAGGTTGTCCGTCACGCCCAGCGGCGTCGCGCCCACGGCGGACAGGTTGCGCGCGGCCTCCGCGACCGCCAGCACCGCGCCCTGGTACGGATCGAGGCGGACCTGGCGCGGGTTCGCGTCCACGGTCGCGGCGATCCCGAGCGGCGTTCCCTTGACGCGGATGACCGCGGCGTCGGCGGCGCCGGGCGCGACGACCGTGTCCGTCCGGACCTGATGGTCGTAGCGCTGCCAGATCGGCCGGGTCGAGGCCAGGCCCGGCGCGGCGACCATCGTGTCCAGCACCGCCCCGAGGTCGCGCGGCATCTCCGGGTCCGGATCGGTCTCGCGAGCGGCCGTGACGGCGGGGTCCTCGTGATGGTCGCGGACGTAGGCGGGTGCCTCGTTGATCAGGGCGACCGGCAGGTCGGCGACGACCCGGCCGTCGTCCAGGACCCGGAAGCGGTCGCCCTCGACCACCTCGCCGATCCAGGCGGCGTCCAGCTCGAAGCGCTCGAGCACGGCCAGCACCGCCTCCATCCGGTCGGGCCGAACCGTCAGCACCATGCGCTCCTGCGACTCGGACAGCATCACCTCGAGCGGGGTCATGCCGCGCTCGCGTCTGGGCACGCGATCGACGTGCAGGTCGACGCCGCGGCCCGCCCGGTGCGCCATCTCGGCCACGCTGCTGGTCAGCCCGGCGGCGCCCATGTCCTGGACCCCTTCGACCAGCTCGGCCTCGATCACGGCCAGGGTCGCCTCGAGCAGCTGCTTCTCGAGGAACGGATCGCCGACCTGGACCGCGGGCCGATCGGCGGCCGAGGCGCCGGACAGGTCGGCCGAGGCGAACACCGCGCCGCCAAGGCCGTCACGGCCGGTCCGGGAGCCCACGTAAAGAAGGCGGTTCCCGGGCTGGCCGACCGTGCCGCTCTGGAGACGCTCGACGGGGAGCACGCCCAGCGCCATCACGTTCACGAGCGGGTTCTCGAGGTAGCTGTCGTGGAACGCCAGGTCGCCGCCGACGGTGGGCACGCCGACCGCGTTGCCGTACGACGCGATCCCCTCGACGACGCCGTGCAGCAGGTAGCGCGTGCGGGGGTGGTCCAGCGGCCCGAAGCGCAGCGCGTCCAGCACCGCGACCGGACGGGCGCCCATCGCGAAGATGTCGCGCAGGATGCCGCCCACGCCGGTGGCGGCTCCCTGGACCGGCTCGACCGCGCTGGGGTGGTTGTGGCTCTCCATCTTGAACGCCAGGCCGAGGCCGTGGCCGATCGCGACGACCCCCGCGTTCTCGCCGGGGCCCTGAAGCACCTGCGGCCCCTCGGTCGGAAGCCGACGCAGGAGCGGACGCGAGTTCTTGTACCCGCAGTGCTCGCTCCAGAGGGCGCCGGTGATGGCGGCCTCCAGCGGACTGGGCTGCCGCCCCAGGCCGGCCACCAGGCGCGCGTACTCGTCGCCGCTCAGGCCGAACTCGGCGGCGCGGTGGCGCAGGTCCGCGCCGGCGTCCGCGACCGTCACGCCGTCGCCTCGGCGGCCGCGCCGGCCAGAGCGTCCAGCAGGGATCCCAGCACGACGAGTCCGTCCTCGCCGCCCAGGAGAGGATCGGCGGCCCGCTCGGGGTGCGGCATCATGCCCAGCACCGTGCCGCGCGCGTCGACGATGCCCGCCACGTCGCCGTCGCTGCCGTTCGGATTCGCCGCGGGATCCCTGCGCCCGTCCGAAGCGACGTAGCGGAACGCGATCCGGCCCTCTCCCTCGAGACGCGCCAGCAGCTCGGGGCCGGCGACGAAACGCCCGTCGTGATGCGCGACGGGAAGACGCAGCACGTCGCCCCGTGCGGCGCGCCCGGTGAACGGCGGGGCTGCCCGCTCGACGCGCACGTGCACGTCCTTGCACACGAAGTGCAGGCCGTCGTTCCGCGCCAGGGCGCCGGGGAGCAGCCCGGCCTCGGTCAAGACCTGGAAGCCGTTGCAGACGCCGAGGACCGGACCGCCACGCTGGGCGAACGCGCGGACCGCTCCCATCACCGGGCTGCGGGCCGCCAACGCGCCGCTGCGAAGGTAGTCGCCGTAGCTGAAGCCGCCCGGCAGCACCACCGCGTCGGCGCCCATCACGTCCGCGCTGGTGTGCGGAACCTCGACCACCTCGGCTCCGAGGATGCGCCCCAACGCCCAAACGGTGTCCTGGTCGCAGTTGGAGCCCGGGAAGAGGACGACGGCGATGGCCATGCGCGCCATGCTACCAGCGCGCTCCGGCCGGGCGGACGCCCAAAAGACGGTGTTCGGAGCGCGTCCGTATCGGGGCTTCGGCTCCCGCGTCGGTTGACCGCAGGGCCCCTCGTTGCTAGCATCGAACGTTGACTCCGTGCCGGGATGGCGGAACGGTAGACGCAGTAGACTCAAAATCTACCGGGGAGACCCGTGCGGGTTCGAATCCCGCTCCCGGCACCAGCATCGTTTCCCCCGGACCCTCGTCCGCGTTGGAGGTCCCCTTGTTCTGGATCGTTCTCGTCCTATTCGTCCTCGCGTCCGTGTTGCTCACCACGGTCGTCCTGATTCAAGAGCCCAAGCAGGCCGGTCTGGGCGACGGCTTGACGGGCGGTGGCGGCGGGGGCCAGGACTTCGGCACCGGCGGCGGCACCGCCGGCGGGCTTCAGCGCGTGACGATCTACCTGGGCGTCTCCTGGGGCGCACTGGCGCTGCTGCTGCAGGTCGTTCCCCGCTAGCGTTCCGCTGGACAGCGAACCCGCCGAACGAACGCGAGAGGCCTGGCCCGGTGACGGTCCGGGCCTCGCTCCATGGTGAGTCGAGCGACACCGCGATAGTGCGGCGGCGACGGCGTCCCCGGCGCGGGACTCCTCACGTCTCGGGCCGCCTGCCTGGGTTACCCTCTGCACGTGTCGCGGAACGCGTACGCCGTATCGGTTTCGGACGAACGCCGACATCGGGTCGGACCACCGAACGAGCGACGCCCCGATATCTTGGAGGTAGCATGAAGAGAGTCCTTCTTTCCCTCGCAGCTCTGGCTGTGGTGTCCATGGCGGCGGCGCAGCCGTTCGTGTGGCCCAACGCCTGGACCGCCGCCGAGCCCGGCGAAGCGGCGTACGGCGGTACGTTCCGCGATTACGCCATCTCGGACCCGCGGACGTTCAACCCGATCATCAGCGCCGAGCAGAACCAGGTCGTCGACCTGGCTGACGCCACCACGCTGATCCAGCAGGGTCCCGACTCGGACGCGTTCATTCCGTACATGGCCGAGAGCTTCGAGATCAGCGACGACGGGCTGGTCGTGACGGTCAACGTGCGTGAGGGCATGAAGTGGTCCGACGGCGAAGACATCACCGCGCAGGACTTCTACCTCACCTACCTCGCGGAGACCGATCCCGACGTCGGCTCGAACGGCTACGACAGCTGGTTCATCGGCGACGCCCAGATCGAGGCCGAGCTGGTCGACGAGATGACGCTGCGCTTCACCTTCCCGACGCAGGACCGCACCGCGCTGCCGGTGCTGGCCATCGTGCCCACGCCCGATCACGTTCTGGGCGAGATCTACCGTGACGGCGGCGCCGAGGCGCTGCAGGGCGCCTGGGGCACCGACGCGGAGATCTCCGAGACCGTCTGGGCCACGGCGTTCGTGCCGACCGAGTACGTTCCCGGCCAGCGCGTCGTGTTCGAGCGCAACGAGTACTTCGGCGAGTGGAACGTCGACGAGCAGGGCAACGCGCTTCCCTACCTGGACCGCTACATCGTCCAGACCGTCGAGTCGACCGACGCCGCGCTGAACCTCTACCTCGCGGGCGAGATCGACGCGTACTCGCCGGCGAACCTCGACGAGGTCGGCGTCGTCAGCCAGGCGATCAACAACGGCGACGTCGACGCGACGCTGCTTCCCAACGTCGCTCCCGTCGCCTCCAGCCAGTTCGTGGTGTTCAACTGGAACAAGGCCAGCGATCCGTTCAAGCAGAACCTGTTCCGCAACACGGCGTTCCGTCAGGCGATGAGCCACCTCATGGATCGCGAGGCGCTCGTGGACCTGGTGTACGGCGGCTCCGCCTCGCCGATGTGGTCGAACGTGTACCAGGTGTACGACTTCTGGGTGAACCCGGACGTTCCGAAGTACCCGTTCGATCCCGAGCGCGCCACCGAGCTGCTGGCCGAGATCGGCTTCACGCAGACGAACTCGGCGGGCATCCTGGTCGACGCCGACGGCAACGAGCTGTCGTTCACGCTGGCCACGAACGCCGGCAACTCCCAGCGCGAGCAGATCACCCAGATCTTCGCCGACGCGGCCCGCGAGGTGGGCGTCGACATCGACGTGCAGGCGATCGACTTCAACCTGCTCGTCGACCAGCTCCTCTCGACCGGCGACGATCGTCCGTTCGACGCGATCCTGATCGGTCTGCAGGGCGGCAACCGGGTGTGGCCGTTCGGCGTGAACGTGATCCCGTGCGGGACGAACCTGCACATGTACAACACCTCCGGCGAGTGCCTCAGCGCGCAGGAGACGCTGGCCGAGGAGCTCTACTTCCAGGGTCGCCAGGAGCTCGACACCGACGCTGCCCAGGAGATCGGCTTCCGGCTCCAGAACACGCTGGCGACGCTCCAGGGGCAGATCTTCACGGTCAGCCCGCTGTCGCACTACAGCTGGCTGAACGACGTGGCCGGCGAGCACCCCGAAGGCCTGATCAACGACGCGCTCGGCTCCCGCGAGCTGCCGCTGACCTACAAGGTCCAGTAGCACTTCGGGTCGGGGCGCCCAGCGCGCCCCGACCCCTATTTTTTCGCAAGCGCCGCGTCCCGCGTGGGGCGCGGATCCTCGCAGGAGGCTCCTCTTTCGTGTTCGCGTATATCGTCCGGCGCCTGTTCAACCTGATCCCCACGTTCGTCGGGGCGACCCTGCTCGCATTCCTGATCGCGCAGCTGGTGCCGGGCGACTTCCTGGCGCAACGTGCGCTGGAGCCCAACGTGCGTCCCGAGACGATCGAGCGTCTGCGCACCCAGTTCGGTCTCGATCTCCCCTGGCCGGTGCAGTACGTGCGGTGGATGGGCAGCCTGCTCCAGGGCGACCTGGGCCTGTCGTTCAGCAGCAACCAGCCGGTCACGAACCTGATCCTCGATCCGATCCGCAACTCGATGATCCTGGTGCTGATGTCGCTGGTGATGCTGTACACGCTGGCGATCCCGCTGGGCGTGTACTCGGCGGTGCGTCAGTACTCCGCGGCGGACCAGATCGTGTCCGCCGTCAGCTACTTCGGCCTCGCGATCCCGAACTTCTTCTTCGCGCAGGTGCTGATCCTGGGCCTGTTCGTGCTCCGCGGCTGGACGCGCGAGGCGTTCGGCTTCAACCAGCTGCTGTTGCCGGTCGCGCAGATGACCAGCAGCGGCTACCTGGACTGGCCGTGGTACCGGCAGGCGTGGGACATCTTCCTCCACGCGCTGATGCCGGCGTTCGTGGTCGCGACCGCCGGCATCGCCGGGTTCACCCGGGTGCTGCGCGCGCAGATGATCGAGTACCTCTCGAGCGACTTCATCCGGACCGCACGCGCCAAAGGCCTGGGCCAACGGAGCGTGACGTACAAGCACGCGCTGCGGCCGGCGATCATCCCGTTCGTCGCCGGCATCGGCGGCATTCTGCCGGTGCTGATCGGAGGCGCTGGCCTGGTCGAGATCGTCGTGTCCTGGCCCGGTATCACGCCGACGCTGCTCGAGGCGATCAGCCGCCAGGACATCTACGTGGTGCTCGGGCTCGTCGTGATCACGACGTTGCTGCTGATGGTGGGCAACCTGATCTCCGATCTCCTTCTGGCCGTGGTCGACCCACGGATCCGGTACGACTGAGGCCGTGCGATGAGCGACCGATCCCCCGAAGCCGTCCTTCGCCCGATAGCGCCGATCCGGTGCTGAAGAAGCAGTCCAAGAGCCAGGGCGAGATCGCCTGGGAGCAGTTCAAGAAGCACAGGGTCGCCCTGATCGGCGGCGGCGTGCTGATCGTGATGTACCTCATCGCGGCGTTCGCGGGTTTCCTGGCGCCGTACGGGATCAACGAGTACCGCACGCGTCCGTCCGCGGCGTTCCGCGCTCCCACGCAAATCCACTGGACCGACCCCGACACCGGTCGCCTGACGCGCCCGTTCGTGTACGACGTCGCGCAGGAGCGCGACCCGATCACGTTCCAGCGGGTGTACGTCGAGGACACCAGCACCCGCTATCCGATCCGGTTCTTCGTGCAGCGTCCCGAAGCCACGTACAAGATCCTCGGTCTGATCGAGAGCGACCTGCACCTGTTCGGGGTGGACGATCCCGCCCGCATCTTCCTGTGGGGAACGAACAACCTGGGCAAGGACGTGTTCAGTCGCGTGCTGTACGGGGGACAGGTCAGTCTCACCATCGGCATCCTGGCCGTCTGGGTGTCGTTGTCCCTCGGCCTGCTGTTCGGCGGGCTGGCCGGGTTCTACGGAGGCTGGGTCGACGAGTTCGTGATGCGCCTCGTCGAGGTGCTCTCGGCGATTCCGGGCCTGTTCCTGCTGGTGGTGCTGGCCAGCCTTCTGCAGGACCCCCGCAACCCGCTCGCGCGGGCGTTCGGTCTGCAGATGAACTCCGCGCAGACGTTCCTGATGATCGTGATGGTGCTCGGGCTCGTCGGCTGGGGTGGCCTGGCGCGCACGATCCGCAGCCTGATCCTGTCGATTCGCGAGATGGACTACGCCCAGGCGGCCAAGGCGCTGGGCGCCAGCGAGAGCCGGGTGCTGTGGCGGCACCTGCTGCCCGCCACCGCGAGCTACGTGATCGTGGACCTGACCCTCGCGATCCCCGGCTTCATCCTGACCGAGACGGGCCTGTCGTTCATCGGCCTGGGCCCCAGCGAGGTGGACACGGCCAGCTGGGGCCTGCTGTTGCGCGACGCGACGGCGCGAGGGATCTCGATCCAGTTCGTGCCGTGGCTCCTGATTCCGGGGATCCCGATCTTCCTCGCGGTGCTGTCGTGGAACTTGGTCGGCGACGGTCTCCGCGACGCGCTCGATCCCCGCAAGCGACGCTGAGCCGGGCCTCCGCACGGCACGCTGAGTCCTTCGTCGTCGTGGACACACTGGAGGCCCCGCCCGACCGTCGGCGATCTGGGGTACACTTCCTCAGTCCGTTCCTTTCGGACGCCTATCTGCTGGTCTTGCGCCGTGCGTCGCGCGTTCTCTCACGAATCGGAATCTCGAGCAGGCGATCTTGCCGCGGCGGAGGCACGCTATTCCGTCGCCGTCCCCCTCACCGGGGGCGACCGCCTGTGCGGGGTTCCATTCCGGTTCCGTGAGGAGATTCATGCATGCCCGATTCTGACCGGCTCTTGGAGGTCCACGACCTCAAGACGTACTTCGACACCGATGAAGGCACCGTCAAGGCGGTGGACGGCGTCAGCTTCCACATCGACAAGGGCGAGACGCTCGGCGTGGTCGGCGAGTCCGGCTCCGGCAAGTCGGTGACCAGCCTCTCCGCGATGCGCCTCATTCCTCAGCCTCCCGGACGGTTCGCGGGGGGCGAGATCAAGTTCGAGGGCCAGGACATTCTGAAGAAGTCCGAGCGCGAGATGCGCAAGATCCGCGGCAACGAGATCAGCATGATCTTCCAGGAGCCGATGACGAGCCTGAACCCGGTCTACACCGTCGGTGATCAGATCGCCGAGGCGATCGTGCTGCACCAGGGCAAGACCCGCAAGCAGGCGATGAAGCTCGCGACGGAGATGCTGGACCTCGTCGGGATCCCCGAGCCCGCCAAGCGCGTGCGGAACTACCCGCACCAGATGTCGGGCGGCATGCGGCAGCGCGTGATGATCGCGATGGCGCTGTCGTGCGGTCCGAAGCTGCTGATCGCGGACGAGCCCACCACCGCGCTCGACGTGACGATCCAGGCGCAGATCCTCGACCTGATGCGGCAGCTGCAGCGCGAGATCGGCATGTCGATCCTGTTCATCACGCACGATCTGGGCGTCGTGGCCGAGATCGCCGATCGCGTGGTGGTGATGTACGCCGGTCGCGCCGTCGAGGAGGCGGACGTGAACGACATCTACGCGAAGCCGCAGATGCCGTACACGAGGGGCCTGCTGAACTCGATTCCGCGCGTGGACCAGGCCGCGGAGGCGCAGGAGCGTCTCGAGGCGATCCCCGGCAACGTGCCCAACCCGCTGAACCTGCCCGAGGGCTGCGCGTTCCACCCGCGCTGCAAGTACATGAAGGACGCCTGCAAGGAGGCGATCCCGCCGCTCGAGGACACCGGCGCAGGTCACATGGTGCGCTGCATCCGGTGGGACGAGATCAATCTGAAGGACGACGAGGTGGGCGCATGAGCGCCGACCAGCACCAGGATCAGACCCGGGCCGACCACCGTCAGCACCGGGTCGACGCCGCGAAAGTCCAGGCGGATGCCCAGGCCGCCGACACCGCCAAGCCGCTGCTCGAAGTCAAGAACCTGAAGAAGTACTTCCCGATCCGCGGGGGGGTGTTCTCGCGCGTCGTGGCGAACGTCAAGGCGGTCGAGGACGTCAGCTTCGCGGTCCAGGCGGGCGAGGTCATCGGGCTCGTGGGCGAGTCGGGCTCCGGCAAGACGACCGCCGGACGGGCGATCCTGCGCCTGATCGAGCCGACCGACGGCGAGGTGCTGTTCGACGGCGTCGACGTCGTCAAGCTCAGCAAGTCGAAGATGCGCGAGTACCGGAAGAAGATGCAGATCATCTTCCAGGACCCGTTCGCGTCGCTCAACCCGCGCATGTCGGTCGGCGACATCATCGGCGAGGCGCTGCAGATCCACAACCTGGCGCGCGGCAAGGCGCGTGAGGAGCGGGTCGCCGACCTGCTCGAGCGCGTCGGTCTGTCGCCCTCGCACATGCGCCGGTATCCGCACGAGTTCTCGGGCGGCCAGCGGCAGCGGATCGGTATCGCCCGCGCGCTGGCGGTCGACCCGCAGTTCATCGTGGCGGACGAGCCGGTCTCGGCGCTGGACGTGTCGATCCAGGCGCAGGTCGTGAACCTTCTTCAGGACCTGAAGGAGGAGCTCGGCCTCACGCTTCTGTTCATCGCGCACGACCTGGGCGTCGTCGAGTACATCAGCGACAAGGTCGTCGTGATGTACCTCGGCAAGGTGATGGAGATCGCGCCCGCCAAGGAGCTCTACAGCAACCCGGTTCACCCGTACACCGAGGCGCTGCTCTCGGCCGTGCCGATCCCCGATCCGACGATCAAGCGCGATCGGATCCTGCTTCAGGGCGACATTCCCAGCCCGATCAACCCGCCCTCCGGCTGCGTGTTCCGGACCCGCTGCCCGATCGCGGTCGAGGACTGCAAGCACGTCGAGCCGCCGCTCGAGGAGGTCAGTCCCGGGCACTTCAAGGCCTGCATCCGCCGGCCCTGAAGGACCGGTCCACAGAACGATCGGACAGGAGGTCGCCTCGGACATGGTCGAAGACGACGAGTCCACCAGACGCGAACGTGACGGGTCGCCCCGAGAGGGGCGGCCCGCCCTGTCGCGACGCGATGTGGTGCGACTGATCTTCGCCTCGTACCGCGCCACGCTGCCGGTGTTCCTGGTGGTCCTGCTCGGTCTGGTTCTGGCCACCTGGCTGTTCACGACGGTCCTGTTCCGGTGACGCGACTCCCCAGCGATCTCGATCGCCTCGTCCAACGGCGCGTCCTGGCGGCGTTACCGGCAGGTCACGACGTGCCCGAGCTGGATCGCTTCGCGCGTTTGCAACGCGACTACCCGCAGCGGAGCGGAAAAGGCCTTCGCGGCCGGCTGACGGTCGCCTCGGCGTTGGCGCACGGCGCGAGCGCGGACGCGGCGCTCCCGGTCGCGGCCGCGCTGGAGCTGTTCCAGAACTGGGTGCTCGTTCACGACGACGTCGAGGACGACTCCGAGACGCGTCGTGGCCAGCCCGCCCTGCACCGCGCGGTGGGCACGCCGGTCGCGATCAACGTCGGCGACGCGATGCACGTCGCGATGTGGCGGCTCCTGATCGAGCAGCGTGCCGCCTGGCGCGACGACGTGCTGAGCGAGTTCCTGGACACGATCGACCGCACCGCGGAAGGCCAGCATCTGGATCTGGCGTGGGTCGCGACCCGCCGCTTCGACGTCGGCGAAGCCGACTACCTGGCGATGGTCGAGCGCAAGACCGCGTACTACACCGTCGTCGCGCCGCTTCGGCTCGGAGCTCTGATCGCGGGCGCGGTTCCCGATCCTCGCTACGAGGCCGCGGGCTTGGCGCTGGGCGCGGCGTTCCAGATCCGTGACGACGTGCTGAACCTGCTTCCCGACGAGCACGGCGGCTACGGCAAGGAGTTCGCCGGCGACCTCTACGAGGGAAAGCGGACGCTCGTCCTGGCGCACGCGTTCGCGACGCTGGACGCGAGCGGTGGCGACAGGCTGCGCGCGCTGCTCGATCGGCCGCGCGCCGCGAAGTCGGCCGAGGAGATGGACGAGGCGCTGAGCCTGCTGCGCCGTGCGGGTGCGCTGAACCACGCCCAAGACGTCGCGGAAGCGAAGGCCGAGGAAGGCCTCGCGCTTCTTCGCGATGCGCTGACCACGGTCGCCGACGCCGAAGGCGCATCGGCCGTGACCACGTTGGTCGAAAGCTTGGCGGCCCGCCGCTCCTGATCGCTGGACCCGCGGCCGGCGTCCCAGGTGCCAGCGTGTCGGCGCACGCGGCCGTCTAGGCTGCCTCCATGCGGATCCTCGCTGCCACGCTTCTTCCCTGCCCACTCTGCGGACGCGCGGCGTCCGGCCGCTCGGGCGCCTGCCCTGCCTGCCTCGCCACGCTGTCGGTCCCGCCAGGCTCCTCCCGCCTGGACGGGGTCGAGGTGCTGTGGCTCGGCCCGTACGACGGGCCGTGGCTGCGCGCCGTCCGGGCGGTCAAGTTCGGAAGCCGCCGGTCGCTGGCGCACGCGCTCGGATGCGCCTTGGGTCGGCAGACGCGCTACGCCGGCTGGCCGGTCGGGCGGGTCGTGCCGGTGCCGTTGCACCGGTCCAGGAGGATCCGCCGCGGCTACGACCAGGCGTGGCTGTTGGCCGCCGCCGCTGCGCCTCAGCTGGGGGCGCCCGCCTGGGCCGGGCTGCGCCGGGTCCGCGCGACCGCGCGGCAGGCCCGCGGCGATTCGGCGGCGCGCCGATCGAACGTGGAGGGCGCGTTCGAGTGCCTACGCCTGCCGCCGGTCCCGGTGCTGCTCGTCGACGACGTCTGGACGACCGGGGCGACGGCGCGCGCGTGCCGGACCGCGCTGCTGAGAGCAGGTGCGCGTGAGGTCCGCGTCGCCGTCGTCGCGCGCGCCGGCAACGATGCGGCGGGTCAGGGGTTCAGGACGACCGCCGTCAGCGCGCCCAACACGCCGCCGATCAGGACTTGGGGGTAGGTATGACCGAGAAGCGTCTTGAGCGCCTGCGGCTGGAACCCTTCGTCGAACAGGTGAGCCAGCTCGTCGACCAGGTCGTTGATCATCTGCGCCTGCATGCCGGCGGCACGCCGGATACCGGTCGCGTCGTACATGACGATCCCGCCGGTGACGGCGGCGACCGCGAACAGCGGCGACGACCAGCCGTACTGGATTCCGATCGAGATGGCCAGCGCCGTGACCGCCGCGGAGTGCGACGACGGCATGCCTCCGGTCTCGAGCAGCCGCTCGGGCGCGAAGCGGCGCTCCGTCGCGGCAACGATCAGGATCTTGACGATCTGGGCCGCCAACGTCGCCGCCAGGGCGATCACCAGCGGCCGGTTGGCGAGCAGCTCAGCCACCGGTCCCTCGCCGGGCTCGGGCCGCCTTCACGGTGTTGGCGACGACCATCGCCACCGTCATCGGCCCCGTTCCGCCGGGCGTCGGGGTCATCGCGCCGGCGACCTCCGCCACCTCCGGCGCCACGTCGCCACGCAGCACGCCTTCGACCGGAGATTGGCCGACGTCCAGCAGCACCGCGCCGGCACGCACCATGTCGGGTCGGATCATGCCGGGACGTCCGGCGGCGGCGACGATCATGTCGGCTTTACGGATCCAGCCCGGTAGGTCGCGCGTGCGGGAGTGCGCCAGCGTCACCGTGGCGTGCCGCGCCAGGAACAGGGCCGCGGCCGGTTTGCCCACCAGGTTGCTGCGACCCACGATCAGCACGTCCCGCCCCTCGATCTCGTAGCCGTAGTGGTCGAGGATCCGAATCAGACCGGACGGCGTGGCGGGCACCAACGTCGGCCGGCCGCTCCAGAGACGCCCGACGTTCACGGGATGGAACCCGTCGACGTCCTTGGCGGGATCGATCGCCTCCAGCACGGGCGCGGCGTCGAGATGGTCGTACAGCGGAAGCTGGACCAGAATGCCGTCGACGTCCGGATCGTCGTTCAGGGACGCGACTTCCGCCATCAGCGCGCGCTGCGTCGTGTCCGGGTCCAAGACCCGTGTTTCGGCGCGAACGCCGGCCTTCGCGGCCAGGCGCTGCTTGGAGCGCACGTACGAGGCGCTCGCGGGATCGTCCCCGGCGCGCACGAACACCAGCCTGGGGGCGACCGGCATGTCGGCGACCTCCACGCGGAGCTCCTCCATCAGCGAGGCCGCCACCTCGCGACCGTTCAGGATGCGGGCGCTCACGATGCCTCGGCGGCGCGCGGGTGCCGCTTGCGGTAAAGGGTTCCGAGCACCCCGTTGACGAATCGGCCCGAGTCCTCGCCTCCGAAGCGCTTGGCCAGCCGGACCGCCATCTCCAGGGTGACGCGAGGCGGAATGTCGTCTTCGTACAGCATCTCGGTCACGGACAGCCGCAACACGTTCAGGTCGGTCTGAGACATCTGCGAAAAGCTCCATCCTTCGATCAGCTCCCCGAGGAGCTCGTCGATCTCGCCGCGGTGGTCGCGGTAGGCGTGAACCAGCCGCTCCGCGAAGCTCAGCGCCTCTGCGTCCAGCACGTCGCCGTAGCCGTTCTCGCCCGAACGGTCGTCCTCACGCTCACCGACGTCGCCCCGGACCTGCGCCCACACGGTGTCCAGATCGGCGCTGCCACGGTCCGCTTGGAACAGCGCGCGGAACGCCAGCTCCCGCGCTCGGCGTCTAGCCATCCTCGTCCTCCGACACGCCGTCCTCGGCGACGTCGATTCCGACGACCGAGACGCGGACCGAGCGAACCTTCAGGCCCGTCATCGAGCCGATCGCCTCGCGGACGACCCGCCGCGCACGCTCGGCGACCTTGGGGATCTCCAGGCCGTAGCGCACCGTGACGTTGAGATCGATGTCCACGACGTCGCCGTCACGCTCGATGCGGATGCCCTTCGCGCGTCGGCCGGTGAGGAACTCGCCGACGCGGGGCGGCGGCGCGAGAGGCTTGATGCCTTCGACCTGCTCCAAAGCGAGCTGCGCGATGCCGAACAGAACGTCCTGACCGAGTTCGGGCGGAGCTGTGTCGTTCACGTGGGTCTCCTCGTCCTCAGCTCATGCGGCGCGCCACGAAGTTCGTGTAGACCGCGCCACGGCGATAGAAGGCGTTGTCCAGAACGCGCAAATGGAACGGAATCGTGGTCGTGATCCCTTCGATCACCGTCTCGCGCAGGGCGCGCTCCATGCGGGCGATCGCCTGTTCACGGGTCGGCGCCCAGGCGATCACCTTGGCGATCAGGCTGTCGTAGTTCGGAGGGACGCGGTACCCCGCATAGATGTGCGAATCGACGCGAATCCCCGGTCCGCCGGGCCAGTGCAGGTCGGTGACGGTGCCCGCAGCGGGCCTGAAGTCGCGATCCGGATCCTCGGCGTTGATCCGGACCTCGATCGCGTGACCGTCGACGCGTACGTCGTCCTGCGTCAGCGACAGGCCCTGGCCGAACGCGACGCGGAACTGCTCTTGCACCAGGTCCACCCGGGTCACCATCTCGGTGACGGGATGCTCGACCTGGATCCGCGTGTTCATCTCGCTGAAGAAGAAGTCGCCGTGTTTGTCGACCAGGAACTCGGTCGTGCCGGCGCCCCGATAGTGGATGTGCTTGGCGAGGTCCACGGCGGCGGTCGCGATGCGGGCACGCAGCCCTGGATCGAGGATGCTGGGCGCCTCCTCGAGCACCTTCTGATAGCGACGCTGGATCGAGCAGTCGCGATCGAAGAAATGGATCACCTCGCCCTCGCCGTCGCCGAACACCTGGATCTCGACGTGCTTGGGCTCCTCGAGGTACTTCTCGAGGTACATCTCGGGGTTCCCGAACGAGCTGCGCGCCTCTTCGCGAGCGTTCACGAACTGGCGCTCCAGATCGGTCGGGCTCTGCACGACGCGCATGCCACGGCCTCCCCCGCCGGCGGACGCCTTGAGGATGACCGGGTAGCCGACCTTCTCGGCGTACGCCTCGGCCGCCGCGACGTTCTCGAGAGCACCGGATCCGGGGGTGAGCGGCACACCGGCCTCCTCGGCCAAGCGTCGGGCGCTGGCCTTGTCGCCGATGAGGCGGATCGTTTCCGGTCGAGGCCCGATGAACACCAGGTTGTGCTCTTCGCACTTCTCGGCGAACTCGGCGTTCTCCGCGAGGAAGCCGTAGCCCGGGTGGATCGCTTCGCACCCGGACACCAGCGCCGCGGACAACAGGTTGCGGACGTTCAGGTACGAGCCGGTCGCGGAGGGCGGCCCGATGCAGACCGCCTCGTCGGCGAGCAGCACCGGCAGGCTGGACTCGTCGGCTTCCGAGTACGCCGCGACGGTACGGATCCCCAGCTCGCGCGCGGCTCGCAGGATTCGGAGGGCGATCTCGCCGCGGTTCGCGATCAGGATCTTCTTGAACACCGGCGTCAGTCCGGATCGATGCGGAACAGCACCTGGCCGTATTCGACCGGCTCTTCGTCGCGGACGAGGATCTCGGCCACGGTTCCGGCCGTCTCGGCCTCGATTTCGTTCATGAGCTTCATCGCCTCGATGATGCACAGAACCGCGCCGGCTTTGACGCGGTCGCCCACCTTGACGTAGGCGTCGGCGTCCGGCGCTGGCGAGTCGTAGAACGTGCCGACGATCGGCGCGGTGACCTCGACGAGGTGCGCACCGGCCGCGGGAGGCGGCGTCTCCTCGGCCGGCGGGACCGCCGCTGGCGCTCCGGCGGGCGCAGCGACGGTCGTGGCGGCGTCCGGTACGGAGGCCGCCTGGGGCGCAGGGACGACGGGCCCGACCGGGGACTCCTCGGTCGGCTGCGCGCCACGCTTGACGGTGATGCGCACGTCGCCGGTCTCGTAGGTCAGCTCGTTGACGTCGGCGGCGGCCGCGGCGTCGAGAAGCTTCTTGACCTCCTTGACGTCCATCAGGCTCGCCCGAGGTAGTCGCCGGTGCGCGTATCGACCTTGACGACCGTCCCCTGGTCGATGAACAGAGGGACGGCCACGGTCGCGCCCGTCTCGAGCTTCGCGCGCTTCGTCCCGCCCGACACGGTGTCGCCCTTGACGCCCGGATCGGTCTCGACGATCTGGAGCTCCATCACGTTGGGAAGGGTGACCTTGAGCGGCTTGTCGCGGTAGTAGTCGACCGTGACCTCGGTGTTCTGCTTCAGCCACTTCGCCGCGTCACCGATCTGCGCACGGCTGAGCGTCGGTTGCTCGAACGTCTCGAGGTCCATGAAGGTGTAGTGATCGCCGTCGTTGAAGAGGTACTGCATCGTCTTGTAGTCGATGAAGATGTCCTGAAGCTTCTCGGAGGCGTTGAAGGTTCGTTCCACGATGCTGCCGGTCTCGAGGTTGCGGAACTTCGCCACGACCTTCGCGCCGCCACGGCCGATCTTCTGGTGCTGGTAGTCCAAGCACTCCCAGAGACCGCCGTCCATGTCCACCTTCGTGCCGTTGCGCAAGTCCGTCACGCTGATCATTGTCGTTTCCTCCACTGGGGGCGGGGCACGCGCGGCGCCCACGGTTTCGGGAATGTCCTGCGCAGTCTACCACCCGGCGCGCGCCGTTCCCGGACCGCGTCGTCCTGACCACCGACGGTCCCGGCGACGGCCCGTACGGACGGCGCGCTCTACCGCCTCAGACCAGCAGCCGTGTCGGACCGTCGCTGGCCGGGGCCCCCAGGCGCTTGGCGTACCACTCGAGGACGGGAGCGGCGTCGATCGCGAACACGTAGCCGAGCGAGCGCCAGAACCGCTGGGCGCGGGCGTTCTTGCCGTACACGCTGGCCAGCACGCGGCTCACGCGACCGGCGAGACGCTCCTCGAGCCGACGGATCGCCTCCGAGCCGATGCCTCTGCCCTGCAGCTCTTCACGGACCAGCAGGAGGTTGACCGTGGCGTCGTCGGGCTCGAGGTAGGCCAGCGTCACGTCGAGATAGCCCGCGACCTGCGGCTCGTCCGAGCCGAGGTGGGCGAGGACGAGCTCGGTACTGCGGCGCGGGTCGGCTGCGGCGGTCTCGAGCTCGGTCTGGACCTCGCGGACCGTGGGAAGCGGGATCGAGAGCGCGTCGAAGTAGCTCGGCGCGCCGCAGTAGATGGCGTGCACCGCAGCAGCCTCGTCCGGCCCTACCGGCCGAAACGTCACCGATGGAGCCGTCACCTGCACGACGGTCGCCGCCCGACGGCGTGGATCGTCCGTGAATGCGTCACTCGAGGGAGGGTACCACCCTGTGCGTGTACGCCCCTTCCGTGGAGGGCGTGTACCGCGGGCGGCTAGGCCGACGACCCGGACATGGCGGGTAGACTGCGCCAACGTGAACCTCTTCGCCTCCAGACTGGCGCAGGGCGGCGCGGTGCTGGCGCCGATGGCCGGCTACACCGACGCGCCGTTTCGGCGACTGTGCAGAGAACAGGGCAGCGCCTGGGCCGTGACCGAGATGGTCAGCGCCCGCGCGCTGGCGCGTGGCGACGAGCGGACCCTGCTCATCGGCGCGCCCTACCCGGGCGAGCCGGATCTCGTGATCCAGCTGTTCGCCTCGGATCCGGACGACGCGGCGATCGCTGCGCGGAAGCTGCATGAGCGTTACCGCCCCGTGGCGTTCGACCTGAACATGGGCTGCCCGGTGAAGAAGGTCGTGCACAAGGGCTGCGGGGTGGAGCTGATGGCCCGTCCCGAGCTGGCCAGGTCGATCGTCGCCGCCGTGCGGGACGCCACCGGTCTGCCGGTCTCGACGAAGATGCGGCTGGGCAAGGACGAGGTCAGGCTGAGCGAAGCCGCTCACGCCGTCGTCGACGGGGGCGCCTCGCTGGTCGCGGTGCACGGCCGCACCGGTGCGCAGAAGTACGAAGGAACCGCCGACTGGGCGCCGATCGTGGAGCTCGCTGCGCGTCTGCCCGTCCCCGTGGTCGGGTCCGGCGACGTGACGGACCTGGCCACCTTCCGGGAGCGGCGGGCTCAGGGCGTGGGGGTGATGATCGCGCGCGGCGCGCTGGGCCGCCCCTGGATCTTCGCCGAGCTGCGCGGCGCCCCCGCCCCCGACTGGCCCGAGGCGGCCACGCTGATCGTGCGTCACGCCCGCCTTCAGGCCGCCTGGTACGGCGAGGCGCGGGGCGTGCGCGCCCTCCGTGGCCACCTGGCCCGCTACGTGGCGCCGTACGCCGAGGGACGCGGATTGCGCTCCGCCCTGGTGCGCGCCGAGACGGTCGAGGAGATCGTGACGTGCTTGGGGTCGACCCTCGCCGGAGGGCTCCCGGAGACGCCTCCCGCCCGTGCTAGCATAGAAACTTCGCCGGTCGGTGCCGGCGCTGGAGGACCCGTTGTCTGACGCTCCCGACACCCGACCGCCACCGTACGGCGCGGCCGAGAAGATCGACGCCTCACGGCCCCCGCAAGACGCGTTCGCGAAAGCCGAGGCGTTCACGCGCGCCGACCAGGCCGAGGCCGCCGGCGTTCACCCCTACTTCAAGGTGATCGAGGAGCAGCGCGGCGGAACGGTCGTGGTGGACGGCCGCGAGATGGTGATCTCCGGGTCGAACGACTACCTCGGCTTGACGCAGGACCCGCGGCTGAAGCAAGCCGCCCGCGACGCGCTGACCCACTTCGGCACCAGCTGTACCGGCTCGCGGTTCCTGACCGGCACGCTGACGCTGCATCGGACCTTGGAGCTGCGCTTGGCCGAGTACCTGAACAAGGAGGCGGCGCTGACGTTCAGCGCCGGCTACCTCGGCTCGCTCTCGGTCCTCTCCGCCCTCACCGGCCGTCACGACGTGCTGTACTTCGATCGCGAGAACCACGCCTGCCTGTACGACGGGGCCCGGCTCAGCTACGGCTCGCTGCGCAAGTACGACCACGCCGACGTGGACGATCTGGCCCGCCTGCTGGAGCGCGACGTTGGGCGGTCGGGAGGACGGATGATCGTCACCGACGGCGTCTTCTCGATGACCGGTCACATCGCTCCCCTGCCCGAGCTGGTCGAGGTCGCGCGGCGCTACGGAGCGCGCCTGATCGTCGACGACGCGCACGCCACCGGTGTGCTGGGCGCCGGTGGCCGCGGCACGGCCGAGCACTTCGGCCTCGAGCGCGAAGTCGACCTGATCATCGGCACCTTCTCGAAGTCGTTCGGCTCGGTGGGCGGGTTCATGGCCGGAACGTCCAGCGTGGTGAAGTACGTCAAGCACCACGCGCGCCCGTTCATGTTCACCGCCGCGTTGCCCGCCATGCAGATGGCCGCGGCCCTGAAGGCGCTCGAGATCATGTCGTCCGAGCCCGAGCTGCGCGAGGCCCTGTGGCGGAACGTCCGCCAGCTCCGTGGCGGGCTGCACGACCTGGGCTTCGACACGCTCGGCAGTCGCACGCCGATCGTGCCGGTCCTGATCGGCGGCGACGACGAGACGATCCGCTTCTGGCGCGGCCTCTGGGACGCCGGCGTGTTCACGACCCCGGCCATTCCGCCCGGCGTGCCCAAGGGCCAGTCGATCATCCGCACCAGCGTGAACGCGAACCACACGCCCGATCAGCTGAACCTCCTGCTGGACGCGTTCGACCGTGTGGGCCGGTCGTTGGGCGTGATCTGAGCCGCACCGGCACGGCCCGAAGCGGCGCTCCCGACTCGCTCGGGCGCGCCGACGGCATCTGGAGGAAGCGATGATCCGCGTTCGACCGACCGACTCCCGCCGCGACCTGGGGCGCTTCGTGGATCTGCCCGTTCGCCTGCACCGGGGTCGCGCCGGCTTCGTGGCGCCGTTGCGCATGGCCGAGCTCGAGACCCTCGATCCGCGTCGCAACCCGTTCTTCGAGCACGCACGGGTCGAGACCTGGCTGGCGGAGCGAGGCGGCCGGGTCGTAGGCCGTGTCGCGGTGATCGACGACGACCGTCACGCCGCGTTCCATCCCGACGACGATCTCCTGTTCTTCGGGTTCTTCGACGCCGCCGACGCGGACGTCGCCAAGGCGCTCCTCGACGTGGTCGACGAGCGCGCGTCCGAGCTCGGAAAGCGCGCTGTGCGCGGCCCGATGAACCCGTCGATGAACGACAGCTCGGGGCTGCAGATCGACGCGTTCGACAAGCCCCCGTTCGTGATGATGCCGTGGAACCCGCCCGAGTACCGGGCGTGGATCGAAGCGCACGGCTTCGAGAAGATCAAGGACCTCCACGCCTGGATGGCGGACGAGGAGAAGGGGATTCCCGAGCGGTTCGGGCGTCTGGCCCAACGTGCTCGCGAACGCACCGGCGCGGTGGTGCGCGAGGTCCGCATGAGCGACTGGAAGGCCGAGCTGGACACCGTTCAGCGGATCTACACCGAGGCGTGGGAACGGAACTGGGGGCAAGTGCCGTACACCGACGCCGAGTTCGCCCACCTCGCCGAGACGCTGAAGCTGATCATCGACCCCCGTATCGCGCTGTTCCTCGAGATCGACGACGAGATCGTCGGCGTGTCGCTGGGCCTGCCCGACCTGAATCAGGTGCTGGCGAAGTTCGACGGTCGGATCGTGCCGTTCGGCATCGTGCCGCTCCTGCGCCGCAAGGCGATCGTCGATCAGATTCGCCTGGCGATCCTGGGCGTCCTGCCCAGCTTCCGCAATCGCGGCCTGGAGCTGATCCTGATCGACGAGGTGTGGAACCGCGGGGTCGCGGCGGGCTACCACCGGGCCGAGCTGTCGTGGATCCTCGAGGACAACGAGCCGATCGCGAAAGGCCTGCGCGCGCTGGGCGGCGAGATCTACAAGACGTATCGGCTGTACCAGAAGGCCGTGTGAGGTGGCGTCGCTCCGGCCGGAGGCCGGCTGGCGTCTGCCGGCCTTCCTGACGCTGGCGACCGCCGCGCAGCTGGCGTTCTGGTTCCTGGCCACGCCCGGTCCGGTGGTGCTGGCCGGCGCCCAGCGCGGGCCGGGCGCCGCGGCGGCGTGGATCGCCTGGTCGGTCGCGACGCTGCTGACGGCGTCGCTTCTCGCCGCACCGTTGCTGCGTCGCACGCTGAGCGAGATCGGGCTGGGGTGGGGCCGCAGCGGTCGCGGGCTGGCGTGGGCCGCCGGCGCGGCGTTGCTGGCGATTCCGGTGCTGTGGTGGATCGCGGACGACCCCGCCTTGGCGGCGACCTATCCGTGGGTCGGCGTCGACTGGCTGGCCGGGCGTCCCGGCCGCTTCACGCTCTGGGCAGCGGGGTACGCGGCGTACTACCTCGCGTTCGAGGCGTTCTACCGCGGAGCCGTCCTGCACGCCCTCGTCGGCCGTCTGGGGCCGCGCTCGGCCAACGTCGCGCAAGCGATGCTGGCGACGCTGATCCACGTCGGAAAGCCGCTCACCGAAACGATCGCCGCCTTCCCCGCGAGCCTGGCGTTCGGCTGGCTCACGCTACGGTTCCGCTCGATCTGGCCGGCCGCCGCGCTGCACCTCGTGATCGGACTGACGCTGGACCTCGCGGTGGTGCTGCGGAGCGCGCCGTGAAGCTGGCGGTCACGGGCGCGCACGGCTTCTTGGGCTCGCACGTCGTCGACGCCGCGAGGCTGGACGGCGCGGACGTCGTCGCCGTGGTCTCGCCGTGGGGCCGAACGGACCGCCTCGCGGCGCACGCGCACGACCCGGCGGTCCGCCTGCTCCGCGCCGACGTCACCGACCCCGCCTCGCTGAACGGCGTGTTCGACGGCGTCGACGCGGTCGTCCACGCCGCTGCCCGGGTCGCCGACCACGGGCCGTGGCGTGCGTTCCACCGCGTGAACGTCCAAGGCACCGCGAACGTGGCCCGAGCCGCCGTGCGCAGCGGCGTCGCCAGGGTCGTGCTGGTCTCGAGCGTCGCCGTCTGGCGCTACCGCGGCATCTCGGGCGACGACCCCCGCACCCGGCCGCGCGACCAGCACGTGCTCCCTTACGGCCGCTCGAAGGCGCTGGCCGAGGACGTGGTGCGCGCCGCGGCCCCCGAGCCGGTCGTCGTCCGGCCCGCGCTGTGGCCGTACGGGACGCGGGATCCGAACCTCGCCCGCGTGGCCACGGCGCTCAGGCGGGGCGTTCTGCCCCTCGTGGACGGGGGCCGGGCGCGGCTGCAGACGGTGGACGCCGCGTTGCTGGCGACGGCGCTGGTCGTTTGCGCCCGTGACCCGGTCGCGATCGGTCGCAGCTACCTGGTGGCCGATCCTGGCGCACCGACCTGGCGCGAGCTGTTCGGCGAGATCGCCGAGCTACTGGGAGCCTCCCCGCCTCGCCTGGCGCTGCCGGGCGGGCCGCTCGAAGCGGTCGCCCCGGCATTCGAGTCGGCCTGGGCCTCGCTGCGGCTGCGCGGCGAGCCTCCCTTGACCCGCTACCGGGCCGGCCTGATGCGGAGCGACGTGGTGCTGGACGCCTCTGCCGCCTACGGCGAGCTGGGCGTCCGTCCGACGCGGACGCGTCGCGCCGCCCTCGAGGCAGCGCTGCGCGACCTGGACGGCACAGGCGCGCCTCCGCTCGGGACGGCGGGAGCGTCGCCGCGATGACGTCCCGCACCATCCTGTTCGACACCATCGCCGCAGGCGGCGGGCACGTCGCCACCGCGCGCGCCATGCGAGACGCCGTCGAGCGCGTGTCGCGAGGACGTGTCCGAGGCGAGGTCCGCGACGCCATGGCGGCCCTGGACCTAGGAGCCCAGGACCGACGGCACAAGCGGACGTGGTCGCGCCTGTTGCGGGTGCCCTGGCTGGTGCGTGCGGGGCAGCGTGCGATGGAGATGGCGCCCTCCCTGGTCCATGCGGCGGAAGCTCGCTGGCTGGACGAGCTGGCTCGCCGCGCGGCGGCCGACCTGAACGCGCGCCCCGTGGACCTCGTCGTCGTGAACCACGGCTTCCTGATGGTGGCGTACGCCCGCGCTCGGCAGCGCTACGGCTTGCGTCGGACCGTCGTCACCTTCGCGACCGAGCCGTTCGACGCCAACGCGCTCTGGGCCGAGCCCGATCCGGACCGGGTCGTGGCGCCTTCGCTTGCGGCCCGGACGCACCTGATCCGCCTGGGCGTCCCCGCCGAGCGGATCGACCTGATGGGCTACCCGGTGGCCGGTGCGATCCTCACCCCCCGTCCCCAGGAGGAAGCGCGTCGCCGACTGGGCCTGACCACGGGACGCTGGGCGTTGCTCAGCCTGGGCGGCGAAGGGGTCGCCGACCGGCCCGAGGCGTGGATCGAGGCGCTCGTCGCGGCGGGCTGGCAGGTGATGGTCGTGGCCGGACGTAACGAGGCGCTCCGTGAACGACTGTCGGGCCACCCCGGTGCCGGCGTCTCGGTGTCGGTCCACGGCTTCGTGGACGACATGCCGTTGCGGCTCGCGGCGGTGGACGTCGTGGTGGGCAAGGCGGGCCCCGCTTCGGCGCTCGAGGCGGTGGCGGCCGGGCGACCGTTCGTGGCGACCTCGTACGCGGGCCTGAACGAGCGCGCGGTCATCGCCTATCTCGAAGCGTCCGGAACGGGTCGCTACCTGCCGCACCCGGACGATCTGGCGGCCGTGCTCGGGGCCTCGTTCACGTCCGGCGTGCCTGGCTCGGTCAGGGCCGCCTTCCAGCGGATGTCGGAGCGGCTGGGCGTCCACCTCACGACCCTCGCGGACGGAACGGCGCAGGCGGCACCGTTGGGCTTGGACGTCGATCCGTGGTCGCCGCGGACCGCGACCCCGCGGTGACGATGGCGCTCCGGTGGTGATGGCGCTCCGGCGCCTCGGCGTTTCGTGCGAGCGCGGCAGAGCGTCGCCTCTGGTACGCTCCGAGGACTGACGTTGCTACCGCCATGATCGATCGCCTCGCCTCCCTCCTCCTCGCCCGACCTCGCGCCGTCCTGCTGGTGTGGACGCTGATCCTTGCCGTCGGCGCCCCGACGGCCGCGAGGCTGTCGAGCGTGCTGAGCACCGACGCGGGGTTCGCGCCGGGCGGCGCGGCCGAGCACGTCGATCGGGTGCTGGGCGACGCGTTCGCGAGCCACGATCGGCCCGAGCTGCTTCTGGTGTCCGAGGCACCGACGTCGGCGTTCCGCGGCGTCGTGGACCGCGTCGCCGACCTCGATCAGGTCGTCGCGGTACGGGACGGCCGCAACGACCCGCTGCTGCAGGAGCTGGCCATGCAGCTGTCCGTCGCGCTCGTCGAGGTGCGCGACGGCGACGACGGGCAGGTCGCGAGCGCGGTGGACGCCGTCCGTGCCGCCGTCGCGGACCGTAGCGGAGATCCCATCTACGTCACCGGCGCGTCGGTCGTCGATCTGGACCTCAAGCGCACCAGCGAGCGCGACGCGTTCCGTGCCGAGCTGATCGGGTTGCCGTTGAGCCTGGCGGTCCTGGTCGTGGTGTTCGGCTCCTGGGTGGCGGCGTCGCTTCCGCTGATCGCGGCGGTCACGTCGATCACGGTGTCGTTCGCCCTGCTGTTCGTGCTGGGTCAGCTGGTCCAGATCGCCGCGTTCGCACAGATCATCGTCACGATGCTGGGGCTCGCGATCGGCATCGACTACGCGCTGCTGCTCGTCAATCGCTATCGCGAGGAGCTTCGCAACGACCCCGACACCGAGACCGCGCTGCGCGTCACGTTGAGGACCGCAGGCGCGTCGGTGCTGTTCAGCGGTAGCACGGTCCTGCTGGCCCTCTCCGCCCTGCTGGTCCCGCCCTTGGGCTTCGTGCGCACGATGGGGGCCGCGTCGATGATCGTGCTCGCCGTCGGCATGGCCGTCGCCGTGACCGCGGTTCCGGCGATGCTGGTGCTCCTGGGCGCCAACGTCGACGCCGGCCGGATCGGACGCCGCGCTCCAGGGACGCGTAGCACGACCTTCTGGCGATCGTGGTCGGAGCGGGTCCTCGCTCGACCTCGCTTGTGGACGATCACGGGCACGACGTTCCTGCTGCTGATCAGCTCCGCGACGCTGACCATGCGGTTCGGCTTCTCCGGCGTGGAGGGGATCACCGGCACGAGCGACACCAGCCGTGCGCAACGGCTGCTGGTCGACGCGGGCTTGGCAGGGCTGCTCGAGCCGTACAACGTGCTGCTCGACTTCGGCGAGCGCGGGTTCTTCCACCCCAGCTCGGTTCGCGCGGTGTCCGGCTTCGCTCGCGAGATCCGGACTCTGGACGACGTGGACCGCGTGCTGGCGCCCACCACCGCCGGGACGCTGCCCGGCCTGTTCGTCCAGCAGTACTACGCCACGCGCGAGCTCGCGATGGAGAGCCCGCTGGCCGACGTCGCGCGCGCCACCGTCTCGACCGCTGGGCGCTACGCCCTGATTCGGGCGTTCCCGACCGGCGCCGAGGTGTCGAGCTCGTTGGGCCGGACCCTGGAGCAGATGGCGCAGGAGGCGGGCCTGGTGGCGGTGGTGGGCGGCGCGCGCGTCGGCGGGCAGGAGTGGACGCGAACGTTGTACGGGAACTTTCCGTGGGCGATGGCGCTGGTGTTCGTCTCGACGTTCGTCCTGCTCGGTCTGGCCTTCCGGTCGTTGGCGATTCCGCTGAAGTCGCTGGTGTTGAACACGCTCACGGTCGGCTCGGCGTTCGGCGTGATCACGCTCGTGTTCCAGCACGGCTGGGCGGGCGGCCTGTTCGGCGTGCCAGGGGGACTGGGCTTCGTCGAGACCAGCGTCCCGATCTTCATCTTCGCCGTCGTGTTCGGCTTGTCGATGGACTACGAGGTGTTCCTGATCTCGCGGGTGGCCGAGAGCCACCGCCTGGGGCGATCCGACCGGGAGGCGGTGGGGGACGCGCTGGCGTCCACCGGGGGCGTGATCACCTCGGCCGCGTTGATCATGGTCGTGGTGTTTTCGGTCTTCCTGTTCAGCAGCGTGGTGTTGATCAAGACGCTGGCGTTGGGGCTGACGGTGGCCGTGCTGCTCGATGCGACGCTGGTGCGCTCGGTGCTGGTGCCGTCGACGGTGGTGCTGCTGGGCGACTGGAACTGGCGCATTCCGCGTTGGCTCGGGAGGCTGATCGACCGGATCGGGCTTCAGCACGGCTGACCGCGCGTCTGGCGCCTCGGCGGCGCGACCCGGCCGGGTAGACTGCCGCTTCGACGCCACGCCGCGACGCCACGCCGCCTGGAGATCCGCTGATGCCGACCCTGAACCCTCTCGCATCCCGCAGCTTGCTGCGCGCTCTGGTGCTCTCGCTCCTTCTGGGCGCAGGCGCCCTCGCTCTGGTCGTGTGGTGGCTCGGTCCCGACGAGCTGCGCGCCGTTCGGGCGATTCGGCCCGCCTGGCTGGCGCTGGCCATCGGCTTCTTCCTGGCGTCGTTCCTGTTCGCGGGTGCGAGACTCGCGATGCTGGTACGGAGGTCGGGGGAGCGCATCCACCTCCGTCACGCCGTGCGCGCGCACGTGCTGGGCCTGTTCGCCAGCACCGTCACGCCGGGCGGAAGCGGCGGCATGCCGGCGGTAGCGCTGGTGCTGCAGCGCCAGGGGATCCCCCACGGCGCGGCGTGGTCCGTGGCGGTGGCGGCGACGACGGCCGATACCGTGTTCTACGGCTGGTCGCTGCCGGTCGCGCTGGTCGTGTTGAGAACGACGACGGGCGCCCTGGACGATGCGCCCGGGCTGCAGGGCCTGATCGTCGGCGTCGCCGCCGTGGCGCTGGTGGTCGCGTACCTGCTCGCGTTCCGATTGGCCTGGCTCGCGCCGATCGCCGGCGTCGTGCTCCGTGGTCGTCTCGCGCGCTTCAGGCCGCAGGCGGACCGGTTCATCCACGAGCTGGTGGCGGCCAACGAGCGGCTCCAACGCGCCTCGTGGCGCTGGCACGGGCTGTTTCACCTGCTCGTCGCCGGCTCCTGGTCGACCTTCTTCCTGGTGCTCTGGGCCAGCGCTCGCGGTTTCGGCGTGGAGGCCCAGCCCCTGCCCGTCGTCGCGGCGATGTCGATCGTCGCGGGTGTGGGCTCGCTGTTCCCGACGCCCGGCGGAAGCGGGTTCTTCGAGTTCGGCGCCTCGCTGGCTCTGCTGAGCCAATCCGGGCGGAGCGGCGTCGCGGCCGCGGTCGTGGTCTGGCGAGCCGTGAGCCACTACTCGCTCTACCTGATCGGTCCGATGCTGGGCGGCTATCTCGTCGTCCGCACGGCGGCGGCGCCGGCCGACGCCGAGACCGCCGCGTCGGGATCGGCCGGCGAGCGTGGAGGCGAGCGCGGAGGCCGCCGCTCCGACGACGGCGAAAGCTGAGCACCAAGGGGCGCCCAGACGAGGGTCAGGCGAGCTCGTCGATCGCGCGCTCGTAGAACGCCTCGATGTCGCGAAGCACGCGGTCTGGGCCGTAGCTCTCCAGCGCCCTGCGCCGCGCGCGATCGCCCAGCGTGCGGCGCCGCTCGGGATCGAGCAGCAGACCGGAGATCGCCTCGGCCAGGGCGTCCACCTCGGTAGGGTCGACCAGCACGCCTGCGCGACCGCCGTCCAGAAGCTCGGCCATGCCGCCCCGCGAGCTTCCGACCACCGGCTTGCCGTGGATCATCGCTTCGAGGCAGACGTACGAGAAGCTCTCGAACAGCGAGGGGAACGCGCACACGGTCGCCCCTCGGTAGATCGCGCCGAGCTCCCCTGGGGGCACGTGGCCGTGGAACCGAAGGTGATCGTGGTACCTCTCCGGGAGGCGGGCCAGCAGCCAGCTCCGGGTATCGGGATGGCCGTCCATCGGCACGTGGTCCGAGCCGACCAGATCGAACCTCACGTCGGGGACGCGTTCGACGATGTCAGGCAAGGCACGCGCCAACAGGTGCACGCCCTTCAATCGGCAGACGCGTCCGACGAAGAGCACCGTCGGTCGCTCGGGCGCGTCGTCGCCCGGCTCCGTGGACGGCTCGGGACGTCGCTCGGGAAATCGCACCGGGTTGGCGTGCACGTGGACCGGCACGTTGTCGAGCCGCATGACGCCCCGGATCGCCGTCGCCGCCGTCCGGGTCGGGGCCGAGACGTGGCTGGCCCGAACGATGAACGCGCGCTCGATCGCGCCCACGACACGGCGGGCGTACCCCGGAAGGTGCGGATCGAGCATCTCGGTGAAGGCCAGCGGCGTGTGCAGTCGCACCACGAACGGCACCTGGGGCCTTCGCGTCGAACGATAGAAGATCGGCTCGGCGAGATGATCCGCCGCCTCGATGAGCTCGACCCCCTCGTGATCGACCAGGCGCTCCAGCGTGCGCGCGACGTCGCGCCGGTAGCGCCACTCCCCCATCGCGGCGCGAAGCGCGAACGAGATCGTGCGGACGCCCTCGAACCCGGCAGGCAGGTCGGGCCGCACCGGACCGACCCGGTGCACGGTGATTCCCTGCTCGTCCTCCTCCTCGCGCGCCGGCGCGTACGCGCGTGCGACCACGTGCACCTGGTGGCCGGCGTCGCGCAGGAAGCGGGCGAGGGTACGAACGTACGATCCGATGCCGGCGCTGAGAGGATCGGGCGGGTACTCGATGGTGGCGAGGGCGATCGTACGTGGGCGGGCGATGACGCTATCGTACCAACGCAGCCTGGGCGCCCCACGCCGGCTTCGCTGCGTGGCCTCTGGCCCTCCGCAGGTAGACTGCCTCCGCGACGTCTTGCCGCCAGGAGATCCGCCGATGCCGATCCTGATCCGCCTCGCAGCACGCAACCTGTTCCGCCACCCGTGGCGCACCTCCGCGACGGTCCTCGGCGTGGCGCTGGGGATCGCCGCGGTGCTGGCGACGCTGTCGGTCGGCGCGAACGTCCGCGCCAACCTGCAAGCGGACCTCGAGGCGGCGGCCGGCCCGGCGGCGCTGGTCGTCACGCCGGGTGCGGCCGGCCGGGCGGTGATGGAGGCCGAGCCGCTGCTGGACCTGATCCGCGACACGCCCGACGTCGCTGCGTTCCTTCCCGTCCTGAACGTCCGTCTGGAGCCGGTGCGCGACATCGAGGCGTTCGAGCGCTCGGTCGTCCCCGGCGTGGACAGCGGGTTTCAGCTGTCCGGTCGCGACGTGACGCGCCAGGAGCTGCTCCCCTCGAGCCTCTCCGCCGGGCGCTGGCCCCAGCCCGGCGAGCGAGCGCTGGCGCTCTCGGACGCGTTCGCCGAGGTGCGCGGGATCGAGGTGGGCGACCCGCTCACGTTCGCGAGCCGGTTCGGCGACGTCACGTTCGACGTGGTGGGCCTGATGGACGCCGCGCTGGGGTACGCCAGCACGAACGGCGGCCGGGTCGCGATCGCTCCGATCGACGCGGTGCAGGACGCGGTGCGGCTCCCCGGCAGGATCTCGGTCATGGAGGTCGTGCTCGAGGAGGGCGCGCTCACCGTCGACGTCGAGGACGCCCTGACCGGGCGGCTGAGCGAGAGCTACGCGGTCGTCTACCCGGCCGGCAGCGGCGAGCTGGCCGGCGGGATCGTCCAGACGCTGCAGTCGGGCCTGCTGGTGCTGGCGGTGACGCTGCTGGCCCTGGGCGGGTTCATGGCGTACAACACCTTCATGGCGGGCGTGGTCGAGCGGACCCGCGAGTACGCGCTGTTGCGCACCGTGGCGTTCCGCCGCCGGGACATCCGCCGGCTGGCCCTGGCCGAAGCGGCGTTCGTGGCGCTGGCCGGCGCCGTGTTCGGCGTGGTGCTGGGGATCGCCATGTCGTGGCTGATCACCTCGATCAACGCCTTCGGCCTGGGGTTCGAGGTGCGCACGCTGGTGCTGCCGACCTGGGCGGTGGCGGCCGCGACCGTCACCGGCGCCGCGGTCGCGCTGGGTGCCGGCGTGCTTCCGGCCTGGACCGCGTCGCAGGCCTCTCCCCTGGCCGCTCGCCGCAGCGCGGACGACGCGGCCGCACCCAGCAGGACCGTCCTCGGCTGGGCGCTGCTGGCGCTGGCGGTGGTCGCCACGCGCGTTCCCTGGCCCGGGCTGTGGGCGCTGGCCGGCGCGGGGCTGGCGATGGCCGCCTTCGCGGTGGGGACCGCGCTGGCGGCGCGGAGCCTGCTGCGTCCCACCCTGCGCCTGGCTGAGCCGTTGCTGCGCGCCGCGTTCGGCACGGCGGGACGGCTGGGCTCGGCCTTCGCGGACCACAGCGCCAGCCGCAACGGCGTGGCCGTGGGCACCGTCGTGGTGGGGACCGGACTGGTGGTCGGCGTCGGCTCGATGGTGTCCGGCATCAACGCCGAGATCCGCGGCTGGGTGGACACCACGATCGTCGGCGACCTGTTCGTGACCTCGCCCGTGTCGTTCCCCGACGACTTCGCCGTTCGGGCGGCCCAGACCGCCGGCGTCGATCAGGTGTCGGGCGTCGGCATCCGGGTCGTGCGGTTCCAGCCGGAGGGCGAGGAGCGCGGACGGAGCGTGGCGTTGATCCTCGTCGACCCGAGCCGGTTCGATCCCGACGAGGGATTCGGATCGTTCCAGTACGTGCAGGGCGAGGGCGACGCGCGTCAGGGCTACCGGGCGTTGACGTCGAACGATGGCGTGCTGGCGGCCAGCACCATCCAGGAGCGGTTCGGCGTCGGCGCCGGGGACGAGGTCACCCTCCGCACCAACGACGGGTTCGAGACGTTCGAGGTCGGAGGCGTCGTCGTGGACTTCACCGGCGGCGGCGAGACGTTCGTGGCCTCGATCGAGATGCTGGACCGCTTCGGCGGGGGGACGCCCGACCTGTTCGTGATGACCGTCGATCCAGGGGCCAGTGTGGTCGAGGTCCGAGAACGCCTGCTGGCGACGTTCCCAGGGCTCTACCTCGACGCGACGCCCAACGACGAGTACCGTGCCGAGATCGTGTCGCTGAGCCGCCGAACGTTCACCACCACGAACACGCTGCTGCTGCTGGCGGTCGCGATCGCGGCGCTGGGCGTCGCGAACACGCTGGGCATGAACCTGTCCTCCCGTGCACGCGAGCTGGCCACGCTGCGGGTGCTGGGCCTGACCCGCTCCGGGATCCGCAAGGTCGTCGTCGCCGAGGGCCTGGTGGTCGTCATGCTGGGCAGCGTGCTGGGCGTGGCGTTCGGCCTGATGCTGGCGAACGTCGTGACCGCCGGAGCGGCCGCCCTGAGCGGCTTCCGAATCGATCCCGTGCTGCCGTGGCCGCTGGTCGCCATCGCGCTGGCGGCGTCGCCGGCGGTCGGCCTGTTGGCGTCGCTGCTGCCTGCGCGACGCGCGGCCCGGCTGCCGCCGGTCGTGGCCCTGAGAGGAACCGAATGACGCGAGCCCCTGATCCGCCACCTGCGAACGCGACGGCCGACGACGCGGGCGACGTGGCGCCCGCGCTCGAAGCGGTCGGACTGAGCAAGCGCTACCGCCTGGGCGAGGTCGAGATCCTGGCGCTGGACGACGTCTCGCTGCGGATCGCGCCGGGAAGCTTCGTGGCGGTGATGGGCCCGTCGGGGAGCGGCAAGTCCACGCTGCTTCATCTGCTGGGGCTGCTGGACGCGCCGGACGAGGGCACCGTCCTGGTGGACGGGCAGGACACCGCCGGCTTGGACGACGACGCGCTGACGGCGATGCGCCGCGACCGGATCGGGTTCGTGTTCCAGACGTTCGAGCTGATCGCGAACCTGTCGGCTCGCGAGAACGTGCTGCTGCCCGCCGAGGTGGCGGGGCGACGCGCCCAAGGCGAGCGTCGGCTGGCCAGCCTGGCCGAGCACCTGGGCGTCGCGGACCGGCTCGAGCATCGGCCGGCCCAGCTGTCCGGGGGTCAGCGCCAGCGCGTCGCCTTGGCGCGGGCCCTCGTGAACGATCCGGTCGTCGTCCTCGCGGACGAGCCGACGGGCAACCTGGACTCGGTGTCGGGGCAGGAGGTGCTCGACCTGCTCCGCTCCGGCGTGAACGACCGCGGCTGGACGGTGGCCATGGTGTCGCACGACCCCAACGCGGCGATGATGGCCGATCGGATCGTGTTCCTGCGGGACGGCCGCGTCGCCGGCGAGGTGGATACCCACGCGGACGACGCGCGCGAGCGCATCGCGTCGTTCACCGGCGTCTGATCCGGCCGGGTCCGATGAACCGGCCGATCGGGCAGCGTCAGGACAGCCGGATCCTGGGATCGAGCGCGGCGTACAGCAGGTCCGCGATCAGGTTCGCCAGGGCGAACGCCACGACGGCCACCAGCGTGATCGACTGCATCAGCGGCAGGTCGCGCCGATCGATCGCGAACGTCATCAGCCTTCCGAGGCCCGGGTAGTTGAACACGTTCTCGACGACGATCAGGCCGCTGATCAGCCAGCCGAAGCTGATCGCGATGACGGTGATGGCGGGTAGCAGCGCGTTCCTGAGCACGTGCCGGAGCAGCACGCTCCGCCCCGTCACGCCTTTGAGTCGCGCGGTCCGGACGTACGGTCGCTGGAGCTCCTCGAGCACGCTGGCGCGCGTGAGCCGGGCGACGTACGCCAGCATCACCAGCGTGGCGGTGAGCGCCGGCAGGATCAGCTGCGGCAGGGCGGCCACGAACCCGGTGCCTGCCGGGATCGACGCGTTGGCGGGCAGCCAGCCCAGCTGGAACGAGAACAGCTGGATCAGCACCAGCCCGGTCACGAACTCGGGCAGCCCGACCACCGCCAGGCTGCCGACGCTGATCAGCGTGTCCGGCCAGCGCTCGGCGTTCACGGCGGCGACGATGCCCAGCAGCAGCGCCAGGGGAACGGCGACCAGCAGGGTCAGGCCGGCCAGGCGAAGGCTGTTGCCCAGGCGCTCGGTCACCAGCGGCCGGATCGCCTGACCGGTGCCGTAGCTGTCGCCCCAGTCACCGGTCATGAAGCCGCCGAGCCAGTCCAGGTACTGCACCGGCACGGAGCGGTCCAGGCCCAGCTCCTCGCGCAGCTGGGCCAGCGCCGCCGGGCCGGCCTCGCGGCCCAGGATGATCCTGGCCGGATCGCCGGGGAGCAGCTGCGTCACGGCGAACACCAGCATCGAGGTGAGCAACACCGTGAGCGCCAGGAAGCCGACGCGCCGTAGCAGGTAGCGCGTCACGTCGCGACCCTCTCGACCAGCGGCTCTTGGAGCTCCAGGAGCTCGTCACGAGGGATGTGGCAGCGGATCCGGTGGCGCCCATCCTCGTCCACGGTGACGGGCGGCGGCTCGTCGTGGCAGACCGCGCCCAGGACGCGCGGACAGCGCGTCGCGAACGGGCACCCTGGCGGCACGTCGCGCGGGCTGGGCACCTCGCCCTCCAGAGGCGGCCGTGCCGCTGCGACGTGCGGATCGATCCGCGGCACGGCGGCCAGCAACGCTTCGGTGTACGGGTGGTACGGCGGCGCCAGGACGGTCCCGGCGGGACCGGACTCCATCACCTGGCCCAGGTACAGCACCGCGACGTCGTCCGCGAGGTGAGCCACCACGGCGAGGTCGTGGCTGATGAACAGGTAGCTGGCGTGGCGCTCGCGCTGAAGCTCGTCGAGGAGGTTCAGCAGCGACGCCTGCACGCTCACGTCCAGGCCCGACACGGACTCGTCGAACAGGATCAGCTCGGGATCGCTCGCGAACGCCCGTGCGACGGTCACGCGCTGCTTCTCGCCGCCCGACAGCTGATCGGGCATGCGGGCGGCGTAGTCCGCGGTCAGGTTCACGGACTCCAGCAGCCGCGCGACCCGGCGGTCCGCCTCCGCGCGGTCCAGCCCGGCGAGGTGCATGAACGGCCGTCGCAAGGTGGCGCCCACGCTGCGGTGGGGGTTGAGCGCCTCGTCGCTGGACTGGAACACCATCTGCAAGCGACGGATCACCTCGCGATCGCGACGCTCCAGCCGGCGGGTGAGCGGCACGCCCAGGAGCTCGAACGTCCCGTCGCTGGCGGGCTCCAGACCGATGACGGCGCGGGCCAGCGTGCTCTTGCCGCTGCCGCTCTCGCCGACCAGGCCCAGCGTCCGGCCTTGCCGCACCTCGAGGTCGACGCCCCGCAGGGCCTTGACCGCGCCGGCTTCGCGTCCACGAAGCCGGTCCATGAGGCCGCGGCGCGTCTCGAACCGCTTCTCGATGCCGATCGCGCTCAGGGCGGGAGCGTCGCCGGCGGCGACCTCCAAGGCCTCCTCGGCATGGCCCGGAGCGGGCTGACGCGCGGACACGTCGCCGTCCGCGATCTCGCGCCAGCGACGGCAGGCGACCAGCCGGTTCGGTCCCGCCGACTCCAGCGCCGGGCGCGCTGTCCGGCAGGCCTCCTCCGCGGCGGGACAACGGGGCGCGAACACGCAGCCGGGGGGCAGCTCGGTGGGGTCCGGAATGCGACCGGGGATCGGCCTGAGCGGCGCGTCGGTCTTGGTGCGTCCCAGCAGCGGCACGCTGTCCAACAGCCCGACGGTGTACGGGTGGCGAGGGGCGTCGTAGAGTTCATCGACCGGGGCGCACTCGACCAGCTCGCCGGCGTAGAGCACCTCGACGCGGTCGCACAGCTGCGACACCACGCCCAGGCTGTGGCTGACGTACAACACGGCGGTGTCCGAGCCGCGCACCAGCCCGCGGACCAGCTCCAGGATGGCGGCCTCGGTCGTCACGTCGAGGTTCGTGGTGGGCTCGTCCATCACCAGCAGCTCGGGCTCGCCCAGCAGCGCCATGGCGATCATGACGCGCTGCTGTTGGCCGCCGGACAGCTCGAACGGGTACGAGCGGCGGATGCGCCCCGGATCGGCCAGGCCGACGGCGTCCAGCATGGCGTCGATCCGCTCCCGGTCGGCGCGGCCGGGCCGATCGGGCGACAGCGACTCGGCCAGCTGATGACCCACGGTGTGGGCCGGGTTCATCGACGGCAGCGGGTTCTGCGGCACCAGCTTGATCCGGTGGCGCCACAGCTCGCGCAGGGCGCGCGCGTCCATCGCCAGCAGGTCGTCGCCGGCCAGCGAGATCCGTCCCCCGTCGACGCGGCCGGCCTCGGGCAGCGCGCGCAGCACCGCCAGCGCCAGCGTCGTCTTGCCGCTTCCCGACTCGCCCACCAGGCCGACCGTCTCGCCCGGCGCGACCTGCAGATCGACGTCGCGGATCGCTGCGGGAGCGTCCGGTCCGTCGCCGTAGCGGACGGTGAGCCCCTCCACCTCCAGGCCGGCGCCACGCCGCTCGGCGCTCATCGGCCCTCCGTTCTGAGCGCCCGGCCCAGACCGTCGGCGGCGAGGTTCACCGACACGACCAGCAGGCTGATCGCCGCGGCCGGGAAGATCAGCGACCAGGGCGTCAGGTAGACGTAGTCCCGGGCCTCGGCCACCATCAGGCCCCAGTCCGGGTTGGGCGGCTGCACGCCGACGCCCAGGAACCCCAGCGAGGCGACGAGGAAGATGGCGTAGCTGAAGCGCAGCGCGGCCTCGACCGCCAGGGCGGGCAGGACGCTGGGCAGGATCTCGCGGGTGAGGATCCACGGCAGGGTCTCCCCCTGCATCCGCGCGGCGGCCACCCACTCGCGGGTCTTGACGCTGAGCACCACGCTGCGCACGACCCGCGCGACGATCGGGGTGTACGCCACGGCGATCACCCACAGCACGCTGCTGCGCGACGGTCCGAGGGTGCCCAGCAGCAGCAGCGCCAGCAGCAGTGCCGGCATGGCCAGGAGCGTGTCGAACAGCCGGAAGGTGATCTCTTCCCACCAGCCGCCCAGCGTGGAGGTGACCAGGCCGGCGACGGTGCCGATCGCGACCGCGACCGCCGTGCCGCCCCCGGCCAGCAGGAAGATGTCGCGCGCCCCGGTGACCACGCGGCTGAACACGTCGCGGCCCAAGCGGTCGGTGCCGAACCAGTGGGCCGCTCCCGGCGCCTGCGAGCGATCGCTCAGGATCTGCTCGGTCGGACCGTACGGCGCCAGCCAGGGGCCGATCAGCGCCATCGCGACGAAGAGCGCGACCAGCGTGGTGCCGATCGCGCTCGTGGGGCGTGCGTACAGCTCGCCCAGCAGGTGGCGCGCGCCGGCCAGCGGCGCGGGCTGCGCAGGGGGTGCGGCCGTGGCCGCACCCCCACCTCCGGGCGTCGTCACCGAACGGTGATCGTTGCCAGGTCGGTACGGCCCGGGAAGGCCTTGAGCTCCATCCCGGTGAAGGTGTCGGCCAGCGCGGCGAACTGCGGGAAGAAGTAGGGGATCACGTACGGACCGTCGTTCGCCAGGATGCGCTGAAGCTCGGCGTACGCCTCGGCACGCTCATCGTCGTCCAGCGTGCTGCCGGCCGTCTCGATCAGCGCGTCGACCTCGGGGTCGCAGTAGTGCGCCTCGTTCCAGACGGCGTCGCAGGCGATCATCGTCTCGAAGTAGAACTGCGGGACGGGGCGCGAGCCCCAGCCGGTGATGCCGAAGTCGACCTCGAGCCAGCCGCCGTCGCCGTAGTACACGCTTTCGGGCTGCAGGCGGACCTCGATGTCGAAGCCGGCCTCGTCGAGCTGCTCCTTGAGCACCACGGCCAGGTCGGGACGGTCGCCGCTGTCCGGCACGTTCAGCACCAGCTCCAGCCCGTCTTCGTAGCCGGCTTCGGCCAGCAGCTCGCGCGCCCGCTCGACGTCGCGCGCGGGCGGCGTGACGTCCTGACGGTAGTACGCCCCGTACAGCGGGCCGATGGGCGTGTCGGAGCCCTGGGCCGCGAGGCCGTCGGTGACCACCTCGACGATCGAGGCGCGGTCGACGGCCAGCTTGAGCGCCTCGACGACGCGCGGGTCGTTTCCGGGGGCCCGGTCGACGCGAAGCCGGAGGAGGTCGAAGGCGTTCGTCGGGACGCTGATCCGCTCGATCCCGCGGGCGCCTTCGAGGCTCTGGTACAGCGGCGTGGGCATGCGCAGCACCAGGTCGATCTGTCCGCCTCGCAGCGCGCTGACGGCGGCGGCCTGCTCGGCGAAGAAGATGAGGTCGACCTGCTCGACGCCGGGCGCGCCGCCGAAGTGGTCGGCGTTGGCCTCGAGGCTCATCCGGTCCTCGGCGTTGTACGACGCCACCCGGAACGGTCCGGTGCCGTCGAACGTCGTGCCCAGATCGGTGGCGTCCGCGTCGACGATCACGGCGTGGTTGTCCGACAGGTCGTACAGGAAGAACGGGTTCGGCTCGCTCAGCGTGAAGGTCACCTGGGCGGGGCCGCTGGCCTCGACCGAGGTGACGTCGGCGTAGACGTCGGCGGTGGGCAGCCCGCTGTCCGGCTCGCGCAGCCGGTCGAACGTGGCGACCACGTCGTCGGGGCCGAACGCCGCGCCGCTGTGGTAGGTCACGTCGTCACGCAGCTCGAAGGTCCAGGTGCGGCCGTCCTCGGACACGCTCCACGAGGTCGCCAGGCCGGGCTGCACGTCGTTCGAGGCGTCGATCTCGACCAGGTAGTCGTAGACGTTCGAGAGGATCAGGATCTCGGAGTCGGCCGAGGCGAACGCGGGGTCCAGCTGGGACGGGATTTCGATGCCGACGGAGAGCGTCTGCGCGGAGGCTGTTCCGATGACCAGCGCCAGGGTCAGCACGCTGGCGGCGATGTGCACGCCAAGGCGGGTGCAGAAGAAGGTACGGACGAGCATGGGGGCCTCCTAGGTGGGGCCAAGAACGGGAGCGGAAGGGTCCGCCGTCTGTTGCGGTCTCGTGGAGCGTACGGCGACTCGGACACCGACACCGTTCGCTGGTATGCAGACCGAATCCACGCTAGCATGCAGCCCCGTCCGGTCCGGGATCGCGTACGCCCGTTGACCCCGCCCGCACGACCGCTTAGGATGCAGCATGATGTGTAACCTACACATGGACAGTCGCGAACGTCGCACCGCGCGCCGCCGCCGCGTCCTGCTGCTCTGTGGCGGCCGTTCCGGCGAGCACGACGTATCGCTGGCCTCCGCCGCCAGCGTCCTGGCCGCCGCAGAGGGACGCATGGACCTGGTGCCGCGCGTGATCCACCGTGACGGGCGGCTTCTGAGCGAGGACGCCAGTCGGCGCGCCCTGGCCGCCGGGGACAGCCGAGACGTCCGCGACGAGGCTGCCGCGCCCGATCTGATCCGCGGCCTCGCGACCACGTCCCTGGCCGACGTCGACGCGGTGTTCCCGTTGCTGCACGGGCCCAACGGCGAGGACGGCACCGTTCAGGGGCTGCTTCGCGTCGCGGGCGTGCCGTTCGTCGGATCGGACGTGCTGGGAAGCGCGGCCGCGATGGACAAGGCCACGATGAAGCGCGTCTTCGCCGCCGACGGGCTACCGCAAGTCGCCTGGGGCGAGGTCTCGCAGCACGCCTGGGCGCACGATCCCGCCGCCGTCGCGGCACGGCTCGCCGCCCTTCCCTGGCCGCGCTTCGTGAAGCCCGCGAACCTCGGATCGTCGGTCGGCATCGGTCGCGCCGACGACGCTGCCGGTCAGGACGCGGCGCTTCGCGAGGCGTTCCGGCACGATCGCCGCGCCGTCGTCGAGGCCGCCGTCGTCGGGGGCCGCGAGATCGAGGTCGCCGTTCTGGGCAACGACGATCCACAGGCCGCCCCAGCGGGCGAGATCCGCGTCGTGGGCGACGCGTTCTACGACTACGAGCACAAGTACACCGAGGGAGGCGCCGAGCTGGTGATCCCCGCCGACGTGCCCGCCGACACCGCTGCGACGCTGCGCCGCCTGGCGATCCGTGCGTTCGAGCTGGTCGACGCTGCCGGCCTGGCGCGCGTCGACTTCTTCCTGACCGCCGCGGGCGAGGTGCTGGTGAACGAGATCAACACGATTCCCGGCTTCACGCGGCTGTCGATGTACCCGCGGCTGTGGGCCGCTGCCGGGGTGGCGTACCCCGACCTGATCGAGCGGCTCGTGGAGCTGGCCGTGGAGCGGCACGGCCGGCTCGGATAGAATCGTGCCCGGAGGGAGGTGGCGGCCGCCGCGCACACCGACGATCGCCAGCACGACGTCCTGGTCGACGCACCGTCCGAGGCCGAGCGTGAACGCTTCGCGGACTCGGCGTCCGATTCGTCATCGGATGCCGCATCGGACCTTGCCGCATCGGACCTTGCCGCATCGGACCTTGCCGCCGAGAAGCGCCTCGCCGACGAGCTGGGTCTCGAGCCGCTCACCGATCCCGCCGCCGCGCGGGTGCTGATCCTCAACGCCAGCTTCGAGCCGCTGCACGTCTGCAGCGTGAAGCGCGCCATCCAGCTGATCATGACCGAGGTGGCCGTCCGGGTCGAGGACGCCGAGGCCGTGCTGCGCACCCCCTCGCGGGTCGTGCCGGTCCCCAGCGTGGTGCGCCTGGCACGCTACGTTCGAAGACCTCACCGCCAGAAGGTCGCGTTCAACCGGCGCAACCTGTTCCGTCGCGACGATCACCGCTGCCAGTACTGCAGGAAGCGCGGCAGCGATCTGACCCTGGACCACGTCCTGCCGCGGAGCCGGGGCGGCTCGACCAGCTGGGAGAACGTCGTGGCCTGCTGCCGCTCGTGCAACGCCCGAAAGCGCGACCGCACGCCCGACGAAGCCGGCATGGCCCTCGACCGCCCGCCGAAGGCGCCGCGGTTCGTGTTCAGCAGCGCGTACGGCCTGATCCAGGACGTCGATCCGATCTGGCGGCGCTACCTGCCGGAGGTCTAGGCCAGCCCCGCAGGTCCACGAGCGCACCCCGTCGCTTACCGAACCCCCATCAGGAACGCCTCGAACGCGCCGGCGATCTCGGCCTCGGCGTCGGCACGCGGGACGGTCGGCAGGCCGTCGCCTCGCTGCGGTCCGTACCGGCCGAAGAAGGCGTGCACCGCCCCGCCGATGACCTCGATCCCGGCTCGGCCGGGGAGCCGGTCCATGCCGTCCCGCACCTCCGGGAGCGTCGCCAGGCCGTCGTGCTCCGCCGCCAGCACCAGCGTCGGCAGGTCGCGTCCGCTCAGGTCGTCGCCCGACGCCGGGTAGGCGCCCATCAGGATCAGTCCGTCCACCACGCCTTCGTGGCGCGCCGCCCACGACGCCGCCATCGCCCCGCCCAGCGAATGCCCGGCGACCACGACCGACGCCTCGCCGTCGCGACGGTCCCGGATGAGCGCAGCGGCCCGGTCTCGGCCCAGCACCGCGAGGTCCAGCGGCATGGTGGGCACCAAGGTGCGGACACCGACCGGCGCCAGCGCCACCCCGATCCAGGTGTAGGCGTGCGGACGCACCAGGCCGCCCGGGTAGATGATCAGCAGGACGTCCGCGCCACCGTCGACGGGCGCCACCTCGACCCCGCCGCCGTTCCCCTGGTAAGCGCCTATGCGGACCAGGGTCGGCGGCACGCCGGGCACGGCCGCGTCGGCGGACGGCCGCAGCGGACCGGGGATCGCGACGCCGCCCAGCCAGCCGGCGGCGACGGCCAGCGCCAGAACGAGGGTCCAGCGCAGCCCCCGGCGCAGGCCGGACGTGGACCTCGTGCCGCTCGTCTTGGTGCGCGATGCACGCCGACGAGGCGACGCTCCGCGGCGCCCTGCCGAGCCACGGGCCGTCGGCCGCTTCTTCTCGCTCATCGTGCCGCTCCGCGGAGAGCGGAGCTGGGCCGGGCGGCGCCGTCGCCGGCCTGAAGCGCGTGCAGGTGGGCGTACAGCCCTCCTCGCTCCAGCAGCTCGTCGTGCCGGCCCGCTTCGACCCGCATCCCGTCGTCCAGCACGTGGATCCGGTCGGCGCTCTGGATGGTCGACAGCCGGTGCGCGATCACCAGCGTGGTCAGCTCGTCGCGGCGGCCCAGCACCCCTTCGAGCGCGTCCTGGATCAACGCCTCGGACTCGCTGTCCAGGCTGCTGGTCGCCTCGTCCAGGACGAGGATCGAGGCGCCCTTGAGCAGCGCCCGTGCGATGGCGATCCGTTGCTTCTGGCCGCCCGAGAGCTTCACGCCGCGCTCGCCGATCTCGGTGTCGATGCCGCGTGGCAGCGCGGCGACGAACGCCTCGGCGTTGGCCAGGCGGATCGCCTCCTCGACCTCGGCCCGATCGGCGTCGGGACGGCCGTAGCGGACGTTGTCGGCGACCGACCCGGAGAACAGCGTCGGCTCCTGCGGCACGATCGCGACGGCGCGGCGAAGCGACGACAGCGACATCTCGGCGATCGGCCGGCCCCCGATGCGGATCGTGCCACCGTCCGGCTCGTACAGCCGCCCCAACAGTCGCGTCACGGTGCTCTTCCCCGCTCCCGACGGCCCGACCAGCGCCGCGGTGGTCCCGGCCGGAACGGCGAGGTCCAGGCCACGGAGCGCCTCCGCCTCCGCTTCCGGGTAGCCGAAGCGGACCGCCTCGAAGCGGATCTCGCCCGGCTCGAACGGCTCGCCGCGCTCGTACGGCTCGGGCGCGTCGGCCAGCAGGGCGTCGATCCGCTCCAGCGCGGCGACGCCGGACTGCAGCACGTTGTTGAAGTTCAGCACGAACCGGACGGGGTTGATCAGGTTGTTCAGGTACAGCACGAACGCCGTGAGCGTCCCCACCGTCAGGCCGCCGACGTCCCCTCCGCCCTGGACCAGCAGCCAGCCGCCGCCCAGCACCAACGCCGCGACGCCCCACTCGCTGGTCAGCCCGATCGCGGCCTGCATCTTGCCGACCTCCTTGCGGCGCGCCAGGTTCAGGTCACGGTAGGCGTCCGACTCCGACCGGAACCGCTCCCATTCGACGTCCTCGGCCGAGAACGCCTTGACGACCGCGACGTTCTGCACCGCCTCGCTGGCCACGGCCGTCATCTCGCCCACCCGGCCGCGGATCCGACGCGCCAGGCGCCGCAGAGGCTCCTGGAACCGCACGGTGAAGAACCCCATGATCACCACGATCGCGACCGACACCAGCGCCAGCCGCACGTCCATCGCGAACAGGATGATCAGCACCACGACGATCGAGAACGCCTGCCCCACCATGCGGCTGGCGCCCGCCTGGATCATCGCCTCGAGCGCGTTCACGTCCGAGACGACGCGCGAGACCAGGCTGCCGGAGCGTTCGCGGGTGAAGCGCGCCAGCGGCAGGGCCAGCAAGCGACCGTAGGCGGCGCGACGCGTCTCGTTCACCACGTGCTGCGTGAACGCGAAGCTGAGCAGCATTCCCGCGTAGCGCAGCGCTTCGGACACCAGGAAGAACAGCACCATGGCGACGCCGGTGAGGAGGAACAGACGGGCTTCGCCGCGCGGGATCACCACGTCGAACACGTAGCGCACGAACTGCGGCGCCAGCTGGGTCACGCCCGACGAGAGGGCGATCAACGCCGAGAGGCCGATCAGCCGAACGCGGTAGGGGCGCAACAGACGCCACAGCGCCTGCGCAGCGCTCTCCGCGGCGGGGCGGTCGGCATCCGTCGCGCTGGCCGCAGTAGGCGAGGTCGGGGTCGGGCGTGAGGTCGGACGAGAGGTCGGGCGAGAGGGACGATCCACGCCCGGCAGGCTACCCCGTCGTCGCCGTCGTCCCGGTCGTCGAGCGCGCTCAGCGCCGGTCCGGCACCGGCCGTCCACGCACGACGGTGCCGCGGCCCGTGAGCCCGTACGGACCGGTGGCGGCGGGGACCACGGCGGTGGCGCCCTCGGCCAGGTGGATCCGGGCGCCCACGCCGGCCTCGAGCTCGAACGTGCCGTTCAGCACCGTGACGACGTGCATGGCGACCGGATCGGTGCGCCCGCTGGCCGTGCCGTCGGTGGTGGCCTCTTCGAGCCGGTAGAAGGGGCAGTCGACGCGCACCGTCCAGCCGTCCGGCCCGGGCCGCGGGGCGGGCAGCGGGTCGCCGCGCCCGCTCAGGTCCGCCACCGCCAGCGCGTCCTCGACGTGAAGCTCGCGTGGCCGGCCGTCGGCGCCACGTCGGTCGTGATCCCAGAGGCGGTAGGTGAGGTCGGAGGCCTGCTGCAGCTCGTACAGCCGCACGCCGGCGCCGACGGCGTGCACCGTTCCGGCGGGATTGTGCACCACGTCGCCCGTCCGGACCGGAACGGTGCGGAGCAGGTCGGCGATCGTCCCGTCCTGGAGCGCGCGCCTCACCTGTTCCTCCGTCACCGGCCTCTCGAAGCCCCACACGATCGATGCGCCGGACGCGACCTGCTGGACGCGCCAGCTCTCGGTCTTGCCCAGGTGCCCGCTGCCCGGATGGCGACGCGCCGCGTAGGCGTCGTCCGGATGGACTTGCACCGACAGGTCCGCAGCGGCGTCCAAGAACTTCGCCAGCAGCGGCATCACCTCGCCGTAGCGCGCGACCGAGGCCTCCCCGACGACGGCGGGCCCGTAGCGCGTGATCAGCTCGGCCAGGCGCAGGCCGTCGAACGGACCGTCGACGATCACGCTGTCGCCGTTCGCGATCCACGCCTCGCCGACCGGCTCGTCCTGATCGTCGCCGGGCGGCGCCACCTCGTTCAGCCAGGCGGGGAGGGTATCGCCTCCCCAGAGGCGACGGTGGAACGCGGGGCGCAGACGCAGCGGGGGAAGCGACTCCATGGACGCCAGGATACCGGTCCGAGGCGGGACGTCACCATCACGACCGTCTCAGCCGACGGGGGTACATTGGCTCCCATGATCGAGGGCTTGACCACGCTGATCACGTCGCAAGGCTGGCTGGCGCCGGCTTGGTACGTCGCCGGATTCCTGCTCGCGGCCCTCGTGCCGATCATCCCGACGCCCCTGATCGCGGCGCTGGGCGGCACGGCGTTCGGCACCGTCCCCGCGATCCTGTACGGCCTCGTGGGCATGGCGCTGGGTGCGGGTCTGGCGTTGACGATCGCACGGCAGCTTGGGCGGCGCGCCATTCGGCGGATCGTTCCCGAGCGGGTCTGGAACGAGTGGGAGGCGCTGCTCGGGGTCCGCTCGCTTGTGGATGTGGTTCGTGATCTTCCTGGTGTTGAACCTGGACATCGCGGTGATGGCGGCCGGCCTGTCGTCGTTGTCGGCGCGCTCGCTGTGGCTGACGGCGATGGCTGCGCGGCTTCCGTGGCTGGTGGTGGCCGCCTGGGCGGGCGAGGTGCTGCTGGTGAACGATGCGGCGCTGATCCTGGTGGCGCTGGTGATGATCCCGATCCTCTGGGGGATGAACAAGGTGCGCCCCGAAGTGCGCCGGCGCTTGGCGCGGATGGCGCAGCGTGACCAGGTCGCGCGCAACGACCTTCGAGACGACCGGCGCGACACCGCCCCGTAGCCGAAGCCACGGGGCGGGGATCGCGCCCATCGGCGCCTCGCGCGCCGACCGGGGAGTGCGGTCGGGTCAGTTCTTGGTGACGGAGTGCAGCGACACCGCGCTGTAGCCCAGCGGGCTGGCCACGTAGCCGTCGATGCCGGCACGGACCGCGTTGAGCGTGCGGTTGTGCCCCATCGGGATCGAGACGGCCTGGCGCGCGACGGCGTCGTTCACCTGCGCGTACAGCTCGGCCCGCTGGTCGAGGTCGACGATCTGCCGCGCCTCGTTCAGCGCCTCGCGCACCTCGGGGGCGTCCCAGCCGAACTCGTCGGGAGCCGTCCCGCCGAAGAACGTGTTCAGGAAGTTGTCCGGATCGGGGATGTCGCCGTACCAGCCCAGCATGTACATCGGAAACGCGCCGGTGTTGTAGTCCGACAGGTAGGTCGTCCAGTCTTCGGTGAGAAGCTCCGCCGTGATCCCGACGTCGGCCAGGTAGCTGGCCATCGCCTCGGCGATCGGCTGCGGAGACGGGTAGTACGGGCGGCTGACCGGCATGTACCAGAGCTCGGTCTCGAAGCCGCCTGCGTAGCCGGCCTCGGCCAGCAGCTCCATCGCGCGCTCGGGATCGTAGTCGTACGGCCAGTCCATGCCGTGCCCGAAGAAGCCGGGGGGAATATGGTCCTCGGCGGTGACGGCCAGGCCGCCGTAGAAGGCGTCGACGATCGCTTCGCGGTCGATCGCGTGCGCGATCGCCTGGCGGACGCGGAGATCGTCGAACGGCTCGTTCGCCTGGTGCATCGCGAGGTAGCCGACGTTCAGGTCGCTGTCGGCGATTTCGGCGGTCAGGTCAGGGTTGGAAGCGACGCTGGAGAACTCGTCCGGGGCCAGGTCGACGGCGATGTCGATGCTGCCGGCCTGGAGCTCGGCCAGACGGGAGGTGGACTCGGCGATGCCGCGGAACACGACCGTCTCGACCTGGGCGGGACCGTTCCAGTAGTCGTCGTTGCGATCCACCCGGATCTGCTGGCCTTCACGCCATTCGTCGAACACGAACGGGCCCGTGCCGACGCTGCCCACGCCGGGCGTGCCGTAGTCGGCACCGGCCTCCATGACGGCGGCGGGGCTGTTCATCTGGAAGTAGACCGCGGCCAGCAGGGACGGCAGGAACGGCGTCGGCTGCGTCATGTCGAAGCGAACGGTGTGCGTGTCCACGACGTGGACGGAGTCCAGGATGCCTCCCTCGGAGGCGGGCGCGCCGAACACCCACTCGAACGGCACGTAGTTCTTGCCCTGGTCACGGAAGCCGTACGGGTGATCGACGATGTTCCAGCGGTCGAAGTTGAACTTGACCGCGTCGGCGTCGAACGGCGTGCCGTCGTGGAAGGTGACGCCTTCGCGAAGCTCGAACGTCCACGAGGTGGCGTCGTCGTTGGGCTCCCACGCGGTCGCCAGCTTGGGCGCCAGCTCGGTCGAGCCGGGCACGAAGCCGACCAGCGTCTCGGTCACGGAGGCCGAGACGGTGAGCGAGTTGCCGTCTTGCGAGTCGGCGGCGTCCATGGACGCAGGCAGGCCGGACAGGCCGTACGCCAACGTCTGCGCGGCGCCTGTGCCCAGCAGCGCGAGGAGAGCGACGAAAAGGATGAAACGCTTCATAGGACCTCCGGGGATCAGGGCGGAACGTCCCGGCCGAGCGGCGCAGGCGTCCCGTCCCTTCGCGAAAGGCTAGCACACGGTTTCAGGGCGCACGGCGCGCTTCGCGGTGCACCGGCGGCGGCGTCACGAGACGAGGAGCGCCCTCGCGGACGCTCCTGGTTCGGATGTCGGCGAACCGGTTCGGCTACTCCGCCAGGCGTGGATCCAGCACGTCGCGAATCGCGTCGCCCAGCAGGTTGAAGCCGATCACGGAGAGGAAGATGGCGATGCCCGGGAAGATCGACATCCACGGCGCTCGCAGGAACTGCGAGAAGCCGTCTCGAATCATCAGGCCCCACTCCGGTGCGGGCGGCTGCGCGCCCAGGCCCAGGAAGCCCAGCGCCGCCACGTCCAGGATCGCGATGCCGATCGACAGCGTGAGCTGCACGATGATCGGACTGAGGCTGTTCGGCAGCAGATGCCGAAGCACGATCCGAAACGGGTTGGCGCCCGAGCGCCCGGGCCGCCTGGACGTACTCCGATTCACGCAGCGACAGCACCACGGAGCGGATGATCCGCGCATAGATCGGGACCTGGGTGACGCTGATCGCGATCAGCGCGTTGGTGAGGTTGGGCCCCAATGTCGCCACGATCGCGATCGCCAGCAGAATCCCCGGGAACGCCAGCAAGATGTCGATCACCCACATGATCAGCGTGTCGATCCAGCCGCCGACGTAGCCGGCGATCAGGCCCAGGATCGAGCCGACCACGACCGCCATGGCGACGGCGGCGAGTCCGACGCGGAGACTGATGCGGCCACCGTGCCAGACGCGGATCAGCTGGTCGCGACCCAGCTCGTCGGTGCCGAACAGGTGCTCGGCCGAGGGCGGGTTGAGTCGCGCGCGCAGGTCGCGGTCACGGCTGGCGTCGTAGGGCGCCAGCACGGGCGCGAGCAGCGAGATCAACACGAACGCGCCGACGATGATCAGCCCGGTCACGCCGGTGGTGTGGCGGAAGAACTTGCGCAGCTGGTCGCCCAGGACGCTTTCGCCGAACAGGCGTGCCCGCCGCGGGGCCGCATCGGATGTGCTCACGGCCGACTCCTCACGTGTACTGGATGCGCGGATCGATCAGCGCGTAGGACAGGTCGACCAGCAGGTTGACGATGGCGAAGGTGACCGCGATGAACAGCACGCCGCCCTGAATGATCGGGTAGTCGCGCGAGCCGATGGCGTCGTAGATCCAGCGGCCGATCCCGGGCCAGCTGAACACCGTCTCGGTCAGGATCGCGCCGGAGAGAAGGGTGCCGAAGCTGAGCCCGATGACGGTGATCACCGGCAGCATCGCGTTGCGGAGCGCGTGCTTGATGACGACCTCGCGCTCGCCCACGCCCTTGCTGCGCGCGGTCCGCACGTAGTCCTGGCTGAGCACCTCGAGCATCGTCGAGCGCGTCATCCGCACCACGATCGCCAGCGGGATGGTGCCCAACGCGATCGCCGGCAGCACCAGGTGACGCGCGACGTCGGACAAGGCGCTCCAGTTCCTGGTCAACACCGCGTCGAGGAGGTACAGGTTGGTGATCTCGTTCAGGTCGCTGGACACGCCGATCCGCGACGACGGCGGCAGCCAGCCGAGCGTCACGGCGAAGATGTAGATCAGGATGATCGCCAGCCAGAACACCGGGAAGGACACGCCCGAAAGCGCGAACGTCATGATCAGCGTGTCCGGAAGTCGCCCGCGGTGAAGGGCGGCGTACACGCCGGCCGGGATGCCGACGACCAGCGCCACCAGCATCGCCGCGAGCGCCAGCTCGAGGGTGGCCGGGAAGCGCACCAGCAGGCTATCGGTGACCGGAATGCGGCTGAACACCGAGCGGCCGAGGTCGCCGCTCAGCAGGTCGCCCATGTAGTTGAAGTACTGGGAGTCGAACAGGGCCAGCGGGCCGCGCTCGAGCACCGCCCCGACGTTGAACCAGACGGGCAGGGTGAGTCCCAGGTCGATCCGAAGCTGCTGAAGCGCTGCCGGTGAGGCGCGCTGGCCGAGCAGAGCGACGGCCGGGTCGCCGGGAATCAGTCGGGTGATCAGGAACAGCAGGAGCGACACGCCGAACAGGACGGGAATCAGTCCCAGGACGCGACGCAGCACGTAGGTGGTCAAGCGAAACCTCCACCACCGCGGGCGCCATGTGGGGCGCCGGCGGTCCTACGAATACGAGCAGCCAAATAGGTCCGGAGCGGTCCCCGGTCGCGAAGATCGCCGGACGCCCGAAGGCGTCCGGCGTGGCGAGCGAGGGTCGCTTACTCCTTGGTGACGGGCACCAGCGACACCGAGCTGTAGCCGAGCGGGCTCGGCGTCCAACCGGAGATGTTGGTGCGGTGGGCGTGCAGGGTGTTGTTGTGCGCCATCGGGATCGAGGCGGCCTGCTCGGCCACGGCTTCGATCACGCTTGCGTACAGCTCTGCACGGCGGTCCTGGTCGGCGACGCGGGTGGCCTCGTCCAGCATGGCGATGACCTCGTCACGGTCCCAGTCGTAGGCGGCTGCGCCGTCGGCGCCGAAGAAGGTGCGCAGGAAGTTGTCCGGATCGGCGTAGTCGGCGTTCCAGCCGAGCATCCACATCGGGAACTTGCCTTCGCGGTAGTCGGCCAGGTAGGTCGTCCAGTCCTCGGTCAGCACGTCGGCCTGGATGCCGACGTCGGCGAGGTAGCTGGCGATCGTCTCGGCGATCGGCTGCGGCGCCGGGTAGTACGGGCGGCTGACCGGCATGTACCAGAGCTCGGTCTCGAAGCCGTCAGGGTAGCCGGCCTCGGCCAGCAGCTCCATGGCGCGCTCGGGATCGTACTCGTACGGCCAGTCCATGCCGTGACCGAACAGCGAGGCGGCCAGGTGGTCCTCCGCGACCATGCCGGTCCCGGTGTAGAACGCGTCCACGATCGCATCGCGATCGATCGCGTGCGCGATCGCCTGGCGGACCCGCACGTCGCTCATCGGGTGCTCTTCGGCGTGCGAGATGCCGACGTAGCCGACGTTCAGCTCGCCGTTGGCGACGGCGGTGACCAGGCCATCGTCGTTCTCGACGGTCTGCAGGTTGTCGGCGGGCAGGTTGACGGCGATGTCGATCGCGCCGGCCTGCAGCTCGGCGAGGCGAGCGGTCGGCTCGAGGATCGGCCGGAACACGACCTCGTCGACGCTGGGCGCGCCGCCCCAGTAGTTCTCGTTGGCGCTCAGGCGCACGCGCTGACCCTCGACCCACTCTTCGAACACGAACGGACCGGTACCGACGGAGCCCACCGAAGGACTGCCGTAGTCGGCGCCGGCTTCCATCACGGCAGCCGGGCTGTCGATCTGGAAGTAGTTGGCCGCGACCAGGGCCGGGAAGAACGGCACGGGCTGCGTCAGGTGGAACTCGACGGTGAGCTCGCCGGTGGCGACGACCTCGTCGATGATGCCGCCTTCGCCGCGCGGTCCGCCGAAGACCCAGCCGAAGGGCACGTAGTTCTTGCCCTCGTCACGGAACGAGTAGGGGTGGTCCAGCAGGTTCCAGCGGTCGTAGCTGAACTTGACGGCCTCGGCGTCGAACGCCGTACCGTCGTGGAACTGGACGCCCTCGCGGAGCTCGAACGTCCACACGTCGGCGGCCTCGTTGGTCGACCAGGAGACGGCCAGCTTCGGCTCGAGCTCGGCGCTGCCGGGCGCGAAGCCGATCAGCGTCTCGGTGACCTGACCGCTGACGACGAGGGACTCGCCGTCTTGCGTGTCGGCGGAGTCCATCGAGGACGGCTGACCGGAGTTCCCGAAGACGAGCGTCTGGGCTGCGGCCAGTCCGAAGACCGATAGTGCTGCGAGTACGATGGTGAACCTATTCAACCTCATGCAACCTCCTAAAGCGTGAGTGGGCAGGACGGCCCGTCGATGGGGTTCGAGACGAGCATCTGTCCTGCATCAAGTTCGATCCTAGCACGCGAAGGCCGAGCGGAGCCCCGGCGCGGCGGCTTCGTCAGACACGAATCAACCGCCCGTCCTCGAGTCGGAACCGTGCATCGACATCGACCACGAGGCCTTCGTCGTGGGTGACCATGACGATCGCGCGGCCGCGCTCCCGCGCGAGGCGAACGAGCAGATCGTAGACGGTCTTCGCGGTCGCGCGATCGAGGCTTCCGGTCGGCTCGTCGGCCAGCACGACCGGAGGATCGGCGTAGAGGGCACGGGCGACCGCGACGCGCTGACGCTCGCCGCCGGACAGCGTCGCGGGCCGGGCGTGAGCGCGCTCCGCCAGCCCGACCGCGGCCAGCAGCGCCATGCCCCGCTCGGCCGAGGCGTGCCCACGAATACGGCCGGGGAGGGTCACGTTCGCGAGCGCGTCCAGCTCGGAAAGCAGGTGCGGATCCTGGAACACCAGGCCGACCCGCTGGGCTCGCAGCCGGGCCAGCTCGCGCGGCGGACGGGCGTGCACCGCCTCGTCGCCCCACCACACCTCGCCCGACGTCGGCCGGTCCAGCCCGGCCAGCAGGTGCAACAGAGTCGTCTTGCCGCTGCCCGAGGGGCCCAGCACCGCGACCACCTCGCCAGCGCGCACCTCGAGCTCGGCTCCGGCCAGGATCGGCAGCACGCCGGCGGGCGTCACGAAGTCGCGGCGCAGGTCGCGGCAGGCGAGAACGGGGTTCACGGCCGCCCATGCTAGCAAGCCGTGACGTCGCGAGCCGTGGTACCTTGCCCGACGAGATATGACACCTTCCTCTCCCAACGACGCATCCGGAGACGACCGTGCTCCGCACGCCGAGCTGCTCGCCTTCCTGGCCGACGTACCGCTGTTCTCCGGCGCGGACGACCGCTTGCTGGACATCGTCGCGGGGGCCGTGCAGAAGCGCGCGTACCCGGCGGGCGCGGTCCTCTTTCGCGAAGGGGACGTCGGTGAGGCGGTGTACCTGTTGCGGCAGGGCACCGTGAAGCTGTCCAAGGTGGATCTCGGCGGGCACGAGAAGACGCTGGCCCTGCTGCGGCCGCCCGAGTTCTTCGGCGAGATGGCGCCGCTGTCCGAAGGGACGCGCAGCGCTACCGCCGTGGCGGTCGAGAACGTCGAGGCGCTGCTGCTGTTCGGCGACGACTTCCACCGCCTGATGCGCGACCATCCCAGGGTCGGCCTGAACGTGAACACGACGCTGGCCCGCCGCCTGCGCGGGATGGACGACGAGGCGCAGGTGCTGTCGTACAAGGACGCGCAGGGCCGCGTGGCGTACGTCCTGCTGCAGCTGCACCGTGCCGGCGTGGTCGAGCTGAGCGACGGTCCGCCGCTGATCCGCCTGACGCACCAGGAGCTGGCCAACATGGCCGGCACCAGCCGCGAGACCGTCACGCGCGCGCTGCGTGCACTGGAGGCCGAGGGCGTGATCGAAACCCGCCCCAAGGAGATCCTCCTCACCGATACGCAGGGCCTCGAAGAGGTCCTGCACGGCGTGCGCTGAGGCGCATGCCCGGCGTCGCCGGCGACGCGGCCGGGGCCCGTCCGGGCGTGCCGGCGCCCAGGGGGCGTGCGCACCTACGCGCTCTGGAGCTGGCCGGACGCGACCTTCACGCCGCGGTCGCGCAGCTGAACGAGGAGCTGGGTCCGGCGTTCGCGTTCGGGTTCGGACCGATCCGGTTCCACTGGTTCGTGGGTCCCGACGCGGCCCGCACCATCCTGCGGGACGAGCTGGACGCCTTCTCGCAACGTGGCGGGTACGACTTCCTGAGGCCGGTCGGCGGCGACACGGCCCTCATCTCCAGCGACGAGCCTGAGCATCTGCAACGCCGCCGACGGGTCCAGCCCGCCTTCCACGGACGGCAGGTCGCCTCGTGGCTGGCGACGGGCGAAGGCATCCTGGAGCCGTGGCTGGCCGAGCGAGCCGCCCTGGGCCAGCCGTTCGACCTCTACCGCGAGGCGCGACCCAGGCTGGTCCGGATCGTGGCGCGGATCGTGCTGGGCGACGTGCCGCTGGCGCGGGACGACCACTGGCTCCGCGACGTCGACGCGCTGATGGACTTCCCCGGCCGGCCGATGCTGGAGCAGCAGTGGAAGCTGCCGATCCCGGGCACCCCGTGGGCACGGTTCACGGCCGCCCGGCGGCGCGTCGACGACGCGCTGTACGCCGAGATCGCACGGCGACGTGCGGACGCGAGCGGCCCGCCGGCCGACGACGCCCAGCCGACGGGCGACGTCCTCGGGCTGCTGATGGCCTCGCCAGCCGGCGAGGGGGAACTCAGCGAGGGGGAGCTCAGCGACCGCGAGCTGCGCGACCAGAGCCTCAGCCTGATCTCGGCCGGGTTCGACACCACCGCCGCGGCGCTCGCCTGGTGCCTGGCGATGGCGGACGAGCATCCCGAGCAGGGGGCGCGCCTCGCCGCCGAGCTGGCGCACGGCGACCCGGCCTCCGCGCAGGCGGCGCCGTACACCGATGCGTTCGTGAAGGAGACGCTTCGTCTACGCCCACCGGCGGCGGCCGCGCTGCGGCGCACCGTGCGAGAGGTCGAGATTCTGGGCCACGTCGTGCCCGCGGGGAGCCGGGTGGCGTTGTCGATCCTGCGGACGCACCTCGACCCCGCCTCGTTCCACGAGCCGGACCGGTTCGATCCGGAGCGGTTCGTGAGCAGCGAGCCGCCGCCGTTCGCGTACCTGCCGTTCGGCTACGGCGTGCGGCACTGCATCGGCGCGGGCACTGCGACAGCGTTGATCAAGACCGGGCTGGCGTTGACGCTGGGCCGCTACCGGGTCGAGCCGCTGGGCGAGGGGCCCAGGAAGCCGGTGGGCATGACGCTGCATCCCGAGGGTGGGCTTCAGGTTCGCGTGCACCGGCGCTGAGGGGCGTCGCAGCGCTGGGGTCTCGACAGCGCAGTGTCGTCGCGGTGTCGTGGCGTTGTGGTCGCGGTGTCAGCGCGGCGTGCGGGTGCGGCCCTTCACGCTGGGCGGGGCGTCGGGGTCCAGGTCGACCGGCACGATCTCGGCGTGGTCGACGGGGCGATCCACGCCGATCATCGCGGCGATCACGACGGCGTGACTGACGACGGCCAGGCTGTCGAACTGGCGGTAGCGGCGTAGGACGCGAACGACCCGCTCACGGACCTCGTCCAGCGTCTCCCACGGCCCGTCGCCGGGATCCTCGCCCGAGCTCAGTCTCTCAGCGGCGCGGCGAAGCAGATCCGGATCCAGCTCGCGAGCCGGATCGGGGTGCGCCCGCCACTCGTGCAGGTCCACCTCGACGAAGAACGGCTTGCCCACGGCGCGGGCGAGAAGGGCAGCGGACTCGAGCGAGCGGGCGTAGCTCGACGACAGCACCGCGTCGACGTCCTGCAGCCGGTAGTCGCGCGCGATGGTGTCGATCTGCAGCCGTCCGATCGAGGTGAGCGGAGCCAGATCGTGCGCGCCCGACCCCAGCCTCGGGCTTCCGAGGCTGCCGTAGTCCGGCTCGCCGTGTCGAACGAAGTAGAGTCGCATCGGTCAGGGATCCCCCGCACGCCGCGTGGACGGGCGTTCTGCCCCTCCCAGCGCTACGGACGAGCATAGAGTCAGGGGGCTTGGCGGTGCGTTCGAAACTTCATTCGGTGGGCGCCGATGAGGGGATCGCGGGCGGCTGCGCGCGTCCTGTACCGACGCGAGTGACGACGCGAAGGGCCGATCGAGCGAGAACCCCGCCACGGGGACGGGGTTCGGTCTTGGAGCCAATGGTCGGAATTGAACCGACGACCTGCCGATTACGAATCGGCTGCTCTACCGCTGAGCTACATTGGCGCGCACGGGGCCGGCTCGTTAATGAACCGGTGCGAACAGGCCGAGCGGCGTTGGTGGCCGGGGGCGGGATCGAACCGCCGACACTACGATTTTCAGTCGTATGCTCTACCTACTGAGCTACCCGGCCTTGTCGGAGGGCGCCCCGCGGGGCGCCCGGTCCGTTCGTGGCGGAGCCGACGGGATTCGAACCCGCGACCTTCTGCGTGACAGGCAGATATGCTAACCGCTACACTACGGCTCCACGAAAGCGGCGCCCTGAGGCGAGCGCGGAGAGAAGAATACCCGACCTCCCAGGCGCTGTCAACGGAGCGAACGGGCCCTGGGAGCGGCCCGTTCGGACGGCTCGTGATCGCTCATTCGGGCGGCCTGCGCAGGCTGGCGTTCGCCGATCATGGACGCGATCTTGGCGCGCAGCGCATCGGGCCCGTAGCCCAGCTCCTCGTGCTGCCGTGCGGGGTCTCCGTGCGGCACGATCACGTCCGGAATCCCGAGCCGCGTGAGGCGCGCGGGCACGCCGTGATCGGCCAGCAGCTCGGCCACGGCCGAGCCGAAGCCGCCGGGCAGGGCGTGATCCTCGATCGTGATCAGCTTCGCGCCGTCGCGCGCCAGCCGCAAGATGAGCTCCTCGTCCAGCGGCTTGACGAAGCGCGCGTCGACGACCCCGATTCGGGGATCGTCGTCGGCGACCGCCAGCGCGTAGTCGACCATCGGTCCGAGCGCCAGGATCCACGCCTCGCTGCCTTCCTTCAGCACCTCGGCGGTCCCCCAGGCGATGTCGTCCCAGGCGTCCGGCTCGGCGTCGGGCGGCGCCTCGACCGATCCGCGGGGCCAGCGGACGGCCTTCGGGCCGCCCAGCTCCAGCGCGCGCCGCAGCATGCCCCTGAGCTGCGAGGCGTCGCGCGGCATGGCGACCGACAGGTTCGGCAGCGAGCGGAGGTAGGCCAGGTCGTACACGCCCTGGTGCGTCGCGCCGTCGCCGCCCACCAGGCCGGCGCGGTCGATCGCGAACAGCACGTCGAGATTCTCGATCGAGACGTCGTGCACCACCTGATCGAAGCCGCGCTGCAGGAAGCTCGAGTAGATCGCCACGATCGGCTTCTCGCCGCGCAGCGCCATGCCGGCGGCGGTCGTGACGGCGACGTCCTCGGCGATGCCGACGTCCAGGTAGCGCTCGGGGTGCGCCTTGGAGAACGCGACCAGGCCGGAGCCCTCGCGCATGGCGGGGGTGATCACCCAGACGCGGTCGTCGCGGTCGGTCAGCGCGATCGCGGCGTCGCCGAACGCGTCGGACCACTGGTACGGCTTGCCGGTGGCCACGGGGTCCGCCATGTCGAACTTCGATGCGCCGTGCCAGGCGATCGGGTCGGACTCGGCCACGGTGTAGCCCTTGCCTTTGCGGGTGACGATGTGCAGCATCGTCGGGCCCTCGAGCTGGTCGATGTTCTCCAGGTAGTACAGCAGCGCGTCCACGTCGTGGCCGTCGATCGGCCCGACGTAGCGGAGCCCCATGGCGTGGAACGGGTTGTTGCTGGCCGGGTCCAGGAAGCGACGTGTGGCCGACTTGGCGCGGCTACCGAGCTCGGCCAGCGGCTTCCAGACGTCCGAGAGCGCCTTCTTGCCGCCCGCCTCGGCCTTCTGCACCCACTTCTGGACCTGGAGGTGCCGCATGTAGTGGTTCAGCGCCCCGACGTTCTCGCTGATCGACATCTCGTTGTCGTTCAGGATCACGGTCATCGTCGGCTTGACGTGACCGATCTGGTTCAGCGCGGCCAGCGCCATCCCGCCGGTGAGCGCGCCGTCGCCGATCACGGCCGCGACGCGGTAGCCATCGCCGCGGCCGTCGCGCGCCATGGCCATGCCCAGCGCCGCGGCCAGGCTGGTCGAGGCGTGCCCCACGGTCAGGGCGTCGTGCGGCGACTCGCTGCTGGTCGTGAACCCGGCCAGCCCGCCGTGCTTGCGGATGGTGGCCATCCGGTCGCGCCGGCCGGTGAGGATCTTGTGGCCGTACGTCTGATGCCCCACGTCCCAGACGATGCGGTCGCGTTCGGTGTCGAACAGCCAGTGCAGCGCGACGGTGAGCTCGACCGCGCCCAGGCTGGACGCGAGGTGTCCGCCGGTGGTCGAGCAGACGCGGATGATCTCGGAGCGGAGCTCGTCCGCGACGGCCGCGAGCTCCTCTCGCGGGACGCGTTTCAGGTCGCTGGGCTGGTGAATCTCGTCGAGGCGTGCCATCGGTGCGTACGCTCCAATCTTCGTTCGCTCAGCCTATCGCGGCACGACCTACCCAACGGTAGGCGAGTGACCAGTACCGGAGCGGCGCCTCACGGCTCCCGCGGGAGCCCGAACAGGTTCGAGTCGACCAGGAAGAAGCCGTTCTCGGTCCGGACCTCGCCCAGGTACGGCGAGAACCAGGTCTCTTGCGTGAGCTCCTCGAGCACCACGCCGTCCTCGTCCAGCGTCCGGGAGGTGAAGTTCAGCACGAACACGTCGAACGTCCCCGCCGCCACCGTCACCGAGCGACGATCGACGACGGTCGTGACCCACTCCAGCGCCAGGGTCGACGTCCGGTTCTCGGCGGTCGCCTCCGGGAAGAGGACGGTCGCGGTGGTCGCGCCCGTCCAGTTCTGCCCCACCCGAAGCGGCCCGGAGACCATCTCGAGGATCGGAGGATCGAAGGTGATCACCGTGCCCGGACGCTCCTCGCGCACCAGGTAGGTGCCGTCCTCGCGATGCTCACGGAACCAGCGGACCTCCAGGCCGCGCCCCACCATCCGCCAGGCGGTCCGTACCTGGCCGTCCACCACGGTGGGACCCTCGACCCGGACGACGACGCGGGCCTCGTCCAGCGTGGCGCGATCGGGAAGGTACGACCAAGCGGCTCCGGTCTCGCGAGGGACGTACGCGAGTGGACCGGTGGGCTGCGTGACGGCTTCGGTCTCCTCGCTGACGGTCGGCGCGCAACCGGCGACGAGCGAGACGATCAGCGCCGCGGCCAGGAGCAGGAGCGGCCGGCGCGGCGAGCGGGCGCCGATGCGGACGGGCCGGCGAACGTCGCCGCGAACGTCCGCGAGGACGCGCGTTCGAGCTGGCGTGAAGATTCGACGAGGCATGCCGCAAGGCTACCGCACGGTCGTCCCGCTCGCGAGGGCCGGTGTCCCGGTCCCGCATCCTAGCCGTGCGTACCGCCCCCTGCGGTCGGGCGCCCACCGATGTCGCGCCTGGACACCCCGCCGGGCACGTCGATGCGCGCCACCTCGCGGTACGCCTTCGCGGCGGCGCTGGGCACGTCCGCGTCGACCGCGGTGACGGCCAGGATGCGGCCGCCGCTCGAGACCAGCCGGCCGCTCTCATTCCTGCGCGTGCCGGCGTGGAACACCCAGGTGTCGGCCTCGCGTCCCTCGGGGACGCCGACGGGCAGGTCCTTCGGGTACGCCCCGGGGTAGCCCGGGGCGGCCACCACCACCGTGGCCGCGGCGCCCGGCCGCCAGACCGGGACCACCTCGTGCAGGCGCCGCTGATCCAGCGCCTCGAGCACGCTGATCAGGTCGTTCTCCATCAGGGGCAGCACCGTCTGCGTCTCGGGGTCGCCCAGGCGTACGTTGATCTCGAGCAGCTTGGGCCCCGACGCGGTCCACATCACGCCCAGGAACAGCGCGCCGCGGTAGTCGATCCCCTCGCTCCGCAGGCCGCTCAGCACCGGCTCCACGATCTCGCGGTCCAGCCGTTCGCGCTGCGGGTCGGACAGCGACGACACCGGCGCGACGGCGCCCATCCCGCCGGTCATCGGCCCGACGTCGCCGTCGCCGATCTGCTTGTGGTCCTGCGCCAACGGCAGCGGCAGCGCCGTCGTGCCGTCGGTCAGCACGACCACGCTGAGCTCCTGGCCCACCAGGCGCTCCTCGAGCACCACCTCGGCGTTGGGCCGCGCGAACAGCTCGCGCAGCGCGGCCTCGGCCTGGCCGGGCGTGTCCGCGACGGTGACGCCCTTCCCTGCCGCCAGGTAGGAGTCCTTCACGACGATCGGCGCCCCCACCCGGCGCAGGTGGTCCAGCGCCGGATCCAGCGCCGAGAAGGTGGCGAACTCGGCGGTGGGCACGCCGAAGCGCTGCATGAACGCCTTGGCGTACGCCTTCGAGGCCTCCAGCCGCGCGCCGTCCCGGCCGGGACCGAAGGTGGGCACCTCTTCGTCCCGGAGGCGGTCCGCCAGTCCCGCCGCCAGCGGCGCCTCGGGACCGATCACGGCCAGGTCCACCTTCTCGCGCGCCGCGATCCGCAGCAGCTCGTCGTCGTCCTGCGCCGCGACGATCCGTGCCGTCTGGGCGATGCCGGCGTTGCCGGGCGTGGCCAGCACCTCGCTCACGCGCGGCGACGCGCCCAGCGCCCACGCCAGCGCGTGCTCCCGTCCTCCGCTACCGATCAGCAGAACCTTCATGCGGGCCCCTCCCCCTCGAACGTCTCCCCTTCGGTCCTCTCGCCTTCTGTCCTCTCGCCTCTGTCCTCTCACGCTCTGTCCCTGTGCCGTCCGTCGCTTCCACCTGGCCGCGCAGCAGCCGCCGGACGGCCTCGGGGTAGGCGAGGTGCTCCTGCTCCAGGATGCGGTCGGCCAGGGTGGCCTCGTCGTCGCCGGGGAGCACCGGCACCTGCCGCTGCAGCACGACGCGGCCGGTGTCGACCCCGGCGTCCACCAGGTGGATCGTGCAGCCCGACGTCGTCGCGCCCGCCTCGAGCGCCTGCCGCTGCGCGTGGAGGCCGCGATACGCCGGCAGCAGACTGGGATGGACGTTCACGATCCGTCCCGCCCAGCGCTGGGTGAACGTGGGCGAGAGGATTCGCATGAACCCGGCGAGGCAGATGAGGTCGACGCCGTGCGCGTCCAGCTGGCTCTGCAGGGCCCGCTCGAAGCCGAGGCGGTCGCCCTCGTGACGCGTCCAGGGAATCGTGCACGCGTCGGCGCCGGCGGTTTCGGCCACCCCCAGCGCAGGCGCGCCGGGAACGTTGCTGGCGACCAGCACGACGCGGGCCGGGGGCTCGTGGTCCGCCGTCGCGGAGAGCGACGCCGGCGGAAACGCGTTCAGCAGCGACGCCAGGTTGCTGCCGCGCCCCGACGCCAGCACCGCCAGACGCGCCGTCCTGGGCAGCGGGAACGGTGGACAGCGGCCCGCGGCGGCCGGCAGCTCAGCGATGCTCGTCCCGCTTTCGCCAGTAGCGGCTCACGCCCATCACCGTCATGCGCGCGTCGCTGGACGCCTTGTACGGCGCGCGGGCGCCTGCCGGAACGCCGACCTCGTCCAGCTCGCGGTCCTCCAGCGCCTCCATCCGGGCGATCAGGGCCGCCTCGTCCTCGCCGGCGTCCAGGCCGGCGCGAACCTCGTCGGCCCAGACGCGGTTGCGGCGGACGCTCTCGCGCAGGTGGCCGTGCACGTCGTCGATGGCGCCGAAATGGGTGAGCAAGAGCCTGTCGGGCTGCGCTGCCGCCAGCGCCTCGCACGACGCCTCGGCCGCCTCGAGGTCGGTCTCGGGGGGCGGCAGCGCGGGCCGGATCAGCGGGATGCCCGGCAGCACGATGCCGGCCGCGTCGCCCACGAACGCGCCGCCGTGGGGATCGAGAACCGACAGGTGATGGTCGGCGTGACCGGGGGTGTGCAGCACGCGGTAGCGCGCCCCGCCGACGGTCCAGGTCTGGTCATCGTCCAGCGTCCGAAGCCGGTCCGTGGGGACGGGCTCCATGGGGCCCCAGAGGCGGTCCATCTCGTCGCCGTAGATCCGGGCGGCGCTGGACCACAGCCGGCCGGGGTCGGCCAGGTGCCTCGCACCGCGCGGATGGACGTACACCGGCGCGTCCGACCAGGCGGACAGCGTGCCCGCGCCCGCCGCGTGATCCAGGTGCACGTGGGTGACCACGATCGCCGCGACGTCGTCCGGGCCCAGGCTCAGCGCGGCCAGGCCGTCGCGGACGGCGTCGACGGTCGCGCCGGAGCCGCTCTCGATCAGCAGCGCCGAGCCGTCGGGCAGCTCCTGGACGAACACGCCGACCATGGCGGGCTGGCCGGCGAGGAGCGTGTCGATCAGCCAGGTGCCGGCGCCCAGGTCGCGCGGGTGCTCGTGCGAGGGACCGTGCGAGCGACCGTGCGAGCGATCGTGCGCACCGTCGGTCGGGCGCTGCTCGCCAGGGCCGCGCCGGTCGCCTGCGCCTGCTGCGCTCACGCCGCTTCGACGGTCGCCGTGAGCGAGCCGACGCCCGAGACGCGCACCTCCACCTCGTCGCCGACGGCCAGCGGCCCGACGCCGTCCGGCGTCCCGGTCAGCACCACGTCGCCGGGGACGAGGGTCAGGAAGCGGCTGATGTAGGACAGCACCTCGGCGACGGGAAAGATCAGGTCGGAGGTGTGGCCGTCCTGGCGCAGCTCGCCGTTCACGAAGGTGCGCACGCTGGTGTCGGTCGGGTCCAGCTCCGTCTCGAGCCAGGGACCGATCGGGCAGAAGCCGTCCGCGCTCTTGCCGCGGGCCCACTGCAGGTCGGATCGCTGCTTGTCGCGCGCGGTGACGTCGATCGCGCAGGTGTAGCCCAGCACGTGGTTCAGCGCGTCCTCGGCCGCGACGTCCTTCATCTCGTGGGCGACGACGACGGCCAGCTCGCCCTCGTAGTGCAGCTCGTGGGTCCAGTCGGGGTACGGGATGGGGTCGCCCGGTCCGCTCAGGGTGTTCAGCGCCTTCAGGAACAGCCCCGGCTCCTTGGGGAGCGAGCCGGCGTCGCCGCCCATCTCGGCGATGTGCTTGGCGTAGTTCTTGCCGACGCACACGATCGAGCGCGGGTCGCACGGGGGCAGTAGCGAGACGTCGGTGAGGGGGACGACGGCGCCGTCGCGCCGGCCCAGCATGGCGGAGAGCTGGTGGACGCGCCCGCCCTCCACCTCGCCCCAGTGGACGCCATCGAAGGTGCGGTAGCGGACTCGTTGCATGGGCGTCACTGTACCGCGGTGCTCGAGCGTGGTTCTCGACCGGACCGTGGCGCCCGCCTCGGTCAGCCGCTGCGCAGCGCGCGCTTGGACTCCAGCGTCCGGCCGGCGGCCTCCCACGTCTCCATCGCCTCGAGTAGCGCCGCCTCGGCCCGGGCGTGGGCGCGGCCCAGCTCGCCGAGCTCGGCGCCGTCGTGCGCGCCTGGGTCCGCGAGGCGCTCGTTCAAGCTCTCGAGCTCGTCCTCGAGCTCGGTGACGCGCGCTTCGAGCGTCTCGAGCTCGCGCTCGAGCTTCCACGGGCTCAGCGCGTCGAAGCGGGGGTCGGTGTCGGCAGCGGTGGTATCGGCAGCGGTGGTGTCGGTAGCCGTGCCATCGGCCGAGGCGGCCCCGGTGGGCTGGACCTCGCCGCCCGAAACCTTGTCGGGCGAAACATCGTTGGTCGAGGTGCCTGCGCGAGGGGCGCTGTCGGACTCGGCTCTCCCAGGTGCGGTGCTCTCGGTGCGGTGCTCCGGTGCTGCTCTCGGAGGGAGCGCCGCTGCTCGAGCTGGTCGCGGTGGTCGCCTGCGCCGTGCCTCCGCCAGCCGCGTCGACAGCGTCGCCCCGCTCGGCGCCCGTGGCCACGACGCGCCGCTCCTCGCGCTTGCGGCGGAAGAAGTCCCAGTCGCCCTCGTAGTCCTCGAACCGGCCGTCCTCGATCTCCCACACCCGCGTCGCGAGCCGGCCGATGAAGCGCCGGTCGTGGCTGACCAGGATCAGCGTGCCCGAGAACGCGTCCAGCGCGGCTTCGAGCGCCTCGATCATCTCGACGTCCAGGTGGTTGGTGGGCTCGTCCAGGATCAGCAGGTCGTGCGAGCCGAGGGTGAGCTTGAGCAGCGCCAGCCGGGCGCGCTCGCCGCCCGAGAGCTGGGCGACCGTCTTGAACTGCGCGTCGTAGGGGAACAGGAAGCGGCCGAGCAGGTCGTGCGCCTCGCGGTCGCCGACCATGCGGATCAGCTCCTCGATCAGCGTCCGCTCGGGGTCCACGCCGCGCAGCTCCTGATCGTAGTAGCCCACCCGCACGCGGCTTCCCCAACGCAGCAGGGCGCGCGGATCGTCGCTGGCGGCCTCGCCCAGCAGCAGCCGCAGGAAGGTGCTCTTGCCGGCGCCGTTGGGGCCGGTGACGGCGATCCGCTCGCCGGCGCGGAGCACCAGGTCCACGTCGCGGAACAGCGTCTCCCCGCCGTACGCCTTGCTGAGGTGCCGGGCGTAGAGGACCTGCTCGCCGCCGCGTCCCTCGCCGAACAGGAAGCGGACGGAGCGCTCGTCGCGCTCGGCATCGTCGATCATGCCGTCGCGGAGACGCTCGAGGCGCGTCTCCATCGCCAGGGCGCGGCGCATCAGCTTGGCGTTCTGGCCAGCGAACTTGCGCATCTGCGCCGCGGCGCTCGCCAGCCGGGCCTCCTCTTTGCGCTGATTGCCGCGGGTGCGGGCCTCGATCCGGTCCTGCTCGGCTTGGGCTTCGCGGAACGCGGTGGGGTTGCCGGGCCGCTCGCGCAGGCGGCCGCGGCCCACCTCGGCGGTGCGGTCGCAGGCGCCGTCCAGGAACGCGCGGTCGTGGCTGACCAGCAACGCGGCGCCGGGGTAGCGCGCCAGCCAGCCTTCGAGCCAGCTGCGCATCTCGACGTCCAGGTGGTTCGTCGGCTCGTCCAGGAGCAGCACGTCGGGCGCCCGCATCAGCAGCCGCGCCAGCGCCAGGCGGGTCTTCTCGCCGCCGCTGAAGCGGGCGACCTCGTCGTGCTCGCGGCCGGCGAACCCCAGGGCGTGCAGCACCATGTCGCGGCGGGCGCGACGCTGGTAGCCGCCGCGCCGCTCGAACGCGCCGTGGAGGATCTCCCAGGCGTGGAAGGTGTCCGGGTCGTCCAGGCCGGCGGCCTCGAGCTCCTGCAGCCGGGCCTCCATCGCGTCCAGGTCGGCGAACGCCACCTCGCACACGTCCAGCACGCGCCGACCTTCGGGAAAGTCGGGGTCTTGCTTCAGGGTGCCGACGATCGTGCCGTCGCGCAGCCACGCCTCGCCGGCGTCGGGCGCTTCGGTTCCGCCCAGCAGCCGCAGGATCGTGCTCTTCCCCGCCCCGTTGCGGCCGATCAGCGCGGTGCGCGCGCCTTCTCTGAGCTCCAGCGTGACGCCGTCCAGCACGGTGCGCTGTCCGTACTGTTTTTCGGCGTTGCGGAGGGCGGCGAGGACCATGACGCCGAGGATAGCCGAGTCTTCGCGATCGTCACGCCGCCTGGAACGCGTGCGCCCCCGGCGAGAAGCTCGCCGGGGGCGCGGTCACGGGTTTGCGCGAACCAGCGTCGCGCAGAGCAGCGTCGTGCGAAGGGAATGCGCCCGTCGCACGCGCCCGCTCAGGCGAAGCGGAGGTTGTCCTCTTTCTCCAGGTCGAACGCGTGCAGGTAGCCGAGGTCGACGAGCAGCTCGACGTCCTGGCCCGGCTCGACGGGGGCGTGCGGGTCGACGCGCGCGACGACGGTCTGGTCGCCGCCGACGGACGCCATGATGTGGGTCTCGGAGCCCAGCGGCTCGACGACCTCGATCGTGGCGGTGACGACGTTGTCCTTTTCGGGGATCGAGGTGTGTCCCTTGAGCCCGAAGTTCTCGGGGCGGATTCCGACGTAGACCTTCTTGCCGTCGAAGCTGGCGAGCTTGTCGGCCAGGTCGTCGCTGGGCAGGATGTCGAAGTTGGCGCTCTTGAGCCGGCGGTTCTCGACGTCGCCGACCATGAAGTTCATGGCGGGGCTGCCGATGAAGCCGGCGACGAACTTGTTGACCGGCTTGTCGTACAGCGTGATCGGGTCGTCGACCTGCTGGATCAGGCCGTCCTTCATCACCACGATGCGGCTGCCCATCGTCATCGCCTCGACCTGGTCGTGGGTGACGTAGACGGTGGTGACGCCCAGGCGGCGGTGCAGCTTCTGGATCGAGGCGCGCATCTCGACGCGCAGCTTGGCGTCGAGGTTCGAGAGCGGCTCGTCCATCAGGAACACCTTGGGCTCACGCACGATGGCGCGGCCCAGGGCGACGCGCTGGCGCTGTCCGCCCGACAGCTCGCGCGGGCGGCGGTCGAGGAGGTGCTCGATCTGGAGGATTTCCGCGGCGTCCTTGACGCGGCGCTCGATCTCGTCCTTGGGGGTCTTGCGGAGGCGCAGGCCGAACGACATGTTCTGGTGCACGTTCATGTGCGGGTACAGCGCGTAGTTCTGGAACACCATGGCGATGTCGCGGTCCTTGGGCGGCACGTCGTTCACGACGCGGTCGCCGATGCTCAGGGTGCCGTCGCTGATCTCCTCGAGGCCGGCGATCATGCGGAGCGTGGTGGTCTTGCCGCAGCCGGACGGCCCGACGAACACCGTGAACTCCTTGTCGGCGATCTCGAGGGTGAAGTCCTTGACCGCCGTGATGTCGCCGAAGCGCTTGTAGACGTGATCGAGATGTACCTCTGCCATGCGATGCCTCCGTTCGGGATGTGGTTCTTGGCCGGATCGTAGCACGACGGCTCGCGTCAGCCCTTGCCGATCGACCCGCTTTCGGTCTACATTCGGACCTATCATGCGACTCGAAGATCGTATCCGTTCGATCAGCTACCTGAAGGCCCACGCGGCCGAGCTGATCCGCGACCTGAACGAGCGCCAGGAGCCGCTGGTGATCACCCAGAACGGCGAGGCGCGGGCGGTGCTGCTGGACGTCGCGACGTTCGACCAGCTGCAGGAGACCAGCGCACTCTTGAAGATGCTCTCGCTGGGCGACCGCCAGATCGAAGAGGAGATGGTCCAGCCCGCGGACGAGGCGCTGGACGGCTTCCGGAACGCCGAGGGGTGGGGAACCGAATGAGTGGAACGGCGTGATGGACGGGCGCGACGCGACCCGCACGGTGCTGCTGACCGACGGGGCGGCGCGCGACCTGGACGAGCTGTACGCCGCAGCGTACGAGCGCGGCGGATTCGGCCAGGCGAACCGGATTCTGGACCGCATTCGGTCCGGCCTGGAACGGATCGCGCAACGGCCCGAGGACGGCGGGCCTCCGCCCGAGCTGCGCGCGCTGGGGATGCGTCGTGCGCAGGAGGTGCGCGTGGACGGCCACCGCATCGTGTACCGCGAGCGCGGGAACGAGGTCCACGTCGTGCTGATCGCGGCCGAGACCCGCTCGATGCAGTCGCTGCTGCAGCGGCGGATGCTGGACGCGTAGGCGCGGCGCGGCGGCCATAGCGGCCACGGCCCGGTGCTGCAGGGCCGCCTCACGAGGACGGACGCGCCATGCGACGAACCCGCCATGAAAAGACCCCGCATCTCTGCGGGGTCGGCTGGTGGAGGCGGCGGGAGTCGAACCCGCGTCCGAAGCCCCCTTGGCCCGGCGTCTACGCGTGTAGTCTCCGATTGAAATTCGGCGGCGAGGACAGGTTGGAGACCCACCAATCCTCGTGCCTAGTCGCCTTAAGTCTCGCCCTAGGGCCGGCAACGGGTGCCTTCGGGCCAGTCGGTTTTGGGACGTCCAAATCTAGCGAACCACCGACGGGGTTTCTAGAGGACGCTGACTACGGGTTACGCAGCCAGAGCGTAGTTCTGGTTGCCAGTTAAGGCGTTTGCAGCTTGATGACGCGGCCAACTGCCCCGCGACGCGCAACCGGTGCCTTGGTCGAGCCCCGTCGAAGCCGTGTCGCCCCCGAGGGATGCCAAGTCCTGGTCGTTTGCACGGAGGCTACGCTTCCTCCGCACGGGCTGAATGTACCACGACCGGACGACGATCCGCGCAGCCTGGGCGCCATTCGACCAGCATGGAGCGTCGGCTACGAACGCCGTCCTGGCCGCGCAAGCCCCGTGCTATCCTCCCGCCATGGCCGACGCCGTGCGCATGACCGGGATCACCAAGCGGTTTCCGCTGGTGCTCGCCAACGACGATGTCGATTTTTCGCTCGCCTGGAACGAGATCCACGCCCTGATCGGCGAGAACGGCGCGGGCAAGTCGACGCTGATGAAGATCCTCTACGGGCTGCAGCCGCCGGACGAGGGCACGATCGACGTCGACGGCGAGCGGGTCCACCTGGACAGCGCTCGCGACGCGATCGCGCGCGGAATCGGCATGGTCCACCAGCACTTCATGCTGGTCGCGCCGCTGACCGTCACCGAGAACATCGTGCTGGGCAGCGAGCCGGGCAGCGCCACGGCGCTGGACTACCGCGCGGCCCGCGCGAAGACGAAGGAGCTGATCGAGCGGTTCGGGTTCGACATCGACCCCGACCAGCCGGTGGGCGAGCTGCCCATGGGCCTCCAGCAGCAGGTCGAGATCCTCAAGACCCTCTACCGCGACGCCAAGATCCTGATCATGGACGAGCCGACCGCCGTGCTCACGCCCCAGGAGACGCGCGGACTGTTCACGTTCCTGCAGGAGTACGTCGACCAGGGCAACGCCATCGTGTTCATCAGCCACAAGCTGGACGAGGTCATGGAGATCTGCGACCGGATGAGCGTGATGCGCGACGGCAAGATGATCGGCACGGTCGAGCACGCCGAGACCAACACCCGCAAGCTGGCGAACATGATGGTCGGCCGCGAGGTGCTGCTCCAGGTCGAGAAGGACGAGGCCGAGCCGGCCGAGGTGCGCCTGGAGGTCGAGAACCTGCGTCTCCACCACCCCGTCAAGCCGCGCGACGTTCTGAACGACGTGTCCCTCTCGGTCCGTGCCGGCGAGATCCTCGGCGTGGCCGGGATCGAGGGCAACGGCCAGACCGAGCTGGTCGAGTGCATCACCGGACTGCGGCACGTCGACTCCGGTCGGATCGTGCTGATGGGCGAGGACGTGACCGGCACGTCGGCGCGGGAGCGACGCGTGGCCGGCATGAGCCACGTGCCCGAGGACCGCAACGCCCGCGGCCTGATCGGCACCTACAGCGCCGCGATGAACTCCGTGCTGGGCGACCATCACCACGAGCCGTACGCGACCCGGGCGGGGTTCCTGCGACTGGACCGGATCGAGGATCACGCCTCGGAGATCATCGAGGCGTACGACGTCCGTCCCCGCTCGACCAGCTTGATGGCGCGCGCCTACTCGGGCGGGAACGCGCAGAAGCTGATCGTCGCGCGCGAGCTGGAGCGCGACCCGAAGGTGCTGGTCCTGGCGCAGCCCACCCGCGGGGTGGACATCGGCGCGATCGAGTTCATCCACCGCCAGATCGTCCGGGCGCGCGACATGGGCCTGGCCGTGCTGCTCATCAGCGCCGACCTGAACGAGATCCTCTCCCTCACCGACCGGATCGTGGTGATGTTCGAAGGCCGCATCATGGGCGAGCTGGCCGCCAGCGAGGCGGACGCCGAGACGCTGGGCCTGATGATGGCGGGCACGGAGCGGGGCGAGCTCGAGGCCGCCGTTTGACCGCTCCCACACGAGCGTGGTATTTATCACAACGAAGTCCACTTCGAATCGCCGATCCGAGCGAACCACCGTACGCGCGGTGATCGCTGGAAAGGCTCGCACACCACGAAGGAGATACCGTATGCACGCAGCCACGAAAAGACTGTTCGCGCTGGCCGTCGCCGTACTGTTCGGCGCAGCCGCCGCGCAAGGGTTCTACACGATCGGCACCGGTGGCGTCACCGGCGTCTACTACCCGGTCGGCGGCGCGACCTCGAAGATCGTGAACGACGCCGACGTGGGTCTGCGCCTGACGGTCGAGTCGACCGGAGGCTCGGTGTTCAACATCAGCGCGATCCAGGCGGACCAGCTCGACCTCGCGATCGCTCAGTCCGACGTCGTCTACCAGGCGTACAACGGCGAAGCCGCGTTCGACGGCGAGCCGGTCGAGTCGCTGCGGACCGTGATGGGCCTGCACGCCGAGCCGATGCACCTCGTCTGCGACGCCGACGCCGAGGTCGGCTCGTTCGACGACATCGCCGGCAAGCGCGTCAGCATCGGCAACTCCGGCTCCGGCATCCTGAACACCGTTCGCGCGATGCTGGACGCCAAGGGCATGAGCGAGGACGACTTCGAGCCCGAGTACCTGCGGGCCGCCGAAGCGCCCGACTTCCTGCGCGACGGCCGCATCGACTGCTTCTTCTACACCGTCGGCATCGGCGGCGCCGCGATCCAGGACATCACCTCGACCTCCGACGTCGACATCGTCCCACTCGACGACGACGCGTTCCAGGGCCTGATCGACGAGTCGCCCTACTACGCCTTCGCGAACGTGCCGGCCGGCACCTACGGCGGCCAGGACGAGGACGTCACGCTGTTCGGCGTCAAGGCGCTGTTCGTCACCAGCACCGGGATGAGCGAGGACGACGTCTACACCATCGTCAGCACCATCCTCGACAACCTCGAAGACTTCCGCGCGATTCACCCGGCCCTGGCCGACCTGACGCCCGAGGATTTCCTGTCCGGTCTGGGCGCGCCCCTGCACGATGGAGCCGTCCGCGCGTACGAGGACGCCGGCCTGCGCTGAGCCGCCGGGCGGCGCTGCGGCGACGCTCGCGCTACCCCTAGCGACGCCACACGAGGCACGGCACGACACGAGGACCCCACCCGCCACGCCGGGCGGGGTCCTCTCACCGATCTCGTCACCGATCTCGTCACCGATCTCGGCCCGCCGCCACACCGGAGGACGCATGGCATCGCTCGACGACGACAAGCTGCTCGATTCCCAGATGAGCGACGAGGACCGTGCAGCCGCCGAAGAGGCCAAGCGCTTCGTCCGGGACGTCGAGACCGGCGGGCGCATGCACGCCGGCTGGGTCAAGTGGCTGGTGTTCGCGCTCGCGATCGGCTGGTCGCTGTTCCAGCTCTCCATCGCCAGCGTGGTGGTGTTCGACGCTGCGCGGGCACGCGCGGTGCACCTGACGTTCGCGATGCTGCTGACCTTCCTGGTCTTCCCCGCGAGGGCCGCGGGCCGCGGGAGGCCGGTGCCGTGGCGCGACATCGTGCTGGCCGTGGTGGCCGCCGCCAGCGTGTTCTACCTGGTGGTCGACTACCAGGGGCTGCAGACCCGGTTCGGCATTCCGCTCCAACGCGAGGTCGTGATCGGCACGATCTTCCTGGTGCTGCTGCTCGAAGCCACCCGGAGGGCGCTGGGCCCGGCGCTGACCGTGATCGGAAGTCTGTTCCTGCTCTACGCCCTGTTGGGTCCGCGCGGCTTGATCCCGATCACCCTGCCCGACCTGATCGCCCACCGCGGCTACGGCCTGGACCGGATCGTCTCGCAGATGTTCGTCACCACCGAAGGGGTGTTCGGCGTGGCGTTGGGCGTCTCGACCCAGTTCGTGTTCCTGTTCGTGCTGTTCGGCTCGATGCTGGACAAGGCGGGCGCCGGAAAGTACTTCATCGACGTCGCCAACTCGTTCCTGGGCGTGTTCCGTGGCGGTCCGGCCAAGGCCGCGGTGGTCGCGAGCGGCATGACCGGGATGGTCTCGGGCTCCAGCCTGGCGAACGTCGTCACCACCGGCACCTTCACGATCCCGTTGATGAAGCGCACCGGCTATCCCGCCTACAAGGCGGCCGCGACCGAGGTGGCGGTGTCCACCAACGGCCAGCTGATGCCTCCTGTGATGGGTGCCGCGGCGTTCATCATCGCCGAGTTCACCGGCGTGCCCTACATCGAGGTGGTCAAAGCCGCGTTCGTGCCGGCCGTCATCGCCTATCTGGCACTGTTCTACATCGTTCACCTCGAGGCGCTCAAGCTCGGACTGCAGGGCATCCCCCGCGCCGAGCTCCCCCCGCATCCGCACGTTCTTCATGGGGATCCACTTCCTGCTGCCGCTGGCGGCGCTGATCTGGTTCCTGGTGATCGTTCGGACCAGTCCAGGCTACGCGGTGATGTGGGCGATCGTGACCCTGGCGGTGCTGATGCCCGTCCAGCGCGTGATCGGCGCGCTGATTCGTGGCGAGAACCCGTGGCACGCCTTCGTGCAGTGGACTGAAGGAGCTGGTCGAAGGGCTCGACGCCGGCGCCCGCAACATGGTCGGCATCGCCGTCGCCGTCGCCACCGCCGGGATCGTGGTCGGCGTGGTGAACCTGACCGGGCTGGGCCTGCGCCTGACGGAGATCATCGACCGGGTCAGCGCGGCGCTCGCCTCGGCCGTCGGCCTGGTCACGATCCCGATCGTGAACCTGGTCGGCGGCGACGCTGCCGCGTTCGGCGACAGCACGCAGTTCCTGCTGGTGCTCGTCATCACCGCCATCGCCAGCCTGATCCTGGGGCTGGGCCTGCCGACCACCGCGAACTACATCGTGATGGCGACCCTGACCGCGCCGGTGATCTACAACCTGGGGCAGGACTTCGGCTACGGCTTCCCCCTGCTGGCCGCGCACCTGTTCGTGTTCTTCTTCGGCATCCTGGCCGACGACACGCCCCCCGTCGGGCTGGCCGCCTACGCCGCCGCCGCGATCGCTCGGTCGAACCCGATCCAGACCGGCATCCAAGGCTTCATCTACGACATGCGCACCGCGATCCTGCCGTTCATGTTCATCTTCAACACCAAGCTGCTGCTGGTCGGCGTGGACACGCTGGCACAGGGCACCTGGATCTTCCTCAGCGCGCTGCTGGGCATGCTGGCGTTCGCCGCGGCCACGCAGGGCTACGTGCTGGTCCCGGCCCGCTGGTACGAACGGATCGTGCTGCTGGGCGTCGCGTTCATGCTGATCCAGCCGACGGTCTTGACCGACGTCGCCGGCGTGATCATCGTCGCGGCGATCTACGCCCTGCACACCGTGCGCCTGCGCCGCACGCAGGCCGTCGTGTCGTAGGCTCGGCGGCATGGGTTATCCGACCGGATCCGAAGGCGTCGCGGCCGGACGGCGCTCGACCCAGGCGTCCCCGCTGTTCCTGCGCGAGCCCGGTCGGCCGCCGCTCCGGATCGTCCGCGGCGAGGGCGCCTGGCTGATCGGCGAGGACGGGCGCCGCTACCTGGACGCCGCCGCCGGCGCGGCGGTCGCCTGCCTGGGGCACGGCCGCGCCGACGTGGCGGAGGTGCTGCGCGAGCAGGCGTCGCGCCTGGCGTTCGCGCACCCCTCGAAGTTCGTCACCCGCGAGGCGGAGGAGCTGGCCGAGAAGCTGGTCGCCCGCGCGCCCGCGGGACTGGACCGGGTGCTGTTCACCTCCGGCGGGAGCGAGGCGACCGAGACCGCGATCAAGCTGGCGCGCCAGGTGCAGCTGGCCCGCGGCCACGGCAGCAGGACCAAGGTCGTCACCCGCCGCACCAGCTACCACGGCGCCACCCTGGGCGCGCTGGCGGTCTCGGGTCAGGCGCATCGGCGCCAGCCGTTCACGCCGATGATGCTGGCGCAGCCGATGATCGCGCCGACCTCGTGCTACCGCTGCCCGTTCGGCAAGGAGCCCGGCAGCTGCGATGTCGAGTGCGCCTCGGACCTGGAGACGGCGCTGCTGCACGAGGGGCCGGAGAACGTCGCGGCGTTCATCGCCGAGCCGATCGTCGGCTCGTCCGCGCCCGGCCGTCACCCGCCCCAGCGCTACTGGCCGCGCGTGCGCGAGATCTGCGACCGCTACGGCGTGCTGCTGATCGCCGACGAGGTGATGAGCGGGAACGGCCGCTCGGGCCGCTGGTGGGCGATGCAGCACACCGGCGTCGTTCCCGACCTGATGACGACCGCCAAGGGCCTCTCGGCCGGCTACTCGCCGCTGGGCGCGGTGCTGGTGCGCGACGAGTACTACCAGGCGCTCAAGGGCCTGCCGGGCGCGTTCCGGCACGGCCACACCTTCGCCGGCAATCCGCTGAGCTGCGCGGTCGGCAGCCACGTCGTGGACGTGCTGGAGCGCGAGGGGCTGATTCAGCGGGCCGGCGCGATGGGCGCGCTGCTGAAGCGCCGGCTGGAGGAGGAGCTGGGCGATCATCCGCACGTCGGCGTGATCCGCGGCCGCGGCCTGCTGCTCGGCGTCGAGTTCGTCGCCGACCGCGCGACGCGCGCCCCGTTCGCGGCCGAGGCGGACGTCCGCGGCCGGTTCGCCCGGGCCTGCCTGGACGAGGGCGTGTACGTGTATCAGGGCGGCGGGAACGTCGACGGCCGTCGCGGCGATCACGCGCTGCTGGCGCCGCCGTTCGTGATCCGCGAGGACGAGATCGAGATCCTGGTCGCCGGCATGGCGGCCGGGCTGGCGCGCGTGACGCGGGAGGTGGCGGCGTGAGCACGGATCGTGACGAAGCGGCGGGCGGCGATGCGCGGAACGCCCGCGGGCCGGACGAACACGAGCCGGACCGCGCCCGCAAGGTCCGGCTGGACGAGCTGCCCTCGGCGACTCCTCGCCAGGGCGTCACCCGCCGCCGCCTGCTGGGCCAGCGGATCGAGCTGATCGCCTACCGCTACGAGCCGGGCACCGTCTTCCCCCGCCACGCCCACGCGGCGGAGCAGATGACGATCGTGCAGTCCGGCGTGCTGGTGTTCGCGTTCGACGAGGGCGAGATGCGGCTCGAGGCGGGCGAGGCGGTGACGATCCCCGGCGGCGTGCCGCACGGCGCACATGTTCCTGAGGACGCCGCCGGGCCGACCGAGACGCTGAACGTGTTCACGCCGGTGCGGGAGGCGCCGCCGGGGTAGGGCGTGACCGACTGGCTCGCCGGCTGGTCCAGCGACAAGCCTTGGTTATCGGCGCGTCGGTACTCGACGCCAGGCATGTCACGGAAGTCGGCATCCTGCGTCCAGAGGATGGCGTCGTGTGCCTGGGCGGTCGCCAGGATGACGGCGTCGGCCAGCGGTAGGCCGAGCTTCCACCGAAAGGCGTGCCGCCGCGATCGCCAAGCCTGCATCGAGAGGCACTGGGCGGGAACCTCTTCGCATGATCGAGACGGCTCGCATCGCATCGGTCTCACCTCGTTGAACGACGACGCGCTTGAAGACTTCGAACAGGCTGAGGGTGGGCACGACGAGCTCCATGGGCCGCTCGATGGCGTCAGCGAAAACGGCAGCGTTGCGTGTGCCTGCGAAGTAGGCGAGCCAAGCGCTGGAGTCGACGACGTTCATATGCGGTCGTCGTCGCGTGGAACGGCGGTGTCGATGCCGCGAAGGAAGCCGCGCGCTTCCGCGATCGGCGGGACGGGCACCATCTCGATGCGGCCGTCCACGATGATCATCTCGAGGTATTGCCCCGGCTTCAGCGCGAGCGCGTCACGAATCGGCTTCGGAACGACGACCTGGTACTTCGGTGAGAGTTTCACGGTTTCCATGATGCTCCTTTCGATACCGCTATCGTAAAACAGACCGGTTATCGATGGCGTCTTCTGGGTCCGTGCTGCCGTCGATCTCGGCAAGCGCCTGGACGACGGGGCTACCGGCTCGTCCTGGAGGCAGGTCGGCGGAGCCACGACGTCGCTCAGCGCGCTTCACGTCCCGCGGTACACTCCGTCCCATGCCCGACGCGATCCGTCCGCCCATCCCGATGCTGGATCTCGCTTCCGAAGTCGACGGCCTCTGGGACGAGGTGCGGCCGGCCGTCGAGCGCGTGCTGCGCTCCGGCCAGTTCATCGGCGGGCCCGAGGTCCAGGCGTTCGAGGCCGAGGTCGCCGCGTTCCTGGGCGTCCGCCACGCCGTCGGCCTGAACAGCGGGACCGACGCGCTGGTGATCGCGCTGGAGGCGCTGGGCGTCGGTCCGGGCGACGAGGTGATCACCACCCCGTTCAGCTTCTTCGCGACGGCCGAGGCGGCGATGCGGCTGGGCGCGACGCCGCTGTTCGGCGACATCGACCCGGTCACGCTGAACCTGGATCCGGAGACGATCCCGCCGCTGTTGAGCGAGCGCACCAAGGCGATCCTGCCGGTGCACCTGTTCGGGCTGCCGGCCAAGATGGCGCGCATCGTCGAGATCGGCCGAGGGGCCGGCGTGCCGGTACTGGAGGACGCCGCCCAGGCGTTCGGTGCGGTGTACTCGGGCGCCTGCGCGGGCTGTGACGGGGCGCGTGACGGCGCGTGCGACGAGGCCGTCCGCTCCGAGCTGGCGGGGCGCAAGGTCGGAGCCCTGGGCACCGCCGCGGCGTTCAGCTTCTACCCCACCAAGACGCTGGGCGCGTACGGCGACGCCGGCATGCTGACGACCGACGACGACGAGCTGGCCGCCCACGCGCGGCGGCTGCGCAACCACGGCTCGCGTCCCGATGACAAGTACGTGCACGACCTGCTGGGCCACAACTCGCGCCTGGACGCGCTGCAGGCGGCGGTGCTGCGCATCAAGCTGCGGCGGCTCCCTGAGGCGAACGCCGCGCGCCGGCGGGTGGCGGGCTGGTACCGCGACGCGCTCGCAGACGCGCCGGGCGTCGTGCTGCCGCCCGACCATCCCGATCACGTGTTCCACCAGTTCACGGTGCAGGTCCCGGCCGGCCGCCTCGAGGCGGTCCGCCAGGCGCTCGGCGCCGGCATCGCCCACCAGCGCTTCTACCCGCTGGCGCTCAGCGCGCAGCCGGTGATGGGCGAGGTCGCCACGCCGCCGGTGGTCGCGGAGATGTGCGACCGGGTGGTGTCGCTGCCGATCCATCCGGGATTGGGCGAAGGCGATGTCCGATGGATCGCGGACCGGCTGTGCAGCGCGCTGTAACGCCGAAAGCAGCGTTGCGAGTCGCGCCGCCCTGTCAGCAGCAACAGGGCGGCCTGGGCGACGCGGCCTCTACGCGACGTCGAGGTCCGTGATGACACGAGAAGCGTCGGGTCTTCGAGCCGACGACCTTCTCGTCAAGAAACCGCCGCAGTTACGCCATCAGCTGCGGGAACTCGATCTGGAGCCGGCGTCGTAATCGCGGTGAACTTCACCGCCGCCGTGTCGTTGGTCGAGAATCCCGCCTACGCACCCATCGGCACGATGCGACAAGCGCATGACGGCAGTTCGACTAGTCTTTAGTCGTAAGCCCTACGGCGGTCCGGGGCCCGACGACACGTGCTCTGCACTCCGGCCCCACACGTGACGCCGAGGGAGGTCGTGCCCGCATGCGAGACCACCAAGGGATCAGCCTGTTGGAGCTCCTGATCGTGATCGCGATCATCGCGATCCTGGGGACGATCGGCGTCCTGAACGGGCGCCGCATCGCGCAGGACCGCACCGCCGAAGCGTCGCTGACGACCGTGCAGCAGAGCATCTGGCAGGGCGCGACGGCCGCTGCGTCGCGCGGCACCACGATCGAGCTGGTGCGTACCGGCACCGAGCTGACGCTCAGGGACGCCGCCTCGGGCCGGACGATCCGAACCTGGGAGCTGGACGACGCGGTGACGACGAACCTGCCCGAAGGGGTCGCGCTTCGCTTCCTTCCTCCCGGCAAGGTGGATCCGGCGACGCTGTCGGCACTGCCGGACGACCTGACGTTGACGACGCTGAACCACACGTACCGCCTGGACGTGTCGCTCATCGGCGAGGTGCGTGCCGAGGTGTCCCGATGAGAACGCGCGAGGGGACGAGGCGCGAAGGGACGACGCGCCAGGGAACGACGCGCGACGGCTTCACGCTGATCGAGACGGTCGTCGCGGTCGCGATCTGCGCCATCGTGCTCACGGCGCTCACCACCGTGGCGACCAGCAGTCTCCGCACCGGCCGGGACGGGAACTTCAAGATCCAAGCCACGCAGGTGCTCGACACCGTCGGGCGCCGCGTCGCCAGCGGCGCGGAGGTCGCCTTGCTGCCCGCGCCGGACGAACCGATCGCCGTCGGCTACGGCGAGCTGGGCGACCTGGTGGGTCTCGGGGACACGAGCTGGTCCGGCGCGTTCCGCCTCGAGATCGTGCGCGACGGCTCGGTGACGGTGGGCGCCAGCTCCGTGGCGCGCTACCGGATCGAGGTGTGCCACCGCTCGGGCGACGGTGAGCGCTGCGTGCAGGGCACGACCCTCGGCCGAGAAGGAGGCGCGACATGACCCCCAGGCGCCGTACGGCAGGCATGACGGCAGGGCGCATGACGAACGCGGGCATGACGCTGGTCGAGATGCTCATCGCCATGACCGTGTTCGCGGTGGTGCTGCTCATCACCAGCAGCGGCATCGTCACGGCCCTGCGCGTGAACCGCGTGGTCGAGGAGGCCACCAGCTCGCAAGCGAAGCTGCGCCGCATCGTCGAGGTCCAGACGCAGGAGCTGCGCGGCGCGGTGATGGGGGCGATCGCGGACTTCCCCGTGAGGTCCGACGGCGACTCGATCTCGTTCGGGCTTCTCTTGGGAGATCGCGGGCTCACCGTCGAGAACCGCCCTGGCGTGAGCTGGGGGGCGGCGAACAACACCTTCGTGTCCACGTCCGATCCGGACCAGCTCGACTCGTTCGTCGGGCATCCCGCCGTGATGGTGAACGGTGACGATCAAGCGCTCGTGATCCCGGTGATCACGGGCGCGCCGGCAGGCGACCGACTGAACCACAACGGCTGCAAGATCTCGATTCCCTACGTCGATCACACCCGCCTGTACCGGCTCCGCGCGGTGGGCATCCGCTACGATTCCGATGATCGAACGCTGTACCAGGTCGAGTTCGACGCAGGCGAGAGGGACATCGTCGAGACGCCGATCGCGTTCGACATGACGGAGGTGGTGTTCCGGTACGAGTACGCGTCCGGTGGCGACACGGTCGTCCTGGACACGCCTCGGCGCGACGCCCGCGACCGGCTGCTGACGACGTACGACGAGGGCGGCTCGACGTACGAGCTCGTCCGTCTTCAGCTGACGCTGGGCACGGAGGCGTCCGAGGGCCGAGGCCAGCGCACGTACGTCAGCCACGTCGAGATGCGGGGCCAAGGCAACGACTTCCGCTTGTCCAGCCCGCAGATGTGCGACGACGACCCGAGCAGGGGCGGTCGCGGCGGTCCGCCGGACGACCCGACCGATCCGCCGGCCGATCCCGACGATCCTGGTGACGAGCCCGACGAGCCTGAGGAGCCCAAGGAGCCCAAGGAGCCCGGAAACGGCGGAGGCGGCGCCGGAGACGACGATGACGACGAGGACGACGACGACCAGCCCGGACGCGGGCCGGTGGGAGCCCTGTGATGACGCCGAAGCGTGGCCGCCTCCGCGTGCCTGCGCCCAGCCGCCGCACCGGCGGTGTCGCGCTCGTCACCGCGCTGGCGCTCATGGTCATCGCGACGGCCGTCATGGCGCTGATGTTCATGCGGACCATGGACGACCTGCGACACGGCCGCGACGACACGGCCATCGTCCAGACGCTCCTCGTCGCGCACGGCGGCGCGAACCTGGGCGTCACCCTGCTGCAGAACGACGTTCGGATCGCGCTGGACCGGATCGCCAGCGCCCACTCCAGCACCACTTCGGCCTGGTCGTTCGGAACGTCCGCCATCGACGCCAATCGGCCTACGCCGCAGACCGTCGCGACCGACCTGCGGGCCGTGGCGTCCGCCCTGCAAGCCGAGATCGACGCCGTGCTGTGCGGCGCGCCGCTGGACCTGGGTCAGGGCGTCGAGGCGATCGTTCGGATCCACATCGCCGGCGACGCCTGCGGCCAGGCGGTCCCCGGCGACGCCCGCCTTGGCTCCCCGTACTTCATGACCGGCGCGCGGCGTGAGCTGGGCGGCAACCAGCGCTACGCGCTGCCGTTCGTCCTGGTCGCGGAAGGCGTGCAAGGAGCGTATCGCCGGCGCGTCGTGACGCAGGGCGAGTACCAGTTCGTGGTGGGTCGCCGCAGCTTCGCGCGGTACGCCCTGTTCACCGACGAGCACGTCAGCGACGCGACCTCGGAGCGGATCTGGTTCACGAGCGACACCCTGTTCGACGGTCCCGTCCACACGAACGGGACCTTCAGCTTCTTCGGCGCCCCGTGGTTCGGTGGCGCGGTGAGCAGCGCCGGTGGGTCCGGCGCGGGCGGTCAGGGCGCGTACGGGTACGGCGGCGGCACGCCGCGGTTCTTCGGTCCAGACGGCCTCGCCACCGGCGGCAACCACCCGGTGTTGGACACGGCTGGTTACTGGACCAGACCGGTGTTCGCCGGCGGCGTCGATTGGCGCGCGGCCCACATCGACCTGCCCGACAACGCGCACGACCAACGCGCGCTGGCCACGGAAAACGGCCTGCGCTTCACGGACGATCTGGACCGCCTGGAGCTGTTCGCAGGCAATGATGACGGCGATCCGGTCGCGGCGGACCAGGAGGCGACGTTCCAGTACGTCCGCGCCACGCCCCTGGTCGGCGAGGCCGAGACGTACCGGATCTCGCCCGAAGGACGGCTGGAGCGTCACGTGGACGACGCCTGGTCGCTGGTCACGAGCGAGTTCAACGGCGTGATCTACGCCGACGAGTACATCGAGCGCCTCGGGGGCCCAGGCCGCGCCGTGGCCGGCGATCCGGACACCGCCCCGCCTGCCGTGGCGTCGTTCGCCCAGCTCACGATCGTTCCCCAGGAGGGCGCGCGCATCACCGGCGACCTCACGTACGAGTCGCCTCCGTGCGAAGGAAGTCTGCACGGCGAAGGGAACGACATCGTCCAGGCCGACTGCTCGAACCTGGACGTGCGCAACATGCTGGGGATCTTCGCGCCGGACGGCGACGTGATCATCGGGAACCACGCGTCGTCCGCCGATCGTCGCGCTCCCGACGACGTCCGGATCCACGCCTCGATCCTCGCCGCGAACGGCGTGGTCGAGGTCGAGAACAGCGCCTTCGGCTCGCCCCGCGGCGCGGTCGAGCTGCTGGGCGGCATCATCCAACAGCGCTACGGCGCGTTCGGCACGTTCTCGGGAAGCACCGGCGACGTCCAGACCGGCTACGCCCGCCGGTTCACGTTCGACCCGCGCATGGCGCGCGGCGTCGCGCCCCCCTACTTCCCGACCGTCGGCCGGGAAGGGGTGTCGGACACGCAGGTGTTCACGTTCGGGCATCGCGAGCAGGTGTACTGAGCGCTCAGGCCGAGCTGCGTGATCAACTCTCGTCAGCGACGGGAAAGCCGGCGGCTTCCGAATCGCGGCTGACCGGCGTCGTCGTGCATTGACAACAGGCACGTGACCTCCGTATTGCGGAAAGTCCACTATCATGAATCGTATGAGTTCCGTCGAGCCTCTCGTCCAGCTTTCGCCTCGCGGCCAGGTGACCCTTCCGGCAGATCTCCGGCGGTCACTCGGGCTACGAGCCGGCGACGCGTTCCGCGTGCGCATCGACGACGGTCGGATCGTGCTCGAACCTGTCGAAGTCGTCGCGATCGAACTGTACGACGACGACCGCATTGCGGAGTTCGAACGGACGTCGTCGATGTCCGAGGAGGAACTCGAGCGCGCACGCTCCGCATGGAGCCGCTGGAGGGCATTTCTCGACGCAAACGTGCGCTTCAGCGCTGCGCTCGGTGGCCGCTCCTTCGAGCTACTCTGGTCGCTCGACGCGCATCGGAGCGACAGTCGACGGTCCTGCAGTACCGAGTCGCATGTCGCGCGATCGAAGCGGAGACGAACCTTCGAGCGTAAGCGACGGTCGACTCAAGCTTGGAAGACTGTTCCAGGTCCGAATGTTCAGCAGCGTCGACGACGTCGTCGATCGGACGCTGCATCGCGGCGCGTGCAACGCGCAACTCGACGCTTGCCTGGTCGAAAAGGCACGGCACGACGGGCTCGCACGCGTCCGTCGGTCGACGCGATGTCGGACGGACCTGGTCATCACCGAGGATCTGCGACAGTCCAGCGAGCCGATGCGAAGGACCGGCGTTCCCGTCCCGGTTCGGACCGTCCTCAACGCTCGAAGTCGCGAATGAAGCGCTCCTGGACCAGGTACACGAAACGCGGGCTGAGCGGCGGCAGGTTCTGCGCCTGGTTGAAGCGCGCGTCGTAGTCCCAGTCGCGGTTCGGGGCGGTATAGACGGGATTGCCGTAGCTCCAGGCGCCCTCGGCGTGCTTCGGCTCGCCCAGGCTGACGAACGAGCCGCGGTAGCGGAAGGTGCGCCCGCTCCAGTTCTCGTGGAAGCGCGGGTAGTTCTCGAGGCCGCCGTTGTACGCGCCTCCCTGGCCTCCCGTGCCGTCGGCGCCGCCGGTGACGTCGGTTCCGGACAGGAACGCGGCGTTCACCTCGGTCGTCTGCGCGTCCCGCGCACTCCAGGAGGTCGAGTCGGCGTCGTTCCATGCATCGCCCCAGGCGTCGGACAGGACGTTGACCGTGTCGGTGATGAACGAGGCGGGCCGCCAGTCGGCGTCCAGGTTGTAGTCCCCGGCGACGAACGCCGGTTGGTCCGACGTGACCGTGAGGCCAGCGATCTCGGGCGCGTCCGGATCGCTGGACGCCAGGGTCGCGCCGTTGCGCACGCGCACCGCGTAGTTCGAGCCGGCGTCGTCGGCGTCCGGTCCCAGCACCGTGAGGTACCAGACCAGGCCACCGTTGCGGTCGGTATCGATCCCGTGGAACTCCTCGTCCCGCTCCTTGAAGAACTGCCCCGCACCGAAGCCGGCGTGGGCGTCCAGGCAGTCCAGCACGCCCTGCACGTCGATCTCGAGGACGCTCAGGGTCGCACCCTCGCGGTTGTCGTAGAACGAGCGCGAGTACTCGACGGCGCGAACCTCGTCGACCCCGTTGCCGTCGTCGAAGACGGTCTCGTAGTCCGGCAACGATCCGTCAGCGTACGGTCGATCGTCCGGGTCGGTCACGTCGGTCGCAAGGCAGCCGTTCAGCGTCGCGGTGAGGCTCTCGTCGACCTGGGGCGCGCCGCCGGCGGCCAGCTGGGGCATCAACACCACGGGGCGCGGGGTGGCGCCGGTCAGGTCCAGCGCGATCCTCACGTCGGCCTCTTCGTAGTAGGCCCCGCCCAGGTCGAACTCTTCGGGTTCCGGCACGGTGAGCGGCTCGAGGCGGGTACTCACCTGTCCCGCGAAGTCGTCGAAGTAGTCGTCCGGGAGGGCGTCGAAGCTCGAGGCCGGCACGTCCGGATCGGTGCAGTCGACGGCCCGTCCGCCCGCCGTCCCGTCGGGAAGGACCACCTCGCCGTCGCACACGCTCTGGTTCTTGCGTCCGCGGTGGATGCCTCCGGCCGTCGTCACCTGACCGGAGATGCTCAGCGTGTTGCCGTCCGAATCGAGGTACAGCTCGCCGTTGGAGTGCACCCGCCCGTCCAGCGTCATGTCCGGACCGGGCAGGATCTCGAGGTCCTTGTCGTAGAAGGCGGCGAACTGGAACATCGGCACCAGCCGCGTGCGGAACACCATCTCGAGGATCGCCTCGGGGCGCGTGTCGTTGGGCGGGACCGCCTCGGAGAACACCGAGTAGCGGTACTCGATGGCGTTGAGCCCGGCGTACACCTCGCCGGGCGGGATGGTGATCAGGCGCTCGTCGTCGCTGGTGGCGTTGTTGCGAGGATCCTCGTCCACGTAGGTGGTCACGGTCCGCTGATTGACCTCGGTCGTGCGGCAGGCGAAGTCGCCGCTGCCGTCGTCGCTTTCGCACCCGTCGGTCGACGTGGCCCCCTCGGGGCGCCGGTAGCCTTCGAACTCGCGGCGGATCTCCTCGCCGCGGACGTTCAGACCCGCCTCGGCGGCGAAGAAGCCGCTGGTCATGGCCGCGTCGGTCGAAGCCGACTTCAGCTCACGATTCGTCAGCTCGAACATCACGTACAGCAGCCCGACCAGGAACAGCGCCATGAACAGGACGCTCACCAGCGCGAAGCCGTCGCGGCGGCGGACGTTCGGATGTCGGCGGGGTCCACTCATGGCATCACCTCGATAGCAGGTTCCGGGGGAAGAGGCGCGTCTGAAGGCTTCGCTCGGCCAGGCTTCCGCCCTCGCGTCGCTCGACCACGACGTCGAGGTTCAGCGAGGTGATCGAGCGCCATGCGCCCGTGTCGGCGAACGTCGTTCTCGGCGTGGCCTCGCCCGCGACGGACACGGTCACCTCGAACGCTTCGAGGCCGGACGCGATCCGCAACACCTCGCCGGTCGCGAGGTCGCGCCGCTGGAGAACGCCGTCCACCAGCCGGTACTCGATCGCGTCGAGAAGCGCGATATACGCGTTCGCCGCGGGCTCGTAGTCGGTGGCCCAGACGCAGCCGTCATCGCACCGAACCTCGTCCGGCGGGCTGCCTTGCGCGCCGTCGATCCGCATGGAGAACCACTGGCCGGTGCGGCTCGCAGGGTCGAAGATGTACGCGGACACCACGCCGCCTTGGGCGGCTGCGATGCGCCGGTGCGCGTCCAGCGTGTACGGCCAGTCGACGCCGCCGAACGAAGCCGTGCGGTTCACGGAGCACTGCGGGTGGGCCACGGTAGGACCCCAGTCCGCCACCACGATCGAGGTGACGGTCGATCCGGCGGGCACGCTCTGGCACACCGGGAGGGCGTCCTCGAGGTTGCGCCTGAGCACGACGACGGAGTCGCCCGAGCCGTCGACGGACACGGCGATGGGGCTGAGCGCCAGACCTTCGCCGAACCGCTCGCCCGCGATGCGGACGTCGGCCGCCAGAAGCTGGCTGACGGCCCGCAGCGTCTGATTCGCGCTGGTCCGGGCCTGATCGAGCTGCACGACGCGGCGCTGACTCAGCACCAGGGGAAGCACCAACGCCAACAGGATCCCGGCGACGGCGAGCGCGACGAGCGCCTCGATCAGCGTGAAGCCCGCCCGGTGTGACGGCGAGCGGCTCGGACGCGCCCGGCTAGGGAGCCCGGAGCTCCGTGTAGACGGTGGACACGCTGTAGCGGACCTCGTCACGGAAGCTCACCTCCAGATCGATCTCACGAGCGTTGTCGAAACAGTCGCCGTCTGCGTCGCAGTACTCCTGGTAGCCGACGGTCACGTCGAAGGTGCGGCCGCCGACCTCGACCTGCTGAACGGGAGGGTCGCCCGCCGGCGTAGGCCGGCCACTCCGAGGGCGGCACGGCTCGCAGCGAGTCCAGCACCGTCTGCGCGGCGGCGACCGCCTGGGAACGCACCTCGCTGCGGGTGTTGATCCTGAGCGCATCGGTGAAGGCGGGGATGACGGCCGCCAGCAGGATCGTGAGGATCGAGACGGCGATCAGCGCCTCGACCAGGGTCAGCCCCTCCCGGCTCGCGCCGGGCGTGCGAACCATCGGCAAGCGCGTCATCGCAGCTCCACCCCGCCTCCCGCGTACACGTCGACCTCCGCGATGCGGCCGCGGCCGTCTTCGATCTTGACGGTCGGGCTGGCGTCGGCCAGGCCGCGCGGATCGAAGCAGAGCAGCACGTCGCCAGCAGCGGCAGGGGCGTAGTCGGCGGGGAGGCCCGTGTCCGAGAGCTCCGCGATCTCGGCGGTGCCGGACAGGGTCGTCGCGAACCTCGTCTCGTCCGTCCAGCCGCTGGCGTCGTCGCAGGCGACGGCGGCCTCCATACGCAGCTCGGCGCCGCTGGCCAGCACCAACCGGTGCGCGGAGGTCGTGGCCATGGCGCGTGCGCGGGTCAGGCGGACCGCCGAGGCGACCTCGTTCGCTGCGTTGCGCGCCTCGTTGTTCAGGGGACGCACGTCCAGCGCAGCGATCGCGAACACGATCGCGAGGACCGCGAGAAGGATCAGCAGCTCGAGGAGGGTGAACCCTTGTCGGCGCATCGTCGCGTTCCTCTCCTGGTGCGTCCCCGTCTGGTGCAGCGTCGCCTGGCGAATCGCCCAGGCCTTCCGGGTCGTCATCGTACCGAGGGTAGACGGTACGTACTCCCAGAATTCACACACAGGTACGCCTAGGCCACCCCATGGTGGGGGAACCTCGGAGAATCGTCGATCAGGGCGGCACGAAGCCGCCCGACGCCCGCCGCACCGCGGCCGCCGAACGCGGCGCGTGGCGCCGATCGGATGGCGGCGACGCAGCCAGCAGGCGGTCGCCGGACCCCGCTACCCCACCTCGTTCAGGAACCGCCGCAGCTGCGCCGCCATCTGCGGGAACTCGATCAGGAACGCGTCGTGCCCGTGCGGGCTGCGCAGCGTCTCGTAGCGGGCGTTGGGCAGATGCTCGACCAGCTCGCGCTGCTCCCGCTCGGGGTACAGCACGTCCGAGTCGATCCCCAGCACCAGGGCCGGCATCGTCATCGCGCTGCAGCACCGTCCGCCAGGCGACCGCGCCCTCGGCCAGGTCGTGATCGTCCATGGCGCGCGTGATGTACAGGTAGGTGTTCGCGTCGAAGCGCTTGGACAGCTTCACGCCCTGGTACGACAGGTAGCTCTCGATCTCGAACCCGACGGAGAGCATGCGGCCCAGCACGTCGCTGCGGGCCTCGCCGGCGTCGGAAGGCTCGGCGCCGTCGGCAGCGTCGGCAGCGTCGCCTGCGTCGTCCGAGGCAGCGCCCGTGGCCCCGCTGGCGCCTTCCGCCTCGGCGGCCCGCACCCGCTCCCGCCCGAACTTCGCTTCGAGCGAGTCGAAGCTGCGGTACGACAGCATCGCGATGGCGCGCGCCAGGCCCAGGCCGCTCTCCGGCTGGCGGTCTGGACGGTAGCGTCCCCCCTGCCAGGCGGGATCGGCGGTGATGGCGCGCCGGGCGACCTCGTTCAGGCCGATCGCCCAGGCCGAGTGGCGCGCCCCGATCGCGATCGGCGCGATGGCGCCGACCATCTCTGGGTGCATGGCGCCCCACTCGAGCGCCTGCATGCCGCCCATCGAGCCGCCGATCACCGCCGCCAGGCGCGTCACGCCCAGCCGGTCGACCAGCCGCTTCTGGGCGCGCACCATGTCGCGCACCGTGAAGCGCGGGAACGACGGGCCGTACGGCCGGCCGGTTCGCGGATCCAGCGACGACGGTCCCGTCGAGCCGTAACAACCGCCGAACACGTTGGCGCTGATCACGTGCCAGCGGTTCGTGTCGATCGGCTTGCCCGGCCCGATCAGCGGATCCCACCAGCCGGGCACCTCTTCCCGGGCGTGAACCCCCGCCGCGTGCGCGCTGCCGGTGAGGGCGTGACAGATCAGGATGGCGTTGTCGCCGCGCGCGTTCAGCTCGCCGTACGTCTCGTACGCCAGCGCGACGGGCTGGATCTCGCCGCCCCGCTCCAGCGGCAGCGGATCGTTCGGACCGGCGACGTCCATGACGTGCGTGTCGACGCGCCCCACCCGGCCGCTGGGGTCGGACCGCGTGCGCGCCAGCAACGCCTCGTGGTCGCCCCACGTCTCGTGGACCAGGTGCAGCGGACGACCGGACGCCGCGCCACGGAGACCGTCCGGATCCGCACCGTCCGGCGTGTCGCTGCGGTCGCGCCGGTCCTTCACCGGTCCTCCCCTCGCGCGCCACGGATCGCCTGCGTCAGGTCGTGCAGCAGGTCGGCGGGGTCCTCCAGCCCGACGGAGAGCCGCACCAGGTCGGGCGTGACGCCCGCGGCCAGGCGCGCAGGCTCACGAAGGGACGAATGGGTCGTCGTCCAGGGGTGGATCGCGACGGTCTTGGCGTCGCCGATGTTGGCCAGGTGGCTGATCAGCTGCAGCCGGTCCAGCGTGCCGCGGGCCACGGCCTCCGACTCGAAGCGGAGTCCCAGGACCGAGCCGAAGCCGTTCTGGAGGACGCGCTGCGCGACCGCGTGCGAGGGGTGCTCCGGCAAGCCCGGATAGACGACGGCGTCGACGCCCGTGACGTCCTGCAGCCGCCGCGCGAGGTCCAGCGCCGTGTCGCACGCCCGCTGGACCCGCAGGTCCAGCGTCTCGAGGCCTTGCAGCATCAGGAACGCCGCGTGAGGCCCCAGCGTCATGCCCATCGTCATCAGGCCCAGGTCGATCGAACGGGCCGCCAGGGGCGCGCCTGGCGCCTCCTCGAGCACCGTGCGGCCACGCACGTTGCGGCGCGAGAAGCCGGGATACCGCTCCGGCTCCCGGCCCCAGTCGAACGCTCCCGCCGTCCACGATCGCGCCGCCGATCGCGACGCCGTGCCCGCCGATCCACTTCGTGGCGGAGTGCATCACGATGTCGGCACCCTGTTCGAGGGGTCTGCACAGGTACCCGCCGCAGCCCCAGGTGTTGTCCACCACCAGCGGCGCGCCGGCCGCGTGGGCGGCGTCCGCCAGGGCGGGCAGGTCGGGCACGTGTCCGGATGGATTGGCGATCGTCTCGACCCAGACGCCGATCGTGTCGGGTCCCGCGGCCGCGCGGACGGCGTCCGCCTCGGGCGGGACGCTGCGGACGCGCACCCCGAACGGCTCCAGCACCTTCGCCGCGACCGAGCCGGTGCCGCCGAACAGCTGGTCGGTGACCAGCCACTCGCGGCCGGGCGAGGCCAGCGCCAGCATGATCGTGGTCGTCGCGGCCTGACCGCTGGACAGCGCGACGCCGGAGCCGGGCGGCCGCCCCTCCAGGCTGGCGATCCGGTCGGCCAGGACCTGGGTGGTGGGGTTGTCGGCGCGGGCGTAGCGGTTGCCGTCCGCGCTGCCGTCGAACACCGCCTGGGCGTGCGCGGCCGAGTCGAACTGGTACGAGCTGGTCGCGTAGATCGGGACCGCCCGCGCGCCCGTCGCGGGGTCGGGCCGCTGTCCCGCGTGGAGCTGACGCGTCGCGAAGCCGGAGCGGGGCGAGGAGGGCGAGGGGGAGCCGGTCGCGCTCTCCCCCGCCTGCCGCTCGTCCGTGCCATCGACGGTGCGATCGTCGCTGCGGTCCTCCGGACCTGGGTCGCTCATCGCCGGCAGGCTACCGCGCAGCGTCCAGCGCCTGCGCCAGGTCCTCGGTCAGGTCGTCGATGTGCTCCAGGCCGGTCGCGATGCGGATCAGGCCCGGGCCGACACCGGCCGCGGCCAGCTCCTCCTCGCTCAGCTGGGAGTGCGTGGTGCTGGCGGGGTGCGTGACGCTGGTCTTGGCGTCGCCCAGGTTCACCAGGCGGGAGCAGAGCTGCAGCGCGTTCAGGAAGCGCTTGCCGGCCTCGTGCCCGCCGTCCAGCTCGAAGGTGAGCACGCCGCCCGAGCCGCGCGGGAAGTCGCGCTGGGCCCGCTCGTGATCGGGGTGGTCGGGCAGGTCCGGGTGCACGACGCTGTGGACGCCAGGCTGCTCCTGCAGCCACTTCGCGAGGGCGACGGTGTTCTCGATGCAGCGGTCGGCACGGAGGCTGAGCGTCTCGAGGCCTTGCAGGTGCAGCCAGGCGTTCTGCGGCGCCAGCGCCGCGCCGATGTCGCGCAGGCCCTCGACCCGGGCGCGGATCGCGAACGCGACGTTCCCGAACGGCCCGCCGGTCCCGAACACGTCCCAGAACTTCATGCCGTGGTAGCTGGGGCTGGGCTCGGTGAACAGCGGGTAGCGGCCGTTGCCCCAGTCCATCGTGCCGGCGTCGACGATCACGCCGCCGATGCTGGTGCCGTGCCCGTTGATCCACTTCGTGGCGCTGTGCAGCACCACGTCCGCGCCGTGGTCGATGGGGCGGTAGAGGTAGCCGCCCATGGCGCTGGTGTTGTCGACGAACACCGCGACGCCGTGCTCGTGCGCGACCTCCGCGATGGCGTCGATGTCGACCAGCTTCAGCGACGGGTTGGGGATCGTCTCGAGGAACACCGCGCGCGTGTTCTCGTCGATCAGCGCCGCGAACTCCTCGGGCGCAGCGTCCGGTCCGGTGAACCGCACCTCGATCCCGAGCCTGGGGAGCGTGACGTTGAACATGTTGCGCGTCCCGCCGTACAGGTGGGGGCTGGCGACGATGTTGTCGCCGGCCTGCGCGACGTTCGTGATCGCGATGAACTCCGCCGCGTGCCCGCTGGCGACCGCGACCGCCATCGCGCCGCCCTCCAGCGCCGCGAGGCGCTTCTCGAGCACGTCGTTCGTGGGGTTCATGATGCGGCTGTAGATGTTCCCGAACTCCTGCAGCGCGAACAGCCGCGCGGCGTGGTCCGCATCGTCGAACGCGTACGCGGTCGTCTGGTAGATCGGGACGGCGGCGGACTTGGTGGACTGTTCGGGCGTCTCGTAGCCGGCGTGGATCTGGAGGGTGTCGAAGTGGTGGGGCATGGAGGATCTCCTTGGTGTGCTGGTCCGGGGATGCCGGACCGAGGATGCGATCGTCGGTACACGGGGGTGTCGAGAGCCGGGTCGCGCAGCGGCGCGTGGCACACGACGACGCCACGCATCCCGGTGGATGGATGCGTGGGCTCGGTGGCGGCTCGCAGGCCGAGCGGCAGGGTCCGTGGGTCAGGTCGCGTCGTCCGCGACCCGGTGCCGGCCGTCCGTCAGCGTGCGGCCGCGCAGGACATTCGCAGCGTCCGCCGCGGGTCCCCGTTCCGTTCGTTCGTCGAGATGCGGTCCATCTCTCGCCTCCTTCCGTCCCCGTCGGCGCATGCGCATCGCGCGCACGCTGGAGGACTGGACACGAAGACGAGGCTTTCGCCCCTATCTTCCCGGAGCTTCAGGCCATCGTAGCCGTCTCTCCGGCTGGAGGAAGCACCGACGGACATGACCGTGGGTTGCCGCAGGGTCGTGGGGCCAGGTCCCTCGCCTGCTCGAAATAGGCGACGGACAGCCGTTGAGCGTCGCGCGTCGGAGTAAAGCATGGAACACGTCCGATCCGACAACGTATGGCGATGCTGGGCACGTAGGCATCCGCCAGCACGGAACCTGGCAACGACCGGACTCGGAGCTCATGTTTCCAACGCCTCAACCGAGACCACCCGAACCGGAGAAGAGAGACTGTTCAGGACTCGCTCGAGACTAGGAACCTAGCCAGTGTGGGATTGAACCCCCTGAGGATTCGAATCCGCTCCAGCGCAGACCGCTTACGTCGTCGACCGACGACCTGCGCCCCCGGTTGTTCCCGTGCCGGCGCTTCGATCAAGGTCAGGATTAGCTGTCGGCAGGCCGGAGTCAATCGTGTAGCCGCCCACTTGCGATGATCGACGCCTTCGACCAACACGCCTCCACGGACGTAGACGCCTCCGCCACCACGCCCAGTTGAAGTCGCCGCCCGCGACGAAGGTACCGACCATCTCGGTGCCACCTCCCCCGTTCGTCGTGATGTCCTCCTCGGCGATGATCGAGAAGCCGACGCTCGTTCCCGAAGGGGGTTCGAACGTGTGGGCCGCTGTCCCGATTGAACGCTGACGCTTCCTGCCGAGGCCAGAGTCGACGCACCGAACCATCTCGTGTGTTCGGAATCGAGAGGTCGTGCATCCGAGAAGTCCGCGTGTTCGTCGCCGTTTGAATCTGCGGGTATTCCGTCTTCATCTGAAGCGTCACGGTCCCGCCGGTGCTGATGATGACTGTGTCCTGCCAGATCGCACGTCGTGACGCACGAAATGTTCACGTCCCCGCTCGCGATGATCGTCTGACCGTTCACGGCATCTGCCAGAAGGTCGGCATCCGATTCGAAGCACGTGGCGTCCGCTTCGGCAGCGCAGTCCAACACGTTGATCGAGCCGTCCGGGGCTATGAGGCCGTCGTCTTGGATGTTGCCGTCCTCGTCGAAGGTGCCTCCCGCCGCCCGGTGGCGCCGCTCGGTGTAGTCCACGTTGACCGTGACTTCATCGGCGACCACGAACTCGTCCTTGACACGACCGCCTTGGCAGAAGGCGGAAGGGCCTTGTCCAGGGCCACAGCCCCTCCCGCCACCTTCCCAGACCGACAGCGGCATGTCTTCGGCTTGTGCGTACGTCCGACAGGTTTTCGGCGGGCAGTAGCCGTTCACGTCGCGATCGCTCGTGCAGTATTGGAACTGATCGTCCGACCATCCAGGCAACCACAGGTCGCCGTTCGAATGTAGGCCCGCGTCGATGAAGGTGCCCGACGCGCCAGCGACGCCTACGTTCTCCTCCGAGATCATGCCGAAGGCGTACTTCGGATCGTTGTTATAATTCGGATTGCCCGGTTCCATGCCGATCAAGGCTTCCGACGTGTACTCCGATCCGTTCGGCCCAAAACCGCGCACACACACGCGCACGAGGTGATCATCCCAGACCGAGGGGTCGCACGCGATCAACTCGTACGCGCCACCGTCGCCCGCGCGCGACGGCACGTCATCGTTGTCGAACGATGCGGGAAAACGGTTCGGCTCGGCCTGTTCGTACGCCTCGAACAGCGTTGCAATGGCGACCTCGAGACCGGCATTGGCGTTCGCCTTTGCGATCGCGTGCGTACGGGAGTTCTCCGCGATCCGTAGGTTCAGCGTCGTAAGGAAGATGGCGCCGGAGCCCAGGCCAACGACGACCACCATGATCAGTAGCGCCGTGATCATCGCGAAACCATCTCCGCGAACTCGTTCCGTTCCAAACACGTTGCTCATCTCACGACTCCTGTGGATCTACTTGACGGTTCTTGAGGCCGATGATGAACCGCATGGTGGACTCGTCCTCCCAACGGACCTCGAGGCTGATGCCGACGAACCCGGCACTCGGCATGTTCTCGGTGAGTCCCCCCTCGTCCGTGACGTACCGGAACAACTGGATGCCCGTCACGTTGTTCACGATCGCCTCCGCTTCACCGGCTTCCTCGCGGAACAGCGCGGTTTCGCCGCTAGGAAGCTCGTCTACGTAGAACGAAACCTCCTTCTCAACGCCGCACGAGGTGGGGAAGCGATCCTCGAAGTATCGGACCGTGATCGTGTCCGTATCGGCACCGCGAGCCACTTCGAACGTCGGGTCGGAGAAGAGTGAGACTGGCTCGACTCACACGTCCCGCGATAGCCTGCCAGGGCGAGCTCGTAGCGCAATACGCTCAAGGCGGCCGACGTTTCCTGCTGCCGCACGGAGACCGTCTCTGTGGCCTCGTAGCCCCGTGTCGCGGAGATGAACAAGCTCGTGAGCGCAACGAGCGTCACCAGGAAGATGCTCATCGCGATCAGGATCTCGAGCAGCGTGAAGCCCTGTCGCTCATGTACCCGTGCGGCCGAGCCTTCATGGTGCAAGCGCATCGAACGAACCCCTTCCCGTGCGCCGTTGCGGCGTGAGGGCACCGACCTCAGCATGGCGAGTTGGGCCCAGATGGTGGCACACACGAGGGCGGTCCACCGCCGGCGCCCTTGCCGACCTCCGCCATCATCGTCGTCACCGGTGCCGCGTCGTCGTCTTCTCCGTCGTCCTCGCCGCCGCTTCTTCGTCGCCTTCACCCTCTTCGCCGTCCTCTTCGCCTTCCTCTCCTTCGTCCTCGCCATCCTCTTCCTCTTCGTCCTCGGACCCCTCGTCTTCCTCTGAGGAGGACTTCTGCGCGCGAGGCGGCAAAGGTTTCCAGCGTGGCCTGTTGACCGCGTGGCGTCGTCGCGTCCACCTGGATCGAGTACCCGAGTCGGTCGGCCGGCGCAACGCTCGAGTCGCACGAGACCTCGCCGTCGACGACGCTGCAGGGGGTCACCGTCACGCTGCACTGGTAGCCCTCGGGGATGGAGCTAGACAGTTGGCCGACGTCACCGGACTGAGGCTCATCTGCAGGCGGAAGTCCAGCTCCGCGTCGGCAACGAGCGTCGCGTCTTGGATCCCCTCGGCCTGCGACGATGCCCGGAGCGAGGTGGCCTGCAGCTGTACGGCCGCCATCACACCGACGCCAAGAACGACGAGGGCGATGAGCACCTCGATGAGTGTGAATGCCCCTGACCGAGCACGCCTGTTCATTCGATCTCCACCCTTCCGAGGGGTTGAATCGTCACGGTTCTCGAGTTCCGACCATCATCGACCGATATCTGCACGGTGCTTGCAGTCGGCTCCGTCGCAACCGCGCCGCTGGCCGTTGGGAAGAAACACGGTTCCCGCTACGTCCGACGGGTCAACTTCGATGGCCAAGCTGCCGTACTCGCTGGCCGAGCGGGTACGAAGGACCGTGGCGGGCGAGTCGAAACACGGCGATGAGGAGAACGCCCAGTCGCGCGTGTCGGTGAATCTCGTCGTCACTTCCTCGAACGATTCTTGCCACACGACGGCGACGGGTCCGTTGCGCTTGACCGCTTCCTGTCGGGCCTGCATCAACTGTGCCTTGAGGTCTTGAGCGAACAGCGACGACGCCGGCGTTCGGAGGTTCACGAAGCCGATGCCCAGCAGAATCGAGATCACGCCAAGGGTGATCAGAAGCTCGACGAAAAACGTCACTGCCGGTGCGTGTCCGCTGGTTCACGATCCGCAGTTTAGGCGGTACAGCATTCGGTTCGCACCCGGATCGATGTTCGACCAATGCAATCGTGTGGACGGGGGTGACCACCGGTCCATGGACGAAGGATGACGAAGCCCTCCGGCAGTTCACACGTGCTGAGGGAATCATGACTTATCCGCGCAAGCACCTAAACTCTGACCAAGCGGCCTCGCCATTCAAATGAATCCGTGATCAAGAAGTGCGGAACATGCGTGAACTGTGGTATATAAAGCACAAAACGGCACAAAGCGGCCCGATGTGACGTATCAGGCCTGGACTAGAAATTCGTTGGGATGGTAACCTCTTCCGCTCCTACCCCTCCACCGTTCGTATACTTCACCGGTGACTTCTGTACCAAATTCGTCGGTCTGGGCGGAAGTAACGTAGTCGGGAGGCATCCTCGCCCTAAAGCCTCACACGTCGTAACACCTGCAATGTCTCCGCTTCTCAATCTTGACAGCCGCTGCCGTGACGCAGTTCCGTGCATAAGCCTCAGCACCTGTGTCAATTGCTGCGCGGCGGGCACCAAGAAGGTTCGGAATGAGAACCGCTGCGAGGATGCCGATGATCGCGATGACGATCAGCAGCTCGATCAGGGTGAAGCCTTGCGTGTTGCGGTTGCGCATGGAAGCGCTCCTTTCGGTGCGGGCGGCACGAACGATAATATGGATGAGTTTCGTGCGCCCTCGTGCAAAGTGCGAGCGCAGGCCCGATGCCCGCGTCGATTCCTAATGTACTCCGCGACTCTTACAAATCTCTTACGATTCCGTCACACGGCGCCCACCTCGTTCGGCAAGTGCCTAGGATTCGGAAGCGGTGCAGTGGCCGAGGCGACGCGAGACGTCGCAGCGGCAGTCGACCCGACGACCGACGCCGCTGTGGTACCTTCTCCCCCGTCTCGCCGGCCCAACGCGGTGGCGACCCCCGAACCTGGTCAGGGCGGAAGCAGCAGCCATAAGGGGTGATCGTCAGGTGCCGTTGGTCACCGGCGGGACGCTTTTTCGGATCTCCTCAAGCAAGCCAGTGCAGCCGTCCTCGATCAGGTCCAGCACCCGCTCGAAGCCGTCGCGACCGCCGAAGTACGGGTCGGGCACGTCGCGGGGCGTGGGATCGGTCGCATCGCGGTCCTTCGGTCGCTGGCGAAGTCCAGGAGCCGGACCACGCGGCTGCCGCCGTCGACCGTCGTCGAGGCTCCGACGCAGCCTCTCGAGCGACGCGACGTTGCTGGCGTCCATCGCGACGACGTAGTCGAACCGCTCCAGGTCCTCGGGCGTCGTCTGTCGCGCCCGCAGGCCGGACAGGTCGATCCCGCGCCGCCGCGCTGCGGCCGTCGCCCGCGCGTCGGGCGGCTGGCCCACGTGCCAGTCGCCGGTCCCGGCCGAATCGACGAACACGCGGTCCTCCAGACCCGCCTCGCTCAGCATGCGCCGGAACACGCCCTCCGCCGTCGGGCTGCGGCAGATGTTCCCCAGGCAGACGAACAGGACGGACACGTCCGCGTCCTCGGGACGGGCGGGCGGAGCCGCGGAGCGGCCGTCCGGCCCGCTCACGCCTTGAGCCCCGGCTTGCTGCGGTAGATCCGGGTCACGTCCGCGATGCGGGCGACGGTGTCCTTGATGAACTCGATCTCGGCCTGGTCGCGGACGTCGACGCGGACGTGGATGCGGGCCTTGGTGGCGGACTGGACGTCGGCGGACACGCGGGTCGCGGACTTGTTCATGCCTGCGATCACGTCCAGGACGTCCTTGAGCAGGCCGGGGCGGTCGATGGCGACGATCTCGAAGTCGACCGGGAACACCTCGCCCGACGGGACGTCCCAGCTGACGTTCACGAACCGTTCCGGCTCGGACTGCATCAGGTGGCGCACGTTGGGGCAGTCCACGCGGTGCACGCTGACGCCGCGACCGCGGGTGATGTAGCCCACCACGTCGTCGCCCCGCACCGGGCCGCAGCACTGCGCCAGGTTGGCGGGCGCGTCGATCCCGTCGACGAACACGCCGTTGATGCTCTTGCGTTCCGGGACGCGGGTGGGCAGGTCCGGCTTGCGGTCCTTCGCCGTGTCGGGCGCCAGCACCTCGATCGCCTGGCGCGGCAGCAGACGCCGGTTGGCCAGCGCCAGGTACAGGTCCTCGGGACTGTCGCTGCGCAGCAGGGTGCGGGCGGCGGCCTCCAGCTTGGACTTGGTCATGTGCGCGCCGATCGAGAGCTGCTTGCGGCGCAGCGCGCGCTCCAGCGTGCGCTTGCCGGCGTCCAGCTTCTCGGTGCGCTCCTGCGCGCGGAACCAGTGCCGGATCTTCTGCTTCGCGCTGCGGGTGATCGTCAGGTTCAGCCAGTCCTGGCTGGGGCCGTAGTGGCTGCTGCGGTTGGTGAGCACCTCGACCCGGTCGCCGGTGGTCAGCTCGTGGCCCAGCGGGACGATCTCGCCGTTCACGCGGGCGCCGATGCAGCGGTGGCCCACCTCGGTGTGCACCTGGTACGCGAAGTCGATCGGCGTGCTGCCGCGCGGCAGGTTCAGCACGTCCCCCGCCGGCGTGAACACCAGCACCCTCTCCCCCAGCAGGTCGTGCTTGACGGCGTCCACGAACGCGCCGGCGCTGTCGGCGTCCTCGTCCGCCTCCAGCAGCTGCTGCATCCAGTTCAGGCGCTTCTCGACCTCGTCGCGATCCTCGATGCCCTGCTTGTACGCCCAGTGCGCCGCCACGCCGTACTCGGCGATCTCGTGCATGGCGCTGGTCCGGATCTGCACCTCGACCGGCTGGCCGCGCGTGCCGATCACGGTGGTGTGCAGGCTCTGGTAGCCGTTGGGCTTGGGCACCGCGACGTAATCCTTGAAGCGGCCCGGGATCGGGGTCCACAGGCTGTGCACGATCCCCAGCGCGCGGTAGCACACCGCCTTCTCGGCCTCCTCGCCCACCAGGTCGGTGCTGGACGCGAACGGATCCAGGATCGCGCGGATCGCCATCAGGTCGAAGATCTGTTCGAGGCTCTTGTTGTCGCGCTGCATCTTGCGGTGGATCGAATACAGGTGCTTGCTGCGGCCCGACAGCTCGAACGACAGGCCCTCGGTGTCCAGCCGGCCGGTCAGGTTGGCGATCGCCTGCTGGACGTACTGCTCCCGCTCGGCGTGGTGCATGCGCACCTGGCGGTTCAGCTGCTGGTAGCGCTCGGGCTCCAGGTACTGGAACGACAGGTCCTCGAGCTCGTTCTTGATGTGGCTGATCCCCAAGCGGTGCGCCAAGGGCGCGAAGATCTCGAGCGTCTCCATCGAGATGCGCTGCTGCTTGTGGGGCGGCATGACCGCCAGCGTCCGCATGTTGTGCAGCCGGTCGGCCAGCTTGACCAGGATGATCCGCACGTCGCTGACCATCGACAGCAGCATCTGCCGCAGGTTCTCCGACTGCTCGTCGGCGTAGACGCGGACGGCCAGCTTGCTGATCTTCGTCTCGCCCTCCACGATCTGGCGGACGACCGGGCCGAAGCGCTCCTCGACGTCCTCGAAGGTGACGTCGGTGTCCTCGACCGTGTCGTGCAGCAGCCCGGCGCAGAGCGCATCGGCGTCCAGGTGCATCTCGGCCAGCAGAGCGGTGACCGCGACGGGATGGGTGATGTACGGCTCGCCCGAGTGGCGCTTCATGGTGCTGTGCGCGTCGTCCGCCAGCTCGAACGCGTCCTCGACCCGCCGGACCGAAGCGGCGTCGAGGTAGCCGAGCTGGGAGGTGAGGCTGTCGCGCAGGCCTTGCATCAGGTCTCGAACGATACCACCGGGGCCGTGCGGACGCGGGAATGGGGAACGACGCGGTGGCACGTGCCTGAGGGACCGCGGACACGGGCAGCGCGTCGCGCCAAGATCGGAACACGAAGCGCCGTCCCGGGATCGATTCCCGGGACGGCGCCGTGAGGCTCAGGAGCGGATCAGCGCTCGGTGGCGAACAGCCAGATCCCTTCGCCGGCGAACACGTTGCCCGCCAGGTCGGCGACGTTCAGGTCGAGGACGACCCAGTGCCACTCGTCCGCCTTCATGGGCGTCGAGGGGGTGAAGACCGCCTCCTGCGTCGCCTCGTCGTACGCTGAACGTACACGTCGATGCCGGGGCCGCCGAGCCAGTACATCTCGATGAATCCGGGCACGAAGCCGCTGTACACCCGGATCTCGTCGCGGTCCAGCGACCGGGATCGATCGGCACGTCGAAACGGATGCGAATCTCCGCGTTGCGCTCGACGGTCGACCAGGGAGCCGGACCGACCGAGGCGACGCCCGGGACGTCGATGTCCACGTCCGCACCGTCGCGAACGCCGTTGCCGTCCACGTCGGGATCGGAAGGATCGGGATCGTCGCCGTCGCGCAGGCCGTCGTCATCCGCGTCGGGGTCGCTGGGGTACGGGTCGTCACCATCGAGGATTCCGTCGCCGTCGGTGTCCGGGTTGGAGGGGTCGGGGTCTACCCCGTCCAGGAGACGGTCGTTGTCCGCGTCGGGGTTGGTGGGGTTCGGGTCGTCGCCGTCCAGCAGGCCGTCACCGTCGGCAGTCGGAGTCGTTGGGATCGGGATCGTCGACGTCGGGAAGGCCGTCGCCGTCGGTGTCGCGGGTCGCGTCGTCCACTGGATCGGCGGTCTGCGTGGCGACGGTGGTGAAGCTCCAGTCGCTCGAGAGCTGCAGCTCGCCGCCGTCGGCGGAGCGCACGTCGCTGGACAGCACGACCGAGTAGGTCGTCGCGGCCTGCAGCAGCGTGCCGGGGCTGAAGGTCAGGGTGCGAGCGTCGGCGTCGTACGAGAGCGCGCCGGCCACGGCCGTGGAGCCCGCCTGGAGGGCCAGGACGCCGTCGTGCAACAGCGCCTCGTCGACGTCGCCGTCGAAGCGGACGGTGACGGACGTGTCCAGCGGGACGTCCGCGGCGCCGGCGACGGGGCTGAGCCCGACCACGCGCAGCGGCGTCGTCGGGGCCGGCGCCTGCGAGCAGGCGGCCAGCAAGGCGAAAAGAAGGAGGAGCGGAGCGAGTCGTCTCATCATGGTGCCTCCGGTTTTCGGCCGGTTGCGCTACTGGCTCCCCCCGGGCCTAAGCGCCCAAATACGGCACGGGGTTCATCGCCTCCGAAGACACGCCACGCAGTTGGAGCTGCGAGGTCTTGCCATGAAGATGCGACGGTTCGAGCAACGGTTCTCTTACTTCAGGCGGATTTAGCGCGTCCGCAGCCGCGCCAACAGCATCAAGCCGATCCCGCCCAGGACGGCGTTCGCGATCCACGGGCCGACGGTGACCGGCAGCGTTCCCGACTGCGCGGCGAACTGTCCCGACGGTGGACAGCAGGTACCACGCCAGCGTCACCACCAGCGACAGACCGAACGCCACGCCGCGCCCCCGAGCCCAGCCCAGCGACAGCGGCAGGGCGACCAGCAGCAGCACCAGGTTCGCGAACGGCTCCGCCAGGCGACGCATGAACAGCACGCCGGCCGTGCGGCGCTCCGTGTCTCCCGCCTCCGCGGCGCCCCACGCGTCGGCCAGGCCGGTCAGCGAGCGCGCGTCCTCGAACCCGCCACGCGAGAAGCGCGAGACCAGCTCCTCCTCGCTGACGCCCACGGACAGGCGCAGCTCGGCGCCTGGGTCGGGCGCGCGGTTGTCCAGCCGCACCAGGTCGCGCAGACGCTCGGTGGCGTTGGCCGCCTCGCGGTCCAACGCCGCCAGGTCGAAGATCTGCGTCCGGTAGCCGCGCAAGACCAGCTCGGTCCCCTCGAACACCGCCGAGTCGGCCCGCACCAGGGTCAGGCGCTCGCCCTCCCAGCGCTCGATCCGGACGCCCTCGATCCGCGAGCCGCGACCCGCGGTGCGGTCGAACGTCAGCGCGAACTCGCCCACCGGCAGCGCCTGCCCCGCCAGCCGGAACAGGCCGGTCCCGCCGGCCGTCAGGCGCCAGTACTCCGTCGCCACCCAGGCGTGCGTGCGGGGCGTGACCCACTGGTACAGCGCCAGCGTGCCGGCGGTCGCCAGCGCGCCCAGCAGCAGCATCGGCGCGATGATCCGGCCCAGCGCCACGCCGCCCGCCCTGAGCGCCAGCAGCTCCTTGTCGCCCTCCATCCGGCCGAAGGTGAGCAGCACCGCCAGCACCATCGCGATCGGCATCGTCTGCGCCAGCGCGGTCGGCAGCTGCGCCGCCAGCCAGCGCAGCAGCTCCGGCACGGTGGCGCCCACCAGCCAGGTGAGGCGCGGCAGCGTCGCGCTGGTCACCGCCAACGTGGAGTACAGCAGCGCCCCGAACATCAGTGCCGGCAGGGCCTCGGCCAGGAGGGCGCGATCGATCCGCTTCACGGCGCGTCACCATACAACGGCAGGTCCCTCAGCAGCTCCTCGACCGGCAGGTCGCCCAGCTCCAGCGTCGGAAGCCGTACGCCCAGCTCGATCTCCACGCCGTCGTCGTCGCTCGCCCGGTAGCCGACGATCAGCGTGCCGCAGCAGTCCCGCAGGTACGCGCGCAGTCCGTGACCGGCCAGGCGCGGACCGCCCTCCCCCGTCCACCACGGCGCCACGTCCAGCGCGACGTACGGCACGAGGCGCACGCCCGCCTCGTCGCCTCCCAGGTCGATCGGCCACCAGGCGGACGCCTGGAGCGAGCTCAGCGTCCACGGACCTGGCTCGAGCTCGGCCTCGAGGCCCAGACCCAGATCGTCACTGACGGAGCCGCGCACGCCGGCCCGAGCCGACCGGACCGTCCACGCCTGCGCGTCCCAGCGGACGGCCAGCTCGCCTTCGATCGCGGGGTCGAAGCGGGCACGGTCGCCCTGGCCTTCGCGCGCGAGGTCGAGCCTCGCCTCGAGCCAGTCCTCGTCACTGGGACCGCCGGCCAGACCGGCCAGGTCCGCCTCCACCGCGGGCGTCACGCTCCAGCCCCCGCCCAAGCTCACGGGCGCCGACAGCCGGGCTTCGAGATCCTCGGCGCCCGGGGCTTCGGGCGCGAAGCGCCAGAGCACGTCGGCGCGAGCGCGAACCGGCCCGGCGGCCAGCACCGCGTCCGCGCTGATCCGGGCACGATCGCCGATCTCGTCGAACGCGAACGGGCTGGCGCCCGCCGACCAGCGGCGGATGCCGCCCAGCTCTAGGCTGCTGCCGGAGTGTTGAAAGCGGATCGACGGCTCCAGGCTCACGGCTGCCTGGCCGAACCGAGCGCTGGGGGCCGCATCGCCGCCTGAAGCCGCGGTAGCGACGATCGCGCCGGGGTACGCGACGGCCTGACCCGTCACCCGGAGCGACGCGCGCGCCCACGACGCCAGCGGCGCGTCCACCCTCGCGTCCGCCCGTCCCGGCAGTCGGATCGATGCCGGACCCGAGCCCGCGCCGGGACCGACCGTGGCGGGCTCGGCAGCGATTTCGGCGCCCGCGCGGACGTCCAATCGTGCCGTGACGCCCTCCAGCGATCCCAGCGGCACCGGCGTCCGGCCGGACCAGCCCAGGGTGCCACCACTGCGGAGCACGCCCGGATCGCTCTGCAGATCGAGGTCGGTGAACCCCTCGGCCCACACCCCGCTGCCCAGCGGCCGGCGGTCCCGGGCCGTCAGATCCAGGCCGCGACCGTCCACCTGCATGGCCACCACCGTGCCGCCCTGCTGCACGCGCAGCGACGCCAGCGGCGCGAGGTGCGGCTCGCTGGCGACACCCAGCTCCAGCCGGCCCACGGCGAGGTCGCCCTGGCGCAGGACGGCGACCGTGCCCAGGCCGTCGCGCTCGGCCACCTCGACGGGCAGCTCCACCCGAGGACCGTCCGGGCCGAGGACCAGCTCGTCGCCCAGCGGGATCTCGACGCCGAGGATGCGCAGGCGAGGCTCCTCGATGATCGTCTCGGTGGGTTCTGCCATCGCCCCCTCGACCGAGCCTCCCAACCTGGGAATCGTCGTGCGCACGGTCCGACCCAGCAGCCGGTAGCGCTCGACCCCGCAGGTGCAGCTCGTTCCGCTGGCGTCGGTCAGAACCAGCTCGCTCCCCTCCAGGCGCGCGGAACGCGCGTCCAGCAGGTAGTCGCTCGTCGCGAGCGACACGTCGTTCAGGATGGAGCCGGCCTCCGAGAACCGGCCGTTGCGGGCCGTGCCGACCACGCCGGCGCCCAACACGATCACGCCCCGCACCGACAGGGCATCGACCGGACCGGTCAGCTCCTCGACGCGCAGCCGCCAGCCCGCGACCCCGAGGACGGCCGGACCGGCACGCAGGACGGGCGGCGGGGCGTCCGCGGCCGCATCGACGTTCAGTCCCGACAGCTCCACGACGTCGGCCCGCAGGCGAAGCTCGATCTGGGGCACCTCGATGCACACGCCGCCCGACAGGCGGGCGATTCCCTCTGCGCCATCGAACAGGATCGTGTCGTAGACGGCCCGCCCCACGCCCTCGATCTCGACGACGGCGCCGTCGTCACCGCACGGCTGGCCCAGGGGCGTGTCCAGCAGGGCCGCAGCGCCACGCCTGCGGACCTCCGTCGCGTCCTGAGACGGTTCGGGCACCGGTTCGCACGTGCCGACTCTTGCGCCCCGGCGACGGCCAGCAGCGTGGCGATCGCCAGGCAGATCAGGAGCCGCGCCACGCGACTCAGCGGACGGGCGCCATGCGCGTCCACAGGTCCTCGTCCACCTCGTTCGCGGCGCGGTACGTCGGCGTGCCGGCGTCGGTCGTGACGGGCCTCAGCTGCAGCACGGCGTCCTCGCGATCGTCGCTGAGGATGAACGGCCCGTCCTGGAACCGGTACGGTCCCAGCAGCAGCGCGTCGCCGGTACGGAGGTCCAGCAGCAGCGCTCGCGCCTCGAGGTCCAGCGATGCGCCGGTGGGGTGCTCGAACCGCACCAGCTCGGGGCCGAACCGGAGCTCGGCGCTGGCCGCGACCAGCTCCAGACCGTCGCGCACGTACCTCACCCCGGCTGGCGCCGTGGCGATCAACGTCGGCACGTCGATCCTCAGCTCCGGCGCCACCAGCGAGCCGTCCGCGGTGTCGGCGGTCGCGTCGCGTGCCTCGATGAACGCGCCCTCGCGGTAGCGCACGAACCCCGCGTCGAGCCGCAAGCCGGTCTCGGTGTCGGTGATCACGCCGCCGTCTGGGAGGGTCGTCTCGCCGGTCAGCAGGTCGAACGACTGCTCGCCGTGCGGGACGACCGTCAGGCGTGCGATAGGCTTCGGCGGTGGGGATCGGTGCGGGATCGGACGTGCTATCGGACGCCGGGACGGTGGACGGGTCGTCCTGACCCCACGCCGCGCTGGTCAAGCCGGCCAGCGCAGCCCACGATCAGCACCAGCGCCACCGCCAGGGCTCGCACGAAGCGGCCGGCGGATCGACCGTCGAGAGCCGACGACCGCTGGCTCTCGCGTGGACCCGAGCGGACGGTCACGCCGGGCCGGAACGCCGCGTGCTGGTGGTCGGTGGTGTCGCGTCCAGCTGCATGGGGTCAGGGTACCCGGAGCGGATGAGCGTCGACGCGGTCGGTCTCCGTGCCGGAGCGCGCCTCGGTCCCGAGAAGGGGACCCAAGGTCACCCACGTGGCTTGGTCGAACGGACGCTCGTCCAGGAGAGCCTGCCCGGCCTCCGGCGGGGTGGCCAGGATCCGTGCGACCTCGTCGGCAGGATCGTGCAGCTCCCCGCGCTCGATCCAGGCGTCGCCCAGCGCCATCAGCCGGCCGTACGGCGTCTCGGCCTGCAGCGCCACGTCCGTCGCCAGCGTGCGTGCCGCGCTGGCCCACGCGTCCGGGTCCAGCGGCGCGTCCTGCGCCTCGCGCAGGGTTCGGACGAACAGCTCCCGGACACGCGTCTCGTCACGTGCGCGGGTCTCGAACCAGCCCCCGTACGTTCCGAACCCGTCGCCCGCCTCGTGGAGCAGGCCCGCCTGATCCGCCAGGCCCTCGTCCACCAGCGCCCAGTGCAGCCGGCCGTGCCCGGGCTCGCCCAGGACCTGCGCGAGAAGCGTCGCGGCGATGCGCCTCGGATCGTCCTGCGGCAAGCCGGGCGCCAACAACGCTCCGTACGCCCGCCTGACCCTGCGGTCGCCGTGGCGTGCGGTGCCGGGCCGCCACAGGGGCGAAGCCCGGCCGACGGGGACCGGCGGGTCCTCGCCGAGCGGTGGGGCCATCTCGGTGAGCCTCCGCACCAACGCGTCGACCCGTTCAGCCTCGGCATCGACGTCGACGCGGCCCGACAGCACGATCACCAGCCGGTCCGGCCGGTACGTCGCGGCGTGCCAGGCCCGCAGGTCGGCGGCGGTCAGCGCGGCGACGCTGTCGCGCGTGCCCAGGATCGGCCGGCCCAGCGGATGCTCGCCGAACGCGGCGGCGGCGACCAGGTCGGCAGCGCGGCTCTCGGGATCGTCGTCGGCCATCGCGATCTCTTCCAGGATCACGCTGCGCTCCAGCGCCACGTCGTCCTCCCGCAGCGCGGGGCGCAGCAGGGCGGCCAGGAGCTCGTTCAGCGCGGGCAGGTGCTCGGGCAGGACGCTGCCGTAGTACGCCGTGCGGTCCTCGCCGGTGTACGCGTTGCTGCGTGCGCCCAGCGCGTCCAGGCGCTGGTTCAGCTCGTACGCGTCCCAATCGTCGGTGCCCTTGAACGCCAGGTGCTCCAAAGCGTGCGAGATGCCGGCGTGGCTGGCGGGCTCGTCGCGCGATCCGACGTTCACGAACCATCCGGCCGCGGCGCTGGCGGCGTCCGGGCGGACCTCGGTCACCAGCGTGGCACCGGACGGCAGGACGCGAGCCTCGCGCGTGCCCTGAGCCGTCACCTGGCGCGCCACCTCGTCCCCGAGCGTCACCCCGTCTCCGGGCGTCACGCCGCCTCCGGGCCCAGCACGACCAGCGTCGGCGTGCGGCACGGGGCAGCGGCCAACGCCGCGTCCACGTCGGCCCGCGTTGGCCGTAGCAGGGCGTCCAGCCGCTCACCGGCCGAGCGCGGCCGCCCCAGCAGCAACAGGTCCCGCATGAGCTGCCCGGCACGCCCCGAGCTGGACTCGGCCTGCATCGCCTCGCGGGTGCGGAGCAGCGTGCGCGCGCGTTGCAGCTCGTCCTCGTGCACGCCGTCCGCCAGCTTCGCCAGCTCGCGCTGCACCACCTCGATCGTCTCCTCGACCCGCTCGGGCGTGGTGGCGGCGTGCGCGGTGCCCCACGCCGCGCCGCGCACCGCCCGCGCGCCGGCGTCCACCGCGTACACCAGCCCACGGGCCTCGCGCACCTCGCGAAACAGCCGAGCGCCCATGCCGCCCGACAGGACCGCCAGCCCCAACGCCTGCGCCGCGACGCGCGGGTCGTCGGCGGGCAGCAGCGGCCACGCCCAGCCCAGCTGCGTCTGTTCGCCGTCGCTCGGGACGGTGTGCCTGGCGGGATCGGCCCACCGTGGCGGACCCGGGTGGCGAGGCGCGTTGCCGGCGAGGCCACCTAGTGACGCCGAGGACGATCCCTCGGACGCGCCGCCACGCCAGTCGCCCAGCACCGCCTCCGCCAGGTCCAGCGCCGCCTCGGGGTCCACGCCCCCGACGATCACCAGGGTCGCGCCGGCCGGACCGACGACGGCGTCGCGGTGCGCACGCACCGCCGCCGGCGTGGCGCTGGTCAGCCCCTGCACCGTTCCGAGCGCGCTGCGGGCGTACGGACCGACGAACGCCCGGGCGGTCAGCTCCTCGTCCAGGCGATCGGCAGGCCGGTCCTCCAGCGCGTCCAGCGCCTCCAGGGCGTGGATCCGCGCGGTCTCGAGCTCGGCGTCGTCCAGCGTGGGGTCGGTCACCTCGTGCACGCTGAGCGCCAGGCCGTCCGCGAGCACGTCCGCCAGGCCGCTGCCCGCCACGACGCTGCGATCGCGACCCGACGCGCCGCCGCCGCGCACCCCCAGCCGCGCGAACGCCTCGCGCCGCTGACGCGCGCCCAGCCCGGCCGCGCCACGGTCCTGCCACTCCCACAGCAGCGCCGTCGCGCCGGGCGTGTCCTCGGGATCGTGGATCGCGCCGATCGGCAGCGACAGCTCCCACGACACGCCTTCGCGCCCGGGAAGCTCCTCGGCCACGATGCGCACGCCGTTTCCCAGGGTGCGTTCTCTCAGGGTGCGTTGCCGCAGGCGGGTCCGCGGAGCGTCGCCGGACTCCGCCGCCGGGTCCAGGATGGGCTGCGCTGGAGGGCCTGCCCGCCTCACCGCGGCCGGACCGACAGGTCGGGCACCGTCGCGCCGGCCGGAAGACGCACCACCTCGGCCACCATGCGGGCCACGTCCTCGGGGCGCAGGTAGTTCTCGGGCTCGAACTCGCCGCCCTCCTGCTCGCGCACCTCGCGCTGCATCGGGGTCGCGGTCCGCCCCGGGTAGATGCTGGTGACGCGCACGCCCCGGTCCGCCTCCTCGTCGCGCAGCGAGTCCGCCAGAGCGCGCAGCGCGAACTTCGACGCGGCGTAGCCGCCCCATCCCGCCTTGGCGGTCTGCCCCGCCCCGGAGTTGACGAACACCACCAGGCCCGCGGACGCCCGAAGCGTCGGCAGGAGCGCCTGCGTCAACAGGAACGGCGCGCGCACGTTGACGCGGTACTGCAGGTCGAGATTCGCGACCGGCAGGTCCGCCTGGTTCCCCAGCAGCGCCACGCCCGCGCTGTGGATCAGCGCCTCCAGCCGATCGGGCAGATCCGCCGCGAACGCGTGCAGCTGCTCGTCGTCGTTCAGGTCGGCCGGCCGGACGTCGGCCTTGGCGCCCAGCTGCTGGACGTCCGTCGCCACGGCGTCCAAGGCGGCGCGGTCGCGCCCGTTGAGGATCAGCGTCCGACCCGACTCGGACAGGGCGTTCGCGATGGCGGCGCCGATCCCGCTGGACGCGCCGGTGATGACGTAGCTGCTCATGAGGGTCTCCTCCCAGGCTGGGCCGGTGCGGACGCGGTGCGCGCGGCAAGGTCGGCCAGCAGCGTGCGAACGGCACGCGCCAGGTCGCCGCTTCCGGCCAGCGCCGTGCCGATCAGGGCAGCGTCGGCCAGGTCCGCGACGTTCGCCAGGTCGTCCGCCCCCGCGTAGCCGGACTCGGCGACCAGCACGCCGGCGAATCCCGCGTCCCGGGCGCGCCGCAGCAGCCTGGGCGCGGTCGCCAGATCCACCTCCAGCGTGCGCAGGTCCCGGTTGTTCACGCCCACGATCTCGGCCCCCGCCGCCAGCGCCGCCTCCAGCTCGGCCTCGTCGTGCACCTCGACCAGGGCGTCCAGACCCAGAGCGTGCGCGTAGTCCAGGTACGCGCCCAGCCGCGGACCGAGAACCGCCGCGATCAGCAGCGCGGCGGCCGCGCCGGCCTCCGCCGCCTCGGTCAGCTGCGCGGGGTGCACCACGAACTCCTTGCGCATGGCGGGCAGCGAGCTGGCGGCGGCGACATCGCGCAGGTGCGAAAGCCGACCGCCGAAGTGTCGCGGCTCGGTCAGGACGGACAGCGCCGCCGCGCCGCCGGCCTGGTACGCCAACGCCGCCTCGACCGGCTCCAGGTCGGCGATCGACCCTTGCGAAGGGCTGCCGCGCTTGATCTCGGTGATCAGCGACAGGCCGGGAGCGCGAAGCGCGGCGGCGAGTCGGTCGCGACCGGCCGGAGGCTGTCGCGGACGAGCGCTGCGTGTCGGCCTCGCCCGTCTGGCCGGGCGCAGGGACAGGAACGCGCGCCGGCACGTCGACCTCGGCGTAGTCCCGCGCGCGCTCGGTCGCGATCCGGCCCAGCACGCCCGGTACCCGCGCCAGCGCGGCGTCGCCCAGCGGTGCGGGCACGTCGACAGCGGGCACGTCGACGTCGTCTGGACGGTGAGCCGGACCGTCCGCCCGACCGTCAGTAGGTGTGGAAGCCACGCAGGCCGCCCCCCTCGCTCCAATGCTCCTCGACGCTCTCGACCTCGGCGTGGACGGGGCCGCGACGAAGGAAGATCAACAGCTGCTCAAGCTCGCTCCTTGGCCCCTCGGCGACGATCTCGACCCGGCCGTCCGCCAGGTTCTCGGCCGACCCGGCCAGGCGCAGATCCTGCGCGTGGCGCCGGACGAACGCCCGGAAGCCCACGGCCTGCACGTCTCCAGCCACCAGTGCGGTCAGTCGTTCGGTCGTCTCGCTCACGCCCCGCATGCTACAGCAGGTGCGCCGTTTCTCCCGGTCGCGACGGATGCCCGCCGGTCGTGTCGGCCACGTTCAGGACGTGACCTGGCCGGTGATACCATGACGCCCCGGCTCCGTCTCGCGGAGTCGCTCGACAATGGTGCCCAGACGCTCGCTCCTGACCCTCCTCGTGCTCGTCTCGCTGGTTCTCGTCGCGGTTCTCGTGCCGCGAACGCCGGCCGGACGCGGCTGGCTGCTGGAGCAGGCGCGCGGCGCGGCCCAACGCGCCGGCTGGACGGTCGACTGGCGCGACAGCGCCGGCGACCCCTGGCGCACCGTGGAGCTGCGCGGCGTCCGCATCGAAGGCCCCGGCGTGGACGCCACGCTGGGGCGCGCCCAGCTGACCTGGTTCGCCCCCGCCCTGCTGACCGGCGACCTGCCGCTGTGGATCACGATCGAGAACGCCGACGTCGACGTCGACGGCGAGCAGCTGCGCGACCTGGGCGGCGGCGACGCCGGCGGCCTGCCGGTCCGCCCCGACCTGCGCGAGCTGAGCCTCGTCGGCGTGCGCGTGCGGCTGGGCGACGCGCCGTACACGCTTCCCGATCTGCGCCTCGAGGCGCTCGAGGTCGCAGGCGCCGGCAGCTCGATCGAGGCTTCCGGTCGGCTGGCCAGCGACGACGGTTCCTTGACGTTCGCCGCCGACATCGGCCTGTCGCCGTTCACGGTCGAGGCCGAGGTGCAGGACGCCGACCTCCGCCTGGCGCGAGCCTGGTGGACCGGCGTCGAGGGCGGCCGGGCCGAGGGAACGGTGGCCTACCGCCCCGGTCGCGGCGTCACCGGCCGGCTGGACGTCCGGGACGGCAGCCTGGTCGCGGCCAGGGTCGACGTGGACCAGATCGAGGGTCCGGTCGTCCTGGACTCGGGACTGATCACCTCGGAGCTGACCGGCCGGGCGCTTTCCGGCCCCGTCGCCGCGGCCGTGACGGTGGACGTGCCCAACCGCCGCTGGAGCGGCTCCGTGCGCGCCACGCCCGACGTCGACGCCGCTGCGCGCTGGGGCACCGGCGGGTCGCTTCCCGCCGCGTTGGCGCCGGACGGAACGGCGCTGGTGACGGCCAGCTTCTCGGGCTGGACGCGCGTGCAGCTGGACGGCACCGTGCGGGCCGAGGGGACGCTGAACGACCGACCGTTCGAGCTGGCGACCGACGACGTGACGTTCCGCAGTGGCGAGGGACTCGCGTTCACGGCCGCCGGCTCGGCGTTGGACGGGACCCTCCGCGTCGACGCTGGCGTTCGCGACGACGTCCTCACCTGGGACGTCGCGCTGGACGACGCCGAGATCGGTCCCGCGACCGAGCTGTCCGCCAGTCTGGAGCTCCGCACCGCCCAGCGGCTGACCGGCACGTTCGACGCCACGGCGCAGATCGCGTCCCCACGCCCGCTGGGACGCGTCCGCCTGGACGGTCAGATCGACGGGGGCACGATCAACGCGTTCGTCGAAGGCACCCCCGAGGCCGGCGGGCGTCTCGAGGGAGCGGTGACCGTCGCCGGGCGGCGCCGTCCAAGGCGCCGTACGGCTGCGGGACACCGGTCCGCTGGCCGGCGAGCCGGTCGAGCTGGAGCTTCGCGTCGACGGGCCGCTGGCCGACCTGCCGTTCGCCCTGGAGCTGCGCGGCGACGCGCCCTGGCGTCCGGACCTGCCCGGCCTGACCCCCGACACCGACCTGCGCGGCGTCGTCACCGGTCGCTACGCCGACCTGACCCTCACGGAGCTGGACGGCCGGCTGGGTCCGATCTCCGTGAACGGCTCCTTCCCGCTGACCCCGGACGCCGACCCGCCAGCGCAGCCGCTGCGCTGGTCGCTGACGCCCTCGACCGTCGCCATCGGACCGGCACGCGGCGTCGTCGAGGTCGTGGACGGCAGGTTCGATGCCTGGCGACCGGCCGGCTCCACCCTGACGGGCCAGCTGATCTTGACCGACGTCGCCGCCCCGCCCGCCCGGATCGACGCGACGCGAGGTGCCCTGACGGCCCAGCTTCCCTGGCTGGCCACGGACGCGCCGCGCGACGGAATCGCCGTCCAGCTGGACGGCGACCGGCTGGACGCGTCGTACCTGAGCGGCCTGGTCCAGCTGCTCGCGGACGGCGTGCCGCTGACCGTCGCGGACGCCAGCGGCCCGTTGCAGGCCGACCTGGCGCTGGATCCGTCCGATCCGCTGGCCAGCCTGCGCGGCACGGCGTCGTACGCCCCGACCAGCCTGACCGGCCAGGTCGACCCGAGCGGCGGTGCGTCCGACGCGGCGCCCGGCTCCCTTCCGAGACTGGTGCTGGACGCCGGCGAGACCGGTCTGCTGCTGGAGACGTCCGTTCCGGCGGGCACGGCGCTGGCCGGCAGGTCCCTGGCCCGAGACCTTCGTTTGCGAGCGTCGCTGGACGCCTCCGGCACGGGCGACCTCACGGGCGACCTCACGGGCGAGCTCGCGGCCTGGGCCGGGAACGTCGCTCTGCTGGGACGGCTCTCACGCACCGCGGAGGGCCTGGCGTTCGACGGAGCTCTCGCCAGCGGGGGAACCGTGGCCGGGAACGAGCCGACGCGCATCCCAACGGCGACGCTGCGGGGCGAGCCTGACGAGGATCGAGCGACCCCCGGCCCAGGCACCGCCGAAACGCTTCGCACCGAGTTGCGCGAGACCTACCCCGCCGCGTCGCTCGCGACGGTCCGCGTGACGCGCATCCCAACGGCCGTGACCGACGAGGAGGGATCGGCGACGCCCGCCGAAGTGCCTGCCGAAGCGTTCGACGCCGCCTTGGCCGCCGAGCTCGACGGCTCGGTCGACCTGGCCAGCGTGAGCGCGCTCTTCGGCGTCGACGTGACGGGCACCCTCGTCGCCGAGGGCGTACGCCTGACTCCCGGCGAGGCCGACGGTCGTGCCCGCGCCACCCTGACCGCTCCGGTCGAGACCGCGCTGAGCTGGAACGCCGGCACGCTCGGAGGCGCCGTTCCCACGCCGCTGGGCGAGGTGGCGGTCAGCGGCTCGCTCCGCCCCGGCGCTCCCGTGACCGCGACGTTGCGACACGCGTGGGGCCAGGCGACCTGGCGCGACGGCGCGCTGAGCGGGAGCGGCACGGTCCCGGCCCGCGATTGGCGTGGGGTACGGCTGGACGCGGTTCCGTGGTCGCTGGACCCGACGTCGCTGGACGCGATCACGACGCGGTCCTCCACGAGCGCCGACGGCGGCGGCCTCCGGGTTCGCATCGCGGACGGGCAGGCCACCTGGAGCGACGGCCGGGTCCAGGCGCGGCTGGATCTCCCGGGCGCCATCGCCGACACCCAGGTACGGCTCCAGGGGGACGCGACGTACCAGCCGGGCGCCGCCCCGAGCCTCGACCTGGCGGTCGTACCGGCCGAAGGCGGTCCGGCGCTGGTTCGTGCCGAGGGGACGTTCGAAGACCTGCGACTCGGCGTCGACGCGCCCGCCCGGACCGTCGCCGCCGCCGCGCAGCTCGGGGTCGACGCTCAGGGTCGGATCGACGTCGATGGACGCCTGGACCTCGCAGCCGGCCGCCTGGACGTCAGCGGCCGCTGGAGCGCTGGCGACGCGTCGTTGCGGATCGCCGTCGACCGAAGCGACGACACGACCCGGATCACGGTCGTAGGCGACGACCTGGACGCCGAGGTCGGCCCGGACGGCGCATCGTTCCGCGCCGCCGAGGCGCGACTCGGAGCGTTCCTGCCAGCCCTCGAACGACTGGTGCTGGACGGCGCGCTGGCGGTGAGCCCGGCCGGCGACGGAGGTGCCGACCAGGCCGCACCGCTGCCGACGGTGGACACGCTGATCCACGGCGCCTGGCGTGGCGAGCTGCGCGTCGATGTGGCCGAGCTCGGCTCGATCGTCCTGACGGGACGCGACCAGGCCGGGAACGTCACGTCCGCGAACGACGCGTCCGCGAACGACGCGTCCGGACGCGACGGCTCGTTGCTCGCTTCAGCCCGCTGGAGCGGAGCCGGCGCGACCGCCGAGATCACCGGAACGGTCACGCCGGCGCTCGACCTGGTCGTGAGCGGCGCGCACCCGCCCAGCGGCGCGACGCTGGACGCCCGCATCGCTGGACCGCTCCAGTCGCCGGGCCCGTCGTCCCCCTTTTCGCTGTCGGAGATCGACCTGTCGGGCACGCTACGGATCGCCGATCTCGCCACCGAGGGCTACGGCCTGACGCCGACCGAGCTGACGCTGGACGGTCCGCTCAGCGCCCCCAGACTGATCGGTCCCAGCGGCCAGTCGCTGCGCCTGGAGTCCGGACAGCTTTCCGGCGAGCTCACGCTCGAAGCCCTCGTCGCGGGGCAGCCGCACCTCGTCGAGGTCCGCGTGGACGGCCCCCCTGCCGCCCCTCGCGCCGTCGCGCAGCTTCGCGGCCCGCACGCCCAGCTGGACGCGACGCTGGACGCCGACCCCGCCGCGGAGGGCGAGGTGGCCACGGTGTCCGGATCCATCGCTGCGGAAGCTTGGCCCCCCGCGGCGGCCAGCGCCGCGCCCGGTCGCGCCACGTTGCGCGGTGGCGTGAGCCGGGACGGACAGTGGACCGCCACGATCGAGGCCGGCGTAGCGCCCGCCGGACGACCGCTCGAGGTGATCCTCGTTGGCGAAGGCGACGGCCTCGAGGGATCGGCCCAGTGGCGACTCGCCTCGCCGGACGGCGAGCCTCTCCTGAGCGGCCAGGCGCAGCTGAGCGGCGGCCTCGCGACCGTCTCGACCGATCTGTCGTCGTTGGACGCCGCGGCCGTCGGGCGATGGGCCGGGATCGACGTGCGCGCCGACGCCTCTGGGCGACTGACCGCATCGTGGCGAGCGTCCGAGGCGCCGGCCTTGCGGTTGGAGGCCGACGTCGAGATCGACGGGCAGCTGGACGGGCGCGAGGTGGCGCTAGCGGCGTCCTTCAGCGACGAGGGACGCCCCACGGGAAGCGTGCGACTGCGCGTGGGCGACGAGGAGATCACGGCCGAGCTGGCGCCCGGAGCCGACGCCTGGACGGTGCAGGCGGCGGGCGACGCGTACGCGCTCAGCGGCCGAGTGGCCACCGACGTCACGTCCGTCGAGCTCGAAGGCACCCTGGCCGACGCGCCGTTGGAGCTGCGGGTCGCGCGCGAGGCCCGTGGCGCCCTGCTGGGCGTCGCGAGCTGGTCGGGCGCGCAGGCCAGCCTGGGGCTACGGCCCCAGGACGACCGCTGGAGCGCCACCCTGGACGTGGCCGTACCCGCGCGGGCGGCGCTCCCGGCGGCAGGGACGTTCAGCGCCCGTGGCGCCTTCGAGGACGGTGAAGCGACCGTGGAGCACGCCGACCTGGTGGTGCTGGAGCCCACGGATCTACGCGCCGACCTGAGCGGACGGATCTGGCCGAACGTCGAGCTTCGTGGAGCGGTGACCGGCTCGGCGTCCCTCACAGGCGCGACCGGCCCGGTGGCGCTGAGCGCGTCCGGCGCATGGGACGCGCTCGCGGTCCGCGCCACCACGCCAGGTCTGGCCCTGGGCGCGGAGCTGAACGGCGTGGACCTGAACGGCGTCGACCTCGTGCGGCTGGAGCTACGCGGGGAGGGGCGCGAGCTGGCCGGCGTACGGATCGTGCCCGACGCGGGAGGACTCGCCTGGAACCGGACCGAAGGCTGGTCGGGCGCCGCCGTCGCGAGCTGGGCCGCAGCCGGCGAGCTCGAGACCGCAGGCGCGCCTCCGACCGTGACGGCCACGCTGGACGGACGTGGCGAAGCGCTGGCTCTGGCCCTCGATGGAGAGGTCGGGGCCGGCGCCGCCACCGCTGACCTGGACGTGGATGCGCGCCTGGTCGGACCGCCGTGGAACACGGTCCTCGACGGCTCGGGTCAGCTCCGAGTCGTCACCCGATCGCCCGCCGCGGCGTCCACCGACCCTGCACCCACCGACCCTGCCCCACCGACCTGCCCCCACCGGCCAGCCGTCCGAGTCGCTGGCCACGCTGGACGCCACGTTCGAGCTCGCCGGGTCGCTGGTCGAGCCTCGTCTGGACGGCGTCGTCACGCTCGGCGGCGCGACCGAGGCCACCGGCACGCTGGGCGCCGGCCTCGGCGGGGGGCGCCTGACCCTGAGCGGACCCGAGCTGGACCTGGACGCGACGGTCGACGCCGCCGGGTGGCGGGCCCAGGCGACCACCGAGAATCTGGACCTCGGCGCGTGGATTCCTGCCGTTCAAGATCCGCGCCTGGACACCCGAGCGACCCTGGAAGCGGAATGGGGAGCGCGACCGAGAGGGCGCGTGAGCGCATGGACCCTCCGCGCCAGCGGCGGAGAGATCACCGGCAGCGCCGAGCTGGCCGACGGCTGGACGGTCACCGCCGAGGTCGACGCCGACCTGGGCGAGGCGCTCGGCGCCGGTGCCTCGGGTCGCATCACCGGTCCGTTGAGCGTCCGGGCGGCGCCCGGCGTACCGCCGCTCCGGGCCCAGCTGACGGGCGCGCTGCGTGCCGACCAGCTGCGGATCGGCGACCTCACCGTCGACGGAGCCGTGGCGCTGGACGGCACGCTCCCCGTCCCCGACATCCGCGCCGACCTGCGTCTGGGCGGCCCGGTCGAGGGCACCCTGCAGCTGGGCTGGCGACCCGACGACCAGCGCCTGGACCTGGACAGCGACCTATCGGTCCGGACGTCGCAGGGGGTATGGAGCAGCGACCTTCGCATCGCCGGATCGCGCGGAACGTTGGTCGCGTCGGGCGGAATCGTCGCGCCCGGCGGCGCCCTGACCGCCTCTTCCGACGGAACCGACGTGGTGCTGAACGGCCAGGACCAGCTGACCGGCGTCGAGCTGGTCCTGCGACCGTTCGCGGGGACGGCATCGGTGCCGATACGGGTGCTGCCGATACGCAGGCGCGGAGAGCGGCGCGAGCGGCGACAGCGCCGGCGTCCTGGTCCGCTGGCCGCTCTCGACGCTGAGCGGCGCCTTGGCGGGCGAGGCGCGGCTGGCGCTGAGCCTCGACGCGGACCGCTGGCTGGACGGCAGCGTGGTCGGAGGCGCCGTCGCCGGCGTGCCGTTGCCGGACCTCACGGTGTCGGCGGACGGCAGCGTGCTCTCGGTCGACACGGACACCGCGCCCGCAGCGGACGGCGCCGGGAGCGCCGTCGAAGCTCGCCTGGACCTGCTCGACCAGGAGTGGACCGTGGCGGTACGCGACCTGGAGCTGCCCAGCGCGGGACGGCTGGCCCTGACCGCGTCGGGCACCGGCGTACAGGGTCCAGGCGCACAGGGCACCGCCGAGCTGGAGCTCGCCGGACCGGACGGCGGCACGGTCCTGGGGTCGGCGTCGCTGCGCTCGGACGCCCTGCACCTGACGGCGACGGGCACGGTTCGAGACGCGACCGTCGACGTCGACGTGCGGCGCGACCAGGGCGCGTGGAGCGGGCAGGTCGACGTGCGGTCGCTGCCCACCCCTGCCGGCGTCCTCTCGGTCAGCGGCGAGGTACGCGGCGAGGGAGCTTTGCCGGACACGGCGCTGGACGTCCAGCTGGACGGTCCCGTGAACGTCGCCGGCAGCGCGGCGATCGCCGATACGCCGACGACGGGGCCGACCCTCACCGTGGAGCTGGACGCCGGGCTGCCGGGCGCCGGAACGGTCGCGATTTCGGGACAGGCGTGGCCCAGCCTGGACCTCCGCATCGCGGGCGACGCCGAGGTGGGCGACGCCGAGGTGGGCGACGCCGAGGCGGGCGAGCTCGCGACGAACGACGTGGCGACGGCCCACCTGACGGCACCGTCGTGGAACGGTGACCAGCCGTGGAGGCTGACGGGGGCCACGACCCTGGACGTCCCGGGCGTGACGGTGCAGCTCGAGGGTCGCGGCGGCGTTCCGCACCTGCGCCTGGTCCCCACGGCGCTTCCGGGCGCCACCAGCGACGATGCCCTGGTCGCTGCGCTCCCCGCCGCTGCGCCCCTGGAGGCCCTCGCGACGATTCGACGCGACGGCCTGACCGCCGAAGGCGAGGGCCGGCTGGCGGGAACGGTGGCGTGGAGTCCGGTGTCGAACGCGAACGTGAACGACGTGACGTACCGCGCGCCGGCCGGCGATCTGGTCCTGAACGGCACCGTCCGCGACGGCGTCGCGGACCTGACCGGACGGTTCCGGCCCGCCTCGACGTCTGGGCTTCCTGCCGAGCTCATCGCCGGGTCGCTGGGCCGATCGCTGACCGGGGAGGGCCTCACGCTGTCGCTGCAGGGCGGCCTGGACGACGCCACGCTCCGGATCGACGACGCGTCGGACGCGCCCGACCCGCTGGCCGTCCAGGCGACGTGGAGCGGCGACGATCGGACGGTGGGCCTGACGCTGTCGGGGGGCGGAGCGACCGCCGACCTGACCCTGGCGCCCGACGTCGGCCTGACCGGAACCGCGGACCTGCGCGACCTGGCGCTGCGCCTGCCCGGCGGCCTGGTGGCCGCCCTGAGCGGCGATCTGGTCGCGACCGGGATGGCCGTCGAGGGGCGCCTGGAGCTGGACGGCGCGGGACGCGCCACGCTGGACGGCCGGATCGGGCTGTCGGACCTCCTGCCGGCCGCCTACAGGGCGACCGACCCGGGCGACGCGAGCCGCGCGGCCGCGTCAGGCACCGAGGCGTCGATCCGGATCTCGGAGCTGGACGTGTCTTCCCTGCCCGGCGTCTCCAGGCTTGCGCCCCGCGCGACGGGCGGGATCGCGGCCGTGATCGAGCTGCGCGGCAGCCGGGTGCTGGCGCAGCTGACGGTGCCGGACCTGCGAGCCGGCGGTCGCGCCGTGCCGCTGCGGATCGAAGGGGCGGGCGACCTCGGAGCGGGCGGAACCGGCGTCGGCTTCAGCGGCGCCTGGGCCGGCAGTCCGATCCAGGGAACGGCCGATCTGGAACGCCTGCAGCTGCTGTGGACGCTGGAGCGCTTCCCGATCCAGGCTCCGATCGAGGCCCGCGTCGGCCCGCTGGACGTCGAGGCCGAGGCGACGGGCGTGCTTCGGCTCGAGATTCCGTGGCGCGCGCCGGGCAGCGGCTCGGTCCGGATCGCGACCGAGCGGGTCCGATTGGAGCGCTCCGGAATCGTCACGACGGGCACGTTCGCGGCGGACGTGCAGGCGGGCCGGCTGACCGTGAACGCGGCGTTCGAGGGCGACGGCCGCTGGGAGGCGCACGGCACGATCGCCCAAGACGAGCTGGACTTCGAGCTGCGCGCCGACCAGGCCGACGCCACCCCGCTGCTGGGACTCGTCCCCTCGCTGGCGCGACTGAACGTCGAGGCGTTGGGCGACCTGACGGTCGACGCGCAGGGGACCATCGCGTCGCCGCGCATCACCGCCCGGACGCAGGATCTGGAGCTGGCCCTGGCCGGGGCGCGCTACCGGCTGACCGATACCGACGTCGCGCTCGACGGTGCCGACCTGAGCGTGAACGCCCTGATCTCCGGCGTCCAGCCGGTCGGTGGACAGCTGCGCGTGGCGGGCGACGGCCGCCTGCGGCTGGATCCGTGGCGGCTCGAGGACGCCGGCCTGAGCGTGGACGGCGACCTCAACGTGCCCCTCATCGGCGAGGTGACCGACCTGACCGGCGTCGTGCGGGCCAACGCGGAGGGACGACCGTACCTGGACGTCACCGGCCGGATCGGCGCTCCGCTGCGGGTCGAGGGCACCCTCTGGCCGCTGGACCTGCGCGCCAGCGGCCAGACGCTCTCCCTGCGGGCCCCGTCGCTGCTGCTGGACGACAGCACCAGCGACGTCGACCTGCGCCTCCGCTACGACGAGCTGTTCCACCTGTCCGGCCGGGTCGAGGTACGCGACGGCCGGTTCGTGCTCGGAATCCGCCCACCGGCGGGACCAGCGCCGGAGGACGGTACCGGCCGGCGCTCCGCGCTGTCGCGGTTCGTGTTCGACGACCTCGCCTTGGTCGGACGTCGGCTGTCGTTCTCGGAGAACTTCGGGAGCGCGCTGTTCGACGCCGACCTGAGCCTGGCCGGCTCCGCGGCCGCTCCACGCCTGTCGGGTGCAGCGACCGCGCAGCGTGGCACGTTCCGCTTCTCGGGACGCGACTTCACCATCGATCGCGCCGTCGCCCGCTTCGAGCCGTCGAGGGGCGCGTACCCGGTGCTGGAGGTCGAGGCGGTCGCCACGTTCGACAAGCGCGACGTGCTGGCCAGCGCCGCGCGCGGCGTGACGTTCGAGCAGCCGACCGGCGCGACGTTCGAGGTCCGACTGACGTTCGAGGCGGAGGTGCTCCCCACGCCCGGCGAGCCGCGCCCGTTCCGACTGGATCTGGACCCGGTCCTGACGTCGAACGCGGTCGTGTCGATTCCCGCGGGCGAAGGGCTGAGCGCCGGCGCACGGTCGTTGAGCGAGGCGGAGCTGCTCTCGCTGGTCGCGCTGGGGCGGCTGGACCTGTCGGGCGAGCTGGCGGGCGGTGGCGTGGCCGGCGGCGTCGCACGCTCGGCACTGGACAGCGCCGTGGACCTGCTGATCCTGGCGGAGCTCCAGTCCGCCCTCTCCGAGGCGCTGGGCCTCGACGTGGTCGAGATCCGCACCAGCACCCTCAGCAGCGTCCTGGCGGGCGACGACGATCCGTTCGGCGTGTCGCTGCGGCTGGGCGGCTACGTCGGCGAGGGTCTGTTCGCGAGCTACGAGGTGGGCCGCTTCGCGGACGCGAACGGCGACGATGCGCTCAGCAACACGCTGGCGCTCACCTACGAGCTGGGACCGGTCGCGTTCGACCTGGCCACCCGCCTGGACTTCGCCGACGTCGCCGCCGTCCAGCCGACGCCCGAGCTGACCGCCGGCCTGCGGTACCAGCTCACGCCGTTCCTGGCGATCGAGGGCGGGGCGTCCCTGTCGACGCCCGAAAGCGAGGCGCGCTTCGGCATCACGCTGCGTTGGTGAGCCGCCGAGCTAGTTGTACCCGCCTCGCTGCAGACGGACACCGATCGCCCGCCGCGCCCTGCTACAACACGGTGTCGCCTTCGCACCATCCGCTCCCTCACCCTCTGATCACCCGGGAGATGCGCCATGACCGACTCGTTCCCCCCTTCGCTGCCGGGCCTGGCCCACGCCACGGTCCACCGGAACCTGGCGCCACCGGACCTCGTCGAGCACGCGCTCCGCGCCGGCGAGGGCCACCTGGCGGAGGGCGGGCCGCTGGTGGTGCATACCGGCAGCGCGACCGGTCGATCGCCCGATGATCGCTACCTGGTCCGAGACGACCTGGCCGAGGACACCGTGGACTGGGGCGACGTGAACCGGCCGATGTCACCGGACGCGTTCGAGCGTCTGCGCGTCGACATGAACGCCTGGCTGGACGGCCGCACGGTGCACCTCCAGACGCTGGCCGCCGGCGCCGACCCCGCGCTGCGCACGCCCGTCACCGTCGCCTGCGAGCGGGCCTGGCACGCGCTGTTCGCGTACAACCTGTTCCTGCGCGACCGGCGCGGCGGACCGGGCGGCTGGACGGTGCTGGACCTGCCGTCGTTCCACGCCGACCCGGCGGTGCACGGCACGCGCGGCCCGGTCGCGGTGGCGCTGGACCTGAAGCGGCGGCTGGTGCTGATCGCCGGGACCGGCTACGGCGGCGAGATCAAGAAGAGCATCTTCTCGGCGCTCAACCACGGCCTACCCGACCGCGGCACGCTCCCGATGCACTGCTCGGCCAACGCCTCGCGCGACGGTCGCGTCGCGCTGTTCTTCGGCCTCTCCGGCACCGGCAAGACGACCCTCTCCGCCGATCCGGACCGCACCCTGATCGGCGACGACGAGCACGCCTGGTCGGACGCCGGCATCTCGAACCTGGAGGGCGGCTGCTACGCCAAGGTGATCCACCTCTCTCACGAGCACGAGCCCGAGATCCACGGCGCCAGCACCCGCTTCGGCACCGTGCTCGAGAACGTCGCCACGCTGGCGGGTGGCCGGATCGACTTCGCGGACGCCGAACGGACCGAGAACACGCGCGCGGCGTACCCGCTTTCGTTCGTGGCCGGCTCGTCCACCACCGGCATGGCGGGCCATCCCGACCGGATCGTGTTCCTGACCGCCGACGCGTTCGGCGTGTTGCCGCCCGTCGCGAAGCTCACGCGCGACCAGGCGATGGCGCACTTCCTGTCGGGCTACACCGCGAAGGTGGCGGGCACCGAGCGCGGCGTGACCCAGCCGGCGGCGACGTTCAGCGCCTGTTTCGGGGCGCCGTTCCTGCCCCGGCCGGCCACGCTGTACGCCCGCCTGCTGGGCGAGCGCCTGGAGCGCCACGCGACCGAGGTGTGGCTGCTGAACACCGGCTGGACCGGCGGGCGGGCCGGTGTGGGCCACCGGATTCCGCTTCCCTCGACCCGGGCGATGGTGCGCGCGATCCTGTCGGGCGCGCTGGAGGAGGTGCCCCTGGACCCTGACCCCGCGTTCGGCCTGCAGGTGCCGCGCAGCGTGCCGGGCGTTCGACGACGCGCTGCTGCGACCGCGCGACACCTGGGACGATCCGGCGGCGTACGACGCGCAGGCCGCCGACCTGGCACGGCGCTTCCGCGACAACTTCGCGGATGTCGCTCAAGACGCGCCCGACGCTTGGCGGCAGGCCCTGCCGGGGGCCTGAAGCGACCGGGCGTCGACGCGCTGGAGCGTGACGCGAGCGCGCGGCTCAGTCGCCCGGCTCCCAGCGCGCCAGCCTGGCCGTGCCCAGCAGCAGCGGCACGATCGTGAACAGCGCCGTCCAGGCCAGCGCCAGGACGATCGCCACGCGCCCGCCGGGCGTGGCCCATACCGCTCCGCCGCCCGCGCTCCTTAGCACCTGCCAGGCCGGCCACGCCAGGATCGCCGTCTGACCGAGCGCCCACGCCAGCCCGGCCCCCATGTACGCCAGCCCTCCCGGCGAGAGCGGCACCTCGTTCGCGCTGGCGGCGTCGAAGCGGGGCCAGGCGGCGCCCAGCCCGACGCCCAGACCGCTGGCGACCAGCGCCGCTGCCGCCCCGGCCCACGGCGACGCGGCCGCCAGGGCGGGCGACAGGTCCATCGACGCCGCCGCGCCGGCGCCGATCCCCACCGCCCAGCGCCAGCATCGGCGGCAGCGGCCTGGGCCAGCTTGGCCGCGACCAGCTGCCGGACCGGCAGCGGCCCGGTCCGAACCATCCACCAGCCCTCGCCCTCGAGCGAGATCAGCGGGAACGCCATCCGAACCCCGATCCCGATCATCAGGAACGCCAGGAACGCGAGGTTCAGCGTGCCCAGCGCGTCCCGGAAGCGCTGCCCCTCGACCTCCAGCGAGCCGGTGCTCAGCAGGTACACCGCGGCCAGCGCCACCAGCACCAGCAGCTGCGACCACTGCGTCGGATCGCGCGCGACGCTCCGCAGGTCCTTGATCCACACCGCGCCCACCGGCCCCAGCCGCGCCAGCGGCCGCTCCCACGCCGCCGCGGGCCGGGACGCCGGGTCGCGGCGCGCATGCACCGTGTCCAGCGCCCGGATCCAGCCGACGCGGTACGCCCACGCCGCCATCCGGGACACCAGGGCCAGCGAGGCCAGCGCCGTCGCCGCGAGGACCACCAGGCCCAGCGACAGCCGACCGTCCAGCGCCGCCCAGGTGGCCTGCGACGCCCAGGCCGGCGGCGCCCAGCCCACCTCCAGTCGCGCGAACCCGACCAGGAACGCCTCGAACTCCTCCGGCGTGGCGGCGCTGAGCCGCTCCGGCCGCAGCGCGCGCAGGCCCACCACCAGCCCCGCCGCCAGCACCACGTTCGCCGCCGTGGCCAGCTCCTGCACCCGGCCCGCGGGCGCGACGCGCATCAGCCCCAGCGCCAACGCGGCGCCCAGCGCGACCGGCAGCGCGTACAGCGCGATCAGCGCCAGCGCCGCCGAGGGGTAGAACATCGCCGGCGCGCCTCGCTCCACGCCCAGGCCGATCAGCGCCGGCGCGGTCAGCAGCGCGGGCACCAACGCCCCCTGCGCGAACAGCTCGGCCGTCTTGAGCGCGAACACCCGCTCCGGCGCCAGCGGCAGGCCCAGCAGCAGCGGCAGGTCCTGCGAGGCGTACAGCGTGGCGATGGCGCCGGTCAGCACGCTGAACGCCACGCCCAGCATCAGCACCGCGAACAGGCCCTCCAGGCTTCGCTGCAGCACGGCGTCGGCGATCGTGCCGATGGCGGGAAACCCGTCCACGAAGCGCACGGCACGGCGCGTGGCGACCAGGACGCCCCAGCCGGCCGCACTGACCATGGCGGCGGCGATCAGGTGGCGAAGCGGCTGGTGCGCCACGGCGTTGCGCAGCGCCGTCAGGCGCATCAGGAGCAGCGTCACGGCGCTGCACGGACGGCGGTCCTCGGGCAGGTCCATCGGCCAGCTCCTCGGCCTGCCCCTGCGTCGCCGCCTGCTCCTCGGTGAGCGTGAGGAAGATCGACTCGAGGCGGGCGTCGGCGCGTCCCACCCGCTGGCGCAGCTCCGCGAGCGTCCCTTGCGCCGCGACACGGCCCCGGTCCAGCAGGACCACGCGGTCGGCGGTCTCCTGGGCCACGTCGATCTGGTGGGTGGTGAGCAGCACGGTGCGGCCGGCCTCGGCCCGCTCGCGCATCAGCCGCCGCACCTCGCGTGCGGCACGCGGATCGAGACCCACCATCGGCTCGTCGATCACCAGCACCGCCGGGTCGTGCAGCAACGCAGCGCAGAAGGTGAGTTTCTGGCGCATGCCGTGCGAGTACGCCTCGATCCGCTCGTTCTGCACCTCCAGCAGCCCGAAGCGCGTCAGCCACGCCTCGGCCCGCGCCTCGGCGGCCGGCACCTTGCGGAGCCGGCCCAGGAAGCGCAACAGCTCCCGGCCGGTCAGCTTGGGGTACAGGTACGGCCGGTCGGGAACGTAGCCCAGCTGCGCCTTCGCGGCGACCGGATCGCGCGCCACGTCGAAGCCGGCCACGCGAACGTGGCCGGCGGTCGGGCGGATCAGCCCCGTGACGATCTTGATGGTCGTGGACTTGCCCGCGCCGTTGGGGCCCAGCAGCGCCAGGACCTCGCCGGGCCGGGCGCCTAAGTCGACGCCGTCCACGGCCGTCAGGCGTCCGTAGCGCTTCACGAGGCCGCGGATCTCGATCACACGGATTCGATCACGTCTCGATCACGACGATCTCGCCGTGGCCCGCCGCGCCGGGATCAGTCGGCCGCGGCGCCCGCCACGACCTGGTTCAGGAGCGTCTCCACCGCGGTCCTGAGCGCGGGGTCGGCGTCCAGGTTCACGATCGCCTCGCCCTGCACCGGGCTGATCTCGGGCCGGGGTCCGGTGGTGACGAAGTCGAACGTGCCATCACTGCCCGCCGTGGCGGTCCCCAGCACCTCGCCGTCGACGACGATCTGGAGCGACTGGCCCGGATCCGCTCCGCGACCCTCGATCGCGATCGTGTTCGGGTGCCGAGCGTCGTCGGCGTACACGTCGGGGGTGATGCCCTGCTGCGCGATCGTCTCGCGCTCGGGGGTGAGCCACTCGAACGAGGTGAACGCCAGCTGGCCGCCGTCGGACAGCGAGATCACGCTCTGAGCGACGCCCTTGCCGTAGGTGTCCTCGCCCACGACCAGCGCGCGGCCGTTCTGCTGCAGCGCTCCGGCCACGATCTCCGACGCGGACGCCGAGTTGTTGTTCACGAGGACCACCATCGGCAGCTCGTTCGCCGCGGGGTCGGCGCTGGCGATGCGCTGCGTCACGCCGCGCGCGCGTTGGAACACGATGTCGCCGCCCGACAGGAACTCGTCCGCGACCAGGATGCCTTGGGTGAGCAGTCCCCCCGGGTTGTCGCGGAGGTCCAGCACCAGCGAGGTGGCGCCCCGCTCGCGAAGCTCGGCGAGCTCCTCGACGAGCTGCTCGTGCACGCGTTGGCTGCCGAACTGGCGGATCGTGAGGTAGCCGACGCCATCGTCGAGCAGCGTGCTGGACACGTCCACGATCTCGATCGTCGAGCGCTCGATCGCGAACGTGACCGGCTCGTCGAGGCCGGGACGCCGCATCAGCAGCTCGACCACCGTGCCGCGCGGACCACGGACGAGGTCCACGACGTCGCCCGTGGTGGCGTTGCGCACCTCGACGCCGTCCACCTCGAGGAAGATGTCGCCGCGTTCCACCCCGGCCTTCGCCGCGGGCCCGCCGGCGTACACCTGGAGGATCTCGACCCCTTCGCCGGTCTGACGGTTCAGCGGGGTCAGCACCGCGCCGATCCCCTCGAACGAGCCGGTGCGGTCCTGCGCCTCGCGCGCCGCCGAGCGGGGCTCGAGGTAGTACGAGAACGGGTCGTCGAGCGCTTCGAGCATCCCCTTGATCGCCCCTCGGAGGATCACCTCGTCATCGACGTCCTCCAGGTAGTTGGACTTGAGGGCGCCGTACGTCTGGACCAGGGCCTGTCCAGTGGGATCCTCGAGCAGCTCGTTGCCGAAGTCACGGCCGAACTGGGCCCACGCCAAGGTGCCCAGCAGCACCGTGGTCAGGCCGATCGCGAGGAACCTACGATTCATGCGTTCTCCGGGGGTTCGCCATGAGACGAAGCGTAGCCTTCCTGGGCCATGAGAACGGTAAGCGTGCCGACCAGAGCACGTGTACACTGCCGACGATGCGCATCTTGTTCGCGAGCAGCGAAGTGTTTCCGTACAGCAAGACGGGCGGCTTGGCCGACGTCGCCGGCGCCCTTCCCGGCGCGCTGGCCGACCTGGGGCACGAGGTTCTGGTCGTCACGCCCTGGTACGACGGTCTGCGGGCCGACCCAGGCCCGCTCTGGATCGGCGACGTGGACGTTCCGTTCGCCGGCGGATTCGAGCCGGTCGGCGTCGGCACGCTCGAGGCGGGAGACGTCCGCTACGTCTTCGTGGGGCACGACGACTACCGGCGCCCGCAGCCGTACGGCTATCCCGACGACGTACGCCGTTTCGCGCGCTTCACCCGCTCCGTCCCCGCCGTGGCCCAGCGCGTGGGGTTCCGACCCGACGTGGTGCACGCGCACGACTGGCACACCGGCTACCTGCCGCTGGTGCTGACGCACGGCTGGCACCTGCCGGCCGGCTGGCCCGGGCTGCCGACGGTGTTCACGATCCACAACGTGCAGTACCAGGGCGTGTCGCCGATTCCCGACGCGTTGCACTGGCTTCGTCTGCCCCTCACGGCCGGCCAGAGCGGCATGAACCACTTCGGCAGCGCCAACGCCATGCAGGCCGCGCTGGACTTCGCCTCGAAAGTGACCACCGTCTCCCCGAGCTACGCCGAAGAGGTGCAGCGCCCCGAGTACGGCTACGGCCTCGACGGCACCCTTCGCCACGTGTCGCACAAGCTGGTGGGCATCCTCAACGGGATCGACCGGAACGTGTGGAACCCGGCGACCGATCCGGAGCTGCCGGAGCCGTTCACGCGCGACGACATGGACGGCAAGCGCGCCGCCGGCGTCGCCGTTCGCGACGAGCTGGGCCTGGACGCGAACGGACCGCTGATGGGCGTGGTGTCGCGCTTCGCCGATCAGAAGGGGATCGACGTCCTCTTCGGCGCGGCGGGCGCCCTGGTGGAGCGCGGCTGGCGACTGGCGATCCTCGGCTCGGGAGATGCCGAGCTCGAGGCACGGGCCCAGGCGCTCGCGGCGGCGCACCCCGGCGCGATCGGCGTCCGCCTGGCCTACGCCGAGGACCTCGCTCACCGGATCTACGGTGGCGCCGACACGCTGGCGATCCCCAGCCGATTCGAGCCGTGCGGCCTGTCGCAGATGATCGCGATGCGCTACGGCACGCTTCCCGTCGCCCGCGCTACGGGAGGCCTGCGCGACACCATCCGCCACGGCCGGACCGGCTTCCTGTTCGATCACGCCACCACGGACGGGCTGCTCTGGGCCGCCGAGGAGGCCCGCGTCGCGATCGAGGACGGCCGCGCCCAGGGGATGCGCCACGAGGCGATGAGCGAGGACTTCGGCTGGTCGAGGTCCGCCGAGCGCTACCAGGACGTGTACCGGGAGCTGACGGGAGAGGCGGCGTGAGCGCCGACGCCCCCGTTTCAGCCCTGTCGGCCGATCCACGCCGCTGGCGCGAGGTGGCCCAGGACGGGCGCTTCGAGGACGCCGCGCGGCTGCGCGTGATCGCGGTCGGCGAAGGCGCCGAGACGGACAGCGAGAAGGACCGCGGCGCGATTCGTGCGCTGGCCGACGCCCAGGGGCTGCTGCGCGAGAAGGCGTGGTCCCGCGCCCAGCGGGTCGTGGCCGAGGTCGACGCGAAACCCGACTGGATCGACTGGTCCGAGGTCGAGAACGACCTGGTCACGCTCGCGGCGGCCGGCACGGCGCTGGACCGGCGCGACGTCGACGAGGCGCTCGAGGCGCTGGCCGCGTTCGAGGGCCGCGAGGACGGGCCGTTCGAAGCCGAGCGACTCACGCAGCTCGGGACGGCCCGCATCCTGGACGACGACGCCGACGCCGCCCGTGCCTGCTTCGAGCGCGCGCTCGAGCTCGATCCGAGGCACCCGCGCGCGATGGTGAACCTGGGCAACGTCGCCCTCGAGGACGGACGGGTCGATGACGCGATCGCGCAGTACGAGGCCGCGCTCAGGATCGACGACGCGTTCGCGAACGCGCACCACAACCTGGGCGTCGCGTACCGGCGCAAGGGCCAGGTCGGCAAGAGCGTGCAGGCCCTCAGGCGCGCGCAACGCGTCGAGCGCAGCCACGACACGCGCGCGGCGCGCGAGGAGGTCCGTGGCCTCGGCCAGCGCCTGAAGGGACGCACCGGCCGCTGGCTGCTGTGGGGAGCGGCCGCAGCCGTCGTGATCTGGATCCTGCTGGAGCGAGGAAGCTAGTCGTCGGCGTTCGAGCGGTCTTCGCCCTCCGGCCGTAGATCGTCGAGGATCGCCTGCATCTCGGCCTCGTCGATCGCCCTGAGGCCGCTGCGATGCAGATCGATCATGTGCTCGATCCGGTCGAGAAGGTCGGAATCGTCGATGCCGCTGATCATATTGATGATGCGCAGCTGACGCTCGGACGGCGAGAGGTTCCCGGCCGCCGCGATCATGGCCAAGTGTCCATGCGGCGACGATACGTGGACCGCTCCTCGCCGTGCGGTGACGGATGCGCGGCGCTGGACCGCGCGCATGGTCGTACGTCCGCGCTCAGCTCCGCGCTCAGCTGGCCGGGCTCGCGCCGCCACGCAGCGCGTGCGCGACGGCGCCCAGGATCGCCTCGAGCTCCATCGCGCTCGGAGCCCCGCCCGTGGCCTCCGTCCGCTCGAGAAGCAGCTCGATGGCGTGCAGCAGCTCCGCGTCCTCGCAGCGCATCAGGCGCGCCAGCAGCCGTTTCTTCACCGTCAACGTGTCGAGATCCATTCCGTGCCGTGGCTCCTTCCGGCTCCATCGCAGCCGTGACGCGGTCGCTGCCGCAGTGCACGCCGCAGCCTACGCGGTGCGAGCGGACGGTCGCATGACGTGACGCACGATCGCGGCCGTCCGCCCTACTCGACGGTGACGCTTTTCGCGAGGTTGCGCGGCTGATCGACGTCGCGCCCCAGCAGCGTCGCCACCTCGTACGCGAGCAGCTGCATCGGCACCGCCACCACGATCGGCGACAGCAGCTCGGGCACCCTCGGGACGCGCAGCACGTGATCGGCGTGCGAGTCGATCGCGTCGTCGCCGTCGCTGGCGATCGCGATGACGCGTCCGTCGCGGGCACGGACCTCCTGCAGGTTCGAGAGCGTCTTGGCGTGCAGCTCGCCGTACGGCGCGATCGCGACGACCGGCGTGACCTCGTCGATCAGCGCGATCGGCCCGTGCTTCATCTCGCCGGTCGGGTAGGCCTCGGCGTGCAGGTAGCTGATCTCCTTCAGCTTCAGCGCCCCCTCGTAGGCCGACGCGACGTTGGGTCCGCGACCCAGGTACAGCACGCTCCGTGCCCGGGCCACCACGGCGGCCACCTCGCGCACCGCGTCGCGGCGGCGGAGCGCCTCCTCGACCTGACGCGGCGTCTCGCGCAGGGCGGCGATCAGCTCGCGCGCGTCGCCCTCGGCCAGCGTTCCTCGGGCCCGCCCGAAGCGGATCGCCAGCAACGCGAACGCGGCCAGCATCGCGACGTACGCCTTGGTGCTGGCCACGCCGATCTCCGGTCCGGCGTGGATGTAGAGCACGTCGTCCACCTCCCGCGCGATGGACGACCCCTTCACGTTCAGCACGCCCATCGTGCGAGCCCCGGCGCGTTGCGCCTCGCGCAGCGCCTCGAGCGTGTCGATCGTCTCGCCCGACTGGCTCACCGCCACCACCAGCGTGCGCTCGTCCAGGACCGGCCGCCGGTAGCGGAACTCGCTGGCGACCTCCACCTCGGCGGGCACGCGACCGAGCCGCTCCAGCAGCGTCTCGCCCACCAGGCCGGCGTACGAGGCGGTGCCGGCGGCCACGATCACCACGCGGTTCACCTCGGTCGGATCGAGGTCGAGACCCAGCTCCACGTCGTCGCCCGCACTGTCGAACCGTCCGCCGAAGGTGGCCTGCAGGACGCCTGGCTGCTCGAAGATCTCCTTCAGCATGAAGTGCGGCCAGCCGCCCTTCTCGGCCGCCTCGGCGTCCCACTCCACCTCCTCGGGCCGCAACGCCGTCGGCGTGCCGTCCAGCTCGGACACCTCGACGACGTCCGGCCGGACGACCGCCATCTCGCCGTCGCGCAGGAACATGACGGTGCGGGTGTACGGCAACAGCGCGGGGACGTCGCTGGCGATGATCGTCTCGTCCTCGCCCAGGCCGATCACCAGCGGACTCGTGGCCCGCGCGGCGATGATCTCGGGGTGGCCTTCGTGCGCGACGACCAGCGCGTAGGCGCCCTCGACCTCGCCCAGAGCGGCCCGCACGGCGGCCTCCAGGTCGCCGCCGTAGTGCTCCTCGATCAGGTGCACCAGGACCTCGCTATCGGTCTCGCTGTCGAAGCGGTGCCCTGCTTCGCGCAGCCGCTCGCGCAGCGCCGCATGGTTCTCGATGATGCCGTTGTGCACGATCGCGAGCCGGCCGTCCTCGCTCAAATGCGGGTGCGCGTTCGCGTCCGTCGGGCGGCCGTGCGTCGCCCAGCGGGTGTGCCCCAGCGCCGAGCGACCGGACAGCGGCGTGTCGGCCAGCGCGCCGGTCAGCACGGCCAGCTTGCCGGCGCGCTTCACGGCCACCAGGCCGCCCGGGTCGATCGTGACGATGCCTGCCGAGTCGTACCCTCGGTACTCCAGTCGTTTCAGTCCATCCAGCACGACGGCCGCCGCATCTCGCGGGCCGACGTATCCGACGATGCCGCACATGACGTCTCCTCTGCGGGCTCGAAGTCGGTGTCTCGGGGTGTGCCGTGCGTCCGGAGGGTCGGTCCGGATGGTGCGTCTGGGGATCCGCATGCGTACGCGAGCGAGGGATCCGTCTCGGGAGGGGCCCGCAGACGTTTCGCGTTTTCGGCGCGCCGCCTCGCGGCGGGCGCCTGTCCCCCGACCGTCGCGTGTCGTCGCGACCTCGGGGGCCCTCCACCTCGTCACCGGCCGTGGGCCGGGCTTGCGCTACCTCGCGTCGACTGGCTTCAGGACCCTGCGCCTCCTCCCTGCCGCCACGGCTGTCCCACCACGAACAAGCGGTGCAGGCCTCGCAACACCGGAGCGCTCCGCTCGGGCACCACGCCCTGAGCGTCCAGCAGCGGGAACAGCAACACGTCGCGACCGACGCCGACCGTCCAGGAGCGCTGGCTGGCGCCCTGGACCAGAGCCGGGAGGTCGCGGGGCGGGTAGTACAGCTGATTCGGATCGAACGGGCTGCGCTGGATCGGAAGCGACGTGACCAGGGCCAGCACCAGCGCCGTGCCCAGCACGGCGCCGCCCAGCGCGCCCGCGGTCCGCTTCCACCAGTCGCCGGTACGCGTGCCTGCGAACAGGCTTCGGCCCAACAGCGCCAGGATCAGCCCCCCGAGCAGCGCGGCGCCGATCGCGGCGAACGGCGCCTGGTCCGCGAGCCCGAGCAGCGGCCGGAGCAGGATCGCGCCGCCCACGCCGACCCAGAGGCCGGCGATGCGACGCGTGGCGCCGAACGCGGTCATCACGCCCACCACCACGGCGAAGATCGGATCGATCCAGCTCACGGCGTCACACTACCCCACGGATTCGCGCGTCAACCGCGAATCTCGTACCCCGCGTCGCGGACCGCCGCGACCACGTCGCTCAGGCGAGCGTCGACCTCCTCGTCGCGCAGCGCGCGGACGGGGTCGCGCCAACGCATCCGGACCGCCACGCTGCGATGATCGCTGGGAAGCGGCGCTCCAAGGTAGACGTCGAACGGGAACGCCTCGATGAGCCTCGGGCCCGCGGCGTCGACCACGAGCCGCTCCAGCTCCGCGTACGGCACCTCGTCCGGCACGACGATCGCCACGTCGCGCTCGGCGTACGGCTGCCGCGCGACCTCGCCGACGACGAGACGCCGCGCCTCCAGGGGAAGCGCCACCTCCGCCAGGTACGTCTCGGGAAGCTCGTACGCCCCTTCCACCTCGGGGTGCACCCGGCCCGCGACGCCGATCTCGCGCCCGTTCCACGCCACGATCGCCGCGACGCCGGGATGAAGCATGGGCGCCTCCTCGGCCAGCGCCGGCCGGAACGTCAGCTGGACCCGGCGCCGATCGGCGAGGGTCTCGAGCAGGCCCTTCAGGCGCCACAGGTCGACCGTGGTGCCCTCGCGCCAGCCTCCCCGCTCCCAGGCGCCCGAGAGCAGCACGCCCAGCCGCTCCTCCTCGTGCTCCAGGAACGCCCGCCCGATCTCGAACAGCGCCAGGCCGTCCACGCCCCGGTTGGTCGCGGCGGCCGCCAGAAGGCCGGGATGAAGCGCGGTCCGCAGCCGCGACCGCTCGACGCCCTGCGGGTTCGAGAGTCGGACGCGTGCCTGGGGCGCACGGGCGCGGGCCAGCTCCTCGTCGCCGGTGAACACGTACGCGATCGTCTCCTGCAGCCCGGCGGCGGCCAGCTCGTCGCGCAGGGCGCGATGGGTCGGATCGGTCCTGGGCGGCACGAACGCCAGGTCGGGGCGGGTCGCGCCGATGTGCTCGTAGCCGTGGAGCCGCGCGACCTCCTCGATCAGGTCCTCCTCGATCGACAGGTCGAACCGCCAGCTGGGCGGCTCGCACCGACCAGGCGTCGGGGCCGTCCTGACGCACGGTCTCGTGGACGGTCTCGTGGACGGTGCAGCCCAGCGCCTCCAGGTAGCGGCGCTGCGTCTCGGCGGGCACGTCGAACGCCATGACGAACTCCACGCGCGACGGGCGGAACGCGATCGCGGCCCTGGGACCGCTGTCGCCCACGCGGCTGGTGGCGGGGTGCACGGTGCCTCCCGCGACCTCGGCGATCAGGCGCGCGCAGTGCGCCGCGGCGCGCGGCGGCAGCGCCGGGTCGACGCCCCGCTCGAAGCGGAGGTGCGCGTCGGTGTGAAGCCCGTGCCGCTTGGCGGTCTTGCGCACCCGGACCGGATCGAAGTGCGCCACCTCGAGCGCGACCGAGCTCGTGTCGCTTCGCACGCTGTCGTGCAGGCCGCCCATCACGCCGGCCAGCCCGACCGCCTTGGAGCCGTGCCCGTCCTGGGCGCCGGTGGCGATGACCAGGTCGGCGGGGTCCAGCTCGTAGCGCTCGCCGTCGAGAAGCTCGACCTCCTCGCCGGGACGGGCGCCGCGGACCTGCAGCACGCCGCCTTCGAGCACGCGCAGGTCGTACGCGTGCGACGGCTGCCCCAGCTCGTAGGTGACGTAGTTCGTGACGTCCACGACGTTGTTGCGCGGCCTCAACCCCAGCGCCGCCAGCCTGCGTTGCAGCCAGATCGGGCTGGGCCCGATCGTCAGGCCGTCGATGCGCTGCAGCACCAGGTGGGGGCATCCCGCGGCGTCCTCGATCTCGACGGTGAGCCCGTCGTCGCCCTGTTCGTCGCCGGGCGCGTCGTGCTCGGCGGGGTGGCGCAGCGGACGGTCCAGCTTGGCGGCCAGGTCGCGGGCCACGCCCAGCATGCCGAACGCGTCGGCCCGGTTGGGCGTGAGCTCCAGCTCCAGCACCGTCTCCGCGGGCCACGCCGAGCTCAGCTCGGTGCCCGGCGCGACGTCGTCCGCGAACACGATCAGGCCGCCGGCGTAGTCGTACACGCCCAGCTCCCGGGGGCTGCACAGCATCCCGTCGCTCGGAACGCCCAGCACCTCGCGTCGCTCGACCGTCGCTCCTGCGCTCGAACCGGCGCTCGAACCGGCGTCGCCTCGACCCGACTGCGCGCCCCCAGGCAGACCCGTGCCAGGAAGCGTCGTCCCCGGCAGCGCCAGCGCCGACAGCACGCCGACCTGGGCGTTCGGCGCGCCGCACACGACGGTGCGCCGCGTGCTGCCGTCGTCGACCACGGTCTTGGTCAGGTGGTCCGAGCCGGGAATCGGCTCGGCCTCGACGATCCGCGCCACCACGACGCCCGCCGGCGCGGCCGGCAGCTCGTGGACCGCCTCGACCCCCAGGCCCAGGCCGGGCAGCAGGTCGGTCAGGCGCGCCACGTCTGGAAGATCGCCGACCAGCTCGGCCAGCCAGGAGACGGGAACGTTCACAGCGAGCCCCGGAACTGGCGCAGCACGCGCAGGTCGCTCTGGTAGAACCAGCGGATGTCGGGCACGCCGTAGGGCACCATCGCCAGCCGCTCGATCCCGAACCCGAACGCGAAGCCGGTCACGCCCTCGTAGCCGGCGGCCGCGAACACGTTGGGGTGCACCATGCCGCACCCGCCCAGCTCCAGCCACTCCTCCTTGCCGGTCTTGGGGTGGGTCCACCAGATCGCGAACTCGGCGCCCGGCTCGACGAACGGAAAGAAGCTGGGCTGCAGACGGGTCCGGGTGCCCTCGCCGAACAGCGCGTCCGCCATCTCCTGGATCGCGCCGCGCAGGTCGGCCATCGTGATCCGCTCACCGACGACCAGCGCCTCGAGCTGGTGGAACTGCGCCTCGTGCGTGGCGTCGACCGCCTCGTTGCGGAACACCTTCCCGGGCACGACGACCTTGAACGGCGGGGCGTGCGTCTCCATGTAGCGCACCTGCATCGGGCTCGTGTGCGTCCGCAGCAGCCGGCCGTCCTCCGCCCAGAAGGTGTCCTGCTCGTCGCGTGCGGGGTGCTCGGGCGGGAAGTTGAGCGCCCCGAAGTTGTAGTGGTCGCTTTCGAGCTCGGGACCGGTGACGACCTCGTACCCCAGGCCGCTGAACACGTCCAGAAGCCTGTTGGTGACCTTGGTGAGGAGGTGGAGGCCGCCGCCCGGACCGCGGGTCCCGGGCAGGGTGACGTCCACCCGCTCGGCCGCGAGTCGGCGGGCCAGCTCGGCCCGCTCGAGCTGGTCCTTGCGGTCCTCGATCGCCTGCTGGATCTCCTGCTTCACGACGTTGATCCGCTGCCCGGCCTCGCGACGCTGCTCCGGCGGGAGCTGGCCGAGGCCCTTGAGCTCGGCGGTGATGCGCCCCTTCTTGCCCAGCCAGCGGACCCGGACCTGCTGCAGGTCGCGCAGGTCGGTCGCGGCTTCGATCTCGGCGCGGGCTTCGTCGTGCATCGTTCCTCCTCGGGGACGGTCGGGCGCGGAACCCGGCGGGCCGGCGGCCGCTCCGCGACCACAAAAAAGCCGCGTCCCCTAGCGGGAACGGCGGCGCTGCGACGCGGTGGGCCCGCGCCGCTCAGTCAACGAACGCTTCAGTCCGAGCGAATCGCGTCATCGACAGACTGTAGCCCCGGCCCGGACGAGCGTCAAGCGCGCGGCTCGTCGGCGCCTGGGCTCACGACGCGGAGCCGTCCCCTGGAAAGAGCAGGTCTTCGTCACCGCGGAACACGTCGCAGAACCAGCGGCCCCGGTACGGCAACGGATCGGCCACCAGCTCGGGCGGAAGCCGTCCGGCGGGCCAGCCCTCCGCCTCCTCCCGGTCGCGGAACGGGCCGACCAGGACGGCCTCGCCACGCCACGCCTCGGGCGGGGTGGGCAGCATCAGCTCGCGCCGCGTGCCGCGCAGATCCCGCACGGTGCGAAAGAACGCCAGCTCGGTCTCGTACGCCGGCCGGGCGACCAGATCCGCCGCCGCGTCGTCGAAGCGCTCGAGCTCCTGCTCGGAGAGCGGCGGAAAGGCCAGCAGCCGCTCCACGCCCTCGCCGGGCACGCGGTAGATGCGCCGCTCCTCGAACATCTCCCACACCAGCTCGGCCGCGACCTCGGCCAGCTCGGGCGAGACCCGGACGATCTCCTCGGCGTTCAGCATCCGGTACTGGTCCGGCGCGTCGCGCCTGAGCGTGTCGAGATCCAGGCCGGCCCGCGCGGCGCGCCGCCGGGCCAGCTCGCTGGCCTGGTGCTCGCGAACGTCGTCTCGCTCGGCGTTGCGGGCGTCGTTGCGGGCGTCGTCGTCGTCGGTCACGCGGCCACCGGGGCGGCGGCGCGCTCGAACCGGGCGGGCAGCTCCGGTGCGGGCAGCAGCTCGGCCAGCGCCTCCATCAGGCGCAGGTAATGCTGGTAGCGCGCGTTCTCGCCCATCAGGCCCAGCCGCCAGATCCGCCCCGCCGTCGGACCGAGGCCGCCGGTCACGCTGATCGCGTACCGGCCGCGCAGCGCCCCGCGCACCGCCGCGTCGTCGAGCCCGACGGGCAGGCGCAGGGCCAGCACGGTCGGGAGCCGGTGCGGCTCGGGCACGAACGGAGCGAACCCCTCGGGGGCGAGGGCGTCCAGGATCGCGCGTCCCAGCCAGCGGACACGCGCCTCCCTGGCGACGAGGCCTTCCTCGAGCGCCGCTCGGATCGCCTCGCCGGTGGCCCAATGAAGCTGCACCGGCACGGTGTGATGGTAGGCGCGGGCGCCGCCCGGCTGCCAGTACGCTTGCATCCCCGTCGCGTCGGCGTACCAGCTCGTGACGGGCGTGCGCCGCGCGACGACCGCGTCCATCGCGGCCGGTCCGTACACGACGGGCGCCAGCCCGGGGGGCGCGGACAGGCACTTCTGCGAGCCGGTGTAGGCGTAGTCCACCCCGAGCGCCGCCATGTCGAACGGCATCATGCCGACGGTGGTGACCGCGTCGACCGAGAGCAGCGCTCCGCTGCCGCGGACCGCGGCCGCGATCTCGGCCAGCGGGTTCAGCACCCCGGTGCTGGTTTCGCCGTGCACCACCGCGACGACCTTCGGCTCGAGCCGCCGCGCCGCCTCGCCCACGACGGCCGGATCGATCGCGGCGCCCGGCTCGGCGCGCACCACGCTCACCTCGGCGCCCAGCCGCCGGCCCATCTCGATCATCCGCTCGCCGAACACGCCGTTGGACGCGACCAGCAGCCGGTCGCCGTGTTCGAGCAGGTTGGCCAGCCCGGCCTCCATCCCCAGCGACCCGGTGCCCGACAGGAGGCTCGCGAACGCGCCCTCGGGCGCGCCGTACAGCTCGGTCAGGTCCGCCACGACCTGGTCGTTGTAGGCGAACACCTCGGGATCCATGTGGCCCCGCATCGGCCACTGCATGGCGGCGAGGGCTCGCGGATGGATGGGGGTCGGACCCGGGGTGAGCAGCAGGACCTCGCCGGTCGGTCGCATGATGATCCTCCAGACGGTCGGAAGCGGAGAGCCCGAGCGGTCGCGATCTGGCGTCGCGACCAACAAAAAGGACGACCCTGCGATGAGGGTCATCCGTCGGGCGACGCGCTGAGGGGCGCGTCGCTAGCAGGTAGCTCGGACCGAAACCGACATGGGCCGCATGCTACCTGCGCGCGTGCAGGCTGTAAAGCGAACGCGGTGCACGTAGGCGGTGCACGCCGGTCGCGACGCCTCGCGCTGCGGCGCCGTCGCGACCGGCCTTGTACCTGGCGGCCGCGAAGCGCTAGGATGGTGAACGGACGACGGTCCGGCTGCCGTGACGGGTGGGTGTTCCAGAGCCCGCCTTTTTCGTTGCCTGGCACGCATCGCCGCACGCATCGCCGAACGCAGGCCGCGGGGCGGCGCGGACCTTAGGAGGTAGCATGGATCTGGCGCAGGCCGCTCGCGAGGTTCTCGCGCCGCTCGGCTACGAGGTGCTCGAGGCCACGATGTCCCGGAAGGGACGCACGCCGCGAGTCCTGGTGCGCATCGACCGTCTGGACGAAGAGCTCGTCTCGGTCGAGGACGTGCAGATCGCGGGCGAGGCGTTCGGGCTGGAGCTCGACCGGCTCGACCCGATCGCCGCTGCGTACCAGCTCGAGATCGAGTCGCCCGGCGCCGAGAGGCCGCTCTTCCGGGCGCGGCACTTCGAACGGTTCCACGACCTGCGGGCCAAGGTCCGTACCGCCGATCGCGCCTTCACCGGCGTCGTTCGCGAGGTCGAGCGAGACCGGGTCACGTTCGAGGTCGACGGCGAGCGGATCGTGCTGGACCTGGACGACATCGAGACCGCGCGGTTGGCCGAATGGCCCGACGAGCCGCGCTGACGACAACCGAATACGACGAAGGAGACGGACACCCCATGAACAAGGAATTCATCGACGCCCTCAACATGATGGCGGCGGAACGCAACCTCGACAAGGACCAGCTGCTGGTCAGCTTCGAGGAGGCGCTCGAGCACGCGTTCGAGCGCAACGTCATGCCCGGCCGGCGGATCGAGGTCACGATCGACCCCGAGTCCGGCGAGATGGAGGTCCTCGAGATCCGCAAGGTGGTCGAGGAGCCCAACGAGGACGAGGACGAGCACGAGAAGGAGATCCTCTTGGGCGAGGCCGTGGATCTCGATCCCGACGTCGAGGTCGGCATGGAGATGGAGTTCCCGGTCGATCCCGAGAAGTTCACCCGCATCGCCGTCCAGACGTCGAAGCAGATGATCACCCAGAAGATCCGCGAGGCCGAGCGCGCGCTGGTGTACGAGGAGTACAAGGACCGTGCCGGCGAGATCATCACCGGCGTCGTCAGCCGCGTCGACAACAAGCGCAACGTGTTCGTGGACCTGGGCCGCGGCGAGGCGATCATGCCGCCGCGCGAGCAGATCCAGGGCGAGCGCTACATGGTGGGCATGCGCCTGAAGGTGTACGTCGCCAGCGTCGAGCTCGGGACCCGCGGTCCCAGCATCCTGGTGTCGCGCGCGGCGGGCGAGCTGCTCACCTACCTGATGCGCCAGGAGATTCCCGAGGTCGCCGACGGCACCGTCGAGATCAAGGCGACCGCCCGCGAGGCCGGCGCACGCAGCAAGGTGGCCGTCACCAGCAACAGCCCGAACGTGGACCCGATCGGCGCCTGCATCGGCCATCGCGGCAGCCGCATCCAGGCGGTCACCGCCGAGCTGCAGCGCGAGCGGGTCGACATCATCATGTGGGACGCCAACCCGCGCGAGTTCATCCGCAACGCGCTCTCCCCCGCCAAGGTGGGCACCATCGAGCTCGATTCGGAGGAGATGCAGGCGCGCGTCCTCGTTCCCGAGGACCAGCTCTCGCTGGCGATCGGCAAGGGCGGGCAGAACGTCCGCCTGGCGGTGAAGCTGACCGGCTACAAGATCGACCTCGAGGCGTCGGACACGACCAGCGACCTGGACGCGGCGATGCAGGCGGCCGCCACCCGGCTGGACGACCCGTACGCTCCGCAGGCCGGCTCGCGTGCCCGGTTCGACGCGCTGTTCGGGAGCGGCCAGCCCGGAGGCGTCCCCACCGACGCCGAGATCGTCGCGGCGTCGGAGCCCGGGACGGTCTCAGGCCCCCAGCCCGGGACCGAAGGGGAGGACCAGCCGCCGCGCACCGAGACCGAGCTGCTCGAGGAGGAGATCCCCGAGGCCGCCCCTGACGCCGTAGCCGAGGACATGCTCGACGACGCCGAGGCGGAGCGCACCGAGGACGACGTGCCCGAGCACGGCCTCTCCGACAAGGACACGAGCGGCGGCGGGTCCTGACCGTGACGGCGCGCACTCCCCACGTCCCCAAGCGACACGTCGGCACGCGACACGTCCCCATGCGACGCTGCGTTCGCTGCCGCACCTCGGCGCCCAAGGCCGAGCTGCTGCGCGTCGCGCGCACGGCGGACGGAGCTTGGCATCTCGACCCGGCCGGCAAGGCCGGTGGACGAGGCGCTTGGCTGTGCGCGTCGTGCGCGGCCCGGGCCAGCGAAAAAGACCTCAGGCGCGCTTTTCGAGCCTCCGCCCCCGAGGTGGCGGCGGAGCTCGATCGGCAGGTGACCGAACGTCCCGTCAGGGAACGCCCCGTCAGGGAGGGATGAATGCCCACGAAAGTCCGGATCTACCAACTCGCGAAAGACCTAGGCGTCGAATCCAAGGAGCTGCTCGCCATCCTGGACGACATGGGGGTCGAGTACAAGTCGCACTCCAGCACCTTGGACGCCGACACCGCCAGCACCGTGCGTGACCTGGTCGAGGCCGACCGTGACGGCGAGTCCTCCAGCGCCGAGGCCAGCCCCGACGAGGCCAGCCCGGATCAGGCCGCCGCGGACGAGGCGGACCAGGACGAGGCCGCCGCAGCCGCCACGACCGATTCGCCCGGCGAGCCGGCCGAGCCGGTCGCCACGGCCGACGCCGGTCCCGAGCTCGACGAGGACGGCCAGCCGTTCCCGCTCAGGGCGCCGGTCGTGACCGTCATGGGCCACGTCGACCACGGCAAGACCAGCCTGCTGGACCATATCCGCAAGACGCGGGTCGCCGCGGGCGAGGCGGGCGGGATCACCCAGCACATCGGCGCGTACATCGCCGACACGGTGCACGGGCCGATCACCTTCCTCGACACGCCAGGCCACGAGGCGTTCACCGCCATCCGCCAGCGCGGCGCCAACGCCACCGACATCGCCGTGATCGTCATCGCCGCGGACGACAGCATCATGCCGCAGACGCGCGAGGCGATCGCCCACGCCAAGGCCGCCGGCGTGCCGATCCTGGTGGCGATCAACAAGATCGACCTGCCGCAGTCCGACCCCGATCGCGTCAAGCGCGACCTGATGCAGGTCGAGCTGGTGCCCGAGGACTACGGCGGCGAGACGATCACCGTGCCGATCAGCGCCGAGACGGGCGAGGGGATTCCCGACCTGCTCGAGATGATCGCGCTGGTCGCCGAGGTCGAGGACCTTCGTGCCGATCCGCGCGGACGCGCCAAGGGCGTCGTGATCGAGTCGATCCTCGACAAGCAGGCCGGCGTGCTGTCGACGGTGCTGGTGCAGCGCGGCACGCTCCACGTCGCGGACTACGTCGTCTCGGGCGAGGCGTGGGCCAAGATCCGCCGGCTCACCGACCACACCGGCAAGACGCTGAAGGAGGCCGGTCCTTCGACGCCGGTCCAGATCCTCGGCTTCAGCAGCCAGCCGCAGGCCGGCGCGCTGGTCGAGGCGGCACCGAACGAGGCCGCCGCCAAGGAGCTCGCCGAAACGCGCCAAGACGAGCGCGAGACGATCGAGCGCGAGGCGATCGGGCGCAAGAACATCACGCTGGCCGATCTGTTCGGCAAGACCACCAAGACGGTGATTCCGCTGGTGCTGAGGGCCGACACGCAAGGCACGCTCGAAGCGATCAAGGGCGTGCTGGAGCGCGAGTCCGAGGCGACCGAGGAAGTCGACCTCGACATCATGCTGGCCGAGGTCGGCGCCCCGACCGAGTCCGACCTGCTGCTGGCCTCCACCGCCGACGCCCAGGTGATCACCTTCGGCGTCAACCCCTCCGGCGCGGTCAAGAAGTCCGCCGAGCGCCAGGGCATTCCGCTCAAGACGTACAAGATCATCTACCAGCTGATCGAGGACGTGCAGCGGATGATCCGCGGCCAGATCGAGCCCGAGTTCGAAGAGAAGGTCATCGGGCACGCCGAGGTCCGCGCGGTCATCCGCGTCCCCCGGAGCGGCAACATCGCCGGCTCGTACGTCACGAACGGCGTGCTCAGGCGCAACGCCAAGGCGCGCGTCACCCGCGACGGCAAAGAGGTGTACAAGGGCACGGTCGCCGGCCTCAAGCGCTTCAAGGAGGACGTGCGCGAGGTGACGCAGGGGTTCGAGTGCGGCGTGAACCTGCAGAACTACGACAACGTGCAGGAAGGCGACGTGATCGAGGTCTACGAGATGGTCGAGATCCCGCTCGCCTGAGCGCGCGGACCCGGGAGCGCGACGGACCGACCGTCGCTCCCGCGGGGCGGGGTAGGATGGCGCGCGTGATCCGCGCCCGTCCTCCCCGCCCCGCTCGATCGCGCCCCTGCGTGCGATCCCGCGACCCGTCCGGCGTCGCGGTGGCGGCGATGGTGGCGGCGACGGTGACGCTGGCGGTCGCGCTCCTGTTGGCGACGTCGGTGGCGCTGGCCGGGCTGCAGCTGCACCCGGACGCGAGCCGAGCCGACCGGCCGGCCGACGGGCCGGCCGATCCGGGCCTGACCGCCACGCCCACGACGCTGCTGTGGACGGCCCCGGTGTCGTCCGCGAGCGCGCCGGCCAGCCATCACCGGCTCGCCGGCACGGTGCGGCGCGCGGCCGTGACCCGGCCCGCCACGCCGGCCGGCAGGCACCTCCTGGGATCGCGCGGGGCCGTGCGAACCCGCGCGCAACGGTGGTTCGCCCGAAGGAACTTGGAAGGCGGCTGAGGGTCGGGCGGCATGGCACGACACGCCCGCATCCCGAACAGCTCTGAACACCACAGCTCTGAACACCACCGACATGACGACGCCTCGACGACGACGCGTCGATAGGGAGCCCCGATGACCCAACGATTGTTCACCGGCCTGCTGGTGCTGGCCGCCATCCTCGCCTCGCTGGCCTACCTCTGGAAACCGTGGACGCCTGACGCGGACGCCCTGAAGCTCGGCCTCGACCTCCAGGGCGGCCTCCGCGTCGTGCTGCAGTCCGAGCTGCCCGACCCCGCACCTCAGGATCTGCAGGCCGCCCGCAACATCATCGAGAACCGCGTGAACGAGTTCGGCGTCGCCGAGCCGCTGATCCAGACCAGCGGCGGCGATCGCATCATCGTCGAGCTGCCCGGGCTCACCTCCAGCGATCAGGACCGCGCGCTGGACCTGATCGGCCAGCAGGCGCAGCTCGAGTTCGCGCTCGTGCGGCCCGAGGCGAACAGTCTGCTGACCTCGCAGCTCACCTTGGAGCAGCTCGAGGAGACCGCCTTCACGGGCGAGATCGTCCGCACCGCCAGCGCGGACTTCGAGCGGGTCGGCGGCGCCTCGATGGGGCCGGCCGTGTTCTTCGAGATCAAGCGCGAGAACGCGTCCGACTTCGGCGACTTCACCGGCAGCAACACCGGCCGCCGGATGGCGATCGTGCTGGACGGGACCATCATCACCGCCCCCACGCTGCAGTCGCGCATCAGCGACTCGGGCCAGATCACCGGCATCGAGAGCTTGGACGAGGCGACCGACATCGCGCTGGTGCTCCGCAGCGGCAGCCTGCCGATCAACCTCCAGGTCCAGGAGGTCCGCTCGATCGGGCCGACGCTGGGCCAGGACTCGATCCGGGCCGGCCGCAACGCGGCGCTGATCGGCGGCGCGGCGGTGATCGTTGTGATCCTGGCGTACTACGGTCCGTTGTTCGGCGGGATTCTCACCGTCGGCGTCATGCTGGCGCTGCTGTTCGTGTTCGGCGTGCTCGCCGGCCTGGGCGCCGCGCTGACGCTGCCCGGCCTGGCCGGCCTGGTGCTGACCATCGGAGCCGCCGTCGACGGCAACGTGATCAGCTTCGAGCGCATCAAGGAGGAGCTCCGCGCCGGACGCGGGCTCAGGCTGTCGATGAAGCACGGCTTCGGCAACTCGCTCTCGGCCATCATCGACGCCAACGTCACGACCCTGCTGGCCGCCGGAACGCTGTACCAGTACACCGCCGGTCCGGTGCGGGGCTTCGCGATCACGCTGGCGATCGGGATCGTCGCCGCGGTGTTCGTCAACACCGTGGTCGTCCCCTGGATGTTGGACCTGGCCAGCACCAAGATCCGCCGTCCGATGATGCCCAAAGGGTTCTACGCGACCGGCCTCCGCTTCCGCTTCGTCCGGCGTGCCCCGGTCGTCATGGCGATCTCGGCCGTGCTGGCGCTGGGGGCGATCGCCACCGTGGCGATCAAGGGGCTGCAGCTCTCCACCGACTTCACCGGCGGCACCGCGGTGCTGATGCAGGGCGAGGAGCCGCTGACCGTCGGCGGCGTCCGGTCCGCGATCGACGCGCTCGGGTTCGAAGGCGTGTCGGGCGACGAAGCGACCGTGGTCGAGGTGCAGGACGACGTGCTGGGCGAGAACCTGATGAGCGTCCGCGTGGGCCTGACCGAGAACGAGGACGTCGCCGACCAGTTCCCCACCGACCTGGCGAGCGCCCTGAACGCCTCGCTGCTGCAGGCCGACTTCGTCGGGCCCGCCGTCGGGGCCGACCTGCGCCGCGGTGCGCTGTACGCCGTCGGCGTGGCGCTGGCGCTGATCCTGCTGTACGTGTCGTGGCGCTTCTGGCCGACCTGGATCGTGGCGATCGCCGCGGTCATCGCCGCGATCCACGACGTCGGCATCACGCTGGGCGTGATCGACCTGCTGAACGCCCAGTTCAGCATTCCGGTCCTGGCCGCGATGCTGTTCGTCGTCGGCTACTCGCTGAACGACTCGATCATCATCGCCGACCGGATCCGCGAGAACTTGCGCAAGGTCCGCGACCGCAGCTACGAGGAGATCGTGGACCTGTCGGTCAACCAGACCCTGTCGCGCACCCTGATGACCTCCGGCACCACCCTGCTGCCGGTCATCGCCCTGCTGCTGTTCGGGGGGAGCGTGCTGCGCGACTTCTCGGCCACCCTGCTGATCGGCATCGGCGTCGGGACGTACTCGAGCATCTTCATCCTCTCGCCGCTGGTGGTCTGGTTCAAGGGCCGGCAGCGCGACTCGCTCAGAGGAGCTCGCCGAGCCGCCTGACGTCCGACGATCCGTCCGTCACGAGCCCGCCCGACCGCTACGGTCCGGCGGGCTCGTCCCATTCGAGCTGACGGACGATGCGGTCGCCGAACGACAGCACCGCCCGCCAGCGGCCGGGACGCTCGCGGGCGACGTCGTCCGGGAACGGAACGCGCGTCACCCTGCCCAGCGACGCTTCGTCCAGCCACACGCTGGCCGACGCCACCTCGCCCCCGCTGGGCGGGAACCACTGCACGGCCGCCCACCCCGGCGTGGGCACCTCGGCAGCGACGAACGCCAGCGCAGGCTGGCCGCCCAGCCGGTCGACGCGCACATCGCGCAAGCGGAGGCGCGTCTCCAGCGTGGGCAGCTGCTGCGGGACCGGCGGAAGGTACAGCGGCGTGCAGGCGGAGCTGGCCGCCACCAGCGCCAGGGCCAGCCAGCGTGCCACGGTCCTGCCCACGTGCGACCTCACGATCCGACCCGCTGCAGCGCCATCAGGCGCCACGGGCCGTCGGCCTCGCTGGCCAGCAGGCGCAGCGAGGCCGGCAGCGCCGCCTCGACCAGGTCGGCCCGATCGTCCAGGATGCCCGTCAGAAACGCTGCGCCTCCCGGTGCGAGCACCGCCGCGTACTCGCCGGCGAGCTCGGCATGGAGCTCGGCGAACAGGTTCGCGACCAGCACGTCGCAGCGCTGCTCGGGTCGCGCCCGGTCCACGGTGGCCAGCTCGAAACGTGCCCGCGACCTGTTCAGCCGGGCGTTCTCCGCGGCCACCGGCAGCGTCGCAGGATCGACGTCGACACCCAGCGCCGACGCCGCGCCCAACAGGTCCGCCGCGATGGCCAGGATCCCCGACCCCGCCCCGACGTCCAGCACGCGTGCTCCGGTCAGCTCCGCCCGTTCCAGTCGCGACAGCGCCATGCGCGTCGTCTCGTGGTGGCCGGTGCCGAACGCCATGCCGGGATCCAGCCACAGCGGCTTCTGCCCCGCCGTCAGCGCCACCTCCGCGTGGGTGGGCGCGACCACCAAGGTGGTGAGCCGCACCGGCTTCAGGCCGGCGAAGTAGCTGGCCACCCAGTCGGTGTCGTCCGCCTCCTCCCAGCGGCCGCGCACCGGCAGCGCCCGCTCGTCGTCGAACCAGGCGACGATCTCCTCGCCCTCCTGCTGCATCCCGCGGCACCCCGCCGCCCACAGCGCGGCCGCCGCCGGAGGATCGGCCTCCAGATCGCCGGCGAACCGGAACGCTTTCATGGGGCCGCCTTCGGAGGCGGCCCGCTCGAGGCAGGACCCGTCAAGGCACGACCTCGGCGCGCACCACCCGGTCGTCGCGCGTCACGATCTCGAACCCCAGGCGCTGCCCCTCCTGCAGGAACCAGGCCACGTCGGCCGCCCGGGCCGTGCCACCGGTCTTGGCGCGGTGCGGCTCGCCGCTGGCCGCCAGGATCATCGTCTCCGCCAGGCAGGCGGGCACCAGCCCGTCGCCGAAGTGCAGGTCCAGGTCGCTCACGCTTCGCCCGGGCGGCCGAACCACGCCGCCGGGCACGAGCTGCACGCCGGGCACCTCGCGGACGGCGGGATCGACGTCGGCCGGACGACCCAGATCGTAGATCCAGGCGCCCGGCCGGACATGCTCCGGCCGGATGACGACGCCCGGATCGCTGGTGGCCGTGAACACCAGGTCGGCCGCAGCCACGTCCGCCGGGTCGGTCGAGGTGCGGACCTCCAGCGTCGGATGCTTGTGCCGTAGCGTCGCGGCGCTCCGTTCCAGGCGAACCGGATCGGTCCCGATCAGGATCAGCTCGCCGACGTGCTCCGCCAGCGTGCGCGCGACGCCGAACGCGACCACGCCGTTGGCGCCCACGACCGCGGCGGTGCTGCGCGCCAAGGTCCCGCCCTCCTCGCGGAACCGCTCCAGCAGACCGGGGATCGCCGCTCCGACGGTCGCGGCGGTGTAGCTGCCACCGTGCGTGACGGGCAGGTCCGGCACCGCCTCCTGGACCCTCCGTCCCTTGTCGCCCACCGTGGACCAGAACGCGCCCAGACCGAACGCCTCGGCGCCCATCTCGCGGGCCAGCTGGGCGCCCCGGATCGCCATTCGGGTCGCCGTCGCCGGGTCGGCGCGGATCTGGTCGGGAAGCATCGGACCGCCGATCAGCACCACCTCCAGCGTCCGTCCGTCGGCCAGCTCGACGCCGCGCACGATCCCGTGGAGCTGGGGACGCAGCCACGGCAAGACCCGCCGAAGCGCGGGCTCGGGCAGCCAGCCCCGCCGGTGAAGGAGATGCACCCAGCGCTGGCTCGGGACCTGCCAGATGTCGTCCAGCGTCATCGGATGGATCATGAACGCCGCGCGCACCCGGCCCGGTGCCAGACCCCGCACCGGGGGAGGATCGCCCAGCCGTGGCTCGGTGCCGTCCGCGATGCGCGCCAGCGACGGAAGGCCGCGCACCGTCAACAGCGCCAGCCAGCCCGCGGAGACGCCCACGGGGGCACCGGGCCACATCAGCATCGTCAGCAGCCCCAGCAGCGTCGCCGGCGTCGCGAACCCCCACTGCGCCAACGCCGCGGCGTACACGGCCGCCCCCGCGCCCGCCGCCAGGAACGGCATGTCGCCCGCAGCGACCAGCGCCGTCAGCGCCCCCGCCAGCACGCCGTTGCCGCGGCCTCGCGGGGCGCGCGCGTCGCCGGGCCAGGGGGGCGGAAGGACGTGGCCCGCCAGGACGCCCACCGCCGCCGCGCCGGCCGCGGGCGCGATCACCACCGCCACCGCGCCCTTGAGCACGTCGAGGATGAAGCCGACCGCCGCGACGGGCGGTCCGAGCAGCCGGAACACGTTCTCGACGCCCAGCAGGGACGGGTTCAGGTCGCGCGGATCGCGCCCCGCGGCACGGCGGATCCACCACGCGCCCAGCGGCGCCGAGCCGATCGCCCAGCCTGCGACCAGCGACACGAGGACCATCCAGAGCGGCGTCATCGTCGACAGTGTACCGGCCGGGCCCGGCGCGCCCGGGTACGTGACGCGCAGCCGCCGACCCGCCCGACCGCCGCGCAGGTACGATGACCGCCGTGGAGAGCCGGACCCCCCCGCAGAACCTCGACGCCGAGCAGAGCGTGCTCGGCAGCATCCTTCTCGACAACGAGGTGTACGCCACCCTCGAGGGCACGCTCCGCGCGGAGCACTTCTACAAGGAGGGACACCGCAAGGTGTTCCGGGGCATGGAGCGCCTGTTCCATCGCGGAGACCCGATCGACCTCGTCACCCTCACCGAGGAGCTGCGCCAGAGCAGCGAGCTCGACGAGGTCGGCAACGTCCCGTACCTGATCGGCCTGGCCGACGGCGTGCCCACCGCCGCGTACGCCGAGAGCTACGCCCGCATCGTCACCGAGAAGGCGGTGCTCAGGGACCTGATCTCCGCTAGCGGACAGATCATGCAGACCGCGTACGACCAGTCGATGCCGCTCGAGGAGGTGCTGGACGCCTCCGAGAAGGCCATCTTCGAGCTGGCCAGCAGCAAGCGGTCCGACGGGTTCGGCTCGATGAGCGAGCTGGTCACCGAGACGTTCGCTCACATCAACGAGCTGTTCGCGAACCCCAATCCGGTCTCGGGCATCCGAACGGGATTCAAGGAGCTCGACCAGCTGACCGCCGGGCTGCAGCCCTCCAGCCTGAACGTCCTGGCTGCGCGGCCCAGCATGGGCAAGACGGCGCTGGCGTTGTCGATCGCCCTGAACGTGGCGCTCCGCGAGAAGAAGACGGTCGGGCTGTTCAGTCTGGAGATGTCGGGGGTTCAGCTCGTCACGCGCATGATCTGCAGCGAGGCGCGGGTCGACATGAGCCGTGTCCGCAACGGTCAGCTCACCGATCGCGACTTCCAGCGCCTGGCCGACACCGCGGGACGGATGAGCGAGGCCAAGATCTTCATCGACGATCACGCCGACATGACGGTGATGGAGCTGCGCAGCCGGTCGCGAAGGCTGATGGCGGAGCACGACCTGGGGCTGATCGTGGTCGACTACCTGCAGCTGATGTCGGGTCACACCGCCGGCCGCTTCGGCTCCGAGAACCGCCAGCAGGAGATCAGCAGCATCTCGCGCGGCCTGAAGGCGCTGGCTCGCGAGCTGGACGTGCCCGTCCTGGTGCTCTCGCAGCTGTCGCGCGCGGTCGAGAGTCGGCCGAACAAGCGGCCGATGCTGTCCGACCTGCGCGAGTCGGGAGCGATCGAGCAGGACGCCGACCTGGTGATGTTCATCTACCGCGACGAGTACTACGATCCCCACTCCGAGAAGCAGGGCATCGCGGAGATCCTGATCGGCAAGCAGCGCAACGGGCCGGTCGGCGCGGTCGACCTGCAGTTCCACGGCGCTCACGTGCGCTTCAACGACCTGGCGCGCGGCGCGCCGTAGGGCTCGGGCGCGGGCACACCGTCCGGTCGGTCCCGGCGGGGATACACTCGGATCATGCCCAGGTTCCCGCTGCGAGGCGCGCTGATCATCGTGGCCGCCGTCGCGATCGTCCTGTTCGTCGCGTCCCGCGCCGGGAACGACCAGGCCGACGTGCGCAGCTACGGCGCGTTCGAGGCCGAGCTCGACGCCGGGCGCGTCCAGAGCGTCCGCATCGACGGCACCGAGCTGACGGTCCAGCCGACCGCCGGCGAGCCGTACCGCACCCGGCTCGCGACCCCGCCCGAGGACCTGTCGCGCTTCACCGACGCCGGCGCCGACGTCGAGGTGGCCGAGCCCGGCCTCGACTGGGGCGTCATCGCGCTGTACGCGGTCCCGATCGTGCTGATGCTGGCTTTCGTCCTGTTCCTGTTGCGCGGCAACCGCAGCGGGGCCAACGACGGCGCGACGAGCTTCGGCAAGAGCCGAGCACGCATGATCACCGAAGAGAACACCGGCGTGATGTTCACCGACGTCGCCGGCGTCGAGGAGGCGAAGGCCGACCTGACCGAGGTGGTCGAGTTCCTCCGGAACCCCGCCCGCTTCCATGCCTTGGGCGCGCGCATCCCTCACGGCGTGCTGATGGTGGGCCCGCCCGGGAGCGGCAAGACCCACCTGGCCCGGGCCGTCGCCGGGGAGGCGGGTGCGCCGTTCTTCTCGATCAGCGGCTCGGACTTCGTCGAGATGTTCGTCGGCGTCGGCGCCGCCCGGGTCCGCGACCTGTTCGAGACCGCGAAGAAGAGCGCGCCCAGCATCGTGTTCATCGACGAGATCGACGCCGTCGGTCGCAGGCGCGGGGTGAACCTCGCCGGTGGCAACGACGAGCGCGAGCAGACCCTGAACGCCCTGTTGGTCGAGATGGACGGGTTCGAGAGCCAGCACGAGGTGATCATCATCGCCGCCACGAACCGGCCCGACGTGCTGGATCCCGCCCTGCTGCGGCCCGGGCGGTTCGATCGACAGGTCGTCGTCGACGCGCCGGACGTGCGCGGACGCGAGGCCATCCTGCGCATCCATGCGCGCGGCAAGCCGCTGGCGCGGACCGTCGACCTCGCACGCGTCGCCAAGCGCACGCCCGGCTTCGTCGGCGCCGACCTCGAGAACCTGCTCAACGAGGCGGCGCTGGTCGCGGCCCGCGCGAGTCGCCGCGAGATCGTGGGACCCGACCTCGACGAGGCGGCGGACCGCGTGGTGATGGGGCCGGAGCGCCGCAGTCGGGTGATCAGCGAGCGCGAGAAGCGAGCCACCGCGTACCACGAGGCCGGCCACGCCCTGGCGGCCCATCTGCTGGAGCACGCCGATCCGGTCCACAAGATCACGATCGTTCCGCGGGGACGCGCCATGGGCTACGTCATGCAGTTCGCCGAGGAGGAGCGTCTCTCGGCCGGCCGCGCCGAGCTGCTGGACCGCATCGGCGTCGCGCTGGCGGGCCGGATCGTCGAGGAGCTGGTCCTGGTCGACGTGACCACCGGCGCCCAGAACGACTTCGAGCAGGCCACCGACCTGGCGCGGCGGATGGTGACGCGCTGGGGAATGAGCGACCGGCTGGGCCCGATCGCGCTGGCCGGCGCCGACTCGGGGTACCTGGGCGAGAGCGAGGGACCACGGGCGTACAGCGAGGCGACCGCGCGCCGCATCGACGCCGAGATCAAGGCGATCGTCGACGAACAGTACCAGCGGGTGCGCGAGCTGCTGGCCGCCCGGCGCGGCGAGCTCGACCGTGTCGTCGAGGTGTTGCTGAAGCGCGAGACGCTCCATCACGACGAGTTCGCAGCGCTCATGCGGGGCGAGTCGCTCGCCGAGCCGCCCCCGGTCGCCGATCCGCCCGCCGCCCCGGCCCGCAAGCCGCCGTCGGCCGGCGACGGCGCGTCCTCTCCCGACGACGGCCACCCGTCTACGGGAATGGTCCCGAAGCCGGGTTGAGCCGACGCGGCGAACGCGCGTGGGGCGGGGGTTTTTCACCAATCGCCTCGATCGCACCATGCTAGCCTCCCTAGAGAATCTGTGGGAGGAGTCATCATGGCCTCGTTGCGCGACCGATTCTCGCGCTTGCTCAGCCCGAAGATCGAAGCGGTCGGCCTCGAGGTAGGTACCGCCAACCTCAAGGTCGTCGAGCTTCGCGCTGGCAGCCCGCCCAGCCTGTCCACCCTCGCGGTGCGTCCCATGCCCCCTGGCCTCGTCCAGGAGGATCAGGTCGTCGACCCGCAAGGCCTGGCCGACGAGATCAAGGCCTTGTTCAACGAGGCCGGCATCTCGACGCGCTACGTGGTGACCGCCGTCGGCAACCGCCAGGCGATCACCCGTAACATTCACGTCCCCAAGATGTCGCTGCAAGAGCTCGACGAGGCGATCAAGTGGGAAGCAGAGCGCTACATCCCGTTCGCCATCGACGAGGTCGTGCTGGACTACTACGTCCTGGACAACCCCGACGACATCGAAGAGGGCGGCCAGCTCGAGGTGGTCATCGCCGCCGCGCGCTTGGACCTCGTCACGCAGCAGGTCGAGTACCTGAAGCTCGCCGGACTCGAGCCGGTCGTGATCGACGTCAAGCCGTTCGCGTTGCTCCGCTCCCTCAAGGGAGCGTTGCTCGGAGAGCACCTGAACAAGGTCACGCTGACCCGCGCCGGCTATACCGAAGGCAACGAGGTCGGCGTCGTGCTCGAGATCGCCGCCACCTCCACCACCATCACGCTGGTCCGAGGCGACCGCGTGCTGATGAACCGGAACATCGGCGTGTCCGGCGACGACTTCACCGCCGCCGTGCAGCGCAGCTTCGGCCTGGACTTCGACAGTGCCGAGGAGGTCAAGCTCGAGTACGGCACCGCGACCATCCCGACCGAGGACGAAGAGGAGCTGCTCAACTTCGACGCCAAACGCGAACAGTTCAGCCCTAGCCGCGTGTACGAGGCGCTCCGGCCCGTCCTGGTCGATCTCACCACCGAGATCCGGCGCAGCCTCGAGTTCTTCCGCGTCCAGACCGGCGACGCCACGATCAACCGAATGCTCGCGACCGGCGGCGGCTCCAAGCTCCGCGGCCTGTCCGAAGCGATCGGCGACGCCCTGGGCTTCCGCGTCGAGGTCGGCGACCCGTGGCTGAGCGTCACCGTCGACGAGCGCAACTTCGACGAGCAGTACCTGGACAAGGTCGGCCCCGAGCTGTCGGTCGCGCTGGGCCTGGCCCTTCGGGGGGTGCGCGGCCTTGATTAACGTCAACCTACTTCCGAAGAATCTTCAGCGCGTGCGCGAGCCGGGGTACTGGCGCCTGCTGGCCGTGATGGTTCCCCTGCTCGTGTTCGGCGTCGTGTTCGTGGTCCAGTACCTGGCCTGGCAGACGACGCAGAACCTGGAACGTGACGTGCAGGCCCGCCAGGAACAGCTGGCCCTGCTGCGCCCGTTCCTCGACGAGCAGGAAGCGCTGCAGGCACGCCAGCGGCAGCTGAACGAGCTGATCGCCGTCGCCGACGCCGTCCGTGAGAACCGCATCGTCTGGACCGGCGAGATCGTCTCGCTGCTCGAGACCCTTCCGGGGCAGGGCGGCGGTCCGCGCCCGACGATCGACTTCCGGAACCTGAGCATGCGCTCCGTGGTCCCGCCCCAGTCCGACCCGGCCCGCTACGAGGGCGCCCCCATCGTGGCCGAGCTGTCGATCGGAGGGAACGTGGAAGATCTCGAGGTGCTCGCCTCGTTCGTACGGAACCTCGAGACGTCCTCCGACTTCGGCGTGCTGTTCCAGAACGCCAGCCGTCAGGACGGCGAGGAGGGGCTCGACGCCCTCTACGGCTACAGCCTCACCGTCGGCGCCATCGGTGACGGAAGCGAGGCGTCGCCATGACGTCGCGATTCTCCCTCTCCCGTCTTCGGCAGCGCGACTGGGCGATCATCTTCATCGTGCTCTCGGTCGTCGCCGCGGGGCTGTGGTACTGGTTCATGTACCGACCCACGCAGGAGACGATCACGCAGCTCGAGGACGAGATCGCCCGCCTCGACACGCAGATCGAGCGGGGCGAAGCGGCCAGGCGCAACCTGCCCGCTCTGAGGCTCGCCGTCGCCGAGCTCGAGCAGGACCGCCGCGAGTTCCTCGCGGAGCTCCCCACCGAGAGCGACGTCGCCGATCTGCTCGATTCGCTGCGCCTCTCCGCGTCCGACGCCGACGTGATCGTGAACAGCCTCGGTCAGGGCGGCGGCGGCGAGAACATCCAGGACGTCCGCCCCATCGGCTTCTCGATGGCCACGTCCGGTACGTTCGTGGAGACGATGGAGTTCCTCTCCACGCTCGAGACGCTCCAGCGCTTCACCAAGATCAACCAGGTGCAGCTGTCCGTCTCCGAGCAGGTCGACGATCCGCCCCTGAACGCCAACTTCGGATTCACCGTGTACGTCTTCACGGGCGACGACCCAGGCGAGTCGGAGGTGCGACCGTGACGCTCTCTCGTACCGCACGCATCCTGATCGCGCTGCTTCTCGTGGCGGCCGCCGCGTTCGTGTGGATCAACTTCTTCGCCGAGACCCCGGACACGCCGCCCATCGGTGCGCCCACGGTCGAGGCGCCCGCGACGCCGGCGGACGGTGATGCCGTGATCGGCGACGGCGCGGACGGTGACGGCGCGGACGGTGTCACGGTGGACGGCGACGCGACGCCACTGCCGACGCCACCGACCCCGAGCGCGACCGCCGACGCGACCGACGCTACCGACGACGCTGGTGCGCAAGCGGCACCAGGGAGCGAGGCAGGACCGCCCACCGTCGTCGCGCCGGCCGACGTGGACGTCGTCGGACGCGACGTCGTCGTCGCGGAGCTCCCCTTCCTGATCACGGAGCCGCCAGCGGTCGCGGCCGCGACCGAGGCCGAAGCGGAGGCCGCCGCCTCTGGCGCGGCTCGGCCCGGGTTCGGAACGCGCGCCAGCGTGAACCCGTTCTCCCCCATCGTCGTGCAGGAGCCGGCGCAAGCCGCCGCGCCTCCGGCCGAGCCCGCCTCGCCCGAGGTGGTCGACGTCGAGGTCCCGAGCGCCCCCGAGGTCCAGACCGTGGAGGCCGCCCCGCAGGCGCCCCGTGCTCCGGCACCGTCCGCCCTGGCACCCGCTTCGCCCCGCACCACCTCGCTTCCGCGCGCACTCCCCGGTGGCACGCTGCCGGTGGCGCCGGACGTGCTGACGTCCTCCCGATCGGAGCCGCGCCAGATCGCTCCCCCCGACCTCTCGGCGCGAGCCGTGATCCGCGAGCCGTCCACGCCCGGCGACGCTCCCACGCTTCGCCCCATCGGCGGAGCCGAAGCGTCGGCCGACGGCGCGACGCAGCCGGCGCCCCTCGCCCCGGGCGAGGTGGCTTCCGCCGGGATTCCCGACCGTCCGCTGGTCAGCGGCGCGGACACCCTGTCGCAGTACCTGCGCGACCGGAACGTGTCGTTCACAGGCTCGGTCGTCGGCTCCGTCGGCGTCGGCGTGTTCCGCGTCAACGGCACGAGCTCGCCGATCGTCCTGGCGCTCGGGCAGCCCCTGCCCGACACCGACATCGTGCTGACGGACCTTCGCGGCCAAGCGGCCCAGTTCACGTTGGGCGATACGACGCACGTCTTGAATCTGGATCTCAGGCGGTGATCATGAAACGACTCACGAACCTTCTGCTCCTCGCGGCCGTCCTTCTGGCGGGGGTCGCCGTCGCTCAGACGGGGACCCTGCCGGACGACGCCCGCTTCGACCAGCCGGTCGAGTTCTCGACCAGCAACGGCGGCGAGCAGCTCTCGACCATGGTGTCGGCGCTGGCCCGCTCCGTCGGCCTCACGCCCATCGTGGACGGTGTTCCCGACACGCTGATCCAGTACGACATCGGCGATCCGAAGCCGTTCCGGCAGGTGTGGGACCTGGTGCTCACGCTCAACGACCTCGACTTCATCCTGCAGGAGAACGACGTGGTCGTCGTCGGCACCGAGGCGTCCCTGGCGCCGCTCGTGGCGCGGCAGGCCCCGGCGGCCCCCGAGGTCGCCGAGCAGGAGCCCGGCGCCGATGTGGTGCAGCGTTTCTACCGCGTGATCGCCGAGCCCGACCAGATCGTCACCCTGTTGTCGCGCGCCGTGGCCGGCATTGAAGTCGAGGCGCTTCCCGGTGTCGGAAGCGTCGTGGTGCTCGGCACCGAAGAGCAGCATGCTCAGGTCCGCGAGGTCCTGAACGAGTTCGACACGGCCGCCGAGGAAGTCGAGCTCGAGCAGCGCGTGTACGCCCTCAGCAACGCCGACGCCGAAGAGCTGGCGGAGGTGCTGCAGAGCAGCGACGTCGTCGTCTCGGGCGCCACCTCGGCCGACGGCGAAGGAGCGTCCGAGCGCGGCTTCACCGTCGTGGCCGACGTCCGCACGAACAGCCTCATCGTGACCGCCTCGCTCCCGGTGCAGCGCAGCATCGCCGAGCTGATCCCCGAGCTGGACGTTCCGCAGCAGCAGGTCAACGTCCAGGTCCGGATCCAGGAAGTGAACCGCCGCACGGTCGACAGCTTCGGCATCAACCTGGGCGCGGCCAGCGGCAACTTCGCCGCGAGCGTCCTGGGCACCGGCCTGCAGTTCATCTTCGACGCGCAGCAGGCGGTCAGTCAGCTGAACATCTCGGCCGTTCTGGACGCGCTCGAGAGCCAAGGATTGTCGACCCGCGTGGACGACACCACGCTGACGGTGCTGAACAACGCGACCGGCCGGATGCAGTCCGGTGGCCGGATCGAGATCACCTACCCGAGCGGCGACGGCGAGATCGCGACCCGTACGATCGAGTTCGGCGTGATCATCGAAGTCACGCCCCGCGTCTCGAGCGACGGCACCGTCGTTCTCGACGTGTCGGCCGAGGTGTCCGACGTGCTCGTTCCGCTCAGCGAGGGCGGGATCCCGGAGCGGATCGACTTCTCGACCCGCGAGGTCTCCTCCACCGTCACGCTCAGGCAGGGCCAGACCGTCCTGCTCGCCGGGCTTCTGCAGAACAGCTTCTCGCAGACCCAGCGTCGCGTTCCGATCCTGGGCGATATCCCGATCATCGGAGCGCTGTTCGGCAGCACCGAGGTCGAGGACGACAACACCGAGCTGCTCCTCGTCGTGAACGCCGACGTGATCGACTGAGCGTCCGCCTGCGCGCAGAGCGCGCGACAGATCCGCCCGATCCAGCGTCCGCCCGGCCACCGCCGGGCGGCCGTCGCTGTCTCGGCCTGGACGGCGTTCGCGCCACCTGCACGGCCGGCGCGAAGCGGGGAGCGTGGTACGCTCCCGGCATGCTGCGCTTCCTTTCCGCTGGTGAATCGCACGGTCCTGCGCTCACCGTCCTGCTCGACGGTGTCCCGGCCGGCCTGGAGCTCGTCGCCGAGCGCGACGTCGATCCGTGGCTCCGTCGCCGGCAGGGCGGGTACGGCCGTGGCCGCCGCCAGGTGATCGAGCAGGACACCGCGCGAATCCTGGCGGGCGTCCGCGCCGGTCGCACCACCGGAGCCCCCCTCTCGCTTCAGATCGAGAATCGCGACTGGCGCAACTGGACCGAGATCATGAGCCCCGAGCCTGGGGGCGAGCCTCGCAAGCGGGCCCTCACCGAGGCAAGGCCGGGACACGCCGACCTGGCCGGCGGGATCAAGTACGGACACAAGGACCTGCGCGACGTGCTGGAGCGCGCCAGCGCGCGCGAAACGGCCGCCCGCGTCGCCGCCGGCTCCGTCGCGCTGCGTCTGCTCGAGGTGGCCGGCGTTCAAGGCTCGGCCCGCGTGGTGTCGCTAGGCGGGATTCCATGCGACGGCGGCATGGACTGGGACGCGCTGGACGCGCTGGACGAGAGCCCGCTGCGGACCTTCGATTCCGACGCCGAAGAGCGGATCATCGACAGGATCGACGCCGCCAAGCGCGACGGCGACACGTTGGGCGGCATCATCGAGGCCCGCTTCCGCGGCGTTCCCGTGGGCCTGGGTAGCCACGTTCAGTGGGACCGGAAGCTCGACGGTCGCCTGGCGCAGGCGGCGATGAGCATCCAGGCGATGAAGGGCGTCGAGATCGGCGACGGCTGGCACGCCGCCACCGTCGCCGGCAGCTCGGTGCACGACGCGGTGTACGCGAACGACGACGGCATCTACCGCCGGACCAACCGCGCAGGGGGCCTGGAGGGCGGGATCACCACGGGCGAGGAGCTCGTCGTGCGCGCCGCGATGAAGCCGATCGCGACCCTGATGAAGCCGCTTCCGACCATCGACGTCGCCACCGGCCAGCCCGCCGACGCCGCACGCGAGCGGAGCGACACGACCGCGGTGCCGGCCGCCTCGATCGTGCTGCTGGCGATGACCTCGTTGGTCGTGGCGGACGCGCTGCTCGAGAAGTTCGGCGCCGACACGGTGCGCGAGATCCGCGAGCGTACCGTCGCGCACCGGGCGTACGTGGCGGATTACTGAGCGCGATGAACCGCCGTCGGGTCCGCAGGCGACACCTTCCCGGCGACCGGCCCGTCACCTGGGTCGCCCTGGCGGGGTTCATGGGCACCGGCAAGAGCCGGATCGGCTGGGAGCTGTCGCGGCGACTGAGCCTCACGTTCATCGACACCGACCGCGTGATCGAGCGGGTGACCTGCCTGAGGATTCCCGAAATCATGGAGCTGTACGGCGAGTCGGTGTTCCGTGACTACGAGACCGAGGTCGTCAGGCGCTGCCTGCGGCTGGACGAGGTCGTCGTGAGCACGGGCGGGGGGACGGTCCTCCGCGAGGCGAACCGGCGTCTGCTTAGAAGCCGGGGCCCCGTCGTCGTGCTCGAAGCGACCCCGGAAACGATCTACAAGCGCACGCGGCGTCACAAGCGCCCGCTGCTCGAGATCGGCGACCCCACCGAACGGATCCGCCAGCTGTTGAGCGAGCGGGCCTCCGCCTACGACGACGTCGCATCGATCAAGGTCTCGGGCGACGATCGGGTCTCGACCGACGTGGTCGAGGACATCGTGGCGGAGCTCGGACGCTGGGCGCAGCTTCACCCTGGCCTGGCCCGCCTACGTGGATCGGACGGACCCACCCCGCCCGCCCCCGAAACGTCCCGGCGCGAGGAGATCCCGTGACGACAGCGGCGACGACATCGGCGACGACCACGGTGGAGGTCCGCGTCGCTCCGCCCTACGAGGTCCGCATCGGTCCCGGCGTGCTGGCCGAAGCCGGCGAGCACCTTCCCGGCGGCCGTGTCGCGCTGGTGAGCGATGCGCACGTCGCGCCGCTGTACGCGGCCGCCGTCGCCGAGAGGCTGGAGGACGACGGTCGGAGCGTGATGCGGCTCGTCGTCCCCGCCGGCGAGCGCAGCAAGTCGGTCGCCGTGTGGGGCGATCTGCTCCGCGCCCTCGCCGGCGCCGGGTTCGGGCGGGACGACGCCGTGCTGGCGCTCGGGGGCGGCGTCGTCGGCGATCTGGCGGGGTTCGTGGCCGCGTCGTACGCGCGAGGGATCGCGGTGGTGCAGGCGCCGACCAGCTTGCTGGCGATGGCCGACGCCGCGATCGGCGGCAAGACGGGCGTGAACCTCCCCGAAGGCAAGAACCTGGTGGGCGCTTTCTGGCAGCCGCGCTCCGTGTTGATGGACGTGTCGACGCTGCGAACGCTTCCTGCCGAGGTGTTCCGTCACGGCTCGGTCGAGGTGTTCAAGCACGGCCTGTTGGCCGACCCGGAGCTGGCCGACGCCGTGCTGGACGGGCGCCTGGCCCAGGACGCCGAACCGGCCGAGATGACGCGGTGGATCGCCGCATCCGCGCGGGTGAAGGCGGACGTCGTCGGTCGCGACGAGCGCGAGGAGGGCGAGGCCAGGGCCACCCTCAACCTGGGACACACCGTGGCCCACGCGCTCGAGGCGGTCACGGAGCACGCCCTGGCGCACGGCGAAGCGGTGGCTTGGGGCCTGCTCTACGCGGCGCATCTGTCCCGCTTGGACGCGGACGCCCGCGGCAGGACGGGGACCGACTGGACCGACCGGGTCCGGCGGCTGATCGAGACCGTCCGGCCGGCCCCGCCCCCCGAGCTGGCGTGGTCCGAGCTGGAGCCGTACCTCGGCTTGGACAAGAAGAACCGCGCGGGGCGCCGCCGCTGGATCTTGGCGGACGCGCCGGGCGAAGCCCGCATGGCGAGCGACGTTCCGCCCGAACGGGAGCTCGCCGCCTGGACGGCGTTCATGCACGACGTGTCGGCGCTTCGTCCAGCGTCCACCCTGGGCGCCGTGCTGCCCGATGAGAGGAGCGACTCGTGAAGATCCTTGTCCTGAACGGCCCGAACCTGAACCTGTTGGGCACGCGCCAGCCGGACGTGTACGGAACCACCACGCTTCCCGAGCTGGACGGCCTCTGTCGCGACTGGGGCAGCGCCCTCGGCGCCGTCGTCGAATGCCGCCAGTCGAACCACGAGGGCGACCTGATCGGCTGGGTCCAGGACGCCGAGCAGGAGGGCGCGGTCGGCGTGGTGCTGAACGCCGGCGGCTACACGCACACCTCCGTCGCGCTCCGGGACGCGGTGGCGTCGGTGCCGACCCGGGTGATCGAGGTGCACCTGTCGAACGTGCACGCTCGCGAGTCGTTCAGGCGAGCCAGCCTGTTGGCCCCCGTCTGCGCCGGGACGGTGTCGGGCTTGGGGCCGGTCGGGTACCGCGCCGCGATCGAGGCGCTGGTCCGCGACTGAGGACCGAGCAGGACGCGAGCATGTCGCGAGCAGGACGGGTCAGCCTCGCAGGAACGCCTCCGGCGCGTCGCCCAGCGCTGGCAGATCGTGCAGCGAAGCCAGTCCGAACTCGATCAGGAACCGGTCGGTCGTGCCGTACAGCAGGGGGCGGCCGACGACCTCCTTGCGGCCGACGACCTTGACGAGCTCGCGCTCCTGCAACGTGTCCAGCGTCGAGGTGCACGATGCGCCACGGGCGGCCTCGAGCTCGCCGCGGGCGATCGGCTGGTGGTACGCCACGAGGGCGAGGGTCTCGATCGCGGCGTTGGACAGCTGCGGGAGCGGCGCCGGGGCCAGGAACGCCTGCAGGTCGGGCACCACCGCGGGGTGGACGACGAGACGGTAGCCGCCGGCGACGGCCTCGACCTGAAGGCCGAGATCGGCCTCGTCGAGAACGCGCTGGAGCTCCCTGGTGGCCTCCTCGACCGCGTCGGGCGCGATGCTCAGCGCCCGCGCCAGGTCGGGGGCGCTCACCGGACGACCAGCGGCCAGCAGCGCCGCGCAGAGACGGGATCGCACGCTCACGGCGGCACGATACCGCGTCGCGGTGCCGCGTCACGGGTAGCGCAGCTCGGCGCCTGCGACGGCGATGGCGCCGGCCTCCCCGCCTTCCACCTCGACTTCGACCAGGCCGACCGCCAGCGGCCGGTAGCCGATCACGCGCAGCTCCAGGCCGTGCCCACCGGGCAGCGGCGGCGCCGTGTCCGGCAGCCCCTCGCCGCGGCTCCAGCGCTCGCGCAGCACGGCGTCCAGCAGGACGACGCCGGCCTCGGCGGTGGCCCGGGCGCGCTGCATCCGCTGCTGGTACTCGGCCCCCTGTAGCTGCAGAAGCGCGACCGTGAGGGTGAACGTGGCGATCAGCAGCAGCGCGACGCCGCCGCTGAGCACCGCCACCAGGATCAGGCCACGACGATCGTTCTTCATCAGCCCGGTCCGGTCTCGGTCGGCGAGGCGGTCGGCGACGCGGTCGGCGACACGGGCAGCGAAGGCAGGGGGGCGTCGCTCAGCGTTCCCGATCGCGCCGTCGCCGCCCAGCCACGAACCGGCCGTCCCGCCGCGAAGCGGACCTCGACCTCCAGCGCTGCGATCCTCGTTCCAGGCGTAAGCTCGGACCGCGCCAGCGTCGCGCCGTCCGGGCCACGCCCGCCGAGCACGTGCACGCCGGTCGCCCCGAGCAGCCACGGCTGCCGAACGCCGTCGTCGGGCTGCCGATACAGGTTGGGTCGGCCCCGGCCGTCCACGGCCGCGAAGAAGGTGGCCTCGACCAGGAGCGGCTCGGCCCGGTACGCGTCAGCGAGGTAACGGACGACGATCCGGTCGCCGCCCTCCCCCGCCGGATCGAGCTCGAGCGCCAGGCCGCTCGTCGCGGAGCCCCGCCCGGCAAGCTCGATCTCGGACCTCAGCAGGCTCGATGCGAGAATCCGCAACTGGGCGGCCTCGGAGGCGCGACCGACCCGGCCGGCGACGGACGCCCCTCCCGCCAGCGTGGATCCCAGCAGGCCTGCCAGGAACGCCGCCAACGTCAGGGCGACGAGCAGCTCCACCAGCGTGAACGCCTCCAGGGAGCGCCGCCGTCTCACGGCGCGACGCTCCAGACCTCGACCTCGGGTCCCAGCTGGCCACCGGCCCACGTCCGAAGGCGCGATCGCACGATCGGTCCACCGTCGCACACGATCCGGCCGGCGTCCAGGCGGCAGCGGCGCGATCCGGCGTGACAGGCGACGGGCGTCGTCGAGGCCGTCTCCGCCATCTCCGCCGCACCCGACGGGGCGGGACAGGCGGATAACGCCCCGATCCGCGCGCCGGCGACGAGCAGGTACGGATCGAGCGCCTCCACGCGTGCCGCCTTCGTCGCGGCGCTGGCCTGCAGACGCGCCGCGCCGATCAGCAGCCCCGACGCCGCCGTCGACAGCACGGCGAACACGACCAGCGCGACGAGCACCTCGACCAGGGTCCATCCCACCGGCCCCGCCGTGCGCGCGGTCACGGAGCCGCCTCGAGCCGCAGCCGCCCGGTACTGGCGACGACGACGTCCCAGGCGGAGCGGCGATCCTCGAACCGCACGCGGCCGCCGAACACGCCGCCTCCGCTGCACGCCCGACCGGTGCCGTCGGGAAGCCAGGCGACCCCGTCGCGAAGCCGACGGGTCACGGCCACCGGAGGGTCGGGCGCCAAGACCTGGCGCGGATCGCCGCTGCAGCCGGGATCGCCGTGACGCACCAGGAACGCGTGCCGGTCGGGATCCCAGCGGACCGAGGCCGGCGTCCCCGCCAAGGCGGCGATCCGTGCGCCCTGAACGGTCTGGAGGTAGCCCCGCGCGGTCCGTTTCGCGGCGGACGGCGTCCACGCCGCCCAGGCGAGGCCGAGGACGACGGCCAGCACCGCCAGCACGACGATCGTCTCGAGAAGCGTGAAACCGGAGCGAGCTCGCATGCCCGTACGCTAGAGGACGACGCCCCGGCGAGCGGCGGACGCTGCGCCACGCGCCGCTGCACGCTGATCATCCGCTGCGGTCGATCTGGGCAGGTGCGGCGGACCGCTCCGCTACGGCGCACGTCCGACCGCCGAGCCTCGGCGCACGGCGGCGCGCACGGTGGCGCGCACGGCGGCGCGGGCCACGCCGCCTCAGACGAAGCCGAACCGATCGGCCTCCCGCACCGCGCTGACGCGGTCGCGCACGTCCAGCTTCCGGTAGAGCGAGGCGACGTGGTCCTTCACCGTCTCGGGCCCGATGCCCAGGCGCTGGGCGATCTCGCGGTTCGTGAGCCCGTCGGCCAGCAGCGCCAGCACCTCGCGCTCGCGGCGCGTCAGCTCGGGCAGCGCCACCCGCGGCATCCAGTCGCGGCCCGGCTCGACCGCGATCCGCTCGAGGCTCTCGGCCAGACGCCTCGGATCCGTCTCCTTGGAGAGGTACGCGGTGGCGCCGGCCGCGGCGGCGGCCGACACCAGGGCCGGCTCGTCGAACGTCGTCAGCATCACCACGCTGGGCGCGTCGTCCATGGCGCAGAGCGCCTCGCACGCCTCGATCCCGTCCATCTCGGGCATCCTCACGTCCAGCACCACCAGGTCGGGCCGGTGCGTGCGAGCGAGCTCGACGGCGTGCCGACCGTTCTCGGCCTCGGCCACGATCTCGAATCCGCGGGCCCTGAGCGCGTGCGCCAGCCCGACCCGGAACAGCGGATGATCGTCGGCGATCAGGACGCGGATCATGCGAACCCCTTTCGGCCCAGGTAGGCCAGCAGCACGGTGCCGCCGGGCCCGTACGACTCGGCCACCAGGCGCCCCCCGTGCGCCTCGAGGATGCTGCGCGCGACGTACAGGCCCAGACCGCCGCTGCCCACACGGTAGCGATGCCCCGCGATCACGGCCGGCTGGTCGTTGAACGGCCGGGCCAGCTCCTCGAGCGGCGCGGGCAGCCCCGGGCCGTCGTCGGCGATGCGGAGAAGGCCGGGGCGGATCTCGACCTGGACGGACGACGAGGCGTAGCGCACGGCGTTGCCCAGCAGGTTGCCCACCGCACGCGCCATCAGGTCCGGATCGACGCGGGCGTCGGCGGCGCCGTGCACCTCGACCCGCACGCCACGCTCGCGGGCGACCTCGTGCAGGCGCGCCACCTCGCCCTCGACCAGGTCGCGCACGCCGACCTCGGTCGACTTGGGCACGACCTCGCCCTGCTCGAAGCGGTGCGCGTCGACGAGCTGCTGCACCAGCGCGCGCAGCGCGTCGGTCTCGTCGGCCGCCTGCGTGAGCAGCGCCTGGACGTCGATCTCGCTCAGTCCGCTACGCTCGTCTCTCAACAGCCGAAGGGCGTTGCCCTGCGCCAGCAGCGGCGTCTTCATGTCGTGCATCAGCGTCGCGCTGAAGGTGCTGCGACGTCGCTGTTGGGTCTGGACCTGCGCCAGCAGGCGGTTGATCGCGTTGCGAAGCGAGGTGATCTCGGGCGGATCGTCGTCGGCGACGGGCAGGCGCGCCAGACCCAGCCGGCGCGAGGTGCGCGGCAGCGCGTCCGCGTCCCGCATCACGCGGGTCAACGGGGCCAGCAGCACCCGCGCCAGCACCCCGCCGATCGTGACCGACAGCATCACGATCGCCACCAGCCAGCCGATCAGGCCCGCCGTGACGCGTGGCGCCAGGCCGCCCAGCTCGCGCACGGCGGGCAGGAACACCAGGCCGGCCATCACCAGGTTGGGAAGCAGCGAGAGCAGGGCGATCACCAGGCCCAGCTGGGCCCGCAAGGACGGCCTGAACCGGCGTCGACCCAGCGCCATCGCCCGGCCGCCTACTCTTCGCTGGACAGCACCGCCAGGAACGCCTCCTGCGGCACCTCGACGTTGCCCAGCTGCTTCATCCGGGCCTTGCCCTTCTTCTGCTTCTCGAGCAGCTTCTTCTTGCGGGTGATGTCGCCGCCGTAGCACTTGGCGGTGACGTCCTTGCGGAACGCCCGCACCGTGGCGCGCGCCAGGATCTTTCCGCCGATCGCGGCCTGAACCGGCACGGAGAACATCTGCCTGGGGATGACGTCCGCCATCTTGTCCACGATCTTGCGGCCGACCTCGTACGCCTTGTCGCGGTGCGCGATGAACGACAGCGCGTCGACCGGCTCCTCGTTCACCAGCACGTCGATCTTCACGAGCTGGCCCGCCCGGTAGCCGGCCGGCTCGTAGTCCATGCTGGCGTAGCCTTTGGTGAGGCTCTTGAGCCGATCGTGGAAGTCGTACAGGATCTCGCCGAACGGCACGTCGTAGCGGAGCTCCACGCGGCGACCGTGGTAGACCATGTCCTTCATCTCGCCACGCTTCTCCTGGATGAGCTGCATCGCGTTCCCGACGTACTCCTCGGGAACGTACACCGACAGGTGCACCCACGGCTCGCGGGTCATCTCGATCTCGGTGGGCGGCGGCAGCATCGAGGGGTTCTGCACCAGCTTCGTCTCGCCGTCCGTGGTCGCGACCTCGTACACCACGGCGGGCGCGGTCGCGATCAGCGACAGGTCGTACTCGCGCTCGAGGCGCTCCTGGACGATGTCGGCGTGCAGGAGGCCCAGGTAGCCGCAGCGAAAGCCGAACCCCAGCGCCACGCTGGTTTCCGGCTCGAACGTGAACGCGGCGTCGTTCAGGCCCAGCTTCTCCAGCGCCTCGCGCAGCTTGGGGTAGTCCTCGTTGTCGGTCGGGTACAGGCCGCTGAACACGACCGGACGGGCCGGCTTGAACCCCGGCACCGGCCGGTCGGTCGGCCGCGCCACCGAGGTGATCGTGTCGCCGATCTGCGTCTCGCCGATGTCCTTGATCCCGCCGGTCAGCCAGCCCACCTCGCCGGCCGAGAGGGTGTCGCTCACGGTCGGCTCGGGCTTGAAGAAGCCGACCTTGTCGACGTCGAACGCCTTCCCGGTCGAGACGATCTTGACCCGGTCGCCGGACTTGACGATTCCGTCCAGCACCCGGATGAACGTCACGACGCCCTGGTACGAGTCGTACACGGCGTCGAAGATCAGGCAGCGAAGGGGAGCGTCGACCTCCTGGTCCGGTCCCGGCAGGTGCTCGACGATGCCTTCGAGGATCGCCGCGACGTTCTCGCCGGTCTTGGCCGAGACGGCCACCGCATGGTCGCCGGGCACGCCGACGACCGCCTCGAGCTCCTCGATCGCGGAGGCGACGTCGGCGTTCGGAAGGTCGATCTTGTTGACGACCGGCAGGATCTCGAGACCGTTCTCGATCGCGAGGAACGCGTTCTGGATCGTCTGCGCCTCGACGCCCTGGCTGGCGTCGATGACCAGCAGCACGCCTTCGCAGGCTCTCAGCGCCCGGCTCACCTCGTAGTTGAAGTCGACGTGGCCGGGCGTGTCGATCAGGTTGAACATGTAGGTCTCGCCGTCGTTCGCGGTGTAGTACAGCCGCATGGCGGTGGCTTTGATGGTGATCCCGCGCTCGCGCTCCAAGTCGAGGGTGTCCAGCATCTGATCGCGGCGGCCACGCTCGTCGACGCTCTGGGTGAGCTCCAGAATCCGGTCGGCCAGCGTGGACTTGCCGTGATCCACGTGCGCGATGATCGAGAAGTTGCGGATCTTCATCCCGGTCATCATACATGCGGCGTGGCTGCGCGCCGGACGCCATGAACGCCGTTCCGGACGCGTCTCGTGGCGCGCATCCGCGCGGACGTCCCGTCCCCGTCCGGCCGCCGCCTCAGGCGTCGCGCCTGGCGGCGAAGAACCGTTCGAGCCGCCGGGCCGCGTCGCGGGCCAGCACGCCGCCGCGACGCTCCGGCACCCGCTTCCACGGTCCGGCGGCGAGATCCACCACGCTTCCGAACGCGCCGTCGCGGCGGTTCGCGGCGCCCCACACCACACGGCCCAGATGGCTCTGCAGCACGGCGCCGGCGCACATCGGGCACGGCTCCAGGGTGACGTACAGGGTGGCGTCCGCCAGACGCCAGTCGCCCTCGCGCGTCGCCGCGTCGCGCATCGCCTCGATCTCGGCGTGCGCGCTCGGGTCGGCGGCGGACTCGCGCACGTTCCTGCCCTCGCCGACGATCCGTCCGTCGCGCACCACGACCGCGCCGACGGGCAGCTCGCCCGCTTCGGCCGCCTCGTCGGCGAGCTCCAAGGCGCGGCGCATCCACGGCCGGTCGGGATCGGCTGCCGCCTCGTCGAGGCCGGCGGCGACGGCCGTGCCCTCGATCCACGCCACCTCGTCGCCGCGGGCCAGCACGCCGATCGCCGGCCGGTCCTCGCGTGGGACCTTCGCGTCGGTCAGCACGTCCGAGACCTTCCTGCGGCCGCCCGGCAGGCGGATCCGATCGCCCGGACGCGGCGTCCGGAGCGTCCAGGGCCCGTCGTCCAGCAGGCTGGCGGGCAGTCCTGCGGGCAGCTCCTCGGGCGTCCGGATCGTCCGCTCGGACACCGCGGGCCGGTCGGGCCCAGGGCGACCGTCGTGAGGCCGAACGACGTCCACCACGTCGGGCAGGACGCGGACCCGCACGCCACCGGGCAGGTCGCGCCGGATCGCACCCTCGCCGCGAAGCGCGGCGAGGATGGCGTCGAGGTGGAGACTCTCGGCCTCCCCGCCGGCGGCCCGGATCAGCCGGGCCAGCGCCTCGCGCTGCAGCGCGGGGGGCGCGGCCAGCAGGGCGTCCCGAGCCAGGGGACCGTCGCCGAAGCGGCGGCGAGCCTCGTCCGCGAGCAGGTCGGCCTGCTCGCGCTGCAGATGGCCGAACCGCGCCAGGCGGGCCACCGCGCCGGGCCTGCGCCGCTCGAGCCGCGGCATCACCTGAAGACGGATCCAGGCGCGGTCCCTGCTCATGTCGCGGTTCGAGGCGTCCTCGCGCCAGCCCTGGCCCAGCCCGTCCAGCCAGCCGCGCAGGTCGTCCTTGGACAGCTCCAGCAGCGGGCGCACGACCCGGCCCCGACGCGGCTCGATGCCGCGCGGGTGCGCGGCGCCGCGAAGGAGCTGCAGCAGCACCGACTCGGCCTGGTCGCTGCGGGTGTGCCCGGTCGCGACGACGTCGCAGCCGCGCTGGCGGGCGATGCGCGCCAGGAACGCGTAGCGGACGGTGCGCCCGACCTCTTCGACGTTGCGACCCTCGCGGCTGGCGACCTCCCCGATCGGCGCCGATTCCAGCACGAACGGCACGTTCAGACCGGCGCAGGTGGCCTGGACCCAGGCGGCGTCCTCCTCGGCGTCGTCGCGGAGCCCGTGGTCGAGGTGCGCGACCACCACCTCGAGCCTCGGTGCGCCGTGAAGGGCGCGTAGCAGGGCGACCGAGTCGCTGCCGCCCGAGACGGCCAGCAGGACGCGCCGCGCCTCGGGAGCGAGGCGTCGCAGCGCCGCGCGGACGCTCTCCTCCATGGGGACGGGGGGTGTCACCGGTCCAGTATCGCAGGCCTCGCCGCTGCCGTCCCGCAGCGCGCGAGGGGCGGCGCGTCCGGCGCCGGTATGCTGGGGCATGACCGTCACCGTGATCGTGCTCGACTCGGTCGGCCTCGGGGCGCTTCCCGACGCCGACGCCTTCGGAGACGCGAACGCGCACACCTTGGATCACACCGTCGAGGCCAGCGGCGTCTCGCTACCGAACCTGGCGGCGATGGGACTGGGCAACGTGCCGGGCGTCGACACCGTGCCGGCCGCCGCCTCGCCCAGCGGAGCGTTCGGACGGATGATCGAGCGCTCGCCCGGCAAGGACACCACCACCGGCCACTGGGAGTTCATGGGCGTGATCCTCGATCGCCCGTTCCGGACCTTCACGTCGTTCCCGCCCGCGGTGATGAGCGCGTTCGACGCGGCCACCGGGCGGGGGCACCTGGCGAACCGGCCGGCCAGCGGAACGACGATCCTGGACGAGCTGGGCGAGGAGCACCTGCGGACCGGCCGCCCGATCGTCTACACCAGCGCCGACAGCGTGTTCCAGGTGGCCGCCCACGTCGACGTCGTGCCGCTGGACACGCTGTACGCCTGGTGCGAAGCGGCGCGCGAGATCCTGATGGGAGACCACGCGGTGGCCCGCGTGATCGCCCGTCCGTTCCGGGGCGAGCCGGGCGCGTTCGAGCGCCTGCACGGCAAGCGCCGCGACCTTTCGCTCGATCCGCCGCGAACCGTTCTGAACGCGCTGCAGGAGGCCGGAAAGGCGGTGATCGGGGTCGGCAAGATCGGCGACATCTACAGCGGCTCGGGCGTCGACGAGGTCCGCAAGACCGCCGACAACGAGGAGGGGGTCGAGGCGACGTTGCGGGCGATGGGCGAGCGTCCGGACGGTCTGGTGTTCGCGAACCTGGTCGAGTTCGACGCGGTCTACGGCCACCGCAGGGACGTGCAAGGCTACGGCGCGGCCCTGGCGGCGTTCGACGCCAGACTCCCCGAGCTGGTCGCGGCGACGTCCGAGGGCGACGTGCTCATGCTCGTCAGCGATCACGGCAACGACCCCACCTGGCACGGCACCGACCATACGCGCGAGTACGGCCTGCTTCTGGCGCACGGTCCCGCCGCCGCCGGTCGCGACCTGGGCACGCGCCAAGGGTTCTCGGACCTCGGGGCCACCGTGGCCGAGCTGCTGAACGTGGCCTGGGACGGTCCGGGAACGTCGTTCGCGACGCGTCTGCGGAACGCTGACGACTGACGTCCGCTCCGGAGGCCGGAGCGGACGCACGAAACGCGGCCCGAAGGCCGCGCTGCCGCGGACGTGGCGGGGCTCAGGCTTCGGCCTGCACCAGCTCGATCAGCGCTTCCTGGGTCGCGTCGCCGCGACGGTGACCGAGGCGGTAGATGCGGGTGTAGCCGCCCTTGCGCTCCAGGTAGGCGGGGCCGATCTCGTCCATGATCTTGCGCAGCACCTCGACGTCGTGGATCTCCTTGGCCACCAGTCTGCGGGCGTGCAGGTCGCCGCCGCGGGCGGTGGTGATGAGCTTCTCGACGTACGGCTGGAGGTTCTTGGCCTTGACGAGGGTGGTCTTGATGCGGCCGTGTCGGAACAGCGCCGTCGCCTGGCTGCGGGCCAAGGCGATGCGGTGGCTGCTGTTCCGGTTCAGCTTGCGGCCGGCGGAGAGGTGACGCATCGTTACTCCTTCAGCTTCATGCCGCGCGCCGAAAGGCGTTCGCGGATCTCGTCGAGCGACTTCTCCCCGATGCCGCTGACCCGCTTGAGGTCGCGCTCGGACAGCGCCATGAGCGCATTGACCGAGTCGATCCCTTCCTCCTGCAGCGAGTGCAGCACGCGGTTGGACAGCTCGAGGCTCTCGAGGTTGAGGCGGGGCGGCTCCTCTTCGGCCGGGATCGGCTCGCCGGCGGCGGACGGCACCGTCACGACGGGGACGTCCTCCTCGACCTGGACGCCGTCGCCACCGAACACGTTCAGCTGCGTCCGGAGGATCTCGACGGCGTGGTCCAGCGCGTCCTTGGGGAGCACGCTGCCGTCGGTCCAGACGCGGACGACCAGGCGGTCGAGGTCGGTCTTCTGGCCGACGCGGGTGTCCTCGACGCGGTAGGCGACGCGGCGCACCGGGGTGAACACGGCGTCGATCGGAATCGAGTTGATCCGGTCCTTGTGGCCGTGGAGCAGCTCGGCGGGCACGTAGCCCACGCCGGGATCGACGCGGACCTCCATCACCAGCTTGGCGCCTTCGCCCAGCGTGGCGAGGGTCAGCTCCGGGTTCACGACCTCGGCGCCCATCGGCACGTCGAGGTCACCCGCGGTGACGGTCCCGGCCTTCTCGGCTCGGAGGGTCAGGGTCACCGGCTCGCCGTCGTGGAGCTTGACGACGAGCTGCTTGAGGTTGAGGACGATCTGCATGACGTCCTCTTTGACCCCGGTGATCGTCGAGAACTCGTGGAGCACGTCCTCGATGTACACGCTGGTGACCGCGGTGCCGGGGATCGACGAGAGCAGGACGCGCCGGAGGGGGTTCCCCAGGGTGACGCCGAAACCGCGCTGGAGAGGCTCCACCACGAACTCGCCGTAACGGTCCGTGGATTTGGCCTTGAATTCGGGGATGATCTGCACGGTGATCTCCTAGCGGCTCAACGCGAGTAGTACTCGATGACCTGCAGCTCGTTGACGGGGACGACGATGTCCTCGCGCGAGGGGACGGCCTTGAACACGCCTTTCAGCGTCTCGCCGTCGAACTCGAGCCACGGCGGGGTCTTGCCGCGGCGGCGCTCCTCGACGTTCTGCTTGATGTGCGGGTTCTTGCGCGCACGCTCGACGACGGTGATCGCGTCGCCGGGCTGCACCCGGTACGAGGGCGAGTCGATCCGCCGCCCGTTCACGGCGATGTGGCCGTGCCCGACGAACTGGCGCGCCTGACGCCGCGTGTGGGCGATGCCCATGCGGTACACGACGTTGTCGAGACGACGCTCGAGCAGCTGCAGGAACACCGTGCCGGTCGCGCCCTCGGCCTTGGAGGCCTCGACGAACAGGCTCGCGAACTGCCTCTCGCTCATGTTGTACAGGAAGCGAAGCTTCTGCTTCTCGCGCAGACGGACGCCGTAGTCGCTGATACGCCGGCGACGACGCTGCCCGTGCTCTCCGGGAGGGTAGGGGCGGCGCTCCATGTACTTCTGCACCTTGGGGGTCTCGGCGAGGTTCACCCCTTCGCGGCGGCTGAGCTTGACGATCGGTCCTCGGTATCGGCCCATGATCCTCCTGCCTTACTGCCGACGCCGCTTGCTGAGGCGGCAGCCGTTGTGCGGGGTCGGGGTGTCGTCGATGATCGAGCGCACGTTCACGCCGGTGCCCTGGATCGATCGGATCGCCTGCTCACGGCCCGAGCCGGTCCCGCGGATGACGATGTCGAGGGTCGAGAGGCCCATGTTCTGCGCCTTGCGGGTCGCATCGGCGGCCGCGAGCTGGGCGGCGTACGGCGTGCCCTTCTTCGATCCCTTGTAGCCGATCGATCCGGACGACGACCACGCCACCGTGTTGCCATCAGGATCGGTGATCGTGATGATGGTGTTGTTGTAGCTGGCGTGGATGTACGCCTTGCCCTCGACGAGGTTGCGCCTGACGCGCTTGCGCGGCGCCTTGCCTTTCGCGGTTTTGGTGGTCTGCTTGGCCACGGTGGTCTACCCCTACTTCCTCGGCGCCTTCTTCTTGCCGGCGACGGTGCGACGCGGTCCCTTGCGGGTGCGGGCGTTGGTCTTGGTGGACTGGCCCCGCACGGGAAGGCCGCGGCGGTGACGGAGACCGCGGTAGCAGCCGATGTCCATGAGACGCTTGATGTTGAGCTGCACCTCGCGGCGCAGATCGCCTTCGACCTTGTACTGGCTGTCGACGATGTCGCGCAGCTTGGCGACTTCGGACTCGGCGAGGTCCTTCACCCGGGTGTCGGGATCGACGCCGGTCGCTTCGAGAATGGCGCGCGACCGTGTGAGGCCGATGCCGTAGATGTAGGGCAGCGCATGCTCGACGCGCTTGTCCCGTGGAAGATCGACTCCTGCGATTCGTGCCATTCGCTTACCCCTGCCTCTGCTTGTGCTTCGGATTGGAGGAACAGATGACGTAGACCCGCCCGGCTCGCCGGATCACCTTGCAGCTGGAGCACATCGGTTTGACGCTGGCCCGTACTTTCATGACACCCCTACTTTCGGTACACGATCCGACCCTTTTCCGGGTCGTAGGTGCTGATCTCGACGACGACGCGGTCGCCGGGCAGGATGCGGATGTAGTGTCGGCGCATCTTTCCGCCCACGTGGGCCAGGATCTCCGGCCCGGCGTCGAGCTGCACCAGGAAGGTCGTATTGGGGCGCGCCTCGAGGACCACGCCTTCGGTTCGGATCGAGTCCTGCGTGGTCTCGTTCCCCTTCTGGCGGTTCTCCGTGCGTCCTCGGCCGCCTCGTCGGCCGCCTCGTCCGCCACCTCGTCTACGCGCCATCGTGTCCTCCCTGTGCAGTCTGCGCCATCGTCTCCTTCGCGGTCAGAATGCGTGGTCCGTCCTCGGTGACGGCCACGGTGTGCTCGAAGTGCGCGGCCGGAGCCCCGTTCTCGGTGGGCGCCGTCCATCCGTCGTCCAGAACGATGACCGAGGTGCGCGTGAGCGTCACCATCGGCTCGATCGCCAGGACCAGACCGGGCCGGAGCACGGGTCCCGTGCCGGCGCGGCCGAAGTTGGGCACGTCCGGTCCTTCGTGGAACTCACGGCCGATGCCGTGCCCCACGAACTCGCGTACCACCCACATCCCTGCCTCCTCGACGACGTCCTGAATGGCCGCGGACACGTCGCCCAGGCGGTTTCCCGGTCGTGCTCGCTCGATACCGGCGTAGAGGGAGCGCTCGGTCGCGTCGAGCAGACGCCGGGTCGCTTCGGGAATCTCGCCGACCGCGTAGGTCTTCGCCTGGTCGGCGGCGTAGCCCTTGTAGAACGTTCCGACGTCGATCGAGACGATGTCGCCTTCGTTCAGGGGTCGGTCGTCCGGTATGCCGTGGACGACGACCTCGTTGACGGAGGTGCACAGCGTCGCGGGAAATCCGCGGTAGCCCTTGAATGCAGGGCGGCCACCGCTCCGTAGGATAACCTCTTCGGCCACTGCGTTCAACTCGGCGGTGGTGACGCCCGGCGCCAAGGCGGCCTCGACCGCCTCGAGCGCCTCGCGGTTGATCACCGCGGCGTCCGCCATGGCGGCGATCTCGCTGGGCCGCTTGAGGATCAAGAAAGCACCCCTTGAATCCGTCCGGTCACCTCGTCGACATCGCCGACGCCGTCCACACGCTTCAGCAGACCGCGCTTCTCGTAGAACTCGATCAGCGGACGCGTCGAGGACCGGTACACCTCCATGCGCTTGCGCACGGTGGCCTCGTCGTCGTCCTCACGGCCCTCTTCCTCCGCGCGGAGCACCAGGCGCCGGACCAGCTCGTCCTCGGGCACCTCGAGCAGAACCGCGGCGGTCATCTCCGTGCCGAACTCGGCGAGGAGCTCGTCGAGCGCCTTCGCTTGCCCCGGCGTGCGGGGAAAGCCGTCGAGCAGCATGCGGACGGTGTCCATGGCCTCGACCTCGCGCCGGACCATCGCGACGATCAGGTCGTCCGGCACCAGATCGCCGGCCTTCATGATCGCCTCCGCCTTCGTGCCCAGCTCGCTGCGCTCGGCCACGTGGGCGCGCAGCATGTCGCCCGTCGAGATCTTGCGCAGGCCCTCGGCCGACGCCAGGCGAGCGGCTTGCGTGCCCTTGCCGGCTCCGGGCGGTCCCATCAGCAGGATCACTTCGGACGCCATCAGAATCGCCGTCCGCGACCGCGGATCCGCCCCTTCGAGACGAACCCTTCGTAGTGCCGCATCATCAGCTGCGACTCGAGCTGCCGCAGCGTGTCGAGCGCGACGCCGACCATGATGAGCAGGCCGATGCCGCTGAACACGAACGACAGCTGACCGGCGCCGGTGATCCAGGCGAGCGTCTGCGGAAGCGCGTTCACGGCGCCCAGGAACAACGCCCCCCAGAGGGTGATCCGGCTGGTGATCCGGGTCAGGTGATCGGTCGTGGGCTGGCCGGGACGGACGCCCGGCACGAAGCCGCCGTACTCGCGGAGGTTCTCGCTGATCCGCCGCGGGTCGAAGCTGATCTGCGTGTAGAAGTAGGTGAACGCGACGATCAGCGCGGTCGAGGTGATCAGGCCCTGCCACTGGGCGGGGTTGAACCAGGCACCGATCGCCTGGAGCCAGCCGATGTCGGGGAACGCCCCGATCAGCGTCTGGGGCAGGATGATGATCGACACCGCGAAGATGATCGGAATCACGCCGGCGGCGTTGAGGCGCAGCGGAATGTAGGTGGACTGGCCGCCCATGACGCGCCGCCCGACCACCTTGCGTGCGTACTGGACCGGGATCCGCCGTTCGGCCTGTTGGATGAGCACCATCCCCGCGAGCGCCACGATCAGCAGCGCGAAGAAGAACAGCAGTCCGAACAGGTTCCCTTCGCCGCGGCCGATCAGCGCGAACTGCTGCGTGATGGCGCCCGGGAAGGCGGCGACGATGCCGGCGTAGATGATGAGCGAGATGCCGTTGCCGACGCCGTGCTCGCTGATCTTCTCGCCCAGCCACATCACCAGCGAGACGCCGGCGACCTGCGTGACCAGGACGATGAACCAGAAGAACGGGCCGTTGCTCCAGCCGACCTTGAGGGCGCCGGAGGGACCGAGCAGCGCGATCGCGAGGAACACCGCCTGGACCGCCCCGAGCGCCGTGGCGCCGTAGCGGGTGTACTGGGTGATCTTGCGACGGCCCTCCTCGCCCTCCTTGGCCAGCTTCTCGAGCGGGGGCCAGGTGGACTGCAGGAGCTGCACGATGATGCTCGCCGTGATGTACGGGATGACACCGAGAGCGGCGATCGAGAACACCTCGAAGTTGCCGCCCGAGATGAAGTTGAGCAGGGTGAAGATGTCGCCCTGTCCGAAGCTCCCCTCCCGCAGTCGGTCGATGTCGATCCCCGGCGTGGGGATGAACACCAGCAGCCGGTACACCGACAGCAGGCCGATGGTCACCAGCAGCTTCGCGCGCAGAGCCGGAATGGCCGCGGCGTTGCGGAAGGCCGCGAGCATCAGGCCGACTCCTCGGCCGCCGCGCCCTTCACGGAACCGCCGGCGGCGGCGACCGCGCTGGCGGCACCGCGACTGACGGCGTCTAGGTCGATCTGGAGCTTCTTGGTGAGCTCGCCGTCGCCGAGCAGCTTGACCGGCCGATCGAGACGACGCACCAGGCCGGCATCTGCGAGCAGCTCCGCAGTCACCACGGTGCCGTCGTCGAACGCCTCGAGATCGCCGACGTTCACGATCTGGACGGGCTCCTTCACGCGGGTGAAGCCGCGCTTGGGCAGGCGCATGACCAGCCGCGAGCGGCCGCCTTCCCAGCCGGCTCCCTGACTGAATCCGCTGCGCGAGGCCTGGCCCTTCTGGCCGCGGCCGGCGGTCTTGCCGCGACCGCTGCCGAGGCCTCGGCCGACACGGCGACGGGCCTTGGTGGCGCCCTTCGCGGGCTTGAGATCGTTCAGTTTCACGAGGGGTTCCCTTCGATGGTCAGGAGGTAGGCGACCTTGTCGACCATCCCCTGGACGTCGGGCGTGTCCTTCACCTCGCGCGTGTCGCCGGTCTTGCGCAGACCGAGCGCGTGGACGGTGGCCTTCTGGTCCTTCGGCACGCCGATCAGGCTACGTGTGAGGGTGATGCGCATCATTCCGCCCGGTCCCGCTCGGCCTTCGACTCGGCGAAGGTCTTGAGCTGCTTGAGCCCGTCGATGACCGCGTACGCGACGTTCGTCTGGTTGCGCGAGCCCAGCTCCTTGGTGAGCAGGTTGCGGTAGCCGGCGAGCTCGACGATGGCGCGGGGAACGCTGCCGGCGATCACGCCGGTACCCGCTCCGGCCGGCTTCAGCATCACGCGGCTGGTGCTGTGCGCACCGAGCACCTCGTGCGGAATCGTGCCGGGCTCTTCGATGGGCACCTCGATCAGGTTGCGGCGCGCGACGTACTGGCCCTTCTGCACCGCGATCGGGACTTCCTTCGCCTTGCCCAGGCCGACGCCGACGCGTCCCTGGCGATCACCGATGACCACCATGGCGCCGAAACGGAACCTGCGTCCGCCCTTGTACGTCTTGGCGGTACGCCTGATGAAGATGACCTTGTCTTCGAAATCCTGTTCAGCCATCAGAACTCGAGTCCTCCTTCGCGTGCGCCGTCGGCAAGAGCCTTGACGCGGCCGTGGTAGCGGTACGGTCCCCGGTCGAACACGACGCGCGTGGCGCCGGCGGTGCGGGCGCGCTCGGCGACCGCCTTGCCGACGGCGCTGGCCTGCGCGGTCTTGTCGCCGTCGACCGAGAGCGTCTTGCTGTTGGCTTCGGCCACCGTGCGACCGGTGCGATCGTCGATCACTTGGGCGTAGATGTAGCGGGCGCTGCGGAACACCGTCAGGCGCAGGCGACCGTTGTCGACCGGCCGTCGGATGGAGCGCCGCGTGCGGAAGGTGCGGCGTTGCTTGGCATTGAGCTGGTTCATCGTTTCGCTCCCTTCCGGGGTCAGCGGGACGCGGCCTTGCCGGCCTTCAGTCGGACGTACTCGCCGGCGTAGCGGACGCCTTTGCCGTGGTAGCTGTCGGGCGGCCGCTTGGCACGGATGTCGGCCGCGACCTGGCCCACGAGCTGCTTGTCGATGCCGCTCACTTCGATCCGGGTCGGCTCCGGCGCCTGGATCGTGACGCCATCGGGCGGCGTGATCACGACGGGGTGCGAGTAGCCGAGCGCCAGCTCGAGGTTCTGGCCCTTCATCTGGCAGCGGTAGCCGACGCCTTGGATCTCGAGCTTCTTGGTGAAGCCCTCGGTCACGCCGGCGATCGCGTTCGCCACCAGGCTGCGCGCCAAGCCGTGCTGGGCACGGTCTTCGCGGTGGTCGCTGGGGCGCTCGAACGCCAGGACGCCGTCGTCGTTCTTGATGGTGATGCGCGGATCGATCGTGATCGTCAGGTCGCCCTTGGGTCCCTTGACCTTCACGGTGGCGCCGCGGTCCTCGACCGCGACCTCGACGCCGCTGGGCACCGAAATGGGGCTGCGACCGATGCGAGACATCACCACACCTCGCAGACGATCTCGCCACCGACGCCGTTGCGGCGCGCTTCGCGGTCGGCGAGAAGGCCTTGGGAGGTCGAGACGACCGCGACGCCCAGGCCGCCGCGGACGACGGGGACGTGCTTGGACTTCGTGTAGGCGCGCCGGCCGGGCTTCGACACCCGCGTCATCTTGTTGATGATGGGTCGCCGCTTCGGACCGTACTTCAGCCCGATACGGAGCTGCGGGCGGCCTTCCACCTCGACCTCGGCGACGTTCTTGAGGTAGCCCTCGCGGACCAGCAGGGTCGCGAGCGCCTTCTTGAAGTTGCTGGCGGGGACGTCCACATGCGCGTGGCCGACGGCCACCGCGTTGCGGATCCGGTTCAGCATGTCTGCAATGGGATCAGAGTGCACGTTTGCCTCCGTGGAGTAGGTACCGGCGACCATATCGCCGGCCTTCACCCCTGGAACGGGATGTCTGTCTTGTGCTTACCAGCTCGACTTGGTGACGCCCGGGAGGTACCCCTTGTGGGCCATCTCCCGCATGCAGATCCGGCACAGGCCGAAATCCCGCATGTAGGCACGGGCCCGACCGCAGCGGCTGCAGCGGCTCACGCCTCGAACCTCGAACTTGGGCGTCCTCTTGGACTTGGCGATCTTCGCTTTGGTGGCCACGGGGCCTCCTTACTTCCTGAACGGCATGCCGAGAAGCTCGAGCAGGCTGCGCGCTTCTTCGTCGGTCTCGGCGGAGGTGACGATGACGCAGTCCAGACCGCGGATCGCGTCGACGGAATCGTAGCTCAGCTCGGGAAACACCAGCTGCTCGCGGAGCCCGAGGTTGTAGTTGCCGCGCCCATCGAAGCTGTTGGCGCTGATGCCGCGGAAGTCGCGGACGCGCGGAAGCGCGACGTTGATCAGCTTGTCGAGGAACGCCCACATGCGCTCGCCGCGCAGCGTGACCTTCACGCCGACCGGCATGCCGGCCCGGATCTTGAAGTTCGACACCGACTTCTTCGCCTTGGTGACGACCGGACGCTGCAAGGCGATCTGAGCGAGGTCCGAGGAGGCCTTGTCGAGGACCTTCTTGTCCTCTTTCGCCTCGCCGACGCCCATGTTCAGGACGATCTTGCTCACCTTCGGAATCGCCATCGGATTGGCGTAGCCGTGGCGCTCGACGAGCGTCTCGCGGATGTCGGCGTAGCGCGCCTTGATCGGCAGCTCCACCTTGGTCATGACGGCCTCCTCAGCCATCGAGCTCCACCCCGCTCTTCTTGGCGACGCGGACCTTGCGGCCTTCCTCGCCGATCTTCACGCCGATGCGGGTCGGCTCGCCCGAGGACGGGTCGAGCACCTGCACGTTGCTGACGTGAATCGGGGCCTCCTGCTCGCGGAAGCCTCCGCGCGGGTTCTCCTGCGTGGGGCGCAGGGCCTTCTTGATCACGTTCACGCCTTCGACCAGCACGCGACCGGTGTCGCGGTGGACGGCGATGACCTCGCCCTCGAGCCCCTTGTGCTTGCCGGCGATGACGCGGACCTGGTCGCCCGTCTTCAGCTTGGTCTTGGCGGCTTTGGTCGTGGCGGCCATCACAGCACCTCCGGCGCCAGCGAGACGATGCGCATGAAGCGCTTCTCACGCAGCTCCCGCGCGACGGGCCCGAACACGCGCGTTCCGCGCGGCTCGTTCTGCGGGTTGATCAGGACGGCGGCGTTCGTATCGAATCGGATCGACGAGCCGTCCTTGCGGTTGATCTCCTTCTTGGTGCGGACGACGACGGCGCGGACCACTTCGCCCTTCTTGACTTGGCCCTGCGGGATGGCGTCCTTCACCGCGGCGACGATCACGTCGCCCACGCCACCGACGAACTGCTGGCCGGTCCCGAGCACGCGGATGCACTGAATGCGTCTCGCACCGGAGTTGTCGGCGACGTCGAGATAGGTCTCCTGTTGAATCACGATGCCTCCGGGGCTTAGCTGCGTGCCTTCTCGAGAAGCCTCGTGACCACGAATCGTTTGCGCTTGCTCAGCGGACGGGCCGAGACGATCTCGACCAGGTCGCCGACGCCGTAGGCGTTCGATTCGTCGTGCGCGAGGTACTTCTTGTTGGTGCTCACGACCTTCCCGTAGAGCGGGTGCTTGAAGCGCCGCTCGACCGAGACGGTCACCGTCTTTTCGGCCGCGTCGCTGACGACGCGCCCCTGCATGACCTTCTTCACGCGTTCTCCTTCTCCGAGGCGATCGTCATCAGGCGTGCGATCTCACGCTTGGCCTCGCGGATGCGCCGCGGGTTGGAGGCCTGGCCGACCGCCGCCTGGAACCGCAGGTCGAGGAGCTCCTCGCGCCTGGCGTCCACCTCGGCCGTGATCTCCTCGGCCGTCAGGTTGCGGATCTCATTGGGCTTCATCGTAGATCTCCCGCGAGACCATCTTGGTCTGGATCGGCAGCTTGTGCGCCGCGAGGCGGAACGCTTCCTTGGCTTGCGCCTCGGTCACGTTGGCGACCTCGAACAGGATTCGGCCGGGCTTGACGACGGCGACCCAGAACTCGACCGCGCCCTTGCCCTTCCCCATCCGCACTTCCTGCGGCTTCTTGGTGACCGGCTTGTCGGGGAAGATCCGAATGTAGATCTTGCCGCCGCGCCGGAAGTAGCGGCTCATGGTGATGCGGCACGCCTCGATCTGGTTGGACTTGATCCAGGCGGGCTCCATCGCGACCAGAGCGTAGTCGCCGAACGCGACGTAGTCGCCGCCCTTGGTATCACCCTGCATGCGACCGCGGAACTGCTTGCGGTATTTGACGCGCTTGGGAAGAAGCATCAGGACTCCCTCTTCACGCGGGTACGGCGGCCACCGGCCTGGTCACGCTTGCGAGCCGGGCGGCGGCGCTTCTTCTTGTCCTCGTCGGTCCGGACCCGGGGCAGCACGGCGGCCTGGCGCTGCCGGTCGCCGACGATCTCGCCGTGGAACACCCACGCCTTGACGCCCACGATGCCGTAGCTGGTCTTGGCTTCGGCCGTGCCGTAGTCGATGTCCGCACGCAACGTCTGCAGCGGCACGCGACCGTCGGCGTACCACTCGGGGCGGGCCTGCTCGCTCCCGCCGAGGCGGCCGGAGCAGCGGATCTTGACCCCTTTGGCGCCGGACTCCATGGTGCGCTGCACGGCCTGCTTCATGGCGCGCCGGAAGGCGAAGCGTCGCTCGAGCTGGTCGCGGATGCGCTGGGCGACCAGCATGCCGTTCGTGTTCGCGTTCGGCACCTCTTGAACGTTCACGCCGACGGTGCCGTCGATGTCCTTGTCGAGACGGGCGCGCAGCGCCTTGATCGACTCGCCACCGCGCCCGATCACCACGCCCGGCTTGGCCGTGAAGATGGTGATGTTCAGGTTGTGGGCGGCGCGCTCGATGTCGATGCGCGCGATGCCGGCGTGACCCACGTCCTTGTGGATCAACGTCCGGATCTTTTCGTCCTCCTCGAGCAACCGCGGGTAGTCGGCCCGGCCGGCGTACCAACGCGCCGACGCGACCTTGTTGACCCCCAGGCGGAAACCGAGTGGATTGATCTTATTCCCCACTGCGTTCCTCCAGCGTGATCGAAATGTTGCTCGTGCGCTTGCGCAGCATGTCGGCGCGGCCGCGTGCCCGCGGCAGGAAGCGCTTGAGCGTCGGGCCGTCGCCGACCTGCACGTCCGAGACGAACAGCGAGTCCTCGAACATGTCGTGGTTGTTGACGGCGTTCGCTTTCGCGCTCTTCAGCAGCTTGAGCACCGGCTTCGCCACGCGCTTGTCGGTGAAGCGAAGGATCGACTCCGCCTCGGCCACGTTCTTGCCGCGGATCTGGTCGACGACCAGGCGCGTCTTGCGCGGCGTGGCGCGGTGCATGCGAAGGGACGCCTTGGCCTGCACGTCAGTCCCTCCGGCCGTGTCCGCGGAAGGTGCGGGTGGGCGAGAACTCGCCGAGCTTGTGCCCGACCATGTTCTCCTGAACGAAGACCGGCACGTGCTGACGGCCGTTGTAGACGCCGATGGTGTGACCGACCATCTCGGGCACGACCGTCGAGCGGCGGCTCCAGGTCTTGATCACGCGGCGGTCGCCCGAAGCGTTCGCGGCGTCCACCTTCTTCAGCAGGTGACCGTCGATGAACGGACCCTTCTTCATGCTCCGGGACATTACTTCCTCCCCTTCCGACGACGCACGATGAAGCGGCTCGACCCCTTGCGCTTGTTGCGGGTCTTAAGCCCCTTGGACTGCTGGCCCCACGGACTGACGGGCGGACGACCGCTGGTCGAACGACCCTCGCCACCACCGTGCGGGTGGTCGACCGGGTTCATCGCCCGGCCGCGCTGGTGGGGCTTGCGACCCATCCAACGCTTGCGGCCGGCCTTGCCGAGCACCAGGTTCTTGTGCTCCGCGTTGCCGACGTTTCCGATGGTGGCGTAGCACTCGCCGTGCACCCGGCGCAGCTCGCCCGAGGGGAGCCGCAACGTCACGTAGATGCCGTCGCGACCCTGGATCTGGATGCCGGTGCCCGCGCTACGGCCCAGCTGGGCGCCCTTGCCGGGAATGAGCTCCACGGCGTGGACGACCGTGCCGACGGGAATGAAGCGCAGCGGCAAGGCGTTGCCGACGATCGGCTCCTGGTCCGCGCCCGCCACGATCCGCATGCCCACCTCGAGCCTCTCGGGCGCGATGATGTAGCGCTTCTCGCCGTCGAGGTAGTGGAGCAGCGCGATGTTCGCGGTGCGGTTCGGATCGTACTCGATGCTGGCGACCTTGGCCGGGACGCCTTCCTTGTCGCGACGACGGAAGTCGATCAGGCGATAGCGACGCTTGTGGCCGCCGCCGCGGAAGCGCGACGTGACCCGGCCGCGGTTGTTGCGGCCCCCGCTCTTCTTCATCCGAACGACCAGCGACTTTTCGGGCCGGTCCTTGGTGACCTCCGCGAAGTCGGACGTCGTCATGAAGCGGCGAGAGGGCGTATACGGTCTGTATTTCTTGGTCGGCATGCGCGCCCCTCCCTTAGGTGAGACCCTCGAGCTGCTGGATCTTCTCTCCGGCAGCGAGGGTGACGATGGCCTTCTTGCGGTCGGGACGCTTGCCGGCGTACCGGCCCATCCGCTTGGTCTTCCCGCCGACGTTCTGCAGGTTGATCTTCTCGACCGTGACCTCGAAGACGGTTTCGACCGCGTCCTTGATCTGGCTGCGGTTGGCGTGCGGGTGGACGAAGAACGCGTACTTGCCGTTCTCGATCTCCATGACCGCCTTCTCGCTCAGGACGGGGCGGAGAATCACGTCGTGCGGGTTCATCGCTCCTCCTCCTCGTCCAGGTCGAACAGCGCGGCGTCGGCGATGATCGCCTGGTTGCGCAGGATGTCGTAGACGTTGATCCCGCGTCCGGGCAGCACGTCCACCCACGGCAGGTTGCGGGCCGCGCGGCGGGCGAGCTCGTCGTCGGTGACGAGCAGCACCCGCTCGCTGCCGTCGAAGCCGTTCTGACCGGCCCAGGCGACGAACTCCTTGGTCTTGCCGCTCAGGTCGAACGACTCGACCAGCGTCAGCTTGCCCTCTTCGGCGCGGGCGGCGAGGGCCATGTGCAGGCCCAGCCGGCGCACGCGCTTGGGAAGGGTGTAGGCGTAGTCGCGCGGCTGGGGACCGAAGGCGATGCCCCCGCCGACGAAGATCGGCGCCTTGCGGCTGCCGTGACGCGCGCGGCCGGTGCCCTTCTGCGGGTAGATCTTGGCGGTCGAGCCGACGACCTTGCCGCGCGTCTTCGTCGACGCCGTGCCGCGGCGCCGCTTGCTCAGCTGCCAGCGCACCACTTCGTGGAGCACCGACTCCTGCGGCTCGGGCAGGTCGAGGGTCACCGTGCGGCCGCTACCGACGACGTCCAGCGTGACCGGCATCAGCTCACCTTCTTCCGGTTCGAAGCCTTGACGACGACCAGGCCGCCGTTCGGGCCGGGCAGAGCGCCCTTGATCAGAAGCAGGTTGTCGTCACTGCGCACTTCGACGACCTCGAGGCCGACGGTGGTGACCGGCTTCGCGCCCATCCGACCGCCCATGCGCTTGCCCTTGTACACGCGGCCGGGCGACTTGCGGTTGCCGATCGAGCCGCCGTGACGATGCTTCTTCTTCGTGCCGTGGGTCGCGGGCATGCCGGCGAACCCCCAGCGCTTGACGACGCCCGCCGTGCCGCGGCCCTTGCTGGTGCCGGTCACGTCGACGGTCTCGCCACCCTCGAAGATCTCGACGGTGACGGCGTCGCCGTCGGGGACGTAGTCGCGGAACTCCACGAGATGCCGCTGCGGAGCGACCCCGTGGATCTTGAAGTGGCCCAGCGCAGGCTTGTTGGCGGCCTTGCCCGACGTTTCGTGCCAGCCGAGCTGGACGGCGTCGTAGCCGTCGGTCGCTTGATTCTTGCGCTGCACCACGGGACACGGCCCGGCCAGGACGACGGTGACGGGTACGAGCCGCTCACCGCGCCAGACCTGGGTCATGCCCACCTTGGTGCCGAGGAGTCCTTTCATTACCGCCCTCCGACCGTCTTGATCTCGATGTCCACCCCGGTCGGGAGGTCGAGGTGCATGAGGCTGTCGATCGTGCTCTTCGTCGGCGATTTGATGTCGATCAACCGATTGTGGGTACGGATCTCGAAGTGCTCGCGGCTGTCTTTGTCGGTAAAGGGGCCGCGCAACACGCAGAAGCGCCGGGTACGGGTCGGTAGCGGCACGGGGCCGGCCACGTCCGCACCGGTTCGACGCACCGTGTCGACGATTCGCGTCGCCGAGCTGTCGAGGCTGCGGTGATCGAACGCTTTGAGCTTGATACGAATCTTCGGGGTCGCCACGAGATTACTCCTGGATTCCCGTCACGACGCCCGCACCCACCGTACGACCACCCTCACGAATCGCGAACCGAAGACCCTCCTCCATCGCAATCGGCTTGATCAACTCCACCGACAACTCCACATTATCCCCCGGCATCACCATCTCCACATCCGACGGCAACGTACAAACCCCCGTCACATCCGTCGTCCGAAAGTAAAACTGAGGACGATACCCCGCAAAAAACGCCGAATGACGCCCCCCTCCTCCTTCCTCAAAATGTACACACTCCCAGAAAACCTCGTATGCGGCGTAATCGAACCCGGCTTCGCAAGCACCTGCCCACGCTCGATATCATCCCGCGCCACACCACGAAGCAAAACCCCGACATTATCCCCAGCCATCCCACTATCCAACGTCTTCCGATGCATCTCCACACCCGTCACAACCGTCTTCCGCGTCGCCGACAAGACCAACAACCTCAACCTCATCCCCCGTCTTCACAACACCCCGCTCAACACGACCCGTCGCCACCGTCCCACGACCCGTAATCGTGAACACATCCTCGACAGGCATCAAAAACGGCTTATCCACATCCCGCTCAGGCGTCGGAATATACGCATCCACCGCATCAAGAAGCTCCCAAACCTTATCCACCCACGCATCCTCACCACGCTGCACATTCGGATTCGCCGACAACGCCTCCAACGCCTTCAACGCAGACCCAGACACCACAGGCACATCATCCCCAGGAAACTCGTAACTAGACAAAAGCTCACGAACCTCCATCTCCACAAGCTCCAACAACTCCTCATCATCCACCATGTCCACCTTGTTCAAAAACACGGAAATGTAAGGAACCCCCACCTGCCGAGCCAACAAAATGTGCTCACGCGTCTGCGGCATCGGACCATCCGCAGCCGACACCACCAACACCGCACCATCCATCTGCGCAGCACCCGTAATCATGTTCTTCACATAATCCGCATGCCCCGGACAATCCACATGACTGTAATGACGCGACTCCGTCTGATACTCCACATGCGACGTATTAATCGTAATCCCACGCGCCTTCTCCTCCGGCGCCTTATCAATCTGGTCATACGACATCGTCGTCGCCGACGGATCCATCGCCGCAGCAGCAAACGTAATCGCCGCCGTCAACGTCGTCTTCCCATGATCCACATGCCCAATCGTCCCAACATTCACATGCGGCTTCGTACGGTTGAACGTAGCTTTCGCCATGACAGCTTCTCCTCTGAATCCCTGGGGATTACTTCTTGGTGAGCTCTTCTTGGATGCCCTTGGGCACCGCGGTGTAGTGGTCGAGGAACATCGTGAAGGTCGCGCGGCCCTGACTCAGGCTGCGGAGGTCGGTCGCGTAGCCGAACATCTCGGCCAGCGGAACGTGGGCGGTGACGACCTGCGCGTTGCCGCGAGGCTCCATGCCCTGGATCTGGCCGCGCCGGGAGTTCAGGTTGCCGATGACGTCGCCCATGTAGTTCTCGGGCGTGACGACCTCGACGCGCATCACCGGCTCCAGCACGACCGCGCCACCCTTCTCCATCGCGTTGCGCACGGCCATCGAGGCGGCGATCTTGAACGCCATCTCGGAGCTGTCGACCTCGTGGTAGGAGCCGTCGTAGAGCGAGATCTTCATGTCCACGATCGGGAAGCCGAGCAACGGACCGCTCTGCATCGACTCCTCGACGCCCTTCTGGACGGCGGGGATGAAGTCCTTCGGGATCGTCCCGCCGACGACGGAGTTCTCGAACTCGAACCCCTCGCCCCGCTCGCGCGGCTCGGCCTTGATCTTGACGTGGCCGTACTGGCCGCGGCCACCGGTCTGGCGGACGAACTTGCCCTCGACCTCGACGTGGCGGGTGATCGTCTCGCGGTACGCCACCTGGGGCGCGCCGACGTGGGCGTTGACCTTGAACTCGCGCTTGAGCCGGTCGACGAGGATGTCGAGGTGCAGCTCGCCCATGCCCGAGATCTTCGTCTGTCCGGTCTCCGGGTCGGTCTCGACGCGGAACGTCGGATCCTCCTCGGCGAGCTTCGCGAGCCCCGCGCCCAGCTTGTCCTGGTCCGCCTTCGAGACGGGCTCGATGGCGACCGTGATGACCGGCTCGGGGATCTCGATCGACTCGAGCTCGATCGGGTGGTCGACGTGCGACAGCGTGTCGCCGGTGCTGGTGTCCTTCAGACCGATCACGGCGCCCAGATCGCCTGCGGAGATGCGGTCCACCTCTTCACGGCTGTTGGCGTGCATCTTGAGCAGCCGCCCGATGCGCTCGCGCTTGCCCTTCGACACGTTCAGCACGTAGCTGCCGGCCTCGAGCACGCCCGAGTACACCCGGACGAAGGTCAGGCGGCCCACGTACGGATCCGCGGCGATCTTGAACGCCAGAGCGGAGGTGGGCGCGTCGGCGTCGGCCGGCCGGACCTCTTCCGTGCCGTCCTCGAGCACGCCGTGGATCGGCGGCACGTCGAGGGGGCTCGGCAGGTAGTAGGTCACCGCGTCCAGCACCCGCTGCACGCCCTTGTTCTTCAGCGCGGAGCCGCACATGACCGGGAACAGCGCGAGATCGATGACGCCCTGACGAATCGCGTTCTTGATCACGTCGACGGCGATCTCTTCGCCCTCGAGGAAGCTCATCGCGACCTCGTCGTCGACGTCGGCGAGCTTCTCGATCATCAGCGTGCGCTTCTCGTTGGCCAGCTCGACGTACTCGTCGGGAATCTCGGAGACGCGGATGTCCTGACCGAGATCGTCGCCGTACGTGTAGGCCTTGAGCTCGACCAGATCGATCACGCCCAGGAAGTCGTCCTCGGCGCCCATCGGCCACTGGATCGCCACGGCGTTGGCCGCCAGGCGCTCGTCCATCGAGTCGAGCACCAGCTGGAAGTCGGCGCCCGTCTTGTCCATCTTGTTCGCGAACGCGAGGCGGGGCACCTTGTAGCGATCGGCTTGACGCCAGACCGTCTCGGACTGAGGCTCGACGCCCTGCGAAGCGTCGAACACGGCCACGGCCGCGTCCAGAACGCGCATCGAACGCTCGACCTCCATCGTGAAGTCCACGTGGCCGGGCGTGTCGATGATGTTGATCGTGTAGCCGTTCCAGGCGCACTGCGTCACCGCGGACGTGATGGTGATGCCGCGCTCCTTCTCCTGCTCCATCCAGTCCATCTGGGAGCCCCCCTCGTGGGTCTCTCCCATCTTGTGGATGCGGCCGGCGTAGAACAGGATGCGCTCGGTCAGGGTCGTCTTGCCCGCGTCGATATGGGCGGCGATCCCGATGTTGCGCGTCATATGGAGATCGATCTTGGTCTCGGTCGTCATGATCGTTTGTCGGCGACTACCAGCGGTAGTGGGCGTAGGCTCGGTTCGCCTCCGCCATGCGCTCGACGTCCTCCTTCTTCTTCACGGCGCCGCCGCGGCCCTGCGAGGCGTCCAGCAGCTCGCCCGCGACGCGCTCGACGGCGGTGCGCTCCGGACGCGAGTCCGACGCGGCGACCAGCCAACGCATGCTCAGCGAGTGCGAACGGCGCGGACCGACCTCGACCGGCACCTGGTACGTGGCGCCGCCGACGCGTCGGCTCTTGACCTCCGTGCGCGGGCGGACGTTGTCCAGCGCCTGGCGGAACACCTTGAGAGGCTCCTGGCCGCTGCGCTCCTGCATGAGGCGGCACGCCCCGTAGAAGATGCGGCTGGCGAGGTTCTTCTTCCCGGCACGCATCAGCTTGTTCACGAACGCCGTCACGGTGGTGTCGGCGTAGACCAGGTCCGGTTCGAGCTTGCGGATCTCGGCGCGTCTTCTGCGACCCATTCTGGCTCCCCCTACTTCTTCGGCTTCTTGGTGCCGTACTTGCTTCGGCCCTGGTTGCGTTGGACGTAGCGACCGACCTCGACGCCCTGAGCGTCGAGCGCGCCACGGACGATGTGGTAGCGGACGCCCGGCAGGTCCTTCACGCGGCCGCCGCGGATCAGCACGACCGAGTGCTCCTGGAGGTTGTGCTTCTCGCCCGGGATGTAGGCGGTGACCTCGTAGCCGGTGGACAGCCGGACGCGGGCGATCTTGCGAAGCGCGGAGTTCGGCTTCTTCGGCGTCTGGGTCTTGACCGCCGTGCAGACGCCACGGCGCTGCGGGCTGCCCTTCAGGGCGGGGGTCTTGTTCTTCTTGCTCAGTTTGTTGCGCCCCTTGCGGAGCAGCTGGTTGACGGTGGGCAGCGTGATCACTCCTCGTACTCGGCGTCGCCGGCGTCGATGCGACGTCCGGCGCGGTGGCTCGGGCCTCGCTTCTGGGTTCGGTGGGACGGACCGTCCGCCCCTTCAGGATGGTGCTTTCGGCCCGCTCTTGCGCCACCGGGGCGCATGCGACAGACCAGCCCCCAGACCCGTCGTTGCGAGCCAGGGGGACGCAAACCGGTGCAGTATAGCCTCTCCGGGCGGGTCAGCACAAGGCCCAGGTGACGGAGCCGCGGATGGAGGCGCGCCTCGCGGACGCGTTCAGAGCCGACGCGATCAGAGCGCACGCGATCAGAGCGCACGTGATCAGAGGGACGTGCTCAGATGAGCCAGTAGCGCTGGTACGGCGTCAACGCCAGCTCTCCGGCCTCGATCCCGACGAACGCCTGCTGGATCTGGTCGTACGGCTGCTCGATCCCGTGCGACGTGAGCACCTCCGCGTCGACCGTCTGCACCTGCTCGCTGAAGTTCATCAGCGCCACCATCGTCCCCAGCGGATGGGGCCGGGCGTACGCGAACACGTGCGAATGGCCGATGTCCAGGACGTCGGTGGCGTACGAGGCGTGCAGATGCGGCGTCCGCGAGCGCGCCCTCACCATGCGCCGGATGCCGTGGAAGATGCGCTCCTCGACGGTCCCCTCCAGGTCGCGCCGCTCGGCCGCGCGCCAATCCATGCGAGGCCGGTGCATCCAGCGGTTGTCGCCGAGCTCGTGCGGCTCGTGCTCGTAGCCGTAGTCGTTCCGCATCCCCAGCTCGTCCCCCATGTACAGCAGCGGGATGCCCCCGAAGCCCAGGATCAGCGCGTGGCCCAGCAGGATCCGCTCGATCGACAGCGCCACCAGCCGCTCGTCGCCGGTCTCGAGGGCCTTCTCGAGCCCGGCCAGACTGGCGGCCGAGCCGCTGATGCGACGGTCCTGCGTTCGCGGATTGAACCCGAACACGCGACCTCGGGCGTGACTGCCCGGGAACCGGCCGGAGTAGAAGTCGGACAGGAACGCGCGGTGCGCGAACGCGTCCAGGCCCACCGCCGCGGCGTCCGCGTCGGTGATCGCCCAGCCGATGTCGTCGTGACCGCGGAGATACGTGCCCCAGGCGATCGAGGTCGGGGTCCGCGGGAACTCGCGCAGCGTGTGCGTCATCAAGCGCGTGTCGCGACTCGCCAGGGCGGACCAGAAGTGGACCATCAGGCTGTTGTGGTACGCGATGTTGCTCACCTTGCCGTAGCGCCGGCCGGTGCCGAAGTAGTGGACCAGATCGTCCGGGCTGACGATCGCCTCCGCCTTGTGCGCCACGGCGGGCGTGGCGATCTTGCTGCAGGCGCGAAGACCCTGGAGCAGGTCGTGCACCTCCGGCTGGTTCTGGCAGTTCGTGCCGAGACGCTTCCACAGGAACGCCACGGCGTCGAGCCTGAACACCTCGACGCCGAGGTTCGCGAGGTCCAGCATGATCCTGACGATCTCGAGGAACACCTGCGGGTTGGACCAGTTCAGGTCCCACTGGTACTCGTGGAACGTGGTCCACACCCAGCGGTCGATCTCGGGACGGTAGGTGAAGCTTCCGGGCGCCATGTCCGGGAAGATCTCGGGCAGCGTCCGCTCGTACGCGTCGGGGGCTGCGCGGTCCTCGTACATGTAGAAGTAGTCCTGGTAGCGCTGCTCGCCGGCCAAGGCACGACGCGCCCACTCGTGCTGATCGGCGCAGTGGTTCAGGACCAGGTCGATGCAGACGCTGACCCCCTTCTCGCGAAGCACGGTGCAGGTGTCACGGAGGTCGTCCCGGTCGCCCAGCGCCGGCTCGACCTCGCGGTAGTCGCGAATCGCGTAGCCGCCGTCGCTCGCTCCCTCGCGCGCCTGGAGCGTGGACATCAGGTGCAGGTAGGTCGCGCCGAGCTCCGTCAGGTAGTCCAGGCGCTCGCGCACGCCGCGGAGCGTGCCGGCGAAGCGATCGACGTAGAACACGTAGCCCAGCATCGACTCGCGCTGGAACCAGTCCGGGGTGAGGTCCCGCTCCAGGTCGAGCTCCTTGAGCGCCTCGGGTCGCTCGGCGTACGCCTCGGCCATCTCGCGGCACAAGTTGACGACGAAGCTCCGGAAGTCGGGCCGTCGACCGTACACCGGCCGCAGCCCGTCCACGAGGTTCTGGAACCAGCGCTCGAGGCGCAACACGAAGATCTGCCGGTCTCGCTCGGACAGCCGGGCCAGCGGCCGCTGGGCGGCCGCGCGGGCTTCGAGAAAGAGATCACGCGCCTCGGGGTCGAGGTGCAGGACGTTCTGCATGAGCCAAACACTACCGTAGCCGCTGCGGGCCCCTGCCTCGGCCGGCCAGCGCCGCTCGCGCCGTGAGCACCGTCCGTTCCGCGTCCGCGGAGGTGGCCGCGACGGCGGTGAGGTGACCCATCTTCCGGCCGGGACGCGCCTCGAGCTTGCCGTACAGGTGCAGGGTCGCTCCCTCCACGCTCAGCGCGGCGGGCCAGTCCGGCTCGCCGGCCGTCCAGGCGTCGCCCAGCAGGTTCGCCATCGCCGCCGCCCCGTGCGGCGAAGGGTCGCCCAGCGGCAGGGCGGCGACGGCGCGGACCTGCTGCTCGAACTGCGACACCGCGGCGCCCTCGATCGTCCAGTGACCTGAGTTGTGCGGCCGCGGCGCGACCTCGTTCACCGTGAGCCGACCGCCTTCGCCGAAGAAGAACTCGACGCACGCGACCCCGACCAGCTCCAGGCCACGCAGCACCGCCTCGGTCGCCTCGGTCGCCTCCTGCAGAACGGCCGGCGGAAGCGCCAGCGGCGTCGAGGACAGGTCCAAGATCCCGTTCACATGACGATTCGCGGTCGGAGGGAACGGCACGAAGCGGCCCCTCACGTCGAGGGCGGCGACCACCGAGAACTCGAGCTCCAGCGCGATACGAGCTTCGAGCACGGCCGGTCCCCCGCCGATGGCGCGCCAGGCGGCCCCGGCGTCGCCGGGCTGGTCCAGCGCCGCTTGTCCCTTGCCGTCGTAGCCGAAGCCGGCGGTCTTGAGCAGCCCCGGTCCCCCGAGACGCGCCGACGCCTCGGCCGCCGCGTCCGCGCTCTCGACCAGCGACCAGGCGGCCACCGGCACGCCGAGGCGCTCCAGGAACGCCTTCTCACGGCCGCGATTCTGCGCGACGTGCAGCGCCTGGGGGCCGGGCCGGACCGGCGCGTGCCTGGCGACCAGGTCGAGCGCCGCGGTCGGCACGTTCTCGAACTCCAGCGTGACCGCGTCGACGCCCCGTGCGAACGACGCGAGCGCCTCCTCGTCGTCCCAGCCCGCGGACACGACCCGCTGGGCGTGGGCGGCGGCAGGCGCCCGCTCGGCGTCCGGCCCGAACACGTGCACGCGGTACCCCATCCGGACCGCTGCCGCGGCGAACATCCGTCCGAGCTGGCCCGTGCCCAGCACGCCCAGGGTGCCGCCCGGCACGATCGGCGCGTCGACCCCGCGCACGGCCGCTGCCTTCACGGCCGGTAGCTCGTCGTGGGCAGCTCCGACGCCTCGGACGCCTGCGCTTGCGCACTCGCGTAGCTCTTCAGGCGCTCGGCCAGCTCCGGCCGGCCGAGCGCCAGGATGCGGACCGCCAACAGCGCCGCGTTCGCAGCGCCGGCGCCGCCGATGGCGAGCGTGCCGACCGGCACGCCGCGCGGCATCTGCACGATCGACAGCAGCGAGTCCGTCCCCGCGAGCGCGCGGCTGCGCACGGGCACGCCCAACACCGGAAGGTGCGTCCAGGCGGCCAGCATGCCGGGCAGGTGGGCGGCGCCACCGGCGCCGGCGATGATCACCTCCGTCCCCTGCTCCGCCGCCGCGGTGGCGACGTCGCGCAGCCGGTCGGGCGTGCGGTGGGCGGAGACGACACGGCAGACGTGCGGTACGTCGAACTCGCCGAGCACCTCGTCGGCCTCGCGCATCGTGTCCCAGTCGCTGGCGCTGCCCATGAGCACGGCGACCAGGGGTGCACGTGGGTCGGGTCGATCCGCCTCGGACCTCGCCTCGGATCCGGCGGCGTCATGGCGTGCGGTCGACGCTCGCGCGTCGGCGTCTTTCGGATCGGATCGTGTCGGGTCGTCGCTCATCGTCGCTCCTCGTCGTGGCGCGGATCGCCGTGGTCACGGGCTCGCTCGCTCCCGGCGGGCTCGTCGTCCGCAGGCTCGTCGCTCGCGGGCTCGTCGCGGACGACATCGTGGGCGGGGTCGCCAGCGTGCAGGCCGCCGCTATCCTGACCGGGTCGCGAACCGGTCGCGCGTGCAAGCCGGTCGTGGACGGCCGTCCACATCTCCCCGGCAGGAGGCCGCTCGATGATCACCTCGCTTGGGGACGCCGCGTCCAGCGCCCTGAGCGCCGCGTAGAGCTCCCGTCCGTAGGCGACGGGCTCGGCCTGAAGCCGACGGATCGCCGCGAAGCCTCCGTCCGGCAGCGGAGCGCGGCAGAGCAGCAGCGCCGCGCCCTCCAGCCGCGGAAACGGCGTGCGCAGCTCGGCGGCGTCGATCAGGCGCGTCGGTGCGGCGGGGGCGTAGTGGCGTTCCAGCCGGCCCGGTACCCGGGGCACGGCGGGTCCGAGCTCGCCGGGCAGCACCAGGCGAGCGCCCAGCGCCCGCTCGAGCTCGGCTCCGGACACCGCGCCGGGGCGAAGCAGCGCCGGCGCTGCTCCCGACAGGTCCACGATCGTCGATTCGAGACCGACGTCGCACGGCCCGCCATCGAGGACGGTGAGGTCGAGGTCGGAGAACTCGCTGGCGACGTGCTCTGCGCGGGTCGGGCTGATCCGGCCGAACCGGTTCGCCGACGGCGCGACGACGGGCTCGCCGAGGGCACGGAGCAGGGCGACCGCGACCGGATGGGACGGCGTGCGTAGCGCGACGGTGTCCTGCCCGCCGGTGATCTCGTTCGCCACGCCTGGCGCGCGACGAAGCACCAGCGTGAGCGGTCCCGGCCAGAAGCGCGCAGCCAGCGTGCGCGCCGCCTGGGGCACGTCGGCGGCCCAGTCGTCCAGCGACGCGTCGGTGGGGAGGTGCACGATCAGGGGATGATCCGCGGGGCGCCCCTTGGCGCGAAATACCGACCGAACGGCGTTCACGTCGCGCGCCCGGGCGCCCAGCCCGTACACGGTCTCGGTCGGGAACGCGACGAGCCCCCCGGCGAGCAGGGTGCGCACGGCGTCCCTCACGCCCGCGGCGTCGCCCGGCACGATGCGGCTCATCGCGTCTCGTTCCAGGCGTGGACCCAGACGAAGCGCAGGTCGTTCACGTTGGTGCCGGTCGGACCGGTCGTGAACAGGCCGCCTGCCCGCTCGAACGCGGCGTACGAGTCGTCGCTCGCGTCCAGAGCACGCGCCTCCTCCCGCGGAATCCGCTCGAACAGGCCGGGGTCCACGAACGCGCCGGCGTGGCCGCCGACGCCGTCGATGCCGTCGCTGTCGGCGGCGAGAGCGTGCACCGGGGCGCCGCTCGGGAGCGCCAGCGCCAGCGCCAGCGCGAAGGTGCTGTTTCGTCCGCCACGGCCCTCGCCGCGCACGTGAACGGTGGTCTCGCCGCCCGAGAGAAGCACGACCGGGGGGCGGCACGACGACCCGTCGAGCAGCCGGCCGTGCTCCAACACGGACGCCGCTTCGCGGGCGTGGCGACGTCCCGCCTCGCGGGCGTCGCCGACGACCTCGGCGGACAGCAGACGGGTCGGCACGCCGGCCGCCTCGAACACCTCGCGAGCGGCAGCCAGCCCGGTGGATCCGGACGCGACGATCGTCGTCCGGCACCGCGCGAGGCGTGGGTCGTCCGGGCGCGGCGGACCGTCGCGGCGCCCCTCGGCCTCGGCCCGCAAGGCGTCACGAGCGGCCGGTGCCGCGACGCCGTACCGGTCCAGGACGTCGAGCGCCGCACGGGCCTCGCCAGGATCGCCGACGGTGGGCCCCGATGCGATGTCCAGCGGATCGTCGCCGACGACGTCGGAGACGATCAACGCTGCGACCTGCGCGGGATGCGCCGCAGCCGCCAGCCGTCCCCCTTTGATCGCGTCGAGGCGACGCCGGACGACGTTCATCTCGCGGATGTCGGCGCCGGAGGCGAGAAGCTCACGGCTCAGCCCGGCGAGCTGCTCACGCGTCACGCCGTCGGGCACCGTGGCCAGGGCGCTCCCCCCGCCCGACACCAGGACCAGCACCAGGTCGTCGGCCACGGCGTGGGCAGCGAGCTGCAAGAGGCGCCTGCCGGCGACCTCGGAGCCCGCGTCGGGCACGGGGTGACCGGCCGCGAGCACCTCGATCGTGGTCGGCGCCGTGTCGGATCGCTCGACGCTGCCGTGCGGGGCCGACACGGCGCCGCGGACGCGCACGCCGACGGCGCGGTAGTGGGCCTCGGCCGCGGCGGCCATCTTCACGGCCGCCTTGCCCATGCCCAGCACCAGGACCTGCCCCCGCGGGGGGTCCGGCCACGCGTCGACCAGCACGCGAGCTGGATCGGCCGCCCGCACGGCGGCGTCGAACGCGGCTCCCAGCACCGCTCTGGCGGATCTGGTGGAGGACGTCACGGATCTCCTCTGCGGTCGAGGCGCAGGAGGCCGCGTGCGGCGACTCCGATCCACATGGCAGCTCCCTTCCCTGCGAGCTCGTAACCGACCCGCGGAACACGTGGGGGGTCCGGGCGCCCGGACCCGTGCGGTAGGATACCGCCATGTTCGGCCTCTTCCGTCGTCAGGATCCTCGGTTCAAGGACGAGGGCAACGCGCTGCTCGCGCGGGTCCGTACCCAGCGCAACGGCGAGACGATTCACGTGCGGCTGTCGAAGACCAGCGAGATGAGCTCGGTCGACGGCGGCTACTTCGTGCGCAAGGCGCTCGTCGGACCCGAGTCGTTCGACCAGGCCGTGCTCGAAGTGACCCTGAACCGCGGACACAAGGTCAAGGTCGCGACGGTCGACGGAGGCGAGCTGATCCCCGTGGCCGAGTGGGATTGAGCCGCCGACGGGTACGTCGCCGCGGACGACGTGCGTCACGGCTGGTCGACTGCTAGGATCGGCAGAGACCAATGGACAACGGCATCCTGTCCGTCGACACCACCGGCCGTAGCGGCGCTCGCCTCGTCGTGGCGCCCTCCGCCACCTTGGATCTCGTGTACGGCTGCTTCTACCTGAACGGCGCGACACGCAGCCCGCAGGACCTTCCCCCTTGGACGGAGCGACTGCTGCGCGATGCGCCCGGCGTCGCCGCGGAGGCCGCGGCGCTGGGCGACCGAACCGCCGAGGCCGGCCCGGCGTTCGTTCTCTTCGGCCTGGCGATGGACCACGGCTACGTCTGGGACGACGACCCGCGCCGGTTCATCGACGACCTTCCCGACCTCGAGGCGCGACTTCGCGCGTCGCTGGCGTCGGACGCCGCGTCCGAGCTTCCAGACGCGCAGCGGAGGTGGATCGTCGATCGCGCGGACCCAGGCTGGCCTTCCCGCGTGAGCTCGACGCTGCGCGCGCTCTGGCGCGAGGTCGGGCCGTACTGGGAGGGCGAGGGCCGCGCCGCCACGGAGGCCGCCGCAGCTCGCGTGCGGCAGCGGCTGGCCGGTGCCGACGACGTGCTGCGCGCCCTGCCGGAACACAGCTTCGCGCAGTTCGAGAGCCTGGCCGCGAAGGTGCGCGCCGACGCCGAGGCCGGTCGGTTGTGGATCGTTCCACTGGCCTTGGCCGCGGGCGGCGGCTTCCACGTGCAGTCCGACGAGCGCGCGGCGCTGGGATTCGGCCTGCAGTCGGAGCACGTGCATGCGCGGACCGAGGAGCGCGTCGCGGAGGTCGCGAGGCGGGCCAAGGCGCTCGCCGATCCGACCCGTCTCATGCTGCTCAGCTTGCTGGCGGGCTATCCCACGACGCCGCTGACGGTCGGCGATCTCGCCCGGCAGCTGGGCGTCAGTCAGCCCACGGTCTCGGGGCACCTGAAGCAGCTGCGCGAAGCGGGGCTCGTCCGCGTCGAGCGGAGAGGGAACCGGAGCTTTCCGACGTTCGAGGCCGACGCCGGGCGTGCCGTGCTCGACGCGCTCGCGTCGGTCCTGCACGAGCCTCGGAGCGATATCGGGCACGAATAGGATCGGTGTGTGCCTATTGACAGCATCGTAGATCACCGATTATGCTTCATGCATTGGAGGTTGCCGATGCTTACGCATCCAGACCGTCCGTTCCGCGATGCCCGCGAACGCCACTCGGAACGCACGATCGCGACGCCCCGGCCTCATCGCCGGTCCGCGGAACCACGACCGATCGCCTCGCCGAACCGTTGGGACCACCTGCTCGCATCGCTCCGCCGCAGCGCCGCAGCGCTGTTCTGAAGCGCCGCGGTGGGGCCGCGCCTACTGCGCGCTGATCAGGTCTGGACGCAGGGCCGCAGCGCCCCGCAGGTACACGTGCTTCATCTCCCGTTGCCGCCGCCGGGTGTTCACCTGCATCATCACCCGCACAGCCCTCGGCAGCCGACCCGGGACCGGGATCTCCTGGTTGCAGATCAGGGGAACCATGTCCATACCCAGCTCGCGCGCCGCCTCGGCGGGAAAGGTCGACACCAGGTCCGGCGTCGTCGTGAAGAAGATCGACGCGATCACCTCGTGATCCGACACGCCGTTGGACTCGAGCATGGTGACGAGCAGCTCGCGCGTCGCTTCGAGGATCAGCCCCGGCTCGTCCCGCTCGACCGTGGTCGCACCCCGGATCCCTCGCAGCCATCGTTCCATGGCGGAGAGCCTAGCACGGGCCGAGCGCTCTTCCGGGAGCCACGCTCGCCGCGAACGCGGTCCGAGCCGCCCGGTACGCTGCGCTCATGCAGAGCCCGACCGCTCCCCTGTTCCTGCTCAGCGACTTCGGTCTACGCGACGCCTACGTGGGTGTCATGCGCGCCGTCGTGGCCGGCCTCGCCCCCCGTTCCGCCGTTCACGACCTGCTCCACGAGCTGCCGCCGCAAGACCTGACGGGAGCCCGGATCCAGCTCGCGGCCGCGCTGCCTTGGCTTCCGGACGGTGCGGTGGTCTGCGCGGTCGTGGATCCCGGCGTCGGGACCGACCGGCACGCCATCGTCGTCCGCGCGGCGCACCCGGACGGCAGGGGGCTCTGGGCGGTCGCGCCCGACAACGGTCTGCTGACCATGCTGCTGCGCGACGACCGAGCGCCGTACGCCAGCGCCGCGCGGGCCCAGCGTGCCTGGCGGATCGATCCAGCGGCGCTGGCGCCCCGTGGACCGGGCACGACGTTCGATGGCCGCGACCTGTTCGCGCCCGCAGCCGCTCGCCTGGCCCGAGGCGACGATGCCGACACGCTGGGCGAGCAGGTCGGGACGGCGCAGCTGACGACGTCCGCCACGCCCGAGCTCACCCACGAGGGCGACGCCTGGACGGGACGCGTGGTCTGGATCGATCGTTTCGGCGACCTCGTCAGCGACGTGCCTGCCGACCGTCTTCCTAGCGGGCGCTGGGTGGTCCGGGTGGCGGGGCGCAGCGTGCCGGGACCTGCTGCGGGATTCGCCTCCGTCGCGCCCGGAGAGCCGGTCGCCTACCTCGGATCGCTCGGAACGGTCGAGGTAGCGCTGCGCGACGGCGATGCGGCCTCGGCCTGGGCGATTCCACGCGGAACGGAGCTCCGCGTCTCGCCCGCCTGACGGGCGCGTGGGCGCGCGCCCGGACCCGGATCCTGACGGGCGTCCAACACGGCGTCCGGGAGCTGAGCGAGCGCCTCGTCGATCAGCTCGGGGCCCGCGCCGCGACGCACCGCGCCCTCCGTCAACGCCCGTCGCCAACGACGCGCGCCGGGCACGCCGCGGGCCAATCCGATCATCGGCCGCACCACCGTGGCCAGGCGTGTCCCGCGTGCCAGCTCGTCGATGATCACCTCGCGCATCCCCTCGATCACGTCCCGCAACGACGGAACCGTCGACGCGGCACCGAACATGCGTCGATCGGCCGTCGCCAGCGTCATCGGCGCCTCGTACGCGGCGCGGCCGATCATCACCGCGTCCACGTGCGCCAGGTGGGCGGCGGCGCTGTCCAGATCCCGGATTCCGCCGTTCGTCTCGACGATCAGGTCGGGACGCTCGGCGGCCAGCCGATGGACCTCGTCGTGCCGGAGCGGGGGCACCTCCCGATTCTGCTTCGGGCTGAGACCCTGCAGCCACGCTTTGCGGGCGTGAATCGTGAGGCGATCGGCACCGGCCGCCGCGACGACGTCCACGAACCGGAGCAGGTGCTCATAGTCGTCGAGATCGTCGATGCCGATCCGGTGCTTCACCGTGACCGGCAGGGCGGTCGCGTCGCGCATCGCCCGGACGGCGTCCGCGACGACGTTCGGCTCGGCCATCAGGCACGCCCCGAACCTGCCCCGCTGCACCCGCTCCGAGGGACACCCGACGTTGAGGTTCACCTCGTCGTACCCCGCCGCTTCCGCCATCGCTGCGCATCGCGCCAACGCCCGCGCGTCCTCCCCTCCCAGCTGCAACGCCAGCGGCGAGGTCTCCTCGCTCCGCGCCAACAGCCTCGCGGCGTCGCCGTGAAGCAGCGCCCCGGTCGTGACCATCTCGGTGTACAGCAGCGTTCGCCGGGTGATCCGCCGCATCATCCGCCGGTACGATCGGTCGGTCCACCCCATCATCGGCGCCACCGACAGCACCGGGCTTCCCGCCCGGGGCGCGACCGTCACGGGCCGTCGGCGGCGGTCGGCGGCGGTACGCGCTTGGGCTTGCGGAACGCGATGTCCTCCCACTCGCCCTCCTCGACCAGCTCGAGGTCCGGATTCCGGTCACGGAACCAGGCCACCACCCCCTCCACCAGGTCGTCCGGCGTCGACGCCGCAGAGCTGACGCCGACGGACGCGACGTCGTCGAACCAGGCCGGATCCAGATCGCCGGCGCTCTCGACCCGGTAAGCGCGCCCCACGAGCCGCTCGGCCAGCTCCAGCAACCGCATGCCGTTGCTGCTGTAGTCGCTGGTGACGACCACGAACGCGTCGACCTCCGCCGCGATCGCGCGGACGGCGTCCTGGCGGTTCTTCGTCGCGTAGCACAGATCGTCCCTCGACGGGACGACGAGGGCGGGAAACCGCTCGCGCAGCAGCGCGATGGTGCGCATCGTGTCGTCGACCGACAGGGTCGTCTGCGTCAGCACGACGACCTTGGCCGGATCGGGCACCTCGACCGTGTGCGGATCGGCCAGCTCCGGATCGTCCTTGCGGTTGCCCAAGACGGACACGACCGTGGTCGCTTCGGGCGCCTCGCCGCGGGTCCCGACCACCTCTTGGTGCCGGCTCGAATCGCCGATCAGCAGGATGTGGTAGCCCTCGCGGGCGTACCGTTTCGACTCGCTGTGCACCTTCGTGACCAACGGGCAGGTCGCGTCGATCGTGGTCAAGCCCAGCTCGCGTGCCTGCGCACGCACGGCGGGCGACACGCCGTGCGCGCTGAACACGACCGTCGGGTCGAGGCGGCCTCCCGAGCGCTCGATGCGTTCCCGGACCTCGTCCAGCGACGCGAGATCCTCGACGACGTGCACCCGATGCTCGCGCTCCAGTCGATCGACGACGGTGTCGTTGTGAACGATCGCGTGGTAGACGGCCAGATCGCCGCGTCCCGCGTCGCGGTTCTCGCTCGCGGCCTCCTCGACGGCGTCGATGGCCATGACCACCCCGGCGCAGAAGCCGCGCGGCTTGGCGAGTCGAACGGTTCGGACCATGGGCGCATGCTACACGCGCGTTTTCGGACCGTCCGTAGGCGAGGGTCCATGCCCTCCTCGGCACGTCGATCGGCACGTCACGAGGCGGCACGTCACGAGGCGGCACGTCACGAGGACGCGCCCGAGCGACTCGCGGCCTCGACCGACGCGCGGGCTCGCGGATCGATCCAGCCGGCCTCGGCCGCGATCCGGGCGGCCTGGGCCGAATCGTCGACGCGCTCGAACGGAACGCCGGCGCTCGCGACGCCGCGTGCGAGCTCGTCCACCTCCGCCGCCCGCTCGGGGCCGGCGACGTGGCGGATCAGCACGCCTGCCACGCGTCCTGGTCGGGTCGCCACCAGGCGAGCGTAGATCTCCGGGTCCTCCTGGCCGGAGTCGCCGATCAGGAGGAAACGAAGCCTGGGACAGGCGTCCAGGATCGCCTCGATCTCGCCCAGCTTGTGACCTGCGTGCCCGCGTCCCGCCGACGCGTCCAGCTCGAGGCCCCAGTCGCGCAGCATCAACGGTCCCGCCGGGACGCCGTTCAGCTCCAGGAAGCGCGACAGCGGCAGGTACAGGTTCCACGGACTGGAGCTGACGTAGAACAGGGGCGCCCCGGTCTCGGCGAAGGCGCGATACAGCGCTGCCACCCCGGGAAACGGCAAGCGATGGTGCACGTTCTGGAGCAGCGTGCGCTGCACCAGCCTCACCAGCCGCGTCGCGTCGCTGACGAGAACCGTGTCGTCCAGGTCGCTGATCACGCCGAACGGCGCGTCGTCCGAGGGAATCAGCGCCAGACCGTCGAACGTCGTCGGGCGCGGCGTCCGTGGCGCCGGGTCGAGCAGACGGTAGCGGACGGTCGCCCAGCCTGCAGCGGCCTGGGCCGGCAGCTCGACGATCACGTCGAGGTGCCCCTCCCGATCGGCGCGCGCGACGACCTCGGCGGCCAGCCGACGCCCGTCGGCGGCCGCTGCGACGACCTCGATCGCGACGTCGGCACCGGCGATCTCGGCGCTGGCGAATCGGCGCAAGGCAGCCACCACGTTCGTGCTCCAGCCGTCACCCGGCAGCGAGGGACGCAGGGCCGTCTCCCGTAGAACCCGAGCCCGCACGCGGACGCTGCGTCCACAGCCGTAGCCGAGGTACGGCTGCACGATCCCGTCGCCTCGCCGCCGCCGCAGTCGAGCCACGAAGGCATCGACGCGGCGCTCGACCGCGTGTGCCCAGCGGGTCGCCCAACCGGGCCGAGACACCGTCCGACGCGTCGTCGCGAGCGCTCATGCCGAGGAGGCTACCAGGCGTCGGGCACGCGGTTGACCGCCTAGAGACCAGGTGCTAGACTTCCGCTCGCTGCCCGGGCGATTAGCTCAGTTGGTTAGAGCGCGTCGCTGATAACGACGAGGTCGGTGGTTCGAGTCCACCATCGCCCACCACGAAGGTCGCGCCCCCGTATACCTGCGGGGGCGCGACCGTGTCGGACCAGCGTCGACGGCGTCGGACGCGCCCCTCAACGGGGCGAGGCGAACACGTCCCGCTTCGCGCCGAGCTCCAGCTCCAGACGCACGGTGGTCCGGCCCCGCTGCACGGTCAACGACACCGTCTCGCCGATGCCCTTGCGACGGATCGTCTCGAGCAACGCGTAGAACGTGGGCGTGGGCTCCCCGTCGACGGCGACGATCACGTCGGCCTCGCGCTCCACTTCGATCAGATCGCCGTCGTCGTCGTACACCGGCCGTTCGCTGTACGAGCGCAGGCCGGCATCGTCCGCGGGACCGCCCGGGGCGACGCTCACGACCACGGGCCCCGGCCGCACGCCGAACGACCGATCCCCGGCGGATGGCTCGTAGTCGAACCCTGGCCGCCACGAGAAGCCGATCACCGGCACGTCGCGCTGCTCGCCGACCCTGAGCGCCGTGACCAGGTCGCCTTCGGCCGTGATGGGCACGGCGTACGACGCGAACTCGCTGGGCAACGACAGCCCCTGCAGGAACGGCGGAACGTAGGCGTCCGATCGCAACGAGCCCGGCGTGAAGCTGATGTAGCTCACCACCCCCACCGCCTCGCCCGCGGCGGTGACGACCGGCCCTCCCGAATCGCCGGGCGCCAGCGCAGCGGTGAGCTCGATCGTGCCGTCCGCGAAGTCCGCGCGACTGGCCCGCACCCCGAGCCGGCTGACGCGCCCGGCCCTCGGCGCAAGGACGTCCCCTCGGCTGTTGCCGATGGCGACGACCTCGGTCCCGGGCCGAGGCGAGCGCTCGGCGAGCGGCAGGTAGGGAACCTCGCCCGCGACATCCGCGCGCATCCACGCCAGGTCGAAGTAGGCGTCGAAGCCCACGAGCTCGAGCTCGAGCTCGTCGCCGTCCGCCTCGACCGCCACGTAGCGGATCGGACAGATCGCGTTGGCGTCGCCCTCGACGACGTGGTACGCGGTGAGCACGTCGCCCTCGGGGCTGACGTAGAAGCCGCTGCCGACCCCCAGCGGTCCGCCACGGAACGCGCCGTCGCAGCGCGCCTCGATCCGCAACGCGGCAGGACGAGCGACCTTGAACGCCTCGGCCAGCGCGCCTTGCGGCGCGACCGGGTCGGGCGGAGCGGCCTGAACGCGTTGCAGCTCCGGCTCGGGGGAGGTGATCAGCCGTGGCGCGAGCACGCCGACGAGCGCCAGCAGCGCCAGCAGGCCCAGCGTGACGCCACGAACCCCGCGGCGGCGGGGTGGGACGTCGGGCAGGGGCACCGGGAGCGCGTCGCGGCGCTCGCCGACACGGCCGCCGTCGGAATCTCGTGGCGTGGGGTCGTCGTGCATGGAGTGAGTATCGTACGCGTTCGCGGCTGCGTCTGTTCTCTGTCCGTCACTCCCTGTCCGTCACTCCCTGTCCGTCTCGCCGTCCGCGTTCGCCCCTCCGCCGCGTCGAGCGCGGACGAACGAGGTCGGTCGCGTCCGCATGCGCGGGTATCATCGCGGCCATGCACCCTCCCGTCGACAACCGAAACGAACGCGACTACCCGGCCAAGATCGCCGCCATCGCCGAGCGCCTCGTCACGTGGGACGGACCGATCGTGCTCGCAGCGCACGTCGACCCCGACGGCGACGCCCTGGGGAGCACGCTGACGCTCAAGCGCGCGCTGGACGCGATGGGCAAGACGACCGTCCTGCCCATGGACCCGCCGCCGTACGTCCGCTTCCTGGTGCGCGAGGGCGAGGTCGCGGCCCCTCTCGAGAAGCTTCCCGACGGGGCGCTCCTCGCCGTGCTGGACGTCGCCGAGGCGAGCAGGATGGCGGGCGCGCCGCTGGACGGCGCCGCGTTCGTGGTGAACGTCGACCATCACGGCACCAATCCACGCTTCGGCGACCTGGCGCTGGTCCAGCCGGGCGCGGCCGCGACGGCGCAGATCGTGAAGGACATCGTCGACGCGCTGCCCGTGCCCTGGACGGTGGATTTGGCGACCCCGTGCCTGGCCGGCATCCTCACCGACACGGGAACGTTCCGCTTCGCGAACACCGACCGCGAGGTGTTGCGCACCGCCGGCGACCTGATCGCCGTCGGCGTGGACTACGCCGGGCTCACCGACCGGCTTCAGCTCCGCACGCCGTCGTTCTACCGGATGCTGGGCGCCGTGATGGACACGCTCGAGCTGCCGTTCGACGGGCGGGCGTCGCTGGCCACGGTCACGCTCGAGATGAAGGAGCGATTCCGCGAAGGCGGGGACGACAGTGACGACTACGTCGGGATGATCCGCTACGTCGAAGGCGTCGAGGTCGCCGCGCTGCTGAAGCAGAAGGACGATGCGGTGAAGGTGAGCATGCGTGCGCGCGCGCCCGTCTCGGCCCAGGCGATCTGCGTCGAGCTGGGCGGCGGGGGGCACGTCGCCGCGGCGGGCGCCAAGCTGGCCGGCTCCGACCTGAACGCGGCACGCGACCGCGTCCTGAAGGCCATCGGCCGAGAGCTGCAGCGCCACGGACCAGGCGATCAGGGCGCCGTGCCCACCGGCGCCGGACCGACGACGGACCCCGGGCTATCCTGACGGGGTGCTGAGCGCCCTCGAGCTCCGCGACTTCGTCCTGGTCGCCACCGCGCGGCTGGACACCCATCCCGGCCTGAACGTCCTGACCGGCGAGACCGGCGCAGGCAAATCGCTGTTGGTCGACGCCTTGGGCCTGTTGACCGGGGTGCGCGCCGAGTCCGGGCTGATTCGCCGTGGCACGCAGCGGGCGCTGGTCCAAGCCGAGTTCGTGCACGACGAGCCGGCCTCCGCCTCGAGAGTGCTGGTGGCCGAGGGGCGCAATCACGCGCGCCTCGACGGCGAGCTGGTCACCGTCGCCGAGCTGGCTCAGGCGGTCGGCGCCCGCGTCGCCGTGTTCGCGCAGCACGCCCAGCAGGCGCTTCTCTCGGCGTCCGCGCAACGCGAGTCGTTGGACCGCCTTCTCGACGACCGGGGCGCCCAGGCGGCAGCGGCCTGGCGCAGCGCCTGGCAGGAGCGGCGCGACACGAGCGCCGAGCTCGACCGCCTGCGCGCCGACGCTCGGGAGCGTCTGCAGCGTGCCGACCTGCTCGACCTCCAGGTCGCCGAGATCGACGCGGCCGATCTCGAGATCGGTGAAGAGGACCGGCTCGCGTCGGAAGCCCGGCGGCTCCGTCACGCGGACACGATCCGCCAAGGGGTCGCGTCCGCTCTGGCAGGCCTGGACGCCGAAGAAGGCGCGGTCGAGTCGCTTCTTCGGTCCCGTCGCGACCTCGACGGCGCCGCACGGCTCGACGACCGGCTCGGGGCGCTGGTGCGAGACCTGGCCGACGCGTCGCAGGGAGCGCAAGCGGTCGCCAGCGAGCTCCAGGCCTTCTTGGACGACGTGGACGCCGATCCCAGACGGCAGGATCAGGTCGAGAGCCGTCTCGCGGCGCTGCAACGCCTGTTCGCGAAGTACGGCGACGGCTCCGCTGCGGTGCTCGCCTTCCGCGCGGAGGCCGCCGAGGAGCGCGCCGGCCTCGAAGCGCACGACCTCCGGAGCGAACAGCTCGAGACTCGCCTGGCCCGCCTGGACGAGCACCTCGCCGAGCTGGCAGGAACGCTCCGTACGGCGCGCCGCGAAGCGGCAGCGCGACTGTCCAGCGACGTGGCGCCGCTGCTGGCCCGGCTCGCTCTCGTCGGTGCCCGACTGGAGGTGGCCGTCGATCCCGCTCCGCCCGGACCGCACGGTGGCGACCGCATCCGATTCGACTTCGCGGCCGATCCTGGCGAAGCCCTGGCACCGCTGGCACAGGCCGCCTCGGGCGGCGAGCTCTCGCGCGTGATGCTGGCGCTGTGGCTGGTGACGGGCAGCGACCGCCCCACGCTCGTGTTCGACGAGGTCGACGCGGGGGTGGGCGGACGCGCCGCCGCGGCCGTCGGCGAGCTCCTCGCCGAGCTCGCCCGCCGCCATCAGGTCCTGGTCGTGACCCACCTCGCCCAGGTCGCCGCCCACGCCGATCGCCACGTGCGTGTCGGAAAGCTCGTCGAGGAGGGCCGAACGACCACCGTCGTCGAGCCGCTGGGCGACGCCGAGCGGGAACGCGAGCTCGCACGGATGCTGGCCGGCCACGAAGGCGACGCCGCGATCGTGACGGCCCGCGACCTGCTCGAGCGTGCGGCGCGCCGTCGCGCTCAGGCCGGGTCGAGCGGCAGCTCGTCGAGCGCCCCGAGCAGCGCAGCGACGTCGGACGCGTCCGAGTAGTGCAGAAGGCTGGCGACGCTCGTCGGCAGGCCCAAGGCTGGCGCGGACGCGCTCCTGCGCCTCGCGTCACCTCGAGCGAGGTCCTCCGGACCACGCCGTCCGGGGGTCGCCTCGGCTAGCCTTGGAGCCTAGAGGGGGTGGAGCGTGATCGACGCGGAAGGAAGCTTCGAAGGCGTGCCCTGTCCCGAGTGCGGCAGCGAACGCACGATCAGCTGGCGCTTCGAGGAAGGGTTCGACGAGCTCGAGTGTCGTACCTGCGGCTACCGCAGCGACGCCGAGGCGATCGCCGACCTCCAGCGAGCGTCGGGCGACGTTCTGACGCGCGACGACGAGGTGGACGCGCCGGTCCCCAAACGACCGTTGCGCGCCTGAAGCGCGCAAGGCTACGCTAAGCGCAGCCAGCGGCGCGACGGGGCGACGCCTCGGTCGTGTCCGTTCGGAAGGAGCGCGCATGGACGTCAAGGTCGTGTTGAGCACCGACGAGATCCTTCGGGGCCTCAAGCACTACCGGCGCATCGCCAAGCAGGACCTACTCCGCGCAGATCAGGCCGACCATCCCGACGCCTTCCGGCGCCACGCCGAGGCGCGTCGGGACGTGTACGCCCAGCTGGCCGAGGCTGCGGCCGCCGGAACCGCGGAAGAGGTCGCCCGTTCGGCCCTGGAGCTGTACAAGAGCCTGCCGTTCGTGACCGGTACGCCTCCTGAGGACCACGTCGACGTGAAAGGCCGCGAGAACGCGCTCGAGAACTTCTTTCTGATGATCGGGCTCGAGCCCAAGGTGCGCCGCGAAGTCCGCAGCCAGCGGCCGTCGCTGAGCTGAGAAGAGCGGCAGCGGTGCGTGGTACAACCTCGGCATGACCTTGGCCGAGCTCGAGCGTCAAGCCGCGGACGCGCCCGCCGCCCTCTCCGATCTGTCCGACGCCCTGGTCTTCGGCGAAGGCCCCGAAGACGCCGACCTGATGATCATCGGCGAGGCCCCGGGCGAGGAGGAGGACCGGTCGGGTCGTCCGTTCGTCGGACGGGCGGGGCAGCTGCTCGATCGGATCCTGGAGAGCGTCGAGCTGCACCGCGACGACGTGTACATCACGAACCTCGTCAAGCGTAGACCTCCAGGAAACCGCAATCCTCGCCCCGAGGAGATCCGGGCCAGCGCCGAGATCCTGCTGCAGCAGATCCGCATCGTGAAGCCCAAGATCATCGCGACGCTGGGGAACGTGCCCAGCCAGTGGTTCTTGGAGACCAGCGAAGGCATCACCCGCCTGCACGGAACCTGGCACGAGTGGAACGGCATCCGCCTGATGCCGCTGTTCCATCCCGCCTACCTGCTGCGCAACCCCAGCCGCGACAAGAACGGCCCGAAATGGAAGATGTGGGAAGCGATGAAGGTCCTCAAGGCGACCCTGGACGCCCTGCCGGACGACCGCGCGCCGGTCCCGATCGACACCGCCCATCAGCAGGGGCTGTTCTGATGCCCGATCCCCGCTTCGTCGGCCTCGTGCACAGCGTGCTCGCGTCGGCGCAGGCGTCGTTGGGCGAGGAGCACAGCCCGATGGGTCGGCACCTGGACCGTGACGGCCTGCGCTCGCGCCGAACCGCCGAGCGGAGCTTGGCGCTGCTCGAGATGCTGCACGAAAAGACCGCCGGCAACCTCGACGAGACCGAGCGCGCGGCCCTGCACGACGCGATCGGCAGGCTCCGCTCGGGGCTGAAGGATGGCACCGACGGAGCCACCTCGCTGCCGCTGCACGAACCGGACACGACGAACTGATGCGTGCGCTGATTCAGCGCGTCTCCAGGGCCGAGGTCCGGGTCGACGGCGCGACGGTGGGACGCATCGGCCGAGGATTCCTCATTCTGCTCGGGGTCGGCCGCGACGACGGCACGGAAAACGCCGCGGCGCTGGCCCGCAAGATCGCCAAGCTCAGGGTGCTCGACGACGCCGAAGGCAAGATGAACCTGGCGCTCACCGACGTGGAGGGCGCGGCGCTGGTGGTGAGTCAGTTCACCCTGTTCGCCGACGCCCGCAAGGGAAACCGTCCCAGCTTCGTCGCGGCGGCGCCACCCGAGCGAGCCGACGAGCTCTACGCCCGTTTCGTCGAGGCCCTCCGTGGGCACGGCGTCACGGTCCAGACCGGCACGTTCCAGGCGCACATGGAGGTGGAGCTCGTGAACGACGGTCCGGTCACGATCTGGCTGGACGGCGACGAGCTCGGAAGCGCCCGCTGATGGACACCGTGTTCGCGCTGGTGAGCCTGGCGACCCTCCCCTGGTGGCTGTCGATGCTGCTGTTCCCGAAGAGCCGCACGACCGTGAAGCTGGTCACCTCGCCATGGCCGTTCATCGCGCTGGCGGGCGTCTACCTGGCCTTGCTGTCGGGATCGCTCCTGGCCGGGCCGGCACCCAGAAGTCTGGACGCCGCGTCACTGGCCTCGGCCGTCGCCGGGCCGTGGGGGTTCCTCACCGCATGGACGCACATGGTCGCCCTGGACCTGTTCGCCGGCACCTGGATCTTCCGCGACGCCCGCTACTACGGCCGCCTCCCCCGCTGGGAGCTGGTCCTGACGTGGTGGGCCGGACCGCTGGGGCTGGGGACGTACCTGTGGCGGCGCAGGCGCTGGAGCGGTCCCGGCGCGCCGCCGCGCACCCTGAACTGAGTCGCGTCAGCCTCGCCGCGCGTCAGCCTCGCCGCCTCAGCCTCGCCGCCTCAGACCTCGGCCAGCGACGCGGGCTGCGGCACCGACGCTGCGCCCTCGAACGCGTTCACCTCTCCGATGAAGCGGCGGAACAGGTAGTTCGCGTCGTGCGGGCCGGGGCTGGCCTCGGGATGGTACTGGACGCTGAACACGGGATAACGCTCGTGCGCCATGCCCTCGAGCGTTCCGTCGTTCAGGTTGATGTGCGTCGCGCGGAACTGACCACCGGGAATCGAGTCGATGTCGACCGCGTAGTTGTGGTTCTGGCTGGTGATCTCGACCTCCCCGGTGACCACGTTCTTCACCGGCGTGTTGGCGCCGTGATGGCCGTGCGCGAGCTTGTACGTCCGCCCCCCGACCGCCAGCCCCAACAGCTGATGTCCCATGCAGATCCCGTACGTCGGGAGCAGGCCCAACATCTGCCACACCGTGTCGTGCGCGTACTTCGGTCCATCCGGGTCGCCCGGCCCGTTCGACAGGACCAGGCCGTACGGGTCGAGCGCCATGATCTGCGCCGGCGTCGTCTGCGCAGGAACGACGATGACCTCGGCCCCGGCCTGCTCGAGCTTGTACACGATCGAGTGCTTGATCCCGAAGTCGATCACCACGACCCGCGGCGTCTCCTGGAAGCTGGGCCGGGCGTACGGCAGGGGCGTCGTCACCTCGGGCGTCATGTCGCGACCGTCGATGTCCTCGTGCTCGCGCGCGTGCTGCACCAGCTCGGCCTCGAGCGCATCGTCGACCGGGCCGTGGTGGATCACGCCCTTGATCACGCCACCGGTCCGCAGCCGACGCGTCAGCGCCCGCGTGTCGATCCCCTCGATCCCGACGATCAGGTGCTGCTCCATGAAGCTCTGCAGATCCTGGTTGGCGCGGTGGTTGCTGGCCGCGCGCGAGAACTCGCGCACGATGAAGCCACGCGCGAACGGCCGGTTCGACTCCATGTCGTACACCGAGACGCCGTAGTTCCCGATGTGCGGATACGTCATCGTCACGATCTGGCCGTGATAGCTGGGATCGGTCAGGATCTCCTGGTAGCCCGTCATCGAGGTGTTGAACACGATCTCGCCGACCGTGCGCCCGGGATGACCGAACGCGTAGCCGTAGTACACCGTGCCGTCCTCGAGTGCCAGCGCCGCAGGCGGTTTGTTCAACAGCGACATCGCGCCTCCCGTCCGGGAGGATAGCACCGCCTCGGACCGATCAGGTACCCCGGGGGACGCACCCGGCCCGAGGCTCGGCTACCATGGCGGCGGAGGGATCCCCCATGACCGTAGCCGACACCGCTCCCGACCCCTCGAACGATCCGCGCGACGCAGGCGCGCACGACGACGGTCCGGGCGAGACCTCCTCGCGGGGCCTGATCGTTCACCTCTTCAGCATTCACGGACTGATCCGCGGCCACGATCTCGAGCTCGGCCGCGACGCCGACACGGGCGGTCAGACGACGTACGTCGTCGAGCTGGCCCGCGCGCTCGGACGCCACGAAGACGTCGCCGAGGCGGTGCTGTTCACCCGGCTCGTCGACGACGATCGGGTCTCGGACGACTACGCCCAGCCGGTCGAGGAGCTCGGTCCGGGCGCGAAGATCGTACGCATCAAGGCCGGCGGCACGAAGTACCGACGCAAGGAGATGCTGTGGCCGACGCTCGACGCGTTCGTGTCGGGCGTGCTGCGCTGGAACCGCGAGCAGGGCGTTCGGCCCGACCTGGTGCACGGCCATTACGCCGACGCCGGCTACGTCGCGCTGGAGCTCGCCTCCGCGCTGGCGGTGCCGCTGGTGTTCACCGGCCACTCGCTGGGGCGCAACAAGCTCCGCGTGCTCCAGAACGCCGGCGTCGACGACGAGGCGATCGAGAAGCGCTACAAGATCTCGCACCGCATCGAGATCGAGGAGGAGCTGCTCCGCAAGGCCGACGTGGTCGTCGCCAGCACCCGCCACGAGGTCGAGTACGGCTACGAGCTGTACGAGGCGCACCAGTCGGCGGACTACCAAGTGCTGGCGCCCGGAACGGACGTCGAGCGGTTCTACCCCTGGTTCTACGACTCGGACAACGCCTTCGATCCGGGCGACGAGGTGATCGAGGCGCGCGTCCGCATGCGCCGCGAGCTCGACCGCTTCCTGACGGATACCGACAAGCCGATGATCCTGGCGGTCAGCCGTCCCGACCGACGCAAGAACATCGACGGCCTCGTCGACGCCTACGGCACCGACAAGGAGCTGCAGCACATCGCCAACCTGGCGATCTTCGCCGGCGTCCGAAGCGACATCGAGGAGATGAGCGACAACGAGCGCGAGGTGCTGACCGACCTGCTGCTGCGCATGGACCGCTACGACCTGTACGGAAAGCTGGCCCTGCCCAAGAAGCACGACCCCGACACCGACATCCCGGTCCTCTACCGGCTCGCGGCCGAGCGACGCGGCGTGTTCATCAACCCCGCCCTGGTCGAGAACTTCGGGATCACCCTGATCGAAGCCTCCGCGTCGGGCCTGCCGGTCGTCTCGACGAACCACGGCGGTCCGCAGGAGATCATCGACACCTGCGGATCCGGCGAGCTCGTCGACCCCGAGGACGCTGACGCCATCCAGACCGCGTTGCGTCGCATCCTGCTCGACGAGGAGCTCTGGGACCGCTACAGCCGTGCCGGGATCGACGGCGTCAAGCGGCACTACTCGTGGCGGGCCCACGTCGAGAGCTACTTGAGCGCCGTCCGTCCGCTGCTGAACCAGGACGTCTCGGACCTGACCGACGCGCCGTGGCGGAGCGCGGTGGGGCGCGCCCTGCAGGCCCAGGACCGGATGCTGATCAGCGACATCGACGGCACCCTGGTCGGGACGAACGCCGACACGGCGGGGCTGCGCGAGCTGAGCGAAGCGCTCGCGGCCAACGGCGTCGGCTTCGGCGTGGCATCGGGGCGCAGCGTGGAGCTCGTCGACGAGGCGATCTCGGAGTTCGGCCTGCCCGAGCCGCAGGTGATCGTGTGCGACGTCGGCAGCGACATCCGCTACGGAAAGGACCGGATCCCCGACCGCGGCTACCGGCGGCACCTCGAGGCCAAGTGGCGTCCTGACGAGATTCGGCAGGTACTGCTCGATCTCGGCCTGGAGCCGCAGCCCGACGAGGCGCAGACGCCCCGCAAGCTCAGCTTCTTCCTCGAGGACGGCGACCGACTTCGCGAGATCGAGAAGGCGCTCGACGAGCGGAACCTGCGCCGCCACCTGATCTGGTCGCACGGCCAGTTCCTGGACGTGCTCCCCCACCGGGCCGGAAAAGGCAAGGCGATCCGCTACCTCGCCGACAAGTGGGGTCTCGACCCCAAGTGCATCGCTGTCGCCGGCGACAGCGGGAACGACACCGAGATGCTGCGCGCGCCGTTCCCCGCCATCGTGGTCGGCAACCACGAAAAGGAGCTCGACGAGCTCCGGGGCAGCCGCGGCATCACCTTCGTCGAGCGATCCCATGCCCACGGGGTGCTCGAGGGCCTGCGCGCCCTCGGATTCGTCGACTGAGATGTACCGGAGCGGCGGATTCCGGCCGGTCGAGATCGGCGACGTGGACGTCGTGGCCCACGACGGCGTGTACCACCTGTTCCACCTGGTGCTGCCGAACCACGACCTGATCGCGCACGCCACCAGCGAGGACGGCGCCCGCTGGACGCCGGTACGCAACGCCCTGTTCGTCGGGGATCCCGGCGCGTTCGACGACGACATGCTCTGGTCGGTCCACGTCAGCGCCGATCCGGCAGGGGGTTCCGCATGCTGTACACGGGCCTGTCGCGTACCGAGGAGGGCCGCGTGCAGCGCATCGGCCTGGCGCGCTCGCACGACCTGTACGCGTGGCGCAAGGTCGAAGGGAACGGCTTCCCCATCGAGCTCGGGCACCCGGCGTACGAGACCGGCCCGGGCACCCGCGGCTGGTCCAGCTTCCGCGATCCGTTCCTCGTCGACACCGGCGAGCGCCTGGAGATCCTGGCGGCCGCGCGCGTGGCCGAAAGGTCCGCCGCTGCGTCGCGGCTGCGTCGCGCGACTGGCGTGGGACGGCGACGGGGCGCCGACGACGCTTCCTCCGCTTCACCACCCCAATCGCTACGACGACGTCGAGCTGCCGGCGCTGTTCCGAGCCGGCCAGCGCTGGTGGCTGATCGGCTCGATCCGCGAGGACCGGAAGGTGCACCTGTGGTCCACCGCGTCGCTGGACCGGCCGTTCGAGGCGCCAAGCGACAACGTCCTTCTCCCCCAAGGCAACTACGCGGTCCGTCCGGCGCTCGCGACGGACGGCGAGACGCGGCTGCTCTGGAACTTCTTCGCGCCTCCCGCCGGAGGACCGTTGCTGGCGCCGCCCAAGGAGGTCCACGCGGACGGCGACCGGCTGTCGGTCAGGTCGTTCTCTGGGTTCGAGTCGAAGGTCGTGGGCGTGCGGACCGGATCGGCGCTGGGCCGCTTCGAGGCGGTCTGCGGCGTCCCTGGCACGTCCGCGGACGGACCCGACGACGACGGTGACGCGCGACTGGTGTCGAGCTCCGCAACCGAGCTGTTCCTGCTGCCGGACGATGAGCGCGACGTGCGCCTTCGCGCCCGCCTATCGCGCGAGGGGGCGGGCAAGTTCGGCGTCCTCGTCCGCGTCGACGAGCGCGGCGAGGGCTACCACCTCAGCCTGTCGCCGGACAAGGCGCTGGCCGCGATTCGGGTGTGGACCGCACGCGCCGAGGAGGTCGCGCCCGGCATGCCGGCGTTCGACTACCGCGAGCTCCAGCAGGCGGCCCACCACCTGCGAGCGGAGCCGTTCGAGATCGAGGTCGTGGCGTTCGGCGGGTACCTCGAAGCGTCGATCGCCGGGGTGGTCGTGCTGAGCCTGGCGGACGACACCGTGCGGGAGGGACGCGTCGGCTTCTACGTCGAGAGCGGCGCGATCCGGGTGGAGAGCCTGACCCTCGAGACGCTCGACGGACCCGAGGACGCCGGCTACCGGCTCAGAGGCTGACCCGACGACGCCTCGAACCGCGCGTCCCGCGCGACGACGTTCGCCGCGACGGCCGCGCCCGGCGCAACGACGCACGAGGTCAGATGCGCGCCCGCCCCGATGCGCGCGCCTTCGCCGACGGTCGTCCCGTTCAGCAGCATCACGAACGGCTCCAGCACCACGTCGCGCGCCAGCACCACGTCGTCGTCGAGGAACGTCGACGCGGGCGCGAGCATGGTGACGCCCTCGTCCATCCAGCGACGAGCGATTCGCATCCGAGCCACGCGCTCCAAACGGGCCAGCTGCGTGCGATCGTTCGCGGCCAGAGCCTCGTCGGGATCGGTCATCTCGACCGTCCGGACGCCTTGGCCGCTGGCCAGGTAGCGAGCCGGCAGGTCGGTCACGTACGTCTCGTTCTGGGCGTTGTCCGTTCCGAGCCGGCCCAGGTGCTCCCACACCCCAGCGTCGACGAGGTACACGCCTGGGTTGACCTCGTGGATCGCGCGCGTCGCCTCGTCGGCGTCGGCCTCCTCCACGATCTCGGTCAGCGCACCGCCCGCATCCCGCACGATCCGACCCAATCCTCGCGGGTCGTCCACGCGCACGGTCGCCAGGGTCATTCCGGGCCGATCCTCACGCACCTCGGCGCCCACGCCGTGGACCGACGCCATGGCGCGCAGCGTCGCCGGCCGCAGCAGCGGTCCGTCGCCGTTCAACACGAAGAGGGGACCGTCGTGATCCCGCAGCGCGGAGCGGGCGCACGCGAGGGCGTGACCGGTCCCGAGCTGCTCCGCCTGACGGGCGAAGCGGACCGGGGCGTCGCCGAGCGCCTCGCGCACCGCGTCGGCGCCGTGGCCGACGACGACGACGATCGGATCGGCGCCCGCCTCTCGCGCGGTCCGGACCACGTGGGCGATCATCGGCCGGCCCGCGACCTGGTGCACGACCTTGGGCAGCGACGAGCGCATCCGCGTCCCCTGCCCGGCCGCCAGGATCACCGCGGCGGGCGAGGCCGGGACGGCGGAGGCCGCCTCTGGCGCGCCGGCCGCGCCGCTCACCGGCGGTTGGCGGCGCGCCGCGTCAGCGCGCTGCGCCGCACGTCGCGATCCGGGTCCAGCGTCATCAGCGCGTACAGCGCGATCAGCACGATCGGGAGCGACACGAGCTGCGTCAGGGTGAAGACCCCGATCCCGATCGAGGCGTTCTCGTACACCGGCCAGAACAGCGGGTTGTCGCGGAACGGCTCCTCGATCAGGCTCCTGAGCAGCGAATACCAGAGCGCGAAGTGCGCGAACACGAAGCCCGGCGTGCGGCTCCTCCGGAACGCCCAGGCGAGGATCGGGATCAGCGCCAGGCCGACCACCGCGCCGTACACCGGCGCGAGGTGCACGACGCACGGCTCGCCGGCGGGGACCTGTGCGCACACCGGTGGGGCGTACGCCCAGAGGTCGGATCCGAAGATCCACCGTCCGATCGCTCCGAACGTCTCGGTGCCCCGCTCGGGCCAGGCGACGCCGATCGGCAGCTCCGTCAGCCGGCCACCCGTGTCGGTGCCGTTCATGACGTTGCCGATCCGCCCCCCGATGATCCCGAACGCGCCGACCGGCGTGAGGACGTCCAACACGCCCCAGCCGGACATCTTCTTGCGGCGGGCCAACACGAACACGGCGATCATGATTCCGAGGATGCCACCGTGGATGCTGATGCCGCCCTGCCAGATGGCGAACGCGTCCAGCGGGCGACCTCCGGGCCCGAAGAACGGCCCGGGGCTGGTGAGCACGAACACCAGACGCGCACCGACCAGTCCGGCCAGCACCAGCCACGGCGCCATGTCGAGCAGCGCGTCGGTGTCCATGTCGCGCCGCCGGGCCTCGCGAAGCGACCAGACCGAGCCCGCGAGCACCCCGAGGGCGATGAGAAGGCCGTACCAGCGGATCGCCAGCGGGCCGAGTTGAACGAGTACGGGGTCCATGAAATCCTCGCTTCCAGAGCGGAGAGGATAGCAGCCTCAGAGCAGGGCGGGCACCATCACGACCGCCATGGCGATCAGGATCAGGCCCTTCGCGACGATGCCGCCGACGCTTCCCGCGAAGGCGCCCACCCCCGCCCGCACAGCTTCGTCGAATGGCCGACCGGTGAGCAGCTCGGCTCCGACCGCGCCGATGAGCGCGCCCAGCAGGAACCCGAACGGCGGGAACCAGATCAGCCCGGCCAGCGAGCCCAGCACCCCTCCCCAGAAGCCGGCCCGCCGCGCGCCGTAGACGCGCGCGCCCACGGCGCCGGCCGCGAAGTCGAGCGCCTGCGCCACCACCGCCAGAACGGCGACCCAGACCAGCGGAGCGACGCCCACCACGTCGAATCCGCGGATCCAGGCCGCAGCCACGGCGCCCAGCGCGGCCAGAGGCACGCCCGGGAGAACCGGCGCCACGACGCCGACGAGCCCCACGAGGAGCGAGGCGACGAATACGGCGAGCGCCAGCCAGGTCACGCCAGGATCCTCAGGCGTGCCAAGCGCCGGGGTCGCCGGACGCCTCGCCGGCCAGCACGTCGAGCGCGTGCGCCAGGACGGGCATCAGCGCCTCGAGCGACTGCTTGGCGCCCGTCGGACTGCCGGGCAGGTTCACGATGAGCGTGCCGCGTCGAACCCCCACCACCCCCCGCGAGAGCACGGCGAGCGGCGTCGAGCGAGCGCCCTCGGAGCGCATCAGCTCGGCCATGCCCGGAACGTCGCGATCGAGCACGTCCCTCGTGGCCTCGGGCGTCCGATCGCGCGGAGCCAGACCGGTGCCGCCGCAGGTCAGCACCAGGTCGGTGCCGTCCGCGTCGGACCAAAGCCTCAGCTTCGCGCGGATCCGCGCCTGCTCGTCGGGAATCAGGTCGTAGTCGACCTCGACGAACGGGCCGCGCCCGAGGACCTCGCGGATCGACTGCACGGCGGTGTCGTCCCGTGTGCCGGCCGCGCCACGGTCGCTGACGGTGAGGATGGCGGTGCGGTACATGCGCCAAGCCTACCGCTCCGCGTGCACCGGGCGTGCACGATCGTCCGCTCGTCACGGGACCGACGGGACGGCGGGTCCTGCGCGCCGACGCCGCACGCTGGTCCCGCTCGCCGGCGCCACGCGCGCCGGTACCGCACGCGTCGGCGGCGACGTGCGGTACCCTGCGTCGGTCGACGAACCCCCCTGGAGGTAGTTGCGTTGAAGATCCACGAGTATCAGGCCAAACGACTGATGGCGGAGCGCGGCATCGCGGTCCCCGCGGGCCGCGTCGCCCGGACGCCGGACGAGGCGGTCGCGGCCGTCAGACCGCTGATCGAAGCGGGCGGATCGCCGGTCGTCGTCGTCAAGTCGCAGATCCACGCCGGTGGCCGCGGCAAGGGCCGATTCATCGAGCACAGCGACGTGGCGGGCGTGAACGTCGTCACCGACGGTCTTTCCGGCGGCGCAGCCGCCGCCGAGGCGAAGGTCCGCGAGCTGGCCGAGAAGATGCTCGGCTCGACGCTCGTCACCGTCCAGACCGGCCCCGAAGGCAAGACGGTCCACCGGCTCTACATCGAGCAGGGCGTCCGCATCGCCCGCGAGCTGTACCTGTCGGTGGTTCTCGACCGGGCCACGGGACGCAACCTGATGATGGCCTCGACCGAGGGCGGCACCGAGATCGAGGAGGTGGCCGCCGAGACGCCCGAGAAGATCCTGCGCGAGACGATCGATCCCGCCGTCGGCATGGCCGACTTCCAGGCGCGCCGGCTGGCGCTGGGCTTGGGGCTGAGCGGCGACGCCGCGAAGAACGGGACCTCGTTCATGAAAGCGCTGGCCGAGTTCGCCGTGCGGATGGACACCGATCTGATCGAGATCAACCCGCTGGTCGTGACCGAAGAGGGCGGCGTGATGGCGCTGGACGGCAAGATGGGCTTCGACGACAACGCCCTGTTCCGGCATCCGGACGTCGCCGAGCTTCGCGACGAGAGCGAAGAGGACCCGGCCGAGCTGGAGGCGAGCTCGTACGGGCTCAGCTTCATCAAGCTCGACGGGACCGTCGGCTGCCTGGTGAACGGCGCGGGCCTGGCGATGGCCACCATGGACACGATCAAGCAGGTGGGCGGCGAGCCCGCGAACTTCCTGGACGTGGGCGGCGGTGCCACGACCGAGAACGTCACCGCGGCGTTCAAGATCATCACGCGCGATCCGAACGTCAAAGGAATCTTCGTGAACATCTTCGGCGGGATCATGAAGTGCGACACCATCGCCGAAGGCGTCGTCGAGGCCGTGAAACAGGTGGGGCTCGAGGTGCCGCTGGTGGTGCGACTGGAGGGCACGAACGTGGAGCTCGGAAAACGGATCATCGACGCGTCCGGCCTCGACGTCGTGAACGCCAGCGACATGAAGGACGGCGCGGCCAAGATCGTCGAGGCGGCCCGGTGAGCGTCCTCGTCGGCACCGACACCCGCCTGCTGGTGCAAGGCCTGGGAAGCGCCGGGCGGTTCCACACCGACAAGGCGATCGCCTACGGCACGAACGTCGTCGCCGGCGTCCACCCCGGCAAGGGGGGCACCTCGCTCCGGTTCGAGGGCGAGACCGACCATAGCGGCGTCCCCGACCGGGAGGACCGCTACGACGTCGAGGTGCCGATGTTCGAGACCGTGCGCGACGCCGTCGCGCGCACGGGCGCGAACGCCAGCGTCGTGTACGTCCCGCCGTTCGGGGCCGCCGACGCGATCCTCGAGGCGGCCGACGCCGGCCTGCCGCTGGTCGTCGCCATCACCGAGGGGATTCCGGTCCAGGACATGGTGACCGTGAAGCGTGCGCTGCAGGGCAGCGGGACGCGCCTGGTCGGCCCGAACTGCCCGGGCGTCATCACGCCGCACGAGTGCAAGATCGGCATCATGCCCGGCTACATCCACGAAGGCGGCCGCATCGGCGTGGTCAGCCGCTCGGGAACGCTGACCTACGAGGCCGTCAAGCAGCTCAGCGACGTCGGCCTGGGCCAGACCACGGCGATCGGCATCGGCGGCGATCCGGTCAACGGCACCAGCTTCGTCGACGTGCTCGAGCTGTTCGCCGCCGACGACGCCACCGAGGGCGTGATCATGATCGGCGAGATCGGCGGGACCGCCGAGGAGGACGCGGCCGCCTGGATCGCCGCGCATCTCGGCAAGCCGGTCGCGGGCTTCATCGCCGGGACCACGGCGCCTCCCGGCAAGCGCATGGGGCACGCCGGCGCGATCGTGTCGGGCGGCCTGGGAACGGCGGACGCCAAGATCGCCGCGCTCGAGGACGCGGGCGTCGTCGTGGCGTCGACGCCCAGCGACATGGGCTCGGCGATGATCGAGGCGATGCGGCGGCGCCGTCGGACCTGAGCGGGCGCCGCGACCTGTGATCGCCCTCGTCGAGCGAATCCGTGAAGGAGGGCGCGTGCTGCCCGGCGGCCTGCTCAAGGTCGACGGCTTCCTCAACCACCGCCTCGAGCCCGAGCTGACGCTGGCCATGGGCCGAGCGTTCCGCGAGCGATTCGAGGCGGTCGGCGTGAGCGAGGTCGACGTCGTCGTGACCGCCGAGGCGTCGGGGATCGCCCCCGCGCTCGCGACCGGGATCGCCTACGGCGCTCCGGTCGTGTACGCGCGCAAGAAGCGGCCCGCCACGATGCCCGGGCCGGTGTTCCAGGCCGAGGCGCCCAGCCCGACGAAGGGCGGCGTCACGCCGTTGGTCGTGTCGTCAGAGGCGCTCCAGGCGGGCGACAGGGTGCTGCTGATCGACGACTTTCTGGCCAGCGGCCTGACGATCGATGCGCTCGCCCGCCTGATCCTGGGGGCGGGAGCCGATCTGCAGGGCATCGGCACCGTGATCGAGAAGACGTTCCAGGAGGGACGCGTCCGCCTCGAGCCGCTCGGCGTGCCGGTCGTGTCCCTCGCGGCGGTGGACGCCGTGGACGAAGGCACCGGCCGAGTGGACGTCCGGGAGGGCTGAGCGCCCGTGCCGCGCGGCCGCTACGCGCCCTCGCCGACGGGAGCGCAGCACCTCGGCAACGCCCGTACCGCCCTGGCGGCCTGGGCGCGGGCCCGTTCCGACGGGAGCGGCTTCGTGCTGCGGGTCGAGGACCTCGACCGCCCACGCACCGTGCCCGAGGCGGTCACCGGGAACGTCGCCGAGCTTCGCTGGCTGGGGCTCGACTGGGACGAGGGTCCCGACGTGGGCGGACCGTTCGGGCCGTACCGTCAATCGCTGCGCGAGGACCGCTACGCCGACGCGCTGGAGCGCCTCCGCGAAGACGGACGCACGTTCCGCTGCTGGCTGTCGCGCAAGGACCTTCGCGAGCTGTCGTCCGCACCTCACGGTGCGGGCGCCGTGTACGGCCCACGCGAGCGCGCCGCGAACGCCCGTGCGGAGGCCGACAAGCGGGCCCAGGGCAAGGAGCCGGCGATCCGGCTGCGCATGCCCGAAGGGACCGAGCGGTGGGACGATCTTCTCGCCGGGCCGCGCGAGAGCGAGGTGGCGCGCGAGGTCGGCGACATCGTGCTCCTACGTGCCGACGGTGCCTGGGCGTACCAGCTCGCGGTCGTGGTCGACGACGCCGCGATGGCCATCGACGAGGTGGTCCGCGGCGACGACCTCTTGCCCTCCACCGCGGCGCAGCGCGTCCTGGCCCGGCTGCTGGATCAGCGAGCGCCTCGGCATGCGCACCTGCCGCTGCTCCACGGTCCGGACGGCGCGCGCCTGGCGAAGCGGCGCGGCGACCTCACCGTCGGCGCGCTCCGCGACGCGGGCGTCCCCCCGGAGCGGGTGGTGGGCCTGCTGGCCTGGTCGCTGGGACAGATCGAGCGCCCCGAGCCGCTGCAGGCCGAACGGTTCGCCGAGCTGTTCGAGCTGGCCGCCGTGCCGCGCCATCCGGTCCGCCTCGACGACGCCGCGCTGGGGTGGCTGCACGGCGGTCCCGGACCCGGCGGCCCGCCCCGCGCACCTGGGGACGGCCTGGACACGCCCGGGACCGCCCGGTAGACTCGCGGCCATGCGACCGAGGTCCCGCGTCCGGACGCCCCGTGCGTTCAAGCACCGCCACCAGCGTTGGCGGCGTCGTCGCGGTTGATCCGGCCCGTGCAGCTCGTTGCGCGCAGCTAGACCCCATCAGCTCGACCTCAGCTCGACCTCGTCAGCCAGGCCCTGCTCATGCCGCTCCCGCTCACCCGTCCGCCGGCCTCGCGCCGGATCGGAGGAGGTCCATGGTTCCTCAGCCCCAGTTTCCTCAGCCCCAGTTCCCTCAGCCCGATGCCCGAGGCCGCTTCGGCATCTACGGCGGGCGCTACGTGCCCGAGACCCTCATCCCCGCCCTCGACGAGCTCGAGGCCGCCTACCGCTCGGCCGCGTCCGATCCGGACTTCCAGGCCCGGCTGAGCGACGTGTTGCACGAGTACGTCGGACGGCCCAGCCGCCTCAGCCTGGCCGCGAACCTGACGGAGCGCCTCGGCGGAGCACGCATCTGGCTCAAGCGCGAGGACCTGAACCACACCGGCGCCCACAAGATCAACAACACCGTCGGACAGGTGCTCCTCGCCAAGCGCATGGGCAAGACCCGCATCATCGCGGAGACCGGAGCGGGCCAGCACGGCGTGGCGACCGCGACCGCCGCCGCCCTGTTCGGCCTGCCGTGCGTGGTGTACATGGGCGAGGAGGACGTCCGCCGGCAAGCGCTGAACGTGTTCCGCATGAAGCTCCTCGGGGCGGAGGTCCGGCCGGTCGCCAGCGGCACGCGCACCCTCAAGGACGCCACGAACGAGGCGATCCGCGACTGGGTCACGAACGTTCGGTCGACCTTCTACGTGATCGGCTCGGTCGTGGGCCCGCATCCCTACCCGATGATGGTGCGCGACTTCCAGTCGGTGATCGGGCGGGAGACGATGGATCAGCTCGAGGAGCGGACCGGCCGACGCGCCCCCGACGCGATCGTCGCCTGCGTCGGCGGCGGCAGCAACGCGATCGGCATCTTCGCCCCGTACGCCTACCTGCCGGACGGCGAGCGACCGCGCCTGATCGGCGTCGAGGCGGCCGGCCACGGGATGGACAGCGGCGCGCACGCGGCGAGCATCACGGCCGGCAAGCGCGGCGTTCTTCACGGCGCGCTGATGTACCTGTTGTCGGACGACGACGGTCAGATCTCGCCCGCGCACTCCGTGTCCGCCGGGCTGGACTACCCCGGCGTCGGCCCGGAGCACTCCTGGTACGCCGACGCCGGCCGCGCCGAGTACGTGTCCGTGGACGACGAAGCGGCGCTCCGCGCGTTCGGCATGCTGGCCGAGATCGAAGGCATCATTCCCGCGCTCGAGACCAGCCACGCGCTCGCCTACGTCGTCGACCTCGCGCCCGAGCTCGGCCCTGACGCCGACGTGGTCGTGAACCTGTCGGGTCGCGGCGACAAGGACGTGAACGAGGCGATGCGGGTCCTGGACGCTCTTCGCGGAGAGGCCCCGTCGTGAGCCGCATCGACCGCGCCTTCGCCCGTGCCCGCGCGGAAAACCGGGCCGCGTTCGTCGCGTACCTCACGGCGGGGTTCCCCGACCGCGAGCGCTACCTCGCCGCCGCCGAAGAGCTGCTGCGGACGGTCGACCTGCTCGAGGTGGGTCTGCCCTACTCCGATCCGCTGGGCGACGGACCCACCATCCAGCGCTCCGGCGAGGCCGCGCTTCGGGCCGGTACGACCACCGCAGGCGTGTTCGAGATGATCGCGGAGCTTCGGTCGCGCAGCGATGCACCGCTGGTGCTCATGACGTACTACAACCCGATCTACTGCTACGCACGCGGCGGCGAGGCCGGCTTCCTCCGCGACCTCGCCGCCGCCGGCGCGGACGGCGTGATCCTGCCCGACCTGCCACCGGACGAGGCGGACAGCCTGATCGCCACGGCGCGCGATCTGGACCTGGACACGGTCTTCTTGGCGGCGCCGACCTCCACGCCCGAACGGATCGCGAAGGTGGTCGCGGCCTGTCGCGGGTTCGTGTACGCCGTCTCCGTCACGGGCGTCACCGGAGCGCGCGAAGCGCTCTCGGCGGACGTACCCGACCTCGTGGCCCGGATCCGGGCGGCGTCCGATCTTCCCGTCGCCGTGGGCTTCGGCGTGTCCAACGCCGCGACGGCGCGGCCCGTGGCCGCCGTCGCGGACGGCGTCGTGGTGGGCAGCGCGCTGATCCGGGCGTTGGACGAGGGGCAGGACGTGTCGGGCCTGGCCGAGGAGATCGCCGCGGCCTGCCGACGCTGAGGACGAGCTCCCGCGCGTCGCCTGGCGGGAGCGCACGCCACTCGCGCAACGCCCCTCGCGCCACGCCCCCGCGTCACGCCCCCGCGTCACTCGACCGCGACGGTCACGACCGCGCCCAGCCGCTCGGCCAGCGAGGGCGAGGTCCACAAGCCGAACCCGTCCGAGCCGGGCACGAGCTCGGGCTCCATGTCGACGGCGCGCGCCAGCACCTCGGCGCCCGATGCGCTCCTCAGCACCAGCAGCGATCCCGGCTCGGCGCCCGGAAGGATCACGTCGTACCCGCTGAGGCGTGCGTCCTCGAGAAGGGGCCGGGTCCCGTCCGGCCCTTCGGCGAGCTCGATGCGAACGTCGGCGACCCCGCTGCCGATCAGGCCGATCGCTTCCGCCGCCGCCCTCGAAAGGTCGATCACCCGGTCGCGGGCGAACGGCCCACGGTCGTTGATGCGGACCACGACGCTGCGACCGTTCTCCAGGCTCGTGACGCGCACGCGCGTGTCGAACGGCAGGCTCGGGTGGGCGGCCGTCAGCCTCGACGGATCGAAGATCTCGCCGTTGGCGGTCGGCCTTCCGGCGAAGTTGGGGCCGTACCACGACGCCTCGCCCCGTTGACGCCAACCGACCGGCAGCTCCGGCTCGGGAGCGGCCACCGCGGCGACCGCCGCACCCGGGAGGTACGGGTCGGACGCTCCCGAATCGGTACGAGAGCCGACGGCGGGAGCACAGCCCGCCACCATCAGCAGGCACGCCGCCCCGAGCACGAGGAACGTCGTCGCGGCCGTTCGGCCGCGACGCGGTTTCGGGATTGGAAAGAGGTCTCGGATCGCCGTCATCGCGATCATCCTACGCGGACGACCCGCCAGGCGCCAACGCCGAGCCTACCGTTCGGTCGGCACCGTCGGTCAGGACCAGGTCCGGCGGGCGAGCTCCTTCTGGCAAAGAACGAACGCTTCGTAGTCCTCGATCTCGGCCGAGCCGTCGGCGATCGCGCCTTCGCATCGGGCGATCGTACGGGCGAGCTCTTCGGTGGTCGCACGCCGGACGTGGTCGTGATCGGGGATCGTACGTTGGGGCTGCGTCGTCATCAAAGGAGCCTCGCGATCCGCGGAACGTCGTGCCCTTCGGGTCCACTGCTTCGGGTCCACTGCACGAGGGTCCGCTGACCTGAAGGTACGCCGTCCATTCTTACACAACTCTCACATAGCCTGCGTGAACGGTTCAGGCACCTCGTTCTCGGCTAGGGTGCGGGCGTGATCGACACGCACTGCCACCTCGACCGTTGCGACGACCTCGCGGCCGCGCTCGACAACGACCTTCGTGCCATCGTCACCGTCGGTACCGATCCGGATCGGTGTCGCGAGGCGGTACGCCTCGCGGAGGCCGACCAGCGGGTGTTCGCCGTCGTGGGCGTGCACCCCAACGACGCCTCTCTGACCGACGATCCCGAGGCTCGGGCCGCCATCGGCACGCTCGCGACCCACCCACGCGTCGTCGCCATCGGCGAGACGGGCTTCGACGACCACTGGCGCGACGAGACGCTCGACACGCAGCGGCGGGCGTTCGACTGGCACGCCGAGCTCGCGCGGGCCACCAGCAAGCCGCTGGTGCTGCACGTCCGCGACCGGCAGGGCGGCGACGCGGCGTCGCGCGCCGCCGAGCAGGCGCTCCGCGACGCGCCCGACGTCCCCGGGGTCCTCCACTGCTTCGGTGGCGATCCGGGGCTGCTGGCCGCAGGCCTGGAGCTGGACTGGATGGTGTCGTTCGCGGGCAACCTCACCTACAAGAGCGCAGCGAACCTGCGCGAAGCGGCCGCGGCCGTTCCAGCAGAGCGGCTGCTGGTCGAAACGGACGCGCCGTTCCTCGCGCCCGTTCCGCATCGCGGCAAGCGCAACCGTCCGGGCTGGGTGACGCACACCGCACGCCTGCTCGCCGAGACCCGCGGGGAGGATGCGCGGGAGCTCGAGCGCATCCTGGACGCGAACGCCCGACGGTTCTACCGTTTGCCGCTCGCGTCCTGACCGTGCATCTCGGCGAACGGCTCGTGCCCGTCCCAACGCAGGACCTCGGCGAGGCGCGAGCGCGACAGCGGGCGATGCGGATCGCGAGGAATGAACGCCGTCACGACGTCGACGAAGCGTGGCCTGGCGAACTCCAGGACGACGTGGAGCGGCAGCTTGACCTCCGCACTGACCGGAAGCCAGCCGAGAACCAGCAGACGCTCGTCCTCGACGTAGCGAACCAGCTCCCGTCCGTGAAGCACGGTCGCCACGATGTCGCGCTCGGTGAACCCCTCCGTCGCGGCGTGCCGCACGGCGTGCCGGGCCAACCGGTACCGACCGTCGCGGACCAGCGGCCGGAGGTCGTCCAGCACGCGCCGTCTGATTCCGTTGGCTGATCGTCCGTGCGGCGAAGGCGGTCTTTTGGGGGTCGCCCGTGATGCTCCTCGGGGCCCGGGGGCGTACGGGTCGCGACTGGACTCGTCCATCTCCGCCTCCTCGCTCGGCTTCGCTACGCCGCGCGCGGCCAGGTTACCACGGAGGTCGCGCTGGACGGCTACGCTCACCGTCATGCACTCCCCTCCGGACGTGACCTTCGTCGAACGCGACGGCCCTGGCGCCGAGACCGCCTTGGCGCGCCTCCAAGCTCGCCTCGAGCGCGAAGGTACGGCGTCGAGACTGCTCCGCTCGCACGACCAGGCGGACCTTCGTCTGCTGGTCGTGGACGGACCTGCGCAGCTGACCGACGACGACATCGAGAACGCGCGAGTGTGGCGCTTCGTCGACGCGGGCCCGGCCGACCCGGCCGCCCGGACGCCCACGGCCGGCGGCGGAACGGCCCCATGACCCGGCTCGATGCTCCGATCACCATTCAGGCTCGGGACGCCGATCTGTACCTCGAGCAGGTCGGTCCCCAGGACGGTCCGGTCGTGTACTACCTCCACGGGGGGCCGGGCTACGGCTCGTTCAGCTTCCGTGACCTGATGGGCGACGACCTCGAGGCGTACCGCATGGTGTACGCCGACCAGCGCGGCGGAGGCCGTAGCTACGCCGGCAGCGCGTTCGATCTCGACGATCTCGCCGACGACGTCGCGACCGTCCTGCGAGCCACCCGACTGGAGCGCGCGACGCTGCTCGCGCACGGCTTCGGCGCGCTCGTCGCGGTCCGTGCGGCCCGTCGCCATCCGGACCGGGTCGAACGCCTGGTGCTCGTCAACCCGTGGTTCTCGATGCCGCTGCTGGCCCGCACCTTGCAGCGACGGGCGGCGTACCTCGCCGGCGTCCCCGACGAGGCGCTTCCGGCGGAGGGCGCGCTCGCGGACGCGGACGCGCTCGATCCGGAGCGGCTTTCCGAGCAGGCGTACGATCTGCTGCCGCCCAAGCAGCTCTTCGACGCGCTCGAGTTTCCGAACCCGGCGACGCGCATGCGGCTGGAGCATGCCGACGCCGTCGCACAGTACGGACCGCAAAGCAACGAGGCGCCCCGCGACGTCTGGCACGCCTCCGTGCTGGACGACCTGCCCGAGGTGGACGTGCCGGTCGTCGCCCTGTTCGGGATGCGCGACGGGACCGCGTTCCCCGACCAGGCGGAGGCGGGCTTGGAGCGTCTCCCGGACGCGACGACCGGCATGGTCGAAGGCGGGCACTACCCCTGGCTGGACGATCCCGCGACGTTCGTGCCGCTTCTGCTCGAGGCGCTCGGGCCCGCCCCGTCGCCACCCGACCGGCCTCCTGACGCCGGCGAGCGGACGTGAGACCTTCCGCATCGCCCGCTCCTGGGCCCTGCTACGATCGCGTCGTGATCTTCCGCCCCGACCTCCGCGTCGATCGGGTCGAGCAGCTCAGCCTCGCGTACCTCGCCGAGCACGGCGTGCGCGGTCTGCTGCTCGATCTCGACGAGACGCTCCTTCCCGCCGCCGCGACCGAGCCCACGCCCCAGGTGGTCGCGTGGGCCCGGTCGCTGACGGACGCCGGCATACGCCTGGCGATCGTCTCCAACGGACGGCCGGAACGCGTGCGCCTCACGGCGGCGAAGCTCGGCGTCCCGGGCCGCTGGCTGACCGGAAAGCCGTGGCCTGGCGCCTACCGTGCGGGCCTTCGGCAGCTCGGCGTCCCCGCCCGCGAGGCCGCGATGGTGGGCGACCAGCTGTTCACCGACGTGGCCGGGGCACGGGCCGCGGGACTGCGCACGATTCTCGTTCCACCGTTGTCGAACGCCGGGCTGCCTCACACCCGGCTGTTGCGCCGGCTCGAACAGGTCGTGCTGAGGGGGGGTGACCGTGGCCGTCCTGTCCATCGGTGACAAGCGTCTGGGCGCCGTTCTGCTGGAGCGCGGCTACGTGACCGACGAGGCGCTGCAAGAAGCGATCCAGCGGCACGGCTCGGTCGGTGGTCGCCTCGCGGACGTCCTGGTGGACATCGGCGTGATCAGCGAGCAGCGCATCGCGCGCGCCGTCGAGGAGTCGATCGGCATTCCGCTCGTGAATCTCCCACGGGTCGACGTCCTGGCGGACGCGCTCGCCAAGGTCCCGGGCGATCTGGCCGAGGAGATCGGCGCGCTGCCGTTCGCGTTGGACGGCGACCGGCTTCGCGTGGCGTTTCGCGATCCGCTGGACGCCTTGGCGATCGAGGAGATCGAAGACGCCTCGGAATGCCTGGTCGAGCCGTACCAGGCGCTCCGCAACGAGCTGGCCTGGGCGCTGGCCACCTACTACCCCGAGCTGGGGCTCGAGCCACCGCCGGACGTCGACGCCGACGTCGGGCAGCGGCTGGGCGCGCTGGCCCTGGAGCAGGGCCTGATCACGGCGGACCAGCTGGAGTCCGCCGTCAGCGAGCAGAAGCGAACCGGGGGGCTGCTGGGCCGACAGCTGATCGAGCAAGGCGCGCTGGACGACGACACGCTGGCGCGTCTGCTGGCTCGGCAGGCCGACCTCGAGTTCGTCGCGCCCCTGGACGATCCGCACGAAGACGGTCAGCTCGCCTCCGCCCTGCTGCGCCTCGACGCGGTCCAGTTCAGCGCGGTTCCCTACCAGCGCGACGACGAGACGCTGGTGGTCGCGATCGCCGACCCCCGGCGCCGCGCCGACGTGGAAGCGATCGTGCAGGGACCGATCCGCTTCGTCGGGACGACCGAATCGGAGGTGCAGCGTCTGATCGAGGCCCTGTACGCCGACGACAAGGGCCGGCTGGGCGAGACGCTGCTGATGAGCAAGAAGCTCAAGCGCGAGCAGCTTCGCCGGGCGCTGGCCGAGCAGGCCAAGCTGGGCAAGGTCAAGCCGCTCGGCGAGCTGCTCGTGGACATGGGCTACGTCACGCAGGCGGAGATCGACGAAGCGCTCAACAAGCAGCGCTCGGGCGGGGGCCGGCTCGAGGACACCCTGGTCCAGTCGGGCAAGCTCAGCCCGACGATGCTCGCCAAGAGCCTCGCGATGCAGCTGGGCTACCAGTTCGTCGACGACGACCACGCCAAGGTCGATCCGTACGCGGTGAGCCTGTTGCCAGAGGCGACCGCTCGCCGCTACCAGGCGATGCCGATCAGGCTCGAGGACGAGGTCCTGGTCGTCGCGATGAAGGACCCGCGGCACGTCTTCGCGTTGGACGACATCCGCCTGATCACCGGCAAGGAGATCCAGCCCGCCGTGGCGACCGAGGAGACCCTGGCGCGCCTCCTGAACCGCTTCTACCGCAGCGACGCGAACATGGACGAGCTGGCCACGGCCCTCCTCGAGGAGGTGGGCAGCTCGTCGACGGCGAACCAGCCCGAAGAGGACACCAGCGCGATCGACGACAACGCGCTGGTGAAGGTCGTGAACAACATCATTCGCGAAGCGATCCTCGCCGACTTCTCGGACATCCACATCGAGCCGCGGCCGGAGAACGTCGTGGTGCGCGTCCGCAAGGACGGCACCCTGCGCGAGTACATGACGATGCCCAAAGCCACCGCCGGCGCGTTGGCGGCGCGGATCAAGATCATGGGCGGACTGAACATCGCCGAGCGCCGCATGCCCCAGGACGGTCGCGTCCGCTTCAAGGACAAGAGCACCGAGGTCGACCTGCGTCTCTCGACCTTGCCCACCGTGTACGGCGAGAAGGCCGTCATGCGCCTTCTGAAGAAGGCGTCCTCGATCCCCGAGATCGAGCAGCTGGGCATGGCGGACTACAACTTCCGAACCTTCGAGGACGTGATCCAGAAGCCGTACGGCATGTTCCTGATCACCGGTCCGACCGGCTCGGGCAAGTCGTTCACGACCTTCAGCATCCTGAAGCGGATCGCCGTCCCGGAGGCGAACGTCTCGACCGTCGAGGATCCGGTCGAGTACGAGATTCCGGGCATCAACCAGACGCAGGTGAACGTCAAGGCCGGTCTGGACTTCGCCCGCGCGCTGCGGGCCTTCCTGCGTCAGGATCCCGACATCATCATGGTCGGCGAGATCCGCGACCACGAGACCGCCAAGATCTCGATGGAGGCCGCCCTGACCGGCCACCTGCTGATCGCCACGCTCCACACGAACGACGCCGCGGGGGCGATCACCCGGTTGACCGAGATGGGGATCGAGCCGTTCAACGTCTCGGCCTCGCTGATCGGCGTGCTGGCCCAGAGGCTCGTCCGCAAGGTCTGCACCGACTGCCGGGTCGAGTACACGCCCGAGCCCGACGTGCTGCGCCGCCTGGGCATGTCCGAGGCCGAGACGAAAGGCAAGACGCTCTACCGCGGCGTGGGCTGCGAGACCTGCGGCGGCTCGGGCTACAACGGCCGCTACGGGATCCACGAGCTCCTCGCGGTCGACGACGACATTTCGGGCGCGATCGTTCGCGAGGCGTCCGCCTTGGAGCTTCGCGACCTGGCGGTCGAGAAAGGGATGAAGACGCTACGGCAGGACGGTATTCACAAGGCGTTCCAGGGAATCACCACGCTCGAGGAGGTGCTGGCCCGCACCGCCGACTGAGGCGGACGGGCCGGCGCGCTCGGAGGACACGATGGCCGATCAGATCCGACAGACTCAACTTCAGGTGGACATCGTCGACCTGCTTCGCATGGCGATGGAGCGCAACGCGTCCGACCTGTTGCTCACCGTCGGCCTCCCTCCGATGCTCAGGGTCGACGGCGAGTGGAAGCCGACCGAGCACGACACGCTGACGCCCAACATGACGCGCCGGCTGATGTACTCGATCATGGACGAGAAGAAGCAACGGAACTTCGAGGAACGAAAGGACCTCGACTTCTCGTTCAGCCTCTCCGGGCAGGGCCGGTTCCGCGTGAACTGCTTCCAGCAGCGCGGGTCGGTCGGCGGGGTGATGCGGACCATCAGCGAGGACGTGCTCAGCTTCGATCAGCTCGGTCTCCCCAAGGAGGTCGCCGACATCGCGCGCCTCCCCCGTGGAATGGTGCTGGTCACGGGACCGACCGGATCGGGCAAGTCGACGACGCTCGCGACGATGATCGACCTGATCAACGAGGAGTACCCGAAGCACATCGTCACCGTCGAGGACCCGATCGAGTTCTTCCACCGCCACAAGACCTCGGTCGTGAACCAGCGCGAGATCGGCGAGGACACCGTCGACTTCAAGGCTGCGCTGAGAAGCGTGCTCCGCCAGGCGCCCGACGTGATCCTCGTCGGCGAGATGCGCGACCACGAGACGATCGGGGCCGCCGTCACCGCAGCGGAAACGGGCCACCTGGTCATGGGCACGCTGCACACGAACAGCGCCCCCGAGGCGGTCGATCGCATCATCGACGTGTTCCCCGAAGCGCAGCAGGCCCAGGTCCGCGTCCAGCTCGCCAACAACCTGCAAGCGATCCTGACGCAGCAGCTGCTGCCCAAGGCGACCGGTGGCCGGACGTTGGCGTACGAGTTCCTGATCGCGACGCCCGCGGTCCGCAACATGATCCGCGAAGGCAAGAGCCACCAGATCCTCTCCTCGATCCAGACCGGCGGTCAGATCGGCATGATCACGATGGACGCCAGCCTGGCCGATCTGCACCTCCGCAAGCAGATCACCTACGAGATGGGCATCTCGCGCGCCGTCGATCCGAAGGAGTTCGCCAGGCTCGTCGAGTCGGGCGGTTTGGCGGGCAGCGCCCAGGCGGCCGACCAGCAATCGCGTGGAGCCAGCCCCGCGGCCCCCCCGCGACCGGCGCCCGAGCGTGGACGCCCCGGACCGGGTGGCGGGTTCGGACGCGGAGGCCGCTGACGGCAGAGCGTCGACCGGAGAGCGTCGACCGGAGAGCATCGACCGATGAGCGCTGCGAGGGGCCGTCCATTGCGGGCGGCCCCTTTCGTCAGATGATCGTCAGATGACCTTGTCGCGCAGCCAGCCCGACACCAGCTCGCCCGCCACGACGACGGTGAGGATCGCGATCAGGATCAGCGAGACCTCCCGCCACTTGAAGGTGTCGATCGCGCCCTGAAGCAGCAGTCCGATCCCACCGGCGCCCACCAGCCCCAGGACCGTCGACTCGCGAATGTTGATGTCCCAACGGAGGATGCTGACCGCGAAGAAGGCCGGCAGCACCTGCGGCACGATCCCGTAGGCGATCACCTTGGCCTCGTTCGCGCCGGTCGCCTCCATCGCCTCGACCGGACGGCGGTCGATCTCCTCGATCGCCTCGGCGATCAGCTTGCCCAGGAAGCCGATCGAGCGGAACGCGACCGCCAGGATGCCCGCCAGCGGACCGGGACCGAAGATGGCGACGAACAGCAGAGCCCAGATGATCGTGTTCACCGACCTCGTCGAGACGACGATCAGGCGCCCCAGCGCCAAGGTCGCGGCGTTCGGGCTGGTGTTCTGGGCCGCCAGGTAGGCGACGGGCAGCGCCATCGCCAGGGCCAGCAGCGTCGCCAACGTGGCGATGTGGATCGTCTGCATCATGGCGGCCAGGATCAGGTCCAGGTTCGACGGGTCGGGCGGCGACATCCGACCGAGCAGGTCGGCGATCTGCGCCGGCGCGCCCACCACCCACGGCCAGAAGATGTCCACACCCTGGACCGACCAGACGAGCAGCGCGACGACGACCAGCCAGGCCGCGAACCTGACCAGGCGCTGCGCGACGGACTTGGGCGTCCAGCGATAGTGCGCGAGTTCGTTCACGAGATCCCCCGTCGGATGCGGCCGCTGACGATCTCGGTCGCGAACACCAGCGAGATGATCGCGATCAGGATCGCGAAGGCGTAGTCGTAGTCGTAGCGACCGAACGCGTTCATCAGGGTGCTGCCGATCCCTCCGGCGCCCACGATCCCGACCACCGTCGAGGCGCGCAGGTTGATGTCCAGCTGGTAGAGCGCCAGACCGATCTGGCGCGGCATCACCTGCGGCGCCACCGCGTAGCTGAGGACCTTGAGGTAGTCCGCCCCCGCGGCCTGCATCGCTTCCACCTGGCCCCAGTCGATCTCTTCGATCGCCTCGGCCAGCAGCTTGCTCACGAATCCGATCGTGTACAGGATCAACGTCAGGATGCCTGCCAGCGCTCCGAACCCGACCGCCTTGACGAAGATGATCGCCACGATCACGGGATGGAACGAGCGGGCGGTGATCACCACGGCGCGGCCGACGAGGTACACGGGCACGGGGACGACGTTCCGAGCCGAGAGGATCGCCAGCGGGACGCTGAGCACGACGCCGACGGCGGTCGCGATGAGGGCGATCTGGATGCTCTCCAGGAAGCCCGAGAGAAGCAGCTCCCAGCGGGCGAAGTCCGGCGGGATCGCGCCACCGAAGATCTGTGCCGCGCGAGGGAAGCCGGCCAGAATCCGCTGCGGATCGATCGGGATCGACGACACGGCCCACACCAGGTAGGCGGCCGCGAGGAGCCAGATGCCGTAGCGGAGCACCGGGTTCGCGATGAACGGCGGCTTGCGCCACCGAAATCCGTCGGTCGCCAAGCCGTCCGTCGCTGCTCGGCTCACGCCTTCACCGCTGCGTCGTCTCGCTCCTCGCCCAACGCTTTAGCCGCCCCCGCCTCGTCGCCTTCGTAGATCCGATCGAACGCTTCGTCGTCCAACGCCTCTGGGACGTCATCGAAGATGATGAGACCGTGCCGGAGGCCGACGATACGCTCGGCGTACGTCTTCGCCTGCGCCACGTTGTGGATGTTGATCAGCACCGGCAGCGACAGCTCGGCCGAGAGGTCGCGCATCAGATGCATGATGCCCTCGGCCGTCTTCGGGTCCAGCGACGCCGTCGGCTCGTCGGCCAGCAGGATCTCGGGCTCCTGCATCAGGGCGCGGACCACGCCGACGCGTTGACGCTCGCCCCCCGACAGGGCGTCGGCGCGGGTGTTGACGTACTTGGCGAGCCCCACGCGCTTCAGCAGGCCGTAGGCACGGTCGACGTCCTCCTGCGGGTACCGCCGCAGCAGCGCCGGAAAGAACCCGACGTAGCCCAGCCGACCGGCCAGCACGTTCTCCATCACCGTCAGGCGCTCCAGCAGGTTGAACCCTTGGAACACCATGCCGATGCGACGTCGCGCGCGGCGTAGCTCGCCGCCGCGCAGCGTGGTCAGCTCCATCCCGTTCAAGCGAATCGAGCCCGAGGTGGGCTCGACCAGACGATTGACGCACCGAAGCAGCGTGCTCTTCCCTGCGCCCGACGACCCGATCACGGCCGTGACGCTCTTCTCCGCGACGGAGAGGTCGAGACCCCTCAGCACCGGGTCGCCGTCGCCGTAGCGCTTGACGAGATCTTGGATTTCCAGCATGAAAGCATCGTCGCATATCTGGCACGAAACCGGGCCGGTCCCGCCGTGGCGGGACCGGCCCGGACGGCGTCGCGGCTGCTCGACTCGAACCGAGCCGCCCGCGGCGCCAGCAGGCTATGAGCGCCTACTCGTTCGCCAGGCCTTCGGGCGTGTACTCGACGCCGTTGGCGGACTGGATCGTGCGGATGACCTCCCAGTCCTCCTGGTAGGTGATCGGGATGAACTGCTCGACCCCTCCGAACTCCTCACCGAGCTCGGTGCCTTCGAAGTCGAAGCTGAAGAACGCCTCTTCGATGCTGGCCGCGAGGTCGGGGTGGAGGTTGTGGGCGTAGCCGTACGAGGTGGTCGGGAACGAGCTCGACTCGAAGATGATCTTGACCTCGTCCGGATCGTAGAGGCCGCGCTCCGCCATGCGGTCGACGACCTCGGACGCGACCGGCGCGGCGTCGTAGTCGCCGGCCACCACGCCCAGCATCGACTGATCGTGGCTACCGGAGTAGACGACCTCGTAGTCCTCGCCAGGCACGATGCCCTCGCGCGGGAACAGCGCGCGCGGCGCCTGGTTGCCCGAGTTGGAGGTGGGCGAGGTGTGCGCGATCCGCTTGCCGGCCAGGTCTTCCATCGAATCGATGCCGCTGTCCACGCGGGTGTAGAGCTGCAGGGTGTAGCCGAAGCGGCCGTCGTCGCTGCCCATCAGCGCGAACGGCACGTAGCCGGCCAGGTTCACCGCGAACGGCGTCGGACCGGTCGAGAAGCCGGCGACGTGAAGCCGGCCGCTGCGCATCGCCTCGACCTGCGCCGAGTTCGACTGCACGGCGAAGAAGCGGACGTTCCGCCCGGTCACCTCGGAGAGGTGATCGATGAACGGCTGCCAGATGTCCTGGTAGATGGCGGGATCCTCGACCGGCGTGTAGGCGAACACGATGGTGTCGGGGTTCAGCCACTCGCTCTGATCCTCGGGGCGATCGGCGACGAGGTCGCCGTTCTCGTCGCAGTACATCTGGTCGAGCGCGCCGCGGTTCTGGCAGTCGTCGCTCTGCGCGAACGCCGCCTGCGCGAACAGCAGCAGGGCGAGCGTCGCCAGCCACGGTGCGATCGAGATTCGATGGTGCGGTCCTGTCTGACGCATGGGGGCCTCCTTGGCCGTGCCTCGGTTGCGAGCTCCAGCCCGACGGCGACCTCAGTGGCCACGCTCCGTCGTCGTGGCGTCGGGCCGCGCGACGGGCCTGCCAGCCGCCGTACGACGGCGACTGCGTCCGAACTGGAACGTGAGGTAACGGTAGCACCCGGCTCCGGACCGGTCAACGCGGCGTGGCGCTCCGATTCGGACCGCCGGGCGCCCAGCTTGTTGATCTTCACGGGCCCCCTCCGTATACTCGCTGACGATGTTCCGAGGCTCGACCCACATCCGTCGTCGCTTGCTCGTCATTCGCTGGAGGCAGACCGTTCTGCTAGCCGGGGAGGGGCCGGACGCCTAGCGTCGCGCACCGTCCTCGCCGACGGCCGACGTCACGGCACCGGCCCCTGCACCGACGGGGGCCGGTGCCGTGTACGGGCCCGCGTCCTGACCCGCCACCCATCCAGGACGTGTTCTGCTACGCCGTCCAACCGCCAAGACCAGCGAGGGAGCATCGATGACCGATACCGCACCGAGAAGCCTGTTCGACAAGGTCTGGGACGCGCACGCCGTGCGCGACCTGGGCGACGCCCGCACGCAGCTCCTCATCGGCACCCACCTGATCCACGAGGTGACCAGCCCGCAGGCGTTCGGCATGCTGCGCGAGCGCGGCCTGCCGGTCCTCATGCCGGAGCGGACGTTCGCCACCGTCGACCACATCGTGCCGACGCACAGTCGCGTCGAGCCGTTCGAGGACCCGCTCGCGGACGAGATGATTCGCGAGCTGCGCTCCAACTGCGCAGGGCACGGCATCACCCTGTTCGATCTCGACACCGGCCGGCAGGGGATCGTGCACATGGTCGGCCCGGAGCAGGGCATCACCCAGCCGGGCTCCACGATCGCCTGCGGCGACAGCCATACCAGCACGCACGGGGCGTTCGGCGCGATCGCGTTCGGGATCGGCACCAGCCAGGTGCGCGACGTGCTGGCGACGCAGACGCTGATCATGGGCCGGCTCAAGGTCCGCCGCATCGAGGTGAACGGCGAGCTCCCGCCCGGCGTGTACGCCAAGGACGTCGTGCTGCACATCATCCGAACGCTGGGCGTCAACGGCGGGATCGGCTACGCGTACGAGTTCGGCGGCGAGGTGTTCGACCGCATGTCGATGGAAGAGCGCATGACGGTGTGCAACATGTCGATCGAGGGGGGCGCCCGCTGCGGCTACGTCAACCCGGACCAGACCACGTTCGACTACCTCGAGGGCCGGCCGTACGTTCCGCACGGGTCCGACTGGGACGCGGCCGTCGCGCGCTGGCGCGAGCTGGCCAGCGATCCCGGCTGCGCCTACGACGACGTGGTCGTGATCGACGCCGCCGACATCGCGCCGACCGTCACCTGGGGCATCAACCCCGGCCAGGCGATCTTCATCGACGAGAACGTGCCCGACCCCGCACGCGCGGCCGACGAGGCCGAGCGCGCGTCGATCCAGGAGGCGCTCGACCACATGAAGCTCCAGCCCGGAGCGCCGATCGCCGGGACGAAGATCGACGTCGCCTTCTTCGGAAGCTGCACGAACGCGAGGCTGAGCGACTTCGTCGAGGCCGCACGCGTGCTCGAGGGGCGCACCGTCGCTCCCGGCGTCGAGGCGATCGCCGTGCCCGGCTCCCAGATCGTCAAGGCCGAATGCGAGCGGCTCGGCATCGACAAGGTGTTCCGCGACGCCGGCTTCGAGTGGCGCGGAGCGGGCTGCTCGATGTGTCTGGCGATGAACCCGGACAAGCTCGTCGGCGACCAGCTGTGCGCCAGCAGCTCGAACCGCAACTTCAAGGGCCGGCAAGGAAGCATCACCGGCCGCACGGTGCTGATGAGTCCCGTCATGGTGATGGCGGCGGCCGTGACCGGTCACGTCGCCGACGCGCGCGACGTGTTCGGCGCGAGCCAGGAGGTGATGGCGTGAGCGCCCTCGAGCAGATCCGAAGCGTCCGCGGCACCGCCGTGGTGGTTCCCGGCGACGACATCGACACCGACCGGATCGTTCCGGCCCGCTTCCTGAAGTGCGTCACCTTCGATGCGCTCGGGCCGCAGCTGTTCTACGACGAGCGTTTCCGAGAGGACGGCACGCCCAAGGATCACCCGCTGAACGCACCCGGAGCCGGCGACGCCGCGATCCTGGTCAGCGGCTACAACTTCGGGAGCGGCAGCAGCCGCGAACACGCGCCCCAGTCGATCCACAAGGCCGGCTTCAGGGCGCTGATCGCCGGCAGCTTCGCCGAGATCTTCTTCGGCAACGCCACCACGCTGGGCATGCCGTGCGTCACGCTCGATCCCGAGGACCTCGGCGTGCTCACGAAGCTCCTTCGGAGCGCGCCGGACACCGTCGTCGAGATCGACGTCGCGGCGCGCGAGGTCCGGGCGGACGGCCGGGTCTTCCCCGCCCACCTGCCCGGCGGCGCGCACGGCGCGCTCCTCGAGGGGCGTTGGGACCCGCTCGCCGACCTGCTCGAATCCGCGGACGACGCGGTCGCGCTGGCCGAGCGGCTGGGCTACCGCACGGCCGGGCCGGCATGACGACGGCCGGCATGACGACGACCGTCAAGCGCATCGCGGTGCTGCCCGGGGACTTCATCGGTCCCGAGGTGATCGACGCCGCCCTCCACGTCCTGGCTGCGGTCGCCCCGCGCCACGGCCTGACGCTCGAGACCCAGGCGCTGCCGTTCGGCGGGGCCGCGATCGACGCGCACGGCGAGCCTCTCCCGCCGGTCACCCGCGAGGCGGTCGCAGACGCGGACGCCGTGCTGATGGGGTCGGTCGGAGGCCCTCAGGACCACGCCTGGAACCGGCTCCCGCGCGAGCTGCGCGTCGAGTCCGGCCTGCTGGCGCTCCGCAAGCACCTGGGCGTGTACGCGAATCTCCGGCCGGTCACGGTGTTCGAGGGGCTCGAGCGGCTGAGCCCGCTGCGGGCCGAGGTGGCCCGGGGGACCGACCTGCTGATCGTGCGGGAGCTGACCGGCGGCATCTACTTCGGGCGCCCCAGCGAGATCAGCCACGACGTCGGTCTGTCCACCATGATCTACACCCGTCCCGAGGTCGAGCGGATCGCCCGCGTCGCGTTCGACGCCGCCCGGCGTCGCGGCGGCGCCGTCGTCAGCGTCGACAAGGCCAACGTGCTCGACGTGTCGCAGTTCTGGCGGGACGTGGTGGTCGGCGTGCACGAGGCGGAGTACGCGGACGTGACGCTGGATCACCTCTACGTCGACAACGCGGCGATGCAGATCGCCAGTGCGCCGGACCAGTTCGACGTGATCGTCACCGGCAACCTGTTCGGCGACATCCTGTCCGACCTCGCGGCGGTGATTCCGGGCTCGCTGGGCGTCCTGCCCTCCGCCAGCCTGGGCGGCCGCGTCGGCCTGTTCGAGCCGGTCCACGGCAGTGCGCCGGACATCGCCGGCAAAGGCGTCGCCAACCCGGTGGGCACGATCCTGAGCGCCGCGATGATGCTGCGTCACGGGCTCGGTGCGCCCGAGGCGGCCGACGAGATCGACACCGCTGTCCGTGCCGCGCTGGCCGACGACCCGACCGCCGACCTGGGTGGAACCCGGGGGACCGAAGCGTTCACCAGCGCCGTCGTCGACGCCCTCCCGTGATCCGGCCAGCAGGCCGCGTCGCCGGGTTCGGCGAGACCGTGTTCGCCACCTACGCCCGGCTGGCAGCGGAGCACGGCGCGCTGGACCTCGGACAGGGGTTCCCTTCCGACGGTCCCCCCGCCTTCGTTCGCGAGGCGCTGCGCGCCGCCGCGGACGGCCCGCAGCAGTACGCGCCCCTTCCCGGCCTGCCCGAGCTGACCCGCGAGATCGCGTTCGATCACGGACGCTGGCTGGGCCGCGCGCTGTCGCCGACCGAGAACGTCCAGGTGACCGACGGCGCGACCGAAGCGCTGTTCGCGGCCGTGCAGGCGTTCGTGAACCCGGGCGACGAGGTGGTGGTGTTCGAGCCGTTCTACGACGCCTACCCCGCCGACGTGACGATGGCCGGCGGCGTCGTCCGGGCCGTGCCGCTGGAGCCGGGCGCCGACGGACGCTGGACGTTCGATCCAGAGCGCCTCGCAGGCGCGGTCGGGCCGCGCACGGCGGCGATCATCGTGAACACGCCGCACAACCCGACCGGCACCGTCTTCCGCGAGGACGAGCTCGACGCGATCGTGCGCGAAGCCCAGCGTGCAGACGCGATCCTGATCAGCGACGAGGTGTACGAGCACCTCGCGTTCGACGGCCCCGTCCGGCTCGCCACCCGGCCGGGAGCGTGGGAGCGGACGCTGAGCATCTCGAGCTTCGGCAAGAGCTTCTCCGCCACCGGCTGGAAGATCGGCTGGGCCGTGGGCCCTGAAGCGTTGATCACACCCCTGCGCAGGGCGCACCAGTGGATCCCGTTCGCCGTCGCCACGCCGCTGCAGGCCGCGGCAGCCGCCTCGCTGCGGACCGCACGCGAGAACGACGACGCGTACTGGATGGGCTTGCGCGCCGAGTACCGGACGCGCGCCGATACGCTGGTCGCCGCGCTGGCGCCGACGCCGCTGGAGGCGGTCCGGCCCGAGGGCGGCTACTTCGTGATGGCCGACGCCAGCGCCCTCGGCTACGACGACGACGTCGCCGCCTGCCGCGACCTGCCCGCCCGCGTCTCGGTGGGCGCCATCCCGCCCAGCGCCTTCTACACCCCACCGCACCGCCACCTGGCACGCACCTGGATCAGGCTGGCGTTCTGCAAGCCGGCCGACCAGCTGACCGAAGCCGGACGGCGCTTGGCCGCTCTCGAGCCGGCCGGCACGGCCTCCGTCCCGTCGTCCCCACCCCGCGAGGAGCCCCCCCGACCATGAGCGACACCCCGAGCGACACCCTTAGCGACACCCCCCGAGACGCCGCCAACCGCAACAGCCGCGTCGTCACCCAGGGCGAGAAGCGCGCCCCCAATCGCGCCATGCTGCGCGCCGTCGGCTTCGGCGACGACGACTTCGACAAGCCGATCGTCGGCGTCGCGAACGGCCACAGCACGATCACCCCGTGCAACGCGGGCCTGGGCGACCTCGCGGACGCCGCCGACGCGGCGATCCGCGGGGCGGGCGGCATGCCGCAGATGTTCGGCACGATCACCATCAGCGACGGCATCAGCATGGGCACCGAAGGCATGAAGGCCAGCCTGGTGTCGCGCGAGGTGATCGCCGACTCGATCGAGACCGTCTGTCGCGGCCAGTCGCTCGACGGCATCCTGGCCGTCGGGGGCTGCGACAAGAACATGCCGGGCGCCATGATCGCGATGGCCAGACTGGACCTTCCCTCGATCTTCGTGTACGGCGGAACGATCAAGCCGGGGCACCTGGACGGCGAGGACCTGACGATCGTCAGCGTGTTCGAGGCGGTCGGCGAGCACGCCGCCGGGCGCATCCCGCTCGAGACGCTGAGGGAGGTCGAGAAGAACGCCTGTCCGGGCAACGGCAGCTGCGGCGGCATGTACACCGCGAACACCATGTCCAGCGCGTTCGAGGCGATGGGACTGAGCCTGCCGTACTCGTCGACGATGTCGGCGGTGGACGACGAGAAGCGCGAGAGCGCCCAACGGAGCGGCGAGGCGCTATTGCGGCTGGTGCGTGAGAACGTCACGGCCCGGACGATGATGACGAAGGAGGCGTTCGAGAACGCGATTCGGGTGATCATGGCGGTCGGCGGCTCGACGAACGCGGTGCTGCACCTGCTGGCGGCCGCCCACGCCGCGGAGGTCCAGCTGGACCTGGACGACTTCGAGCGGATCCGAGCCGACACGCCGCACTTCGCCGACCTCAAGCCGTCGGGCCGCTACGTGGCGACCGATCTGCACCGGGTCGGCGGCATCCCGCTGGTGATGAAGATGCTGCTCGAGGCGGGGCTGCTGCACGGCGACCTGCCGACGGTCACCGGCAAGACGGTGGCGGAGAACCTGGCGGACGTGCCGGCGCACCCTCCCGAAGGGCAGGAGGTGGTCCGGCCGATCGACCGGCCGATGTACCCCCATGGGCACCTGGCGATCCTCAAGGGAAACCTCGCGCCCGAAGGGGCGGTCGCCAAGACCAGCGGCCTCAAGACCACGAAGCTGACCGGTCCGGCGCGGATCTTCGAGTCGGAGGAAGACGCGATGACCGCGATCCTGGGCGACGTGATCCGCGAGGGCGACGTGATCGTGATTCGCTACGAGGGACCTCGCGGCGGGCCCGGCATGCGCGAGATGCTCGCACCGACGAGCGCGATCATCGGAAAGGGCCTGGGCGACAAGGTCGCGCTGATCACCGACGGGCGGTTCTCGGGCGGCACCTACGGACTGGTCGTCGGCCACGTCGCCCCCGAGGCGGCCGTCGGCGGTCCGCTGGCGCTGATCGCGGAGGGCGATCCGATCACCATCGACGCCGAGAACCATCTGCTCGAGGTGGACGTCGCCGAGGCGGTCCTCGAGGAGCGACGGCTCGCCTGGAAGCCGCCCACGCCGCGCTACCAGCGTGGCGTGCTGGCCAAGTACGCCAAGCTGGTGGGCAGCGCGGCCCGCGGGGCGACCACCGACTGACGAGCGAGCGGCGCCAGCCCACGCTCGCGTCCCACCTCGGGGCGAGGCCTGGCCTCGCCCCGAGGTACGCTTCGGGCACGAAGGAGGCCAAGGTGTCCGACACGAAGGTCGTCATCTGGAACGAGTACCTGCACGAGGTCGAGAACGAGGCGGTCCGGACCATCTACCCGGACGGCATCCACGGCGCGCTCGCGGACGCGTTCCGCGAGCGAGGAGGTTTCGAGGTCCGAACCGCGACGCTGCGCGAGCCGGATCACGGCCTGTCGCGCGCGCTCCTGGCCGACACCGACGTGCTGCTCTGGTGGGCGCACAAGGCCCATCACGAGGTCGCCGACGAGACCGCCGCGATGGTGCACGAGGCGGTCCTGTCGGGGATGGGCCTGGTGATGCTGCACTCGGGCCACATGTCGAAGGTGTTCAAGCGCGTCCTGGGCACGCACGGCACGCTCTCCTGGCGGGAGGCGGACGAGAAGGAGCGGCTCTGGAACCTGCGTCCGGACCATCCCATCCTCGCCGGCATCCCCGATCACGTCGAGCTGGCGCAGGAGGAGATGTACGGCGAGCGCTTCGACGTGCCCGAGCCGGACGAGCTCCTGATGATCAGCTGGTTCCAAGGCGGCGAGGTGTTCCGGAGCCTGTGCACCTGGCGACGTGGCCTGGGCCGCGTCGTGTACTTCCGTCCTGGCCACGAGAGCTACCCGACGTACCACCACCCCGAGATACGGCGGATCGTCGTGCAGGCGGGTCAGTGGGCGCAGGCGCGCGTTCGCCGCGACGCGTCGACCTGCCCGAACCCGGCCTCCCTCGAGCCCGTTCCGAACCCGGACAAGGAGCACGTCGTCTAGCCGGACTCCTCAGCGCACCTGGGCGAACGCCGACCGTGCGGGGGCGCTGGTCGCGATCACCCACCAGTCGGGACGACCGGCCCTAAGCTCGCGCGCGACGCGGCGGGCATGTTCCTCGCCGTCCGCCAGGCCGAAACAGGTCGCGCCGGAGCCGGACAGCAGCGGAGCGGCCAGCCCCGCCTGGCCCAGCGCGGTCCAGGCTGCACGCACGTCCGGATGCCGGCGCAGGACGCCGGCCTGAAGGTCGTTCCGCCATCGCGGCGCCTGGCCCTCCGACCAGGCGCTCGCCACGGCGTCCCAATCCTGTGGTGGGCCGAACGCCATCAGGTCGCCGTACGCCTGGGCGACCGGGACCGCGACGCCGGGATTCACGAGAACCAGCCAGCGTGCCGGGAGCGCGCGCGGGGCGAGCTTCTCGCCCCGCCCCCTGCCGCGCGCCACGGCGTGCCCCGACGCGAAGAACGGTACGTCGCTCCCGAGGCGTTTGGCGATGGCGATCGGATCCACCGCAGCCGGCCAGAGCCGAGCCATCGCCCGGATCACGGCGCCTGCGTCGCTGCTGCCTCCACCCAGACCGGCCGCGATCGGCAGCTGCTTCTCCAGCTCGACGTGCACCCCGCCGGGCCGTCCGGCAGCCTCGAGCCAGGCGTCGGCGGCGCGGAACGCGAGGTTCGCAGGCCCCATCGGCGGAACCTCCTCCGCCCCGGAGCCCGGCTCGCGGCGATCGGTCACGACGCCGCTCACGCCGGTCCCGGTGCGTGAGAGCCGAAGCCGGTCGCCGATCTCGACGGTCGCGAACAGCGTGTCGATCTCGTGGTAGCCGTCGCCTCGGCGCGCGGACACGCGCAGCCCCAGGTTCACCTTCGCCGGGGCGACGACCGTGACGACCTCGGGAGCGTCGCTCATGAGCCGTCGGAAACCGCGTCGCGACCGCGGGCGACCGCCTCGAGCCACGGCAGGTCGGCGGCGCGGGTGAGCTTGTGCGACCAGGGGCTTCCAGGCACGAGCTCGACCGTTCCGCCCGCCGCACGGATCAGCTGGGCGTCGTCCGTCGCCCCCGTGCCGGCGACCCGGGCCGAGCGGTGCGCCTCGAGCAGCCGTCGCCGAGCGAACGCCTGCGGCGTCTGCACGGCTCGCAGCGCCTCACGGGCGACCGGAGCGTCGAGGTCCGTGTCGTGGAGCGTGTCGGCGACCTCGACCGCAGCGGACGCGGCGCCGGCGCGCTGGGCCGCCTCGAGAACGCGCCGGACGACGTCACCGGGCGTCAACGGCCGCGCGGCGTCGTGCACCACGACCCACTCGGCATCGGTCGCGCTCGCGAGCCGCTCGACCGTCTCTTGCCGCGTCTGCCCGCCGAGGAGGACGCGCGCGTGCGGCACCAACCGGGCAGCGTCGGCGACCCATCCGTCCGGGACGGCGATCAGCACCTCGTCCACCTCGCCGGCCAGCAGCCACGCCGCATGCTCGATCAGCGTCCGTCCCGCGAGACGCACGAACGCCTTGGGGCCCAACCCCAGGCGGCTGCCCGACCCCGCCGCGGGCACCAGCGCCGCGACGCTGCTCGTGGCGCGGCTCATGGCCCCTCCGAGCTCGGCACGTCCTTCCAGCGCGGACTCCTCGAATTCTCGACCCCGAGATGGTCGAGGACGCGGGCGGTGACCGAGCCGATCAGCGCGGGAAGATCGTCCGGACGATGGTAGAAGCCGGGCGACGCGGGAACGATCGTCGCGCCCGCGTCGTGCGCGCGCAGCATGTTCTCGAGCATCGGCCGCGAATACGGCGCCTCGCGGACGACCAGCGCCAGGGGGCGCCGCTCCTTGAGCGTCACGTGGGCCGCACGCGACACCAGGTTGTCCGTCATGCCCAGCGCCACCTTGGCCAGCGTGCCGGCGCTGCAGGGAACGATGACCATTCCCGCGGCCCGGAACGAGCCCGACGCGATGCCCGCACCCAGGTCGCGGTCGTCGTGGACGTCGTCCGCCAACGCGACGAGGTCGTGGTACGTCCGGTCGGTCTCGCTCGGCAGCACCTGCTTCGCGCCCGCCGTGACCACCAGATGCGTCTCGACCGGCGCCGCCGCGAGCGCCTCGAGAAGGTCGAACGCGTACACGATGCCGCTGCCGCCGCTGACGGCGATGATCAGGCGTGGAGGCATGGGGGACGTCATCCGGCCATGCTACCGCGGCCCCCTGGCCCGCTATGCTCGGGCGCATGACCGATACCGCCGCCTGGAACGAAGGACGGCGCCTGTTCGACCGGGGCGCGTTCTGGGACTGTCACGAGGCGCTCGAGCCCGCCTGGCTCGCGGCGGACGGCACCGAGCGACGATTCCTGGCCGGCGTCATCCTGCTCGCCGCTGCGCTCCACAAGGCCCGCGCGATGGGAAGCCCACGCGGCGGGCGACGCAACTACGCCAAGGCGCTTCGGCACCTCGCCCTGGTGCCCGATCGCTGGGCCGGCGTCGACGTCCGCGAGCTCGAGGCCCGCGTCCACGCGGCGCTACGGAACCCGTCGCTCGCGCCTACGATCCCGCTCGCCGGACGGCACGACGAACCACCTGTCGACGTCGCAGGCGACGTCGCAGGAGACGTCGCAGGAGGCGTCGCAGGAGGCGTCGCAGGAGACCCTGAATGAACGATCGAGCCGAAGCGACGCACGATCCGCTGCCTCACGACCAGCGACGCGCTCGTCGACCGACCGGGGCGGAGCGCCTCCAGCGAAGCCGGACCGACCGTCGTATCGCGGGCGTCGCAGGGGGCGTCGCGGCGTTCACGGGCGCCGACCCCCGTCGGGTGCGACTCGTGTTCGCGCTCACCGTTCCGCTGTCGCTGGGCATCACGGTGCCCGGCTACCTGCTGTTGTGGGCGTTGCTTCCCGTGGAGCCGGCCTGAGCGAGCGCCCGCTCGAGACGAGCGGGCGCTTCGCGAACGTGTGCCTGGGACGAGACCTAAGCCAGAAGCCGAAGCGGGTCCTCGAGAAGATCGGCGACGCGGGCCAGGAACGCCGCGCCTCGCTCGACCGGAACGTCGGCCACCAGCGACATCGTGGCGCGCACCGAGCCGTCCGAGTCGTCGCTCAACAGCCGGCCGAGCACGAGCTGGGCGACCTCCGTGTCCAGGACCGCCTCGTCCACGCCGACACCGGCGAGGTCGACGACCCACAGATCGGCGTCCGCGCTCTCCAGGTCTCGCGACCCTCGTGCCGCACCGTCCACCGCACGGCCCGCCTCGGCGAGACCATCGTGCTCGGGAACGATGGCGATCACGCCGCCCGACCCGTCCGGTAGAGCGATTCCCGGCCTCTCGACATTCAGCTGTCCGACCGCTCGCTTGGCCGCGAGGTAGAGGACGGCGACGGCCGCGACGTCGTCCATCCCGGCTTCGAGCGCCACGCTGCGGCGCACGGCGAGCAGCTCGCCGACGTCCACGTGACGACGAACGACGGTCCGGGTCCGAGCCAGGGGCCAGCGCTGCACGTCGGCGGCGCTAGGCACGGCCGAGGCGGATTCCGTGGTCGGAACGGCGTCGTCGCCGCGTTCCTCGAACGGCAGGGCCGCCTCCTGCCGAACCTCGGTCGGAACCGGCGTCCTGCGATCGACGTGATCCTTCGTGGTCGAATCGGCCTCGGCCGCGTCGATCTCGGGATCGTCCATCTCGATCTCGTCGTGGGCGAACCCGTCGCGGGCGACCTCGTCGTGAGCAGTCTCGTCGTTCACGCCGCTCGCCTCGCTGTCGCCGAAGGAAAGCGCGTCGGCATCGTCGCCGACCATGTACGAGTCGGACGCCCGTCCCCTGTCCATCGTCGCGTCCTGGTCTTCATCGGCGGGGCGACGCCTGTCGGCACCGGGCAGCCCACCGAAGTCGAACGCATCGCCCCCGCGGTCGTCGGCGTCGTCGTCGACGAACAGGTCGGGAGCGCCGTCCGAGCCTCTCGGCGGTGCGTCGCGCTCGTCGAACAGGTCGGGAAGCGCGTCCGGATCCTCGCCAGCGTCGCCGGGACCGGATGCGTCGCGAACGGCGTCCGTGCCGCCGGCGAGGAGCAGGTCTTCCTCGGCGCCATCGCCCCTTCCGAGGTCGGCGTCCTGCAGTAGGTCGTCGCCTGCGAGCAGCAGATCGTCCTCGTCGGCCGCATCGTCGTCGGTTCTCTCGTCGTCGCGCGTCGTGTCGTCGCGCGTCGTGTCGTCGCGCGTCGTGTCGTCGGGCGTGGCGTCGTCGGACGGTCGTCCGTCGCGGGTGCTGGCCGCCGCCTTGCCCAGCGGACGGCCGGCGTCGTCGGTCCACGCATCGAGGCCCTCCGGCAGCGGCTCCGGGGTCGGATTCACGTCCTCGTCGCCCGCCATGACGCGCGCGAGGAAATCGAGTACGTCGCGTTCGACGATCCGGCCGTCGGTCCCGCTACCCTGCAGCCGTCGCCACTCGACGTTGTTCTCCTCCGCCAGGCGTCGCGCCAGCGGTGCGATATCGGGATCCATCGGTGCCTCCTCCATGGACGCGCGGTCTCGGTGGACCGGTACGCCGTAGTCTGCCTAGAACGTGGCCTCGGGGCTGCGAAATCCTCAACTCGTCGGCCTCACGGCCTTCAACTCAAGGCCTCCAACTCAAGGCCTCCAAGCCTGGAAGAACACCCCGTTGACGTAGGTTTGGAGGAGAGGCTCGTCGCCGTGAACGACGACGGTCGTCCGGACCGTCTCGCCGGCCGCGACCTGTCGATCGACGACGGTGCGCTCGCCCCGGTCGTCCCGCACCACCAGGCGCAGCTCGTAGTCTCGCTCGATCAGGCTGGATACGCCCAGCTGGTTCGGGTCGAATCGGAACGGAACCAGTCGTCCCTCCTCGGTCTCGGCGCGGGGCCCGCCCCCGTCCTCCTCGCTGCCGTCGCCGCCGATCGGTCCGCGGTAGATCCCATCTCGACCGGTTTCGTCCCGACCGAGGACGCCCGCGTCGCCCAGATCGACGGGCCGCCCGTCGGGCGCGTTGACGACCAACACGACCGGAGCACCCGCGACGGTCAGGCCCGACGGTCGCGCCTCGACGACGCCGGCGGGAATATCGTCGCGCTGGACCGTCTCGACCGGGCCGAGCTCCAGCCCGGCCGACCGTAGGGCGACCCGCGCCCGCCACGTCTCCATCCCCTCGACGACCGGCACGCGCGTCACCCGGCTCCCCTCCAGGGCGAAGCCCAGAAGCACGGGCTGACCGACGCCGACGACGGTGCCGGGCGCCGGCCGCTGTTGCGTCACCGTCCCCGGCCGCAACATGGAGACGCCGACGGGCACCGTTTCGACTCGGCGCACACCCAGCGCGGTGAGCTGGGCGCGCGCCGACTCCACGGCCAGTCCGGTCAGATCGGGAATCTCGACCTGGGCGGCCGACGCCCCCCTGGCGACCGTGAGCCGTACCCGGTCGGTCGGAGCGACGCTGCTGCCCGCGGGCGGGTCTTGCTCGACGACCCGGCCCGCTGGACGATCGGACGCGAGGTAGCTGATGTCCGGCGCCGGCAGGGACAGACCACGAAGCGAGGCCAGAGCGTCCTGCTCCGTCACGCCGACGAGGGCCGGCATCCGGTCCGCCTCGGCCGGAACGTGAACGCCCACGCTGACGATCCGCCCGGAGCGGACGACCGTACCGGCGGGCGGCGCCTGCTCGACGACGACGTCCGCAGCCACGCCGCGAGCGGGAACGGGATAGCTGCGAAGCTCCAGCCCGAGGCGTTGCACGCTGCGCTCGGCCTCCGCCAGCGGCAATCCGACGAGATCGGGACTTCGCGCCTCGCTCACCATGAAGTAGTCGCGCGCCGCGAGCACGGTCGTGACGGCGACGGCCAGCACGACCAGCCACGCCGATGCCACGGCGAGTCGGACCAGGCGACGCGATTCACGCGTACGAGGCGCTTCGTTCACGCCTGGAAGGCTACCACGCCGTCCCAAAACTCGTGATCTCGCCTGGTATGCTTCGGCTTCATGACCGGTCCGCTCGGTAGCGACGTTCCTTGGGCCCCCAGCGACGGGCCGCCACCGGCGTGGCCCGGCGAGCCGGCCGACCTCGCCGATCTCGTCGGCGTGGTTCCGCTGGCGGAGCGGGTGTGGATCCCGGCGGCGGCCGAGGAGACCTTCTACCGCCTGAACCACCTTCCACCCCGGCTGACGGCGCTCTTCGCCGAGGTCGCCTCCACCGATCCGGACGAAGACGACGTCGACGAGATCGCCCCACGCGCTCGGGCTTTGGTGGCGTCGCACGTGTTGCTCGACGATTGGGTGGACGCGTTCTACGAGGCGACCCGGCCGCTGGGGGAGCGCCTGGAGGTGCGCAGGCCGGGGGCGGCCGGCCATCGCGCGTCGCGGGGGCGCCCTGCCCTGCTGGCGCTGCGCACGATCTGGGGCGAGGCGTGGAGCGACGACGCCGTGACCCGCCGGCTTCGCGCGACCGGCACGGTCGCGCTCGAAGCTCGGCCGATCATCGTGCACGCCGCCGGCGATGGCCCAGCCGAGCCGGCCCTGGCCAGGCGCATCGCCGAGGCGCTGGGCGGGCCGCGCGAGGTGCGCGCCCTGCCCGACGGACGGGTGACGCGCGTCGCGCTTCCTGCCACGCGTCCATCACCCGCCACGAGCGCCTGACACGGAAGGCCGCGCACCGAAGGTCGAACACGGAAAGCGCCCGGATCGGAATCTCGATCGGGGCGCCTCGTCGTCAGGGACGGAGTCGTCAGGGACGGAGTCGTCAGGGACGGACGACCTTCAGGGACCGACCGTGGTCGGTGCGAGCGAGATCAGCTGCCCGACCTCACCGCGTCCGCCTCGGGGCCGGGCTCCGCGTCGTCCTCGCCGGAGTCCGCCGAGCTCGGGGCCTCCGCGGTCACCGCCGGAGCGATCGGCGCAGGCAGCGTCCGATCGTCGTCGTCGACCACGATCTTGTCGATGTAGTCCGAGTTGAGCAGCTTGAGGGCGCCCATGTAGCGGAGGCGGAACCGCAAGCGATCGCCGACACGGGTCGGCGTGGTCCTCGATCCGACGTCCACGACCGTCATGTCGCTCGACACGTCGACGATCTCGACGCCGTCGTCGGCGGAGGCGAGGAACTCGGGATCGATGTCGAGCCAACCGACGTCGAGGATGGCGCGGCGAGCCGTTTCGGCAGGACCCGTCGGGGCGTCCTCGCGGCGATCGCCGAACGGGTCTTCCCCGAACGGACCCGAAGGCTCGCTGGGCTTCTCGGCGACCTCGATGACCTCGGCTGCGAGCTCGAACACGTCGTCGCGCATGCCGTCGAAGGTCTTGCCGTCGCGTAGATCGCGACCGAAGAACAGCGTCTCGCCGATCCGGAAGTGGTTCACCGCGGGAGGCACGCGGCCGTCGAACAGCATCGGGAGCGCCACGCTGCTTCCGCCCGAGACCCAGGCGAGGGTGACGCCGTAGCGGAGCTCGATCAGCTCGCGGAACAGAGCCAGCTGCCAGAGCTTGTCTTCGCTGGGCATCGTGCCGTTCAGGCAGTTGAAGTTCGTTCCGAGGCCCTCGATCTTGAGGTTCTCGAAGCGCAGCGCGCGGCCCACGAACTCGAGCAGCCGCTCGCGCACGACGCCTTCGCGGAGGTCGCCCATCTCGACCATCACGACGACGCCATGACGAACGCCCTGCTCTGCGGCGGCGTCGTCGAGGGCACGAAGCGTGTCGATCTCGGTGTTGAAGCTGGCGTGCGCCCAACGCACGACCTCGTCGGCATTGCCTGGCGCGGGCGGCTTGATGTACACGGTGCGGACGTCGGGATCGAGGGCACGGACGGCCTTCAGGTTTCCGGTGCGGGCGTCCATCACCTCGCGCGGTCCGAGGTCCAGCACCTCCTGCAGCAGTCGCTCGTTGCCGCAGAGCAGCTTGACGACGAGACCGTATTGGATCCCGTGCCCGGCGAGGCGGCGTTCGAGCTCGGCGTAGTTGTGCCTCAGGGCGTCGCGGTTCATTCGCAGCGTCGCCATCTCAGCGGTGGAGGCGCATCTCGAGGTACTTGTTCGTGAACCCGAGACGGGCGTACAGCTTGGCGGCGGGGTTGTCGGGCTCGACGTGCAGCGCGACCGAGCCGTCGACATCGGCGATCGCACGTTCCATGACGGCGCGTCCGATACCGCGTCCGCGATGCGATTCGTGCGTCGCGACGTACACCAGGAGGTTCTCGGGCGTGTAGCCGCTCATGTGGGTGGCGTTCGTGACGACCACGCCGACGATCTCGTCGTCGCTCTCGGCCAAGGTCACGGTGCCGCCGTCGCGGGGTCCGTCTCCGGCGGCGCGGAGAAGGCAGGCCCGGATCTGATCGATCGGATCGCCGTACGGTCCGAGGTGCTGATGGAGAAATCGAGCGACGTCGTCGAGACGCTCGTCTCGAAACTGGGCACGCTCGTCGTCGCTGACGAAGCGAAAGCTCGTCAGGGCGAGGGGTGTGGTGGTTGTCATGAAGTCCCTTCGTGGGAACGGATGGTTCTGGATCGCCGCACGATTGCGGCACACATTCGCTTTGAAGTGTGCCATGCGCTGCGCTTCCCCTATGCAATCTCGGTCACATCGGGGTCGTCCGCGACGTGCAATCCGGAGTGGGGCGCCGTTTGACGCCGCCTCCTTGCGATGGTATGCATTTATTCGCTGCTCGTGCACCCCGCGTCCCGTCATCCGCACCGATCTCGTCGGACGGGGTCAGCACGAGTTCGACGTGCGCGGAACGAGCCTCGCACGTCGACATCGGGTCGAGCCGACCCATCCGCAAGAACCCGCAAGAACGCTCTGGAACGTAAGGAGACCGCATGAACATGAAGATTCGTACCGTCCTCACCGCACTGACCACCGCTTTGCTTCTGGCCCTCGGCACCGTCGCGGCCCAGACCCCCATCGACGATGGCGTGTTGACCGTCGCCATGTCGGGCGGCTACCCGCCGTTCTCGATGCCCGCCGAAGACGGCTCGATGGAAGGCTTCGACGCGGACGTCGCGGCCGCCCTCGCCGAGGAGCTCGGCGTCGAGGTCGAAATCGTCCAGGCCCAGTTCAGCGGCATCATCGCCGGCGTGAGCACCGGCCGCTTCGACGCGTCGGTCGCCTCGCACGCCCGGACGCCCGAGCGTGCGGAGGCCGTGACCTTCCTGGATATGCCGTACTACTACGGCGGCGGCCAGTTCTTCGCCCCCGCCGACAGCGAGTACGACGACTACGAAGCGCTGCTCGCCGATGGCGGCACCATCGCGGTCGACCGTGGGGGCACGAACCAGCAGTGGCTCGAGGACAACGGCTACTCGGACAACACCGCCACCTACGCGGACGTTCCGACCTCGCTGCAGGCGATCCGTTCCGGTCAGGCCGACGCGATCTTCACGAACCCGATCGTCGGGAACCAGGCGTTCGCGACGTCCGGCATGAAGATGAAGTCGATCAGCGGCCTGGTGTTCGAAGAGAACGCCTGGATCACGATCGCCAACGGTCAGCCTGGCTACAAGCGGTTGCTCGAACTTGCGCTCGACGAACTGTACGAGAACGGTGTTCTTCAAGTCATCAGCGAGCGCTGGATCGGTGGCGACATCGTCACCCCGCCCAACCAGTAAAGCTCCACTCGTCCCTGGACCCTCGCGCGGCCGGCCACATAGGCCGGCCGCGCCTTCGTAGGAGGCCACCATGATCGGGTATTTTCAGGACCTTTTCACGAACGTGTTCACACCGACCGTCCTGGGCCGCCTCTGGGAGGGTACGCAGATCACCGCGGCAGTCACGCTTCTCGCAGGCGTCTTCGGGCTTCTCCTCGGCCTGTTCGCCGCGCTGGGACGAATGTCGGGCATCCTGCCCCTCCGCATCGTGGCGGTCGCGTACGTCGAGTTCTTTCGCGGCACCCCGCTGCTCGTTCAGCTGTTCATCCTCTGGTTCGGACTGCCCACGCTGCCGTTCTTCCAGTGGGACAGCGCGTTCCAGGCGGGGACGACCGGGATGAGCCTGTACGCCGGAGCGTACTTCTCCGAGATCATTCGGGGCGCGTTCGCCTCGGTCCCCAAGGGACAGCTCGAGGCCGCTCAGGTGCTGGGGCTGAACAGGTTCCAGAACTTCCGCTTCATTCAGCTTCCCCAGGCGATCCGCAACGCCGTCCCGGCACTGGGCAACCAGTTCATCTCGCTGATCAAGGACTCCACCCTGGTCACGGTCATCAGCGTCCAGGATCTGCTGTTCCAGGCCGACAACGTCGTGGCCCGAACCTTCCGCCCGTTCCCGGTCTACATCGGCATCGCGATGGTCTACCTGGTGCTCAGCAACATGGCGTCGCTGGGCGTCAACCGGCTCGAGGCGTACTACAACCGTCCGTACCGCGCGGCACGCTGAGTCGGAGCCGTCACTTCCTGATCCGTGCCGCGGGAAACGCGGTCAGGCGCATCGGCGTGGTGCCTTCGAACGCGACGAACGCTTCGGGGTTCACCTCCTTGACCAGTGCCAACGCCTCGGCCACACGCCGCCGTGGCAGGACCGAGAAGCTGATGCGGACGCTTCCGTCGCGACCCTCGGCGTTCATCTCGGTCACGATGTAGCCCGCCTCGCGGAGCGCGCCGGCTCCCGAGGGGCTGGCGACCGGGGCGATGATCCGCATCACCACGTCGCCCACCGCGATCCAGCGCTCGATATGCACGCCGAGCATCGTGCCCGCGGCGTACCCACCGGCGTACGCCAGGAACTTCGGGGGGCTGTCGAGGTTCGCCAGCACCTGCGCTGCGGCCGCGAGCCAGACCAGGCTCTCGACGAAGCTCAGCGCTCCGGCGACGCCGGAACGGCCCCGCACCAGGAACCCGATCCGAAGCGTTCCGATCGATACGTCGGCGATCCGCAGCAGGAAGATCGACGCCGCGGACAGCAGAAGCTCCACGCCGACTCAGCCTTCGTGCGCCGCGACGGCGGCGGCGCCGATCACGCCAGCATCGGTCCCGAGCCGCGCCGGCAGGAGCGCCGGCATCGGCCAGCCCGGCAGGTACGCACGGGTGGCGGCGACGATCCGGTCGAGGTAGAACGGGCCGACCTGGCTCATCCCCCCGCCGATCACGAACCCTTCGGGATCGAAGATCTTGACCAGGTTCGCGAGGCCGATGCCGGTGAACCGCGCAGCGTTGTCCACGATCCTCAGCGCCTTCTCGTCGCCGTCTTGGGCCAGGGCGAACACCTCTTCGGTCGACACCGAGCGACCGAACACGTACGTTCCGTCCCGCGCGATCGACCGGCCCGCCGCGATCGCCTCGAGCGAGCCGTCCGTGCCGTCGCCTCCCACCGGGCCGCCAGGCAGGACCGTCATGTGCCCGATCTCGCCGGCGACGCCGTTCGCGCCTCGAATCACCCGGTCGCCGACGAACAGTCCCCCGCCGATCCCGGTCGAGATGGTCACGTACACGCTGGACTCGAGGTCGCGCGCCGCGCCGTAGAGGTGCTCGGCGTAGCCCGCCGCGTTCGCGTCGTTCTCGAGGATCACCGGGCGTCCGAGTCGGTCCCTAAGACCGGCGGCCAGCGGCGCGTTCTCCATGCCCGGAATGTTCGGCGCGAACAGGATCGTGCCGGTCGCCAGGTCCAGCGGCCCGGGCGAACCTACACCGATCGCGTGGACCGGCCCCTGGCTCTCGAGCAGTCGATCCGCGGTCTCGGCCATCGCGGCGAGCACGTCTGCGAAGCCCGTCTGCGGCGTCGCCACCCGTTCACGGGCTTTGATCACGCCGTCCTCGACCACGGCCGTGGCGATCTTGGTCCCGCCCAGATCGATCCCCAGCGTCCTCATCGCCGGCGCTCCCGGGTGGCCAGGGCGGCCAGCTCGGCGATGCGGGCCTCCTCGTCGGTGGGGATCACCCACGTCTCGACCGCCGCGTCCTCCGCGCCGATCCGCGGACCGTGGCGCGCGTTCGCCTCGGCGTCGAGCGTGACGCCGAGGAACGCCAGGCCGCGCGTCGCGTCGGCACGGACGCGCGCGTCGTTCTCGCCGACGCCACCGGTGAACACGAGCGCATCGAGCCCGCCCATCGCAGCGGCCATCGACGCGATCGTCTTGCGGATCCGGTAGGCGTACACCTCGAGCGCCGCCGCCGCGTCCTCGTCGCCCCCGTCCGCCGCCGACCAGACGTCGCGCAGATCGTTCGACACGCCTGAGAGCCCCAGGACGCCGGACTCCCGGTTCAGCAGGTCGTCGAGCTCGGCGACGGTGGTGCCGCTCCGAAGAAGGTGCAGCAGCACGCCGGGGTCCACGTCACCGCTGCGGGTTCCCATCATCAGGCCCTCGAGCGGCGTGAACCCCATCGTCGTATCCACGCTGCGCCCGTTCTGGACCGCGGCCGCGCTGGCGCCGTTGCCGAGGTGCAGCGTGACGATGCGGAGCTCGTCGCGTGGGCGGCCCAGCCTGTCCGCCAGTCTGGCCGAGACGACGTCGTGGCTGGTGCCGTGGAACCCGTAGCGGCGGATTCCATCGTTGCGGTACAGCGCCATCGGGAGGCCGTACAGGTAGGCGCGGCGTGGCAGCGCAGCGTGAAACGCCGTGTCGAACACCGCGACGTGCAGGGCGTGCGGGAGGACCGCCCGGGCCGCCCGGATGCCGGCGAGGTTGGCCGGGTTGTGCAGCGGCGCCAGCGGCGACAGCCGGTCCAGGTCGGCCAGCGCGTCGTCGTCCAGCAGCAGCGGCTCGACGTGGCGTTCGCCGCCGTGGACGACGCGGTGACCGACCAGCCCGATGCCGTTCGGATCGAGCTCGGCGCCGGCCACCTCGATGGCCGCCTCGAACGCCTCGCGAGCGTCCGCGAGCGGCCGACGGATCGCCTCGCGACCGTCCACCGAGATCGTGGCGTCGCCCGGGTCGCCGATGCGCTCGACGTGCAGCGACGGACCGTCCGGCAGGGCCCTGAGCTTGAGGCTCGAGCTTCCGGCGTTGACGACCAGCACGGGAGCGTCGGGACCGCCTGGATCGGAAGCGGCGGGGCTGGCGGCGTCGGACACGGGGGCCGTCCTCTCGGTGCATGGGGTACGAGCGTAGGGCGCGAGCGTAGGGGGCGAGCGTAGGGGGCGAGCGTAAGGTGCGAGCGTCGCGGCCGGGCACGCGAGCGCCCGGCCTCTGCGTTCAGCCCAATGTTCGAGTCTACCAAGCGCCTCGGAGCGACGCAGGCCCGCCGACTTGAGTTTCTGCGGCTCAAGTTTTATGTGCGACGGCTCACGCCGAGTCGTCCGCCCATGGCGTATCCTGACGGTAGTCGGAGGTGAACCTCGTGTTCAAACTATTCTCGCTCGAGGGCGCCACGCGGATGCTCCCGATCGTGGACGCCCGACTCGCCGAGCTTCAACTGGCCCTGAGCGACCTCGAAGAGGTCCAAGCCCGCGCATCGAACGTCCGCCAAGGCTCGGTCGAGGCGCTTTCCGTACGTCAAGAGCTCGCGTTCGTGCTGAACGCCGCCCACGGCGCCCGCCGCGAGGTGGAGCGCCTCGGGGTGCAGGTACCGGACCTTTCGACCGGCGTGGTCGAGTTCCCCAGCCGCGTCGACGGCGAGGTCGTGCACCTCGTCTGGCATCGAGGCCAGGACGCGATCACCGCCTACCACCGCCTTACGGGAGACGACGCCACCCGGCCGCTGGCCGATGCGACGAACGGCTCGCACGAGCCGCAGGAGCACGGCAGCGACGCTCCCGGCGCGTAGACGCCCCGGCACGGTCCCCAAGGTTTTCCCGAGGTTCGCTTCGCACCGCTCGCCGGTCAGTCCGTCGCCTTGGTCCCCTCGCCGGCGCCGAACACCACCACCGGTCGAAACCGGACCGCGTCCGCCGCGACGAACAGGACGCGGACGTGGTCGACCTCGGACACCACCTGCTGCCGTCCACCGTGAACGTGCCCGAACACCAGCGCGTCGGGCGCGAACCGTTCGATCCGCTCGGTGAAGCCCGACGGCTCCAACCGCGGGTTCGTCGGCGGATAGTGCAACATCACCACCGACAGGTCGCCCGGCCTGCGTAGCTCCTGGGCACGCGTCAGCGACAGGTCCAGACGATCGAGCTCCCGCCGGTAGATCTTCTCGTCGTGGTCGCCGAACTCGTGGCTCCCCGGACAGGTCCAGCCACGCGTTCCCGCGATCACCACCCCACCGATCCGGAGCGCATCGTTCTGGATCGCATGCATCCCGGGGGGCAGTGCCGCCCGTAGCTTCCCGATCGACGGCCACCAGTAGTCGTGATTCCCGCGCAGGATGACCTTCGTCCCCGGCAACGCGGCGATGTCGTGCAGGTCGCTCAGCGCGTCCTCCAAACGCATCGCCCACGACAGGTCGCCGGGAATCAGCACCAGGTCGTCGTCGCGGACGACCTCGCGCCAGCCTGCGAAGAACGACTCGGGATGCCCCTCCCAGCCCGGACCGAACACGTCCATCGGCTTCGGGTCGCGGCGGGAAAGATGGGGATCGGCGATGGCCAGGACGCGCATGCGGGCTGCAGTCTACCGTGTCGTCCAGGACAGCCCCGAGGGGCGCACGTCGTCGCTGTCCAGCTCCGCTACCACCGCTGCCGCGCGCCGTCCGTCGCGCGGATTCCGCCAGTCGGGCGCCACGTCCAGCAGCGGCACCAGCACGAACGGTCGCTCCATCACGGCCGGATGCGGAAGCACGACGTCGGGACCGTCGCGAACGGTGTCGCCGACGGCGATCAGGTCCAGATCCAGCACCCTCGCCTCCCAGCGGATCCTTCGCGTGCGGCCCAGCTCGTCCTCGATCCGGTGGAGCGCGGCCAAGAGCGCCGTGGGTTCGTCGAGCTCGGTGTTCGGGAGCAGGGCGACCACGGCGTTCAGGTAGTCGGGCTGCCCCTCTGGACCCCCGACAGGAGCCGTGCGGTAGATGCCCGAGCGACGACGCACGCGGCCCAACGACGCGAGCGCGACGACGGCGCGTCGCAACGAGGCGGCCCGGTCGCCCAGGTTCGCCCCGAGCGCGATCAGCGCCTCGTCGCGCTCAGCGACGGCGGACCACCTCCGCCACGACGTCGCGGACGACGCCGGGCAGCGGCGCGTGCGGCTTGTGCACGCGCACGGTCACCTCGCGAACCCGCGCGTCCGCCGACAAGACCCGGGCCGCGATCGCGTTCGCGAGCGCTTCGATCAGGCGGTAGCGCGTGCCCGTCACCTCGCGCGCCACGAGGTCGTACACCCGCGCGTAGTCGACGGTGGCGGCGAGCTCGTCCGAGGCCGGCAGATCGACCCGCATCTCGACGTCCACCTCGAAGCGCGCGCCGAATCGCGCCTCCTCGTCGAACACGCCGTGGTAGCCGTGGAACGCCAGGCCTTCGAGCACGATCCGGTCGCGCCCCGAGGTCGAGGACCGGTCCTCTCCGGGCACCGCGGGCACCCCGTGCATCCCCTGCGCGGCCAGCGCATCCTGGACCGCCAGCGCCTGGCGATGCCCGGCAACGTCGTGCACCCGGAGCACCGCCGCGCCGGCGCGGGCCGCTGCGAGGTGGACGACGTAGCTGCCCGGATCGCGGCGCGACGCCTCGGACTCGCCGCCCCAACGCCCGATCGAGCCCTTGCGGGACGCCCCGATCACGACCGGTCGTCCGCTCGCGGCGAAGCGCGGGATCGCCCGTAGCAGCGCCAGATTGTCCTCGTCGCGCTTGCCGAAGCCCCAGCCCGGATCGATCGCCACGGACGGCACGCCCGCTGCCTCGGCCGCCTCGGCGCGCTCGCTCAGGAACGTCTCGACCTCGGAGACGACGTCCTCGTAACGGGGGTCGTCCTGCATCGTTCGGGGCGTCCCCCGCATGTGCATCACGACGGCGGGCACGCCAGCCTCCGCGCAGACGGCGACCATCTCCGGATCACGCAGCCCGCCCACGTCGTTCACGAGATGCGCCCCGGCGGCCAAGGCCGCACGCGCCACCTCGGGCCGCCGCGTGTCGACGCTCACGATCAGCTTCTCGACCTCTGCCAGCCTCTCGACCTCTGCCAGCCTCTCGATCACCGGCAGCACGCGCCGTAGCTCCTCGTCCAGCGACACCGGCTCGGCCCCGGGCCGCGTCGACTCGCCACCGACGTCGACGATCCGGGCCCCGGCGGCGGCCTGCCGCTTCGCCTCGGCGACCGCCTCGGCGGCGCCGGCGTGCCGCCCTCCGTCACTGAAGCTGTCCGGGGTGACGTTCACGATCCCCATCAGGAGGGCGCCCCTCCATTCGAGAACGTGTACGTCGCCGTCGCGCCGAGCGCCGGGCAGGGGTCGTCGCGACGCGAGTCGGTGAACGGATCCGTCGTGCACGCTCAGGACGATAGCATCGCGCGCTCCGCGCCCGTCAGCGCATCACCGCGACGTCCCAGTCGTCCGGCCTTGGTCCGAGACCCAGCCGCCAGGCCACCGACTGAGCGATCCGCAGGCCGGCCTTGCCGTCGCCGTACGGGTTCGGTCGATTCCGCATCGCCTCCAGGACGGTGTCGTCGTCCAGCATCGTGCCCAGCTCGGCGCGCACCCTCCCCGGCTCGTTGCCCAGCAGGCGGAGCACCCCGGCGTCCACGCCTTCGGGGCGCTCCGTCACGTTGCGCAGCACGGCCACGGGCACGCCCAGCGCGGCGCCCTCCTCCTGCAGCCCGCCGGAGTCGGTGACGATCAGCATGCTCGACGCCAGCAGCGCCGCCATCTCGGCGTACGGCAGCGGATCGCACAGTCGCACGTTGCTCAGGCCCGCCATCGCCGGCCGAACCGCGTCGCCGACCAGGGGGTTGAGGTGCAGCGGCCAGACGAAGCGAATCGCCGGGTGGGTCGCCGCGAGATCGGCGAGCGCGGTCGCGAGACCTGCGAGGACCGGAAGGTTCTCGCGACGATGAAGCGTGATCGTGACGGTGGGCCCCTCGCCGCCGTCCGCCGGCGCGCCGGGACCAAGGGCCGCGACGGCGCGAACGGCGTCGACGGCGGTGTTGCCGGTGACCACGATGCCGCCTGGATCCTTGCCTTCGTGCAGCAGGTTGCGGCGGGCCTGCTCCGTCGGCGCCAGATCGAGGCTCGTGAGCACGTCGGTCAGCCGCCGATTGGCCTCTTCGGGGAACGGCTCGGCCAGGTCGTGGCTACGAAGGCCGGCCTCGACGTGCCCGACCGGGATCCCCTCGTAGAACGCCGCCAGCGCGACCGCGAACGTCGTCGAGGTATCGCCGTGCACCAGGCAGAACGCAGGGGAAGCGGACCGGAGAGCGGCCGCCGCGGCCGGCACGATCCGGGCCATCAGGTCCGGCAACGTCTGCCGCTCCGTCATGACCGCGAGGTCCGTGTCGGCCCGCATCCCGAACAGGCGCATCATGTCGTCGAGCTGCTCTCGGTGCTGCCCCGTCGTCAGGATCCACGGGCGCAGCGAGGGATGGGCCCCGAGCGCCTCGACGACCGGCGCCATCTTCGACGCCTCGGGCCGCGTTCCGAACGCGACGGCGACCCGTCGCGGCGACGTCACCGTCGGCGCGACGATCGGCTCCCGGGACGGGCACCGACCGTGCCGACGTCGCCGGCAGCGTCACCGGGACCGTCGCCGAGCCGAGGTCCGCTCTCGGCGGCGCGCACCTCCGACCAGCGCAGGGCGCTAGCGCCGCCGATCGCCACCACGGCGGATACGACGGTCAGTCCCATCAGCACCGGCGGCGTCTCCGCCAGCAGCATGCCGGCCACGCCCAGCAGCAGGGTCGCGGTCCAGAGCGTCAGCACGGTGCCTCGGTCGCTACGGCCACGCGCTCGCAGCAGGTCGTGCAGGTGATCGTTCGTCGCCCGCGTCGGGCTGACTCCCCTGCGCATCCGGCGAACCGCGACCTGGGTGAGGTTCAGCACCGGAAGGCCCAGGATCAGCAGCGGCGTCGCGACCGTCACCGCGGCCGTCACCTTCAGCGCGCCCAGTACGCTGGTCGCCGCCAAGGTGTAGCCCAGCAGGTACGCGCCCGTGTCCCCCATGAAGATCGTCGCGGGACCGGCGTTGTGGCGCAGGAAGCCGATCGCGGCTCCCGCCAGGGCGGCGAGGAGCAGCACGGACGGTCCCCGGCCGTCCGCCTGGAGCGCCACGGCGAGAAGGCTGAGGCTGCCGATCGCCGCGACGCCGGACGACAGGCCGTCCACGCCGTCGATGAAGTTGAACGCGTTCGTGAACCCCACGACCCAGATCAGCGTCAGCACGGCGGCCAGCGTCTCGCCGAAGAACAGGAAGCTGCCCTCCCCCGCCCAGCGGGCCAGCGGACCGACGGCGAAGTAGTTCGTCACGAAGTCGATCGTCACCCCGTTCGCGACGAGGATGCCCGCCGCGACGGTCTGCACGGCGAGCCGCATGGCCACCGGCAGCTCCCAGAGATCGTCCAACAGGCCCAGCAGCGTCATCAGCACGCCGCCCAGCACGATCGCGAGCAGCGCGGTGCGATCGTCGCCCAGCGCTTGCGGCGCGACCAGCGCGCCCACGATCAACGCGACGAGGAACCCGCCGAGGATCGCCATGCCGCCCACGCTGGCCACCGAGCCGTCGTGCCGTCGCAGGCCCAGGCCGTGGCCGGAGCCACCCTCCTGAACCGCGCCGATGCGGAGCGCGAAGGCGCGCACCGCGGGAACGAGCGCCGCCACGACGCCGACCGCCGTCAGGAACGCGACGCCGGCCAGGGGAAGGAAGGGGAGCAGGGTGCTACGCACGCGTCCATCCTATCGCTGGCGACGGCCGATCCATGCGAAGCGCTTCTCGTCGCCTCCGCGCCGCACCGTGCGCCGCACCGTGCGCCGCACCGTCCACGTCAGCGCGTGCCGTAGATGCGGTCGCCGGCGTCGCCCAGCCCGGGAACGATGTAGCCGTGCTCGTCGAGCCGCTCGTCCAGCGCGGCCAGCACGACCTCGACGTCGGGATGGGCGGCCGTGACCACGTCCACGCCTTCGGGCGCGGCGAGGATGCAGAGCAGGCGGATTCGCCCGGCGCCCTCCTCCTTGAGCCGGTCGATCGCGGCGACGGCGCTGCCACCGGTCGCCAGCATCGGGTCGAGCAGGAACACGTCGCGATCGCGGATGTCGCCGGGCAGCTTGGCGTAGTAGCTCACCGGCGTCAGCGTATCCGGATCGCGGTACAGGCCGATGTGCCCCACGCGAGCGCTGGGAACGAGGTCGAGGATGCCGTCCACCATGATCAGGCCGGCACGGAGGATCGCGACGAGGGCCAGCTTCTTTCCGGCGAGCCGCTGCACCTGCGCCGTCGCGACCGGCGTCTCGACGGTGGCCTGCTCGAGCGGAAGGTCGCGCATCGCCTCGAACGCCATGAGCATCGCGATCTCGGTCGACAGCGCGCGGAAGTCGCGGACCGGGGTGGTCCGGTCGCGCAGGATCGAGAGCTTGTGTTGGATCAGCGGGTGGTCGATGATCATCGTGGACACCGGGAACCTCCGATCGCGAGCGGTCCGTGCGGCCTGGCCGCATCGTGCGGCGGCCCGGACTCTCCCGCGGCATACGAACGGCCGCCACGATCGGCGGCCGTTCGAAACGTTGGCGGAGAGGGTGGGATTCGAACCCACGGTACCGCGAAAGCGATACAGCGGTTTTCGAGACCGCCCCGTTCAACCACTCCGGCACCTCTCCCTGTCGGTCGCGGCCGGAAGACCCGTACGCGGCTTGGGATGCTACCACGGGGCCGAGGATCTGCCAAGGCCGCGCTTTCGCGCCCGCGCTCCCGAGCGACCCGAGCCCACTGGCGCCCCACCAGCGCTTGACGTGGCGCCGTCCACTCGCGTAGACTCCCCGTCGCGCTGGCCCGTCGTCTAACGGCAGGACACCTGGTTCTGGTCCAGTCGGTCGGGGTTCGAATCCCTGCGGGCCAGCCATTTTCGGACACTCCGCCGCCCGTCCTCCGGATGGGCGGCGTGTTCGTGCGGGTTCGTTCGTGCGGGGTCGTTCTTGCGGATCTGTTCGTGCAGATCCTGTTCGTGCAGATCGCTGGGCCGTCGCTGCTGCTTGACCGGCCGCGCCGGCGCGGATACGATCTTTCGGACTCGTGGCGGAGCGCGTTGGCCCGTCGTCTAATGGCAGGACAACTGGTTTTGGTCCAGTCGGTCGGGGTTCGAATCCCTGCGGGCCAGCCACCGTCTTCTCCGCCGCGGGTCCTCCTTCGTCCTCGTTCCCCATCCTCTATCGTCTCGGTTCCGCTGGGTCCATCGGGCCCCAGGCGCCGTCCGCGGCGTCGGCCTTCAGGGCTCGGCCTCGGACGAGCTCCCTAGGCCGGCGTACAGATCGAAGCGTGTGGTGGTCCCGCGCCGTGCTCCGCTCCGGCCGGGCCCGATCGCCGGCGCCTTCGCGGGGCGCTTGACGACGACGCGGATCGTGGCGGCGCGGCGGGCCAGCGCCAGGAGCTCCTGGTCGGCAGCGTCCGCCGACGGGGCACGCTCGCCGGTCCAGGCGCGAAGCCAGGCCGCCCCTCGACGCTTCGCCGCCGTGCCCTTGCGCGGGTACATGGGGTCCAGGTAGACGACGTCGGGCCCGGGCCTCAGCGACTGGAGAACGGCGCGAGCGTCGGCGCGCACCAGCATGAGCCGACCGGCCAGCTCGGTCGCGCTCGGATCCGTCGCGTTCGCCAGGCGGGCCAGCGCGTCTTCGAGCAGCGCGGCCAGCAGGGGGTCACGCTCGATCATCGTCACCCGCATACCTGCACGCGCCAACGCGGCCGCGTCGACGCCGAATCCGGCGGTCGCGTCCACGACCGACAGCTCGCGGGCGCTGCGCTTGCCGCGCACCGCGCGCACCACCGGCTCGCCGCCGGGCCGGGTCGCAGCCAGATCGACGACCCACGGCTCCGCGTCCGCGTGCGGACCGCTGCCGGGACGGACCCCCAGGCCGCGGGGCCCCAGATGCGCATGCACCGTGGCGGGACCGGGGCCGAAGGGGGCGCCGAGACGCGCGGACCAGCGGGCAGCGGCGTCCTCGAACCCGGGCGCCGCGGTGACGCGTAGCCGAGGCACGACCGGTCCCTGGGCCGACGTCGCCTGGATGCGGGGGTCGATGCTCACGTCGTCACGCTACCGTTCCGCCGCCGATCGGACGGTGGCGGGGCGTGCGGGGGTGTACGGCCCACGGCCCCGATGCTACGCTCGAAGGTACGAAGGTAGGCACGCTTTGGAATCGAACGTAGACGGAGCCATACGATCGCGGATCCGTCGTCGCAACCGGACGAGCGCCTTCGAAACCATCGCACGATCCTCGGGAGGTGTCCATGAGCAACGCCGATCTCGCCCGCCGTCGTAAGGCAGCGGTCGCCCCAGCCGCAGCGTCGGTCCACCCTTTCTACCCGGCCCGCGCCAAAGGGAGCTACGTCTGGGACGCCGATGGGACGCGCTACCTCGACTTCTCCGTAGGCATCGCCGTGATGAACGTCGGTCACTCGCATCCACGCGTGCTCGAGGCGGTCCAGCGTCAGGCCAGCGAGTTCCAGCATCTCTGCTTCGCCGTCGGGATGCACGAGAGCTACCTGAACCTCGCCGAGCGGCTCAACGCCATCGCGCCTGGCGATAGCGCGAAGAAGACGTTCTTGGCGAACACCGGCGCCGAAGCGGTCGAGAACGCGGTCAAGATCGCTCGCGTCGCGACCGGCCGCCAGGGCATCGTCGCGTTCACGCACGCGTTCCACGGCCGGACCCACATGGCGCTGTCGCTGACCGGCAAGGCGAACCCGTACAAGGCCGGCTTCGCGCCGCGCGCGGCCGAGGTCTATCGCGCCGACTACCCGTACTGCTACCGCTGCCCGTTCGGCGGGCCTCGCGCGGACGGCCTCTGCTGTCAGCACGACGCCGGCCGGCTGCGCGACCAGATCAAGACGACGATCGGCGAGTCGGAGGTCGCCGCGTTCGTGATCGAGCCCATCGCCGGCGAAGGCGGCTTCATCCCCGCCCCCGCGTCGTTCCTGGCGGCCTTGAGGGCGTACGCGTCGGAGATCGGAGCGCTCTGGATCGACGACGAGGTGCAGGCCGGAATCGGCCGCACGGGCGCTTGGTGGGCGGTCGATCACCACGGCTTGGAGCCGGACCTGGTGACGAGCGCCAAGGCGCTCTCGTCCGGGTTCCCCCTGTCCGCCGTGATCGGCAAGGCCGAGGTCATGGACCGGATGGAGCCGGGCATGCTGGGGACGACGTTCGGGGGCAACCCGGTGTCGATCGCGGCCGCCCTCGCGACGCTCGACGTCATCGAGGAGGAGGGCTTGCTGGAGCGCGCCCGCCTGATCGGCGAGCGGCTCGGAGACCGCCTTCGGGCGCTACAGACCGAGTTCGACCAGATCGGCGACGTCCGCGGCGAAGGCGCCATGATCGGGATCGAGTTCGTGAAGGACGAGTCTCGGACGCCCGACACCGCCGCGGTCGAGGCGATCGTCGCCCACGCGCGCGACGCCGGACTGATCCTGCTGCCGACCGGCAGCTACGGCAACGTGATCCGGCTGCTGCCGCCGTTGAACCTGTCCGACGACGAGCTCGCCGAGGGCGGCGAGAAGCTCGAAGCCGCCATCCGCTACGCCCTGACCAAGGTCGCCACCGCGGCCTGAGCGACCCGCTCGGCCCGACGGGTCGAGCGACGCGCGAGACCGATGCGAACCGTGACGAGGGCCGGGGGGCGCCCCCCGGCCCTCGTCACGTCGCGTCGTGCGGTGACGTCGCAGCGGCCGACGCCTCCCTCGGCTCGAGAAGCCTCGTGCGCTCAGCCTCGCGCGCTCAGCCTCGCGCGCTCAGCCGCCCTCGCCCTGCGCGATCGGCATGCCCACCATGTTGCCCCACTCCGTCCAGCTGCCGTCGTAGTTGCGGACGTTCGGGTAGCCCAGCAGGTACTTCAGCACGAACCAGCTGTGGCTGCTCCGCTCGGCGATCCGGCAGTACGCGATCACCGGCTTGTCCGCCGTCACGCCCTGCTCGCCGTACAGCTGGGCCAGCTCCGACGCCGGCAGGAACGTCCCGTCCGACGCGACCGCCCTCGCCCACGGGATGTTGGCCGCACCGGGGACGTGCCCGCCTCGCAAGGCGCCCTCCTGCGGGTACTCGGGCATGTGCAGCTTCTCGCCGCTGAACTCGGCCGGGCTGCGCACGTCCACCAGCGCGCCGCGACCGTCCTTGACCGCGAGGAGGTGCTGCAGCACGTCGGACGCGAACGCCCGGATGGAGGCGTCGCGGTAGGGCACCTCGTAGCGGGCCGACCCCGGCTCGGGCCGATCGGTGCTCATCGGACGCTCCTCGGCCACCCACTTCTGCCGGCCCCCGTCCATCAGCCGGACGTCGGCATGGCCGTTGTACTTGAAGAACCAGAACGCGTACGCGGCCCACCAGTTCGACTTGTCGCCGTACAGCACGACCGTATCGTCGTTCGAGATGCCCTTTCGCTTCATCAGCTCGGCGAAGCCGGCCTCGTCGACGAAATCTCGGACGTCCGGGCGCTGAAGCTCGGTGTGCCAGTCCAGCTTGACCGCTCCGGGCACGTGTCCTTGCTCGTAGAGCAGCACGTCCTCGTCGACCTCGACGACGCGTACGCCGTCGGCGGCGTGGTGCGTCTCGACCCAGGCGGTATCGACCAGGACTTCGGGATGAGCGTATTCTCGTGCCATTCGCGACCTCCTCATTGGGTCGACCGTGCGACCCACCGACCGCACGACCGTCGGGCCCGGCACGACCTCCGTGACCGGGACCGGATCGCTCGGCTCGGGCGACCGGTGGGGCGTCCGAAGACGCGCTCGGCGTGCTCAAGATGTACCTTGCCGGTCGACGACCGGCGCGTCGGCCGGCCTACCCACCTCGGACCGGCGGGCGGCAGGCCCATGCACGGCGCGCCGGACGACGCCGAGCGCGCCGCGGCTGCTAGCATGAGCGGATGATCCGCATCGCCCCGTCCCTGCTCGCGGCCGACGCCGCGCACCTCGCCGACCAGATCCAGGAGGCCGAAGCCGCCGGTGCGGACTGGTTCCATCTGGACGTGATGGACGGAGCGTTCGTACCGAACCTGACGTTCGGCCCTTCGGTCGTGGCCGCGTGCCGTCGCGTGACCGACGCGACGTTGGACGTCCATCTGATGGTGAGCCGCGCTGCTGATTGGATCGACCCGTTCGCGGACGCCGGCGCGGACCTGATCACGGTGCACGCCGAGGTCGAGCCGCACCTCCACCGCACGCTGGATCGGATCCGCGCACGCGGGGTACGCACCGGCCTGGCCCTCAACCCTCTCACGCCCCTCGCTGTCGTCGAAGACGCGCTTCCGCTGCTGGACCTGATCCTGATCATGAGCGTCGATCCCGGGTTCGGCGGTCAATCGTGGATCGAGGGTAGCGACGCCCGGCTCCGCACGGTCCGCGACTGGCGCGACGCCACGAAGCCCCAGACGCTCGTGCAGGTGGACGGCGGCGTGAACACGACGACCGCCGGCTTGGCGGCGGCCTCGGGCGCCGACGTGCTGGTGGCGGGCAGCGCCCTGTTCGCAGGGGACGGCGACATCGCCGAACGGTTCGAGGCGCTTCGGAGCGCTGCGATTCAGGGCCTGGGCGACGACGCGGCGCGACCTACGTCCGCCCGCTAGCTCCCGCGCCCCCACGTCCGCACGCTCAGGCGGCGGCGTCGATCTCGACGAACCGGCCGAGGCGCCGGAAGCGCGCTCGCCGTCCACGGAGCAGGTCTTCCGGGGTCGAGCCTCGCAGCGCGTCGAGCTCGGCACGCAGCGCGACGCCGACGGCGTCCATGGCGGCCGCCGGATCGCGGTGGGCGCCGCCGATCGGCTCGTCGATCACGCGATCGACGATCTCGAGCTCGCGCAGATCGCGGGCGGTGAGCTTCAGCGCCTCGGCCGCCCTGGGCGCCTCGGCCGCGTCGCGCCACAAGATGGCCGCGCACGACTCCGGGCTGATCACCGAGTAGGTCGCGTTCTCGAGGATCAGCACCCGGTTGGCCACGCCGATGGCCAACGCGCCGCCCGAGCCGCCCTCCCCGATGACCACGGCGATCGCGGGCACCCGAAGGCGGCTCATGCGCTGGATCGAGGCCGCGATCACCCACGCCTGACCCTGCTCTTCGGCCGCGATGCCGGGGTAGGCGCCCGGGGTGTCGATCAGCGTGACGACCGGCAAGCCGAACTTGTCCGCCAGGTCGAACATCCGCATCGCCTTGCGGTACCCGCTCGGATGGCTCATGCCGAAGTTGCGGTGGATGTTCTCCTTCGTGTCGCGACCCTTCTGTTGCGCGATCACCACCAGGCTTTCGCCCCCCAGCTCCGCCAAGCCGGTCACGACCGCCGGATCGTCGCCAAGGGTCCGATCGCCGTGCAGCTCGCGAAACCCTTCGAACACGTGAGCGACGTAATCCAACCCGGTGGGTCGCCCCGCCGCCCGAGCGACCTGCACGCGCTGCCAGCGCGTGAGCCTCTCGAACGTCTGCGCCTTGAGCCTCTCCAGACGGGCCTCGAGCAGCGCGATCTCCTCGGCGAGGTCCATCTCCTGCTCCTCGGCGTACGTCCGCATGTCGCGGATCTTCGCCTCGAGGTCGAGGATCGGCTTCTCAAACGGTAGCGACATGCGACTCCTCGGGCTCGGACACCTTGGCGCCACCACGCAGCAGGCGCAGGGTCGTCCCCAGCGCCTCCTTCAACCGGTCGCGCGGCACCACGTCGTCCAGCATGCCCTTCTTGAGCAGGAACTCCGCGCGTTGGAATCCCTCGGGCAGGTCCTGCTTGATCGTCTGCTGGATCACACGTGGCCCGGCGAAACAGATCAGCGCGTGCGGCTCGGCCAGGATGACGTCGCCCAGGGTGGCGAACGACGCGGTCACGCCGCCCGTCGTCGGGTCGGTGAGCACCGACACGAACGGGAGACGGCGCTCCGTCAGCTCCTCGAGCGCGACCGTCGTCTTCGCCATCTGCATCAGGCTCAGCGCGCCCTCTTGCATGCGCGCGCCACCGGACGCGGTGATCACGACCAGCGACCGGTCCTCCGCGGCGGCGCGTTCCGCCGCGCGCGCGATCTCCTCGCCGACGACCGAGCCCATCGAGCCACCGGCGAAGAAGAAGTCCATCACCACCAGCGCGATAGGCTCGCCGTTCAGCGACGCCGCGCCCGAGACGATGGCGTCGGGGCGTCCCTGCTTCTGCTGCACGCGCTCCATGCGCTCGGGGTACGGCTCGGTGTCGACGAACTCCAACGGGTCGGTCGGCGCCAGCCGTCCCGACCAGCGCTCGAACGTGCCCTCGTCCGCCAACGACGCGATCCGCGCGTCGACCGGCATGCGGTAGTGATGGCCGCACTCGGGACAGAGGTAGAGATTCGCGACGAGGTCCTTGCGGTAGATCTGCGCCGAACAGCTCTCGCACTTGAGCCACAAGCCGGCGGGGCTCGTGTCGTCGTCGCTGCGAGTCGGCCGACTCCTGCGGAACCAACGCTCAAGCGCCACGGCATCTCCCTCCGGTCCAGGGACGTCGGCAGGATCTCGCGCGATCCGGTGCGACAGGCCACGTCCCGCGGCATTCTAGCAGGCGCGCCGCGCGAGCCTCCGCGTCGCTCGTCCCCTCCCTCACCGCGTCGGATCCGGATCCGGCTCGCGATCCAGGCCCGACTCGCTGGCGGTGTCGCCCGCCGAGGCGTCGATCGCGCTGCGCACCGGCGCCTCCGAATCGGCTTCGACCTCGGCCTCGGCCGAGAGGCTGCGACCCAGGAACGTGGCGCCCTCCTCGATGTCCAATGAAGCCGCACGGACGTCGCCCTCGAGCCGGGCGCCGTTCCAGACCTCGACGGTGCCCGTCGCCTGCACGTCGGCAAGAATCGCGCCCGCGATCCTGACGTCGCCTGCGCGGACGGGCCCGATCTCGATCCGCCCGCCCGGAGCGACCTCGAGCACGCCGTCGACCCGCACCTCGGCACGTACGCGTCCGTCCACGCGCAGACGCGCGCCGGCGACGAGGGTGCCCTCGACGGTCGTCTCGGCATCGACGTAGCTGTACGGCTCGCGCGCATCGTCGCGTCGGGGCATGGCGGGCTCCTTCCGGCGCCGAGCCTACCAGAGCCGCCGCGGCGCGGCGCACCCGGGCCGCCCTAGGGCCACGCTCGGCCGGAGGCGGTGACGCTGAGAGCGCGGTGTATCGTGACCGCATGCCGCGAGGTGGAGTCGTGCTGGTCACGGGTGTCGGACAGGGATTCGGGCGAGCCGTCGCGCTCGGCTGGGGCCGTGCCGGCTACGACGTGGTCTGCGCCGACCGGGACGTGGAGCTCGCGTCCAAGACGGCCGCCGAGATCGAGGAGAACGGCGGGCAAGCGATTCCGATCCAGATCGACGTCACCGTCGGCATGGACGTACGCCATGCGTTCGCGAAGATCGACGAGCTGTTCGGCCGACTCGAAGGCGTCGTCCACGTCGCCTCGCGGTCCAGCTCGGCGAGCCCGCTGGCGCTGACCGACAACGAGTTCACCGAGCTCGTCGACGACACGCTCAGGAGCAGTCAGCTCCTGCTGCGAACCGCCGCGAGATCGCTGGAGCGGAGCTGGATCGTGATCGTCGCTCCGCCCGCCTCCGCCGACGCGCCGCAGAACGCCATGGTCCGTGGCGGACTGGCCAGGCTCGCCGCTGCGTTCGGCGCGCGCTCCGACGCGCTCCGGGTGAACGTCGTCGTCCCCTCGAGGAGCGCATCCGATCCCGTCCACGACGCACGTCTGGTGGACACGGTGCTGTTTCTGGGGGGCGAGGACGCCGAAGGGATACGCGGCTTGGAGCTCGCGGTGGACCTCCCGCCGCCTCCCCGCGTGGTGGAACGGTTGCTGCCCGAGATTCAGGCAGCGCTGGACGATCGGGTCCGCCAGGACGATCTCGAGGCGGAGATGTGGTCCGAGCAGGGCGAGGCCGACGACGACGCCGATGGCGACGACGACAGCGACGACGGCGACGACGCGTCCAGCGAAGGGCGGCGGCGCCGCGATACGGACGACGGTGACGACACGTCCGACCTCATCGACCTTCCGCCGTACCGACCGCGTGACGCCTGGTGAGGCGCCGCGGCGGCACGACGTGAGAAGACCGACGTGCGAGGCGCGACGTGAGAGCCGCGACGTGAGAGGCCCGAGGTGAAGTGTCCGTACTGCTCGTCCACCGAGACGCGGGTGGTGAACTCGCGGCCCTCCGACGAGGGGCACGCGATCCGACGCCGGCGGGAGTGCGACGCGTGCCACCGGCGCTTCACGACGTACGAGCGGACCCAGCTCGAAGCGCTGATGGTGCGCAAGCGGTCGGGACGGCTCGAGGCGTTCCAGCCCGACAAGCTTCTCGGCAAGCTGCGCGTCGCGACGACGAAGCGCCCCGTCACCGAAAAGCAGCTGCGCGAGTTCGCGTACGGCTTCGAGGACGAGGTCCAGACGGCACGGATCGACGCGGACGAGATCGGCCGACGAGCCTTGGCGTTCCTGAAGTCGCTCGACGACGTGGCCTACATCCGCTTCCTCAGCGTGTACCGCGACTTCGACTCGGTCGACCGGTTCATCGAGGAGATCCGCCAGCTCGGCGGCCCGGTCGCGACGCCGCCCAGCGACGCCGTGGACGACGCGGCAGGGGACGACGCGGCAGGGGACGACGAGCCCGCCGACGATGGCGGCTCCGGCGAGCCTCCGTCCGGCTCGTGAGCCCCGCGCGCCTGACGGGCGGCGGTGACGTGGCGGGCACGCCGGGGCCCGGGCGATCGCACGGCCTTGTTGCAGCGGAGCGGGCGTGCTAAAGTCCCTTTTGGCTTTTCGCGTGACGATCCCCCGATCATCGACGTGACCTCGAAACGAACGAACCGAATGCGAACCAACGTGCGCGAAGCGAACGACCGTGCGCACATCCGAAGGACGTGACGACCGTGAAGACCTACTTCCCCAAGGAGACCGAGAACGACTGGGTCGTGATCGACGCCGACGGCCAGACCGTCGGACGGCTCGCGACGCGCTTGGCTCAGGTCCTCCGCGGCAAGCACAAGCCGACCTACACGCCGAACCAATCGGGCGGCGACTTCGTCATCGTGATCAACGCCGAGAAGGTCGTGTTCACCGGTGCGAAGCTCGATCAGAAGATCTACACCCGCTACAGCGGCTACCAGGGCGGCCTCAAGGAAGTCCCGGCCCGCGAGATGCTGGCCAAGCACCCCGAACGCGTGCTCGAGCACGCCGTCTGGGGCATGCTCCCGAAGAACCGGCTGGGCCGGAAGCTGATCCGTCGCCTGAAGGTCTACGCCGGCGACGTGCACCCGCATCAGGCTCAGCAGCCCAAGGCCTTGGAGGTCCGATGATGGATCAGTACTACGGCACCGGCCGACGCAAGGAAGCCGTCGCGCGCGTGTTCCTCCGTCCCGGCTCCGGCCGGATCAGCGTGAACGGCAAGGATTTTCAGGAGTACTTCCGGGGAATCCTCGTGGGCGTGCAGGCGCTCGAGCCGCTCAAGGCGACCAACACCGCGGGCCGCTACGACGCCGCCATCACCGTCAAGGGCGGCGGGCCGTCGGGCCAGGCCGACGCGATCAAGCTCGGTGTCGCTCGGGCGCTGCTCGAGATCGACCCGGCCTTCCGCGACATCCTGAAGCAGGCTGGGCACCTCAGCCGCGACGCTCGCGTCGTCGAGCGCAAGAAGTACGGCCTCAAGAAGGCCCGGCGCGCGCCGCAGTTCAGCAAGCGCTGAGCGCGACGCCCCGTCGGTAACGACAGGCCGGTGGCCCGCCACCGGCCTGTTTCTCGTTCGGGCAGGACCGTTGCAGGAAGGACGCGAACGTGGCCGATCTCCAGGCCCTCATCCTCGGCATCGTGCAGGGACTCACCGAGTTCCTGCCGATCTCCAGCTCCGGACATCTGGTCCTGGCCGCGACCTGGTTCGGTTTCCAAGCCGAGGGCGAGTCGCTGGAGCTGGCGGTCGACATCGCGACCAACACCGGCACGTTCCTCGCCGTCCTGATCGCCCTCCGTGCCGACGTCTGGATGGCGGCCAGCGGCTTCGTGCGCGGCCTGGTCTCGGCCGAGGCTCGCCAGCAGGACGGCTGGCGACTGGCGTGGCTGGTGATCATCGGCTCGGTCCCGACCGCGCTGATCGGACTTGGGCTCAGGGGCGTGTTCGAGCACCTGAACGCGCCTCTCCCCGTCGCGTTCGCGCTGGCGGTGACCGGCCTGATCCTGTGGACGGCGCCCACGAGAGGCGCGCGCCGCGAAAGTCAGGACCTGGGCTGGCGCGACGCGCTGCTCGCCGGGACGGCGCAAGGCTTGGCCGTCGTGCCCGGCATCAGCCGCTCGGGCAGCACGATCTCGGCGTTGCTCTGGCGCGACGTCGACGCGGCGCTGGCGGCCCGTCTGTCGTTCCTGCTCTACCTCGTCGCCTCTGCCGGCGTCGCCGTGCTGGGCTTCACCGAGGTTCGCGACGCCGAGCTGGGCTGGCGCGCGGTGGGCTGGATGACGCTGGCGTCGTTCGTGACCGGGTGGCTGGCGTTGATCTGGCTGTTTCGGCTGCTGAAGAAGGGGCGCTTCCGCTGGTTCGCGCCCTACTTGTGGACCGTGTCCGCCCTGACGCTGCTCCGCCTGGCCGTCACCTGAAGCCCCGTCGCAGGCCCGACGACCGGGAACGTTCCCGAACCGGGCTATCATCGATCGCCGAGAAGGAGACCGCGCCATGAACGTCGTGACCCGCATCGCTCCATCCCCCACCGGAGACCCCCACGTCGGCACGGCCTACGTGGGCTTGTTCAACTACGCCTTCGCCAAGCGTCACGGCGGTCGCTTCGTGTTCCGCCTCGAAGACACCGATCGCGAGCGCTACGACGCCGCCTCCGAGCTCCGCATCCTCGAGATGTTCGAGTGGCTCGGCATCGCGCCCGACGAGGGTCCCGGCGTGGGCGGCCCGAACGGACCGTATCGCCAGAGCGAGCGCTTGGACCTGTACCGTGAGCATGCCGACAGGCTGCTCGCCTCGGGTGGCGCGTACCGCGCGTTCGAGAGCGAGGAGGAGCTCGCGGCGATGCGGGCGGATCAGCAGCGGCGCGGTCAGCCGCTGGGCTACGACGGGCGGGGCCGCGACGTGCCCGTCCCGGAGCAGGAGCGGCGGGCGGCCGCGGGCGAGCCGCACGTGATCCGCCTGCGCACGCCGGACGACGGCGATACGGCGTTCGTCGACCTGCTGCGGGGCCAGATCGCCATCCCCAATGCGGAGATCAAAGATCCCGTCCTGGTCAAGAGCGACGGCTACCCGACCTACCACTTCGCGAACGTGGTGGACGATCGCGCCATGGAGGTCACGCACGTCATGCGGGCCGAGGAGTGGGTCACCAGCACGCCGATCCACGTTCTCCTCTACCGGGCGCTCGAGTGGGAGCTGCCGGTCTTCATCCACCTCCCGTTGCTGCGCAACCCCGACGCGAACAAGACGAAGATCAGCAAGCGCAAGCTCGACACCAGCGTGGACTCGTATCGCCGTCAGGGCATCCTGCCCGAGGCGCTTCTGAACTTCCTGGCGACCATGGGCTGGAGCATGCCGGACGGTCGAGAGATCTTCACGCTCGACGAGATGGTGGCGGTCTTCGATCCGGAACGCATCTCGCTGGGCGGACCGGTGTTCGACCTCCGCAAGCTGCGGCACGTGAACGCCCGCTACCTGCGCGAGATCCTGCCGCTCGAGGAGATCGCCGACCGGGCCGAGCCGGCGCTGAAGGAGGCCGGCTACGACGGCGACGACGAGGACTACCTGCTCGACGTCGTCGACGTGTTGCGGCCCAGGGCCGAGACCGTGAACGACATCGCCGAGCAGAGCGGCTACTTCTGGACCGACGACTTCGCGATCTCCGACGAGGCTCGCAAGCGGATCGCCGCAGGCCAGCAGGCGCTCGAAGACCTCGAGCGGGCGTTCTCGATGCTGGACTTCTTCGACGAGGACGCGGTCGACGACCTGCTCGACGACTACGTCCGCTCGCGCGAGATCAAGAAGCCTCAGGTGCTCATGCCGATGCGAGCCGCGCTGACGGGCACCACGCAGGCGCCCTCGGTGACCGACCTGGTCGTCATTCTGGGGCGCGAGCGCGTGCTTCGGCGCATCGGCCGTGCGCTCTCGGAGATGACCGCCGCCCTGCCGGACGATCGGCCCACGTCGGAGGAGAACCGTCCGGAGGAGAACCGTCCGGAGGAGAACGTCGACGCCGCCGCGACGAGCGGCGCCGAGAGCGACGCGAAGCGGAGCGGCAGTGGCCGGAGCGGACCCGGCCGGAGCGGACCCGATAGCTGATGGGCTGGTTCGATCGCCTGCGCCAGGGCCTGGGCAAGACACGCGACGTGCTCACCACCGACGTGCGAGATCTGGGCAAGAGCTGGGAGATGGAGTGGGACGACCTCGAGTTCGCGCTGATCGGCGCGGACGTGGGCGCGCGCATCGCGTCGGACGTCGTCGAAGAAGCGAAGCGTCAGCGCGAGGGCGGGGCGCCGTTTCGCGACGCGCTCGAGCAGGCGCTCCTCGACCAGCTCGAGCCGGACCGCATGCGCCAGAAGCTCCGCCGCGTCGGGTTCGCTCTCGACGTCAGCCGCAACGTCGTCGAGCCGGCCGGGCACGTCGTGATGGTCGTCGGCGTCAACGGCGTCGGAAAGACCACCACGATCGCCAAGCTCGGGCAGTACTATCAGCGACTCGGAAAGAGCGTGCGGTTCGCCGCCGGCGACACGTTCCGCGCCGCCGGCTCCGCCCAGCTCGGCGTCTGGGGTGAACGGCTGGGCATCGCCACGCACGTCGGCCCCGACGGAGGCGATCCCGGGGCCGTCGCGTACGACGCGGCCGCGGCCCGGAAAGCCAAGGGGACCGACCTGCTGATCGTCGACACGGCCGGACGTCTCCATACCCAGCACAACCTGATGGAAGAGCTGAAGAAGGTTCGGCGCGTCGTCGGCAAGGCCGACCCCGGCGAGCCGAAGGACGTGTGGCTGGTGCTCGACGCCGTCACGGGGCAGAACGGTCTGCAGCAGGCCAAGCGCTTCCACGAGGCGGTGGAGCTCACCGGCGTGATCGTCACGAAGCTCGACGGCACCGGAAAGGGAGGCATTCTGCTCCCCATCGTGCGCGAGCTCGGGCTGCCCATCAAGTTCATCGGCGTCGGCGAATCCGCGGAGGACCTGCAGCCGTACGACGCGGCCGCCTACGTGCGCGCCCTGTTGGACATGCCGGCACGCGAGGCCGCCTGAGTCTCGTGGACGGACCCGACGGACGTTGGAGCGACGACCTCCGCGCGGTCCACGCCGCCTGCGCCCACTGGGCGACCGACGTGCGTCCGGAAGCGGGTGGCAGCCACCTGGCCGGCACGCCGCTCCCGCTGGCTCTGACCGACGCCACCTGGCTGCCGTTGGCGGAGCGCCTCGCCGAGCTGGGCGAGGCACCGGCGCCCTGGCCGGCCCTGGTGCTGCCGCCCGGGGACGTGGCGGAGCCGACCGCCCGCGAAGCGGGCTACCGACCGACGCTGGAGGTCGCCATCGCCGATCCCTGGGGCGCCTCGCGGCGACCCGGCCGCGTCACCGTTCACGACGGCGCGCCGGTCGGCTGGGACGCCGCCGCCGACGTCGCGACCGTCATCGTGGACTCCGCGCTGCAGGCCGAGGCGGCCGAAGAGGAACGCACGGCACTGACCGAGGCGCTCGCGACGGTGCTGGCCTCTGCCGCGAGCGACGACCCGGACGTGGAGCTTCACCTCACCGGCGACGTCGGGCTGGACCGCGCTGCGGCGGTGTCGATCCGGACCGAGGGGGCGCGCACGATCGTGTTGAGCGGAGGCGAGGCGGAGCCGCTGGTCGCGACCCTCCTGGACGAGGCCCACGCGGTAGGACGGCGCGCCTACTGGGCGCGCCTGGCGAGCGCCGACGACGTCGTCGCGGTCCGTCGCTGGGAACGGACGCCGTGAGCGCGCCTTCCGCCGTGAGCGCGCCTTCGTCGCCGTCCCACGCGGACGAGGCGCCGCTGCTGATCGTGGCCGCCACCGAGATGGAGCTGCGCGACCTCCTGGTCGAGACGCGCGAGTCACGAGCGATCGATGGCAGCGCTTGGCCCGTCGCCTGGACGGGGCGCCTGCGCCGTCGACCGGTGGCGCTGGTGGCGTGCGGCGTGGGCAAGGCCTCGGCGGCCTCGGCCGTCGCCTGGTTCGCCGCCACGCTCAGGCCGTCCGCCTGCCTCATGACCGGCATCGCCGGGGCGTACGTGGGCGCGTTCGTTCCGGTCGGCAGCGCGGTCTGCGCCGCGTCCGAGACCGATCTCGACGCCGGCGTGGCGTACACCGACACCATCACGAGTCTCGCCGAGATCCCGCTCCCGCGCGTCCCGGCGAGCGGGCGGTCGTACGAAGACCTGGACCGTGGCGGCGACCGTGGGGGGGACCTGTTCGAGGTCTTCCCCACCGACCCCGGCTGGACCTCGGCGCTGTCCGGCGCGTGCGGCACCGTTCCCGTTCCGTTCGCGACCTCCGACGCGATCGCCGGCGACCTGGACGTCGCCGCGAGTCGCGCCGCGCGCTCCGGCGCCGCGATCGAGTCGATGGAGGGCGCCGGCGCCGCGTTGGCGTGCGCCCGGCTGGGACTACCGTTCGCGCAGGTGCGCGGCGTCAGCAACGTCGCGGGCGTCAGGGACAAGGCGGCATGGAACGTCGGATCCGCCGTTCGAGCCGGCTCGAGCGCGCTTCTGGCGGCGCTCGGACGGCCGACGGTGCCGCTGGAGTGAAGGCGGCGCGTTCGCTGCGGTAGGATGCCGTCATGCCCCTCATGACCGGACTCGACATCCTCAAGGCGGCCCGCGACGGCCAGTACGGCGTCGGGGCCTTCAACACCAACGACATGGAGATCACCCAGGCGATCCTCGAAGCCGCCGAGGAGACGCGCAGCCCAGTGCTCCTCGCGCTATCCGAAGGCGCGCTGAAGTACGGCGGCGCGATCTTGCCCAAGATGGTCGTCGAGATGGCCCGCGACGCGACCGTCCCGGTCGCGATCCACCTCGATCACGGCTCGTCGTACGAGTCGTGCCTGCGAGCGATCCGGATGGGCTTCACCTCGGTGATGATCGACAAGTCGCACGCCGAGGAAGAGGTCAACGTGCGCGAGACCGCCCGGGTCGTGCAGGCCGCTCACGCCGTCGGCGTGACGGTCGAGGCCGAGATCGGCCGACTCGGCGGGGTCGAGGAGCACGTGGTGGTCAGCGCCGAAGACGCGATCCTCACGAAGCCCGACGAGGCGGAGCGGTTCATGCACGAGAGCGGCGCGGACTACCTCGCCGTGGCGATCGGCACGTCGCACGGCGCGAACAAGGGCAAGGGCCGACCGTACATCGACCACGACCGGATCGTCGAGATCGCCTCGCGCCTTCCCCATCCGCTGGTGATGCACGGAGCGAGCGGCGTGCCCAGCGACATCGTCCAGCGCCTGAACGACGCCGGCGGATCGCTGGCCGACGCCAGCGGGATCCACGAGGACGACGTCCGCAAGGCCGTCACCGAAGGCATCGCCAAGATCAACACCGACACCGACCTTCGTCTGGCGTTCACCGCGCGCGTGCGCGAGGTGCTCAAGGACGACCCGTCGGAGTTCGATCCGCGCAAGATCCTCGGGCCCGCCAGGGACGAGATGCGACGCATCGTCGCGGAACGCATGCAGGTGTTCGGCTCGGCCGGCAAAGCCGACTGACCAGGCCCGGCGCCTTCGCGACCGTAGCTAGCGCCCAGCCTCTTGCGCGGCCTCCGCGGCCGGGTTGCGGCTGGGCGTGACGTACACGGTCTTCTGCTGCGAGAAGCGAACGGCGCCCGCCGGGCCCCCCTTGACCTTCCAGACGTTCTTGCGAGCCGTGTAGTCGACCGGCACGTTGTCCCCGCCGACCGCCTTCGAGTGGCCGGCGGCCAGCCGTGCCGCGAACAGCACGGTGTCGAACGGCACCTCGCGGCCCTGCGTCAGGATGACCACGTGGGATCCGTGCCACCCCTGCACGTGAAGCCAGACATCGCGACTGCGGGCCACCTTGAACGTGACCTCGTCGTTCTCGCGCGCGTTACGGCCCACGACGACGGTGAAGCCGTGCGGAGCGGGGTAGCGCAGTCCCACCTCTCGCCGCTTGGAGGCACGCTTCGGCTCGAGCGCCTCGGCGCGCGCTCGCAGCGCGTCGTCGTCGAGCTCGCTCAGCGTGTCGAGCTCGCCCTCGAGATCGAGCAGCTCGCGGTCGAGCTCGTCGGCCCGCTGCAGCGCCCGCTCCGCACGCGCCTCTCGCCTTCGAGCCTGCTCGTACCGCGCCTCGGCGTTGGCCGTCGCCGGAAGCGACGGATCGAGGTTGATCTCGACCTCGCCGCCCTCGAACGCCGGCAGGACCGCGCTCGACGCGCCCACCGGCACCCGTCCGGCGTACGCGAGCAGCAGATCGGCTTCGCCCCGAAGACGGGCGGCGTCCTCCGCCGCGATCAGCGTCCGATCGGCGTCGTGGCGACGCTTTCGCGCCAGCGCGGCCCGCTCGTTCAGGTGCGCGGTGACCCGCCTGAGATCGGCCTCGCGCCGCTCGCGCGCTCGCAGCGTCGCGACGTCCGGTCGTCCCAGCGCCCGCTGCGCGGCCCCGGCGGGATCCTCGACGACCTCCGCCAGAGCGCCCAGCACCGCGTCGAGCCGCTGGCCTTCGAGCTCCGCGTCCGCCGGCACCCCGGCGAGCGCCACGATCGCCGCGGTGAGCTCCGGTCCGACCCCGTCCACCTGGCGCTTGATCTGGGTGGGCTTCCGTCCCTGCAGAACGGCGCGGAGCTGGTCGCGCGAGGCGTGACGCGGATCGAGCTTGTCGTACGGCGGGGGCGGCCGGTACGGCAGGCCCGCACGGACCTGGCGGTAGCGGTTCATCTCGGGACCGATCTCGCGAGCGGCGCCGATGATCGTCTCGGCCTCGTCCACCAGGATCAGGTTCCCGTTCCGTCCGGTCAGCTCGGCGACCAGGTCGACCGCCGACGCTCCGACGAACCCGCTGGCCGCACCGAAGCGCAGGCGCGCGATCCGATCGAGGCCCGGCTGTTCCACCGCGACCAGCGCCCCGACCGCCCGGGCCCGGAGCAGCTCCTGGAATCCGGTCCGGGGACCGCCTGCACCGGACGGCTGGTCGTGTCGCAGCTCCAGGCGAGGCGTCGGGAGGCGATCGAAGCACCAGAGCGCCAGGTCGGGCACCAACGGCAGGACGGCGGTGTGCTCGTCGACGAAGCGCCAGTCCAGTCGTTCGGCCGGCGTGCGCGAGCGGACCTCGTCCAGAACCTGAGCGAGCAGAAGACCTTCCATCCCGGGAAGTGTACCGTCGGATCGCGCGTCGCCCGTTCCGTGAAGACCGGGCGCCCAGCGGCCGTCAGTTCAGCCAGCGCTCGTGTCCACCGAGCCAGCCCCGGGCCAGCTCGACCTGCGCCTCCAGCGGTCCGGCCCACTCGCTGCCCCCCTCGGCCCAGCTCAGCGCCTTTCGCGCGTGGATCAGCAGGTTCTCCGCCGACGACGGGCCACGCTGGGCGTACACGTCGGCGAGGAGCTGGTGCGCAGCGATCCAGGTCGGATCGCCGGCCGACGTCGCGCTGACGGCGCGCTCCAGCCAGACGACCGCCTCGTCGAAGTCGAAGTACTCGAACGCGACCGTGCCCAGCGTCAGGCACGCCGGCCCGGTCGCCCCGAGCTCCAGGGCGCGCACGGCGGCCTGGCGCGCCTCGGACAGGTCGCCCCGGCGAAGCTCGATCTCGGCCAGGTCGGCGGTGGCTTCGCCCCGGTGAGGGTAGTCCGGATCGAGGAGGAGCTCGTCGAGCACTTCTTGCGCTTCGTCGATCCGGTCCGCCTCCAGCAAGGCGATGGCGCGCTCGTGCAGGGCGTAGGCGCGTTCGCTCTCGGGCGCGTCGGGAAGCGCCTCGGCGATGCGCTCGGCCGCCTCGGCGTGCCGGCCGAGCCGCGCAAGCGCTTGCGCGCGTGCCTGCGCCACCGCGAAGCGGCGAATCCCGTCCTCGGCCAGGCGGTCCGCGTCGTCCAGGTGGTCCAGAGCGCGCCTCGGATTGCCCAGCTCCAGCTCCGCTCGACCTTGGAGCTCGTAGCCCCAGCCCACGTCGGGGGGCGTCAACGCCTCCGGGTCCAGCGCGTCCAGCAGCCGGTGGGCCTCCTCCGCCCGGCCGATCTCCAGAAGCGCGCTCGCGAGGTGGATGCGGACCGGCTCGCGCTCGCTCGCGGCCGCCGACCTGAACGCGTCCACGAACGCGACGGTCGCGGCCTCCCAGTCGCCGGCGTCGGCGTGGACGTGTCCCAGCAGGAAGGCGCTGCGCCACCGCAGGTACTCGGGAAGCTCACGCTCGTCGATGCCGGCCAGGGCGCGCCGTGCGGTCCGTGACGCTCCCGAGCGCCACAGCGCGCTGGCCGCGTGGTACGCCGCGACCGGATCGTCGTCGCCCAGACCGTCGACACCGTGACGGACCTCGTGCGCGGAGGCGCCCTGCAACGCGCGGAACTCCCAGTGAAGGGCACGGTACAGCGGCCACCGCACGGCGTCGGGGTCGGCGGCGGCCACGGCCCTGAGAGCACGGAGGCCGTGATCGAGTCCTTCGTTTCCGTACAGCGCATCGGCGGCGGCGAGATGAAGCTGGTAGTGCGCGCGGACCTGCTGAGGACGGGTCCTCGCCGCTGCGTCCTCGAGCAGCGCGAACGCCACCTCGTAACGCCCTTCGGCGAGGGCACGCCGAGCGGGCTCGAGGTGCGGAAGCCGAGCACGACGAGGAACCACGACCGGACGCTATCACGGCGGCGTCCGACGGCGCTCCCCATACGCCGCACATGCCTAGCGCCGTGATAGCGTCCGCGCCATGGACATGCACGGATTCACGAGCGTCGAGGAACGCGATCTCGTCATCGCAGGGGTCGTCGGACGGCGCTTTCGTCACGAGGCCAGCGGCGCCGAGCTGCTGGCGCTCCAGGGCGCCGAGCCGAACCTGTCGTTCGCCGTCGGGTTCCAGACCCTCCCCGACGACGACACCGGCGTCGCCCACATCCTGGAGCACATGGTCCTCGCCGGCTCCGAGCGCTTTCCGCTCAAGGACCCGTTCTTCGAGATGATCAAGGGGTCCCTGGCGGGCTTCCTGAACGCGATGACGTACCCCGACCGGACGATCTACCCGTTCGCGACGGAGCATCCGCGCGACTTCCTCAACCTGCTCGACGTCTACCTCGACGCCGTGTTCCGGCCACGCCTGTCGCGCGAGACGTTCGATCAGGAGGCCTGGCACCTCGAGCTGAACGGGTCGGACCGCGAGCTGCGTCTTCGCGGCGTCGTGTACAACGAGATGAAGGGAGCGGTCGCCGATCCGAGTCGCGCGCTGGCGCACACCGAGACCGCGGCGCTGTTCCCAGGCACCGCCTACCGGCACGAGTCGGGCGGCGACCCGGCCGCGATTCCCGACCTGACGTACGAGGATCTGGTCGCGTACCACGCCGCGCACTACCACCCCAGCCGGGCCCGGTTCGTGGTGCACGGCGACGTACCGCTGGAGCCGACGCTGGCGGCGATCGCCCGCTACCTCGAGGGAGCTCCGCGCCTGAGCCCGCTGCCCCCGCCCGCCATCCAGCCCCCGTTCGACGCGCCAGGCACGGCGGAGGGCGCCTACCCGTCGGACGCGCGCGGCAAAGCGTTCGCCACGGTCGCCTGGGCGCTCCCGGCACCGTCCGGGCCGGGCGAGGAGCTGGCGCTCGAGGTGCTGGGTCACGTGCTGGTCGGCTCGCCGGCCGCCCCGCTGCGCCGCGCGCTGCTGGACGCCGGCCTGGGCGAGGCGTTCGTCGGCGGCCTGGGCAGCGCGCTGCGTCAACCGGTGTTTCGCGCCGGCCTCCGCGGCGTCGATCCGGAGCGCACCGACGAGGTCCACGAGCGGGTGCTGGCGACGCTCCGGGACCTGGCCCAGCGCGGCTTGGACGCAGCCGACGTCCTGGCGGCGCGAAACCGGCTGGAGTTCGACCTGCGCGAGCTGGACGTGTACGGCGGCCAGCGTGGCCTGGCGCTGGGGCTGGACGCGCTGGGAGCGTGGCTGCACGGAGGCGACCCTCTGCGGCAGGTGGATCTCGACGCCGCCCTCGCGGATCTGGACGACCGCCTGGGCGAGGGCGCGGGCGCCCTGACCGCGCTGATGCGCGAGCGCTTGCTCGACAATCCGCACCGGGTGGCGTCGACGGTCGTGCCCGATCTGGAGCTGAGCGAGCGGCGCGCGACGCAGGAGTCGGCGCGCTTGCGCGCGCGAGCGACGGCGATGAGCGACGCCGAGATGGACGCCGTGGCCGCGAGCGCCGCCGAGCTGGCGGAGGCGCAACGTCGGCCCGACCCTCCCGAGGTGCGTGCCACCCTGCCCCGCCTTCACCGAGACGACCTCCGCGAGCAGCGGCCCGAGCCCGAGATCCACGCCGAGGACCGGGGCGGCGTTCAGGTCCTGCGCGTCGACCTGCCGACCCGCGGCCTGGTCTACCTGGATCTGGGCTTCGATCTGCGACGCGTGCCCGAGCGCCTGCTCCCTCACGTGGGGTTGCTCGGTCGCCTTCTGCTCGAGACAGGAACCCGAAGCCGCTCGCTGGCCGACCTGAGCCGTGCGATCGACCGCGACACCGGCGGCATCGGCGCCGGCGCCGACCTCGCCGCCGGTGTCGGTGGAGCTCCAGGCATGGCGCGCTTCTTCGTGCGCGGCAAGGCGCTGGCCCACAAGGCCGCCGACCTGACCGACCTGATGACGGAGATCGTCACCGAAGCCGACCTGAGCGACGTCGCGCAGGTCCGGCGCCTGGCGGTGGAGGACCTCGCGCGTCGTCGCTCGGCGCTGGAGCCGGCGGGGCACCGCTTCGCGCTGCGCCGGCTGGCCGCGCACGACAGCGGCGAGGACCGCGCCGAGGAGCTGATCGGCGGCCTCGCCTCGCTGGACGGCCTCGCTCGGCTCGTCGATCGTTGCGACGACGACTGGCCGGCCCTCGCCGCCGAGCTCGCCGAGCTCCGCGACACGCTGCTGGTGCGGGCCGGCCTCGTCGTCGGCGTCACTGCCGACGACGAGGCCGCGACCGCGGCCGACGACGCGCTCCCCACGCTGCTGGGCGGCCTCCCGGCCGGCGCCGGCGACGCGGCGGAGTGGCGGCTGGATGCGCCGGGGACGCGCGAGGGGTGGACGCTTCCTGGCCAGGTGCACTACGTGGCGACGGGACGAACGCTGCTCGGGGGCGCACCGCTGCCCGGTGGCTGGCTCGCGGCGGCGCGCTGGCTGACGGCCGACGTGCTGATCCCGCGGCTGCGGTTCCAGGGGGGTGCGTACGGAGCGGGCGCCCAGCTCGATCCGCTGCACGGCGCGATCCGAACGTTCTCGTACCGTGACCCGAACCTGACCGAGACGCTCGACATCGTCGCCCAGGCGCCGGATCTGTTGCGCGAAGCGGCGGGGACGGTCGAGCCCCTCGACTTCGAGACCCTGGTGATCGGCGCCGTGGGATCGCTCGATCCGTACGCGCTGCCCGGCGCACGGGGCTTCAGGGCGTTGACGCGTCGGCTGCGTGGGACCGAAGGTCAGACGCAGCGGCTACGTCGCGAGCTGCTGGACGCCGACCGCTCGGTGTTCACGGAGCTCGCCGACGCGATCGAGGCCGCCGGCGAGCCACGCATCGTCGTGCTGGGCCCGACGGCCGGACTCGAGGCGGCGCGCGACGAGCTGGCGCTCGTGGTCCGCGAGCCGGGCTGAGCGAGCCCGGTGCCGAGCGAGCGCGCCGGTCCGTGGCTCAGCGCGCGCTGTTGGACGTGCGCCCGGCGTGCCATCGCCCGACCACGGCCGCGGCGGCCTGCGGATCGGGGAACGCGCCGGCGAACATCCGGTAGTACGCCGCCTCCTCGGCCGAGCGGAGCGGGAACGGCGCGTCGGGGCCGGGCTCGTCCGGTAGGTCGCGCACGAGGTCGGCGAGAAGGTCGACCGAGCCCGACCCTTCGTCGAACTGGGCCTTGCCGCGCCAGACGATCGCCTCGGGCAGCAGGTCGGCGACGGCCTCCCTCAGGATCCACTTCTCGGTGCCGCCCCGCCGCTTGAGGCGGGGATCGATGCGTTGCGCCACGTCGATCAGGCCCCAGTCCAGGAACGGCACGCGGCCTTCGAGGCCGTGCGCCATGGTCATACGGTCGACGCGCTGCAGGTTCACGTCGTGCATCGTCCCCAGCGACCGGGTCAGCTCGCTGGCCAGGGCGCCCGGGTCGCCGTCGTAGTCGGCGTGGTAGGCGTAGCCGGCGAACAGCTCGTCGGCGCCCTCCCCCGTCAGGATCACCTTGACGTGCTCGGCGGCCAGGCGCGCGGTGAACCAGGTGGGCACCACGCTTCGAACCAGGTCGGCGTCGAACGACTCGAGCCCTGCCACGATGCCCGGCAGCACCTCGCGGACCTCGGCGGGATCGATGACGTGCTCGTAGTGATCGGTGCCGAGATGCTCCGCGACGACGCGGGCCGCGATCAGGTCGGGCGATCCCTCGGTACCGACCGAGAAGGTCTTGAGCGAGCCGGCGCGGCGGATCGCCAGGGCCGCGATCGCGCTCGAGTCCAGCCCGCCCGAGAGGAACGCGCCCAGCGGAACGTCGGCCATCAGGCGCTTGTCGACCGCCGCCTCGAGCGCTGCGCGGACCGCGCGCCGAGCCTCGTCCGCGTCGCCGATCTCGCTGCGCGCCTCGGGCAGCGACCAGCTTCGGCGCACCCCGTGACGCGAGTGCCAGACGGTGCCCGGCCGCACGGCCCGTAGCGGCGCGCCGACGTGGGCCAGCGCCTTGAGCTCGGATGCGAACCAGGTCGTGCCGTCCTTCTCGGCGAGGTAGAGCGGCTTGATCCCCAGCGGATCGCGCGCCAGCGCCAGATCGCGGCCGTCGGCGACCGCCAGGGCGTACATGCCGTCCAGCGCCCGCGCGAACGCCGCGCCATCGCGCTCGAACAGGTGGAGCGCCGCCTCGGTGTCCGCGTCGGAGGCGAACTCGTGGTCCCCCAGCAGCGCGCGTAGACCCTCGTGGTTGTAGATCTCGCCGTTGCCGGCGAGCGCGACGGTCCCGTCCTCGCTCCGGTGCGGCTGGACCCCGCCCTCCGGATCGACGATCGAGAGGCGGACGTGGCCCAGCGTGGTCGGGCCGACGCTGATCACGCCCTCGTCGTCGGGTCCACGGTGACGCAACGCCGCCATCATCCTGCGGGTCTCGCCTACCGGGTCGGGATGGCGTCCGTGGACGCCGCAGATGCCGCACATGGGGTTCCTTCCGAGAGAACGGGCACGCTCGGCCACCAGGCGTGGCCGCGTACGTCGGTCGAGGGTAGCCCGCTTCGAGCGAGCCGTCGTCGCCCACCGTACCCGGGGTCCACGCGCGTGCGGCCGCACCGTCGGCACGCGCGCGGTCGCGCTCGTCGGTGCAGCGCCTACGTCGCTGCAGCGCCTCCGCCGAGCACGTCCTGGGGCCGATCCACCTCGAACGTCAGGCGCTCGCCGTCGGTGCGCACCTTCACGATGTCGCCGTCCTGTACGGACCCGCCGAGGATCTCACGGCTCAGCGGCGTCTCGAGGTGCTTGCGGATGGCACGCGCCAGCGGGCGCGCGCCGAACGCCGGGTCGAAGCCGACCCGCGACAGGAACGCCAGCGCCTCGTCGCTCACCTCGAGCCGGATCCGGGTGGGCGCCAGGCGGGCACGAAGCTCGTCGATCCGCAGCTCGGCGATCCTGGCGACCTGCTCGCGACTGAGCCCTTCGAACACCACGATGTCGTCCAGCCGGTTCAGGAACTCGGGCCTGAACGCGGTGCGGAGCTCGTTCATCACCGTCTCCTCGATCTCCGAGGCGGGCCTGCCGGACCGTCCCATCTCGAGGATCTGGGGGCTGCCGATGTTGCTGGTGAGGATCACGACGGTATTGCGGAAGTCCACCGTGCGCCCGTGGGCGTCGGTGAGACGGCCGTCGTCGAGCAGCTGCAGAAGTGCGTTGAAGACGTCAGGATGCGCCTTCTCGATCTCGTCGAACAGCACCACGGCGTACGGCCTGCGGCGGATCGCCTCGGTGAGCTGGCCGCCCTCCTCGAAGCCGACGTAGCCGGGGGGCGCCCCGATCAGCCGGGCGACGGTGTGCCGCTCCATGTACTCGCTCATGTCCAGCCGCACCATGGCGTCCTCGTCGTCGAACAGCTGCTGGGCTAGCGCCTTCGCGGTCTCGGTCTTGCCCACGCCGGTAGGCCCGAGGAACAGGAAGCTGCCGATCGGCTTGCGGTCGTCGGCCAGTCCCGCCCGCGAGCGGCGAACGGCGTCGGCGACGGCCGAGAGCGCCCGGTCCTGTCCGACGACGCGGCGGTGCAGCTCGTCCTCGAGGCCGAGCAGCTTCTCGCGCTCGCCCTCCATCAGGCGGGCGACCGGGATGCCGGTCGAGCGCGAGACCACCTCGGCGACCTCGTCCTCGCCGACCTCGAGCCGGACGTAGTGGGCGCCCTCGAGCTCGGCGGTGAGCTCGCGGATGCGCTGGTCGAGCTTCGGCAGGTGCCCGTAGCGGAGCTCCGCCGCCTGGTTCAGGTCGTAGTCGCGCTCCGCGGCCTCGATGCGTGTCCGGACGCGGTCGCGCTCCTCCTGGGCCTCGCGCAGCTCGTCGAGCTTCTCCTTCTCGCTGCGCCAGTCGCTCTGGGCCTCCTCGATGCGTTCCTCGAGCGTGCGGAGCTCCTCCTCGGCCCGCACGAGCCGTGCGGCGCTTTCGGGATCCTCCTCCTTGGCCAGGGCCGCCCGCTCGACGTCGAGCTGGAGCTTGCGGCGCTTGAGCGCGTCGATCTCTTCGGGCAGGCTGTCGAGCTGCACCCGGATCCGGCTGGCCGCCTCGTCGATCAGATCGATCGCCGCGTCCGGCAGCTGCCGGTCGCCGACGTAGCGATGGCTCAGCGTCGCGGCGGCGATCAGCGCGGGGTCGGTGATGCGCACGCCGTGGTGCACCTCGTACTTCTCCTTGAGGCCGCGGAGGATGCTGACCGTCTCCTCGACCGACGGCTCGTCGACGAAGATCGGCTGGAAGCGGCGCTCGAGCGCGGCGTCCTTCTCGATCTCGCGGTACTCGTCGAGCGTGGTCGCGCCGATCATGCGCAGCTGCCCGCGGGCGAGCGGCGGCTTCAGCATGTTGCCCGCGTCGACGGCGCCCTCGGCCTTGCCGGCGCCGACGATGGTGTGCAGCTCGTCGATGAACATCACGATCTCGCCGCCCGCGTCCACCACTTCGGTGATGACCGCCTTGAGGCGCTCCTCGAACTCGCCGCGGTACTTCGCGCCGGCCAGCAGCGAGCCCATGTCCAGCTGCACGATCCGCTTGCCCAGCAGCCCTTCGGGCACGTCTCCGCTGACGATGCGCTGGGCCAGACCCTCGGCGATGGCCGTCTTGCCGACGCCGGGCTCGCCGATGAGGACGGGGTTGTTCTTCGTGCGCCGCAGCAGGATCTGGATGGCCCGGCGGATCTCGTCGTCGCGACCGATGACCGGGTCGAGCCCGCCGTCCCGGGCCTGGCGAGTGAGGTCGATGCCGTACGTGTCGAGGGCCTCGAAGGTGCCCTCGGCGCCCTCGTCGTCGACGGTCCGTCCGCCGCGGATCTCCTTGGCGGCGGCTTCGAGCTCGGCGGCGCCCGGAAGCATGGCCAGCTCCCGGGAAACCGTACGGCGGAGGGCGACGAGCAGGACGTCGGCGGCGACGAAGCGGTCGCCCCATTCGCGGGCCAGGGCGTCGGCCGCGGAGAGCGCGCGGTTCAGCTCGGCGCCGGCGTACACCTCGGTCCCGGCGGCTTGGCCGGAGACGCTGGGCAGCTTGGCGAGGGCGGCGTCGAGCTGGGCGTAGGCCTGGGCTGGCTCTCCCCCGGCCCGCTGGACCACGCGGGCAGGGGGTCCGTCGGCGTCGGCCAGCAGCGCGGCGGCGAGGTGAAGCGGACCGAGCTGCTGCTGACCACGGGTCCGCGCGATCTGCTGCGCGGATTGCAGCATCTCGAGCGACGATCGTGTGAACCGTTCAGCATCCATGCCCCGATGGTACGAATGTGAGTCTGTCTTTGTCAACTTTCCTGCTACATGCACGGGTCGCTGGGGAACGGACGCGGGCGCCGGGCCTTTCGGCCACGGCGCCCGCGACGCGCGATCCGGATCCGCTTGGCGCTCAGCCCTCGAGCGCCTCCTTGAACTCCGAGGCCAGCTGGCTCACGGTCGCCTTGCCGTCCCCGAACAGCATCCGGGTGTTCGGCTTGAAGAACAGCGGGTTCTGCACGCCGGAGAAGCCGGGGTTCATCGAGCGCTTCAGGACGAACGTCGTCCGCGCCCGGTCGACGTCGATGATCGGCATGCCGTACAGCGGACTGGAGGCGTCCTCGCGCGCGGCCGGGTTCACCACGTCGTTCGCGCCGATCACGATCGCCACGTCGACCATCTCCATCGTCGGGTTCACGTCCCCCGGCTCGACGAGCTGTTCGTAGGGAACGTTGGCCTCGGCGAGAAGCACGTTCATGTGTCCGGGCATCCGGCCCGCCACGGGGTGGATGACGTAGCGGACCTCCGCGCCGTTCTTCTCGAGCATCTCGGCCAGCTCGCGAACCACGTGCTGCGCCTGCGCGACCGCCATGCCGTAGCCCGGCACGACGATGACGTTGGAGGCCGCTTCCAGGATGTAATACGCATCGTCGGCGGTGATCGGCTTGACCTCGCCGGTGATCTCGGCGCCACCCTCGACGGGCGCGCCGCCGAACCCGCCGAACAGCACGTTCGCCAGGCTGCGGTTCATGCTCTTGCACATGATGTTCGTCAGGATGAAGCCCGACGCGCCGACCAGCGAGCCGGCCACCACCAGGGCGCTGTTGCCCAGCACGAAGCCGGCCATCGAGGCGGCCAGCCCCGAGTAGGCGTTCAGGAGGCTGACCACGATCGGCATGTCGGCGCCGCCGATCGGCAGCACCAGCAGCACCCCCAGCACCAGGGCGGCGACGGCGGCCACCGCGAACGCCAGGCCGGCGGAGGACGCGGACGACCCGGACACGAACCAGACGGCCATGCCCAGCCCCAGCACCGTCAGGCCGATGGTCCAGACCTGCTGGGCGGGCAGGCGGATCGACCGACCGGGAAGCTTCTCGGCCAGCTTGCCCCAGGCGATCACGCTGCCCGACGCGGCGACGGCACCGATCATCGCCGCCGCGGCGATGGCGGCGGCGGTTCCGACGCCCCGCTCGGGCTGCTGGACCCACTCGGCCCAGGCGACGCCCATCGACGCGAGACCGCCCGAGCCGTTGAACAGCGCGACCATCTCGGGCATCGCCGTCATCTTCACGATGCGTGCGGCGACCCCCCCGACGACCGCGCCGATGGCGAGGCCGACGACGATCCAGAGCCAGGAGATTCCGCCCGCGAACAGCGTCGCGACGACGGCCACCAGCATCCCGCCGGCGGAGATCATGTTGCCGCGCCGAGCCGTGTCGGCGCGACCGAGGAGCTTGAGACCGAGGATGAACAGAACCGCGGCCACGACGTAGGCGAGCTGAACGACGGCAGGCATCGCCTACTCCTTCTTCCCGGCGCGGAACATGCCGAGCATGCGGTCGGTGACCAGGTAGCCGCCGACGACGTTGATCGTCGCGAAGATCAGGGCCGCCACGCCGATCGCGGTCCCCAGCGCGCTATCGCTGCTGGCCGCGATCAGGGCGCCCACGATCGTGATGCCGCTGATCGCGTTCGAGCCGGACATCAGCGGCGTGTGCAGCTGACTGGGCACCTTGGTGATCAGCTCCACCCCGAGGAAGATGGCGAGCACGAAGACGAAGATGAGCAGGATCATGCGGAGCTTCCTTCCTCGAGCACGGCCGCGACGCGCTCGTCGCGGACCGTCCCCCGGTGCGTCAGCAGGCAGCCGTCCACGACGTCGTCGTTCTCCGGATCGAGCTTCAGCGTCGACGCCTCCGTGTCCCAGGCGTGCTGGATCAGGGCGAACAGGTTCGAGGCGTACATCTCGCTGGCGTCCCGCGCCACGAGACCCGGCAAGTTGGACAGCCCGACGATCCGGACGCCGTCCACGACGACCTCCTCGTCCGGCACGCTGCCCTCGACGTTGCCGCCGGTCGAGGCGGCCATGTCGACGATGACGCTGCCGGGTCGCATGCCGGCGACCATCGCCGCGTCGACGATGCGCGGCGCGGGCCGGCCGAACAGCTGCGCGGTCGTGATCACCACGTCGGCGCCAGCGACCACCTTGGCCATCTGGCGGCGCTGCTCGGCGAGCTGCTCGGCGGTGAGCTCCTTGGCGTAGCCCTGCTCGGTCTGGCCGGTCTCGCCGACGTCGAGCTCGACGAACTTCGCCCCCAGCGAGCGCACCTGCTCGGCGACGACCGGGCGGGTGTCGTAGGCGTCGACGCGGGCGCCCAGACGCTTCGCGGTGGCGATCGCCTGAAGACCGGCGACGCCGACGCCGACGACGAACACACGGGCCGGTGGGATGGTGCCCGCCGGCGTGCTCATCATCGGGAACGACTTGCCGCTCCGGTCGGCGGCCGTGATCACCGCCGCGTACCCGCCCAGGCTGGCCTGGCTCGAGAGCGCGTCCATCTTCTGGGCGTAGCTGGTTCGCGGCACGAGCTCCAGGCAGAGCGCCGAGAGCCCCCCGTCCCGTGCGGTCCTGACCAGCTCCTGGCGGCGGAAGGGATCGAAGAAGGAGATCACGATCGTGCCATCGCGAAGCTCCCGAAGCGTGGACGCTTCGGGGGGGTTCAGGGACAACAGCGCGTCGGCCGACGCGAGCAGCTCGTCCCGCGACGCGAACGTCGCACCCGCCTTCTCGTAGAGGGCGTCCGACAGGTCGGCCTCGGCCCCGTAACCGGGCTCCAAGCGCACGTTCGCGCCCAGGTCGACCAGCCGCTTGGTCACGGTCGGGGTCAACGCCACGCGGCGCTCCCCGAGCGTGCCGTCGCTCAAGCTGACGAAGTCCATGCGGCATCATGGCATTCCTGGCCAGGTCGCATTCGGGATGAACGTCCTTGCACCTCGGAACCCGGTGTGCGCGCGCACCGTGGCTATACTGCGCCGGTGATGAAGCATCTCGCCGTACTCACCAGCGGTGGCGACGCCCCCGGCATGAACGCCGCGATCCGCGCCGTGGTCCGCACCGCGATCGCGCGGGGCGCGCGCATCTCGGGCGTCTACCGCGGTTTCCAGGGGCTCGTCGACGACGACGTCGAAGAGCTGAACGCGCGCAGCGTCGCGAACATCATCCAGCGCGGGGGCACGATCCTGCGCACCGCCCGCTCCGCCCCGTTCGTCGAGCCCGAAGGCAGGGCGATCGCCGTGAAGACGCTCGAACGCCACGGCATCGAGGGCCTCGTCGTGATCGGCGGCGACGGCAGCTTCCGGGGCGCCTCGAAGCTGCACGACGAGCACGGCCTCCCGGTCATCGGCGTTCCGGCCACGATCGACAACGACATCTACGGGACCGACGTCTCGATCGGGTTCAACACCGCGCTGAACGTCGCTCTGGACGGCGTGGACCGGCTGAGGGACACCGCGGCCAGCCACGACCGGCTGTTCCTGGTCGAGGTGATGGGACGCAACTCGGGCCACATCGCGCTGAACGTCGGCGTCGCCGGCGGCGCCGAGGCGATCCTCATCCCCGAGCGGCACGCCGACGTCGGCGACATCGCCGACCTGCTCGTCGCGGCCGAGCGACGAGGCAAGACCAGCAGCATCATCGTCGTCGCCGAAGGCGCGTTCCCCGGTGGCGCGATGGCGCTGCAACGCGCGATCGAGGAACGAAGCGGCTTCGAGGTGCGGACCTCGATCCTCGGCCACATCCAGCGCGGCGGCAGTCCCTCGACCCGCGACCGCGTCCTGGCGTCGCGCCTCGGCTACATGGCGGTCGAAGGGCTGCTGAGCGGACGCACGGGCGAAATGGTGGGCGTCGACAAGCGCGGCAACGTGTTCGTGGAGCTCGCCGACGTGTGGGAGAACCACAAAGCGATCGACGAGCAGCTGTTCGAGCTGGCATCGATCCTGGCGATCTGAGCGGGCGCCTTCAGGCCTCCGGCCGGACGCGCGCGAAGGTGTCCTTGCCCCGTTGCAGGACGCGTGGCCGGGTCAGCTCCACGGACGCCTTGGGGTCCTCGATCGGGACGCCGTCGAGCTTCAGGCCGCGGTTCTGGATGAGGCGGCGAGCGTCGCCGTTCGACGTGGCATGCCCCGCCAGCACCGCGAGACGCAGCGCGCCGATCGTTCCGTCTGCGAGCTCGCTCGCCGGAACGACCACGTCCGGCATGTCGGTCGGCGTCTCGCCGCGCGCGATCGCGTCGTAGCGGCGCTCGGCCTCGTCGATGGGCTCGCCTCCATGGTAGGTCCGCACCAGCTCGCGCGCGAACAGGCGGTGGGCGCCGACGGGGTCGTCGGCGAGATGGGCGCGGAGGTCGTCCAGCGGAAGCAGCGTGCACAGCTCGGCGTAGCGCGGCAGAAGCGCGTCGGTCACCTGCATCGCCTTCTTGAACATGTCGGCCGCCGGCTCGCTCACGCCGATGACGTTGCCCAAGCTCTTCGACATCTTCTCCCTGCCGTCCAGCCCTTCGAGCAGCGGCGTGGTCAGCGCGATCTGAGGCGCTTGGTCGTACGCGCGCTGGACGTCGCGTCCCACCAGCAGGTTGAACAGCTGGTCGGTGCCGCCCAGCTCGACGTCCGCCCGCACCGCCACGGAGTCGTACGCCTGCGCGAGCGGGTAGAGGAACTCGTGCACGCCGATCGGCACGCCCGAGGCGTGGCGCTTCGTGAAATCGTCGCGCTCCAGCATCCGCGCGACCGTGTACGTCGACGCCAGGCGCACGACGCCGCCGAATCCGAGGTCCTCCAGCCATTCGGAGTTGTGACGGATCTCGAGCTTCGCGGGATCGTCGTCCAGGATTCGCGTGGCCTGCGCCACGTAGGTACGACCGTTCGCGCGGGTCTCCTCCAGCGTCAGCGTCGGCCGGGTCTTGTTCCGGCCCGAGGGATCGCCGATGGTGGCGGTGAAATCGCCGATGATCAGCACGGCCACATGGCCGAGATCCTGGAACTGACGCATCTTGCGCAACACCACCGCATGGCCGATGTGCAGATCCGCGCTCGACGGATCGACGCCCAGCTTCACCCGCAGCGGCCGCCCTTCGTCCGCCGACCGCGCCAGCATCCGCGCGATGCCGTCCTCTGGAACCACCTGATCCGCACCGCGCTGCAGCAACGTCCGCGCGTCGTCGAGTTCGCTTCGCTCCACGCCTGCCTCCTCTGCGCGTGTCGCCACGCACGGCGGCGGAGTCTACCACGGAGGCCCCGCCTGGCCTGGAGCCACCGAGCCCGGAGGCTGCTGGTATCTTCGTGACCATGAGCGATCCCGGTTCCGCCGCCGACGATCATTCACAGGGCGACGTCGCGCCCACATCCGACGCGGACGCCGGCGCCACGCCTGCCCGCCCGCGCCCCGACGCCTGCGCCTTCGTGGTGTTCGGCGCCACCGGCGATCTGGCGCACCGCAAGCTGGTGCCGGCGCTGTGGACGCTCCACTGCGACGGCGCGTTGCACCCGGACACCAGGATCGTCGGCTACGCCCGAAGCGAGGGCGACGACGACAGCCTGCGCGCCGATTTTCGTGCGGCGGTGGACGAGGCGGACGGACCGGTCGACGACGAGGTGTGGGACCAGCTGGCCCAGCGCGTGCACTACGTGCGAGGCGGGTACGACGATCCGGCCGGACACCGCGAGCTGGGGACGCTGCTGGACCGGCTCGGCCTGGAGAACCGGCTCTTCTACACCGCGACGCCCCCCGCGACCTACGCCGGCATCGCGAACGCCATGGCCGAGGCGGGGCTGGCCGATCCTCCCGAAGGGGGCTGGTCCCGCCTGGTGATCGAGAAGCCGTTCGGGCACGACCTGCGGAGCGCCCGCGAGCTGAACGACCGATTGCGGACGACGTTCGACGAAAGCCAGATCTATCGCATCGACCACTACCTGGCCAAGGAGACGGCGCAGAACCTCGCCGTGCTCCGCTTCGCCAATACCCTGTTCGAGCCGATCTGGTCCAACCGCTACGTCGATCACGTCCAGATCACGATGACCGAGCCGATGGGCGTCGAAGGGCGGGGCGGCTTCTACGAGGAGGCCGGCGTCGTCCGGGACGTGTTCCAGAACCACCTGCTGCAGCTGCTCGCGCTGGTCGCGATGGAGCCTCCCTCGCGCTGGGAGCCCGACCCGGTCCGCGACGAGAAGGTCAAGGTGTTCGACGCGATGACCTGTCCGAACGCCGAGCAGGCGGTGTTCGGACAGTACGCCGCCGGAGACGGCATGCCCGGGTACCGCGAGGAGGAGGGCGTCGATCCGTCCTCGACGCAGGCGACGTACGCGGCCGTTCCGTTCGAGGTGCGCACCTGGCGCTGGTCGGGCGTGCCGTTCTACGTCCGCAGCGGCAAGCGCCTGGAGCAGAAGGCCAGCGAGATCGTGCTGCGCTTCAAGACGCCTCCCCACATTCCGTTCCAGCTTCCGACCGACCTGAAGGCCGACCGGCTGGTGCTTCGCGTGACGCCGAACGAGGGGATCCGTTTCCTGTTCAACGCCAAACGTCCGGGACAGGGCATCCGCCTGGGGCGGGTGAGCCTGGACTTCGCGTACGAGGGTCGCTTCGAGCGACCCCCGCCCGACGCGTACGAGACGCTGATCCTCGACGCCATGCTGGGCGACGCGACGCTGTTCATGCGCGCGGACGAGGTCGAGGCCCAGTGGCGGGTGGTGCAGCCCCTGCTGGAGCATGCCGACGGGGACGCGCAGCCGCACCCGTACGAGGCGGGCAGCCGCGGTCCCGACGCCGCGTACGAGATGCTCGAAGCGGTCGGTCGTCACTGGCACGAGCCCGAGGACGGCCGCTGACGCGCGGCCGTGCGATCATGCGGGCATGGCCGACATCCACCTGCTGGGCATCCCGATGGACCTCGGCGCCGGACGACGCGGCGTCGACATGGGCCCGAGCGCGCTGCGCCTGGCCCGACTCGCGCCCGCCCTCGAGGCGCTAGGACACGTCTTGACCGACCGCGGCAACGTCGACGTCCCGGTGGCGGAGGCGACGGCCAGCCCGGACGCCCTCCCCTTCGCCGACGCGATCGCGGACGCCTGCGCCCGCACCTACCGGGCCGCCCGCGGTTTGCCGCCGGACGCCCTGCCGATCTTCCTGGGCGGCGATCACTCGGTCTCGATGGGAACGGTCGCCGGCGTGGCGGACACCGGCAGGACGGGCCTGCTGTGGATCGACGCGCACGCGGATCTGAACACGCCCGACACCAGTCCGTCCGGAAACGTGCACGGCATGCCGGTCGCGACGCTGTTGGGGCACGGCGACGCGCGGCTGACCGGCGTGTGGGGCGGCGGAGCGGTGGTCCGGCCGGAGGACGTCGTCTACATCGGACTGCGCTCGATCGATCCGTCCGAGCGGAGCTGGATCCACGAAGCCGGCATGACCGCCTTCACGATGACCGACGTCGACCGCCGCGGCATGGCCGAGGTGGCCGCCGAGGCGGTGGCGAGGGTGGCGCACCTGCCGAGGCTGCACGTGTCGTTCGATGCGGACGTCCTGGACCCCGTCATCGCGCCCGGCGTCGGCACACCCGTCGCCGGCGGCCTCAGCTACCGCGAGGCGCACCTGCTGATGGAGATCCTGGCGTCCACGGGCCGCGTCACCAGCCTCGATCTGGTCGAGGTGAACCCGATCCTGGACGAGCGGAACCGGACGGCCGAGATCATGGTCGAGATGGCGGCAAGCCTGCTGGGAAAGACGATCCTGTAAGCGCGGCCCACAGCGCCGGTGCGGCCCGCTCCAGCGCGCCGTCGCCGGCCCGGATCGCATCCTCGGCGCGGTCGAAGCGCAGCCAGTGGATCGGAGGACGCGTGTGGACGTGCAGCCCCGGCGCGTCGTGAAGCTCCACCGCCGCGCGATAGCCCTCGACGGTCCAGGCCAGCGCCCGCACCAGCGCGCCCGCCTGTCCCGGCCCCGCGCGGCCCATCGCGGCGTGCACGCGGCGGCCCCACGGATGCTCGAGCGCTCGCCGGACGGCGCGGATCGTGCCCGAGTCGTCCGCGTCGGCGCCCGCGCCGATCCCGATCCGAAGATCGAGCTCGAACGCGTCGAGCGTGGCCAACGGAACCGGCGCCCCGATCCCGCCGTCGATCAGGCGCCGCCCGTCGATCTCGACCGGCGCGAACACGCCCGGCAGCGACGCGGACGCCCTCAGCGCGGGCGCCAACGGGCCCCGGTCCAGCACCACCCGCTCGCCGCTGTCCGCGTCGGTGGCGGTCACGACCAGGGTGCGGTCGAGGTCGTGGAACGACCGACCTTCGAGAAGGCGATCGAAGTACTGCTCGAGCCGCCGACCGCGAAAAAGCGCGCCACGGTGCAGCCCGAAGTCGATCACGCTGGGGAGCACGTCGCGCCGCCGGAGCCGTGCCGCTTGCGCCTCGAGCTCCTCGGGGCTACGGCGCGACGCGTACAGCGCACCGACCACGGCGCCGAAGCTGGTTCCGGCCAGCACCGTGGGCACCAGGCCGTGCCGCTCGAGCGCGGCCAGCGCACCGATGTGCGCGTAGCCGCGCGCGCTTCCGCCGCCCAAGGCGACGCCGATCCTGCGGGGGGAGCTCGTCACGTGGCGCAGGCTAGCCCGCGCGCGTGAGACCTTCATGGCCCGCGCTGGGCTAGCCTGACGACGTGCGGATCTCCGAGGTCGTCGTCGTTCACCATCGAACGCCGGAGGTGCTGCGCCGCTGCCTCGCGCGGCTGGCGCGGCACGCCCCGGACGTGCCCGTGCGCGTGCTGGACACCGCTCCGGAGCCGGACACCGCGCAGCTGGTCCACGAGACCCATCCCGGCGCCCGCTTCGTCCCCACCGAGAACCACTCCTACGCCGCCGCGGTGAACGAGGCGTTCGTGCGCGCTGCCGGTCCGCTGATCGCGGTGATGAACGCCGACGTCCACGTGGGCGCGGACACCCTGGCCGCCATGGCCGCGCCGTTCCACGATCCGGACGTCGCGGCCGTGGGGCCCCTGGTGCGGACGCCCGACGGTCGCCTCCAGGACCAAGGCGTTCCCTACCGCTGGGCGACCGCGCCGCTCGACGGGCGCGGACCGCACGCCGTGCGCGACGTGGCTTGGCTGTCGGGCTGCCTGTTCGCCACGCGCGTGGCCGCGGTCCGGGACGCCGGTGGGATGGACACGACGCTGCGGTTCGGCAACGAGGACCTCGACTGGTGCCTTCGCGTGCGGACCCGAGGCTGGCGATGCCGGCTGGTGGGCGCGGAGGCCGTGCACCTGGGCGGTAGCTCCACGCCGGACGCGGGACGGTTCCTGGTCGAGGGGCTCCGTGGCGGAATGGTCGTCGCGCGGCGACACCACGGGCCCGTCCGCAGCGCCGCTCAGCGAGCGGCCGTCTGGGCCTGGGCGGTCACGCTGGCGCGCCTCGGGCCGCCGCGACGCAGAGCGAGCTGGGCGGCGGTCGAGAGGATGATGCGACGCGGCACGTTCGATGCCTCGCCGTTCGGCGCGACCCTCGCCGACGACGCGCCCGGCTTTCCCGATCGCTGGCCGCCGCTGGGCGAGGACGGGGCGGACCTGTGACGCTCCTGGACATCGTCGCCAGGGCGGGACCGGATCCGCTGGTGCGCTACGCGCTGCTGGGTGCCGCCGTGTTGGCCCTCGCCTCGCTGCTGGGTGGCTGGTCGCGCGGAGACGTTCGCGCACTCGGACGCCCGGCCACCTGGATCGCGCTGGCGCTGGCGATCGTGGCGGCCGTCGCCCTCACCGCGGCGGGCGACCGGATCGGCGCCACGATCCAGAGCGGCTGGCCGCTCGAAGGCGTTCGCCGGCTGCCGCTCTACCTGCTGGCGCTGGGCTACGGGCCGACCGTGGGCGCGCTGGCGGGATTGGCGTTCGCCGCCGTCGAGGCGCGTCAGTGGCCGCTCCACGGCGCCGACGCGCTGCTGGCCCTGGAGCTCGCGGCGGTCGGATGGATCGCCATCGCGCCGTCCCCGCGCCGGCACCGCCTCGCGGCGCCGTTGGCGGTGCTGCTGGGCTGGTCGCTGGCGACGGCCACGCTGGGCCTCGCGGCGTGGGCAGCGCTCGGTGGTCCGGCCACGTTGGCCGCCCTGCTGACCACGGACGACGCGGTCGTGACCGGCGTGCTGGCGAGCGCGCTGTTCACGGCGTTCCCGTCGCCCAGGTGGTGGCGAGGTGCCGCGCCGGGCGCCGCGCGCGGAATCACCGGGTCCCAGAGCGACGACGGCGTGCGCTGGCAGCGTCCGTTGCGGCGCTCCACGGCGCGGACGAAGCGCAGACGCGCACTGACGCCGGCCCGCATGCCTCGGCCACTACGTCGGACGTCGCGTCCGAAGCGCGTCGAGACGCCCCCCAGGGTGCCCGCCGAGCTGGCGTCTGCCGCGAGGAGCAGCGACGCCCGACCGTGACGCTGGCGTTCGCTGGGTCGCTCGATCAGGAGCCGGGTCGCTCGGCCGGGACGAGGACCCCGAACTCGTTTCCGCCGGCGCCCTCTCCACCGGCACCCTCGGCCCCGTCCGCGTCGTGCCAGCGGGCACCCCAAGCGGACCCGCCCCAGCGCTCGGCGATGGATCGCACCACGTACAGTCCCAGACCCGTTCCGCCTCCCTGACTCGCGGTGCCCTTGGCGTGCGGCTCGAACAGCCGAGCCGAGCGCTCGTCGTCCAGCGGCTCGCCCCGGTCGCGCACGCGGATCGCGACCTTTCCGTCGCGCTCCTCCGCCAGCACGTCCACCACGGCGTCGTCCGGTCCGTGCACGACCGCGTTCTCGATCAGGTTCACGAGCACCTGCATCACCTTGTCGGGATCGGCCCAGACGTGGACCTCTCCGACGTGCCTCTCGACCCGGACGCCGTGCTCGGTCAGCCGGGCGGCCAGGACGAAGCACGCGCGCTCGAGCAGGTCGGCGAGGACCACGCTACGCTCGCGCGGGGGACGCAGGTCGACCGTGAGGTCCGATAGCAGCCGGACCAGGCGGTCGGCCTCCTCGCCCGCTCGGAGCAGCAGCCGACGCCGCGTAGCGGCCGGCAGGTCGTCGTACTGAAGCGCCTCGAGCGTCGACCGGATCGTGGTCGCCGGCGTCCGCAGCTCGTGCGAGAGCACGGCGAGCAGCTCCCGCGCGTCCTGCCGAGCCGCACGTACCGCGGTCACGTCGCGTAGCGCCAGCCCACCTTCGATCCGGACCGCCTCGATCCTGCGACCGCGAACGGTCAGCTCCTGCGGATCCCCGTCGAGCCAGACCTGCTCCAGCCGGTGATCGCGTACGACGGCGATGAGCGCCAACCCGACCGACCGGTCCGGATCGGCGCCCAGCATGGACGACGCGGCTGCGTTCAGGTGCGTGACGCGACCGTCCCGGACCCGCACGACCCCTTCGGCCAGTCCGTCCAGCCATCCCTCAGCCGTCGCGTTGGGCAAGCCGGTACCCCCTGCCGCGGACGGTTTCGATCAGCTCGTCGCCGAGCCGCTGGCGCAGCTGGGCGACGTGCTGATCGACGGTGCGCTCGGTGCCGAGGTAGTCTTCGCCCCACACGCGATCCAGGAGCTCCGAGCGGGCGAACACGCGGCCGGGATGGGCTGCCAGGTAGGCGATCAGCTCGAACTCGCGGCGCGTCAGCTCGACCTCGGTCCCCTCGTGCGTCACCCGTGCCTCCTCGATGTCGACCACCAGCCCGCCGACGGTGGAGCGGCGTCGGGACGGCACGCGACGCAGCAACGCCCGCAAGCGGGCGACCAGCTCCGGGGCGCTGAACGGCTTGACCAGGTAGTCGTCGGCGCCCGCCTCGAGCCCGCCGACGCGGTCCACCTCGCTGGCGCGAGCCGTCAGCATGAGCACCGGCAGCCGCACGTGATCCGGGTCCGCACGAAGCCGCCGCAGCCAGGCGTCGCCGGACTCGTCGGGCAGCATCCGGTCGAGCACCACGACGTCCGCCAGCGCCAGGCGTGCCCATCCCTCGCCTCCGTCGGCGGCCTCGTGCACGATGAAGCCCGCCCGCGCGAGGTGCAGCGCCACGAGCTCACGCACGGCGGGATCGTCCTCGACCACCAGCACCGTGGGCGCCGAGGACCGGTCACTCGAGGACCGGTCGCTGGAGAGCCCGCCGGGGTGGACACGGTCGTCGTTCGTCACCGCATCACGATACCGCCGCCACGTCAGGGGACCGTCATCGCGCCGCCGGACGCCCGAACGACCGACCTGACGCGTCCCTGACACGGAAAGGGCAGCATGGAGCCATGCTACGATCGGACTCGATGAACGCGCTGGATCAAGACCTGCAGGAGGTCACCGCCGAGACCGTGCGGATGCTGAGCCTGGTTCGGGCGTCCGTCGATCTGGCTCGCCGGTCGCTGATCGACGCCGACGTCGACGCCGCCGAGCGCTGCGTCGCGAACGACCGGGCGGTGGACGAGCTCCAGGACCAGCTCGAGCACCGGATCCTGAGCGTGATCGCGCGGCGGCAGCCCGCGGCCCGCGACCTGCGCTTCCTCGGTGCGATGCACCGTTCGCTGAGCGACATCGAGCGCGCCGGCGACTACGCCGTGCACGTCGCGAAAGCCGGTCGTGAGCTCGCGTCGCGGCCACCGCTGAAGAAGTACATCGACATGAACCGGATCCTCGAGATCGCGGAGGTGATGATCGACACGACCATCGCCGCCCTGGCCGAGAGCGACGCCGACGCAGCGCGACGGGCGCTCGCGATGGACGAGGAGATCGACGAGCTGTACGAGCAGATCCAGCGCGAGCTGTTGACCTACATGCTCGAGGACCACCGCTCGATCACGCCGGCCACGAAACTGCTGAGCGTCGGGCGTTACCTCGAGCGTCTGGGCGATCACATCGAGAACATCTGCGAGCACATCCTTTTCTGGATCACCGCCGAGCGCGTCTGAGCCGCGTCTCGCCGCGGCGTCGAACGTCTCGGCGTCGGACGTTTCGGCGTCGGACGTTTCGTTGTCGGACGTTTCGCAGCGAGCGGTCGGCGCCCAGGCGTAGGCTCGCAGCGTGAGCGTGACCTCGCTTCCTCTCGCCGGCGCCGCCCGGCAGCCCCGTTCACGGCGCAGCGGCTCGCGCCGCTGGGCGACCCGCGCTCTTTTGCTCGTGGCGCTCCTGTCCGCCCTGGCCGGCTGGGCGTGGCTGGAGCGCTCGCTCGCGACCGAAGCGCGCGTCGAGGAGATCGCGGGAACCGGCATTCCACCGACGCCCGACGGCTGGACCCGGATCCGGGCGTGGCTGCAAGGACCTCCGACGGTCGCGCTCCAGATCGGCCATCTCCATGCGCACGAGCATCCAGACGAGCTCGCCGACCTGCGGACGAGCACGGGCGGCAGGGGCGGCGGCGTGAACGAGGTCGACGTGAACCGTGCGGTCGCCATCGCGCTGGCCGAGCGTCTGGCGGCGGCAGGCGTGCAGGTCGAGCTCCTGGCTGCGACGGTGCCCCCGGGCTACGGTCCGAGCGTGCTGGTCTCCCTCCACGCCGACGCCAGCGGCGACCCGGCGCGCCGAGGGTACAAGAGCGCCCATCGCGAGCCGGCTCGCAACCGTCGCGAGCCGTGGCTTCGCCGCCTGGTGGACGTCGCCTACCTGCGCGCCGCGCCGATGCCGGACGACGGCGACAACGTCTCGGGCGCCATGCTGGACTACTACGCGTTCGCGCACGATCGCGTTCGACACGCCGCGCGAGCGGGCACGGCGGGACTCATCGTCGAGATGGGCTACCTGAGCCATCCCCTCGACCGGGCCTGGCTGGGCGACCCGAACCGTCCAGCGGGCGCCATCGCCGAAGGGGTGCTGGCCTACCTCGTCGCGATCGATCGGTGGCACCCCGAGCTGGCCACGAGCGACCCGGCCCGGGAACCGGGCGTGGTAGGGTCCGTGCGATGCGTGCAGTCGTTCTCGTTCTGTCCCTGACGGCGCTCCTGGCGTCCTGCCGCCCGCCCGACGCGGGATCGTCGACGACCGGATCGGCGAGCGCCGACCCGGTCGCGGTCGCGATCGACCTTCCCGAAGCTCCCGCCGTCGGTCCCGCCACGGTGGTGGTCCGCGTGGACCGGGACGGCGTGGCGGTCGAAGGCGCCGACGTCGAGATCACCGGCGACATGACGCACGCCGGCATGGTGCCGGTGATTCGCGCCGCCTTCGAGGCGTCCCCCGGGGTGTACCGGGCCGACGACATGGTGTTCGACATGGCCGGGGATTGGATCGTCACCGCCGACGTGACGTTGCCGGACGGGTCCACGACCCGCCAGGAAGCCGCGACGACCGTCCGCCGACCGTGAGACCGTGAGTCGCCGCGTACCGCTCCCCACGTCCGGTCCGATCGCCGACCAGCCGCGCGGGCCGGACCTGTTCCGGCTTCCCGGCCTGCGCCGCTTCGTCCGCTGGCGCTACGCCCGTCTGGTGCTTCAGCTGCCGCTGCTGGCCCTGGCCGTGATGGTGATCATCGACGGCCTCACGGGACGTCAGCTCGCACCGAGGAACGTCGCGACGACCGCGAGCTGGCTTCACTACCGGGGGCTGGTCGTCGTCGCGCTGGCCCTCGTCGGCAATGCGTTCTGCGCCGCCTGTCCGCTGATGCTGACCCGCGGTCCGGCGAACGCCGTGAAGCGCTGGCTGCCTGCCGAGCTTCGCTGGCCCTCCTGGCTGCGCAACAAGTGGCTGGTGGCCGTTCTGCTCTTCGCGGTGTTCTACAGCTACGAGGTGTTCGACCTGTGGGCCAGTCCTTGGCTCACCGCCTGGCTGGCGATCGCCTACTTCGCAGGCGCGTTCGCTGTCGACGCCCTCTTCCCGGCAGGCACGTTCTGCCGGTACGTCTGTCCACTGGGCAACTTCAACTTCGTGTTCTCCAGCGTGTCCCCCACGCAGATCGCAGCCACCGATCCGGACGTCTGCCGCGCCTGCGAGCACAAGCCGTGCCTGCACGGCCGCGAGACGCGGACCGAGCGTGCGGACGCGACCAGCGCAGAAGCGTTCATCGCGGCGGACGAGGTGGTGAGGCCCAACGGCGAGGGCGTGTTTCCGGGCTGCGAGACGCGCCTGCTCGTTCCGGCGATGACCTCGAACATGGACTGCACCTCGTGCATGAACTGCGTCCGGGCCTGCCCGTACGACAACGTCTCGTTGATGCTCAGATCGCCGGGCCGCGAGCTGGCGCGCGCGCCGTGGCGTCGTCGCTGGGGCCCTCCGGTGCTGGTGTTGGCCGTGCTGCTGCTGTTCTGGGGCCTGCTGAACGCGATGGCGATGGTTCCCCCGTTCTACGACGTCGCCGAGTGGCTCGCTGCCACGACGGGCAGTCGCAACGAGGCGTTCCTGCTGGCGCTGGTGTTCGGCGCGATCAGCCTGGCGGGACTGGCCCTGGTCGGAACGGCCGCCGTCCTCGCCGATCTCGCGGGCGGGGCCGGCTTCGCGCCTCGCCGAGCGTTCCTACGCTGGGGCTACGTGTTCGTGGCGCTGGCGTTCGGATTCTGGGCGGCGCACTACCTGTTCCATTTCCTCACCGGCGCAGCGTCGATCGTGCCCGTGATGCAGCACTTCTTCGAGATTCGGGGCGCGGCCGTCGATCCGGACTGGCGCCTGGCGCGCTGGATGCCGTCGACCTGGCTGTTCCCCATCACCGCCGCGGTGAGCGGCGGCTACGCGCTCCTGGCCGCGTTCCTCGTCGTCCGGATCGCGCTGCGTGACTTCGGGCGGCGTGGCGTGGCGGCGATGTGGCCGATGCTGATCCTGGTGATCGGCCTGGCGGTGTTCCAGCTCCTGATTCTGGCCCAGCCGATGGAGATGCGCGGCACCGTGCTGGGGCCGTCGTTCTGATGGCGAGGTCGTTCCGATGACGGGTCGTCGCACGCCGGGACGCCGGGTACCCGTCCGGCGCCTGCGCCGGCTCGCCGCTCTCGCGGTCGCGGCGGCGCTGACGAGCGTCGCGTCGTCGCTGGTCCTGCTCGCCAGCGCCCAGCAGGGACCCGAGGTCGGAGACGCCCAGCAGGCCGAGGACGCCGGCGGGCCTCCGCCGTGCGCGTACCGGGACGTGCCCGCCCGGATCCATCCGGAGGGCGACGGGCGCTGGACCGTGCTGGACACCGTGTTCGCCCTGCCCGAGAGCTGGGCGCCCGGCGACCTGGTGCCGGCCCGCGAGGCGGGGTTCAATGATGATCGCTCGGTTCGTGCGGTGGTCGTTCCCGATCTGCGTGCGCTGCGCGAGGCGGCGCACGCCGACGGGGTCTCGCTCGAGCTGCGCTCGGCGTACCGCAGCTACGCCTACCAGGCGACGACGTTCGCGTACTGGGTCCGCCTCGACGGCGAGGCCGCAGCGCTCACCACCAGCGCCCGGCCGGGCCACTCCGAGCACCAGCTGGGCACCTCCGTGGACCTGGGGAGCGTGGGAGGCCCAGCGCCGTGGGACGTCGCGGACTGGGCCCGAACACCCGAGGGGGCGTGGATGCAGCGCCACGCCTGGAGGTACGGGTTCGTATCGAGCTACCCGGAGGGCGCGTCGGACCGTAGCTGTTACGCCTACGAGCCGTGGCACTGGAGATGGATCGGTCGCGAGCTGGCGGCCGTCGTGCACGTGCGGGGCGCCCTGCCACGCGACGTGCTCTGGGAGGTATCGCATGCGCCGTGACCCCGCCGACCGCAGACCCCGTGGAGGCGGTCGCCCTCGTTCCGTCGTCCGGCACGCCACGGGCGCCGCCGCGGCCACCCTGGTCTGGAGCTGCCTCGCCGCCGCGCTCGCGCACGCTACGCTGGTGTTCGGCACGGTCTCGACCGAGCCCGCCCCCGTGCGTGCGGACGAGCCGGCCGCCGTCGTTCTCGAGATGCGCGATCCGGTCGACGCGCCGGTCGAAGACGCCGTCGTGTTCGTCGAGGCCCGCCCCCCCGCGGGCGAACCGGTGCTCGAGAGCGATCGCTTCACCGAGATCGAACCGGGCGTGTACCGGACCGAGCTGGTGCTCCCGGCACAGGGCGAATGGACCCTCCGTTTTCGCGACCAGACGTTCCGGCAGGAGGAGGCCCAAGCGACGATCACGCTGAACGTCGGAGCGAGCGGCGACACGGAGCCGCGCTCGTTCATCTTTCCGCCGACGGCGACCGGGCCGCAGTCCCTGACCACCTGGCTGGCCTGGCTGATCGGTCTGCCGCTGGTGGCGGCAGCGGTCGTGACGGTGATGGTGCTCCGCGGCGGGGCCACCGCAGCGGCCGCCGGCGACGAGGGCGGACCTCCGGCGTGAGCCTGCTGGCGCAGACCTCGGGCACGATCGTCAACGTGATCGCGGTGCTGCTCGGCTCGTCGCTGGGCCTGGCGCTCCGTGGCCGCCTGCCTGCGCGGACGGTGACCGTCGTGATGCAGGCCATCGGCCTCACCACGGTGTTCATCGGCATCGGCTCGGCCATGGACCTGCTCAGGGTCGACGCGCCACCGGGCGTGATCGTGGCGCTGCTCGGCCTCGCGGCGGGTGGCGCGCTGGGCGAGGCGCTGCGAATCGAGGAGGGCTTGGAGCGGATCGGCGATCGGCTGAAGCGACGCTTCCGCGGCAGCGGCCGCTTCACCGAAGGGTTCGTCGCGGCGACCCTGCTGTTCTGCGTGGGCCCGCTCACCCTCCTGGGCTCGATCCAGAACGGGCTCGTCGGCGACCCCGACTTCCTGCTGCTCAAGAGCGCCCTCGACGGCCTGGCGTCGCTGGCGCTGGCCACGACCTTCGGCGTGGGCGTGATGGCGTCGGCGATCGTGGTCGCCCTCTACCAGGGCGGGCTCTCCCTGGGCGCCGGGCTGTTGACGCAGTGGCTGCCCGACCCCGCGAACGATCCGAGGGTGCTCCTCGTCAACGGCGTGGGCGGCCTGATGATCATCGGCCTCGGCTTGGGGCTGCTCGAGATCGTGCGGGTGCGCGTCGCCAGCATGCTGCCGGCGCTGCTGCTGGTCGTTCCGCTGTGGGCGTTGCTGGGATTGGCGTTCTAGCCGACACCGCGGTCGTCATCCGGCCCGACGCGACCGCCGCGAAGCTGAAGGCCGGTCCACCATACGTCGATCATCTCGCGCGCCATCTCTCGGGCCGGCCGCGTCGCGCCCTCGACGGTGACGGCATGATCGATCGACTCGATCGTCGCCAGGAACGTTCCCGCGAGCAGCATCGGGTCGGCCGCTCGCGTCTCGCCGCGCTCGGCGGCCGCCGCGAACGTGGCCCTCAGCGGCTCGAGCAGCGCGCGGTACGCCAGGGCGCGCAGGCGGTCGGTGTGCTCGGGCGACGCGGCCGCCATGTCGCTGCGGACCATCCGGAACAGATCGACGAGAGGCTGTCCCAGGAGCCAGTCGGCGACGGCGTGGAGCGCGTCCCGGAGCGACGCCGCCTGCGAGACCGCGGCCTCCATCGCTCGCCGATGACGCTCCATGCTGCGCTCGACGACCTGGACGTACAGGTCCTGCTTTCCCGCAGGAGCGTGATAGTAGAGCGACGCCTGCCGAATCCCGAGCTCTCGTGCGATGTCGCGCATGGTCACGCCGGCGAAGCCGTGCCGGGCGAACAGCTCCTCGGCCGCGTGCAACACCCGTTCGCGTGCCGGGCTGGTCGGTTTCACCTGCGCATGATAGCCCTCCGCGCGGGCGGCGACCGCCGTCCCCGACCCGGTTCGCGTCCGATTCGCGCCGCCTGCGGGCCGTGCTAGCCTGCCGTCATGAAGGTCGACGACCACGAGCTGACCCACCTCGCCCGCCTGGCCAGGCTACGACTCGAGGACGACGAGCGAGAGGGGCTCCGCGGCGATCTGGAGCGCGTCCTGGCCCACTTGGGCGAGCTCACGGAGATCGACGTCGACGGACTCGAGCCGATGCTGCGCCCCCTCCACGTCGAGGACGGGACGCGCGCCGACGTGGTGCAGGCCGGGCTGGTGCCCGAGCGCGCCCGAGACCAAGCCCGCGCGCGCTCGGGCGAGTTCGTCCGCGTCCCCCGCACCGGGGGCGACGACGGCTGACCCACTCCGCTCAGACCAGAGGACCCTCGCCGAGGTACGGCTGGAGCGCCTCTGGCACCATGACGCCACCCGCGTCCAGCTGGTAGGTCTCCACGATCGCGGCGACCGTTCGCGGCAGCGCCAGCGCGCTGCCGTTCAGCGTGTGGACCAGCGAGGTCTTGCCGCTTCCGGACGCTCCGCCAGGGCGTGAGCGCGTCTTCAGGCGCCGGGCCTGGAAGTCGGTGAGCGTGCTGATGCTGCTCACCTCGAGCCAGCGCTCCTGGCCGGGGCTCCACACCTCGAGGTCGTACTTCTTCGCCTGCGTGAAGCCCATGTCGGCCGTGCACATCAGCAGACGACGGTACGTCAGGCCCAACGCAGCCAGCATCGCCTCGGCCAGCTCCGTCATGGTCTCGAGCATGGCGTAGCCCTCGTCCGGCTCGGTGAACGCCACCATCTCGACCTTGTCGAACTGGTGCACGCGGTTCAGGCCCCGAACCTCCTTGCCGTAGCTCCCCGCCTCCCGACGAAAGCACGGCGTCGACGCGCAGTAGCGAAGCGGCAGCGACGCCGCATCGAGGATCTCGTCACGATGCAGGTTCGTGACCGCCACCTCGGACGTCGGGATCAGGTAGAGGCCGTCCTCGACCCGGTACATCTGCCCCTCCTTGTCGGGCAGCTGGCCGGTCGCGGTGGCGCTCGTCTCGTTCGCGAGCAGCGGCACGCGAACCTCGGCGAATCCCGCCTCGGCGAGCCGGTCGAGGAAGAACCGCTCCAACGCCCGGAACAGGCGCACCCCGGTCCCCCGAACCACGGGAAACCCGGTGCCGGCGATCTTGGTGCCCGCCTCCGCGTCCAGCCAGCCCAGCGAGGTCATCGTGTCCCAGTGCGGGCGAACGCTTCCCACCGGGGCGGTTCCCGCTCGCTCGTGCACCACGACGTTGTCGTGCTCGCTTTCGCCCACCGGCACGCTCTCGTGCGGCAGGTTCGGGATGTCGAGGTGGAGTCGCTCGATCCGTTCCCTGAGCGCTCGCTCGCGTTCCTCGAGGCGCTTGACCTCGCTCGACAGCTCGCCCATGCCGCGGATCAGCTCGGAGGCGTCCTCGCCGGTCCGCTTGAGCTCGCCGATGCGCTTGCTGTCGGTGTTGCGGCGGGCCTGCTTCGCTTCGAGGTCACGTCGCAACAAGCGGTGCTCCTCGTCGGCGAGGAGCAGATCGTCCAGCGCCGCTTCGGCGCCGTCGATCCGCTTGGTGCGCACGCCGCGTCGGACGTCGTCGGGATGATCGCGCAGGAGGGTGGGATCGAGCATGCGACAGCGTACCCGACCGACCCCAGCGCGCGCCCTGCCCGGTAGGCTGGCGCATGCGCGACCTCCTGATCACCGTTCCGCACCACGCTGCGACCGTGCCGCTCGAGATTCTCGCGGAGATGCTCGGCGACGACGTTCACGACGACGCGACGCGCTCGGACCTGCTGGAGCGGCTCAGGCGCGACGGCGACCCGAGCACCGACGAGCTGTTCCGGCTGCCGGGCGCACGCTTCGTGACGGCCACGGTGTCGAGGTTCGTGGTGGACCTGAATCGCGCTCGCGACGACGTCGGTCCGAACGGCGTCGTGAAGACCACCGACTTCGCCAAGCGTCCGCTCTACCCAGCGGGCGGCGAGCCGGACGGGGAGCGGATCGAGGAACGGCTGCGCCGCTACTACGATCCGTTCCACGCTCAGGTTCGGCGCGAGCTCCAGCGCGAGCGTCCCCTCGCCGTCGTCGACGGGCACAGCATGGTGGCGGACGGCCCCGCCCTGGGCCCGGACGCGGGGCGGCCGCGTCCGGCCGCGTCGCTCATCACCGGTGGGGGTCCGGACGGCGAGCCGGAGGACGGCCCCGTCAGCCTTCCCGGCGCTGCGGCGCGCGCCCTCGCGTCGGCGCTGGAAACGACGCTCGCCGCCCGCCTTCCGCTGGGCCAGGACGGCGTTCCGCACGGCGTGCGGATCAACGATCCGTTCGCGCACGGTGAGATCCAGCGGCGCTACGGTGCGTGGGACCCGGCCGGCGCGGTGCCCACCGTCTCGATCGAGATTCACCGCGCCCTGTTCGAAGACGCGGGCGCCCGACCGCGCGCCCAGCGGATCGTTCAGATCCGCGAGGCGATCGGCGAGGCGCTCCGGATGGCGCGTCCGCACCTCGAACGGGCGACGGTCGGACGATGACCACGGTCGGGCCGGGCCGGACAGCGACCGCCCGCTACGGCAGCAACGTCACCCAGCGCGCCAACAGCGGTACCAGCGGGTTGTCGCGCGCGGTGAGGATGTCGACGTGGGTGAGACCGGACAGGATCGTCACCGTCAGCGGCGCGCCGAGCCGCTGCTCGGCGTACCCGCCGAACGCGTCTACGTCGCGCAGCAGCCCTCGGTCGCTTCCGACCGCCAGGGTCGGCGTCGCGACCTCGCGCATCGGAACGTAGTCGTCTTCGTCCGCGAGATCCGGCGACAGCGCCGCGAGGTCCAAGAGCAGTGTGGTCGGCACGTACCACTCCGCGGCGTCGACGTCCGGTCCGGTCCAGATCCGCAGGTACTCCGCGAAGTCGGTCCGTTCGTAGCGCGGGTCGCCAGGACCCCAGTCGACGCGCTCCGCCCCCTCCGCCACGCCGACGACGCTGCCGCTCCGGCCGGCCCATAGCCCTCCGACCAGCACGGCGAAGACGTTGCCGTCCAGCTCGGCGTTCACCGCCTCGCCCAGCGAGGCCGAGTGCACGCGGAACGCTCCGTACTGGTCGTCGTGAACGATGCCGGCGAACGCCCGGTTCGTCATCGGCACGTCGCCCGCGGCGGCAGGGGCGGGCTGGTCGGGAGCCATCGCGGCCAGCATCGCCGAGGCGAGCCTCCGGGCGTAGGTCGCTCCTCCCTCGCCCAGGGTCGTCCACGGAGCCGCCCTGCCCTCCTCGACCGCCTCCCTGGACGGCAGCACCACGGGAATGCCGAACAGCCGGAAGCCGCGCGGGTACCCGTACGCCCCGGTACGCCCGGGTGCGCCGTCGACGAGCACCAGACCGTCGATCGGCTGGCGCCCCGAGCCCTCGGGACCTTTCCAGGCCGAGTACAACGCCACCTGACTGGCCCCCAGCGAGTGCCCCAGCAGGACGACGCGAGGCGCCTCGGCTCGCGCCTCGCGCACCACCGCGTCGAGATCGGCGAGGTGCGTCGCCAGCCCCCAGTCGGCGACGAACGCGAAGGCGTCTCGGTCCGGGGCGCGGAAGGTCGGTGCGGCGTCCTCCGTGCCGAGGTAGGTGCGCGTCAGGAGCTCCGTGTCGCTCCGCGCCCACGCCTCGTGGGCGGGAGCGAGGTCCTCGAGCGCATTGGCGCGCCGATCGACGGCCCAGACCTGCAATCCGGGCACGCCGGCCACCAGGCGCCTGGCCAACGGTCCGAACTGGGCGGCTCCTCCGAACAGGCCTGGAACCGCGATCACGATCGTGTCCACGGGCTCGCTCAGACCCCAGCGCAGCGTGGTCTGCGCGTCGTAGCGAGAGGGCGTCGACGGCACGTCCACGCCGGCGACGCGGACGGTCCACGACGGGACGTCCGACGGCGCCACCCGCCAGAGGACGTCCAGCGGCGCGGTGGTCGGCCGGACGTCGGGAAGAGGCAGGCAGCCGGACAGCATCGTCAGCGCCACGAGCATGGCCGCCAGAGGGCCGGCCCGATCCAATCTCGTCATGCGTCCAGCGTAAGGCCTCCAGCGTCGAGCCCGGGCTCGCGACGCACGCCGCCCGAAGGAACGTGGCGAGAACCCCGTCGTGCTACGCTTCCGTCGTGTCCGTCGAGGTTCTCGACTACCGCCTGGAAGTTCGGGGCGTGCCGGCTGGCCGGCACGTCCTGCGAAGCAAGGACGAGGGTAGGGACGCCCGCTTGGAGGGCGACGCGACGTTCGAGGGGCCGCTCGGCCCCGCGCGCGTGCTGCAACTGAGTCGGTGCCACGCGGACCTGATGACCAGCCGCGAGTTCCGCGAGACGACGCACGACCGCAGCGGCGAACGGCGCACGCGGATCGAGTTCGACGAGGACGACGGCCTGGTCCGCATGCGACGCGGCGACGAGCTGGCCGAGACGCCGTACCTGGAATCGTTCCGCGATCCGCTCTCGATGCTCCGCGAGCTGCGGCGAGCCGATCCAGGCGCGCCGCGGATCCGCATCCCGATGCTCGGCAAGGTCGTCGAGGCGCGGGCGTTGGGCGAGGTCGAGCTGGCCACGGAGCTGGGGACCAAGCGGGCTCGCGCCTACCAGCTCCACCCGGGGGGCAGCTGGATCTGGGTGGACGCCCAGTCGCCGCACGCGATCCTCAAGTTCACGCAACGCACGCCGGACGGCCTGGTCGACGCCGTGCTCGTCAAGATCGCCCAGGCGAACGAGCTTCCGGGCTGGGACGCCGAGGAGGGCCTTAGCGGCGCCAAGAAGCGCAGCAAGCGTCGCCGGCGGCGCCGGGGTCGCGGCGGGCGTTCCCGTTCCGGCAAGGACAGGTGACGGCCCGGCGTCGACCCGGCCGCGCTGCCGATCGCTCGCACGGCGAGGTGCAGGCCGCGCTCGATCGCCTCTACGCCCGGACTCGGCGCGGCGCGCCGCGCGATCCGGCCCGCACGCGCAGGCTCCTGGACCGTCTCGGGGTGCCCGATCCCGCCGCCGTCGTGCACGTCGTCGGCACGAACGGCAAAGGATCGGTGGCGGCCCGGATCGCGGCCGGGCTGCAGGCGGCCGGCGCGACGCCCCTCCGCTACCTGTCGCCGCACGTCGAACGGTTCCACGAGCGCATCGAGGTGGCGGGCGAGCCGCTGCGCGACGACGAGCTGCTTTCGTTCCTGGCGCGCGCGTGGCGCGACGAGCCGGATCCTCCGGCGGCGTTCTTCGAGCTCGCGACCGCCATGGCTTTGGACGTGGCGCACCGACGCGGCGCCGATTGGGCCGTGCTGGAGGCCGGCGTCGGCGCCGCCAGGGACGCCACGCTCGCGATCTCGAACGTGCGCGCCACGGTGATCACGAACGTGGCCGAGGACCATCTGGACCAGCTCGGCCCCGACCTGGTCGACGTCGCCCGCGACAAGGCGGAGGCGATCCGACCGGGCGTTCCCGTCGTCACCGGTGCGACCGGCACGCCGCTGGCCGTCGTTCGCACGGTCGCGGCGCGGCGGGGCTCGCCCCTTCACGTGCTGTCCGACGGAGGTCCGGCGTTCGACCGGCCCGAGGGGGCGCCTGCTGCGTCCGCCGGAACCCGCGACGTCGGCGCCAGGCTGGCGCTGGCGACACTGCGGTCGCTCAGGCTCGGTCCCGAGCCCGAGCGGCGCGCGCTGCGCGCCGCCGTCGACGACCCGCGGCTGCCCGCCCGGCGTGAGCGCTTCATGCTGGACCGTGGCCGCAGCGTGCTCCTGGACGGCGCCCACAACCCGTCGGCAGCGCTCGCGCTGGCGGCCGAGGCGCCGGCGGGTGCGCACCTGCTGCTGGGCGTCGCGCGTCGCAAGGACGCCGAACGGATCCGGGCCGTGTTCGCGCATGCGCCGCGAACGACGCTCACCGCTGCGATCTCGGGTGAGCGTCCCTGGGGCGACGATCCGGCGTTCGTCGCCGACGCCGAGGTCGCGCTGGCCGCTGCGCTGGACGCGCTGCCGCCGGATGGCACGCTGATCGTGACCGGCTCGTTCTACCTGGCAGGCCGGCTCAGGTCGACGCTGCGACGCCGCTCCGACGCCACCCGGCGCGAGCGGGCACCGCGGTATGATCCGATCTCGTGAGCGGAAAGATCGGATTCGTGAGCCTGGGATGCCCGAAGGCTCTCGTCGACAGCGAGCGCATCCTGACGGAGCTCCGCACCGCCGGCTACGAGCTGGTTCCGAGCTACGAGGACGCGGAGGTCGTGGTGGTGAACACCTGCGGCTTCATCACGCCGGCGGTCGAGGAGTCGCTGGACGCCATCGGCGAGGCGCTCGACCGGACCGGCCGGGTGGTCGTCACCGGCTGCCTGGGCGAGAAGCCGGACACGATCCGCGAACGCCATCCGCAGGTGTCCGCGGTGACGGGAGAAGGCGACGTGGACGGCGTGATGCGTGCGGTGGGCGAGCTGCTGCCGCCCGAGCGCCACCCGTTCGTTCGCTTGGCGCCGCCGCCCCGCGGCGTCAAGCTGACGCCCCGGCACTACGCTTACCTGAAGATCGCCGAGGGGTGCGATCACACCTGCGCGTTCTGCATCATCCCGCAGATGCGTGGCCTGCAGCGGAGCCGGGACGCGGCCGACGTCCTGAGCGAGGCGACCCGGCTGGTGGCCACGGGCACTCGGGAGCTGGTCGTCATCGCGCAGAACACCAGCGCCTACGGCACCGATCTGCGCCACCGCGAGAGCCGCTTCGCGGACCGCGACGTGGCCGCCCGTCTGGTGCCGCTGGTCGGCGAGCTGGCGAAGCTGGACGTGTGGCTGCGGCTGCACTACGTCTACCCCTATCCTCACGTGCAGGAGCTCGTCGCGCTCATGGCCGAAGGGGCGCTGCTCCCCTACCTCGACGTGCCGCTGCAGCACGCCAGCCCCCGCGTGCTGCGCGCGATGCGCCGACCCGGCGGCGCCGAGAGCCACCTGGACACGATCCAGGCGTGGCGCTCGGTCCGTCCCGACCTGGCGATCCGGTCGACGTTCATCACCGGCTTCCCCGGCGAGACCGAGGAGGACGTCGAGCTGCTGATCGCGTTCCTGCGCGAGGCCAGGCTCGACCGGGTGGGCGTGTTCGCGTACAGCGAGGTCGCGGGCGCCGCTGCGAACGATCTTCCGGGCGCCGTCCCCGAAGCGCTTCGCTTTGAGCGTCGGGAGCGCGTCATGGCGGCGCAGCAGCGGGTCTCGGCCTCGATTCAGGCGGCCAAGATGGGCCGCGAGCTGGACGTGATCATCGACGCCTACGGCGAGCTTCCCGGGGAGGTCGTCGGACGAAGCGTGTACGACGCTCCCGACGTCGACGGCACGGTCACCGCCGTGGGCGACGGAACGGCGAAGATCGGCGACCGCGTCGTCGTTCGGATCGACGAGGCCGGCGCGTACGATCTGCGCGGCGCGGTGGTGCGCGCCAAGCCGTGGACGCCGGGCGTTCCGTCCTGGAGCTGAGGTCCTCGTCGGACGGCGGGATCCGGCTAGCCCAGGGGGCCGCGCTGGTTCAGCAAGCGCTCGAACTCGCGCTCGTCGGGCGCTTCGCGGGCGCCGACGCGCTGCGTGATCATCAAGCGCAGCTCGTGCGGGCTGGTCGCCATGTACGTCGCGTCGGCCAGCGTGACGCGGCCGTCGAGGTAGAGCTCGACCAGGTTCTGATCGAAGGTGCGCATGCCGCGCAGGTTGCCCTCCATCAGCGCCTCCTTGATCAGCGACGTCTTGTCGGGATCGCGGATGTAGTCGCGGATGAGCGGGGTGTTGACCAGCACCTCGGACGACAGTACCCGACCCGGACCGTCGGCCCGCGCCAGCAGCCTCTGGCTGAGGATGCCCAGCAGCGACTCGGCCATCATGGTGCGGATCTGGTTGCGCTCGTGGGGCGGGAAGAAGTCGATGATGCGGTTGATGGTGCGGACCGCGTCCAGGGTGTGGAGCGTCGACAGCACCAGGTGCCCGGTCTGAGCGGCGGTGATGGCGGCCTCGACCGTGGCCTTGTCGCGCATCTCGCCGATCATGATCACGTCCGGATCCTGCCGCATCGCGTACTTCAGGGCGTCGACGAAGTCCGCGGTGTCGAGGCCCACCTCGCGCTGGACGACGAGGCTCTTCTGGTTGCTGTGGAGGATCTCGATCGGATCCTCGATCGTGATCACGTGACGCGCGTAGCGACGGTTGATGTGGTCCACCATCGCGGCCAGGCTGGTGGTCTTGCCCGAGCCCGTCGGTCCGGTCACGAGGACCAGGCCGCGGGGCTGCTCGGCCCAGCGGGTGACGACCTCGGCGGGAAGCCCGAGCGCCTCGAAGCCGGGAATCGCGTCGCCGATCACGCGCATCACGACGCCCACCGAGCCGCGCTGCCGGAACGCGTTGCAGCGGAACCGGGCGATCTCGGGAATCGTGAACGCGAAGTCCAGCTCGTGCCGGTGCCGGAACTGGGTGCGCTGCTCGTCGGTCATCATGGCCAGGGCGATCTGCTCGGTCTGGGCAGGCGTCAGCGTCGGGCTGTCCTCCCACGGGTGGAGCTCGCCGTCCACGCGGACGTGCGGGGGCGCGCCCGCTTGCAGGTGGACGTCCGACGCGCCTCGCGCGACCATCCGCCCCAGCAGGTCGGCCATCCGTACGCCCCGTGTTTGGCTGTCCATGGTCGTCCTCCTAGGAAGCGTCGTTCGGCCCCAGCATAGGCCCGCGACGGGCTCCCAGGCTGTGAGACATCGCGCCTCGAAGGATCTTGGATCAGAGGATCTTGGACAGGAACTCGCGGGTGCGCTCCTCGCTGGGATCCTGGAAGAAGTGCTCGGGCGTGCCGACCTCGACGATCTGACCGGCGTCCATGAAGATCACCCGGTCACCCACCTCGCGAGCGAACCCCATCTCGTGGGTGACGACCACCATCGTCATCCCCTCCTTGGCGAGGTTCACCATCACCTCGAGCACCTCGCCGATCACCTCGGGATCGAGGGCGCTGGTCGGCTCGTCGAACAGCATCACCTTCGGCTCCATCGTCAATGCCCGCGCGATGGCGACGCGCTGCTGCTGACCTCCGGACAGCTGGCCGGGGTACTTCTGCGCCTGCTCGGGGATGCCGACCTTCTCGAGGAAGTACATCGCGCGCTCTTCGGCCTTCGACTTCTTCCACTTGCGCACCCGGATGGGCGCCAGAGTGATGTTGTCCATGACCGTCAGGTGCGGGAACAGGTTGAACTGCTGGAACACCATCCCGGTCTCGCGGCGGATCAGGTCGATGTTGCGGACGTCGTCGGTCAGTTGCGTGCCGTCCACCGCGATCATGCCTTCCTGATGCTCCTCGAGGCGGTTGATGCAGCGGATCAGGGTGGACTTGCCCGATCCGGACGGACCGATCACGACGACCACCTCGCCGCGGTTCACCGACATGTCGATGTCCTTGAGCACGTGGAAGTCGCCGAACCACTTGTTCAGGCCGTCGATCTCGATGATCCTCTCGCCGCCTTCGGGTGCGTGGGCTTCCGCCCGGGGGATCGTCGCGGTTTCGGTCACGGGTACCTCCTCGGGCGGGACCGCCCTGATGCGGGTCAGCGTTCGCCGACCCCGAGTTCCTTCTCGAGCTGCCTGCTGGCCATCGACATACGGTAGCAGAAGAACCAGTATACGGCGGCCATGAACAGCGAGACCTCGAGCAACACGCCGCCAGCGTACTGCAGCGAGTCGGGCTGGCTGGGGATCACGCGCCGGCCGATCTCGAAGAAGTCGAACAGGCCGACGATGAACACGAGCGACGTGTCCTTGAACAACCCGATGGACTGCCCGACGATGGCGGGGATCACGGCGCGCAGCGCCTGGGGCAAGCACGATCAGTCGGGTGGTCTGCCAGCCGGACAGGCCCAGGGCGCGGGCGGCCTCGCCCTGACCGCCGGGAACGGACTGCAAGCCTCCGCGCACGTTCTCGGCCATGTACGCCGAGCTGAACAGGGTGATCGCGACCAGCGCGCGCGAGAGCGCCGGGATCGCTGTCGGGGCTGACGTCCAGCAGCAGCGGCACCATCAGCGACGCGATGAACAGCCAGGTGATCAGTGGAGCGCCCCGGACGAGCTCGATCACGGCGATGCAGAACCACTTGATCGCCGGCAGGTCGCTCCGGCGCCCCAGCGCCAGCGCGATGCCCAGCGGGAACGACACGGCGATCCCGACGCCGGCGAGCACCAGGGTGAGAAGGAACCCGCCCCATTCGACGGTGCTCACGACCTCCATCGGCCCGCTTCCGCCGAGGCCGTAGAGAAGGATCATCACGACCGGCAGGCCGACCGCCCACGACCACGCCTGGGCCCGGACGAGACCGAGGCAAGCGCAGACCGGCGACGTATCCGAAGCCGGCGAGCGCCATGCCGCTCACGATCATCCACGGCACGCGCACCGAGGGCCAGAACGCCATGGCCACCAAGCGTGATGACGAACCCGAGGCCCGAGAACCACCAGAACACGCCGCCGGCGATGATGCCCTTCCCCGCCCGCTTCGACAGGCCTGCGCCGAGGCCCAGCAGTAGCAGGATCACGCCCACCGCCAGGATAGGGCGCCAGAGCAGGTCGGCGGGGTAGCGGTACACGGCCAGCAGCTTCAGGTTGTCCCACATCGGGCGTCCAGGCCGCGCCGCCCAGCACGATCCAGCGAACGAGGCCGAAGATGGCGTACACCAACAGCGCGCCCACGACGAGGCTGACGATCGGTGTTGACCGGGCCGTGGAACAGGTTGCGGCGCAGCCACGCCACCGGCGCCGCGCTCGCGCGCCGGCGGAAGTCTGACGGGATCATCTCCATGTCAGCGCTCCACGATCGCCATGCGGGCGTTCACGATGTTGAGGACGAACGCGAACACGAAGCTGATCACCAGGTACGAGCCGATGATCAGCAGCGTCACGGGAACGCTGGCGCCGGTCTGGTTCGCGACGATCGTGCTGATCGCGAAGATCTCGCCGTAGGCGGCCAGCGGCCCCAGCGACGAGTTCTTCGTCAGGTTCAGGTACTGACTGATCATGGGCGGAAGGATGATGCGGACGGCCTGCGGGAACACGATCAGACTGAACGTCTGCGAGCTCGACAGGCCCAGCGCCGAGGCCGCCTCGGTCTGACCGTTGGGCACGGCTTGGATGCCCCCGCGGACGATCTCGGCGATGAAGCTCGACGTGTAGACCACCAGCGCCAGCAGCAGCGCCAGGTAGCTGGGCGTGAAGCGGAAGCCGCCCGCGTAGTTCGACACCGGAATCGTCGGCGTGCTCCAGACCAGCGGTCACCAGAACCGCGGACGGTCACCGTGGCGTCGAGGGTCGCAGCGTCCGCGTCCGCGTCGTCGTCCGAGGCGCCGGGAGCGCCGAACAACGAGGCGGGACCGAACGCCGAAGCCCCTCCGCTCTTCCTCGGCCTCGTCGCCCACGGCATCGGAGGCGCCGAGCGGCTCGAAGCCCGGGATGCGGAACTCGCCGTCACGGTCCGAGACGACCCGGCGCTCGAACCCGGTCACGACCAGCTCGGTCCGGACGTTCGTGAATCCCTCGCCGTCCTCGCCGACCTCTTCGCCAGCGTCCCAGTCGCCGTCGCCGTTGCGGTCCACGTACAGGCGACCGGTCGTCGGCTCGTGGAGCCAGTGGACGTCGAAGCGCTCGGCGTCCGCCTCGTTCACGAAGCGGCAGCTCGGCCGCGGCGAATTCGCCCTGCTCCAGGATCGGGAAGCGCAGCGTGCTGGCCTTGACGCGTCGCTGCTCGACGAGGTTCTGGCTGCGGGCCTCGAGCAGGCCCTCCTCGATGCGGATGGTCAGCGGCACGTGACCGACGTTCCGCTCGCCCCGGTCCTGCGCCCCGTCGCCGTTCACGTCGCGGAACGTGACGCCGCGACCCCGGTCGAGGGTCAGCTCGACCGCGAGCGCCTCGGGCGGTGCCGACGCCAGCGACGACGCCACGTAGTAGCCGCCGCCGGCCAGCGCCACCGACGGCACGAGGAGCGCGAGCGGCCAGGCGCGCCCGGGCCGATCGGACCGCGCGATGCGGCGGCGCTGAACGATCATCACGACCACGTACGCGACGAGCGCGGCGATCAGCCAGGGAAGCCAGGCGTCGAACCCGAACCCTGGATAGGCGAACGGGAAGGCGAGTCCGCGGTTGGAGAGGTACACGCCGCCGGGCAGTCTGAGCGGCGCGGTGATGGTCGGCGGCAGCGTGGCCAGCGCCGCGGTGAACCAGAAGATGATCTGCACGGCCAGCGGCGTGTTGCGGAGGATCTCCACGTACCAGGTCGGCGATCTGCCGCAGCAGCCAGTTGCGGCTCAGCCGGCCGACGCCGACCGCCACGCCCGAGCACGCTGGCGAGCAGCACCCCGACGAGCGACACCTTGAGCGTGTTGAGGACGCCGATGAGCAGCGCGCGCCAGTACGGGTCCTGGGGCGTGTACGGGATCGGCCGCTCGGCGATGGGGATGCCGGCGCGCGCGTCCAGGAAGCCGAAGTCGGCCGGCAGGTTCGACCGCGAGAGCGCAGTCGTGACGTTCGTCCAGAGCACGACGACACCGGCGATGACGACGGCCGCGAACACGATCTGAGCGAGCAGGCCGATCGTCTTGACGTTCCGCCAGAAGGGGATTCGCGTTCAGCGCCTCAGGCCGATCCACGTACGACCTTCGCAGCCTCCGGCGAGGCGTCCGATTCGAAGCGGCCTTCGGTCCGGGTTCGGAGCCGCTGCGGGATGAGATCGATCGTGACGTTCATCAAGATGGAGGGTCCGCTGCGTGCGACGCCCGTCGCGAAGGACGGCTCACAGATCGAGGCCAGGCGCCGCGACACGGCGACGCCCTGGAGCCGGTCCCGCGACCGGCTCCAGGAGTAGAAGCGCTGCTCAGCGGAAAGGCGGGCTGTACAGCAGGCCACCGTCGACGTAGCTGGCGTTCAGCCCACGCTCGATGCCGAACGGGGTATCGGGCCCGAGGTTGCGAGCGAAGATCTCGCCGTAGTTGCCGACCTGCTCGATCATGTCGATCATCGCGTCGGCGTCGAGGCCGAGCTGCTCGAGCGACTTCAGCCGTCGACGCCGAGGAAGCGGCTGAACGGCCGGGTTCTCGGTCGTCTCGGCGACCTCGCGCACGTTCTCGGAGGTGATGCCGTACTCCTCGGCCGCGAAGGTGCCGAAGGTGATCCACTTGACGGCGTCGAACCAGGCGTCGTCACCGTGCAGGACGGACGGTCCGAGCGGCTCCTTGGAGATCGTCTGCGGCAGGATGAGGCTGCCCTCGGGGTCCTGCGAGCGTGGTCTTACGGCTCACGAGACCGGACACGTCGGTCGTGTACGACTCGCACTGGCCGCTGTCGTACGACGCGATCGCCTGGTCGGCGGTCTCGAAGATCACCGGGGTGTAGTCGATGTCGAGCGCGGCCATGACGTCGGTCAGGTTCAGCTCGGTCGTCGTTCCCGACTGCACGCAGATGCTACGACCCTCGAGGTCCTGCGAGCGCCTCGATGCCGGACGCTTCCTTCACCATGAAGCCCTGGCCGTCGTAGAAGGTGGTCGGCGCGAAGTTCAGTCCCACCGTGCTGTCGCGGCTGGAGGTCCAGGTGGTGTTGCGGATCAGCACGTCCACCTCGCCGGTCTGGGTGGCGGTGAACCGCTCCTGCGCGGAGAGCGCACGGAACTCGACCGCGTCGGCGTCACCGAGCACGGCGGCCGCGATGGCGCGGCAGAAGTCGACGTCGAAGCCGCTGTACTCGCCCGCGGAGTCGACCACGCCGAAGCCCGGGGACCTGGTTGTTGACGCCGCAGACGAGGTTGCCGCGGAGCTTCACTTCGTCGAGCAGACTGGTCTGCGCCTGCGCCAGTCCGAAGAGGACCGACAACGCGGCGACGATGGTTAGGATCTTGCGCATATACGAACTCCTTTGCGTGATGAGCGATGGGCGGGCTCCGACGGAGGTATCATCGAAACATCGCTGCCCGACGGCACTCTACCCAAGTCCGGCGCATCTGTAAAGCCCCGAACGTATGCATGTTCATGCTCAGGTGAGCGGAGCGCTCAACAGAATCACGGCGCACGAACACCGCTCGGCGTTCGGCGTGCCGCCGATCCTCGATGTCCACGCGCTGGCCACGAAAAGATCTCGGCCCGCACGTGCGGGGCCGAGATTCCTGGACGGCGGCGTCTGGGCAGGATCAGGCGGCGGGGGCGCCCTCCTTCTCCTTCGCCTCGAGCTTGGCCTTGATGCGCTTGAGCACCGTGACCTCCTCGAGCGCGCGCTGGTCCAGCACACTCCGGATGTCCTTGATCTGGTGCCGGATCCCGGGGATGACGAGCTGCTCCAGCGCGTTCACGCGCCGGTTCGTCTTCTTGATCTCCTCGCCGATGCGCCTGAGGCGGGTCTCGGTCGCGGCGACCTGGACGATCGCCTCGGTCAGCTTGCGGAACTCGGTCGCGGCGTCCAGCGTCCGCGCGCCGGCCCCGACCGGGCTGAACGGCAGCTCGTCCGAGAACTCCGGCGGCTGGACCTGAGGCACCTTGACGCCGAACAGGTTCTCGACCGAGATCTCGATCTCGAGCGTCTCGTCGCTGGCCAGCGCCAGGCTCTCGACCGCGGCGGGGCCGTCCCAGGCGTTCGCGAGGAACAGCGCGAAGTACGCCTCCTTGCTCGCGGCCTGCAACGCCCGGCGAGCCTCGAGCGACGCCTTGACCAGATCGAAGAACTCGCCGATCAGCGCGTCGCGCTTCCGCTTCAGAAGATCCGCGCCGCGCCCGGCCAGCTTGAGCTGGTCGCGGCGCTGAAGCAGGTTCGAGCGGGTGGGTGCGATCGACTCGGCCATGGTCCTCCCCGCCTAGCGGGCGTCCTGCGCCGCGCCCCAGAGCTCGTCCATCTTCGCGCCGTAGTACACGTCGATCTGCTCGTTCTTGAGGCGCGTGAGCTCGCTCTTGGGCAGCTTCGACAGGGTCGCCCAAGCGATCTGCAGCGACTCCTCGACGCTGCGGTTCTCTTGGCCCTGGTCGATGAACACCTTCTCGAACTCGTCGGCGAACGCCAGGTACAGCTTGTCGGTCTCGGACAGCGCGTCCTCGCCGGTGATGGCCACGAGGCGCCGCAGGTCCAGCCCGTTGGCGTACGCCGCCTGGAGCTGGTCGGCGACGTCCTTGTGGTCGGCGCGGGTCTTGCCCTCGCCGATGCCGTTGTTCATCAGGCGCGACAGCGACGGGCCGGGGTTGATCGGCGGGAAGATGCCCTTGTTGTGCAGGTCGCGCGCCAGGTAGATCTGCCCCTCGGTGATGTAGCCGGTCAGGTCGGGGATCGGGTGCGTGACGTCGTCGTCCGGCATCGTCAGGATCGGCAGCTGCGTCACCGAGCCCTTCTTGCCCTTGACCACGCCGGCGCGCTCGTAGATCCCCGCGAGGTCGGTGTACATGTAGCCGGGGTAGCCACGCCGACCGGGAATCTCCTCACGGGCGCCGCCGATCTCGCGCAGCGCCTCGCAGTAGTTCGTCATGTCGGTGAGGATGACCAGCACGTGGTAGTCGTGCTCGTAGGCGAGGTACTCGGCCGCCGTCAGCGCCATGCGCGGCGTGAGGATCCGCTCGACCGCCGGGTCGTCCGCCTTGTTGAGGAACAGCACGGAGCGCGCCAGCGCGCCGGTCCGCTCGAACTCCTTGGTGAAGAAGGTCAGCTCCCGCTGGGTGACGCCCATCGCGGCGAACACCACGGCGAACTCGCTCTGCTCGCCGATCACGGTCGCCTGACGCGCGATCTGCGCGGCGAGCTCGTTCGCGGGCAGGCCCGAGCCGGAGAAGATCGGCAGCTTCTGCCCGCGGACCAGGCTGATCAGCGTGTCGATGGTGCTGACGCCGGTCTGGATGAACTCCTCGGGCTTCTGGCGCGCCACGGGGTTGATCGGCGCGCCGCCGATCGGCAGCCGCTTGTCGGCGACGACCTCGGGCAGGCCGTCGATCGGCTCGCCGATGCCGTTGAAGCGGCGTCCGATCATCTCCTTGCTGACGCCGAGTCGGGCGACGTTCTCGACCAGGCTGACGGTCGTCGAGGAGAGGTCGATGCCCGAGGTCTCCTCGAACACCTGGAGCACGGTGTACTCCTTGCTGACCTCGATCACCTGACCGCCGCGGACGCGGCCCGATCCGTCCTTGATGCTGACGATCGCGTTGTAGCTCAGGTCGGGTGCGTTCTGGAGGAAGAGCAGCGGGCCGGAAACGTAGCTGACCTCGCTGTACTCCTTCTTGAGAAGGTTCTTGCTCACGTTCGCTCCTTACGCAGGCACCGCGAAGCTCTCGTCGAGCTGCGCGATGACCTGGTCGCGATAGGCCGGGAACTCGTCCTCGGACACGTAGCGGGCACGGTTGACCTTCTCGATGACCGGATCGCCGAGCAGCTCCTCGACCGTGGAGCCCGACGAGACGGCCTCGCGGGCCTTGTCGTACAGCTTGAGCATCATCTGCAGCATGCCGTACGCCTTCTCGAGGGTGCACGAGGCGTCGACCGGATCGAAGCCGTTCTGCTGCAGGAAGTCCTGGCGGAGGATGCGGCCGATCTCGATCACGAGGCGCTCGGCGTCCTGAAGCGCGTCGGGACCGACGAGCTGCACGACCTCCTGGAGGTCGGCCTCGCGCTGCAGCAGGTCGACGGCGCGGTCGACGAGATCGGGAAAGTCCTCCGCGACGTTCTCGCGGTACCACTCCTCGAGGCCGTCCTTGAACAGCGAGTAGGAGCGGTTCCAGTTGATGGCCGGGAAGTGCCGGCGGCGCGCCAGCGAGGCGTCCAGCGCCCAGAAGCAGCCGGTGATGCGCAGCGTGGCCTGGGTGACCGGCTCGGAGAAGTCGCCGCCGGCGGGGCTGACCGCCCCGATGATCGAGACCGCGCCCTGCTCGCCGGACAGGGTGGTGACCCGGCCGCCGCGCTCGTAGAACGCGGAGAGGCGCGAGGCCAGGTAGGGCGGGTAGCCCTCCTCGGCCGGCATCTCCTCGAGGCGCGAGCTGATCTCGCGCAGCGCCTCGGCCCAGCGACTCGTGGAGTCCGCCATGACCGAGACCGCGTACCCCTGGTCGCGGAAGTACTCGGCCAGCGTGATCCCGGTGTAGATCGACGCCTCGCGGGCGGCGACCGGCATGTTCGAGGTGTTCGCGATCAGCACCGTACGCTGCATCAGCGGGTTGCCGGTCTGCGGGTCCTCGAGCTCGGGGAACTCGACCAGCACGTCGGTCATCTCGTTGCCGCGCTCACCGCAGCCGACGTAGACGACGATCTCGGCGTTGCCGTACTTGGCGATCGACTGCTGCGTGACGGTCTTGCCGGAGCCGAACGGACCCGGGATCGCCGCGGTGCCGCCCATCGTGAGCGGGAACAGCACGTCGAGGATGCGCATGCCGGTCAGGAACGGCGTGACCGGGTCGAGCTTCTGCTGGACCGGACGCGCCTGCCGCACCGCCCACGGGTGCGCCATCTTGAGCTCGGTCCCGTCCTCGAGCACGACGACGGGCTCGTCGATGGTGTACTCGCCCTTCGAGACGACGGTCTTGACGGTGCCGCCCATGCCGGGCGGGACGAGGATCTTGTGGGTGAACGAGAACTCGGGCACGGTACCGATCACCTGGCCGGCCGACACCTCGTCGCCAGGCTCGACGTTCGGGGTGAACGCCCATTTGGCGTCGCGCGACAGCGAGTTCACGGTGATGCCGCGCTCGATGTAGGTGCCGGACTGCTCCTGGATCTTGTCGAGCGGACGCTGGATGCCGTCGAAGATGCCGTTCAGCATGCCGGGTCCGAGCTCGACCGCCAGCGGCAGGCCGGTCGACTCGACCGGCTCGCCGACGGTGAGACCGCCGGTGTCCTCGTAGACCTGTACGAACGCCGTGTCGCCGTCGAGGCGGATGATCTCGCCGACGAGGTTTTCGTCGCCGACGCGCACGATGTCGTACATGCGCGCGCCCATCATGCCTTCGGCGATCACGGCCGGTCCGGAAATTCTCGAGATCTTGCCTTGGATGGCCATGTCGTCTTCTCCTCTATTCCAGCTTGATGTCGAAGCCGATCGCGCTCCGCACCAAGTCCTTCATGTAGGCGGTGGCGTCGTCGCCCTCGCCGAATGCGGCGCCCAGGCTGGGCACCGGTAGCAGGACGGGCAGATCGCGACCCCGCATCGTGCGCTCGGTCGCGGCCACGGGATCGGCCACCAGCCCCTCGTCGACGATCACCAGCCCGTAGGCGTCCTCCTCGATCAACGCCTCGAGCGCTTTGCTGGCGCCATCGGGCTGTGCGACCCGCACCTCGACACCGGCGAGGCGGTACCCCGTCGCGGTCTCGGCGTCGGTGAACACGACGACCTTATGCATGCCCCAGCTCCTTCTCGAGATCGTTGCGCGGCACGTGGTAGTACGCGCCGCGAGCCAGCAGCCGAAGCTTGGCCGCCTCGGACTCCTTGTCGCGAAGGTAGCGGATCACCACGCCGATGCCCAGCGGGTCGCGTAGCGCCGCGCGGCGGGCGGCTTCGTCGAGGGCGGTCCGGATGGCTCGCTCGGCGCCGGCCAGGTCCTCCGCCTGCGCGACGGGCGCGAACGTTCCAGAACCCAGCGCCGACAGGCCGGACAGGCCCGCCTCGGCCAGCTGAAGGAAGGTGTCGCGCTTGACCTCGCGACCGCCCTCCACGAACAGCGTGTCCGCATCGATGTCCCGGCCGGCGACCTTCAGGGCGGTCCGCAGATTGGCGGCGTCGATCTCGCGCTCCACGTGGCGACGGAACGTGTCGGACGTTCCGCCCGCCTCCCCGGTCTCGGACAGAAGCCGGAAGGTCGCGTGGTCCAGAGCCAGCTCGAACGCGAGCAGGTCGCCGTCGTTGGCGTAGCGACGGGCCGCACGCACGAAGGCGTGAGCCAACGGATGCTTCGTCACCGACAGCGCCTGTCCGGCGGTCGGCAGATCCGGCGCGGCGACCAGCGACTCGATCGTCGCGGGCCGCAGCTCTCCGGCCCCCGTGAGGGCCTCGCCCATCTCGCTCGGATCGCGCCCTGCGTGGTGGGCGCGGGCTACGGTCTTGAGGTCCTCCAGGTCGTAGCGGCGCAGCAAGGCGGCGATCATCCGCCGCGGCGCGCCGTCCGTGAAGGCGAGCATGCTCTTCGTCGTGGCGTGGAAATCGTCGGCCAGTGCGCGGTCGACGGCCTTCAGCCCGTCGCCCTGCGCTTGGGCCTCCTCGAGGGCGTGCGCGTAGGGAGACTGACCGAGCACGGCGGTGAAGCCGCGGAAGTCCTCCGCCGCGAGCGCCGCCTGGTAGGTCTCTGGGCCGAGCAGGCGTGACGCCATCCCACGGACGCGGGCGTTGACGTAGCCGAAGTCGCTCGACATCTAAGCCTCCTTGCTCGTCAGGGCCTGCGATACCTCCGAGGCGAGCTCGTCGCGAAGCGCGCCCAAGCGCGCCGAGAGCGTGTTCTCGACGGCGACGCGGCCGGTCCGGACCTTGACGCCGCCGCGGACGGCGGGATCGGTCTCGATCGGGGCGTCCACGCCGACCGCCTTCGCGGCCTTCGCGGCGAGCGCCTCGTCGCTGGGGTGCACGACCACCGCGTCGGGCGTCCCTCGGACGCCGTCCACCGCCTCGCGCAGCAGGGCCTCGAGCACGGGCGCGTAGCGCGCGTCGTCGTCGGTGAGTGCGGCGATCTCGTCCTCCACCTCGCTGAAGACCGACTCGATGGCCTCCTGCTGGGCGTTCAGTCGCATCGAAGCGGCCTCGAGCTGCGCGGCGCTCCGGGCGCGAACGAGGGCGGCCTGGCGCTGCGCCTTGGCCTGCCGTTCTCGGGCGGCGACCAGCGCCTCCGCTTCTCGTTCGGCTTCCGCGACGATCGCAGAGGCGCGTTCCCGCGCCTCTGCGAGGATGGCTTCGATCTCCGCGCTCGCTTCTTTGTCAAGCAGAGCAGCCAGATCCGCCACGGGATTCAGCCGATCTGACCGTTAAGGAAGAAGGCGATGACGAAGGCGAAGATGATGATCGTCTCGGGAATGACGAGGTAGATCAGGATCTGACCGAACGCTTCGGGACGCTCGGCGAGCGTGCCGGCACCGGCGGAGCCGATGGCGGCCTGGGCCAGGCCCACGCCGACGGCGGCGATGCCGATGGCCAGCGCGGCGGCCAGCGCGATGATGCCGTCTCCGACGGTCTTGGCGGCTTCGGCGTCCTGCGCGAAGGCGAGGCCGAGGATCGAGGCGACGAGAATCAGAATGGTGGTGAGACCGAGCTTGTTCATGCTTTTCCTCCATGGAGCCGGAACGGCGCGTAGGGTCGGCCACTCTCTTCGTAGAAGCCGAACTTGGTGAAGAATTCCACGTACTGCAGACGGAGCGGCTGCAAGGTGTGGCCGACGAGGGTGAGAACGACCGCGAACAGGTTGATGAACACGGCGACGAGTATCCCCAGCAGCTCTCCGAGCACGGGCACCCCGATCGCGGCGTTCGTCGCGAAGCCGGCGTCGGTCCCGAGGTTGGCCACCAGGGCGGCCGACAGGCCGACGGCGAACAGTCGCAGGTAGCTGAGGATGTTGCCCGAGTTCGAGATGAGCTCGACGAGCATCAGCGGGATCCCCGAGAGCACCACGCCGAGCAGGAAGATGGCCAACAGGACGCCGGAGACGGTCAGCACGGCCGGCCCCAGCGCTTCGGTGAGGTAGCCGGTCGCGAACACGACCACGCCGGTGATGCCCGAGAACATGCCGACGCCCTCCCAGAGGTGCTTGCGGTCGCCGTGCTTCCAGCCGTAGTAGGCGCGGATGCCCCAGCCCAGCAGGACCTGGAGCGTCCCGAAGCCCAACGTCAGGATCAGGAGCGGCGTGAACACCTCGACCCGGAACAGCAGGATCTCGAAGATCCCCTTGTCGCCGGGATAGAACACCGGACGGTCGTGCGGCCAGTGCTCCAGGAAGTTCCCCCAGAACTCGCCGTACACGACGCCCCACGCGATCGTCCAGCCCGCCGCCCAGTTCACGACGGTCCCGATGCCCGGCAGGTTGCGGGCCGGGATCACGATCCCGAGCGGACCGAGGTCGAGGTTCTTGCCCTTCTTGCCCCGCTGCCGGACCCAGAGGCCGAAGGCCAGGAAGATCAGGCCGTAGGCGATGTCGCCGACGACGAGGCCGAAGAACAGCGGAAAGAACGTCGCCAGCGTCCAGGTGGGATCGAAGTTGCCGTACCTCGGGGGCGCGAACAGGGCCAGCAGACCTTGGAACGGACGCATCCAGCCCGGGTTGTCCAGCTTGACCGGGACCCCCTGATCGTGATGCTCGTCCGCGGGCCGATGGTCGATGACGACGTCGTCGCCGAACTGCTTGCGCAGGCCTTCGGTGACCTTGCGGACGTCCTCGCTGGGGACCCAGCCACGGAGGGCGAAGGCGTAGCGGCCCGTGGCGAGATCCTCGAGCCGCTGGAGCCGAACGTGATGGTTCCGAATCACCGTATGCACCGTGGCGAGACGCGGGCCGTGCTGCGCGCCGAGCTTGACGAGCTGTTGCTCGAGCGAGGCGAGCCGCTTGGGAAGCTGCTGCGATCGCTCCTCCATGGTGTGCACGGCCTTGGCCGTGTCCAGGTGGCGGTAGCGGCCGGGAAGCGCCAGCGGCGCGACGCCGGAGCGCGAGAGCGCGCGGCGAAGCTCCGCCTCGTCGCGCTTCAGCACGACGGCGACCACGAGACGCTGATCGCCGTAGGCGCGGTGCGTGATCAGGACGCGATCCTCGAGCGCGTCGCCCAGCGACGCCTCGATCTCCGGAACCGCGTCGGCCGGAGCCAGGAACGGCATGCCGGCCAGCCAGCGGCTCTGGTCGAGCTGCGCCAGCGTGGGAGCGAGGACGCGGAACACGGGCAGGTACTCGTCGACGGTGGCGCGCTCCTCGCGGACCTGGGCCCGCTCGGCCACGATGGCGTCCGCTTGCGAGCCCACGTCGTCGAGGGTCGACTCGATCTCGTCGAGAACGGTCGGCACCTCGCTGCGGGGGGCGGGAGAGACGTTCCGTGCGGACAGCGTCTCGCGCAGCGTGGCGATCCGTGCCAGCGCGGACGCCCAGCGATCGGCCTCCGTTCGGTCCTCGCCGACGAGGCGGTTGCGGACCAGCTCGGCGCCCTCCTCGGGCTCCAGCGGGTCGATCTGCACGACGCCGAGGCTCTGCAGCGATTGCAGGACCTCGCGCGCCGCGCTACGACGCCCGACGACCGTGAGCCGGTCCATGCGGGCGATCATGGCAGCACGCGCTCCATCACCAGCTCGGCGGCCGCGGCGCGGCGCGCCTCGGCACGGCTGTGAATCGACTCGGCATCGGACTTCGCGCGCGCGACGATCTCGCTGCGCTCGGTCTCCGCCGCCTCGGCCCCGGCCCGGCGTTCCTCCTCGGCGATCCGGTCGGCGCGCTTCCGCGCGTCCTCGGCGATCTTGTCGGCCTCGGCGCGAGCTTCGTCGACGATCTTCGTCGCCTCGCTCTGCGCGCTCTCGACCTTGCCGGCGAGCGTCCGTTCCTGTTCGACGAGGCGTTGCAGCAGGTTATCTCCCTGGGCTTCCAAACGCCCCTCCTCTCGTCCCGGCAGCACGTGACGCCGTCACGGCTGCGGCGGTGGCGGTGGTGGTACGGGAATCTACGGATAGCGCCCGCGAGTACGTGAACGGACCCTCGTGCGCTGCCGAGCGAGGATACCAGCACACTCGAAAGGGTGTCAATTGCGCACGGGCGGGCGCGCGGCAGACGAAACGCCGTCCTGGACGGCGTCCGAGAGCGCCACGTCGATCAGCGGCGCTTGCCGCGGCCGAAGCCCGACGGCAGCCGCACCCGGCGCTCGGCCTCACGCGCGGCCAGCGCGCCCTGGAGCTCGCCGAGCTCCTGGTAGCACGCCTGCAACGTGTCCGGAGCCAGATCCGGATCCTCGAGCAGGCGCCGGATCTCCTCCATACGCTCCTTCAGTCGCCGCCTGAGCGCCTCGGTGCCCCGCTCGAGCACGCGCTCGCGCAGCCTGGACAGGCTGATCTCGAGGTGACGCTCGACCTGCGACCTGCGATCATTGGCGTCGTCGTCCTGCTCGAACGCCCGGGCGAACAGCAGGTCGGCTTCCTCGCGCTCGCGGTACCGCGCCAGGATCCTGTCGGCGTCGAAGCTCTCCTCCTCGCAGATCCGGCCGAACTCGCGCAGCAGCGACGGCTCGAGCTCGGGCGGCACCTGCGCGAGCACCCTGCCGAGCCGCTCCCGCAGCCGGCCCGGCTCGCCGAGAAGCAGCGACATGACCTCGAGCTCGATCCCCTCCGATCCCCCCTGCGCAGCGCTCCGCCGGCGCATGCCGCGAACCTGCGTCTCGTCCAGCGTCCGGCCACGCCGGTTCTCGAGCCAGGCGAGCAGCTGCCGCTCGTCGAGCTCCAGCGCGTGCGTGACCAGCCGGCGCATCTCGGCGGCCACCTCGTCCTGCAGGCCGCGTGGCGCCATCGCGGGCGCCAGCGCCTCCAGGATCGACTTGCGCCCCTCCGGCGTGGAGGGGTCGTGCGCCTCCATCACCGAGCGGAAGCGGAACTCGACCTCGGACGCGCCCCGCTCCAGCGCGTCGCGGAACGCGTCGACGTGGCCGCCGAGCACGGCGTCCGCCGGATCCTTCCCGAACGGGACGGTCACGGCCCTCACCAGGAACCGACGTCCGACCGACTGGTCCAGACCCGACAGCACCGCCCGCTGCCCCGCGTCGTCGGCGTCGAACGCCAGCAGCAGCCGCTGCACGTCCAGGCGGGACAGCGCCTGCGCCTGCGCCTCGGTCAGCGTGGCGCCCAGCGCGGCGACGGCGTGGTCGAACCCGGTCTGATGCAGCGCGATGACGTCCATGTAGCCCTCCACGACCAGGCATTCCGATCGTTCCCGGATCGAGGGACGGGCCCGGTCGAGGCCGTACAGCAGGCTCCCCTTGTCGAAGATCTCGGTCTCGGGCGTGTTCAGGTACTTGGGAACCTCGTCGCCCAGCACGCGCCCGGCGAACCCCACCACCCGGCCCAGCCGGTCCCGGATCGGGAACACGACCCGACTGCGGAAGCGGTCGTACCGCCGGCCGCGCTCGTTCTCGGAGATCAGTCCGGCGGCCAGCAGATCGTCGTCGCGCACGCCTTCGGTGAGCGCGTGACGCAGCAGGCCGTCCCACCCGTCCGGTGCCCAGCCCAGTCCCCAGGCGTGGACGCTCTCGTCGGTGAGGCCGCGACCGTGCAGGTACGACAGCGCCGCCTCGCCGCCCGGGCCCTCCAGGTTGCCGCGGAACCAGGCCTCGGCCAGCTCGTTCACCGCGATCAGGTCGCGCCGGCGGCCGCCGGCGGCGTTGGGCCGGGCCGCCTCGACCTCGACCCCGGCGCGCCTGCCCAGCATCTGCAGCGTCTCGAAGAAGTCGACCCCTTGCGTCTGCATGACGAAGTCGAACAGGTCGCCCTTGGCGCCGCAGCCGAAGCAGTAGTAGAACCCCTTTCCCACGTGAACGTGGAACGACGGGGTCTTCTCGGCGTGGAACGGACACAGCCCTTTGAGGCGCTCGCGCCCGGCCGGCTTCAGGGCGACCGTCTCGCCGATCACGTCGGCGAGATCGAGTCGGGCGCGAATCTGCTCCTTGACGTCGTCGGACATCAGGCCGTGACGTGCAGGAGCACGCCCTCGGCGTCGTGAACCACCAGCTCGTCGTCCGGCCCGCGCCACACGGCGCCCGGCGCGATCGCCAGCGCCTGCCAATCGCCCTGGCCCACGAGCTCGCGCGGCACGACCGACCACGGCTCGCCCTCGAGATTCGCGATGAGCGCCAGCGACTCGCCACCGTCGGGCGCGTGACGAACGCCGTGCACCAGCACGCCGCCGTCCTCGCGGACCCGCCGGTCGAACCGCTCGGCGGGCCGCAGGTCGGCCCGCAGCCAGGGGCGGGCGCGCCGGATGCGCCGCAGCGCCATCGAACGCTCCATGCGCACCGGATCCAGGCGGTGCTCGGCGCGCCACACCACGCTGGCGTCGTGAAGGTCCTCCATGAACGCCCGCGCGACGCCCAGCAGCACCTCCGGCTCCAGCTCGAACGGAGCGCTGGTGCCGCTGGCCCTGGCGGCGTCGGCGATCTCGTCGGCCCCTTCGGCCCCGGACCGGACCGCGCCCTGCAACCGTTCGAACAGGTGCGCCGCAGCGCCGTGTTCGTGCAGACCCAGCCCCTTCAAGCGCAGGAAGGCGTCGTCACGCGCGTAGTCGTCCGGTCCGAAGCGCCAGCGGAACACGCCCGCCTCCTCGGCCGCGACCTTGACCGCGTAGCGGTGGTCGGCGTTCCTCATGAACGCCCAGGGAGCGCGCATGCCGGCCGCGACGAACGTCATCGGAACGCCGGGAAGCAGACCGTAGAACATCATGTCGGCCGCAGGATGATCGTAGGCGCGCCGGAGGATCTCGGGCAGGTCGGTGCCCAGCCGCCGGTTGATCGCCGCGTCCGGCGGGATCTGGTAGCCGCGGCGCAGCGTGTCGTGGTTCGCACAGCCGCTGATCCACTGCTCGCCGTGGTCGCAGATCTCCTCGATCCGCCACCAGCGGCTGTTCCAGAACCCCTCGAGCGACGGCGTGTTGTGCGCGAACGTCATCGGCCCCCACTGGAACGCGTGCGGCTGGTCGCGAATCACGTCCATGTACGTCGACGCCGTCGGCCAATCCTCACGCGGCCACGGCCGTCCGTCCTCGAAGATCATGAACGGCCGGTAGCGCACGTCGGCCACCTGCTGCACCACGGCGCTCATCTCGCGCAGGTAGGCGTCGTCGTGCACCATCTCGCCCGTAGCGTCGTCGAGGATCTTGTGATCCTGCGCCGCGTCGACGCGCACGCCGTCGGCACCGTGGTCGACCTTGCGACGCTGCATCTCGAGCAGCAGCGCCCGCACCGTCGGATCGCGGAAGTCCAGGTCGGTGCCGTACATGTTCGGGCCCAGGAACCACGCTGGAGGCAGCACGGAGGTCGCCTGCGCATCGGCGTGCCCGAACACGACGTCCAGCACGAGCCTGATCGGCATGCCCGGGAAGGTGTGCAGGACCACGGCGAGGTCGACGAGCTCGTCGGGCCGGCCGCTCCGCAACAGCGACGGCGAGATCGCGGCGGAGCCGAAGATCGTCGTGTCGTAGCCCCAGTCGATCGTGTTCGGTGGGCGCAGACGTGCCATGGCGCCGGCGCCCCCGTCGATCAGCTCGAACCGGGGCGGGTCGGCGGGGTTCTCGATCACCGGCTCGACCGGCAACAGCTGCACCGCGTCGTAGCCCAAGAACGCCGACTCGGCCGGCGTCGGCTCCCGGCCCGTGCGGACCTTGTCGGCCAGCGCGGCGTAGAGGTCGACGAGGTCGGCCAACGTGCCGCCGTGCGTGGCCGTGCCGACGTGAACCTGCAGAATGTGGCTGGGAGGACCGAAGCGTGCCGGCTCGCCTTCGGCCCCCTGCCCGCCGATGCCGGCACGGCGGAAGAACTCGGCGTCGCCCCTGCCGGCGTGCATGCGGTGCGTGTCGTACAGCTCGGCCGGGCCGTGGATCCCGTACGGCAGCGACGCCGCCATGGGGTCGCCCCAGAGCTTCTCCTCTCCGCCCGGGCCCGTCACCACGAAGCGATACAGCGTGCCGGGCTCGTCGCGACTGCCCGCCACCGCCCCCGTCACGGCCAGCCACGCCCACGCGCCGTCGACCGACATCGGTAGACGCTGGCGGACCACCGGCACGGTGCCGTCGCCGCCCTCGGGCGCAGCGCCGAGGAGCTGGATGGTCTCGAGCTCGACCCGGTCGCGGGCGGGGTCGATCTGCGGCAGCCACGCCCCGAACTCCGCTCGCCCGTCGATCGCTCGCGCGCCCGCGCGACCGGCGGTCGCTCGCGCGGCGTCCAGCGCGGCACGCTCACGACGCTCGGTCGCAGCGCGCTCGAGCAGCTCGCGCGTGCCCGCCGCGTGTACGCGGAGCGGGCCGTCCGAGAACCGGGTCACGTCAGGATTCCTCCTCCGCCACGGCCTCCCCCGCCACGTCGTCCTGCGCGGGGTAGAGCGGGAGGTGCCCGAGCGACACGACGTCGTCGCGCGGATCGCCCTCGGTGAACACGACCATCGTGGCGACCACCTCGGCGCCGACCTGCTCGAGGAGCTCGATCAGCCCGTGCAGCGTGCCGCCGGTCGAGACCACGTCGTCGACGATCGCGACGCGTCGACCCCGGAGTCTAGGCACGTCGCCGCCGTCCAGCACGAGGTTCTGCGGACGCCCGGTGGTGATCGACACGACCGAGCGCGCGATGGCATTCACCATGTACGGCTTCTCGGTCTTGCGGATCACGACGTACGGAACGCCGGTGTTGCGCGACAACGCGTGCGCCAGCGGAACGGCCTTGACCTCGGGCGTGACGAACGCCTCGATCCCCTCGGGCATCGCCTCCGCCAGCGCGACGGCGGCGGCCTCGACCAGATCGGTGTCGCCGAGGAGGTTGAGGAGGGCCACGGACACGCCGCCGACGTCGACGATCGGCAGGTCTCGGACCTCCTGTCCGATACGGATGCGATGGCTGTTCATGACGGGTTCGTTCCCTTCGGAGCGTCGGACGATTCCGCGTCGGCCGGGTCGCTCTGAGTATCGCGGACGCCCGTTCCGCACGGTGGCACGCCTCGGGCTCGGTCGCGGTCGGCCGCGTGGCATGGTACCCGACGGCGGCCGTTCGTCCATCTCCCGGCCGCGGCCCTTAGCGAAGGGGGTGGTACGCTTCAGGACGTGGAGGACGGCGCTCTCAGGCCCGCTCGGCTGGACGACTACGTCGGGCAGGAGCGGCTCAAGCAGAAGTTCCGCGTCTACCTCGACGCCGCCAAGGGTCGAGGGGACGTTCTCGATCACGTGCTCCTCTACGGCCCTCCGGGCCTCGGCAAGACCACCCTGGCGCACATCGTCGCCGCGGAGCTCGGCGTCGGCCTGCGGGTGACCAGCGGGCCGGCCATCGAGAAGCCGGGCGATCTGGCCGCGATCCTCACGAACGCGGTTCGACAGGGCGACGTCGTGTTCATCGACGAGATCCACAGGCTGGGGCGCGCCGCCGAGGAGCACCTCTACCCGGCCATGGAGGACTTCGCGATCGACCTGGTGCTGGGGCAAGGGCCGTCAGCGCGCACGTTGCGACTGGACCTGCCGCGCTTCACGCTCATCGGAGCGACGACCCGTCCCGGGCTCATCAGCGGCCCGTTGCGAAGCCGGTTCGGGATTCTCGAGCACCTCGAGTACTACCGCGACGAGGAGCTCGCCGAAGGCGTGAACCGCGACGCTCGGCTGCTGGGGTTCGCCGTCCATCCGGACGCCGCGCTCGAGATCGGACGCCGCTCGCGGGGAACGATGCGCGTCGCCAAGCGACTTCTCAGGCGCGTCCGGGACTACGCGCACGTCGCCGGCGAGGACGAGGTCGGCGTCGAGCGGACACGGCACGCCCTCGACGAGCTGGGCATCGACGTCGCCGGGCTGGACCGTCGCGACCGGGCGCTGTTGCGGACCGTCGTCGAGCGCTTCGCCGGGGGACCCGTGGGCGTCGGCACCCTCGCGACGGCGATCGGCGAGGACCGGGCGACGCTCGAGGAGGTCTACGAGCCGTTCCTGATCCAGCGCGGGCTGCTTCAGCGGACGCAGCGCGGCAGGATCGCGACGCCGGCGGCCTGGCGCCACCTTGGACTCGAGGCGCCCGCGGTGGCCACCGCGGAGGGCCTGTTCGAGGGGCACGATTGAGGTGATCGAGGGCAGCCTCCGGAACGTGCCGCTGACCGACGTGGTCCAGATCGTCTCCGAGGGTCAGAAGTCCGGCGTGCTGACGGTCGCCCGCAACGAGGTGCGAGCTCGGCTGTACCTGGAGCGCGGCCGCGTGCAGGTGGCCCACCTCGATCCGGGCACCCACCTCGGCGAGGTGCTGGTGCGCATGGACCTTCTCACCACGTTCGAGGTGCAGGAGATGCTGGCCCGCCAGGACAGCGAGAACGCGGGGACGCCGCTGGGGCTGATGGCCATCGACACCGGATTGCTCAGCGCCGAGCAGCTCCAGGCGGCGTTGCGGCGGCAGGCGGTCGAGGCGATCGCAGAGCTGCTCTCCTGGCGCGAGGGGACGTTCTCGTTCGCCGAGCGGTCGATCACCTCCTCCCAGGCGCCCACCGAGGGCGCTCACGACGCGATGCGCCTTCTGATGGAGGCCGACGAGCTGCGCCGGGCGCTGGACGAGGGGATGGCGGACCCGGCCACGGTCTACCGCCGCGTAGGCGATCCGACCGACCACGATCTGCCTCCCGGCGCGTGGGACCTCGTGGGCCTGGTGGACGGCTTCCGGCCGGCCCGAACGATCGTCGCCGACGTCGACCTGGGCGAAGGCGAGGCGTTGCGGCTGTTGCGTCGCCTCGAGGAGCTCGAGGTGATCGAAGGCGTGGAGCGCGACAACCCCGATCCGGCGGTGATGGTGGTGTGCGCCAGCCCGGCGCTCCAGCGACTGATTCGCCTCTCGCTCCAGCGCGTCGGGCTGCGGCCCGAGCTGTTCGAGTCGCCCGATGCGGCGCTGGCCGCGCTGGACGACGTCCGGCCCAAGGTGCTCGTGGTGGACGATCGCGAGGGCGAAGGCTGGCGGCTGCTGCGCCAGGTCCGAGGCACGGCCGGGCGGCGCCACCTGCCCGCCGTCGTCCTCACCGACGACGTGGGCGGGGGGCCGTTGTCGCGCTGGCGGCGCCCGAAGGCCGAGGTGCTGGCCCGCCCGTTCGCCGAGATGGAGCTGCAGCAGAGCGTGGCGCGCCTGGCGGGGCGGCCCGTCGTCTGAGCCGGCACCCCGGCTCGGTACCGGGCGGTGTCCGATCGACCCCTGTGTATACCTGGACAACTACGTGCTGGGGCACGCTACTTCGTCTTGCCGGTCCCCCCGCGAAGTGCTATCGTCGCCGTATCAATTCGGTCGCGACGCACCTTCGGAGCCGGCTTTCGCGCACGCTCCCAGAGGACGTCCGTCGTGGATCCGGACCGGTTGATGGCGCCGACCCAAGGTCGGCAAGAGGGCGTTCCAGCGGCTATCGCAACGCTCGCACGCCGAAAGGAAAGGTGAGACATGAGGAAGGTCATCGCAAGTCTGGCCATCGCGCTGCTCGTGAGCGTGGTCAGCGCCCAGACGATCACCGTCGCCGCAGGCGCGGTCGGTCAGGAGCTCGAGCTCACGAAGGCCGCCGCCGAGCGCTACATGCAGGAGAACCCGGACGTCACGGTGAACGTGCTCGAGACCGGCGACCTCGCCGACGACCGTCTGTCGTTCTACCTGCAGCTGTTCGAGGCGCAGTCGTCCGACGTCGACGTGATGCAGATCGACGTGATCTGGCCCGGCGACCTTCAGCAGCACTTCGTCGACCTGTACGAGTACGGCGCCGGCGACGTCGTCGACGAGCATTTCTCGGCGATCGTCGAGAACAACACGGTCGACGGCAAGCTCGTCGCCATCCCCTGGTTCACCGACGCCGGCCTGCTGTACTACCGCACGGACCTGCTCGAGAAGTACGGCTTCGATGGCCCGCCCGAGACCTGGACCGAGCTCGAGGAGATGGCCGAGATGATCCAGGCCGGCGAGCGCGCCGAGGGCAACCCCGACTTCTGGGGCTTCGTCTGGCAGGGCAACGCCTACGAGGGCCTGACCTGCGACGCGCTCGAGTGGGTCGCCTCCCACGACGGTGGCACGGTCGTCAGCCCCGACGGCGTCATCACGATCAACAACGAGGCCGCCATCACCGCGATCGAGCAAGGCCGCCGGCTGGGTCGGCACGATCAGCCCCAACGGCGTGACGAACTTCGCCGAAGAGGACGCCCGCAACATGTTCCAGGCGGGCAACGCCGCGTTCATGCGCAACTGGCCGTACGCCTACTCGCTGGGCCAGAGCGACGACAGCGCGGTCCAGGGCCTGTTCGACGTCTCGACCCTGCCGCACGGCCCGAGCGGCAAGCCCGCCCACACCCTGGGGGGCTGGCAGCTGGGCGTGAGCGCCTACAGCGAGAACCCCGAGGCCGCCGCCGACGTGGCGCTGTTCCTCGCCTCGTACGAAGAGCAGAAGATCCGCGCGATCGAGGGTTCGCTCAACCCGACCATCGAAGCGCTGTACGAGGACGAGGACGTCCTCGAAGCGAACCCGTTCTTCGGCTCGCTCTACAACGTGTTCGTGAACGCCACCGCGCGTCCGTCCACCGTCACGGCCCCGAACTACGCGGCGATCTCGCGCGCGTTCTTCTCGGCCGTGCACAACGTCCTCACGGGCAACGAGGACGCCGACGTCGCGCTCGAGCTGCTCGAGCTCGACCTGCAGGACATCACCGGCTTGTCCACCGGCCAGCCTCAGTAACAGCAGCCCATCCTCGACCCGACGCGTGAGGCGTCCGCGCCACCGCGAGCCAGCGACCAGGTCGGACCCGTCCGACCTGGTCGCTCGGCTACCGCGGTCGTCCGTCCCCACCGCTGCACGCGCGTTCGCTAGGAGGTGCTCATGGCCGATCCGTCCCGAGATGGCGCGAAGAAGGTCCGCTCCGGCGGTCCCTCCGAGCTGGCCAAGGCCGAGGAGCGCACCGCTCTCTGGCTGTTGATCCCTACCTTCGTCATCATTTTGATCATCGCCTTCTATCCGCTGGGACAGGTCTTCGTCGAGTCGTTCCGCCAGCGCGAGTTCGCGTCGGGCAACCCGGGAACCTGGGTCGGTTTGCAGAACTACCAGCAGCTCCTCTCGGTCACCCTTCGGCAGCTCCCCGTCGAGCTGGACGACGACGGGAACCCCGTCGTCGAGGACGGCGAGGTGCAGTACGAGAGCTGGGTTCGCATTCTTCCGCGCGAGCCGCAGCGCTACCGCGCCGTCTGGGAGTTCGGCCTGGTCGGGAACCGCTACGTGATCGGAGCGATCACCCCGGAGTTCATCCGCGCGGTCTGGGACACCATCGTGTTCTCGGTGGTGGCCGTGTTCTTCGAGACCGTGCTGGGCATGATCATCGCGCTGGCGCTCACCGCGAAGTTCTTCGGTCGCGGCGCGATGCGCGCCGCGATGCTCGTCCCGTGGGCGGTGATCACCGCGGTCTCGGCACGCATCTGGGAGTGGATGCTGCAGCCGACGCGAGCAGGGCTGTTCAACACCGTCGGTGCGGCGCTGGGGCTGAACGACGGACGCACGAACTTCTTCGGCGAGGCGTCGCTGCAGCTGCCCAGCATGATCGTCATGGACGTCTGGAAGACGACGCCGTTCATGGCGCTGCTGCTGCTCGCGGGGCTGTCCACCATCCCCAAGGAGCTCTACGAGGCCGCGAAGGTCGACGGTGCCAACCCGTTTCGCCAGTTCTTCTCGATCACGCTTCCCCTGCTCATGCCGACGTTGGCCGTGGCGCTCATCTTCCGGACCCTGGACTCGCTACGCGTGTTCGACATCTTCCAGGTGGTCCTCGGACGATCGAGATACTCGATGGCGTCCTATGCGCAGGACATGCTGATCAGCGTTCGTGACGTCGGCATGTCGTCCGCTGCGTCGGTGGTGATCTTCGTCCTGATCTTCGGCTTCGCGCTCAGCTACATCCGGATCCTGGGGGTCGAGACCGAATGAACAAGCGGACCCTCCACATCCTGCAGCGCATCGGCTTCTGGATCCTGATCATCGCCATCTTCATCTACCTGATGTTCCCGTTCTACTGGGCGCTCATCTCGGCCCTGAAGACGCAGCGGGAGCTGATCCAGACGCCCGCCACGCTCTGGCCCGACGAGCCGACGCTGCAGAACTTCCGGGCCGTGCTGAGCAGCCAGACGTTCCTGCGCGCGCTCTGGAACAGCACCTTGGTCTCCGTCGCCGTCACGGCGCTGAGCCTGGTGGTCGGGTCGTTCGCCGGCTACGCCCTGGGCAAGATGCGCTTCCGCGGCAAGACGCCGTCGCTGTACGTGATCCTGGCGATGACGATGTTCCCGCAGATCGCGGTGCTTGCCGGCCTGTACGCCGTGATCCGGGTGCTGAACATGCCCGCGATCCCCAGCATGATCCTCTCCTACATGCTGTTCACGTTGCCGTTCACCGTCTGGGTGCTCACCTCGTTCTTCCGCGGCCTGCCCGACTCGCTGTTGCAGGCGGCGCAGGTGGACGGCGCCACGATGATGCAGAGCTTCGTCTACGTGCTTCTGCCGCTCGCCGCGCCGGCGATGGTCACGACCGGCCTGCTGGCGTTCATCCAGGCGTGGAACGAGTACCTGTTCGCGCTGACCTTCACGATCATCGAGGAGCAGTCACGGACCGTGCCGGTCGCGATCGCGCTGTTCACCGGCGAGGTGGCGCGTCAAGAGCCGTTCGGCGAGATCATGGCGGCCGCCGTGATCGTGACGATCCCGCTGGTGATCCTGGTCCTGCTGTTCCAGAACCGGATCGTCGAGGGTCTCACCGCCGGATCCGTCAAGGGCTGACCCGGCCGAGTCCACGACTCCCCCGAGACCCGCGAGGGCCGCTCTTACGAGCGGCCCTCGTCACGGCTCGCGGATGCGCTCCGCGATCCCGGCGAACGCCCCTGGGTTCGCGGCGGAGTCCGTGTTCGACGGCCAGCGACCGTTCACCACCTCGGCGATCGCGAGCTCCATCGTCTTGCCGCTGCGCGTCCGCGGCAGGTCCGGCACCAGCAGGACCGTGGCGGGCACGTGGCGCGGACTGGCGCAGCGGCGAATCGTGGCACGCAGGCGCGCCTCGAGGTCGGCTCCGTTCGCGCCCGTTCCGTCCGCCGGAACGATCAACAGCCAGATCTCCTCGTCGTGCTCGCTGCGCCGGGCCACCGCGACCGCGTCGGCCACCTCGGGCAGCGCGAGCACGGGACCGGTCACCTCCGCGCTGCCGATACGCACGCCGCCGGGATTCAGCGTCGCGTCGCTGCGTCCGTGGTGGCGATACCCGCCCTGGGCGGTGCGCTCGATCCGATCGCCGTGCGTCCATGCGCCTGGAACACGGGCCGCGTACGTCGCGCGGTAGCGAGACCCGTCCGCATCGCCGACGAACCCCAGCGGCATCGAAGGCAGATCGCTGCGGCACACCAGCTCGCCGGGACCGCCGTCCAGCTCGCGCCCCTCTTGGTCCATCACCGCGAGGTCCACGCCCAGGCCCGGGCGCTGAAGCTGCCCCGCGTACACCGGTAGCGTCGGAACGCCCGCCAGGAAGCACGACACGATGTCGGTACCGCCCGAGATGCTGGCCAGATGCACGTCGGACGCGACATGCTCGTACACGTAGCGGAACCCGGCCTCGGAGAGCGGCGAGCCGGTCGAGGCCACGGTACGGAGCCGCGGCAGGCCCAGCTCCCCCGGCCGCGCACCGGCGCTGGCCAGGCCGTGGAGGAAGCGCGCGCTGGTCCCGAAGAAGGTCACCTCCTCGTCGCGCGCCAGCCGCCACAGCCGCAGCGGGTCGGGATGCGCGGGCGACCCGTCGACGAGGACGATCGCGGCGCCGACGCCGAGCGCGGCGACCAGCCAGTTCCACATCATCCAGCCGGTCGTCGTGTAGTAGAGGACCCGGTCGCCGGTGCGCACGTCGCAATGGAGGCCGAGCTCCTTCCACTGGCTCAACAGGGCGCCGCCGGCGCGGTGCCGGATCGCCTTGGGCGTGCCGGTGGTGCCCGACGAGTACAGGACGTAGATGGGATGGTCGAACGGAAGCGCGCGCGTGGTAGGGGCGGATCCCGCAGGCTGCCGGCCGGTCCACGACCGCCACGACTCGAAGCCGCGGGGCACCGGGGCGTCCGGCTCGCCAGGCACGGGCAGCGCGACGCGCAGCGTGGCGCTGGGCAGCGCGGCGGCGAGCGCACCGACCGTCTCGCCCGCATCGTGGCGCCGGCCCCCGTAGCGCGACGCGGGCGAGGCGAGCAGCGCCTTCGGACGCAGCTGGGCGAAGCGCGCGGCCGCAGCGTCGGCCCCGAAATCGGGGCTTCCGCTCGTGAACACCAGCCCGTCCGCGGCGCACGCCATCAGCGCAGCGACCGCTTCGGGCACGTTCGCGGCGTAGGCGGCCACCGCGTCGCCGGCGACGAGACCGGCGGCGCGGAAGCCCGCTTGAATGCTGGCGACCTCGGCCCGCAGGTCGGCGAACGTCCAGCGACGGGTCGGGCATCCCTCGGCGCTGGCGATGATCGCGACGTCGTGGTCCTGGACGCCGTCCGGCCAGAGCAGGCGGTCGACGACGTTGGCGGTGCCGCCCTCGAACCAACGCACGAACGGAAGGGGGTCGTCGGAACGAACCCGCGCGGGTGGCTCGCGCCACGCGATCCAGCGGTCGGCCAGGAGCGACCAGAACGCGTCGGGCGCGTCGACGCTCCAGGCGTGCAGCGCATCGTAGTCGGGAAGCGACCGACCTGCCACGGTCTCGGCGTCACGCCGGAACCGCGTCATGGCGGCGTTCGCCACACGGTCGTCGTCGGGAATCCACAGGGGCGTGTCCGGCACGGCGGCCTCCTCGGCGTCTGGGGTCGCCAGCGACGGTACCGCGCCTCGCAGGTATCGTGGTGGGATGCCCGAGCGCCCCGAACCGCGAGCGCCCCGTCGCCGCGGCCGACCCGACCTTCGCCAGATCCGCCGGCTGCTCGCGTTCACGCGGCCCTACCGCCTGCAGCTGATCACCGCCCTCGTGGCGACGCTGATCGCGGGGCTGGTCCAGCTCGCGTTCCCGCTGCTGTCGCGCGATCTGTTCAACGACGCCTTCGCCGCAGCGGGGGCGGACGCGGACACGGCCGCGAGCGCCGCTCCAGGCAGGATCGCGCTTCTGCTCGTCGCGATCTTCGCCCTGCAGGCCGGGTTCAACTTCTTGCGCGTCTACCTCCTCGGCCTGGTGGGCGAAGGCGTGGTGGCCGATCTGCGGACGCGGCTGTTCTCGCACCTGATGGACCTCTCCCCCGCCTTCTTCCTGCGCCGCAAGACCGGCGAGATCACCTCGCGACTCGCCAGCGACGTCGGGACGGTCCAGTCGCTGGTCTCGAACGCGCTGGCGCAGTTCGTGAACCAGCTCGTGACGCTGGTCGGCGGCGCGGCCGCGCTGCTGTTCATCAACGCACGTCTGACGCTGGTCATGCTCGCGGTCGTGCCTCCGGTGATCATCGGCGGCGCCGTGGTCGGCCGGCGGCTCAGGCGGCTGTCGCGCGAGTTCCAGGACCAGGTCGCGGACGCCAACGCCGACGCCGAGGAGGCGATCGCCAACATCCGCATCGTGCAGTCGTTCACCGGGGAAGCGGTCGAGCGCGCCCGCTACCGTGCCGGCATCGACGCCGCCTGGCGTTCGGCCAAGCGTCGCGTCCGGGTGCGCGCCGTCTTCGTGCCGTCGGTGATCCTGGCGATGTTCACCGGCGTCACGCTGGTGCTCTGGTACGGCGGTCGCCAGGTGCTCGCCGGCTCGCTCGCACCCGGCGACCTGATCGCCTTCCTGCTGCTCACGCTGTTCATCGCCGGCTCGGTCGCGACGTTCACCGGCCTGTTCGCCCAGCTGCAAGAGGGGCTCGGGGCGTCGCGCCGCATCTTCGAGCTGCTCGACGAGCGGCCCGACCTGCCCGTGCCCACGGTCCCCACGCCCCTCCCAGACGGTCCGCGCGATGTCCGCTTCGAACACGTCTGGTTCCGCTACGACGAGATCGTCGCCTCGAGCTCGGAGCGGAACGCCGATCGGACCGCCCCAGGCGGCAGCGAGGCGTCCGGCGGGGAGGCGTCCGGCGGAGAGGCGTCCGGCGCCGAACCGGAAGACGCCGCGACCGAGCCGTGGGTGCTTCGCGACGTGGACCTCGCGATCCGACCCGGCGAGGTCGTGGCGCTCGTCGGTCCGTCCGGCGCCGGAAAGAGCACGCTGGCGTCGCTGCTGCCGCGGTTCTTCGATCCCCAGCAGGGCGCCGTCCGACTCGGCGGCGTCGATCTCCGCGACGCCGACCCTGCCGAGGTGCGTGCCCAGGTGGGGCTGGTGCCCCAGGAGACGCAGCTGTTCTCGGGGTCGGTGGCCGACAACGTCCGCTACGGACGACCGGACGCGAGCGACGACGAGCTGATGGCGGCAGCCGAGGCGGCGCACGCCGCCGAGTTCGTGCGTGCGCTACCGGACGGCTGGGACACGCTCGTCGGCGAGCGGGGTCTGCGGCTGTCGGGCGGACAGCGGCAACGGATCGCGATCGCTCGCGCCCTGCTCAAGGATCCGGGCGTGCTGGTGCTCGACGAGGCGACCAGCAGCCTCGACAGCGAGTCCGAGGCGCTGATCCAGGATGCGCTCGAACGCCTGATGCGAGGCCGGACCAGCCTGGTGATCGCGCACCGGCTGTCGACGGTGGTCGGCGCCGACCGGATCGTGGTGCTGCAGGGAGGCCGCATCGTTCAGATCGGTCGCCACGAACAGCTCGTGGCGACCGACGGACTCTACAGGACCCTGTTCGAGACGCAGTTTCGCAAGGCCGGTACGGCGACGGGCGGACCCTGACGCGGCGCCACGCCGCGTAGCGACGACGCGCGGCGACGCGCCTCGTCGTCAGGAGCTCAGCGTGGTCTGAAGCGTGATCTCGACGCCGGCGAGCGCCTTGCTCACCGGGCAGCCGGACTTGGCGCCGTCGGCGTAGGGCGCGAACGTCGCCTCGTCGATGCCGGGAACCTCGGCCTCGCAGACGAGATCGATGCGCTCGAGATGAGCGCCGCCGTCCGTCGACAGATGCACCCGGGCCTCGGTCGCCACCCGCGTGGGCGTGTGGCCGTCCTTCGCCAGCTCGTTGCTCAACGCCATCGAGAAGCAGGCGGCGAGCGCCGCGCCGATCAGCTCGTCGGGGTTCGTTCCAGCGCCTTGCTCGAAGCGGGAAGCGAACGAGTAGGACGAATCGAACGTCCCGCTCTCGACGCTCACGGTGCCGTTTCCGGACTTGAGGTCGCCGCTCCACACGGCGTTTCCTTTACGTACGGGCATGGGGTCTCCTTCCGTCCGCCGTTCGGCGGACCTCTGGAGGGTAGCGGGACCGACCTGGCGGCAACGTCGCCTACGGGGCCGCAAGAACGCGGTCGCCTCGGGACGTGCGACTCCCAGGCCCCGCGGTACCCTTCTCCTCGTGCGCTCCGCTCCCTTTTCCCCGCTGCTTTCCCCGCTGCGACGCTTTGGCATGGTCGCGCTCTTCGGCTTCGTCCTCGCGCTGTGCGCGGGACCGGTCGGCGCGCAGCCCGAAGGAGCGCCGACCGATGCCGCGTTCATCGCCTCCCACGGTTTCGGAAGACCCGTGCGGCTCGCGACGATCGCGGCCGGGGCCGACGCGCAGGTCGCGATCGCCGAAGGGCCCGAAGGACCGGCCGCCGTCTGGGAGGACGGCGAGGGACTCGTGCTGGAGCGCCTCGGACGCGGTGACCCCGAGCGCTTGGCCAGCACCAGAGGCGTGCGCGGCGTGTGGGCCGGCGGGGCCGACGGCGCACCGGTCGTCGCCTGGCTCGAACGCGACCTGAGCGACGGCCGGATGCGCCTCGTCTGGCGCTGGCGCGGCGAGACGCGCGAGGTGACGCGCGCCGCCCAAGTACCCCACGTCAGCATCGTGGCCGGGTCGCTCGCTCCCACGCTGGCAGCGGCCGTCCCCACGGCGGAGGGGTGGCGCATCTCGCTGTACGACTGGGACGGCTCGGTGCGCCACAGCGATTCTCGCGAGCTGACCGTCGCCGGTCTGGACGCCGTGCGCGTGAACGACGCGGTGGTGCTCGGCTGGCTCGAGGGAAGCAGCGAGGTGGTGCTGGGCCGCATGGACGGCGACTGGAGCGCCCTGATCGCCCGCTGGCCCGACGATGCTCCTCGCCCCGAGCTGCCCGACACGCTCGGCGCCGCTCGCCGTGTCGGGACCGGAGACGTCGTTCGGATCGCAGCCACGAGGGACGGCGTCGTCGCGGCCTGGCCGGCACCGGACGGACGCCTGCAGGCGCGCGACGCGAGCGGCGCCGTCCGCGTCTTGGGGACGGGGTCGCTGCTCGGTCGCCCAGGCGGCCGGTGGACCTGGACCGAGGGCGACGAGGTGCGTCGCACCACGCCCGACGGCTCGGTGGTCACGGTCCTGCGCCTCCCGGCCGCACCGGAGCGCGCGGCTTCGGGCCACGCCGCGGGCGTGACCGGGATCGCCTGGTCCTCGGGGCGGTACAGCGGCGGGCTCGACGTCTGGGGCGTGACCGACCGCGACGCGTACGAGCCCAGCTGGATCGATCACGCCGTGGCGGCGATGGACTGGGACCCTTGGCGGCCGTGGAGCGCCGCAGGCGGTCACCTGCTGGTCTCGCTGTTGACGGCCGGGCTGCTCGCGATCGCGTTCACGCCCCTCTGGTGGCTCGGGTCGGCGCTCCTCGGTCGCCGCTCCGCGACGTCGGGCCGGGCCGAGCTGATCGACGGAACCGTGCTGGGCATCGGCACCGTGCTGGCCGGAATCGTGGCGATCGCGGCATGGAGCACGCCAGGTCCCGCCGAGGTCCGGGCCCTCACCGGCGGGCCCGCCTGGATCGGCGCCGCTGTCGCTGCCGGTGTCGCCGTCGCCTGGCTCGCGCTCCGCGGCCGCGACCTCGACCCGACGTTCGGTCGGACGCTGGCCGCCGCGGTCGCCGGCGGGACGATGCTGTTCGTGCTCTCGTTCGGAACGCTGGTCGCCTGGCAGCGACTGTTCGGCTCGGTCGCGTGACGCTCCGCGTGACGCGTCGCGGGGGCGCCGCGGAGGCGCCGCGGGGGGCGCTCTCCAGGCCGGTCCTTAGCGGCGGTACCTGCCCCATGCGGGTCAAAACCCTTATGGTAGCGTGCTTCAGGAGGTCGGATGCAGTTCCAGGTAGGCGACCACGTTGTGTACCCGTCACAAGGGGCAGGCGTCGTCCAGGAGATCGCCACGCGCGAGATCCTCGGCGAACGACATGAGTATCTGAAGATCGTGTTCGTGCGCGGCAATATGGAAATTCTCGTCCCGCTCAGCAAGGGGCGCGAGGTGGGCCTCAGGCATACCGTCGGCCCCGACGAGCTGAGCCAGCTCGAGACCGCGTTGGCGGACGGCGACATCAGCCTCCCCCAGCAGTGGCCTCCTCGCTACCGCGCGGAGCAGGAGATCCTGGCGGCCGGAAACGCCTACCAGCTCGCTAGGCTCGTGGGCGTGCTGGCCAGGCGCGACATCGAGAAGGGCCTCGCCGCGACCGAGCGCGAAGTGATGGAGTCGGCCAAGATGCTCCTCGCCAGCGAGTTCGCCGTCGTCGGCGAGACCGACCTGGCCGCCGCCGAAGCGCGGCTCGCGTCGCTCCTCCGCGAGCGCATCGGCTGAGCCGACGTTGCGGCGTCGATCCTCGGACCCACCCGACCTGGGCTCGATCCGCGAGGTGGTCGCGCTGTTGGCGCGGCACGGTCTGACGCCCGACAAGGGATACGGCCAGAACTTCCTGATCGACCGGCGCGCTCTCGCCGCCGTGGTCGACGCCGCCGACCCGCCCTCCGGAGCCACCGTGCTGGAGGTGGGGCCGGGACTCGGGGCACTGACGCATGCCCTTGCCGCACGCGACGTCCATGTCCTGGCATTGGAGCTGGACGCGCGCCTGCTTCCCGCGCTGCGCGAAACGACCGACGCGCTCTCGAACGTCGAGGTGCGGATCGGCGACGCGATGCGGTTCGACCACGCCGACATGCCGCCAGGAAGCTACCTCGTCTCGAACCTTCCCTACCAGATCGCGACCGCCCTGCTCGCGCGTGCGCTCGAATCGGGTCGTTACCGACGAATCGCCGTGCTCGTCCAGCGCGAGGTGGCGGAACGGCTCGTGGCGCGTCCCGGCGACCCGGGATTCGGCGCGTACAGCCTCCTCTGCCAGCACTTCGCGAGCGCCCGCATCGTTCGCGACGTCTCGCCCGGCTGCTTCTTGCCGGCCCCCAAGGTCACGAGCTCGATCGTGCGGATCGATCCGCACCCGGGCGTCGGTCCCGACGCCGCGACGTTCTCGCTGGTCCGCGAAGGGTTCAGGCATCGTCGCAAGACCCTTCGCAAGAACCTCGTCGCTGCGGGGCACGATGCTGCTGCGGTGAGCGCGGCGCTGGACGCGCTGGAGCTCGACGGTCGCGTTCGCGCGGAGGCGCTCGACCTGGAGACGTGGCGTCGATTGCGCGCCGAGCTGGGTGCGCCTCTGGAGCCGTGAGCACCGTCCTGCGCGGCGCGCAGGACGAGGTCGCCCCTCCCCTGGTTTCCCATGTCGAGACGACCGGACCCGCTTCGCGATATCCTGCGAGGTCCGAGCACGTGCACGATGCGCTTCGAGCGAGAGAGGGTGCGATGGCTGAGTTCCTCGTCGTCGGTGACGCGACCGTCGACCAGATGTACTTCGTGGACGCCGTCCCCGAGCCGGGGGGCGAGATGACGGCCACCCGTGCGGTGATGGAGCCGGGCGGCGCGGGCGGAACGATGGCCACCGCCCTGGCGCGGCTGGGCCACGCGACGCGCATCGCGACGCGCGTCGGGACCGGTCCGTTCTCCGAGCTCGCGCTCGAGAACGCCCGAACCGCCGGCGTCTCCTCGGAGCTGATCCAGGTCGACACGGAGCTTCAGACCAGCAGCGTCACGATCCTGGTCACGCCCGACACGCAGAGGACGATGATCACCGCGATCGGCGCCAGTCGCGCGCTGGACGCCTCGTCGCTGGGGCCCGAGGTGTTCAGGGGCGTCGACGCGTTGGTGATGAGCGCCTATAGCCTCGTGGACGGACCGCAGCGCGATTACGCCGTCAAGGCGCTGGAGCTGGCGCGGGACGCCGGGGCGACGACGTTCGTGGATATGGGCACGGGTGCGGTGAATGCGCTGAGGGGTCGCTTGATCGGGCTGGTGCGCAAGGTCGACTACCTGCTCATGAACGAACGCGAGCTGTTCGCGCTCACCGGCCGGGAGACGATCAGCGACGCGGTCGCCGGACTCGCGACGCACGGGATCGAGCGCCTGGTGGTCAAGGTCGGCGAGATGGGCTCGATCGTGATCACGCCCGAACGCTCCGAGCTGGTCGACCCGTACGAGATCGACGGCGTGGTCGACACCACCGGCGCCGGCGACTACTACACCGCGGCGTTCGCCCACGCGATCATGTCAGGCTCCGACCTCATCGGTGCGGCCAGGGCCGGCAACGTGGCCGGCGCCCTGAACACCACCGAAGTCGGGGCGCAGCGTCGGTCGGTGGATCTCGCGACGCTCGAGCGCGCGGCTCGCTCCCTGTCCATGCTCGGGTCCTGACGCCGTGGGCCTCGGTCGACGGCTGGCTCTGACGACGTTGGCGCTGCTGGCGTGGCTGCCTGGCACGACGTCCGGATGGGCGCAGGGCGAGACCCCGGTCGCGAACGCGGGCGCCCGCTTCGAGCGCGCCTGGCGGCTGGTGGACGAGCGGTACTGGGACCTCGAGCACCTCGACGTCGATTGGGCCTCTGTCCGGGACAGGTTCGAGCCACGCGCCCGCGCCGCCCCCGACGAAGCGGCGCTGCACGCCGTCCTGGGCGAGATGGTGGCGCTGCTGGACGACGACCACTCGCGCTACGTGGCGCCCGACGAGGTCGAGCGCGTTCGCGAGGCGTACGGCGACTTGCCGTGCATCGGCGTGTTTTCGCAGGCCGATCCGACGGCGTCGAGCTCCGGCCCCGTGCGCTGGCGGCTCGACGCCGGCCTGGGCGTGATCCGCGTCGAGGATCTGGCTCGCGGGGGGACCTCGTCCGGGGTTCGCGCGGCGGTCGTCGATCTGGAGCGCCGCGGCGCCCGCGGCTTGGCGCTGGACCTCAGGGGGAATCCGGGTGGGCGCCTGATCGAGATGATGACGACGGCCGGCGTGTTCGTGCGCGGACTCCTGTGGCGCGTCGCGACGCGTTGGAGCCTGCCGATCCCCTACCCCGCGCTGGGCGCGCCCGCGACCGATCTGCCGGTCGCGGTCCTGGTGGACGGGCAGGTCGCCAGCGCCGCGGAGGGCCTCGCCGGCGCGCTGCAGGCCAGCGGACGCGCCATCGTCGTGGGCGAGCGCACCTCGGGCAACGTCGAGGCGGTTCTGCCGTTCTGCCTGCGCGACGGTGCGCAGATCTGGCTCGCGACGGGCGTCCTGGCACCGATCGGCGGACCCACCTGGGAGGGACGCGGCGTGGTGCCCGACATCGCCAGCGAGCCGGGCCGGGCCGAGAAGGCCGCCCGCGAGGCGCTGCTGGGCCGCGATTGAGACGCCCCGGCGAGCGTCGGATCACGCCCACCGAGCGCCGAATCGCGCCCGGCGTCCACCAGCTGGCGCTCCCGAGCCGGACGCTACCGCCGTTCACCGACACCTGGACCACGTTGCTCGTGGCCAACGGACGTGCCGCGCTGGTCGATCCCGGTTTCATGGATCCCCGCGACGCCGAGGTGCTCGTCGACTGGGCGCGGCGGCACGGCGCGCGCGACCTCGACCGCATCCTGCTGACCCACACCCACGGGGATCACGTCGAGGGCCTGCCCGCGCTGCTCGAGCTGCTCGGCCCCGTGCCCGTCCACGTGCACCCCGCCGAGGCAGATCGCGTGCCCGGCGACGGCGACGTCCGGCCGCTGGGCGACGGTCGCCGCCTGATGCTGGGAGGAGCGGTCGTGCAGGCGATCCATACGCCGGGACACGCGCCCGGCCATCTCGCCTACGAGCTCTCCTGGCCGACGGACCCCGGCGGCCAGACGGACGCCGGCGGCCAGACGCAGCCCGCAGGCGTCGTGGCGGGCGATCTGCTCACCGGCCGCGGAAGCTCGTGGATCGGCTTGCCCGAGGGCGACGTCGCGGCGTACCTGGACAGTCTGGCCCGGGTCCGATCGCGCGCACCCTCCTGGCTGACCGTGGCGCACGGCGAGCCGATCGACGATCCGGTCACCGCTCTGGACGCGGCGCGCGACCATCGCCTTCGCCGAGAGGCCGCGATCGTCGCCGCCCTGAGCGAGCCGCTGGGCACCGACGAGCTCGCGACCCGGGTGTACGGCGAGCTCGACAGCGATCCGGCAGGCCACCCGGACGGCGACGCGGACGACGACTCCGACGGCGATCTGCGCAGGAGCCCCAGGTCGCTGGTTCGCGCTGCGCTCCTGGCCCAGCTCGTCAAGCTGATGCGCGAGATGCGGGTCGTGCATCTCGGCGACGACGCCGAAGGGCCGTGGGTACGACGCCAGGGCGCGACCTGACACGCTCGTAGCGGCGTCGTTCCCGGCCGCTGGCGACCGGGCAGCGACCGCGTCAGCCACCGGGCGGCGACCGGGCGGCGACGCTCCACGTCAGGCGCTCAGTCGCGCCACCGATCGTCAGCCAGCGCTTCGCGCAACGCGGCGGGGTCGGCCGGCAACGCCTCGACGCGGGTGGGGCCCCGCGAGGACGCGTCCAGAGCAGGGGCGTGCGGCGGCTCTCGTCCGGTCGCTCGGACCACCGATGCAGGAAACTTCGCGGGATGCGCGGTCGCCAGCACGATGGCAGGGACGCCGGCCAGCTCCGGACGTGCCTCGCGGATCCGGGCCAGGCCCTCGAGCCCGACCGCCGTGTGGGGACAGACGACGACGTCGTCCTCGTCCGCCGTGATCCGCATCCGGCGCAACGTCGGATCGTCCAGCACCGATACGGCGTCGATCCGCTCGCGCAGCCCCTCGCCGTGCCAGCGCCAGAGTCGCTCGAAGTTGCTGGGCGCCCCCACGTCCATGGCGTTGGACAGCGTCGCGACCGTGGCAGGGGCGTCGTGTGGACCTGCCCGGCCGGCCAGCAGGTCGGGAACGAAGCGGTTGGCGTTGTGGGCCGCGAGGAACCCGGCGACCGGAAGGCCCGTCTCGGCGGCCAGCAGCCCACCCGTCAGGTTCCCCAGGTTGCCCGACGGCACGACCATGTAGGGAGACCCTCCACGCCCGTGGTCGCGCTCCAGCTGCAGCCCCGCCCAGAGGTAGTACAGCATCTGCGGCAGCAGCCGGCCGATGTTGATCGAGTTCGCGCTGGTGAGGCCCATCTCCGCCAGCCGTGGGTCGACGAACGCGGCTTTCACCAGCCGTTGGCAGGCGTCGAAGTCGCCCTCGACCGCGAAGGCGCGCACGTTGGGCCTGGCTTGGATCAGCTGCCGCTCCTGGACATCGCTCACCCGGCCCGCTGGGTAGAGAAGGGCGACGCGAACGCCCGGCACGCCCGAGAACCCGTCAGCGACGGCGGAGCCGGTATCGCCGCTGGTCGCCACCAGCACCGTCGCCTCTCCGCCGCGACGCGCCAACGCCCGGCCCGCCAGGCGAGCCATCGTCCGCGCACCGACGTCCTTGAACGACAGCGTGGGGCCGTGGAACAGCTCCAATAGCCAGCGGCCGTCCGACAGCGGACGCAGAGGCGTGTCGAAGTCCAGCGCGTCGTCCAGAAGGGGGGCGATCTCGGCCTCGGCCTCGCCCCACCAGGGGGCCAGCACGCGACGCGCAAGCTCCGCGAGGCTCGTCGACGCGCGCCAGTCGGGCGGCAGCGCGGGCACCTCGACGGGAAGGTACAGCCCGCCGTCGGGCGCGAGCCCCGCCAGGATCGCGTCGTCCAACGACAGGCCTGGGCCGTCCGGTGCGCGCGTGCTCCGCACCCGGACGGCCTCGGTCGGTCCGCCTTGCACCACCCTCACGCCGGTTCGAGCTCCCCGAGGTCCTCGAGCGACACGCCGACGGGGTGCGGTGCTGCGCGACGCAGCGGAACGGGTCCCGGGCGACCGGAGGCCGCCGCCAGGACGTCGCCCAACACGGCGCTGGCGGTCTGCACGCCGCCCGCTCCGGGCCCCGACAGGAGCACCTCGCCGCCGACGCCGCGATAGACCAGCGACGCCTGCACCTCGTCGCCGCCCGCGAGCGGATGACCGGCGGGCAGGTACACGGGACGGACCCGTGCCGTCCAGCCAGCTCCGGCGGGCACGATGCTGCCCACCAGCTGAAGCCGTCCGCCGTCCTCCATCGCCTCGTGGACGATGCCGGGCGTCAGGAGCTCGATTCCGTGCGTGCGCTCGCGGACGTGCTCCCACGTCAGCTCGGGGTCGACCGCGAGTCGCGCCAGGATCGACAGCTTGTGAGCCGCGTCGATTCCGGACACGTCCAGGCTCGGATCGGACTCCGCGTACCCCAGCCGCTGCGCCTCGCTCAGGGCGGCCGCGTAGCCGGCGCCCTGCTCGAGTCGCGACAGGACGTAGCTGCACGTTCCGTTCAGCACCGCGTGGATCTCGTGGGGCGACGAGCCGCGCAACGCTCCCGCGATGGGGCCCACCACCGGGACGCCGGCCATCACCGACGCCTCGAAGTACAGTCGCCCCGACCGCATGGCCGGCTCGTACACCTCCCAGCGCTCGGCGAGGGCGGCCTTGTTCGCCGTCACGACCGGAAGCTCCCGGTCGAGCGCCTCCTGAACCGCGGTCACCGCGAAGTCGGTGCCACCCATGAGCTCGACGATCAGATCGGACGCGCTCAGTACCTGCTCGACGTCGGTCGTGAGCACGTCGTCGGGATGAGCGATGCGCCGCGGCTTGGCCGGGTCGCGCACCAGCGCCTTGGCGAGGACCAGGTCGGCGCGGGAGCGGATCAGCTCGGCGAAGGCCGTGCCGACCGTCCCGACACCGAGCAGGCCGATCCGGAGCGGGGCGTGTCGACCGGTTTCCATGCGCGCGAGGATAGCACGGGGGTCGCGTCGGCCGAGGAGCCGTTCGGCCGTCCTCGTCTGGGTATCGTGGCGGGCGCTGCGTCGCCGGGCCGTCGCCCGGACGCCATCTTTCACGCCAGCTCGGATGACCCGCTGCGGAGGACCACCATGCTCGGAATCGGGATCGTGGGCTTGCCGAACGTCGGCAAGAGCACGCTGTTCAACGCCATCACCAAGGCCGCGGTCGAAGCCGCGAACTATCCGTTCGCGACGATCGACAAGAACATCGGCGTGGTCCCCGTCCCCGACGAGCGCCTGGGGGCGTTGGGCGAGCTCTATCGCAAGGACGGCAAGCTGCCGCCGATCGTGCCGACCACGGTGGAGTTCGTCGACATCGCCGGGCTGGTCCGGGGCGCGTCGCGAGGCGAGGGTCTCGGCAACCAGTTCCTCGCCAACATCCGCGAGGTCGCGGCGGTCGCCCACGTGGTGCGCTGTTTCGACGACGACGACGTCGTCCACGTCGAGGGCCGCATCGATCCGGTGGCCGACATCGACACCATCGACACCGAGCTGGCGCTGGCCGACATCGCCACGCTGGAGAGGCGCCGCGACAAGCTCCGAAAGAGCGCGAAGGGCGACCGTTCCGTCGCCGAGACGGTCGCGGCGATGGACCGGGTGCTGGCCGCGCTGGAGCAGGGCACGCCCGCCCGTGCGGTCGACGTGGACCTGCCCGCCGACGTGCAGCTCCTGACCGCCAAGCCGGTGATCTACGTCTGCAACGTCGCCGAGACCGACCTGGTCGAGGGGAACGCATACGTCGAGACCGTCCGGGAGCGCGCCGCCTCGGAAGGTGCCGACGTCGTGGTGGTGAGCGCCCGGATCGAGCAGGAGCTCGCCGAGCTCCCCGAGGACGAGGCCGCGGAGTTCCTGCGGGACCTCGGCGTCGAGCGCTCGGGGCTGGAGCGCCTGATCGAGACGGGCTACAAGACCCTCGGCCTGCTCACGTACTTCACCGCCAGCGAGAAGGAGGTCCGCGCCTGGACCGTCCGTGAGGGCGCCACCGCGCCCGAGGCGGCGGGAGAGATCCATAGCGACCTGCAGCGCGGCTTCATTCGTGCCGAGACGATCGGTTGGGACGTCCTGGTGGCGGCGAAGAGCCTGACGGCGGCGAAGGCGAAGGGCCAGCTACGCACCGAAGGGAAGGCGTATCGCGTGCGTGACGGCGACGTGATGCACATCCTGTTCTCGGTCTGAGGCCGCACGGCTCGGCGCGGATCGTAGCCAAGACCGTGGTCGGGCTGCCCCCTCGCCGGTACCGTCCCGTGAACGGTGGGCGCTACCGGAAAGGCGGCATGATGGAGAACGATCCAGATCCTATGGTGAACGGCTCGGCCGAAGCGTACGAGGCGGGCGCCGTCCTCTACGTGCCGGGCGCGTCGGCCGTGGTCTACCGGCTCCTGAGCGGCCTGGTCCGCCTGCACGCCGTCGACGGCGAGGGCGAGGGCGTCACGCTCCGTTACGTCAAGCCCGGCGACTGGTTCGGCGAAGAGGTGCTGGCGGGTCTTCCCAGGTCGGTGTTCGCCGACGCGGTCACCGATGTCCGCGTCGAGCGATTCGAGGTGGACGAGCTCACGGCCGAGCAGCGCGACGCCATCGTGGTGCGCATGGCCGTCGCGCTCGACGGCCTCTACCGGGGCATGCACCGGCGCGCGACGCGGAGACTGACGGCGCGCGTCGCTGCCGAGCTCCTCGAGCTTCGGGACAGCGCGCTGGCCAGCGACGAAGGCGGGGTGCGCACCGTCCTGATGACGCACGACGCCCTGGCGACGTCGGTCGGGTCGGTACGCGAGACGGTCACGAAGGTCGTCGGCGAGCTGGTCCGCCTCGGCGCGATCGATGCGGGCTACGGTCGGATCCGGCTGCGCGACGAGGCGATGCTGCGCCGAGCCGCTGACGGCTGAGCCGTCGTCGGCTCGGGCGTGGCCGAGCGCACGCCCACGAGCCGACCGTCGTCGCCCCCTGGGAGCCGGGAAGAGGTCCCGGCTCAGAACACCGTTCCGATACGGAACGAGAACACGCCGGTCGGGTTGCGTTCGCTGAAGCCGTAGTCGAATCTGAGCGCCGGCAGGGCCACGCCGGAGAAGCCGAGGTTCACCTGCAGGCCGACGCCGGCGCCGGCGAACAGAGGCGCTTCGTTCTCGTTCCAGCCAGGGACCTCGCTGGCCCAGGCGACGTCGGCGAACGCCACCGCGATGATCGTCTGGGTCGCGACGGTGCTCAGCTCGAAGTCGTACCGATACTCGAACGAGGCGGTCGCGTACGTTCGCGAGAGACCGAAGTCGTCGTCACGGTAGCCGCGGACCTGGGTGGCTTCGTTGGGCGTCTGACCGACGGTGAACCGCTTCGAGGCGGGATACGCCGAGCCGAACTGGTGCCCGACGTTCAGGCGCGCCGCGAACACGTGGTTGTCGTCGGTGATCTCGCCCTGCGACAGCTCCGCGAGCGTCAGGTAGCTCTTCACGCCGAGCTCCACCGGAACGTACACGTACGAGGCGCGCTCCCCGCCCGACAAGAAGTCGTTCCCCAGGCCGACGCCCAGCGAGGCGTTCGAGGCCACGCCGCTGCGCGGGAAGTCGGCGTCGTCACGGGCGTCGTACGCCAGATCGCCGCCCAAGAACCCCGAGGCGCCCTCGAGGGGCGCGTACTCGAGAGCCTGGACGTAGGGGAGCGAGCAGGCGTTCGGGTTCTCGACGTCGCCGTCGTCGTCGAACGTGCACACGGTCCCCGGGGGCTCGACGGTGATGTCGGACAACGACGCCCGGGCGGAGAGCCGCAGCGTCAGATCGTCGATCAGTCGACGGCCCGCGCCGACGCTGAACCCGGTATCCCGGCGCGTGTACTCGCCGATACGAACGGTGTTGGCCTCCCCGCCCGAGGAGCCGGGCGCGACGATCCGGGTCGAGCCTTCGTCCGAGAGCGGCTCGTTCGTGCGAACGTTCGAGAACAACGACACCGACACCGAGGTGGGCACCTCGCGGAAGTCGCCGACGTCGAGGTACAGCCAGGGGACCGAGTACCGCAGGTCGCCACCGAGTAGGAAGCCGATGTCGGAGGTGCGCGCATCGATCTCGGCCTCGACGGTGTGCGCACGGCCCCACAGGTTGCGCTCGCTCACGCTGAGCGACGCGGAGAACCCGTCGAGCGTGCTGTACGTCGCGGCTGGCTGGAACAGACCGGTCTGCGACGACTCGAGCACGATCTGGACCAGCACCTCGTCGCTCTCGCCGTCCTCGAGCGGCAGGATCTGACGGTCCACGGGACGGACCGCACCCTCGCGGAGCAGCTGCCGGAGGCCGGCGTCGAGCGCATCCAGCGACAGCACGCTGCCGGGCTCGGGAAGTCTGCGAAGCACGATGAACGGCTCGGCGCCCGGGGTTCCCGAACGCCAGACGATCGCGTACTCGCCGATGCGGTACTCGGTCACGCGCTGGACGTACACGCCGTCCAGCCAGTTGTAGTCGGGCCTGGACGCGACGACGTAGCCGGCGCCTGCGTACGCCTCGGCGATCCGGCGGAAGTCCTCCTCGGCCAGCGTGGAGGTGAAGGTGTCGCCCGGCTGCAGGGCCAGCGTCTCGGCCAGCCGCTCGTCGCTCAGCACGGTGTTGCCCTCGATGCGGATCGTCTCGATCTCGCCCGCCGTATCGGGCGGCCCCAGCTCGAACGTCACCCGAACGCCCCCGGCCGGGCTCACGAGCGGCACCAGCCTCACGTCGCCGCTTCGGCCTTCGGCCAGGCGACGGACGTCGGCCAGCAACGCGTCGTAGTCGAACAGATCGCCGACGTCGAGACTGAGGCGTCCGGCCTCGATGCCCAGCGGCGTCGTGTCGATCGAGGCGATGCGGAGCTCGCGCAGCTCGACCTCGAGCACGCCGCCCCGTAGCTGCGTCGCGTCCAGATCGACGCCGCTTTGGCGGTAGCCGAGCTCGCCGTACCGCTCGCCGACCCGGCGCACGGCGGCGCGGTAGGTGGCCAGGTCGAACGTATCCTGATCACGGACCCGGGCGAACTCGGCGCGAAGCTCCTCTTCGTCGAACACGGCCGACTCGGCGAACACCACCTCGTCGAGTCGGGCGGCCTCGTCCACGACGAAACGCACCCGAAGCGGCGACGCTTCGCCGCGATCGGCCAGCTCGGGCGCACGCTCGGTCTCGAGGGTGACGGTCGGACGGAACGGGAAGCCCTCGGCACGGTAGCGATCCGCGATGGTGCGGGTGGCCTCCTCCGCTCGGCCGATGTTGAACACCCGTCCGGCCGCGAGAAGATGCTCCCTGGACAGGAGCTCGCGCAAGGTCGCCGGCTCGAGGCTCTCGACCCCGTCGAACACCACCTCGCCGATCTCCGGATTCTCCTCCACCCGCACGAGCAGCACCGGGCCTGCAGGCTCGTCGAGCATCGACACGCTCACGCTGGCGAACGTCCCGAGTCCGTACACCCGGTTGCGCTCGGCCTCGAGATCGATGCGTTCGGCCGGCGTGCCGACCCGGGCGGTGATCAGGGTCCGCACGATATCGGTGTACACGTCGGTGCCTTCGACCCGGACCTCGACCAACGGTCCGCTGACGTCGGGAACCTGGTCGGGGGCCTGGGCGTAGGCGACCGACGAGACGAGCAGGAGGCAGGCGAGCAGGGCCGCGAGGGGGCGAGAAAGGAAAGATGGGCGGCGCCGTCTGAGCATGCGGCCAGTGTACCGCCCGCGATGAGAACGGCGTGGGCGCCTGCATCGCCCGCAGGCGCCCGTCCAGCGACCGGGTAGCATGACGACATGGACGATGTGCAGAGGTTCGTGACCCGCAGCCCGCTTCGGGACGAGGCGGTCGCCGCCGTCCGCGACGCCACGACGCTCGTACCCGAGGTCGCGCTGGTGCTCGGCTCCGGCCTCGGCCCGCTGGCCGACGAGATCGAGATCTCGGCCGAGATCCCCTACGGCGAGATCCCCGGCTTCGTGGCCAGCAGCGCCCCCGGGCACGCCGGCCGGCTGGTGCTCGGCACCCTGGACGGGCGCCCGGTCGTGGCGATGCGGGGCCGGCTCCATCCGTACGACGGCGTGCCGGCGGCGCAGGTCGCCTTTCCGGTGCGGGTCATGCACGCCCTGGGCGCGGAGCGGCTGCTGGTGTCCAACGCGTGCGGCGGGCTGAATCCGAACTGGCGCGCCGGCGACCTGATGCTGCAGCTGGACTTCATCAACCACACCTTTCAGAACCCGCTGATCGGTCCGAACGACGCGGAGCTCGGGCCTCGCTTCCCCGTCCTGTTCGGGGCGTACGACGAGGCCTACCAGGACGTCGTTCGGAACGCGGCCCGGAGACTGGACGTTCCGCTTCGCGAGGGCGTGTACCTCGCGGTCAGCGGTCCGAGCTACGCGACGCGTGCCGAGCTGCGCGCGTTCAGGTCGTGGGGTGCCGACGCGATCGGCATGTCGACGGTGTTCGAGGTGATGGCCGCCAGGCACGAGGGGATGCGCGTGGTGGGCATCTCGACGGTCACCGACCTCGCCATCCCCGACCGCGATCATCACGCCGACGAGGACGAGGTGCTCGAGGTGGCGGCCGCCTCGGGAGCGACGTTCCGACGTCTGGTCCGCTCGGTGCTGCCCGAGCTGTGAGCCTGGCGAGCGTGCGAGGTCGGATCGTGGCGGCCTGCGAGCGCGTGGGCAGGGACCCGTCCGGCGTCCGCCTGATCGGCGTCACGAAAGGGCACGACGCGGACGAGATCCGGCACCGCCTGGTGGACCGCGGCCTTCTCGACCTCGGCGAGAATCGAGCCCAAGAGTGGCGCGACAAGGCTGCCGACCTGCCGTCCGAGATCCGCTGGCATTTCGTCGGCTCGCTGCAGCGCAACAAGGTGAAGTACCTCGCCGATGGCGGCGTGAGCACGGTCCATTCGCTCAACTCCCGCCGGCTGGCGGACGCGATGCAGGACCAGGGCCAGCGTCGGGACCACCGTTTCGAGGCGCTGATCGAGGTGGACGTCGCTGGCGAGGACGCCAAGCAGGGCGTCGCGAGCGCCGAGGTCGCTTCGCTCTTGCGCCACTGCCGAGACCTGTCCCACGTCGAGGTGATAGGACTGATGGCGATCGCCCCGTTCGCAGACGACCCCGAGCAGGCGCGACCGTACTTCCGCGAGCTCGGCCGGCTGGCGGACGAGCTGGGTCTGGCGGAGCGGTCGATGGGGATGAGCGGCGACTTCGAGGTCGCGATCGAGGAGGGCGCCACGATGGTTCGGATCGGCACCGCGCTGTTCGAGTCGGACGCGGTCGAGGCGGACCCGGTCGAGGCGGACCCGGAGGAGGGAGCGACGTGAGGCTGAGCCCGCTGGACATCCAGCACATGGAGTTCGAGAGGGGCGTGTCGGGCTACCGGCGCGCTCAGGTGCGCGGGTTCCTGGAGCGCGTCGCCGCCGAGCGCGAGGAGCTGCTCAAGGAGCTGCAGAGCGCACGTGATCAGCTCGCGGAGCAGCAGCGCAGGATCGAGGCGCTGGAATCGGCCGAGGCGGACCTGCGTCAGGCCGTCGTCGCCGCCGAGCGGATCGGCAACCAGATGCGGGAGAACGCTCGCCACGAGGCGCGCCTGATCGTCGAGCAGGCCGACGTGGACCGTCGCTCGATCGAGGCGGACATCGCGCGGCTGCGAACCTTGCGGGACGACTTCCGCGACCAGTTCCGCGGCATGCTCCAGGCGTACGGGCACAGCCTGGAACGTGTCGATACCGAGAGCGCGCGTCGACTGAGCGAACAGGACCTCCACCCCACGGACGAGGAGTGACGCGGAGGCGTGACGTAGAGGCGTGACGTAGAGGCGTGGCGCGGCCGACCGACGCGTGAGGAGGCTGGCTGCTACTCCTCCGTCGCGACGCCACCGTCGCCGTGCAGCGCCTGCTCGAGCGTCGTGAACGGCAACGTCGCGCACTTCACGCGGGCGTGCAGCTTGCGGATCCCTTCGAGCGCGCGCAGGTCGCCCAGCTCGAGGTCGTCGCCGACCTCCTCGCCGCGAATCATGCGCTTGAACCCTGCGGCCAGTCGGCTCGCCTCGTCCAGGGTGCGTCCCTCGAGCGCCTCCGCCATCAGGTCGGCCGCCGCCTGGCTGATGGCGCAGCCGTGCCCGTCGAACGCCGCTTCGGCGATCCGCCCGTCCTCGACCCGCAGCGACAGACGCAGCTCGTCGCCGCACGACGGGTTCACGCCCTCCTGCTCGATATCGGGTGCAGCCAGCGTGCCCCGGTGCTTGGGCCGGCGACTCCGGTCGATGATCACCTGTTTGTAGATCTGCTCCATCAGCGACATGCGGACCTCATGCGAACGCCGCGAAGAAGTCGCGGGCCGAGGCCACGCCGGCGGCGAGCGCGTCGATCTCGTCGTCCAGCGTGGTGAGATGGGTGCTGGCGCGCACCGTGGACGGCACGCCCAACGCTCGCATGAGCGGCTGGGCGCAGTGGTGGCCCGCACGGACCGCGATGCCTTCGGCGTCGAGCGCGCTCGCGACGTCGTGCGGGTGGATCCCCTCGATCACGAACGGCAGGATCCCTCCGCGGTCCGGCCCGCGCGGCCCGAACACGCGGACGTCGTCCAGCGCGTCGAAGCGCTGGAGCATGCGTTCCGCGAGCGCGCGGTCGTGGTCCCAGACGTTCGCCATCCCCACCCGCTCCAGGTAGCGCACCGCTTCGGCCAGCCCGACCGCCTCGGCCACGGCGGGCGTGCCCGCCTCGAATCGCATCGGGATGTCGGCGTACGTCGAGCGCTCGATCTCGACGGTGCGGATCATCTCGCCCCCTCCCAGGAAGGGAGGCATGGACGCGAGCAGGTCCTCGCGCGCCCAGAGCGCGCCGATCCCCGTCGGTCCCAGCATCTTGTGCCCCGAGACGACGTACGCGTCCGCGCCCAGGGCGGTGACGTCGACCGGCAGGTGCGCAGCGGCCTGCGCGCCGTCGACGAACACCTGGGCCCCGACCCGGTGAGCCATCTCCGCGATCTCGGCGACGGGATGCACCACGCCGAGGACGTTGGACATGTGCGCGACCGCCACCACCTTCGTTCGCGGCCCCAGCAGGCCACGGTACGCGTCCAGGTCCAGTCGCTGATCCTCGCCCAGCGGGACGGCGACGATCCGGGCCCCGGTGCGCTGAGCGGCCTGCTGCCAGGGGACGAGGTTCGCGTGGTGCTCGGCGACCGTCACGACGATCTCGTCGCCCGCCTCGAGGTTCGCGTCGCCCCAGGCTCGTGCCAGCAGGTTGATCCCTTCGGTCGCGTTCCGCACGAAGACCAGCGACCGCTCCGAGGGCGCGCCCAGGAACCGGGCCACGACCGCGCGGGCGTCCTCGTAGCGCTCGGTCGCCTCGGCCGAGAGCTGGTGCGCTCCGCGGTGAACGTTGGCGTGGTGGCGCTCGTAGTGATTCGCCACCGCGGTGATCACGGCGCGCGGACGCTGAGACGAGGCGGCGTGATCCAGGTAGATCAGCGGCTTGCCGTGCACCTCGCGCGTAAGGATCGGAAAATCGCCTCGCAGTCGCGAGGCATCCAGGACCGTCATGCGTTCAGCGTAGCAGTCCGTACGAGCGTCGAGCGCTCCGCCCCCGACGATCGCGCGCCGCCTCAGTCGTCGGCATCGGGCACCGGCCCGATCTGCAACGCCAGAAGGTAGCGCCGAACCGGGCCCGAGGACGCCTGGACCTCGCGCTCGGCATCGAGCGCACCTGCGTCGCGCGCACCTGCGTCGCGCACATCATCGTCGCGCCCCACGCCGGCGGACCGTTCGCCGTCGGACGCCTCGCCGTCGGCCCGCTCGACGTCGAGCCGCTCGGCGCGCTGCGCCAGGGCGATCATGTCGCGCAGCAGCTGGCGCGCCACGCTGCGCGGCAGCGACACCTCGAGAGCGAGGCTCTCGATCGGGTCGCGTTCTGCGGCGGCAGCGAGCATGGCGTCGTCGGCCGCGGACTCCTGATGCACCGTGCCGTCGGGTGCGCGGTAGATCCTGCGCGCCTCGGCTCCGCCCTCGCGCAACAGCTGCGCCGCGCTGCGCGCGAAGCTGCGGGCTTGCGCGGTCATCGTCGCCAGGATGCGCTCCTCGAGGTCGACGAACGGCGTCGACTCGAACGGAACCACGAAGCCGTCGGCGACGGTGCGGTACAGCCGAATCGGCCTGCCCGCACGCTTTCGCTGCGCTACGACCTCGAGCACGCCGACCTCGTGAAGCTTGCGCACGCGGTAGCGGACGGCGTCGAGGGGACGACCCAGCGCCTTCGCGGCCTCGGCGATGCTGCGCGTCCGCCCCAGAAACGGCTCGATCCAAGGCACCCAGTCGGGATCGGACAGGAGCCTCGCCGCTCGCGGGTCGGTCACGGTCCGTAGCGAGACCTCCCGCCACGGCCCCAGCGCGTGGTCGCGCATGCGGTCGCGGTTCCCGGAGCCGCCGCGACGGCCGCCGCGATCGCCGTCGCGGCCGCTCGGCCCGTCCCTCGCACCGCTGTCGGAGGCGTCGCTCACGTCGCCGCGACGCTACCACGCGCCGGTACGGAGCCCGACGGGCACGGCGGTATGCTGGCGGCGTGATCCTTCGGGCGCTGCGGCAGTACGCGTTTCGCAACCTGGTCACCCCGGAGCTCTCGCTGGGCCCCGGGGTGACGGCCGTGGTGGGTCCCAACGCCGCGGGCAAGTCGAACCTGCTCGACGCGTGCTACCTCGCCGCGAGCGGCGACCTGCCGGGCGGCCGCATTCGCGACGCCCTGCGCTGGGGAATCGACGAGGGGTTCGTGGCGGCCCGCGTCGAGCACGCGGACGGGATCGCGGAGGTGCACGTGGGGCTCGCCGCGGGCAGGAAGCTGCTGCGTCTCGACGGGCAGACGGTCCGGCAGGCCGATCTGGCCCGCGTCTCGGCGGCGGTCCGGATCACGCCCGAAGACGCGGAGCTCGTGCACGGGGGGCCCTCGGGTCGTCGCGGCTGGCTGGACGACCTCCTGAATCGGCTGTCGCCCCGCCACGCCGCGCTCTCGCGCGAGTACGCCAAGGTGCTCGAGCAGCGCAACGCCGTGCTGCGGGGCCACGTCGACGCGACGCTCCTCGCCGTGTTCGGCGATCGGCTGGCCGACCTCGGCGACGAGATCGGCGATCTTCGCGTCCGAGCCGTGCATCGTGCCGACGAGCTCGCGCGCTCGGTGTACGCCGACGTGGCGGGGGGCCCCAAGACGCTGTCGGTCCGCTTGCAGCGCGCCCAAGGCGATCGTCCGCTGCGCGAGGCGCTCGCCGCGACGGCGTCCGAGGAGCGGGCTCGCGGCGCGACCGTGGTCGGACCCCACCGCGACGATCTGTCGCTGGAGCTCGACGAGCGGAGCGTCCAGACGTTCGGGTCGCGGGGCGAGGCCCGAACCACGGCGCTGGCGCTCCGGGTGGCCGAGATGCACCTTCTCGAAGAGAAGCATCGCGAGCCGCCGATCCTCCTGCTCGACGACTTCTCGGCCGAGCTCGACGCGGATCGTCGCGCCTACCTGCTGGCGCTGTCGACCCGCCGGCCGCAGGCGCTGGTGTCGGGAACCGAGCCACCTCCGCACGCCGACCGGCGGCTTCTGATCGAAGCCGGAGAGCTGCGCGACGATGCCTGAGAGACACGTTCGCGACGTGATCGGCGAGTTCTTCCGGCGGGGCGGCATGCTGCGCGCGGTTCGTCGTGCCGAGGCCGTGGTCGCCTGGCCACGGATCGTCGGGCCGGAGCTGGCACGCTTCGCGCAGGCACGCGCGCTGCGGTCCGGCGTCCTGCTCGTCGACGTCTCGGACAGCGAGACCGCGATGCACCTGTCGCTGCAGCGCGCCCGCTTCCTCGAGGCGTACGAGCGGCATCTCGGCCGCCGGGAGGTGCGCGACATCCGTTTCGCGGCAGGCCGCAGGACCGAGCCGCCCGCCGTCTCGACCGCTCCCCCCCGTCGCGACCCCGACCCCGAGGCGTGGTCGGCGCTGGCGGCCGAGCTCGGCGCGCTGGACCTGCCCAGCGAGCTCGCGGGACCGGCGCTGGCGGCGGCGCGTGCGATGCTGACGCATCGTCGCTGGGCTCAGGAGGCTGGCTGGACGCCCTGTCCGTACTGCGGCGCCCTCTCGCCCGATCCGGGGCCGTGCGACGCCTGCAGGCGCTACCGCGCCGACCACGGCGTCCGCGCCGCTGCCGAGCGGCTGGTGACCGACCCGGCCGCCGCCACGCTCGAGCTGTCCGACGACGAGCTCGTGGTGGCACGTGCCCTGGCCGTCGAGGCGCTGGACGGCCGGCTGCTGGAGCTGCTGCCGCAGGTGCTGGCGTCGCCGGAGCTGAAGCCGCAGCTGGCCCAGGCGGCACGTCACCGCGTCGCCCTCGACGAGGGCCGACCGATTCGCGACATCGACGAATCCGATCTGGATCGTCTCGACCCACGGATCGCCCGGGTGCTCGGACGCTGGCGATCCGACGACCCCCCTGGAGGTACGACCGCATGACCCACGATAGGACCGACGATCAAGGCAAGCCCCGCCCCGTGGTGCTGGTGGTGCTCGACGGCTTCGGCATCGCCCCAGACGGCCCCGGCAACGCCGTGACGCAAGCCGACACCCCCACGTTCGACGCGATCTGGAGCGACCAGCCCCACAGCACGCTGCAAGCCTCGGGCAGGGCCGTCGGGCTTCCCGAGGGCCAGATGGGCAACAGCGAGGTCGGCCACATGAACCTGGGCGCCGGGCGCATCGTGGAACAGAGCCTGGCGTACGTCCAGAACCGCATCGACGACGCGTCGCTGTTCGAGAACGACGTTCTGGTGAACCTGTGCCGCGAGGCCGAAGACGGCACGCTGCACCTGATGGGGCTCGTCAGCCGAGGCGGCGTGCACAGCGATCTGGAGCACCTGTTCGGCCTGCTGGAGCTGGCCCGGCTGCGTGGGGTACGACGGGTGCGCGTCCACGCGTTCACCGACGGCCGCGACACCGCGCCGGACAGCGGCCGCGGCTACCTTCGCGAGCTGACGGAGCGGATGGCGTCGTTGCCGATCGACGCGCGGGTCGCGACGGTGATCGGCCGCTACTACGCGATGGATCGGGATCGGCGCTGGGACCGGACCGCCGAGGCGTACCGGGCGGTGGTGTGCGGCGAGGGCGTCCGTACGGCACGCTCCGCCGAGGAGGCGATCGCCGCCGCGTACGACCGCGGCGAGACCGACGAGTTCGTCCGCGCCACCGTGATCGAGGACGAGGACGGGCCGGTCGGTACGGTCTCCGACGGAGACGCCGCGCTGTTCTTCAACTTCCGGGCCGACCGCGCCCGGCAGCTGAGTCACGCCCTGGCCGACGACGGGTTCGACGCGTTCGAGCGCTGCGCCCGGCCGGACCTCGCGTTCGCGACGCTGATGCCGTACGAGGAGACGCTGGACGTGCCGTACGCGCTCGCGATGCCGACGGTCGAGCGGTGTCTGGCCGAGGTCCTCGCGGACGCCGGGCTCGCGCAGTACCACACCGCGGAGACGGAGAAGTACCCGCACGTGACCTACTTCTTCAACGCCAAGGCCGAGACGCCGTTCCCCGGCGAGGAACGCCACATCGAGCCCTCACCGAAGATCGCCACGTACGACCTGCAGCCCGAGATGAGCGCCCCCGAGCTCACCGCGGCCACGCTGAAGCGGCTGCGGGAGCACGACGACGACTTCGTCCTGATCAACTACGCGAACCCCGACATGGTCGGCCATACCGGCGACCTGCAGGCCGCGATCCGCGCGTGCGAGGCGGCGGACGAGGGGCTCGGCGCGGTGGTCGAGGCGACGAGCGCGAAAGGGGGCGTCGTGCTGGTGCTGGCCGACCACGGCAACGCCGAGCAGATGATCGCCGAGGGAGGCGGTCCGCACACGGCGCACACGACGAACCCCGTGCCGTTCGTGGTCGTCGGCGCGGGCTCGCTGCGTCTGCGCGACGGCGGCGTGCTGGGCGACGTGGCGCCGACGGTGCTGGAGCTGCTGGGGGTCGACCAGCCCGAGGAGATGACGGGCCGATCGTTGATCGTTCGGCCCTGAGCCCGGAAGCACCACGACGCGCGCCCCGGACCTCGGTCCGGGGCGCGCGTGGCGGTGCATCGTGCTACCGGCCGGTGGGCCGGCGGGGGGCAGGACCGATCAGAAGTCCATACCGCCCATGCCGCCCATGCCGCCCATGCCGCCCATGTCGCCGCCGCCGCCACCACCGGCGGACTCCTTCTCGGGCTGGTCGGCGATGACCGCTTCGGTCGTCAGCAGCAGGCCGCCGATCGACGCGGCGTTCTGCAGCGCGGTGCGGGTCACCTTGGTCGGGTCGACGATGCCGGCCGCGAACATGTCGTCCACGTACTCGCCGGTCGCGGCGTCGAAACCGAACTTGCCGTCGTTCCGGGCCTTGATCGCGTTGGCCACGACCGAGCCTTCCTGGCCGGCGTTCTCGGCGATCTGACGAGCCGGCTCCTCGAGCGCGCGCACCAGGATGTTCGCCCCGGTCCGCTCGTCGCCGACGAGGCCTTCGATGACCGTACGGACGGCGGCCACCGCGTGGATCAGGCTGACGCCGCCTCCGGCGACGACGCCTTCCTCGACCGCCGAGCGGGCGGTGCTGAGGGCGTCCTCGAAGCGGTGCTTCTTCTCCTTGAGCTCGGTCTCGGTGGCCGCGCCGACGCGAATCACCGCGACGCCGCCGGCGAGCTTCGCCAGGCGCTCCTGGAGCTTCTCGCGAGCGTAGTCGCTGTCGGTGTTCTCGATCTCGGTGCGGATGCCCTTGACGCGCGACTCGATCGAGCCGCTGTCGCCCTGGCCCTCGATGATCGTGGTCTCGTCCTTGCTGATGCGGATGCGCTTGGCCTGGCCGAGCTGCTCGATGCGGACGTTCTCGAGCTTGTGGCCGAGCTCTTCGCTGATGACCTCGCCACCGGTGACGGCCGCGATGTCCTTGAGCATCTCCTTGCGGCGGTCGCCGAACCCGGGCGCCTTGACGGCGGCGATGTTCAGCGTGCCGCGCAGCTTGTTCACCACCAGGGTGGCCAGCGCCTCGCCTTCGATGTCCTCGGCGATGATCATCAGCGGCTTGCCGGTCTGGGCGACCTGCTCCAGGACGGGCAGCATGTCCTTGAGCGCGCTGATCTTCTTCTCGTGGATCAGGATGTAGGCGTCCTCGAGCACGGCCTCCATCGCGTCGGAGTCGGTGACGAAGTAGGGGCTGATGTAGCCCTTGTCGAACTGCATCCCCTCGACGACGTCGAGATCGGTGTCGAGCGACTTGGACTCCTCGACCGTGATCACGCCGTCGCGGCCGACCTTGTCCATCGCTTCGGAGATGATCTTGCCGACCTCGGGGTCGTTGGCGCTGATCGCGGCGACCTCGGCGACGGACTTGCTGTCCTCGACCGGCTTCGCCATCTGGCGAATCGCCTCGACGGCGGCCTCGACGCCCTTGTCGATGCCGCGCTTGAGCGCCAGCGGGTTCGCGCCGGCGGCGACGTTGCGGAGGCCTTCCTTGACGATCGACTGGCCCAGCACGGTCGCCGTGGTGGTGCCGTCGCCGGTGATGTCGTTGGTCTTGCTGGCGATCTCGATCAGCAGCTTGGCGCCGATGTTCTCGAGATGGTTGGGCAGCTCGATCTCCTTGGCGACGGTGACGCCGTCCTTGGTGATCGTGGGGCTGCCGAACTTCTTCTCGAGCACGACGTTGCGGCCCTTGGGCCCGAGCGTGACTTTGACGGCGTTGGCGACGGCGTTGACGCCGCGCTCCAGGGCGCGACGAGCCTCTTCTTTGAAGAACAGATCTTTGGCCATGGCTTCCTCTCCGGTTCCTGAGTTACTCGATGACGGCGTGGACGTCGCGTTCGCTGAGGATCATCAGCTCGCTGCCGTCCAGGCTGATTTCGGTGCCGCCGTACTTCGCGAAGACGACGGTGTCGCCGGCCTTCACCTCGAGCGCGACGCGCTCGCCGCTGTCGAGCAGCTTGCCGCTGCCGACCGCGACGACCTTGCCGCGCTGGCTCTTCTCCTTGGCGCTGTCGGGCAGAACGATGCCACTGGCCGTGGTCTGCGGCTCGTCGATCACTTCGACGACGATCTTGTCCCCAAGCGGTTTGAGTTTCATAGGGTCCTCCATCGGGACGTGTGGGATTTCGTGGACCGGCCTGGTCGGAGACGGGGCCGGGCCCACGTGACTTGGCACTCGCTGTCCGGGAGTGCCAATTGCGCTCATGCTATGCGTGTCGGAGGCTACCTGTCAAGTCGCTTGAGCGACTGTCGCTCAGATCTTATCAGCCGCGCCGAAGCCCCATCAGGAAGCCCGGTACGAACGCCGCGGCGAACGGCAGGTTGTACGTCATGATCGCCACGAGCGACCTCCACGCCTCGTCCAACGACGAGGCCTGAAGCATCGGCTCCACGTCCTGCTGCATGCGTCCCCATTCGATCGTCACGTACCCCGACCAGGCGAGCAGCTGCAAGGCGATGAACAGAAGCCCCACGGCCAGCGACACCAGCTTGCCGAGCTTCTTCAGGGCGTAGCCCGCCACGAAGCCGGCGACGAGGCCGAACCCGAGCTGTTCGAGAACCGGCACCAGGGTGCCGAGATCGGGCACGTTCACGGCCGGCGAGTCTAGCACGCCGCAACACGGACACGTGCCCAGGGCGGCGCCGGGCTGGGCTATCATGCCGCCGTGACGCCGCGCATCGCACCGCACGTACGCAGGGCGCTCGAGACCGGCGCGGCCGTGGTCGCGCTCGAGTCCACCGTCGTGACCCACGGTCTCCCGCGTCCCGCCAACCTGGAGCTCGCCCTCGGACTGGAGCGCGCCGTGCGCTCGGCCGGCGCCGTGCCCGCCACCATCGGCGTGATCGCCGGCGAGCTGGTGATCGGCCTGGACGAGGACGAGCTGACGCGCCTGGCGGCAGGGGGCGCCGACAAGGCGTCGCTCTGGAACCTCGCTGCGCTCTGCGCCAGCGGTCGCGACGCCGGCACCACCGTCGCCACCACGCTTCACGCCGCCCACCGGGCCGGCATCGAGGTGTTCGCGACCGGCGGCATCGGCGGCGTCCACGACGCCCCGTTCGACGAGTCCGCGGACCTCGCCGCGCTCGCCCGCACCCCGCTGGTGACCGTCTGCGCCGGTCCGAAGAGCATCCTCGACGCCGCCGCGACGCTGGAACGGCTCGAGTCCGCCGGCGTCCCGGTGCTGGGGTACCGCTCGGACCGACTGGCGGGCTTCCACGTCCCGACGACCGACCTTCCCGTCGCCGCCCGGGTGAACGAGCCGTCCGAGGTCGCTGCGGTGAAGCGGGCCCAAGACGCGCTCGCTCTGGACCGCGCGATCCTGATCAGCAACCCCGTCTCCAGCGGTCTGGATCCAGACCGGCTACGGTCGTGGCTCGACGCGGCCCGCCGCGACGCGGAGGCCGAAGGGGTGCACGGCAAGGACGCGACGCCGTTCCTGCTGGACGCCCTGGCGCGCCGGTCGGACGGTGCGACGGTCGAGGTCAACGTTAGGCTCCTGCACGAGAACGCCGTCCTGGCCGCACGAATCGCCCTCGCGCTCGCCCCGCGGGAAACCGGAGTCCCCGCATGACCCACGAGCCCCACGCCCCGTCGCCCGACGGTCTGGGCGCCCTGCTGCGCGACGCGCGCGAGCGGGCAGGCCTGGACCTCGCCACCATCTCCGAGCGCACGCACGTGCGCAAGACCTACCTCCAAGCGCTCGAGGACGAGGATCTCGACGCGCTCCCCGAGGACGTGTACGCCCGGAACTTCCTGCGCCTGTACGCGCGCACCGTCGGCGTCGACGCGGACGACGCGCTGGCACGCTTCGGCGCCCTGCGTGCACCGCGCGCCAAGTCCACCGGCGTGTTCCGCACCGAGGCGGGCCAGCGAGCCTCCGCGCATGCCTCCGCGACGGCCTCCGCCCCTGCTTCTGCGCCGAATGGCGACAGCAGCGCTGCGAGGGACGCAGCGACGGCCGGAGCCGAGCCCTCCGGTTCGTCCGCCGCCGGCCAGCGCAGCGGAGCGCGAACCGAGCGTCCGCCAAGGGCCGCGTCGCGACCGATGGCGCCTGACGGGTCGGGGCGCGGTGGTGGCGCGACAGGTCGCGCCGCTGATCATGACCCTGATCTTGGCCGGAGCGCTGGTCGGCACCGCGGTGTGGGGCTTCAACCAGCTGCTGTTCCGCCCCGACCGCCCTGCCGCCGAGCGAACGCCCGACGTCGAAGGCGCGCCGACGACGAGCGACCCCTCGGCCGATGCGGAGCTGCCGGGCCTCGCGGCTCCCGCCCTGCCGGGCGGCGCTGCGCTGCCGGACGAGATCCGGCTCACCATCGAAAGCGATCCGCCCGGCGCGGAGGTATCGGTCGACGCGTTCCCGTTGCCGGGGACGACGCCGATCAGCGACGTTCCCGTCACGGCTCGCGCCGAGCGCACGCTCCGCGTGGTCCGCGACGGCTACCTTCCCTACGAGGCGACCGTCGACATGACCCGGGACCGCTCGATCGTCGTGGCGCTGGAGCCCGTAGCGACCTCGGCGTCGGTCGACGACCCGCCGCCGTCTGCCGAGGGCGTCGTGGTCGAAGTGCGCGAGGCCAGCTGGCTCGAGGCGTACCAGAGCACCAGCCGCGGCGAGGGTGAACGGCTCGTCTACACCACGGCCCAGCCGGGCGAGCGTTTCGTGTTCCAGCGGCCCGTCTACGTTCACCTCGGGAACGCCGGCGGCGTGGACATCACCGTGGACGGCCAGCCGGTCGATCCGCTGGGATCGGGCGGCGCCGTCACCGGACGCGCGTTCCCCGCTCCCTGACCCGGGATGGTCTGGGATCTCGCGCTGAACGCGCTGCGGCATAGGCCGCTCCGCACCGTGCTCACCGCGGCCGGCATCGCGATCGCCGTGGGCTCGATGGTGGTGTTCCTGTCGTTGGGCGAAGGGCTCCGCCGCGCGTTCGCCGAGGAGCTCGGCGGGATCGGCGCTGAGCTGCAGATCAGCTACGGACCGTTCGAGACGTCCGCCTTCGGATCGGTGCCCGAGCTGCCGATCGAGCTCGTCGCCGAGGTCCGCGAAGCCGCCGAGCCGTACGGCGTCGTCTCCGTCGTCCCGCTGGTCCTCTACCTGCGCGGCGGCTTCACGCCCAGCTCCTCGTTCGCGTTCCAGGGGATTCCGGTCGACGTCGAGGTCGAGACGATCTACCCCGGCTACGAGGTCGCCGCCGGTCGCGGGCTTGGGCCTGGCGACGCAGGGAGGCAGGTCGCCGTGGTGGGACGGCAGGCGGCCGAGCGGAACCGGCTCGAGATCGGCGACACCCTTCGGCTGAATCCAGAGTCGTCGTTCGAGATCGTCGGCCTGGCCGATGCCGGCGGTGGCCTGCTGTCCAACGGCATCCTCGTGCCGCTCACGTCGCTCCAGCGGGCGATCGGCGCCACCGACCGCGTCAGCTTCCTGGTCGTCGACCTGGCCGAGCCCGGACGAGCCCAGGAGGCGGCCGAAGCCCTGAGCGAGCGGTTCCCCGACCTGGGCGTCCAGACCGCCGGCGACGTGCTGGAGGTGATCGAGCGTGGCATCCGGATCACCGACGTGGTGCGGCTCGGCATCAGCGCCATCGCCCTGATCGTCGGAGCGATCGCCGTCGCGAACACGGTGCTGATGAGCGTGTTCGAGCGCACCCGCGAGTTCGGCCTGGTGAGGGCGGTGGGCGCGCGCCCCCGCTTCCTGTTCGCGGTGGTCCTCACCGAGAGCGTGCTCCTGTCGATCGTCGGCGGCGCCGTCGGCGTGGCGCTGGGCTGGCTGGGCGCTCAGGGAGTGAACCTCGTCGCGACCGACCTGATCGGCTTGGACGTCGCCGCCGTGACCCCCCGCCTGGTGCTGTTCTCGCTGCTGGTCGCGCTGGGGATGGGCGTCCTCTCCGGACTCGCTCCGTCCGCGCGCGCAGCACGCATCCAGATCGCCGACGCCGTATCGTGGGGAACCTGAGAATCCGTTCAGGTCCCGCCGCCCGCCCAGCCGTGACAAGTACCGTGTCCCGCTAGGAGGAACCCGTGCCTCATCGTCTCACCCGAATCCTGGTCCTGTTGAGCGTCGCGCTGGTCGTCGCGACCGCGCACGCGCGCTTCGAGTGGCGCGACGTCGAGCAGACCGTCCAGATCCGCGCAGACGGCTCGATCGTCGTCGACGACGTACGTACCCTATGGACCGACGAGGACTTCGGCGAAGCGTTCGTGTGCATCGAGCACGGTCCCGAGATCGGAATCACGCTGCTCGACGGCAGCGGCGCGGTGTCGTCCGGACCGGACGCGCGCGCCTACCAGCAGGGCTGCGAATCGGGAGCCGCCGGCACGGAGCTCGTCGTCGCCCAGGACAGCCGGGTCGAGGAGCGGCGCGTGCGCTTCCGGTACCGGCTGGACGGCGCCCTTCAGGCGCACGCCGACGTCGTCCAGTGGTACTGGCAGATCTACGGCCAGGGGAACCCGCCGGCGTTGGGCTACCAGCTCACCGTCACCACCCCCGGCCCGATGGAGGCGCCCTACGACGCGTACGTCCATCGGTTCGGCAACGCCGAGCTGCCCACCGTCGAGCTGAGCGAGGAGCGCGACCGGCTCGAGGTCGCGTTCGACCGGATTCCTGCCGGCGAGGGCGTCGAGATCCGCTACCTCATGCCGCCCTCCCTGTTCGAGCTCAGGGGCAGCGGCCAACGTCTCGAGACGTACCTGCAGGACGAGGCGAGGATCGCGAACATCGGCGTGCCCGGCGCGCCGAAGGTCATCATCATTGGTCCCGGCGAGGTCGGGGGTGGCGACGTCGAGGTACGTGGCTCGGCGCGGGCCGGCGACGCACCCGTGGAGCGCGTCACGCTCACCACCCGTGGCGGGCAGGCGGTCGAATGCGAAGGGACGACCACCTTCCGCTGTCCGCTCGGATCGGTCGGCACCGGCACCACGACGTTCGACGTGCTCGCCTACGCCGAGGACGGCACCATCGGAACCGCGACCGCCTCGGTCACGCGGCGCGGTCTGATCGAACGGATCCTCCGGCACCCGCTGGCGGCCTTGCCGCTGGTCCTCGCCTGGCTTTGGCTCGCCTGGAGCGTGCTCCAGGCGTACCTCCGCGTGGGCCGCGAGCCGGACGTCCAGTCGATGCAGTACCCGTTCGAGCCGCCCTCGGACATGGCGCCGCCCCAGGTGGCCGTGTTCCCCTACCAGACCCACAACAACGCCCAGGGCGCGGGTCCGGCGTTCTCGGCGGTGCTGATGGAGCTCGCACGCCGCGGTCACATCCGCTTCGAGGGCGAGGGACGGCGCTTCGAGGTGATCCTGCCGCCTCAGGACGAGGCGGATCGGATCGCCGCGGACGATCCGCTGCGCGACTACGAGACCGAAGCGCTGGGCCACCTCCGCGCGGCGGCGAAGATGCACCGCCGGGGCGACGATCTACGCATGGAGCTCGGCGAGCTCAAGCGCTACGGAAAACGCAAGCAGGATTTCGTGAAGCGCTGGGCGAGGAAGGTGCGGAAGACCGTCGAGGAGGCCCGCGGCGGCCAGCTGGTGAGCGAGGAGAGCCGCAAGGTCTCGCAGCGCTGGATCGTGAGGTCGCTCGCCGTGGCGGTGGCCGGCTTCCTGTGGATCTGGCTCACCGACGGGCCGGCGACCGTGGCATCGGTCGGCGTCACCGTCGCGAGCTTCGTGACGTTGATGACCGCCGCCGCCGCCCTCCCCTCCTGGCGTCCCGAGATCGCGCGCGAGGTCGCCGGGTGGAAAGGGTTCAAGCGCACCCTGACCGACTACACCATCATGAAGGACGCGCCGAACGACTTCTTCGGCCTGTGGGACCAGTACTTCTCGTACGCGGTCGCGCTCGGCGTCGCCGCGAAGTTCCTCAAGACCCTGGAGCGCGCCGCGCCCGAGCACGGGCTCGACAGCCGGACGATGACGCGGCAGGCCGCCTGGATGGGCGCCTCGGCCGCGAACGCCTCCGACCTGGCGTCGTTCGCCAAGTCGGCGTCCTCGCTGTCCAGCGCGCTCTCCTCGGCCTCCGCATCGGCATCGTCCGGCGGCTCGTCCAGCGGTGGCGGGGGCGGCGGCGGTGGCGGCGGCGGCGGCGGACGCTGAGCCAGGCGCGCCACCGGTCCTGCCGTCGGTCCGTGGGCCGGGACGCGGACGCGACCCGCGAGACGGGTACGATGGCGGTCATGCTGGCCGCCGTCGACCTCGTGAGGACCTATGCCACGCCCGCCGGAGACGTCGAGGCCCTGCGCGGCGTCTCGCACCTGTTCGAGTCGGGCCTCGTCACCGCCGTGATGGGGCCCTCCGGATCGGGCAAGTCGACGCTCCTGAACCTCCTCGCCGGATTCGACCGACCGACCTCGGGCCAGGTCACGCTGGGTGACGAGCCTCTGGGCGCCCTCCCCGAACGCGAGCTCGCGAAGCTCCGGCTGCACCGCTTCGGGTTCGTGTTCCAGGCATCGAACCTGATCTCGGTCCTGCCCGCCCGAAGCAACGTGGCGTTTCCGATGGGACTGGCCGGCGTCGACCGTGCTCGCCGCGAGGCGCGGGCGATCGCGCTGCTAGACCGCTTCGGCGTCGCGCACCGGGCGGCGGCGCTCCCGAGCCGCCTGTCCGGCGGAGAGCGCCAGCGCGTCGCGCTGGCGCGAGCGCTGGCGAACGATCCGGACGTCGTGTTCGCCGACGAGCCGACCGGCAATCTGGACCGGTCGTCGGGCGCGCAGGTCGTCGCCGCGCTGCAGGAGGTCGCTGCCGAGGGGCGTACGGTCGTGGTGGTCACGCACGATCCGGAGGTCGCCGCCGCCGCGCACGTTCGGCTTCGGCTCGTGGACGGCCGCCTGGCCGACGAGCCCTCGACGGACCCGCGCCCCGCATCCACGAGCGCCGGCCCGACCACCGGCCCGGCCACCGACCTGGCGACAGCGGCAGGACGGTCGTCGTGACCGGTGGCGAGCGCTCCAGCGACGTTCGTGCCGACGGCGCCGCGCACGACGGCGCCGCGCACGATGGCACCGCGTATGACGGCGCCGCGTACGACCGCCGCTGGGCAGCCACAGGAGCCGTGCTCGCGGGCCTGGCCGTGGCGCTCGGCGCGTTCGGAGCGCACGCCCTGGAACCGCTCCTGAGCGAAGCGCGCCTCGCGACGTTCGACACCGCGGTCCGATACCAGGCCCATCACGCCCTGGCGCTGCTGCTCGTCTCCGTGCTGCCTCGGCCCGTGCGGGCGGCCGCCCCCTGGCTCCTGGCCGGAACGGTGCTGTTCTCGGGCAGCTTGTACCTGATCGTCGCGCTGGACGTGTCCGCGTTCGGCGCGGTGGCGCCGCTGGGCGGCGTGCTGCTGATCACGGGCTGGGCCATCGCCGCCTGGCGACTGCTGCGCGGCTGATGGAGCGCGGCTGACGGAGCGCGGCGCTGATGCTGCGCGGCTGATGCTGCGCGGCTGATGCTGCGCGGCTGAGCGACCCCACTGCACCCCTGAGGCGGCAGGATACAGTTGCCGGCATGCCTTCCTCCGCGCCTTCGGCGGGCCGTCTCGCGCTGGTCCTCTCCGCCGCCGTGCTCGCGATCAGCATGGCGGCGATCTTCACCCGGCTCGCGGACGCGCCCGGCGGCGTCGTCGCGCTGTGGCGCATGGTGATCGCCACGCTCCTGATCGCTCCGGCAGGCCTTCGCGGCCTTCGCCGCGCACCGCCGAGCGCAGCGGCGCTTCGGCCCGCCCTGTTCGCGGGGGTGCTGCTAGGGGTGCACTTCGCGACCTGGCTCAGCTCCCTGGCGTACACGACCGTCGCCGCCAGCGTCACCCTGGTCACGACCGTGCCGATCTGGGTCGCGTTGCTGGCGTGGATCGGCGGAACGCGGCCTACCCGTGGGGTCCTGATCGGGCTGGCGCTGGCGCTGACCGGGGGCGCCGCGATCGGCTTCGGCGATCTGCACGGCGGGAGCGCTCCCCTGCTAGGCGATGCGCTGGCGCTCCTGGGCGCTTGGTCGGTCTCCGGCTACTTCCTGCTGGGCCGCCGTGCGCAGCGCGCCGGCCTCTCGACCTCCGCCTACGCCGGCGTCGCCTACGCCACCGCCGCCGTCGTGCTGCTCCCGCTGCCCGCGCTCCTGGGCGTCCCGTACGTCGCGTGGCCCGCCGAGACCTGGCTCTGGATCGCCGCGATGGCGCTGGCGCCGCAGCTGATCGGGCACGGCGGCCTGAACTGGGCGAACCGCCATCTCGATCCCACCCTGGTCGCGACGGTGACGCTGCTGGAGCCGATCGGCGCGGGCCTGCTGGCGTTGCTGCTGTTCGCCGAGGTTCCCGGACCGGGCGTGCTGGCCGGTGCGCCCGTCCTGCTGATCGGCGTCGCGCTGGTGGTCCGCTATCGTCGACGCGGAGAGCCGGTGGCTGCCCGTTCGGGTGCCCCCAGGCGGCCCGACGTGCGCCGCGATCTGCTAGAATGATGCGCGTGATCATGGTGACGTGCCAACCAAGCTTCAAAGCCGGCACGGCGCGCCACATCCCCCGACGCTCGATCCCCCTACTCTCGGTAGATCCCTCGGTGATGGACCCGACCCGCCGACCGCCCGGCGGGACGAACCGTGTCCGAGCCTGACAAGGAGCCCGCGTGGAGAATTCCGGCAAGGCGTTCAAGAACGGTGATCAAGTGGTGCTACCGCCCTACGGCGTCGGCATCGTCGCAGGCACGACGACCAAGACGGTCGCGGGCGCCGATCACCAGTACTACCAGGTCGACTTCCCGAACGGCACCTCCCGGGCGTACGTGCCGGTGAGCGCGCCGCAGCAGGCCGGCCTTCGCGCGGCGCTGACCGAAGACGAGGTCCACAGCGTCCTCGAGCGCCTCTCGAACGGTCGCATCAACCTTCCCAAGCAGTGGGCGGCACGTCACCGCCGCGTGACGGACATCCTCACCTCGGGCGACCCGTACCAGATCGCGACGCTCGCCAGCGAGCTTCGTCGCTGGGATCTGGAGCGAGGCCTTCCCGACTTGGACCGCCAGGCGTATCGGCGTGCGCTCCGTCTTCTGGCCGGCGAGATCAGCGCCGTCCTGGACATCAGCACCGACGAAGCACGCGCGATGATGGACGTCAGCGAGGACGAAGTCCTGAACTGACGCGACCTTCGCGGTCACGCCTCGGAGACGATTCCCAGGTAGCGAAGCGCGATCGCCCACGCCGCGTAGTCGTCGATCGGACGCGGCGGCGACCTCAAGCCGGGCGGCAACAGCCGCTGGCCGCCGCGCGGAGCGATCGTCCTCCGCCACAGCTCGCGCGCGCGTAGCGTCGTCTCGCGCTCGTCCACTTCGTGGACCGTCAGGCCTCGTGCCATCAGCGCCGCACGCAGATCGGCGCGTCCGGTGCCCGACCCGATCACCACCTCGCAGTCGTCCGGGAGTGGCCAGGTCGGCACGTCCGCCAGCGTCAGCACGGCCCGCCGCAGCGCACGTCCGCCCCCGTCCACGAGAGCGAAGCCGACGTTGCGCCCGGGATCGAACGCGGCGACGCGCCGACGGGTCGGCTCCGTCTCGCTGACCTCGCCTGGGAACGCCGCGCACACCTCTGGAGCGTACCGCGTGCACGCGAGCGGCCCGCCGGACAACGCCGGCGGGCCGCTGCTTCGTGGCTGTCGCCTCCCGCGAACGACGCGGGAGTCGATGGTCGGGGTCAGGCTTCGGGCCGCGCCTCCTTCTCGGCAGCGACGCGCGCGCTGCCCATCGGGGCGGCAGGGCGCTCGGCTTCGGCGAGCTTCAGCGTCTCGGCGTCGGCGACGCGCGTAGCCTTGATCGCGTCGAGACCGGTGCCGGCAGGGATGAGGCGGCCCAGGATCACGTTCTCCTTGAGGCCGACCAGCTCGTCGGTCTTGCCGCTGACGGCGGCTTCGGTGAGCACGTGCGTGGTGTGCTGGAAGCTCGCGGCGGAGAGCCAGCTCTTGGTCGACAGGCTGGCCTTGGTGATCCCCAGCAGAACCGGCTTCCAGGTCGCGGGGGTCTTGTCCTCGTCGAGCAGTCGGTCGTTGACCTCTTCGACGTCGAACCGCTCGATCGTCTGCCCTTCGAGGAACTCGCTGTCGCCGGACTCGAGGATCTCGACGTACTTGAGCATCTGCTTGACGATCACCTCGATGTGCTTGTCGTGCACGCTCACGCCCTGGCTGCGGTAGACGCGCTGGATCTCGTCGACCAGGTACGCCTGCACCGCGTCGGGGCCGCGCGACTCGAGAAGGTCGTGCGGGTTGATCGCGCCGCGCGTGAGCGGCTGACCGGCTTCGACGACGTCGCCGTCACGGACCACGAGCCGGACGTTGCGCTCGACCTTGTGGCTCTTCGAGAACTCGCCGTCCTCGGAGGTGATGGTGACGCGAAGCTTGTCCTCGTCCTCGTCGATGGCGACCACGCCGTCGAGATCGCTGATCACCGCGCGCGCCTTGGGCTTGCGCGCCTCGACCAGCTCGATCACACGTGGCAGACCTTGGGTGATGTCGCCGCCGGTCGCGATGCCGCCGGTGTGGAAGGTACGCATCGTCAGCTGGGTGCCGGGCTCGCCGATCGACTCGGCGGCGATGACGCCCACCGCTTCGCCCAGACCGACGTCGAGCATCGTGGACATGTCCAGGCCGTAGCAGGTCCGGCACACGCCGGCCCGCGTCTGACAGGTCAGGGGACTGCGCACGTACGTCTCGCGCACCTCGGGCTGCGAGGCGAGCGCGGCGTAGATCGCGTTCACGTCCTCGCGGTGCAGCGTGGCTCCGGCCTCCCAGGTGCGATCGCCCAGCTCGAGCGGATGGGCCAGTCGGCGGCCGTACACGGCCATCTCGACGTGGCTCTTGGGCCGCATCCGGCCGTCCGCTCCGTAGAACGCCACCTCGACGGAATCGGCGGTGCCGCAGTCGTCCTCGCGGACGACCAGCTCGTGAGCGACGTCGACGAGCTTGCGGGTGAGGTAGCCCGAGTCGGCGGTACGGAGGGCCGTATCGGCGCCTCCCTTGCGCGCGCCGTGGGTCGAGTTGAAGTACTCGAGAACGTCGAGACCCTCGCGGAAGTTCGCGCGGATGGGCAGCTCGATCGTCTCGCCCGACGGCTTCGCCATCAGCCCGCGCATGCCGGCGAGCTGCCGAATCTGCTGCGGGTTGCCGCGCGCCCCGGACTGGGCCATGACGAACAGCGGGTTGAACGGCATGTTCTTCTGGAAGTTCTCGAACACGGCGTCCTTGACCCGCTCGGTCGTGTCGGACCAGAGGCGCACGACCTGCTGCTTGCGTTCCTGCTCGGTCACGAAGCCGCGCTCGAACGCCTGACCGATCTTGGCGAGCTTCGCCTCCGCCTCGGCCAACAGCCCCTTCTTCTCGACCGGGATGGCGACGTCGTCGATCCCGATCGTGATGCCCGAGGTGGTGGACAGCTCGAAGCCGTTCTGCTTGAGCGCGTCGAGCAGCTTGGCGGTCCGTTCGACGCCGAGACGCTTGAAGCTCTCGACGACCAGGTCGCGTAGCGCGCCCTTCTCGTACGCCACGTCGAAGCGGATCAGCTCGGCCGGCACCTCGATACCGTCCTCGGCGACCGTCTCCTTGACCATCCGGGCGAAGAACATGCGTCCCGGGCTGGTCTCGATCCGCTCGCCGTCCATCAGCACGGTCACGACGTCCTGCATGTCGATCTCGCCGCTCTCGACGGCCAGCAGGGCCTCGTCGACGTTGGCGAAGCGGTACTTGATCCGCCCGATCGAGGTGTCGCGACCGGCGACGGTGATCGCCGAGTTCAGGTCCAGATCGCCCGCGACGTGCGCGGCCATGGCCTCGTCCAGCGAGTCGTAGGCGGACCCGACGCCCTTGCGGCCGGTGTGTACCTGGGTGAGCACGAACAGACCCAGGATGATGTCGCGGGCGGCCTGAACGTTCGGATTGCCGTGCGCCGGCGAGAGCAGGTTGTGGCTGGACAGCATCTGCAGCCGGGCCTCGGACTGCGCGTACACCGAGAGCGGCACGTGGATCGCCATCTGGTCGCCGTCGAAGTCGGCGTTGAACGCCTCGCACACCAGCGGATGCAGCTGGATCGCCTGACCCTCGACGAGCACCGGCTCGAACGCCTGGATCCCCAGGCGGTGCAGCGTGGGTGCGCGGTTCAGCAGCACGACGCGGTCCTGGATGACCTCTTCGAGGGCGTCCCAGACCTCGTCGCGCAGATTCTGGGTGTTCTCGAGCACGCGCCGGGCGTTCTTGATGTTGCTGGCGATGCCGCGCTCTTCGAGCTTCTTGAACAGGAACGGCTTGAACAGCTCGAGCGCCATGCGCTTCGGCACGCCGCACTGGTGCAGCTGGAGCTGCGGGCCGACCACGATGACGGAGCGGCCGGAGTAGTCGACGCGCTTGCCGAGCAGGTTCTGGCGGAAGCGACCCTGCTTGCCGCCGAGCAGGTCGGTGAGGCTGCGGAGCGCCCGGTCGGAGCCGGGGTGCACCACGGCACTGCCGCGACGGCCGTTGTCGATCAACGCGTCGACGGCCTCTTGCAGCATGCGCTTCTCGTTGCGCACGATCATCTCGGGCGCGCCCTGCTGCATCAGCTTCTTGAGGCGGTTGTTGCGGTTGATCAGGCGCCGGTACAGGTCGTTCAGGTCGCTGGTCGCGAAACGGCCGCCGTCCACCTGCACCATCGGACGCAGGCTGGGGGGCATGACCGGCACCGCCTCGAGCACCATCCAGGCGGGATCGTTGCCGCTCCGCAGGAAGCTGCGGGCGATCTCGAGACGCTTGCGCGCCTTGGCGCGCTTGTGGCGCGAGGGGGACTCCATCTCCTCGACCAGCTCCGCCTCGAGCTTCTCGAGGTCCAGACTGCCGAGCAGCTCTTGGACCGCCTCGGCGCCCATCTTGGCCTCGACGTCGTACGACTCGATCACGCGAACCTGACGGCGCACCAGATCGATCTCGACGCGGCCGGGGATGTCCGCCTTGATGCGGCCGTCGTCGGCGAGCTCCTCGCCCGGAAGGACGCGGTCGCCGTTCACGACGAGCGGCTCGTCCTCGTAGGGGTAGACGCGCGCCTTGCTGACGATGATGCTGGCCGGCTGGGCGAGGTGGACGGTTCCGTCGGCCGCCGCGACGATCTCCTGAGCGGCGTCGATCGCGCCGACGATCTTCTCGCCCGCCTCGATCTCGGCACCGTCGCCCACCAGAACGTGCATGGTCGGGTTCACCTCGAACGACTCGGTGCGGGCCCACTCGACCTTGAGCGTGAAGGTGACGGTGCCCTTCTTGGCCTTGCTGGCACGGACCGTGGCGGTGGCGTCCTTGGGGATCGTCAAGGTGGTGCCGGCCGCAGCCTTCGCGATCGGGTCGCCCGCCTCGACGAACTCGCCGTCGCCGATCACGACCTCCATGCCCGCGGGCAGAAGGTAGCTGACCAGCACGTTCTCGTCGTCCGGATCGCGGACCACGGCCACGCCGCCGTCGGCGCCGATCGGCAGCAGCTCGACCACGCCCTCCTCTTCTGCGGCCAGCACGAGGTCGTCGCTGATCTCCGCGAGAGGCTGACCGCCCTGGTAGCTCTCTTCCTCGATCCAGTCGCTCTCGGGCAGCATCATGCGGCCGTCACGCGACTCGCGGTAGTCGACCTGGATACGGCGCGGGAAGCGGTACTGGGCGATCCCGGCGATCTTGGCCTTGGAGCCCTTGGCGAGCTGCTGGCCGACCTCGACCGACTCGCCGTCGCGAACCACGGCGTCCTCGCCCTGGGCGACGCTGTACGTCTCCTGGCGACCGAAGCGAAGCTGGCGGTACTCCTCGTCGCTCAGCAGATCGCCGCGCACCAGCGGGCGACCGTCGAGCTTCGCCCCCATCGGGTCGGTGACGATGAACTTCGCGAAGTACAGCACCTGCTCGAGCTGGCTGGTCGACAGGTTCAGCAGCGAGCCGACCTTGGACGGGATGTCCTTGACGTACCAGATGTGCGCGCACGGCGTCGCGAGCTCGACGTGGCCCATGCGGTAGCGCCGCACGGTGGCCTTGGTGACCTCGACCCCGCAGCGCTCGCACACCTTGCCGGCGAAACGCTGCCCGCGGTACTTGCCGCAGGTGCACTCCCAGTCCTTCTCGGGGCCGAACACGCGCTCGTCGAACAGGCCGTCGCGCTCGGGCTTGAGCGTGCGGTAGTTGATCGTCTCGGGCTTCGTGATCTCGCCGTAGCTCCAGTCGCGAATCTGCAACGGGCTCGCGATCGCGATCTGGACCTTGGTGAAATCGTAGCGTCGTGGTTCCTTCATGCGCTCCCTCTCGAACGGTCTGGGCGTGTCGCTCACCAGTGCCTCCCCGCTTCGTCGAAGATGCTGACCGTCTGGCCGGCGTCGTCCTGGACCTTGACGTCGAGCCCCAGCGAGTGGAGCTCCTTGACGAGGACCTTGAACGACTCGGGAATCGTGGGCTCGAGCACGTCGCTGCCCTTGACGATCGCCTCGTAGGCGGCGTTCCGGCCGTCGAGGTCGTCGGACTTGATCGTCAGCATCTCTTGCAGCGTGTGCGACGCGCCGTGGGCCTGGAGCGCCCAGCACTCCATCTCGCCCAGGCGCTGTCCGCCGAACTGAGCCTTGCCGCCCAGCGGCTGCTGGGTGATGAGGCTGTACGGACCGGTGGAGCGCGCGTGCATCTTGTCCTCGACCATGTGGTAGAGCTTCAGCACGTACATGATCCCGACCACGATGGGCGCGTCGATCGCCTCGCCGGTGCGGCCGTCGTACAGCACGGCCTTGCCGGAGCGGGCCAGAGCCACCTGAGCCTCGTCGGGGTCGAGTCCGTCGTCGAGCACCCCGAGCTTGACGGCGCGGCGGATCACCTCTCGCTCGCGTCGGTCGAGCGCGAACCCGGCCTCCTTCGTGGAGGCGATGTCGGTGCGCGCGGCCTTCTCGAGCAGGCCCTTGATCTCGTCCTCGGTCGCGCCGTCGAACACCGGCGTGACGTAGCTGACGCCGTGCTTGTAGGCGGCCAGGCCCAGGTGGGTCTCCAGGATCTGGCCGAGGTTCATGCGGCTGGGAACGCCGAGCGGGTTGAACACGAGGTCGACGGGGGTGCCGTCGCCGAGGTACGGCATGTCCTCGGGCGCCAGGATCTTGGCGACCACGCCCTTGTTCCCGTGCCGGTTGGCGAGCTTGTCGCCCTCGATCAGGCGGCGCTTCTGCGCGATGTAGACGCGCACCATCTCCTGGACGCCGGGCTTGAGCTCGACGCCCTCGTCGCCGCGGCGGAAGCGCACCGTGCGGAGCACGACGCCGCCGTCGCCGGGGGGAACGCGGAGCGAGGTGTCCTTCACCTCGCGCGCCTTCTCGCCGAAGATCGAGCGGAGCAGGCGCTCCTCGGGCGTCGGGTCCTTCTCGCCCTTGAAGCTGGTGTGCCCCACCAGGATCGAGTTGTGCTTGACGTCGGCGCCGATGCGCACCACGCCGTCCTCGTCCAGATCGCGCAGCGCGGCCTCGGAGAGCCCTGGAATGTCGCGCGTGATCTTCTCGGGACCGAGCTTCGTCTCGCGCGCCTCCTTCTCGAACTTCTCGATGTGGACCGAGGTGTAGGCGTCGCTGCGGACCAGGTTCTCCGACAGGACGATCGCGTCCTCGAAGTTGTAGCCGTCGAACGGCATCACGGCGATCAGGATGTTCTGACCGAGCGCCAGGCGTCCGTTCTGCGAGGCGGGCCCATCGGCGATGACCTGGCCCTCGGCGACACGCTCGCCGAGCTCCACGATGGGGTGCTGGTCGAGGTTCGTGTTCTGGTTCGAGCGTTGGAAGCGGGTCAGCTCGTACTCGCGCTCGACCCCCTTGTCGCTGGTGACGCGGATGCGCTCGGCGTCCACGTAGCCGACGGTGCCGGCCTCGGTCGCGATCACGCAGGTGCCCGAATCGAGGCTGATGCGCTCCTCGACGCCGGTGCCGACGTACGGCGCGTCCGCCTTGATCAGCGGGACCGCCTGCGACTGCATGTTCGAGCCCATCAGGGCACGGTTCGCGTCGTCGTGCTCCAGGAACGGAATCAGCGACGTCGGCACCGAGATGATCTGCTTGGGCGAGACGTCCATGAAGTCGACGTCCTCGCGGGCGACGAAGACCGGATCGCCCTGGTCGCGCGCCACGATCCGCTCGTTCACGAAGCCGCCGTCCGCGTCGAGCACCGTGTTGGCCTGAGCGATGACGTAGCGGTCCTCTTCGTGGGCGGTCATGTACACGACCTCGTCGGTGACCTTCTGATCCACGACGCGGCGGTAGGGAGCCTCGATGAAGCCGAGCCCGTTCACGCGCGAGTAGCTCGCGAGCGACGTGATCAGACCGATGTTGGCGCCTTCGGGCGTCTCGATCGGACAGATCCGGCCGTAGTGCGTGCGGTGCACGTCACGCACGTCGAAGCCCGCACGCTCGCGCGTCAGTCCGCCCGGTCCGAGCGCCGAGATGCGCCGCTTGTGCCGCAGCTCGGAGAGCGGATTGATCTGGTCCTTGAACTGCGACAGCTGGCTGCGGCCGTAGAACTCGCGCAGCGCGGCCACGATCGGCCGGTTGTTGATCAGCTTCTGCGGCGTCGCAGCGTCGGGGTTGCCGAGCAGCATGCGCTCGCGGACGCCACGGGCCATGCGACCGAGCCCGACCCGGATCTGGTCGGCGACGAGCTCGCCGACGGTCCGGATGCGGCGGTTTCCGAGGTGATCGATGTCGTCTTCGGAGACGTCCTCGTCGCCCGCCTGCAGCTTGACGAGGTACTGCAGCGTCGGGATCAGGCCGTAGTCGATGAAGCGACCGTCCTCGAAGCCCAGCAGCGTCTTCGGCTCGAACTCCAGGTCGAGCTTCTCGTTCACCTTGTAGCGGCCGGCCTCGCCGAGGTCGTAGCGGCGCGGATCGGCGAGCAGCCCGAACAGGTAGCTCGTCGCCTTGTCGACCTTGGGCGGATCGCCGGGCCGGAGCACCGTGAACAGCCGCAGGAGCGCCTCTTCCGGCGTGATTCCCGAGGCCTCCTCGCTTTCGAGCGTGGGGTCGACCAGCGACTCGTGGCCGGCGAACAGCTCGCGGATCGACTCGTCGCTGTGACCCAGGACGCGCAGGAGCAGGCTGAAGGGGAACTTCCGCTTGTTGACCTTCATCCAGAGCACGCCGGCGTTGTCGAACTCGAGCTCGATCCACGGTCCCCGCTTGGGCATCGGGATGATGCTGGCCGTCAGGCTCTTCGCGCCGCTGCTGCGCAGCGAGCTGGTGAAGTACACGCCGGGCGAGCGGTGGATCTGCGACACGATCACGCGGTCGGCCCCGTTGATCACGAACGAGCCGTCCTCGGTCATCAGCGGGAGGTCGCCGAGGAACACCTGGTCTTCCTTGATCAGGCCGGTGTCCTTGTGCACGAGCTGCAGCTTGGCGAACAGGCCCGACTGGTAGCTCTGGTCCTTCTCGCGGCACTCTTCGGGCGTGAACTCGGGGTCGGTCAGCGTGTACTCGAGGAAGTCGATGACCAGGCCGGTCTGGCGGCCGCGCTCGGTCTCGTCGATCGGGAAGATCTCGCGGAACGCGGCTTGCAGACCGTGCATCTCACGCTCGGTCGGGGCCATGTCGCGTTGCAAGAAATGCTCGTACGACGTAATCTGGATGTTGGTCAGGTTTGGAAGCTCCGTGACCTCGCGGATGCTACCGAACGATTCGATCTCGCGCATCATCACCCCTTCACTGCATGCGCTGCGTCCACGCCGACTGTGGCGCAGACGGTCTTGCCGATGTCGTGACGCTGCGCCGTCACGCCCTCGTCCACCCGGAGCGGGCAGGCGTTCGGCGTGCGGCGGTCGGTATCGTACGTTCGGGCGCCCGTTGCGCCCTTCGACGGCTCGGTCCCGAATCGATCGCTAGGGACGGTCCCAACCGTCTCGATCGGAGCGCTGCGCAAGTCCACCTCCACGGGGAGCAGGCGGGCGAACGGTTCAAATATCCAGAATAGCGGAAGATAGTCGCTGGCTACGTCGTGCCGGATCGGCGAACGGTCGCGCCGCTCGCGTCCGGGTAGGCGGGGTCGCCCCGGCCGACGAAACGTCGACCGGGCGACTCCGTGTGCATCCGGTGCGCGCAAGACGCCTTACTTGACCTCGACGGACGCGCCCGCGGCTTCGAGCTTCTGCTTGATCTCGTCGGCCTCGTCCTTGGAGATGTCCTCCCGGACGACGCCGCCGGACTCGACGAGCTCCTTGGCCTCCTTGAGGCCGAGCTGCGTGATCGCGCGAACTTCCTTGATCACCTGCAGCTTCTTGTCCCCGGCGCTCGTGATCGAGACCGTGAACTCCGTCTGTTCTTCCGCGGCGGCCGCTTCGGGCGCAGCGGCCCGCGGCCATCATCATGCCGGCCGGCATGGCGGCAGCCGCTTCGACGCCCCACGTCTCCTTGAGGGAGTCCACCAGATCCACCAGCTCCAGGACCGTGAGGCCGCTGAGCTGATCCACCATCGCTTGTTTATCGAATGCCATGTCAGTTCCCTTCCTTCATCTTCTCTGCGTAGTTGTTCATCACGGACACCAGGTCCCGCTGCGGTCCCTCGAGAACGCCGACCAGCTGCTGCATCGGGGCTTGAAGCACACCGATGACCTGGCTGAGGAGTTCGTCGCGGGTAGGCAGCTTGGCGATCCGGGCGAGCGCTTCGGGCCCGACCTGACCGCCTTGGAGCAGACCGCCCTTGGCGGCGGGCAGCTCCTTCGGATGGTCTTTCGCGAAGTCCGTCAGCGCCTTCGCCGGCGCGACCGGGTCGTCCCCGATCAGCACCAGAGCGCTGGGACCTTGCAACGTCTCGTCGAACCCGTCGATCCCCTGTTCCCTGAGGACCACGTTGATCAACGTGTTCTTGGCGACGAGCAAGCGACCACCGGCGGTGCGCACCGAAGCGCGCAACCTGCCGAGGTCCCCCGCGGAGAGACCCTGATAGTCCACGACGAAAAAGGTCTTCACGTCCGCGAGTGACTCGCGGAGCGCGGCGACCGTCGCTTCGTTCTTTGGATTCGCCATGGAATGCTCCCGTTCGTTCTCGTGTCGTCCGCACCGGCGGTGCGAACGTGCCGCGAAGCGTAGCGCGGGCTGCGGCTTCTCGCCGCTCCCGGACGCCTCGGCAGGATCTTTAAGCCTGGCCGGCCCCTGCTGTCTCCAACGCCATCAGGTGGTTCGGGCGACGCCCGAGGAGGGCGTGCTAGCCCCCGCTACGCACCGGGATGCAGAATCAGATCGCGACCCGGACGCTAGGTCCCATGGTCGACGTGAGATGGACGGTTCGTACGTACGTTCCCTTGGCGGCGTCCGGCTTCGCGGCGTCGACCGCCTGCCGAAGCGCGGCGAAGTTCTCGGCGAGCTGCTCGGGGGCGAACGACGCCTTGCCGATCGGGGCGTGCACCACGCCCGTCTTGTCCGCTCGGAACTCGATCCGGCCGGCCTTCAGCGCCTCGACGATCGACGCGATGTCCGGACCGACGGTGCCGGCCTTGGGGTTGGGAAGCATGCCTTTGGGGCCGAGGATGCGACCGAGCTTGGAGCCGACCGCGGCCATCATGTCGGGCGTCGCGACGACGGCGTCGAACTCGAGCCAGCCGCCGGCGATGCGCTCGATGAGCTCCTCGCCGCCGACCACGTCCGCGCCGGCCTCCTGCGCGGCGGACGCCTTGTCGCCCTGGGTGATCGCGGCCACGCGCACCGTCTTGCCGGTGCCGTGCGGCAGCGCGACGGTGCCACGGACGGTCTGATCGCTCTTCTTCGGATCGACGCCCAGACGAACGTGCGCCTCGATGGTCTCGTCGAACTTCGCCGTGGCGAGCTCCTTGACGACCTTCGCGGCCTCGCCGACCGGGTAGAGGACCTGACGATCGACCTTGCCGACCGTGTCGCGATAACGCTTGCCGTGCCTAGCCACGATCGGGCGCCCCTTCCACGGTCACGCCCATCGAGCGGGCGCTGCCGGCGATGATGCGCGCGGCGGCGACCTCGTCGCCGGCGTTCAGGTCTTCCATCTTCGTCCGGCCGATCTCCAGGCACTGGTCCCAGCTGATCGAGCCGACCTTCTCGGCGTCCGGCACGCCCGAGCCCTTCTGCACGCCAGCGGCCTGCTTGATCAGGTAGCTCGCGGGCGGCGTGCGCATGACGAAGGTGAAGGAGCGGTCGGCGAAGATGGTGATCTCGACCGGCACGACGGCGCCCGCCTGGCTGGCGGTCGCGGCGTTGTACTCCTTGACGAACTGCATGATGTTGGCACCGTACTGGCCCAGCGCCGGCCCCACGGGCGGAGCCGGTGTGGCGCCCCCGGCCGGCAGCTGCAGCTTGACGATCCCTACGACTTTCTTGGCCATGATTCCTCCTTACGCTCCCCCGTGCGCTGGCCAGCGCCGGGGTTCGTGCGCGCGACGCGTCAGCGTCGTCAGCTCTTGACGACCTGCGCGAAGTCGAGTTCGACGGGGGTCTCCCGCCCGAAGATCGAGACGAGCACCTTGAGGGTGCCGCGATCGGGGTTGACTTCCGAGACGACGCCGGTGAAGTCGGCGAACGGGCCCGAGGTGACCTGCACCATGTCGCCGACATGGAAGGTGACCTTGATCTTCGGGGCCTCCTTCGAGCCGGTGATGCCCAGCGTGCCCAGCATGCGCAGCTCCTCGTCGGGCGAGAGGGGCACCGCGTGCGTGGACGTGCCGACGAAGCCGGTGACGCCCGGCGTGTAGCGCACGACCTCCCACGCTTCGTTGGGCTCGTCGGGATTGTCGCCGAGGTCCATCTGCACGAAGATGTACCCGGGAAACAGCTTGCGCTTGACGACCTCGCGCTTGCCGCCCGGGGCGTGCTCCACCGTCTCCTCGCTGGGAACGACGACCTGGTAGATCATATCCGAGATCCCGAGCGTGCGCGCCCGTCCCGTGATGTTCTCCTTGACCTTGTCCTCGTGTCCCACGTACGTGTGGACGGCGTACCATTCGATGCTCATGCGCCTCGGTCCTCCTGGGGCCGAACGCCCCACGGTGGGGTCGACGAAGAAACGGTCAGGTGAGCAGGCCGATGAGGTTGCCGAGCGTCGTGTCGGCGACCAGCAAGAAGGCGACCGTGATCAGCACGAACAGGAGCGTCGCCTGGGTGGACTGAATCACCTCGCTGCGGGTGGGCCAGGTGACCCGTCCGAGCTCGGCGCGGGAGTTGCGGAGGTACTGCATGATCGTCTTCACGCCTCACACCTTCACTTCACGGTGCTTGGTGTGCTTGCGGTCCCAGGGGCAGTACTTGCTCAGCTCGAGCTTGGTCGTGGTGTTGCGCCGATTCTTGTTCGTCGCGTAGTTTCGACGCTTGCACTCGGTGCACTCGAGCAGAAGCTTGATGCGGACGTCACTCGCCATGATGGTCTCCCGTTTCCGTGGTGCCTTCCTCCGTAGCGCCTTGCATCGTACGTTCCGTGGCTCGTCGTGGTTCGTGCGGTCGTGCTCGTTCGGTCGTGCGATTCCACGAGGGTCGTTCGGACGAGACGCCGTCAGGGGTGCGATCGCGCCCGCGAGCGCGGTGGTTTGGAGCGGACGGCCTTCGAGCGGCCGGGTCTTCGAGCGGAACGGTCCTGTGATCGAACAGCCCCGCGCAGGCTCCGCGGCAGTGCGCCGGTCCGCATCGCGGCGGTGCAACCTGAGCAGGATAGCAGACGGACGGACCGGACGTGTCACGTCCGGAAACCGTCCGTTCGCAGGCCGCCGGCGGCGTGAGCCCGCGGACCTGTGAAGCGCCTACTCCTGGATTCCCGTCACGACGCCCGCACCCACCGTACGACCACCCTCACGAATCGCGAAGCGAAGACCCTCCTCCATCGCAATCGGCTTGATCAACTCCACCGACAACTCCACATTATCCCCCGGCATCACCATCTCCACATCCGACGGCAACGTACAAACCCCCGTCACATCCGTCGTCCGAAAGTAAAACTGAGGACGATACCCCGCAAAAAACGCCGAATGACGCCCCCCCTCCTCCTTCCTCAAAATGTACACACTCCCAGAAAACCTCGTATGCGGCGTAATCGAACCCGGCTTCGCAAGCACCTGCCCACGCTCGATATCATCCCGCGCCACACCACGAAGCAAAACCCCGACATTATCCCCAGCCATCCCACTATCCAACGTCTTCCGATGCATCTCCACACCCGTCACAACCGTCTTCCGCGTATTCGAAAGACCAACAACCTCCACCTCATCCCCCGTCTTCACAACACCCCGCTCAACACGACCCGTCGCCACCGTCCCACGACCCGTAATCGTGAACACATCCTCGACAGGCATCAAAAACGGCTTATCCACATCCCGCTCAGGCGTCGGAATATACGCATCCACCGCATCCAAAAGCTCCCAAACCTTATCCACCCACGCATCCTCACCACGCTGCACATTCGGATTCGCCGACAACGCCTCCAACGCCTTCAACGCAGACCCAGACACCACAGGCACATCATCCCCAGGAAACTCGTAAGACGACAAAAGCTCACGAACCTCCATCTCCACAAGCTCCAAAAGCTCCTCATCATCCACCATGTCCACCTTGTTCAAAAACACGGAAATGTAAGGAACCCCCACCTGCCGAGCCAACAAAATGTGCTCACGCGTCTGCGGCATCGGACCATCCGCCGCCGACACCACCAACACCGCACCATCCATCTGCGCAGCACCCGTAATCATGTTCTTCACATAATCCGCATGCCCCGGACAATCCACATGACTGTAATGACGCGACTCCGTCTGATACTCCACATGCGACGTATTAATCGTAATCCCACGCGCCTTCTCCTCCGGCGCCTTATCGATCTGGTCATACGACATCGTCGTCGCCGACGGATCCATCGCCGCAGCAGCAAACGTAATCGCCGCCGTCAACGTCGTCTTCCCATGATCCACATGCCCAATCGTCCCAACATTCACATGCGGCTTCGTACGGTTGAACGTAGCTTTCGCCATGGTGTCTGGTCCTTTCCTTCGCGCCGTGCGGGAGGGTGTAGGGCCCGCCGCGGCGACAGACGAGTCACGATCCGCGGGACGTGCTCCGACGGATCGCGTCGTTCTACGGGGCCTGGGATTTGGAGCTCGTGGACGGACTTGAACCGTCGACCTCTCCCTTACCAAGGGAGTGCTCTACCGCTGAGCTACACGAGCCTACCTGGACCCGGGATCGCGTCCTGAGCCGATGGGGCCACGGACGCCTGGAGCGGGAGACGGGATTCGAACCCGCGACATTCAGCTTGGGAAGCTGACGCTCTACCAACTGAGCTACTCCCGCGAGGTCGGAGCGAGGGCCCCTGACCCGGATCGAAAACCCGCGGAACGGCCGCGGACCGGCTCGAGGCGTGACCGGCTTCCAGCGTGGTGGGTAGGGCTGGATTCGAACCAGCGTAGGCATAAGCCAACGGATTTACAGTCCGTCCCCTTTAACCACTCGGGCACCTACCCATGCGGCCCAAAGCCGATCGGACGCGCGCGGCGCAAACGTGGAGCCACCCATCGGAATCGAACCGACAACCTTCCGATTACAAGTCGGATGCTCTACCAGTTGAGCTAGGGTGGCATCCTCCTCGTCGGTGACGTCACGACGCCTCTTTCCGCGTCCGGTCTAGGAGACTAGCACGGGCCCCAGGGGGTGTCAACGACTCCGCGAGACCGCTTCCGCGGCCCGCCGGAGAGCGGGTGGCCAGAGCCCCGAAGGCCCTTCCGGAGCGGCGCCGCCGAGCTCATCTCCGAGCCTGTCGGCCCGTTCCCAAACGTCCCGAAAACAGGTGGTACCATTCCAGCCAGGAGGTCCCCGAATGCGTATCGGTCCACTGGGAATCTGGGAACTGCTCATCATCCTGGTCGTGGTGCTGCTCATCTTCGGTCCGCGCCGCCTTCCCGAGATGGCCAAGGGTCTCGGTCAGTCGGTCCGTGAGTTCCGCAAGGGCATCCGCGACATCAAGAACGATTTCGAGGAAGGCGAGAAGGGCGAGCCGGCAGCCACGCCGTCGAAGGCGTCCAGCGAGCCCAAGCCCGCGAGCGAGACGCGCCAGCCCCCCGTGACCGCCAGCGAGCCGGTGACCAGCAGCGATCCCGAGGCCGCCAGCGAGCCCCGCTCCGACGACCCCGACAAGAAGGTCGCCCCGGACGCTTGAGGTGCCGCGTCGGCCTGCGCCTCCGCTCGGCGGCGCGCTCGCGTAGCGCGCCGCCGAGCTCCGTCGGGCCCTCCCCTTCGCCATGGCCATGACCCTGATCGACCACTTCGCGGAGCTCCGCACCCGGCTGTTCGTGTCGCTGGGCGCGTGGGTCGTCGCGGCCGCGATCGCCTTCACCGTGCGGTTCCAGCTGCTGGACTGGCTCAAGGCCCCGCTGCCGGACTCGATGACGCTGAACTACTTCTCGATCCTCGAGCCGTTCGTCGCCAGCATGCAGATCGCCTCGTTCTTCGGCCTGGTGCTGGCCGCGCCGGTGATCGTGTCGCAGATCTGGGCGTTCCTCGCGCCCGGCCTCTACCCGGAAGAGCGCCGCTACGCCATACCGTTCATCCTCTTCACCGCCCTCGCCTTCGCGGGAGGCGTGGCGTTCGCCTACTGGGTGGTCCTTCCGTTCACGATTCCGATCCTGCTCAGCTTCCTGGGCGGCGAGGCGCAAGGCCTGCTGTCGATCGGCCGCTACATCTCGGCGCTGCTGCTGCTGATGGGCGTGTTCGGCCTGATGTTCGAGATGCCCGTCCTGGGCTACCTGCTGGCCCGCATCGGCATCCTGCGCGCCCGGCTGATGACGCAGTACCGCCGCTGGGCGATCGTCGGCGGGATGGTGCTCGCAGCGGTGATCACCCCGACCGCGGACCCGTTCAACTTCGCCCTCGTCGCAGGACCGCTCGTGGTACTTTACGAGCTCACCATCCTCGTCGTACGCCTATCGCAGCGGAAGGAACGCCATGGAAGCGAAGATCCGGAGCCTTCGTGACGACATCGACACCCTGAACCTCGAGATCCTCGACAAGCTCTCGAAGCGCGCCGAGCTGGCCGAGGCCATCGGCGAGCTTCAGACGCAGACCGGGTCGTCGCACTACGATCCGGTCCGCGAACAGGCCATGCTCGACGCCCTGACCGCCGCGAACCGCGGCCCGTTCGACGACGCCACCGTCAAGAGCCTGTTCAAGCAGATCTTCCAGGCGTCGATGCACCTCGAACAGGAACAGGACAAGAAGAGCTACCTCACCTCGCGGCGCGTCCCGGGACCGCGACACGATCGTCGAGATCGGCGACCTTCGCGTCGGCTCGGGTGAACCACCGGTGCTGATCGCCGGACCGTGCGCGATCGAGTCGCGCGAGCAGATCAACATCACCGCCGAGCGCCTCGCCTCGCGCGGCGTGACCCTGTTCCGCGGTGGGGCGTTCAAGCCACGCACCGACCCGTACTCGTTCCAGGGCCTCGGCGTCGACGGTCTTCGCCTCGGCCGAGAGGCCGCGGACGCGAACGGCCTGAAGTTCGTCGCCGAGATCATGGACGCGCGCGACCTGCCGGCGTTCGAGGAGCATGCCGACGTGCTCCAGATCGGCGCCCGCAACATGCACAACTTCACGTTGCTTCGGGCGATCGGGCGGAGCCGCAAGCCGGTCCTGCTCAAGAGGGGCCTGTCCGCCACGATCCAGGAGTGGGTGATGGCGGCGGAGTACCTTCTGCACGAGGGGAACCCGAACGTGATCCTGTGCGAGCGCGGCATCCGTACCTACGAGCCGACCACCCGGAACACGCTGGACGTCTCCGCGGTCGCCCTCGCCAAGCTCGAGACGCACCTTCCCGTCGTCGTCGACGTCACGCACTCCGGCGGTCGCCGCGACCTGCTGGTCCCGCTCACCAAGGCCGGTCTGGCCGTCGGCGCCGACGGCATCATGGTCGAGGTGCACCCCAACCCCGCCGTGGCCCTTTCGGATCAGAAGCAGCAGCTGGACTTCGACGACTTCGACGCCTACCTCGAAGCGACCGGCTACGCCAAGAAGCTGAGCCCCCAGCGCCACGAGGTGTACGGCTTCTGAGTCACGATCCGTGCGGATGGGACGGCGTCCACCGCACCCTGGAGAGTTCATGTTCGACGATCTCCTGAGCTTCGTCTTCCGCGCCGCCGACGTTCGGCCCGAGTTCACGAAGGCCCGCTGTCTGGCGGTGCGGCAATCCCCGGCCGCCTGCACACGCTGCGCCGACGTCTGTCCCCACGACGCCGTCACCGTGCGTGGACGCGGGGTCGAGATCGACGACGTCGACTGCAGCGGCTGCGGGCTGTGCGTCCAGGCGTGCCCGTCGCAAGCGCTCGAGCCCAAGCTGCGCCTGTCCGCGGGCCGCCCCGTGAAGTGCTCCCGCGTGAGCGGTGACGCGCAGACGGTGCACTGCCTCGCCCGGCTTCGGCCCACCGACCTGCACAAGCTGTTGCGGGGGCGGACCTCCGTGGTGCTGGCCCACGGCGACTGCGCCGACTGCGAGGTCGGTGGCCCGGCTGTCCTGGACGCGATTCACGGCGTGGCCGAGCGGGCGCGCGTGCTGCTGGAGATGCGCGGAAGCGAGCGCGAGATCCGCGTCGAGCGACGGGACGAGCTGGACGACGAGGACACCGCAGAGACGATCGATCGCCGGGCGCTGCTTCGCGGAGGCTGGCGGAGCTTGGCGACGAGCGCTTCCGACGCGCTGGCGCCTCTGGACCCGGGCGACGACGACGGCGAGATGCCGACCGAGGCGGCTCGGACCTGGCGGGCGCTCACGCTGGCCGACCCCCCAGCGGACCAGGCGGTGCCGTGGCCGCTGCCGCTCGTGAGCGACGCCTGCATCCTCTGCCCCATCTGCACGCGGGTGTGTCCGACCGACGCCTTCTCGCGCGCGTACGACGACGACGGTAGCGGAGCTCTGGTTCTCGAGCCGTCTCAGTGCATCGGATGCGACGCGTGCGTGTCCGCCTGCCCGGTGAACGCGATCACCATGGAGCGCACGCCCAGCTGGGCCGACGCCTCGTCCGGCTCGCGCGAGGTCTACCGCCGTCCCGGACGCCCGGCGGACGACGACGCGGTGGCGCGCTGACCGTGGGCCCGCCGAGGTCCGGCGCCTACCTTGCGATCCCCAGCTGCGAGCGCCGATACACTCGGGGCATGACGACCGTCGACGATTGGGTTCATGAAGCCGTGGAGGCAGCCGGTCCCCGCGGAGCCACCGTGCGGGACGTGCAGCGCTGGGTCGACGAGGCGAGAGGCGACGAGCTCGCCGTCGACACGATCGAGGCGGCCCTATCCACCCTGGTACGACAGGAGCGCATCGAGTCGGTCGGCGAAAACCGTTGGGCGCTCCGCCCCAAGACCGGCAAGGCCGACGCGCTGCGGCACCTGTTCGGCGAGTGACGACGCTCGAAGCGCGCCCTGAGAGGATTCACGACGCATGAACGCGACCGCACCCGAGAGCAAGACCTCCCGCGAGCTTCAGGACTTCTACGAGATCGACGCACTGCACACGCCCGAGGAGCGCATGATCCGCGACAGCGTGCGAGAGTTCGTGCGTTCCGAGCTTCTCCCCCACGTGGGCGAGTGGTGGCGGGAGGGCCTGTTCCCCGCCCATCTGCCGAAAGCGTTCGGCGAGATGGGCATGCTGGGCGTGGCGCTTCCCGAACGGTACGGCGGCGCCGGGGCGTCGTACACCGCCTACGGCCTGCTGAACCGCGAGATCGAGTACGCCGACAGCGGCCTGCGGAGCTTCGTCAGCGTTCAGTCCAGCCTGGTGATGTGGCCCATCCACGAGTACGGCTCGGACGCGATGAAGGAAACGTGGCTTCCGCGACTGGCCTCGGGCGAGGCGGTCGGCTGCTTCGGCCTCACCGAGCCGGACGCCGGTAGCGACCCCGGCGCGATGACGACGCGCTGCCGCAAGGTCGGAGACGACTGGATCGTCCGCGGCGTGAAGCGCTGGATCACCAGCGGCACGCGCGCCGACGTCGCGATCGTCTGGGCTCGCGACGAGGACTCGGGCCGGGTGCTCGGCTTCCTGGTCGAGACCGACCGCGAGGGGTTCTCGGCCGAGGACATCAAGACGAAGGCGTCCATGCGCGCCTCGGTCACCAGCGAGCTGCACCTCGACGAGGTCGCCGTTCCCGACGCGAACCGCCTGGACGTCGTCGGCCTGGGGGGAGCGCTGTCGTGCCTGAACCAGGCGCGCTTCGGCATCGCCTTCGGCGCCCTGGGCGCGGGCTTCGCGACCTTCGAGGAGGCGGTCCGCTACCTGGAGGAGCGGCCGTCGTTCGGCGTGCCCCTCACAGGCAAGCAGATCGTGCAGTCCAAGCTCGCCGACATGCTCGGCGAGCTCACCAAGGGCAGCCTGCTCGCCTACCAGCTGGGCCGCTTGAAGGAGGCGGGCAAGGATACGCCCGCACGCGTGAGCCTGGCCAAGCGCGACAACGTGCGAGCCGCCCTGGGCGTCGCGCGCGCGGCACGCGACCTGCTGGGCGGCAACGGGATCACCACCGAGTACGCCGCGATCCGGCACATGCTGAACCTCGAGACCGTCTCGACCTACGAAGGGACCGACACGATCCACACCCTGATCCTGGGTCGCGAGATCACGGGCCGCGCCGCGTTCTGAGTGTTGCGCGCGATGTCGCGCGGTGTCGGGCGCGGTGCCGGGCGCGGTGCCGGGCGCGGTGTCGGGCGCGCCCCGTCGCGAGCCGCCCGCGGGTCGATGCACACGGTGCGGCGCTCAGCGCAGGAACACCGCCGCGATCCCCGTGAGCGCGACGCCCAGAACGGCCCTCGCCAGGTGGTTGCGGGCGACGACGCGGCCCAGCACCCGGCGTGCGGTCCACAACGACGCGGCCGACGCGATGACCGAGCCGGCCGCCAGCAGGACCCAGCTCTCGTGCACGCGATAGGCGGCGGCCACGCCGCCGACCGTCAGGAGGGCGGCCGACGCCATGAACGTGAACGCCAGCGCCCGCCGCCTGCGCGCCACCGTCCAGGCGCCGAACGTCGAGACGACGGCGTACGCCAGCGACGTGATCAGCAGCAGCCAGCCCATCGCTCAGGCCGTCCGCTCCTCGTCGTCCGGGGACGGACGGTCCGTCTCGGACGCGGCGTCGTTCGACGGAACGGCGGCAGGAAGCTCCACGGTCTCGAACGGTCGCCGGACCAGGCTCCGCGCACGACGCTCCAGCCAGGCGTCGGCGCCGGACTCGGGATCGACCACCATGCGAAGCCGCGCGATGCCGGGGCGGCGCGCCAAGAGGCGAACCGCGCCCAGCGCCTCGGCGTCGGTGGGCGCCAGCCTCTCGTCCACGCGCCAGCCCTCGGTGCGAAGCGCTGCCGGATCCAGCTGGTGCGCGGACACGAGATGCTCGCCGCGGCTCTCGAGCCGCTCACGCAGCGGCTCGCCCAGGTGCCACGGCTGCCCCACGAGAGCGACCGTGACCGTCGTGGACGGTAGCTTGGCCGTCGCCAAGCCCGGTGCGCGCGGCGTCTTGAGGTCGGCGCGATGCGTCTGCCAGACACGCCGCACCGTCCCGCCCGACGGCGACACGGTCGACAGGATCGAGATCGCCAAGCTCTCGATCGCGGGCGACGACAGGTCCGCGGGCACCGACAGAAGAGGCGGAAGGCCCGGCACCGCCTGCGCCAAGGCTCCCGGGAAGTCCGCGACGAACGGATCTTGCGCGCTGCCCCTCGCACCGTCGTAGCCGACGTTCGGGTCGGGCACGATCAGTCGCTCGCATCCCGACAGCGCGATCGCCTCGGCGGCGGCCGCGCGGAACGCCCGCCCCGACACCGCCCCCAGGCGCGGGTCGTGCGAGGCGCGCTCCAGGCGCTCCGCGTCGGGCGTGACCACCTCGGCGCCGGCCGCGTGGAGCAGGCGGCTCCAGAACGGACCCCAGCGATCCCAGAGAAGTCGGGTGACGAAACCGATGCGCATGGCGCGGCAGTCTAGCACGCGGATCGTTCACGCCGCCCCCTGCGACTCAGGCGGACGCGACCAGCGATCGCCTCCGCCCCAGCCGCGCGAGCAACGCCTCCGCGAGCCGCTGCGCCGACGCCTTGTCGAGGAACTGGTTGCCGTTGCCGCACTTCGGCGACAACACGCAGCGAGGACAGCCCGCCCGGCACGGGCAGGCCTCGAGCCGTTCGCGCGCGGCGTCCAGCCAGCGCAGCGCGACGCTCGCCCCGGCCGCGGCGTAGCCCACGCCGCCCGGGGCGCCGTCGTACACGAACAGCGTGGGCTGCCCAAGCTCGGGATGCCACGGGTAGGACACGCCGCCCACGTCGGCTCGCTCGCACAGCACGAACGCTGGGAGCAGACCGATCAGGGTGTGCTCCAGCGCGTGCATCCCCGCGGCGAACGTCTCCGGCGCGACCGATCCCGAGCGGGCCTCGTCCGCCATCGCCAGCCAGGCCGCCTGCGTCTCGTACGACTCGGGCGGCAGGTCCAGGAGGCGCTCCTCCAGGATCGCGCCCGTGCGGTAGCGCTTGCGCACGTAGCTGGACACCTCGTGCACGACGCGGACGCGGCCCACCGACACGCCGGCCTCCAGGCCCAGCTCGGCCGCCAGGCGGACGTCGCCGTCGACGCCGTTCTCGAGCACCTCCACCCGGGTCTCGCCGCGAACCTGCGTGTACCAATCCTCGATGTGCGGCAGCAGCGTCGCGCGCCGCGCCTCCAGGTCCAGCTCCACGACCAGGTACGGATCGCCCCGGTGCAGGTGCACCGCGCCGACGTGCAGCTCCCGAACGGCCCGAGCGACGTCCACGCTTCCCAGCGAGCGGCCTTCGGCGGCCTCGACCAGACGAACGCGCCCCACGCCGCCGCCCCGCAACGACACCCGCCGGTGCGGGAAACGGCCGCTGGCGAGCCAACGCTCGCCAACGCGATGCAACCCCGGCACCCCGTCCAGGTCGATCCCGGGCGCGAGCCACGCCTCGTGAGCGGCCAGCGGGATCTCGGCCGCGGCGCACGGCAAGTGCGCCGCGTGGATCACGTCGTTGTGGCCGTCGGCGACCGCCGCCTCGACCGCGCCCTCCAGGATGTGCCCTGGATGCCGCAGGTAGTGGTCGTCCAGCGGATCGTCGCCGGGGACGAGCAGCGTCAGCGCCCGCGCCCCGCTGCGGCCCGCGCGGCCCGCGCGCTGCCAGAACGACATCGACGAGCCCGGATAGCCGACCATGACCACCGCGTCCACCCCGCCCACGTCGACGCCGAGCTCCAGCGCGCTCGTCGCCGCGAGCACCGTGATCCTCCCTGCGGCGAAGTCGTGCTCGATCCGGCGTCGCTCGGCGGCGTCGTACCCCGCGCGGTACGCGTCGACGCGCCACGACTCGGCGTCGCCCAGCCGTGCGGAGGCGTAGCGGGCCAGGAGCTCGGCCGCCCGTCGCGAGTTGCAGAAGAACAGACTCTTGAGCTCCGCCCGGGCGAACGCGACCGCGAGATCCGCCGCCTCGGCGACAGGATTCCGACGCCTGTCCCCGTCGCCGTTCCGGGCCGGTGGCTCCCAGAACACCACCTCCCGCGCGCCGTGCGGCGCCGCATCGACGTCGATCGCGACAGCGGTCCGCCCGGTCAACGCCTCGAACAGCCGGGCCGGATTCGCGATCGTGGCGCTGGCGGCCACGATCCTGGGCGCGGCCCCGTAGCTCTCCGCGATCCGGAGAAGCCGGCGAAGCACGTTCGCGACGTGGCTGCCGAGCACCCCGCGGTAGGCGTGAAGCTCGTCGACCACGATCACGTCGAGGCGAGCCAGGAACGACGCCCAGCCCGAATGGAACGGCAGGATGCCGAGGTGCAGCATGTCCGGGTTCGTCACGACGACGGCGGCCTGCTCGCGGCGTCCGCGACGCGCAGCGCGCGGCGTGTCGCCGTCGTACGTGGTGTACCGGTCGGAGACGGCGTCCTGACCTAGCGCGCCGGCGAGCGAGCGGAGCGACCGAAGCTGATCGCCCGCCAGCGCCTTGGTCGGGAACAGCATCAGCGCCGTACGGCCGTCGCCGGCCGCCTGCAGCACCGGCAGCTGATACACGAGCGACTTGCCCGACGCGGTGGGCGTGGCGAGAACCACGTCCCGTCCGTCCGCGAGGTGACGCCAGGCGCTGGCCTGGTGCCGCCACGGACGCAGCCCCAGCCGCGCGGCCAGCGGGGCCCACGGTCCGGCCACCTCGCTCGCCGGGTCGCCACCGCGCGGCGGCACGAACGCGTGGACGGCGATGCGCCCCTGCCCTTCGTCGAGCTCGCGCAGCCAGCCGTGGAAGCTGTCGTACCCGTCCGGCGGCCCGGCCTCGCGGAGGGGGGTGGATGCCGGCATGCCGAAGGCTACCTCGGCGGCCTCGGATAGGGGGTCGTGGTAGGTTCGCCGCGTCGTTGGAGGTCGTCGCTTTGCTCGCTGCGTTCGTCGTCGTTCTTTACGCTCTCGCCCTTCCCTACGTGGGACTGATGGGCCTCGCGTTCGTCGGGCTGTTCCGCCGCGGCGAGGAGCGCCTGGTGAGCCGGCGACCCTCGGTGAGCGTGATCGTGCCCGCCCACGACGAGGAGCACGATCTGGCGCCGACCCTGGCGTCCTTGTCCGCGCAGAGCTACCCCGGTGACGCCGAGTTCGTGGTGGTCGACGATCGATCCAGCGACGGCACCCCCGACGTGATCGCGGCCGCGGCCGCTCGCGATCCCCGGATCCGAAGCGTGCGTGTCGAGGTGCCGGACCGCCGGCTGGCCCCCAAAGTGAACGCCGTGAGGCACGGCATCGACGCCTCGAGCGGCGAGATCATCGTGACCAGCGACGCCGACTGTCGCTACCCGAGCGGCTGGCTCGAGGGGATGGTGGCGCACTTCGCGCCGGGGGTGACGATGGTCGTCGGCTATGTCGAGACGACCCGGCGGGGCGGGGTGGATCGGTTCCTGCATCGGTTCGAGACGATCGACTGGCTGTCGCTGATGTTGGTCTCGCGCTCGCTCACGAGGTTCGGCTGGAAGTTCGCGTCGAGCGCCAACAACCAGGCGTACCGTCGCGACGCGTTCGAGGCCGCCGGCGGCTTCGGCGCGACCGGTCGTGCGCCGAGCGGCGACGAGGACCTGCTCACGCAGCGTCTCGGCCGGCTGCCCGGAAGCCGCATCGTGTTCGCGAGCCGCCCGGAGACGCGGGTGCTGACGCAACCGGTGTCCAGCTGGCGGGCGTTCTACCTGCAGCGTCGGCGCTGGGTGTCGAGGTACCACCATCCGATGCACTACCACCCGGGGTTTCTCGCCTCGATCGCCTTGCTGGGGTTCCAGTCCGTCGCGCTTTCGGCCGCCGTCGTCGTCACGCCGGCGGTGCCGGAGCTGGCGCCGTGGGTGGCTGCGCTGTGGCTGGCGGAGATCGGGATCGAGGTGGTCGGCGTCGCGATCGGCGCGCGGCAGCTGGACCGGGACGACCTGGTGGGTCCGGGTCTGGCTGCCTGGGCGGTGCTCCATCCGTTCTTCATCGCGTCGATCGTGATCGGCTCGTTCGTGAAGAGCGGCGAGTGGAGGGCGGGGGCCGATCCGTACCGGCGCCGGTGGCTCCAGCGCCGCTTGCGAGCGTGGCGGCGACGGTTCCGGCTTGGGCCCAAAGGCGAGTCCTGAGCCGGGTCGAGCGGTGGTACAGTCGGTCGTTTCCGCGGGCGCAGCGCGCGTCCTCGCGGCATCTCCACTTCCCTCGGAGGTCCGAATGAAGGTCTTCATCCTCGGCGGCGACGGTTTCTGCGGCTGGCCCACCAGCCTGCACCTCAGCGCCCTCGGCCACGACGTCACCATCGTCGACAACCTGAGCCGCCGCAACATCGACAACGAGCTCGAAGCCGGCAGCCTCACCCCCATCCAACACATGGGCACCCGCCAGAAGGCGTGGAAAGAAGTCTCCGGACGCGACATCCGCTACGAACGCCTCGACGTCGCCAAGAACTACCACCGCCTGCTCACCCTCATCCAAGACGAGAAGCCCGACGCCATCGTCCACTTCGCCGAACAACGCGCCGCGCCCTACAGCATGAAAAGCAGCGCCCACAAGCGCTACACCGTCGACAACAACTTGAACGCCACCCACAACGTGCTCGCCGCGATCGTCGAATCCGGCCTCGACGTCCACCTCGCCCACCTCGGCACCATGGGCGTCTACGGCTACGGCACCGCCGGCATGAAGATCCCCGAAGGCTACCTCCCCGTCGACGTCACCACCGACGACGGCACCACCGTCCGCCAAGAGATCCTCTACCCCGCCAACCCCGGGTCGATCTACCACATGACCAAGACCCAAGACCAGCTGTTCTTCGCGTACTACGCCAAGAACGACCACCTCCGCATCACCGACCTCCACCAAGGCATCGTCTGGGGCACCCACACGAGCGAGACCGACCAGGACGAACGCCTCGTCAACCGCTTCGACTACGACGGCGACTACGGCACCGTCCTCAACCGCTTCCTCATGCAAGCCGCCGTCGGCTACCCCCTCACCGTCCACGGCACCGGCGGACAGACCCGCGCCTTCATCCACATCCAAGACACCGTCCGCTGCATCCAGCTCGCCCTCGAAAACCCACCCGAGCGCGGCGAACGCGTCAAGATCCTCAACCAGATGACCGAAACCCACCGCGTCCGCGACCTCGCCAAGATCGTCGCCGACATCGCCGGCGCCGACGTCGCCCACGTCGACAACCCCCGCAACGAAGACAGCGAGAACGACCTCCACGTCAAGAACGACCTGTTCCTCGACCTCGGCCTGGAGCCCACCACCCTCGAAGCCGGCCTGCTCGAAGAGGTCACCAGCGTCGCCCGCAAGTACGCCCACCGCGCCGACCGCGCCAAGATCCCCGCCACCGCCACCTGGACGCGCCGCCAGAAGCCCGGCGTGCCGTCAAGCGACGACTGAGGCGCTCCAGGAGGGACGACCGCGTGCGTATCGCGCTCTTCACCGAGACGTTCCTGCCGAAGATCGACGGCGTGGTCACCCGCGTCGTTCGAAGCCTCGAGAAGCTGACCGAGCTCGGCCACGAGGCGCTGATCTTCGCCCCCGGCCGGCCGCCGGCCGAGGCTGCCGGGCACCGGGTGGTGCGCGTGCCCAGCGTGCCGTTCTGGCCGTGGTACCCCGAGCTGTTCCTCGGCCTGCCCCGGCCCCGGATCGGGCGCGAGCTCGACCGCTTCGGTCCCGACGTCGTGCACGTCGTGAATCCGGTGATCTTGGGGTTGTGGGGCACGATGGTCGCTCGTCAGCGCGGGCTTCCTCTCCTGGCCAGCTACCACACCGACATCACGCAGTACGCCAAGCACCTCAAGCTCCCGTTCCTGTCCCCGATCTCGGACCGGTTCCTGCGTGACGTCCACAACCAGGCGCACGTGAACCTGTGCACCAGCATGCCGATGGTGAACTCGGCCAAAGGCCTGGGCATCGAGCGGGTACGGCTGTGGCCGAAGGCGGTGGACACCGAGCTGTACCGGCCGGCTCTCAGGAGCCAGGCGATGCGCAGCCGGCTCTCGGACGGCGAGCCCGACAAGCCGCTGATGCTGTACGTCGGTCGCCTGTCGTTCGAGAAGCGGCTGGACTGGCTGTACGCCCCGATCACGCAGCTAGGGGACGTGCGGTTGGCGTTCGTGGGCTCGGGACCGGCTCGAAAGGAGCTCGAGAAGCGGTTCGCAGGGACGCCGACGGTGTTCACGGGGTACCTGTCCGGCGAGGAGCTCGCCTCGGCCTACGCCAGCGCGGACGTGTTCGCATTCCCCTCCGACACCGAGACGCTGGGGTTCGTGGCGATGGAGGCGATGGCCTCGGGCGTCCCCGCCGTCGGCGCGCGGGCCGGCGGGATCCCCGACGTCATCCGACACGGCGAGAACGGACTGATGTTCACGCCAGGCGATCTGGGCGACCTGACCGAGCAGCTCAGGCGCCTGCTGACCGACGACGTGCTGCGCAGAAGGCTGGGGCGCCAGGCGCGCGAAGACATGGAGCAGCACGGCTGGCTGGCGGCGACCGAGGCGCTGGTCGAGTTCTACAGGAGGGCGATCCACGTTCAGGACCGGTTCGACCCCGAGAGCGACGATCGCGGTCTGAGCTGACGTGCGAAGGGCCGCTCGGGCGTCGTCACTCGGGGGTCGTCACTCGGCGGTGACGACCGGCCGATCGCCCGGCTGCACGCGGACCCGCGTTCCGAACGACCGTTCGAGCAACGGCGCGCGCAACACCTCTTCCGGCGTGCCGTCGGCGACGATCCGACCACGGTCCAAGAGCAGCACCCGGTCGCAGCGGGCCGCCTGATTCAAGTCGTGGAGCACGGCGACGACCCCGAGGCCCTCGCCCGCCAGACGGGCCGCGTGGCGCATCAGCTCCGCTTGGTAGCGAAGATCCAGGTGCGCGGTGGGCTCGTCGAGGAGGAGCCAGTCCGGCTGCTGCGCCAACGCGCGCGCCAACACCACGCGCTGTCGCTCGCCGCCCGACAGCGACCCCACCGGCTGGTCACGGAAGCGCCAGGCGTCGACCCGGCGCATCGAGGCCTCGATCACCGCGCGATCCTGCGGTCCCTCGCTGGCGAAGAACCCCACGTGCGGCGCGCGACCCATCGCCACGACGGAGCGGGCCGAGAAGCCGGAGGGCAGCTCCGGCACTTGCGGCACGACGCCAAGCCGGCGGGCCAGCTCGCGCCTTCCGAAGCGGCGCAGCGGCCGTCCGTCCAGCTCGACGGTTCCATGGCGGGGCCTGAGCACGCCGGACGCCAGCCCCACCAGCGTCGACTTCCCCGCTCCGTTCGGCCCGATCAGCCCGACCAGCTCGCCGGGCTGGAACGCGACGTCCAGGCCGCGGATCACCTCCGGTCCGGCCTCGTACGAGAAGCCGACGCCCTGAACGACGAGGCTCACCACGCCTCCCGTCCGCGACGGAGCAGCACCAAGAAGAACGGTCCGCCGACCAGCGCGGTCACGATCCCGACCGGCAGCTCGGCGGGTGACAGGACCGTACGGGCGACCAGATCGGCCCCGACCAGAAAGGCCGCACCCCAGAGCACCGACAGCGGGACCAGCTCGCGGTGCTCCGGACCGACGGCGAGGCGCACCGCATGCGGCACGATCAGGCCCACGAAGCCGATCACGCCCGCGACCGACACGGCGGCGGCCGTCAGCAGCGTCGCGCCGAGCACGACCGTCCACTTGAAGCGCTCGACCGGCAGGCCCAGCTGCCGCGCCGACGTCTCGCCCACCAGAAGCAGATCGAACGCCCGGCGTGCGGCCAGCGCGGCGGGCACGGCGGGGACCAGGCATGCCGCCAGGATCGCGACGTCACGCCAGCCCGCGAACGCGAAGCTGCCCAGCAGCCAGGCCAGCACACCGGCCGTTCGCTCCCGGTCGGCGAGCATCACGAAGCTCGTCGCGGCCGACAGGCTGGAGCCCAGCACCACGCCGGCGAGGATCAGCGACACGATGGGAAGCCGGCCCCGGCGCCGAGCGAGAAGCACCACCACGACCACGGTGGTCACGGCGACGAGGAACGCGGCCCCCCCGACGCCGAGGAGCCCCAGCCACGCCCAGGTCGCGCCGTGGACCAGGGCGAGCGCGGCGCCGAAGCCCGCACCGGAGGCCGCCCCCAGCAGGTACGGATCGGCGAGCGGGTTGCGGAACACCGCCTGGTAGGCGGTTCCGGCAAGCGCCAGCGCCGCGCCCGTCGCCGCGGCCAGCAGCACCCGCGGAACCCGCACCTGCCAGACGATCACGTCCATCGCTCCGTCCAGACGTCCCTGCAGACCGCGCGCGATGGCGCCGACCACCTCGCCGGGCGTGATGGCGACGGACCCGACGGCGAGCGCCGCCACGACCACCGCGGCCAGCCCCACGGCGGACGCGGTGCGAACCGTCCAGCGTGGCGACGGGGCCGGTACGGCCCGAACGGCGGTCCGCTGCACCTAGGGTCTGACCTCCCGCAGAAGCTCGATCAGAAGCTCGAGCGCGTCTGGGAGCCTGGGTCCGGCACGCGTGAGAAGGTCCACGCTGGCCTGGTCCAGCTCGATCACCGCGCCGTCCCGCACCGCGGACAGCGAGCCCCAGCCCGGCCTGGCGGCCACGGTCTCGGCGCTCTCGCCGAACGGCGCGTCGAGCAGGATCATCACCTGCGGATCCTCGGCGACGACGAGCTCGGGATCCACCTGCGGGAAGTCGCCCAGGCGGCCGGGCACGATGTTGTCGGCCCTGGCGAGGGTCAGCAGCTCGCCCAGGTACGACCCCGGCCCGACGCTGTACGGCGTCGCGTCGAGCTCGACGAAGACCCGTGGCGCCGGCAGCCCGGCGACCGATGCGCTCAGCGCCTCCACCCGGCCCTGCGCCCTACCGATCAGGAGAGCCGCTTCGCTCTCGAGGCCCAGCAGGGTGGCCAGCGCCTCGGTCGTGCTCCACACCTCGGCCACCGTCTGCGGCGTGCCGGCGTACACGGGGATCCCGAGCGGCACGAGCGCCTCGGCGAGACCGCTGTACTCGTCGGTCAGCACCAGGTCGGGCTCCAAGGCGATCAACGCCTCGAGGTCGGCGTCGAAGGCGCTGCCCAGGTCGGGGAGACGGCTCACCTCGGCGGGGACGTTGCTGAACGAGTCCACGCCGACCAGACGGTCGCACGCGCCCAGCGCGCAGACGGTCTCGGTGTGGGTGGGGACCATCGTCACGATCCGCAGCGGCGAGGCGTCCAGGACGATCTCGCGTCCCAGATCGTCGACGACGCGCCCCTGCGCGAAGGCGACGCCGAAGGCGAGGATCGCCAAGACGATGGCGACCGGCGCGACGGCGCGGGAAACGAGAATGGCGGCGGGGTTCCGGTGGTCACGGGCATGCTTCACATGAGCCTCCTCGGGCTCCTGCGAAGAACGAGCGGCCGATGTGCCGTGGGATGCCGGGGAGGCGAAGCGACGCGTGCGTGCCGTAACCCTGTCGAAGCGCGCGTGTCGTAGCGACCGGGGCGCCCCATCCTCGTCCTCGCAAGGGGGTGCCGTTCGGTCCTGGACTCGGTGATCGGGCTTCCGCCTCGTGGGCGGACACCGTTGCGGGACAGCGCCGGATTCGCACCGGACTTCCCCGAGTCGCGGACTCGCCCGATGCTACGCGAACCGCGACACGGCGTCAACGCGCGGGAGTCCCGCGAGGAGCGGGCCCGACGAGCGGGCCGGCCCGATGGGCCCGCCGAGAGGCGTGGTAGCGTCCGCCCGTGCCGACGATTCCCCCCTCGACGGGCCCTCGCGCGTTTCGCCCCGATCACGAGGCCAATCAAGAGGGCGATCGCGAAACGGATCCCGGACCCATGCGACGTGGGCCAGGTCGCGACGTCGTCCGAGGGCTGCCGGCGGCCAGCGACACGCCGGCGGCCACGAGTCTGGACGGCTTCGTTCCACCGCCCCGGTTCGGAACCACGTCGTTCGCGGCGTACCGGCCCGCCCACCCCTCGCAGGCGGAGGCTCGCGACGCGGTGGCCGACTTCGCCCGGGCCGCTGCCGAAACGGCGGCGCCAAGGCGGCGCATCCTGCCTTGGCGCCGACGGCGGGAAGGAACCGGCCTGTACCTCGACGGCGGGTTCGGGGTCGGCAAGACGCACCTTCTCGCCGCGGCCTGGCACGCGGCACGGCTCCCGGTCCGAGCGAAGAGCTACCTGTCGTTCCAGGAGCTCGTCTATCTGCTGGGCGCGTTGGGGCGGGACGGTGCGCGCGACGCGTTCGCCGACGTCGCGCTGGTGTGCCTGGACGAGTTCGAGCTCGACGATCCCGGCAACACGCTGATGATCGCGACGTTCCTGCGCGAGGCGTTCGCGCGGGGCACCTCGGTGCTGACGACGTCGAACACCGAGCCGGCCTCGCAAGGCGCCGGCCGGTTCGCGGCGAGCGACTTCCGTCGCGAGATCCAGGGAATCGCCGACCGGTTCACCGTGGTTCCGATCGACGGCCCCGATCATCGTGCCGGAGCGCGGCGCGGGCAGTGGACGTCCGCGGCGGAGCTGGCGTCGACCGTGCGCGAGGCGACGGGAACCGTGGTCGCCACGACCGGTGCGGAGCTGACCCGGGCCTTGGCGCAGCTGCACCCGATCCGCTACGGCGGGCTGCTCCGTGACGCCGACGTGCTGGTGATCGACGGGATCGAGCCGATCGCCGACCAGAACGACGCGCTACGGTTCGTGCACTTCATCGACAAGCTCTACGACATGGGCGTGCGCCTGCGCGCCAGCGGCACCGTCCCGCCAGGAGCGATCTTCGACCGGTCGTACCGCGAAGGCGCGTACGCCAAGAAGCACCACCGCTGCCTGTCCCGACTCTCCGAGCTGCTCCAGGAACCGCTCGCCCCACAGCGTCCCTGACGCCGCTCAGCGGCGGCTGCTCTCGAGCGGGACCGCCGCGCCGCGCGCGTGCAGACAGGCGCGCTGGCCGGGCTGCAAGGTCGCCGCCGGTCCGGTCCGCACGATCCACCCTTCGTCGGCCCCCACGCCCGGCGCCACCGCGCGGCAGCGGAACACGAGATCGTGCCCGTGGAAGCTGCGCTCGGTCACGACGACCGGAAGGCCGCCGGCGCTGCCCGGCGGCCCCTGGAGCGCGGCCTCGTCGTCGTCGTGCTCGCGACCGGGCACGAGCACCAGGTCCTCGGGCCGCAACGAGACGAGCACCTGACCGAACGAGGCGCGTGTCAGGGGCACCTCGCCGAGACTGGTCCTGACCGTGTCTCCGTTCGCATCGCCACGGACCAGGTTCGTCCTGCCCAAAAAGCCGGCGACGAACGCCGTACGCGGCGTCAGGTACGTCTCCTCCGGCGCTCCCTCCTGCTCCAGCCGGCCCGCTCGCATCACCGCCAGCCGATCGGAGAACGTCATCGCCTCCTCCTGATCGTGCGTCACGAGCAGGGTCGTCGCTCCGCTGCGCTCCAGGATGCGGCGGACCTCGTCGCGCGTTCCCGCGCGCAGGGCGGCGTCGAGGTTGCTGAACGGCTCGTCGAGCAGGATCAGATCGGGACCGGGCGCCAGCGCCCGCGCCAGGGCGACCCGCTGCTGCTGCCCCCCCGACAGCTGGCCCGGGTAGCGCCGAGCGAACACGGTGAGCCCCACCAGGTCCAGCACCTCGCGGGCGCGCTGTCGCCTGGCCGCGGCCGAGCGCTGACGCAGCCCGAACGCGACGTTTCCGAGCACGTCGAGATGGGGGAACAGCGCGTAGTCCTGGAACACGAACCCGATCCGGCGGTCCTCGGGCGGCACGAACACGGTCGGACTGGACACGGTTCGGCCCGCCACGACGACCGAGCCGGAATCGGGGGCCTCGAAGCCCGCGATGAGACGTAGCAGCGTCGTCTTGCCGCATCCCGACGGTCCGAGCAGCGCGACCGTCTCGCCGCGCGCGACGCGTAGCGACAGACGGTCCACGGCCGGGTGGGCCGGGTCTTGGTAGCTCTTCGTCACCGTGTCGAGCTCCACCACCACCTCGCTCGCACCGCGGCTCGCACCGCGGCTCGCACGGGCTGCGGTGGCCGGGTCGGCGGAGCGAGCGCCCTGGACGGGCGACGCTTCGTGCGGGGAACGGTCGGGCTCGGAACGGTCGAGCTCGGAACGGTCGGGGTTCGGTGGTCGGGTCACGTGACGTCTCCAATGGCCGAGGCTACCTTCGTCGGGCCGTCTCGAGCGTCGGCTGCACGGTCCAGGGCGCCGGCCGCGTCGGCCAGCACCTCGGCCGCGATCCGCCTGGCTCCGCCCGCGGGGCCCATGCGGTCGCGACCGACCTGTGCGCGTCTTCGCAGCTCGTCCGGCTGCGCCGCCAGCGAACGAACGGCGTCGGCGACGACGCCACCGTCGGCGGCGACGATCTCGACGGCGTCCCCCAGCAGGCGCCGCTGCCGGGCGAGGAACGAAGGCCGGTAGCTCGGACCGCACGGAAACGCGATCACGGGGACCCCTCGCCCCGCGGCCTGCTCGTGCGCGGTGCCGCTCGTCCCGATCGCGAGCTCGGCCCAGGCGAGCGCTTCCTCGAACCGACCCGCGACGTGGACCACGGCGCCGTCCCGGTGCCAGACGGGGCCGCCGAGGGGACCGTCGGACGTGCTCCAGCCGGCCGGCGCCGTCGGCGTGGCGTCGCCGGCCCATGGCAGAACGGCGACCACCGACCGCAGCCGCGTCAGCGCGTCCAGCATGACGGTCAGCGCGTCGTTCGCGTAGCGACGGCTGCCGGGCAGCAGCACCACGCAGGGGTGGTCTCCCCGCCGCAGCGGCAGCGGCGCGACGTCGAGGCCGTCCATCATCGGGTTCCCGACGCTTCGCGCCTGTCGCACGCCCCGGCCCCGGAGCGCATCCGCGCTGGCGTCGTCCCGAAGGTACACGCGGCGATACGACGCACGCAGCAGCAGCCGCTCGACCAGCGTGAACCGCTCCCGGAACGCGCCGATCCCCCAGCGACGCCTCTCCCCGGCCATGCGGACGGACAGCAGCGTCTGCACGGCGTAACGCCGCCGCGCACGTGGCAGCGTCCCCAGAGCTTCGATCCACACGTCGCCGACGGCGACCACCACCTCGGTCCGGATCGCACGGAGGTCGCGAGCTTGCGCCAGCGTCATGGCAACGAGACCGGCTCGGAGATCGGCGCCGAGCACGTCGTGCCGCTCGAACGTGAGCCCTTCGCTCGGCAGCGACCGCAGCGGACCGACCCGCCTCGCGGGACCGCCCCGATAGGCGCGTCCGGGGCCGACCGTCGGAAACGCCCTCAGGTCGACGTCGGGACGGATCTCGTGCAGCTCGCGGGCCAGCCGGGCCGCGACGATGTCCTCGCCGTGTCCGTTCGAGAGCAGAAGAAGCCTGGGGCGGCGCGTCACGACCGGCAGTATAGTCGTCGCTGGCCCGTGGCCCCTCCCGCGCGGCGCGGCGACGGACTCGGACTCGGCTACGGACGAACGGTCAGTTCACGTCGCGGGCCGCCGCCCACAGCAGGGTCACCGGGACGCCGGCGCTCGGACGGTGATGACGCTGGTGGATCGCTCCGAAGCCGCCGGACGCCTCGAAGTAGGTCCGGACCAGCCGGAGGTGCGCTTCGTCGTCCGACGCTCGCCACGCCAGCACCGCCTTCTGCTCGAACATGCGGGTCGAGATCGCCACGACGAACGGTGCGCCGGGACGCAGCGCACGGGCCAGCGACGCGAACGTGTCCAGCGGGCGCGTCATGTACTGCACGCTCACGGTGCAGACGGCGCCGTCGAAGCTCGCCGCCTCGAACGGAAGCTCGGCGTTCCGGTTGAGGTCGAACAGGACCGGCGAGCCGATCCGTCGGGTTGGCGTGGAGCTCGTCGGCGTTCAACCCCAGACCGACGACCTCGGCATAACGATCTCCGAGGTGCGAGCACGACCCGGCCATCAGGTCCAGAATCCGCCCGCCCCCAGGAAGGAGCTCGTCGTTCGCGTCGCGCACGAACCGCATCGCCTCGTCATCGAGATGCGACGCGGTACGGGGCCGCCGGTAGAACAGGGCGTCGGGGCGCTCGTCGATACGTCGGAAGAATTCGGGGCGAAGCACGTTCACTCGGTGATCATGCCCGGGGCGGTCCGTCGCCCGATAGGAGCCATCACACGGTTTCGTCGGCGCTGGTCTCCGTCTCCGACACCTTCTTGGCGCCGGCCGGAGCACCCGCGTTTCGGCTCATCGCCGGACCGAGCCCCCAGCCCAGCTTCTCGCGCATCACGCCGTACGGCCCCAGTCGTCCGCTGCTGACGAGAAGCACCGTGCCGGATGCCGCATCGATCTCGACGCGGTCGCCCTCGCCCAGATCGATGCGCTCCTGTCCGTCGGCGAGCAGGGCCAGCTCGTCGATCCGTCCGTGCACCACGAACTCGATGGACACGTCGGCACCGACCACGATCGGACGGTTGGTGAGCGAATGCGGCGCGATCGGGGTGATCACGAACGCCCGCAATCCCCGGCCCAGGATCGGTCCGCCCAGCGACAGCGAGTACGCGGTCGAGCCCACCGGCGTGCTCACGACCAGACCGTCCGCACGGTAGGCGATGGCGTGCTCGCCGGCGACCCACATGTCGATCTCCAACAGACGGGTCATCACGCCCTGCGAGACGGCGACGTCGTTGAGCGCGACGTGCGGCTGGCCTCCGTTCACGCGGGCCTGGAGCATCATCTCCTCGTCGACGCGCCAGGCGTGGGGCGACGCGCCATCCAGGTAGGCCTCGAACTCCTCGGGCGAGAAGCCGGCCAGGAACCCCAGCTTGCCCAGGTTCACCCCCAGGACCGGCACGTCGGCGCCGACCAAGCGACGCGCGACGTCGAGCAGCGTCCCGTCGCCGCCGACCGACACGACGAGGTCGGCGTGCCTGGCCCGCTCGGCCAGCGAAGCGCTCCCGTCCACCTCCAGGTCCACGTCGGCACCCAGCTCACGGAGCCGGTCGGCGTACCGTCTGGCCAGCGGCACCGCGTCGGGCTTGTGCCGGCTCGCGGTCACGACCACGCGCCGAAGCGTCGAGGCCGAGCGGACGACGCTGCTCACGATCGCACGGCGCCGCGCCGCGAGGCGACGACGGTCAGTACCCGCGTCACGACCTGGTCGAGATCCAAGTCGCTGGTGTCGATCAGGGTCGCCTCCTCGGCCGGCGCCGACTGGCGCGCATCCAGCGCGTCACGACGTCGGATAGCGTCGGTGACTTCGTCCAGCGCCGCGGCACGCTCCCCGACCCGGCGAGCGGCGCGCACCTCGGGCCGGGCCGTCAGGTACACCTTCGCCACGGCGTCGTCGAACACGTCCTTGCCCATGTCCCGACCGTCGATCACGAACGATCCGTCGATCTCGCGGAGCCGGGCGTTCACCCAGGCCCGGACCCGGGGCCGCGCGGCGACGGTCGAGACGGCCTCGTCCACCCTGTCGGTGTGCAGGTCCGCCGTCACGTCGCGGCCGTCGACGAGGACGCGGTTGCCGTCGGCGCTGGGAACCAGGCGCACGTCGTGGTCGGTCAGCAGCGACAAGAGACCCTCCTCGCCTGCCGGATCGGCGCCGGCGTCCAGCGCCAGCCGCGTCGCCGCTCGGTAGAGCAGCCCCGAGGAGACGAACGGGACGCCCAGACGAGCGGCGACCCGGTACGCCACGGTGGACTTGCCGCTGGCCGCCGGGCCGTCGATCGTAATCACGTCGCGCACGTCGCTCATGATAGCGCCGTCGGCGCGAGTCGCGACCAGTCTTCGAAGAAGCCCGGGTACGTCTTCGCGACGCAGCCCGGATCGCGAAGCGACAGGCCCGGGAGGCGCAAGCCCGCCACGGCGAACGCCATCGCCATGCGGTGATCACCGTAGGTCTCGATCGTGACCGGCCCCGTGAGATCGCCCGGCTCGAGCGGGTGGACCGTCAGCGCGTCCTCCTCCTCGACGACGGTCGCGCCGAGGCGTGACAGCTCGCGCGCCAACGCGGCCAGCCGGTCGGTCTCCTTGATGCGCAGGTTCCAGACGTTCTCGATCCGCACGGGCTCGTCGGCGAACAGCGCACACACCGCGAGCGTCTGGGCCTGGTCGGGCATGTCGTTCAGGTCGAACGTTCCGCCCCGCAGGCGGCCGACCGGAGGGCCGACGACTTGGGCGCCGTCTCGTTCCCACGTGGTGCGGCATCCCATCTCGTCCAGGACGTCGGCCAGTCTTCGGTCGCCCTGCACGCTCGCAGCGCCTACGCCCGGGGTCCGTACGCGGCCACCGGTGACGGCCGCGGCGGCCCAGAAGTAGCCGGCCGCCATCGCATCGGCCTCGATCTCGTATGCACGGGCATGGTAGCGGGACGGCGCGACGTCGAACGCCGCGTAGCCGTCACGAACGACCGAAACGCCGAACGCCTCCATCACCCCGATCGTCATGTCGACGAACGGCTTGGAGAGGAGCTCGCCCTGCACCTCCAGCCGGACGGGCCCGTCCGCGGCCGGCGCCGCCATCAGCAAGGCCGACAGGTACTGCGACGAGCGATCGCCGGCCACACGGACGGTGCCGCCCCGAAGGCCGCTCGCCTCGATCCGGATCGGTGGACAGCCGCTCCCCGTCTCGTCGACGGCGTCTGCGCCCAGCGCACGCAGCGCATCGAGCTGATCCCGGATCGGCCTCTCGCGCATGCGCGCGTTTCCGTCCAGCCGGTAGCTGCCGTGGCCCAGCGCGCAGATCGCCGCGAGAAAGCGGATCGCCGTGCCCGAGAGGCGCAGGTCCAGCTCGGCCTCCTCGGCCGGAATCCGGCCGCCGGCACCGTGCACCGAGACCTCCTCGCCCTCCCCCTCGACGTCGATGCCCAGCTGACGCAGGCCGTCCGCCATCACCGCGCGATCCTCCGCGATCAGCGCGCCGCTCAGCTCGCTCACGCCGTCCGCGAGCGCCGCGACGGCCAGCGCACGGTTCGTGAGCGACTTCGAGCCGGGCACGCGAATCTCCAGGTCCACCGGACCGGTGGGCACCAGGGGGAGGGGATCGGGCACGTCGGGCATGCCGCGGAGGATACCACCGGTTCTCGCGACCCTCCGGCGAGGTTCGCGCCAGGCGTCGTGCCGGGCGGACTATGCTGCCCCATGTCGACATCGCATCTGATCATCGTCGGCGCCGGTCTGGCCGGCTCGTTCACCGCTCTGGCGCTGGCGGAGCGCGGCGTCCGCGTCACCCTGCTCGAGGCACGCTCATGCGGCCACGACCGCGGCTCGTCGCACGGGGGCTCGCGCATCTTCCGGCACGCCTACCCCGAGACCGACTACGTCCGACTGGCCGTCCGTGCGGACGAGGGCTGGCGGGCGCTGGAGCGCGACAGCGGCGAGCGGCTGGTGTGGCGCTCGGGCGGGCTGGACCTCGAGACGCGCGGCGGCAGCGAGCTGCCTCGGATCGAGGAGGCGCTGCGCGCCCACGGCCGCCCGCACCGACGCATGGACGCCGCCGAGGTCCGGCAGCGCTTTCCGGCGTTCGCTCCGGCGTCGGACGTCGAGGCGATTCATCAGCCCGACGCGGGCGTGGTGGCAGCGGACCGGGCGCTGCTCGCCGCGCTTCGCCGCGCAGCCGACCTTGGGGCCGAGCTGCGGTTCGAGACGCCGCTGGCCGGTCTCGAGCCCGACGCCGGCGGGATCGTCGCGGCGACGGCGAGCGGCGAGCGGATCGCCGCCGACGGGGCGATCGTCGCGGCCGGGCCTTGGCTGGCCGAGGGCCCGCTGGCCGTGGACGTGCCGCTCTGGATCGAACAGCAGCAGGTGCTCTACCTGGGCGCTCCCGCTGGGCCGGACCATGGGGCGGAGACGATGCCCGTGTTCATCGATCGCGACACGGACACCTACGGTATGGGGCGTCTGGAGCACCCTGCGGCGGTGAAGGTCAGCGACCACTCGGGCGCGCCACGGATCCGCCTGGCCGAGCGTGCGGACGCTTCCGACGCGACCCGCGCGGAGCGGACCGTGCAGCGCGTTCGGCGTCTGCTTCCCGGTGTAGGACCGATGCTTTCTGCGTCGCTGTGCCTGTACACGAAGAGTCCCGACAGCGATTTCGTGATCGGGGCGCACCCCAGCGTGCCCTCGGCGTGGGTCGCCGGCGGCTTCAGCGGCCACGGGTTCAAGTTCGGCCCCGCGCTGGGCGCCATGATGGCCGACCTGGCGCTGGAGGGGAGCAGCCCCTGGTGGACGCCGCGGTTCGCGGTCGATCGCTTCTCGCGCGGGGCGCCCGCGCCGGGCGCAGCGACGACGGCGTGAGGAGGCGATCCGGACCACGGAGCGAGGGCGGCCGAGCGGATAGGCTCGCACCATGAGCGTTCCAGACTCCTTGCAGCACGTGATCGACCAGTTCGCGCGGGCACCACGGGCGTTGCGGCTCGAGCTCCTTCTCGAGTACGCGAACAAGCTTCCTCCCCTTCCGGACGAGCTCGCAGGGCAGGGCGACCGCTTCGAGAAGGTCGAAGAGTGCCAGACGCCGCTGTTCCTGACCAGCGAGGTGCACGACGACCGGGTGTCGATCTGGTTCGATGCGCCGCCGGAGGCGCCGACCACCCGAGGCTTCGCGTCGATCCTGGCGCACGGCCTCGACGGCCGCACGGTCGAGGAGGTCCTCGCCGTCCCCGGCGACGTCTCGGGCCAGCTGGGCCTGAGCGATCTGATCAGTCCCCTTCGGCTGCGCGGCATGGAGGGCATGCTGCGCCGGCTGCAACGTCAGGTGCGTGCGTCCGCGTCCGGCGCCTGACAGCACAGCGACGAGAGTTGGCGGCAGCTGCACAAGTCTGCTACGATCGTTCGGTTACGGTCGGCAGCCCCGTGAGGCGGCGCCGACGTAGGGGCAGGAAGACCATCGCCAGAACGATCGGAACGCGACCCCGAAGCGCGAGGAGAACGCCATGAAGAAGAACATCCATCCCAAGCTCGTGCCGTGCAAGATCATCTGCGACGGCGAAGTGGTGCTCGAGACGTACAGCACCAAGCCCGAGATCCACGTCGACGTGTGGTCGGGCAACCACCCCTTCTATACCGGCCAGCAGCGCTTCATCGACACCGAGGGCCGGGTCGAGAAGTTCCAGAAGCGGTTCGGCACCAGCTACCGCAAGTAGTCGCCGCTCGGCGCGGCCGGTCGGTCGTGTCGTGTGCAGGTGTGCAGCGAACGGAGGGGCCCGGGCGTACGCGCTCGGGCCCTTCGTCGTGGCCGCACGGGTGCGACGGAACGGGCGCGACGGAACGGGCGCCGAAACGCGCGCTTCGCGATGCGGCGCCGCGCCCGCGCCTCAGTACACCGCTGCGCGTACGCGCGTACCCTCGCCCGGCACGCTGGTGATCTCGAAATCGCCGCCTCGCCCCTCGACCCGCTCGCGCATCTGCCGCAGCCCCAGTCCTCCCGCGCTGGTGACGCGGTCGCCGACGTCGTCGACGTCGAACCCCGCGCCGTCGTCCCTCACCTCGACGAACGCCCGCATCCGGTGGTCGCGCCCCAGCTGGACCGAGACGGACCTGGCGCGCGCGTGCTTCGCGACGTTGTGCATCGCCTCCTGGAAGATCCTGAACAGGACCGCCTCGCTACGCACCTCGAGATCGCCGACCTCGCCGATCTCGAGGTTCACTTGGACGCCGTTCTGGGGACCGAAGTCGGAGGCGTAGCGACGGACCGTCTCGACGAAGCCGTGGCGCTCGAGGTCGACGGGACGTAGCGCGAAGATGCTGCGCCTGACCTCGCGGATCGACTCGCGGACGGTGTCCCCCGCCTTCTGGAGCTCGTCGCGGGCACGCTCCTCGTCGCGGCCCATCAGGCGCCTGCCCAGATCGATCTTGAGCGCCGCGAACGCGAGCGACTGCGCGACGCCGTCGTGGATCTCGCGAGCGATGCGGGAGCGCTCCTCGCCGATCGCGAGCTCCTCGCTGTGCAGGTACGCCCGTGCGTTGCGGACCGCCAGCGAGACCTGCCCCGCGAGCAGGGAGAGGAAGGGGAGCTGCGCCGGACGGACCGCTCCGGGCCGGTCCACGCCGAGGACGACCACGCCCAACAGCTCGTCGTCGGCCAGGAGGGGCAGCACCACGGCGCAACACGAGTCGCGCAGCAGACCGCCGGCTTCGGCTCGGATCTCTGCGCCGAGCGTCGTGACGAGCTGAGGGCCTCCGCGCATCGCCCACTTGGCCAGAACGTCCTCGTCGCGGTGGAGCGGGCCGATCGGCTCGTCTGGACGCACGACCTTGGGCTGGAGCAGCGGCCCGGCATCGGCCAGGAACACCGCTCCGCGCGACGCGTCCACCCGCTGCAGCGTCCGCTCGAGCAACGTTCCGAGCAGCCGCTCGAGGTTCCCTTCCGCCCGGATCGAGCGGTCGACGTCGAACAGCGTCAGCAGGTCGCGCATCCGACTCTGGGAAGCCTCGGCGACGGAGGCGAACTCGGCCACGAGAATCCCGAACGCCTCGCGCGACCTCGGTGCGGGCTCCGACGCGAACACGGCGTGCACGCTTCCGGTCACGCGCTCACCCTGACGGACCGGTCCGGACAGCAGCCAGCGGGATCCCGAGGGACCCTCTTCGAGCTCGGGAGGCGTCTGTCCGCGTCGCACCGCGGCGTCGCGCGCGTGGATCCGTGCGCGCAGCTCGTCGTCCACGTTCTCCTCGCCGGCCAGCTCGCGCATCTCGACGCCGAGCACCACGGCGCTCGCCTGGGCGCCCGTCGCCTCGCGAATCCCGCTGGCGGCGGCCCGCACGGCCTCCTCGAGATCGGTCGCAGCGGCGAATCGCTCGGTCACCCGCTGGATCGCGGCCAACAGCTCGTGACTGTCCTGCAGCTCCAGGTAGGTCGTCGCCAGCTCGGACCGCGCCTGCTCGCGAGCGCGCACCTCGCGCAAGATCCACGACAGCGTGAGCACGGTCGCCAGCGGCCCGAGGATGCTGTAGAACGCCAAGCGCACCCACGGCCCGGTCTCCGGCCCGAGGAGGGGCACCAAGCCCAGCTCGAACAGCACCACGATCCCGACGATCGAGAGCGGCAGCCAGACCCTGGCACGGTCGACCTCCTGGGCCAGGTTCTTGCGCATGGACGCCTCGTTCGTCGTGCCGTCGGAACCGTAGCGGCCGGGGGTGCGACGCGTCTCGCTGGACTTCATGACGGCCAGCGTACCGTCGTGCCGCGCCCGGCGCATCGTGTCGGCGACGCGGGAGGGGGCATGGCGATGCTCCGCGTACGCCGCGGATGGCACCGTACGGACGCGAGCCGGTACACTCGAACGCCTATGGACACCGACCCCCTGCACGCACCGGGCCAGGCGCCCGGCGAAGCCACGGAGCGGCCCGCCCCGGACGGGGCCGGTGGCCCCTCGGCGACCGTCCTGGTGCACGGCGTGCCGGTGACGCTCCTGGGAACGGCCCACGTATCGCGGGCCAGCGCGGACGAGGTCCGCGCCCGGATCGCCTCGGGCGAGTACGGAACGGTCGCGATCGAGCTGGACGCCTCGCGCCATGCGGGCTTGGTGGATCCCGACCGCATGCTGAAGACCGATCTGTTCACCGTGATCCGTCGCGGGCAGGCCGGCGCGATGGCCGCGAACCTGGCGCTCGGTGCGTTCCAGCAGCGCCTCGCGGACCAGTACGGGATCGAGCCGGGGCAGGAGATGCGCGACGCGATCGCCGCCGCCAAGGAGGCCGACCTTCCGCTTCTGCTGATCGACCGCGACATCGGCGTGACGCTGCGGCGCGTGTACCGGAACGTGCCGTGGTGGCGCAGGTTGGAGCTGATGGCCGGGCTGGTCGCCAGCGTCCTCTCCCGCGAGCAGATCTCGGAGGAGGAGATCGAGCGACTCAAGGACGGCGACGTGCTCGAGGCGACGTTCGCCGAGTTCGCCGAGCGCTCCGAGCGCTTGTACCAGCCGTTGATCGCCGAGCGCGACACGTTCATGGCGGCACGCATCCGGCAGGAGGCCGAGAGGATCGCGCAGGAGGCGAAGGCGGCGGGCGAGACGCCCGACCCGATCCTCGCGATCATCGGCGCCGGTCACCTGAGCGGGATGCGCACCGCGCTGAGCGAGGCCTCGGAGGAAGACCCTCAGGCCGCCATCGAGCAGCTGTCCACGGTGCCGCCGGCCTCGCTCGTCGTGCGCGCCCTTCCGTGGGCGATCGTCGCGCTGGTCCTGAGCGGCTTCGCGATCGGGTTCCTTCGCGATCCGGAGCTCGGCCGCCAGCTGATCGGCGACTGGTTCTGGATCAACGGCGTCGCGTCTGCGATCGGAGCGATGGTGGCGGCCGCGCATCCCGTGACGGTGGTGGGTACCGCCCTCGCCGCCCCCCTCACCAGTCTGAATCCGACGATCGGTGCCGGCTTCGTCGCCGCGGCCTTGGAGCTGTGGCGCCGCAAGCCCAGCGTGGGCGACTTCGCGACCTTGCGCAGCGACGCGACGAAGCTTCGCGGCTGGTACACGAACAGGGTCGCACGCACGCTGCTGGTGTTCTTCGGCGCGACGCTGGGGTCGGCCCTGGGCACCTGGCTCGCGGGAGCCCGCATCGTCGCTCGACTGCTCTGAGGCGCCTCCGGTCATGTGTGTGGCCAGGCGCCCACGGGCAGCCACGCTCGACGGGTAGCATGCTCGTATGTACGCAGATCTGCAGCGGTTCCTGAGCTTCCTCGAACAGAAGGGCGAGCTGGTGCGCGTGCGCGATCCGGTCCGCGCCGAGCTCGAGATCACCGTGCTGGCCGACGCGGCCGTGAAGGCCGAAGGTCCGGCGCTCCTGTTCGAGAACGTCGAGGACCGCGACTTCCCCGTCGTGATCGGCCTGTACGGCACGCGCCGGCGGATGGCGTGGGCGCTGGGTGTCGAGACGCTCGACGACCTGGGCGACCGCGTCCGCGAGCTGCTCGACGTGAAGGTCGGTGGCGGCCTGATGGGGCTCGCCTCGAACCTTCCCAAGCTCAGGGAGCTGGCGTCGCTGCCGCCCAAGCGCGTGCGGCGCGCTCCCGTGCAGGAGGTCGTGTGGCGCGGGGACGAGGTCGACCTGTCCAGGCTGCCGGTCCTCACCTGCTGGCCGGGGGACGGCGGTCCGTTCGTGACCCTGCCGCTGGTGATCAGCCGCGACCCGGTCGCGGGCGACGTCAACATCGGCATGTACCGGATGCAGGTGTACGACCGGAACACGACCGGCATGCACTGGCAGCGCCACAAGACCGGTGCACGCCACCTCGAGAACGCTCGGAAGGCCGGCCGCAAGCTCGAGGTCGCGGTCGCGCTGGGCGGCGACCCGGCGCTCACGTACGCCGCGACCGCACCCCTGCCGCCGATCCCGGGAATCAACGAGTTCTCGCTCACCGGTTGGCTTCGTGGCCGGGGCGTCGAGCTGGTTCGCGGCGTGAGCGTCGACCTCGAGGTCCCCGCCCAGGCGGAGTTCGTGCTCGAGGGCTACGTCGATCCCGAGGAGCCGTGGCGCGTCGAGGGACCGTTCGGCGACCACACCGGCTTCTACACGCTCGAGGATCTCTACCCGACGTTCCACGTGACCGCCGTGACGATGCGACGCGACCCGGTCTACCCCGCGACGATCGTCGGCCGGCCGCCGATGGAGGACGCCTACCTGATCGAGGCGAGCGAGCGCCTGTTCCTGGCTCCGGCGCAGCTGATCCTTCCGGAGATCCGGGATTACCACATGCCGCCGGCGGGTATCGCTCACAACCTCGTGAACGTCGTGATCGACAAGGCCTACCCCGGCCAGGCGTACAAGGTCGCCAACGGCCTGCTGGGGCTCGGGCAGATGATGTTCGCGAAGGTGATCCTGGTCTCGGACGATCCCGAGGTCGCCCCTCAGGACCACGCCGCCTTCTGGCGCCACGTCCTGGCTCGTGCGCAGCCGGGCCGCGACCAGCAGATCGCGAAGGGACCGATCGACGTGCTGGACCACGCCAGCAGGTCGTGGAGCTACGGCAGCAAGCTCGTGCTGGACGGCACGACGAAGCACGAGGAGGAAGGTGGCGGCACGCCGTGGGAGGCGGCGCCCGCCCGCTCGGCAGCGACGCTTCCCTACCACGCGGAGACGGTCGCCCAGGATCAGCCCGGTGGAGGGTTCTGGTTCATCACCACGCGCAAGGTGCGTCCCGATCAGGGTCGGCACCTCGGCGAGTGGGCGGCGCGACAGTACGCCGCTCGCGGGATCCGTTGGATCGCCGTGCTCGACGACACGACCGATCCCACCGACTTCGAGGACTGCATCTGGACGATGCTGAACAACATCGATCCGGAGCGCGACGTGCAGGTGGTCGAGGACGCGCTCGGCGGGCCGACCTGGGTGGTGGACGGCACACCCAAGCTGCCTCAAGAGGGCTTCTCACGCGCCTGGCCGGAGAAGATCACGATGGATCCGGACGTCGAGGACGAGGTCGAACGCCGCTTCCCGGAGCTGCTGCGCACGATCCGGGGCGACGCCGATGGCGCCGACGAAGCCGGAGGCGACGACCGTGATGGCGGCGGCGGTCGTGCCGCTGACGACGATGTCGGCGACTCGGGCGACTCGGACGACTCGGACGATTCGGACGACGACACCGGCACGAGCGACCTCGCGCACGTGCCTAGCGGCGCCGGCGGGTCACGAGAACGGAGCTGAGCGAAGCGGCCTCGCGCCGTGGCGCTGAGCGACGCGCCACGGCGATCTGTCGATCGCTCAGGCGTTCGTCACGACCAAGCGTCAGCGACGAGCGGCGACCGTCGCGACGAGGAAGACCGCGGCCTGCAGCAGGATGATCGCCGAGCCGCTCGGTACGTCGGCGAAGAACGAGGCCACCAGGCCGGCCAAGGTGGTCGTCACCCCGATCGCGATCGCACCGAACGTCATGGCGGACAAGGTGGGCGCCAGCAGTCGCGCCGCGGCGGCGGGAATCACCAGGTACGCGGCCATCAGCACGACGCCCACGACTTGAGCGCTGACGACGACGGCGACCGCGGCGACCGCGAACAGTGCGTAGTCGAGAGCTCGGACCGGAACGCCGTCGCTCGCCGCGAGCTCGGCGTCGAAGGTGGCGTACGCCAGGCGGCCCCAGGCCGCGGCGAGGAGGCCGACCACCACGGCCGCGGTCACGACGATGATGGTGAGGTCGCCCGGTCCGACCGCGAGGATCGAGCCGAACAGCAGGTGCCAGACGTCGACGACGTTCCGGTCGGGCGGGATGCGGGAGAGGAACAGGACGCCCAGGGCGACCGAGACGGCGAAGAACACGCCGATCGCCGTGTCGCTGGACAGCTCGGTGCGATCGCTCACCCAGGCGATCGCGAGCGCCGCAGCCATCGTGAACGGCAGCGCCACCCAGAGCGGCTGCGACAGCACGCCGCTGCCCGAGGTGCCGTAGGCGACCAGCGCGCCCAGCGCGATCCCCCCGAACGAGGCGTGCGCCAAGCCGTCGCCCAGGAACGCCAGTCCGCGCTGCACCACGAAGACGCCCAGCAAGCCCGTCATGGTCGCGATGGCGACGCCCCCCAGCAGAGCGCGTTGCATGAACGCGTAGTCCAGCATGCCGGACAGCTCCGCGATCACGGCACGACCAGGCCGTGCCCGTGGCCCACGTGCCCGTAGGCGCGCTCCAGACAGTCGCCGGCCAGGGCTCGCTCCGGCGGTCCGAAGCCGATCACCACGCGGTTCAGCACGAGCACGTCGGTCGCGTGATGCCGAGCGGCGGCGAGGTCGTGGGTCACCATCACGACCGTGGCGTCGGCGTCGCTCTGGTACCCCTCGAGCAGCCGGTTCAGGTCGTGTTCGGCCAGGAAGTCGACGCCGGTGGCGGGCTCGTCCAGGATCACCAGATCGGGCCGGCGGACCAGCGCACGGGCCAGGTAGGCCCGTTGGAGCTCGCCTCCAGAGAGCCGCGCCAGGGGGCGGTCCGTGAGTCGTCCCGCCCCGACCCGCTCCAGCGCTTCGCACGCCACGTCGTGCTCGTGCCGGCTCACGCGTCCCGGCCAGGCACGCCTGAGCCCCGACACGACCAGCTCCAGCGCCGTGGCGGGAAACGAGCGATCGAACGTCTTGAGCTGAGGGACGTAGCCGATCCGAACGGGATCGCTCCCGGCGGGACGCCCGAACAGGAGCGCTTCGCCGCGGTCCGGCTCGACGAGTCCCAGCAGCACCTTCACGAGGGTGGACTTGCCCGCGCCGTTGGGTCCGATGATCGCCAGAAAGCGTCGCTCGCCCAGGTCCAGGTCGATGTCGCGAAGGATCTCCACGTCGCCACGCCGTACCGTGACGTGGCGCAAGCGAAGGGCTGGGGACGTGCTCATGGCGTCCTCCATCGGCGGCTCGCTCGGGCTGGCCGTGCCGAACGGCGGGCCTGGAACCGAGCGCCCGTTCGACGTCAAGGTCGGTCGGCGTCGGGTCGGAGCGCCTCCAGGATCACGGCGGCATTGTAGCGCAGCAGCTCGGCGTAGCTTCGCCGCCCCGGCGCGCCACCGATGGGGTCCAGCACGCCCAGACGGACGCCGGCCTCGTCCGCGAGGACGCGTGCGGCGCGCTCCGCGAGCTGGACCTCGGAGAACACGGCTGCCGCTCCGGCCCGCTGGATCGTGTCGATCGCATCGGCGAGCTCACGGGCGGTGGGCTCGCGTCCGGGGAACGGCTCGATCTCGACGATCAGATCCAGCCCGAAGTGCGCGGCGAAGTACGGCCAAGCGTCGTGGAACGGGACGAACGGGGCACCCGCGACGGGCGCGAGCGTGCGAGCGATCTCGGTGTCCAGCGCATCCAGCTCGGCCAGGTACGTCGCGGACCGCTGGGCGATGGCGTCCGCGCGCGCCGGATCGAGCTCGCTCAGGCGCTCGGCGATCGCGGCGACGATCGTGCGCATGTGTCCCGGATCGAGCCAGACGTGCGGATTGACGTCGCCGTAGCTGGCGGGCACGTCGGCACGGTCCTCCTCCGCGTGCTCTTCGTCGGCGTGCTCTTCGTCGGCGTGCTCTTCGTCCGCGTGGTCTTCGTCGGCTCGTCGCCGCTGCTCGTCGTCGGCGTGGTCGTGATCGTGCTCGTGATCACCCGCGACCAGCTCGCTCAGCGGCAACGACTCGATCGCGACGAACACCGGCACGTCCCCGCCGAGCGCGTCGACCATCGCGAGTACCCACCCGTCCAGACCGCCGTTCACGATCACCAGGTCGGCGTCCGCGAGGCCCGCCACCTGCCGCGGCGTCGGATCGTAGGCGTGCGGGCTGGCCCCGGGCGGAAGCAGCACCTCCACGGTGGCGTCGTCGCCCAGAAGGCGCTGGACCGCGTCGCGGTACGGCTCGATCGACACCACCACGCGAGGCTGGGCGTGGGCGCTGACCGCGAGGCCCAGGACCACGAGGATCGCCGTCGTCAGGAGCGTGCGCCCGCGGAGGGCGAGGAGGCGGAACCCGTCGGCTTGTTGAGAATGCATTTTCATCATTTGGCGATTGTACCCACCACCGCGAGCGAACACAAGTACAGCCAGAATCATGTCCAGCTTCCATCGGGCCGGCGTGCACGACCGTCGCTACACGACCAGTATCGAGATCGCGCTGTCATGAAACGGATATGACGAGCTCCGACACGGACCACGCCACGAACGACGCTCGGCCCCGAACAGGGCCGAGCGTCGCACTTGGGGCACGGACGTCGCCGCCCTGCCCGGGCGACGAGGCTCGCTGCCTGCGGCTACTTGTGCGGGTTCATGAACAGCGTCGGATCCATGGTGCGCATCGCCTTGACCGAGAGCCACACCTTCTGTGGCGCGCCGTCGACCCAGATCGTGCGCTTCTGCAGGTTCGGCTTGATCTGACGCTTGTGGACCCCGACCTGCTTGACGCCGACGCCGCCACGCTTCTTCGGCGACCCCTTGCGCTTGCTGGTCGTGGTGCTCCGGGTCTTCTTGCCGGTGACGGCACAAACTCGCGGCATGCTCTCCTCCTGCGCTCCGGCACCGTCGGCGCCGAGACGTGTCGATCGAAATCGCCCACCGAGGCGAACCGTGGGCGTCGCGTGGGCGTCGGCCGGATCCGCGACGACGCGCGTCGCTCCGGCAGGGAACGCGTGAGTATAGCACATCGGCGCAGGTTGGCGAGGTCTCGGGCAACGCGGCGGCGGTAGCATACGGTCATGGACCGGACCCGGCTCGCCCGCGAGATCCATCGCGCCTCCCACCTCACCGGCCGTTTCGTGCTTCGCAGCGGCGCCGTCAGCCACGAGTACTTCGACAAGTACCTGTTCGAATCGGACCCGCGACTCCTGGCCGAGATCGGGGACGCGCTGGCCCCGCTCGTGCCCGATGGAGCCGACGCTCTCGCTGGACTCGAGACCGGCGGCATCCCCCTGGCCGTGATCCTCTCGCAGCGTACCGGCCTGCCTGCCCTGTTCGTTCGCAAGGAGGCCAAGACGTACGGCACCTGCAAGCTGGCCGAGGGCGGCCCCGTCGAGGGAAAGCGACTCCTGATCGTCGAGGACGTCGTGACCTCGGGCGGCCAGCTGCTGGCCTCGACCCACGACCTCCGCGAGCGTGGAGCGATCGTGGAGAAGGCCCTGTGCGTCATCGACCGTCAGGCCGGCGGACCCGAAGCGCTGGCGGCGGCGGGCGTCGAGCTCGCAGCGCTGTTCACGATGCGCGAGCTGGTCGCGGCGTCCGTGGACTGAGGCCATGAGCGACGAGACGCTGTTCGAACGGATCGTGCGTGGCGAGGTCTCGGCCGACGTCGTCTACCAGGACGACCTCGTGACCGCCTTCCGCGACATCGCGCCCCAAGCCCCGGTGCACGTCCTGATCGTGCCGAACGAGCCCGTCCCCACCGCCGCGGACGTCGAGCCGGTCCACGAGCCCATGCTGGGACGGCTGTTCACGGTGGCGCGCCGCATCGCCGAGGCCGAAGGCCTGGCCGACGACGGCTACCGCCTGATCGTGAACTGCAAGGAGCACGGCGGCCAGGAAGTCGATCACCTGCACGTCCATCTGCTGGGAGGCCGCCCCCTCGGACCGATGCTGGGCCGCTCGGTCAGCGACGACGCCTGACCTCACCGGCCGGTAGACTTGCCGACGATGACTCGCCGAACCAGCCAGCGACGCGCGATCCTGAGGGCGCTGCACGATGCCGAGGGGCCGCTCACGCCGCACCAGGTGCACGACGCGGCCAGGCAGGAGCAGAGCAGCCTCGGACTGGCTACGGTGTACCGGAACCTGGCTCGGCTCGAGGAAGCCGGCACCGTCGTCGCGGTCCACCTGCCGGACGACGCGACCCGCTACGAGCCGTCCGGACGCGGTCACCATCACCACTTCATCTGCCGTGCCTGCCAGGGGGTGTTCGAGCTCGAGGCCGACTGTCCCGTCTCGATCCTCGAAGGCGTCACCCTGCCTGGCGGCTTCCGCGTCGAGGACCACGCCCTCACGCTGTACGGCCTGTGCGAGCGGTGCCAGCACCGCTCCGACGCGCCGACGCCGCCTTCGTGAGCACCGGGCGTTCGGGCGAAGCGCCCCGTGACGCTTCGCACGGCGCGGCTCGTCGCCCGCGTCGGCGTCTGACACGACTGCTGCTCGGCGTGCTGGCGATCGTGCTGGCGATCGTGCTGGCGAGCGTGGCGACGGCGCAGTCGCCCGGCGCGCCGATGGACGATGCGTCCGCGATCGGCTGGGTCGATGGCACGATCCGTACCCTGGTCGACCAGGGGAACGGATCGGGGACGGCGCTGGTGGAGCTGTCGACCGGACGCGTGATCGAGGCGCGCCTTCCGGGCCAGGACCCGATGGCCGGCTACGAGCTGCCGGCGTTCGAGGTGGGCGACCGGGTCGAGGTGTACTACAGTCCCGGACCGAGCGGTGAGCGTGTGCACGTGGTGGCCGACTGGGTGCGACGCCCCGCGCTCGGCTGGCTCGTCGGCCTGTTCCTGCTGGTGTCGGTCGCCGTGGCACGGTTCAAAGGCCTGCGAGCGTTCCTGGCGACCGGCGCGAGCCTGGCGATCGTGATCGGGTTCGTCGTTCCGCGCATCGTCGCCGGCGACCACCCGGTGCCGATCTCGCTGCTGGGCGTCAGCGCCATTCTGATCCTCGCGATCTACTTCGTCCACGGCGTCAGCTGGTCCACCACGGCCGCCCTGATCGGCACCTTCCTGGCGGCCGTCGTCACGATGCTGCTCGGGATCGTGTTCACCGACCTGGCGCACCTCACCGGGTTCGGCAGCGAGGACGCCGCGATGATCGCCGCCACGGCGCCGAACATCGCGCTGCGTGGCCTGATGCTGGCCGGGCTGATGATCGGCGCCCTCGGAGCGCTGACCGACATCACCATCGTCCAAGCGGCGGTCGTGCGCGAGCTGGCGCACGCCGATCCGGACTGGGACGTCCGCACGCTCTACCGCCGCGGCATGAACGTGGGACTGGACCACATCGGATCGCTCGTGAACACCCTCGTGCTCGCCTACACCGGAGCCGCGCTACCGCTCCTGGTGCTGCTCGGGCAGGGCGAGATCGGCTTCGCCCGCGCCGTCAACCTGGAGCTCATCGCGGCCGAGGTGGTCCACACCCTGGTCGGCTCGATCGGCCTCATCCTCGCCGTACCGGTCACGACCCTGATCGCGGCGTTCATGTTCCGAGGCGATCGTCTCCCTATCGCGCCGGGCGAGCTCGACCACGCCCACGTCCACTGACGTGGACGGTCTCTGGGCTCTCGTCGCCGGCGCCCTCCGCCTGGATCCCGCGGCGTTCACGAACGTCGTGAACCATCCGCACGGCCTGCGCATCGCGATCCTCGTCCTGGTCGGATCGGGCCTGTCGCACGTGCTGGGCCAGAGCGTCGCGCTGGTCGCGAACCGCGTCCCCCCGTGGCGATTCGTCCTGAGCATCGGTCTGGGCACCGCGATCTTCGCAGCTTCGGTCGGCGTCTGGGCCGGAGCGTTGACGACGGCGGGAACGGTGGCGTTCGGGCATCCTGCCCCGTTCGCCGCCGTGATCAAGATCGTCGGGCTGGCGCACGCCCCGCGCCTTCTCGGATTCGTGGTGCTCACGCCCTACTTCGGCTCGGGCATCGGCGTCGCGCTGACGGTATGGACGTTCCTGGCGCTGGCCGTCGGTGCCCGCGCGACGTTCGGCTTCACCCTGCCCGAGGCGCTCGTCGCGTTGGGAGCCGCATGGATCGTGACCGAGCTGCTGTCCCGGACGGTGGGCCGTCCGGTCGTGGCCGCCACGCGCCGCATCCGCGAACGGGTCGCGGGCCGTGCCGGTCCGCGTGCTCGGGAGCGCCAGCCGTGACGCTGCCGCTGCCGGACCTGGGCACGCTGGCGCTGGCGGCCGTCGCGGCGATGCTCGTCGCCGGTCTGCTCGCCCCGCTCGAGGCGCTGGGCTGGTGGGCGGGCTGGTACGGCACCGAGAGCGAGCCGATGCCGCCCAACGAGCCGGTCGACCCGCCACCGGCTGGCTGGCTCGTGTTCCTCTCGGGCGTCCACTCCGTCGGTGGAGCGACGTTCGCACCGAGGGAGCGGGCCTTCCTACGGAGCCTCCAGGCCGAGCTGCCGAACGTGCACGTCATCGAGGTGTTCCCCTACTCCGTGACGAACCGGGCTCTCACCGGGCAGCGACTTTTCGCGCGTTTCTGGCGCTGGGCGCTGGCCGGCAAGATGAGCCGGCGGCAGCTCGCGGGCGTCGCGGGCATGCTGATCAACCTCCGCAACGCCTGGCAGGTCGCCGTCTCGACCGACCGCCGCTACGGCCCGATGTACGACGAAGGCACCGCCGACCTCGTCCTCGGTGCGCTCGCGCGCGACGGCTACCGCCCCGGGTCGGACGCGCCGGTGGTGCTCGTGGGCTACAGCGGCGGGGGGCAGATCGCGATGGGCGCGGCGGCTCCGTTGGCGGCGCGGATCGGCCGGCCCGCCCACGTCGTCTCGCTGGGCGGCGTCATGGCCAGTCCGAGGAGCCCCGACGGATTGGCGAAGATGGTCCACATTCGGGGCCAGAACGACGTCGTGGCCAGGATCGGCGCGGCGTTCTTCCCCGGCCGTTGGCCGTGGGTGCGCTGGTCGACCTGGAACCGGCTGAAGGCCGACGGGCGGATCGAGGTCGTCGATCTCGGCTCGATGGACCACACCGGCCGCGCCGGCTACCTCGACGACGAGATGCACCTCCCCGACGGCCGATCGCACCAGCGCGCCACCGTGGACACGATCGTCACCGTGGTCCACGAGGCGCTACGGGAGGTCGGTCCGCACGGCGAGCCGGCCTCGCGACGCCGGCCGCGATCCCGGTCCGGCCGTCAGCCTTCGTAGACGCCCCAGACGCGGCGAAGCACGCCGCACGTCTCGCCCACCGTCGCTCCGGCTCGGAGCGCCTCGCGCAGACTCGGAACCAGCTCGCCCTCGCCGTCGGCCACCACGCGCAGCGCGTCGAGCGCCTGCGACGCCGCGACGCCGTCTCGTGCGCTTCGGAACGCCCGCAGCTCGTCCGCCCGCCGTCGTTCCAGCGCCGGGTCGATCCGGTCCAGCTCCGGCTCGGGCTCGTCGCCGACGGCGAACCGGTTCACGCCAACGATCACCCGCTCGCCCGCTTCGATCGCCCGCTGATGCCGGTAGGCGGACGCCTCGATCTCCTCGTTCACGAAGCCGGCCTCGAGCGCAGCCACCGCGCCTCCGAGATCGTCGATCCGGTCCAGGAGGGTGTCGACCTCCGCCTCGAGCGCGTCGCACAGGTGCTCCAGGTAGTAGCTTCCGGCCAGAGGATCGATCGCGTCCGCGACGCCGGTCTCGTACGCCAGCACCTGCTGCGTCCGCAGCGCGACGCGTGCCGTCCGAGGCGTGGGGAGCCCGAGCGCCTCGTCCTGCGCGTTGGTGTGGAGGCTCTGGGTTCCGCCCAGCACGGCGGCCAGCGCCTGGTACGCGGTGCGCACCACGTTCACCTCGGGCTGCTGCGCCGTCAGGGTCGAGCCCCCTGTCTGGGTGTGGAACCGCAGCGCCCGGCTCTTCGGATCGTTCGCGCCGAAGCGCTCGCGCATGCGCCGCTCCCAGATCCGACGCGCCACCCGGAACTTGGCGATCTCCTCGAAGAAGTCGGGGTGGCACGCGAAGAAGAAGCTGAGACGCGGCGCGAACGCGTCCACCTCCAGTCCCGCGTCCACCGCCGCCGCCACGTACGCCTCGGCGTTGGCGAGGGTGAACGCCAGCTCCTGCGCCGCGGTCGCGCCGGCCTCGCGGATGTGGTAGCCGCTGACGCTGATCGGGTTGAAGGCCGGCAGCTCGCGCGAGGCGTACGCGACCAGGTCGGTGGCCAGCCGCATCGACGGCTTCACCGGAAAGATCTGCGTCCCGCGCGCGGCGTACTCCTTCAGGATGTCGTTCTGAACGGTTCCTTTCAGCCGGTCCAGCGACGCGCCCTGCTCCTCGGCCACCAGCGTGTACAGCGCGAGCAGCATCGCGGCGGGCGCGTTGATCGTCATCGAGGTCGTCACCTGGTCCAGCGGGATGCCGTCGAACAGGCGTCGCATATCGTCGATCGTCGCGACCGACACCCCGACACGCCCCACCTCCCCCGCCGCCAACGCGTCGTCCGGATCGAGACCCAGCTGGGTGGGAAGGTCGAACGCCACCGAGAGCCCGGTGACGCCTTGCGACAACAGATAGCGATACCGCTCGTTGGACGCGGCCGCGGACGCGAATCCGGCGTACTGCCGCATCGTCCACAACCGCGACGTGTACATGCCGGGGTGGATGCCTCGCGTGAACGGCGGCTCGCCCGGGGTGCCCAGGCGAACACCGAGATCGTCGGGCGGGGCGTACCGGATGGGAGGACGGGGAACGCCGCCGGGCGCGCCCGACCTGAACGCGCCATCGTCGCTGGAAGGAGCCATGCGGCGATGATAGCCGCACGCCCGCGGCGCGACGCCGGACTCCCGCTCCGGAGCGGTACGCTCGCACCGGAGGCCATCGATGGACTATCGCAGACTCGGAAACAGCGGACTCAAGGTGTCGCAGGTCAGCCTGGGCGCCTGGACCACGTACGGAGACAGCGTCCAGGATCGGAAGCTCATCACGGAGATCGTCGAGAAGGCGCTGGAGGGCGGGGTCAACTTCTTCGACAACGCCGACATCTACGCGCGCGGCGAAGGGGAGCGCTTCATGACCGGCGTGCTCCACGACATCGGCGCTCCCCGCCACACGTTGGTGCTGTCCAGCAAGGTGTTCTGGCCGATGTCGGACGACGTCAACGATCGCGGGCTGTCACGCAAGCACGTCATGGAGTCGATCGACCGGTCGCTGGACAGGATGGACGAGGACTACCTCGACATCTACTTCGCGCATCGGCACGACCCCGAGACGCCGATGCCCGAGATCGTCGAGACGTTCAGCGACATCGTCCGCAGCGGCCGGGCGCACTACTGGGGCACCAGCGAGTGGTCCGCCGCCCAGATCGCCGAGGCCCACACCTACGCCGAAGCGCACGGGCTCGTCGCCCCGGTGGTCGAGCAGCCGCACTACTCGATGCTGCACCGGCAGCGGGTCGAGGAGCAGATCCTGCCGGTGACGGAGCCCAAGGGCGTCGGCCTGGTGGTGTGGAGCCCGCTGGCGCAAGGGATGTTGACCGGAAAGTACGACGACGGGATTCCCGAGGGCAGCCGCTTCGCCGCGGACGAGTCCATGGCGTCGCGCTTCCTGACCGAGGAGAACCGCCGCAAGGTCATCGCCCTGCGCGACGTCGCGGACGACCTGGGCGTCAGCCGTGCGCAGCTGGCGCTGGCGTGGGTGCTTCGTCAGCCGGGCGTGTCGTCGGTCATCACCGGCGCGACCAAGGTCCAGCAGATCGAGGAGAACCTCGCGGCCGGCGACCTCACCCTGTCGTCCGACGCGACCCAGCGGATCGCATCGATCCTGGACGACTGATCGTCGGCCGCTGCCGGCCCGTGCTCGCCACGGGCCGGCAGCTCACGATTCACGGATCACGACGCAGGGGCCACGGCTCGCCGGTGACCGGTCAGGACGCGGCCTGAGGGTCGTCGACGAACCGGGGCCGCAAGCGACGGATGCGCTCGACCTGGGTCGGATCGACGCCGGCGGCATCGAACACCTTCTCGAACGCCTCGCCGCGACCACGGGCCGCTGGATGACGTCCAAGCAGGCGTGGGGGTACGAGGGGCACGTGCCGGTAGGCGGCGGCAGCGCGGGCTATCGCGATCTCGAGCCCGAATCGGTCCAGGTCGATCCGCACCCGCTCGTAGACGCGGGCACGGGCCCGGGCCGCCCGCGGATCGAATCGTCCTGGTGGATCGCGCGCGATGTCGCGCAGCACCTCGACGCGACAGGCGTCGAGACCGGCACGCACACGCTCGGCGGGTCGTCTTGGGGTCAGGTTGATCCGCATCGCGGCCTCCTCGCGTGCGACCCGGCGGGTGGGGCCGTAGTCCATGATCGTGCACCCGGCCCCCGGGGCGCAAGGGACGAAGGTCCGCATCGCGACGGACGCGCGCCAGGCGTGGCCGCCCGCGGCACGGACCGGGTAGTAGACTCGGGCCATGCGCCTCGTCTCCGCAGCTGACGTCAAGGCGGCCGACGAGGCCGCCGCCGGGCTGGGCGCGCCACCCTCGCGCCTGATGGAAGCCGCCGGACGATCGGTCGCGGCCGCCGTCCGGAGCGGCTGGCCCCGCGCCAAGCGCCCGCTGGTGCTGTGCGGCGCGGGGAACAACGGCGGAGACGGGTACGTCGCGGCACGCCACCTCGCGAGCGGCGGTCTGCGGCCCGTCGTGCTGGCGCTCCGCCCGGACGGCTCGCGTGGCGACGCGGCCGAGGGGGCACGCCTCGCCTGGCGCGACGTCGCGGACATCGGCACCCTGGACGAGGACACGCTCGCGAGCGCGCTGCGCGACGCGGACGTCGTGGTCGACGCGCTGTTCGGGACCGGTCTGGACCGGCCTCTGGAGGGCGACCCCGAGCGGGTCGTCGCGCGCCTGACCGAATGGACCGGTCCGGTGCTCGCGGTCGACGTGCCCAGCGGCGTGGACGCCGACAGAGCCGTTCCGCCCGGACGGCACGTCCGGGCCGACAGGACCGTGCAGCTCGCGTACGCCTGTCACGCCTCCGTGCTTTCCCCCGCCCGGTTCGCGTTCGGGTCGTGGACCGTCGCCGACATCGGCATGCCCGCGGGCGCGCTGCCCGAGCGCGAGCGACCCGAGCTGATCGACGACGCCGCCGCCGCCCGCGCCTGGCCGGCGCACGATCCCGCCGCCCACAAGTACGACGCGGGGACCGTCCTGATCGCCGCCGGGTCGGCCCGCTGGTCGGGTGCCGCAGAGCTGGCGTGTCGCGGTGCGCACCGCGGCGGTGCCGGGCTGGTGACCCTCCTGACCGACGCCGTCCATCCGGGTCGTTGGCCCGAGACGATCGCGCTGGTCCTGGGCGAAGGGGTGGGAGCGCTGTCCCGCGCGCTCGCCGCGACCGACCCGCGGCACGCCGCCGCGCGGGTGTTCGGTCCCGGTCTGGACGAGAGCCGGATTCCCGAGCTCGTGTACGCGCTCGAGCACGGCGACGCACCGACCGTGCTGGACGCCAGCGCGCTGGACGAGGAGCTTCGCGAGTCGAGCTCGCGACGTCCGGGGAGGTGGCTGACCCCGCACCACGGCGAGGCGGCCAGGCTGCTGCGGACCGGCTCGGACGAGGTCCACGCCGACCCGATCGGGAGCGCGCGACGTCTCGCGGAGGCGTGGAGCTCGGGCGTCGTCCTGAAGTCCGCCGGCGCGGTGCTCGCGGATCCCGACGGCCGGGTCCGCATCGTCGCCGCCGGCCATCCCGGCATGGCGTCGGGCGGTACCGGCGACGTTCTCGCAGGGCTGCTCGGAGCGGCGTTGGCGTCGCCTCACGACGACGCGCTGGCCCGGGTCGCCGCGGCCGTCCATCTGCACGCGCGCGCGGGCGAGCGCGCGGCCCGCCGGCACGGCGCCGCCCTGCTCGCGAGCGACCTCGCCGACGCGATTCCTGGCGCTCGCAAGGCGCTCGGCGGTGCGTGGTAGCCTCCGCGCGTGCCGCTCGAGGTGACCGTTCCCGCCAGTAGCGCCAACCTGGGCCCCGGCTTCGACTGCCTGGGGCTTTCGATCGGCCTGGAGCTGGTGGTGCGGGCGACGCCAGCGACGCGCGACCGATTCGTCTACCGCGGCGACGGGACCGTCGACGCCGGTCCCGACAACCTCGTCCACCGCGGCTTCCGTGCCGCCGTCCAGGCCACCGGCCGGACGGCGCCGACGGCTCTGCTGGAAGCGGACAATCCGATTCCGCTGGCGCGTGGGCTGGGATCGTCGTCCGCCGCGCTGGTCGCGGGCGCCTTGCTGGGCGACGCCGTCTGCGGCGGCGAGCTGGGCTTGGACGGCGTGTACCAGCTGACCGCCGATCTGGAGGGCCACCCCGACAACGTCGCCCCCGCGCTGTTCGGCGGTCTCACGGTGAGCGCGCGCGACGACGCCCGCTGGATGACGCGGGTGCTGCCGTGGCCGCCGTCGTGGCGGCTGCTGTTCGGCGTGCCGGCGTTCGAGGTCCGGACCGAGGACGCACGCGCGGTCTTGCCGCCCCACATCCCGCGCGCCGAGGCGGTCGCCACGGCCAGCCGCGTCTCGTTCTGGCCGCTGGCGGTCCTCCGTGACGAGCCGGAGCTGCTTCGGTTCGCGTCCGCCGACGTGACCCACGAACCGTACCGGCACCACCTGCTGCCCGGGTTCGCCGAGGCGCAGCGCGAGCTGCGCGCCGCGGGCGCCTGGGCCGCCTACCTTTCCGGCGCAGGGCCCACGCTGGGCGTGGTCTGCTCCGCCGCTCGCGTGACGGCCTGCCTGGAGATCCTGGAGCGCTACGCCGGCTCGGACGGCCGAGTGCTCGAGCCGCCGATCGGGCGGGGCCCCCGGGTCACCGGACGTTGGGAGGACGAGCCCGGAGAACCTTGAAGCCGCCCGCCCGCGCGAGCACGTCGACCGTCTCGCGCGACGAGAACGTCGCCTCGTACGGCAGGGCGTCGTTCGCGACGAGCCAGATCTCGCCACCCGGCGACACGCGCCGGCGCGCAGCGTCGAGGAACGCCCGTCCGAGTCCCAGCCGGACGCCGCTGCCGACGTGGAACGGCGGGTTGAGGATCACCCGCTCGAACCTCTCGTCCCGGTCCAGGGGGTCGTCCAGGTCGCCGTGCACCACCCGCGCGTCCGGCACGTTCTGCACGCAGCTCCGGACGGCGGCCAGGTCGTCGTCCACGGCCGTCACCCGCGCGCCGCGGCGCGCGGCGTGCCTGGCCAGCGGCCCCCAGCCGCAGCCCAGGTCCAGCACGGTGGCGCCGCCGACCACGGCGCCGCCTGCATCCATGCGCTCCAGCAGCAGCGCGCTGCCCGGATCGAGCTTGCCGGCCGCGAAGCAGCCCGCCAGCGCCGCCGCCTCGCCGTGGGGCGTCTCGAACGTCGACCACGGCTGGGGCCGAACGTCGGACCGGGGCTGCGTCGCCCGCGAAAGCCGCCAGCCCTTGCGGCGGTCGACGACCTGCACCTCCCCGAACGACGCGCGAGCCTCGCGCTCGTACCGCTTGGCGCCGCGGTCCTTCTCGAGCAGGATCCACGCCGTCCCGCCAGGCCGAAGCGCGGCGGCCGCGGCGTGGATCTCGCTCCGCACCCGGTGCGAGCCCCGTTCCGCGGGCGGGGCCAGCAGCACGTGATCGAACGATCCTCGCGGAGCGTCCCACGGAAGGCCCGCCGAGACCCGCAGGCGCGCATCCACGTCCGCTGCCGCAGCCGCGAGGTCGTGCCGGAGGGCGGAGAGGCCCAGCGCCGACGGCTCCAGGACGACCACGTCCGCCGCCGTCGCGGCACGCGCCGGCACGCCCAGGCAGGCCGACGCGTCCAGGACGTCGCCGCGGAGCGAGCGGGCCGTCTCGACCAGGGCGGTCCAGCCGGCCGGCGGCGCCGGGTGTCCACGACAGCCGGCGCGCCACGAGAAGGACACGCCGGCGACGTCGGCACGGTCGTAGCCGAAACGATCGTCGCCAGGTCGGTCGGAGCCGGGACGACGTCGTCGCCGGGACGGTCGGAGCCTCGGTGGCGCACGGCGGGAGGATACCCGACGCCGACGTGGTAGCGTCCCTCCCGTGCCCCTGATCATGGGCGTGGACACCTCCTGCGACGACACCGGCATCGGCCTCGTCGACATCGAATCCGGTGTCGTGCGCGCCAACGTCGTCGCCTCGCAGACCGCGGTTCACGCGCCGTTCGGTGGCGTGGTGCCCGAGCGCGCCAGCCGCGAGCATCTCGCGGTGATCGACGCCGTGGCGGCGCGAGCGCTCGAGGACGCGGGCGCCACGCTGCACGACGTCGACCTGGTCGCGGCCACCTACGGACCGGGCCTCGTCGGGGCCCTGCTGGTCGGCCTCACCTGGGGCAAGACGCTCGCTTGGGCACGAGGCGTGCCGTTCGTGCCGGTCCACCACCTCGAAGGCCACCTCGCGTCCGCCGACATGGAGGGCGAGCGCCACCTCTGCCTGGTGGCGTCGGGTGGCCACACGAGCCTGTTCGGCGTCGACGCCGACGGCGTTCCCACCGAGCTGGGCCGCAGCCGGGACGACGCGGCGGGCGAGGCGTTCGACAAGGTCGCGAGGCTGCTCGGCCTTCCCTTCCCCGGAGGGCCGGCCCTGGCCGAGCTGGCGCTCGGCGGCGATCCCGACGCCTATCCGCTGACCGTGCCGCTTCGTGGCCAGGAAGGCTTCGACTTCTCGTTCAGCGGGCTCAAGACCGCCGTGGCGGTGCTGCTGGAGCGAACGCCCGACGCGCGTCCCGCCGACGTGGCGGCGTCGTTCGAGCGGACCGTGGTCGAGGCGCTGGTGGGCACCCTCGTTCGTGCCGCCCGGCACGAGGGATGCCGGAACGTGACCGTCGTCGGCGGCGTGGCCGCGAACCTGCGCCTGCGCGACGCGCTCGCGGCCAGCGGACTGAACGTGCGCGTGCCCCCGGAGGGGCTTGCGACCGACAACGGGGCGATGATCGCGCTGGCAGCGCGGGCGCGGCGGCGAAGGGGACCGCTGCCGTCCGATTGGACCCGCGACGCGGCGCCGTACCTTCCCCTGGACGTGGCCGCCCGAGCCGGCTCCTGACGCGGGCCGCTGTAAGAATTTCGTCATAGCGATGACGCGAGCGTGGGAGCGTGACGATCCGTGTCGTGACCGATTCGAGCTGCGACCTGCCTCCGTCCAGCCTGCTTGCCGCCGACGTCGTCGCCGTCCCCCTGCGCGTTCGGATCGGCGAGGAAACGTACCGGGACGGACGCGAGCTGTTGCCGACCGAGCTGTACCGCCGCATGCGTAGCGACGGGCCCCGGCCGCGGACGCGCCCCCCGGACGCGGAGGATTTCGCCGAGGTGTACGCGGCCGCCCTGGCCGAAGCGGACGAGGTCGTATCGATCCATCTCTCGTCGAAGCTGTCGGAGACGATGACGCACGCGCTCGAGGGCGCGAAGCGAGCGGGGGTGCGGGACCGCGTGCACGTGGTCGACGGGCGTGCGGCCGGCCCTGCGCTGGCCGAGCAGGTCCTTGCCGCGGCACGGGCGGCCGCCGCCGGTCGAGGGGCGCACGAGGTCGTGGCGGCGGCCGAGCGGATCCGCGACGCCAGTCGGGTGGTCCTGGCGCCCGCGGGACTGGCGTGGCTGCGCGGCGGAGGCCGGATCGGCTGGATGCGCGGAGTCGTCTCGGGCGTGCTGTCCGTCGAGCCGCTGCTGACGATGCGGGAGGGCGAGATCGTGCCGCTGGCGTCGGCGCGCGTCACGCGGAAGGTCGCTGCGATCGTTCGAGAGCTGGAGCCGCGCGACGATCCGCAGCCCGTTCGCGTCGCGATCGGCGTGGCCAGTGACGACTTGAGCGACGCAGGCGCGCTGGTGCAGGCGCTCGAGACGTCGCGCCTCGATGTGCGCGAAGGCCGGATCCAACGCCTCGGACCTGCGCTGGCGACGCATCTGGGTCCTGGCGCGCTCGTGATCGTCGCGTACCCCGAGTCCGCGCTGATCGCGGCGCCCGGCGCCTGAACCAGCGAGCCCTCGCGCCTAGCGCACCGAGCCCCACAAGCCGGCCAGGTACATCTCCTGCGTGACGATGCCACGGACCTGGTCGCCTTCGGTGACGATCACCAGCGGCTCGTGGGCCAGCACGCGGCGCAGGTCGGTGACGGCGACGCCGCCGTCGACCTTCACCAGCTCCTCCCACGAGGTGATGCGCTCGCGCCTGACGCCGGCCACGCCGACGGGGACGCCGTCCTCCTCCACGATCACGATCCGGTTCTCGATGAGGGTGTGCAGGCCACGCGCCGCGTCGACCTGCGGAACCGACTGCGCCACCCGGGCCGCGTTCGGCGGAGCGACCAGTCCGAACGACAGCAGCGTCGGACTGGGCAGCCTGAGCGCGCTGCGGACGTAGCGGAGGCTGGTCGAGAACGCCAGCACGAACACCAGCCCCTCGAGCAGGCCGGCGGCGTTGAAGGTGCCGAAGCCGAGCCGCCCGTCACCGTCGATCAGGACGTGCACGAGGTAGCCGGCCAGCAACGCGGCCGCGATCGAGGCGCTGGCCCCAAAAGGGCGGCAAGCCGAAGCTGCGACGGGCGTCTCACGCCGACCTCGGCTCGTCGCGTTGGACGGCGGCTCGTCCATCGGACAGGCGCAGGGTGGCGGGAAGCTGCTCGATGCGATCGATGTCGCTGCCCAGCGTCGCGTCGTCGCTGGCGATCGCCCGCACGTCGGCTCCCAGCAGTCGTCCCACGCGCGCTTCGAGCATCGGGAGCGTGGCGCGCCCCGCGAGCAGGGCGATCAGCATGCCTGGACCCAGCCGCCAGGCCAGGCGGACGGGAGCTTTCCGGTCGCGCGTGGCGAGGTCCACCCAGGGAAGCAGCGCGCGGAGCGTCTCGGGACGCGCCAGCATCACGTTGCCGCCGGTCACGTCACCGCCCGCCAGCCGAACCCAGGTCCTGGCGAGCGACGGGAACTCCGCCTCGCAGGCCTCGCGCGAGACGACCGGATAGACCAGATCGTGCTCCGTTCCGGCCTCGGTCACGAACCGGTCGACGTTGTCGGCTCCGAGCCAAGGGATGTCGGCGCTGACCAGCAACAGTCGCTCGCCACCTTGCACCTCCGCCGCGACGGCTCCCAGCCCGATCGCCAGCGAATCGGCCAGCCTAGGGCCGCCGGGAACGACGAGGTCCACGCGACTGCGCATCTCGGCGTCCGCCGCACCGACCCAGACGATCCGCCGGACCAAGGCGGCGCCGAGGAGCGCGTCGAGCACGTACGCCCCGAGTGGACGCCCCTTGAGCGGCACCAACGCCTTCGCCGGCGCCCCGACGGCGGCCGCCAAGGCGTCCGACGCGTCACCGCCCGCCAGCACCAAAGCGGTGACGGGGGCCGGCGCGGGCGCGGTCGTGTCGTCGGGAGCGGCTTCCTTCACGTAGGCGACACCATACCGCGGAAGCGTCCGGGATCGGACGCTTCCGCGGTGGCGTGCGGGCGGGTCAGAGCGCGGTCGCTCGGAGCGCGGTCGCTCAGAGCGGCGACTGACGGAGTCGAACGTCGGACATCTCGCCGGCGCGGACCGAGACCCGGGACACGAACGTCTCGTATCCGGGCGCGACCACCGTGAGCTGGTAATCGCCGGGCTCGAGCTCCTCGACGTTCAGGACGCCGCTTCCGCTGGCGATCGTTCCGACGGCCCGGCCGTCGAGGAAGACCTGCGCACCGCCGACGTTCGCGTTCACTCGAAGCGATCCGAGCCGTGGGCTCAGACGGACACTGACCGTCTGGCTCTGGCCCCGCTCGACCGTGACGCTACGCCGCTCGGGGGTGTAGCCGGAACGCTCGAACGTCACGTCGTACGTGCCGGGCTGGAAGTCTTGTGCGGCGATCGGCGTGGTTCCTTGGAACCGTCCGTTCACGAACACGTCCGCGCCGTCGGGGTTCGACTCGAACCGCACCGTTCCGGTGGTCGGGACGCGCTCCAGGTCGGCGCTCACGCGTCGGGACTCGCCCGGCGACAGACGCAGCGTGGTCTCGAACGTGCGGTAGCCGTCCCGCTCGATCCGCAGGCTGCGGTTGCCAGGCTGGGCGGTGGCGCGCAGCGGCGTGGCGCCTAGGAGGCTGCCGTCCAAGTAGACGTTCGCGCCCTGGGGATCGGAGTCGATCGCCAGCGTCGCTTCCGCCGGCCTGGTGGGCTGCGAGCTCCCGCTCCGGCTGACGTCGTAGTACGTCGTGGCGGTCACCCAATCGGACTGCGGCACGGGGTTCACGACGATCCGGAACGCGCTCTGGAAGCCGCGCTCGCCGATGTCGCTGGTCGCGAAGCTCTGACCGGACTGGAAGCGGGCCAGCTCCCGGGTCTGGAGCTCGCGGGTGCTGGCCACCGCCACGACCTTCGACAGGCCGGTGGGCGGCTCGACGTTGAACACGTAGCCGGCACCGGAGGGCGGATACGTCCTCGTCTGACCGGCCCTCAGGAAATGCTCGTCGTCGAAACGGTTGGGCAGGATCTGCGTCACCGTGCCGTCGGGCTGCAGGCTGTAGAGGTAGACGAACGCGTCACGGTCGACGCGGACGCTGATGCGGATCTCTTCGCCGACACGGTAGGTCGGGACCTCGCCCGACTTGTCGAGGAACACCGTCACCCCGAACGACGGTGAAGGATTGACGACGATGGCGCGAGGCTCGAAGCGGACGCCCTGGGCGAACGCGGAGACGACGGATGTAAGGACGGCCACGACCGCGAGAATGGAGAGGATGCGTTTCATGAACGACCTCCTTTCGTGCAGCGAAGGTAGCACGGTCCCCTAGGCGCGTTCGTGACGGCCGTCTGAACGTGCGTTCACGCTGGCGCGCGCCCGCCTCACCCTTCCCTCACGCCCCCCTGCGGGGGCGGGGGTAGGCTGGTGCGCATGATTCGACCTGCCCTGTTCACCGCCCTCCTTCTCCTCGCGAGCGCCTCCGTCGCGTTCGCGCAACAGGACGCCGACGCCCTCCTGGACCGGGTCGCGGAGACCGCCGAGGCGATCGGCGACGTCTCGTTCCTGCTGACCGGCCGGCTGATCGACGGGGACGGCACGGAGATCCGGCTGGAGCTCGAGGTCGAGGCGATCCCCGAAGGACGCGTGGCCAGCGCGTACGTGCTGCAGCCCGACGCCCTGGCGGACAACATCGTGGTGCTCGACGGCGACACGGTCGCGAACTACACGTTCCTGACCAATCAGGTCACGCTGTTCGACGCCGACGATCCGGACGCTCTGGGCGGCCTGATCGGCGCCGGCGACGACGAGGAGCTCCAGGTCACGTTCGACCTGGAGCGCCTGTTCGCGGGGTACGCGGCGTCGACCGTCGGCGAGACCGAGACGCCGCACGGACCCGCGACGATCGTTCGGCTCGACAACGTCGAGGAGAACGCGCAGATCGCGTGGGTGTCGGTGACGATCCCCGAGTCGACCCTGCTGCCCTACCGCCTGGAGCTGTTCGGTCGCGACGGCGACCTGCTGGCCGAGCTGGTGTTCGAGGACCTCGCGCTGGACACCGGCCTGGAGGCCGACAGCGTGACGTTCCTCCCCGAGGACGCCGAGATCATCGACGAGCGGGCCGACGAGACCGAGGAGGAGGCCGCCGAGGGCGGCTGAGCCCTACCGGTGCCCGAGTTCGCGCAGGCCCAGCCCGCGAAGGCGGCCAAGGCCGTGCGGGCGCCCCCTCAGACCATCCGCTCCGGCACCACCGCGGCGTCGAACTCCTCCTCGCTCAGGTACCCGAGCTCCAGGGCGGCCTGCTTGAGCGTGGTTCCGTCCGTGTGGGCCTTCTGGGCGATCTCGGCCGCTTTGTAGTAGCCGACCACCGGGTTGAGCGCGGTGACCAGCATGAGCGAGTCGTCGAGGTGCATCCGGATCCGCTCGAGGTTCGGCTCGATCCCTTGCGCGCAGCCGACGTCGAACGAGGCGCAGGCGTCCCCGAGGAGCCGGGCCGACTCCAGCAGATTGCGGATCATCACCGGCTTGAACACGTTCAGCTGGAAGTGCCCGTGCGTGCCGCCGACCGACACGGCGACGTCGTTGCCGATCACCTGGGCGCACACCATGGTGAGCGCCTCCGCCTGCGTCGGGTTCACCTTGCCGGGCATGATCGACGACCCGGGCTCGTTCGCGGGGATCGTGATCTCGCCGATGGCGCAACGGGGACCGGACGCCAACATCCGGACGGCGTTGCCGACGTGCATCGCCGATACGGCGAGTCGCTTGAGCGCGCCGGACGCCTCGACGACGGCATCGTGGGCGCTCAGCGCCTCGAACTTGTTCTCGGCGCTGACGAACGGGTAGCCGGTGAGGTCCGCGATCCGCTGCGCGACGGCGTCGGCGAAGCCGTCAGGGGCGTTCAGGCCCGTGCCCACGGCGGTGCCGCCCAGCGCCAGCTCGTACAGGCCGGGCAGCGCGCGCTCGACCGCGGCGACGCCGTGCTCGAGCTGCGTGGCCCATCCCGAGATCTCCTGTCCCAGCGTCAGCGGGGTGGCGTCCATCAGGTGGGTACGGCCGATCTTGACGACGCCTTCGAACGCCTGCGCCTTGATCCGCAGCGTCGCCGCCAGGGTGCGGACCTGCGGCAGCATCCGACCCTGGATCGCCTCGACCGCGGCGATGTGCATCGCGGTCGGAAAGGTGTCGTTCGACGACTGCGACTTGTTCACGTCGTCGTTCGGGTGAACCGGATCCTTGGAGCCCAGCGTGCCGCCGAGGTGCTCGATCGCGCGGTTGCTGACGACCTCGTTCACGTTCATGTTCGACTGGGTCCCCGAGCCGGTCTGCCACACGACCAGGGGGAAGTGATCGTCCAACGCGCCTCCCGCGATCTCGTCGCAGACGCTGGCGATCAGCTTCGCCTTGTCGGCGGGGAAGTCGGTCAGCTCGGTGTTGGTGAGCGCTGCGGCCTTCTTGAGCACCGCGAACGCCCGTACGATCTCGATCGGCATCCGGTGACGCTCGTCGCCGATCGGGAAGTTCTCGATCGAGCGTTGGGTCTGCGCGCCCCAGTAGCGGTCGGCGGGGACCTGGATCTCCCCGAGCGTGTCCTTCTCGGTCCGAAAATCGCTCATGCCGGCATCGTACCGCCGGGCGCGACGGGCGGCAGGATGTGCTCGAGCGCCTGCGCGGTCCCGTCGCGCCAGAACGTCCAGTTGTGGCCGGCGGGGCGGACCTCGAAGCGGTGCGCGTCGACGCGCTCGGCCAACCGCTCGGCCGCCTCCGCGTTCACGTCGTGGAGCCAGTCCATCGAGCCGACCTCCTGGTAGACCCGCCACGGCAGGGCACGATCGTCCGCGGCCAGCGCCTCGAGCAGCCAGGAGCGCTCGGTGCCGTGGAACGTCCGCTCGTCGGGCGCACCGAGGAACGCCGGCGACTGCAGCGCCAGGCCTGCCACGGCGGAAGGATCGTGCAGCGCCAGCTGCGTCGAGGCCAGCCCGCCCAGCGACGCGCCCATCAGCAGCAGGCCACCCTCCGCTTGGGCTTCGTCGCGGAGGCGCGGCACCGCCACGTCGCGCAGGAACGCCTGGTAGTCCGCGCCGAAGCCGTACTCGTCCTCGCGTCGCTCGGGCCTCGACGGGTCCACGAACGCCAGCCGAGCGGGACGGACACGCCCAGCAGCGACCTGCGCCTCGAGCACGGCGGGAAGCGCCGCGATGCGCTGGTACGCGGTGCCGTCGTGCACCAGGACCAACGGTGCCGGCCCCGACAAGCCGGCGGGCTCGTACACCGTCGCCCGGCGGGGGGTGCCGCTGGCGTCCTCGAAGCGGAGCCTGCGTGTCCGGCCGCGAGCCGCCTCCGGATCCGGCGACGCCAGCGGGTGCGGGCGGTAGCGAGGCCCACGGACGCAGCTCGCCTCGTCGTACCAGGGGTTGTCGGCGCGCTCCTCTGCATCGGGATCGGCACGCAGTCGACCCTCCTCGTCCATGAAGCCGTACTCGAAGTAGACGTCGTCCGGAAGCGCCAGCCGAAAGCGCGCGACCTTCGTAGCGTCGACCGGCCGGGGCGCCCGGTGCATGTCGGTGAGGTCCGACACCACGTGCCTGGCCCAGGAGGGAACGCTCACGTCGAGGTCCATGCCCTCACGGTACCGGTGCCGGAGCCGCTTGGGTATCCTCCCGCATGGCTCACCCCTACGACGACCTGACCGTGGACGCGCTGCGGGCGCGACCGTTGATGAAGTGGCGGTTCTACGACGCCGACGTGCTGCCGTTGTGGGTGGCGGACATGGACTTTCCCGTGGCCGAGCCGATCCGCGCGGCCCTTCGCGCCTACGCCGACGGCGACCTGTTCGGCTACCCGGAGTGGGGCGGCCTGCCGGGGCTTCGCCAGGCGGTCTGCGACCGGCTGGAGCGTCGCAGCGGCTGGCGGGTCGATCCGGACGCGGTCTGGATCGTCCCCGGAACGGTGGCGGGGCTGTTCGGAGCCGTGAAGGCGTTCGCCTCGCAGGGCGACGGCGTGCTGGCGACGACGCCGCTCTATCCCCCGTTCCGGATGGCGGCCGAGAAGCAGGGACGGACCTTCCAGACGGCCGACCTGACCGAGACCGAAGGCGGCTGGAGGCTGGACCTGGACGCGCTCGACGCGGCGATCGACCCGTCGACGCGGCTGCTGGCGCTGTGTCACCCGCACAATCCGACCGGTCGCGTGTTCGACCGCGCCGAGCTCGAGGCGCTGGCCCAGCGGGTGCTGGAGCACCGCCTGTTCGTCGTCTCCGACGAGCTCCACGCCGACCTGAACTACGGCACGACCCACGTGCCGTTCGCGTCCGTGTCGCCCGAGGTGGCGAGGCGCACCGTCACCCTGGTCGGGCCGACCAAGGCGTTCAACCTGGCCGGGCTGAAGATCGGCTTCGCGGTCGCCGAGGATCCGGCCGTGATGGAGCGGTTCAAGGAGGCGATGTTCGGCTTCGCGATGCCGGCCCCCAGCGTGTCGCAGGCGGGAGCCCTGGCGGCGGTGCGCGACGCGGACGCCTGGCTGGACGACACGCTGGCGTACCTGAAAGCGAACCGCGACCACGTGGCACAGGTCGTGAGCGACCGTCTTCCCGGCGTTCGGATGCACTCGCCCGAGGCCACCTACCTCGCCTGGCTGGACTTCCGGAACACGCCGCTGGCGGACGACCCCGCCGGCGCGCTGCTGGAGCGTGCGCGCCTGGGCCTGAACGACGGCGCCAGCTACGGCCCTGCCGGCCGCGGCTTCGCGCGCCTGAACTTCGCGACCTCGCGCGCCATCGTCGACGACGCGCTGCAGCGGATCGCCCGGACGCTCGCGGACGCGTGACCTCGTGGTCGGCGCACGAGCGCCTGCCCAGCGAGCTGGAGCGCTGCACGGCGTGCCCGCGCCTGGTCGAGCACCGCGAGGCGGTGGCCACCCGCAAGCGGGCCGCCTACCGCGACGAGCCGTACTGGGGACGCCCCGTGCCGGGCTTCGGCGATCCGGAGGCCCGGCTGGTGCTGCTGGGGCTGGCGCCCGGCGCGCACGGCTCGAACCGTACCGGCCGTCAGTTCACCGGCGACGCCTCCGGCTCGGTCCTCTTCCCCGCGCTGCACCGGGCGGGCCTGGCGGACCGGCCCCGCAGCCTGTCGCGCGGTGACGGCCTGCGCCTGCGGGGAGTGTGGATCACGGCCGCGGTGCGCTGCGTCCCGCCCGGCAACAAGCCCACGCGCGACGAGGCGGCCCGCTGCCGCCCCTGGCTGGTCGGCGACCTGGGCGCGCTGCCGCGGCTGCGCGTGGTCCTGGCGCTGGGCGCGTTCGCGCACGATGCCTACCTGGAGCTGGTGAAGGCGCGCGGGGCGCGGCTGGTGAAGGCCCGCCACCGCTTCGCCCACGGCGAGGTGCACCGCCTGGACGAGGCGTATCCGGAGGTGGCCGCGCTGCCATTGATCGACGGCTACCACGTCAGCTTCCAGAACACGAACACCGGCGTGCTCACCGAGCCGATGCTGGACGCGGTCCTGGCCGAGGCGAAAGCGCTGGCCGGGCTTTCGTGAACGTGAACAGGCCTGGCATGATGGAGGGGTGAGCACGCCTTGAGTCTCGCCACCGTGACGCTGACGCCCGATCTGGAGCGCGCGCTGCGCTCCGGCCACCCGTGGATCTACCGTGACCGGCTGCCACGGCACGACCTTCGGGTCGGCGAGTGGGTGCGCGTGGAGGCCGGCTCGGCCGTGGCGTTCGGCCTGTACGACGACGAGGGGGCGATCGGCGTGCGCCTGTTCTCGTGGGAGGCGACCCCGGACGACGCCTGGTGGCGCGCGGCGGTGGCCCGCTCGGTCCGGGCGCGGGACCCTCTGGCCGCGGCCGGTCACACCGCCTACCGCCTGATCCACGGCGAGGGCGACGGCCTGCCCGCGGTGGTCGCCGACCGCTACGGCCGGTTCGCGGTGATCCAGCCCCACGCCTCCTCGGTCGAGCCGTACCTCCCTCTCGTCGCCAGGACGCTGCTGCGCGAGGCCCGCTTGAAGGGCGTCGTGGTGCGCCGCGCGGACGGCCTCGAGGTGCTCGCGGGGGAGGCTCCTCCCCCCGAGGAGACGGTGATCGAGAACGGGCTCAGGTTCCTCGCCAACGTCCGCGAGGGGCAGAAGACCGGCCTGTTCCTCGACCACCGCGAGCATCGGGCCACCGTGCGCGAGCTGGCTCGCGACGCGCGCGTGCTGAACCTGTTCGCCTACGCCGGCGGCTTCACCGTCAACGCCCTGGACGGCGGGGCGCGAGAGGCGTGGAGCGTGGACGTCGCCGAGGCCGCGCTGCGCGACGCGGAGCGGAACGTCGCGCTGAACGACCTGCCGGCGTCTCGCCACCGGCTCGTCCACGAGGACGTGTTCGCTGCGCTGCCACGCTGGGCGGACGAACGCGAGGCGTTCGAGCTGGTCGTTCTCGATCCGCCGTCGTTGGCGCGACGGAAGCGGCAGCGGGCCAGGGCGGAGGCGGCGTACCGGCGACTCAACGCGGGGGCCGCCCGCCTGGTCGCGCCGGGCGGCCTGCTGGCGACCGCGTCGTGCACCGCGCAGGTGTCACCGAAAGCGTTCGAGGGCGCCGTCCGCGCCGGCCTGCGCGAGGCCGGCCGCCACGGCACCGTGGTTCACCGTGGCGGTCAGCCGGCCGACCATCCGGTTCCGGCGTCGTTTCCCGAGGGGCGCTACCTCAAGTTCATGGTGTTCCGGCTGGACGACTGACGATCGATCGGAGCACCGGCCTACGGACCATCGGCCTACGGACTATGGGCCTACGCGCGGCCGGCGAGGCCAAGGCGTTCCAGGCTCCACGTCACGATCGTGCTCAGCACCTGCTCCGACGCGACGTCGTGAAGGAGGTCGTGCGCGTTGCCCGGCACCTCGATCAGCGTGACGTCGTCGGCGCCGGCGCCGTCACGCAGCTCGCGGCTTCCCCGTGGGGAGGACAGCCGATCGGCGCCACCGTGCACGATCAGGGTGGGCGTGACCAGGCGGCCCGCGTCGGCCAGCACGCGCGGGCCCAGCGCGTGCAGCTCGCGCACGCTGGCCAGGCGTACGCCGCCGACGTCCACGAGCGGATCGTCGACGTAGCGCCTCACCTCTGCCGGAATCGTCGATACCACCGTCGCGTCGATCGGCCGGCCCCTGACGAGCGGCAGGACGCGCGATACGACGTCGACGACGCCGAACAGCCACGGCGGATCGTCCAGCGCGGTCTTCAGGTACGGTCCGGTCACCGCCACCGCGTCGACCAGGTCCGGCCGGAGCTGCGCCGCGCGCAGCATCAGCGCGCCGCCGAAGCTGTGACCGAAGCCGAGCACCGGCCCGCCGGCCGCGCGAAGGCGCTCCAGGAGAACGACCACGTCGTTCGCCGTCTCGGAGACGTCGCGGACCAGCGCCCGGACGCCGCTGCTCAGGCCGTGTCCACGAAGGTCCAGGACGTGCACCTCGAGCCCTTGCGCGGCGAAGGTGCGCGCCAGCTCGCCGTAGCGCCCACCGTGCTCGGCGAAGCCGTGCAGCACCGCCACGCGACCGCGGACGGGCCCCGCCTGGGCGACGACCGAGACGTGCAGGGGATCGTCGCCACGGGTGTCGCGCTGCGTCCTGGCCACCAGGCCGCTCCCCTACCCGTCGCCGCGCGCGTCCGCGTCGCTCGGTGCGTCCGCGTCGCTCGGTGCTTCCGCGTCGGCCGGCTCGAGCGCGATCTCGACGTCTTCCATCACCGGATTGGCCAGCACCTCCTCGGCGATACGGCGCACCTCGCCCTCGGCCTGGGCCGGCTCGCCGGCGATCGTGAACTCGACGATCTTGCCGACGCGCAGCTCGTCGATCCCCTCGTACCCCAGCCGCTGCAACGTCGCTTGGACCGCACGACCCTGCGGATCGAGGATCGCCGGCTTGAGGCGCACGGTGACGCGCGCCCGGGTACGGCTCGCACTCTTCGCGCTCATGCCGACGCCTCGTCCACGACGCGTCGCGTCACCTCGCGGTACGCCTCCTCGACGCCGCCGAGATCGCGCCGGAACCGGTCCTTGTCCAGGCGCTCGCCGCTCTCCAGGTCCCACAGCCGACAGGTGTCGGGGCTGATCTCGTCGGCCAGCAGCAGGCGTCCATCCGCATCGGTGCCGAACTCCAGCTTGAAGTCCACCAGGTCCAGGCCGCGCTCCTCGAAGAACGAACGCAACGCCTCGTTGACCGCGATCGCCCCTTCGAACAGCGCCTCGAGCTCGTCCTCGCTGGCGAACCCCAGCGCCACGGCGGTCGCGTCGTTCATCGGCGGATCGCCCAGCTCGTCGCTCTTCAGGCACCACTCGATCACGATCGGATCGAGCGCCGGCCCCTCCTCGACGCCGTAGCGGGCGGCGAAGCTGCCGGCCGCCCGGTTGCGGACGATCACCTCCACGGGAACGATCTCGACGCGGCGGACGAGCTGCTCACGCGGGCCGAGCTGCGCCACGAAGTGCGTCCGGATCCCCTCCGCCTCGAGGTGGCGCATCAGGGTGGCGGTGATGGCGGCGTTCATCTCGCCCTTCCCGGCGATCGTCCCGCGCTTCGCCGCGTTGTACGCCGTCGCGTCGTCCTTGTACTCGACCCGGTACAGCTCGGGGTCGGAGGTGGCGTACACGCGCTTGGCCTTGCCTTCGTAGCGCAGCTCCGTGCGCGCCGGTGCGTCGTCGGTCATCGCTGGTCCTCTCCGAGCCCGTTGCGGGCGTAGATCGCGTCGACGTGCCGGAGGTACCAGGCCGGGTCGAACGCCGCGTCGAGCTGGGCGTCGCTCAGTGGCACCTCGGGATCGTCCGCGAGCAACGTCTTCAGCTCGCCCTCGCCCTCCCAGACCCTGAGCGCGTGACGCTGGACGACGGCGTACGCCTCCTCGCGCATCGCGCCCGCCTCGATCAGGGCGTGCAGCACGCGCTGCGAATAGACCAGGCCGTGCAGCGCGCCGACGTTCTCGCGCATCCGGTCCTCGTCCACCACCAGGCCGTCCAGCACCCGCCCGATCCTGCGCAGGGCGTACGACGCCAACGTCGTGGCGTCGGGCAGCACGACCCGCTCGACGGAGCTGTGGCTGATGTCGCGCTCGTGCCAGAGCGCGACGTCCTCGAGCGCGGGGCCTACGTAGCCGCGAAGCAGCCGGGCGACGCCGGTCAGGTTCTCCGACGCGATCGGGTTCTTCTTGTGCGGCATCGACGACGAGCCGGTCTGACCCTTCGCGAAGCCCTCGCGCGCCTCGCGGACCTCGCTGCGCTGCAGGTGCCGGATCTCGAGCGCGATCCGCTCGATCGTGGTGCCGATCAGCGCCAGTGCGGCGAGAAGCTCGGCGTGCCGGTCGCGCGCCACGGTCTGGTTCGTGACCGGGTCCACCGCCAGGCCCAGGCGCGCAGCGACCCGGGCCTCGACCTCGGGAGGCACGTGCGCGTACGTCCCGACCGATCCGGACAGCATCGCGACCGACACCGCCTGCTTCGCCGCGGCCAGGCGGCGCTGATCGCGCGCCGCCGCCGCATCGAACGACACGAACTTGAGGCCGAACGTCATCGGCTCGGCGTGGACGCCGTGGGTCCGGCCGATGCAGGGAGCGTGACGGTAGCGCTGGGCCAGGTCACGAAGGCGGCTCCGCAGGGCAGCGAGATCGTCCTCGATCAGCTCGCACGCCCGGCGCAGCGACAGGTTCTGGGCGGTGTCGACGACGTCGGTCGAGGTCAGACCGAGGTGCACGAAGCGGGCCGGCGCGCCGAAGCGCTCGGTGAGCGCGCGCGTGAACGCGACGATGTCGTGCCGCGTCTCCGCCTCGAGCTCGGCCACGCGGACCGCGAAGGCGGCGTCCAGCGGCCTCGCCGCCGACGCGGCGCGAAGCTCGGCCCCGGTTCCCGCGGGCACGTCGCCGAGGGCCTCGAACGCTTCGACGGCGGCCAGCTCGACCTCGAGCCAGGTCCGGTAGCGCTGGGCCTCGCTCCACAGCTCGGTCGTCTCCGGCGTGCCGTAGCGGTCGATCATGGCGGAACGCTACCACGGTGCGCCGCGCCGGCCGGGGCCGACGGCGGGCGCCTCACGGCAACCGTGCCGGGCCGCCTCGCGACCGCTCGGAGGCCGCCGAGCCGCTCCCGGCCGGAATCGGTTTCGTGCGTCGCAGACGCACGCGCCAATGGACCGAGGTGCGCAGCGGAATGGTAGACTGCGCCGTTGCCGCGACGCCCCGGACCGGCCGCCCCGATAGGGGCGCGGCCTCCGGAGCGCGACCCCCGCCCGACCCCCGAGGAGGGACCCGTTGAACGAAGGACAGGTCGTCCCCGTCCAGATCACGGACGAGATCAAGACGAGCTTCATCAACTACGCCATGTCGGTGATCGTGGACCGGGCCCTGCCCGACGTCCGCGACGGGCTCAAGCCCGTCCAGCGGCGGATCCTCTATGCGATGCAGCAAGAGGGCCTGGCAAGCAACCGTAAGCACTCGAAGTCCGCCGGCGTCGTCGGCGAGGTGATCAAGAAGTACCACCCGCACGGCGACTCCGCCGTGTACGACGCGATGGTGCGGATGGCGCAGCCGTGGAACGTGCGCTACCCGCTGGTCGACGGCCAGGGCAACTTCGGATCGATCGACGGCGACCCTGCGGCCGCCTACCGGTACACCGAGGCGCGCCTGACGAAGGTCGCCGAGTCTCTGCTGGTCGACATCGACAAGGAGACGGTCGACGACCGCGAGAACTACGACGGCACGACCAGCGAGCCCGAGGTGCTGCCCTCCTCCTTCCCGAACCTGCTGGTGAACGGCGCGTCGGGCATCGCCGTGGGCATGGCGACCAACATCGCGCCCCACAACCTGAACGAGATCATCGGCGGCCTGGTCGCGCTGATCCGCGACCCGAACCTGTCGCTGGACGAGCTCATGACCCACGTCAAGGGCCCCGACTTCCCGACCGGCGGCATCATCGGCACCGAGGGGATCCGCCTGGCGTACGAGACCGGCCGAGGCTCGATCCGCGTCCGTGGCCGCGCCCGGATCGAGGATCGCGGCGCGAAGGCCGCCATCGTGGTGACCGAGATTCCCTACCAGGTGAACAAGACCAGCCTGATCCAGACGGCTGCGCAGCTGGTGCGCTCGAAGAAGATCGAGGACATCTCGAACATCCGCGACGAGTCCGACCGTCAAGGCATGCGGATCGTGTTCGAGCTCAAGAAGGGCGCCTTCCCCGAGCTGGTGCTGAACCAGCTGTACAAGTACACCCAGCTTCAGTCCACCTTCGCGATCAACAACGTGCTGATCGTGGGCCGCTCGCCGCGGCTGCTGCCGCTCGCGGACACGATGCGGCACTACCTCGACCACCGGGCCGACGTGATCCAGCGGCGCACCGAGTACGAGCTGCGCAAGGCGCGCGAGCGCGCGCACGTGCTCGAGGGGTACCTGATCGCGCTGGACAACCTCGACGAGGTCATCGCGCTGATCCGCCGCTCGCCCGACGGCCCCGCCGCGCGGACGGGCCTGATGGAGCGCTTCGGCCTGAGCGAGGCCCAGGCGCAGGCGGTTCTGGACATGCGCCTGCAGCGCCTCACCGGCCTGGAGCGCGCCAAGATCGAGAGCGAGTACGCCGAGCTGCAGGAGCTGATCGGTCGTCTCGAGACGATCCTGGGCGACGCCACCGAGCTGTGGGGCGTGGTCGAGGCCGAGCTGCTCGACATCAAGGAGCGCTTCGGCGACGCGCGCCGCACGCAGGTCGGACGCCTGTCGGACGACATCGGCAAGGAGGACCTGATCGCCGAGGAGGCGATGGTCGTCACCCTCACGCGGGGCGGCTACATCAAGCGCACGGCCCTGAGCTCGTACCGGGCCCAGTCGCGCGGCGGGCGCGGCGTCAGCAGCCAGCGTGCCAAGGAGGACGACGTCAACAGCCTGCTGCTGGTGGGCTCGACGCACGACTACCTGCTGTTCTTCACCGATCGCGGCCGGGTGCATCGCGAGAAGATCTACGATCTGCCCGAAGCCGAGCGCGCCGCGCGCGGCAGCCACGTCCGCAACCTGCTGCCGCTGGACGACGACGAGACCGTGCAGACGGTGCTGTCGATCAAGGACTTCGGCGCCCAAGGCTACTTCGTGTTCGCGACCCGTCAGGGCCTCGTCAAGCGCACCGCGCTCCGCGAGTACGCCAACATCAACGCCGCCGGGCTCATCGCGATCAACCTCGTCGACGGCGACCACCTGGTCGCCGTGCGGGTGACCGAGGGCCAGCACGACGTCGTCCTCGCCACGCGCGACGGACAGGCGATCCGCTTCGAGGAGTCCGCGGTCCGCGACACCGGCCGCGCGACGCAGGGCGTGATCGGCATCCGCCTCCGCGAGGGGGACGTCGTCGTCAGCCTGGCCACGACCGGCCCCGACGAGCGCGACGTCGCCGAGCTGCTCGCCGTCTCCGAGCGTGGCTACGGCAAGCGCACGAGGCTCACCGACTATCCGTTGCGCGGCCGGGGAGGGATGGGCGTCATCACGCTCCGCGTGACGCCGAAGACCGGCTCGCTGGTCACGCTGGCCCCGGTCCTGGGCGACGAGGAGCTGTTCGTCCTGTCCGAGGGCGGCATCCTGATCCGCACCAAGGTCGCGCAGGTCAGCTCGTACGGCCGCGCCTCGCAAGGCGTGACGATCATGCGCCTGGGCGAGGAGGACCGCGTGGTCTCGGCGCTGGTCATGCTGGCCGAGGAGAAGCTCGAGGAGGTCGGCGACGAGGTCGAGTCGGCACAGCTGGACGCCGCGCAGATCGACCCTACGCAGATCGCCCCGCAGAGCGACCCCACGCAGAGCGACGCGTCCGGGCGCGACGGCGAAGACGACGACGAGGACGCGTCGTGAGCGCTCGTCCGCGCGTCCTGATCGACTGCGATCCCGGGCACGACGACGCGTTCGCGCTGCTGTTCGCCGCGCGCACCTGCGAGCTGGTCGCGATCTCGACCGTCTCGGGCAACGTCGGCATCGCGTCCACGACCCGCAACGCCCTGATCGTTCGCGACCTCGCCGGCCTCGACGTGCCGGTGCACCGTGGAGCGGCCGGGCCGCTGGTCGGCCAGCCGCTCCACGCCCCCGACATCCACGGCGACAGCGGGCTGGACGGGCCGGTGCTGCCCTCGCCCCGTGGCGACGTCGACCCGACGCCGGCCGCGATCGCGATCGTCGAGGCGGCCAAGGCGCATCACGATCTGTGGCTGGTCCCGACGGGACCGCTCACGAACGTGGCGCTGGCGATGCGCCTCGACCCGGAGCTGCCTCGCCGGATCGCGGGGATCAGCCTGATGGGCGGCTCGCGAACGTACGGCAACACCACCGCAGCGGCCGAGTTCAACATCCTGGCCGACCCCGAGGCGGCCGACGTCGTGTTCAGCAGCGGGGCGAGGATCGTCATGGCCGGCCTCGATCTGACCCACCAGTTCAGGCTGGGGCGCGACGAGGTCGAGGCGCTGCACGCTCTGGGCAGCGAGGTGGGCGTGTTCGCGTCGGAGCTGCTGGGCTTCTTCCTGGACTCCTACCAACGGCACTCCGGTCGAACCTCGGCGCCGATGCACGACCCGTGCGCCGTCCTGGCCCTCACCGATCCCGAGCTGTTCGAGCGCGAGCCGTTGCACGTCGCCGTCGAGCTTCGTGGCGTGCACACGCGCGGCATGACGCTGTGCGACCAGCGCGACCTGGAGCGCAGGCGCGAGCCGAACACCGAGGTCCTCGTCAGGATCGACGCCGTCTCCGCGCGGGAAAGGCTGCACCAGGCTCTGGCCGAGTACAGCGGCAGCCGGTAGCATGCGTTCGTGATCCGTTTCGAACACGTCACGAAGACGTACCCACGAACGCACACCCATGCGTTGCGGGACGTCGACTTCCGCATCCGCAAGGGCGAGTTCGTGTACATCACGGGCCATTCGGGCGCCGGCAAGTCGACGCTGCTGTCGTTGATGCTGCGCCGGATCGTGCCCAGCGAAGGTCGCGTGACCGTCAGCAGTCAGGATCTCGCCCGGCTGCCGGAGCGCAAGCTGCCGCTGCTGCGTCGGGCGATCGGGATGGTGTTCCAAGACCACGCGCTGTTGCCCAGCATGTCCGCGATCGAGAACCTGACCTTCGCCCTGCGCGCCTCGGGCACGCGCGGCAACCTCGACCAGCGCGCCCTGCAGGTGCTCCGCCAAGTCGGTCTGGCCCACAAGCGCAAGGCGTTCCCGATCGAGCTGTCGATGGGGGAACAGCAACGCGTCGCGATCGCCCGTGCGATGGTGACGAACCCTCCCCTGCTGCTCTGCGACGAGCCGACCGGCAACCTCGACCCCGACACCAGCTGGGAGATTCTGGAGCTGCTCAGCGACCTGAACATTCGCGGCACGACGATCGTGATCGCCACCCACTCGCGCGACCTGGTCGATCGGCTGCGCCGGCGCACCCTGGTGCTGCGAGGCGGGGAGCTGGTTCGCGACGCGGACGAGGGCGGCTACGCCCTCTGATCAGATCCGACTGATGCTGTAGTCCAAGCGATCGTCGTCGAGAAACATCTCGAGGAACTGCAGGTGCGCCAGGGCGTCGATCATGGCGAAGCCGTGCTCGCGGTCGACGTAGATCCCGTCGGTCATGACGGTGTGGCCGTACACCCCGAAGCGGTGCCCCGACAGCTTGACGAGCTCCGGCTTCTCGTACCACCACGACTTCGTATCGGGGTCGTGATAGAAGAAATCGTCGAACTGCTGCATACCGGGCGTCGGGCCGGCGTGCGCGAACTGAACGCCGTGGAACCGTACGTCCCTCGGGAAGCTCGCGAACCACTCGGCCAGATCGTCGGGCAACGCCAGCCCTCCGTGCGACGGATCGAACTCGACGTGGCGCAAGCCTCCGCGTGTGCTGAGCTCGTACTCGTGCCGCATCGCCGCGTCGTCGTGATTCCCGAGGACGATCTGGACGTTGCCGCCTGCGGCCTCGACGAACCGCTTGAAGCGGTACAGCTCTCGGATCTGGGCCTTCGCCGCGCGACGCAGGTGGTCGGGGTTCGATGCATCGAACGGCTCGACGCCGACGGCGTTGGCGTACGCCCGCTCGTCCTTGAAGTGCACCAGGTCGCCCACGCACACCACTTGGACCCGGCCCTCGACGACGGCCGGACTGGGCTCGTACTGCGGCGTGGCCGCAGCCGACGCCTTGAGCACGCGCCACAGCTCGGCCCACATGCCGTGGACGTCTCCGACCGCGACGACCTTGATCACGGCCGGGCGCTCCGTTGGACCAGCAGGGCCCTGAGCTTCGCGTACAGCTCGCGGCTGGCCTCGGCGTCGCCGCCGTAGCCGCCGTAGCTCGTGACGAGCCGGGCCGCGTCGGCGCCAAGCCCTTCCTGGCGGAGGCGCTCGACGAGGCGATCGATCACCTGGTGGCCGTCCGGCTTGTCGGCGATCTCGGCGCTGCCGGATCCGGTCCCGCCGGATCCGGTCCCGCCGGATCCGCTGGCGCCGGACCCCTGCGATGCGCCCTGCGCTGTCGGCGGAGAGGTCGGTCGTGTCGGCGACGCGTCGGCACCGTCGTCGTGCGCCGCCCGTCGCGCGCCGTCCTGGCGAGAAGCGCCGTCCTGGCGGGGCGCGACCCCCTCGCTGGCCGCGCCGTGCTCGGGCGGGTGCAGGCCCTCGCCGCTCTCCGGGTCGGCGTCGACCCAGCCGTCGTCGAGAACCTCGATCGGCACCGTCGCGCCGAACGCGGCTGCGGCCGCCGTCCAGGCGGCGCCCGTCGTGGCGTCCGCCGCGCTCACCGATCCGACGCCGTCCGCTCCCGCCAGGGCGGGCAGCTTCAGCGCGCGTGACACCACCGCCCTGGAGACGCTCGCGCCCGAGGCGCCGAGAAACGCGAGCTCGGCGATCAACGCGTCGTCGCCCCAGGCCCGGAGCGTGAGCGACCAGGCGTCGGGCCCCGCCCCCTCGTCCAAGCGAGCGCGGAGGGCGTCGGTGGCGAGGTGCGGGGCCAGCCGGACGAGGCGTCCATCGTGGCTTCGGTCGACGGCGTGCCAGCGCACGCTCGACAACGGAAACGGCGCCGACAAGGAGGACCAGGAGCGGTCGGACATCGAGCGGAGTATAGCAGTCGACCTCGGCGGGGCTCGGCTGCGGAGGGCCAGCCGACCACGGTCCGCCTGCGCCCGTGCGGTACCGTGAGGAATGGCGCCGTCTCTGCGTTTCCCCGTTCGCCTCGCACCCCTTCGGTGGCTCGCCGACCGCGCGAGCCTCGCGTTCCTGGCCGCTGCGGTTCTGGTCGCGGCGGTTCTGAGCGGAGCGCTCGCCCAGCCTGGACCGGTCGATCCGAGCTCTCGCCAGCCGGCGCCCCAGACGTCGCCGGACACCTCGGCCACGCCGCAGGAGAACGGTCCGCTGCCGGAGGACGACGCCGTCGACGCTCCGACCGCGGCCCTGGAGGACGGCGCCCTCGTGCTCAGGGATGCGGACGGGGTGCGCTGGACCTGGGCACCGGGCGAGCTCGCCGGCGACATGACGACCCCGCTCCGACGAAACGGTCGAGTCCTGGTGGGTCAGGGGCCGTACCTGATCACCCTCGCCGCGGACGACGGCGCCATCGTGCAGCGCTCGCCCCTTCCCGCCACGGCGGAGCGGCTCGAGGTCGGACCCGACGACGTGTCCGTCGTCGTCGCTCTGAGGGACGGCAGCTCGGCAACGCTCGCCGTCGAGGACGGTCGCGTGCAGGCGCCGGTGCGCTTCGATCCGGACGTCGCGGCGTTCGGCGCGCTTCGTCGCGCCGCGGCCGCCGCCGAGGATCCCGTCGCGCGGGCCGAGCGCGACCCCACCGATCCGTGGGCCGCCCTGTACGCCGCAGGCGCCGTGGACGACGCGTCTGCGCGGGCCTCGTGGTTCGAGCGCTCGGTCGAGGCGGCCTCGCGCCTGCCGTTCTTCGAGTCGATGGGGGTGGCGCTGGCGCTGATCGAGGCGGGCGTGCCGGAGCGGGCGCCGGAGCTGCTCGAGGCCGGGCTTCAGGACCTCGCCGAGCGCGGCTACGATCCACGCCTCGCGACCGACCGCGCACTGCGCGACGCCTACGGCTTTCCCGATCGAGCGCTCGAAGGTGCCCTCGACGACGGTGATCTGGCGTCGGCGCGCCTGCTGGGTCCGTACGCTTGGCGCCTCGCGGCGGAAGAGGCCCCCGCCAGCGTCGAGACGCTCCACCGCCTGGCCGACGAGCTGCGCGCGGCCGGCGACCGCGAGGCGGCCGAGACCTGGCGCGAGCGTGCACGCGAGCTGGACAGCGCCGGACTGACGACGTGGGTGGACCGGCTCGCCCTGGCCCTGGCTCGCCTGGGCTGGAGCGGGGTCGCTGCGCTGCTGACCGTGTTCGCGCTGCTGTGGCTGGTGCTGCTGGCCAAGGTGTGGCGCGCGCAGTCGCTGTTGCGCCGTCAGCGGCGCGAGCGTGGCAGGACCGACAGCCCGCTGACGCGGGCCTGGGTGCCGCGCTACGCCAGCACCACGGAGAAGCTGGTGCTGGTCGCCATCCTGGCGCTGGCGGGCTTCCAGGCGGTTCTGGCCGGCTGGCATCAGGGCATGGACGAGGTGCCCGTCTCGCTCCGGTCGGGAACGTTGGCGAGTCCGTCCGCCATCCTGGCGACCGAGGCCCTGCCGGACACGGCGTACGCCGCGCTGGTGAAGGGGCTCTCGCATGCGCAACGCGGCGAGCCGGACGCCGCGCGCGAGGCGTGGCTCGCCGCGGGCGCCTTGGCGCCGGCGCTCACCAACCGGGCGGTCGCTGCCGGCGGGGACGAGGAGCTGCTCGAGGCCGCCCTGCGAGCGGACCCGCGCGAGCCGGTCGCTCGGCACCTCCTGGGGCGGACGGACGATCCTTCGCCGTTCCACGCCACGATGACGCCGGACGCGCCGCTCTGGTCGGTCCCCACGCCGCTGGAGCTGCGGCTGGCGGTGGCGGGCGACTGGCGATCCGCTCTGTCCGGGGCCGCCACCTCTCCATGGTCCGCGCTTCCTGCGGCGCGTCCGCTCGCGTTGCCCGCCTGGGGGTGGTGGGCGGTCCTGATCACGTACGCCTCGCTTCTCGTGGCGCTCGTGGCGTTCGTGGCGATCCCCCGGCCTCGCGTCGCCCGCGACGCGCCGAGGACGGTGGGGTATCACGTCGGCGCGCTGCTGGTGCCCGGCAGCGGCCACGCCGACGAGCTGTGGGGGCTCATGCTGCTCGTGCCCTGGTCCCTGGTCGCCGCCGACGCGGTCGTGGCGTGGCGCACCGGGGAGGGCGCGCTGGGCCTGTCGCCCGCCCTCCGAACGGGGCTGCTCGTCGCGTTCTGGGCCTTGAACCTGATCGGCTTCGCCGTCGAGACGGCCAGCTATCGGCGCCGCATGCGGCTGCTTCGCGAGCAGCGGCCGGAGCTGGCGAGGTCGTACGGCCTTCAGCCGATCGTGGTGAAGCGCGACGCGACCGCCGACCTGAAACGTGAGACGAGGCGGGACCCCACGTCCGAGGCGTGAACGAGGACCGAGCCGAGTCGATCGGCCTGGCGCTGGTGCTGGCCGCCGCGATTCTGTGGGGCCTGCTGGGCGTGTTCACCGCCGGGCTGCTCGACCTCGGGGTCGGCGCGGTCGAGATCGCGTTCTGGCGGGCCCTGTTCGGCGGAAGCGCCTTCCTGGCGCACGCCCTCGCCGCTCGGCGGCTGGTGCGGCTCCCGTGGCGAAACGGTCTCGCGACGGTCGCCTTCGCCGCGGTCGGCGTGAGCCTTTTCTACGTCGCGCTGATCCGCGCGATCGATCTGGGCGGGATCAGCCTGGCGTTCGTGCTGCTGTACACCGCACCGGCGTGGGTGACCCTGCTGGCGGGTCCGGTGCTGGGAGAGCGACCGGGACGGCGTCAGTGGCTGTTGGTCGGCGGCTCGGTCGTGGGCGTGGCGCTGGTCTCATCGGCGCGCGGCGAGGGCGTGACCGCCTCGGCGGCGGCGATCGGCTGGGGGCTGGCCGCCGGGCTCGGCTACGCGAGCTACTACCTGTTGGGCAAGCGGCTGCTGGTGCGGCAGGCGCCCGTCCAGCTGTACGGACTGGCGCTGCCGCTGGGCGCGGCCGGGATCGCGCCGTTCGTGACGTGGGGAGCCAAGCCGCCGCTGGCCTGGGCGTTGCTGGCCGGCGCCGCGATCGTCTCGACCTACCTCGCCTACCTGCTCTACGGCCTGGGGCTGCGGCGCGCGACCGCGTCGCGCGCCGTGCTGGTCGCGACGGTCGAGCCGCTGGTCGCCGGCGCGCTGGCCTGGGCGCTGTACGGCGAGCGGCTGGGCGCCTGGGGGCTGGCGGGGGCGGCGTTGGTGCTGGGCTGCGCCGCGGCGTCCGGGATCCGCCCCAGGGGGCCCAGGAGAACGCCGCTGGCGGGGTCCGATCTCTCTTGACCGCTCCCGAGTCCGGTGCTACATTGCGCAACGTTATCGCGCTGCTTGCATACGCTTGCAGGACCCTTTTTCGATGAACCTACCGGCTCACACCCCGCTCCGCGCCCGACGCCGCTGACCCCGTTCCCCACGGGCGCCGTCGTCTGCGTGACCACGGGTCCGTGGGCCGTCTTCGTGATGGAGGAACCATGAAATCACCCGTGAAGAACGTCGTTCTCGCCTACTCCGGAGGTCTGGACACCTCGGTCATCCTCGCCTGGATCAAGGAGACCTACGGCGCCGAGGTGATCGCCTTCACCGCCGACATCGGCCAGGGCGAAGAGGTCGAGGAGGCGAAGACCAAGGCGATGGCGACCGGCGCGAAGGCCGCCTACGCCGTGGACCTCCAGGAGGAGTTCGTCCGCGACTTCGTCTTCCCCGTGCTCCGCGCGAGCGCCCTCTACGAGGGCTACTACCTGCTGGGCACGAGCTTCGCGCGCCCGCTGATCGCCAAGCACATGATCGACATCGCCGAGCGGGAGGGCGCCGACGCCGTCTCGCACGGTGCGACCGGCAAGGGCAACGACCAGGTGCGCTTCGAGCTGGCGGCCTACGGCCTCAAGCCCGACGTGCGCGTGATCGCGCCGTGGCGCGAATGGGACCTCAAGGGTCGCGACGACCTCATCGCCTACGCCCGCGAGCGCGGCATCGACGTCGGGGCGACGAAGGAGAAGCCGTACTCGCGCGACGCCAACCTGTTCCACATCAGCCACGAGGGCGGCGTGCTCGAGGATCCCTGGACCGAGCCGCCCGCCGACATGTGGCAGCGCACCGCCGACCCGCAGGAAGCGCCGGACGAGCCGCGCTACGTCGAGGTCGCCTACGAGCACGGCGATCCGGTCGCGATCGACGGCGAGCGCCTCGGACCGGTCGAGCTGCTGACCGTCGCCAACCGCCTCGCCGGCGAGCACGGCGTCGGACGCGTGGACCTCGTCGAGAACCGCTTCGTGGGCATGAAGTCGCGCGGCTGTTACGAGACCCCGGGCGGCACGCTGCTGTTCCACGCCCACAAGGCGGTCGAGCAGCTCACGCTGGACCGGCAGGTGTTGCGAATGCGCGACGCCATGGTGCCCGCCTACGCGCAGGCGGTCTACGACGGCTTCTGGTACGCGCCCGAGCGGGAGGCGATGCAGGCGTTCATGGATCACGTGCAACGTCCCGTGAACGGAACCGCGCGCCTCAAGCTGTTCAAAGGCACCGCCACCGTCGTCGGACGCCGCAGCCCCGACAGCCTCTACCGCCAGGACGTCGTCACCTTCGAGGAGGACGACGTCTACCACCAGGGCGACGCCGACGGGTTCATCAAGCTGAACGCGCTGCGGCTGCGGATCGCTCGTCAGCTCGAGCAGGGGGGCGGCGGGGCGTGACCCCGGCCGGTGCCGGCGACCTCGGCTCCGGACGCGCCTACGACGCGGCACGGTTGCGCTGGGCCGCCGCCGCGGACGCCGAGCCGCTCGCCGGCCTGTGGCGGACCGGCCGCGAGGCGGACGACGTGGACGCGCCCCTCGAGGACGCCGCCGGAATGCGCGACTGGCTGGAGCACGGCGGCGCGGTTCTGCTCGAGAACGCCGAGGGGCGTCCGCAGTGCGCCGTGCGCTGGCGCTGGGGCCAGGACGGCTGGGACGTCGACCGCATCGCCACGCTGCCCGAGGCCCGGGGACAGGGCTTCGGCCGCTGGCTGATGACGAAGCTCGAAGCGCTGGCGATCAAGCGCAACGTCCCGACGCTGCGCCTCACCTTGCGCCAGCCCGACCTGCTTCCCTACTACGAGCGCCTCGGCTACCGCGAGGAGTCGCGCGACGGCGACGTCGTGAAGCTGGCCAAACGCGTGGGCGGCACCTGGCAGCGTCAGCCCGGATCGGCGCCGTGAGCGTGCCGAAACGGATGTGGGGCGGACGGTTCGCGGAGGACACCGACCTGCTGGTGCAGGCGTTCAACGCCTCGATCGACGTCGACCGCGCCATGGCGCTCGACGATCTCGAAGGCTCGATCGCGCACGCCACGATGTTGGGCGAGACGGGAATCGTCGCGCCCGACGAGGCCGAGGCGCTGGTGAGGGGCTTAGGGGAGCTTCGCGACGACGTCGAGGCGGACCGCTTCGACTGGAGCGTGGCGCTCGAGGACGTCCACATGAACCTCGAGTCGGCCCTCACCGAGCGGCTGGGATCGGTGGGCGGCAAGCTCCACACCGCCCGCAGCCGCAACGACCAGGTCGCGACGGACTTCCGCCTCTGGCTCAGGCGGCACCTGCGCGTCCTGCTGCGCCTGGTCCGCCGCAACCGCGTGGTCCTGGTGGACGCCGCCGAGCGGCACCTGGGCGTGATCCTGCCCGGCTACACCCACCTCCAGGTCGCCCAGCCCGTCCTGTTCTCGCACCACCTGCTGGCGTGGCAGGAGATGTTCGCGCGCGACGAGGGCCGCCTGCGCGACGCGCTCGCGCGGATGGACGTCTCGCCGCTGGGCGCGGGCGCCCTGGCGGGCACGACCTTCCCGATCGACCGGCACCGGACCGCCTCGCTGCTGGGATTCGCCCGCCCGGCCGAGAACTCGCTGGACGCCGTGAGCGATCGCGACTTCGCGCTCGAGTTCCTCTCGGCCGCGGCGATCGCGATGATGCACCTGTCCCGCATGTCGGAGGAGCTGATCCTCTGGTCGTCGCAGGAGTTCGGCTTCGTCACGCTTCCCGACAGCCACACGACGGGAAGCTCGATCATGCCGCAGAAGAAGAACCCGGACGTCTCGGAGCTGATCCGCGGCAAGACCGGCCGCGTCTACGGCGCGCTGATGGGCTTGCTGACGGTGATGAAGGGCCTTCCCCTGGCGTACAACAAGGACATGCAGGAGGACAAGGAGGGTGCGTTCGACGCCGTCGCCACGCTGCGCGCCTGCCTGACCTTGCAGGCGGAGATGATCCCGCGGCTCGAGGTGCACGAAGAGCGCATGCGCGCCGCCGCAGCGGGGGCGTACTCCAACGCGACCGATCTGGCGGACTACCTCGCCAAGAAGGGGCTGCCGTTCCGGGACGCGCACGAGGTCGTCGGCCGCATGGTCGCCACCGCGCTGGAGCGGGGCGTGCCGCTCGAGGCGCTCCCCTTGGCCGAGATGCGGACGCTGGACGAGCGGATCGAGGCGGACGTGTACGACGCGCTGGCGCTCGAGACGGTCGTGTCGGGGCGCACCAGCTGGGGCGGGACGGCGCCCAGCCGCGTTCGCGAGCGGATCGAGGCGCTCCGAGGAGAGCTGGACGCCGACCAGGTCGACGGCGACGAGGCCGGCGCCGCGGTCGGCCCGCGGTGAGCGGCGACGTCCGGGTCCGGCACGCCACCGCCGAGGACGTTCCGGCGATCTTCGAGAACATCGGCTACTGGGCGTCGCAGAGCCGGATGCTGGTCCGGCCGATGCAGAACATCTTCGAGAACCTTCGCGACTTCTTCGTCGCCGAGGTGGTGGACGACGACGGGACCGTCACCTTCGCCGGCAACGGCGCGCTGCACCTGCTGTGGGGCGACATCGCCGAGGTGCGCGGCTTGGCGGTCGCGAAGGACGTCCGGGCACGCGGCGTGGGCCGGGCGCTGGTGGCCGCCTGCGAGGCCGAGGCGCGGCGGATCGGCGTGCCGGTCCTGTTCGCCTGGACGTACGAAGTGGGCTTCTTCGAGGCGTGCGGCTTCACCCTGATCGACAAGACCCGCGAGCTGCACCCCCGGGTGTGGTCGGAGTGCCTGCGCTGCCCGTTCTTCGTGGGCTGCAACGAGAACGGCGTGATGAAGCGGCTCGAGGGCGTGCCCATGCCGCGCAACCTGCCCGAGCCGCCGCCGACCCAGGTGCCTCCCGGCATCCGCTGACGGCGCGGCAGGGCGGTACGCTGGCGTCATGGCCCGACCCCACGTCCTGCTGCTCCACACCGGTGGCACGCTCGGCATGCGCCGCGGACCGAACGGCTACGCTCCCGAGGCGGGGCATCTCGAGCGGCTGCTCGCCGGGATCGACGCGCTCGGACGCCCCGAGCTTCCCAGCTTTCGCCTGGTCGAGCACGCCCCGCTGTTGGACAGCTCCGACACGCGACCGTCCGACTGGCAACGCGTCGCCGACACGCTCGTCGAGGAGCAGGCCGGCGTCGACGGCTTCGTGGTGCTTCACGGCACCGACACGATGGCGTACACCGCCTCGGCGCTGGCGTTCCTGCTCGAGGACCTGGACCGGCCGGTGATTCTCACCGGCGCGCAGATTCCGCTGGCGGAAGCGCGAAGCGACGCGCGCGAGAACCTGATCACCTCGCTGCTGCTCGCGACCCGCCCGGAGCTGGCCGAGGTCGGCGTCTACGCGGGCGGCCGGCTTCTGCGGGGCGTGCGGGCGACGAAGGTCTCGACCTCGGGCTTCGACGCGTTCGAGAGTCCCGACGCCGCACCGATCGGCCGGGCGGGCGTGACGATCGAGCTGGCCACCGACCGCCTGCGACCCGCCGGCCCCGGCCCTCTGCGCACCACCCGGCTGCGCGACGTGCAGGTCCTGGCGCTGCGCCTGTTTCCCGGGATCGGCGCCGAGACGCTTCGCAACGTGTTGCGCGACCCGGTCGAGGGGATGGTGCTCGAGACGTACGGCGCGGGCAACGCGCCGCGCGACCCCGCCCTGCTCGAGGTGCTGGCCGAGGCGCACGATCGCGGGGTGGTGATCACGGCCGTCACGCAGTGCCTGCGCGGAGGCGTCCGCATGGGCGACTACGCCACCGGTTCGGCGCTGGCCGCGTCCGGCGTGGTCCCGGGCGGCGACATGACCGCCGAGGCCGCCCTGGCGAAGCTGATCTGGCTGCTGTCGAGGGAACGCGAGCCGGCGGCGGTGCGGGCTTTGATCACGACCGATCTCCGTGGCGAGCTGACGCCCGAGGGACGCGCGGCATGACCTGGCCCGACGAGCTACCAGCGGGCGTCGCAGGGCTTCCGATCGACCACGTCGGCATCGCCGTGCGCGACCTGGACGAGGGAGCGGCGCCGTGGAGCCAGCTGGGCCTGCCCGCGCTCGACGACGAGACCGTTCCGGAGCAGGGCGTCCGCGTCCGCCTGCTCCGCGCCGGCGACGCCGCCATCGAGCTGCTCGCGCCGCTGGACGACACGTCGCAGCTCGCGCGCTTCTTGGAGCGGCGCGGTCCGGGCGTCCACCACGTCGCGTTCCGCGTCGACGACGTCGACGCGGAGCTGGCGCGTCTGCTGGCCGAGGGCGCGCGCGCCGTGGACCTGGCGCCGCGGCCGGGCCGGGCCGGAAGCCGCGTCGCCTTCCTGCACCCGTCGTGGGCGGGGGGCGTGCTGGTCGAGCTGGTGCAGCCCGCCGCGCCCGAGCCGCCCTCGCGATGACCCGCTCCGCGCTGGTGCGCGTGCTCCGCGTGGTCCCCGCCGTCGCCTGGGCGGCCGGCGTGTGGTGGCTGTCCTCTCGGTCCGATCCCCCCGGAAGCGGTCTGCTGGACCTTCCGCAGCTGGACAAGGTGGGGCACGCCGGGCTGTTCTTCGTGCAGACCGTGCTGCTGCGGCTCGCCGGGCTTCGCGTGGTGCCGGCGCTGTTGGTGGCGGCCGGCCTGGGCGTCGCCGACGAGCTTCATCAGGGCGCCGTGCCGGGGCGCACGCCGCAGCTCGCCGATTTCGCGGCGGACCTCGCCGGCGCCGTGCTGGGCGCCTCCGCGGTGAGATGGTTGGCACCAGGCCGCCGTTCAGCGCGGTAACGTGCGTCAGGAACGGAGGTCCGATCCGGTGAAGCTCGCCATCGTCGGTGCCGGCAAGATGGGCGGCGCCGTGCTGACAGGAGCCCTTCGCGCCGGCGTGCTCGACGCCGCCGACGTCGGGGTCTACCACCCCGACGACGCGCGCCGCACCTTGCTGGCCCAGCGTTACGGCGTCGCGGAGCTCGACGACGACGGCGTTCATCACGCCGAACGGATTCTGATCGGCGTCAAGCCGCAAGCGTTCGAGCGGGTCGCCCCGCTGATCGCGCGGCGCTCCGGCTGCTACCTCTCGATCATGGCGGGAGTCCCCGCCGAGGCGATCGCCCGCCGCGTCGGGAGTCGCCGAGTGCTTCGCGCCATGCCGAACCTCGGCGCACGGGTACGCCTCTCCTCGACAGCCCTCGCTGCGCTTCCCGGCGCGAACGCCGACGACCTGGCGTTCGCCGAGGCGCTGTTCCAGGCCGTCGGTCGCGTGCACCGCATTCCCGAGTCGCAGTTCGACGCGTTCACGGGCCTGGCCGGGTCGGGACCGGCGTTCGCCGCGGTGATCGCCGAAGCGCTCGCCGACGGCGGCGTCCGCGCCGGCTTCGGCCGCGAGACCGCCCAGGAGCTGGCGCGACAGGTCCTGCACGCCACCGCACGCCTGCTCGAGGACGCCGGCCCCGCCGATCTCAAGGACGAGGTCGCGTCGCCGGGCGGGACCGCCATCGCCGGTGTTCGCGCGCTGGAGCGACACGGCGCGCGTTACGCGGTGATGCGCGCGGTCGAAGAGGCGGCGCTCCGCGCAGAGGAGCTGTCGGGCGAGGACGAAGCGTGAGCCGGACCTTCGCAGCGCTGCTCGCCCTGGTCGCTCTCTCCTGGGCCGTCGCCCAGCCGAGCTACTACCCGTCCGACGCCGGAATGACCTGGACCTACTCGAACGGCGAGACGCAGACGTTGTCGGGGCCTCGCGACCTGCTCGGCGCCCAGCGGATGGTCTTGACGCACTACTTCTCGGGCGTCCCGGTCAGCGAGGAGATCCTCACCTTCGGGGCGGGCGTGGTCAGCCACGGCACCTCGGCGGGCGGCGAGATCATGCCGTACCAGCCGCCGCTCACGGTGTATCCTCCCTCGCCGTTGCAGCCGGGCGACACGTGGCAGAGCACGACCCGGGTCAGCGGGATCGACATCACGCTCTCGAGCGAGGTCGTCGGCCTCGCCGGCGTCCAGACGCCCGCGGGACGGTTCAACGCCCTGCACGTCCGCCAGACCACCCTCACCAGCAGCGGCGGACGAACGGTGCTGGACCTCTTCTTCGTCCCCACCGTGGGCGTGGTCCGGTTCGTGACGCAGGACGGCACGCAGATCGACCTGATCGAGCGCGCGTTCTGAGCGAGCGACGGTTCAGCGCGGTGCAGCGCCCGACCTCGCCTCGTCCGACCTCGCCTCGCGCGCCGGCTCCAGCCAGGCGGCCCTGAGCGCGTCCAGGCGGCCGATCGCGATAGCGTCGCGGATCGCCTCCATCAGACGTGCCATGAACCGAAGGTTGTGGATCGTGGCGAGCTGCTGACCGAGCTGCTCGTTCGCCTTCAGGAGGTGCCGTAGGTAGGCGCGCGAGTGGTGACGGCAGGTGTCGCAGTCGCACGCTGCGTCGATCGGCCGCAGGTCGTCCGCGAAGCGCGCGTTCTTCAGGTTCAGGCGGAACGCGGGGAGCGGCGTGCCGTCGTCGTCGAAACGAGCGAGAACCCCACCGTTGCGCGCGTTCCGGGTCGGCGCCACGGAATCGAAGGTATCCAGGCCCCGGCCCACCGCCTCGAACACGCTGGCCACGTCGCCGATCCCGAGGAGATGCCGCGGCGGGGCCTCCGGCAGCTCCGGCACGGTCCAGTCGAGCACCCGGTACATCGTCTCGCGCGTGTCGCCCAGGTTCCCGCCCACGGCGAAGCCGTCGAACCCCATGCCGCCGATCACGCGGGCCGACGCTGCCCGCACCCGCTCGAACGCGCCCCCCTGGACGATCCCGTAGAGCGCCTGGTCGTAACCGTGGCGAGGCTCGCTCTCCCGGAACGCCCGCAGCGAGCGTTCCGCCCAGCGGTGGGTCCGGTCCGCGCTCTGCGCCGTGTAGAGCTCGTCGTGCAGCGGGCTCGTGCACTCGTCGAAGGCCAGCACCACGTCCGCGCCCAGCGCTCGCTGGATCTCGATCGAGATCTCGGGCGTGAACAGGTGGCGGCTCCCGTCGATGTGGCTGGTGAACACCACCCGCTCCTCTTCGACGCGGACCATGCCCTGCCCCGTCCGGGCCGCGGCGGGGCCCGGGCCCTCCCCGGGAAAGATGCTGGCCACCTTGCCCACGCCGTGCTCCAGGCCCGCGCCCAGCGAGAACACTTGGAACCCGCCGGAATCGGTCAGGATCGGGCCGTCCCAGTGCATGAACCGGTGAAGGCCGCCGTGGCGGGCGACCGTCTCGGCGCCGGGCCTCAGGTAGAGGTGGTAGGTGTTCGCGAACAGGATCTGGGTGCCGGCCGCGCGCACCGCAGCCGGCGCCACGCTCTTGACGCTCCCCTGCGTCGCGACGGCGACGAAGGCGGGCGTCTCGACCGTTCCGTGTGCGGTGCGCAGGCGACCGCGCCGGGCGGCACCGTCGCGGGCGAGGATCTCGAAGCCGAAGTCGGGGCTGGTGGACATCGCGGACCATGCTAGCGCGGAGCGCCGGGCGGCAGCCGACCCTCGCGTGACGATCGCCGTGCCCAGCGAATCGCGCCGCTCGGTCGGCCGTCGTCTACAGGGTGCGGCTACAGGGTGCGGCTACAGGGTGCGGCCTGGGGATCGTGTCGCCTCCGATCGCGGAAACGCGCCGCCACGGTGCTACCGTCACGCGACTGGAGGTGGAGATGGCACTGCACATCAGCGCCAAGCTCTGCGCCATCGGTCTCGTCGTCGGCTCGCTGGTCCTGGGCTTCCGGACCGAGCGCACCGACACGGTCACCCTCGCGATCGCGCCCGAGGTTCGTATCCTCGCCGATCCGGGTGGTCCCGCGGCGATCTCGGACACTCCTCACGGACCCGACGCCAACCCGACGTTCACCGTACGCGCTACCGGCTACAACTCGCTCGCGTCGCAGACCGACGCGAGCCCGCACACCACCGCGACCGGCACCCGCACCCGCTTCGGCGTGCTCGCCGTCAGCCGTGATCTCCTCGGGGGCGATATTCCCTACGGCTCGCTGGTGCGGATCCGCGACCTCGGCGGGTACTACGACGGGCGCGGCTCGGGACGGTTCCAGAGCGTTCTGGACGCCCACGGCCTGTTCGTCGTCGAAGACACGATGCACGCACGCAAGCGCGATCAGATCGACGTCTGGTTCGGCGACTACGCCAGCGCCGTGAACTGGGGCGTGCGCCAGGTCGAGGTCGAGGTCGTGCGTTACGGCTACGACGGACCGCTGCTCGATCCGCACGCCGCCGCGCCGTTCGAAGGCCGACCGATCCTCACCGCATCCGCTCGCTGATCGCCGCAGGCGGAGCGCTGCACGCCAGCGCCGCACGGTAGAGTCCGGGCGTGCCTCTGCCGCTCTACCTAGCGCTCGCTCACGTCCGCCGGCGCGTGCTGCAGTCCGCTCTGACGGTGGCGGGCGTGGCCGTCGGGGTCGCGGTGTTGATCCTGGCTCTCTCCCTCACGAACGGTTTCATCGACGAGCTGCTCGACAGCACCTTGCGCGCCACCCCTCACGTCACGCTGCGCACCTACCAGGCCGACGGCCGGATGGCGGACGTCGCCGAGCTGCGACGCCGCATCGCCGCGCACGATGACGTGCGCGCCGTCGCCCCGTTCCTGGCGGTCGAGGCGCTGATCGCGCGGCGGGCGGACGCCACCTTGGGCATCACCGGCCGTCAGGGCTACACCCAGCTTCTCGGCATCGAGCCGGCGCTCCACACCGACGTCCTGGACCTCGCCACGCTGGACGCGTCCGCGGACGCGATGCGGGAGGGCGACGGCGTCATCCTGGGCGCCTCGCTGGCGATGCAGCTCGGGGTCCTCGGCGGAGACGAGGTGCTGGTCCAGGACGTCGCCGGCCACCGTGCCCGCTTCATCGTCGCGGACACGTTCCGTGTCGGGAACGAGCTGATCGACGGGCTCGCCTCCTACGCCTCGCTCGCCACCGTTCAGGCGTACCTGGACGCGCCCGGCGAGATCAGCGGCTACCACGTCCGGATCGCGGACCCCGGTCGCGCGGACGAGGTCGGGCAGGAGCTCGCCGACCTCTCAGGGCTGCGGGCGATCGCCTGGAGCTCGCTCTTCGGCGGCCTCGTCACCCAGCTCCGCTTGCAGAAGGCGGTGATCTCGGTCGTCGTGTTCCTGATCGTGCTGGTCGCGGCGATGGGGATCGCCAACATCCTGGTCCTGACCGTGGCCGAGAAGACGCCCGAGATCGCGGTGCTTCGCGCGCTGGGCGCGAGCCAGCGGCAGATCCTGGCCACCTTCACGCTCGAAGGCTCGCTCCTGGGGGGCGCCGGTACGCTGCTCGGCGTGGGCCTGGGCGTCGCCGCGGCGACCTACTTCAGGCTGCAGCCGTTCCCGCTGCCGGGCGACCTCTACTTCATCACCCGGCTCCCCGTCGAGGTCGCGCCTCTGGACGTCGCCTGGGTCGCGGCCCTGTCGCTGGTCACCAGCGGCGCGGCCGGGCTGCTGCCGGCCCGCCGCGCAGCACGACTGGACCCGACCAAGGTGCTCCGGTGAGCCGCACGCCTGGACGGGACGCATCGGCCAGCGGCGCATCGGGGCGGGGCACGACGGGGCGGGGCACGACGGGAAGCGACTGGGACGCGCCCCGTGCCGTGGCCTACCTGCTGCGACTGCTGGCGCGACGCGACTACGCCCGCGCCGAGCTCGAAGAGCGCCTGCGTCGCAAGGGCGTCGCGGACCCGGTTCGCGAGGCGGCGCTCGCTCGCCTGGAGGAGCTCGCGCTGCTGGACGACCGTCGTGTCGCCGAGGGCCACGTCCGCGGCCGGGCGCACCGGAAGGGCCGGCGGGCGCTCCGGCGCGAGCTCGAACGCCGCGGCGTCTCCGAACAGCTTCGCGACGAGGCCCTGGCACCGCTGGACGATGCGCAGCAGCTGGCCGCCGCGCGCGGCGTGTTGGCCAAGCACGCCTGGCGGTTCGCGTCGGGCGATCCCCGCAAGGACCGCGCCAAGGCGTCGGCGTTCCTCGCACGGCGCGGCTTCGCGGGAGACACGGTGCGGAGCGCGGTCGACGCGGCGTTCGAAGCGACGGAGACCGACGCGGAGGACGTCGCTTGACCGGTTCTGACCGCGCTGGTATGCTCCGTCGCTGCATCGGGGCGTAGCGCAGTCTGGTAGCGCACCTCGTTCGGGACGAGGGGGTCGGAGGTTCAAATCCTCTCGCCCCGACCACAGCCGCCCCCTGGGCCACGCGCTCGGGGGGCGCTCCCGTACCCGGCCCCGCCGTGCTCGCGAGCCCCGATGCCGATCCGTTCCGGAGGTGGTCATGACCGCGCCTACACCCGCCGCGCCACGGCGATCCGATCGACTCCGCCTGCTCGCTCTGCCCGCCCTGGTGACGGTGGGGGCAGGTGCGCTGCTCTGGATGTCGGGGTTCGGCGCGACGCCGCCCGACCGGCTTCCCATCGCCACGCTGGTGTTCTTAGGCGCCCTGTTCGGGGATGCGCTGGCCCGCTCCCTGATCCGCACCGGACGGAGCGGGACCGCCTTCCTGGCTGCCGGACTCGCGTTCGCGGCCGTCCTCGCGGCGTTCGGAGTTCCGGTCCGCGACCTCGTGGCTCCTTTCGCCTCCGCCCTGCTGGGCGTGGCGCTGGCCGCGGTGCCCGAACGCCAGGGCCACATGGTGGGCGCCATGAGCGTGTACGCCGCGGCGACGCTGCTGGCGAACTACACCCTGGACGCGTTCCTGCCGGTAGGACCTTGGTTCCTGGTCAACGTCGGGACCCTCTTCTTCGGCGTGACGTTCACGCAGCGAGACCGCGTCCACCGCTACGGCCGACGCGCCGTGTACGCCATGATCTTCGCGGCGGCCGTGATGAACGTGGCGGCAGCGCTGTCGGTGGGAACGCCGCTGCGCTACGTCGCGGTCAGCTTCCTGGCCATCGTGGTCTCCGAGGCCGCCGACACCGAGGTGTACCAGCGGCTGGTCCGACGCCGCTGGCTGGTGCGCGTGCTCTCGTCCAACGCCGTGTCCGCGCCGATCGACACGATCCTGTTCACCGTGCTGGCCTTCGCCGGCGCACCGTTCGCCACCGCCGGCTGGATGGTGCAGGTCATCGTGACCGACGTCATGGTCAAGTACGGCAGCGGGTTCCTGACCGCGTTGGCGCTGTTGCGCGACCGGACGCGGCCCAGCCTGGAGCCGACCTGACCGCCCCCTGGGCCTGACCGCCCGCTAGGCGCTCCGCGTGGCCTCGCGCCAGCGAGCCGCCACCGCCAGGACCTGGGCTTCGCGTCCGGGTGCCGCCGCGACCGTGCCCCCGATCCCGAGCTCGGGATCGCCGATGGGAACGGTGACGGCCGGGCCGGCCAGGAGGTTGAACAGCGTCGTGTTGCGCAGCACCGCCGCGTTGGCGCGGTGGTAGGCGGCGTCGTCCGCTTCGAGCGGAGCGGTCCGCGGCGCCCGGATCGCGACCGTCGGGGTCACGATCGCGTCGACGCCCCGCGCCTCGTCCCAGACGTCGGCGACGATCCGCTGGCGCGCGTACCCCAGGCGCAGGTAGTCGCTGGACGGCCGATCCCGCACGGCCAGAATCCGCGTCGCGACGCGTGGATCGACGGCCGGCTCGGCCCGCTCCAAGAACGCCTCGTACAGCGCCAGCGCCTCGTGAGCCGCGAAGCTGCCGTACCGCCCGTACAGACCGTTCGCCTCTCGCAGCGACGGCATCTCGGCCCGTTCGACCGAATGGCCCGCGGCCGTCAGCGCGTTCAGCGCGTCCTCGAACGCGGCTGCGACCTCGGGGTCCAGGTCATTCATCACCACCGTCGGCGGCGCCCACAGTCGAAGCGTGCCGGGCGCCTCGGGGAACGGCGCCGGGGCAAGCGCCCGCATCGCGCGCCAGGCCGCCCAGGCGTCCTCGAGCGTCCTGGCGATCGGCCCCAGCGTGTCCAGCGTGGTCGAGAGGGGGACCGTGCCTTCCAAGGGAAGCGAGCGATCGCTGGTCTTGAGCCCCACCAGCCCCTGGAACGCGGACGGGATCCGGACCGAGCCGCCCGTGTCGGACCCCAGCGCCAGGCACGCCTGGTGCGTCGCGACGGCGACCGCCGAGCCGGACGACGAGCCTCCCGGGACCCGCTCCGGATCGTGGGGCCCGCGTGGCGTTCCGAAATGTGGGTTGATACCCAGGCCGGAGAACGCCAGCTCCGTCATCTGCGTCCGGCCCAGGAACACGGCGCCGGCCTCGTCCAAGCGGGCGATCAGCGGGGCGTCTCGCTGGGCGGGCTGGGCCTCGGCCAGCCGGGCGCCGGACCCGGCCGCGCTCACCTCTCCCTCCATGTCGATCAGGTCCTTCACGGCGACGGGAATCCCTTGGAGCGGGCCGAGGTCCACGCCCGCCTCGAACGCGTGCTGGGCGCGCCGTGCCTGACGGATCGCCCGGTCGGCGGTCGCCACGCGCCAGACCGGTCCTGGCTCGATCGTGCGCAAGTACGCCTCGGCCGCCTCGAGCGGCGTCGTGCGGCCGCTCCGGTAGGCGGCCGCGAGCTCGGTCAGGGAAAGCGTGGTCAGATCGGCGGACATGGGGCATCGTACCGGCCTGGAGCCCCGTGTAGAGTGGCGGTGGGAGGTCGTATGCAACGCACCCGCGCCGAACTGGAGTCGATGACGCACGCCGAGCTGGTCGAGCGCGTCCTGGAGATGCAGGACATGCTGCGCGAGGGCCTGGCCGTGCGCGACTCGCTGCACTCGGTGCTGAACGAAGTGCTGGCTGCCAACGAGGATCAGGTGCTGCACTACGCCGACCTGGAGGACGGCGGCTTGGGGCCCGAAGAGCACGACCGCAAGAAGGCGTGGGCGGCCGCCCGCCTGGCGGTCGCGAACCCGATCGGCGCGATGCGCAAGCGCATGGGCGAGCGGCTCGCCGAAGGAACCGACTGACCCCGCGCGATCCGCGGCGCTAGGGTGAGACATGCTCAAGTCCGGCTTTCGCCTTCCGTTCGACCTCTTCGGCATCCCGATCCGTCTGGACGCCACGTTCCTGCTGCTGATCGCGCTGCTCACCTGGCTGATCGGCGGCAACGTGGCGACGTACGTCGAGATGTTCGAGCTTCCCATCGAGGCCGCGCCGCTGGAGCAGGGGGCGACGCCGTACCTTCTGGGTCTGCTGTCCGCGATCGGCCTGATGATCAGCGTGCTCGTCCACGAGCTCTCCCACGCGCTGACCGCGAGGCGCTACGGCGTCGAGATCAAGGAGATCCGGCTCTGGATCCTCGGCGGCATCGCGCAGTTCAGCGAGATGCCGAAGCAGCCGCGGGCGGAAGCTGTCGTCGCGATCGTGGGGCCGATCACGAGCGCCGTGCTGGGCGTTCTGCTGTGGGGGATCACCGGCCTGATCGCGCCGGCGGGCGGTGCGCTTCTCGTGGTCCTCAGCTACCTGGCGGCCGTGAACATCGTGCTCGCGGTGTTCAACCTCCTGCCGGCGCTGCCGATGGACGGGGGGCGCGTTCTGCGGTCGCTGCTGGCGTTGCGTATGGGGCACCTTCGGGCGACCCGCGTCTCGGCCGGCGTGAGTCAGGTTCTCGCAGTCCTGCTGGGGCTGCTCGGTCTGGCCACGTTCAACCTGTTCATGGTCGCGATCGCGTTCTTCATCTGGATCGCCGTGAAGGCGGAGGCCCAGTTCGCCACGGTCGAGAAGGCGCTCGAGAACGTCGAGGTCCGTGACCTGATGTCGGACGACCCGGTCACCGTCCGCACGGACATGACGGTCGAGGCGCTGACCCGGCACATGTTCACCAGGAAGCACGTCTTCTTTCCCGTCGTCAGCGACGAGGGCGAGCTGATCGGATCGATCCGCCTTCAGGACATCGACGACGCGGAGCCCACCGCGCGCGTCGAAGAGGTGATGGCCCGCGACGTCGCGACGATCGACCTGCACGCCGGCGCCGCCGAGGCGTTCAAGCGGATCAACGAGAGCTCGGGCCGCCGACTGATCGTCACCGGACGGAACGGCGAGATGGTCGGGATCGTGAGCACGACCGACCTTCTGCGCGCCGTCCAGATCCGAATGGCGGAGGACGGTTAGGTCGGCGACCGAGGCGTGCGGGCGGCACGAACGCGCTTGACCGTCTTCTCGGTCTCGACCATGACGAACACCACGGTGGACAGCGCCAGCGCGATCGCGAGCTGCCCCGCCGTCAGCGGAACGGTATCGAACACCGGATTGAGGAACGGCAGGTACACGGTCGCCATCTGAAGCGCGAACGTCGCCACGACCGCCGCCAAGAGAGGCCGGTTGGACAGGACGCCCTGGCGGAACAGCGAGTCCCGCTCGGAGCGGATCGCGAGGACGTGGCCCATCTGGCTCAGGCACAGGACGGTGAACACCATCGTGCGCCAGGTGCCCTCCTCGGCCCCGATGAACAGTGCTTGCGTCGCGATCGCGACGCCGCCCATCGACAGCCCGACCCAGACGATGTGGATCCCCAGTCCACGCGCGAAGATGCTTTCGCGGGGGTGCCGCGGAGGACGCGCCATCACATCGCGCTCGCCCGGCTCGGCCGTGAGGGCCAGACCCGGAACACCGTCGGTGACGAGGTTGATCCACAGAATGTGGATCGGCAGGAGCGGAATCGGCAAGCCGAAGAACGGCGCGACCGCGATGGTGACGATCTCGCCGACGTTGCTGCTCATCGTGTACTTGATGAACTTGCGGATGTTGTCGAAGATGCGCCGGCCTTCGCGCACCGCGCCGACGATCGTCGCGAAGTTGTCGTCGAGCAGGATCATGTCCGACGCCTCCTTCGAGACGTCGGTGCCGGTGACGCCCATCGCCACGCCGATGTCGGCGCGCTTGAGCGCGGGCGCGTCGTTCACGCCGTCGCCGGTCATCGCCACGAAGTGGCCACGATCCTGCAGCGCCTCGACGATGTTCAGCTTCTGTTCCGGCGCCACCCGGGCGTAGACGCGGATGTCCTCGACCCGCTCCTCGAACTCGTCGACGGTCATTCGGACCAGGTCCGGGCCGGTGATGACCGCCTCGCCCTCCTCGCGCAGGATCCCGACCCGGCGCGCGATCGCCTCGGCGGTGCGGGGGTGGTCGCCGGTGATCATCACCGGCCGGATGCCCGCGGCGCGGCACTCCTCGACCGCCTCCGCCGCCTCGGGACGGGGCGGGTCCATCATGCCGACCATGCCGATCAGCACCAGCCCGGTCTCGGCCCGGTCCGAGGTGAGCGGCTCCGGCACCTCGTCCCAGACGCGTACGGCGAAGGCCAGCGTGCGCAGACCGTCGGCGGCGATCCGGTCCGAGACCTCCTCGATCCGGGACCGGTCCAGCGGCGTGGTCCCGGTCCCGTTCGACATCCGCTCGCAGCGATCGGTCAGGACCTCGATCGCGCCCTTCGTGAACGACACGACCTTGCCGCCGACCCAGGGATGGAAGGTCGTCATCAGCTTGCGCTCGGAGTCGAACGGCAGCTCCGCGATCCGCGGCAGCGTGTCGTCGAGGCGCTCGCGCAGGTAGCCCTTCTCGCGCGCCAGCTCGGCCAGCGCGACCTCGGTCGGGTCGCCGGTCGCCTCGTCCGAGCCGTCCGCCTGGGCGTCGTTGCACAGCGCCATCGCGGTCAGCACCGTCGCGACGGGGTGCTCGCCCTCCTCGCCCAGCGTTTCCGCGTCGATCGGCCCGTCGGCGTCGGCGATCTCGTCACGCTGGTAGGTGCGACCTCCCGCGCGCAGCTCCTGGACCGACATCTCGTTGAGCGTCAGCGTGCCGGTCTTGTCGGTGCACACGTAGGTCACCGACCCCAGCGTCTCGACGGCGGGCAGGTTGCGGACGAGGGTCTGCTGCCGAACCAGCTTTCGCGCGCCCAGCGCCAGCGAGATGGTGACGACGGCAGGCAGCGCCTCGGGAATCGCGGCCACGGCCAGCGAGATGGCGGTGAGCAGCATCAGCATCGGTGGCTCGCCCCGCATCAGCCCGGTGACGAACACCAGCGCGCAGATCGCCAGCACGGCGAAGGCGAGGCGCCGGCCGAACACGGCGAGCCGCTTCTGCAGCGGCGTCTGGCCGTCGTCCTGCTCCTGCAACAGGGTCGCGATCCGGCCCAGCTCGGTGTCCATGCCGGTCGCGACCACCACGCCGTCGCCCCGTCCGTGGTTCACCTGCGTGCCCTTGTACGCCATGTTCAGGCGGTCGCCGACGGGAAGCTCCTCCCCGTCGAGGGTCGAGGCGTCCTTCTCGGCCGCCGCCGACTCGCCGGTGAGGGCGGACTCGTCGATCCGCAGCTGCGCCGCCTCGAACAGTCGCACGTCGGCCGGGACCACGTCGCCCGCCGCCAGGGACACCCGGTCGCCGGGCACCAGCTCCGGCGCGGGCAGCGAGCGTGATCGGCCGTCTCGACGCACCGTCGCGGAGGGGGCCGACATCTTCTTCAGCGCGGCCATCGCCTGCTCGGCCCGGTACTCCTGCACGAAGCCGAGCACGGCGTTGAGGATCACGATCACGGCGATGGCGATGGTGTCCGTCGCCTCGCCGATCAGGCCGGCCACCACGGCCGCGATGATCAGCACGATGATCATGAAGTCCCGGAACTGGTCGAGGATCATCGACCAGACGGACTTGCGGCCCGTCTCGACCAGCTCGTTGCGGCCGTCCCGCTCGAGCCGGCGGGCCGCCTCCTCGGTGGCGAGGCCGCCCTCGGGCGTCTCGAGCCGCTCGCGCACCTCGTCCGCGTTCAACCGGTGCCAGTCCTCGCGCCGTTCGTTCGGGTCGCTCATCGGTGCCACCGCCCCTGCTCCCGCGTGCGAGAAGACGATCGGGACGCCTCGCCGCGGACGGGGCCGGCTCGGTCGGCCCCGCTTCGGCGTCCCCTCGAGCGTACCGCCATCGTCCGGCCGCCCCTCGCGAATCGCCTCGTCCGAGGCGGGCCGGCGCCTCGCCTACAGGGGCATCGAGCCGTCGTCGACGCGGTAGGTGAATCGCGCGTCGCGCACGATGACGTAGGTGTCCCGGTCCGCGTCGTACTCGGCGCGTGCATCGTCGGGATGGTCGGCCAGCTCCTTCGCGGCACGCAGCCCCAGCTCGAAGGCGCGAGAGGCGCGGTGGCGCGACGCCTCGCGCAAGCGGGCCTCCTCCTGCCTGGCGCGCAGGTAGACGTACAGGACTCCGATCAGCAGCGCGAAGAAGAGGTAGGTCATGGCTCAGGCTACCCCCGTTGGCGCGGTACCTACGGGACGGTCTTCGAATCGGCGCCCGAAGACGAACGGACGCTACGCTCCGGCCTCGCTCAGCAGCCGGCTCGCCATCGGCCGGTAGGCCTCCCCGAACAGGAGCCGATGCACGATCGCCGGCCACAGCTGGTAGATCGGCCGCCGCTCGTGCCAGCCGGGCTCGACGGGGTAGGCGTCCCAGAAGGCAGGCGCCGGCGAGCCGAACAGCGTCAGCATCGCCAGGTCCACCTCGGCGTGCCCGTGGTAGCACGCCGGATCGATCAGGGCGCTGACGCGTGACCCGTCGGCGAGGACGTTCCCGGTCCACAAGTCGCCGTGCAGCAGCGCCGGGATCGGCCGCGCGGGCAGGCGGCCCGGCACGTCCGCGGCGAGACGCTCGACGCGTCGCGCCAGGTCGGCCGGGAGCCGCGCCGCGTGCGCCAGCAGCCGCCGCTCGGCCCAGAACGTCGGCCAGTCGTCCGCCGCGGCGTTGGGGATCGCCAACGGTCCGAAGGCGTCGTCCTCCTCCCAGCCGTAGGGCGTCGCCACGCTGGACGGCTCGTGCAGCGTCGTCAGCACGCGCGCCAGGTCGCCCCAGGCGGCGTCCAGCGTGCCACGGTCGGGCACGACGCCCAGCACGAGCACGTGGGCGTCGACGGCGATCACCTCGGGCACCGGCACGCCCCGCGCCCGGATGGCCCGGACCATGCGCGCCTCCCGCCGGGGCGCGTCGCCGCCCTTGACCACCGCCTCGCGGCCGTCCTCGAACCGGACGCGCAACACCTCGGCCAGCGAGCCGCCGCTCAGCGCCGTCGCCTCGACGACCGACGTCCCCAGCAGGCGGGCGGCGTGCCGTGCGTTCGGATGCATGCGGGCAGCGTACCGGCGTGACCCGCCCACGGGGCTAGGTCAGGGCCTCCGCGTCGGGGACCGTGCGAGCGAGCGAACGGGAGGCCGACATCCGAACGGTGCTCGCCCGCGACATGGCGTATGCTCGGGACGAGCCGGTGCACGTTCCGACCTCGTGGGTTTCCGCCGAATCCCATGTCGGAACGCGCACCGGCTCTTTCGAGCGAAATCCATCGACCATCGAGCCGCGAACCGCAAGGCGCCGATCTCTCGGCCGCCCGTCGGCCCGCCCTCGCCCCCGGGGGTGCTGGCCGTCGTGCCATGGCGCACCCACGGACTACGCCAGCTGAAGCATCCCAACGCCTGCGTGGTGATCACCGCTCTCACGCGGCTGAATCCACAACCGCACCAATCGCGGCAGGAATCCCGCCAACAGCGCGAGGGCGCTCCCCACCACGAACGACCACGCCGCCACCGACGCCGCGTCCACCAGGTACAAGACGCTCCCAGCGAGATAGCAGCCGTTGCCAGCCACAGCCAGGCTCTCCTGAACCCGCTCCAGCCGGCGACGCTCACGACCACGCATCGGCATCGTCCACCCCCAATCCTCGTGACGCTAGCAGCGCCCGGCGCTACGCTGCCGTCGCTCCAAGCACAAGGCGGCCCATGCTCGGCTTCATGCTGGGTGAAGGGCGAGGCGCCTATCGAAGGCAGCTGGGCGAAACCGGAGGGCTCTCGCCGCTGGAGCTCGCACACGCCGGGCACACGAAGAAGCGCGGCTCTCCAGAAAGAGTCGCCGCGCGTCTACGAACACCGTCCCCAACGGGGATAATCGGTTTTGGCTCGGCGGGTAGGATTCGAACCTACGACCAATCGGTTATCTGATGCGTGGACTGCGACTTGCCCTTCATGGGACCTCCTTCTGGATACCCACACCGTAGCCGGATCAAATCGCCGGGGTTGGATCACGCTGCCCTCGAGGCCGCCGCGCACCCACCGGCGTTCGTCATGGGGTCGATTGTTCGCGACGCCGATAACCAGCTTGTCGGTCTCACCAGCATGCTCGGCCGGCCTGGCGACAGCGTCGACGCAATCCGCGCGTGGGTTCGAGACCCTCGACCAGGCTTCGTGTTCCTGTGGGTTCAGACGCTCGACATGGTCGAAGGGGGCGAGATCATCCCCGCTGACGAGTTGCCGGCTGCAGTCTTGCGCCTCGTGGAGCCGTACAAGATCGAGACGCGAGAAACGTCGGGGAGAGATCGTCGACGTGCTCCCTGCGTTACACCTCGCCACCTGATCGACAAGAGAGCGCCCCGGGGGTCGAAGCCCGAGGCGCTACCGGGAGTGATCGGAGCGACCGGAAGGCCGCCACGTCTCCTATCCTATGGCGTCCTATCCTGTCCTATCCGCGGGAAGTGCACTACGCCTTGGCAAATGCCTACGGAGACTCCTACTCCCAGCGATAGTTGACTGGAATGCTGTCCTGAAAGAAATTCCCTCGCGGGAACGACGTCTCTTTAAATTCGAGCAAGATCTGCGAAATGGAATGCTTCTCGTCCGCCCAGAACGTAGTGGTCATCCGCCCGTTCGGCCTAGTAGAAGACGCGCACCCAGCCCAATAGGTAGTCACGATCGGACAGACTTGGTACGGCTCTGCGATATTCGACTCCCAAATAACCTCCACTTGGACGCGCTCTCCGATCGCGAGTACCGCGGGACTTTCGGGGGTAAGACGGAGTTCCACATTGGACACGTCGTACCTAAGCAGTGCTGGCAAGTCGCTCACGCTGTTACCGGACGCGGTACGCGTAGAAGAAGATCCACCCGAGTTCGAGGCGTCCTGTGTCTTGCTCTGACCAGTTGAAGAACTCGCCGTGGAGGGTGCGCAGGCTGTCGTCAATGCAAGGCCCACGAGAAGAACAAGGAATCGAGAAGCAGACCGCATCATGCCCGAGTCTAATCGAGCCCTTGGTACTACTGGCCTGAAATCGATCGGCGTCTCGTGACATGTTGACTTCATCGCATTGCACTTCCAAATCCCCGAGATTGGGGGTAGCCGCGTCCCGGGCTCCCCCGGTGCTCGACGGCTTGGCGAGTGGTTCTAAGCCACCACCCCCGGGTTGGATTCCCCCGACATCCTGATCGAGCACGTCATTGGCCACTCGAAAAACGTGAGCGAATAGCCAAGTGTTGCGCCCGATCGCCTACATCTTCAAAGGGGAGCTACATGTGTACCTTCGCTCGAATCGGCAGAAGCCCCGGGGTATACCGGACTATGGAACCCAAAACTCGCCCTTCCCGAAGATTCCTCGGCCTCCTCCTCGCGTTTGTTCTTCTTCTCGCTGCTTGTGGTGGGCCTAGCGCGCCCGTGGCCGGTGGCGAGGGTGGCCGCCCTGGCGTTTGGAACGAGAGCACCTGGAACAACGCCACCTGGCAATAGTCGCACTCTCTTGGAGGTGACCCCTTGAAGCAGTTCCCCTACCGTCCACTGTTCTTTCTTGCCGCACTCCTTGCGCTCGGCATGTTCGCCGCAGCCGTAACGATCCCCAACCTATTCACGGCCGGCGACGACATCATCGCAAGCGAAGTCAACGACAATTTCAGCGCGCTGGAAAGCGCCGTGTCAGCCCTTGAAGTGAAGGCCCAGCCATTAATCGCAACCGCGTACTCCGGAGTATTCCTCGGTACTTTCGCGACGACGAGCGAGTTTCTAAGTGTCACGATCGATGTTCCCGCCGCCGGCGTGGTGCAAGTTCACGGGACCGCCCATATGATTTCAATCCACATAACAGGAACCGGAGACAGCACCATCAGGATGTACGTAGCGGATACATCAGCAGAAGCGAACTTCAGAAACTCGGACCGCCTGGACGTTGAGTCCGGCTTCATCTCGGGCCAGTATTCGGACGGCGGATCAGCGATGCTCATTGATGAGGTCGACGCTGCCGGGTCGTACACGTACTACCTCAACGCAAATACGTTCGGAGACAATGATGGATCGCGCTCAATCGGGCGAATCCTGCTTGTCGCAACGTACTACCCCGAGACTGGCGGTCCGATTGCCACAACGAATTCAGCAACGCCCAAAGACGCAAGCCTCCGGTTCAGCAGTGAATGGATTCAACGTGCGACCACGCACCACAGGCCTTCAAGCCTAGCGCCAATGCCGTTCACTTTGGTTTGACGGGGTGGGGTTGGGTTGGTAGTTTGAGGTGTGGCGAAGTCCGGTCGTCCGAAGAAGGTGGAGCGTGAGTTCGGGGTTCCGGACTTGGTGGGGTTCGGGTTTTTGGCGGCGTTCTTTCCGCCGGTGCTGGTGGATCGGGTGTTGCGGGAGGCGGGGCGGATCGAGCAGCGTTCGCGGCTTTTGCCGTCGAAGTTGGTGGTGTATTACGTGCTGGCGATGGCGTTGTTCGCGTCGGCGGGGTATCGGGAGTTGTTCCGGTTGTTGGTGGAGGGGTTGCGGTCGTTCGATCCGTCGGTGCCGCTGGTGATTCCGCAGAAGTCGGCGTTCTCGAAGGCGCGGGCGCGGGTGGGGTCGGAACCGCTGCAGCGCTTGTTCGAGGAGACCGCCGTACCGATGGCGGAGCGCGGAGACGCAGGGCGCGTGGTACCGCTCGTGGCGGTTGATGAGCATCGATGGCAGCACGCTGGAGGTGCCGGACACGCCGAAGAACGCCGAGCGGGTTCGGTCGTCCGGGCGTGTCGCGGGGGAAGCGGAGCGCGTACCCGCGGGTGCGTTGGGTCGCGCTTGGCGAGGTCGGCACGCGCGCCATCGTGGGCCTCTCCGCGGGAGCGTACACGGACAGCGAGTTGACGCTTGCGAAGCCGTTGCTTTCGCGCTTGCAGCCGGGCATGTTGTGCCTGTGCGACCGGGCGTACTTCGGGTTTCACGCCTGGCAGGAGGCGCACGCTACCGGCGCGGAGTTGCTGTGGCGCCTGAAGCGCAATGCGGTGTTCCCGGTCGAGGAGAGGCTGCCGGACGGGTCGTTCCTGAGTCAGGTGTTCAAAAGCCCGAACGATCGTCGCAAGGGCCTGCCGGGCGTGCCGATCCGGATCCTCGAGTACGCCCTCGACGATCCCGGCAGGCCGCAGGCGGCGCAAGCGTACCGCTTGGCGACCACGATCCTTGACCCCAAGGACGCGCCGGCCGAGGAGCTCGCGGCGCTCTACGCGAAACGTTGGGACATCGAGATCAGCATCAAGGAGGTCAAGGCCAGCCAGGGGGGAACCCATCTCGTCCTGCGCAGCCGCACGCCAGGCGGCGTGATCCAGGAGCTCTACGGCTTCGCGTGCGTGCATTACGCCATCCGCTGGCTGCTGCACCAGGCCGCGCTCGGCGGCAACGTCGACACAGGCCGGCTCTCCTTCACGGGCGGCCTGCGCGCCATGCGACGCAAACTCTCCAGACCCGAGAGTGTTTCCCCCCACGACCCGAACCACGCTGATCCATGAAGCGATCCACGAAATCCTTTCCGAACCGAATCCCGCACGACTCCGCTCCTGCCCCCGCGTCGTCAAGCGCGCCGTCACGTACTACCCACCCAAACGCGCCAAGCACGAAGGCTGGCCGCAACCGACCAAGATGCCCGACCAAGCCGTCGCCATCCTTAAGTGAACGGCGTTGACGCTCAGCGCGCATTCTTCATGCAGAGGCGCGGCTGGGTGGGCTTTCGGGTCGGGTCCAGCGGCGCTGGTGGCTCCGGGGTCGGCGCCCGTCGGTTCGCCGCGTCGGCGCCTCGTCGGTGGCCTTGAGGGCGGTTCGAGACGTCGTGAACGGGGTTCGCGGGGCCTGAAGGGCCGCGTTGGGGTGTAGGGGGTCGGCTCGGCGCCAGGGATTGGCGTCGATCGTGTGGGCGAGCTTCGTTGTCGGGGTCGGGGGTCGTTCAGGCGCTGGTGGTGGCTTGCAGGGCCCTGGCGACGTGCCGCCATTCGTGCTGCCAGGGGGCGTCTTGGGGGAGGTGCAGCGTGATGCGGCGGGTGGAGGTCTTGATCCACGCGCCGATCTTGATGAGGCGCTCGCGCAGGGTGCCCGCGTACGCGCGGGCGAAACTCGTGCCGGTCGCGTGCAGCCTGAGTTCCTGGTACAGCGCGTACGCGGCGGTGTGCAGCAGCAGGCGGGCTTGGTTGGCGAGGAAACGCGTGCAGCTGAGCCGGTCTGCGGCCAGGTGGTCCTGGAGTTCCTTCAAGCGGTTCTCCATGTCGCCGCGCTTGGCGTAGATGCGGCGGTAGACGACCTCCGGATCGGCACGGGTGTTGGTGATGACGAAGCGGGGGTTGTCCCGCGCCTTCCGGCCGGGATGCCGGGTCACTTCGGCCTTGAATACGACCCGTCGCGCGTGCGGCCAACTGCGCGCCCGGTACAGGGCGTGCCCGTACCGGCGTTCACTCTGCCCACTCGCCTCGCTCGCCTCGCGGGCTTCACGCATGAGGGGTTCCACGAGGCGTTCCAGGACCGCGTTCTTGGCCGTCGCGACCACGAACTCCACACCCTCCGTTTCGAGGAGGTCGAACACGCTTGGGCGTGGCGAACCCGCCGTCCAACCGCACCCGCAGGCGCGCCTTCGGGAACGCCGCGCGCAGGCGCGCCAGGATGCGGCGCAACAACGGGATCGCGCCCAGCGCGGGCGTGGGCGTTGCCGTTCCGCAGCAGGCTGGTCGAGGACGTACTGATCACGCTCCTGCCCGAACTGCGATGGAGGCAACCAACGGCAAGTAGCAGCTGCCCGCCGTAAAACCCGTTGAACAGCGCGCCCTGCTGCGCGCCGTGCGTGGGGTCGTCGGTGCCGTCCACGTCGACCGTGATGCGCTTCGCGCGGCCGCTGCAGGCGGGGCCGGTGCCGCTCGATCACACGCTCGGCCAGCGCGACCCCCATGGCGAACACCTCACGGCGCGTCACGCCAGTCTCGAAGCGCGACAGGGTCGGTTGCGACGCCAGGTCCAACCCGCGCTCGGGGTCTCGGTCCAACACCAGTTTCTGGATCGGGTCGCGCCGCAAGCGGCTCGCATCGTTGCCATCCTCGTACCCGCACGCGATCCCCACCACCCGCTGGCGAAGCACGTCCCGAAACGAGTGCTGCACCCGCTCTGGGTCTCGCCGGTCCCTCAACACCGACGCCATCGACGTCGTCAACCCCAGACTGCTCATCCACGCCGCGAAGCAACACCGCCCCACCATCGCTGCTGCCCAGCGGCTGATCGAACCTTGCCACCAGCGGCTTTCTGAACCACCCCTCGAACGACGACAGACTGTTGCGTGCTATCCTCTCTCACCAGAAGGCCTCCAACGTGTAGAAAGTTCGTGCCTCACACTCTTTCTACCACGTTCGAGGCCTTCACGCTTCCAACCCTCACGAATAATTAGGGCTAGGAGCCTGCGTGCATACCCGTTGTCGTGCGGGTCGGGCATGCGGTCGGCGGGACGTGTCGGGTTGGCTGAGCTTCGCCTCGAGATGCATGGGTTCGGGTGGGCCGGACTGGGTTCATGGGGTACCTGCGAGGCTTGCTTGAAAGCTCGTCGTTGCCGCTCCGGCCCTGCGGTTGGGGGTGGCGGCGTGAGGCTTCGTTGGGCGTGCCGCACGATCTTCAAGAGGTTATGGACGGCCATGTCGAAACGGAACAGGTGACGGTTCTTATCAAGCCCGCGGTGAAGGAACTGCTGCAGGCCACGTGCAGCCTTGGTGGTTCCGAACACCGGTTCGACACTGGCTTGGCGTTGCAGGTACAGCCGTTTCCCTTGTTTCGTCGCCAAGCGCCTCCGCATGCGGTCCTTACGAGATAGGCCCTTCGGAATGCGGCCCTTGGGCGCCTGTTGCGCCCGCCACTCGTTACGGCGGATCTTGTCGGGCGGAATGAGCGGTTCAGTCCCCAGCCGTTCGGCATGCTCGATGTTGCTGCGACCGTAGTAGCCCGCGTCCGCAGTCACGTGCAGCAGGGATCCTGCCGGTCGTCTCGATCGTTTCGTTCACCAGGCTGGGAAGTACTCGCTGTCCGGAGCCTGATTGCCGAGCTGAGCGGCGAGCACGATGTGACTCGTCGGTATCGACCGCGGCTTGCGCGTTGTACGCCTGAACGAACGCGCCGTCGCTCGTCATGATGCGGGACTCCGGATCGGTGAAGTTGATCTGATCGCTGTCCTTGGGAACCGCGTCGTCCGCATCATCCCGGGGTGGTAATCGCGGCCTTCCCGCTCCGCGGCGTCCCGGCGTTTCTCCTGGCTGCGGGCCTTACGGTCCTTCGCGCGCTGCTCCAACTCGCGCTTGGCGGCCGCGATCTTGGCGCGGCGCGCCTGGCTACTCCGCAAGTCCTCGGGCAGGCTCATGCCGTCACCGTCCGGTCCGAACGTCTCATCGTCGCGTTCGTCCTGCACGTCGCACGCTTCGAAGTAGCGCTCGATCTCGGCCCGCAAGCGCGCCTCGCTCGCGTCCATGCGGCCGTAACTCATGGCCTTGTGCTTGCTTGCGTTCGCCTTGACTTTCGTGCCGTCGATCGCGACGTTCACGAGCTTCACCAACCCCATGCCTGCAGCGACCTGCACCGTCTGCGCAAGGAGGTTCCCGAGCGCTACGCGGTGCCGCGTCCGGAAGTGGTTGAGAGCCCAATGCCCCGGCGTCTGGTTGTGCGCCACCACCCGGAACGCGACGTTCTCCACCAGGGCCTGCGCAACCTTCCTCGACGAGCGCAACCCGAGCGCGTACGCGTACACCCAAATCCGCACCATCACGCGAGGATCGAAACCGGGCTTGCCACCCCACTGTCCATCCTCGAGACGATCGTGAATCTCCCTCAAGTCCAACTGATCGACGACATCCCCAATCAGCAAGGCCGGATGGCCATCGGGTAAGGCCTCCCTGAGGTCGGGGGTAGCAACAGCGGTTGATCCGGATCGAACGGCAGGAAACGCTTCACCACAACCCCCAACGCAGGTATCGAGAAGAAGGCAGGAACACCGTCTAGTACAGCGATTCTACCACCTTCAAAGCCGGCCGGGAGAGGGTACGGCGCGACCTGCGACACCCCACGCGTCACGCATCATGCAGGCAGGTACGCGCGGTTCCTGCGCGGTAGAGCGCGTTCAGAAGCCCGCCGAGTCGACGAGCGAGCGGGTGCGACGCGAAGAGGAAGGGCACCCGCCGTACCGGTGGACCGCCGAGTCGCGACGAGTAGACACATGCATGGCGGACGGCCCATTGCCGCCTCGCGAAACAAGACCAAAACGCCAACCGTGGCGCCCGAAGATGTCCACGCAAGAAGAAAAGCAAGAGCGCCCCGGGTCGAAGCCCGGGCGCTACCGGAGTCGATCGGAGCGACCGGAAGGCCGCCGAGGCGCGCAAGCTGGTCGCGCCGTACCTCGCGCCCGGCCACACGTTGCACCTCACGTAACGGTGACGAGCGAGCCTGGCTGGCGTATAAAGGGCGCCCCGGTGTCGCAGCCGGGGCGCTCGGTCGTCGGACGGGCCGACCACCGAATACCGGGGCGTCGCCACGCGCCCAGGATAGACCGGAAACCCAAGCCAGAAACCCAGGACCGCAACACCAGCAACGCCCGTGTCGCACGTGCCGACGGCATGGCGATCGTCGATGCCGTGCCTCTCCGCGAACTCGGGCTCACCGCCGATCGCTCGCGTTCACCACCAGCGGCGACGGACGACACCGCATCGGACCTTCGTCCTACGACTCCTCGCTCTCGATGATCGTTACGCCGGAGGCCTCCTTCATCAGCACCGTGCGGCTGGGAGGCAGGTCGCTGACGAAGGACCCGTGTTCTTGAATCAACTTCGGCCACGCCGAGCCTCCCCGGTGGGCTCCAAGGCAGAGTAGCTGTCGAGCCTCCAGCGGGTCTCGCAGTCGTAACCCGCCGTCCCGTGAACCGACGAAGAACGTCCCGAGGTACGTCCACGTCTCGGTGCGACTCGTCGCGCAGTCTCTGTTCGTTGGCCGCGAGCCAAGCTCTGGAAATCCTCCGTCTTCGCGGGCTCCAGTGTGTATCGCATGACGTATTCCATGAACCTGCTCCCTCGCCTTGCTCTCGGCAGCCTACCGCGTGAAGCTGGGCAGACAGCCGCACGTGCCGCATGGCAATACCTGAAACCGTGCCGACCCGGCAGGCGTCGCGCGCTCCTGCTAGGCGCGTGCCTACCTGACGCCCACCGCCTTTGGATCGACGGCAAGATACTGAAAAACCTGAAACGCCAGTGTGTCGGATTGACGCGAGATGTTGACAAATGTTGACGCTTGCGCGGTCGCGCCGCTTCCAGAAACTGCCGGCACATTGGCACGAGCTCGCCCCCGCTTCGGTGTATGCATCTTCGGGCGAAGCGCCCCCTCCCCCGGCTAGCGATCGTACGACGCCCTCCGGGGAACGCCACAGGCCGCAGGGTGTCGAATCTGTCGGCGGCGAGGCGTTGCGCCAGGACGATGCCCCTGCGCCCGTGTGCGCGCGTTGTGCCGGTTGCGTCCGTCGACATGCTCGGCGTCGAGTGGTGTCGACAGCCAGGCTTCGACACCGTATCTCCACGGCCGGCACAATGCAGCGCTTGTCGAGTGTCGACCATGTCGAGGCACCGAAATGTGGTGCGCCCATGCCCGGCGCTGCTCAATGGATTCGCAGAGGCCCAGGCGCTCGCTGCGCAGAGGCTCAACGAGTCTGTCCAACGGCTGGACCGGCTTGCTCGTACAGCTATAGCTTGGCCGCGCTGTGCTCCACCCCGATTACCCGAGATGAGTCGCAATCCATGCAGTTCACTCGATCGAAGTAGGTCACCAACTCCTGCGAGGCAAGCGAGAAATCCTGCCAGGATTAGGGCGTGTTCACACTATGCGTGGTAGTGTGCTATGCAGTTAACGCGTGAGCAGTTCGAGTTGATTGAGCATTTATTGCCTGTCCAACGAGGAAACGTGAGCATCGACAACCTCACTGTTCTGAACGCGATTCTCTATGTCGCGGTCAACGGGTGCACGTGGCGGGGCTTGCCGGCGAAGTACGGCAGGTGGCACACCGTCTACACGCGCATGAGCAGGTGGGCGCAGGCTGGAGTGCTCGACCGGGTATTCGAGGAGCTCCAGGTGTTGAACGTCTTGCGCGTCAAGATCGAGGTGGTCCACATGGACTCGACGAGCGTGAAGGTGCACCCGCACGGAACGGGCGCCCTGAAAAGGGGGGCCGCAAGCCATCGGCAGGAGCCAGGGCGGTCTCGACACCAAGATTCATCTGGCTGCCGCGAGTATCAAGCACGTCCTCGGCTGTCAGCCTGACGCCCGGCCAGGCTCACGACGCACCGCCAGGACGGGAGCTCTTGAAGAGCCTCGGCATCGACAACCTTCAAGTCCCGCTGATCATGGATCGTGCCTACGAAGGCAACGAGACACGCCTGCTGGCGCAGTCGCTCGGCTTCGATCCGGTCGTCCCGCCGCTGCAGACGCGCGTGGATCCGTGGGAGTACGACACCGAGCTCTACAAGCGCCGCAACGAGATCGAGCGACTCTTCGGCCGCATCAAACGCTTCCGACGCGTGTTCACGCGCTACGACAAGACCGACATCATGTTCGCGGCCTTCGTCACCATCGCCTTCATCGCCGACCAGCTCCGCTAGTGTGAACACGCCCTAGTTCCACGAAGCGTTGCGTCCGATTTATGCGGCCTTTGACAGAAGCGAGTGGCCCACACGGCGGCATATGGAACGGTTTCCGCAATCGCCTGAAGAGCCTGGCCTGTGACGAGTGTCAGCACGCACGCCGAGCAGTCGCCGATGCATTAGATATTGGTCAAAGAGCAGGCAACACCGAATTTTCGCGGCCACGAAACTCGTCCGACAAACAGTTTCCATACTTTTCCCTCAGGTGGTCTCAACCGGTGAACGCAACACCTACTTCAAGAGCGTACATCTCGGCCGGTGTCTTCCAGTCGAGGGTTTCCCGGGGGCGGGTGTTGAGCTCGTCGGCGACGGCGTCGAGATGGGCTTGAGTGTGGACGCTGAGGTCCGTGCGTTTCGGGAAGTAGTCTCGCAACAGACCGTTGGTGTTCTCGTTGCAGCCGCGTTGCCAGGGGCTGTGCGGATCGCAGAAGTAGACGGGGACACCGGTCGTGATCGTGAACGCCTGGTGCGCTGCGAGCTCCTTGCCTTGATCCCACGTCAGGGTGCGCCTAAGCGCGTCGGGGAGCGAGCGAATCCGGTCACTCAACGCTTGTACGACCTGCTCTGTGGCGCGTCCCTCGCGAAGCTCCATGAGGATCACGAAGCGGGTCTTGCGTTCGACCAGCGTCCCGATCTGCGAGCGTTGCCGCGCACCGAGAATGAGATCGCCCTCCCAGTGCCCCGGCACCGCGCGATCCTCCGCCTCGGCGGGCCGTTCGCGGATGTGAACCATGTTCGTGATCCTTCCCCGCGTCTCCACCCGCCCGCGCGCCTTGCGGGAGGTCCTGCGGGTCCGAAGGAACGCGGTGAGGTCCTTGCGGAGCGAGCCGCGCGCCTGCACGAACAGGCTCTGGTAGATCGTTTCGTGGCTCGCCTGCATGCCCTCATCATGCGGGTAGGTACGGCGCAGGTGCTGCGCGATCTGCTCCGGCGACCAGCGCTTCCGCAGCTTCGCCTCGATCACGCGACGCAACTCGGTGTTCGCCTCGATCTTCGCCTCGCGTGGTCGGCGTGAAGCCTGCACGGCCCGTTCGTCCGCCCTCCACGCCCGGTACGCGTCCCTGCCGCCGTTACGTTCGATCTCGCGACTGATGGTGCTCACGCTGCGGTTCAGGAGACGCGCGATGGCGCGAAGCGACTCGCCACGTTCGACCGCCAGCTCGGATCTCCTCGCGGTCCGCAAGTGACAGATGCCGGAGCGAGCGACGGTCCTCACGCTGCAAGATGGCGGGACCGACGAGGGCGTAGACGGTGGACAGGGCGCAAGAGACGCGTTCAGCGACCTGGCGGTAGTCGACCCCTTGGCGAGCGAGACGCACGAGTTCCTCAACCTGATCGACACTCAACCGGCGGCCCGAAACGGGTGCGAGCAAAGCCATGACAACCTCCACTGAAGCCTGGCGATGCTACGCCAGAACCTCCGGGTGTTGCCTTGACCACTTGAGACCACCCTCGCTTGGCCGTGCACTATTCTCGTTGCCACAGGAGGCCGGGATGGCGGCGCGTAGTAGGCGCGGCCGCCCGGACCTCGAACGAGCTCCGCCCGGGATCTGGGCGAGGTGATGGACATGGTTCGGCGCTACGTTGGTTACGCCCCTTCGCAAGGGCGAGAGTTGTCGATCCGCAACACCTCACACGCTTGACGACGAGTTACGTGCAGACCGTGCAGACGTACCTTGAGGCCACCGAGGCGCGCGAACTGGACGAACGCGTTGAGGCGCTGGAAGCCGCCGCGCAAAACGGCGAGCGAAGGCATGAGTCGGGCGGACCACCGCCTCGCCGTCCTCGAACGGCAAGCGCGAACCGACCCCATAGCGTGACCGTCTGGTATCAGGACTCTCAGGGCGCCGAATCGCCTTCGCGAGCCGCAAGCACCCCGGCCTTGTCCTCGCCCTCGCGCAAGCGCGGAAGCGCGCCCCGAACTCGGCCGACGACCTACGAATCCTCGTGCCGATGTCGTGCGACGCCAGCCCCGGCAGGCTCGCCGGACGGGGGGGCAGGATCTACGATGCCGCGCACCCTCACCACGCGCCTCAAACGCCTCGAAGCGCGAACCCCCTGGCGATGCCGGCCCCGTCGTCACCATCTCGGCAACAGGACGATGGCGGCGCGGACGCTTTCGCGTGCACCGACCGAGCCCGGCGAGGTGCTGACGTACGCCGAGGTGAACGCCCTTTCCACCGGCGGGCCGGTTTCTCTCGTCATTGTCGTCAGGACTTGGCGCCCAGTTGGTGGGAGCTACGCCGGCGCCTGGCCCGGATCGAGGCCAGACCCGCCGCGCCCGCGCGGTACCCCGACGGTCCCTTGACCTCGTGGACGGACGCCGAACTCTGGCCGTGCCTCGAGCGCTATGACCCGACCCTACCGCGAGCAGGGTAGAGAACATGACCGACACGCAAGAAGCTGGTCGCGGAGCTGCAACGGATACGCATCCTCCTGACGACGAAGCGGCAAGGCGTACTATTCGGGCGTGAAGAAGCTCTTCATCCGTGGCCTCCTCCTCCGCATTGTTGGCGTCGACGTTGCCCTTGCGATCATCGGAGGCGCCTCTGTCCGAACCCGGTGCGGATTTCTGCCAGACCGCCAAGTTGGTCGCGCCATCATCCCATCTTGACCGCATACGTCTCCGGCGTCCCGCCGAAGAGGGCGCCCCAGGGTGCTCCAGTCCGGTGCGCGCCGGTCGTCGGGAGGCGAACGCCGAGGCGTCGGCGGGCACGCGGCGGAACTACGCTTACCGGCTCGGGCACGCACAGCGCGTTGAATGTCGGCACGCCCTGGCGGAGCGCAAGGCATTGTGCCGACGTTCAGGACGCTGACCGCCAAGACTATGCAGTCAGGCAAAGCGTCAGAAGTCTACCGAACAGGGGACGTAACTCGGCGCAAGTTGCGTCGCTGTGGTTTCGCGTCGGTCAGTTCGGTTTCCTCCTCGAGTCTACGGCGGACCGGGTGGTCGCTGGGAAGGTGGCGCGTCCCAAAACCCGGGTCGGCCCTGTCAGGCTGGCTTGGACCGCCGTGCATCTTCGGCATTGTGCGAGCCATCGATATCTTGCCGCGCCGGGGTCGACGGCCTTGACTAGATGTTCCAACTTCGAAGATGTGCGCCGAGCGTTCGTTTCAATGGACCTCAGGGATTCTTCGGATGCCTTGAGCGTTTCCACGACGACTGCGGCGACAGGCCACCGAGAGCGCACCATTGGCAGCCGAGAACCAGGAAGACGGCGACGATTGCCAGGATCATCGTGAAGCCGACACCAGCGTCGGACGGGTCGCGCCAGGCTTCGAGAGAACCCAGAGAAGCGCTACGGCACTCGGAATGCCAACGAGCACGATGATGATCCAGCCGACTGCTCGAACAATGTTGACCGCGAACATGCCGCCGGTCTAGCGAGCCGAGTCGGAACGTGTAGTGCGTGACCGTCGCCTCGTTGCTGTGCGCGAGCGCCGAGCAAGATACTGAAGCGCATTCAGCGCACTGGCGCCTTCTTCGGCGAGTGCTCAACTCCGGTCACAGATTGCTCCGGCCAGCCTACGCGTACGGCGCAGGCCTTCAGGGTGGGGAGGTCAGGTGACGACGAGGAGTAGTCGTCTTCACCGGCGGGGATTGCCGGAGAGCCGGTCCCCGCGGTGCGCCGTGCTGTAGCGTACGCCGAAACGCGAGTTCGCGTCGAGCCTTGCCGAGTAGCGCCGCTTCAGGGCGGGCCGACTCAGGATCGCGCCGAAGCTCCCGCTTGCTGAGGTGCTCGTCAAGGAGTTTCGAGGCTTCAAGGTCGAGATCAGCCTCGGCGGCCACGCCGAGTTCGGGAATGACGTCGGCGCGTGGCGTGAGGCTGACCATCGACGACCTCGTGCTTGCGGCGAGTCTCGCGACGTCGATGCTCGAGGGTGACAAGCGGGCCAGCGTCCGCAGCGCCACGCATCGGGCATCCCCCTGGCGTGATGTCATGCGTTGCCAGCCAAGAATTGGACTTTTTACCGACCGCTCACGTTTCGCGATTCACACATGGCGTGCGGGGCCGAGGCACTATGGTAAGTAGTGAGGTTCCAGAGACTCGTGGATTGGGGTTAGATGGCTGAAGAACCGACCAAGTCGACCGATGATGCTCCGGTGATCTACAGCAACAATGTCGATGTTCGCATGACGTTCGTGCGACTTCACGCTCGCGTTTGGTATCGGTGCCGGACGACGACGTCGAAACGCAAGCCGTCGTGCATATGAGTCCTCAACATGCGCTCTCTCTAAGTATTCTGCTCGATCGCTTCGTGGGCGCTTACCAGAGGCACATTGGGCCAATCGTGCTCCCGGACGAGGTTGTTCAGCGACTCAAGGGCGGCCCAAGCGAGGATGAGGACAACGATGAGTAAGCAAACTGAGACCAGCTGCACTTGATTCCTGGCACCGCGGTCTCACGTTGCCCAGCGGTGTCGAGGTCGTTGTTTCCGTCAAGCGAGTGACTGCCCCGCGGGGCGTCCTTGTCCGCCTTGTGGACCCGGAGGGCGTCCCGCTGCACGGGTGGGGCATTACCGAAGAGGAAGCGCGAAAGTCTCTCGTTTCCGCGCTCCTCGACGCATACGAGAGCCTGGAGGATGACGCAGCCCGACTTGCACCAGCGCTCGCCCGTCAACTTGCAAGCCTTCGCAACCTCCTGAGGCGACGGACTCAGCGGTCGCGGAGTGTGAGCGGCGCGAGTTCGCTCCGCCGTTCCGCGAACACGCGACCGCAGCGACTTCGCGTGACTCGTGGCGGTCCGAAGCAAGAAGGTGATCGAGCGTCAGTTAAAGCGGAAGCTCAAGTGCAAGAAGCGGAAGGGGCGCCACGATCACCGCTACTACGATCTTTGGCAGGATGGCCAGCGTTTGGCATTCACATTGTGAGACCGCGGCGCTGACGACGACATTGGGGACGACCTTCTTGATGCAATGGCCCAGCAGTTGTTTGTGCGAAAAGGACGTTCCTGGGGATGGTCGATGCCGGTCGCGCTCGGAACGTATTCGGGAGGTGTTCAGAGAATCAGTAGGCTGGTGTCCAGACCCTCTGTGCAATCATGCCGCTGTGCCTAGACAAACAGGCAAGGACGCTGACGGAACGCGCAGCCTTCGGCAACAACTCGAAGCCGGCGAGGGGCGGCAGGCTGGACGTCATGATTCCTGCAGACGTCCACCATCGCTTGAAGATCCGGGCCGCCGTTGACAGCGTGTCCATGTCGGAGGTGTTCCGGAGGCCCTCGAGACGCTATTCGGCGACGAGTAGTCGGGGTTCGCGTCGATCGTGCTGGTTGCCTAGTCGGGCAGACGTCTAGACACATGTAGCGACAACATGTATAGTCACAGGTAAGGCGGATAGGCCGCCTCCTGAAGCAAGAACACCCGCGCCAGAGCCGCCAAGCAACCGACGCCGGGAGAGGCGGAACCCCTCATGAGCAAGCATACCGATCACCTCGAACCCGACAACCTCGAGCATCTGGAGGCGTTGCGGGACGCACTCGAAAGCGCGGCTCGAGCTGGTCGTGCGCGTCCCGTGGGATTCGCACGAGGATCGCGACGACCTGCGCGCCGCCGCGGACCCGTTCACGCGTTCGAAGGGCGGACCCATCAGGCAAGTCGTACACGGCGCGCTCGAGTACCGCGACGTGACGCCCCCAGGTTGCCCTCACGCGGTCGTTGAGATGCACGGTACCTACTTTGACTTCGTGTTCCCGGCGGAACCGACCCCGACATGCTGCTCGCCTTCGCCGAGCTGGTCAGGCCCTTTCGCATGGCCTGAGCGGTCTGCCATGTGCGTCACCCGGAAGGGGGCCGAAGCATGACCAACGCGATTCAGAAGGCCGGTGGCACCCTCGCCCTCCGCGCTCGAGGCTGGGCCACCCTCAGCGACGAGGAGCTCAAGCGCCGCGCCGCAACCGCAGCGAACGAACGCGACCCCGACGAGCTGTGGAGCCTCGTGGAGGCCCACATGGCGACGAAGACACGTGCCGGGACGCGCACCAGCAGGCACACCCTCCGCAACTACCGTAGGGGCGTCCTCGACCTCCTAGAGGCTTGGCAGGGCGAGAACCTCCTACGGCCCTCCCGCAACGCAGCCGACCTTTACGTCGCCGCCCTCGCGGACCGCAAGAGCGCGAGCGGCGAGGCGTTCTACAAACCCGGCACCATCCGCTTGAAGATCGCGGCAGCACGCGCCCTCTACCGCGCCCTCCGGTGGACCAGCGCGACGACCGCTCGACCGTTCGAGGACGTCGAGCTTCCCGCAGACCCCACCGCCGCGTGGGACAAGCGGCAACCCTACACGCACGACGAGGTCGTGCGGATGCTCGCGAAGGCGGACGAGACGGACACCGCCATCATCCTCCTCGGCGCGCACGCCGGCCTTCGCGTGCAGTGAGATCGTCGCGCTGGAGTGGCGCGACGTGGACCTCGACGCCGGCACGGTCCGCATTCGCGCTGGCAAGGGTGGGAAGGAAGGCACCGTCGACTTGAGCCACTCCACTGTGGCGGCGCTCGAGGCACTCCGTGCGAGACCCCGCCGCTGAGCGCGTCTTCACGTTCGGCACGACGCAACGAGCGTACGAACGCGTCCGCCGCGTCGCGTACAAGGCCCTGCTCGGCAAGGGGAAGGGCGTCCACGCCCTCCGGCACTACTGCGGCACCCGCACAGCCGCCGACCTTGGCTTGGAGGCCGCGCAGCAGCACTTGAGGCACTCGAACCTGGCGACGACGCAGACCTACGCGAAGTGGCGCGACCGAATCAAGATCAAGGAACAGGTCGAGCAATGGTGACTCGTATCTGTTGCCACTAGGGTCCGCTCGTGAGTCTCCGCAGCGACGGACAAATCGTCGAGCGTGGCGAGCGCCGCTTCCTCGTCCGCGTCTTCCTCGGCCGGGACGCTTCCGGCCGACGGAAGTGCGCCAGCCGCATGATTCGCGGCAACAAGAAGGATGCTCAGCAGGCCCTGCGATCCCTGTTGCGCGAACGCGACATCGGCGTCCTGCGTCGAGGCTTCCAAGCAATCCCTCGACGAGTACCTCGACACGTGGCTTGAGACGGCCGTGCAGCCCCGCGTGCAACCCGGGACGCACAGGAGTACGCCCGCACCCTCAAGCGGTACGTGCGGCCCCACATCGGCGCTGTGAAACTCTAGCAGACTCGCGCCCGTCGCCATTCAGGCCGTCTACCCGAAGATGCAGGACGCCGGCGTGACGAAAAGCGTCCGGTACGTCCACATGATCCTCAAGAACGCCCTCTCACAGGCGGTCCGGTGGCAACTCATCGCGCAGAACCCCGCCGAGTTCGTCGACGTGCCGAAAGCGCCAAGCACCCGCAAGATGCGCGCCCTCGAGTCGCGTCGAGGTCGACGCGTTCCTACGAGCCGCGGAGCGGTCGAAGTGGTGGCCGCTGTTCAACGTCATGGTCGGCACGGGCCTCCGGCCATCGAAGCTCTCGGGCTGCGCTGGCAGGACGTCGACCTCGGCGCGGGATCATTGACCGTCAACCAGCGGGTGCGGTGCGGTCAATCGGCGCGTGGGAGTTCAACGAGCCGAAGACGGCCAGCAGCCGTCGGACGGTGCCTCTCCCCACGGCCTTGTCCGCGTCCTCTCCAAGCACCTCGACGCGCAACGCGAGCTCGGGCCGTTCGACCTCGTGTTCTGCGGGATCGACGGCGAGCCTGTGCACGACGCGGCATCGTCGTCGGACGCGTTCGAGCCCGCCCTTCGGCGCGCCGGCCTGTCGGACGAGATTCGCTTCGACGACCTTCGGCACACGCACGCGACGCCCTCTGCTTGCAGGCGGGCGTGCATCCGAAGGTGGTTGCGGAGCGGCTCGGCCACTCGAGCATCAAGGTCACGCTCGACACGTACTCGCACGTCATGCCTGGTATGCAGCGCGAGGCGGCCGACAAGTCGACGCGATCCTCTACCGGCAAGCCCGGCGGAGCCGAGCCCGAGCTAAACCTTGAACTAAGTGACTGCCGAGCCTCTCGGTATCAGGCGCTCATCGTGGCAATGACGACGCAGCCCTCAATTACGGCGACCGACGTGTCCAAGCGAGCACCTCAAGATCGTCGTTGCGGGCAGCCCACCAAGTCCCCTACCGCCCGGAAGGGGCTCTTCCATCCATGATTTCGCCGTAAGACATGCCATCTCTGAAGGCGCGTAGGACCTCGACGTTTCCCTCGACAGGACTCGAATCCACTTCTGTCGCCTTCCAAATCGCCTCGTTCCAGTTGCAGCGGATCGCGATCGAACTTGTCGACCGGTGCCGCCCGAAACTCGTCGAAGTACGTTTCCTTGCAATTCGAGAAGAGTCGAATCGCAAGTCTCGGATGGTGCTTAAAATCGAGGGTCCGACGCCGTGATCTCGCCCCGGGCTCGCTCCTCACCGCGGTCAAAACGTCTCCGACAAGCCGCCCAACTCGATTGTCGAACCTACGTACTTCGACGAATCCAGTCCAATGCCTCATTGTCAAGGGCGACGCCCTGGCCGAACGCAACCATCGGCGTCGCCGCGAGGACCACTGCCATGGAAGACCTTTGAATATGTCTCCGTTTCCAACTCATGCGGCGGTCTCGTGCCGCCGCTCCTGCCGTGGCCGCACAACCCGTCGCCGGTGCGGAATACGTGCGTTTGGCACCCTATTGGCACCCTCGGAAGAGAATCGCCCGCACGAATGCGGACGATTCTTCGTCGTCTGACGCGTTGCGCTCGGCGGGTAGGATTCGAACCTACGACCAATCGGTTAACAGCCGATCGCTCTACCACTGAGCTACCGCCGACCGAGGCCCTTATGGGCGACGAAGAGACTACCACGGCCCCGCGGCCCGTCGCAACCGCTGGGACCGACGGCGGGTAGCATCCGGCATGACCCTGACCGAGTACCAGAACGCCGCCCGCGCCACCGCCCGCTACCCGACCGAAGCGAAGCTCCTCTACCCCGTCCTCAAGCTGTCCGGCGAGGCCGGCGAGGTGGCGGAGAAGGTCGGCAAGGCGATGCGCGACCGCGGCTGGACGCCGGGCGAGCCCCTGCCCGAGGCGGTGCGCGAAGGACTCGTCGCGGAGCTCGGCGACGTGCTCTGGTACGTCGCCAGCGTGGCGGTGGATCTGGGCTCGTCGCTGGAGGAGGTCGCGGAGCGAAACGTCGCGAAGCTCGCGGACCGCGCGGCCCGGGGCGCCATCCACGGCTCCGGAGACGACCGCTGAGCTAGCGCTCCTTCAGTCGGCCACAGCCTCGTACGCTCGCTCCAGCGTCGCAGCCTCCTCGCCCAGGCGGACGGGCAGGTTCTTGCTGGCGCTGTCGTACGCCGCCAGCACGAATCGGACCGCTTCCATCCCGTCCTGGCCGGTGCACGGCACCTGGCCCTCCCCTGCGACGGCCTGCAGGAACGCCCGGATCTGGCGCGTGTGGGCCGTGTCGCCGGCGAACTCCAGACGGGCGACGTCCGTGTCGGCCCAGGTCGTGCCGGGCGAGTCGCGGAACGCGTGGCGCAGGACGGGCTCCTGATGCCGATTGGTCCACTCCAGCGATCCGGTGGTGCCGTAGATCCAGAACCCTTCCTCCCAGCCGGTGGCGCTCCAGCCGGTCTCGATCGATCCGATGGCGCCCGAGGCGAAGCGGACCGAGACCACGGCGGTGTCCTCGAGCTCGATCGGCCAGCGCCGCGTGGCGACCCGGGCGTACACCTCCTCGGCGTCGCCGGCGAAGAAGCGCGCCAAGTCCATCAGGTGACAGCCGTTGTCCAGCAGCGTGCCGCCTCCGCCCGAGGCGTGCGTCGCGAAGCTGGGGCGCACCTCGAGCGCGCCGCCCCAGTCGTGCGCCTGCCGCAGACGAATGAACGAGATGTCGCCGATCGCGCCGGACGCGATCATGCCCTTGGCGTGCGCGACGGCGCCGGCGCTGCGCAGCTGATGGCCGATCTGCAGCACCACGCCGGCATCGCGGCAGGCGTCGATCATCTCCTGAGCCTGGTTCAGGTCCAGCGCGATCGGCTTTTCGCACAGCACGTGAACGCCCGCGTCGGCGGCGGCCAGGACCAGGGGATGGTGGGACGACACCGGCGTGCAGATGCTGACGACGTCGAGGTTCGCCTCTGCCAGCATGCGGGCCGCGTCGCCGTAGGCGTGGGGAACGTTCCACGCCTCGGCGCGGCGCTTCGCGGCGCCCAGGTCCAGGTCGGCCACGGCGACCAGCGCCGCGCCCGCGGTTCGGTAGGCCTTGGCGTGCGCACCGGAGATGCCTCCGGTGCCGATGATCCCGGCTCGCAGGGGATGCGTTTCGTTTCGGACGTGGGTCACGGTTTCGCTCCTCGTGTCGCTCCTCGTGTCGCTCCTCGTGTCGATCCTCGGGCGTCGGCGTGAGCGCGGCCTGGGCGCCGCGCGAGACCAAGCGGGATGCTACCGCCATCGGGAAGCGGTGGGAAGGAGCGGTGCGAAGGAGCGCAGGGAGGAACGCGGGGAAACGACCCGTGACGAGCACCGCCTCAGCGTCGGTGGAGCTCCCTGGCCAGCATCCAGCCGGGCAGCGACAGGAATCCTTCGAGCGCCAGGGCGACGCCGCCCATCGTGACGGCCTCGCCGCCGAAGGCGGACAGCATCACCTTGCAGCGTCGGCGCGGCGGCTCCAGAGCGAAGGCGTCCAGACGCGCCTCGACGTAGGGAAGCATCCTGGCGGCAGCCGTCGCGAACGAGCCGCCCAGCACGATCCGCTCGGGGTTGAACAGGTTGATCAGGTCCGCGCAGGCGTCGCCCAGCACGTCGCCGGCTTCGTGCAGGACGGTGCGCGCGACCGGGTCGTCCGCCGCGTCCGCCGCGGCCAGCGCCTCCAGATCGGCCACCTCCAGGCCGGCCTCGCGAGCCGCGGTCAGCAGCGCCGTCTCCGACACGTACGCCTCGAGGCAGCCACGGGCGCCGCAGCCGCACCGTCGGCCGCCGCGGCGGACCTTGAGGTGGCCCAGCTCTCCGGCGTAGCCGGCGCTGCCGCGGTAGAGGCGTCCTCCGAGGTAGAGCGCCCCGCCGATGCCGGAGTGTCCCGCGATGTACACGAAGTCGTCCACGTCTCGGCACGAGCCGAACAGGGTCTCCGCCAGCCCGGCGGCTTTCGTATCGTTGTCCACGTAGACGGGCACCGGCAGCCGCTCGTCGAGGTGCGGACCGACGGGCACGTCGTGCCAATCGAGGTTGGGAGCGAGCGCCAGCGATCCGTCGCGGCCGAACAGCGCGGGCACCCCGACGCCCACCGCACGGACCTCGTCGAACGCTCGCCCGGAACGCTCCAAGAGCTCGTCGATGCCGGCGACCAAGGCGTCGAGCGCCTGCTCGGGACCCCGGCCGGAAGGACGGTCGTGCGTCGCGATCGCTTCGCCTGCCAGCGTGGCGACCAGCAGTCGTACGCTGCTGGGCTCCAGTCGGGCCCCGACCAGCAGCCCGCCGGACGGGTCGATGACCAGGGCTTGCTCGGGTCGGCCGGGCTTGCCGCTGGCCACCGTCGTCCGGCTCAGCAGGCCGTCGTCGACCAGCGCGGACACGACGGTCGAGACGGTGGCCTTGTCGAGGCCGGTGACCTCGGCCACGCGGCGCTGCGACACGCCGGGGTGGAGACGGACGGCGTGGAACACGCGAGCGGTGTTGAGCTGTCGGATCAGGGCGGGGTTGACGCGCGACGAGCGGGGCACCTCGCCTCCCTCCTCGGTCCTCGGGGCGGTGCGAAACGACCGTTGACGGAGCGTTCCGATCCGAGTATGCTCCTAATTAGTTCGACAGTCAATTCAACACCGGGCGACGGCCCACGCGCTGCGCCCTTCGAGAGAAGGCGATGACCGCGACGGAACCTGCGACGCAACCTGCGACGGAACCCGCACCGATCCTCCGCACGCACGGCCTCGCGAAGTCGTTCGGGCCGATCGAGGTCCTCCACGGGATCGACTTCGACGTCCGTCCCGGCGAGGTCCACGCGCTGCTCGGAGAGAACGGTGCCGGCAAGTCGACCATGATGAAGTGCCTGTCCGGGTACCTCCTGGCCGACGCGGGCACGGTGCTGCTCGACGGGGCCGAGGTCCGCTTCCGCGACAGCGGCGAGGCCGAGGCCGCGGGCGTCGTGCTGATCCATCAGGAGTTCGCGCTGGTCGAGGATCTCGGCGCCGCCGCGAACATCTTCCTAGGGCGAGAGCCCACCCGCCGCGGCCTGCTGGACCGCGCCCGCATGGAGCGGGAGGCGCGCGAGCTGCTGGAGCAGCTCGACACCAACGTCGACCTGCGCGTGCCCGTCGGTCGTCTCGGCGTGTCGGATCAGCAGATGGTCGAGATCGCCAAGGCGGTCGCCCGCGACGCGCGCGTGCTGTTCATGGACGAGCCCACCGACGTCCTCACGGGGTCCGAGACCGAGGTTCTGTTCACGCTGATCCGGCGGCTGCGCGACCAAGGGGTCGCCATCGTGTACGTGTCGCACAAGCTCGACGAGATCGAGCGGATCGCCGACCGGGTGACGATCCTGCGCGACGGCGATCACGTCGCCACGCACGCCATCTCGGAGCTCGACCAGGCCAAGATGGCGCGGCTGATGGTCGGTCGCGAGCTGACCGACATGTACCCAGGCAAGACGCTCGTCCCCGACGAGCCCGTCGTGCTCCGCGTCACCGACCTCGACGTCGAGGACCGCGTCCAGAACGCGAGTTTCGACCTTCGCCGCGGCGAGGTGCTCGGCTTCGCGGGCCTGGTCGGGGCGGGCCGCACCGAGCTGTTCGAAGGCCTGATCGGGATCCGTGCCGCGAGCGGCCGCATCGAGCTCGACGGCAAGCCGCTCGAGATTCGCACGCCCGAGGATGCGCACCGCGCCGGCATCGCCTACCTGACGGAGGACCGCAAGGGCAAGGGACTCGTCACCGAGATGCGGCTCGACGAGAACCTCACCCTGCAGGCGCTGGAGAGGTTCGCGCATCCGTTGATCGACCGGCCCGCCGAGCGCGCCGCCCTCCGCGAAGCCGTCGATCGCTACGACATCCGCGTCGGCCGCCTCGACGCCCGCGCTGGAGAGCTCTCCGGCGGCAATCAGCAGAAGCTGGTCGTCGCCAAGATCCTGCTGGGCGACCCCCGGATCCTGATCCTGGACGAGCCCACCCGCGGGATCGACGTCGGCACGAAGCGCGAGATCTACTTCCTGATCCATCAGCTGGCCCAGAGCGGCATCGCCGTGATCGTGATCAGCAGCGAGCTGCCGGAGATCATCGGTCTCAGTCACCGCGTGGCCGTCATGCGGTCGGGACGGATCACCGGCATCCTGGAAGGCGACGACATCGACGAGAACGAGATCGTGCAGTACGCGACCGGACTCAAGCAGCAGGGGGACCTCCATGACCACGCCGCCTGACGCCACCGCCCCCGCGCGCCGCAAGCGGCGGATTCCCTGGCAGACCCTCACCCCGCTTTTGGGACTGGTCGCGCTGGTGATCGTGGGCTCGCTGATGAACCCGGCGTTCCTCTCGTCCACCAACATCTTCAACGTGCTCACCCGCAGCGCCTTCATCGGCATCATCGCGGTCGGCTCGACGTTCGTGATCATCGCCGGCGGCATCGACCTGTCGGTCGGCTCCATGGCGGCGTTCGTGGCGGGCGCCATGATCCTGTTCATGAACGCGATGATCGCGACGGGGCTGCCGCCGCTGGCCGTGCTGGGCCTGGGCATCGTGTTCGCGCTGGTCCTGGGACTGGCGGCGGGCACGTTCAACGGCGTGACCATCACGCGCGGGCGGATCGAGCCGTTCATCGTCACGCTGGGCACGCTCGGGATCTTCCGTTCGCTGGTCACCTACCTGGCCGACGGCGGCACGATCTCGCTGGACTTCGCGCTGCGCAACGTCGCGCGGCCGATCTACTACGGATCGTTCCTCGGCGTGCCGTGGCCGATCTGGATCTTCGCGATCGTCGCCGGCGTGGGCGCGCTGGTGCTGCACCGGACGCGCTTCGGCCGCTACGTGTTCGCGATCGGCAGCAACGAGGACGTCGCACGCTACTCGGCGATCCGCGTGCAGCGCATCAAGACGATGACCTACGTGATCCAAGGCTTCGCCGTCGCGCTGGCGGTCATCATCTACGTGCCGCGCCTCGGCTCGGCGTCCGGCTCGACCGGCGTGCTTTGGGAGCTCGAAGCGATCGCCGCCGTGATCATCGGCGGGACCGCGCTCAAGGGCGGATCGGGCCACGTCTGGGGCACGATCGTCGGCGCGATCCTCTTGTCCACCATCGGCAACGTCCTGAACCTCACCGACGTGATCAGCAACTACCTCAACCAAGCGGTGCAGGGCGTGATCATCATCCTCGCCGTCCTGCTCCAGCGCGGCAAGAGCCGCTGAAGGGGGGTGATGCACCCCATCGATGCAGGCACGACCGACCGAGATTGACGACCCACGTTCTTCCCGACCTCGCAAGGAGGCCTCATGAAGCGCATCCTGATCCCCATCGCCGCTCTGCTCGCCGCGACGTTCGCGTTCGCCCAAGACGACGCCGTCACCATCGGCGTCTCGATCCCCGCCGCCACGCACGGCTGGACCGGCGGCGTGAACTGGTGGGCCGAACGGACCGAAGCCGACCTCGAAGCCCGCTACCCGAACCTCGACATCGTGATCAACTCCGCCGGGAGCGCCTCCGAGCAGGCCAACGACCTGCAGGACATGGTCGCGATCGACCAGATCGACGCCCTCGTGATCCTGCCGTTCGAATCCGACCCGCTGACCGCTCCCGTCGCGCAGGTCGCGGACCAGGGCGTGTTCGTGACGGTCGTCGATCGCGGTCTGATCGACCCGACCATCCGTGACATCTACGTCGCGGGCAACAACCCGCAGATGGGCCAGGTCAGCTGCGAGTACATCTCGGAGCGCCTGAACGGCGAAGGCAACATCGTGATCCTCCGCGGCATTCCGACCGTGATCGACAACCAGCGCTTCGACGGCTGCATGGAGGTCCTCGAGGACACGAACATCGAGGTTCTGGCGTCCGAGTACGCGAACTGGAACCGCGACGACGGCTTCGAAGTGATGCAGGACTTCCTGTCACGCTTCGACGACATCGACGCCATCTGGGCGCAGGACGACGACATCACGGTCGGCGTGATCGCCGCGCTCGAGCAGGCGGGCCGTAGCGACGAGGTGTTCATCGTCGGCGGCGCCGGCATGAAGGAGATGATCCGCCGGGTCATGGAAGGCGACGACCTCGTTCCGGTCGACGTCCTCTACCCCCCGTCCATGATCGCGACCGCGATGGAAGTCACCGCTCTGCACTACGTCAGCGACGTGCCGGTGCTGGGCGAGTACATCCTGGACGCCACGCTGATCACCGAAGAGAACGCCGAGCAGTACTACTTCCCCGACGCGGCGTTCTGAACGACTCCGGCAATCGGGCGGCCCTCCGGGGCCGCCCTCCTTCTTGAAAGGAGTCCCATGCCACGACCCGTCACGCTGTTCACCGGCCAATGGGCCGACATGCCCCTGGCCGAGCTCGCGCCGCTGGCCCAGGAAATGGGCTACGACGGCTTGGAGCTCGCCTGCTGGGGCGACCACGTCGACGTGGTGCAGGCCGCGGACGACCCCGCCTACGCGCGCGGCCGACGCGACCTGCTCGCGAAGCACGACCTGTCGCTGCACGCGATCGGGAACCACCTGCTGGGCCAAGCGGTGTGCGACCGCATCGACGAGCGCCACGCCGCCGTCCTCCCAGGCCGCGTCTGGGGCGACGGCGACCCCGAAGGCGTCCGCCAGCGCGCGGCCGAGGAGATGAAGACCACCGCGCGGGCCGCCAAGGCCCTCGGCGTCGACGTCGTCACCGGCTTCACCGGAAGCTCCATCTGGCACGCCCTGTACGCCTTCCCCCCCACCAGTCAGGACTACTGGCAGAAGGGGTACGACGACTTCGCCCAGCGCTTCGGACCGATCATGGACGCGTTCGACGAGGTGGGCGTGAACTTCGCGCTCGAGGTGCACCCGACCGAGATCGCGTTCGACATCGCCAGCGCCGAGCGGGCGCTGGACGCGATCGGCCACCACCCCCGATTCGGGTTCAACTACGACCCCAGCCACCTCGCCTACCAGGGCGTCGACTACGTCCGCTTCATCCGCGACTTCGCGGACCGCATCCATCACGTCCACATGAAGGACGTCTGGTGGGGCCGGGGCGACGGCCGCGCCGGCGTGTTCGGCGGCCACACCTCCTTCGGCGACCCCCGCCGCTTCTGGGACTTCCGCAGCGTGGGCCGCGGCGACGTGGACTTCGAGGAGATCATCGTCGCGCTGAACGACATCGGCTACCAGGGCCCGCTGTCGGTCGAGTGGGAAGACGGTCGGATGGACCGGGTGCACGGCGCCACGGAATCCGCCGCGTTCACGCGAAGCATCGACTTCGCTCCCGCCGAGGGCGCGTTCGACGCCGCGTTCGCGAAGGACGAGTCATGATCCGCGAGCCTGCGACCCCCATCCGCCTGGGCATGGTCGGTGGCGGCAAGGACGCGTTCATCGGCGGCGTGCACCGCATCGCCGCGCGCCTGGACGGCACCTACGAGCTCGTCGCCGGCGCGCTCTCCTCCACCCCCGAAAAGGCACGGGCGTCGGGCGAGGCGCTGGGCCTGCCGCGCGTGTACGGCAGCTGGGAAGAGATGCTCGACGCCGAGAAGGCGCTGCCCGAAAGCGAGCGGATCGAGGCGGTGTCGGTCGTCACCCCCAACCATGTGCACCACCCCGTCGCCAAGGCGTTCGCGGCCGCCGGGTTCCACGTGATCTGCGACAAGCCGCTGGCGCTGTCCAGCGCCGAAGCGGACGACCTCGTCGCCACGGCGCGCGACGCCGGCGTGGTGTTCGGCGTGACCTACAACTACACCGGCTACCCGATGGTGCGGCAGGCCCGCGCCATGGTCCGAGGCGGCGAGCTGGGCGAGATCCGCAAGGTGATCGTCGAGTACAACCAGGGCTGGCTGGCGAAGAAGCTCGAGGAGGAGAAGGTCAAGCAGGCCGAGTGGCGCACCGACCCGTCGCGTAGCGGCATCGCCGGAGCGATCGGCGACATCGGCAGCCACGCGGAGAACCTCGTCGCCACCGTCACGGGGCTCGAGATCGAGGCGATCTGCGCCGACCTGACCACCTTCGTAGGGGGCCGCCAGCTGGACGACGACGGCAACATGCTGCTCCGCTTCAAGGGCGGCGCTCGCGGCGTCCTCATCGCCTCTCAGGTCGAAGTGGGCGAGGAGAACGACCTGCGCCTGCGCGTGTACGGCACCAAGGCCGGCCTGAGCTGGCGCCAGGAGCAGCCCAACGAGCTGGTCATGACCAGCAACGACGAGCCGCGCAAGGTCTACACCCGCAACGGTCCCGGGCTCCACGACGACGCCCTGGCGGCCGCCCGCATTCCGCCGGGCCACCCCGAGGGGTTCTTCGAGGCGTTCGCGAACGTGTACGGCGGCGTGGCCGCCTCGATCCGCGGCCAGGACGGCGACCATCCCACGGCCTCGGACGGCGCGCGCGGCGTGCGCTTCATCGAGACGACCGTCGCGAGCTCCCGCTCCGACGCCAAGTGGACACCGTTCCCCACGGTTCCGAGCACATGAGTCCCGAGCACATGAGCCCCGACCGCTACGCACCCACCCGCGAAGACCGGTTCAGCTTCGGGCTGTGGACGGTCGGCAACGTCGGGCGCGACCCGTTCGGCGAGCCGACGCGGCCCGCGCTGGATCCGGTCGAAAGCGTCCACCGCCTGGCCCAGCTGGGCGCCTGGGGCGTGAACTTCCACGACGACGACCTGGTCCCGCGCGGCTCTGGCGCCTCGGAACGCGACCGCATCGTCGCTCGCTTCAAGGCCGCCCTGGACGAGACCGGCATGGTCGTTCCGATGGCCACGACGAACCTGTTCGGCGACCCGGCGTTCAAGGACGGCGCGTTCACCAGCGCCGACGCCCGCGTCCGCGCCTACGCGCTGCAGAAGACGATGCGCGCCATGGACCTCGGTGTGGAGCTGGGCGCCACGACGTACGTGTTCTGGGGCGGCCGCGAGGGCGCCGAGGTGGACGGCGCCGGCAAGCTGACCGACGCCCTCGCCTGGTTCCGCGACGCCCTGAACTACCTGGCCGCCTACGCGACCGATCAGGGCTACGAGCTTCGTTTCGCGCTGGAGCCGAAGCCCAACGAGCCGCGAGGCGACCTGTTCCTGCCTACCGTCGGCAGCCTGCTGGGCTTCATCGCCACGCTGGACGACCCGGACCGCTTCGGCGTGAACCCCGAGTTCGCGCACGAGACGATGGCCGGGCTGTCGTTCCCGCACGCCGTGGCGCAAGCGATCGACGCCGGCAAGCTGTTCCACATCGACCTGAACGACCAGAAGATGAGCCGGTTCGACCAGGACCTGCGGTTCGGGGCCGAGAATCCGAAGGCCGCGCTGATGACCGTCGCGCTGCTCGAGGAGCACGGCTACCAGGGACCCAAGCACTTCGACGCGCACGCGCTCCGCACCGAGGACGCAGACGGCGTCTGGACGTTCGCGGCCGGCTGCATGCGGACGTACAAGATCCTGGCCGAGAAGGCCGCGCGACTGAAGCAGGACAGCGAGCTCCAAGCCGCGCTGTCGGCGTACCGCGTGAGCGACCCGGAGCTCGAACGGCTGATGCGTTACGACCCGGAGAACGCCGCGGCGCTCAAGGCTCGCGAGCTGCCGCTCGACGAGCTGCGCACCCGCGGCCCCGGACTGGAGCGGATCGATCAGCGCGTGATCGAGATCCTGCTGGGGGTGGACTGAGCATGGCGAGCCGGGACGGCGTGACGAGAGACGGCGTGACGATCGGCCTCGACGTCGGCACCAGCGGCCTGAAGGCGGTCGCGCAGACGGCCGACGGCCGCGTGGTGGCCGAGGCGCACGGAGACTACCCCCTGCTCACGCCGCACCCCGGCTGGACCGAGCAGGAGCCGGACGCCTGGTGGGAGGCGGCCGCCAGCGCGTTGCGCGAGCTGGTCGCCCAGGTGGGACCGGACCGGGTCGAGGCGGTCGCCGCCGCCGGGCAGATGCACGGCATGGTGGCCCTGGACGAGGCCGGCCGGCCGGTCCGTCCGGCCCTGCTCTGGAACGACCAGCGCACCGGCGAGCAGGTCGCCGCCATCGAGAACGCCGTGCCGCGCGCCGAGCTGGTGCGCCGCACCGGCAATCCCGCCGTCACCGGCTTCCAGCTGCCCAAGCTGCTGTGGCTCCGCGACCATGAGCCGGAGCGCTTCGCTCGGGTTCGCACCGTGCTGTTCCCCAAGGACTGGATCGGCTACCGCCTGACCGGCGAGGCACGCGCCGAGCCCAGCGACGCCAGCGGCTCCGGCGCGTTCGCCGTGGCCAGCGGGAGCTGGGACGAGGAGCTGCTGCGTCGCCTCGACCTCGACCCGGCGCTGTTCCCGCCCGTCGTCGCCTCCGACGCCGTCGTCGGCACCGTGACCGATACCGCGGCGGAAGCCACCGGACTTCGGCCCGGCACGCCCGTCGTGGCCGGGGCGGGCGACAACGCCGCGGCGGCGACCGCGCTGGGCTTGGGGCGCGACGCGCCGGACCTGGGCTCGGTGAGCCTGGGCACCTCCGGCGTGCTGATGGTGCCGGCGGACGGACCGACGCCCGACCCGCAGGGCCGCATCCACCTCTTCGCGCACGCCGACGGCTCCTGGCTGCGTTTGGGCGTGACCCTCGCCGCGGCCGGCAGCCTGGCCTGGTGGCTGAACGTGTTGGCGCCCGGCGACGACGTGGGCCAGCGCGTCGCGCGGGCGGCGGAGCGGCCCGTGGGCGCGGGAGGCGTCACCTTCACGCCGTTCCTGGCGGGCGAGCGCAGCCCCTTCCTCGACCCCGACCTGCGCGGCGGCTTCGCCGGCCTGAGCCTGGCGACCGAGCCGGACGACCTGGTCCGCGCGGTGCTCGAGGGGGTGGCGTTCAGCCTGGCCGACGTGTGGTCGGTCATGCGCCCCCTGGGCGTGCCGCCGCGGCTGATCGCCACCGGCGGCGGCGCCCGCGGCGACACCTGGATCCAGATGGTGGCCGACGTGCTCGAGGTCGAGATCGGCGTGCCCGAGAGCGTGCCCGGCGCCGCGCACGGCGCTGCGGCGTTGGCCTGGCGGTCCCGCGGCGCGTCCGTGCCCACTCCCGAGGTCGAGCGCTGGCTGGCGCCTCGGCCGTCCGACGCGTACCGCGAGGGGTACGCCCGCTACCGCGAGGCGGCGCCTCCGCTGGACATCGACGGCGACTGACCGGGAGACGCCGTTGGCCCAACCGTCGTGGGCACCTCGGCCGAGGCGAGCAGCTCCGCGCCTGCCGAGGTGGCGAGGAACCCCTCGAGCGCCGCCAGGCAGGCCTGGTCGACGCCCGCGCCGACGTCGCGGCGCAGGAGTCCGAGCGCCTCCTCGGTCGACATCCCATCGCGGTAGGGGCGCGACGCCGTGAGCGCTTCGAACGGATCGGCCGTCGCCAGGATCCGTGCCTCCAGCGGTAGCTCCCCGGCACGGCGCGCTCCGTGGTAGCCACGGCCGTCCATGCGCTCGTGGTGCGCGCCCGCCACCTCGGCGAAGACCCGGAACGGTCCCACGCGCTCGAGGATCCGCTGGCTGTCGGCCGGATGCCGGCGGATCACCGCGAACTCGTCCTCGCTCAGCCGGCCGGGCTTGTCCAGAATCAGGTTGGGCACGCCCAGCTTGCCAAGGTCGTGCAGCAGCGCCGCACGCGACAGGTCGGGGCGACGCTCCGGGGGCAGCCCCAGCTCCTCCGCGATGCCCAGCGCGAACGCCCGCACGCGCTCCGAGTGGCGGAACGTCCACGGCGACTTGGCGTCGATCACGCGGGCGAACGCGGCGGCGACGCGGTCCAAACGGTCCGCGTCGGCGTGCACCATTCGGCTCACCGGCTCCGCCGCCCGCACGCGGGCTTCCAGACCGTCGGGCGACAGCCCCTCCCAGAAGCCCGCCTCGCCTGCCGCCTCGCCCAACGCGGCCACCACGGCGGGGTCGAACCAACGCCCGGACCGTCGCCGCGCCACCTCCATGGCCGCCTCCGGCCCGTGCGCCTGCGCGAACACCTCGACGGTCTGTGCCAGGCACAGGATCCGGCCCGCCAGGGGAATCGCGTCGCCCTCGAGCCGGTACGGATGTCCGCCTCCGTCCCAGTGCTCGTCCAGGGCGCGGATCGCCTCGCTGGTGACGGCCGAGAACCCGAGCTCACGGGCGATGTCGGCGCCGCGCTCGCAGCGGATCTCGGTCAGCGCCCGCTGCCCGCCGCCGCGGCCCAGCGAGACGTCGACGACGTGGCGGAGTCGCTGCAGCGGCGGTGCCGCCGAACCGGCGTTCCCGATCACGAATCCGAGCCCGTCGCGCGGCCGGTCGAGGTCGATGAGCTTGTACGCGTGCTTGACCCGCCGGTCGTCCGCGCCGAACGTCGCCGCCAACCGCGCGCTGTTGCTGCTGCAGCCGAGGTCCTTGAGCAGCAGGGCGTAGTACAGGTCGGACAGACCCTCTGCGTCCAGTCCGAGCCGTTCGCCGATCGCCATGCCGATCGCGCACGAGCGAAGCGCGTGCCCCTCCGGCTGGCCTTCGGTGATGTCGAGGGCGTACGTCAGAGCGGACACCACGTCGGACAGACGCAGCGGCGCGGCGCCTGGATGGGCGGCGCCTGGATGGGCGGCGCCTGGTAGCGCGGCCTCGGAGGAGCGAGGCTCGGACGGGCGACGCTCGGAGACGGTCGGTGGAGCGATCACGTGGGGACGGTAGCTTGGCGCCGCTCACGGGAGGTGCACACGTGCGCCCCTTCGCCCGTGATGGGAGCGAGGGCGCTACCCTGCGGCATGCACGACGCCTCCCGACCGAGCGATCCGCTCCCCATCCGCCCCCTGTCCACGGTGCCCGAGCTCCGCGCGATCGAGGAGCTCCAGCGCGAGGTGTGGGGCTTCGACGACGTCGAGGTCGTCCCGCTCCACGTGCTGATGACCTCGGTGCGTCACGGCGGCCAGCTCCTGGGCGCGTTCGACGGAGACCGCATCGTCGGGTTCAGCTTCGGCTTCCGCGGCGTCGACGTCGACGGGACGGCGGCGCTCTGCTCGCATCTGCTGGCCGTCGCTCCCGCGGCCCGTGGCCAGGGCCTGGGCATCGCGCTCAAGTGGGCGCAACGAGCCGAGTCGCTCCGCGCGGGCATCGGCCGCATCCTGTGGACGTACGATCCGCTGGAGCACGGCAACGCACGGCTCAACCTGGGCCGACTGGGCGGGGTGTCCAACCGCTACCTCGATGATCTGTACGGCGAGCTCCGCGACGCGTTGAACGCAGGCCTTCCGACCGACCGGATCGAGGTGGTCTGGGACCTGAACTCGCCCCGGGTCCGCGCTCGCGCTGGCGAACCCTACCGCGACGTCTCGGCGCGTGGCGAGGGGGCGGGCCGCGCAACGGCGAACGGGAGCGACGATCCCGGGCCTCGGCTCGACGACGGTGCACCGTCCGGAGCGATCGCCGATCCGGGCGAGAGGATCTTCGTGCGTCTGAGCGCGCCGGCGGACGCTCAGACGCTCCGTCGGCGCGAACCGGACGCAGCCCGCGCCTGGCGGCTGCACCTCCGTGCAGGGATGCACGCGCTGTTCGAACGGGGCTACCTGCTGGTGGACGCGGACGCGGACGGGGACGGCCCCGACCTGCGCTTCGCGCGGGCCGAGGCGGTGCCCGTAATGATCGCTGCGGACGGCGCCACGGCCGATCGGCCCACCACGCGGCGTGAAGGGGGAAGAACGGATCGAGGGCACCGAACCCGCCTCCCAGGCGGCACTCGGACCCCAGGACGATTCGTGCTCTTGCGTAGGCCAGCGGCCGTCGGTCAGCTGTGATGCTCCAGACCTCTTCCCGACACCCGAGCCCGGTCCACAGATCCGGGGGACATCCAACGTATTGTGAAACTCCTATGAAACGCCTGATCCGACTGCTCCAGCGCTTGCCGGCCGGCCTCTGGCTCTACTGGGGCTTTCTCGCCGGACTACTGGTCATGTTCGCCCTGCTTGCCGAGGAGGTCGTCGAGCGGGACGCGATCGGCCTGGACCGGGTGATCCTCGATTCCCTGGATCGATGGCGGACGCCTGGGCTCGACCTGGTGGCCGGGATCCTGAACGTCGTGGGCGGATCGTACGTCCTCGCTCCGCTGACCGTCATCGTGTTCGTCCTTCTTTGGCGTCGCCGGTCCAGGTCCGCCGTTTTCGTCGGGCTCGCGGTGTTCGGAGCGATGGCCCTCAGTGGACTGGCCAAGCTCGTCTTCGAGCGACCACGCCCTCAGGCCTTCGAAGCGCTGGTCCATGCCGAGGGGTTCTCGTTTCCCAGTGGGCACGCGATGGGCAGCACGGCGGTAGCGTTGGCGGCCTACTTCTCGGTTCGAGCCCTAGCTCCAGCGTGGCGTTGGCCGGCGTTGGCGATCGGAGCGGCATTCGCCTTGGCGGTGGGCGTCTCTCGCTCGTACCTGCTGGTGCACTACCCGTCCGACGTGATCGCGGGGTGGATCCTGGCCACGGCCTGGGTGCTCGGTGTGCATGCCGCCTATTCGGTTGGCACGAATGAGCAGGCGAGGGCCTAGGAGTCCTCCGCCAACGTCCGAGGCGTCCGAGGTGATCCGGACACTGCGAAACCGGACGCTGCGCAACCGGACGCTGCGAGGCCGGAGGCTGCGAGGCCGGAGGCTAGGAATCACCGCGAATCCTCGACCACGCCTTCTCGACGTACGCGATCAGCGGCTGACGCCACGCGCCTCGGATCTCGCCGTTCGACAACAACGCCCGAAGATCGTCGGGCGACTCGACCCGCCCGTCCGGCACCTCGGTCCAGGCCTGGCCCACTTCCGCGAGCGTATGCGCGTCGGTTCCGGCCGACACGGGCTTTCCGTTCGCGGCGGCCCACTCCCTGGCCCGCCGATTGAATCGCGGCAGGCTGATCGCGTCGGTTGAACGCTTCGACGATGTCGATGGCCGCGGTGATCTCGTCGCGCGCTGTCCGTGCGGAGCCGTCCGGCCTTGAAGGGGTCGAACCCGTGAGGCAGGAGGACGAGGCCGCCTTGGTCGTGGATCCGCTGGACGGCCTCCTGGGGGTCGATTCCAGGAGGGATGCGCTCGCGCAGGAACAGACCGATGATCTCCCCACGCGACGTCGTGATCTCCTCTCCTACGATGACCTGTAGCTTCTCCAAGGCAGGATCCGTCCGGCTCATGGCGGCCAGCTCCTCGGCACCCCAGATGGCGTCGTGGTCGGTGACGGCCAGCACCGAAACGCCGCGATCGATGGCGCGTTCGCCGAGTCGCCGCAGCGGGGTCGAACAGTCCGCGGACGCCTCGCTATGGCAGTGCAGGTCTACGCGCAACGGTCCGGAATGAGCACCGTCACCGCATGCTCGTCCACGGTGACGTGGATCGAATCGTCCTCGTTGCTCGCGCTCGCCTCGAACGTGTCCGTGTCGATGTGGAAGATGAAGTCGTCGGGGGCGATCTCCACGTCGCATCCTCGTCGGAGGACGACGCCGTCGAGCTCGGCGACGTCGCCGGCCATGCTCGCCTTGGCGTACCCGAGAAGACTGTCCCTCTCGTCCGGCTTCACGCCGACGATGTCGAACTGTCCGTCGAAAGGATCGGCGTCCGGCGCAGAGCTCGATCTGGGGCCGATCCGCTTCATGTTGAGGACCGAGAACATCAGGTACTCGCCGGACACGTCGTGGCCGTCCACACTGGCCTTCACGGTCACCGGTTCGAACGACGGCAACACGTCGATGAGGGTCGTGAAGGCGCGCATCGGACTCTTGCCGAGGCTGGTGTCGTACCTGTGGAGCAGCTCCGCGAACACGCCACAACCGAACCCCTCGACGAAGCGGGCGGTCTTGTCCGCTTGGCTCACCTTGCCGAGATTCAGCCGCCGTGGCGTACGCGAAGCGAGATCCGCCAGGGCTTCGATGGAATGAGGCGGAATGCCGAGCGAATACGCGATGTTGTTCGCGGTCCCCAGGGCGACGTGCGCGATCTGCACATCGTCCCGGCCAGCCAGCTGAGCGCACGCGGCGGAGAACGTTCCGTCCCCGCCGCAGGTGACCACGAGGCCGCTGGCTTCTGACAGGATCGCGTCGAGGTCCGAGGTGGACTCCGCCTCGTGCACGCTGGGTTCGAGTCCCTGGTCTCGCAGGCATCGCTCGATCTCTTCGATGCCCACGCCATTTCCGGCGCCCGAGTCCGCGTTGTAGATTACGGTAGCGCGATCACCGAGATTCATGGAGTCAGTTTGAGGGGTCGTTCACGTGGTCGACACGTACGCGTCACACACGCCGAGCGTGTCGGACGCCGAGCCGATCGAACCCTTCGTCCGTGGGATCGGCCCGATGAGCACCGGGAGTCCCGACAACGACGTAGGCTCGTGGGTCGAGCGCTTCGCGCGTCTCGGCTACTTCGTGAAGGGCATCGTCTACGTCGCGATCGGGCTTCTCGCCGGTCAGGTCGCGCTGGGCACGGGGGCGGCGCCACCGGATCGACCGGGGCGCTCGTGAGCCTGTCCAAGCAGCCGTCCGGGACGGCGATGATCGGGGTCGTCGCGGTGGGGCTCGTCGGGTACGTGCTTTGGCGGCTGACGCAAGCCGTCTTGGACGTCGAGGGCAAGGGGCGCGACGCCAAGGGACTGCTCAAGAGAGTCGGCTACCTGGTGTCGGGTCTGGCGTACGCGTCGATCTCCCTCGAAGCTTGGCGTCTGCTCCTGCAGATGGGCGTGTCTTCCGATTCGCAGAGCCAGGAGCTGTGGACGGCGCGGGTCCTCACCCTGCCGTGGGGACGGTGGCTGGTCGGGGGCGGGAGCGCTGGCGCTGTTCGCCTTGGCCGTGAACTCAGGCGTGGTCGCCTTCCGCAGGATGTACCGAGACAAGCTGGATCTGGCCGACATGTCGGAGGTGGAGGAGAATCGCGGACGTGTTGGCCATTGCGGGCCTGATCGGGCGCGGCGCGGTCTTCGTGGTGATCGGTTTCTTCCTCGTGCAGGCCGCGTGGCAGATCGATCCGCAGGAGGCGGGGAGCTCCTCGGAGGTGTTGGGGGCCGCCGCCCGTGCGCCGTATGGAGCATGGCTGTTGGGCGGCCTGGCCGTCGGATTGATCGCCTACGGGCTCTACGCCATCGTGCAGGCACGCTACCGACAGATCGACGTCTAGAGTCCCGTGGCCTGTCGGTCGCCCGGTCCTACGTCGGTTTCTCATCCACATTTGCTGAAGCCGCAGCTCTCGCACTTCATGCAGCCTTCCTCGAACCGAAGGGGCGCGCCGCAGTCGGGGCAGCCCTTGCCGTTGTTCAACACGTTCTGGACGCCGGCGGTCTCGAGCGCGACGGCGATCAGGTCCGCCTTCGACGCCACCATGCGTCCCTGGTAGCTGCCGTACATGCCGCCGTTGATGCCGCGGAGCGTCTTCACGAGCGCCTCGGCCGGCACGCCGTACTGCAGCGCGATCGAGACCACGCGCCCGAGCGCCTCGCTGTCGGCGTTCGCCTCGTCACCTGCCTTGCCCGAGAGGATGAACACTTCGCTCGGCAGCCCGTCCTGCTTGTTGACGATGACGTAGAAGCCGCGCGACTCGCCGCTGGTGAGCGTCAGCTTGACGGCGTCGGTGAACCCCTCGAGTCGGCTGGGCCGGTCGAACAGCGGCTCGCCGGGCAGACGGTCCACGCTCCTCGCGCGCGCCGCGATCTTGGCCTCTCGGACGGTGGGCTGCGCAGCGGTCGGCGGCGCGATGCGTACCGGCGCCGCGCCTCCAGCCTCGCCCGATCCCGCGTCGTCGTCGTGGGCCGGCGCGCTCGCCGCCGCGACCTCCCCGTTCGCACCGGCCTCTCCGTCGACCGTCGCGTCGGCGTCCGTGTCGGTCTTCTTCGCCGCCTTCGTCGAGAGCACCTGGAACTGGCGGCTGCCGTCGCGGTAGACCGTGATCCCTTTGCAGCCCTCGTCGAACGCCAGGGCGTAGGCGTCGAAGACGTCGTCCACGCTGGCCGCGTTGGGCAGGTTGATCGTCTTCGAGATCGAGTTCGCCGCCTTGGCGCCCCCGTCGAAGGCACGCTGCACCACGCCCTGCATCTTCACGTGGTCGGCCGGTCGGATGTCGTGCGCGCAGATCAGCACCGCCTTGACGTCGTCCGGCACGAAATCGAGGCCCTGCACGGAGCCGTGGTTGTCCTGGACGCGCTGGACGACCGCGTCCCAGTCCCAGCCGCCGTCCTTCTCGATAGTCGGGGTGCGGTTCGTGCCCATCGAGCAGCTGTTGGAACAGTGGATGGATGAGCGCGGCGTAGCCGTCCCCGATCTTCCGGTAGACGAACGGCGCGAACACCGGCTCGACGCCGGAGCTGACGCCCATGAGCATGCTGGTCGTTCCGGTCGGCGCCACGGTGAGCACGGCGACGTTGCGCCGCTCGCGATCGAGGTCCGCCGCGTCGAACGCTGGGAACGCCCCCCGCTGCTCGGCCAGCGCCTCGCTGGCCGCCACCGCGGCGTCGTGGAGCTCCGAGATCATGGCGTGCACAGCCGAGCGACCGTCGTCCGAGTCGTAGGCGTAGCCCATCTTGATCAGCGCGTCCGCCAGGCCCATCACGCCCAGTCCGAGGCGCCGCAGCTTCATGCTCATGACGCGGTTGTCGTCCAGCGCGAAGCGGTTGACGTCCAGAACGTCGTCGAGGAATCGCACCGTGGTCGCCACGTCGGCTCGGAAGCCCTCGCGGTCGAAGCCGTCCATACCGATGCCGACGGTTGCGACGTACGCCGCGAGGTTCATCGCACCAAGGTCGCACGGTTCGCCGGCGTACAATGGAATTTCACCGCACGGATTCGTGCTCTTGATGTCGCCGTACGCCGCCCGCATCGGGTTATGCGCGTTGATCCGGTCGATGAAGATGAGGCCGGGCTCGCCCGTCGACCAGGCGTGCTGAGCGATCTCGCGCAGCATGCCCCGGCCCGCGCTGCGGGCGGACGCCATGAACGCGTCGCTCACCAGCACGCTGATGTTGAACGTCGAGATGTCGCCTTCGTCCTGCTCCCGCTCCAGGTCCTTGGCGGTCACGAAGTCGCGGACGTCGGGATGGGTGATCGACAGCGTCGCCATCCCGGCGCCGCGGCGGGTGCCCCCTTGGCGGATGACGCGGAGCGTGGGCGCGAAGACGTACCGCAACGTCGCGACGGGACCTGCGTGCTGGGCGCCCCCGAGGGCCGCCCAGGTCGCGAAGTTGTCGAACACCTCGACGGAGAAGCTCGACGGCCCGCTGCTGGTCCCGCCCGACCCGTTCACCGGGGTGCCCTCGGCCCGCAGGCTAGAGAGGTCCAGCACCAGGTCGTGACCGTCCAGCAGCGTCATCGCCGCCTCGCCCGCGGCTTTCCAGATGGCGTCGACGCTGTCCCCCACCTCCCGCACCTCGATGCCGGAGGGCAGGTCGCTGCGCTCGACGAAGCGCGCCGTCCGGTACCCCTTCGTGACGTAGCTCCCATGGACGAGGTCCAGGAACGTCCCGTCGCGAACCTTCGGATGGTCGGGATGGCCGGGATCCATGGTGAGGTACAGCGTTCCGCCGGCGCCGTCGTAGGCCCGCTTGGGCCGGATCGGGTCGAGATTGAGGCCGTTGCCGCCCCCGACCTTGGTGACCAGCGCCAGCTTCGTCGCCAGCGTCAGCACCCAGGCGTTGCCGCCCTCCTCGGCCGGGCTGCCGTCCTGAACGAAGCAGTTCAGGACGTTGCCGTGGGTCGTCGCCGCGCCCGCCAGGACCCGTCCGCCCGGACAGAACCGCTTGTCGGCCATCAGGTCGTAGAACGCGTCCGCCCAGCGCTCACGACCATCGGCCTCCGGGCTCGCGACCCAGTCCGCCACCCGGCGGAACAGCCCACCGAGATCGTCGTCGCCGGGCTGAAAGTACTGCCGCTTGGCGATCGTGACGGCGTGGGGGTCGAAGGCGGCGAGCCGGGGGTCGTCGTGGCGCGAGTGATCAGACACGGTGCTCTCCTTGCGGGATCGTGAGTGCGGGCGGTGGACGGAAGGCGGAGTCCAGCGACCGGTGCGAGTTCGGTCCACGCCCCGACGGCGTCGGTGCGTCGTGGCGAGATCGGCCCGGTCGGTCGCGGGTCGCAAGACGACGGCAAACGTAGCAGAATCAGGGCGTCGGCGGCAAGGGCGAAGTTCACGCCCGGAGTACCAGATGTTGTGCATCGAGTCGCGCGAAACACCATCGGTGGTGTCCGATGCATGCCGAATTCGTGTGCAGGACAGGCCTTCGGCGACCCCGTTCGGCTCGACTCGCCAACGGTCTCGCGAAGCGTCTCGCGGCGGGGCGATCGGCGAGGACGCTTCGATTGGATCAGCCGCGTGCGCCCATTCTCATCGCACACTCCTCGAGCGCTCATGCTAGGCTCATGTCGTCCGACCGTTGGGAGTCTCGTGGCTAGCTGGACCGTAGGTCCAGCCGCTCGGAGGTGAAAGGCTCGATGAGACGCTTAGGAATTCTTTCCGTGATCGCCTTGCTCGCGACCTGGGTGACCGTCATCGCGGTCGACGCGGGCGCGGGCGTGCTGACGCCGACGGCCAGCGCGCAGGGCGAGCCCGCCACGCCGAACATGAACTACAGCCACGTCGAGGTGCCCTTCTTCGAGGACTGGATCGGCAGCGGACACGCCGACCTGAGCTCCGAGGCGTTCGTCCACTGGAACGAGGACGAGCCCCCGCTGGTGCCCACCCGCTGCGGCCAGTGCCACAGCAGCGCCGGCCACGCCGACTACCTGGGCCTCGACGGCTCGGAGTTCGGCGTCGTGGACGAAGCGTCGGAGCCCGGCGTGATCCAGTGCAGCACCTGCCACAACGAGGTCACCCTCGAGCGCACCACGGTCGAGATGCCCTCGGGCGTCGTCCTCACCGACCTGGGCCGTGAAGCGAGCTGCATGACCTGCCACCAGGGTCGCGCCAACGGTGCGACGGTGAGCACGGCGATCGAAGAGGCCGGCGTCGGCATGGACGAGATCATGGCCGAGCAGGGCTTCATCAACATCCACTTCTACGCGGCTGCCGCGACGCTGTACGGCAGCGAGGCCGCCGGCGGCTTCGAGTACGAGAACGCGTACTACGAGCCCCGCTTCGACCACGTCGAGGGCTACGACAGCTGCCAGAGCTGCCACGACCCCCACACGCTCGAGCTCGAGGTCGAGAGCTGCGCCACCTGCCACATCGGCGCGGACACGATCGAGGACGTGCGCGAGATCCGCATGCCCGGATCGTTCGTCGACTACGACGGCGACGGCGACATCTACACCGGCATCAAGACCGAGATCGAGAACCTGCACACGCTGCTCTACGACGCCATGCAGGCGTACTCGGAACAGGTCGTCGGCACGCAGGTCCTCTACGACAGCCACGCCTACCCGTACTTCTTCGCCGACACCAACGGCAACGGCGAAGCGGACGCGGACGAGATCAACTACGGCAACAGCTTCCAGTCGTGGACGCCCCGCCTGCTGCAGGCCGCGTACAACTACCAGGTCGTGGCGAAGGATCCGGGCGGCTACGCGCACAACGCGAAGTACCTGATCCAGCTGCTGCACGACAGCATCATGGACCTCGCCGAGGCGACCGGTGAGTCGACGATGGCTCTGGGCCGTCCGGGTGACCAGCCCGACGTCCAGGCCCAGGCCGCCAGCTACGACCACAGCGCGCTCGTCTCCAGCATTCCGGTGCTCGACATGAGCATGGTCGAGATGATCCGCCGCGACGATGCGGGGCACTTCGACGCCACCACCGAAGCGTGGCGCCACTGGGACGAAGACGGCGCCGTTCCCGCCAGCTGCTCGACCTGCCACAGCGCCGACGGCCTGCCGTTCTCGATTCTGCACGGCACGCAGATCGAGCAGGACGTCGCGCAAGGCATGGCGTGCTCGACCTGCCACGTCGACAACGTCGACTTCGAGGTGCTCTCGCTCGAAGAGGTCGAGTTCCCCAGCGGTGCCGTCCTCTCGTTCGGCAACTCCGGCGACAACCTGTGCGCCACCTGTCACCAGGGTCGCGCCTCGACCGAGAGCGTGAACGCCCGTATCGGCGACGCCGGCGACGACGAGGTCGCCGACGGCCTGGGCTTCGTGAACGTGCACTTCTTCGCGGCGGCGGCCACCCGCTTCGGCGGCGAGGCCAGCGGCGGTTACGAGTACGAAGGTCAGGAGTACGTCGGGTTCTGGGAACACGACGCCGACGTCGCGACCTGCACGCAGTGCCACGACCCCCACAACCAGCAGGTCGACATCGTCAGCACCTGCTCCGACTGCCACGACGCCACCACGGTCGCCGACATCCGCGACCTGCGCGAGTGGCCGGGCGACTGGGACGGCGACGGCGAGACGACCGAAGGCACGTACTACGAGATCGCCACGATGCAGACCATGCTGTACGACGCGATGCAGAGCTACGCCGCGGACACGCTGGGCACGCCCATCGTGTACGACAGCAGCGCATACCCGTACTTCTTCGTCGACACGAACGCCAACGGCGAGCCCGATGCCGACGAGGCGAACTACGGCAACCAGTACCGCTCGTGGACGCCCCGCCTGATGCGCGCGGCCTACAACTACCAGTACTCCAAGAAGGACACCGGCTCCTACGTGCACAACAGCCAGTACGTCATTCAGCTGTTGCACGACTCGATCGCGGACCTCGGCGCGGACGTGAGCGCCATGGACCGCCCCGACAATCCCTTCTGAGCACAGGCCCCGCCTAGACTAGCCACGAACGATGATCGGGCCGCCCCGCGGGGCGGCCCGATCATCGTTGTCGCGACGCGGGGCTCAGTGCCGGAAGTGGCGCTCGCCGGTCAGGACCATCGACATGCCGTGCTCGTCCGCCGCAGCGACCAGCTCGTCGTCACGCACCGACCCGCCCGGCTGGATGACCGCCGTCGCACCCGCCTCCGCAGCCACGTCCAAACCGTCTCGGAACGGGAAGAACGCGTCCGAGGCGCACGCCCCGCCACGCGCCCGTCCGTCCGCCTTCTCTTTCGCGATGCGGGCGGCGTCCACGCGGCTCGGCTGGCCAGCGCCGATTCCGACCGCCATCTCGTCCTTCACCAGCACGATCGCGTTCGATCCCACCGCAGCGCACACCTGCCAGGCGAACGCCAGATCGCGCCATTCGGCGTCGCTGGGCGTCCGGCGGGTCGGCACCCGCCATGCGGACCGATCCAGCGACACCACGTCCGAGGTCTGCACCAGCAGGCCACCGTCCAGGCTCCGAGCGTCCAGCCCTCGCGGCAACGGCTCCGGTGCCTCCAAGACGCGCATCGCCTTGCGCTTCGACGACAACACCTCGAGCGCGTCCGCATCGAAGCCGCGCGCCACCACGACGTCCGCCTTCGGATTGTTCATCAGCGCCTGCGCCGTCCGCGCGTCCACCGTTCCGTTCAGGGCGACCACGCCACCGAACGCGGAGATCGGATCGCCCGCGAACGCACGGTCGTACGCCGTCGCGAGGTCGCCTGCGACCGCGACGCCGCACGGATTGGCGTGCTTCACGATCACCGCGGCCGGCCTCGTGAACCTGTGCACCAGTCGCCACGCCGCCTCGGCGTCGAACAGGTTCAGGAACGACAGCGGAGCTCCCTTGTGCTGCACCGCGTCGTCCCATACGCCACCGAACCCGATCTCGCGATAGCGCGCGCCCTGCTGATGAGGATTTTCGCCGTAGCGGAGCATCTCCGTCCGCTCCAGCGCCAGGTGCAACGTCGGAGGGAGCCGCTCGGCGTCGGGCGAGCTCGCGTCGAACCAGCGCACGATCGCCGCGTCGTACGCGGCCGTGTGCGCGAACGCCTTGCGGGCCAGACGCCGCCGCGTCGCGGCGTCCGGACCCCCGTCGTCGAGGCTCGCCAGCAGCTCGTCATAATCGTTCGGATCCACGACCACCGCGACGCGCTCGTGCGTCTTCGCAGCGGCACGAACCATCGCCGGACCCCCGATGTCGATCTGCTCCACGACCTCCGCTTCGCTGGCTCCGACGCGAGCCGCCGCCTCCCTGAACGGGTACAGGTTCACGACCAGCAGGTCGAACGGATCGATGCCGTGGTCCGCCAGCTCGCGCAGCTGCTCCTCGTCGTCCCGGGCCAGCAGACCACCGTGGATCCGAGGATGCAGCGTCTTCACGCGCCCACCCAGGATCTCCGGATGCCCCGTCACCTGATCCACGCCGGCGACCGGCACGCCTGCCTCCCGCAGCGTTCGGGCCGTGCCGCCGCTGGACACCAGCTCGACGCCCGCAGCCTGCAGGCCACGGGCGAGATCGACGATCCCTCGCTTGTCCGACACGCTCAACAACGCTCGCTTCATGGCGCAGAGCGTACCGCAGCGCCCCCGACCGGCGAACCGGTCGGGGGCGCATCGAGCCAGGCCGAGGGAGCCTCAGGGCGTGAACGTCACGCCCGATGCCTCACTGGGGCGCCGTGTCGTCCTCGCTCTCGGCCCCGGCCGCACCATCGTCGGCAGGCGTGCCGTCCGCAGCGTCGTCCTCTATCGGCTCACCGTCCGTGGGTTCGCCGTCGGTCACTGCGCCGTCCGTCCCGTCATCGGTCGCGCCGTCGATCGCACTCGCCGGCGCGGTGGCCGGCGGAGTGGCCGAGGCGAGCATCGTCTCGACATCGATCTCCTCGCGAAGCCCGTCCAGCCACTCGCGCTGAAGCGACTGACGCTCCTGCGCGAGCACCGTCGCCTCGACGTCGCTCCGCACCTCCTCCAACGGGCGCACCCGCTGCGGCGTGCGGAGCGCGACCAGCACCACGTGCGTCGTCGTGCTGGCGTCGGCATCGGGGGTAGCGTCCGAACCCGCGTCGGATTCAGCGGCCGATTCAGCGTCGGCCTCGACACCCGCGGCGTCTTCCGCTTCCTCGGCATCCTCTGGAGCTTCGGCGGACGCAGCCTCGCCGGCAGCCGCGTCGGACGCCGGGTCTCGGTGCGGTGTCGTCGCGCCTCGTCCGTCGCGGCCTCGTCCGTCGCGGCCTCGTCGGGGGTGGCCTCGTCCTGCGCCGGCTCCTCCTCCACGGGCACGTCGAGGACCAGCACGTCGGACACCGCTCGCGGGTCGTCCGGAAGGTCCTCGAACGCGTCGGTGCTGAACAGGGCCGTGTCCAGCGGCGCGGCCATCTGTCCCTGCCGGACGACGCCCACGTCGTCGACCTCGCCGCCGGCGTTCTCGGCGGCGGTCTCGGGGTCGGCACCGTTCAGCAGCGCGTCACGGTACTCGGCCGCCGCCGCAGCGTCGCCGAAGTCCACGCGAAGCACGTCCGCCGACGCGGCCACGGTGTAGCGATCGAGGTTCGCCTGGTAGAACGCCTGGATGTCGCTTTCGCTCGCCTCGGCGTCGCGGGCGATCCAGTTCAGCGCGCTTTGCGCGATGAGCGCGTCGGTGCCGAAGAAGGTGGCGTCCAGGTCTTCCGACCCCTGCACCGCGAGCTCGCGGTCGACGAGCTGCTCGAGGATGCTGGGCTTGAAGAACTCCGCGATCAGCGACGCCGTCTGCGGGCTCAGCGCCTGCTGGATCTGAGGGTTCGTGTAGGTCTCTCGCGCCAGCTCCGACGCGTGGATCTCGGCCTGCCCCACCGTCGCCACCAGCGGATCGTCCAGCGACAGCTCGCTGCCCTCCGCCACGGACACCTCGGCCTCGGCCACGAGCTGCTCGATGCGGTCGTCGAGCGCCGCCTGCCGCTTCGCGCCCAGGGCGTCCTCGCGGACCTCCTCGCGCACCTCGTCCAACGGAAGGGGAGCCGCGGGAACGATCTCCTCGACCTGCACCAGGTACGCACGTCCACCGCTCTCGACCACCGGCGTCAGCCCGGGCGTCGACCGTGCGAACACGGCGTCCGCCACCACGCTCGGGAACGCGGGGCGACCGACCGGCTGCGGCGTCTCGCCTCCGACGGCACCGTCCTGCTCCGCCCGTTCCAGCGACGCTTCGGCGGCGAGCTCGGCGAACGACTCGCCCGCCAGCGCGCGCACGCGAAGCGCCTCGGCCGTCTCGGCGTCGTCCACCACGATCTGGCGCGCCAGCACGCGTGGGTCGCTGCGGTACGCGTCGCTGTTCACGTCGTAGAACGCCTCGACCTCGGCCTCGTCGACGTCGATGCCTTCGGTCACCTCGTCCTGGAAGGCGGCGACCTGCAGCTGATCGCGCAGGTAGTCGCGGAACGTCGCGTCGGTGTAGCCGGCCCCGCCGATCAGGCGCAGGTACGCTTCGTCGTTGCCCGAGCCAGCCACGCCGTTGCGCTCACGGAACGCCGCGAGCTCGTCGCGGACCTCGCCGTTTCCGATCCGCATGCGCGACGCCGCCTGAGCGAGAACCTCCTGGCGGATCAGCGAATCCACGAGCAACCGTTCGAGATCCTCCGCGACCGGGCCCTCCTGAACGACGGTGAAGATGGGCGACGAGCGCCGCGCTTGCGCGACCTCGAGGTCGGTGATCGTCTCGTCGTTCACGATGAGGGCGGGCACGCTGGTGTCGTGCGCGCCCCCCCGGTGAGCGCCCCGAGGGTCGGGGTGAAGGTGATCACCATGCCGACCAGCAGGCCGATCGACGTGATCCAAAGAATGATGGTGTTGGTGCGGCGGCTCAGCTTCATTCGCTTGACTTCCTCCAGATGACGGTGCTAGGTTTCCTACTTGGTTTCCGCGCGCCCGTAGCTCAGCCGGATAGAGCGTTCGCCTCCGGAGCGAAAGGTCACAGGTTCGAATCCTGTCGGGCGCACCACCGACTCGCGAGCTGGCTCGCGACGCATCTCGCGAACCGTCCCGGGCCCGATGGGTTCGGGGCGTGGGTTCGGGGCGTTTTCGTGCGTGCTGGACGGGCTTTCTTGGCTCAAGACCATCCCCTTGATATCCGCGGCAGCCTACCATGTCGTTCCACGCGCGTACAACCTAGGAAACCCGCTGCGCCGATGAGAACGACGAGGGCGGCGACGGCGGGGGCGGCGACGGCGGGGTCAGGCTCGGAACCCGAGCCGGGATAGGGCTCAGAACCAACGCCCGGGCGTCCACGGCAGCGCGCGCAGCCGCCGGACCGCCTCGGCGAACGGCGCGTCGTGACCGCGTGCGAGCTCGATCGGATCGAGCCGGGCCTCCGCGTCCACCTCGACCGGAGCCAACGGCGTCCCATCGTCGAAGCGAAGATCGCCCACGGCGACCCAGGCCTCGTGTCCCCCGACGAACGACACGCGGCGCACGCTCTCGACGTTGCCCGGCGTGTCCGCGCCGACGACCGGTGCCGAGCGGACGGTGGCCAGCACCGCCGCGGTCGCCTCTGCCGCACTGGCGCTGCCCTCGTCGACCAGGACCGCGACGGGGCCGTCCCACACGGCTGCCTCCGCGATCCGGGCCACCGCCACGTCACGGCCGGGCGACGAGCCCGAGCGGGCCACCAGACGTGCCGTCGCGCCACCGTCGTCACGCTCGATCTCCAGGATCCAGTCGGGACCGCCACGGGTCCAAGCGGCGACGGGCCCGCCCTCCATGAACAGGGCCAGCACGAGACCCATCTCGAGCACGCCACCACCCGGGTTCCCGCGCAGGTCGACGACCAACGCGTCCGCCCCGGCATCCTTCAGGCGCGCCACCTCCTCGTGGGCGGCCTGCGCGGAGCCGGTCACGAAGGCGGGCAGCTCCAGCCGAGCGACGCCGCTGGCACGATCCAACGTGCCGATCGGCCGTTGGCGCGCGCCTGCGGGCACGTCGGCTGGACGAACCTCGAGCCGGACGCGACCGTGGCCCGGGCGCTCGAGCTCCAACGTCGCCACGCCCGACCGGAGCGCCTCGGCGATCCGGTCCTGCATCGCCCACCGCAGTCCCGGCTCGCTCAGCGAACGCCCGTTGGCTCGTTCGATCACGTCGCCGCGGCGCATCCCGGCGATGTCGGCGGCCGCGCCCGGATGCACGCGCGTGACCAACAGGCCGCGCTGATCCAGAGGGATCGCCTCGACGCCCAGGTCGACCGGCGACGTCGGGGCGACCGGTCGATCACGCCCGTTCGGCTCGGGCGACCGACCGATCCAACGGGAGTGCCCGTCGCCCAGACCGTCGAACGCTCGCCGGAACGCCGCGTCCAGCGCGACACGGCCGTCCGCGACGACCACGTCGCGTCGATGCGCCGCACGCCACGACGCCCAGTCGACGCGGTCAGGATCCCAGTAGACCTGCTCGACCCGCTGAGCCACCCGGTCGAACAGGCGTCCACGGGCGGACTCGCTCCTCGTCCAGTCCGCGTCGGACGGAAGCGTGACCTCGCCCCCCTCGGAACCGTGCCCGGTCCCGATTCCGATGGCGACGACCACGGCCAGCAGGAGTGCGAGCGCGCGGCGGAGCGCGCCTACCGTCGCGGTGGGGGCGACGCGGGCCGACCGTGTCACCAGCTCGGTGTCCGCTCGGTGTCCGGACGGCGCCACGACGGCTCGACCATCAGGCCCTCGCCACCGAGCACGCGCAGCGGCTCGCCGTTCATCCACAGGTCCACCACCTCGATGGAGCTCGGTCGGGTCAGCGTCCAGCGCAGCTGCTCGAGACGACCTCGCATCGACGCCGTCCCACCACCCGACGCCGCCTCGGACGACAGATCGACGCGGAGCGTGCCACCACGTGCGGACGCGTTCAAGACGCGCGTCCCTTCGGGCACCGACGTCGCGAGTCCCCGCGCCCCTTCGGCCGCCGTCGGGCCTTCCGCGAGCGCCGCGACCGCCGCCCGGGCGTACCCCTCCGCATCGTCGGTCCCCAACCGCCGCGGGACGGGCTCGAGCTCGAACCCGCTGAGGTCGTCGTAGCGAATCAGGTAGATCGTCGCGTCGGGCAGACGCTGCAGCGTGCGTGTCGTCAGCACGGCGACGATGGCCAGCAACAGAAGCAGGGCCAGCGCCGCCACCCGAAGCGCCACCGCCCTGAGGGCAGCCCGGTCCATGCGGCTCCCGCCCACCCGGCTAGCGGGACCGCCGCAGCGGCAGGTACGTCGGCGTCCACATCGCCTCGCTCACGGCCTGGTCCAGATCGTCACCGAGGGGCTCGGTGGCGACGCCTTCGCGCTGGGCCTGGCGCACCACGGCCGCTGCGACCTGACGACTGACGCTCCGGAGCTTCGCGACGCTCGGGTAGAGCGCTCCGTGCTCCAGCCGCCCGACGTCCACGTAGTCGGCCAACGCCTCGGCCGCGGCGCTGAGCATGTCGTCGCTGACGCGTCGCGCACCGGACAGCATCACGCCCAGGCCCAGGCCAGGGAACACGAACGCGTTGTTGCCCTGCCCCACCACGGTGCGGTGGCCGCCGCGCAGAACGTCCGGAAACGGACTCCCGGTGGCCACCAGGGCGCGTCCCTCGGTCCAGTCGAGCACGTCGGCCGGATCGGCCTCCGTGTGCCGCGTCGGGTTCGACAGCGCGAAGACGATCGGGACGGGCGTGTTGCGGTCCACCGCCTCGACGACGTCACGCCCGAACGCGCCACGCTGCCCGGACAGGCCGATCAAGGCGGTCACGCCCCCTTCGCGGACCGTCTCGAGCAGGTCGGGCGCTGCACCGCTGAAACGCCAGCCTTCGAGCCTGGACGCGGGCTGGGCGACCTCGGTCTTGTACGCGTCCACGCCCTCACGTCCCTCGACCACCAGGCCGCGCGAGTCGAGCACCAGCACCCGCGCCTTGGCGTCGCGCTCGCTCATTCCGGCCCGACGGAGCCCGGCGACGATCTGCCTGGCCACGCCGACGCCGCCCGCCCCCGCGCCGTGAATCGCGATCGTTTCGTGGGTGAGCGGACGTCGACTGACCCGGGCGGCCGCCAGCAGTCCGGCCAGCACGACCGCTCCGGTCCCCTGGACGTCGTCGTTGAAGCTGGGCAGCACGTCGCGGTAGCGCCCCAACAGGTCGAACGCGCGCTGCTTGCTGAAGTCCTCCCACTGCAGCAGTGCGGAGGGAAACCGGGTCTGGAACGCCTCCACGAACCGCTCGACGAACGCATCGTACTCGCGTCCCCGTAGCCGCTCGTGACGGACGCCCAAGTACATCGGATCGTCCAGCAGATCCTGACGGTTCGTCCCGACGTCCAGCTCGATCGGAAGCGTCTGACCGGGATCCACCCCGGCACCGGCCGTGTAGAGCGACAGCTTGCCGATGCAGATCGCCATCCCGCCGAACCCCTGGTCGCCGATGCCCAGGATGCCTTCGCTGTCCGTGGCGACCGCCAGCCGCACGTCGGGCAGTGGGACGTTGGCCAGCAGCTCGTCCACCCGGTCGATCGTCTCCGTCGAGATCACCAGGCCGCGGGGATGGCGGTAGATGTGGCTGAACCGCTCGACCGCCTCCGCGACGGTGGGGGTGTAGATGAGCGGCAGGATCTCTTCGAGGTTGCGCTCCAGCAGCGCGTAGAACAGCACTTCGTTCCGATCCTGGAGCACGCGGAGGTAGACGTGCTTGTCGAGGTCCACCTCGAAGCCGCGCAAGTTCGATTCCGCGCGAGCCACCTGCTCGTCGAGGGTCGAGACCTTGGAGGGGAACAGACCGTCGAGGCCGAACGCGCGGCGTTCGTCCTCGCTGAATGCGGTGCCTTTGTTGAGCAGGGGGAGCCTGCTGACCAGCACGCCGGGCAGGTCGGTCTCGAGGTAGGGACCGTCGGGCCCACGCTTGCGTTCGTAGAATCTCGTCATCGGTCCGTCTCCTCAGGGCTTCGGGCGCACGTGGGCGCCTACGGTGCGGTGGTCTCGGGGCCGGCCATGCGGCGGGCCTCCTCGGCGAAGAACGCCAGGTCCTCGTTGGCCGGCTCCAGCTCGGACGCATGCTCGTAGGCACGGGCGGCGGTCGCCCACTCCCCGCGGGCGAAGGCGATGCGCGCCAGCCACGTCCACGGCTCCACCGTATCGGGAGCGAGCTCGACGACGCGATCGAGCAGCCGCACGGCCTCGTCGGTCTCGCCGCGCTCGTACGCGGCGAGCGCGGCGCCGTAGTCGCGGGCGGCCTCGGGGCCCAGGCGGCCCAGCACGCGTGCCGTCGCGAGTCCTTGGCGAGCCTCGGCGTGAATCGGATCGTCGTCGGGCACATCGTCCAGCAGCGCGTTCCAGGCGCGCAGGGCCGTCTCGGCCTCGCCGACGGCGGTCGCCGTGCGGGCCACCCCGAGGCGAGCATCCGTCCAGGTCGGCGCCTCGTCGAGCGCGCGCCGCCAGGCAGCGAGGGCGGCCGCGGGATCGCCCGCCTCGCTGGCCGCACGGGCCTCGTCCGCCGCCAACAGCGCGGGGCGTCCGACGGTGCGTTGCAGGCGCGCCCGCTCCAGGAACCAGCGGGCGGTCTCGTCGCCCGGGTGCGCGGCGACGATTCGCTCCCAGGCCGGCACGGCCGCGTCCCGGTCCGCCTCGAACAGGGTTCGGGCGTGCCAGCGGGCCGCCTCGCTCCACGACGGCGCGGTGGCCTCGGCCCGAGCGAACGCCTGCACGGCGGCGGCCAAGTCGCCCGCCTCGTACGCGTTCAGGCCGGCTCGGTAGGCATCGCTCGCGACGCGGCCGTACGAAGCGCGCTCGCGCGCGAGGTCCAGGTGGAAGCGCGCGCCCGCATCGTCGGGACGCAGCTCGACCAGGCGTCCCCAGGCGTCCCGCGCCGCATCGGGACGGCCCTGCTCCAGCGCGATCCGTCCGATCCAGCGAAGCGCTGCGACGTCGTCCGGGTCGGTCTGGAGCATGGCGTCGAACCGCTCCAGCGCGCCCTCCAGGTCGCCCGCTTCGTAGCGCGAGAACGCCAGCTGGAGCGCGGCGTCCCGCCGAGCGGCGGCGTCCGCGCCGTCCACGCTCCCGCCCGCCGACTCGAGCCGTTCCCAGGTCGCGAACGCTCGCGACCACCAGCCGGCGCCCTGGTAGCTCCACGCCAGCAGGCGCAGCGCCTCGTGCAGGGTGTCGTCCGACGCGCTCTCGGCGGCGGCCACGGCCTGCGTCGCGAGCTCGATCGCCCGAGCCCACGACGGCGCGTCCGGCGTCGCCGGACCGGGATCGATGCGGGCGGTCTCGAGCGCGGCCCGCGCGCGATCGTTCAGGGAGCTCATGGGCGCCTCTTGGGCGAGAGCCGCGGGCATCGCGCCGACGACCAACGACAGGCCGAAGCCGAGCGCCACGAAGGCAATGAGAGACACCACGAATGTCCAGGAGGTGAACGCCCGCCGCCGCGCGGCGCCGATCACCGCGAGCGGGCGACGAGCCAGGTCACTTCCTCCGGCACGTCGAACAGCACCAGCAGAGCCCGCTCGCCGCCTGGGCCTTCGAACTCGATCCGCGTCCGCGTCCCCGCCCCGTCGGGCACCGTCCGCCGCGACGCCTCGAAGAAGCCGGCGGCAGCGAAGCCCGTGACGACCTGCTGCTCGAAGGCGGGACGCAGGCGCGACGCGATCCCCCTGGCCACGTACGCCTCGGGCTCGGTCCACGCGGACGCGTCGGGCAGCCGCGCGAGCAGCGCGTCCACGCCCGGCCCGACCGCTCGGAGACTGCCGGAGGGCAGCCGGATGGCGGGGTTCAGCGTCGTCGCCGTCGCCGCCACGAAGGTCACCTCGGCCAAGGTCTGCGCGGCGGCCTGGCCGGGCGCGAGCACGGACAGCGCCAGCACGACGACCAGCGCGGTGCGGCGCGGAGCACGTGTGGAGTGGGTTTGGAGGAACGGCATCGCGGTCAGTCTAGCACCGCGTCCTTGACGGACCTGGAGCCCTCCGCTACCCTGTCGTTCGGCCCTTACCCTGTCGTTCGGCCCTCGGGCCCAGAGGACCCATGTTCCAGAACCTAGGCGATCGTCTCCAGTCCGTGTTCGAATCGCTCCGCGGCCGCGGCAAGCTGTCCGAGGCCGAGGTCAAGGCCGCGCTGCGCGAGGTGCGCGTCGCCCTGCTCGAGGCCGACGTGAACCTCGAGGTGGCTCGCGACTTCACCAAGCGCGTCCAGGAGAAGGCGATCGGGTCGGACACCCTGATGAGCCTCAACCCGGACCAGCGCGTCGTGGCCATCGTCCACGACGAGCTGAGGGAGATCCTCGGGGGCGAGGCGCGCCAGCCCGAGCTGCGCAGCGACGGCAACGTGTGGCTGCTGATGGGCCTCCAGGGCGCCGGCAAGACCACCACGGCGGGCAAGCTGGCGTACCAGTACAAGGCCAAGGGGCGCCGCCCGCTGCTGGTCGCGGCGGACACGCAGCGTCCCGCGGCGCGCGATCAGCTCGAGGTGCTCGCCGGCCAGGTCGGCGTTCCGATCCTCAAGGTCGAGGACGGGGAGGCGCCCGCGACGACGAAGCGACGCCTCGACGCCATGCTCCGGGCCGACTTCCGCGATCTGGTGATCATCGATACCGCCGGCCGCCTGCAGATCGACGAGGCGCTGATGGACCAGCTCGCCGAGCTGTCCACCGTGATGGCGCCCACCGAGCGCATGCTGGTGGTCGACGCCATGACCGGTCAGCAGTCGCTCCCGGTCGCCACCTCGTTCGACCAGCGAATCGGCGTGACCGGCCTGGTCATGAGCAAGATGGACGGCGACGCACGCGGCGGCGCTGCGCTGTCGGCCAAGCACGTCACCGGCAAGCCGATCTACTTCGCGGGGATCAGCGAGCGTCTCGACGGGCTCGAGCCGTTCCGTCCCGACCGCATCGCCGGCCGGATCCTGGGCATGGGCGACATGCTCACGCTGATCGAGAAGGCGAAAGCGCTCGAAGGCGACGACGAGGACGAGCGCGACCTCAAGAACCTCGGCGACTTCACGCTGCAGGACATGCTGGTGCAGATGCGCAAGCTCAAGCAGATGGGCTCGTTCACCGACATCCTCGGCATGATCCCCGGCGCGAACAAGCTGATTCCCGACGGCACGCAGGTGGACGAGGGCGAGATCGGCCGCGTCGAGGCGATCATCTCGAGCATGACCGAGCGCGAGCGGACCCGTCCCAAGCTGCTCGACGCCAGCCGCCGCAGGCGCATCGCTCGTGGCTCGGGCACCACCGTGCAGGACGTGAATCGCTTGATGAAGAACTACGAGCAGATGCGCAAGATGATGAAGCGGATGGGTCGTCGACCCCCGAAGGGCGGACGACGCCCCGGCCTGTGAGACGCCGCCGCGTTTGCACCGCGTAGCCGCCCCCGTGTAGAGTCAAGAGTTGCCGACCGGGTCGATCGCCCGGAGCCGTGGACCCGAAGCGTCGTCGTCCAGAAGTGCCGTCGACCCGCACCGCCTTCGACAACGAAGGCGACCCGCCCGGAGCGAAGCCCGGCCGGAGACCGAGGAGAAGTCAGCATGGTCAAGATCCGCCTGATGCGCATGGGCTCCAAGCGCAACCCGCACTACCGCATCGTCGTCGTCGACTCGCGCAAGAAGCGGAGCGCCGAGTACATCGAGCAGCTCGGCTACTACGATCCCCGCGAGACCACCGACGAGCCGCTCCGCGTGAACGCCGAGCGCGCCGCGCACTGGCTCGACGTCGGCGCCCAGCCGACCGAGACCGTCGTCCGCCTGTTCGAGAAGCAGGGCATGGACGTTCCCACCGTGCGCGCCAAGCGCACCGACGCCTACCTCAAGCGCGCCGGCACCGGCGCCTGAACGAGGGAACATGCCGCTCGAGCTCGTCACGTTCGTCGTCCAGAACCTCGTCGAGGATCCGGGCGCCTTGGCGATCGGTGCCGAGCGCAGCGGCAAGGGCGTGCGGATCGAGATCCGTTGCGCCCAAGGGGACGCGGGGCGCATCATCGGTCGCAACGGCCGGATCATCAACGCCATCCGCACCCTCGCCCGCGCGGCGGCCGACGGCCGCCAGCGGGTCGACGTCCACCTGATCGACTGACCCCATGACCGACCCGTCCCGGCCGCCCTCCGGTCACCGACCGGTCGCCCGGATCGGCCGCAGTCACGGCCTCGAGGGCGCGATGCGGCTGCATCCGGAAGGCGACGGAGGCGTCGAGGCGCTTCAGGAGGCGCTTCGGTCGGCGTCGCCGATCTGGATCGACGGCTTGGGCGAGGCGAGCGTCGCGAGCTTCGGCCCGCACGGCCGCGACTACCTGCTGCGCGTCGACCGCGTACGCCGCGTCGAGACCGCGAAGCAGCTGGTCCACGCCACCGTCTGGGCCCAGCCCGTCACGCCCACCCCGAGCGACACGAGCGACATCGAGCTGGCCGCCCTGATCGGGCGGCCGGTCCGCGTGAACGGTCGGACGATCGGCGAGATCGTCGGGGTCGAAGGAGCGGCGCTGCAGCCGCTGCTACGCATGCGCGGACCGGCGGGCGAGACGTTCCTACCCGCCGCGGCTCCCTACGTACGGACCGGACCGGACGGCGTCGACGTCGTCGACCCCCCGCCGGGGCTCCTGGACGCACCGTCGGACGCGCCGTGATCGCCCCGTGATCGTTACCGTCCACACCCTCTTCCCCGACCTCATCGACGCGTACCGGCAGGAGGCGCTGCTGGGCCGCGCCTTGCGTCGCGGCCTGCTGGACCTGCGCACGCGCGACCTGCGCCGCTTCGCGGGCAACCGCACCGGCCGTGTGGACGACGCCCCGTACGGCGGGGGCGCAGGGATGGTGATCCGCGTGGACGTGGCCGCCGCCGCCCTGGCCGAAACGGCCGGCGACGATCCTCCCCCCGACGAGACGATCCTTCTGTCGCCGGCCGGCCGGCCCCTCGACCAGGCGCTGGTCGAGGAGCTCGCGGGCAAGCGTCACCTCTGTCTGCTGTCGGGACGCTACGAAGGGTTCGACGCGCGCACCGAGTCCCGCGTCGACCGCGAGGTGTCGATCGGCGACTTCGTGCTGATGGGTGGCGAGCTGCCGGCGCTGTGCCTGATCGAAGCCGTCGCCCGGCTCCTCCCCGGCGTGCTCGGTGACGCCGACAGCCACAAGCACGACTCGTTCACCACCGGTCTGCTGGACTACCCCGAGTACACGCGTCCGCCGACGTTCGACGGCGAGGGGGTGCCCGAGGTGCTCACCTCCGGCCATCACCAGCGGGTGGCCGCTTGGCGGCGCCGGCAGGCGCTTCTGCGCACCTGGTCGCGCCGCCCCGACCTGCTGGAGCACGCCCCGCTGAGCGAGGACGACCGGGCGTTCCTGGCGTCGTTGGAACGAGACGCCGACACGGATGACGGCTAGACGGTCGCCATCACGACGGTCGCCATCACGACGGCCGCCATCACGCTCCGCTCGGCGGGCCGTACGCTCACTCGGCCGGGAAGCGCTCCTCCATCAGGGCGACCGCCGCGCTGGTGATGTCGGGCACGTCTTCTGCGGCGAACACGACCAGGCCGGATGCGGCCTCGATGTCCAACACCAGGGCGTACCCGTCGCCACGGGCGATCTCGCGGATGATCTCGTTCGCCGCGGTCTCGGCCGGGCCGGCAGCCTCGCGGATGTCCCGCAGTCCGCTGTCGCGTCGCGTCTGGATCGTGACCTGCAGGGCTTGCAGCAGCTCCTGCTCCTCGGGCGTGAGCGCTTGGGCCTGCTGCTTCTGCAGGAGCGCCTCGCGTTGACCCAGCAGCTCCTGGAGCTCGGCGTCGAGCGCCTCGCCCATGCGAGCGATCTCTGCCTGCGCAGGGTGGGCGGCGATGAGCGCCTGCGTGTCGACGAAGGCGATGCGGAAGGGGGCGGCGGGATCGGCCTCCTGCGCCGTCGCCAGGGCCGACAGGGCGATCAGGATCAGGGCGAATGCACGTGTCGTGTGGGTTCTCATAGCGAAAGAACCGTACCACCGTGTTCGATGAGAACGCCAGGCGGAAGGAGCCCCATGCCCCTCGCCCTCCTCGCCCCCGCCCCTCGTGCATCGCTGGGGTGGGCGCCTTGACCCTGACCGTCGTCCTGATCGCCGTCCTGTTCGGCGCGCTGATCGGCAGCTTCTCGAACGTCGTGATCCACCGGCTTCCCGCCGGGACGTCGATCGTCCACCCCGGCTCGTCGTGCCCGCGCTGCGGGCGCCGGCTCGGTCCGCTGGAGCTCGTCCCGGTCGTGTCGTGGCTCGTCCAGCGCGGACGTTGCCGTGGCTGCGGTACCGCCATCGCGGCCCGCTACCCCCTGGTGGAGACCCTGGTCGCCGTGGGCTTCGGCCTGATGGCGTGGCGCTGGTCGCCTTTGGATCATCCGGTCGCGTTCGCGTTCCTTGCCGCCTGGTGGACGCTGCTGGTGATCGCGACGTTCATCGACCTCGACCGGTTCGAGATTCCCGACGTGCTCACCCTGCCCGGCCTGGCCGTGGGGCTCGTCGCCGCGTTCGCCTGGCAGGGCGCGCCGGATCTCCCTGGCTTCGCGGGAGCCGCCTTCGGCGCGGCGCTGGGCGCCGGCGTGCTGACGCTGGTGAATCGGATCGGGGCGCTGGTGCTCCGGCGCTTCCGGGACACGAGCGAGCGCCTCTGGCCGATCGGCTTCGATCAGGCGAACCTGGCGGCGCTGGTCGGCGCGGCGGGTGGACTGGTCGCGGGGCTGTCGGCGGCCGCAGCGTCCGTGCTGTTGAACCTCTTCGCCCGCCGCACGGTTCGGCTCCCTGAGCCGCTCGCGTGGGCAGGCTGGGCGGTGGCCGTCGCGGCCTCGCCGCTGGGCGTCGGCGTCGTCCGGTCGTTGGGCGGCAGCCTCGCGGCGGCCGGAGCGGCCGCGCTGGCGGGCGCCGTCGTCTGGTGGACGTACGATCTGACGACGGGCCGGTCGGCGGCCGAGTCCGACGCTGCGCCCGAGGGTCGCCCGACCGAGCCGCAGGGCGACGACGAGCCGGTGGCGATGGGCTTCGGCGACGTGAAGCTCGCCGCGCTTCTCGGCGTGGTGCTCGGCTGGGAGCGCCTTCTGGTCGGCGTGTTCGCAGCGGTGCTGATCGGCGCGGTCGTGGGCGTGGCGCAACGGATCGCCGGGGGCGGCCGCGTCGTTCCGTTCGGTCCGTTCCTGGCGCTGGGCGGCGCGCTCGCGCTGTTCTTCGGTGACGCCGTCCTGGCCGCCTACCTGGGTGCTCTGGGCGTGAGCTGAGCTGGGGGCGCCGCTCGCCCATCGCACAGCCGCGCTGGCGGGTACCGGGCCGGCCGCGACGCGCGTGGTACGCTCTCCGCCGATCGTGACGCGCTCGCGCCCGCCGGCCCCGCTCGACCCCGCTCGACCCCGCTCTCGACCCTGCTCGGCCGGCCGTGGTGCGAGCGCGCACGCGAGGAGGTCACGGCCATGAACGACGCAGCGCGAACGGGCGCCATGCCGATCGATGCCACGCGGATCGACGCCATGCGGATCGACGCCATGCGGGGGAAGGACTTCCTTTCGCTGGCCCAGTGGGACGCCGCATCGTTCCGCGGTCTGTTGGACAGCGGAATCGAGCTCAAGCGCGGCTGGCGCGATGGACACCGTCCGCGAGCGCTGGAGCACGTCACGCTGGCGATGATCTTCGAGAAGCAGTCGCTCCGCACCCGCTCCACCTTCGACATCGCGATGTTCCAGCTCGGCGGGCACTCGGTCCTGCTCAGCCAGAACTTCATCGGCGTCGGCGTGCGCGAGTCGATCCGCGACGTCGCCAAGAACCTCGAGCGCTGGGTCGACGGCATCATGGCCCGCACGTACGGGCACGCCACGCTGCTGGACCTGGCCGAGCACGCCGACGTCCCGGTCATCAACGGCCTCTCGGACCTGCTTCACCCCTGCCAGCTGACGGCGGACTACATCACCCTGCTCGAGACGTTCGGCACCCTGGAGGGCCTGCGCGTCGCCTTCGTCGGTGACGGCAACAACGTGTGCAACAGCCACCTGAACGCAGCGGCCGCGTCCGGCGTGTCGCTGGTGATCGCCTGCCCCGAGGGGTACGAGCCCGATCCCGACGTGCTGGCGTCCGCCAAGGCGCGAGGCGCCGACGTGAGCATCGTCCGTGATCCGCGCGAAGCGGCCAGGGGCGCGGACGCGCTGTACACGGACGTCTGGATCTCGATGGGCGACGAGGAGGACGCGGACCTGCGTCGCGAGGCGTTCGCCGGCTACACCGTGACACCGGAATGGTTCGAGCTCCTCGCGCCCCGCGGGGTGTTCATGCACGACCTTCCCGCCCACTACGGCGAGGAGGTCGTCGAGGAGGCGGTGCATCACCCCCGCAGCGTGGTGTTCGACCAGGCGGAGAACCGTCTCCACGCGCACAAGGCGATCCTCTTCCAGCTGCTCGGATCGGGCGCATGAGCGTCGTCGCCGTCCTTGGAGCGAACGGCTACGGCGGGGCGGGCCTGATCAGACGCCTGAGCCGCCACCCGGAGGTGGGCCGGCTGCGCCTGGGCTCGCGCTCGTACGCGGGTCACCCGGTCGCCGACGCCTGGCCGCACCTCGCCGGCGTGTACGACGGCACGTTCGTCACGCCCGACGAGGCGCTGGACGGCGCCGACGTGGTGTTCCTCGCCACGCCGCACGGTGCGACCGCGCCCTGGGTCCATACGGCCCGCGCGGCCGGTGCACGGGTGATCGACCTGTCGGCGGACTCGCGCTTGGACGCGGACACCTACCGGACCTGGTACGGCGAGCATCCGCACCCAGGCGACCTCGCCGACGCCCGCTACGGCCTGGTCGAGGCGCATCGGGACGAGCTGCCCGGCGCCCTGCTCGTGGCCGCCCCCGGCTGCAACGCCACCGCGGCGTCGCTCGCACTGCTTCCCTACGCCGCGGCCGGGCTGATGAGCGCCGACACCGTGCCGGTCTGCACCGTGCTGGCAGGCACCAGTGGAGCAGGGCGCGCCACCTCCCCCGCGCTGCACTTCCCCGAGTTCGCCGAGAACGCGCGACCGTACAAGGTCGCGGGCGGGCACCGTCACCTCGCGGAGATCGAAGCCACCCTCGGACGGGCGGCCGCGCAGGGACGGTCGCTCAGCACGCACGCACCGTACCGGCCGCTGCCGGTCAGCTTCTCGCCGCATCTCGTCCCGCTGGTGCGCGGCATCCTGGCGAGCTGCACCTTCCGTCCCCGCGACGGGCAGGACCAGGCGTCGCTCCTCGGCGTCATGCGCGACGCGTTCGAGCACGACAGAATGGTGCACGTCCAAGACGAGCTGCCCGACGTCAAGGCGGTCACCGGCTCCGACCGCGCCCTGGCGACCGTCCGCTTCGATCGCCGGACCGGGCTCGCCACGGCGTTCGTGGTGATCGACAACCTCGGCAAGGGAGCCGCCGGTCAGGCGGTCCAAGGATTCAACCTGGCGTTCGGGTTCCCCGAGACGACCTCGCTCGAACTGGAGGGCCGCTGGCCATGAGACTTCCCCAAGGATTCGCCGCTTCGGCGGTCGCTGCCGGAATCAAGCCCTCGGGCAAGCCCGACCTGGCCCTGCTCGTCGCCGACGCGCCCGTCGCGTGGGCGTACACCGGCACCCGGAACCGCCTCACCGCCCCGTGCGTGTCGCGCAACGCCGTCCGCTACGGCACCGGCGAGACCGTGCGCGCGATCGTGATGAACGCGGGCAACGCCAACTGCGCGTCGGGCGAGCAGGCCGGATTCGACAACGAGGAGATGGCGTCGCGCGTGGCCGCCCTGCTCGGCGGCACGCGCTCGCAACAGGTCTTGACCGCCAGCACCGGCGTGATCGGCGTGCCGATGCCGATGGACCGCGTCCGTGCCGGCTTGGCGAGCCTGCCCGCCGGCCTGGGCGAGGACGCCAGCGGGCTCGCCGAGGCGATCCTCACGACCGACCTGCACGTCAAGACCGTCGCCGCGACGCTTCGCGGGGGTGCCCGCATCGTGGGCATCGCGAAGGGCTCGGGGATGATCCACCCGAACATGGGCACGATGCTGGCGTTCGTCGTGACCGACGCCGACGTGTCGCAGGCGGTGCTTCGCGAGCTGTGGCCCGAGACGGTCGATCGGACGTTCAACCAGGTCACCGTCGACGGCGACACCTCGCCGAACGACATGGCGATGCTCCTCTCCAGCCAGCGGATCGAAGCGGGCGCCGGCGAGTTCGCCGAGGCGCTCGAGGCGGTCGCGGTCCGCCTGGCCGAGAAGATCGCCGCGGACGGCGAGGGCGCGTCGACCCTGCTGCGCGTCGAGGTGGTCGGCGGACGCGACGAGGTCGAGGCGCGCCGCGCCGCCCGCGCGGTCGCGGGCAGCTCGCTGGTGAAGGCCGCCGTCTACGGTCGCGATCCGAACTGGGGACGGATCCTCTCGGCGGTCGGTCAGGCGGGGGTGCTGTGGGACATGTCGAAGCTCGAGATCGCCCTGCAGCAGCGTCCCGTGTACCTCGGCGGTCCGGTCGCGTTCGACGCCGCCGAGCTGTCCACCGCGCTGGACGCCGACGAGGTCACGATCCGCGTGGATTTGGCCGCGGGCGACGCGCGCGGGCGCGCCTGGGGCTGCGACCTGACCGAAGGCTACGTCCGCATCAACGCCGAGTACACGACCTGAGGCGCACGCGCCCGCCGGTCCGGCGGCGCAGCGTGCGCCTGCACGGGCTCGCTCAGCGCCGCCGCCGGTTGGCGATGTGGATCGCCTGGCCGTGCGCGTGCTCCGCCGCCTCCATCACCGTCTCGGAGATGGTCGGGTGCGGATGCTGCGTGAGCGCGATGTCCTCGAGCGTGGCGCCCATCTCGATCGCCAGCGCCGCCTCGGCCACGATGTCGCCCGCGCCGGGCCCGACCATGTGGAAGCCCAGCAGCACGTCGGTCTTGGCGTCGCCGATCAGCTTGACGAGTCCCTCGCTTCCGCCGAGCGCCGTGGCGCGGCCGGACGCCGACATCGGGAAGGTGCCGATACGGACCTCGAAGCCCGCCTCCTCGGCTTCGGCCTCGGTCATCCCGACCGACGCCAGCTCGGGGCTGGTGTAGATCACGGAGGGCACCACGGTGTCGTACGCCGCCGGCTTGCCTGCCGCGTGCTCGGCCGCCACGAGCCCCTCCTTCATCGCCTTGTGCGCCAGCAACGGAGGGCAGGCCACGTCGCCGATCGCGTAGACGTGCTCGAGCGAGGTTCGCATCGTCTCGTCGGTCGGCACGAAGCCGCGCTCGTCGATCTTCACGCCGATCTCCTCGAGGCCCAGGCCCCCGGAGTTGGGCCTGCGCCCGACGGCGACGAGGAGCTTGTCGACCACGACCGTCTCCTGCGTGCCGTCCGAGCTTTCGAGCGTGACTTCGATGCCGTCCTTCGTCTTCTTCTTCGAGACCGCCTTCGTGCCGGTACGGATGGTCACGCCGCGCTTCTCGAAGCTCTTGCGAAGCGCCTTCGCCGCGTCCGGATCGCTGGCCGGGACGATCTGGTCCAGCATCTCCACGACCGTGGTCTCGGACCCGAGCGCGTGGTAGATGTCGGCGAACTCCAGGCCGATGGCGCTGCCGCCGATCGCCATGAAGCGGGCCGGGATCTCGGGCACCTGCAGCGCGCCGGTCGAATCGACGACCCCCTCGCCGTCGGGCTCGAAGCCCGGGATCACGATCGGCGACGAGCCCGTCGCGACGATCGCCTTCTCGAACGTGACGGTGCGGTCGCCGACCGTGAGCTCGTTCGGTCCGGAGAAGACCGCCTCGCCATCGATCCGCTCGACCTTGGCGCCCTTGAACAGCATCGAGACGCCGCCGGTCATCTTGTCGACCACCGAGCTCTTCCACGACTCGAGACGGTCCAGGTCGATCTTCGGCTCGCCGAAGTCCACGCCGAACTCGGTCGCGTGCGCGGCCTCGCGGAGGTCCGCAGCGACGTGCAGGAGCGCCTTCGTGGGAATGCAGCCGATGTTCAGGCAGACCCCGCCGATGGCGCCCTTCTCGACCACCGCGGTGCGGAGGCCCAGCTGGGCGGCACGCAGGGCGGCGTGATACCCGCCGGGGCCCGAGCCGATCACGATCAGTTCGTAGTCCACCTTGGTTCCTTCCCTGCGGGCGATCGCCCGCGCACGATCCGTACGTCGATGTCCGCCGCCAGTCTACCCGCTGGTCCCGAGAGGCGAAACGACGACGGGGCACGGCTCGCGGCGGTACCGTGCCGGCATGGACGACCCGTCACCGAACGAGAGCGTCGCGGGCGAGCGCGGGACGGCCGTACGGCCGGTCGCGCACGACGCGTTGACGCGCGACCAGCTCCCCCATCCCCGCGCGCCGTTCGAAGAGGTGATCGCGTTCGCGTACACCTTCGACGGCTACCAGCGTTTCGGCATGACGATGTGCGGCGAGATGGCCAATCGCGCCGTGTCGCAATGGTCCGCCGGCGGCGAGCTGCCGGCGTGGCTGACCGGCGATCTGGACCGGCTGCGCGGCTGCCTGTACTTCGAGGCGCGTCGCTGGATCCGGCTGGAGCGCGAGCCGGACACCCGCGCCCTGATCTACGTCCACAGCCTGATCGACGCGATCGGCGAGGCGGCGGCAGCCACGGACGCGCCGGCGGGACCGACGCGTTGACACCCCTCTGGGACGCGGCTACGATGCGTTCGATGATCCGCGCCCTGCGACTATCTGGCCCGGGGTTCCGCCTGCGTTGAGCGCTTTTCAGCAGGCGGGAGTCCCGTGCGCGCCTCGGCCTTGGCCGGGGCGGCGTCGTGTGGACACGACCGAGCACCCGCGGCGCCGTGCGTCGCTCTTCACCGTCCTGCCGACGCCGGACGGTCCGCGCTCCTGAAGCGCCGTTGGAGGACCCGCATGTCCGACCGAGCCCCCGAACCCGCCACACGAGCGGGCGCCGACGCCTACCGCCCCCAGGAGATCGAGCCCCGCTGGCAGGCGGCGTGGGACGCCGAGGGCCTGTACCGGGTGGATCTCGAGGACGCGAGCCGGCCCAAGCACTACTTCCTGACGATGTTCCCCTATCCGTCGGGCAACCTTCACGTCGGTCACTGGTACGCCGAGACGCCGGCCGACGCGGCGGCCCGCTACCTGCGGATGAAGGGCGCGAACGTGTTCTTCCCGATGGGCTTCGACGCGTTCGGGCTTCCGGCCGAGAACGCCGCGATCAAGGCGGCCCGCGAGGGCGGCGACGTTCATCCTGCGAGCCTCACCCGCGAGCGGATCGCGTTCATGACCAGCCAGTTCAAGCGCATGGGCGCGATGTTCGACTGGTCGCGCACCCTGGCGACGTGCGAGCCGGACTACTACCGCTGGAACCAGTGGCTCTTCGTCCGGATGTTCGAGCGCGGCTTGGCGTACCGCAAGGAGAGCTACGTGAACTGGGATCCCGTCGACCAGACGGTGCTCGCCAACGAGCAGGTGGTCGACGGACGTGGCGAGCGTAGCGGTGCCCTGGTCGAGCGACGGCTGATGCCGCAGTGGCACTTCAAGATCACCGACTACGCCGAGGAGCTGCTGGACTTCTCGGGCCTGGACTGGCCCGAGCGCGTCAAGACGATGCAGACGAACTGGATCGGCCGCAGCCAGGGCGCCGAGGTCACCTTCCGCGCCGAGGGCGACGGAGACGGCGGCGAGGCGATCGAGGTGTTCACCACGCGTCCGGACACGCTCTGGGGCGCGACCTTCATGGTCCTCGCACCGGAGCATCCCCTGGTCGAGCGTCTGACGACCCCCGACCAGCGGGACGAGGTCCAGCGCTACGTCGAGCAGGCGGGGCGGATGTCGGAGATCGATCGACAGAGCGAGACCCGCGAGAAGTCCGGCGTGTTCACCGGCGCCTACGCCGTGAACCCCGTGAACGGCGCGCGCGTGCCGATCTGGATCGCGGACTACGTGCTGGTCACCTACGGCTCCGGCGCGATCATGGCGGTGCCCGCTCACGACGAGCGCGACTTCGCGTTCGCGCGCCGCTTCGGGCTCGAGGTCGTACCGGTCGTGCAGCCGCCGGGGTCGGATCTGACGGACGGCTCCGAGATGGACGAGGCGTACACGGGCGACGGGGTGATGATCAACTCCGGTCCGTTCGACGGAACACCCACCGGCAAGGGCGAGGGCGCGGGAGACGGGATCGCCCGCGTGATCGCCTGGCTCGAGGAGCGGAACCTGGGCCGCCGCAAGGTCACCTACCGTCTGCGCGACTGGCTGATCAGCCGTCAGCGCTACTGGGGCACGCCGATCCCGATGCTGTTCTGCGACGCCTGCGGCGTCGTGCCGGAACGCGAGGAGAACCTCCCGGTGCTGCTCCCCGAGGACGTGGCGTTCATGCCGACGGGCGAGTCGCCGCTCAAGCACCACGAGCGCTTCCTGAACGCCTCCTGCCCGTCGTGCGGGGGGCCCGCGCGGCGCGAGACCGACACCATGGACACCTTCATGGACTCGTCCTGGTACTGGTTCCGCTACCTGGATCCAGGCAAGGACGACGGTGCGGTGGATCGCCGGCTGGCCGCGCGCTGGACGCCGGTCGACACCTATACCGGCGGCATCGAGCACGCGATCCTGCACCTGCTCTACTCGCGCTTCTTCACGAAGGCGATGCGCGACATGGGCCTGATCGACGAGGACGAGCCGTTCGTTCGGCTGCGCAACCAGGGGATGATCCTGGGCGAGGACGGCGAGAAGATGTCCAAGCGTCGCGGCAACGTCGTCGACCCGGACGAGCTGGTGGCTCGCTACGGCGCGGACGCGGTCCGGGCGTACCTGATGTTCATCGGCCCGTGGGATCAGGGCGGCCCGTGGAACTCCCAGGGGATCGAAGGCGTCGTCCGCTTCCTGAACCGCGTCTGGACGCTTCATACCGAGGACGCGGAGCCCGGCGACGCAGGCGAGCAGCGCGTGGCGGAGCTTCGGCGCGCGGCCCACACCTGCGTGGCCGAGGTGAGCGAGGACTTCGAGGCGTTCCGCTTCAACACCGCGATCGCCGAGCTGATGACGCTGCAGAACGCGATGTCCAAGCTCAAGAACGCCGGCCTGGTCGCTCACCCGTCGTGGAGCGAGGCGACCTCGCTGATGATCCGGCTGCTCGCCCCGATCGCGCCCCACCTGGCCGAGGAGCTGTGGCACCGCGCCGGCAACGCCCGGTCGGTGCATCTGGAGTCGTGGCCGGAGGTGGACGCGTCCGCGCTGGTCGAGACGACCATCGACATGGTCGTGCAGGTGAACGGCAAGGTCCGCGGCCGGGTCACCGTGCCGGCGGACGCCGACGAGACGACCGTGCTGGAGGCCGCGAAGGCCGACCCCAACGTCGTTCGCTGGCTCGAGAACGGGACGCTGCGCCGCGAGATCGTGGTGCCGGGCAAGCTGGTGAACCTGGTCATCGGCTGAGCAGCGCGGGAGCGGCAGCCTAGGTGGCGGTCACTGCGGCGCGATCAGCGCGACCTGCAGGAGCGTCGACAGGTCCACCGCCGGCTGGACCAGGAAGCTTCGGCGCAGGTCGTTCGGATCGGGGGGAAGGACCTCGGTGACGATGCCGACGCGGACGCCGCGGGGGAACAGCCCGCCGTAGCTGCTCGTCTCGACCACGTCGCCCACCTCGACCGGCTCGCTCTGCACGAAGCGGACGACACGCACGCGCCCTCCCACCTCGCCGACGGCGACGCCCTGTCCCCCCTTGTCGCGGACCGAGACGCCGACGCGCGATTCGGGATCGAGGATGGTGCGGACGACCGTCCGTCCTCCGGCGACGTCGACGACGATGCCGACCAGACCCGCCGGGACGGTGACCGGCATGTTCTTGGCCACGCCGTCGCCCGCGCCGGCACCGAGGACCAGCCGCTCGACCGTCAGGCCGGAGCTGCCGCCGACCACCGGCGCGGTCGTGACCACGCCCGGGCTCTGGTCCTCGCGGATCGCGAGCACTTCGCGCAGGCGGGCCGTCTCGAGCTCCAGCTCGCGGGTGAGGGCCCGCTCGGCCTCCAGCGCCTCGCGCAGCGCTGCGTTCTCTGCGCGCAGGTCCCGGCGGTCGGTCAGCGAGACGAGCGTCTGCCTGGCGTTGACCCCCAGCCGGTAGGGGATCTGGTGCGGCATGGCGACGGCCGCGGACAGCAGCGTCGGCGCGCGCCCGACGAACGCGGTCGCGACGAAGGTGACGAGACCCAGCGCCAGGAACACGTACCAGGCACGGAAGAAGCTAGACAAGGGCCACCCCGAGTCGGCGCGCGGCCGCCACGACGGCCGGGAGGCTGAGGCCGACGACGTTGGTGTAGCAGCCGTCCAGGTCGGCGACCAGCGCCGCCCCCACGTCCTGGATCGCGTAGCCGCCCGCCTTGTCGAGGCCGTTGCCGCTTCGCACCCAGCGCTCGATCTCCGCCTCGCTCAGCTCCCGGAGGCGAACCTCGGTGGCGACCGACGCGACCGCGCGTCGCTCGCCCCAGCGGAGGTGGTGCGCCGTGACGACGGTGTGCCGTACGCCGGCGAGGGCGTGCAGGAACCGTCGGTTCTCGTCCTCGTCCTGCGGCTTGCCCAGCGCGCGGCCGTCCAGGATCACGACCGTGTCGGCGGCCAGCACCATCGCGTCGGGTCGTCCGCTCGCGACGACGTCCGCCTTGGCCGAAGCGAGTCGCTCGGCCGTGGTCCGCGGGGCTTCGTCGGCCCGTGGGGTCTCGTCCACGTCGGCGGGTCGTACCTCGAACGGGACGCCCAGCGCCGCGAGCAGCTCGCGTCGCCGTGGACTGCCGCTGGCCAGCAGCATCGGGGGTCGCGCCTCGTTCGTCACGGTCGTCATCCTACCTGCAGCACCCGGCGGCGCGTCGTCGGCGTGCGGGCGCAGCGCGCGGTATGCTCACGCGCATGACCGCTCCCGAGCAAGGCGATCCAGCACCGGACTTCCGCGCGGAGTCCACGAACGGACCCGTGTCCCTGTCGGACTTCGGCGGCGACTGGCTGGTGCTCTACTTCTACCCGAAGGACTTCACGTCGGGATGCACCACCGAGGCGTGCGACTTCCGGGACGCGCTGCCGGGCCTCGACGCCAAGGTGCTGGGCGTCTCGCCCGACCCGGTGGACAGCCATCGTTCGTTCGCCGACGAGCACGGCCTTCCCTTCCCGTTGGCGTCCGACGAGGACCACGAGATCGCCAAGGCGTACGGCGCGTGGGGGACCCGGAAGCTGTACGGCAAGGAGGTCACCGGCCTGTTGCGATCGACGTTCATCATCGCGCCGGACGGCACCCTGGCCGCGGCGATGCGCAACGTCAAGTCGACCGGGCACGTGGACCGGGTCCGCGCCAAGCTCGAGGCCCTGCGGGACTGAGGTGAGCGACGCTCGCAAGGCTGCCGCCGCCGACGCCGCGCTTCAGGACGTCGAGTCGGGCATGGTGCTCGGTCTCGGCTCGGGAACGACCGCGCACGCCTTCCTTCTCGGCGTGGGCCGCCGGATCGCGTCGGGCGACCTCGCCGACGTGCGCGGCGTGCCCACGTCGCGCGCGACGGAACGAACGGCGCGAAAGACGGGCATCCCGCTGATCGACCTGCCCGCTGGAGGCGTGGACCTGGCCGTCGACGGGATGGACGAGCTCGACGGCGCGCTGAACGCGATCAAGGGTCTCGGCGGCGCGCTGCTCCGCGAGAAGATCGTCGCGGCCTCGGCGCGCGGCTTCGTCCTGATCGGCGACGACGGCAAGCGCTCGACACGGCTGGGCACCCTGGCGCCGCTACCGGTCGAGGTGCTGGCGTTCGGCGTCGCCCGCACCGAAGACCGGCTTCGCGCCCTTGGCCTGGAGCCACGCCTTCGCGGCGGCGAGACCGAGCCGTTCCTGTCGGACAACGGCAACCCGATCCTGGACTGCGCGCTGCCGACCGAAGCGGACCTCGACCGCCTGGCGGCCGAGCTGGACGGGCTGCCCGGCGTGCTTGGCCACGGCCTGTTCTTGGGCATGGCGGACGTCGCGTACCTCGCGTCGGAGACCGGCGCCTCAGAGACCTCCGCGTCCGAGACCGCCGCGTCCGAGACGACCGTCGAGCGGCTCGTTCGGCCCTCGTGATCATCGCGGTCGGTCTCGATCTCGTCGAGCTCGCTCGCATCCGAGGTGTGCTGGACCGTCATCCGACGCGGTTCCTGACCCGGCATTTCACCCCCGACGAGGTGGCGTACTGTCGTGAGCAGCGCGATCCGGTGCCATCGCTCGCGGCCCGCTTCGCGGCCAAGGAGGCGTTCCAGAAGTGCTGGCCGGATCCGCACGGCTGGCGCGACGTCTGGGTGGTCCGCAAGGGTCACGCCCCTCACCTGGCGTGGAGCCGCGCGATCACGCAGGAGCTGCACCGGCAAGGCTTGGTGGCGCACCTGTCGTTGAGCCATTCACGAGATCACGCCGCGGCGGTGGTCGTGCTCGAGAAGCTCGCCGACTGACGATCCAGAGGCCGAAGGGAGGCCCGCCGCGCGTGCGCGGCGGGCCTCCCCATCGTCGTTCTTTGGCGCGCGCAGCGACGTCCTGCGCGGGCGGCGTTCAGAATCCGTGCGCGATCTCGTCCAGGCTGCCGGCGTCGACGACGGTGATGCTGCGGTAGCCGGACTCGATCAGACCGTCCGCGCGAAGCTCGGTGATGATCTTCGAGACGCTCTCGCGGGTCGAGGCGGTCCCTTCCGCGAGCAGCTCGTGGGTCGCCGAGATCGTCGGCCGGCCCCGGCCGTCGCGGGTGGCGAGCGGCGTGTCGGCCAGCGTGAGCAGGTAGCGCGACACCCGCTGCCTGAGATCGCCGGTCTGCAGGTGATACTCGTAGTCCATCAGCCGCTGCATCTGCTTCGACAGTGAACGCGTGATCGTCATCAGGTCGTCCCCCCCGATGCGCTCGGGATCGATCGCTTCGATCTCGGTGATGGTCAGCGCTTCCGCCATCTCCTCGCGCTGACCGCTCATGAACGCCTCTTCGCCGAAGTAGTCGCCGGGCAGCACGTGCCGAACCGTGAGGATCCGACCTTCCGGCGTCATCCGGGTGATGCGCACCAGTCCGGAGCGAACCCGGAACACCGAGTTGGCCGGGTCGCCGTGGTGGTAGAGCGCCTGCTTGCGCTGGAACGCCAGCACCTGGCTCGGCAGCAGCGCCTCGCGGGAGCCGACGGTGTCGGTGCGGGTGTGGGCGTCGTACAGGAGTGGGGTGTTCACGGGTAGACCTCCTCGGGCCGGACGGCCCTTCGTGGTGCCGGGCTCGGCGTGGCGCCGGTGCGTGGCGGGGGACGGGAACGACTCGCTGGCTGCGTGAGAGGGTGAGAACGTGGCTACGGCGGAGGATGCGGCGGTGGAAGCGGTAACGGTGGTCATGCGACCCCGACCTCGTGGTGTCGTACGAGCTCGTCGAACCGGTCGACGGCGCTGACGACGCTCTCGGCCAGGTAGTGCCCGCCGAGCTCCTCGGCGGCCGACGGGTCGTGGTTGAACACCGGTCCGCCGAACACCACGATCGGCGCTGCCGAGGCGAGAAGCTCCTGCCGGGCCCGGAGCTCGTTCAGCGACTCCTGGGTCGAGGCCGAGATCATCAACGCGAGCGGCTGCGTATCCCGGGCCATCGCCGCGAGGTCCGCGACGGGCGTGTTCGCTCCCACGTAGGTCACGCGGTAGCCGCGTCGGCGCAGCATCACGGCGAGCATCAGCGCTCCGAGCTCGTGCTGGTCCAGCGGTGCACAGGCCACGATCACGCCTGGGCTCCGCCGGTGCTGGCCGGCCAGCGACAGCAGCGCGCGAAGACGCCCCTGCACGTAGCTGCTCGCGAAGTGCTCGGTGGTCGTCGCGAGCGTTCCGTCGTGCCAGCGCTGACCGATCTCCAGCATGGTGGGCTGAAGCACGTCCGTCATCACGGCCTCGACGGGGTGTAGCGCGTGGGCTTCGCCCAGAACGCGGTCGGCGGCGTGGTCGTCGAGCTCGACGAGCGCGTCGACCAAGTCGTCGCGCAGCGCGGACGCCGGCCGGCCTTCGCCGGAGGCGTGGGGCCCTGGAAGGTTCTTGGCGAGCTCCGCGGCGCGCGAGGCCGGCACGCCGTCGGCGATGTGCCGCTTCATCGCAGCGATGCACCGGATGTCGTCATCGCTGTAGAGCCGGTACCCGGCGTCGGATCGTTCAGGAAGGGGAAAGCCGTAGCGGCGCTCCCACTGACGAAGCGTCGCGGCGGGTACGCCCGTGCGTTCCTCGACTTCGTTCACGGTGAATTTTCCGCGTCCCATCGTGAGCCTCCAAGGCCGTTTGTCCAAGGGTCGTAGGGCTTGTGTAGAACCCTTGTCCAACTGAGCGAAGTGTAGCTCCGCGTCCAAGGCTTGTCAAGCCCAAAGGGGTCGTACGGAACGTTCGTGAACGTGTCGAATTGTCGTTACTTCGTGCACCACGCAGATATCGACACCCGACATCATTGAACAGAGGTTGTACAGCCTTGGGTGTGCGCGTCCACGGACCGCGCGTCGTCGATCCGTCGCACGGGTATCCGTCGCACGGGTACCCTTGTGACCATGGCCCGCAAGCACGTGACGATCTGGACGGACGGCTCCTGCGACACCGGAAGCGGTGACGGCGGCTGGGGCTACCTCATCCGCTACGGCGACCACGTACGCAGCGACAGCGGCTTCGCGCCGAACACGACGAACAACCGCATGGAGCTCGGCGCCGCGGTGGAGGCCCTGCGCGCCTTGCGCGAGCCGTGTCGCGTCACGCTCGTGACCGACTCTCAGTACCTGAAGAAGGCGTTCACCGACGGCTGGCTGGACACCTGGCAACGCAACGGCTGGCGCACCGCGTCGCGAACGGCCGTGAAGAACCGCGATCTCTGGGAAGCGCTGCTGGAGCTCGAGACGACCCACGACGTCGAGTGGCGCTGGACGAAAGGCCACGACGGCCACCCCGAGAACGAACAGGTGGACCGGCTGGCCCTGAGCGCCCGCCGAGAGCGCAGAGCGCCCACAGGCAGCAAAGACGACGCGACCGGCTAGCCGCTCGAGGCGACGGAGACGCCGTTCATAGGCGACCCGCGCGTAGGCGACCCGCGTCCGTCAGCCACGCCGCCCTTCCGCCAGCCGAGCGAGCAGGTCACGCAGCACCGACGCTCCGACGGCGAGGGACGTCGGATCGAGCCACTCCTCCAGCCGATGCGCGTCTCCGCCGTCGTACACCCCGAGGCACACCGCCGGAATCCCGGCCGCCATCGCCGCGTTGGCGTCCGTGCTGCTCGCCGCCATGCGCGACGCCACGCCGTGCGCCTCCAAGGCGGCGCTGGCCGCCCCCGCCAGCCACCCGTCGTCCGATCGTCCCGCCGGCCGGTCGCCGACGGGCTCGACGACGAGCTCCACGCGATGGCGTCGGGCGACGCTCCTAAGCCGCTTCTCGGCTTCGGCGCGCAGCGTGTCCAGCGTGACCCGATCGAGACTCCTGAGGTCCAGCGTCAGCCACGACGACGCCGCGATGGCGTTCACGGCCGATCCACCCCCCACCTGGCCCACGTTCAGGCTGCTTCGGGGCGCGCCAGGCACGGGAATCCGCGTCAGTGCATGGACCGCGTCGCCCAACGCATGCACCGCGCTGGGCGACGGGTAGTCGCCCCAGGAGTGCCCTCCGCGGGCGGTGAAGCTGGCGCGCAGGCGCCGGGACCCGACGCCCGCGTCGACGACCGACCCCATGTGGCCATCGACCGCGACGAACGCGTCGAGGTCGGCGCCCACGTCGGCCACCAGTCGGCGGGCGCCGCGAAGGTCGCCCAGCCCCTCCTCGCCGACGGTGAAGCCCAGCAGCAGCCTGGGACGGTCCAGCAGCGCGCCACGATCCGCCTGCGCAGCGAGGTGCAGCAGCTGCGCCACGCTGGCGGAGTTGTCGCCGATGCCAGGGGCCCTCCAGCAGCGCTCGTTCTCCTCGCGCACGCGAACGTCGACGTCGGCGCCGAACACGGTGTCGAGGTGCGCGACCAGGGCGACGGTGGGCCCGTGACCCCCCGGCAGCCAGGCGAGCACGTTCCCCACGGCGTCACGACGGGGCGTCGCACCGGACGAGCGCAGCAGCTGTTCGACGAGCGTGGCGCGGGCGCCCTCGTCGAAGGTGGGGGCAGGCGTCTCGCACACGCGTTTGAGCAAGCTGCGCAGCTGAGCGTCCTCGCTCCGGTCCGCCTCGTTCCGGTTTACCTCGCTCGGGTCCGCGCGCGGTGGCTTCGCGTGGCTCACGTCGCGTCGCCTTCGCCGAGGTCGAAGCGGGCCAGCACCTCGAACGCAGTCGGACGATCGGTCGCGATCCAACGGCAGAACGACGGACCGCCCTCCGGCTCGACGCGATGCGGGCAGGTCGGGCATTCGGGAAACGCCAGCTCGAGGTAGGCGATCTCGTCCAGGTCGGAGGGGCCGATGCGCTCGCGGCGGCATCCCGCGCGGAATCGGCGCTGACTCACTCGGCGGAGTCCTGCAGCGAGGCGATGCCCTCGCGCAGGGCGTAGAGCGCAGCCTGGGTGCGGTTGTTGAGCCGCAGCTTGCTGAAGATCTCCGAAAGCCGGTTCCGAACCGTCTTCTCGCTCACGTCCAGCGCCGCGGCGATCTCCTGGTTCGTCGCCCCCTGCGCCAGGTGCCGAAGGATCTCCTCCTCGCGGTCGGTCAGCTCCCGGATGCGATGGTCCGGATGGGCAGGCAGCTGGTCGGTCTTGCGAAACTCGTCCAGGATGCTGGCCGCCATCTCGGCGTTCAGCAGCGTCTCGCCCGCCGCGACCCGGCGAATGGCGGAGATCAGGTCGCCGGCGTCCGCGTCCTTGAGCATGTATCCCCGCGCGCCGACCTTGATCGCCTCGAACACGTAGCGATCCTGCCGATACATCGTGAGGATGATGACGCGAATGTCGGGATCCTCGGCCAGAATGGCCTTGGTGGCCGCGACGCCGTCGAGCTCGGGCATCTGGATGTCCATCAGCACGACGTCCGGCTTCGTCTCGAGCGCGTAGCGGACGGCCTCGCGACCCGTGGACGCCTCGCCGATGATGCGGACGTCGTCCTCGGTCTCGAGGATGCTCCGTAGCCCCTGACGGAACATCGCATGGTCGTCGCACAGCAACAGGCGTGTCATGACGTCATCCTAGCGCATGGACCGCGTGCTACCGTGCACCGCGGCAGCCGTCCGGCACGCGCGTCGCGGGCGCCGGACGGCTGCTGGGAAGGGACATCGATGGCACATCCGAAGGGCGTTCTGATCGAACGCCTCCAGAAAGAGGGCCGCCAGCCGCGATTCGAGTCGCGGACCAGCGGGCCCGACCACGAGCCGATCTTCGAGTCCGACGTACTCGTGGACGACGAGGTCCTCGGTCGCGGAAGCGGCCCGAACAAACGAACCGCAGAGCGCCGCGCCGCGGAGGAAGCCCTCGCCGCGCTCGACACCCCCGCGCCGCCGCAACGCTCGTCCGGACGTCGCCGCGGCGGCCGTGGCAAGTCGGCGTCCTCGGCCCCGGCCGAGGCGGCGGCCAGCCCGACGACGGCGGCGGCGCCCGATGCCGAAGCCGCGGCCGAGCCGCCGGCTTCCGACGACCTGGACGCGGCGCCGTTCGAAGGTCCTTGGCCCGTCTTCGAGACGGTCTTCGCCACCTCGCTTCGCATCGCGCACGACCGGGTCGCTGCCGGCCTGGCCACCGACGAGGCGCGCGCCTCGATCGAAGCGTTCGCGCTGACGCTGTACAAGAACATGCTGCAGGACCTCGGCGAGATCGTCGAGGAGGACGACGGCGACTGACGAACGAAGGCGATGAACCGAAGATAAGGCGCCGGACGATCGCCACGGCTGAGCGCCCCCTGGACGAGGGGGCGCTCAGCCGTTAGCGTCGCTGCCGTCAGCGTCGCTGCCGTTGGCGTCGCTGCCGTGGGTGCGTGCCCAGCGCTCGATGCGATTGAGATCCGAGCTGGCCTTCTCCTGCACCAGGAGACGACGAAGGCGCTCGCCACCGGGCATGTCGCCTCCTTGCGCCTCGATCAGCTCCACCATCTTGGCGCCGAACGCGCGCAGCGGCACGGTGGTGGGGAGATCGCTGGAGTTCGCGTCGTCGGGCGACTCGAGGATCAGCAGGTCGGGATCGAGCCCACCGCGGTCGGGGTCGATCCGGACGAGCACCTCGCCATGGTCGGTCGTTACCAGAAAGCGTCGTTGCACGCGGCACGCTAGCACGACAGCCACGCGGTTCGCCGTGCCATGATGACGTGGCATGGCTGAGCTTCTCGCTTCCCAACCCGCGCTCGCGATCGCCGCCGTCGTCGCCCTGGGCGCCACGGCGCAATGGGCTGCCTGGCGCATCGGCCTGCCGGCGATTCTGCCTCTGCTGATCGTCGGCTTCCTGGTCGGGCCGCTGTTCGGCTGGATCGATCCGACGACGCTTTTCGGCCAGGACCTCCTCTTCCCCGCCGTCTCGCTGGCCGTCGGCCTCATCCTGTTCGAGGGCGGGCTCACGCTGTCGCTTCCCGAGGTCCGCGAGACGCGGGGCGTCGTCATCCGCCTCGTCACCATCGGCGCGCTGATCACCTGGCTGGGCGCGACCTTCGCGGCGTGGGCGTTGGTGGGCCTGCCACCGCAGCTGGCGTTCCTGTTCGGCGCGCTGATCATCGTGACCGGCCCGACGGTGATCGGGCCGCTTCTGCGGATCGTGCGACCTTCCACACGCGTCGCGAACGTCCTGAAGTGGGAAGGCATCCTGATCGACGCGATCGGCGCGATGGTCGCGGTCCTCGTCTTCGAGTTCGTGCTGATCGAAAACCGCGGGGAGGCGCTCGGCAGCACGGTGCTGCTGTTCCTCCGCTTCATCCTGACCGGCACGTTGGTGGGCGTGGTCGCCGGCAGTCTGCTGGCGTGGCTGCTGCGGCGGCGCCTCGTTCCCGATTACCTCGTCAACCTCGTCGCGCTCGCGATGGTGTTCGCCGCGTTCGCGGTCGCCGGCGCCATGGCGCCGGAAGCGGGGCTGCTGGCGACGGTTCTGATGGGGATGGTGATCGCCAACCGGGGCGTGCCGAACATCAACGACCTGCTGAGCTTCAAGGAGGACCTGACGGTCCTGTTCATCACCCTGCTGTTCATCGTCCTGGCCGCCAACATCGACCTCGCAGCGTTCATGGCGGCGCTCAGCCTTCCCAGCCTGGCGCTGCTGGCCACGATCATCTTGGTCATTCGGCCGCTCTCCGTGTTCGCGTCCACCGCCGGCAGCGCTCTCAGCCTCCGCGAGAAGGCGTTCCTCGGCTGGATCGCCCCGCGCGGCATCGTGGCGGCCGCGGTCAGCTCGTTGTTCGCCACGAAGCTCGTCGCCGCGGGGTTCGAAGGCGCCGAGTCGCTCGTCCCCCTCGTGTTCCTGGTGATCGTGGGCACGGTCCTGCTCGCAAGCCTGACCGCCAAGCCGGTCGCGGAGGCGCTCGGCGTGGCCGAGCCCGACCCGCAAGGGTTCCTGATCCTGGGCGCCCACGCCATCGCACGCCGCATCGCGCAGTTCCTGAAGGACGAAGAGCTGGCGGTGATGCTGGCGGACACGAACTGGTCGAACGTCGCCGCCGCACGCCTCGAAGGGCTTCCGGCGTACTACGGGAGCCTGCTCTCCGACCGGACCGACGACGAGATTCGGCTGTCGGGCATCGGCCGTCTGCTGGCCCTCACCTCGAACGACGAGGCGAACGCGCTGTCGTCGCTCAAGTACGCCCGCACGTTCGGGACGCAGAACGTGTTCCAGCTGGCGCCCGGCACGTCGGGCACGGCACGGGACAACCTGTCGACCGAGCAGCGGGGCCGGCTGGCGTTCGGGCCGGACGTGGACTACCCGCAGCTCGAGGCGTTGTTCGAACGGGGCGCGATCCTGAAGCGCACACCGCTCTCGGAAAGGGTCTCGATCGAGGACCTGCGCAGTCGCGGTGACGACGACCAGGTGCCGCTGTTCGTGATCCACAACGAAACGGTCCGGCTGTTGCCGGAGCAAGGTCCGATGCCCGAGGGGAAGAGCGAGCTGGTGTCGTTGGTGGCGCCGTCCGAGCTGGTGTGATCGCCGGATCGTGACGTGCAGGTTCGTGACGTGCAGGTTCGTGACGTGCCGGGCCGCGAGCGGCCGGCCGCCGGATCAGTTGCTGGCTTCGTCCAGGAAGCGCGTCAGTGCCGCGACGTCGACGACGATCGGCGAGCGGCGACGCTTGACCGCGCCGTACTCCAGCAGGCGGGCCAGACAGTGACTCACGGTCTCACGGGTCGCGCCGATCATCTTGGCGAGGTCCTGCTGCGTCAGGTTCAGGTCGATCTCGATCCCGCGCTCGCCCTCTTTGCCGAAGTCGCCGGAAAGGCGCACCAGCAGGTTCGCGAGTCGGCCCGGGGCATCGAAGGCGCCCACCTCGGCCTGCCACTGCTGCGCTTGCCAGAGGCGCGTCGACATGACCTGGATGAACTTCATCGCGATGCGCGGGTACTGCTGCAGCAACCTTTGGAAGTCGGCCTCGGGCATCACGATCAGCGTCGTGTCGACGACCGCCTCGGCCTGGTTGGGACGCCGCTCGCTGGGCAGGAGCAGCAGCTCGCCGAAGATGTCGTACTGGCCCAGCAGCCCCAGGATCATCTCCTTCCCGTTCGGGAAGTACATGGAGATCTTGACCATGCCGTCGCGCACGAAGTAGAGCGCGTCGGCCGGGTCTTCCATGTGATAGACGATCTCGCCCGCCGCGTAACGCCGGTAGGGCGTGATCTTGGACAGCTGCTCGAGCTCGTCCGCGGACAGGTCCTCGAACAGCTGCGTATTCTTGAGGTGCCAGACCAGACTCGGATATTCCTGCATGTCGACCGAGTGTAGCGCACACCGACGGGGGATACGCCGCGGTCGGCCTCAGGCGCCTTGGTCGTGGTCGTGCAGCGCCCAGGCGAGCACCAGCCTGGCCGTCGCCTCGAGCGCCTTCCGGTGGGTCCGTTCGTACGCGTGCGACGCGTCTACGCCGGGACCGATCAACGCGGCACGCCAAGCTCCGCCCGCGCGCCAGGCGGCGGAGGCGTCCGAGCCGTAGTACGGATAGACGTCGGTCGTCAGCTCGATCCCTTCGTGCTCGGCCAGCTGCCGGAGCGCACGATTCATCACCGGGTCGTACGGACCGGTCGAGTCCTTGATGCACAGCGTCACGGCGTCCTCGCGACTGGCCTGTCCCTTTCCGACGGCCGCCATGTCCAGGCAGAGCAGCTCCTCGGTCTGTGCGGGGATCCCGGCCGCAGCGCCGTGACCGACCTCCTCGTAGTTCGACACGAACACGTGCACGTCGCCCGGCGGGCGCGTTCCCGACGCCACCAGGGCCCGCGTCGCTGCCAGACAGACGGCGACGGACGCCTTGTTGTCCAGGTGGCGTCCCTTCACGAACCCCGACTCGGTCACGCTGGGCGCGCTGAGGAACGCCACCGGATCGCCCACGCCGACGCCCAGCGCTCGTACCGCGGCGGCGTCCCAGGCCTCCGCGTCCAGCCGCAGCTCCATCGACGATGCGTCGCGCTTCAGATCGCGCAGCGCCTGCCCGTGGACGTGCGTGGACTGCTTGACGTTGACGACGGTTCCCGTCAGCTGCCGTCCCTCGAACGTGGTCAGCCGGCACTCGGCCCCCTCGACGGTCGCCCAGTCGTACCCGCCCAGAGCGGTCAGCCGCAGACGACCGTCGCGCTTGATCTCGGCCACCATCGCGCCCAGCGTATCCACGTGGCACGCCACGGTTCGGGCGGGGGCGGAGCCGCCCCGCACCGTCCAGACGAGCGCGCCCTTGGGCGTGCGGGCGAACGGCACGCCCAGCGGCCGCAGCCACGACTCGAGCAGCGAGATGGCGTCCTCGGTGAAGCCGGTCGGTGAAGGAACCTCGAGCAGGCGCACGAGGTCGTCGACGAGCGCGCCGGTGTCGAGCTCGGAAGCGGTGGCGGCGTGGATAGTCATGTCGCCACCGTACCCCCGAGCGGTCGTCCACGTCCTCGCGATCTCGGCACGTGCCGAGGTCGCGAGGCGTCAATCCTCCGCGGTCTCCTCCGCCGCAGCGCTCCCGTCGGCATCTCGCGCCATCTCGGGTCCGAGCGCGTCACCTCGCTCCGCGAGCTGGAGTCGGACCAGACGCGCGTACGCCTGCGGCGAGCCGAAGTCGTTCAGCCGGTAGTCGCCGACGAACACGGTGGGCGTTCCGGACAGGTTCAGCGCTCGGGCCCGTGCCGCGGCGTCCCGGACCGTCGCCCTCGCGTCGCCGTTCGCCAGGCACGCGCCCACCTGCTCGGCGGCCACGTCCGCCGCCCGCTCGAGGTCCACCCCGTCGTTGGCCTCCGATGCGGCCGCCGCGACCGCCTCGACGTCGCGGGTCACGCGTGCGAAGTACGGAGCCGGATCGCCCAGTCCCTTCCAGGCGTCCAGCCGCTCGAACAGCAGGTCGTGGTAGGCCCAGAACGCGTCCGCACCGTAATGATCGCTCACGCACTGCGCAGCTTCGGCCGCCGGCACGGCGTTCGCATGGATCGACGTCAACGGGAAGTGGTGGAACGCGAAGCCGACGTCGTCCCGCTCGAGCACGCTCGCCTCGAGCGACGGCATGATCTCGAGGGCGTAGCGTTGGCAGAACGGGCACTGGAAATCGCTGAACACCCGAATCATCACCGCGGCGTCGTCGGCGCCCAGCGTGGCGACCGGCGTTCCGAACGCCTCCTGGCTCACGGTGGGCAGCGAAAGCGAAAGTGTGCCCGAAGGCGGCGTGCCCGCCTCGAGATCGATCTCCAGCGCGTACGCCTCGACGCCGATCGTGACCGGCCCCGAGCTCGCCAGCGCGGGAGCCTGCTCGCGCAGGTACGTGGCGATCGGCTCCTCGATCCCGGCGCCGTAGCCCGTGGCGATCGCGAGCGCGGCGGCGGCGTCCCTCACCCCCTGATCGTCCAGAACGCCGGTCAGCGTCATCTGCGCCAGGACGTCGTTCGGCGCGCGAACCGCGAGGCTCAGATCTGCCAAGCGGTACGCCCCGTCATCGACGGCGACGGCGCCGGACGCGTCGAGGAACGTCTCGAGACGGTCTCCGATCGCCTGGGCCGAGGCGACCGGTACGAGGGCGAACGCGAGCGCCAGCGCGGCGGCGAGCGTCCGAACGGTGCGGGGAACGAGGCGGCGAACGTGGCGGGAAACGGTGAATCGCATGCGGCCTCCGGTGGAGCACGCGGCCGCGCAATACGGCCGGACGAAACGATGGGGCGCCGACGGCGCGAGCGCGTCCGGCGTCGGGCGCACAGGCACGCCGGGTCACGAGCGGACAGTCTACCCGCCGCTGGCGGCGAGCCCGTCACGGACGAGCGGAATTCGCGTCGGAGCGTGCTATCCTCGCGCCCATGGACGCCACTATCGGCGGGGCGGCGCGCGGCCTCGCGACGCGCGAACGCGCCCTTCTCGCCGACCTGCGCGAGCTGCTCGCACGGGCCGGGGCGGACGCGGAACGACGCGATGCCCTCCGCACGGCCGCGGCCGATCTGGACGGCCTGTTCCTGCTGGTCCTGTGCGGCGAGTACAACGCGGGCAAGTCCAGCCTGATGAACGCGCTGCTCGCCGCCGACGTCATGCCCGAAGGGGTGACGCCGACGACCGACCGCATCACCGTGCTGGGCTTCGGCGAGCCCGACACCTCGCAAGACGAACACGGGGTCGTCACGCGCCGCGCGCCCCTCGACGCGCTCCGTGACGTCGCGTTCGTCGACACGCCCGGCACGAACGCGGTGATCGCTCAGCACCAGCAGCTCACCGAGCGCTTCGTGCCGCGCGCCGACCTGGTCCTGTTCGTCACGTCGGCCGACCGGCCGTTCACGGAGAGCGAACGGGCGTTCCTCGAGCTGATCGCCTCGTGGGGCCGCAAGATCGTGCTGGTCGTCAACAAGATCGATCTTCTCGACGAGGTCGGCGACGACGGCGGTGCCGGCGCCCGCGCCGAAGTGCTGCGCTTCGTGGCCGACCACGCGCGCGAGGTGCTGGGCGAGCCGACGCCGCGCGTCTTCGCGCTCTCCGCCCGAAGGGCGCGCCGCGCCCAGCGCGAGGACGATCCCGCCGCGCTGGAAGCGTCCGGCCTTCCGGATCTCGAGCGGTTCCTCTCCTCGGAGCTGTCCGACGACGAGCGGCTGCGGCTCAAGCTCGCCTCGCCGATGGGCGTGGCCCAGCGGATCGCCCGCGACGTTCACGACGACGTCGAGGCCCGCCTGGAGCTTCTCGCCGAGGACCGGAGCACGCTGGACGCGGTCCACCGTCAGCTCGAGCAGTTCGAGCGCGAGATGCGACGCGAGGCTCAGACCTACCTGGCCCGCATCAAGACGGCGCTCGTCGAGGTCGAGCGGCGCGGCGAGGTGTTCCTGGACCGAACGGTGCGGATCGGCAACGTGCTGGAGCTGATGCGCACCGAGAGGGTCCGCGAGAAGTTCGTCGAGCAGGTCGCGCGCGACGCCGACCAGGAAATCGACGAGGCGATGGGCGAGATGGTCGACTGGTTCGTGCACCGCAACCTGCAGCTCTGGGAGGACGTGATCGGCTTCGTCAAGGAGCGTCGCTCGGCCGGCGAGCAGCGGATCGTGGGCGAGGTCGGGGGACGATTCCGGATGGACCGGCGCGATGTGCTCTCGGCGCTCCGTCGTCGCGCCGAAGGGGTCCTCGAGGGATGGGACCGGGAGCGGGAGGCGGACCGGCTCGCCGACTCGCTGCAGCAGGCGGTCGTGCGGTCGGGCCTGCTCCAGGTCTCGGGCGTGGGCCTCGGTGCGGCCGTGGTGGCGTTCGTGTCGGGCGCCGCGTTCGACGTCACCGGCATCACGCTCGGGGCCGCCGTGGTCGGTTTCGGGGTCCTGGTGCTGCCGCGGCGCAAGGCGCGCGCCAAGCGCGAGCTCCACGAGCAGCTGCAAGCGTTGCGGGACGGGCTGGGGCACGACCTGGACCGACAGCTTCAGGCCGAGCTCGAGCGCGCCGAGGCGTCGCTGGCCGGCGCGATCGCGCCGTACGTCCGCTTCGTCGAGAGCGAGACCGAGCGGCTCGAGTCCCTCTCGAGCGAGCTGACCTCGGTCGCGGCCCTGGCGGCGGAGAGTCGCGAGGAGGCGCAGGAGCTCAGGTCGGTCGACGCTTGACGGCACGGCCGTGCTAGCGTGGGCCGCCATGGATCGCACTCACCGCATCGCGTACCAGGGCGTCTCGGGCGCGTTCAGCGAGCAGGCGGCGCTGCAGTTCGCGCCAGGCGCCCACGCCGTCGGCTTCGGAAGCTTCCAGGAAGCGTTCGCCGCGACGGTGCGAGGCGAATGCAGCCACGCCGTGCTGCCGGTCGAGAACAGCCTGGCGGGATCGATCAACCAGACCTACGACCTGCTGACCGACTCCGTCCTGCACGTCGTCGGCGAGCAGATCGTCCGGGTGCACCACAACCTGCTCGCGAAACCGGGCGTCGGGCTCGAGGACGTCCGGCGCGTCTACAGCCACCCTCAGGCGCTGGCTCAGTGTCAGGAGTACCTGCGGCGCCACCATTTCGAGGCCGTGACGGACTTCGACACCGCGGGCGCCGCCAAGGTGCTCTCCGAGAACGGCGGCGAGGGCAAGGCGGCGATCGCCAGCAAGCGGGCCGCGGAGGCGTACGGGCTCGAGGTGCTGGCCGAACGCATCGAGGACCTTCCGTTCAACTACACCCGCTTCTTCGTCCTGGCCGCCGACGAGGCGGAGCCGATCGACCGGCCGCACAAGACCAGCCTGGTCCTGGCGACCAAGCACCGACCCGGCGACCTGGTGGCCTGCCTCGAGGAGTTCCCGAAGCACGGCATCAACATGACCAAGCTCGAGTCCCGACCTCGCCGCGACAAGCCGTGGAGCTACCTGTTCTACGTCGACATCGAGGGCCACATCGACGAGACGCACGTGGCCGCGGCGCTGACCGGCCTGATGCGGAAAGCGGCGTACGTGAAGTACCTGGGCTCCTACCCCGCCGCGGACCCGGTCGAGGTCGAATGACGCCCGACGCGCCGAACCCCGCCCAAGGCGACGCTCCGGACGACCGTCCCGAAGGCGCGCCCACCCTGACCCTCGCGGCCGCGCTGAAGCTGGCCGGGTTCGCAGGTACCGGTGGGCAGGCCAAGCGCATGATCCAGGCGGGCGAGGTGCAGGTGAACGGGTCGGTCGAGACGCGGCGCAAGCACAAGCTCCGGCCCGATGACGAGATCACCGTCGGCGACGAGACGTTCGTCGTCGAGCTCGCGGACGACGGATCCGAGGCCGACGGGTCCGAGGCCGACGCGGACGACGCGTCCCGCGCCTGAGCCGCGTCCGAGCCGCCTGATCGCTCGGCCGCCCCGTGCCGGGCCCGACCAGCGCCGCGTCGCCGTGCCAGATCAGCGTTCGCCAACGGAACCGACCGCACGCCGGCTGGCCGTACACTTCGGCCCAGCCCTCGCCCGGATCGGCCCAGACCGCGGTGTGCGCGCCGCAGGCCAGCGCGGCGGCCAGCGCCGCGTCACGGTCGCCGCCGACGGCGACGAACACCCCGCCGTTCAACCCGGCGTTCACCCCGGCGTTCAGCCCGGCGTTCGGCGAGCGCGCGCACGTCACACCGCAGCGTAGACGCGGATCTCGTCTCCTTCGTCCAGGACACGGACAGGCACCGTGCTATGCTCCTCGGTCGAGAATCGGGGGTCGGCTCATGCCCAGACGCGACGACATTCGAACCATCCTGATCCTCGGCAGCGGACCGATTCAGATCGGTCAAGCCGCCGAGTTCGACTACTCGGGCACGCAAGCGTGCAAGGCACTGCGGAGCGCCGGCTACCGCGTCGTGCTGGTGAACTCCAACCCGGCGACGATCATGACCGACCCGGACGTCGCCGACCGCACCTACGTCGAGCCTCTCACGCCGGCGTTCGTCGAGAAGGTGATCATCGCCGAGCGGCCCGACGCGCTGCTGCCGACCCTGGGCGGCCAGACCGCGCTGAACCTCGCCAAGACGCTGCACGAGACCGGCGTGCTGGAGCGTTACGGCGTCGAGCTGATCGGCGCGAACTACGATGCGATCCACAAGGGCGAAGACCGCCAGGCGTTCCAGCAGGCGATGGCCAAGATCGGCATCGCGACCCCCGCTGGACGCATGGTGTCGACCGTCGACGAGGGGCTCGCGTTCGCGGAGAGCATCGGCTACCCGCTGATCCTCCGTCCGTCCTACACGCTGGGCGGCAGCGGCGGCGGCATCGCCTACGACGAGGCGGAGTTCCGCCTGCTCCTCAAGCAGGGCCTGCACGACAGCCCGGTCCACACCGTGCTCGTCGAGCAGTCCGTCCTGGGCTGGAAGGAGTACGAGCTCGAGGTGATGCGCGACCAGAACGACACGGTCGTGATCATCTGCAGCATCGAGAACCTCGACCCGATGGGCGTGCACACCGGCGACTCGATCACCGTGGCGCCGGCGCAGACCCTGTCCGACAAGGAGTACCAGCAGCTTCGCGACGACAGCATCGCGATCATCCGCGAGATCGGGGTCGATACCGGCGGCTCCAACATCCAGTTCGCCGTCGATCCCGCCAACGGCGACGTGATCGTGATCGAGATGAACCCGCGGGTCTCGCGCTCCTCGGCGCTGGCGTCCAAGGCGACGGGCTACCCGATCGCCAAGATCGCCGCGCTGCTCGCGGTCGGCTACCACCTCGACGAGCTCCCCAACGACATCACCGCCGAGACGAAGGCCGCGTTCGAGCCGTCGATCGACTACGTCGTGACCAAGATCCCGCGCTTCGCGTTCGAGAAGTTCCCCAGCTCGGGACGTGGCCTGGGAACCCAGATGCGCTCGGTCGGCGAAGTCATGGCGATCGGCAGAACGTTCAAGGAGAGCCTGCAGAAGGCGCTGCGCTCGCTGGAGCTGGACGTGCGATCGGAAACCGCCAGCCTGAGCGACGAGACGCTCGAACGACTGCTGGCCCCGAACCCCATGCGGCTGCCGGCGGTGATCGAGCTGCTGCGGCGTGGTCGCAGCCCGCAGCTGCTGCACGAGCGCACGGCGATCGACCCGTGGTTCCTCGCCCAGCTGGCCGAGATCACCGCGGCCGAGAAGGAGATCGGCTGCCTGGGAGAACCCGCCAGCTGGACCTGGGAGCAGTGGCGCGAGATCAAGCGGCTGGGCTTCTCGGACGTCGACCTGGCGCGCCTGAAGGGCATGGACGAGGACGCCCTGCGGGCCGCCAGGAAGGCGGGTCGCGGCACGCCCGTCTACAAGACGGTCGATACCTGCGCGGCCGAGTTCGAGGCGTACACGCCGTACCACTACTCGACGTACGAGTGGGAGGACGAGGTGGTCGCCTCCGACAAGCCCAAGGTCGTGATCCTGGGCTCGGGCCCGAACCGGATCGGCCAGGGCGTGGAGTTCGACTACGCCACGGTCCACGCCGTGTGGGCGCTGAAGGACGCCGGGTTCGAGACGATCATGGTGAACTCGAACCCCGAGACGGTCTCGACCGACTACGACACCGCCGACCGGCTGTACTTCGAGCCGCTGACCTTCGAGGACGTGATGAACATCGTGGAGCACGAGAAGCCGGAAGGCGTGATCGTGCAGCTCGGCGGGCAGACGCCGCTGAAGCTGGCCAGGCGGCTGGAAGCGGCGGGCGTCGCGATCTGGGGTACGCCGGCGGCCGCGATCGACCGCGCGGAGGACCGCAACGGCTTCCACGCGCTGTGCACCGAGCTGGGCATCGACCAGCCGGCCGGCGGCGTGGCCGCCCGGCCCGAGGACGCGAAACGGCTGGCGAACGAGATCGGCTACCCGGTGATGGTCCGCCCCAGCTACGTGCTGGGCGGGCGCGCGATGCTGGTCGTCCGCTCCGACGAGGAGCTCGACGCCTACCTGAGCGTCGTGTACGCCGAGCTCGAGGGCAGTCCCACGATCCTGGTCGACGACTTCGTCGAGGGCGCGGTCGAGCTGGACGTCGACGCGCTGTGCGACGGCGAGAGGACCGTGGTGGCCGGCATCATGGAGCACGTCGAGAGCGCGGGGATCCACTCGGGCGACAGCGCCTGCATCGTCCCGCCCGTGAGTCTCTCGGCCCGGATCGTGGAGCGCGTCCGCGACGCCAGCGTCCGCCTGGCGGAAGCGATCGGCGTGCGGGGCCTGATCAATCTGCAGTTCGTGGTCCGCGGCGAGGAGCTGTACGTCATCGAGGCGAACCCGCGCGCCAGCCGCACCGTGCCGTACCTGTCGAAGGCGATCGGCCATCCGCTCGCGAAGTACGCGGCGTTGATCTCGGCCGGCCGGACGCTGGCGGAGATCGGATTCACCGAGACGCCCTCGCCGGCGTTCCATTCGGTCAAGGAGGTGGTGCTCCCGTTCGGCAAGTTCGCTGGCGTCGTGCCGGTCCTCGGGCCGGAGATGCGATCCACCGGCGAGAGCATGGGGATCGACGTCGATCCGGACGTGGCGTACTACAAGGCGCAGCTCGGGGCCGGTCAGGCGCTTCCCGACGCGGGTCGCGTTCGCCTGATCGGCGACGGGCTCGACGAGCTGGCCGACGGGTTCGAGGCGGCGGGCTTCGACGTGGTGCGCGGCCCCCAACAGGGAGGCGACGATACCGACGCGGCGCTGCTGATCGACGTGTCCGGTAGTCCCGAGCTCAGGCGTGCGCTCCAGGACGGGGTGCCGTACGTCACCACGCGAGAGGCGGCGGCGTGGACGTTGCGGGCGATTCGCGCCGTGCGGCGCAGCGAGCCTGGCGTCACGCCGTTGCAGGATCTTCAAGGTGGCCGGGGCGGCCTGACGGTCTAGCGCGCGCCGCCCTCGTCCTCGGTGAGGCCGTCGTCGTGCTCGGCTCCGCTGGCGACGAGGTCTTCGGCACCGAGAAGCTCGTCGTGCCCGGGCCCGTCGGCGCCACGCACGCGCGGCCTCGTCGGGTCGGGAAGCCGCTGGCGCAGAGAACGGGCGAACGTCTCGAGCCGCACGAGACCGTCCGCGACGTTCTGCCTCAGCGCGAACTCGCCCGGTCCGCGCCGCTCCGTCCACTGCAGCGGCGGAGCGGCCATGCGATCGAGCTCGGCGACGATCGCCTCGCGCGAGAGCGACGCGTCCGTCACGAGGTCGTCGACGGTGAACACGATCGGCGCCCGCAGCTCGGCGAGGCGCTCGGCCACGGCCGCGAAGACGCCCTGCTCGGCGAGGCGCTGATCGATCCGCGCTTCGAAGCGCTCCAGGCCGGCGGCGTGGAGGCCCCCTTCGTCGAAGCAGGGAGCGAGGTCGGTCGGTCCGATCGGAACGGTTCGCGCCAGATCGCGGACGCGCCGGAGCCCGTCCCAGCTCCACAGCGTCGCCCGTGCTCCGCGGGCGGGTCGCTCCAGTCGCGTCAGGTCGCGCACGTCGCCGACCAACGCCAGCCGGTCGGCGCCCTCGCCGCGCACGGCTTGCAGCAGCGCGCTCCAGTCGGGCCGGGCGCCCGCGTCCAGAACGCGCGCCAGGATGCGCGTCCGCGTCCGCCCCAGGCGCGCCTCGAGACGGAGCGTGCCCCCTCCTTCCGACGCGACCCGGTAGCCCAACGCCGCGAACAGGTCGCGAGCGCTCGCCAGCGCTTCTGGAGAAGCGCTCTCGGTCGGCAGGTCCAGGTCCGTGGGGTGATCGCTTCCGTGCGGGGCGTCGGCCCCGGTCGCAGGCGCGCCGGGCGAGGTCGGCGCCTGATCCGACGGCGCCTGACCGGACGGCGACCGACCGGACGGCGACGGATCCGGGTGCGCTCGGGAGGTGTCGGTGCGTCCGTACGACGAGCCCAGCGGGCTCCCGCTCTCTCCCGCCCCGACCAGGCTCCAGCGGCCGTAGCGACGCTCGAGCAGCGGCTCGCGACTCAGCGCGACCTCGAGCGGCGCGTCGTCGGCCAGACCGTGATCCTCGCGAAGCTCGTCGGTGGTCCGTGGCGCGCCACCGGCGAGCAGCGACTCGACGGCGCGCCGCACCGCGTGGGCGTCGCGCGAAGCGGAGCGGGCGCGTGGGCGCGCCGAGACCACGACATGGCCGTCCGGCCGGGCGCGCAGCACCACCTCGTCGTTCACGGCCAGGCCGTGCCGTTCGAGGAACGCTCCAAGCCCGTTCAGGCGACCCGCTTCGATCTCCAGGTCCCACGCCTCTTGCCCGTCGGGGTCGTACGCTTCGATCCGACCGTCGGCGGGGAGCGCTCCGCGGGCCCGTGCCGGCAACAGCACGCTGCCCGTGCGGAGGCACACGCGCGTGAGCGCGAGACGCACCTCGCTCGGGGCAGGACCCGGCCGCTCGGTCATGACGTCACGACCCGCTCTTCGTGTCGCCGAACACGAGGCGGCGCCTGCGCTTGCCGGGCGTCGCGGGGCGGCCTTGCGCGGCGGCAGGCTCGCTCTCGGCGGCGGCGGGTGCCGGCTCGCTCGCGGGCTTCCGTCCTCCACGGCGGCGCCGGCTGGAGGCGGGAGCCTTGGCATCGGCGGTCTTGGGCGCGGCGGCCTTGGGCGCGGCGGTCTCGGGAGCGGCGGCGCCGGACGCTGCGGCATCGGTCGCCTCGGAAGCGCCCTTCTTCGCAGCCGCCTTCTTCGTCGGTCGCTTCTCGGCTCCCTTGGCCTTGGCCTTCGCCGGGGCCGCGTCGCCGGACTTCCCCTTGCGTCCGGCGCGGGCGGGCGGCGCCTCGACCAGGGCGGGCGCATCCTGGGCGCCGCCGACCGGCGTCTTGATGCGCTTGGGCGCCTTGCTGCGCTTCGGGGCCTCCTCCGGGACGACCTCCGGCATCGGCATCGAGGCGGGAATCAGGTCGATCTGCCGCGCCGTCGGATTCGCCTGGAAGATCCGGACGTCGACGCGGTCCCCCATGCGGTACTTCTTGCGCGACGACTTGCCCATCAGCATCATCGAGTCCTCGAGGAACATGTAGTAGTCGTCCTCGAGGTGGGAGACGTGCATCAGGCCTTCGATGCCGTTGGGCAGGCTGACGAACACGCCGAAGTTCGTGACGCCGCTGATGGTGCCGTGGAACGACTCGCCGATCTGGTCCTTCGCCCAACGTGCGTGGTAGTAGCGGGCCAGGTCGCGCTCGGCCCGTTCCGCCTGACGCTCACGCTCGCTGGCGTGCTGCGCCAGGTCGGGAAAGTCGCTCTTCAGTCGCTCCTTCAGCGTCGGGCTGAGGCGGTGCTGCAGCATGGCCCGGAGCACGCGATGCACGACCAGGTCGGGGTAGCGACGGATGGGGCTGGTGAAGTGCAGGTAGTTCTCGAACGCCAGCCCGAAGTGGCCGAGGTTCTCGCTGGCGTAGCGCGCCTGCTTCAGGCTGCGCAGCAGCAGCGTGTTGACGAGCTGCGACTCGGGCTTGCCGGCGGCGGCCTTGAGGATCGCCTGCAGGTCCTTCGGCGTCGCATGCGCGATGTCCAGCGTGTACCCCAGCCGGGCCAGCGCCTTCTGGAGCGATTCGATCTTCTGCTCCGACGGGTCTTCGTGCACGCGGTAGAGGGCGGGAACGTCGCGCTTCTCGAGCTCCTCGGCCACGACCCGGTTGGCGAGGAGCATCATCTCCTCGATCAGCTGCCGCGCCGCGTTGGAGCGGATCGGCTGCAGGTGCAGCGCCCCTTCTTCGTCGACGTCGACCTTGGCTTCGGTGAAGTTGAAGTCCAGCGCGCCCGCTCCGATGCGCGCCTCTCGCAGCTTCTGGGCCAGGTTGAGGAGCACCTTGATGTCGCGCTCGAGCTTGCGCTTGCCGTGCGGGAGACGGTCGCCGTCGGCGTACGCCTGGACGTGCTCGTACGTCAGGCGGGCGTCGGACTCGATCACCGTCTCCTTGAACTTGACGGCCTTGACCTCGCCCTCGCGGGTGACGTCGACGAAGACGGACAGCGCCAGGCGCGGCTCGCCCTCGACCAGGCTGCAGATGCCGTTGCTGAGCTGTTCGGGCAGCATGGGAAGCACGGCGCCCGGGAGGTAGCAGGTGGTGGCCCGCTCGCGAGCCTCGGCGTCCAGGCTGGTGCCCTCGGCGACGTAGTAGCTGACGTCGGCGATGTGCACGCCGACGCGGAGCATGCCGCGTCCGCCGGACTTCTCGGTGGACAGGCGCTCCACGCTCAGCGCGTCGTCGAAGTCCTTCGCGTCGGCGCCGTCGATCGTGAAGGTGGGGACCGATCGGTGGTCGGTCCGTCCCGTCATCATCTCGCCCGTCACCGAGTCGGGCACCGCGGCGGCCTCGGCCAGGGTGTCCTCGTCGTAGGCGTCCTTCAGGCCGTAGTTCACGATGACGGCGCGGGTCTCGACCTCTGGATCGTCCTGCTCGCCGAGGACCTCCTCGACCTCGCCGAACGGATCGCGCTCGCCGCTCTCCTCCGGCCAGATCATCGACACGACGATGCGCAGGCCCGCGTCCAGCCGCCCGACCGTGTCGGGCGTCAGCAGGATGCGCTCGCGCAGCCTCGGGCTGTCGGGGCGGAGGATCGCATAGCCGCGCGCGTACTCGAGCGTTCCGACGATGCGCCGGTTGCTGCGCTCGACGATACGGACGATCTCGCCCGCGGGCTTGCCGTCGTCGCTCTTGAGCGGGTTCGGTCGCGCCAGCACGCGATCGCCGTCCCAAGCGCCCATCAGCTTGTCGGCGGGGACGAACAGGTCCTTGCCCTCGCCCGATTCGCGGATCACGAAGCCGTAGCCGCCCGAGGCGACCTGCAGCTTGCCCGGGATCAGGTTCATCTCCTGCGGCAGGCCGTAGGAGCGTCGCCGGGTGCGGATCAGGTCGCCGGCCTCGACCAGTGCGTCGAGGGCGCGTTTCAGCTCCGCTCGGTCGTCGACGCCCAACTCCTTCTGGACGTCCTGGACGTGCCAGGGCTTTTCCGGATGATCGTGGAAGAAACGCTGGAGGCGGTCGGGTTGAAGGTCACTCATCGCCTGCACTGTACCGCTCTCGGCGGCCGGTGCCCTGTGGCCCGCGCACGGCCCCGGCGTGCCGGACCCGTCGCGCCGGCCTCGGAGCGGCCTCTGGCGTGCGTCCGCGAGGTCCGCGGTCGGCGAAGCGTCGCTCGCGGTCGCGGGAATGTCAGAGGTTTCAGTCTTGACTAAACGTTCCGAATCCCGTACGATTCGTGCGATCGGAGGTCCGCGTGAGCCCACCTCGCGACACCGCGCCCCGCGACGACGCCAAGACCACCTTCATCGAGGAGATGGGACAGATCCTCACCGGCTTCGGCATGCCCAACATGGCCGGCCGCATCCTCGCGGCCCTGCTCGTCGCCACCCCTCCGGAGCAGTCCGCCGCCGAGCTGGCGGCCACGCTCAGGGCCAGCCGCGGCTCGATCAGCACCATGACCCGGCTGCTGGAGGCCCCCGGTCTGATTCAGCGTGTGCGCAAGCCCGGCGACCGGAAGACGTACTACCGCAACACGCCCGACGCCTGGTACCAGGCGATGCGCAGCGAGGCCGCCTCGATGCGGGCCGTTCGCTCTCTGGCGGAGCGTGGCGCCGAGCTGATGCAGGACGAGCCGGAGGAAGCCCGCCGCGGCATCGAGGACACGCTGGAGTTCCTCGACTTCTGGGAGCGCGAGATGGACGCCGTCCTCGAGCGCTGGAGCGAGTACAGGCTCACCCGGCGTAGCGCACGGAGGACGCGATGAGCACCGGCCCGCGCCGCGCCGAGCGTGGCCTGCCCGGAATGATCCGCCTGGCGTGGCGCTCGCTTTGGCGGCAGCGCCGCCGCACCGCTCTGCTGATCTTGGTGGTCGCGTATGCCACGGTCTCGCTGCTGTTCTTCTGGGGCATGACGGACGGCTTCCTGACCTCGATCTACCAGAGCCAGGCGCGCCTCCTGGGCGCCCCGGTCCAGATCGCCACGACCGCCTACCACGCCGACCCCGATCCCGTGCACGCCCTTCCCGAGCTAGGGCCCCTGAAGGCCAGCGCCCGCTCGCTCGCCGCGGTCGCGGGCGTCGCCGCCCGCGTGGACGTACCGGCCCTGCTGCGCTCGCCCTACACCAGTACCGGCGTGCAGCTGCGCGGGGTCGAGCCGGACGCCGAGGCGCGGGTCAGCGACGTGCCGGGCGCCATCGGCGAGGGACGCATGGTGGCGACGACCGGGGAGCTCGTCCTCGGCGAGGCGCTCGCCGAGCGGCTCGACGTGCGCGTCGGCGAGCGCCTCGCCGTCGACGCCGCCAGCGTCGCGGGCCCCTCCGCGCTGGGGCTTCGCGTCGTCGGCCTGGTGACGTCCGGCGTCGAGCTGGTCGACGAGACCACCGCCCTCGCGCACATCGACGACGCTCGTGCGCTGGCGGGGATCGACACGGCCACCAGTCTCGCGCTGGCCGTTCCGGTGGGGCGCGAGGGGGCCGTTGCGCGCGCGCTTCAGGACGGCCTTCCAGGAGGCGTCCGCGCCTACCCCGTCGAGGAGCAGATGGGCGAGCTCGCGAGCGGTCTGGCCACCGAGCGGGTCGGTACCGCCGTGATGGGCCTGGTGTTCTCGCTGTTCGCCGCGGTCGCGGTGACCTCCAGCGTGGTCGTCTCGGTCATGGAGCGCACGCGCGAATTCGGCGTGATGCTGGCGCTCGGCATGAGCCACCGGCGCCTCGCCACGATGGTCACCCTCGAGGCCGTGATCGCCAGCCTGCTCGGCTACGCCGTCGGCGTCGCGATCGGCTACGCCCTGCTGTTCTGGATGGCCGAGGTGAACGTGCTCGGCCCGTTCTTCACCAACCTCTGGGGCGACCTGTTCACCAGCCTGGCCCTCCGCGCCGACATCCGAACCGACGTCCGCCTCGAGTACCTCGCGTACGCGGGCGGGACCGTCGTGCTCGCCGCGCTCGGTGCGATCCTCACGCCCGCCAGGCGCGTTCATACGCTGGTTCCCGCCGACGCGATGCGCGCGGCCGATTGAGAGGCACGCATGACCTTCCACGCCGACCGTCACTCCCGCAGCGTCCGTGATCGCGGATCCTGCTGTCCGCGCTTGCCGCCGCGCTGTTGGCGCTCGCCGGCACCGTTCTCGCCCAGGGCGCCGGCGAGGCGCGCGACGAGGTTCCCACCGACGCCGACGCCATCCTCGACCGCATGGTCGAGAACCTCCGCGGCGGCGGCCAGCGCGCCATCCTGACGATGCGCGTCGAGCGCGACGGCGACGTCCGCGAGTACCGCCTCGAGGTGATCTCCGACGGCACCGAGCGATCGCTCACCCGCGTCGCCTGGCCGCCGCGCGACGCCGGCCAGGCGTTCCTGGTCGACGGCGACGAGCTGTTCGTCTACTCGCCCAGACTGGGGCGCTCCCTTCGGCTGCCGCCCTCCGGCCGAAGCGACGGCTTCCTGGGCAGCGACCTCTCCTACGACGACATGGCAGGCGACGAGGTCCGTGACGACTACGACGCCGACGTCGCCGAGCGCGACGAAGACACCGTCACTCTGTCGCTGACCCCGCATCCGACCGCGCCCACGCCGTACGGCGAGCTCCGCTTCACCGCCTCGCTTCCCGACCTCGCGCCCCTCGAGCTCGAATACGTCGATCAGCGCGGCGAGGCCGTGAAGCGGCTGACCTTCAGCGAGGTCCACGAGCTCGCGAGCGGCGCGCGCGTGCCGACGCGCTTCGAGGTGGTCGACCTCACCGCGGACGGCGGACGCACCATCGCCGAGTGGACCGACGTCGAGTTCGGCGTCGAGCCGCCCGACCGCTGCTTCACGCAGCAGGCGCTCGAGCGGGGGTGCGACTGGTGACCGCGCTCGCCTGGCGCAACCTCTGGCGGCAGCGCAGGCGCAGCCTGGTGACCGCGGGCGCCGTCGCGCTGGTGGTGCTGTTCAGCGTCATGTACTTCGGGCTGGGCGGCGCCATGGAGAACAGCATGTACCAGCGCCTCACCGAGACCGGCGGTCACGTCCAGGTCCGCACGCCCGGCTGGCGCGACGCCGCCTCGCTGGACGACACCCTGATCGACGACGCCGCCGAGGTCCGAGCCACCGTCCAGCGCATCGCCTCGGAGCGTCTCGCGGCTCCGGAGGTCGTCGGCGTGCTGGACGTCCCGGCGCTGCTGTCGGGCGACGTGCGCTCGCGCGCCGTCCCCGTCCACGGCCAGGACTGGCCCACCGCCGTGCGCGAGCGGCGGCTGGGCGGCAGCGAGCTCGAAGGGCGCTTCCTCGAGAACCCCGGCGAGATCGTTCTGGGCGCCTCGCTCGCCCGTGCGCTGGACGTGGGCCTGGGCGACGACGTGTTCGTCTACGCCCCTGGGGGCCGAGGCTTCGGGGCCGCGGCCTACGCGCTGGTGGGAATCGCCGACCTGGCCGACCCCAGCGCAGAGATCGCCACGGCCTGGACGACCCTGGAGGAGGCGCAGGCGCTGGCCGCACCGGACGCGGTGCAGCGCTTCGAGATCCACGGCACGTCGCTCGTACGGATCGAGGACGACACCGTCGCCGCCGCCCTCGCCGCCGCCCTGAGCGAAGCTCTTCCCGAGCTCGAGTCGCTCACCTGGCTCGAGGTCGAGCCCTCGATGTCGGTCCTTCTCGACTCGCTCGACCCGATGATGTACGTCGTGTCGGTGATGTTCTTCGTGCTCGCCGGTCTGCTGGTGCTGAACACCGTCTATCTGAGCGTGATGGAGCGGATCCGCGAGTTCGGCGTGATCCACGCCCTCGGGGCGGGCGACCGGCGCGTGCTCGGCATGATCGCGACCGAGAGCGTGCTGCTCTGCCTGATGGGCGCCGTCGTCGGGACCGCCGGCGGTCTGGTCTTCGTCGCCGCGTACCGCGACGGCCTGGTGGTCCCCGGCCTCGAGGCGTACTACGCGTCGTTCGGACTGGACCCGGTCTTCTACGTCTCGGTCGAGCCGGCCCAGGTCGCGTTCGCGATCCTGTTCGCCGTCGTCACCGCCCTCGCCGCCGCCCTGTGGCCGGCGTGGCTCGCCTCGCGCCTCGAACCGGTCGAGGCGATGCGCTTCCAGGCCTGAGGAGGATCATGGCCCTCTACTCGGTACGCGACCTTCGCAAGACGTATCGCCTGGGCGACGTGCAGACGCACGCGCTCCGCGGCGTCGACCTCGACATCGAGCGCGGCGAGTTCACCGCCATCGCGGGGCCCTCGGGCAGCGGCAAGTCCACGCTCCTGCACCTCATGGGCGCGCTCGATCATCCCGACGGAGGCGAGGTCGTCCTCGCCGGCGATCGCATCGATCGGCTGGGTCGCCGCCAGGCGGCGCGCCTGCGCCTCGCCCACCTGGGCTTCGTGTTCCAGGCGTACAACCTGATTCCGGTGCTGTCCGCGCTCGAGAACGCCGCCTTCGTGCTGGAGCTTCGCGGCGTCGCTCGCAAGGAGCGCGAGGAGCGCGCCCGCAACGCCTTGGACGCGCTGGGCATGAGCGGCTTCGAGGACCGCATGCCCAACCAGCTCTCGGGCGGCCAGCAGCAGCGCGTGGCGGTCGCTCGGGCGCTCGCTGCCGATCCGGACATCATCCTCGCGGACGAGCCGACCGCCAACCTCGACTCGACCACGGGCCACCAGCTGATCGAGCTGATGCGCGAGCTGAACGAGGAGCGCGGCGTCACCTTCGTGTTCAGCACGCACGACCAACGGCTCCTGGACCACGTCCGCCGGATCGTGCGTCTCGAGGACGGACGCGTCGCCGGCGAGGACGCCCCGGCCGCCGCGTGACCGGCCCCGCGATCGCGATCCTGCTCGCACGTATGGGTCGCTCGCCGTCGCGCAGCCCGCCGTCGCGCAGCCCTCGCCCGCCTCGCTTCACGGCGAGGTCGGCGTCGACACCGGCGTCCAGCGCGTCGCGACCGAGCTGGGCACGCAGACGCGCGTTCCGCTGCGCATCCGCGCTCGATTGGAGCTCGACGTGCCGCTCGCGTCGGACGTCACGCTCCAGGCGGTCGCGCTGCCCGCCCTGGGCGCCGGCTTCGGCGAGGGCGATCCCCTCCTCCGGCACGGGCTGCAGGAAGCGCTCCTGCGCGTCCGCGTGCGCGACCTGGACGTCAGCGCCGGGCTCGAGCGCTGGCCGCTCGGTGAGATGCGCTTGGCGCCGGTCGTGGCGCTGGACGCCCGGATGGAGGGCGGGGAGCCACGTGGCCTGGTGGGCGCACGCGCGACGGCGTTCCTCCACCCCTGGCGGGTACGGCTGGGCGTCGCGGCGCCCACCGGCGACGACCTCGTGCCCGATCGCTGGGGCGGCGTCGCCTCGGTCCGTCTGGACGCCGACGCCGCGACCGTGGAGGCGCACGCGTTCGCGACCGAACGGCCTGGCGTGGGACTCACCGCCTCGGGCACCGTCTCGTCGCTGGTCGTCTTCGGCGAGGCATGGCTGCTTGCCGATCCGTGGGACGGACGTGGCGGCGTCGGCGCCAGCGGCTACGCCGGCGAGGTTCTCTGGACGGTCGAGGGTGCGTGGGCGCCCGAGGACGGTGCGTTGAGGCGCCCGGCCCGGCCCGCGATCCGCGCCAGCGGAAGCGTGCCGGTCGGTCGCGACGGCTCGCTCGACGTCGGCGTCGGCGCAGCCTGGCCCGTTTCCTCTCGCGCAGCGGACAAGAGGGCCGCCGTCCTCGACGCGGCCGTCGCCTGGACGATCGACCGACCCGAGGCGACGGCGACCGTGCGGCCCGCTTTTCGGCACGCCGACGGCGTCACGGCGGCCGGCGCGACGCTAATGATCACGAGCTACTTCTGAGATGCCGAGGCGCCCTTGAACGGGATGACGATCGACCGCTTCTGGCGCCGGGTGAACGACGTCCACCGGCAGCTCGCCGGCTGGGCGGCGATGTCGCTGGCGACCGGCGCGCTCCTCGCCGTCGGCGGCACCCCGTTCTGGCGTGGCGTCGGCGTGCAGTTCCTCGTCTGGGGAGCGATCGACGGCGCGATCGCGGCCGCCGGCTGGCGTGACCGCCGCCGCGCCGCCCGCTCCGGGCTCGATCGCGACCCGATCGGCAGCGAGCACCGCCGCCAGCGTCTGCATCGGCTTCTTCTCGTCAACGTCGGCTTGGACGTCGTCTACCTGGCGATCGGAGCGGCGTTGCTCGGGTTCGACGCCGGTCCTGTGCGAGCGGGACACGGCGTGGGCGTGATCGTGCAAGGCGGGTTCCTGCTCCTGTTCGACGCGTGGCACGCCGCACGGCTGAGGCGGCCGGTGATGTCGCGCTGAACCCCTGTCGCGACGGCCGAGCTCTGGCACGATGCAGTCGTGGCACGCATCCTGATCACCGGCGCGACCGGGTACCTGGGGGGACGGCTCGTCCCTCTCCTTTTGGACGATGGCCACGAGGTGCGCTGCCTGGTGCGCGACGCGGAGCGCCTGGCGTCACGGCCGTGGAGCGACCGCGTCGAGGTCGTCGAGGGCGACGCTCTCGACCGAGGCAGCCTGTCGGGCGCCTTCGACGACTGCGATACGGCGTACTACCTGATCCACTCGATGGGCGCCCGCGAGGAGGGGTTCGAGGACCGCGACCGCAACGCTGCGGCGAACGTCGCCGGCGAGGCGTCCCGAGCGGGCGTTCGCCACATCGTCTACGTCGGCGGGCTGGGCGATCCCGACAAGGGGATGAGCAGGCACCTCGCCTCGCGCCAGGAGACCGGACGCGTCCTGGCCGAATCGGGCGTCCCCGTCACCGAGTTCCGGGCGGCCATCATCGTGGGGAGCGGATCGGTGTCGTTCGAGATGATCCGCTACCTCACCGAGCGCCTCCCCGTCATGGTCACGCCGAGGTGGGTCGGCACGAAGGTGCAGCCCATCGCCGTGCGTGACGTGCTGACGTACCTACGCCGCGCCGTCGCCCATCCCGCCCAGGGACACGAGATCGTCGAGATCGGCGGTCCGGACGTGCTCGACTACCGCTCGATGATGGCGCAGTACGCCGAGGCCCGCGGCTTGCGTCGCTGGTTCGTTTCCACGCCGGTGCTCAGCCCGAGGCTGTCGAGCTACTGGATCAACCTGGTCACGCCGATCCCGGCCAGCATCGCCCGGCCGCTCGTCGACGGTCTCACCTCCGAAGTGATCGTGCGCGATCCCGAGCCGGCCAAGCGCTACCGGGTCGAGCCGCTGGACTACCGCTCGGCGGTCGAGCTGGCCCTCGATCGCACCGACCAGGGCGCCGTCCTCACGCTGTGGAGCGACGCGGTCTCGGCGGTACCTCGCGGCAGCCCGCCGAGCGACAAGTGGACGGACGAGGAGGGGATGCGCGTCGATCGTCGCGTGGTGCGCATCGAGGCCGACCCGGACCGGTGCTACCGGGAGATCTCGCGTCTGGGCGGCGACGAAGGCTGGTACGCGTTCGATTGGCTTTGGGAGCTGCGGGGCGTGATGGACAGGCTGGTCGGTGGGATCGGGATGCGGCGCGGCCGCCGCGATCCCGACGAGCTCCTGCCCGGCGACGTCGTGGACTTCTGGCGGGTCGAGGCGGTCGAGCCGGGACGTCTGCTGCAGCTGCGCGCCGAGATGAAGCTCCCTGGCCGGGCGTGGCTGCGCTTCGACCTCGCACCGCTCGCGGACGGGGCGACCGAGCTACGCCAGACCGCGTTCTTCGAGCCGAAGGGGCTCGCGGGCTTTCTGTACTGGACCGCGGTGACGCCGCTGCACGCGCTCGTCTTCCCCAGCATGGCCCGCAAGATCGCACGCCGCGCCGAGCACGGGACGACGCTCGGCGACTGAGAAGCTCGCTGGCGCGAGGACGCGACCGCGTCAGCCCAGCCTGGCCACTTCCCGCTCCGCCAGCGTCGTCAGATCGATCTTCGCGGCGCCGTCGTCGAAGACGCCTAGCGCCTCGGTCGCGGCGCGCACCTCGCTGCGGATGGCGTCGCGGGTGGCGTCGTCGGCCCCGTGGTCGCGCACCAGCTCTCGCATCCTCTCCACGTCGCCCTCGCGCCTGGCGTGCCGGCGCACGATGTCGGCCAGCCTCGGTCACGTTCCGCTCCAGGAGCACCAGGACGGGGTGCGTCACCTTGCCCTCGCGCAGGTCCCCGCCGACCGGCTTGCCCAGCGTCTCCGGGTCGCCCAGCAGGTCGAGCCGATCGTCCTGCATCTGGAACGCACGGCCGTACGCCATGCCGTACCGTTCCAGCGCCGCGAGTCGTTCGGGGTCGGCACCGGCCAGCAGGCCGGGCCCGATCATGGCGGTCGCCAGCAGCACGGCGGTCTTGCCCTCGATCACGCGACGGTACTCCTCCAGCGACCAGGTCTCGAGCGTGGCCATCTGGAACTGTAGGACCTCGCCCTCGCAGATCTGCGCGGCGGTGTCGGACATCCGCTTGGTGAACACCGGGTCGCCCGTCTCGGCCAGCAAGCCCAGCACCCGCGCCAGCAGGAAGTCGCCGGACATCACGCTGACGACGTTCCCGTAGCGGCGGAACGCCGCCTCGGCCCCGCGACGCGTGGCGGCGTCGTCGATGAGATCGTCGTGCAGCAGCGACGCGGAGTGCAGCAGCTCGACCGCGAGGGCGACGCGCATGCCCGCGACGTCGTCCGCGTCCACCAGGTCGGAGGCGAGGAACGACAGAACCGGCCGGAGCCGCTTGCCTCCCGCCGCGACCAGATCGTCGCCGATCGCCTCGATGAAGGCCACGTCCGAGCGAACCACCTCGGCCAAGCGACCTTCGAACCGTTCTAGACGTTCCCGGACCCGCTCGAACATTGGGGGATGGTACCGCGCGGGAACGACGAGGCGCGCAGACGCCTGGCGCCTGCGTTCGATGCTCAGCCGCCGCCGCCCACGGGGTACGTGAACTGCACGCGCACGGGAAGCTCGACGTCGCCGCCGCCGTCGCTCGTCACGTACACCGTGAAGTCGGCGTACCCGGCGCCGTCGCCCCTGGCGAGCAGCTCCACCGCGATCGCGCCGGGAAGGGTGACGACGTTGGCGAGAGGCTCGGACTGGACCCGCGCGAACGAAGCGTCCGGACTCGTCGCGCGGCACGGCACCGACTCGACGCAGACGAGCCCGGCCGGAATCGGATGCGCGAACGCGTCGCGGTTGGTGAAGGTGCTCGCCGCGACCGTCCCGAAGAACGGATCGCCGTCCTGGTCGTAGTACGTCACGTCGAATCCGGTCGCGACGGCCGCCGAGGAGCCGGGGGCGGACGAGAACACGACGGTGTGACTGGCCACCGTGATCTTGCCCTCGTCGTCCACCTCGAACCCGAGGCTGGTGGGCGTGAACCCGACCTCGACGTCGACGCCTCCGAGGCCGGGAATGCCGCTGCACGCGCCGAGCAGCAGGACCGACGCCAGGATGAGTATCGAACCGTGCACCACTCGTTTCATGTCGTTGCCTCCTTGGTCTTCGAACGTTGAATGTAGAACGACAAGCGCTTCAGGCCTGCCAGAAAATCCACGGGCTCCACATGCGCGCCCGGCGGCGCATCGATCACGGTCGGCGCGAAGTTCAGGATACCGGCCACGCCTGCGGCCGCCAGTGCGTCCGCCGCTGCCTGCGCGGCATCGGTCGGCACGGTCAGCAGCGCGATTTCGATCTCCAGATCGCCGACCGCGGTGGGGATGTCGTCGACGTGACGGACCCGAATGCCACCGATCTCGCGCCCGACCTTCGCCGGATCGACATCGAATGCGGACGCGAGACGAAAGTCGTACCTGGCCAGGTTCGGATAGACGGCGAGCGCCTCGCCCAAGCGGCCCATCCCGACGATCGCGACGTTCCAAGGCCGCGTGAGGCCCAGGATCTGCTTCAGCTCGTCTCGAAGCGATTGGACCGTGTAGCCCGTACCCCGTGTTCCGAACTTCCCGAAGTAGGCGAGGTCCTTGCGCACCTGGAAGGCGGAGACGTGCGCCTCGGCCGCCAGATGCTCACTGGAGGTCTTCGTCACCTCGGCCTCGTCGAGCTGGGAGAGGATCCTCAGGTAGCTGACGAGGCGACTGACCGTCGCGGTCGGAATCGAAGCCATCAGCGCGCGAAATACTCGATTCCGGCCCCGTCGAGGATGACGCGGGCGTCAGTCAATGCGCCGCCCGTGAACGGTCCGACGAGCAGCTTCACGAATCCGCCCTCGGAGACGGTCTGAACCGCGAACCCCAGCGACTGCAGTCGCTCGATTTGCGGCTGCGCGGCCTCGGGATCGGCGTAGGCGCCGGCTTGGAGTCGCGTCCCCTGGCTCTCCGCCTCGGGCGCTCGCGACGCCGTGGGCGAGCTCTCGGGCGCGGCTGCCGTGGACGCTTCGGACGTGGTCGCCGACGCGGCGTCGGCGTCGGGTGCGGCGGAGGACGTACCGTCGTCCGGCTCGAACAGGTAGATCACCGGGTCGACGTCGTAGTCGCCGGAGCGGATCTCGGCCGCAACGCGCTGCGCCACCGTCTCGTCGTCGTACGGACCGACGAGCACGAGGGTGAGCGCGTCCTGCGCCGCGATGAACACCGGGTAGCCGGAGGCGCGGAAGCGGGCGGCTTGCGCTTCGGCGTTCTCACGCTGGCTGAACGCGCCGACGGCGACGCGGTACGGCGCGCTGGGAGCCGGATCGGACGCCGTGCTCGGCTGTGCGCTGGTCGACGGCGTGGACGACGGCGTGGTCGAAGGCGTGGACGGCGCAGCGGGCGTCGCCGCCGCATCGCCTGCGGCCGCTGCCGTCTCGGGCGCGGCGCCTGCGGCGTCCTCGTCGGACGCCGCTGCGTCACCGTCCGACGCATCCGGCGACAACGGTGTGACCTGGGAAGGCGCGGCCTCGGCACCGGTGTCCTCGGCGACGTCGGTGGACGGCGCGCCTGGGGGCGTCGTATCGGCCGGGGTGGTGGACGGTGGCAGGACGGCGACGTCCGGTCCGTCGCTCTCTCGCGTCGCCTCGTCGCCGCCCGCTGGAGGAGCGACGTCGGGGGCGGGCGTCGATACGCTGGGCGACGACGGCTGAGGCTGCACCGTGGGGCCTCCCAGCGGGAAGAACGAGCCCCCGGTCAGCAGGGTGGCGACGATGCCGGCGATCACGGCGATCAGCGCGAGGCCGATCAGCAGGTCCGGCCAATTGCGTCTCAACCAGTCCATCGGGTGGGGCCCCCTCGGACGCCTCGATCGGGCGTGATCAGAAGTACTCGGCCAAGGCGTCGCAGGCCGCGCGGTAGCCGAGATCGCAAGCTTGCGCCCAAGCGTCACGGGCGGGACCGCGGCGCTCCTGACCGATCAACGCCCAGCCCAGATTGTAGAAGCTCTCGGTGTCGGAGGCGTTCTGTTCCACCAGCAGTCGATACACCGTCTCGGCGTCCTGGTAGCGCTCGGCCGCCAGGTAGGCGGCGCCCAGGTTCACCCGGGCGGTGGTGTCGTTCGGGTCGAGCTGCACGGCACGCTCGTAGTACGGCGCCGCGCCGGCGTAGTCGCCCGCCTGGTAGGCGGCGAGCCCTGTCCAGAGCTGCGCGGCGGCGGACCCGGGACGCGCGTCGACGACGCGCTCGAGCTGTGTGCGGGCGGTCGCGTAGTCGGCCAGTCGGTAGGCGCTCCGTCCCGCGATGAAGCGCGCCTCGGTGAGCGCCTCCTGCTCGGACAGCGTCGCCAAGGCACGCTGCGCCGCGGAGTAGGCGTCGCCGGGCCGCCCGAGCTGATCGTAGCTGCTGGCCAAGGCGAGGGCGACCTCGCCGCTCTCGGGAGCGAGCTCGTCGGCGATCTCGAGCGGCTCCAGCGCATCGCGGGTCTGGCCCGCCTCGAGAAGGCTCACGCCCAAGTTGTAGTGCGCTTCCCAGCTCGAGTCGTCGATCGCGGTCGCCTCGCGGAAGGAGGCGGCCGCCTCGCCGTCGCGTCCGAGGCTGCGCTGCAGCAGCCCCAGCTTCACCAGCAGCCGCGCCTGCGCGGCGTCGGCGTTCGCGTCCTCGGCGCGCCTGAGAGCGCGTTGGAGCGAGCGGAGCGAATAGTCGACCTGGCCCGCATCGACGTAGATGTCGGCGATCAGGGCGCTCACGCGATAGTCGCTGCTACGCCCCTCGAGCTCGGTGAGGTCGGGAAGCGCTTCGAGGCCCTTGCCAGCGCGCCATAACGCGTCGGCGCGAAGAAAGATCAGCTCGTCGTCGGTAGGGCGGATCTGGAGGGCGGAGCCGTACGCCTCGGCAGCGGCGTCGTACTCTCCGGTGCGCTTGCGCTGCCCCGCCACGCCCACCCAGGCGTTCACGCGGTCGCCTGAAGACGCCTCGGGCTCGGCCTCGGCGATCGCGTCGCGGAACGCCTCGGCCGCCTCGGCCGGCCTGCGAAGGCGGGCCAGCGTCACGGCACGATTGTAGTGACCGTCGAAACGCTCCTCGCACAGGCGCGTCACTTCGTTGAACGAGAACAGGGCGGCCGCGTGATCGCCGCGCTGGAACTCGGAGAGCCCCAAGCCGTAGTGCGCGTCGCAGCTACGGTAGTCGATCGCGACCGCCTCGAGGAACGCGGTCTTCGCGGCCTCGGACCGATCCTCGGCGAGGAGCGCGTTGCCCAGCTCGACCCACGGTCGCGGGTCGTCCGTGGCGGCCTCGGCCGCCTGACGGAGCTCGTCGGTGGTCGACTGCGCCGAGGCGACGCCCGTAAGAAGCACGAGCGCGACGATCGCCCACGCCAGAGGCCGTGCGAATCGCGTTCCACTCTTGATCTTCATGCCTGCCTCCAGATCGCTCGTGGGGGCCCGAAGGGCCGTCCACCGCCACGCGGGTCGGTCGGTAGAGTCGTTCGAGTCTACACGCACGGCCGCACCGACCCATGTGAAATCATACACCGCGATTTCTCGTATGGCACGGGGATTCTCGACCGAATCAGAGCGCTCCGGCCACCGCTTCGGAATCGGCGTCGCCTTGGAGCGACAGCTGACCGCACGCTCCACCGGTGTCCTGGCCACGACTGAAGCGTACCGACACCGACGCCCCACGCGCCTCGAGCCGACGCCGGAACGCCTCGATGCCCTCCCGGTCCGTCCCACGGTGACCGGACCCCGCCCAGGCGTTGAACGGAATCAGGTTCACGTGGGCCGTCATGCCGCGCAGGAGCTTCGCCAGACCGTCCGCTTGCCAGAGTCGATCGTTCACGCCGGCCAGCATCGTGTACTCGATCGACACCCTCCGCCCGGTCCGCTCCTGCCAGACGCGGAGCGACGCCACGATCTCGTCGATCCCGTGAGCGTGCGCGGTGGGAACGATGGCTCGGCGCGTCGCCTCGTCGGGTGCGTGCAACGACACCGCCAACGTCAGGCCCAGCCCCTCCTCCGCGAGCTGCTCGATCTTGCCCGGCAGGCCGACGGTCGACAGCGTGATCCGACGCGGCGACATGTCCAGCGCACGCGGATCGATCATGCGCCTGACCGCCGCGACCGCCTCGCGGTAGTTCAGCAGCGCCTCGCCCATGCCCATCAGCACCACGTTGCGGATCTCGGTGGGCTCGAATCCCTCGTGCCAGGCGACCGCCAGCAGCTGCCCGACGATCTCGCCGCGACTCAGGTTCCGTCCGAAGCCCAGGGCACCGGTCGCGCAGAAGGTGCAGCCGGCCGGACAGCCCACCATGGAGGACACGCACACCGTCTTGCGCCGCTCGTACGGCATGTAGACGGCTTCGGTGCGCCGGCCGTCGGGGAGGACGAACAGGTACCGGACGGAGCCGTCCTGCGACGGAAAGCGTCGCACCTCGTCGAACGGATCGAGACGCCAGCCGGCGTCGAGCTCGGCGCGCCACGTCTTGGGGAGGTCGGTCATGGAATCGAAGGTGCGGGCACCCCGGCGATAGATCCAGCCGGCGAGCTGATCGCGGCGGTAGGCACGGTCGCCGTCCGCGGGCAGGCCGTCCGGCTCGAGGTCGAGGAGCAGCGGCAGGGCGGCGTCGGTCATCGGGCGGAGGCTAGCACGCGCTCCGCGCGGCGCCCGCCTCGGTCGCGACGCTCGACGGCCCGGCCGGCCTCAGGCGACGGCGGGATCCGATCCGACCAGGACGAAGACGGGCATCGACGCTCGCGACGGCTCGACCTCGGCACGGAGCCTCGTGAACGTTTCGGGATCCAGGTAAGCCGCGCTGGCTCGCACCAGCCCCAGGTAGTAGCGCGCCACGGAGCGCACGCCGTCGGGGCCCAGGACGGTCCGCTCGCGGCGCGTGAGGAGCTCGTCGGCGAAGCCGTCCTCGTCCTCCAGCGCACGGCTGCCGCCCGCGTCGGCGATCTTCCGGAGCACGGCGACGGTCTCGGAGGGGTTGTGCCAGAAGCCGAAGTTCAGCTCGTCGGTCAGAGCGTCCACGACGCGCATCGTGGCGCGGTAGTCCGACTCGCGCAGCAGCGCCCGCGCCAGCCGCTGCCGCTCGAGCCGCCTGGACGCGTACTCTCCGAGCCGCAGCTGGCGGCCGCCGGGCCTGAGCGCGCCACCGACCTGGGCACGCAGACGGTAGGCCAGCAGGTAGTCCTGATACTCGAGCAGCGCTTCGTGGTGTCGGCTCGGCGGGCCCCGCCGCGATCGGTTCACCCCGGCACGCTACCCGGGGCCGCGGGCGGTCTCCGCGGGCGGTGTCACGGTGTCGGCCTCCGCGCGCCCGGCGATCCCGTAGCGGGCGGACGGCCGACGCGCTACCATGCGCTCATCCGACGGCACGCTGACGTCTGCGGCTCGCCGACGTCTCAGGCACCTCTCGAGGAGGCGACCACACCATGGCGAAGAGGATCAAGACGGTGGGCATGGTGCTCGCCGGCGGGAAAGGCACACGCCTTCATCCGCTCACCTGGAAGCGCACCAAGCCCGCGGTACCGTTCGGCAGCAAGTACCGCATCATCGACTTCGCGCTGAACAACATGATCAACTCCGGCATCTTCGGGATGTACGTGCTCACCCAGTTCAAGGCGCAGTCGCTGACCGAGCACATCCAGCGCAACTGGCGCTTCGGGGGGGTGCTCTCCGACTACTTCATCACCCTCGCGCCTGCGCAGATGTACCTGTACGAGGAGCTCGGCGCCGAGTGGTACCGCGGCACCGCCGACGCGATCTACCAGAACCTGCACCTGATCGACAACAACGTCGCGGACCTGGTCGCGATCTTCTCGGGCGACCACATCTACAAGATGGACATCAGCCACATGATCGACTACCACCTCGAGAAGGGCGCCGACGTCACGGTCGCGGCGTACCCGACGCCGGTCGAGGACGCGACCCGCTTCGGCGTGCTCCAGGTCGACGACGACTTCCATATCACCGAGTTCCAGGAGAAGCCCGCGCAGCCGAATCCGATCCCCGGCGATCCGACGCGGGCGCTGGCGTCGATGGGGAACTACATCTTCAGTCGGGACGCGCTGTTCGAGATGCTGACCGCGGACGCCGCCGACCCCGCCAGCGAGCACGACTTCGGCAAGAACGTGCTGCCCGACGCGCTGGCCAAAGGACGGAAGCTGCTGGCGTACGACTTCGCCCGCAACCCGATTCCTGGCCAGGACGGGCCCAACACGTACTGGCGCGACGTGGGAACGCTGGACAGCTACCACGAGGCCAACATGGACCTCGTCGCGGTCCAGCCGGAGTTCGACCTCTACAACGACGAGTGGCCGCTGCGGACCTCGTCGGAGTACTCGCCGCCCGCCAAGTTCGTGCACGAGGACGGCGAGCGCCGTGGCCAAGCGTTCAACAGCTCTCTGGCCGGCGGGGTGATCGTCTCGGGCGGCACCGTGCGCCAGTCGGTCCTGTCGCGTCGTGCCCGCGTGAACAGCTACTCGCTGGTCGAGCGCTCGGTCCTGCTGGACGCTGTCGTCGTGGGTCGCGACTGCGTGATCCGTAACGCCATCCTGGACAAGAACGTCGAGATCCCCGACGGGACGACCGTCGGCGTGGACGCCGACGAGGATCGGGCTCGGGGCTTCACCGTGACCGAGTCGGGCGTCACCGCCGTTCCGAAGTCCTACCGCTTCTGACGCGCCGCTTCTGACGCGCCGCTTCTGACGCGCCGCTTCTGAGGCGCCGCTTCTGAGGGGACCGAGACCGGGCCGGCGGAGCTCGCTCGGACCAGGGCCGGACAGAGGGTGAGAACGGCGTGAGCCGCGGACCGCCGTTCTCACGTGCAGGACGGTGCAAGATCATGGTCCCTCGGGTTACAGCCCGGGGTCCGGGGGGGGTGCTATCGTGCCCGGACCGTGCGCGCGCGAACGTCGCTGTCGTGGCCATTGCGCAGCGCCCATCGGGCAGCACTCGAGGCGTAGCGTACCGACCGCGCCGTACTCATCGCGCCGTACCCCCATGACGCGAACCTGGAGGATCCGTTGAAACGCTCATTCAATCCCTGGCTGATCGTGATGCTCATCATCCTGAGCATCTTCGTGTTCAACCAGTTCAACGCTGGCGGCGGTAGCAGCGAGATCAACCTCACCACCTTCCGGCAGCTCGTCGAGGACGGACGCGTCGCCGAGGTCACCATCGAGCGCTCCAACGGCGACATCCAAGGCGCGCTCACCGGCCCCAGCCAGGTCACGATCGACGGCCAGGCCCGCACGATCGAGCGGTTCAGCACCACGGCGATCATCACCGACTCGCTCTTGCAGGATCTCCAGCAGCAGGTTCCCGAGGTGACCGTCCGAAACCCGCCCCAGTGGATCGGCTTCCTGGTCTCGGTGCTCCCGATCGTCATCCTGATCGCGTTCTTCTGGTTCGTGTTCATGCGCGCTCAGGGCGGACCGAACCAGGTGATGCAGTTCGGGCAGTCCAAGGCCAAGACGTACGGCCGCGAGAACAAGGTCAAGACCTCGTTCGACGACGTGGCCGGCCACAAGGAGGCCAAGGAGGAGCTCCTCGAGGTCGTCGACTTCCTCAAGAACCCGCAGAAGTACCTGCGCATCGGGGCCGAGATTCCCAAGGGCATGCTGCTCGTCGGACCTCCCGGCACGGGCAAGACGCTGCTCGCGCGGGCGGTGGCCGGCGAGGCCGGCGTCCCGTTCCTGACGGTCTCCGCATCGGAGTTCATGGAGATGTTCGTCGGCGTCGGCGCGAGCCGCGTCCGCAACCTGTTCGAGGAGGCGCGCAAGTCCAGCCCCGCGATCATCTTCATCGACGAGCTGGACTCGATCGGGCGGCGTCGTGGCGCCGGAATCGGCGGCGGCCACGACGAGCGCGAGCAGACCTTGAACCAGATCCTGTCCGAGATGGACGGCTTCGAGCAGGACACGTCCGTGATCATCATCGCCGCGACCAACCGTCCCGACATCCTCGACCCCGCCCTGTTGCGGCCGGGCCGGTTCGACCGCCAGGTGACGATCGGCCTTCCCACGATGCGGGAACGCGAGGAGATCCTGGGCGTGCACGTCCGCAACAAGCCGGTCGGCGACGTCGACCTGCGTCGCCTGGCCGAGGCGACGCCGATGTTCTCGGGCGCGGACCTCGAGAACCTCACCAACGAGGCTGCGCTGGTCGCGGCGCGAAGCGACCGCCAGTCGATCACCTGGACCGACTTCAACGAGGCGTTGGACCGGATCACGCTGGGCTTGCGGCGCGGAAGCCTGGTCCCCACGCCCGAGGAGCGCAGGATCCTCGCCTACCACGAGGCGGGGCACGCCGTGGCGTTCGCGGCTCAGGAGACGCTCGGGCAGATCCGCAAGGTCACGATCATGCCCAGGGGAGGCGCGGGCGGCTTCATGGCGCCGCTCGCCAAGGAAGAGATGTTCTACAGCGTGGAGCGGTTCAAGGCGCAGCTCGTCGTCGCGTTCGGTGGGCGCGTCGCCGAGAAGCACGCGACCGGCACGCTGAGCTCGGGCGCGAGCAACGACCTGAAACAGGCGACGACCATGGCGAAGCAGATGATCCTGGACCTGGGGATGGGCGACTCCGAGTACGTGGCGTGGGGATCCGACCAGGGTCCGATCTTCCTGGGCGGCGAGATCTCGCGCCGCAAGGACTTCAGCGAAGAGACCGCCCGCGAGCTCGAGGAGCAGGTCGCCGAGGTGCTCAAGTCCAGCTACCGCGCCTGCGAGCAGCTGGTCGAGGAGCACTGGCCCGCCGTCGAAGCCGTCGCCGAAGCGCTGCTTCGGCGCGAGACGATCGACGGCCGACTGATCCACGAAGCGTATCGGCGCTCCGAAGCCGGAGAACCGACCGAGGAGATCGTCGACTGGCTCGTCCGCGAGGCGTCGAAGGACGACGACGACGAGGAGGAGCAGGAAGAGGCGAGCGCCGGCGACGAGGCCACCGCCGAGGACGGCGAGCGGACTCGCGAGAAGGAGGACCGCCCCGACCGGTCCGCGCCCACGATGCCACACCGTCCTGCGCCGGACGCCGGCGACTGACGCGTCGGCGCCGGGCGCTGAGGGTGCCCAGGCGCTCGCGGCGACGGTGACGCAGGATGCGCGACGGACGCGTGCGCGACGCCTTCGACGGCGTCGCGCACGCGTCTGGGCGGCGCGGTATCGTTCCGGGAGGCGGTGCACGTGCCCCTGATCGACGGAACCTACGAGATCCTGGACCAGCGACCGCTCGCCGACGGTCGAACGCTGGTGCACGCCACCGATCCGGACGGCCGCCCGGTCCGCCTGGTCTGGTACGACGTCCCCACCGACGCCGAGGCTGCGTTCGAACGGTACCGCCGCACGCTTCGCCGGCTGGGCCGGGAGCCGGACGTCTTGCTCCGCGAGGTCGTGTCGCGTCCCGGCGCACGCTATGCGGTCTGGGAGGACGCCGACGAGGCGGCTCCCGCCGCATTGGACGCCGACTGGCGCGAGCGCCTCGCCGTGCACGGACTCGATCCGGCGAGCGCCGACATTCGCCGGCGCGGACGAGCGACCGTGCTGGCGGGACTCGACTGGGACGAGCCCGAACCCGGGAGCGCAGGGGGCCTCGGCGACACCTCGGACCCCACGGCCTCCCCCGCTCCGTCGTTCCGGCGAGGGCTCCGTCGCGCCTCGCTACCGTCGCTGTCGACCTCGGCGCGTACCTGGCTCACGGGCCTTCTGGTGCTTCTCGCGGCGTTCGCGCTTCTCCTCGTCGGCTGGACCCGGGACGCCAACGCCGTCGTCGTCTCGGTGCCCGACGTGACGGGCCTTCCTGCTCAGGTCGGCGCCGAGTCCCTGCACGACCTCGGCCTCGTCGTCACCGCGCGGACCGTGGCGTCCGGGGGACCCGCCGGCACCGTCGTCGCGACCGATCCGGCCGCGGGGGTGGCCCTCAGACCGGGGCGCACGGTACGACTGAGCTACGTGCTTCCCCAAGACGGGGCGGCGACGGTCGAGACGCCCTCCCTCGCGGGCGCGACGGCGGACGATGCGGCGCGCCGGCTCACCGCCAGCGATCTGGTCCTGGGCGACGTCGCTCGGGTACCAGCACGCCTGCCCATCGGCACGGTGCTGGCGCAGCGACCCTCGCCGGGCGCACGGAGCGAGCCGGGCGACGAGGTTCACGTGCTCGTCAGCGACGGTCCGCGCCCAGAGCTCAGCTTCCTCCCCGATCTGGTCGGCAGCGACGTCGCCGATGCGCGAGAGCTGGCGCGCCTCGCCGGCCTCCCGGCGGACCGCGTGCTGGTGGACGCCGTCACCGTTACAGGCGCGCCCGCCGGACAGGTGGTCGGCATGACGCCCGTCGCCTGGCGACCGTTCCGCGTGAACGACGCCACCCTCCGCCTGCTCGTCTCCGATCCGGGCGGCAGCGGAGCCGACGCCGGAGCCACGGACGCCCCGGCCGTGCCCGACGTCGTCGGCCTCTCTTTGGATCGGGCCCGGACGATCCTGTCCCAGGCCGGACGTGGCGCCACGGTCGCTCGCACCGTCGATCGCGCCCTCCCCGAGGCGGTCGTGCTTCAGGATCCGCCCCCCGGAAGCCGTGCAGGCGGCCCGGTCCGCCTTTTCGTCAACGCCAGGCCGGTGCGGCTGCCGCTGCCCACGCCCGAAGCGCGGATTCTCGCGCCCAGGCTTCGCTGGGTTCCCTACCGGTTCCTGGTCGAGCCGGGCATCCCGGCCCAGTCGGCCGAGATCCGCGCCCGCACCGCCGGCGGCGACACGGCGGTCGTGACGCGGCGCGAGGTTCGTGGCGGCGACGTGATCGAAGGAACCTGGCCCACGCTGGCGCCCGGTCCTGTCATGTTCGAGCTGTTCCTCAACGACGTCCCGTACGCCGAGGTCCGCGTCAACCGCGAGGTCGACGGACCGTAGCGCCTGGCCACGCGCCCGCGCGGGGCAGGGTGTATTCTTCGGTGCTTTCATCGGGCCCCGCCGATCGTTCGTTTCGTTCGGTGGGTCGCTCGCTGCTCACGCCACCATCGTAGGTTCAGGGAGACCCTTTGAGACGCACGATCCGCGACCTCTACCGCTACGCCCGCAACTACCCGGTGCAGTACCTGCTCGGCCTGTCCCTGCTCGTGGCGTTCGCCGCGCTCACCACGTTCGCCCCCATCCTCATCGGCCGTGTCGTCGACCTGCTGGAGCGCGGCCCGGTGGACGGCAGCTACGGCGCGGCGCTGCGGACGATCGCGCTGCTGGTGGGCGTGATGCTTCTCGCCGCCGGCGCGATGATCCTGGTTCGGCGCACGATCCTGAACGCGTCGTGGGAGATCCAGTTCGACATCCGCCACGACCTGTTCCGGCACTTCACGCATCTCGACGCCGGCTACTACGACGACCACCGTGTCGGCGACCTGATGGCCCGCCTGACGGCCGACCTCAACGCCGTCCGCATGGTCGTCGGCGTGGCCGTGTTCATGGGCACGAACACCGCGCTGCTGCTGCTGTTCACGCTGGCCAGGATGGCGACGCTGAGCGTCGGCCTGACGCTCCTGACGCTGCTGGTCGTGCCGTTCATCACGCTCACGTTCTTCGTGATGCTGCGCATCATCCATCGTCGCTACCAGCGCGTGCAGGAGCAGTTCAGCAACGTCAGCGCCATGGCGCAGGAGAACTTCTCCGGCATCCGCGTCGTCAAGGGCTTCGGCATCGAGAACCGCGAGGAAGCGTCGTTCGAGCGGCTGAACGACGAGTTCATCCGACGCAACCTCGCGCTCACGCGCATCGACGGCCCTCTCTTCCCCCTGATGGAGCTGTTCTTCGGCCTGACGATCAGCGCGCTGCTGCTGCTCGGTGGCCGTCAGGTGCTCGGCGCCGGCGGGTCGATGACGATCGGGGACTTCAGCGCGTTCATCTTCTTGTTCCTCGGCATCCAGTGGCCGCTGATCGCGCTGGGCTGGATCGCGAACATGGTGCAGCGCGGCACCACCAGCTGGATGCGGCTGCGCGAGATCCTCGACACCGAGCCCACCATCCAGGACGGTCCCGAGGTCGACTACGGCCTCAGGGAGGTGCGAGGCGAGATCGAGTTCCGTGACGTCACCGTTCGGTACGGTCCGCTGACCGCGCTGGACCACGTGTCGTTCCACGTTCGCGACGGCGAGACGATCGGCCTGACGGGACGTACCGGCGCGGGCAAGACCCTGATCGTGAACCTGATCGGAAGGATCATGGACCCCGACGAAGGCGAGATCTTCATCGACGGTCGTCCCATCCGCGAGTTCCCCGTCGAGGTGCTACGGCGGTTCATCGGCGTGGTGCCGCAGGAGCCGTTCCTGTTCAGCGACACGATCGCGGAGAACATCGCCTACGGCCTGCCCGTGACCGACGTGGACGAGATGATGCCACGCGTCCGCGAGGTCGCGAAGCTCGCGCAGCTCGACGAGGACGTCATCGACTTCCCGATGGGGTACGAGACCCGCCTCGGCGAGCGTGGCGTCACCCTGTCGGGCGGTCAGCGGCAGCGCACCGCGCTGGCCAGGGCGTTCATCCGTGAGCCCGCCATCCTGATCCTGGACGACGCGCTGTCCGCCGTCGACACCCAGACCGAAGCCGCCATCCTGGACGGCCTGGACCGCGTGCAGCAGGACCGCACGACCCTGATCGTCGCCCACCGCATCAGCGCCTTCCGCTCCACCGACCGCATCTTCGTGCTCGAGGACGGCCGGATCGTCGAAGAGGGCAGCCACGCCGAGCTCGTCGCCCTCGACGGCTGGTACGCCGACATGGACCGGCGGCAGCAGCTCGAGCAGGACCTGGAGACCCGATGAGCCGCCAAGGTTCCGACCCGCAAGGTTCCGATCCGCGCGATCCGAAACGCGACGAGCCGTCCGCGAACGAGACGGCCCCGAACCCGTCCCCGCGCACGCCCCCGGCCGACCTGACCGACATGCACGACCCGAGCTACCACATCGACCAGGTCAAGGCCTCCTACCGCGCCAACCGCAAGCAGTACGTCGACGGTCTCCGGTACGAAGGGAAGTTCGACGAGGACGGCCTGGCGATGGAGAAGGCGTTCGACTGGGAGCTGATGCGCCGGCTGCTGGCGTTCCTGAAGCCGTACCGCCTGCAACTGGCGGCAGGCATCACCCTGCTGCTGGGGTACAGCGCCATCGCGCCCATCTTCCCCAGCCTGATCGGACGCGCCGTCGACCGCTACCTGATCGCGGGGAGCCAGCCGTGGGCGTCGCTGAGCACGGACCAGCGCCTGGATGGACTGCTGCTGATCGTCGGCATCTACATCGGCCTGGGGCTCGTGAACTTCGTGCTGCGCTACGGCTATACCTACATCGTGGCGTGGATGGGGCAGCACATCGTCTACGACATCCGCAAGGCGATCTTCGGCAAGATCCAGCGTCTGCACATGGGCTTCTTCGACCGGACGCCGGTCGGACGATTGATCACGCGCATCACCAGCGACGTCGATGCGATCCAGATGATGATGACGGACGGCCTGGTCGGCCTCATCGCCGACGTCGGCATCCTCGTGGGCCTGATGGTGTACATGTTCACGATCGACTGGCGGCTGGCGCTCATCACCCTGACCGTCATGCCGCTCCTTTTCTGGTTGCTGACGTTCCTCCGGTTCCGACTCCGCGACGCCTACCGCAGCGTGCGGCTCCGCACCAGCAAGTCCAACTCGTACCTGGCCGAGAACCTGGGCGGCATCAAGACCGTCCAGCTGTTCAATCGCGAGGTCCGCAACCAGAAGGCGTTCGACCACCTGAACCTGCAGCTCCTCGACGCGCACGCCGAGCAGGTCCGCTGGTTCAGCCTGTTCTGGCCGTCGGTGAACGTCGCGAGCGCCGTCTCGACCGCGCTGATCCTCTGGTACGCCTCGTTCCACCTGCTCGGCGCGGGCGCTGCGGACGCGATCACCATCGGCGTGCTGATCACGTTCCAGCAGTACGCGCAGATGTTCTTCAGGCCGCTCCAGGACCTGTCGGACAAGTTCAACATCATCCAGGCGGCGATGGCCTCCAGCGAGCGGATCTTCGGGCTTCTCGACACGCCCGAGCAGATCGCGAACAAGCCCGACCCCGACAAGTTCGAGACGGCGTTCCGGGGCGAGGTGACGTTCGAGAACGTCCGGTTCGCGTACGACGGCGACGACTGGGTGCTACGCGACCTGGACTTCACGATCCGCCCGGGCGAGTCGGTCGCGTTCGTGGGCCACACCGGCGCCGGCAAGACCACGATCATCAGTCTGGTCAGTCGCTTCTACGACGTCCAGCAGGGCGCCGTACGGATCGACGGCAAGGACGTGCGGGACTACGACCAGGTCGAGCTGCGCCGCCACGTCGGCATCGTGCTGCAAGACCCGTTCCTGTTCTCGGGCACGGTCCGCAGCAACATCACGCTGGACGACGACACGATCCCGCTGGAGCGGGTGATCGAGGCCGCCAAGTTCGTGAACGCGCACGGCTTCATCGAGAAGCTCGAGCACGGCTACGACACGCCCGTCCGGGAGCGAGGCGCCGGCTTCAGCACCGGGCAGAAGCAGCTGCTGGCGTTCGCGCGCGCGCTGGTGCAGAACCCCGACATCCTGCTGGTGCTCGACGAGGCGACCGCCAACGTCGACACCGAGACCGAGGACCTGATCCAGGACGCCCTCGCCAAGCTGATGCAGGGGCGCACCAGCATCGTCATCGCCCACCGCCTCTCGACGATCCAGAACGTCGACCGGATCATGGTGATGCGCAAGGGCAAGCTGACCGAGCAGGGAAGCCACGCCGAGCTCCTGCGTCAAGACGGCTACTACCGTCGCCTGTACGAGCTGCAGTACCAGGAACGGGCGGCCGGGACGGGCGACGACTGACCGCGATCCGCGATCGCCCGACCGGCCTCACGACTCTCACCGTCGTCACAGGCGCGCCTCAGGCCGATGTCCTACCTTGGCGATGAGGAAAGGCGCACCTCCTGGCGTCGCCACCCTCCCAACGGACACGAGAAGGACGACCGGCACGTCGCCGGTCGTCCTTCTCGTCGCGATGCGCTTCGGGCGCACAGCGGCCGCGGTGAATCAGAGCACTTCGACCCGGTAGACGAGCAGCTCTTCCTGCCCGGGCTCGAACGGCACCGAGAACGTCCAACGGATCGCATCGTACTCCGCCGGTCGCGCGGCTCTCTGGCCGGCCTCGTCGGCAGCGTCGCCGTCGTCCTGATCGCCGGCGTCCTGATCGCCGGCGGTGGAATCGTCGTCGGTGGAATCGTCGTCGCGCGGACCGGGCGGGTCCGACTCGGCGTCGGAATCGGCCTCGGGCGTCCCGGTGTCGGCGATCAACACCGGCGGCTCGGAGTACGACGCGCCGCCGTCGGCGGTGAACTCCGTCACCACGCGGTCCGAGCTGGGCGTGGCGCTGTCCTCGATGTAGGCGAGGCCCTCGCCGAACGGCAGGGTCACCACGACGGTGCCGGGGCGGTAGATGATGTCGCCTTCGTTCACGGCGGTGACGCGGTACTCGATCACCTCGCCGGGCACGGCCTCCTCGACGGGAACGAAGCGCTCGACGATGTCGCCGTCCTCGCCGCGGACCAGGTCCACGCGAAGGATCTCGATGTCGAACACGATGCCGTCGGCTTGCGCGACGGCGGCCCCCCACCACGCCATCGTGGCGAGAGCGAAGACGACGGCGGAAAGCCGCCGGAACCAGGGTCGAACGGAACAGTCGATCGTCATGGAGGCAGCGTAGCAGGTCACTCTGAACGTGGATTGAGCGTGCGAGCCGCGTCCACCAACGCGAGCCACGCCGCTGCGTCCGGATCGTGCGCGGCGGCCCGGTCCAGCCACGCTGCCGCCTCGGCGTGCCGGCCGTCGCGGGCCATCGCCAGGGCCGCCTCGCGTTGAGCGCGCGGGAGACCCCCCTCGGCCGCAGCGAGGTACCAGCGCGCCGCGACGTCCGGATCGAACGCTACGCCCAGCCCTCGCGCATAGAGATCGGCGAGCCTCAGCTGCGACGGCGCGTGGCCCCTCTGGGCGGCTTGGCCGTACCAGCCGGCCGCCTCGCGGTTGGACCAGGGACGCCCCTGACCGTACTCGGCCATCCAGCCGAGCATGAACATCGCGTCCACGTCGCCCGCCTCGGCTCGGGGCGCCCAGGCGCGCGCCGCGCTGACGAACGCCCCGTCGCGATACGCCGTCAGACCCACGTCGTAGCCAGGCGGCGTCCGGTCGCCCAGCCCGGGTCGCGAGTACGCCCACTGGAGCACCAGGAAGATGCCGAGCGCGACCAGCAAAGCGAACGCGAGGGCCCAGCGACGCATCGCCCGCTCCTGACGCTCGGCCTCCTCGAACGGATCCCGCAGGCCGTACGCCCATCCTTCGTCCTCGTCCTCGTCGTCCGTCCCGTCCGCATCCGCCGTGCGATCGATCATCACGTCCGGCGATTCGCTCGGGTCGAACGGCGGAACGACGGAGCTCGTCGGTCCGCCGCCCGGCGATCCGGTCGCCGCCGGCGCCGGCGGCGCTGGGCGCCGCGTCGCGCGCGCCGCGGCGCCGAGACCGGCGCTCTGACTCGACGAGCCGGCCGAAGCCGCCTTGGCGGCCGCGTCGCTCGGTGCCGAGGCGGCCCGGTGCGTCCACGCCCCCAGCATCGCTTCGTCCTCGTCGTCGTCGAGGCTCTTCCAAGGATCGTCGCGTGCGCCCGCGTCCCTCGCGGTCGTGCCGGGACGTCCCACCGGTGGCGGTGACGCCGCCTCGGCCCGCTCCCGCCGGGGCGTCCCAGGACCCACCTCGTCCCCCGCTGCTGAAGCCTCGGTCGGCCGATCGTCCGTCGTCGTCCGAGGGGTCTCCTGCGGATCAGCGATCTCCTGCCGGCCGCGGGGCTCTTCCCTGGCGCCGACGTCGACGCTGGCGTCGCCCGTGTCGACCTCGACGTGCGTCTCGGCGTCGGATGCGGTCGAGGCGGGGGCGTCCGTGTCGGCGTCCCTCGCGGCTCGCGCCGCGCCGTCCGTCGGGTGCTGGGTCGCTCGCGTTGTCGGAGGGGCAGCCGTGGAGCGTGGTGCGGAATCCGGTGCGGTGTCGGACGCGGGATCGGGATCGGGCTCGGAAGCGGGCTCGGACTGCGGTCCGTCCGCGGGTACGGGCTCCTCCGGTGCGGACGCGTCCTCGGACGCGCTCTCCGACGCAGCGCCACCGGCGGCTGGCTCGCTAGGCTCGCGGCCCTCCACGGAAGCATGTCCGCCGTCCGCGGAGCCGGCAGCGCGAATGGCGACCTCGGCGCCGGCCAGGTCCAGCACCTCCGCCACACGATCGGCCGACGCCTTGGGGAGCGGCTTCGTCACCGGGCCGATGCGATTCTCGAGCAGCGCTACGAGCTTCTCGGCGGGAAGCTGAAGCCGCGCCGCCGCCTCGCCCGCGACCCAACGGACGCGACCCGGGGCCAACGGCGCGGTCACGTCGACCACCCACAGCGTCTCCCCCGAGCGTTCGGGCGGCGGAACGTCGGACGAAGCTCGATCGCTCATCTACGGCATTCTACAGCCCTCGACCGCAGACCAACCCCGCTTCGCTTCGCGTCACGCTTCGTTGACGGCCCTGAGACCCTGCGGTACACTCCAGGACGCTTGGGGCTGTGGCGCAGTTGGGAGCGCGCCTGAATCGCACTCAGGAGGTCAGGGGTTCGAATCCCCTCAGCTCCACCAAGCACATGCCGTCCCACACGGCTCGTAAGTTCGAAGTGGCTCCGTTTCCGCGGGGTCACTTCCCTTTGTGGCGGGCCCCGGTGGTGCCTACACGCAGGGCGGGGCGGCCAGGACCGCGGTCAGGGCTCGAATCGGCTGGGGTCCGGCGCCCCCTCGTCGAGCCGCACCAGCTCGCTGCGGACCGGGGGCTCGCCGCCGGCCTCGCTGGCGATCGCCAGGCCGGTCGCCAGGTCCACCCAGACCGTCGCCGGACCCAGCCCGGGCTGCTCGATGTCCATGCGGCGAGTCGCGCGACCGGCCACCTCCTCCTCGCCCTCGACCTCGCAACGGACGTCGGGTGAGGAGCACACGCCGTGCTCGGGCGTGGTGGGATCCACCACGGCGCTGGAACCCAGCCCGGGCTGCTCGATGTCCATGCGGCGAGTCGCGCCGACCGGCCACCTCGTCCTCGCCTCGACCGTCGCAACGGACATCGGGTGAGGAGCACGCGCCTCGCTCGAGCGTCAGGTGGTCCGACCACGGCGCTCAGCAGCGGATCCATCGAGCGCGTCGGCCCTCAGCCGCCGTCGTCCGTCGCGCGTCGTCACACCTCGCCGACCGCATCCCGGCGTAGCAGGCCCGCACCAGCGCGTCCGCGCCACGTCAGTCGTCGGTGGTAGCGGATCACCGTGCGGCCCGACATCGGTCCGCACCGCCACCTCGAGCATCGTCGGCCGTGGTACGATCGCCCCTGGCGCGTAGGCGGCATCGGGCGGCGTCTGGGCCGGCGCGAGCGCGGCAAGGAGAAGGGCTAGGGCGATGAGCGTCGTGCGCACGGCGAGACGGATCATGCCCCCATGATGCTACGCCGCGTCGGCACCGCGCTACGCCCTGTGCCGCGTACCACCGAAGCGGGTGAGCGCTTCGGTGGCCACGGCGGAGACGTGAACGTCCTCGAATGGTGCCAGCCGATGCTGGCGCCCCGCGTGGTCCGCGCGCCCGAACTCAGAACGCGTTGCGCCCGTCGCCGGCGCGGACCAGCCACGCTGCCGCTGCCTCCTGCAATCCCGGCAAGAACACCGAGAAGGGCATCGACGCGCCGGGCGCCAACGTTCGAATGTTCTCGTAGTGCGCGCTGGTACCGAGAATCTCGTCGTTCGGGCCGAGCGCCGTGGCGCTCACCTTGATGAAGGTCCTCGGCGCGTCGCCGAGGTTCACGACGGTGCCGGTGCACGCCGCGCGTGCCGGCGGTGCTCCGCTCCGCATGCACCTCGCGCACGGCGAGGTCCTCCGGTGGGGCCTCGGCGGGACGCACGTTCAGGTCCACTGTCGCCGTCGCCGCGGCCGAGTGGAACGGATCGAAGGACGGCACGGTGAAGGGGCTGCGGTCACCGGGCGCGATCACGCGCAGGTCGGGAACGCCGGTCTGCCGGGCGAGGAAATTCCCATTCGCGTCCAGTAGCGTGACGCTCACGCTCACGACGTCCACGCTCTGGGCCGTATCGTTCTCGATCAGACCGATGACGGCAGGACCGAAAGCGTTCACGATGATGCGGGTCGACACGACGCGCTGCGCGGCGACGGGCGCGCTCATCAGTGCCATCGAGGCGAGGATCAGAAATGCCATCAGCGGCCTCGAAGCCCGCAGAGGGCGGGGGCGGCGTCGTTGCGAACGAGTCGTTGCCATGCCCAAGCATAGCGGCCACCTGCATCCGGCCCGGCCCGCAGGGCCCGGTCCAAGACGCAGCGGCTGCGCGTCCTCCGAGTCAGGCGACGTCCCACGCGTCCCTCGGCAACCCGATCACGCCAGGTACAGGTACGCCACGTAGCCGACGTAGAGCGCCACGAGGACGGCACCTTCGCGCCGACCGAGCCGCAGCCCGGACACCAGGAACGGAACCAGCAGAACGCTGAGACCCAGCATCACCCACAGATCGATCGCGACCACCTCGAACGGAACCCTCAGGGGCCGCGTCACGGCCGTCGCGCCGACGATGCCCAGGACGTTGAAGATGTTCGAGCCGACGATGTTGCCCAGGGCGATGTCGGGCTGACGCTTGGCGGCTGCGACCAGCGACGTCGCGAGCTCCGGAAGGCTGGTCCCGACCGCCACGAGCGTCAAGCCGATCACCATCTCGGGCAGGCCGAACCCGCGAGCCAGCGAGGTCGCGCCCACGACCAGGACGTTCGCTCCACCCACCAGCAGCGCCAGACCTACGACGACCAGCAGCACGGCCATCCAGGTCGAGCGTCGCGCGGGTCCGCCGTACGCCTGCGCGAACTCCTCGCGGACCGCGCTCGTCTCCTCGCCCCGACGAAGAAGCAACAGCAAGTAGGCCACAAGCAAGAGGAGCAGCAGCGCTCCCTCGGCCCTCCCCACGACGCCGCCCACGAGCACAACGACGAGCAGCGCCGACGCGCCCACCATGATCGGGACCTCGCGCCGCAGGAAGCTCGCCGTAGCCCTCGGCGGCTGCACCAGAGCGACCAGCGCGAGGACCAGCGCGATGTTGGCGATGTTCGAGCCGACGACGTTGCCGAGCGCGATCTGAGGCGATCCTTGCAGCGTGGCCGTGAGGCTCGCGGCCAGCTCGGGCGACGAGGTGCCGAACGCGACGATGGTCAGGCCGACGACCATGGGGCTGAGCCCCCAGACGCGCGCCAGCGCGCTGGCGTTGCGGACGAGGAGCTCGCCGCCGCTGAACAGCAGGGCGATTCCGATGGCGATGGCGGCGACGTCCAACAACGATGAGCTCCGTCCGAGGTGTCACCGACGTACCTTCTTACGCCGGCTGCGGGTCGCACGATACCGCGGCCGTCAACCGGCCTCGAGACGCCGCAGCAGCCAGCGCGCGATCGCCGTGTCCTGCACGCCGGTCCCGGTGAGGTCGCAGACGGTGCGCTGCGCCGCGTCACGGCGTCCCGGCGCGTCACCGGCGAGCACCGCACCCAGCTCGACGGCGCCGGAGGCGCGGTCCTGCCGGACGCCCTGGAGCTCGCCGATGCGTCGGCTCTGCGCCAGGTCGTCGACGACCAGCACGTCGGCGCGCTCCAGCGTCTCGGGCGCCAGCTCGCGCTTGCCGGCGCCGTCTGCGCCCATGGCGGTGACGTGCACGCCGGCCGGAAGGTCGCCGTCCTCGAGCAGCGGCTCGCGGGCGGGCGTGGTGGTGACCACCACGTCGGCGTCGGCGACGGCGGCGGCGGGCGTCGCCGCGACGCGCACCTCGACGCCGCACGCGTCCGCCATCTCGCGCGCGTAGGCGTCCGCCGCCTCGGGCCGGCGGGCCCAGACCCGCACCGCCTGCAGCTCGCGGACCGTCGCGAGGGCGCGCAGCTGCCAGCGCGCCTGCGAGCCGGCGCCGAGGATCGCGGCACGCGACGCATCCGGCCGGGCCAGGGTCCGTGCCGCCAGCGCGCCCGCCGCCGCGGTCCGCAGCTCGGTGAGAACGCCTCCGTCCAGCAGCACCGCCCGGGGCCGCCCGGTGGCCCCGTCCAAGACGATCATCATCCCCGACGCCGAGGGCAGGCCGCGGGCGGGGTTGTCGAAGAAGCCGGTCGAGAGCTTGACGCAGAATCCGTCCCAGCCGCGCACCCAGGCGGTCTTGACGTCGATCTCGCCGTGCACCTCGGGCAGGTCCAGCGACAGGACGGGCGGCTGCCGCACCTCGCCACGGGCGAGCCGCACGAAGCCGTCCGCGACGGCGGCGAGCGCGTCCTCGCCGAGCACGGCGTGACGCCGGATCTCGGTCTCGCTCACCACGCGGGGCGCGCCGTCCAGGTCACGTCTGTCGGTGGGGCTCATCGTCGCCTCCTTCCGCTAGCACGCGCGCGAACGTCGCTTCGTCCACGTTGCCGCCGGAGGCCACGGCCACCGTCGGGCCGCGCACCCCTACCGCGCCGCTCGCCAGCGCGGCGATGGCGGCCGCGCCGCCGCCCTCCAACACGCGGCGGTGCACCCGGAAGCCGTGGCGCATCGCGGCGGCCAGCGCCGTTTCGGGCACCAGGACGATCTCGTCGACCAGCTCGCGCACCATCGTGAAGGTGTAGGCGTTGTCGGCGCCCAGGCCTCCCTGAAGACTGTCCGCCAGGGTGTCCGCCTCGGGCATGGTCATCGGCCGCCCGGCCTGCAGGCTGGCGTGCATGATCGCGCCCTCCTCCATCGACACGCCCACGATTCGCACGTCCGGCGCGGCGGAACGGACGGCCAGCGCCGTCCCGGCGATCAGCCCGCCGCCGGAGACCGGCACGATCAGGGTGGCCAGCTCCGGAAGCTCGTCGAGCAGCTCCAGGCCCAGGGTGCCCTGCCCGGCGATCACGCCTGGGTGGTCGAACGGCGGGATCAGCGTCGCGCCGCGCTCGCGGGCGAAGGCGCGAGCGTGCTCCTCGGCCGCGTCCTGCGAGTCGCCACCGACGTGGACGGTGGCGCCTTCGGCCCGCAGCGCGTCCAGCTTGCCTGGCGGCACCCGCTCCGAGACGAACACGTCGGCGCGCGCTCCCAGCCGGCGTGCGACGTACGCCACGGCCCGCCCGTGGTTGCCCGTCGAGACGGCCACGACGCCGGCCGCGCGCCGCTCCGGATCGAGCGACAGCAGGGCGTTGGCGGCGCCACGCACCTTGAACGAGCCGGTCGGCTGCGCCGTCTCGTCCTTGATCCACACGCCGTGGGACGCGCCCGGGCCGCCCGGCCCCACGTCCGGATCCATGTCCGGACCCCATGTCCGGACCCAGCACCGGATCGCTCAGCAACGGCGTGCGGCGCACCAGCCCGTGGATGCGGGCGCGGGCGCGCCACACCTCCCGCACCGTCACCGCGACCCGGTCGGGTCGCGACGGCGTCACCGGAGCGGGATCCCCGACTTCGGAAGGCGGTTGTCCAAGAAGCGAACCAGCGACGACGCCGCCAGCGTGACCACCAGGAACAGGCCGCCGACCATGGTCAGGGGGACGAAGTACTTGAAGGTCCGGTCCCCGAGCAGCATCGCCACGTTCAGCATCTCCAGGACCGTGACGGCGGAGAGGATCGCGGTGTCCTTGAGCATCGACACCAGGTAGTTGCCCAGCGCGGGCACGATCCGCGGGATCGCCTGCGGGACGATGACGTGCCGGTAGGTGAGGGTGGCCGGCATGTTCAGCGCCGTGGCGGCCTCCCACTGGCCTCGCGGCACCGCCTCGATCCCGGCGCGGTACACCTCGGCGGTGTAGCCGCTGTACTGGATCCCGAGCGCGATGGCGCCGGTGAGGAACGCCGGGAGGATGATCCCGAAGTCGGGCAGCACGAAGAACAGGAAGTAGAGCTGTACCAGCAGCGGCGTGTCCCGCACGAACTCGAGGAAGAAGGCGGTCGGCCACGACACGATCTTCAGGGGCACCATCCTGAGCAGCGCCAGGATCAGGCCCAGCACCAGGGCGATCGCCATTCCGAGCACGGTGGCCTGCACCGTGACCCACAGGCCCCGGAGGAGGATCGGGAAGATCGACACCGCGAAGGCGAGGTTGCTACTGGTGTCCCATTCGACGCCGAACAGCATCAGGCCCTCGCCCTCCCCTGCGCGACGCCGACGCGGACCGCGATCCAGCGCTCCAGCAGACGCATGACCGCCATGAACGCCAGCGCCAGGAAGAAGTAGATGAACAACGTGGCGGTGAAGACGGGGACGGTCTCGTACGTGAGGTTCCGATAGTTCTGCGCCCTAAAGGTGAGGTCGCTGAGCGAGATGAGCGAGACCAGGGCGGTGTCCTTCAGGTTCTGGACCACCAGGTTCCCGAACGGCGGCATCATCTCGACCAGCGCCTGCGGCAGCACGACCCGCCAGAGCGTGAAGCGGCGGGTGAAGTTCACCGCGATGGCGGCCTCGTACTGCTCCCTCGGCACGGCCTGGATCGCGCCGCGCACGACCTCGGCGCCGTAGGCGCCGATGTTGAGCGACAGTGCGAGGATGCCGGCGGTGACGGGGGGGAGCCGGATCCCGATCAGCGGAAGCGCGAAGTAGAGCCAGAACATCTGCACCAGGAGCGAGGTGCCGCGGAAGATCTCGATGTAGCCGACGGAGAGCCAGCGCACCAGCGGATTGCCCGACAGCTTGCCGATCCCGGCGGCGAACGACAGGATGCCGCCGAACAACGTCGACGCCAGCGCCAGCTGCAGGGTGACGGTGGTGCCCTTCAGCAGCGGGACGAGGAGTTGCCGTAGGTCTTCCATCGATCCTCCCGGTGGTGAAGCGAAATACGGTGCGGAACGTGCAAGAAAGCGTGGAAAAGAGAGGAAGGGCAGGCCCGCCGAAGCGGGCCTGCCGTCACCAGGTCACTCTGCGCTGCAGAGGTCCTCGGTGCTGGCGGCGAGGGCGGCGTCGATGTCGCCGTCGCTCAGGCCGTGGCTGAGAAGGATGTCGCGGTACTCGTCGGTCTGCTGGAACTCGCCGAGCGCGGCGTCGAACGCTTCGCTGAAGTCGTCGGCGTCGGCGTGGAAGTTGAAGCTGCCCCAGCTGCGGACCGGCTCACCGTCGACGACGGGATCCTCGAACGGATCGGCGATCTCGACGCGGTCGGAGGAGTCGGCGAGGTTCGCGACGGTCAGACCGGTCCCGGCGTAGGCGTCGATGCGGCCCGAAGAGACGGCCGAGGGAGCGTCCGCGTTCGCGTTGATGAACGAGATCTGGTTCTGCGGAATGCCCATCGCCTGCGCGAAATCGATCTGGTCGGCGCCGGAGACGATGCCCATGGTCAGGTCGGGGTTGTCCACGAAGTCCTGGTAGCTGTGGATGTCCTGCGGGTTGCCCGCGGCGACCAGGAAGCCCTCGCCGTACGAGGAGTTCGGGCGGGCGTAGTCGACCTGCTGGCAGCGGTCGGGAAGGATCGCCATGCTGGCGGCGGTCATGTCGGCGCGGCCCGCGATCAGGCTCGGGATCAGCTGACCGAACTCGGTCACGGTCCACTCGATGTCGGTGATGCCCATCGACTCGAGGACGGCGATGGCGACCTCGGGAGCGATGCCGTGGGCGACGCCCTCGTCGTCGATCCAGCCGTACGGGATCTCGTTCGCGGTCACGACGCGGACCGTGCCGCTCTCCTGGATATCGCTCCAGGAGCGCTGGGCGAGTCCGAAGCCGGTCACCAGGCCGAGGGTCAGGGCGGCGATCAATAGGGTCGAAAGTCTCTTCATCACGTTCGTTACCTCCAAAGGTCTATCGGTGTTGCGCAGCGCGGCCGAATGCCGCGGCGCCATGTTCGACCGGCGACCCCGTCGGTGGGGCCAAGCCGGTCCCGTGCACGGGAGTAGGCCGGTCGGGCCGATCTCGGTACGGGTTCATCGACGCCTCCTTCCGTCTTCGGAACGTCTTCGATACGTCTTCGCTGCGTGGTCCGTCGGTTCGTGATTCGTCGGTGCGTGGTGCGTCGGTGCGTGGTTCGTCGTCAGTGCGTCAGCACGGCGCTCAGGAACTCCTGGGTCCGCGGGTTCTCCGGCTTGCTGAAGATCCTCTCGGGCGGTCCCTCTTCGGCGACCTGGCCGGCGTCGAAGAAGATCACCCGGTCGGCGACGTCTCGGGCGAAGCCCATCTCGTGCGTGACGATCAACATCGTCATCTGCGTCTCTTCGGCGAGCTTGCGCAGGATCGCCAGCACCTCGCCGACGAGCTCGGGGTCCAGCGCGCTGGTGACCTCGTCGAACAGCATCACCTTCGGCTCCATCGCAAGGGCGCGGGCGATGGCGACGCGCTGCTTCTGACCGCCGGAAAGCTGGACCGGGAAGGCCTTGGCCTTGTCGGACAGGCCGACCATGTCGAGCAGCTCCATGCCGCGCTCCTCGGCCTCCTGGCGCGCGATGCCACGCACGTGGATGGGCGCCTCGGTGACGTTGCGCAGCACGCTCATGTTCGGGAACAGGTTGAAGTGCTGGAACACCATCCCGATGTCGCCGCGCACCTCGTGCAGGTGCTTCTCGCCGGCCGGCACGACGCGGCCGTTCACTTCCTGGTGCCACAGCGGGCGGTCGTCGACGAAGACCTTGCCGCCGTCCGGCTTGACCAACGTCATCAGCACGCGGAGGATGGTGGTCTTGCCCGACCCGCTCGGACCGATGATGGCGACCTTCTCGTTCTCGGCGGCCTCGAAGTCGAGGTCGTCCAGCACGACGAGATCGCCGAAGGCCTTGCGGACCTTCTCGAAGCGGATCATCGGAGGGGACGAGGCGTCGGCGGGCGACGCGCCTCCTTCGGGTTCCACGGTCGGTTGGGTCACGTTCCTCCTCGTTTCCTGCCGCGCGCCACGTCGGCCGCGGACGGCCGCGTAGGCAGGCCTTGACGGGGTGCTAGCTGCGTGACGACAACGCGAAACAGACGAGCTTGGGCTCGGTCATCGCCTCCATGGCGTAGCGGACGCCTTCACGTCCCAGGCCGGAGCCCTTCACGCCGCCGAACGGCATCGCGTCGATCCGATAGTCGCTGCTATCGTTGACCACGACCCCGCCGTAGCGCAAGCCGTCCGCGATGTGGAAGGCCGCGTCGAGGTCGCGGGTGAACAGACCCGCCTGAAGACCGAAGTCGACCGCGTTCGCGCGTGCGACCGCTTCCGACGAATCCTCGAACGTTCGTACGACCGTAACAGGTCCGTAGACCTCGTCCACGTCCAGCGGGTGACCAAGCGGCACGCCGGCGACCACCGTCGGCGCCAGAACGGTACCGCTGCGCCCCCCGCCGGTCAGCACCGTCGCCCCCGCGGCCTGGGCGTCCTGGACCATCGATTCCACCCGCAGCGCGGCTTGCTCGTCGATCATCGGTCCCATGTCCGTCGCCTCGTCGAGCTTGGGGCCGGTGGAGACGCCGCGGGCACCGGCCACGAACGCCTCGGTGAAGGCGTCGGCGATGTCGCGGTGCAGCAGCAGGCGCTGCACGTGCAGACAGTTCTGCCCCGCCGCGGCGTAGGCGCCGGCGACGCAGGCCGCGACGGCGGCGTCCAGGTCGGCGTCGGGCAGCACGATGGCGGGGGCGTTCGAGCCGAGCTCCATCGACAGCTTCTTGAGGCCGGCCTCGCGGGCGATCCGCTCGCCGGTGACCTTGCCGCCGGTGAACGACACCGTCCGCGGACGCGGGTCGCGGACCAGCGCGGCGCCGACCTCGCTGCCGGGTCCGGTCAGCACCTGCACGATCTCCTCCGGGAGTCCCGCCTCGAGCAGCGCCTCCACCAGCGCCAGGGCGGACAGGGGGGTGCGGCTGTCCGGCTTGAGGATCACCGCGTTGCCGGCGGCGAGCGCCGGGGCGAGCTTGTGCGCCACCAGGTTCAGCGGGTCGTTGTACGGCGTGATCGCCACCACGATGCCGACCGGCTCGGGTCGCCAGGCGCCGACCCGCCGCTCCGAGCCGGGCGCCTGGTCGAACGGCACCGTCTCGCCGTGCAGCCGGCGCGCCTCCTCGGCGCCCAGCCGGAGCGTGTCGGCGCAGCGGGCCGCCTCGCGTCTCGCCTCGCGGATGGTCTTGATGCCTTCGCGGGCGATCCGTTCGGCGAACGTCTCGCGGCGCTCGTCCAGCAGCCGTGCGGCGCCGCTCAGCACACGCATGCGCTCGTGGATCGGCCAGCGCCGCGCGGTCTCGGCGGCCTTCTCGGCGTGCGCCAGCGCACGCTCGGCGTCGGCGGCGTCCGCGCGCGGCACGGTATCGACGGTGGCGCCGCTTTCGGGGTCGAGGATCTCGGTGCGGGCCTCGCGATCGACCCAGCGTCCTTCGAGCAGCATCTTCACGCCGCACCTCCCGTGGCGCGATGGATCGCCAACAGGTCGGCGATCAGGGCGTAGCCGGTGGCGAGCTTGCCGGCACCGGGACCGATCAGGGTCACGTCGCCCAGCAGCTCGGTGGTGTACGTCACCGCGTTGGTCGCGCCGCCCACCGAAGCCAGCGGGTGCGTGGCCGGAACGCGCCGCGGCGCTACGGAGGCGCGGACCGTCTGGCCGTCCCGCTCGACGCGCCCGATCAGCTTCCAGCGCTCGCCGGCGGCGGCGGCCGCCTCGACGTCCGCGCGGGTCAGACCGGCGATGCCCTCGCGGGCGACGTCGGCCATCGTCAGCTCGGCGCCCATCACCCGGTTCGCCAGGATCACCACCTTGCCGGCGGCGTCGATCCCCTCGACGTCGCCGCTGGGGTCCGCCTCGGCGTAGCCCTCGGCCTGCGCCTCGGCGAGCGCCTCGCCGAAGTCGGCGCCGGCCTCCATGCGGGTGAGGACGTAGTTGGTGGTGCCGTTGAGGATCCCTTCGATCCGCGTCACCCCGGCGCCGGCGAGCAGCTCGGCCCCGAGGTGCAGGGCGGGCGTGCCGCTCATCACGGTCCCCTCGGCTTCGAGGCGCACGCCGCGCCGGCGTGCGGTCGCCGCCAGCTCCGGCCACGCCAGCGCGACCGGTCCCTTGTTGGTGGTGATCACGTGGCGGCCGTGCTCCAGCGCGGTGCGGACGTGCGTCAGCGCCGGCTCGCCGGTGGCCAGGTCGGTGAACGCCAGCTCGGCGACCACGTCGGCCTGCGCCTCGCGGATGGTGGTCAGGGCGTCCCAGCCGCGATCCTCGGCGTCGACCGCATCGAACGTGCCGTCCGCCCCCGCGGCCGCCAGCAGCCGCGCCGGGTCCAGGCCGTCGGCGGCGTGCACGCTGCCGCACCGCAGGTCGGCGACGGCGGTGATGCGGACGTCCAGGCCGTAGCGCTCGCGCAGGTCCGCGCCGCGGTCGGCCAGGATCCGCGCGAGCCCCTGGCCGACGGTCCCGAAGCCGATCAGCGCGAGGCGGAGCGCGCTCATTCCGTGCGTCCTGCAGTCACGCCCTCGAGCGCCTGCTCGAGGTCGGCCTCGAGGTCGCCGACGTCTTCGATCCCGGTCGAGTAGCGCACCAGCGCCTCGGGGATGCCCAGCGCGGCCCGCTCGGCCTCGGTCAGCTCGACGTGGCTGCCGGTGCGGGGCGGCGCCACGACCGTCTCGACGGCGCCGAGGTTGGCGGCGCGGTGGGCGAAGCGGAGCTTGGGCAGGAAGGTTCGCACGGCGTCGAACCCGCCGACCAGCGCGAACGACAGCATCCCCCCGAAGCCTCGCATCTGCCGGGCCGCGACGTCGTGGTTCGGATGGCTGGCGAGCGAGGGGTGGAACACCCGCTCGACGGCCGGATGCGCCTCGAGGAACGAGGCGATCCGCGCGGCGCTGGCGTTCTGGCGCTCGATGCGCAGCTGGAGCGTCTTCATGCCGCGAATCAGCAGGTAGGCGGCCTCTGGATGGAGGGTGGCGCCGTTGATCTCGCGGTAGCCGAACACGCGCCGCACCAGCTCCTCGCTGCCGCACAGGGCGCCGCCCAGCGCGTCGGCGTGACCGCCGAGGTACTTCGTGGCGCTGTGCACCACCAGGTCGGCGCCGAGCGCGAGCGGCGACTGGTTGATGGGCGTGGCGAAGGTGTTGTCCACGACCACCGTCGCGCCCTTCGCCTTGGCGCGCGCGGCGAGCTTCTCGATGTCGAGGATCTTGCAGGTCGGGTTGGTGGGCGTCTCGAGGTAGAGGAGCGCCAGCCCCTCGTCGATGGCGGCCAGGATCGCCTCCTCGTCGTGCGTGTCGCACATCGCGACGTCGACGCCGATGCGGGGGAGCCAGTCGAGGAACACGCGGTTCGTGCCGCCGTAGGTGTCCTTGACCGTCACCACGCGATCGCCGGGGGCGAGCAGGGTGTAGAGGGTGTTCGAGATGGCGGCCATGCCGGTCGCGAAGCTGGTGGCCGCCTCGGCGTCCTCGAGAATGCGGATCTTCTCCTCGAACACCGCCGTGGTGGGGTTGGTGTTGCGGCCGTAGATGTGGCCGTCGGCGTCGCCGAGGGCGACGTCGCGCCAGTGGTCGAGGTCGTCGTAGCCGAACGAGACGCTGTGCACGACCGGGATCTGGGTCGCGCCGGCGATGCGGACGCCCTCCTCGCCGGCCCAGACGGTGAGGGTGCTCTGCTTCGGGGCGTTGTCGTTCATGAGGGTCCTCCTTCGGACGGGGACAGGGGCGTGCGGTGCGTGTAAGGGGCGCCTGCGATGGCGTCGAACCGGCCGAGGTAGGCGCCGACGCGGGCGATGCAGTCGATCATGTGGCGCTTGCGGACCTCGGCCACCGCACGCATGTCGCCGGCGCGCAGGGCGCGCACGGTGTCGTCGATCTCCTGCTCGACGGCGTCGACTTCGTGCACCCAGGTCAGGGCCGGCAGGGCGTCGATCCACAGGCGCGAGGTCTGGTGGTAGAGGCGGTCGGCGATCTCGCGCAGCGGCTCGTTGCCGATCGCCCGGGTGACCGCCCGGTTGAACTCGAGGTAGGCCAGGGCGAGGGTGCGAGGGTCGCGGCGGCCGCGGAGCGCGCGCACCTCGTCGCGCAACGCGTCGATCCGAGCGATGTCGCGCTGGTCGATGGCGGCCGGGTCGAGGTCGGCGATGACGTCGATCAGCTTCACGCGCAGGTCGTAGACCTGCTTGAGGTAACGCACGTCGATCGACGTGACCAGGCTGCCCACCCCGCGGCGAATGGTGACGAGGCCGTCGAACTCGAGGCGGTGCAGGACCTGGCGGATGGGCGTGCGGCTGACGCCGAACTCGGCCGCGAGCCGGTTCTCGCTGAGCGCCGTTCCGGGCGGGTAGTCGAGCAGCGAGATGCGCTCGCGCAGCTTGGCGTAGATGGTCTGGATGTCGCGTCCTTCGGACACGGTGTCCCCTTTCCGGGCGCGGCTCGGCGCGCGCTGGGCGGGTCCGGGCTAGGGCGGGTCGTTGGGGCCGGTCTCCTCGTGAGGATTGACCGCGGCGGCGGGCCGGCCGTAGAATCCCACTCGTACGCAGGTTGTATACAGGTCGCTTTCGTTGGAAAGTCTAGGGGCTCGCCCCGCCGTTGTCAAGCGGCGCCGGGGACCCGAGCCAGGCACCGCTTTCGTCCCTCGCGGACGCGCCGACCGGGAGGTCGCCTTGCGAGACCACGACCAGCTGCCCTTCCCCGTGGACGAGTACCAGAGCCGGCTCGACGGGCTGCGCGCCCGCATGGACGACTGGGGCCTGGTCGCGATGCTGACCACCACGCCCGAGAACGTCACCTACCTCACCGGGTTCGAGAGTCCGGGCCACTACTGGTGGCAGGGCATGGTCGTGTCGCTCATCGGCGAGCCGACCACCGTCTCGCGCCTGCTCGAGATCAGCGGCATGACCGCCCTCAGCTGGATCGAGCCGGAGCACAACGTCGGCTACCGCGACGACCAGGACCCGATGGAGGTCCTCGTCGGCACGCTGACCCACATGGGCTTCGACCGCGGCCGGATCGGGTTCGAGCGCGACGGCTGGTTCTTCACGGCGGCGCAGCAGGACCGGCTGTTCTCGCTCCTCCCGGAGGTCGACTGGGTCGACGCCTCCGGCCTGGTCGAGGAAGGCCGCGTGGTCAAGACGCAGCGCGAGATCGACCGCATCGCCGCCGCTGCGCGAACCACCGAGGCGGGCATGGCCGCAGGGATCGACGCCGTGCGCGCCGGCGTCAGCGAGAACGAGATCGCCGCCGAGCTGATGGGCGCGATGGTGCGCGCCGGCAGCCACTGGCCGTCGATCGTGCCGTTCGTCGCCAGCGGCGAGCGCGGCGCGATCGGTCACGCCACCTGGGCGGGGCGCGTGGTGCGTGCGCACGACACGGTGTTCCTGGAGGTGTCCGGCTGTCGCAGCCGCTACCACGCTCCGATGATGCGTACCGTGGTGGTCGGCGAACCCGACGACGACGCCGTGCACGCCTTCGACGCCGTCCAGGCGGCGTTCGACGCCGCGCTGGCCGCGATCCGCCCGGGCGTGCCGGCCGGCGAGATCGACCGCGTCGCCCGCCAGGTGATCGCGCAGAGCGGGTTCGGCGGGACCCAGGCGTCCCGTGTCGCCTACTCCGTCGGGATCGCCGTGCCGCCCGACTGGGGCGAGGGCCACATCCTCAGCATGAAACCGGGCGAGACCCGGCCCCTGCAGGAGAACATGACCTTCCACCTGCTCCCCTGGGTGCAGATGCCGGGCAAGGGCGGGATCGGCTGCACCGAGACCATCCGCGTCACCGCGGAGGGCGCCGAGCGCATCACCGACTTCCCGCGCGAGCTGTTCGTGCGCTGAGCGGCCCGCGCCCGCTGACCGGGCGCGGGCCGGCCAGCTCAGACCTGGATGTGGACGCGCGCGTCCTCGCCCAGCAGGTGGACCGCGTCGGAGAAGCGGATCACGCGCGAGCGAAGGCCCATCGAGACGGTGTGGGTCCGTGCACCGGAGCCGAAGAACTTGACGCCCCTGAGCAGGTCGCCGTCGGTGATGCCGGTGGCGCTGAACACGATCTGCGACCCCGGCGCCAGGTCGGTGGTGCGGTACGAGCGTCCGTGCTCGATCCCGGCCGCGTCCAGCCGGTCGCGCTCGGCCTGGTCCCTGGGCACGAACCGGCCCACGATCTCCCCTCCCAGGCATCGCAGCGCGGCCGCGGCCAGCACGCCCTCGGGCGCGCCACCCGTGCCCATCACCGCGTGGATGTTCGTGCCCCGCACCGTCGCCGACAGCGCGGCGATGACGTCGCCGTCCCCGATCAGCTTCACGCGTGCGCCCGTCTCCCGGACCTTGGCCAGGAGCTCCTCGTGCCGGGGCCTGTCCAGGATCACCACCGTCAGGTCGCGGACGCTCCGGTCCAGGCTGGAGGCGATCGCTTGCAGGTTCGCGGCCACCGGCCAGTCGAGATCCACCATCCCGACCGCCGGTGGGCCGACGATGAGCTTGTCCATGTACACGTCGGGCGCGTGCAGCAGACCGCCCCGCTCCGAGATCGCGATCACCGCCACCGAGCCGTTCACCATGCGAGCGGTGATGCCGGTGCCCTCCACCGGATCGACGGCGATGTCCACCGCCCAGGCGCCCTCGCCGGCGCGCCCCACCCGCTCGCCGATGTAGAGCATCGGCGCGTGGTCGCGCTCCCCTTCGCCGATGACGATCTTGCCGTCGATCTCGAGCTCGTTCAGCACGCGGCGCATCGTCTCGGTACCGGCGACGTCGACGATGTCCTCGTCCCCCATCCCGGCGACGCGGCCGGCAGCGATGGCGGCCTGTTCGGTCACCCGGACCGTGTCGAGGACGAGGGCGCGTTCGAGGGCGGTCGCGTCGGCTGCGGGGTGCGTCATGTCGTTCATGCGTCCACTGTGACCCGCGGACGCGAGCTGGCCGGTGTTGTACGCACACCGTGCGATCCGTTCGGTCCTGTCGGCGACGTCCCGCCCGGCCTGGCCTCGGTTCCCGAGCTCAGCCTTCGGCGTCGTTCCGACCGCGATGCCGGGCGATCAGCGTCTCGGCCACCTCGTCGAGGCCGACGCCGCGCTCGCGCAGCAGCACGGTGAGGTGGAACAGCAGGTCGGCCGCCTCGTTCCGCATGCCGTCCAGGTCGCCCTCGAGGGCCGCGACGATCGTCTCGCCCGACTCCTCGACCACCTTCTGCGCGACGTAGCCGAGGCCGCGCGCATGGAGCTTCGCGACGTACGACCCTTCGGGAAGCTCGGCGAGGCGCTGGTCGACCACCCGCTGCAGCAGGCCGAACGCGGACGCGGGCACCCCCGCCTCGGCCTCGACGATCGGGCGGTGGAAGCAGCTGCGCTCACCGGTGTGGCAGGCCGGCCCGGTCTGGCGGACCTGGTAGAGCACGGCGTCGCCGTCGCAGTCCAGCACCACCTCGACCACGCGCTGCACGTGGCCGCTGGTGGCGCCCTTGCGCCAGAGCTCGTCGCGCGAGCGGCTGTGGTAATGAGCGTCGCCGCTCGCGAGCGTCGCCTCGAGCGCCTCGAGGTCGGCCCACGCCAGCATGAGCACCTCGCCGGAGGCGGCGTCCTGCGTCACGACCGGAACGAGACCGGTCTCGCCGAAGACGACGTCGTCGATGCCGAACGCGGCACGGGGTTTCGTCATGCCCGCGAGTCTACCTGCCCATCCTGGAGAGCGGCCGCCCTAACCCAGGTCCGCACGGGCCAGGTCCGCACGGGCGAGCGCCCGCTCCAGATCGGCGATCAGGTCGTCCGCGTGCTCGATACCGACCGAGACGCGTAGCAGGTCGGGAGGCGTGGGCGTGTCCGGGCCCTCGACCGGGGCGCGGTGCTCGATCAGGCTCTCGACGCCGCCCAGGCTGGTGGCGCGCGCGAACAGCCGCGTGCCCGACGCCACGCGGTCGGCCGCCTGGGCGCCGCCGCGGACGCGGAACGACAGCATCGCGCCGGGGCGGGTCATCTGCTCGCGAGCCAACCGGTGCTGCGGGTGCGACGGCAGCCCCGGGTAGCGCACCTCGATCACGGCCGGATGCCGCTCCAGGAACGCCGCGAGCCGCTCGGCACCGGTGCACGCCGCCTGGACGCGAAGCGCCACCGTCCGGAGGCCGCGCAGCGTCAGCCAGGCGTCGAACGGCGAGGGCACGGCCCCCTCCTGGCGCTGCAGCCAGCGGACCCGCGCGAACGTCGGATCGTCCTCGCTGCGCGCCAGCACCGCCCCGCCCAGCACGTCGCTGTGCCCCGCCAGGTACTTCGTGGTCGAGTGCATCACCACGTCCGCCCCCAGCGCGAACGGGTCGGACAGCGGCGGCGGCGTCCAGGTGGCGTCCACCGCCAGGCGCGCCCCCGCGGCGTGCGCCGCGTCGGCCGCCGCGCGGAGGTCGGTCAGCTTCAAGCGAGGATTCGACGGCGTCTCGACCCACACCAGCGAGGCGCCCGGCTCCAGGGCCCGCCTCAGCGCCGCAGGATCGGCCATGTCCACGTACGCCACCTCGGCTCCCCAGCGGTCGCGCTCCCCTTCGAGCAGCGTGCGAACGCCGTGGTACATGTCGTCCGGCACCAGCAGGCGGCCACCCGGCTCGACCGTCCGGAGCACGGCCGAGGCGGCGGCGGAGCCGGACGCGAACGCCGCGCACGCGCCCGCGCCCGGCTGCAGCGCCGTGAGCGCCGCCTCCAGGGCGTGGCGCGTCGGGTTCTCGGCCCGCGTATAGACCCACTCGGCGCGGGGCTGTCCGCCCGGATCACGCACGAAGGTGGTCGAGGGGTGGATCGGCGGCGTGACCGCGCCGCTGGCGGGATCGGGCGCGTGACCGCCGTGCACGGCCAGCGTCTCGAAGCGCAGCTCGGCGTCGTCCCGGTCGCCGCTCACCTCGCAGGCTCCGGACCGAGCTCGTCCAGTCGCACCGGCACGCCGGCGGCCGCCAGGCGCCGCTTGACCTCGCCGACGGTCGTCTCGCCGCGGTGGAAGATGCCCGCCGCCAGCGCCGCGTCGGCCTCGCCGAGCTCGAGAACCTCGCGCATATGATCGGCGTTTCCGGCCCCGCCCGACGCGACCACCGGCACGTCGACCGCGCGAGCCACGGCCCGCGTGGCCCCTAGGTCGTAGCCGGTCTTCATCCCGTCGGCGTCGATCGAGTTCAGCACGATCTCGCCCGCGCCCAGCGCCTGGCCCCGCTGGGCCCATTCGACCGCGTCCCAGCCGGTGGACCTTCGGCCGCCCGCCACGAACACGTCCCAGCCGCCACCGGCCGCGCGCCTCGCGACGTCGATCGACAGCACGACCGCCTGCGCGCCGTAGTGCTCCGACGCCTGGCGGATCAGCTCCGGATCCGCCACCGCGCCCGAGTTGATCGACACCTTGTCGGCCCCCGCCAGGAACAGGGCTCGGACGTCGCTCAAGGTTCGGACGCCTCCACCGATGGTGAGCGGCATGAAGCAGCTCTCGGCCACGCGGGTCGCGACGTCCAGGATGGCGTCGCGCCCTTCCGCCGTGGCGGTGATGTCGTACAGCACCAGCTCGTCCGCTTCCTGCGCGTCGTAACGCAGCGCCAGCGCGACCGGATCGCCGACGTCGGCGAGCTCGCCGGCCTCGGCCCGACCGAACTGCTGTCCACGCGTCACGCGGCCGGCGTGCACGTCCAGGCAAGCGATGATCCGTTTGGCCAACACGCCGGACACGATACCGCGGCGCGGTCGGACGTCTAGCGTCGACGCCTAGCGCTCGAACGTCGTCGCCAGCTCCAGGTGGTGCGTATGCGGCTGGAAGTCGAACGGGCGCACCTCGACCAGCCGCCAGCCACGTGCGATCAGATCGGCCGCGTCCCGGGCCCAGGTCGCCACGTCGCACGAAACGTAGAGCAGGCTGGTGGCGGCCGCCGCGTCGATCGCGGCCCGCAGCGGCTTGGCCAGCCCGGCGCGCGGCGGATCGACGATCAGCGTGTCCGCGTTCGGCAGCTCGAAGCGCCGCGCGTCGGCCCGTTCGAACCGCACGTTGTCGATCCCGTGCCGCTCGGCGTCCCGCCGACCGCGGGCGACGCTTTCGCTGGACACCTCGACCGCCACGACCTCCCGGTAGCGGTCGGCGACGTGCATCGCGATCGCGCCGCTGCCGGCGAACAGCTCGCACGCCAGCTCTCCGCCGGGCACCATCGCGGTCACCGCTTCGTACAGCTCGCTTGCGGCGGAAGGGTTGGGCTGCGCGAACGCCGTCGCGCTGACCGACAGCTCCACGCGCCCGTAACGCTGACGGATCTCGCGCGCGCCCGCCAGCCGCTCCTTCCCCGCCCGGAAGCGACCGCGAGGGTCGTACGCCGCCAGCGACACCCCCCTCACGCCGCTCTGGACGAGGCGATGCGCCAGCGGTAGCAGCGTCTTGGCCTTCGCCGTGGCGATCAGGCCGACCAACGCCTCGCCGGCGTCGTTGGCGCGAATCGCGACCTCCATGACGCTCCTGGGCAGCTCGGCGGCGGCCAGTGTCGACCACGTCTCGTTCGCCGCCGGCATCGCCGTCGGGTCGCTGTCCATCTCGACGACCTCGTCGCTCCCTTCGCGCCGGAAGCCCAGGCGGCCGTGGCGCACCGCCGGCTGGATCACGCTGCGGTAGTGCCAGACGCGTGGCGAGGGACGTACCTCGCTCGTCGTCGCAGGCAGCGCGACACCGCTGCGGCGCGCCGCGTCGGCCAGCACCTCGGCCTTGATGCGCAGCTGCGCCGGGTAGCTCGCGAACGCGAGGTCCAGCCCCGGATGGAGCGGCGGCGTCACACGGTCGGGGCTCGCCTCGACCACCTCGACCACGGTGCCGAGGAGGACGCCCGAGCGCTGCTCGGCCTCGACCGCGACGGTCTCGTCTGGAAGCGCTCCTGAGACGAGCACGATCCTGCCGTCGGGATCGCGCGCCAAGGCGCGACCCCCGTGGACCATCCGCTCGGTGCGAAGCAGCATCGGCACGGGCGGAGTCTACCCGCTGGTCACGGAGGCCAGCGCGCGCGTTGCGGCGCGGCGCCCGGCGCGCGACTGCTATACTCGCGGCATGAAACGATCCATGCAGGAGGTCGTCGAGCTCGTCATCTTCGCGCTGATCGCCCTGCTGGTAGGGACCGGCGTGGTGTGGCTGGCGGGCTGGTTGCTCGGCCTGGTCGGCACCGTGCTGACCTGGCTGGCCGGTCTGGTGTGGTCGCTCCTTCGCTTCCTCGTGCCGATCGCCGTGGTCGCAGGCGCGGTCTACCTGCTCGTGAAGCTGATGAACCGCAGTGCCGAGCGTGTCGCGCGCGAGCCGCAGGCTCAGCCCGCCACGCCGCCGAGCCCGCAGACCAGGGCCCGCGAGGAGGCGGCCGCTCGGGCCGCCGCCGGCGAAGCGTCGAGTGCGGCACCCGCTGCCGCACCGGCGGGAGACCTTTCCGACCCCGCCGCCGACCCCGCCGCCGACCCTGCTGCCGAACCTGCTGCCGGCGCCACGTCCGCATCGGACGCAGCAGCGACGGACGGCTCCGAGCCGTCCGCACCGGGCGTGCCCAGGCCGCCCGCGACCGGAAGGTGGGAGAGCGAAGGCGGCTCGGTGACGACCGGCGAAGACGTCGGCCTAGACGAAGCCGGCCACGACGAATCCGGCCACGACGAATCGAGCCACCACGAATCCGGCGAGCACAAGGCCGGCGACCCCTCGGGCGACAGCTCGCACGACACGAAGGATTCCGAAGGCGACGACGAGGACCGCCGCACCTGACGGCACGGTTCGGCGGCAAGCGGCGCGGTAGCGTGCCGGCATGATCCTGCGACGGCATCTTCTTCGCCACGTTCGGGCGGCCCTGATCGCTGCGGCCCTGTGTGCCGTCGTCGGTGCCGCCGGCGCGCAGACCACCGCCGACGAGGCCGCCGCGACGCTGGCACTGGTCCCGGACGGCTCGGCGCTGGTGCGCGAGGGCGCGATCCTCTACGACCACAACTGCTCGGCGTGCCACGGCGATACGGGCGGCGGGATGGTCGAGGCCAAGACCTCGTTCCCGGACGACAAGCAAACCTGCACCCAGTGCCACAAGCCCAGCAATCCTCCGCAGATGGATCATCTGGCGATGAACTGGCGCAACGCGTTCGACATCGGCGTCGCTCCGGCCGTGGTCGGTGCGGACGCTCGCCTGGGCATGTTCGCGAACGGCGCCGGGCTGCTCGGCTACGTGCGCGCGACGATGCCAAAGCCTTGGCCCGGATCGTTGAGCGACGAGGAGTACCTGGCGATCGTGGCGTTCCTGGCGGCAGTCAACGGCGCGGACGTGCCGGCCGACCTGACGATCGACGATCTCGCGGCGGTCACGCTGCCCTGAACGGGTCTTCGTTTCCCGACCCTACGGGTCTCGACATCGCGTCCGGACCCGACGAACGCGCGCGGGCCCGACGCGATCGTCGGGCCCGCGCGCGTTCGAGCTTCGCAGGCGCAGCGCGCGGTCAGGCGTCGCGCGGATCGAACACGTCCCGGTACGCGTCTCCCAGCAGGTTCCAGGCGAGCACGAACACGACGATCGCGATCCCTGGCCACCACGAGATGTACCAGTACTTGAACGGCTCCCCGGGAGCCCCTTGGATGTAGCCGCGGGCGAACGACACCATCTGGCCCCAGTCCGTCGTGCCGATCTCCGCGCCCAGACCCAGAAACGCCAGGGTCGAGGCGACCAGCACCACGGCGCCGATGTCCAGGCTGGCGACGATCACCAGCGAGCCGATCGAGTTCGGCAGCACGTGCCGGGTGAACGTCCGCCACTTGCTCGCGCCCAGAGCCCTGGCTCCATCGACGTAGTCGAGGTTGCGCACGCGCAGGATGTCGCCACGGAACAGCCGGGCGTAGTTCGTCCAGCCGACGATCGCGAGCGCGATCAGCGAGTTCGTGAGGCTGGGACCGAAGATCGTGACGAAGATCGCGGCGAGGATCAGGTTCGGAAACGCGAACACGACGTCGACGAGGCGCATCAGCACGTCGTCCACCCAGCCGCCCAGGAAGCCTGCGGCGCCGCCGATGACGATACCGATGCCGAAGCTGATGGCGCTCACCAGGATGCCGACGTAGAACGCCATCCTGGCGCCCCAGATCACGCCGTAGTAGATGTCGTAGCCGCCCGACGCGATGCCCATCGGGTGCCCTTCTTGCGGCGGCTGCGGGATCGGCGAGAAGCTGACGCGCGGGATCCGCAGGCAGCTCTGGGGAGGCGCGGCGATGGCGCGCCAGAACGTCGACCCGAACGGGTTCCTGAGCGCTGCGATCGCCTCGTCGGAATCGCGTGGAAGGTCCAGGTCACGTGCGCAGGTATGCCCGCGCTCGCGCTCGGCGATCGTCGGGGCGGTGATGGCCGGAGCGAACAGCGCGATACCGATGTAGAACACGAGCAGCGTCACGCCCGTGATGGCCAACGGATTGCGGCGGAAGCGGCGCATCGCCTTGCTCTGCCACCAGCGCAAGTCGACCTCGGGGGGCAGCTGGTGCTCGTCGTGGGCCGCTCGCGCGGCCAGGTTGGCGTCGTCTCGAACGTCGTCGCGGGCGTGGTCGGCAGGGTCAGGTGGCATCAGTCGTAGCGGATCCTCGGGTCCACGATGGCGTAGAGCACGTCGACGAACAGGTTCGCGAACACGATGATGATCGCGACGACGAGGCCGAACCCGATCACGGCGGGAATGTCGACCTGGACGGCGGCCGTGGCGAACCACATGCCCAAGCCGCGGTAGTTGAAGATCGTCTCGACGACGACGGTGCCGTTCAGCAGCAGCGCGATGGTCAGTCCCGAGAGCGTGATCACCGGAATCAGCGCGTTCCGCCTGGCGTGCTTGAGGTTCACGATCCGGTCCGAGAGCCCCTTGGCTCGGGCGGTCCGCACGTAGTCCTGCGACAGCGAGTCCAGCAGCGAGCCTCGCATGACGCGCATGATCTGGGCCGTGATCACGACGGCCAGCGTCGTGACCGGTAGAACCAGCCGAAGAAGCGCGTCGAGCAACATGTCGAATCGACCGTTCAAGATCGCGTCGACGGTCATCATCCGCGTGTACAGCGTGATCTCGCCCTGGGCGATGGCGGTGATGAAGCGGGTACTGACGCGGCCGATGCCGAACCACCCCAATCCGCCGTAAAGAGCCGCCAGGATCCAGATGCCGAACACGAAGGTGGGGAGGGACCAGCCGAGAATCGCCATGACCCGGGTGACCTGATCCAGCAGCGAATTCCGGTGCAGCGCCGCGAGCGTCCCGAACCAGATGCCCAGACCGATGATCGGAACCACGGCGAACAGCGCCAGCTCCAGCGACGCCGGGAACAGCGTCCGGATCGCCTGAGCGACGGTCATGTTGGCGCTGCGCGTGTAGCCGAGGTTGCCCTGAAGCGCCTGCGGTGAGCCAGTTCCAGTACTGCACCGGGAAGGGCTTGTCGAGGCCGTACGCCTCGATGATGGCAGGGATGTTCTGGGCCTGCTGCTCGCTGGTGATGAACGCCGTGGCCCGCTGCGTGGGCGAAAGCAGCTGTAGCAAACCTACGATCAGCAACGAGACCGCGAACAGGACCAACGGGAGGGACAACAGACGCCTCAGGATGAAGGCGAACACGGCGTCTCCTCTATCCGCCCCGGACCGGATCCGACGGGCGGGCTGCGCAGTGGCGCATGAATGCGAGCGTCATTAAGATACATGGCCTTGGTGGGGGCCCGGGGGAGGATTCTCCCCCGGGCCGAACCGTGCGCGTGCGCGCTCAGTTCTTGACGACGTCCTTCCACAGGAAGTTGTGGCTGATCATCGGGTTGTAGTACACCCCGTCGATCGCGTCGCTGGTGACGATGAAGTTCCGGGCGCTCGGGTACGGAACCGTCGGCGCGAGGTCGTAGGCGCGGTGCGCGACCTGGCTGTAGTACAGCTCGCGCTCGGCGTCGATGGTCGTGGAGCGCGCGTCCTCGAGCAGCCGGTCGATCTCCGGATCGGAGAAGTTCAGCTGGCTGCCGTAGTAGCCGCCCGAGTGATAGAAGGTCCACATGAAGTTGTCCGGGTCGGCGTAGTCCGGGAGCCAGCCCACCAGCGAGATCGGAAGCTTGTTGTTGTTCCGATCCTGCAGGAAGTCGGGCCACTGGATGCCGCGGACGTTCACGCGGAAGTCGCTGTTCAGGTCCTCGACGTTGGCCTTGAGGATCTCGGCGATGATCTGGCGGGTGGCGTTGCCGGTGTTGTACGAGATGGCCATCTCGAAGCCGGTATCCCAAACTGCGCCGTCCCACGCCTCGCGGAAGTGCATCTCGGCCATCTCGGCGTCGAACTCGTAGGTCGGGACGTTCGGATCGTAGCCGAGGAAGCTGGGCGGCAGCGCCATGGTCAGCTTCTGGCCCTTGCCGAGGAACAGCTCGTCGATCATGACCTGCTGATCGAAGCTGTACGCGAAGCCCTTGCGGACGTCGATGTCGGAGAAGAAGTCGCTGGGAATGCCGGAGCCGTCCAGCTGACCGCTGCCGACGTTCACGGTGTTGTCGGTCGTGTCGATCGCCTGGTTCATGTGCATGGCGCCGACGGCCAGGGAAAGCCAGCTCGTCGTCCTCCCAGACCGTCACGCCGTCCAGGCCGCGGACCTGCGCTTCGAGGGTGGCCCAGTCGTTGTCGCTACCGAGCACGATCCGGTCGGCCTCGCCGTTCTGGAGCGCCAGGATGCGGGTGGCGAGCTCGTCGACGATGCGGTACTGCACGGTCTCGACGTCGGGCGCCTCGCCCCAGTAGCCGTCGAAGCGCTCGTACACGCTGTCGTTGCCGTCCCAGTCGACCAGCGCGTAGGCGCCGGTGCCGCTGGCGTTGTCGTGCAGGAAGCCGTCGCGCGGATCGACGCCGACCCATTCGCGCCAGTCGGCCTCGGTGCCGCTCCACTCGCCGTTCTCGATCGCCCAGGCGCTGTCGACGATGCTGGCGTTCGTGTAGACCAGCTTGCCGAAGAAGGCCGGGTCGACGGCGGGCAGGTTGAACTGCACGGTGTAGTCGTCGACGCACTCGACCGCGTTGTCGATCATCGCCCAGGTGATCGAGTCGTCGTCGTTCGCGTTCGAGCCGGTGCCGAGGAGCGCTTCGGACTGGAACCACACGCCCGAGGACGGGTCGTTCATGACCAGGATGCGCTCGATCGAGTACTCGACGTCGCGGCAGGTCATCATGTTGCCGCTGTGGAACTGCACGCCCTCACGCAGCGTGTAGGTGTAGGTGAGGTTGTCGTCGGAGATCTCGTAGCTCGGTGGCCGAGGCGCGGAACGAACGCGTCCACCGCATCGCCGTCGTAGCCGTAGAGGGTCTCGTAGACGTTCTCGAGCGCCGTGCCGGACGCGGTGTCGTACGCGCCCTCGGGGTCGAGCGTGTCGATGCCACCGAAGGTCATGTACACGTACGTGTCGTCCTGGGCGGTCGCGGTGGCGAAGACGCCGACCAGCAACATCGCGGCGAGTAGGGAAAGAATCTTCTTCATCGTCCTCCAAAGGGGGTGAAACGGGAGTGAGCGGTGCATCGGATGCACCGCGCCGAACGGGAGTTCCCTGCCGCTCACGGCGACGTCGGATGATGCCTGACGTCCAGGTGGCGGCGTCGACTTCGTCCTCGGCGGTCCTCCTTTCGCATGGGGCGCGATACGCCCCGACTGTCGGTTGCTCTCGCAGTGTAGCAGAGGCCGTCTCGTCCGCCGGGGAGCGGGTTCTCCCGAGCGCACGATCGTGCACTCGCCAGCAATCGTATCCGAAACGAACGGGGTGCGAGGCGAAATCCGTGCGCGCGATCCCGACCGAACGACACGGCCCTCCGGGGTA
>JAXHLW010000013.1:0-77500 GCA_034521815.1 Trueperaceae bacterium | reverse complement strand
GCCCACCGGGCTGTGACCCGGCCCGCCTCGGCGCTGTTCATCGCGTTCGAAGGTCCTGAGGGGAGCGGCAAGTCGACCCAGGTCGCTCGGCTGGCCCGGCGCCTATCCGAGGACCGCCGCGAGGTGGTGGTGACGCGAGAGCCCGGCGGCACGCCGGCCGGCGAGCGGATCCGGGACGTGGTCCTCGACGCCGATCTCGAGGTCGCGCCCCTCGCCGAGTTCCTTCTCTACGCGGCGGCGCGCGCTCAGCACGTCGACGAGCGGATCCGACCCGCCCTGGAGCGTGGAGCGACCGTGCTGTGCGACCGGTTCGCCGCCTCCAGCGTCGCGTACCAGGGCTACGGCAGGGGCCTCGACCCCGACTGGGTCCGCGAGATCAACCGACGCGCCACCGGCGACCTGACGCCTGACGCGACCGTGCTGCTGGACGTTCCGAGCGACGTGGGGATGAGCCGCATCGCCGCCCGCGGAGCCGCCGACAGGCTCGAACGCGCCGACCTGGCGTTCCACCGCCGGGTCAGGGACGGCTTCCTGTCCGAGGCGTCGGTGCACGGCGACTGGATCATCGTGAACGCGGCGAGCGACGAATCGACCGTGGCCGACGCGATCTGGCGAGCGCTCCAGACACGCTTGGGGCGCAGCGCGAGGGAGAGCGCATGAGCTCCTGCCGCGCCAGCGCCCGACGTCTCGCCCTCGCCCCCGCCCTCGCCCTGGTCGCGTCGCTGTTGCTGAGCGCGTGCGGGTCGAGCCCGCCCACGGAGCTGTCCGCCGAGGAGGTCGCCCGCTACCCCCACGACGCCGCCGCGTTCACGCAGGGCCTGGTCTGGCACGACGGCGCGCTGTACGAGAGCACCGGCCTGTACGGCGAATCGTCGCTGCGGCGCGTCGACCTGGACACCGGCGCGGTCGACGAAATCCGGTACCTGGACGCGGACGTGTTCGCCGAGGGCCTCGCCCGCGTGGGCGACACCCTGGTCCAGCTCACCTGGCGCGCCCAGCGTGCCTACCGCTGGCCCTTGGGCGGGTTCGCCCGCGGCGACCCGCCCCAGTCCGTGCATACCTACCAGGGCGAGGGATGGGGCCTGTGCCACGACGGCGAGCGCCTGGTCAGAAGCGACGGGACGCCCCGCCTCACGTTCCACGATCCGGACGACTTCCGCTCATTGGGCAGCGTCGACGTGACCGTAGGCGGCGAGCCGCTGCCGCGCCTGAACGAGCTCGAGTGCGTCGGCGACGCGATCTGGGCGAACGTCTGGTACGAGGATCGAATCGTCAGGATCGACCCGTCCAGCGGCCGCGTCGAGGCGTGGCTGGACCTGTCCGGGCTGCTCACCCCCGCCCAGCGCGCCGAGGTCGGACCCCAAGGCGTCCTGAACGGGCTGGCCTGGCGCTCCGATACCGAGACGATGCTGGTGACCGGCAAGCTCTGGCCCGTCGTCGTCGAGCTGCGGATCGCAGGGTTCTCGGACTGACCCGCGGGCACGTGCCGTCGGTCAGGCTTTCGAGTCCTTCTTCGTCTCCTTCTTGGTCGCGTCCTTCTTGGCGGCCGAGGGCGTGCTGTCCGCCTTGGACGCGGGACCGTCGCTGGCCGACGTCGATGCGTCGCCTTTCGTCGGCGCGTCGCTCTTGGCCGACGCGTCGTTCGAGCCCGCCTTGTCGGCGGACGGCTTCTTGGACGAGGTCCGCGAGTCGGTGACGTAGAAGCCCGAGCCCTTGAAGGCGATCCCGACCGGCTGCACGATCCGCTTGACGGGGTCGCCGGTCGCGGGGTGCTCGGTCCAGGCGGACTCGGTGATGCGCTGCTGAACCTCGAAGGTCTCGCCGGTGGTCAGATTCTTGTAGACGTAGACGGGCATGGTCCCCTCCACGGGTGGAATTTCGGCTGTGCCGATAGGCGCCGTGCGCGGGCGTCATGCTAGCACCGCTGCCCAGCGGGGCGCACGTCGCCGGGCACGCGCAAGCGCGGGGAACGGGATCCGAACCCGGGTAGGATGCCGCCATGTCCGTCATCGCCGCTCACGGCCTCGTCAAACGGTACGGCTCCGCCGTCGCCGTCGACCGCCTCGACCTCGAGGTCGAGCGCGGCGAGATCGTCGGCTTCCTCGGCCCGAACGGAGCCGGGAAGACCACGACCCTCAGAATGCTCGCCGGGCTGATCCGGCCCAGCGCCGGCCACGCCGAGATCCTGGGCGCTCGCGTTCCCGGGCGCGGCCTTCGCCGCGTCGGAACGATGATCGAGGAGCCCAGCTTCTACCCCTACATGTCCGGCCGCGACAACCTTCGCTACGCCGCCACCCTCCACGGCGACGTGCCGCCAGGTCGCATCGACGAGGTGCTCGCCTTCGTCCGGCTGGAGAACGCGGCCGCCAAGCGGGTCGGCCAGTACTCGCAGGGGATGCGGCAACGGCTGGGGCTGGCTCGCGCGCTGCTGCACGAGCCCGACGTGCTGCTCCTCGACGAGCCGACGAACGGGCTCGATCCGGTCGGCATCGCCGAGATCCGCGAGAACCTGCGCACGGTCGCCCGTCAGGGCGTCACCGTGCTGATCAGCAGCCACATCCTGGCCGAGATCGAGAAGCTGGTCGCACGCGTCGTCGCCATCGAGCGGGGCCAGCTTCGCTTCGACGGTCCGCTGCACGAGCTCACCGCCCGGCTCGACGAGCACACCGTCACGATGCGGCTGGCCGCCACCGATCCGGACGCGCTGCGCTCCGCCCTGGCCGAGCGCGAGATCGCCGTCGAGACCGAAGCGGCCGATCCCGCCCACGCCAAGGTTCGTATCGCCCAGGCCGAGGTTCCAGAGCTGCTCCGCGGGCTGCTGACCAGCGGCGTGGAGCTGCTCGAAGCGCGCCGCGTCGGCGAGGACCTCGAAGACGCCTACCTGCGCCTGTTGCGCGAAGACGGGAGGCCGTCGTGATCCCCCTCTACCGCGTCGTCCGCGCCGAGCTGTTCAAGGCGGTCCGGAAACGAAGGAGCTACGTCCTGGCCGGCCTGTGGTGGGTGTTGCTGCCGGCGGTGACGCTGATCATCGCGCGCGTCGTGCAGGTCAACGTCGGCGGCTCGTTCGTCGACGAGACCGGCACCACGGTGGCGACCCTGCTCCAGGAGCTCGCCTCGCCGTACGGTCTTGCACGGGTCGCCCTGACCGGCCCCGCGTTCCTCAGCCCCAGCTACTACGTGATCGTGGTCGCCCTCCTCGCTGCCGTGTTCATCGGCGAGGAGAAGAGCCTGAACATGTGGAAGACGACGCTGGTGGCTCAGCCGTCCCGCCTGGCGGTGATCTGGGGCAAGATCGCGGCGATGATGATCGTGCTGGCGCTGCTGATGGCGGGCGCCGCGCTGTTCGCCGTGCTGGCCGGCGCCGCCGCGACGACGTTCCTGCCCACCACCTTCGCCGGCGCTTGGGGCGAGCTGGGCAGGCTGTACCTGCAGCAGTGGGCGCACCTGACGACGCTCACGCTGTTCGCGTCGCTGCTGATCTTCCTGGTGCGCAACGTGGCGCTGGGCATCGTGATGACGTTCTTCCTTCCGGCGCTGGTCGAGGGGATCTACACCGTGTGGCGGGCGACCGTCGGGTTCGAGCCGATCAACCGCCTGAACGCCGTGTTCCAGGCGCTGGAGCTGCGCCGCACCCTCGAGAACCTGCCGCGCTGGTTCCTCACCGACAACCTGTACCTTCCCGCCCGCGTGCCGGCCCGGCGCCTGATCGACCTGTTCGGCGCCGAGGCGGCCGACCTCCAGGACTCGCCGCTGGGCAGCCTGTTCGGCAGCGGCCTCACGCTGCCGCACGCCGCCTGGGCGATGACGCTCTACGCCCTGTTCTTCGGAGCGCTGCTGACCTGGCTGTTCGTGCGCCGCGACGTCGACTGATGCGCCGGGATCTCGCCTCGCTCCTGCGTGAGCGGATCCTCGTGCTCGACGGCGCGATGGGCACCATGATCCAGCGCGAGGTCCTGGACGAGGCGGCCTTCCGTGGCGAGCGGTTCAGGGACCATCCGCGTCCTCTCCAGGGAGCGAACGACCTGCTGAGCGTCACGCGTCCCGAGCTGATCGAGGGCATCCACCGCGCCTACCTCGAGGCGGGCGCCGACATCATCGAGACGAACACGTTCTCCTCGACCCGGATCGGCCTGGCCGACTACGGGCTCGAGGAGCACGTCACCGAGATCAACGAGGCGGCCGCCCGGCTGGCCCGTCGCGCCGCGGACGCCTTCGAACGCCCAGACAAGCCGCGCTTCGTGGCGGGCTCGGTCGGCCCGACCAACCGGACGGCGTCGATGAGTCCCGACGTCGAGAACCCCGGCTTCCGGGCCGTCACCTTCGACCAGCTCGCCAGCGACTACCGCCAGCAGATCGAGGCGCTGATGCGGGGCGGTTGCGACCTGATCCTGATCGAGACGGTGTTCGACACGCTGAACGCCAAGGCGGCGCTGTACGCCTGCGACCTGGTGCGCGAAACGCTGGGGACCGAGGTGCCCGTGATGCTGTCGGGCACGATCACCGACGCGTCCGGCCGGACGCTGTCGGGTCAGACCCTCGAGGCGTTCTGGACCTCCGTGCAGCACGCGCCGGTCGTGTCGGTGGGCTTGAACTGCGCGCTGGGGCCCGCCGCGCTGCGGCCGTACGTCGAAGAGCTGTCGCGTCTGGCCTCCGTCCCGACGACGGTGCACCCCAACGCCGGTCTGCCCAACGCGTTCGGCGAGTACGACGAGTCGCCCGAGGCGATGACCGAGGTGCTGGCGGGCTTCCTGGAGGAAGGCTGGGTGAACGTGATCGGAGGGTGCTGCGGGACGACGCCGGAGCACATCGCCGCCTTCGCGGAGGTCGCCGCGCGCTATCCGCCGCGCGTGCCGCCGAAGCCGGACGGCCTGCCCCGCTTCGCCGGCCTGGAGCCGCTGGTGATCCGGCCCGAGACGAACTTCGTGAACATCGGCGAGCGTACGAACGTCACCGGCTCGCGCCGCTTCCTGCGGCTGATCCGCGAGGGACGCCACGAGGAGGCGCTCGACGTGGCGCGCGACCAGGTCGAGGGCGGCGCGCAGATGATCGACGTGAACATGGACGAGGGGATGCTGGACGCCCCGGCCGAGATGGTCCGCTTCCTCGATCTGATGGCCGCCGAGCCCGAGATCGCCCGCGTGCCCGTCGTCGTCGACGCCTCCAGCTGGAAGGTGCTGCGCGCCGGCCTGACGCGCCTCCAGGGGCGGTCGCTGGTGAACTCGCTCAGCCTGAAGGAGGGCGAAGGGCCGTTCCTGGAGCAGGCCCGCGAGGTCCGCAGGCTGGGGGCCGGCGTGATCGTGATGGCGTTCGACGAGGACGGCCAGGCGGACACGCTGGAGCGCCGAACGTCGATCTGCGCGCGGGCGTTCGAGCTGTTGACCGAACGGGTCGGCTTCCGCCCCGAGGAGATCGTGTTCGATCCGAACGTCTTCCCCGTCGCGACCGGCATCGACGAGCACCGCAGGTACGCCCTGGACTTCTTCGACGCCGTGCGCTGGATCAAGGCGAACCTGCCCGGAGCGCTCACCTCGGGCGGAATCAGCAACGTCAGCTTCTCGTTCCGTGGCACGCCCCGGGTGCGCGAAGCGATGCACGCGGCGTTCCTCTACCACGCGCGCGCGGCCGGTCTGGACATGGGCATCGTGAATCCTGCGCTGCTCGAGATCTACGAGGAGGTCGAGCCGGAGCTGCTGGCGCGGGTCGAGGACGTCCTGTTCGATCGACGACCCGACGCGACCGAGCGGCTGGTGACCCTGGCCGAAGAGCTGGGTCCCGAGGGGGCGAAGGTGAACGTCGCCGACGACGCCTGGCGCGCCTGGCCGGTCGCCGAGCGCCTTCGGCACGCCCTGGTGAAGGGCATCGACCGCCATGCCGTCGAGGACGCCGAGGCGGCCCGGCTGGAGCTGGACTCGCCGCTGGCGGTGATCGAGGGGCCGCTGATGGACGGCATGAACGTCGTCGGCGACCTGTTCGGCGCCGGCAAGATGTTCCTGCCGCAGGTCGTGAAGTCCGCGCGGGTGATGAAGAAGGCGGTCGCGCACCTCACGCCGTTCCTCGAGGCGGACGCAGCGGGCGGACGCAGCGCCGGCACGATCGTGCTGGCGACCGTCAAGGGCGACGTGCACGACATCGGCAAGAACATCGTCGGCGTGGTGCTGGCGTGCAACGGCTTCGAGATCGTGGACCTCGGCGTGATGGTCCCCACCGAGCGGATCCTGGCGGAAGCCGAACGGGTGGGCGCGAACGCGATCGGCCTGTCCGGCCTGATCACCCCCTCGCTGGACGAGATGGTGGCCGTCGCGCGCGAGATGGACCGCCGAGGCTCGGAGCTGCCGCTGCTGATCGGCGGCGCGACGACCAGCCGGATCCACACCGCCGTCAAGATCGCCCCCGCCTTTCACGGCCTGGTGGTCCATGTGGCGGACGCGTCGCGCAGCGTCCAGGTCGCCGCCCGGGCGATCAGCGTCAAGGACCGACCCGAGCTGGTGCGCGAGACCGAGGAGCGGTACGAGGAGCTTCGCGTGAAGCATGCGGCGCGCGACGACGCTCGGCGGCTGCTGACCTTGGGCGCCGCGCGAGCCGCTGGGCTCCCGTTCGATGCGGCGGATGCCGCCCCCGCGCCGGCGGCGCCGGGCCTGCACAAGCTCGAGGTCCCCTTGGACGACCTGATCCCGCGGATCGACTGGGGACCGTTCTTCATGGCGTGGGAGATGCCGGGTCGGTGGCCCGACATTCTGGACGACCCCGAACGGGGCGCCCACGCCGCCGAGCTCAAGCGCGACGCCGACGCGATGCTGACCGACTGGGCCGGCGACCCCGCCAAGGTCGGGCGCGCCGCCGTGGCGATCTGGCCTGCGAACCGTGACGGCGACGATCTGATCGTGTGGAGCGACGACCGGCGAGCCGAGGAGCGCACCCGATTCCACACCTTGCGGCAGCAGACCGCGAAGCGCCCGGGCGCGCCGAACCTGGCGCTGGCCGACTACGTCGCGCCGGTCGGCACGCCCGACTGGCTGGGCGGCTTCGCCGTCAGCACCGGCGCCTGGGCGGACGACCTGGCCCGCCGCTACGAGGCCGAGCACGACGACTACCGCGCGATTCTGGTCAAGGCGTTGGCCGACCGGCTGGCCGAGGCGATGGCCGAGCGCCTGCACGAGCGTGTCCGCACCGAGCTGTGGGGCTACGCGCACGACGAGTCGCTGACCAACGAGGAGCTGATCCGCGAGCGCTACCGGGGCATCCGGCCCGCGCCCGGCTACCCGGCCTGCCCTGACCACACCGAGAAGGGACCGTTGTTCGATCTGCTGGAGGCGCGCACCGTGGGCATGGACCTGACCGAGAGCTACGCGATGACCCCGGCCGCCAGCGTGTCCGGTCTGTACTTCGCGCACCCGCAGGCGCGCTACTTCGCGGTGGGCCGCATCGGGCGCGATCAGGTGGTCGATCTCGCGAACCGCAAGGGCTGGAGCGTGGCCGAGGCCGAGCGCTGGCTGGCCCCCGCGCTGGCGTACGACCCGGACGCGTACGACCCGGACGGTGACGCCCCGGACGGCGACGCCCCGGACGCGGCGGCGAGCAGCGCGTGAGCGCGCCCGAGTCCCTGCCGTGAGCGCGCTCGCGTACCTGCTGAACGCCTACCGGCTCAAGGACCGGCCGCGCACCGGCTGGGTCCTGCGCGGGATCGATCGCCCCGAGTCGGTGGCCGGCCACACCTGGGGCACAGCGCTCCTGTGCATGCTGTTCGCCGACGACGCGGGCGTGGACCGGGCCGAGGCGCTCGAGATCGCCCTGACGCACGACCTGGCGGAGGCCGAGATCGGCGATCTCCCCAGCCTCGCCGACCCGGCGCTCCGTCCCGTCGCGGCGGACCAGAAGGCCCGCCTGGAGGCACGCGCCATGGCCGCGCTGCACGAATCGTGGCCAGGTCCCGCCGCGGACCTGGTCGCGCGCCGCTGGCGTTCGTACGAGGACCGCGACGGACCGGCGGCACGCTTCGTGCGGGACATGAACCTGCTGGACATGGCGCTTCAGGCCCTGATCTACGAGCGCGAGGGCCGCTACGGCCCTCGCGCAAATCTTGGCGCCGGCTCCGGCGCTGCCGAAGGCGGCGGTCCTGGCGCCGCTCCGGGTGACGATCGGGGCCCCGACCGAGGCGACGAACGAGTCGACGAACGATCGCCGCCCGAGGCGCCGGCGCGCCTCGACGAGTTCTTCGCGTCCGCGGAAGCCCGCGTCACGACGCCGTTCGGGCGAGCACGCCTGGCCGAGATCGCCGACGCGTACCGGGAGCTCAGGCCAGGCTGCGACGACCCTTGAGGCCGCGGCGGGCGTTGGCGCGGAGGCCGAGGAGCGTGCGGATGCCGGGCAGGCCGGCGACGCCGCGCGACGTCGGCTGGTTGTCGCGGCCGTGGTCCTGGGCGAGCGCGCGACGCGCCTCCATCCAGTCCGCGTGGCGGCGTGCGATCGCTTCGAGCTCGTGGCGTCGAGAGTTGAGAAGAATGCTGTCGTAGTCCGTCATGGTCGTCCTCCAGCGGTCCGTTCGCCGGCCGCTCGCGTATCGATTCGGGCACCGCTCGCGCGGCACCGAACACTGAATATACAGCCTGAAAGTCATGTGATCGATGTCCAGGCGACACGCCGCCCACGACGTCGCTCACCCCCGCCCCAGCGGCGCGTCAGATTCGACGGAGGCCTCGCTGGGACGTGGTAGAACGCCGTCTATGGAATGGATGGCATGGACGTCCAACCCCGACGCCTGGATCGCACTGGCCACGCTGACGGTTCTGGAGATCGTGCTGGGCATCGACAACATCGTGTTCATCTCGATCCTCAGCGGCAAGCTGCCCGAGGACCAGCAGGCCCGTGCTCGCACGGTCGGCCTGCTCCTGGCGATGCTCATGCGCATCGCGCTGCTGTTCTCGGTCGCGTGGATCGTGCGCCTCACGGCGCCCTGGTTCACGGTGTTCGGCGCGGAGTTCAGCGGCCGCGACCTGATCATGTTGAGCGGCGGCCTGTTCCTGCTGGCCAAGGCCACGCACGAGATCCACGACAAGCTCGAGGGCGAGGACGGCCACGCCGAAGCGCGCACGACCGCGACGTTCGCCGGCGTGATCGCGCAGATCCTGCTGCTGGACGCGGTGTTCAGCCTGGATTCCGTCATCACGGCGGTCGGCATGGCGGACGATCTGGCCGTGATGGTGATCGCCGTCGTCGCCGCGATCGGGGTGATGCTCGTCGCCGCCACTGCGATCAGCGAGTTCGTCGAGCGCCACCCGACCGTGAAGATCTTGGCGCTGTCGTTCCTGCTGCTCATCGGCATGAGCCTCGTGGCCGAAGGGTTCGCGTTCCACATCCCCAAGGGCTACATCTACTTCGCGATGGGGTTCAGCATCTTCGTCGAGGCGGTCAACCTTCGCGTCCGCGCGAACCGCGAGCCCGTGAAGCTGAAGAAGGCGTACACCGGCAAGAAGGAAGCGCCGTCCGCGTAGCGAGCCGCCTCGTAGCGAGCGGACTCGCATCTGACCTCCGCGGTTCAGACGAGTCCCTTCAGGTAGGCGCGACACGAGACCCGGATCGGCATGAAGTACACGTTCTCGTCCCGATCGCGAGCGAACGAGAGCAGCTCGCCAGCGATCTCGCGGCTGTGCTTCAGCGTCGGCGCGAACCTCGCGGGCAGCACCGCCCGGTTGCGCGTCGTCCAGTAGCGCGCCGAGCGCGCGCTGGTCACGCTGGTCGCGCCCCAGAACACGGTCGTGTCGAGCCGGTCCAGCAGGTCGGCCCACACTCCGAGGAGCCGCACGTCGAAGAACGGCTGGGTGAACACGCCGTCCGCGCCAGCGTCGAGCTTGCGGAGCAGGTAGTCGCGCTCGGCCGCGAACCCCTGCCGGTACGGGTCCAGAGCGGCGTAGACGACCAGCTGCGGACGTTCGCGCTTCAGGCGCCGGATCAGCGCTTCGCTGGTCGTGTCGTAGACCGGTTTGGACATGTCCGCAGGCGCATCGCCGGCGACGACCAGAACCTCCTCCAAGCCGTACCGGTCGAGACCCGCGGCGAACGGGAGCGGTCCCTGCGGATCGACGTCGATCGCGCGCAGATGCGGAACCGCGCGCAGCCCACGCTCGCTGGCGCGGCCGCAGGCGTCCCAGGAGCGCAGCGGAAAGCGCAGGATGTCGGGAACGTTCACCGTGTCCACCGTCGGCAGCTCGGTCAGCTCGTCGAGCTGAACGTCGAGGTCCGCCTCGTTGCGAGGAATGAGTTCGACGGAAACGCGCATGCGCGTCAGGATACCCGCGGTCCGCCAGGCGGGCCTCGCCCCTCCTCCGCGTCGTCACCGACATCGTTACCGACCTCGTCACCGACCTCGTCACCGACCTCGTCCCACGGTTCGTCGCCGGCCGGGTCGCCGTCCTCGCCGTCCTCGTCGTCCTCGCCGGGCCGATCTCGAACCGTCCAGCGCAGCCCGCCACCGATCGCGAGCAGGAGCAGGGCGACCGGCAGCGGGTTCCCACGCAGGACGTCGGGCAGGAAGGTGGCGCGCGCAATGCCCAGCATCAGGAACACGCTGCCGATCGCCAGGAAGAAGGTCGCGAACCGCCGGTACGCCTGCCGCGCACGCGGGCTCACGTCGACGCCCGGTCCACGGCGACCTCCGAGTGGCGGGGACACCCCACCAGGTGATCGTTCACCATGCCGGTCGCCTGCATGTGCGCGTACGCCACCGTGGGACCCACGAACCTGAAGCCGCGACGCTTCAGGTCCTTCGACCACGCCTCCGCCTCCGGCGACGTCGAGGGCACCTGCCCTGGACGCTCGTAGCGATGCACGATCGGCTTTCCCCCGACGAACGACCAGGCGTGATCGACGAAGCCCGGCCCGCTCTCCTCCATCGCCAGGAACGCCCGCGCGTTGGCGACCGCCGCGTTCAGCTTGGCCCTGTTTCGGATCAGCGAGGCGTCGGTCATCAGCGCCTCGATCCGGTCGGGACCGAACGCCGCGACCGCTTCGGGCTCGAACCCGGCGAAGGCGCGCCGGAACGCCTCGCGCTTGTGAAGGACGACCCGCCAGGAGAGACCGGCCTGGAACGTCTCGAGCACCAGGAACTCGAACGTGCGCCGCCGGTCGACCAGCGGAACGCCCCACTCCTCGTCGTGGTACGCGGCCATGAGCGCATCGCCCTCCGCCCACGGGCAACGTCCCGGCAGCTCCGGAACGGGCGGGTCCGGCACGGGCGGGCGCTCGGGCGCGGACGGCGGAGCCACCGGCCGCTCAGGCACCGACCACGAAGCGCGCGATCAGGACGAAGTGCGAGACCGATCCGGCCAGCACGAACAGGTGCCACAGCTCGTGGTAGCCGAACACGTGCGGGAACGGGTCGGGACGCTTGGTGGCGTACACGACGGCCCCGACCGAATAGGCGAGGCCTCCGGCGATCAACCACGCCACCGCCGGCGCCGGCCACGCGGCCAGGAGCGGACCGATCGCGACCACCGCCATCCAGCCCATCACCAGGTACAGGCCGGTGGATACCCAGCGCGGAGCCCCGATCCAGGCGATCTTGAACAGCACGCCCAGCAGCGCGACCCCCCACACGACGGCGAACAGCGTCCAGCCCAGCGTCGGGTTCCGTTCCGTCAGGGTGATCAAGGTGATCGGCGTATAGCTTCCCGCGATCAGCACGAAGATCGCGGCGTGATCGAAGATCCGCAACGCGCGAAGCGCCTTCGCGCCGACGCGGAGCGCGTGCAGAAGGGTACTGGCGAGGAACAGCAGCACCAGACTGACCCCGTAGACGATGGCGCTCGCCACCTTGACCGGCTCGCCGTCGGCGAGGACCAGCAGGACCACCAGAGCGGCCACGCCGAACACCACGCCGACGGCGTGGGTGAGCGCGTTGATCGGCTCGCGAAGCCAGCCGAGGCCGGGCAACGGACTGCGGGGTTCTCCGTACTCCATACCCGACTCTAGCGCTCGAACCGGTGAGGACGGTGTGGGCTCGCCTCGTCGCCCGTCGCGACCGGGCGGTCGTCGCGACTCGACCAGTCGCTCCACGATCCGGGGTACAGGCGCGGCAACGGAAGGCCGGCCTCCTCCATCGCCAGGGCGTCGTGCGCCGCCGTGACGCCCGAGCCGCAGTACACGACGACCTCGGCGGCCTCGCTCAGCAGCTCGAAGCGCGAGCGCAGCTCGTCCGCTGCACGGAACCGCCCGTCCACGAGGTTGCCGGCGTACGGCAGGTTGACCGCTCCCGGCACGTGACCGGCCTTGCGGTCGAGCGGCTCGACCTCCCCCCGGTAGCGCTCCGCGGCACGAGCGTCGACCAGCACACGATCGGGATCCTCGAGCCGCGCCGCCACGTCGTCCGCGTCGACCACCATCTCGGGGTCGGGACGCGCCGTCGAGATCGCCGGCGGGTAGCGGCGAGGTTCGGACGCGAGCTCGCCCCCCGCCGCCGTCCAGGCGTGCACGCCCCCGTCGAGCACCTGCACCCGCTCGCGTCCGATCCAGCGAAGCAGCCACCAGAGCCGCGCGGCGATCGCCCCACCGGCGTCGTCGTAGGCCACGACGTGGTGCTCGTCGCCGATCCCCGCCTCGCCCAAGCGGGCGGCGAACGCGTCCGGGTCCGGCAGCGGGTGACGGCCGCCCAGGCCGTCCGCCGAAAGCGGCGACGACAGATCGTCGTCGAGATGGAGGTAGACCGCGCCCGGCAGGTGCCCCGCCAGGTAGGCGCGCCTGCCGGCCTCCGGGTCGCCCAGGTCGAACCGGACGTCGACGATCCGAAGCGCGTCGTCGGTAAGCCGCGTGGCCAGCTCGTTGGCGTCGATCAGATTTCCCATGCGTCAGTCTAGCGTCGCGGGCTCGGCCGCCGTGCCGCCGCCCGCGGCGCTCGCCTGAACGCCCGACGAATCGGACTCGGCGAGGATCGGGTTCCGGCGGAGCGTGCGGATCACGAGAGCCAGCGCGACGACCAGGAACACGGCGCCGGCGTAGAACGGCATGCCCGGCAGCTCGACGATCGAGCGCTCGCCGGTGAACATCCCGAACAGCCCGCCAGCCACCAGCGGAGCGACGACCGAGGTGAGCGACAGCATCGAGGTGAGCGTCCCTTGGACGGATCCCTGCTCCGTAGCCGACACGGTGCCGGCGATCAGGCCCTGGATCGCGGGGCCGGCGACGGCACCGAGGCTCGCGACGGCGATCACCACCAGCAGGATCCAGCCTTGCGACGCGAGTCCGTAACCCACGAACCCCAGCATCGAGACCGCGAGGCCCGCGACGATCGTGCGGCGCTCGCCCAGGCGGGCGACCAGCGGCCGCACCAGGCCGCCCTGCACGACCGCGGCCATCACGCCCACGAGGGCGAGCGCCAGCCCGTTCTCGCGCGGACCCCAGCCGTAGCGGTAGTCGGTATACAGCACGAACACGGTCTCGAGACCACGCTGCGCCAGCGAGAAGAACAGGAACGCGAACGCCAGGCCCGCGACCAGCGGATAGGCCCGCAAGCCGAGCAGCGCCCGGAACGGATCGGCGCGACTCCAGGAGAAGGCGCGCCTGTTCTCGGGAGGAAGCGACTCGGGCAGCACGAACAGACCGTAGAGGGCGCCGAGCAGGGCGACGAAGGCAGCCGCGTAGAACGGCACGCGCAGACCGATCCCGCCCAGCAGGCCGCCGATCGCCGGACCGAACACGAAGCCAAGGCCGAACGCCACGCCGACGAAGCCGAAGTTCCGAGCTCGCGTCTCGGGCGTCGAGACGTCGGCGATGTACGCGTTGGCCGCAGTGATCGTCGCCCCGGTGATCCCGGCGACGACCCGGCCCACGAACAGCCACGCCAGCGACGGCGCAACCGCCAAGATCAGGTAGCTCGCTCCGAACGCCGTCAGCGACGCCAGGATCACTTTTCGCCGCCCGAACCGGTCGGACAGCGCCCCGATCAGCGGCGCGAACAGGAACTGCATCCCTGCATAGACCGCCGCGAGCGCCGCGTACCAGGGCGCAGCCGCGCTGGCGTCGCCTCCCGTGAACGAGGTGACGAGTCCTGGCAGCACCGGAATGATGATTCCGATCCCGAGGATGTCCAGAAAAAGCGTCACCAGAATGAACGCGATGCCCGCACGGGCACCGGGTCGGAGCGGCATGAGGATCCCTTCGCGGGTCCACGGCACGGGCCGGGTCCCGAGCGCCGATGCTAGCACCTGTCGCTCGGGGGGTAGCATGACCGACGTGGCCACCGAACGGATCGAGAGTCCGAAGAACCCGCGGATCAAGGCGCTGGCGCGTCTCCACGGGCGCCGTGAACGCGAGCGCGAGGGACGCACGTTGGTCGAGGGAACGCGCGAGACGAGACGTGCGCTGCAGGCGGGCGTCGCGATCGAGGCCGTCTACCTCGCGCCGGCGCTGCTCACCCCGGAAGGGTTCGAGCTGCGGCGCGCCCTGGCGTCCGCGAACGTGACGATCATCGAGGTGACGAACGAGGCGTTCGACCGGATCGGTCGGCGCCAAGGCCCCGACGGCGTGGTCGCACTGATCCGGCCCCCGGAGCGCACGCTCGCGATGCTCGATCTGCCGGCCGACCCGTTGCTGCTCGTCGCGGTCGACACGGAGAAGCCCGGCAACCTCGGCGCCCTGATCAGGTCCGCCGACGCGGCCGGGGCGGATGCGCTGCTGTGCGTCGGCGGCGCCGGCACCGACCCGTGGAACCCGGGCGTGATCCGCGCCAGCATGGGCAGCGTCTTCTCGTTGCCGGTCGTAGCGGTCGCGGACGAGGTGGCCCTGAGCTGGCTACGGGCGCGCGACGTGCGGATCGTCGCCACCTCGCCAGGCGCCGACATCGACGTCTGGGACGCGGACCTGACGGGACCGGTCGCGATCGTGGTCGGTCCCGAGCACCAGGGGCTGGACGAGGGCTGGACCGACGCTGCCGCGACGCGGGTACGCGTCCCGATGCAGGGGTCCGCGGACAGCCTCAACGTCAGCGTGACAGGAGCGTTGCTCCTCTTCGAGGCGCTTCGTCAGCGACGCCCCGGCTGAGCGACCCGCCGTCGCACCGACGGTCGACCAGGTGAAGGCGCCGGTCAGGTGAAGGCGTCGGTCAGCTGGAGGAGGCCCTGAGCTTCGCCGCGTCGTCGATCAACGCGCGCACCGTCGCCCGAAAGTCCTTGCCCTCGAGCGGCTTGTGCACGACGGCGTTCGCGCCGGCGGCTTTCGATGATGCGGTGGTCGCTTCGTCCCGCATGCCGGTGAGGATGACCACCGGTACGGCCCGTAGGCGAGACACCTTCCTGATGCGCCGGCAGATCTCGATCCCGTCGAGATGCGGCATGCGCACGTCGAGAACGGCGAGATCGGGCGTATTCTTCGCTAGCCAGTCGAGCGCCTGCCGGCCGTCGTCGACGGTGACGACCCGGTAGCCGTCGACGGAGAGAAGCATGTCGACCACCGCGCGCTGACCCTGCTGGTCATCGGCGACGAGGATCGTCGGGATGGTCGATTCGTCTTTCACGCCTCGAGGATACTCCGTCTCGGCTCCGGGCGAACGTAGCGACGTGCGCACGGACGGGCGGCGATCGCGCCCGAGGCGCCATCGGAGGAACCCTCATGACCGATCGTTCGGACCCCACCGCGCTGATCGCGTTCCGACCCGTCGCCGACCTCGCGGCCAGTCGCGACTTCTACCACCGCGATCTCGGTCTCGAGCTGACCCGCGATCAGGGAGCGTGCCTGATCTTCCGTGTCGGCGACGGCGGGTACCTGGGCCTTTGCCAAGCCGGGTACGACGGTCGCGACGGCACGCTTCCCGTCGACGACCGCCTGATCACGACGCTTCTCGTCGACGACGTCGAAGCCGTTCACGAACGGCTCCTGCGGCTCGGCGTCGACGTCGACGGACCCCCGCGACGCAACGAGCGATTCGGAATCACGCAGTTCTTCGCCCGCGATCCCGACGGCTACAGGGTCGAGGTGCAGCGCTTCGACGAGCCGCTTTCCTGAGGGCGGGCCGGTGAGCCACCGGTGCCTGTAGGCCGCGCGGTAGCATGTGGCGTGAGCGATACCCGCCCAGGCGCGACGACCGACGACCCGGCGGCTGCACCGACGGTCGTCGCGAACCCGGTGCTCCGGGCCGCGCTCCTCGTCCTGGGCTGGATCTGCGTGGGCCTCGGCGCCGTCGGCGTCGTCCTTCCCGGCTGGCCGACGACCGTGTGGCTGCTGGTCGCGGCGTTCTTCTTCGCCCGCTCGAGCCCGCGCTTCTACCGCTGGCTTCTGACCCATAGGCTGTTCGGTCCGATCGTCCGCGACATTCGTGCCGGCCTCGGGCTGCCGGCACGCGTGAAGGCGTTCGCGATCTCGATGATCGTGCTCTTCGCGGGCGGCAGCACCGTGGTGCTGCTGGCGCGTCCGTGGCTGAGCGTGCTCGTCGCGGCCCTGGGTCTGACGGGCATCGTCTACCTGCTGCGGATGCCGACGCGACCCAGCGACGATCGCCTCAGTCGAGAATGACCAGCTCGAGGTCCGCGGGACCGCTCCGCATCACGTCGTCGAGGACCAGAACGCCGATCGTGACCGCACCGTCGCGACGCAGGAGCAGACCGGCGAACGTCTCCTCGGTCAGGGTGGGGTAGCGCGGAAGCTGAAACTCGTCGAGTCCGGACCTACGGAGCGCCGCGAGCGCCTCGCCCTTGAGCGACGACAGCGCCGAGCGCAGCTCGGCTTGACTGATGGGAAGATCCTCGGATCCGAGGTGCATCCGCCGGCTCACCAGCAGCCGACCCGCCTCGAGCACCAGGTCGTTCTCGAACGCCTCGACGACGACCTCGACCTCGACCGGACTGAACTGGTTCCGTGGCGACAGCAGCCGCACCAGATCGGACTCGGGCGTTTGCACGATCGCGTCGACCAGGATCGCGACCTGATCGGACCGGAGCACCACCTCGCCGGCACCCCGCCTCGAGGTCGCGATGCTGGCGTCGCGTACGAATCGCGAGAGCGCCTCCCGCGCTTCGGCGGCGGTCGTGGCCTCGATCGCCCCGCTGTAGATCAGCTCGCCGGTCTCGAACGTCACGTCGCCGGAGGCGGCGCGCTCGAACTCACGTTGCACGACCGAAAGGCGCCGCGACTGATCCTCGAGGCGCAGCGTGAGGTCGTCCACCTGGTCCTGCAGCTGCGTCGCCCGCTCGCTGGCGTCCAGAATGCGGGTCTCGAGCGTGGTATTGAGCGCGACGAGCCCCTCGTTCCGGCCGGCCAGCTCGTCGTTCTGGCTCTCGAGCGCCTCGTTCTGCGCGGTGAGCCCGAGGTTCGCGTCGCGCAGACGATCCGCTTCCGCCTGAAGCATCGCGCTCTCGTTCTCCAGCACGGAGATGACGTCTTGCAGCTGAACGACCTGGGCGCGTGCCACGCCGACCGCCGAGAGTGCGGCGTCACGTTCGGACAGCGCCTCGTCGCGCTCGCTCACGGCCTCGTCGCGCTCGGTCACGGCCTCGTCCCGCTCCGCGAGGGCCTGATCACGCGCCGCCGCCGCGGCGTTCCTCGCCTCCATGGCGGCCGCCGCTGCGTCCCTGGCCTCGTCGAGCTCGGCGAGGGCAGCATCGCGAGCGGCGAGGGCCTCGTCGCGATCCGCGAGGGCCTCGTCGCGAGCGGCAAGCGCATCGTCACGCTCCGCGAGCGCCTCGTCGCGATCCGCGAACGCCTCGTCGCGATCGACGAAGGCAGCGTCGCGTTCGTCCAGCGCTTCGTCACGCGCAGCGCGGGCGGAAGCCAGATCGTTCTGGGCCAGCGCCAGGTCGTCCTGTGTCTCCGCGACGCGGGTCTCGGCGACCTGTAGCTCGGTCTGGAGCGAGTCCAGGCGCTCGTTCGCCGCGTCGAGCTGCCCCTGCACCTCCAAGACGCGCGCCTGGAGAGCCTCGACCTCGGCTTCCGCCTCGACGGCGGCTTGGCGCGCCTCCGTGGCGCTCAGGAGCGCCGCGTCCCGCTCGTCGCGAGCCGCCACGAGATCGGTGCGCACAGCCGTCAGCGCTTCCTGAGCAGCCACGAGATCGGCCTCGACCTGGGACAGCTCGTCCTCCAGCGCCGCCAGCTCGGCCTCGAGCACTTCGCCCTCGGCGCGTATCGCGTCTCGCTCGGCGGCAGCCTCGTCGCGGTCGGCGAGCGCCTCGTCGCGAGCGCGCTCGGCGCTTCGAATCGTGCTGCGGGCCTCCTCGAGCTCCCGCGACAACGCCTCGAGCTCGGCGTCCAGCCCGCGGATCTGCGCCTGCAGGACGCGCTCCTGCGACTGCAGTCGGGTCAGCTCCCGCGCCGTGCTCTGCGCGTTCAGCAGGGTCTGCGTCGCGTTCTGGAACGCGATCGCGAGCACGGTCAGGGTGGTCAGCATGATCAGCATGCCTGCGACCATCCCGATCACCTGGCCGGTCCGTCGAGGGCGCGCTCCGAAGATCGTCAGCCGCCGCCGCCCCGCCCAGGTGCCCAGCCGATCGCCCGCCCAGGCGATCACGCCGGCCAGCACCAGCAGCAGCAGCACGAGGCCCACGACGTAGGTCACGGCCTACGTCCCGCCCACTCGCGCCTGCGGTCGTGCCGCTTGGTCACGATCCGATCCGCCTTCAGAGCCGGAAGTCGCTTCCCAGGTAGGTCGTCCGGACGTCCTCGTCCTCTGCGAACGCCTCGGGCGTGCCGTCGAACCGGACGCGACCGTCGAACATCAGCACCACCCGGTCGGCGATCGCGACGGTCTCCCGAACGCTGTGGTCGGTGAGGAACACCCCGAGGCCACGCCGCTCACGCAGATCCCGGATCAGATCCTGGATCTCGCGGATCGACTTGGGATCCACGCCGGTGAACGGCTCGTCGAGGAGGATGAACGACGGGTCGATCGTCAGGCTGCGGGCGATCTCGAGCCTGCGCCGCTCGCCGCCGGACAGGGTGTCCGCTCGGTGATCGGCGAGCCGGGTCAGCCCGAACTCGTCGAGGAGCGCTGCGGCACGCTCCTCACGCGCCTCGCGCGACGGCTCGCGAAACTCGAGGATGGCCAGCAGGTTGTCGCGGACGCTCATGCGGCGGAACGCGCTGGGCTCCTGCGCCAGGTAGCCCAAGCCGGCGCGCGCGCGGCGATGCATCGGCCAGCGCGTCACGTCCTGGTCGCCCAGCACGATCCGACCCGCATCGGGCCGCACGAAACCGACCATCATGTAGAAGCTGGTGGTCTTGCCGGCCCCGTTCGGGCCGAGCAGCGCGACGATCTCGCCGGGGGCGAGCGTGAGATCGACACCGTCGACGACGGCACGTCCGCCGTACCGCTTGGTGAGGCCGCTGGCCCGCAGAGACCGACGGGACGGGCCGGACCGCACGTCGCGGGTGGGACTCGTCACCGGCGCGTTCATGACGCGGATGCTACCACGCACCCATGAGGAGGCCCGACCACCTGCGGGCGCGAGCGCGCCACGGCGGTCGGGCCGTCGACCGCCACGCGACGGGGCGCGGCGGTCGACGAGGAGGCGAGGACGAGGCTCAGCCTTCCAAGCTCATCAGGAACGGCTCCTCGATGGCCCGGCAGACCCAGCGGAGGAACCGTGCCGCCGACGCGCCGTCGATGAGGCGATGGTCGTACGTCACCGACAGCGGCATGGTCATGCGAGGCGTGAACACCTCGTTCTCGGCGTCCCAGACGGGCTCCATCCCACCACGCGACACGCCCAGGATGGCGACGTCGGGCGGCGCCACGATCGGCGTGAAGCCGGTCCCGCCGATTCCACCGAGGTTGCTGACGCTGAAGTTCCCACCCTGCATCTCGTCCGGCGAGAGCTTGCGGTTCCTGGCCTTCTCGGCCAGCTCGCCGAGCTCGGCGGCGAGCTCGAGCATGTTCTTGCGGTCGGCGTTCTTCACGACGGGAACGAGCAGACCGTGATCGGTGTCCACCGCCACGCCGACGTTGACGTACTTCTTGTACACGATCTCCTGCGTCTCTGCGTCGATCGAGGCGTTGAAGTCGGGGAACTTGTGCAGCGCGGCCGCGACGACCTTGATCAGCATCGCGGTCGGGGTCAGCTTCGCCCCGATCTTCTCGGCTTGCGGCTTGAACCGCTGACGCAGCGCCTCGAACTCGGTGGCGTCGGCCTTGTCGAAGTGCGTGACCATCGGCACCGTCGTCCAGGCGTTCGTCATCGTCCGGACGGTCGCCTTGCGGATTCCGGACATCGCCACCCGCTCGGTCTCGCCCCACTGCGAGAAGTCGGGAAGCGGCTGCGCAGCGGGCGCGGCGGCGGTCCTGGGCGCCTGGGCCGCAGCCGGTCGCTTGGTCTCGCCCTTCGCGAACGCCTGGACGTCCTCGGCCGAGATTCGGCCCAGGATGCCCGATCCCTGCACCGCCTGGAGGTCCACCCCGAGCTCGCGTGCGAGGCGTCGCACGCTGGGCGCTGCCGGAATCAGACCGGGGGCCGTCTCGCCCTGGGGCTCCGCGTCGGCGCGCGACTCGGCCGGCGCGCCTCCGCCCGCCGAGGCGGGCTCCTTCGCCTTCGCCTCGCTCGGCTCGGCCTTCGCCGCCGCTGGGGCTCGTTCCTCGGCCGGCTTCTCGGGCGGTTTCTCGGCGGACTCCTCGGCAGGCTTCTCGGCCTCCTCGGCCCCGTCGTCGGGCCCGTCCTCGGCCTGCGGCGCGGACGCCTTCTCGGCATCGCCCGTGCCCTCTCCGTCGGCCTCGCCCTCCGCGACGGTCAGGACCACGGCGCCGATGTCGATCTCGTCGCCCTCCGCGACGGCGACGCTCTCGACCACGCCGGCGACGTCGGAGGGGACCTCGACGACCGCCTTGTCGGTCTCGAGCTCGATCACCGGCTCGTCGACCGCGATCCGGTCACCGACCGACACCAGCACGGCGACGACGGTGCCGGAGTCGATCCCCTCGCCTACCTCGGGAAGCTTGAATTCGGTTGCCACGTCATCACTCCGTTCGCTCGCTGCTAAGCGCCTGGATTACGACCGCACAGGGTCGGGCTTGTCGGGATCGATGCCGAGATCGCGCGCCGCCTCGGCCAGGACGTCGTCGTCCAACGCGCCTTCGTCGACCAGCGCGCGGATCGTCGCGTGAGCCACGTGCCGTGCGTCGACCTCGAAGAAGTCGCGCAGCTCCTCGCGCGCCTCGCTGCGACCGAACCCGTCGGTCCCGAGCGACATCATCGGCCGCTCCAGGTAGGGAGCGAGCATGTCGGGAAGCGCCTTGACGTAGTCCGACGCCGCCACGAACGGACCTTCGGCCCCGTCGAGCGCCCGGTGGAGGTACGACGTCTCGGGGTCGCCGTCGGCGCGCAGGCGGTTGCGCCGCGCGACCTCCACGGCGTCGCGGTAGAGCGCCTTGTAGCTCGTCACGCTCCACACGTCCGCGGCCACCTTGTACTTCTCGAGGATCTTCTGAGCCTCGAGCACCTCGCTCATGATGGCGCCCGACCCGAACAGCTGCGCCTTGACCTTGAAGCGGCGGCTCGACGGGCGGAACAGGTACAGGCCTTGCAGGATGCCGTCTATGAGCTCCTCGCGCGACAGGTGCTCCGGCGCCGCCGGCTGCGGAGCGTTCTGGTTCTCGACCGTCAGGTAGTAGAAGACGTCCTCTTGCTCTTCGTACATCCGGCGCATGCCCTCGCGGACGACGGTCGCCAGCTCGTACGCGAACGAGGGGTCGTACGCCTCGAGGTTCGGGATCGGCATGGCCAGCAGGTGACTGTGGCCGTCCTGGTGCTGAAGGCCCTCGCCCGCAAGGGTGGTCCGCCCGGCCGTCGCGCCCAGCATGAAGCCCTTCGCGCGCATGTCGCCCGCGGCCCAGGCCAGGTCTCCGATGCGCTGGAAGCCGAACATCGAGTAGTAGATGAAGAACGGCACCGTGGTCACGCCGTAGTTCGCGTAGCTGGTCCCGGCCGCCAGGAAGCTGGACATCGCGCCGCCCTCGGTGATCCCTTCCTCGAGGATGGCGCCGTCCTTGGACTCCTTGTAGTACAGGATGTTCTCGGCGTCGACCGGCTCGTAGAGCTGTCCGCCGGGCGAGTAGATGCCGATCTGGCGGAACAGCGCCTCCATGCCGAAGGTGCGGGCCTCGTCGGGAATGATCGGAACGATCCGGTCGCCCCAGACGTCGTCCCGGAGCAGCTTGCGGAGCACGCTGACGAACACCATCGTGGTCGACACCGAGCGGTCCTTCGTCCCCTCGAAGAACTCCTCGAACAGCTCCGCGGCGGGCGCGCGCAGCGGCTCGACGTCGACGTTGCGCGCCGGAAGGTAGCCGCCGAGCTCCTCGCGCCGCTTCTGGAGGTACGTCGCCTCGGGCGAGTCGGGCTCGGGCCGGTAGAACGGGTAGTCGCCGATATCCTCGTCCGCGATCGGGATGTCGAACCGGTCGCGGAAGATCCGCATGTCGTCCTCGTCGAGCTTCTTCGTCTGGTGCGCCGGGTTCTTGGCCTCCGCCGACTCGCCCAGCCCGTAGCCCTTCACGGTGCGGGCCAGGATCGCCGTCGGCTGGCCCTGGTGTTTCACGGCGCGCTGGTACGCGGCGTACACCTTCGTCGGATCGTGCCCGCCTCGGTTGAGCTCGTTCAGGTCCTCGTCGCTCCAGCCCTCGATCAGCTTCTTCAGCTCGGGGCTGTCGAAGAAGCGCTCACGCAGCTCCGGCCCGCCGAACGCGGCGTAGCGTTGCGACTCGCCGTCGACCATGCGCTCGAACCGCTCGACCAGGATGCCCTCGTCGTCCTTCTCGAGGAGCTTGTCCCAGTAGCGCCCCCAGGCGACCTTGATCACGTTCCAGCCCGCGCCGCGGAAGATCGCCTCGAGCTCCTGGATGATCTTGCCGTTGCCGTACACGGGACCGTCCAAGCGCTGCAGGTTGCAGTTCACCACCCAGATGAGGTTGTCGAGCTTCTCGCGCGCCGCGATCTTGATCGCGCCCAGCGTCTCGGGCTCGTCGGTCTCGCCGTCGCCCAGGAACGCCCACACCTTGCCGTCGCCTTTGGGCTTCAGCTCGCGCGCCTCGAGGTAGTGGGCGAACCGCGCGTTGTAGATCGACATGATCGGCCCGAGCCCCATCGAGACGGTCGGAAACTGCCAGTAGTCCGGCATCAGCCAGGGGTGCGGGTAGCTCGACAGGCCGGGCTCGTCCTGGAGCTCGCGCCGGAAGTTGCGCATGTGGTGATCCTCGAAGCGGCCCTCGAGGTAGCTGCGCGCGTAGATGCCCGGGCTGGCGTGCCCCTGGATGTAGAGCAGGTCCTTGTCGGGCCCCTTCCCGGGGCCTCGGAAGAAGTGGTTGAACCCCACCTCGTACAGCGTGGCCGCCGACGCGTACGTCGCGAGGTGGCCGCCGATGCCGTCGCTCATCTTGTTCGCCCGCACCACCATCGCCATGGCGTTCCAGCGGATCAGCGCGCGGATCCGGCGCTCGAGCTCGAAATCGCCCGGGTACTCCGGCGTCTCGTCGGCGGGAATGGTGTTGATGTAGGGAGTCTCGGCGCTGAACGGGATCCGCACGCCGTGCCGGTGGGCGTGAACCTCGAGGCGCTCCAGGATCTCGCGGACGCGCTCGGCGCCACCCGACGCCAGCACGTACTCGAGCGAATCGAGCCACTCCTTCAGCTCGACCCGGTTCAGCTCGACCAGCTCGCCGTGCGGCAGCTCGGAGCGGTCGTGATCGCGCGGATCGTTCGGTACGTCGGCCATGCGGCTCTCTCCTCTCGCGGCGCGCGCGTTCCACCCGCACTCGACACCGAATGCCGGGGAACGCTCGCCTCGCGTCACGGGACCGCCGTTCGCGGTCCCTTCATCGTCGTCGCCATCGTACCGCAGCGCGTGCAGCGCCCCGGTCCGCTCCGCTTACCTCGGGGGTCACCGCGGCGGTCACCGCGGCGGTCACCCAGGGGGCGGCCCCGGACCGTCCAGTCGGGCCAGCACCCCGCGCACCACCGCCTCGGCGCGAGCCGCGGCGACGCGGGTGAACGCGCGGAAGTCCACCGAGGCGTCGTGATCCGCGGTGTCGCTGATCGAGCGGATCACCACCCACGGCACGTTCCAGCGCGCGCACACCTGCGCCACCGCCGCTCCCTCCATCTCGGCGCAGACGGCCCCGAAGCGCATGGCCAGCTCGGCGCTCCTGGCGGGATCGGCGACGAACGAATCGCCCGAGGCGATCCGCCCCTCCACCACCCTGCCCGCGTCGACCGCCTCGCTCGCTGCCTGGCGCGCGGCCGCGCGCAGCTCGGGGTCGGCCTGCCACGCGAGCGGCTCGCCCGGCACGCGTCCCGCCTCGTACCCGAGAGGCGTCACGTCCACGTCGTGCTGCACCGCGTCCGTCGAGACCACCAGGTCGCCCACGCGAAGGTCGGGATCGAGCCCCCCCGCCACGCCGGTGAACACCAGACGCGCCGCGCCGTCGGAAAGCAGCTGCTGCGCCAGCGCCGCGGCGTTCACCTTGCCCACGCCGCAGACGGCCAGCACGACCGGGTGACCGTCCAGACGACCGGCGTGGACCTCGAACGGGCCGCGCCGCTCGGTCCGCCGATCGGTCAGCGACGGAAGCAGGGTCGCGATCTCTTCCGGCATCGCGCCGACGACCGCCGTCGGCGCCTCGTCCCAGCCCCCGTCCCAGCCCTGGTCCGGCGCCCCGCGTCCGCTCAGGGCGCGCGGTTCCATACCAGCCGCCCCAGGAACGCGCCTGCCACGGTCAGCGGGACGGTGAGGCCCAGCATGATCGGCAGGGGCTCCAGACCGGCCTGGAACAGCTGGCTGACCAGCGTCACGACCGCCATCAGCGCACCCGCACCGATCGCCACCGCCAACGCGTGCGTCGCCCCGCGCCGCATCATCCACAGCACAGCGAAGTAGCCGAACAGCAGGTAGAAGCTGGCCGAGACGACCTGGCTGGGGATCGACCCGTCGGTGGGGGCGACCGCCTGGAGCGAGATGAAGAACACCGTCGCCGCCATCAACGCAGCCGAGAACCGTCCTGGGTTGGACTGCCGCGGGCCTTGCCTGCTCTCGCCGGTGGGCTTCGACCCCTCCTCGCCACGTGGTCGCTTCCGCGCCTCGCGGCGCTGTTCCCGACGGGCCTGACGCTCGGCCTTCGCCTTCGCCTTGTCCTTCTCGGCCTTGAGCTCCTTCTTCTTTTCGATGCGCCTGACCTGTCGGTTCATGCGGCACAGCGTAGCAGCCGTCGTGATCGGCACGGGCAGTCCTGCTACGCTCCTGCCGATGATCGCCGACGACACCCTGACCCGCCTGGCGCAGCTCCACGGCACGCCGCTCTACGTCTACGACCTCGACGAGATCGGCGCCCGCGTCCGCACCCTTCGCAGCGAGCTTCCTGAGGCGCGCCTCCGCTACGCGGTGAAGGCGAACCCCTCGGGCGCGGTGCTGACGCGCCTGGCCGAGCTGGGTGTCGGCGCGGAAGCGATCACCGTCGGCGAGGTGGCGCGCGCCGTCCGCTCCGGGATCCCGGCCGCCGACGTGCTGGTCGGCGGTCCGGGCCAAGGCCCCGACCTTCGCGCCCTCGCCCGGCGGCTGGCCGTGGGGCACGTCAGCTTGGACAGCGCAGGGCAGTGGGACGCCTGGCGCGACGCCGCGCCGGCAGGCACGCGGTTCCTGGTCCGGGTGAACCCCGAGTTCGACCCGCGGACGCACGAACACCTCGCGACCGGGGCGGTCGGATCGAAGTTCGGCCTGGCGCTCCCGGAGGCGGAGGCGTTGGCCGAGCGGCTGAACGCCGAGGGGCGGCTGGCGGGGTTCCACGTCCACGCCGGCTCGATGATCGAGGACGCGGAGGTACACCGCCGGATCCTTCGGACCGTCGCTCCGCTGTTCGAGCGGTTCCCCGCCGCCCGGACCTTCGATCTCGGCGGTGGCTTCGCGGTGCCGGACTTCGACCTGGCCACCTTCGCTCGCACCGTCCGTCCTTGGGTCGCCGAGCGAGACCTGGAGCTGATCCTGGAGCCCGGACGGTGGCTGGTGGCCGGCGCCGGCACCCTGCTGACGCGGGTGCTTTGGCGAAAGGACGGCACGCCCGGACACTGGATCTGCGACGCGGGCATGGCGCAGCTGCTGAGGCCGGCGCTGTACGGCGCCGAGCATCCGATCCGCGTGGTGGGCGGCGGATCCGCCGCGGCCGGGCAGGGCGACGTCGACGGTCCGCTGTGCGAGAACGCGGACCGCCTGGGGCGGCACCGAACGCTGTCCGCCGGGCCGGGCGACCTCCTGGCCGTCGAGCGATCCGGCGCCTACGGCATGGCGATGGCGTCGAACTACGCGTCCGATCTTCGGCCCGCGGAAGTCGTCGTGCAGGACGGCCGTGACCGCCTGACGCGGCTGCGGGAGACGCCCGAGGACCTGTGGCGGCTCGAGGACGCGGCCGCGGAGCACCGATGAGCGACGGAACGGTGAACGACGGAACGGTGAACGGCGCCTCCGACGCCCTGCGGCCCGCGATCGCCACCGAGATCGCGACGTTCTCCGGTCGGGTCTCGGTGGCGTACCAGGGTCTAGGGGGCGCCGCGGCCGCCGGGCAGGGCACGATCGCGATCGACATAGGCGCGCCGATGCCGTCGGCCAGCCTGATCAAGCTCCCGATCCTGGCGTGCGCGTTGCAGGACGCCGAAGACGGTCGGCTGGACCTGGGCCGACGCGTGCCGATGCAGGCCGACGACCAGGTCGCGGGCAACGGCGTGCTGCGACACCTGTCGTCCGGGCTGGAGCCCACCGTGCACGACCTGCTGACGCTGATGATCATCATCAGCGACAACACCGCGGCCAACATGGCGATCGAGCTGGTCGGTGCGAGCCGCATCCAGGCGTGGATCCGCTCGGCCGGCATGGCCGGCACCGAGCTGGTCGGGAAGCTGCAGCTCCCGCGCGAGGCGCAGAGCGAGCGACAGCGCAGGGGCGCGCTGAACCGCACCTGCGCGGCCGACGTGCAGGGCCTGTTCCTGTCGCTCGAGCGCGGCGAGCTCCTGCCGCCACGCGCCACGGCGCGCATGCGCGCCATCCTCGCCGCGCAGATCTACACCGAGGGCATCGGACGCGCCCTGCCGATCGATCCGGAGGCTCCCGACGCCCAGGGGCGCGTCGCCCGGCTCGAGACCAAGTCCGGCTGCATCGCGGGCGTGTGGCACGACGCCGGCATCGTCCGCCGTGGCGACGGCGTCCCGCTGTTCGCGCTGACGGTCCTGACCGCGGACTCGGGCGACCGGGCGGAGCGGTGGGAGCAGGAGGGGCTGCTCACCATCGGCCGGATCGCACGGCTCGCGTTCGACGCCGCCACCGACCGGGACGCTCCGTCCGGCACCTGACCGCAGCGCCCGGACACGTCCGCTCGGCGCGCCTCGCCACGCCCGCGGGTCGCCTGACGCACCGTTGACGCACCGTGCCGGGCCCACCGTGACGCTTTATCGCCGGCGGTATGCTCCGAGTATGAAACGCAAGGTCATCGTCATCGGATCGGGCTTCGGCGGCCTGGGCGCCGCCGCGCGGCTTCTGGCCGACGGGCACGACGTCACGATCTTCGAAGCGCGCGACAAGCTGGGCGGCCGCGGCTACACGTACGAGCAGGACGGCTTCACGTTCGATGGCGGGCCGACCATCATCACCGCCCCCTGGATGTTCGACGACATCTGGGCCAAGGCGGGCAAGAAGCGCGAGGACTACGTCACCTTCGCGAAGTGCGATCCGTTCTACCGAATCTTCGACCATGACGGCGACTACTTCGACTACAACGACGACGAGATGTTCATCCTCCAGGAGATCCACAAGCGGGCTCCCGAGGACAAGCGCGGCTACCTGAACTTCATGCGGACCACCCGCGACATCTTCCAGAAGGGGTTCGTCCAGCTGGCCGACAAGCCGTTCCTGTCGCCGTGGGACATGGTCAAGGTCGCCCCCGACCTGATCCGGCTGCAGAGCTACAAGAGCGTGTACGCCTACGTGTCGCAGTACGTCAAGGATCCGTTCCTGCGTCAGGTGTTCAGCTTCCACCCGCTCCTCGTGGGGGGCAACCCGTTCGACACGCCCAGCATCTACGCGATGATCCATTACCTCGAGCGGGAGTGGGGCGTCTGGTACGCGATGGGCGGCACCGGAGCGCTGGTCGACGCGTTCGAGCGACTGATCACGGAGCTCGGCGGCAGGGTCCACACCAGCACCCCCGTCGCCGAGATCGTGGTCGAGGGCGAGGGCGCCGGCCGGCGGGCTCGCGGCGTCCGCCTCGAGAACGGCGAGGTCGTCCAGGCCGACATCGTGGTGTCGAACGCCGACGTGGCGACGACCTACATGAAGATGATCGCGCCGCAGCACCGCAAGAAGTACACCGACGCCAAGCTGGAGCGCATGTCGTACGCGATGGGCCTGTTCGTCCTCTACTTCGGGACGGACAAGCAGTACCGCCACGAGGGGCTGCTGAAGCACCACAACATCATCCTGGGCCCGCGCTACGAAGGCCTGCTGAAGGACATCTTCAAGAACGACGGCCGCGTCGCGGACGACTTCAGCCTGTACCTGCACATGCCCAGCTACACCGATCCGAGCATGGCGCCCGAGGGGCACGAGTCGTTCTACGTCCTCTCCCCCGTCCCGAACCTGAAGAGCGGGATCGACTGGCGCGAACAGGCCAAGCCGTACCGCGACGCGATCGTCGACTTCCTGGACGAGCGCTACCTGCCCGGGCTCAAGGAGCACCTGGTCACCGAGATGCACATCGACCCGCTGCACTTCCAGGGCGAGCTCCGCAGCTTCCGCGGCTCGGCGTTCGCGTTCGAGCCCAAGCTGACGCAGTCCGCCTGGTTCAGGCCGCACAACCGTAGCGAGGAGATGCCGAACCTGTACTTCGTGGGGGCGGGCACCCATCCCGGCGGCGGGCTGCCGGGCGTGCTGTCGAGCTCGAAGATCGCCGAGGACCTGATCCGCGAAAGCGCCGCCTGAGCGGCTCCGCGCCCTGCGCTATGCTGCCGGCATGGACCCCATAGGCACCGTCCGCCGAAGCTACCTGACCGACACCTGGCACGAGGCCGACGCCACCTACGAGGTGCGCGGTCCCTTGGACGACGAGGTCCTCGCCGACGTCGCCGACTGCGGCCCGGCCGAGGCCCGCGAGGCGGCCGACGTCGCCTGGACCGCCTTCGAGACGTGGCGCGGGACCACCGCGTTCGAGCGCGCCGACGTGCTCCGTCGCTGGCACGACCTGATCATGGAGAACCAGGAGTCGCTGGCCCGCACGATGACCCGCGAGATGGGCAAGCCGATCAAGGAGGCGCGCGGCGAGGTGGCGTACTCCGCCGGGTTCGTCCGCTGGTACGCCGAGCAGGCTCCCCGGGCGTACGGCGAGGTGTTCCCCACCACCTCCAGCGGCAAGCGCGGCTTGGCGCTGCGGCAGCCGGTCGGGCCGGCGTACGCCGTCACGCCCTGGAACTTCCCCGCGGCGATGGTGACGCGCAAGGCCGCGCCCGCGCTGGCCGCCGGTTGCACGTTCATCCTCAAGCCCGCCGAGCAGACGCCGCTCACGGCGCTGCTGATGGCGCGCCTCTGGCTGGAGGCGGGCGGACCGGCCGGCACGCTGCAGGTCCTGCCCACGAACGACCCCGGCCCGCTCACCGAGCCGTTGATGGCCGACCCGCGCATCCGCAAGGTCACCTTCACCGGCAGCACCGAGGTGGGCCGGATCCTCTACAAGCAGAGCGCCGAGACGATCAAGAAGCTCAGCCTGGAGCTCGGCGGGCACGCCCCGTTCCTGGTGTTCGCCGACGCCGATCTGGACCAGGCGGTCGCGGCGACGATCGCCTGCAAGTTCCGCAACGCCGGCCAGACCTGCGTCTGCACGAACCGCATCTACGTTCAAGAAGAGATCGCCGAGGCGTTCACGCGCAAGTACGTCGAGGCCGTCCGCGGCCTGAATGTCGGCGACCCGAACGACGACGCCACCGACGTGGGGCCGCTGGTCGACGCGGACGGTCTGGACAAGGTCCGCGAGCACGTGGCCGACGCCGTGCGGCGCGGCGCCCGGATCGAGCTGGGCGGAGAGGCGACCGGCGGCCTGTTCTACCTGCCGACCGTGCTGACCGGCGTCACGGCCGACATGAAGCTGATGAGCGAAGAGACGTTCGGCCCGGTCGCGCCGATCCTGACGTTCAGCAGCGAGGCGGAGGCGATCGAGCTGGCGAACGACACGCCGTTCGGCCTGGCCTCGTACCTGTACACGAACGACCTGGGACGCGCCTGGCGCGTGGCCGAGGCGCTGGACTACGGCATCGTCGGCGTGAACGACGGCGTCCCCAGCGCGCCGCACGCCCCGTTCGGCGGGATGAAGCAGAGCGGCGTCGGACGCGAGGGCGGCCCGTGGGGGCTGGACGAGTACCTCGAGATCAAGTACGTCTCGATGGGCCTCGGGGGCTGAGGGCCGCCCACCGAGCATGCCCCGCATGCGCGATTCCGAGCCGCGCGAACCCGCCCTGCGGGTTCGCGGGCTCGGTAAGGACTACGGCGGCCGGCCCGCGCTGGTCGGCCTGGATCTCGAGGTGGCGCACGGCGAGATCGTGGCGCTGCTGGGCCACAACGGCGCGGGCAAGACCACGACGGTGCGCCTCCTGAACGGCGTGCTGACCCCGGACCGCGGGGAGGCACGCGTCCTGGGTCTCGACCCGTGGACGCAAGGGACGCGCCTCCGCGCACGGACCGGCATCGCCACCGAGCGCCCCTCGCTCGATCCTCGCCTGACCGCCCGCGCCAACCTACGCCTCTACGCCGCGCTGTACGGCGTCCCTCGCGAGAGCGAGGCGTCGCGAATCGACGCGGTGTTGGACCGTTTCGGGCTGGTGGAACGCGCGAACGACCGCGTCGGGTCGTACAGCAAGGGGATGATGCAGCGCCTGGCGCTGGCCCGCTGCGCGTTGCACGAGCCGGACCTCTACTTCCTGGACGAGCCCAGCGCCGGGCTCGATCCGCTGGCGGCCCGCGAGCTTCGGAGCTGGATCGCCGACCTCGCCGCTGGACAGGGGCGCACCGTGCTGATCTGCACGCACGACCTGGGCGAGGCGCAGCGGCTGGCCGACCGGGTCGCCGTGCTTCGCGAAGGCGAGCTCGCCGCGCTCGGGACGCCGGGGGAGCTCGCGACCCGCTACGGCGCTGCGCGCCTCGAGGTCGAGGTGCCCGAGGCGCAGGCGGACGACGCCCGTGCCGCACTGGCGGATCACGGCTTCGTGCTGGCCGGTCCGAGCGAGGGCGAGGAGGCGGTCCCTCCCGAGACGAGCCGGCTGCACGTCGCTGCCGCCGGGCGCGACCGCGCTCCCGACGTCGCGCGCGTGCTCCTGGACGCCGGGATCTCGCTGATCCGTCTGGACCCCGCCGACGCGTCGCTCGAAGACGTCTACCTCGCGGTGTACGGAGGAGCGCCATGAGCGCTCGACGCGCGAACGCACGACGCGCGAGCGAGCCGCTGAATCTCCGCGCGATCGAGGCGCTGGTGCGCAAGGACCTCGGCGTCGTCGTCCGAACCCCCGCCGTGCTCATCCCGCTGGCGATCGTTCCCGCGATCATCTACGTCGTCCTTCCGATCGCCATGATCATCGCGGCGCGGGTGGGCGGTCCGATGATCGCGAACGAGCTCGCCGAGCTCGAACGGCTGTTCGCGGCCCTACCCGACGCGCTCCGGACCGAGCTCGAGGGCATGGAGCCGGCCGCGCGGATGGTCACGCTGATGCTCGGCTACCTGATCGCCCCGCTCTACCTCATCGTGCCGCTCATGGTGGCCAGCGTCGTCGCGGCCGACGCGTTCGCGGGCGAGAAGGAGCGTGGAACGCTCGAAGCGCTGCTTCACGCACCCCTTCGCGAGCGCGACCTGTTCCTCGGCAAGCTGCTGGCGGCCTGGCTTCCCGCCGTCGCCATCGGCGTCCTGGGCACCGCGCTCTACGCCGCGATCGTGACGGTGGCGGCCTGGCCGCTGGTCGGGGGCCCGTTCCTGCCGGCCGGGGTGTGGATCCCCCTGGCGCTGTGGGTCGGACCCGCCGTGGCCTTGGCCGGCCTGGGCGCGACGGTGCTGATCTCTGCCCGCGTCGGCACGTTCCAGGAGGCGTACCAGCTCGGGGGCGTGGTCGTGATCCCGATCGTCGCGTTGGTGGTCGCGCAAGCGGCGGGCGTCGTGGTCCTGGACGTGCGGCTGTTGACGCTGGTGGGCGCGGTGCTGTGGCTGCTGGACGCCGTGCTCCTGGTCGTCGCGTTCCGAGGCTTCTCGCGCGAGCGGCTGACGCGAGAGCTGTGAGCACGATCGACCCTGCCCCGCTCCCGGATCACGATCCCCGGGCGCTGCTCGAAGCGCTGATGGTGCGGTTCTCGAAGGCAGGCGGTCCCCATGATCCTGCCCGGGCCCTTCTTTCCGTGGCCGGCCCCCGCTTCGCGAGCGGGGCGGGCGACGCGACGCATCTCGCCCACCTCTTCGGCAACCCGGCCTGGGCGCCGCTGCTGGGCCACGCGGCCGCCGAGGTCGGCGAGATCGAGGTCGTGGACGCCGCTGCCCGCGCGACGATTCGCGTCCGTACCGCGGACGGCACGACCGTGAGCTACCTCGCCTCGCTACGGCGCGACGACCGGCGGGAGAACGGGCGCCCCTGCTGGCAGGTCACCGGGCTCGTTCGGAGCGAGCTCGCCGGGTCGTGACGCCGGCGGTCCCGAAGGTGGGCGCGGGGACCACCGGGCGGGTCGCCGTCGCTACTCCGCTCGGACCAGGAACGTCAGCGGCACCTCGCCGCCGTCGCGCGTCATCACCCGGGCCGTCACGCGCCGCGTCAGGTCGTACGCCTCCGCGGGCACGTCGACCCGAAGATGGATCTCGATGCGGTAGGTGTAGCGGCCCTCGGGATCGCCCAGCGGGCGCTCGCGAACGACGCGCGACTGCCACAGGCGGACCTGCCATCCGTCAGGGGCGTCGGGAGGCGCGATCGTGATCCAGCCGATGCCGCTGGCGGACTCGCCGCGAATGCCCAGCGGAATCCAGTTCAGCGATTCGGCCCGCACGTCGGCGGGCGTCAGGTCCAGCTCGCTCAGCGACAGCTCCTCGGTGACGTAGAGGACGCCCCCAGCCGGAACGACGTACGTCGCGTCCTGGCGATAGTCGTACCTGGCGTCGGTGCCCGTCGCCAGCGGTCCGCAAGCGGTCATGAGCCCGGCGATCATGCCGGCGACCAGAACGACCGCGGCCAGCGACGTCGCGCCGGGACGACGACCGCGAGGCACCTTCGGTTCCACGTCGAGCTGCAGCATCTCGGATGCCACCTCCTAGAAAAGCGATCTCCAGGCCCGTTCTAGCACGGCGGAGCGGGCCTCGCGCCGCGCCAGGTGGCCCGCCCCGCCGCTCGAACGGGCGATGATGCGCCCATGTCGGACCGAGACCCACCCCGCAACGAACCGTCCCCCGCCCCGGCCGCGAACGAGCCGGGCGAGCTACCGGTCGACCCCCCGACCGTCGACGCCGCCGACCTCGCCGCGACCGAGCGGGTCTTGATGCTGGCGTTCGACGAGCGCCGTCGTGAGCACCTCCCCCAGGCGCTGCGGAGCCACCGTCGTGGCGTTCGCGCGATCCGCGGGCTTCGGCTCGCGAACGGCGTGGCGCCGGCGTCGGTGTTCGAGGCCCGCGGCGAGGAGGACCCGCTCCCCCCGCCGCTCCCCCCTGCGGGAGCCAGCGAGAGCTTCGGCCGACGTGCCGACCACCCAGGGGACGCGGCGTTCCTCACGATCGCCGAGGTGGCCGCCGCGTTCCGGCGTGGCGAGCTACGGTCGCGCGACCTCACCGAGGTGTTCTTGACGAGGATCGAACGCTGGGACCCCGAGCTGCGTGCGGTGGTCACGCCGCTGGCCGATCGCGCGAGGGCCGAGGCCGACCGCGCGGACCGGGAGCTCGCGGCCGGCATCGATCGAGGCCCTCTGCACGGCGTGCCGTACCTCGCGAAGGACCTGCTGTCGGTCCCGGACGCGCCGACCACCTGGGGCGCCACTCCCTTCCGCGAGCAGCGCCTGTCCGACACGGCCGCCGTCGTCGAGCGGCTGGACGCCGCTGGCGCGGTCCTGCTGGGCAAGTCGTCGCTGGGCGCGTTGGCGATGGGCGACGTCTGGTTCGGCGGCACGACCCGCAACCCCTGGGACCTCGAGCAGGGCTCGAGCGGCTCCTCCGCCGGATCGGCGTCGGCCGTCGCGGCCGGGCTGTGCACCTTCGCGATCGGCTCGGAGACGATGGGCTCGATCCTCTCGCCCGCCGACCGGTGCGGCGTCGTGGGGCTCAGGCCCACGTTCGGCCGCGTGTCGCGTCACGGTGCGATGGCGCTCTCGTGGAATCTGGACAAGCTGGGGCCTCTGACCCGGTCGGCCGAGGACGCGGCCCTGGTCCTGACCGGGATCGCAGGTCTCGACGCTCGCGACGCCAGCACGCGCGAGGCGCCGTTCCCGTGGGACCCGTCGAGCGACCCGTCGAAGCTGCGCGTCGGGATTCCGTCCGCCGCTCTGAACGAGCCGACGGCGACGATGGACGCGTTCCTAGGCGCGCTCCAGAGTCTCGGCAACCGGGCCACGACGGTCGAGCTTCCCGACCTCCCCACCGAGCCGATCATGACGCTGCTCATGGTCGAGGCCGCCGCCGCGTTCGACGAGCTGATCCGCGGCGCTGACGCCGACGTGCTGGTGCGTCAGGACGAGGCGTCTTGGCCGACGTTGCTGCGGGCGGCACGGTTCGTCTCGGGCGTGGACTACGTCCAGGCGCAGCGCCTGCAGCGTGTCGTGAGCGCGGCGATGGCGGAGCTGTTCGGCCGGGTCGACCTGATCGTCACGCCGGGGGCGCACGCCGACGCCATGCTGTTCGGCAACGCCGCGGGCGCTCCGGCGCTGTCGCTTCCTTGCGGGGAGCAGGAGAACGGCCGACCGTTGGGCAACGTCGCGATCCTGGCGCGGCCGTTCTTCGAGCACCAGGCGCTGACGCTGGGCCACGCCGTGCAGCGCCTTCGCGGACCGCTGCGGACGCCGCCGGGCTTCGAGCCCGGCTTCGAGCCCGGCTCGGGTTCGTGAGCGCCGCACCGGACGCGTCAGGAGATCTCAGGTCGGTTCGGACCGGTCGTCCTCGACGTCCTTCGTCGTGACGGACTGGCGGTAGGGCGTGTCGGTGGCCTCGGCCAGCCCCGATCGACCGTACAGGCGGGCCATCTCGTTCAGATGCGACGGCAGCCAGTCGGGCAGGTCGTCCCACGCGAACCGCCAGGTCCAGTTGCCCGACGGCTTGCCGGGCGTGTTCATGCGTGCCTCGCTCCCCAGGCTCAGCGTGTCCTGCAGCGGGTAGACGGCGAGGTCGGCGACGCTGGCCTGCGCCAAGCGGATGAGCTCGAACGCGATGTTCGCGTCGCTCCGCGCCAGGTAGCGCCGCACGTGGTCGCGCTCGGATTCCGGAGCCGTCTCGTACCAGCCTCGCGTCGTGTCGTTGTCGTGCGTTCCGGTATAGACGACGAAATCGGATCCGTAGTTGTGCGGAAGGTACGGATCGCTGGCGTCCCCGGCGAACGCGAACTGCAGCACCTTCATGCCGGGTAGACCGTTCGCGTCGCGCAGCTGCTCGACGGCGGGCGTGATCACGCCGAGGTCCTCGGCGATGATCGGCAGCTCGCCCAGCGCCTCCTGAACCGCGTCGAAGAACGGCTGTCCGGGACCCCGCACCCAGCGGCCTTCGACGGCGGTGGGCTCGCTCGCGGGGATCTCCCAGTACGCCTCGAATCCTCGGAAGTGGTCGACTCGGATCACGTCCACGAACTCCAGCGTCGAGCGGAAGCGCGAGATCCACCAGGCGTAGCCGCGCGCCTTCATCCGGCTCCAGCGGTACAGCGGGTTGCCCCAGCGCTGTCCGGTGGCGCTGAAGTAGTCGGGCGGAACACCGGCCACGACGGTGGGCCTGCCCTCGTCGTCGAAGAAGAACAGCTCGCGATTCGCCCAGGCGTCGACCGAATCGTAGGCGATGAAGATCGGCAGGTCCCCGACCACCTCGATCCCCGCCGCGTTGGCGTGGGCCTTGACGTCCAGCCACTGACGATGGAACCAGTACTGCCACGTCCGGTGCCGCCGGATCGCGTCGGCATGGCGCGTCACCGCATCGTCCAACGCAGCCGGGTCCCGGTCTCGCAGACCCTCGTCCCACTCGTTCCAAGGACGCCCCCCGTGGACGTCCTTGAGGGCCATGAACAAGGCGTAGTCGTCCAGCCACTCGGCGTGGTCGCGCTCGAACGCGGCGAACGCCTCGCGCGTGTCGGCGTCCGCTTCGCCTGCGAAGCGCCGCTCGGCCCGGCTCAGCATCTCGACCTTGAACGGGATGACCGCGCCGTAGTCGACGCGCGCGTCCGGCAGGTCGCGCCCCTCCGCCAGGTCGGCGTCGGTCAGCCAGCCCTCCTGCGCCAGCCGCTCCAGCGAGATCAGGTACGGATTGCCGGCGTACGCGCTGAAGCACTGGTACGGACTGTCGCCGTAGCCGGTCGGTCCGAGCGGCATGACCTGCCAGACGCGCTGGCCCGAAGCGGCCAGCCAGTCCACGAAGCGGTGGGCGTGGGAGCCCAGCTCGCCGATGCCGTACGGTCCGGGAAGCGAGGTCGGGTGGAGCAGGATGCCGCTGCTTCGGCGTAGGGACATGGGGACCTCCAGGCCGCCTCGCTCACGGGCGATCCGCGAGCAGCACGACGCGTCGAATCAAGACTTTTCGAACGGTTTGCCGATCGCCTTGGGCGGGATCGCGCGCCCGACGAAGCCGGCGAGGACCAGCATCGTCAGGATGAACGGAACCGCCTGCACCAGCGACGGCGGCAACAGCTCGCCTCCGCCCAGCAGCGTCCCGACCGCCTCGAACGCGCCGAACAGGAGCGTCGCTCCCAGCGCGCCGAACGGCGTCCACTTGCCGAAGATGAGCGCGGCCAGCGCGATGAACCCGCGGCCGCCCGACATCTCGGCGACGAACTGGTTCAGATTGCCGATCGACAGGTACGCGCCGCCCAGGCCCGCCAGCACGCCCGAGATGATCACGCCGTAGTAGCGCATGCGCCGCACGTCGATCCCGACCGAATCGGCCGCCTCGGGATGCTCGCCGACGGCGCGGAGGCGCAGGCCGAACGGCGTCCGGTACAGGACGTACCAGGCGGCCGGAACCAGCAAGAACGCGAGGTAGACCAGCGGAGAGAAATCGAACACGCCGAAGCCCCACTGCGGCAGCCGGTTCTCGATGCGTGCGCTGGCGGTCGAGTTGTCGTACAGGCCGGTCAGGATCACCGCCGGAATGCCGATCGCCATCAAGTTGATCGCCGTGGCCGAGATGATCTGGTCCGCCTTGTAGCGGATCGATACGACGGCGTGGATCCAGCCGACCGCCCCGCCCACGATCATCGCGGCGAGAACCCCGAGCCACGGCGCGAACCAGACGACGGCGTTCGGATCGTCGGCCAGGTAGGGGCGCTCGACCAGCTGCGCGGTGACGGCGGCGGCCAGCGCGCCGAAGATCATGATCCCCTCGAGAGCGATGTTCACGACCCCGCTGCGCTCGCTGAACAGCCCGCCCAGCGAGGCCAGCAACAGCGGCGTGGTGGCGCGGAGCGCCGAGGCCACGAGGGTGGCGAGGATCACCAGGTCCATCTCAGGCCCCCTCCCCTTCGAGCTCCTCGATCGCCTCTTCTTCGGTCTGCTCGCCACGCCTACGTCGCCATGCGGCGCGCTTGATCGGATCGGTGAACCGCTCGGGAAGGAATCCCTTCGCGGCGATGAACAGCACGACCAGCGCCAGGATCATGTTCACCACGTCGCGCGTCAGATCGGTGAAGGTGATGTTCAGGGTCGAGCCGCCGTTCTTGAGCACCCCGAACAGGAACGCCGAGAGCACCACCCCGACAGGGTTGTTCGCGCCCAGCAGGGCGACGGCGATGCCGTCGAAACCGTCCCCGGTGGGGAGCGACTGGCGAAGCGAGTACTCCTCGAGGGCCCCGCCCAGCACGTAGTGCGTGGCGGTCAGACCCGCGAACGCGCCGCTGATGGCCATCGCCAGCACCGTGTTGCGCGCGATCGACGCGCCGCCGTACTCCGCAGCCGTGGGCGAGAGCCCCACGGCACGCAGCTCGTAGCCCCACTTCGTGCGCCACAGGAACACCTGCATGAACACCGCCGTGCCGAGCGCGATCACGAAGCCGAAGTTCAGGTTCGACGGAGGCACCGTGAACGGTACCGATCGCCAGCCCAGGAGCGCGGCCACGCCGTACGTGAGGGCAGCGATCACCACCGTCCCGATCAGACGCCTGCGGGCCGACGCCAGACCGATGCGGCCGCCGATCAGCAGCACCGCCAGGGCCACCCCGCCGGCGAGCCAGGCGGCGGCGTCCACCGTCGTCCGGGTCGAGCCGATCATCGTCGCGGCGTCGATGCCGAACAGCGCGGGAAGCTGCGGCAGCCGGGCGGTCTCCTGGAGCGGCACCGACTTCGGCTCGGAGCCGGGCACCTTGAAGGGAAGCTCGATCGTCACCGGTCCGTCGTCCGGTCGCGGCCAGCCCGCCACCGTCATCGCGCCGAGGAGCGCGATGCCGACGATCGCGAGCGTGAGGCGTGGCGCTCGTCCGGCCACCCGTCGGATCGGACCGATCAGCGCCGCGATGATCATCACGGCAACCGCCACGCCCAGCACCGTCAGCACGCGCAGGGCCGAGGCGGCGAACACCGGGCTGGACGAGAGAACGAACAACAGCAGCGAGCTGGCGATGAAGTTCAGCAAGATGGTGTTGATCACCTCGTTCGCCCCGAAGCGCGCCTTGAGGAAGCCGGGAAGCGCGCCCCACAGGCCTCCCCCGAGCGCCGCTGCGATCACGGACGCGGGCAGCACGAAGAACGCCGGCCCGGGAAGGTACACGCCGGCGAACATCGCGAACAGGGCGCCCAGCACCATCTGACCGGGCGCACCGATGTTGAACAGGCCGGCCTGGAACCCGAACGCGACGCCCAGCCCGGTGAAGATCAGCGGCGTGGCGAACTTGAGCGCCTGCGCGAACCCCTCGAACGTCCCCAGCGATCCCGAGAACAGCGTGTAGTACGAAAACCACAGCGTGTCGAGGCGACCGGTCAGGTAGGCCTGCCAGCCCTCGATCGCCACACCGCTGCCGACCGGCGTCGACTGAAGCGCCAGGATCACGATCGCGGCGGCGCCCAGCGCCAGCAAGATCGCCGTGAGCGGCACCGCGGCGACGTCGGTGAGACGCCTGACCCAGCGATCGCCGACCGGCACGACCCGAGCGCCGTACAGCAGCGCCAGCGAGCCCGTGACGATGGCGAGGAACGCGGCCAGGCCGGGCGAGACCCCGCTGTAGGGGAGCCTGCGGATGCGGACCCCGACCTGCAGAGCCTCCTGCTGCGTCCTCTCGAGCGGCTGGTCGTTCATGCGTCCGACCAGCGCCTCCAGACCCTCTACGTCGACGCGGCCACCGGGATCGGCCAACGCACCCTCGAGCTCCGAGCGGAGCTCCGTCCGTCGCGCCTCGTCGTACGTCGCGGCGTGCGTGCCCAGCCCCGCCGCCGTCGTGACGACGAGCAGCGCACCGGCGCCAAGCCAGACGATCCGGCGGGCGCGACCCGGAAGCGCCGCGCCTCCCGCGGCCGCCGCCGCGCCCACCAGCGTGAGCACCAGCACCGCGCGCTGACCGGGAACGTGCACCGGCTCGGTCCGGCCGGTGAAGTCCACGATGCGGTTCGGAAGCAGGGTGACGGCTCCACGTGCACCGGTCTCGCGATTGAAGGCCGCCCACGGCGCCAGCCAGATGCTGAGCAGCGTGAGGAGGGCGAGCACCGTGACTGCGACACGCTCGATCATTCGCGCCAATATACCGGACGTGTCGGCCGGTACGCCCGCCGCAGCTCGGACCGGACGGCCTCCGCATCGGCGAACCGATCGGCGGGACGCTTGTCCAGCAGCCGCGCCACCACCCCGTCGAACGGGGCCAACGCCGGATCGAACGCGGAGGGAGGTCGCGCGGTCGAGCTTCGGTGTCGCTCGACCACGTCGGACAGCGTGCCCGCGAACGGGACCTCGCCGGTCAACACGCGGTAGAGCAGGATGCCGACGGCGTACAGGTCGCTGGCCGGCTCGGCCGGCTCGCCTCGCGCCTGCTCCGGGCTGAGGTACAGGGCGGTGCCGGCCGTGGTGCGGCGATCGCCCACGTCGTCGACCCGCACCGCGAGGTCGTAGTCGATCAGGACCGGAGCGCCGTCGCGCGTGACCAGCACGTTGTCGGGCTTGACGTCGCGGTGCACCGTGCCGCGCGCGTGGAACGCCCCGAGCCCCGCCAGGAGCTCGTCGATCACGCGCAAACGCTCGTGTCGCGACGCCGCGGGCAGCCAAACGCCCAAGCGACGACCGGGCACGAACGGCATGGCCACCGCCGGGTGCGCGCCCAGCTCGATACGGCGCAGCACCGGGTTCAGGTTGGGATGGTCGAGACCGGCGCCGAACCGCAGCTCGCGATCGGCACGAACGGCGTCGCTCTCCGGGAACGCCTTGACCGCCTCGACGCGCCGCCCGTCGCTGGCCAGGAGCACCTTCGCCCCCGCGCCGCGGGCGATCTCGCGCACGAGCTGGTAGCCGGCGCCGTAGCGCATTCCCAGAAGGTTCACGACACCGCCGAGCCTATCGCGACGGCGAGGGCGCGCGTCTCACGGGCGAGCGGCTCGTCGCTGCGCACCTCATCGCCGCGCCACCACGCCGGCCCGCACCAGACCGGCGAACGCGTCCCGCTCCAGCTCGCCGACGGGCGTCGCGTCCTCGGCAGCCGCTGGCGGCACCTCGAGCAGCACGTGACGCTGACCGGCCGACACGATCTCGCTGCGAAGTCGCGCGATGAACGACCGGACGGCGTCGCGGTACGCGCGCGCCTCGTCCGGTCCGACCTCGATGACGGCACCGTCCTCGACGTCCACGAGCTCCAGGCGCCCGGGAACCGGCTCCCGCTCGGCACGCGCCAGGGTCTGGACGAACAGCAGCTCGATCCTCCGCGCCCGGGCCGCCGCCAACAGCGGCTGCAGCGGCGCCGGATCGAGCAGGTCGGACAGCACCACCAGCGCGGCCGCGCCGCGGTGGGTCGGAAGACTGAGCACCCGAGTGGTGAGCTGCCGGACCAGCGGCACGTCCGGATCGACCGGCGTCTCGGGCGCGTCGTCCACGAACCGCCAGAGCGTGCCGACGTCGCCGCGCCCATGGGCGGTCGGGCTGGAGCGGCCGTCCAGGAGATGGACCTTCGCCGACGCCTCGTGCCTCGACAACCCCGCCACCACCCGGGCCGCCGCCGCGGCGTAGCGGCGCTTGCCGTGCAGCCGCATGCTGGGACTGGTGTCCAACAGCACGTGCAGATCCGCCGCCCGTTCGGCGTGGTAGAGCCGGGTGTACAACCGGCCGCTGCGTGCGTAGGCACGCCAGTCCACGGCTCTCGGCTCGTCGCCCGGCTGGTACGCCCGGTAGTCCAGGAACTCGACCGAGTGCCCCGCCTCCCGGGCCGACCGCTCGCCGCTGCGCGCGCCACGCGCACCGGTCACCAGCGCGTAGCGATCCAGGAGCGCGGTCGGGATCGCCGGTGCGGGCACGTTAGCGTCCGACCTCCGGCACCTTCTCGAGCAGCTCGCTCAGGATCGCGTCGACGTTCCGGCCCTCGACCTCGGCCTCGAACGACGGCAGCAGGCGGTGACGCAGCGACGGCAGGACCGCCCTGCGAAGGTCCTCGTACTCGACGTGCGGGCGGCCGTCCAAGAGTGCGTACCCCTTGGCCGCGAGCACCAGCGCCTGCGCCCCGCGCGGACTGGCGCCCAGCCGCACGCCCGGCAGGGCGTGGCTGGCCTCGACCAGGCGAGCGGCGTACTCCAGGCCGGCCGTCGCGATCGGAACGTCGCGAAGCAGCGACTGGAGCGCCAGCAGCTCGTCGCGCTCGAACACCGTTCCAGGGACCTCCTCCTCGCGACCGGTGGTGGCCTCGAGGATCCGCACCAACGTCGCGCGATCGGGCCGGGGCACGTCCAGCTTGAACAGGAACCGGTCCAGCTGCGCTTCGGGCAGCGGGTAGGTCCCCTCCATCTCGATCGGGTTCTGGGTGGCGAGCACCAGGAACGGGTCGGGCAGCTCGTGACGCTCACCGGACGTCGTCACGAAGCGCTCCTGCATCGCCTCGAGGAGCGCCGACTGGGTCTTCGGCGTGGCGCGGTTGATCTCGTCCGCGAGCAGCACGTTCGTGAACACCGGCCCGGGCCGGAACTCGAACCGTCCGTGGCCCTCCTCGACGAACACGCTGCTACCGGTCACGTCCGCCGGCATCAGGTCCGGCGTGAACTGCACGCGGCCGAAGTGCAGATCGGTCGCGTCGGCGAACGCGCGGACCAGCCGCGTCTTGCCCAGGCCGGGCGCGCCTTCGATGAGCACGTGCCCGCGCGCCAGCGCGGCGACGAGCAGGTCCTCGACCAGGCGTTCCTGGCCGAGGATCACGCGTCCGATCGAGGTTCGCAGCGTCGCGACGCGGGACGCGACGCTCTCGGGCGTCGGCGCGTCGCCGGCGCCTCCTCGGCTGTAGGGTTCGGGTGCCATCGGTCCTCCGCTTCGGGTTCGTACGGTGCGTTCCACGAGCATACTCCGCCTCCGGCGTAGACTCGGGACCATGGATCCCGCCTTCGGTCGCGTTCGGCTCCGGCCTCTCGAGGAGCTCCGGCGAGCGGACTGGCGTCGCGTGCAGACGCACTTCCGCGACCCCGAGATCGCGCACCTGAACGGCACGCCGCCGAACCGACTGCCGCTGTGGCTGCTGAGGCGCGTGCTGAAGGCGGACGCGCGGCGCCGGGATCGCGCGACGTTCGGCGTGTACGACGAGCACGACGACTACATCGGGACGGTCGAGCTGTACGACCTTCGCGGCCGCACGGCGACCCTCGGCATCATCATCGGCGAGCGCACGCACTGGAACCGGGGGTACGGCCCCGAAGCGATCCACGCGCTGCTGGACCACGCGTTCCGTGAGCTGGGGCTGGACACCGTCCGGCTCACCACCTTCGCCGACAACGACCGCGCCCAGGCCGCGTTCCGCAAGGCCGGGTTCCGGGAGCTGCGGCGCACGGCCGCGAGCGCAGGGCGCACCGACGTCCACATGGAGATCTGGCGCGACGCCTGGGCGACGGCGGCCACCCGGCAGCCCAGCCGGGCGGCGTCGCCCGATTCGCCGCTCGCCTACGAGCGGGGCGGTGCGCGTCGCGACGTTTCGGGCGGCGAGGTTTCGGGCCGCGACGTTTCGGACCGCGACGGTGCGAGCGCCGACGACGCGACCGACGACGCCGAGGAGCGACGCGCGGCCAACGCGCGGTAGGCTTCCGCCATGGATCTCGCAGACCGAATGGACCTCGCAGACCGAACCGTCGTCGTCACCGGCGCCAGCCGAGGCATCGGCCGCGCCGTCGCCCTCCAGACCGCCCGCGCGGGCGCCCGCGTCGTGGCCGGCGCCCGCGACGAAGCGGACCTCGAGAGCCTCGAGGCCGAGCACGACCGCATCCGAACGCACCGCCTGGACGTCCGCGATCCCGCATCGGTCGATGCGTTCTGCGAATTCGCGCTCGAGCAAGGACCGGTCGACGCGCTGGTGAACAACGCGGGCATCGGCGTCTTCGCGCCCGTCGACGAGCTCACCATCGAAGCGTGGGACCGCGTGTTCGAGGTCAACGTGCGAGGCACGTTCCTGACGACCCGCGCGCTGTTGCCGTCGCTGCGTGCCCAGCGAGGCCAGGTGATCAACGTGACCAGCGACGTCTCGGCGCGGACGTTCGCGAACGGCTCGCTGTACACCGCCAGCAAGCACGCCCAGCGCGCGTTCACCAGGGCGCTCCAGATGGAGCTCGCGGGCGACGGCGTCCGCGTGACGGAGGTTCGCCCGGGCGTGGTGGCCACCCATTTCGGCGACGGCACGCCGCGACCGGCCGACGCCTCGGCCCTCGCAGCCGAGGACGTCGCGGACACGATCGTGTACGCCCTGACGCGGCCGGAACGGATGCGCCTCGACGAGATCCACTTCCACCCGCAAGGCCAGACGCCGGAGTACTGAAGCCGGTCGCCACCCAGGCGCGAGCTACGCGCGGGCGCGGCGATGCTCGCGTAGGTGCGCGGCGGCGTCCACGACGATCTTGAGCGCCACCATGAGCACCAGCGCTCCGAGCGGCGCGCCCAGCGCCGTCACGGCGAACGCCGAAGCGAGCAGCGTCACGTGCAGGATCATGACCCTGCCGTACGGCCGGCGCATCAGCGCCGACGGTGACACGCCTGCCCGCTCCCCGGCGACGAGCCAGGTCCGAACGAACGACACGCCGTGGCTCAGGACGAGCCCGAACGTCGCGAGAGCAGCGCCTTCGGCCACGGCGACCGTACCGACCGTCGGCAACGGGATCGCGAGGGCGCTGGAGGCCGGAGGAGCTCGCCCCGGAAGACACGGCTTCCAGGAGCCGCTGCGAACGATCCGTCGATCCCGAACAGCGAGACGACGAACACGCCGTGGACCGTCCAGAACAAGCCGTAGTGGACGGTGAAGAACGGTACGAGTGCCAACGCCGAGAAGCGTTCCTCCGCCGCCGTCGCCATTCTCGCGACGGTGAACACGCCGATCACGCCGTTCTCGAGCCAGTAGATCAGCATCACGTCGTACAGCCGCCAATCGAAGAAGCCGACCCCGATCAACGGCACGAGGTTGGCGGCCACCAGGGCGCCCAACGCGATCCGAGAGGCGTTCACGCCCGCACGCTACACCCGGCCGCACTCGGGTACGCTCGCTTCGTGCCTCGCTGGAGCGCCCGCATCGGGATCGCCCTGGCCGCCTTGTCGCTGGTGGCCCTCCTCGCCTGGGTCGCGAGCCAGATGGTGCCGACGGCGCGCATCTCGTGGAGCGACGAGGAGGGGGCGCGTGGCGTGACCGTGTCGGCCGATCTGGCCGAGGCCACCTGCCGCAAGGAGCTCACCTCGACGTTTCCGTGGGTCAGGATCTCGTGCGACCCCAAGGGCGAGACGGACGGCGCGCCCGTCCCGAACGACCTTGACACCGCCCAGGACGGTGAGTAGACTTCCTAACGCTGACGATGGGTCGTTAGCTCAGTTGGCAGAGCAGCTGACTTTTAATCAGCGGGTCGTAGGTTCGAGCCCTACACGACCCACCAAGCAAGGCCCCTTCGACTAGCGGTTAGGTCACCACCCTTTCAAGGTGGCGGCACGAGTTCGAATCTCGTAGGGGTCACCACGAGGGAGGCGCGATGAGCGCCTCCTTCTCTTTTTTTCGTGGCGTGGTGTCTTGGGGTGGCGTGGGTGACGCTGACCGTGGATGGCTGCGGCCGGCAACCCGAAGGCGATCGCCGCCACGGTGCAGGTATACGTTCATTGCCACTTTCTAGAATCCTGCTAGACTGGTGCCATGAAGCAGTTCAACGTGAAGAACGACCAGGTCGTGGACCTCCTCGAGGCGATCACCGAACGCACCGGCGAAGCCAAGACCGAAGCCGTGGCGCATGCCCTGCAGCTGTACTGGCACGCGCTCGAGGCGAACGAACGCGCGGACGCGGCCATCGCGTTCGTCCGAGACCACGTGCACCCACTCCTAGAGGACCGCTACCGCGCCAACCCGCCCAGCACGTCCGAGCAGGAGGAGATGCTGGGCATGGACGTCTGAATGATCATCGACACCAGCGTCCTCGTCCACGTGCTGTTCGGGGAGGACGGATGGCAGGCGAGCCTACGCTGGCTCGCGTACCAGCCAAGATTGCGCATCTCGGCACCATCCTGGGTCGAGACTCAGGCCGTCCTGGCGAGAAGCACGCGTCAGCCATCCGGGCCTCGACTCCGCGAACTGCGGACCCTGTTGGACCTCGACATCGTCGCCTTCGACGCCGACCAGGCGGACGCGGCCGCTCGTGCCTACGCTCGATTCGGCAAGGGACGTGGCCACCCGGCACGACTGAGCTTCGGCGACGTTCTGACCTACGGACTCGCGGCGTCGTACCGCGAACCCCTCGCGTACGTGGGTGCCGATTTCGGTGCGTACCGACCTCGAGACGATCCCGCTGCCCTCGACGGCGCGCGGCACCTGAACGCGCCCGATCGCTGTGCCATAATCCGATACGCCATGGTGCATCACGGCACGGGCGATTAGCTCAGAGGTAGAGCGGCCGCCTTACAAGCGGTAGGTCGGCGGTTCGATCCCGTCATCGCCCACCATCTCGACGATGTGCGTTCTGAACGGCGATATTTTAGATGCGCCCCGGGGTGATTCGGGGCGCGACAGGCGTCTATTCAGTGTTGTGTCAAGCTCCCAGCCTGCGCACGTCGGAGCCCCGACCATCGCTCGACGAGCCCCGCGCTGGGCCCATCGAGCCCGAGGATCACTTGGCCGGCGGGCGGGCCGGCGTCTCGGCCTCGTCGAGCATCCGCTCGTACCGCTCCATCCACTCGACAGTGACGGATGGATCGTCGTGCATGTAGGTGTTGGCCGTCTGTTGGATGTTGGCGTGCCCGAGCAGGTCGGAGACCTTCTTGAGCGAGGTGCCGTTGGCCACGTGCAGGGTCGGCGAAGGTGTGCCGCTTATCCCGCGCGCGGGATAACGTCCACACGTTTGCCGGGCACAGGGTCGCCCGATGGTACGAGCAAGGCCACGACCTGCAGAACCTCCTGCCCCGACTGGCTACCTGCATGGGCATAAGGACATCACCCAGTACTACGCCACTGTCACCAGTGACACGCCGCTTCAGGCCGGTCGCCGCTTCGAGGACAATTGCGCCTCGCCTTCCCGGTGTCCGGACCGCGCCCCGGGTCGTCCGTACATTCGTTCGGCTCCGCTCGCCGTTTAAGGGGCGCTGAAGGGGGGAGCTTCATGGTGGGTGCACGAGGCGTAGGACGCCGGATCGAGGAGAAGCGTCGAGGCAAAGGGAGGAAGCATGATGCAGCAACGAGGGGGCGCGACCAGCACGCCGCACCGGATCACGTCCGTCGTGGCGGTGTGGAGCCGACATGCACGGCTGTTTGCGGGGTGGGGCTTGCTCGGAGCACTGCTGGTGACCGCGTGCGAAGGGCCGGGAAGCCCGGCGTCGGGCGGGCAAGGGAAGGACTTCGCCCCGACCTCGGACACGCAACTCGCGGCTGGCGCGCCACGCCTTCCGCTCGGTGACCATTCCGGCCGGGGTGACGGTCACGTTGGCCGGGGACGCGCTCGTGGAAATCGCGGGGGACGTCACGATCGGCACGCGGAGCGCGTCCGACGTGCCCGGCGCGCCGTGACGCGACGGCTCGTTCGATCCTCAGCCGATCCTGCCTCCGCACGCGCCGCGACATGCGATCGGCACGAGCCGTCCAGTCGCGCCGTGAGGGTGATCCTCGCCGATCCTGCCTCCGGCCTGACAGCGCCGGGCTCGCGCCTGCGTAGTCGCCTCCCGCAGCCGGGTCGGCTCCACCCGAGCTCGTCCCGCCCAAGAGGGCGGCACGACGACCATCAACCGGCCGATGGTCGGGCGCGCTGGCGTTAGCGTCCACAAGACCGGCGACGTATTCGCAGCCGGAAGCGTGGAGCCGGCGGAGCCGGGCTTCCCGGGAACGTCGCTTCCCGTCGTCGGTGGAGGCGACGCATGGCGGCACTGCCGATCGCGACGCGGCTCCGTGCGGTCGGCCAGACGGCGGGTCGGCGCAGCTCGACCTCCGGCGACGGCGTGCCTCGGCGGTACGGCGCCTACCGCATGCGGACCGGCATCGAGGGCAGCTGCACCGCGGCACCGGACGATGGCGGCCCCGGCGGATGCGGTGACGGCGCTCGGCTTCGCAGCGGACCAGCGCGGCCTCCAGGCGGAGCTCGTCCCAGGGACTCCGCTCTCGCGGTGCACGGACGGCGACCGCGGCGACCGCAGCGCGCAGCGACGACGTGCCGGTCGTGAAGGAGGGGGATCTCGTGTTCATCGGTGAAGGGGGTGGGCTGGAGTACGACCTCGCCGATGTGTCGGGGGCGGCGGTCTCCTTCCAGGTGACGCTCGACGTAGGCTCCTGTCCTCCGGACGGGCCCGTGCAGCTGCGGGGGCTGGTGGAGAACGAGGTGGACATCGAGACGCTTTCAGCTTCAGCGCGTGGACGGGGAGCTCCACGAAGCCAGCCCCGCTCGCGTCGGAGGAGGAGACCATGAGCCTTCCATCGAGACGCCTTCCCATCGTCGCCGTCCTGCTGACGGCGCTGCTGATCTCCTGCGACCTCCTCGGCGGCGGCGCCTCCCAAGCGGTCCGCATCGAGAGCTTCACCGCGGCACCCGACGTGGTGGCCTCCGGCGATTCGGTGACCCTCAGCTGGAGCGTGACCAGCACGGCGTCGTTCACGCTCAGCCTCCTTCCCATGGGCACGGACGTGACCGGGCAGACCAGCGCCACGGTGAGCCCGACCCGCACGACGACGTACGAGTTGGTGGCCGCCCACGACAGCGGGGAGGTTCGTGCCGAGGTCACGGTGTCCGTCCTGCAGCCGGGGACCGGGGCGTTGCGGGTGGAGATCCCGGGGCTCCCCGCCGGCTCCGATGCACAGGTGGCGGTGAGCGACCACGCCGGCGTGACCCGTTGGGTGCGCAGCGCCGACACCCTCGTCGATCTGCCGGTGGGCACCTACACCGTGGCCGCGGCCGGCGTGGACGCCTCCGGCGCCGTCTACCTGCCCGATCCCTTCCTGCAGCTCGTGACGCTCGCGGACCGAGCGGTGACCGAAGGGGTCGTCGGCTACGCCGCGCAGACCACCCCGCTGTTCGCGGTCCCTCCCGATGTGGGCAGCTGCGACGAGGGGGAGCTCGCCGCCCAAGCGAAGGAGTGGGCCCTCGCCGAGGTGAACTTCCTGCGGGTCCTCGCCGGGCTCCCTCCGGTCGTCTACGACGATGCCGCACAGACCGAGGTGCAGCAGGCGTCGCTGATGTTCGCCGCCAACGCCCAGACCAGCCACTCGCCTCCCCCCGAGTGGCACTGCTTCAGCGCAGCGGGCGCCGACGGGGCCGCCAGCAGCAACAACGGAATCACCGCCAGAAACGCCCCCATCGACGCCGTACCCGAGGACTTCATCGCCCTGTGGGCCGACGACCGGGACGTGCCTGGCCTCGGCCACCGCCGCTGGCTCCTCGATCCCTTCCTGGCCCGAACCGCCTTCGGCCTGGTCGAGGGCACGCCACGGACCGGCGGCTTTTCCCACGCAGTCGGCGCGGCGCTCGCGGTCACCGGTGGGGGTGACGCGGATATCGGTGGCCTGGAGCTCCCCTTCGTGGCCTATCCGCGCGGCGACTTCCCGACGGAGCTCTTCAGCAACGACGGGTTCCTGTCCTTCTCGGTGCTGGCCGATCCGAGCGCGCGGTTCGGGAACGACGACGAGGTCGATTACAGCGCCGCCACCGTCCGCGTGCGCGACGCCGCAGGCACCAACCTGAGCGTGAGCGGGGTGAGCACGGACCACAGCGCGCAGGGACTGCCCAACCAGCTCCAGTGGAAGGTGACCGGACTCCAGGACGGCGAGGAATACACGGTCGAGATCGACGGGGTGGTGGTGAACGGAGCGAGCGAGACCTTTCGCTATCCGGTGCGGCTTCGCTAGCGACTGGAGCTGGAGAGCCCGAGACGACGTGGGACAGGAGGCATCATGAACGGCACTTCGACGACAAGGTGGCTGCTGACGCGGTTGGCGGCATGCATGCTGACGCTTCTGGTTCTGGGCGCCCAGTGCTCGAGCCCCGGCGGCCCACCCGGCACCGACGTCGCCTCGGAGCCGATCGGGCCGGGCGGTGGCTCGGTGACGTCTGCCGACGGCCAACTCACGCTCACCGTGCCCCCCGGAGCGCTGAGCACGACGGAGACCATCACCATTCGCGCGCTCGGCGCAGCGGATCTCGGGCCGGAGTTCGGCGGCGCGGGCACTGCGTTCGACCTGCAGAGCGCCTATGAGCTCGGCCCGGACGGGCTCGAGTTCGCCGTGCCCGCGACGGTAGCGGTGGTGTCCGAGCAGAGCGCGGCCGGGGAGGATGGGGCGCTGGAGCTGGCCCCGGAGGTCCTGCTCACGTCCGACGGCGGCACTGCGGCGCCGCTCGAGGCGATGGCGTTGGAGATCGACGCGGACGGCGACGTGACCGTGACGGGAGAGATCCGCCACTTCACGCAGCTCGCACGCTACGCGTCCGGCGCGCGGGTTTACATCAGGGGTGTGGCCCTTGCGCAGCCCGTGGACCTTCCGTTCACCGCGGAGGTATTGGTGTTCCAGGGGCAGGGGGAGGTGCTCGACGCGGCCACCTACGAGGACCTCTCCCTGCCGCCGGTCGCGATCACCAGCCATGGTCGGGGTGTCCCCGTGGAGATCCCCGATGCGGACTCGGGGTTGGGCACCACGTTCGAAGGTTCTTTCGAATACGTTTGTGAGGCGTCCGGAAGGGGCATCTTCTGGCCCGAGGTCGCGCTCTTCTACTCGGTCGAAGTGGTGAACCGGCCGGGGTTGGAGTGGTTGACGGGCGGTCTCCGCGAGAGCTTCAAGAAGGACGTCGCCTGCCGTGGATCCTCCCACACCATCACCGTGGATCTTGGAGGCGACGGCACGGGCCGCGTCACCAGTGACTGGCCGGGGATCGACTGTCCGCCGGACTGCGACGAGACCTATCCCGATCTCACCCGGGTGACGCTGACGGCCGAGGCGGATCCAGGGTCCGTCTTCACCGGCTGGGACCTGTGCGGCACCACCCCGACGTGCACGTTGGAGGCAGACGAGGACAAGCGGGTGACGGCGTTCTTCTCGTCTGAGGACGGGGAAGCCGCCATTCCGCTGGGCGTGAAGGACAGTCCCGTGCCGCAGCCGGAGGCCCCCTTTCCCCTTGGGCCCTTCGGCAACTTTGGGCCGCGCAGCGCGGGCACCGCTGCCGCGAGCGCCGCCGCGGTCGGAGCGGCCGGCGAGCCGGTCGCCGGCCGACTGGAGGCCGCCGGGATTCGCCGACTTCACCGGAGCCTTCCCCGTCGCGTTCGCGGGCGCGGACGGGTACGCCGTCGTCGACCTCGCCACCGGCGAGGACCTGCTGGAGGAGTCCGGGTTCGCCAGCGGTCCGTTCTTCGGAGTCGCGGCTGCCAGCGTGGATCCTCCCGGACCTGACAGCGCGGCCATGCTCCTGGCCTTCGGCCAGAACGGCTGGGTCCTCCAACGGTTCGTGGGGGGTGCGTGGCAAACCCCCATCGACAGTGCGTCGGGGGCGGTGTACGACGGGATCGCCGCCGGCAGAGACGTCGTGTCCGACGTGGTGAACGTCTCCCGCCCGGGTGCGCTCGAATTCTACGTGTACGACGACGCGCAGGACCTCTACGTGCCCGCGGAGGTGGACGTCGACGCCGGCTTCGATGGGGAGCTGGTCTCCGCGTACCCGTACTCGGACGCGCTGAGCGACCATCCGGTTCCGCAGCCGCGCGGTCCGCTGCTGGCCGTGACCCGCGCCGTGGAGAGCGGCATGTACCTGGTCGGGTGGGACGGCTCGCCGCCCGAGCGCGCCTTCGACCTCGGGCTGGACGCTCGCCGGATCCGCTGCCACGACGACGGCACCGGCACCGGGGATGTGCTGTGCGGTGTGAGCGTGTTCGGCGACGACGCCCTCGCGATCGTCACGTGGGACGGGGAGAGCCTCCCGACGCTGGCGGGCTTGGTGGATGTGGGCGACGGGCCTGTCGGGCTCGATCTCGCGCGGCTCGCGAACGGCAACATCGCCGTCGTGACCACCGGCTTCAACGACGACACGGTCACCGAGACCGAGGTGACGCCCGCAGGGGCCGAGGTCTCCAGCCAAGCGCGTCCGGCCGCCACAGGCTGCACGCAGCCGGGTCACGCCATGTACCTCCGCGACGCGGAAGGGCTCAAGGTGATGGGTACCTGCTGGGGCAGCGACGCGTTCTTCGTCGAGCCGTCGCGCTTCTAACCGCCGGAGGACCGCCCGAGCGCGCGCAGCGAGCGGCGGGCCGCACGGCGGACGTGCGCTTCGGCCGCGGGGTGCTCCGTGATGAGCCGTAGCACCGCCGCCGCTCCAGCGCCGGCGCCGCGCGCGACCTCCGCTTGGGCGGACGCCAGCAGCACGTCGAGCGCGACCGGCAGCAAGCCGTGCCGGTCGCACACCTCCGCCGCCGCCTGCAGGTGGGCCTCGGCCTCGTCGTGGCGGTGCGCGTGCGCGGCGATCCGGGCGAGAAGCGCAAGGGTGGCGGCGTGAGCGGGCGCGGTGCCGGCGGCCTCCGCCTCGCGAAGCGCCTCGGCCGCGGTCACCTCGGCCTCGCTCCACTCGCCGGAGCCCGCGTGTGCCCGGGCGAGGGCCGCGAGGAGTTCGGGGACCTGCTGCTGGTGGCCGATCTCGGTGGCAATGTCCACGGCCTGTCGAAGGCGAAGGCGCGCCGTGGCGAAGTCGCCGAGCGCGAAATGCAGGCGCCCCAAATTGTGGACGTTGTACATGCCCAGCGCCGCGTCGTCCAACCGACGTTGAAGGGAGAGGCCCATCTGGATCGCGTTCGCGGCGCGATCGTAGGCACCCATGCCAATCGCCACGATGCACAGCGACGACGCGAAGTACGCATGGCGCACGGGATCTGTCTCCCGCACGAGCTCCACGCCCCGTTGCAGGAAGGCGGCAGCCTCGTCGAACCGACCGCTGCGGTGAAGGGCGAGCCCGAGGGTCTCGAGAGCCACTGCCAGGCCGCCCCCGTCGTGCGTCGTGGCCAGCGCACGGAGGCTCGACCGGGCCAGGTCGGCTGCGTCCTGGGTGTGGCCAGCCAAGCACCGAAGCCAGGCAGCCTGCGCCTCCGCGTTGCCCACCGCCGCCGATCGGCCCTCTCGTGCCTCCAAGAGGACGGCCGTCTCGGAGAACAGTGCGGCTCCCTCGTCCAGCCAGCCGCGCACCTCGAAGAAGCTGCCCAGGGCGGCCATGCGCCACACGAGGCGAACGACGTTGCCGTGGGCCGCCCACCACGTCCACGCGGCACGCACGTTCGGGAACTCCTCCACCAGCGCCTCGACCGTTGCTCCGTCGAGCGCGGCTCGGGCCGGGCGATCCCCTTCCGGTAGCAGCGCCAGGTAGTGCCGGGCGTGCGCCTGCGCTGCGTGCCGGCGCTTCCCGTTCCCCGCAGTGAGCTTCTCCGCGGCGAATCGGCGCACCAGCGGATGCAGCTCGTACCTGCCGCGGGCGCGCGGCATCCACACCACCATCGATGCGTCCACCAGGTCGGCCAGGGACGACACCTCGAAGCCCGCCACCCGGCAGGCGGCGGGCGCATCGAACGTCCCGGGGAACACTGCGAGACGCGCGAAGGACGTTTGCATGGCAGGGTCCAGACGACGCCAGCTCGTCTCGAACACCGATCGCATGCTGCGGTGCCGCGGGGTGGCGTCCCGGTGGCGGCTGCGGAGCAGATCCGCGCCCCGCTCGATCTCGCGCGAGATGTCCGCGCAGGAGAGCGCGCCCGCCCACGAGGCGGCGAGCGACAGGGCCAGGGGCGATCCGCCGACCTGGTCGCAGATGCGACGGACGTGGGACAGGTCGGCGGGCGTCACCTCGAAGCGGGCGTCGGCGCGGCGTGCGTACGCGACGAACAGCCGCTCGGCGTCGGAGGGCGCCGCGGCCCGGTTTGCTTTGGACATCCGTCGCGAGTCGAGCCCGTGCACGGGGTAGACCCACTCGCGGGAGAGCTGGAGGCGCCGGCGGGAGGTGATGAGCACCGTCAGGCGGGGGCACGCGTGGAGCAGGTCCGCGACGAGCGGCGCCCGGTCGAGCGCCGTTTCGAACTCGTCGAGAATCAGGAGCCAGTCGCGCCGACCCAGGCGGGACGCGAGGCGCGCTGGCGCGTCTTCGTCCGCGCCTCCCTCGACGCCGAACGCGTCGAGGATCCGCCTCTCGATCGACGCGCTCGGCTCGAGCGGGCCCAGCGCGACGAGGCGCACCCGGCCCCCGTAGCTCGCGCTCGCCTCCGCGGCGCGCCCCACCGCGAACGCCAGCTGGGTCTTGCCGATTCCGCCCGGTCCGAGGAGCGTGAGCAACCGGCAATCGGGGTGCCGGAGCATGGCCTGGATCGCGTCTACGTCCTGCTCACGGCCGACGAAAATCGGCGGAGCGCGGTGCCAAGCCGGTGCCGGAGGCGTCGGGGCGGCCGCCACTTCCTGCGCATCCGTCGAGGGCTGCGCGCCGAGCTCCGCGAGCTCGCGGCGCACGATGGTGGCCGCCGAACTCGCCCGGGCGCCCAGGAGTCGCTCGGCGCGCTGGAGCAGGTCCGGGCTCATACCCAGCGCGCCAGGCAACTCGACGGCCCGGCGTGCGAGCCGCACGGTGGCCGCGGCGGACCCGTCGTCGGCCTGGCGTTCGGCGGCCAAGCGTTCGGCGGCGGCGATCAGGCCCGCCTGCAGGCTCGCGGCCATCCGCTCGCGCGTCTCCAGGATCCACTCCTCCAGCTCCGCAGATGGACCCCGGTAGGGCACGGGCTCCAGGAAGCCCCCGCCGTACAGGGCGAGCGCCCGCTCGACCTCGCGCCGGTCCAGGGCCGCCAGCATGCGCTCGGCGTCCGTTGCGACGGTGGACCACACCCGCCACTCGTCCGATCTGATGCAGCCCGGCAGCTCGCGCCGAAGATCCGACAGCGCGACCGAAAGATTGCTCCGGGGACGATGCGTGGTAGGCCACAGGATGCGCGCCACGCGGCCTCGAGGCTGGGCACCCTCGAGGCTCAGGAACGCGAGCAGCGTAAGCGGCTTGGTGGCGCGATAGTCGGATGCCTCGACGGCCAGGGAGCCGAGCGTGCGGAGCAGGTGGGGCGACGAAGCCGACCCGCGGCTGCGCCGCGCACTCCTCGGCACGTGCCTCGGCGCGTGGGCCGGCGGCGCTCACGGGCGTTGCGCGGCCCGTGCTGCCGGCGTCGCGCGCTGGAAGCGCGGCTGGAGCACGGCTGCGCTCGTCGGAAGCGGATACGCGCGCTGCGCCGTCGTCGCCCACGACTGGGCCTCCTCGAAGGAAGGGCGTCTTGCGGGCAAGTTTAGCACGTCAACTTTATGCAGGCAGGGGATCCTCAGCGCAGATACCCTGAAGCGCGACCGGAAGGAGGCCGACACGAGCGTCGATGTCGGCCAAGAGCGACGCGCGCGTGCCGCTCGCGGTCACCAACACGCGGTCCGGCAAGCTCTCGCACGCGAAGGAGCACCTCATGATGGGCTACGGCGGCTGGGGCATGGGCAACTTCGGCGGCATCGGCATGATCCTGTTCTGGATCGTCCTGAACTCTGGCCATCGCCTGGCCGGTACAGGCGCTGCACCACGGCCGGTCGCCGTCGCCTTCGGTGCCACGGCGACCCAACGCTGTCAAGACAGAGCCGCAAACGGCCCATCCGGAACTCTTACAACCGGTAGGTCGGCGGTTCGAATCCGTCATCGCCCACCATTTCGACAATGTGCGTTCTGGACGGTGGAAATAAAGGTGCGCCCCGGTGTGATTCGGGGCGCGTCGGGCGTCGCATTGCCACAAAGCGAGTACGAATTTCGCAGCTTGACGGGTACGATCGTCGCATTCCTTGCCGTACCGTGACCGTCGTTCTTGGCGTGGACATATTCGCCGGTGGGGTTTGCGCGACCGTGTCCCGTTCTGTGTCATTGCGTTGGCACACCTCCAGCGGATCTGCCACGAGTGCCTACACCTTGCCCACGCGGCTCGGAGCTTGCCGCGAAGCGAGTCCTTGCGCGAGGAGGGTGATGACGAGCGTGTTCAGCGACACCCCTCCTGCTTCGCGGTGCGCGCAAGCTGAGCGTGGAGGGTCTTGGGAAGGCGCGTCACGAACTTTCCGCTGGGCAGCGCCTCGGGCTCCGGCGGGGCGAGCGGTTCGGGGATCGGCCAGCCTTCGTCGTGATGCACTTCGAGGGCGCCTTCGAGCGCCACGTCGAGTTCGGCCAGCGCCTCCTCAGGCGTCTCGCCGAATGCGGAGATGTGCGGGAACTCGCTGCACAGGGCCACGTACGCCCGCTCGTCCGCGTCGAAGTAGACATGGCGGCTGTAGCGACGCAGAACCGTATTCTCCATCGTCATCACCGTTCCTCCGGGAATCCCAGGTCGTCGTGGATCTTCCAGAACCTGCTTGACCTGACGGTTGTTGGCCGTGCTGGCGTCACGCTGCCCGAGGACCTCCCGGCGCCGGCGGCTAAGGCCTCGCCCGCTTCGTTCCAACCCGCATGTTCGCCAGCAGCAGCGCCAGCGAGACGAGCGAGCCCGACGGTGAAGAACACCCCGCGAGGCCAGCGGCCCGGTGCGCCACCTCCGGCGGCCAGCGAACCGCTCGCGAGCGACCCTACGGCGAGCGAACCGGCGTCGATGGCCCCCTTGACGTTCAGTACGACCGCGATCACGATTCCCCAGCCGCGCCTCGACCACAGCCACACCGCGCCGAGCGCGACCGGCGCCGCCACGAGCGACAGGTCCAGCGCCGCGATGAGGCGGAACGGCTCGAGGCCGGATCTCCGGCGCCCGTCCCCGTCACGACGAACGCCAGCCACTGACCCACCCAGGCGAGGCCGAGCACGGCGGCCCGAACGCCCATGTAGCCCGACACCAGCCTCGCCGGCGTCGCCGCGGCGAACGATCGGCCGATCGCCGACCGGGATCGAGCACCGTCGATCCCGCGATGGGGACGCCCCGCTCGCCACGAACGCCACCGACGTACAACAAGAAGTGCACGTTCAGCGCCGCCCCGAACAGGTAGATAGGCGTAGTTGTAGAGGGCGTACTGCAGGACGCCGAGCAGCACCAGGTACCCCGTGCCGAACCGCGCCGGGCCAGCGCAAGCGACACGAACAGGACGGGGACCGCGACGAGCAGCCGTCACGGGATCGTTCGACGCGCCAGGCATCGAGCGCGAACGCCTGGTCCCGGTACAGGCCCGGCCAGAGCATGCCGGTCGCGGATTGCGCCATCATCGACAGTCCGACCAGGGTCGCGAGCGCGAACGTCACGCGAGAGTCGGACCTCGAGGCGAGCGCCTCGGAAGTCGTCAGCGCCTCGATCGATCTCCACCATTGTGCGGTTTCTTGCAGCGCGTCGTAACGCCGGCCACGACGCATCGTTCCAGCGACCCGGCTCGGCCCGCGCCGGAGGAGGCACGCGATGCAGCGTGGTGACGCCCCGCAGAGATGCCCGACGCCGCGTTCCTCGACCGGACCGTCGCGAGAATGGTTCGCAATCGCGCCGTGCACGGCGCGATCTTCCCGTGGAGACCATCCAGACGCTCAAGCAATGGAACCGGATCTACTTCCCCGGGCAGTTCGACTTCGGCATCGGCCTGGAGAAGCAGTGGACACCCTGGCTGCTCTCGCCGTTCGATCCGATCGGCGACGCTGTTGGGCTTCTGAGGCCAGTCCGGCGCCTTCGCCTTCCACAACCCCCAACGCGACCTGTACTTCACCGGCACCGTGAACCAGCTCGACGCGGATCGGCCACGGACGAGCGGTCTCGGCGATGCTGCGCGTGATCGAGGGCCGTGCGCTGACGCTGCAGTTCGGCTTGGTGGCGCGGAACCCGCCCAGGCCGTAGGGACCGACGTCGGTCTGCCCGTGGACCTGCATCATTTCGTCCGTGGCGGTAGGCCCCAGGATCGCCGCGTGCTGGATCGCACTGAGGCCGATCACGGCCACGGTCGAGGTCGCCGTCCGATGGATCCATGGTCGGCAATCGGCCAGGGCGCCGCCGCGCATCCGACCCACCACCAGGCATACGTCTACGACCTGCGGGCCATCACGCTGCCGCGTTGGCGTGGTGAGGCTCTTGATCTCCAGGCCGTTCTGCAGGATCTTGTACCGACCCGGCCGCCGGAACGCCTCAGGCAGTGTGCCGTTCGGCCTTCGGCGAAGCTCCTCGCCGAGGATGTACGCGTTCGCCGCGCCCTGCAGCGTTCGACGGTTGGCGGCACTGTTGAACCGGTGTCCGCAACCACGATCCCGCGGTCGAGCTTCCAGTCGGACAGGTTCCGCTTCATTTCCTCGACGACGTTGACGTCCGATTCGGCCTCATCAGGGTGTCGGGAAAGGCCGACCTGTCCACCGGTCAGAGAGTAGGCTTCGTAGCTCGATTTGGGAGCGAGCGACTCCGAAATGCAGGACGACGGCAACCTCGACTGCGCGTTGGCCGGTCCACGGCGCAACGCTGCGCGGGCCCTGAACGCCGAGTGATGGGCGAAGCGCCTCTCAGCTGGTCCGCATGCTGTCAGCCTGTGGCTGCAGCGATGCTCGCCCCACAGCACACGGACAAAGCGTCCACGTGGACGCACGACCGTCCGTCCTACCTCGCTTCGTGCGACGCCCGCTGCAACGAGAACGCATCGGGGTCGCCCGCGGGGTCGTCCGGGTCGATGAGGTCGCCCAACATGACCGGCTCGTCGATGTCGAGCGAGCCGCGAAACTCCCACACCACCTCGCCGTTCTCACGAATCTCCGCCTCCGCACTGGGAAGAATGTACGCCGGCGTCTGCGGTGCGACGTACGTGTGCCCCGAGTTGCCATACACGGTGCCCTCGATCGTCCTTGGAGGTTCGCCTGCCAAGTGGAACGCACCCGAAAAGGTGTAGGAGCTCGTGCCAACGTACGTCGCACCCAACTCGAGGCGAAGGGGGCTGGATTCGCCAGCCCCCTCGTACCCCTCCACCGTTCCCGTCCAGGTCCCCCGCAGCACGCGCGGGTCGCTGGCGAAGTCCACGCGTTCCGACTCCCAACCGCAAGACACCGCAACGAAGACGGCGCACACCAATGCGACGAGCAACCCTGACAAGCGCGGCCACATCGTCATTGCACGACCCCCAACTCGGTCGAATCGTCCCTCGAGCGAATCTCGCCGCCGATGACCTCCAAGTGCGCGTCGTGGAAGCCCGCTTCGGCGTCGATGTGCCCGGCGGTCTCGCCATGACGGTCGAACATGAACCGTGTGGCGACCATCTTGTCGTCGATCAGGCCAGTGCCAGCCTCGCCACCTCGAACGACGCTGCCGCCCACAACCTCATGACGCGCCACGGCACTGCAGGTGACAGCCTGGGAATGCCAGGCACTGTCCACGTGCACACGCGTCGACCGGACGTAGCCTCGTGGCGCTGCGACAGCGCCAGGCTGCCGACGCGATGCGCGTCGACCGCCAGGAAACGGCGAGTCAGCGCCAGGGCCCTGCGGGTAGGCACCCGACGCAGTCGCGCTGCTGCCCCAGGAGACCACAGGCACGGCCGCGGGCGTGCTACGCAACGCCAGCGCAATGCCTGGGCAATGGAGTAGCTCCCTGATGGTGGCGGCACGGCCCGAGCACGAGCTCGCACCGGGAGAGAGGGCGAACACATGAACAGACACGGAGTCCACCTTTTGGTCGTGGCGCTGCTCGCGATGCCCATCGCGTTCGGCCAATCCCACGGTTCGGAGACCGGGATCCACGCGTACATCGAGCGCCTCACCACGGCATTGAGCGCCCCCACGCTCACGCCACGACCGAGCCTCGTCGTCGACGTCGACGCGTACCTGGCCGCCAAGGCCCGTCGCGCCTCGCAGGACGACATGCTCGCCTCGTACCAGCGCTGGGGCGGGCCCTGCACTGGGGCACCGGCGCCACGCATGCGGCGTTGGGCATCACCGATCTCCTGCCGCGGACGGGCGTAGCCAGGGTCGTGCGTGTCGAGATGGATGCCCCGTAGACGCACGAACGACCCGGCCCGCGACACCAGGCGCCAACCCGAGCGTCGAGTGATGAAACGGGCTTGCGGTGCGGGTGCAACGCCTAGAGCTCATGGCACGATGACCCACGTCACGCTCACGGGAAGGGCTTCGCTCGCGACGGAGAAGGGGCGCTTCGAGCCCCACCCGGCAAGCGCGCGGCCCTTCTGTACTACCTTGCGTTTCAGGGGATTGGGTCCGTCGTGACGAGCTCCTCTACCTGCTCTACCCCGATAGGGACGACGAAGCGGCCCGCGCGAATTTGCGGCCCCTGCTGAGCCGCATTCGAGGCCTGCCCTACACCGAGGACCTGGACGTCGATGCGACGCGCCTGCGCTGGCGCGTGACCAGCGACGTGGGTGCGTTCCGAAAGGCCCTCGCGCAGGGACGCCCCGAGTGGGCGCTGACGCACTACCGTGGCGCCTTGCTGGCCTCGTTTCACGCGGACCGACTCCCAGCGTTCACGGCGTGGCTGGACATGGAGCGGGAGGCGTTGAGGCGCGCGTGGCGCCTCGCGGTGACGACGGTCGCAGAAGCGCTGTCGGGTGCGGGGCGCCACGGGGAGGCCGCCGATCTGCTGGGGAGGCTGCTGCTGGACGATCCCCTCGACGAGGACGCGGCCAGGCGCCAACTGGCCGCGCTCGGGCGTGCCGGGAGGAGGCTCGACGCGCTGGAACGCGTACGACACCCTCGGTGGCCGACTTGGCGCGGGAGGTCGAGGCCGCGCCCGATGAGGCGACGACGGAGCTCGCGCGTCGGATCCGCACCGACCCTGGCACGACCGACGTCCCGCCGGATGGTGCCGTCTCTCCTGGCGCTGCGGGGCGCATGCGGCTACCTGGCACGACCACGAAGCTGGTGGGGCGGGAGCGGGAGATCGACGAGATCGCTGGGATCCTCGGCGACGCCGACTGTCGCCTGCTGAGCGTGGTCGGGCCGGGCGGCATCGGCAAGACCCGCGTGGCGATCGAGCTTCACCACGCGACTCGCCCGGCGTTCCGGGATGGTGCGACCTTCGTTCCGATGACGGCCGTGGCGGACGGCGACGGGATGCTGTCCGCCCTCGCCGAGGCGCTCGGGCTCACGTTCCTGGGCCCGCTGAGCATGGAGGAGCAGCTCCACGAGCGCCTGCGCCCCATGCGCATGCTCCTCGTCGTCGACAACCTCGAACACCTGCTGGGCACGCGCACCTCCTGGCCGGGATGCTGGCGTCGGCACCGGCGTTGACGATCCTGGCGACGTCCCAGGAACGGTTGCGGCTGCAGCGGCGAATGGGTGTACCCGTTGCAGGGGTTGAGCCTTCCCGGCCCGGACGAGGGCAGCGACGGGCCCGTCCGAGGCGCTCGAACTCCTGCTCAGGGCGGGCCGGCGGGCGCGATCGACCTTTCGGCTGGAGGAGGACGCGGCGGCCGCCGCGCGAATCTGCCGGCAAGTAGGCGGCACGCCCTTGGCCATCGAACTGGCCGCGAGCTGGCTCCGCGTCCTGAGCCTCGCCGAGGTCGCGGACGAGCTCGATCGGGGCCTGGACCTGCTGCAGAGCCCGAGCCGGGACGGTCCGCAGCGACACCAGAGCATGCGCGTCGTGCTCGAGCAATCCTGGACCCTCCTCTCCGGAGACGATCAGCACGTCCTGCAGGGCCTGTCGGTCTTCCGCGGCGGCTTCCGGCGCGAAGCCGCCGCCCAGGCGACGAGCGCCTCGCTTGCGCAACTCGCGGCGCTGGTCGATGCCTCGCTGCTGACCTCGGATGGGGCGGGGCACTACGACCTCCATCCGCTCATGCAGCAGTTCCTGGACGAGAAGGCGCAAGGGCGGCCGCAGGCTGCCGCCGAAGCCCGCGAGCGCCACGCCAGCCATTACCTGAGCATGATCGCCTCCTTCGAGGGCGCCTTTCCGCACGGCGACACCAGCCGTGCCGCCAACGAGGTCGAGGCGGAGCTCGCGAACATCCTGACCGCCTGGTCATGGGCGGCCGATCAAGGCCGCGGGGACCTCCTCGAACCCGCCGTGCACCCCTTCGGGTGGTACTTCAGCCTGCGCGGCCGCCACCAACAGGGGTTGGCGTGGATCGAGCAGCCCATCAGGTCGGACCCGGACGCGTTGCTCACCATGCGGCAACTCATGTGGCAGGCCGGCTTCCTCAACGATCTCTTCGAGCCTGCGGCCGCGCTCCAACGGCTGGACCGGTGCCGTGCACCTCGCGGACCGTCTTGCAGCACGCGCGGACTTGGCATGTGCGCTTCGGCTGCGCGGCATCGCCCGACTGCGCCACGACCCCCCGGACGAGGCCCTCGCCGAGGCGTCGTTCCGCCGGGCGCTCGCGCTCTACCGAGAGCTGGGCGACGTCGAGGGCGTCGCGACGATGCTCAACGACCTCGCCTACCGCGTGTCTCGCCCCAGCGAATCGATCGCCGCCCTGCAGGAGGCGCACGAACTCGCGCACGACGCGGGAGAAACGCACGCGCTGGCCATGATCTCCGGCTCGCTGGCGCTGCTGCTGCTGTACTGCTCCGGGTCGTACGCGGCCGCGCATGCCGCCGCCGAGCAGAGCGTGGCCGGTCACGAGGCGACGGGCTTCACCTGGCAGGGCGCCAACACCTCCCTGATCCTCGCCGAAGCGTGCCTGACGCTCGGCGACGCGACCTCCGCCACGGCCGTCGCCCGCCGCGCGCTCGACCTCGGGTCCCAGTTCCAGGGCGGTGCCGCGGCGGCGATCCGTGGCGGGGCGCACGCGATCTTGGGGAACGCGGCACGCCTGCGGGGCGAGCGAGACGCGCACGAGCACTACCGGACGGCGCTGCGCATGCTGCGCGCCGCGAACCGGAACGAGACCGCCGCCTGGGCGAGGGTCATGAGCCTCGACGGCCTCGCCCGGATCGCGCGGGCCCAGGACCGGCCGGCAGCGATGCGAGATCTCGCAGACGAAGCGCTCGCACACCTGGCGTCATTCGAGCCGAGCGGCTCGTACTTCATGCCGGCCGCGCTCCGCCTGACATGCCGCGTGCGCTTGGGGGAAGCGTTCGTGCTCGAAGGTGAACACGAGCCGGCCGAACGACACCTGCACGAGACGCTGTCCCTTGCCCGCGCGTGGGGCGCGCACCCGCGGTCCTGGAGGCCTTGCTCGCGCTGGGGGAGCTCCGTCGCCGCCAAGGGAGGACGTCCGAGGCGGGCGACATCCTGCGGGTCGTGGCGGGCCACGAGGCCAGTTCGTTCGAGATCGCGAGACGCGCGACGGACGCGCTGCAACGCGTACCGGCGCCCGCGTCGGATACGGGCGGATCGGCCATGCCGCTCGACGAACTGCTGGTTGCCGTGACGCGTTCCGCGCCGGGTGAACGGCCGTCTGGGCTTCCCCACTGACGATCATGGCGTATTCCCGTTGGTGGTCACGGGTTTCGCTGTTCTTGGACCGGGTCGCCCGCGGTTCGGTCCAGAGACGCGCAGGCGACGCCGGTCATCACTACGACTCGGCCGGCCTCCTCCCGTTCAGCGCTTCTCCCAGCGCCCCTCGACCGTGTCGATCACCCACATGTCGCTGGTGAAGTCGGCCGCCCCCGGTACACGCCGCCGTACACGAGCACGCCGAGGCCCGGAACGGCGGTCATGGCGTGCCGGTTCATCCGCGGGGGCGACTCGCCTTCGATGTCGAGCAACGACCATTCCAGGTCCTCGCTCACCGACCAGACGGCCCCCTCGTCCTCGTTGGTGCCCCCGAACCGAATCAGGGTGTCGAGGTTGGGGTCGTACACCATGCGCACGTAATCCACCCAGCGGGTCTCGGGGAGCTTCTCGTGATGCTGCCAGTCCGGATCGCGCGGGTCGTAGGTCCAGGTGTCGTCCACCTCCTCGACCACACCGCCGCTCAGGACCAGCTGCTCGGTGCGCGGGTCGTAGGCGAACGCCTTGTAGTTCATGCCGGGGGGCGAGGTGGCGGGCTCCACCTTCGTCCAGGTGCGTTCTCCCAGGTCGAAGTGCCAGGTGTCGTTCAAAAAGCGCATCCCGTCCAGCGTGAACCCGCCGTGCAGCACGAACAGGTCCGCCGCCTCGTGGTACGCGAACATCTCGCCGATCTCGGCCTGAGGCGTGGCGCCTTCCTCGAATGAAAGCTGCGACCAGCGCTCCTCCACGGGGTCGAACAGCCACGTCTCGCTGAACGGTTGGAACCCGCCCTCGACGGGAACGCCCCCGCCGAACATCACCACGGTACCGGTGGGGTCGTGCACGGCCAGGTGGGCGGCCCCGCGCGGGCCCGGTTGCGGCTCGCTCGTGACCTCGCTCCAGGCGTCCTGGGCCGGGTCGTACCACCACGTCCCCCGACCGCACGATACGGCTCCAGATAGTCCAACTGACCGCCGAACATGAGCACCTTCTCGACCTGCGGCACGTAGACCATGTCGACGTAGCCTCGCGGGCCCGGTTGCGCGAACGCCGTCGCCGCCGTGACGAACAGTGCGAGCAACAGAACTCGCGACCACGCGAACCGACCTCGACATCTACATCCCACATCGAAACCACTCCCTCTGGGCCTGCGCGCACGAAGGGCGGGCCGCGATCCGCCGAGGGGCACAGGCCGGGCCGAGGGCGGGGCGCGTGCGACACGCCGAGGTGGGTGTCGCCGAACCAGTATAGCGCTCCTCGACATTGCATACCTACGCACTTGTCACCTGAGCTTGGCCACTCGCGTACGTACGGGCTTCTCTCTGACATGGCACCCCAGCACGAAGGAGACCCGAACACCAGTCCGGGCCTCCCGTTCCTCGGCGCGCACGCGCCCAAGGTCGTCCTACTCGATCGTGACCTGCACCGTCACGTCGAGGCGGTAGCTCTCCTGGTCGTCCGCTTGCGTGAACACCTTCACCTTCGTGCCCTTGGTGAGCGAATCACCTTCGAACGTGGCCACGTCGTCACCGAGGCCGCCGAAGCTGAACCCGTGATCGATGGTACTGCCAGACGACGGGAACGGATCGTCGATCTCCTGGATCTCGCCCCACACCGCGAACTGGCTCGTGAACGGAACGGCGAACCGATCCTGGAACGGGGTGAGACCCAGCTCATTCGCGTGTTCCGAATTCACCTGAATGTAGGTTCCAGGCTGGAAGTCCTCCTCCCAAATGCAGAGGGACTGAATGCGTTCCTGGCAGAACCTCAGGAACGGCGTGCCGCCGGCTGCGATCACGTCTTCGACGTGACTCACGATGATCCTCGGAGACACGAAGAAGCGCTTGGAGAGAAGGCCCGTTTCTGGATCGGGCTTGACCGTGCCGAGCTCGAAGTCGAAGTCGCCGGCGTCGCCCGCCGGGTCGCCGTCGGCCGTGCCGTTCGTGTCGCCTCGTCCGACTTCGATCGACAGGAAGGTGACCGTCACCAGGTGGTCCGGGTGAGCGGATCGGTCAGCGGGTCGCCGCTCTCACCGACCCGTGACACCTCCAGGCCGTCCAGCGCACCGTCGCCGTCGGTGTCCGCCCGGTTCGGGTCGGTGCCGTACAGCTTCTCCTGTCCGTCGTCGAGTCCGTCGCCGTCGACGTCGGCACGCATGGGATCCGACCACGCCAGGTAGCCACCCCGTCCAGCGACGACCACCTGCCAGGGCTCGTCGATCTCATCCCCGTCGGAGCGCCCGTCGTCGTCCGTGTCGCCGTCGACCGGGTCGGGGTAGCGCAGTTCGGTGCCTCCCGTAGGCGTCGTGAACGAGACGCCGTCGACCTCGGCCCGGTCGTTCAGGCCGTCGCGATCGGTATCGGCGTCGCTCGGCGTGGCCGCGCCGACGGGTGCTTCCCGTGGGCCCGAACGCAGGCACGTCGGGGTCGCAGGCGAGGTCGCGGTCGAGGTCGCGACAGCCGTGGTACTCCTCCCAGTCGGTGAGGCCGTCCCCGTCGGTGTCCACGACATCAGGGTCGGATGCCGTCGTTCGTTGGGAACCGTCGGCGTCGTGGTCGCCTGCGATGACGGCCGGGGATGCGTCGTGCACCGTGATCGTGCGCGGCGTCGTCTCCTCGACGTTGACCAGCCCGTCCCCGTCGTCGTCGAAGACCGTCGCCCCGTCCGGTGTGGTCGGGTCGGTGCCCAGCCGGATCTCGCTGCGATCGTCCAGCCCGTCCTCGTCGCTGTCGCGGCTCAACGGGTTCGTCGCGGGTCCGGACGCGTCCGGCCGTACCTCGACCTCGACGCCCGCCAGACCCTCGTACTGGAAGCCCAGCACCTCTTCGAGATCGGTGAGACCATCGCCGTCGGTGTCGATCACCGAAGGATCGGTGGGCGAGGGCAGGGTGAAACTGGCCAGTTCGGTCCCCTCGCTGGCGTCGAGCGTCGCGACGCCGTCGTCCTCAGGTAGACGGTGATCTCGGCGCAGGCAAGTGGGGGCGTGCCGTCGGTGCCGTCCTCGGTGGGAACGAGTTCCTGGCAGTCGCGCAGGCCGTCGCCGTCGGTGTCGCGTCGGGCCGGGTTGGCCGAGGTGCGGTACACGTCACGGCCGTCGTCGAAGCGGATCGTCCAAGGACGGTAGTCGTTGCCGATGAACGGTCCCTTCAGCTCCGTGTTGTCGTTGATCCCATCCCGATCGCTATCGCGGCTGTCGAAGATCCCGTCGGCCGAGCCGGGGCAACGGTCCGGGTCGAGCACGACCCCGAACAATCCGTTGTCGCAGGCATCTTCGTTGCTGTCGATGCTGCCGTACGAAAGCTCGATGGACTTCTGCAGCGCGTCGCCGTCCAGGTCCTGCACGAAGTAGAAGCCGAAGTCGGCGTCCGAGCGGACGGTGACGCTTCGGAAGTCCTCGCCGGGGTTGTCGGTCGACGGGGGTGACCAGGCGTGCGTCCCGCCCTGGTAGATGAAGACGAACCAGTCCCGGTCCTCACCGGTGAGTTCGCGCGAGACGTCCCGTACGCGGTGCAGCACCTCCACGCCGTCGATGACGCGCGTGGAGTAGCTCCGCGCGATCCGCTCGGCGTCCGCGCGGACGGTGGGATCGAGCTTCTCGTCCACCTCCTGCGCTACGTGCTCGAGACCGAGCGTCCCTTGGAGCACGCTGGCCATCGACACGCCGGTCGGCCGGCCCGAAGGGGTGAACCCAGCGTTGGTGGCGACCTGGTAGAGCTCCATGTCGCGGTTGCCGGCGTAGTTGATCTTGAACCCGGCGGTCCGATCGTTCACGTCCTGCTGCACGAAGGCGAAGCGGCGCCCGTGCTCGTCCTCCAGGGTGTAGTTTGCAATCCTGAACGTGATGCCGCGGGGGTTCTGCATCAGTTGCTCGACCAGGTTCGGGAACGCGTTGCGGGCCTCGAAGCGGAACGGTCCGCGCGTCGGGTTGAGCGGTCCGATGTGGATCCCCGCGCCGCTGTCCGGCACGAGGGTCGCGACCGGTACTTGCGTGGACGCATCGCGGCCATCCTGCGTCAGCGCGGTGATTTCGAGATCACGCACCGTGTACGCCACGTTGCCGGGGTTGCGAAGCGTCACGGCCACTGCCAGGCTCGCATCCTCCACGACCCGGGTGATGGATGCCTCGGCCGACACGGTCGCCTCGGTGGCCAGCGAGCGTGCATAGGCCTCCTGCGCGGCGCGTGTCGACTCGTTCGTGGACGTCGAGGTGGACGTGCGCGTGAAGCCACCCTGCACCGACACCGTACCGCCGACCGCGAAGGTGTCGACGCTACACCCTCCGAGGTAGCAGAAGCTGGCCGCGGCGTTCACGAACCACTCGTCCGTGTCGGTCTGAACGTTTTCGGTCCGGCTGCTCTCCGAGCGCTCGAGCGTGGTCGATACGGTCGTGCTGTCCACGGTGGAGGTGCCCTCGCTGGTCTGTTCCTCGAAACGCACGTCGAGCTGCAGGTCGACGTTGCCGACGTCGATCTCGACGACCGGGAGGTCCGCGATCCGCGGATTCCGGTTGTCGGTGGTGACCTCGTAGTCGTCCAGGAACTGGTCCCCGTCCGTGTCGGCGTAGAGCGCGGAGGTGTCGAAGAAGAGGAACTCCAACCCGTCCGCCAGGCCGTCCCCGTCGGTGTCCTGCACCGTCGGATCGCTGTACACCAGGTTCAACTCGTCGCTGTCGGTGAGGTCGTCGCCGTCGGTATCGGCCGCGCGCGGGTTCGTCAGGTACGTCTTCTCCTGCGCGTCGCCCAGGCCGTCCTGGTCGGTGTCGCGTGCCGCGACGTTGATGGGATGGTCGACCGGCACGGTGGGGTCGCCCGGATCGCTGGTCACCTCGCTGCGGACCGTCTCACCGTTCGCATTGCGCACCACCACGGTCCAGCCCCTCTGCTCGGCCGCGTCGGTGAGGCCGTCGCCGTCGCTGTCCGTCCCGGCGCCACTCACCGGCGTGCCGAAGAAGTCGACCTCCAACGGCCTGTCGCGCGTCGGGCCGATCACCGGGTTTCCCGCCTCGTCGAAGACGTGGGTCACCCGCAACGTGTAGGGAATCTCGCTCTGCGGCCCGGTCTCCAGCACCACGCTTCGACCGTTCGCGGACAGCGTCGCGCTCTTGACGAGCAGCGTGGCCTGCGCGGACAGTGCGCCGTTCCGCGTCGACGTGCCCACGATCTCGTAGTGTCCGGGGTTCTCGGCGCTGTCCATTCCGCCCTGCACGGGCTCGCTGAACGTGACGAGGACCCGCGTGGACGACATCGACGTGGCGCCCGTGACGCGGGGTGGCGTCGTGTCGACCCCCTCGGTCGTGTCCGTGCCCGTCACCTCGGTCGTCGTCCCGCCCGCGATCACGTTGCCGTTCACGTCCTGTACGCCGTCCAACGCGAGTGAGTAGCGAACGCCGGGCTCCATCGGCTCGGTGGTGAGCACGATGCGGGTGCCCTCTGCGGTGAGCTGCGCGGCGACGACCTGAAGCACGTCGCCGTCAGGACGGGTGAGTACGAACATGGACGGGTCGCTCGCGCCCTCGCTGACAGGTTCGTCGAACTGAACCACGACCGTGGTGGCATCGGTCGCGCGCACGTCCACCACGCGCGGTGGCGTGCCGTCCTCGACCTCGACGCCGCCGAAGGTCGCCTCGTTCCGGAACGGGTCGATCAGCACTCGGTTCGGCCGCACGGTGACGCCCCCCACCTGGACGCGGTGCGAGCCCGTCCCGAGCGGATCGGTGGTCAGCACCACCGCGGTGCGTGGCGCGGGCCCATCGGCGAAGCGCACCTCGCGCACGCCCAGCGAGGGGTCCAGCAGCAGGTAGGCGTCGGGGTCCAGCGCATCGTCGTGCGCGTCCACCGCCGGCGGACCGATGGGGTCTTCGAAGGTGACCAGCACGTGCGTGGCGTCCAGCGCGGTCGCGCTCTGCACGAACGGCGCCGGCACGGCCGAGCCGGCCACCGGCTCCGACGCGCGCAGCAGCGTGGCGGCCCGAAGGCCGCCGGCGACGGGCGTCGGATCGAGCACCTCCAGCTCGTAGTCGACCAGCCGCTGCGGCTCGGTAGCCAGAATGACCAGCGTGCCCTGCTCCTTGACGTACGCGTCGACGACGGCCAGCCGCGCGCCGTCCCGATCGCGCACGACGTCAGTCGCCGGGATCGTCTGCGTTGGGTCACGGGTGACTGAAGGTGACGGAGATCGACGTCGCGCTGGTGGCGCGCGCCGACGTCACGGCCAGCGCCTCGACCGCCTCGCTCGGGTCACCGCCCTGGCCGCAGGCGACCAGCCACCACAAGGCGATCGGCACCGCCCACGCAATTCGGTGTCGCCGACGCAATGCTGCCCGGTGGACGTGATCGTATTCGTCTGACATGGTGTTCCTTCCGCGATGCAAAAGTGTGATGCCCCATGCCATCGGGACGCGACGAATCCAAGATGTGACGCCCCCCTGCTGCGCCGAGAGTCACTCCCGGCATGCCTGCGCACGAAGGACGCGCGAAATGGACGGTCCCCGAATGCGGCGCAGGCGATGCCCTTGGGAACTCGGAAGCGACACGAGGCGCGATCGGTGTCGTGGGAAAGCATAGACTTTCCTGTTTGCATCTGAATGCATTCGTCACAGGACCTCTGGCCGAAGGCCGAGACCCGTCGAAGGCACGCCCACCAGCGTCTACCAGCACGGGCGTAGTGCGCATGGCGTGCACAGATCCGCCAAGCGGCATCGAACGATCGCCTTCGGCCCCGCTGCGCGGACCCGAGCTCGATCGGGGCACGAAGAACCGCGGCAGGCTCACGTGGAGCCCGCCCGCGGCGCAGGGTTCAGGGTCGGTCGAGATCGTAAGGACGCGTCAGTTCGTCACGATGGCGATGTCGAAGTAGAACGTCCACGCGCACGTGCCGCCTCCCTGGTTGGTCCATTCGAGCGTCTCCGGCGGTCACGGCACCGGAGTACGACTCGTCGTAGCTGTTCTCGCAGCTCGTGGCACCGCCCGTGTCGAGTTCCTTGATGGTGCCGCTGAGCTTGAACGATTCGCCGTCGATGGCCTTGACGAAGGTCGTCACGTCGTCGAAGTCGATCGTGGTGTTGTCTGCGATCTCCTTGTCGGACCACGACAGGAGGTTCTTGGTCGTCCCGTCGGGACGGGTGAGCTTGAAGTTCGCGTCGTAGTCGCCGCCAGGCGAGAGGAATTCCGAATCGTTGTCACCAGTATCCTGGAACTCGACCCGGTCGAACGTCACGCCGCAATCTTCTGGTCCGGCGTCGTCGGGTCGAGGCCCAGGTCGAGCTCCTCGCCGTCCTTGAGGTCGCCGTTGTCCACGCCGTCGCTGTCCGTGTCGCGATCGTTAGGGTCGGTGCCTTCGGCCTTCTCTTCGGCGTCGTCCAGCCCGTCGCCGTCGGCGTCGGACCTCACGGGATCGGACGTCACGTCGCTCCCGTCCGTGCCCAACTGCCAGCCGGTGATGAGCTCGTCGTAGTCGCTCAGGCCGTCCCCGTCGCTGTCGGCATTGCGAGGATCGGAGCCGTGCGCAGCGGAGCCGGCCTCGTCGTAGAAGCAGCGGTCGGCCGCGTCGCAGTCACGTCGGAACTGTCCCGCGTCGAAGCTCGCGTCGAAGGTGTTGAAGGTCGCCAGGTCCACCTCGTCGAAGTCGCTGAGGTTGTCACCGTCGGTGTCCGCCCGTTGCGGGTCGGTCCCGAGGCGGCGCTCCAGCAGGTCTGGGAGTCCGTCCCCGTCGGTGTCCGGCTCGTACTTCGAGGAACAGGCGTTGCGTGTCGCGCCATTCACCGCGATGTCGCAGTTCGAGGTTTCGTCGGTGTCGCTGAGCCCGTCCTGGTCGGTATCGATGAAGTCGGCGGCGTCGTCCACCTGCGGGTTCGACCCGAGCGTGAGCTCGAAACCGTCGCTCAGGCCGTCGCCGTCCGTGTCCGGATCCAGCGGGTTGGTCACCCAGGTTTCGCCTGGGTAGGGCGTGTCGAACTCGGTATCGGCGAGGTCGCCCTTCTGGCGGTAACTGAAGCCGTGGATCTCGTCGTAATCATCGATGCCGTCACCGTCCGTGTCGCGCAGGCGGGCGTCGGTCCCCCATTCGTCGCGCTCTTCGATGTCGGGTACCTGATCCGAGTCGGAGTCCTGCGCGACGCGGGTCGGCGTAGCCGGTGTAGCGGGTTTGCCCGACGACCGCGACCATCCAACCCTCCTCGACCTCGGCGTAGTCGCCCAGGCCGTCCCCGTCCGAGTCGGGATCGTCGTCGTCGCTGCCGTAGAGGTACTCCTGACGCGCGAACAGGCCGTCCTGGTCGACGTCCTGCATGTAGGCCAGGCGGTAGACGTCGCCGGAACGCAGCACGATGTCCCCGAAGTCCACCTCGGTGTCCAGTGTGTCGCCGTACGCGGCGGAGGTGAAGATCACCCACGACTGGGCGTTGGCGGCATCTTCGGCCACATTTCCGACGCGCGTAAGCACCTGCGTGTCGTCGCCGCCCTCCCCCAGCACCTCAGATCCCGGCTTGGTGCCGTAGTCGAGCCCAAGTTCGTTGCTCAACACGTCGTGCATGGTCCTTCCGATGGGGTTCCCGTCAGGGTCGAATCCTGCGTAGGTCGCCACCTGGTACGACGCCGTGCGGCCGTCGCCGTAATCGACCGTGATGCTGACGGTGCGATCGATGACGTCCTGTTGCGTATAGGCGAAGTTGCGCCCGATTTCGTCGGTGAGGTCGTAGTTGGCGATCTTGAAGATCAGGCCGCGCGGGTCCTTCATGAGGTCCTCGACGGTCTGGGGGAACACCTCACGGTTGACGAACACGATGTTGCTTTTTGTGCCGCCCGGCCCCACGTTGTAGCGCGGGGAGTCTCCGCCGGCGGCGGCGACCTCCGGCACCAGGGTGGCCACGGGGATGACGCGGTTGCGGTTCAGCGGGTCCTGTTGCAACGCGGTGATCTCGATGTTCTCGACCGTGAACGCCACGTCGCTCAAGCTCTCGACGGTGATCGGCAGGCGCACTGCCGCGTCCAGCACCTCGCGCTGGACCTCCGTGGTGGACTCGAACGTCTGCGATTTGGCGATGCTTTCGTTGTAGGCGCGGTTGCTGCTGGTCGACGAGGCGCGCGACACGGTCGAGCTGTACTCCTGGCTGGAGCTCGTGGTCACGTCGGTCGAGACGCTGGCCCCGAAGTCCTTCGGGAACGAGTAGCTGACCTCGGCGCCGACGGCCACCTCCAACGCGCTGGTCATCGTTTGCGTGTCGCTGGTGGCGTAGCTGCGCTCCGAGCCTTGCTCGAGGGTGGTGCTGGTGGAGCTGCTGGAGGTCTGCGTGGTGCCCTCGGTGTCGGTATAGGTGAAACGCTCGTCCAGCGTGAGGCCGACGTCGCCCACCGAGATCTCGATGCCCGGCACGTCCGCGATGCGGGGGTTGCGGTTGGCGGCCTCCACCTCGAAATCGTCGCCGAGTTGATCGCCATCGGTGTCGGCGTCGATGGGCGACGTTTCGAAGAAGTTCACCTCGAGGCCGTCGCCCAAGCCGTCTCCGTCGGTGTCGCCCTGCGTGGGATCGCTGTAGTAGAGGTTCAGTTCTTGGTCGTCGCTGAGGTCGTCGCCGTCGGTGTCGGCGGCGCGCGGGTTGGTGCGGTTGACCCATTCCGCCCCGTCGGGCAACCCGTCCCCGTCCGTATCCACCGTGTACGGATCGCTGGTGACGTCACGTTCCTCCACGCGGCCACTTCCGAGGACCACCTGAACCGTCCAGCCTCGCTGTTCGGCCGCGTCGGTGAGGCCGTCGCCGTCACTGTCGAGGCCCGCCCCGGTCCCGGGCGTACCGAAGAACTCGGTCTCGACGGGCCGATCGCGCGTGGGGCCGATCACGGCGTTGTCCGCTTCGTCGAAAACGTTGCTGACGCGAAGCGTGTAGGCGATCTCGCTCTGCGGACCCGTCACCAGGCTCACGCTGCGGGCGTTGTCGGACAGCGTGGCGTCGTGCACCAGGAGGGTGGCCTGCGCCTCCAGCGAGCCGCTGAGTCGATCGCTGCCGACGATCTGGTAGTGGTCCGGGTTCTCGGCGCTCCCCGCGCCCCCCTTGACCCGCTCGCTGAAGGTGACGAGCACCCGTGTCGACGAGATCGCGGTCGCCCCCGTGACGCGCGGTGGGGTGGTGTCCGCCCCCTCCTCCACGCCTGCGAAGGACGACACGGATTCGCGGCTCAGAACGTTTCCGCTTCGGTCCGCCACCTCGTTCAGCGTCAGGGTGTACCGCCGGCCCGGTTCCATGTCGGACGTCGTGAGCACGACCCGCGTCCCTCAGCGGCCAACTCGGCCGCCGCGATCGCGATCGTTCGGCCGGCATCGTCGCGAAGCGCATACTTCGCGGTGTCGGTCGCCCCCTCGCCCACGGGCTCGCTGAACTCCACGACGACCGTCGTCGCGTCCGTGGCGCGCACGCTCACCACGTGCGGAGGTGTCGTATCGGTCGGTGCCACGCCGCCGAAGGTCGCCTCGTTCTGAAACGGATCCACCAAGACCCGGTTCGGCCGTACCGTCACGCCCCCGACCCGGATGCGGTGAGGACCCTCGTGCATGGGATCCGTCGTCAGCACGACCGCTGTACGCGCGGCGTCGCCCTCGGCATAGCGCACCTCGTGAACGTCCAGCGATGGCTCGGCGATCTGGTACGCGCCGGGATCCAAGGCGTCTTCGTGCGCGTCCACCGGCGGCGGGCCGACGGGGTCCTCGAAGGTGATCAACACGTGCGTGTTGTCCAGCGCCGTCGCGCTCTGCACGAACGGTGCCGGCACCGCCGACCCGGCCACGGGCCCTTCCCAGCCCAACACCGTGGCGGCCTGTAGGCCGTCCGTGGCAGGCGTCGGCTCGATGACCTCCAGCTCGTAGTCGACCAGGCGCTGGGGCTCCGTGGCCAGGACGACCAGCATGCCCTCGTCCTTGATGTACGCATCCAATACGGCCAGCCGCGCCCCATCCGGATCGCGGACGAGGTAGTCCGCGGATCGTCGGCGTCACGCACGGGATGGCTGAAGGCGACGGAGATCGAGGTCGCGCTGGTGGCGCGAGCCGACGTCACGGCCAAGGCCTCGACGGCCTCGCTCGGGTCGCCACCCTGCCCGCACGCCACCAGCCACGACAGGGCGAGCAACGCCGCCCACCCGAGTCGGCGGCGCCGACGTGACGACGTCGCCTCGAAACGATCATATTCGTATGACACGGTGTTCCCTCCGCAATTCATGGTCGTGACGCACAGCACGAGCAGACGCAGCGACCCCACGCCGGCGTGCCGCGTGGAAACGCTGACGCGACGCGCCTGCGTACGAAGGTCCAACGTTCATCGATCTCTCCCTCCAAGTCCGTACCGCGGGGCGCCAACGCACGACGCTCGCGCTCCGACAGGGTGCGATGAAGCGCGTGTCTTCACCATGTCCTGCGAAGGAGGCGACCCCGGCCCGAACGCCGCTCACGACGTTGCACACGTCGTTTTCTGGCGATACTGGTACATTCGCTTCATGCTGCTGCGGACGCTGGGGGATTGGACTTGGAAGGGGCGGACTTTCCCCGCCGCAAGCCGATGCTGCTGTTGGCGTACCTGGCGCTCGAGGGCACGCATTCCCGCGCGCACCTGGCGCGGCTGTTCTGGCCGGGCGCCACGGATCCCGCCAACCGCCTGGCGGTCGCGCTTCGGCGGGTGCGCCTCGCAGCACCCGAAGCGGTCACCATCCAGAACGACCGCGTGCAGACGCGGCTTCAAACCGACGTGCACCTGCTGCGGGAAGCCCTGGAACGCAACGACGCCGACACGGCCATGACGCGGTACCCGGGGGCGTTCCTGGACGGTGTGCGCGTACGCGGCGTGGGCGAGGAGCTCGAGGCCTGGATCCTCGACACGCGCGAGGAGCTCGCCCGCCGGCTGCGCGCGTTGCTGGTGCGCGTCGCCGAACAGGAAGCGTCCGACGGCAGATTCCGCGACGCTGCCGCCCGGGCCGAACGGGCGCGCCTCCTACCCGGAACCGCCCCCGCCCCGCCCGAGCTTCTGGCTCGCATGCACGCCCTGCTGACAGCCGGCGACGCCAGCGGCGCCGAAGTGCTCCGGCGCGAGGCGGCCGAGTTCGGCCTCACACTCGCGCCCGGCCGCGCGCGCGCCCGCGCGTCGCTCCGCGCTGCGCGCGCCCCGTCCACGCTGCCTCGGCCCGCGACCTCGTTCGTCGGGCGTGACGACGAACGCCTGGAGCTCGGCCGCGTGCTAGGGCAGCGCGACCGGCCGCTGGTGACGATCCTGGGCCCCGGCGGCACCGGCAAGACGCGCCTCGCCTTGGCGTTGGCCCACGACGCGCACGCGTCGGACGGCTACGAGGGCGGCGTGCACTACGTGTCGCTGGAGGGGGTGGCCGACCCCGCGGCCGTCGCCGGCGTCATCGCGGCAGCGCTTCACGTGGTGCCGACCAGACGGGAATCGCCGCGGGATGCGCTGGTCCGCACCTTGGGTGCGAAACGCACCCTGATCGTGCTGGACAACGTCGACGACCTCGTCGAGGGGGCCACGGCGATCGCGGACCTGCTGGGGGCATGTCCTGGCCTTACGGTGCTGGCCACCTCGCGGCGGAGGCTCGACATCGAGGAGGAGTCGGTGTACCCGCTCACGGGCCTCCCCGTCGCGCCGGCGGGGACGGACGCCATGGAGGACGGCTCCGACGCCGACCGGCTGTTCGTCGAGCGGGCACAGCGGGCCCGCCTGGACTACACACCCGACCAGGCGGAACGCGACGCGATCCGAGCGATCTGCCGCCTGGTGGAAGGGTCGCCGCTCGGCATCGAGCTCGCGGCGGTACACCTCCGCGAGGGAAGCGCGGTCGAGGCCGAAGCGGTCCTCCGCGCCTCCTTCGACGCCGTGGCGACCCCCTCGCGGAACGTGCCCGAGCGGCACCGCACGCTGCGGGCCAGCTTCGACGTCTCCTGGGCCGACCTGCCGGCGTCGGCGCGGAATGCGCTGCGAAAGCTCGCCGTGTTCCGGGGCGGATTCGACGTCGATGCCGCCCACGACGTATGCGACGTGGACGCGTCCATGCTTGCCTTGCTGGTCGACCGGTCGCTCGTCGCCGCGGCGGGGGACGGGCGCTACGGGCTGCACCCGCTCGTTCAGGCGTACGCGGCCGAACGGCTCATGCAGGACCCTGATGTCCGTGCGGAGCTCGAGCGCCGTCACGCCCGGCACGTCCTCGCCCAAGCCCGAACCTGGCAGGCTTGGTTCTACGGGCCCAGGCAGGCCGAGGCGCAGGCACGCTTCGAGCGCGAGCACGCCAACCTCGCCGCAGCCGACGCCTGGGCGCTTGCGCACGATCCGGAGCTGGCCCTGGACCTGGTGGATGCGCGCTGGCGGTACTGGCGTTTCACGGGCCGGTTCGTGGAAGGCCAAGACACCGCACATGAGGCCCTGCGCGCCGCGAGGACGCGTCGCCGGCCCGGCGGGCGCGGGCGCTGCACGTCGCCGGGGCGATGGCGTACCGCCTGGGGGAGCATGCTGCCGCCCGCCGCGACCTGAACGACGCGCGCGAGGCGGCCGCGGACGCCGGCGACGAGGAGGCCGACCTCCGGGCCGTGCAGACGCTCGGCAACCTCGCCGTCGAGCAGCTGCGGCTCGACGAGGCCGAGGAATGCTTCGCGGACGCCCTCGTACGAACCCGAGCCCTCGGGGCCGGGGTCGACGAACGTAGCGCGCTCACCGGCCTGGGCGAGGTGGCGGGCCTGCGCCACGACCTCGATGTCGCCCAGGCCCGCTTCGAGGAGGTGTTGGCGCTCGGGCGACGCGACGGTGCCACCACCAGCGTCGCCACCAGCCACTTCAACCTGGGCCAGGTGGCGCGACAACGTGGAGACCTGGAACGGGCGGCCCGGCACTTCGAGGCGGCCCTGGACGCCGACAGCGAGCTCGGCGACCGCTGGGGCGTCGCCTTGGCCCTGCAGCAGCTCGGCAGCCTCGACCATCTCGCCGGCGCCTACGACGCCGCGTCCGAGCGGTACGTGGAGGCGTTGCGCATGTACGAAGAGATGGGCGACGCGCGCGGCGTGGCGCAAGCGACCTACGACCTGGGCCTCGTCGCGCGCCGGACCGAACGTTGGGACCAGGCGCAGCGGCACTACCAGGACGCGCTGGCGCGCTGGCTGCACCTGGGCGAGGAGGCCCGCACGTCCCACGTGCTGCTGGGGCATGGCGACCCTGGCCGCCGCCCGCGGACGCGCGGAGCGCGCCGCGTGGCTGTGGGGCGTGGAGGCGGCCGTGCTGGACCGCTACGGCGTGACGCGGTCCGACGAGGAACAGGCCGCGCACGCGGCGGACGTCGACGAGACGCGGGCGCACCTGAGCGCCTCCGCCTTCGCGCGGGCGTGGCGCGAGGGGCGCGTGCCACGCCCCGCGACGTGCTGTCGATC
>JAXHLW010000012.1:0-190952 GCA_034521815.1 Trueperaceae bacterium | reverse complement strand
GGTGGGCGGTACTGGATTTGAACCAGTGACCCCTCGCGTGTGAAGCGAGTGCTCTTCCGCTGAGCTAACCGCCCGAGCGTTCTGAAGTCTACTTCGGAGCGGCGTGTGCGTCAACGTGGCGAAAAGCATGCACACCGACGTTCCGAGCGCGGCTGGCGCTACGCTGACCTCATGGTGTTCCTCTCGAGATCGCTGCTTCCGTTCGTCGCCCTGTTCGCCTTCGTGGGATTCTCCCTCGCCGCCGGCCAGCCGGTCGTGCCCCCCTTCCCCGCTGTACCCGGAGCGCCCCGCGGCCATCGACGCCGCGACGCTGGGCCCGGACGGGACGACCGTCACGTTCGAGAACACGGAGGACGAGGTGCTGTTCGTGACCACGCTGCAAGCGTGGCAGGCCTGGGCGGTGGGCGATCCGGTACGCCTGGACGAGAACCCGGTCCGCCTGGGCGACGCGGCCCAGCTAGGATCCGACACCTTCTTCCGCTTCGGCGTCGCGGTTCCCACGCCGGACGGGTGCGAGGTCGTGCTGTCGGCGATGTCGTACGCGATCGCGACCGACGTCGCGTTCCTGGTGCGCGCCCGGATGGACGGCGACTTCGTCCGCTACGGCCCGGTGACGTTCGGCGTGATCGAGGACCCGACCTGGTCGCCGGACGGGGCGCACCTGGCGTTCGCGATCGGAACGGCTCGCGCGTCGGGCGACGCGCTGGAGGTGCGTAGCCATCCTGACGGACGTCGCGTGGCTACGGTCGACGCGTCGCGTCTGGTGGACGCCTGGCGAGAGGCGGGCGGCACGGCGTCTCGGCCGGACCTGGCGGACTCGGATCTGGCACGCGCGTTCCTGCCGAACATCCGCGCGCTGGCGTGGCTGGACGACGGGCGACGGCTGTCGTTCGTGACCGATCGCCCGTCGGATTCGCCTGGGACGGTCGCCTGGACGTTGAATGTTCGCGACGGCTCGCTACGTCCGTCGGACGGCGAGTAGCCGATCGTCCCGAGCATCGGTCGGTTCGGTCAGCCGGCACTCGCCTGGGCCCGACGACGCGCCATCTCGCGCGACAGCCAGCCGCCCGACGCCAGCAGGATCCCGCCGCCGACGATCATGCCGACGCCTGGAACCTCGCCGAACACGAGCCATCCGAACGTCGCCGCGATGACGGGCGAGACGATCACGTCCACCAGCGTGTAGGTGTCCGCTCGGATCCTCCGCAGCACCATCGAGATGCCCAGGTAGGCGGCGCCGGTCGAGACGATCCCGAGGCCTGCCGCCCAGAGCAGCACCGGCAGCTCGACGCCCAGCAGCGAGAATGACAGGGCGGCCAGCGGCTCGCCCGGTCCCGCCAACACCAGGGACGGCGCCAGCACCAGGGCTGCGACGATCATCTGCCACGGAACGTCGTTGTCGGTCTCGGTCTTTCCTTCGTACCGCATGTAGGTGATCATCGCCGCGTAGATCGCCGCGTCGGCCAGCGCCACCAGGTTGCCGGCGACGTGCCCGCCCGCCAGCGGCTTCGCGATCACGATGCCGACCAGCGCCAGCACGAAGATCACGACGTAGGAGCGACGCGGGCGCTCATTCAGGAACCACCACGCGAACAGGAACGAGAAGAACGGCGCGACGCTCCAGAAGATCACCACGTTCGCGATCGGGGCGAGCGTCATGGCGTAGTTGAAGACGCTGATCTGGAGCGCGATGAGCGCCCCGATGATCGCCGTGTCGCGCAGGTTGTCAGCCGGAAAGTCCAGAGGCCGCCCCGTCGCGCGCGGCACGGTGACCAGCAGGAACGCCGCGGCGAACGCCAGCGCGTAGAAGTTCAGCGTGGCGATCGGGATGCGTCCGTCCACCAGCTTGACGAACACGCCGATGGTCGCTTCGGACACGGTGATCATGGCGAGCAGAAGAACGGTCCGCATGCGGACTCCTTACGGGCTGGGTGGCGTCACGGGCTGGGTGGCGTCGGGCTGGCCGCCGCCCGCCGCCGTTCGACCTCGTCGCGCACGATCGGCGCGACCTTCGTTCCGTACAGCTCGATCGCGTGCAGGACCTGCTCGTGCGGCATGCTTCCGACCGTGAGCTGGATCAGCACGCGGTCGTGGTCGAACACGGCGTGATGGGCCAGGATCTTCTCGGCCACCATCTCCGGATCGCCGATCAGCAGCGCGCCGTCCGGCTGGGCGTCGCGCTGGACCTGGCGGCGGCCGTACGGCGGCCAGCCGCGCTCCTTGCCGATCCGGTCCATCAGCACGGCGGCGGACGGGGTCCACTGCTCGATCGCCGTGTCCAGGTCGTCCGCGACGAAGCCGTGCAGGTTCAGGCTCATCGGTAGCGCACCTGCGTCGTGACCGGCCTTCCGGGCCGCTCTGCGCCAGATGCGCGCAAGGGGTTCGAACCGCGCCGGCTCTCCGCCCAGGATCGCCAGCGCGAGGGGCAGCCCCAGCCGGCCGGCCCGTAGCGACGAGGCGGGCGTCCCGCCGACCGCGACCCAGAGCGGCAGCGGATCCTGGATCGGCCGGGGGTGCACGTCCAGGCCGGGCAGGGCGGCGCGGTGCCGGCCGGACCAGTCGATTCGCGCCTGCTGTCGCAGCTGGGCCAGCAGCTCCAGCTTCTCCTCGAACAGCTCCTCGTAGTCGCGCAGGTCGTAGCCGAACAGCGGGAACGACTCGGTGAACGAGCCTCGGCCGGCCATGATCTCGGCGCGGCCGCCCGAGATCAGGTCGAGGGTCGCGAACCGTTGGAACACCCGCACCGGATCGTCGGAGCTGAGCACCGTCACCGCGCTGCTCAGGCGGATTCTCTCGGTGCGGGCGGCGGCGGCCGCCAGCAGCACGTCGGGGGCCGAGGCGAGGTACTCCTCGCGGTGGTGCTCGCCGATCGCGAACACGTCCAGGCCGACGTGGTCGGCCAGCTCGATCTCCTCGAGCAGGTCCGCGACGCGGCGCTGAGGCGATCGTCGCTGGCCGGTCGCCGGCTCCGGCGTGTTCTCGGCGAACCCGTAGAGGCCCAGCTCGAAGGGACGGGAAGGGGGCATGCCGCTCAACCTACTCGGCGCGCGATCCGACGTACGGCGCGGCGGCGACGTCCGAGCGGGCGCAAGGCCGGGCATAAGGGCGAGCGTCCCAGCCGCGGCCGGCGACGGACACGCTCGCCGGCCCGGTCGCTCAATCGCTCAGCCGTGAGCGCATCCAAGCGATCAGGAGTCGCCACGCCTGGTCCCCGCTCCGAAGCCGCACCGGGTTCGTGAGGACACCGTGGATCGTGCCGGGCAGCGTGTGGTGCTGAACCTCGACGCCGGCCTCCGCCAGGCGCCTCGCGTAGGCGTCGCCTTCGTCGCGGAGGGGATCGAACTCGGCGGTGAGCACGAACGCGGGCGGCAGGCCCGACAGGTCGCTCGCGACGATCGGCGAGGCGTCGGGGTGCGCCGCGTGCGCTGGGTCGCTCAGGTAGAGCCGGCCGAACCAGTCCATCGCCTCCTGCGTCAGGCCGAAGCCGTTCGCGGCGGTGCGCTTCGACGGCCAGCGGTCGTTCGTCCGCATGTCGGTCACCGGGTACACGAGGCCCTGGCCGGCCAGGGGCGGGCCTCCGGCATCGCGGAAGCGGAGCGCCACGACGGCCGCCAGGTTGCCGCCGGCGCTGTCGCCGGTCACGATCAGACGATCCGGATCGCCGCCCAGATCGCCTGCCCGTTCGGCCGTCCAGCGGGTCGCCGCCACGGCGTCGTCGACGGCCGCCGGGAAGGGATGCTCGGGCGCGAGGCGGTAGTCGACCGACACGACCAGCGCATCCGCCCAGGCACACGTCCGCCGCGCGGCCTCGTCGTGCGTCTCCAGGTCGCCCAGCGCGAATCCGCCGCCGTGCAGCATCACCACGGTTCCGTGCGGACCGGTGGCCGCGGGCCGGTAGACACGGGCGGGGATCGGGCCGGCCGGACCGGGGATCTCGATCTCCTCGACCTCGCCGACGGGGGTCTTGGGCAGCGCGGCGTACACGGCGCGGCCACGCTCGCGCACCGTCTCGATCGGCAGCGTCCAGTCGGGGGGCTCGGCGGCCGCCTCCACCTCGGCGAGGTAGGCGCGCACGTCGTCGTCCAAGACCACGTCGTCCAGGAGCGCCCCGTCCAAGGCCGCGTCGTCGGGGCTCGTATCGTCGGGCATCGCCACTCCGTTCCCGAGCGTGCCCTGGCCTGCCCGGCACGCTCCGCAGCGGACGGTACCGCGCGGCGGCTCCCGCGATATCGTGCGGGCCACATGCCACGCGCCGCGCTCTTCGTCCCCTGCTACGTCGACACCCTCTTCCCCGAGACCGGCATGGCGATGGTCCGCCTGCTGGAGCGGCTGGGCGTCGAGGTGAGCTTCCCCGCCGGCCAGACCTGCTGCGGGCAGATGCACGTCAACACCGGCTACCAGGACGAGGTCGTGCCGCTGGTCCGTCGCTTCGTGACCGTCTTCGGCGACGCCGACGCGATCGTGGCGCCGTCCGCGTCGTGCGTCGCGACGGTGCGCCACATGTACGCGACCATGGCCCAGCGCAGCGGCGACGCCGCGCTGATCGACGCCGTCGCCCAGGTCGCCCCCCGCGTGCGCGAGCTGTCCGAGTACCTGATCGACGACCTCGGCGTGGACGACGTCGGGGCGTACTTCCCGCACGCCGTCGCGTTCCACCCCACCTGCCACTCGGTGCGGATGCTGCACGTCGGCGACCGTCCGCAGCGGCTGCTGCGCAAGGTGAGCGGCATCCGGCTGCGCGAGATGCCGCGCGCCGACGCCTGTTGCGGCTTCGGCGGAACGTTCGCGGTGAAGAACCCCGAGGTCAGCGCCGCGATGCTGGCGGACAAGGTCGCCGACGTCCTGAGCGCCGAGGTGGAGGTCGTCGTGGCCTCCGACGACTCGTGCCTGATGCACATCGGCGGCGGGCTGTCCAGGCAGCGCACCGGGGTGCGCACGATGCACCTGGCGCAGGTGTTGGCCCGCACCGAGGCGGACGCGGCGTGAGAGGTCCCGCGATGCGTCGCCCCGACCCCGGTCTCGGCCTGCCGGAGGACGTGACCGAGCGTCTCCGCGTCGCGCTGCTGGACGAGGCGGAGCCGCGCGCCTGCGACGACATGCCGGACAGCGCCTGCCGGGTCGTGCCCGGCAACGCCGGCTGGAACGTCGTGTCCGGCGCGGCCAGCAAGCTGGGCGAGCAGCTGGCCAGTCCCGGCACCGTCCTGCCGTGGGTGCTGGCCACGGTCGGGGCGCCGGCGGCGCTGGTCGGGCTGCTGGTCCCGGTCAAGGACGCCGGCTCGCTGCTGCCGCAGCTGGCGGTCGCCGGAGCGCTCCGCGCCCGTCCTCGCCGGGCCCCCTGGTGGGTGGGCGCCGCGACGGTGCAGACCGGCGCCCTGGCCGCGATGGCGGCGGCCGTCGCCTTCCTCTCCGGCGCCGTGGCGGGCGCGGCGATCGTCGTCGCGTTGGCGGTGTTCTCGGCCGCCAGCGGCGTGGGATCGGTGGCGTTCAAGGACGTGATGGCCAAGACCGTGCCCAAGGGCGGCCGCGGCCGCGTGCTGGCGTGGCGCTCCACGATCGGCGGGGTGCTGGGCGTCGCGGCCGGCCTGACGCTGCGCTTCACGGTGGCGGACGCGGAGGCGCGCTGGCCGTACGTGGCGCTGCTGGTCGGCGCCACGGCCTGCTTCGCGGCGGCGGCCGCGTCGTTCGCCCGCATCCGCGAACACGCCGGCGCGACCCGCGGTGGCCGCAATGCGCTTCAAGAGGCGCGCGCCGGCGTGAGGCTGCTGCGCGAGCAGCCCGGCTTCCGGGCGTTCGTCGGCGCGCGTGCCCTGCTGCTGGCCGTGCCGCTGAGCACCCCGTTCCTCACCCTGTTCGGGCGCCAGGAGGTCGACGCCAGCCTGGGCGGGCTGGGCGTGTTCGTGGCCGCGAACGCCCTGGCGGCCAGCCTGGCGAGCCCCGCCTGGGGACGGTACGCCGACCTCGCCGCCCACCGCACCATGGCGGTCGGCGCCGCGGTGGCGCTGACCGCGGTCGCCTGGGCGTTCGGCGTCACGCTGCTGCCCGAGGACAGCCGCACCGCCCTGGCCTACGTGCCGACCTACCTGCTGGCCGGCGTCGGCTACGCCGGCGTGCGGCTGGGCCGCAAGACCTACCTGGTCGACGCGCCCCCCGCGGACCAGCGTCCGTCCTACGTCGCGATCGCGAACACCTCGATCGGCGCGGCGACGCTGCTGGGCGCCGCGATCGGCGTCTCGGCAGGGGTGCTGGGCGTGGGCGGCACGCTGCTGGTGTTCGCCGCGCTCACGGTCGCCGGCGGGATCGCCGCCTGGCGCTTGCCGCCCGCCTCCGAGATGCACGTCCCGAGGGGAGCGAACGCATGAGCGACGAACCGGTACGCATCCCGCTGCCGTTCCACCGCGCGGCGCCCAAGGCGTTGCTGGACGGCCAGCTGCGTCGCAACCTGGGCACGGCCACCGCCACCATCCGAGCCAAGCGCGCCGCGGTCACGGCCGACACACCCGATTGGCAGGAGCTGCGTCAGGCAGGCAAGGCGATCAAGGACCACACGCTCCGCAACCTAGGGCACTACCTGGAGCAGCTGGAGGCCAGCGTGACGCGTGCCGGGGGCGTCGTGCACTGGGCCCGCGACGCGGGCGAGGCGAACCGGATCGTGCGCGACCTGGTCGCCCGGACCGGCGCGCGCGAGGTCGTCAAGGTCAAGTCGATGACCACCGACGAGATCGGCCTGAACGAGGCCCTGGCCGAGGACGACGTGGTCGCGATCGAGACCGACCTGGCCGAGCTGATCGTCCAGCTCGCCGAGGAGGAGCCCAGCCACATCCTGGTGCCCGCGATCCACAAGAACCGGGCCGAGATCCGCGAGCTGTTCCTCGAGGCGTTCGCGCTGGACCGAAGCGAGCTCAGCGACGACCCCGCCGAGCTGGCCGCCGCCGCACGGCGCTTCCTGCGGGCGCGCTTCCTGGACGCCCGGGTGGGGATCAGCGGCGCGAACTTCGCGGTCGCCGAGACCGGCACGATCGGCGTGGTCGAGTCCGAGGGGAACGGCCGCATGTGCACCACGCTGCCGGACACCCTGATCACGGTGATGGGCATCGAGAAGCTGGTGCCCACCTGGCGCGACCTCGAGGTGTTCCTGCAGCTGCTGCCGCGCGCCAGCACGGCCGAGCGGATGAACCCCTACACCAGCTTCTGGAGCGGCGTCCGCGACGGCGACGGCCCCCGCTCGTTCCACCTGGTGCTGCTCGACGCCGGCCGCAGCCTCACGCTTCGCGACGACGTCGGTCGCGAGACGCTTCGCTGCATCCGCTGCAGCGCCTGCCTGAACGTCTGTCCCGTGTACGAGCGCGTCGGCGGTCACGCCTACGGCAGCGTCTACCCCGGCCCGATCGGGGCGATCTTGAACCCGCAGCTGCGGAACGGACCGCACGACGCCGAGCTCCCCTACGCCAGCACGCTGTGCGGCGCCTGCTACGAGGCGTGCCCCGTCGCGATCGACATCCCCACGATCCTGGTCGAGATGCGTCGCCGCGTGGTGACGGAGCGCAAGTCCCGAGGCGTGCTGCCGGCCAGCTCGCTGGAGGACGCCGCCCTCCGCGTCGCGGCGCGCGTGTTCGCGTCGCCCTCGCGCTACGAGGCGGCGCAGCGACTGGCGCGGCTGGGGCAGGCGCCGTTCGTCAAGAACGGCGTGCTGCGCGCCCTGCCCGGCCCGCTGGCCGGCTGGAGCGACGCGCGCGACCTTCGCCCCATCCCCCGCACCTCGTTCCGTGCCTGGTGGCGAGCCAGAGAGAAAGACAGAGCGAAAGACAGAGAGAAGGAACGACCGTGAGCGACGACGCGCGAAGGATCGTCCTGGACCGGATCGCGCGCGCCACGGCGGACGTTCGCGACGACGACCCGCCGGCCGCCCACGCGGCGCTGGACCGCGACTATCGCCAACGCGACGACCTGAATGAGCCTGGCCGCCTGGACCTGCTGGAAGCTCGGCTGGTGGACTACGGCGTGGACGTCGTGAGGACCCGCGCCAGCGACCTCACGGACGTGTTGACCGCCGAGCTGACCCGCCGCCGCGCACGGCGCGTCGTGGTTCCGAAGGGAGCGCCGGGCGCCTGGGTGGCGGCCGTCGAGGGTCGCGTCCGCCTTCGCGACGACGCCGACCCGACCCTGCTGGACGACGCCGACGCGACGCTCAGCGGCTGCGCCGTGGCCGTCGCGGACACCGGCTCGATCGTGCTGGACGGTGGGCCGGGGCAGGGCCGGCGGGCGGCGACGCTGGTGCCGGACGTGCACCTGTGCGTCGTGCCGGCCAGCCGCGTCGTCGGGCTGGTGCCCGAAGCGGTCGCGCGCCTGCACGACGCCGTCGCGGCCGGCGCACCCCTCACCTGGATCAGCGGGCCGAGCGCCACGAGCGACATCGAGATGATCCGCGTCGCTGGGGTGCACGGCCCGAGGACCCTGGTGGTGTTCCTGGTGCGGGACGCCTGAGCGGGACGCCTGACCCGCGCGCCCCGCGATCCGCTCAGTCGATCCGCTCAGTCGATCCGCTCGACGGTGATCTCGCCCACGCCACCGGACACCCGCAGATCGACGCGATCGGACGGCGAGGCGTCCTGCCAGCCGGGGCTGAGGTAGCGATCGTCGTCGCGGGTCCAGGTGCCGCGCACGTCCGCGCCCCCCAGGCCGGTCTCGACCTGCATGCGGACCTCGACGGAGCGGGGGATGCGCAGGTGGACCGAGCCGACGCCGGCGTCGATCTCGCCCGCGTAGCCACCGACGGTGGGCAGCGTGACGCGGACCTCGCCCACCCCGGCGTCGAGGTCGAAGTCGCTGAGCCGCACCTCCCGGAGCTGGAGATCCGACTGGCCCACGCCGGTGTCGATCGTCAGGTCGACCGGCACCTCGCGCGTGAGGTTCAGATCCCAGGCGCGACGGCTGCCGTCGACGTTGAAGCTCGGACCCCGTTGCCGCGAGGCGATCTCGACCTCGGCCACGTCGCCGTCGATGCGGTACGTGGCGTCCAGGGACTCGCCTCGTCCCGTCGCGATCGTTCCGGCGATCACCTGGGCGTCCCCGTCGGGCAGCGCACCCAGCGAGAGCCGGCCCACGCCGTGATGCAGCTCGATCTCGGCCGCGCTCGCGTCGTCCAGCTCGTAGGCGATGCTGCGCGTCTCGGCCGGTCCGGTCGCGCCGGGCACCCAGGCCGGTGCGCGCCAGAGCACCGCACCGATCGCGACGGTCGCGATCACCACGATCAGTCGGTAGCGACCGCGCGTCAGGATGTCCACACCGACCGCGATCAGCAGCAGTGGCCACAGCTCCAGCACGCCCAGCGCCAGGCTCCAGTCGAACACGCCCATGCGGCTGAGCAGCAGCAGGACGCCGGCCGCGATCAGGATGATCGGGAGGATCGCTCGATCGGTTCCGCGGTCGCGCCGGGTCCCGTCGCGCCCGGTCCCGTCGGGGCCGGTGTGTTCGGGACCGCGTCCCTCGTGGTTCGGTTTGCCGGAATCGCTCATGGATGGTGCCTCCTCATGGCCGCACTCTAGGGGCTGCACCGGCCAGGCTGCATCCATCCGAAGTCGGAGGGAGTCGATGCTCAACGGTCGGTGCTCAGCGGTCGGTGCTCAGCGGTCGGTGCTCAGCCCGCCGCCGCCCGGACGAACCGCTCGGCCTCGTCCAGCAGCTCTCGGACCTCGTCCGCGGACTGGGCCTCGCAGTACAGCCGCAGCAACGGCTCGGTGCCGCTGGCTCGGACCAGAACCCAGGCGCCCCCGGCCAGGTTGACCTTCACGCCGTCCCGCCGCTCCACCGAGACGACGTCCCGGCCCGCGAACCGGTCCGGGTCCACGGAAAGCGCCTCCATCACGCGACGTTGCGCATCGTCGTCGCGCAGCGACAGGTCGGTGCGGTCGTAGTGGTGCCGCCAGTCCGCCTCGCGCTGCAGCGCCTCCAGCCGCGCCGCCAGCGGTCCGCCCGGCGCCTCGGCCCGCCCCTCGCCCCGCGCCTCGCCCCGCGCGCCTCGGCCCGCGCCTCGGCCAGCGCCTGCAACAGCAGGAATCCGTTCACGATGCCGTCGCGCTCGGGAAGGTGCTCCGGCACGCCGATGCCGCCCGACTCCTCGCCCGCGATCAGCACGTCGCCTCGCAGCATCTCGTCCACCAGCCACTTGAACCCGACCGGCGTCTCGGTCACCGGCACGCCGCGCGCAGCCGCGATCCGCTCGACCAGGCGCGCGACCGTGACCGTCTTGACGACCCGGCCGCTCGCGCCCGCCCGAAGGCGCTGATCGAGCAGCAGCGCGAAGATCTCGTGCGAGTTCACCGGCCGGCCTCCAGGCAGCACCGCGGCCAATCGGTCGCCGTCGCCGTCGGTGGCGATGCCCAACAGCGCGTCGCCGCGCCGCATCCGCTCCAGAAGCGGCCCCATATGGGCAGGAATCGGCTCGGGGTGGCCCCCGTGGAACATCGGGTCGGCGTCGGCGCGCAGCTCCTCGACCTCCAGCGACAGCCGAGCGTAGCGCGCGAACCCCGCCATCCAGCCCGCCGCCGCGCCGCACATCGAGTCGTGCACCAACGATCCGCGCAGCGTCCCGAGCATGTCCAGATCCAGCAGCGTGGCGAGGTGCGCGTAGTAGGCGTCCCGCACGTCCAGCGGACGGGGGGCCGGCACGTCCGGTCCCGCCTCGGGAACGTCCTCGGGGCGGACCTTCGCCACGCGTTCCGCGACCTCGCGATAGACGTCCTGCGTGGCCGTGCCGCCGTACGAGCCCTTGAGCTTGTAGCCGTTCCAGGCCGGCGGGTTGTGGCTGGCGGTCAGCATCACGCCGGCGTGCGCGCCCAGGTGACGCACCGCGAACGACAGCACCGGCGTCGGAAGCGGCCCCTGCGCCAGGTGCACCTCCAGCCCGTTCGCGGCCAACGCGTCGGCCGCGGCGCGCGCGAACATCGGACCGCCGAAGCGGGTGTCGTGCGCCACCACCACGCGTCCGCCCCCGCTGTCCAGCAGCCAGCCGGCGGTGGCGTGCGCGGCCCGGCGAACGTTGGCGGTGGTGAAGCGCTCGCCGATGCGGTCGCGCCAGCCGTCGGTTCCGAACCGGAGCTCGTCCATGACCGCCGTTGTACCGCACGCGCGCCCTCGCGGCGCCCTCGCGTGCCCGGGCACGCGCGCTCAATCCACGCGTACGTCGCTCCACACGGTGGCCAGCCAGCGTCGCGCGTGGAACGGCACGCCGGTCAGGCGGACGCGCATCCCGGCCGCCTCGGCGTCCTCGAGCGCCTCGCGGATCGACGTGGCGGCCGACCAGTCCACGCGGCCGCAGCCGGCGAGGTCGACGACCAGCTCGTCCGCTTCCGGGTGCGCGGCCAAGAGTCCTGGAACCGCCTCTTCGAACCGTTGGGCGCTGCCGTACCAGAGCACGCCGCGTGGAATCACGTACAGCGCGTCCCCGACGTGCGCGGTCTCGATCCTGAGGTTCTGTTCTCGGCGGAGGTGCTGACCGGCGGCCAGCAGCACGCCGATCAGCACGGCCTCGTCGATTCGCGGCGCCAGCGCCAGCGTGAGCGCGAACGTCGTCATCGCGATCACCCCTTGGGAGCGGCTGGCGCGGAGCACGGTGAGCACGTCGCCGGGCCGGATGAGGGACGACACCGCTCCCAGGATGACGCCCGCCAGGGTGGCCTTGGGCAGCGGCGCCAACAGCGACGCAGCGGGCAGGGCCGCCAGGAGCGTCAGTCCGGTCACGAACCCGCTCCAGCGCGAGGTGGCGCCGGCCATCCGGTTCACCGCGCTGCGCGAGAAGCTGGCGCCGACCGGGAAGCCGCCGAACGCCCCGGCGCCGAGGTTCGCCACGCCCTGCGCGACGAACTCGCGGTCCGGATTCCACGGCCGGCGGGCGCGAGCGGCCAGGTCGCGGCCGATCGATGCGGCCTCGCTGAAGCCGACGAGCGCCAGCACCAGCGCACCGACGACCAGCCGCGGCGCGGACGACCACGGCAGGTCCAGCCGCGGCCGGGGCCAGCCCTCGGCGATCCCGCCCACGACGGGCCCCCCGTAGCCGCTCCAGACGGCGATCGCCAGCGATCCGACGACGGCGACCAGCACGCCCGGTACCAGCGGGTGGAGCCGCCGACCGAGGTGCACCACCGCGATCGTGCCCAGCGCGAACGCCAGCGCCGCGGGACGCCAGGCTCCCGGCGACGTGACGGCGTGCCACGCGCCGGCGATCACGCCGCCCTCGACCTCGACGCCCAGCGTCGCGGGCAGCTGCGAGGCGGCGATCAGCAGCGCGGCACCGTTCAGGAACCCGATCCGGACCGGCCTGGACAGCAGGTAGGCCAGCCGACCCCACCCCAACAGCCCGATCGCGATGCGGATCGTCCCGACCAGTAGAGCCAGCAGCGCAGCCAGGCCCACCCACTCGGGGCTGCCCGGCGCGGCCAGCGCGGACAGGGTTCCGAACGCCAGCAGGCTCGTGGTCGCGACAGGCCCGACCTGCAGCTCCTTCGCGGAGAGGAACGGGGCGGCCAGCAGCAACGCTGGGACGATCGCCCAAAGGCCGGTCACCGGCGGCATGCCCGCCAGCTCGGCGTACGCGAGCGCCTGCGGCAGCGCGATCAGGGCCACCCCGACGCCGGCCGAGACGTCGGCCAGGCGCGGCGCGACGAACCGTAGGCGGGGTGCGGGGCGACGACTCACGCGCACGAAGGTAGCACGCACGGTCCGCCCGCCAGGAGGCGCGTCAGGCCGGCTCGGGGCCGTCCAGCTGCACGCCCAGCGCCTGCAGCGCGTGGCGGACCGAGAGGTGCGCGACGCGCGCTCCGTAGCGCTCGGTCCAGCCGGCCTTGGCCAGCAGGTCGCGGACCGGCCCCTTGACGCCAGCGAGATGCACCTCGATCGCCTGCCCGGCGAAGGCGTCCATGCGGTCCTGCAGCGTGTCGATCGCGACGGCGTCGACGTCGTTCACGCCGGAGAAGTCCAGCACGATGGCGCGCAGCTCCGGCCGGTCGGCGACGACGTCGTTCAGCTGGCTCTCGAGCGCGGCCATGTTCGCGAAGTACAGGCTGGCGTCGGGCCGCGTCAGGTACAGGTCCGGCCAGGTGCGCGCCTCTGGATAGCGAAGCACGTTGCGCACCACGCCCTCGTCGGGAAGCCAGCCCAGCTCGGCGGTGTGCGGCCAGGCGCTGCGCGCGACGAACACCAGCAGCGAGAACCCGACGCCGGCGAGGATGCCGGTCTCGACGCCCAAGGTGAGGGTCGCCAGGAAGGTGATGCCCAGGGTGAGCGCGTCGACCTTCTTGACGCGGAACAGGTGGACAGGCTCCTCCACGTCGATCAGCCCGAACACGGCGACCATCACGATCGCGGCCAGCACGGCGTTGGGCAAGAAGAAGAACAGGTCGGTGAGGAACAGCAGCGTCAGGCCGATCAGGATGGCGGTGACGATCCCCGCGAGCGGCGTCCGGGCGCCGGCCTGGTCGTTCACGGCGCTGCGGCTGAACCCGCCGGTGACGGGGTAGCCGCGGAAGAACGCACCGACGAGGTTGGCCAGGCCCAGGCCGACCAGCTCGCGGTTGGCGTCGACCTTGTAGCGGTGCTTGGCGGCGATCGCCTTGGCCACCGCCACCGACTCCATGAAGCCGACGAACGCGATCGTCGCCGCGACGGGCAGGAGCGAGGCGAAGGCGCCTCCACCGAGCTGGGGAAGCGCGAAGCCGGGCAGCCCCGCCGGCACCTCGCCCACGATGGCGACGCCGCGCTCGTGCAGGCCCAGGCCCCATACCGCCAGGCTGGACGCGATCACGACCAGGAGCGGCGTGGGAAAACGCTTGGCCAGCCGTTTGCCGATCAGCAGCACCGCGATCGAGGCCAGCCCGATCGCCAGCGTCGCGGCGTGCGTGCGGCCCACCTCGCCGGCGGCGTGGGCCAGCAGCACGAACACGTTCTCCTCGCGCGGCAGGTCGACGCCCAGCAGGTGCTTGAGCTGGCTGAGCCCGATCACCAGCGCGGCGGCGCTGGTGAAGCCGCTGATCACGGCGTGCGAGAGGAAGTTCACCACGAAGCCTGCCCGTAGCAGGCCCAGGCCGGCCTGCACGACGCCGACCATGAGCATCAGCGCGGCGGCCAGCGCGACGAACTCGGCGCTGCCGGGCTCGGCCAGGGCGCCGACGCCCGCGAGCGTCAGGAGCGAGACGATCGCGACCGGGCCGACCGCCAGCTGGCGCGACGAGCCGAACAGCGCGTAGAGGATCAGCGGGACGGTGGCGGCGTACAGACCGACGACGGGCGGAAGGCCGGCCAGCAGCGCGTACGCCATCCCTTGCGGCACCAGCATCACCGCGGTCACCAGGCCGGCGCTCAGGTCGCCGGTGAGGTCCTCGCGGTCGTAGCGCCGGAGGTAGCCGACGATCGGAAGGAGCCGCTCGAGGCGCGGCGTTCGGGCGCGGCCGGGCGCGCGGTCAGGCGTGGGGTCAGGCGCGGGTCAGGCGTGGGGTCAGGCGTACGGCCGTCCGGGACGCTACTCGACGTCGAGGCCATGCATCGTCCAGCCCTGCGTGCCTCCCGCCAGGTTCGCGAGGTCGCGCTTGCCCTGCTGGGCGAGCCAAGCGCAGGCGTGGCCGGAGCGGTTGCCCGTGGCGCACACCAGCACGGCGCCGTCGGGGATCTCGTCGATCCGATCAGGCACGTCGCCCATCGGGATCAGGATGGCGCCCGGGACGTGGCCGCGCTGATATTCCCACGGCTCGCGGACGTCGACGACGGTCGCGTCCGCTTCGTCGACGCGGCGCATCAGCTCGTACGGATCGATGTCTTCGTAGGGTGCTGCGGGGATGGTCATGGTTCCTCCATGCGGCGCGGCCGGGCACAGTCCGCCTGGCCGCGAAGGACGTCGTGGTCGAGACGGGGTCGTGGTCGAGTCAGCGTCGCGGTCAGGCCGCGACGGCGCTCAGGCCGGGGTCGCGGTCGCCGCGGCGGTCTTCCGGTACGCCGCCCAGCCCTCGTAGCTGCCGCCCAGCTCCCTCACGTCGGCGAAGCCGTGGCGGCGCAGGATCGAGGCGGCGACGGCGCTGCGGCCGCCCGTCTGGCAGTACGCGACGATGGTGGCGTCGGCGGGAAGCCGCTCCAGGTTCCATCGTACTCGGCCCGCGTGGATCTGAAGCGCCCCTTCGAGGTGACCGCTCTGGTACTCGCTGGCGGTGCGGACGTCGAGGATCCGGACGTCGTGCGCGCGCTCGACCTCGGCGGGCGAGACCATCTCGACCGGCGCACGCGCGAACGGCGCGAGCGTGTCGACGAACCCGGCGAAGCGGTCGATCCCGGTCCAGGCCAGCTTGTCGCGCATGATCTGGGCCTGCTCGGCGTCGGCGGCCAGCACCACGATCTCCTGGTCGTCGCGCTCGGGATCGATCGCGTAGCTGGCGTAGGTCGCGAAGTTGCTTCCGAACGGCACGAACAGCGCGTTCTGGACGGCGTCGTCGTTCCACTCCGCCATGGTGCGCGTGTCCAGGAACAGGGTCCGCTTCTCGGCCAGCTGCGCGGCGACGTCGTTCGCGTCGAGCCTCGCGGGCGTGCCGCGCGGTCCCAGCAGGGCGGGGCCCTCCTTGTTCCAGCGCTTCATCCGACCGAAGTAGAGCGGCGCGTCGGGCTGCCCTTCGAGCAGCGCCGTGGTGAAGCCGTCCTCGTCGCCGTTCGCGACGTGGTCCGCCCACCAGGCGGTGGTGCGCTCGTAGCCGACGGTGGTCGTCGGAACGGCGCCCAACGACTTGCCGCAGGCGGAGCCGGCGCCGTGGGCGGGCCAGACCTGCACGTGGTCGGGGAGGCTCAGGAAGTGGTCGCGCAGGCTGGCGAAGAGGTCCTTGGCCCCGGCGAAGCGGGTGTCGACCCCTCCGGCCGCCTCGTCGAGCAGGTCGGGGCGACCGACGTCGCCGACGAACACGAAGTCGCCGGTGAGGATCATCATCGGCTGGTCGGTGGTCGCGCCGTCGGTCACCAGGAACGACAGGTGCTCGGGGGTGTGGCCCGGCGTGTGCACGGCGCGGACGACGACGTTGCCGACACGGATCTCGTCGTCGTGGCGCAGCGGGCGCCCCTCGAACCCGTACTTCCAGTCGGCGTCGCCCATGTCGCTGAGCCACAGCCGGGCGCCGGCTCGCTGGGCCAGCTCGCGACTGCCGGAGAGGTAGTCGGCGTGGATGTGCGTTTCGGTGACGTCGGTGATCACGAGCCCTTGGGCGGCGGCTTCACGGAGGTAGAGGTCGACGTCGCGGCGGGGGTCGACGACGACGGCCTCGCCGCTGGCCTGGCAGCCGATCAGGTAGCTGCCTTGGGCGAGGTCCGAGTCGTAGAAGTGCTTGAAGAACATGCGCTGCTCCTTTCGAGACGGCGTCTCTCGTTCGCGACCGATACTATACCCCCTCGGGGTATCTTCGTCGACCCTGGACGACGCGCCACGGCTCCCCGGCCGTGCGGCGGTCTGCTACCTTGCTGTCCGGAGGAACGAACCCGAATGATTCGACATCACCTTGGCATCCCCCTTCTCGTCCTCGTCCACCTCTTGGCTCTCGGGGCGCTCGCCTCGGCCCAGGAGCGACCCGCCACCCTCGCCGACGCGCTGCGCGAGCACCCCAGACTAGCGGAGATCACCGAGATCCTGGAGACGTCCGGCGTGCTCGACGACCTCGCCGGACCGACGCGGCTCACCTTCTTCGCCCCCAGCGACGTCGCCATGGCCCGCCTCGACCCCGAGGTCCGCGAGATCCTGCTGCGCGACCGCGGCGCGCTCGACCTCATCGTGCGCCATCACCTGGTCATGGGCGCGTCGCCCATCACGGCGCTGCGCAGGCTGGACGCCGTGACGACCCTCGAGGGGACGCAGCTCGCCGTGCGCGACGACACCGACCGCGTCCGGGTCGCCGGCGTACAGCTCGTGGGCGACGGCATCGTGACCGACAACGGCGTGCTGTACGTCGTCGATCGCGTGCTGGTTCCCGCCGGCTCGTGGCTCATGAAAGACCTCCTTGCGGGTCCCGACACCCCCTGACGCCGGGGTCTCGCGGCGCAGTGCGCCCGCCCCTGGCGGTGCCCGCCCAGCGTGCGCCCCTAGACAGGACCTGCGTCCCGTACCCGTTCGGGTAGCGTCGGAAGGATGTTCGACCGGTCGCGCCGCGACCGGCACGCGGCCGACCGACGGCCGACCGACGGCCGACCGCACCGCTCGCCTGAACCACCGGGAGGTGGCATGAATCACGTCGGTCATCACGCCAAGCCGGAATCGCTCGACGCTCTCGGCATCCGAGACGCCGGCACGGTGCACTGGAACCTCACCACGCCTGAGCTCTACACCGCCGCCCTCACGCGCGACGAGGGCAAGCTGGTGCACCTCGGTCCGCTCGCGGTGGACACGGGTCGCTACACCGGACGCTCGCCCAAGGACAAGTACGTCGTGCGCGACGCCCGCAGCGAGGACACCGTCGACTGGGGCCCGGTGAACCAGCCGATGGAGCCCGAACAGTTCGACAACGTCAAGCGCGGCATCCTGGACGCGACCCGTGGGCGCGACCTGTTCGTGCAGGACGTCTTCGTCGGCACGCACCCGTCGTTCCGCGTGGCGGTGCGCGTCATCACCGAGTTCGCCTGGCACTCGCTGTTCGTCCGCAACATGTTCGTGAGGCCTACCCGCCGGGCGCTCGAGCGGCACGAGCCCGCCTACACGATCGTGACCGTCCCCAGCTTCGCTGCCGACCCCGCGACCATGGGGACGCGCGGCGAGACGGTCGTCGCCATGAGCCTGACCGAGCGGATGGTCCTGATCGGATCGACCGAGTACGCCGGCGAGATGAAGAAGTCCGCGTTCAGCATGATGAACTTCGAGCTGCCCGAGCGCGGCGTGATGCCGATGCACTGCAGCGCCAACGTCGGTCCCGACAACGAGGTCGCGGTGTTCTTCGGCCTCTCCGGCACCGGCAAGACCACCCTCTCGGCGACCCCCGACCGGACGCTGATCGGCGACGACGAGCACGGCTGGTCGGACGACGGGGTGTTCAACTTCGAGGGCGGCTGCTACGCCAAGATCGAGCACCTCTCGGCCCAGGCCGAGCCCGAGATCTACGGCACGACGCGGCGCTTCGGCACGATCCTCGAGAACGTCGTCGTGGACCCCGAGACGCGGCGCGTGAACCTCGACGACACCTCGAAGACCGAGAACATGCGGGCCGGCTACCCGATCAGCCACATCGGCAACGCCAGCATGGTGGGCTACGCAGGCCACCCGACCGACGTCGTGTTCCTCACCGCCGACGCGTTCGGGGTGCTGCCGCCCATCGCGAAGCTGACGCCCGAGCAGGTCGAGTACTACTTCCTGTCGGGCTACACCGCCAAGCTGGCCGGCACCGAGCGCGGCGTCACCGAGCCCGAAGCGACCTTCAGCGCCTGCTTCGGCGCGCCGTTCATGCCGCGCAGGCCGGTCGAGTACGCCTCGCTGCTGGCCGAGAAGATGCGTCAGGAAGGCTCCCAGGGCTGGCTGGTGAACACCGGCTGGACCGGCGGTCCGTACGGCACGGGCAAGAGGATGTCGATCTCGTACACCCGCGCCATGCTGGACGCCGCCCTGGACCACCGCCTGGACGGGGTCGAGACGCGACCGGACGCCGCGTTCGGCCTTCACGTTCCCGTCTCCTGTCCCGGCGTACCGCAAGAGGTGCTCGATCCGCGTGGAACGTGGAGCGACATGGACGCTTACGACGCGCAGGCCGCCGAGCTGGCCGGCATGTTCCGCCGCAACTTCCAACGGTTCGAGAAGGACGTGACGGACGAGGTCGTGGCCGCCGGGCCCAAGGCCGGCAGCTGAGGGGGAGAGCCATGAAGACGCTGAACGACAAGGCGATCGTGATCACCGGCGCCGGCGGTGCCGTCGCCGGGGCGGTCGAAGAGGTGTTCGCCGAGGCGGGGGCGCGCCCGATCCTGGTGGACCGTGACGTGATCCGGATTCGCGCCCGCGCGGACTCGTACGCCACCCGCGCCATCGAGGAGGACCTGTTGACCGCCGCGAGCGCGGAACGCGCCGCCGCGTCCGCATTGGAGCGCATGGGCCGCATCGACGGCCTGGTCCACCTCGTCGGCGAGGTGGTCCCGGGACGGCTCGAAGAGGTCGATGCAGACGCGTTCGACCGCGCCTTCGACAGCAACGTGCGCACCCTGTTCCACACCCTGCGGGCCTTCCTTCCGCACCTCAAGAAGCGTGACGAGGCGTTCGTGTCGGCCATCGGCGCGCGCCAAGCGTTTCAGGGCGGGATGGAGGGAGCGACGCTGTTCTCGGCCGCCAAAGGAGCCGGCGCGACGATGCTGCGCGCGCTGGACGCCGAGCTGGCGGACACGTCCGTCGTCGTCAGCATCGTGACGCCGCTGGGCACGGTGGACACCCGGACCAGCCGCGAGCACCTGCCCGACCCCGGACCGAACGGCTGGATCACGCCCGACGCGATCGCTCGGGCGTTCCTCGCCGCCGCGCTGGCCGGACAGGGCGGTCGACTGCTGGAGGTGCCGGTCTACCCGCCACGCTGAGTCGATCGGATCCTGCGGTGGAGCCAAGGACCGGGGAGGGCGACGCGTCGCCCTCCCCGGTCGAATGGTAGATTTCGTGCACCCCGACCCGCGGCCCGTCACGCACCGTGTCTGTCACGCGCACTGTCACGCGCACCGACCCGCGCCCTGGCACGACGCCCGACCAGGAGGACCGATGCTCGGCGACCAGCCCCCCGCGTTCGCGAACGTCCCGCTCTTCGAAGGGCTGGGCGACGAGGCCCTGGCCGCGCTGGAGCGCGGGGCGTCGGTGGTGCACGTTTCCGCCGGCAAGGAGCTGTTCCGGCAAGGCGACGCGGCCGACGCGATGTACGTGCTCACCGAAGGGCGCCTCGAGGTTCGCGTGAACCGCGACGGCCACACCGCCGTGATCGACACGCTGACCCCTCCCGCCGCGCTGGGCGAGACGGCGCTGCTCACCGGGCGCCCGCGCTCGGCCACCGTCGCGGCGACCGAGGACGCCACGCTCCGGCGGCTGCCTGCCGCCCGGTTCAAGGCGCTGGTGGAGCTGCACCCCGTCCTGCTGGAGCGACTCGAGAAGGCGATGCGGCCGCGGCTGCGGCGCACGCACCTCACGCCTCTGCTGCACGACTGGTTCGACGTTCACGACGCGCCCGACGTCGCTCGGCTGGAGGCGGCCCTGGAGTGGATCGAGCTCGCGGGCGGCGAGACCCTGTTCGCGCAGGGCGATCCGGGCGACGCCGTCTACCTGGTGGTGTCCGGTCGGCTTCGGCTGGAGCGGACGGCGACCCGGGCGGCGGACGGAGCCGAGGGGCCCCACGTCGCCGGCGAGGTCGCTCCCGGCGAGAGCACGGGCGAGACCTCGATGCTGCTGGGAACCACGCGCACCGCCACCGCCCGTGCGCTACGCGACACGAGGCTGGTGCGGGTCCCGCCCGAGGTGGCGGAGCGGCACGCGCCGTTCATGGCGCGGCTGGCGCGCGTCGTCGCCCAGCGCAGCCAGCGGCGCGGGGACGGTCGCGGCCGGGGCCGGTCGCCACGCACCTTCGCGCTGCTGCGGCTCACGGCCGACGCTCCCTTGGCCGCGGTCGCCGCGGGCCTGGCCGCGGGCCTGGACCCGCACGGCGGATCGGCGATCGTCGACCGGAAGGCGATCGAGCGTGCGTTCGACCGGCCGGACGTCGCCGACACGGTGCAAGGCGAGGCCACCGCGCAAGTGCTGGGCGACTGGCTCGATCAGGAGGAACGTGCGCATACGCACCTCCTCTACCTCACCGACGACACCTGGACGGCCTGGAGCGAGCGCTGCGTCCGCCAGGCCGACCGGGTCGTGCTCGTCGCGGACGCCCGGAGCCGGGCCGTGCTGGACGACGTCGTGGACCGCGTCCGTGCCCTGGCGCCCGACACGCCGGTCGAGCTGTTCCTGGTCCGGCCCGACGACGCGGACGTCCCGTCCGGGACCGCCGCGTGGCTGGACCGGGTGCGGCCCCGGACGCACCACCACCTGCGTCTCGGCGACGCCGGCGAGCTCAGGCGCGCCGCGCGCCGCATCACCGGCCAGGGACGGATTCTCGTGCTCTCCGGCGGAGGCGCCCGCGGCTACGTGCACATCGGCCTGCTGGCCGCGATCGAGGCGACCGGCCTCGAGATCGACGCCGTGGCGGGAACCAGCATGGGGGCGCTGGTCGGCGGCGCCTACGCGATGTCCCGCTCGGCGGCGTTCGCCGAAGCCTCCGCCCGTCGCTTCGGGAACCCCAAGCGCATCGTCGACCGCACCTTGCCGATCGTCTCGATCGCGCGCTCGCGCGGGCTCAGCGAGCTGCTGCGCGAGATGTTCGACGACGCCCGGATCGAGGACCTGGTCACGCCGTTCTTCTGCGTGGCGGCCAACCTGAGCCGGGCCGAGCCGTGGCTGTTGGACCGCGGTCCGCTGTGGCGCGCGATCCGGGGAAGCAGCGCGATCCCCGGCGTGTTCTCGCCGATCGTCGACGACGGCGACCTGATCGTCGACGGCGGGGTGATGAACAACTTCCCCGTCGATCTGGCGCGCGAGCGGTTCGGCGACGGCCCCATGATCGCCTCGAACGCCTACGGCGAAGAACGCGGTAGCGAGCGGTACGCGTTCCCCGACCAGCTGTCGGGGTGGTCCGTCCTGGCGCAGCGTCTGCTGCCGCGCTCGCGGCGCACCCTGCAGGTTCCCTCGATCCTCCAGGTCCTCACCAAGGCGACCAGCCTGAACAGCCACTACCTGATGGAACGGCTCGGCCAGGGCGCGGACCTGCTGGTGCGCTTCCCGACCGACGGCTTCGGCAGCCTGGAGTTCGACCGGGTCGACGAGCTGATCGAGCTGGGCAGGACGCACGCCGACGCCGCGCTGGCCGGCTGGACGCCCGACTCGGTCCAGGCCGGCTGACCGCGCGCCGCGGCCTCAGCGCCGCCCGCCCCGCCCGAACCGCGTCGCCTGCGAGGTCGGCGCGTCGCGGGCGTCCTCGACGCGCATCGTGACCCCCGACGCCGCCAGCGCCGACGCCTCCCGCGCGCCCAGCCGGTCCAGAATCTCGGTCCGCATCTCCTGCACGACGCCGGCGGTCTCGGGATCCAGGGAGGGGTGATGCCGAGCCGCCTCCACGATGCCGATCGCCCAGCCGGCGTGACCTCGGATCCAGGCGATCCGGGCACGCCCCACCGCGGCGGCCACGAGGTGCGGCATGGCGTTCAGCTCGCGCGCCGCGTCGAACGCGTCGGTGTACCGCCGATCCGCGTCCACCAGCCGCCCCGCGGCCAACGCCAGCTCGGCCAGCGCCCGGGTCGCCAGGATCGCCTCGCGCGCCGCCGAGTGGGTCTCGAACACGCTCAGCGAGCGCGTGAACCGGTCCTCGGCCTCGTCGGGCCGACCGCGTCGCCGCGCGATGTCGCCCATCGCGAACCCCGCGAGCGCCTCGAGGTACGGCCGTCCGGCCGCCTCGGCCGCCGCCAGGGCCGGCGTCAGCCAGCGCTCCGCCTCCTCCACCTCGCCCGCCGCCAGGGAGCAGCGACCCAGCTGGATCCGCGCCGGGAGCGACGCCTCGTCGTCGCCGAGACGCTCCCAGCCGGCGACCGCGACGCGCGCCTGACGGATCGCCTCGCTCAGGTCGCCGCTGGTCTCGGCCACCCGCGCCGCGGTCAGGGCGGCGCTGGCCACGGCCGCGTCGTCGCCCGCCGATCGGGCCAGGTCGTGGGCCGCCTCGGCCGCGACCCGCGCCTCGTCCAGCTCGCCCAGGTGCAACGCCAGCAGCGCCAGCCCGCTCTGCGCCTCGGCCTCCTGGGCGACGTCGTTCGCCCGGTGGGCGGCCTCGATCGCGCTCCGGAAGCGCTCGCGCGCCTTGCCGTGACGCCCCATCCGCTCGTGCAGAGACCCGGCCCGGATCGCGACCCGGGCCCGGTCCTCGTCCCACGACGGCCCTTGCGGCACCAGGCGATCCGCCTTCTTCAGAGCGGCCAGCGCCTCGTCGTGCGCTCCGGCCGCCTGGTGACGTCGCGCCAGGCTCTCCAGCGCCGCCAGGGCCGGCCGGACCAGCTCGGGATCGTCCTCGCCCTCCGTCGCGTGGAAGAAGTGGTACGCCATCCGCGCCGGGTCGACCTCCTCGCCCGCTTGAAGTCGCCGCAGGTACCAGGCGCTCATCCCGCGGTGCAGCGTCCGCCGCTGCTCGAACAGCAGGTTCTCGTACGCCGCGTCGTGCAGCACCGTCTGCTGGAAGCGGTGCGCGCCGGACAGCGCCTCGAGCATGTCGGGGCTCTCGAGCGGCGCGAGGGCCGCGTCCAGCGCGGCGGGGTCGCTTTCGAGCAGGTGCGCCAGGGGATCGTGCTCGGCGGTCCGGCCCACCACCGCGGCGGTCTTCATCGCGGTGCGCTCGCTGATCGAGAGCCGATCGATCCGGGCCAGCAGCAGCGCGTCCAGGCCGCCTTCCAGATCGCGCAGGGCGGCCTCGTCGAACGTCACCCGGGTCTCGCTCTGCCTGGGCGCACGCCCACGTGCATCGCGCCCCACCCCTCGCCAGCTGCGCTCGGCCCGGAGCGCGTCGCGCTCGACGAGGTCGCGCACGATCTCCTCGACCAGGACCGGAACCCCGCCCGCGCGCTCGTGGATCGCCGTCGCGACCGGGTACGGCACGGACATCGCGGGCACGCTCAACGCTCCCGCGATCAGCATGCGCGACTCTTCCGCCTCGAGGCCCGACAGTCGCCGGGCCGGGCCGGGAAGGTGCGCGTCCAACGCGTCGGCCGCCGCGCCGGACGTCGGACGGCCGACCGCCACGATGCCCAGCGGATGCGCGCGCATCCGCTGGGCGATCCGGGCCAGCAGGTCGCGCGAGCGCTCGTCGATCCGATGCACGTCGTCCAGCAGGAACAGCAGCGGCCCCTGGTCCAGCGCGTGGTCCACCGTGGCCAGCGCCGCGCTCGCGACCGCCTCGCGCCGGGCAGCACCGTCGCGCGTTCCCTCGACGCCGCCCGGCGTCAGCAGCGAGGTCATCGCCTCGGCCGCGCCGCCGTCGGCCGCTTGGCCCCGCCGGATCAGCGCCTCTCGCACCGCGTCCAGCGACGATCCTTCCGGCAGGTCCAGCAGCTGCGCGAACGGTCCTCGCCAGAGGGCGTAGCCGGCCTCGCTCCCGTCGCCCTGCGCCGTACCGCGCAGCGACCGGACCTTGCGAGCGGCGGCGGCCTCGGCGATCCACGTCAGCAGCCGCGTCTTTCCGATCCCCGCCTCGCCCTCGTAGCGCAGGTAGCCGCCCTCGCCGTGGCCCAGCTGGACGATCAGCCCGCTGGCGTCGATCCGCTCGGCGTCGCGGCCGAACATCGGGGTCGCGCCCAGCTCGTCCTCGGTCGCCTCCCGTTCCGCCCGGTGCAGCGCGACCGGCTTGCCGACCCCCTTGAACGTCTCGGCCGGCAGCGCCGAGAACCGGACGGCACGCCGCGAGCGCCGGGCGGCCTCCGGATCGCACAGCACCTCGCCGACGCCGGCTCGCTTCATCAGGCGCGCCGCCAGGTTCGTCTTGGGGCCCAGCACGCCGTACGTCTTGCGGGTGACGCCGCCGTACGCCCCCGTGTACATCGCGCCGTACGTCACGCCGGCCCGCAGCCCGTCCACCTGGCCGATCTCGGGACCGCGCGCCGCGACCAGCCGCATCGCGAAGGCGACCGCCCGGCGCGCATCGTCCCCGTGCGCCCGCGGCGCGCCGAAGGCGGCGTACAGGTAGCTGCCCTTGTCCCCGACGGTCACCTGCACCAGCGTGCCTCCCGCGACGTCCAGCTCGCGCTGCACGTGGCGCAGGAACAGGTCCAGCCGCTCTCCGGCCTGCGGATCGCCGTCCCAGTCGATCCCGCCGAAGGAGACGAACACGGCGCCGGCAGGCCTGAAGTCGCCCAGCGGCGCACTGTCGTGGGCGACCCGGTCGCGCGCCACCTCGGGCGCCCACGGCGAGGCCGTCGCGACGTCGGGCCACAGCTCGTCGCGGGGCCGCGCGACGGCGTGGTCGAGGTAGGCGTCGGCGCCCGACGGGGCCACCTCCGCTGCGCTCGCAGGGTTCGCGCTCGCAGCGTTCGGGACCGCAGCGTTCGCGACCGGAGCGTTCGCGACCCCTGGGTCCTCGGCACCGTCACCGGCGTCGCCGGTCGCACCGTCCGCCCGGTCGGCGTCGTCGGCAGCGCGCAGCACGTAGGCGTCGCCGCGGATCTCGATCGGCTCGCGGCCGGCGGCCCGTGCCGCCGCCGCGTCGACGACCACCTCGCCCGGCTTGGCGCTCTCCTCCATCGCGGCGGTCCGCACCAGCGTGGCCCCCGCCATCACGTCCCACGACCTCCGGGCGGGATCGCCCACGACGAAGCGGCGCACCTCGCCGACGGCGATGGCGACCTTGAGTCGCACCCCGACGCGCTCGCCGTCGGCGGCCCGCGCGGCTTCGAGAAGGGCGACCTCCTGCTGCATTCGCTCGGCGGCACGGACCGCGCGGCTCCCGTCGTCCCCGCCGAAGAAGCAGGTGATCGCGTCGCCGGCGAAGCCCAGGACGCTGCCGTCCTCGGCCTCGACGCAGGCGATCATCGGATCGAAGATCCGCCGCAGCCACGCCCCCAGCTCTTCCGCCCCGCGCAGCGGACCCAGCCGATTCGCGAGCCGCTCGGTGAGCGCGGTGAACCCGGACAGGTCGGCGAACACGGCCGCGCCACGCTCGCGATCCGCGACCGACGGCCCCCCCGCCAACGCCCGACGGCGGTCTTGGGGAATGAACGCACCGAGCGCACGCGCTGCATCGCTCACCGCTGTACCTCGACTTCCAGGGACGAACGTCCCGACCTGTCCAGTCATCCTAATGTAAGAGCGCGCCGGGTAGGCTTGGACGATGCGAGCATCGTCGCCGGCACCGATCTCGGCCCCGTCCCAGGAACCCTCCGAGGACCCGTCCTCGGGGCTGGACCTCGCGGGCGCCCTGGAGCAGGCGTCCGCTCTCGCCACGGGCCTGGATCCGGCGCTTCGCTACCACGACGCCCGGCACACCTTCGACGAGGTGCTTCCCGCAGCGCGCGCCCTGGCCGAGGACCTGCGCCTGTCCGGCCGTGAGCGGGCGCTGGTCGAGACCGCCGCCGCGTTTCACGATCTGGGCTTCCTGGAGCGTCGCGCCGGGCACGAGCAGGCCGCGGTCGAGATGGTGCGCCGTCTCCTCCCGAGCCGCGGCTTCGATTCGGACGCGATCGAGCGCATCGCCGGCATGATCCTCGCCACCAAGCTTCCGCAGCGGCCCCGCACGACGCTGGAACGAATCGTCGCGGACGCCGACATGGCGGTCCTGGCCTCGAAGGCGTTCCTGCGCAGGAACGAGGATCTGCGGCTGGAGCTGATGGCCGCCGGCGGCGCCCTTCCCCGCCCCGCCTGGATCGCGCAGCAGCGGCTGTTCCTTCTCGGGCACCGCGACCACACCACGGCCGCCCGCCTGCGCTTCGGACCCGGACGGCGCCGGAACGCGGCGCTGTTGGCGGCGCGGGATCACCGCCCGGTCGGCCGCGAAGGGCTGTCGCGCCGAGGAGCGCTAGGGGCGTAGGACGTTCGACGGGGCGAAGGACGTATGTCCCTGGGTCTCTGCCGAGGCCGGACGTAGCCTAGGTCTCGTAGGGACGGGACGTAGACGAGACGGTTTCTCCCTCTCTCTCCGCAACGTGATCGAGCCCGGCGCTCCAGGACCGACGCCGGGCTCGATCACGTGGTGCTCGTATCAGCTGGCCGTTTCCAGCACCACCACGCGATCTCCCGCCTCGAGGTCGCCGCCGAACGGTCGCGCGCCCTCCCCGCGAAGGAGCGCCAGCGGCAGCACGCGTCCCTGCGTGAGCCGCCGCGCGGTCTCGGCAGCGGCGTCCGACTCGGGACCCACGGCCCACACCGCCTCGGCGGTCTGGCCCTCGGCGATCTTCGCGTCCCAGACGACCGGGTCCATCGGACCCGCGAACAGCGCATGTCCGCCCATGCCGTCCAGCACCGCGAACAGGCCGCCGTCGTCCTCGCGAGGAAGCAGCGCGTACAGGTTCGGGACCAGCCACGTCTCCCGGGCCCGTTGCGCCACCATCACGTTGATCTCGCCGTTCGGCGTGGCCGCCGCCACCGTCGACGCCTCGGCGATCCCCGCGAGCGCGAGCACCTCGCTATCCAGCGCGTCGCCGTGGACGACCTCGAACCCGGCGTCCCGCGCGGCCTCCACGTGTTCGGCGTTGCGGTCGACCAACGTCACCGGGCCGTACGCGGCCAGCTTCGCCGCCAGCGCGCGCGCCAGCGGTCCCGCTCCGATGACGACCGCACCGGCCCGGCCGGTCGAGCGCGCCAGCTCCCCGCGCCCCTCGAGCCAGCGCACGCCCCAGGTCAGGACCAACGGCACCGTCGCGGTGGTCGCGATCGCCATGAGCACGAGGATCGAGAAGGTGGTGCGGTCGATGATCCCGGCCTGAAGGCCGATCCCGGCGATGATGATCTCGACCGCGCCGCGGCCGTTCATCCCTGCGCCCAGGACCACGCCCTCGCGCCAGCCGTGACCGGTGGGCAGGTAGGCCAGCGCCGTCCCCACGATCTTGCCGACCGTCGCCAGGAGGATCACCCCGAGCAGCAGGCCGGGCGCCTCGGTGAACACGGCGAACGTCACCTCGAACCCGGCGGTGACGAAGAACACCGGCGCCAGGAACCCGAGCGACACGTCCTTGACCAGGCCGGTCAGGTCGTGCGAGAGGCGTCGCTCGCCGATCGCCTCGCGCAGGGCCAGCCCGGCCACGAAGGTGCCGAGGATGCCGTGGAGCCCGGCCAGGTGGGCCCCCTCGGCGAACGCCAGCGCCACCAGCAGCATCATCGGAACGGCGCCGGCGCGGTCCATGCCGCGACGTTGCAGCCAGCGCCACGCCGGTGGCAGCAGCCGCGTTCCCACGATCCAGGCCAGCGCGAAGAACGCCAGCACCCGAACGGCGATCAGCGCCACCGCTCCGAGGTTCAGGCTTCCCACCGCGACGACGCTGGTGATGCCGGCGAAGATCAGCAGCGAGAGGGTGTCGGCCACCAGCGCGCCCGCCATCATCACGTGGGCGATCCGGGTATCCAGGATGCGCAGATCGACCAGGATGCGCGACTTCGTGGCCAGCGACGTCACGCCCATCGCCATGCCGACGAACACCGCCGCCATGACGGTGCCGCCGGACGCCTGGACCACCCAGAAGCCCAGCGCGAACGGCACGACGAATCCACCCAGCGCGGCGAGAATCCCGCCGCTGGACGCTTTGCGCAGCTCGTGCGGATCGATCTCCATGCCGATGAAGAGCATCATCAGCAGCACGCCGACCTCGGCCAGGACGGCGATCGCCTCGCCGCCCGCCAGCAGGCCCAGCAGGGGCGGACCCAGCACGATGCCGGCCGCCAGCTCGCCCAGGACCGAGGGGTAGCCGGCGCGGATCGCCAGGCGCCCGCCGACGAAGGCGGCGAGCAGGATCAGGAACAGGTCGAGCAGCGGAAGGTCCATCGGGGCCTCCTAGGCATCCGTGCAGGTGGGCGTCTGCGGTGCGAACCGTGCAGAGGCGCCCGGGCAGGATCGGTGCGGGTGGGATCGACGCGACAGGGCGGCGCCGTAGCGCAGGGCGCCACGAGGGCCGTCGCGCGGTGGGGCACGAGCACGGCGGCGGTCGCGTCAGGTCGATCGGTGCGTGTGGGGGTGCGTTCAGGGCGTCGGTCGGGCGTCCAGTCGGGCGTCCGGTCCGGCGTCAGGTCGAGCGGCGGCCGAGCCGGCGCGACGTCTCACGGAACTCGGCATGCGGCGTCCACGCCCGGCAGCCGGGTCGATGCGAGCGGACGAGAGCGAGACGCGTGCGCATGGTGAAGCGAAGCGTAGCCGACCCGGGCCGAGGCCGCGTGCGGCGCAGCGACGAGACTTCCGAGCCGGATCCTGCTAGCATTCGGGGTTATGAGCGAGCTGGCCGCCTCCTCCACCCTGTCGCCCGTTTGGACGCATCTGACCGACGTCCGGCCCGTCCGCGGCCAAGGGGCCTGGCTCGAGGACGACCAGGGCCACCGCTGGCTGGACATGACCAGCGGGATCGGCGTGACGAACACCGGCCACGCGCATCCACGCGTCGTGGCCGCGGTCCGCGAGCAGGCAGAACGCCTGTTCTTCGGGCAGGCGAACATCGTGCGCCTGCCGCAAGCCGACGCGCTGGCCGAGCGGCTGGAGCGCGTCACGCCGCCGGGGATCGACACGTTCTTCTTCTCGAACTCCGGCGCGGAGGCGGTCGAGGCCGCGGTGAAGCTGGCCCGGCACGCCACCGGACGCTCCAACCTGATCGTGTTCCAGGGCAGCTTCCACGGTCGTACCCACCAGGCGATGGCGATGACGACCTCGAAGACCGCGTACCGCCATCGCTACCAGCCGCTTCCGGCCGGGACGTTCGTCGCGCCGTTCCCCTACGCCCTGCAGCTGGGCATGGATCAGGAGCGCGCCATCGACTTCGCGCTGGCGCAGCTCGATCTGCTCTTCGCCAGCCAGACCGCTCCGGACGAGACCGCCGCGATGGTGATCGAGCCGGTCCTGGGCGAGGGTGGCTACGTGCCCGCGCCGGCGCGCTTCCTGGCCGGCCTCCGCGAGCGCTGCGACGAGCACGGCATCCTGCTGGCGTTGGACGAGGTCCAGTCCGGGTTCGGGCGGACCGGCGCGATGTTCGCGGTCGACCACGCGAACGTCCGGCCCGACGTGCTGATCATGGCCAAGGGGCTGGGTTCGGGGTTTCCGATCTCGGCGATCGGCGCGCCTGCGGACACCATGTCGCGCTGGGAGCCGGGCACCCACGGGGGCACCTACGGGGGCGGGAACGCCGTGGTGCTGGCCGCCGCGAGCGCCACGATCGACGTGATCGTCGACGAGGATCTCCCGGCCGCCGCCACCGAGCGCGGCGAGCAGCTGCGCGACGGCCTGCGGCGGACCGTGGGCCGCGACGGCGTTCAGGCCGAGGTGCGCGGCCCCGGGCTGATGGTGGGGGTCGAGCTCCACCGCGACGACCGACCGGACGCCGAGCTGGCCAAACACGTCCTGCGCGCCTGCCTGGACGAGCGGATGCTGATCCTGGGCTGCGGCCCCGCCGGCAACGTGATCCGCTGGATTCCTCCGCTGGTCGCCACGGAGGACGACGTCGATCAGGCGCTGCAGCGGTTCGAGCGTGCCGTAGACCGGTCCCTGACGAAGCTCGGGCGCGCGACGTGATGGACGGCCTTCGCACCCTGCTGCGGCGCGAGGAGAGCTACGCCATCCACGCGCTGATCTACGCGTCGGAGAATCCCGGCGCCAGCGCCGCGCAGATGGCGCGCGACCTCGAGATGCCTCCCGCGTTCCTGGCCAAGGTGCTGCGCCGCCTGGTGGACGCCGGCCTGCTCAGCAGCCGCATGGGCCGCCACGGCGGCGTGCGCCCGGTGGTCGACACCGCCGAGGTGACGCTCCTCGACGTGATCGAGGCGGTCTCGGGACCGTTCGTGATGGACACCTGCCAGGCGCAGGTGCAGTGCGTCACCACCCGCCGCAAGGGCGCCTGCCTCCTGAACGTGGCGTACCACCGCGCAGCCGGCGAGATCCGTGCCGTGCTGGCGGGGGTCCGGGTCGGCGACCTCGCGGACGCGCCGACCGACGGCGCGCCCGAGGCGCCGGAGGCGCTCCCGACGGCGGGATGAGCGACGGCGCGAAGACCGACGGCGCGAAGACCGACGGTGCGAAGTCAGACGCCGCGATGACCGACGCCGAGGTTCTGGCGCGCTGCCCGCTGTTCGCCGATCTTCCTGACGACGAGCTGGCTGCCCTGGCCGGCATCGCCGAGCGCCGTCACCACGCCGCGGGAACGCTGCTGTTCCTCGCCGGCGATCGGCCCGAGGCGCTCCACGTCGTCGTCCGCGGCAAGATCATCGTCCAGGTCGCGTCGCCACGCTCGGGACGGCCGCTGGTCCTGACCCAGGAGACGCCGTACCACGCCGTCGCCGAGCTCCCCTCGTTCGACGGCGGGCCGTACCCCGCGCACGCCGAGGCCGAGCTCGACAGCGAGACCCTGGCCTTGCCTCAAACCGCGCTGGAGGCGCTTCTCGACGCCCGGCCGCGCCTGTCGAGGGCGCTGCTGGGCACGCTGGGTCGACGCCTCAGGAAACTCGTCGGGCTGATCGAGCGCCTGTCGTTCCAGGAGGTGGTGCAGCGCTTGGCGCTTCTGCTGGCCGATCGGGCCGACGCGGGCCTGCCGTTCGACCTGCCCACCAACGCCGAGCTGGCGGCCTCGCTGGGGACCGTTCCGGAGCTGGCGAGCCGCAACCTGTCCCGGCTGGCGCAGCAGGGACTGGTGCGCATGGACGGTCGCCGCGTGATCGACGCCGACCGCGACGGGCTTCGCGAGCTGGCGTCGACCGCGCGACGCTGACGCGGCCTGTCGCCGACCTTGGCGTGACCGCACGACGCCGCCACGGCACGACCTGAGTCATGGCGCGACCTGAGTCATGGCGCGATCCCGTGGCGACGGGCCAGGCTGAGCGCATGACCGAGTCGAGCCCGCACCCGAAGCCCCGCCTCAGACCTCGCACGATGCGCATCGACCCAGAACGCTGTCAGCACGGCGAGCTGTGTCATCTGCTGGCGCCCGAGATCGGTGACGGTCGCGACGTGCCGGTCACGCCGGACACCTTGCTGGCGATGGCCGCCTGCCCGACCGGGGCCCTCACCTGGCGCGAGCCGGAGCAGGCGGGCGATGGCCGCTGACCGCGCGGCCAGCCAGCGACCTCGCGTAGCCCTCGGCCCGCTGATCCGCCCCCAGGAGCACGGCGTGTACGGCCTCTGGGCCGAGCCGGTGCTGCTGGGCTCGCTGCTGGCGCCGTCGTGGGCGGGGATCGCGTTGGCGCTGGCAGGGGCGTCGGCGGTCCTGGCACAGCAGCCGGCGGCGCTGGCCCTGGCCGATCTGCGTCGCGGCCGGCGCTACCCGCGCACCACGGTCGCGAGCCGCATCGCGCTGGCGCTGGGACTCGCGGCCGCAGCCGGGCTGGCTGCGGCGGCCGTGCTGGCCGCGCAAGCCTCGACGGCGGGCCCAGCGGGCACGAACCCGACGGTCGCCGTGACGCTGGCGTCGGCGTGGTGGCTGCCGTTGGCCCTGGCCGCCGTGCCCGCGGGGCTCCAGCTGAGCCTGGACCGGGCGTTCCGCGGCAAGACGGCGGCCGCGCAGGTCTCGGGCGCGGTGGCGCTGGCCGGCCTTGCGCCCGCCATCGCGCTGGCGGGCGGCGCGTCCGCCGCGGTCGCCTGGGCGGCGTGGGGATGGCTGATCCTGCGGATCGGCGCGTCGGTCCCGGCCGTTCGCGCCCGCCTAAGGCGCGCGCGTGGACGCGACGCCGCGATCCGGAGTGCGCGACTGGGCGCAATGGCGCTGCCCCTCGTCGCGGTCGCCGCCGCGCTCACCGGCCACCTCGCGCCGTGGGCGGCGGGCGTGGCGATCGTGCTGGGCGCACGTGCGCTGTGGACGCTGCGCGGCGGCGCACCGGCGGTTCCTCCGTCGCGGATCGGGATGGCCGAGACGGTCGCGGGCCTGGTCTGGGTCGTGGCGCTGGCCGCGGGGATCCGGGCGTGAGCCGCGTCCAGGCCCTGTTCGTTCGCACGGCGCTGGTGTACCTGGTCCTGACGGGCCTGCTGGGCACCGTGTTCCTGGCGTGGCCGCGCTGGATGGGGGCGTTCCGGGTGGTGCACGTTCACGCGGGCGTGCTCGGCTTCTTCCTGTCGCTGGTGATGGGCGTGGCGTTCTGGCTGATGCCGCGGCCGGGCGGGCGGCGGACCCCGCGGCTCGAGGCGTGGGCGTTCGCCCTGTTCCACGGCGGCCTGGCGATCCGCGTCGTGGTCGAGCCGTGGTGGCGGATGGCCGGGCCGTCGTCGCTGCGCTGGGTCCTGGTGGCGGCGGGCTCGGCGACGCTGGCCGGGATGGTGATCTTCGCGGTGGCGTTGTGGGGTCGCGCCGTCAGCGCGGAAGCGCTGCGGCGGGCCCGGGCCGACGCCAGCTAGACGCCAGCTGGAGGTCGCCCGCGGCGAAGGAATCGGCCCAACGACGCATGGTAACGTTACCGCAACGCGCCGCGCCAATCGCGGGGCATAGGAGGTCAGCATGGACGTTGGACCCGAAACCCGCGCCGACATCGGCCTGATCGGCCTGGCCGTGATGGGCCAGAACCTGGTGCTCAACATGAGCGACCACGGCGTGACCGTGGCGGTGTACAACCGTACGACCTCGGTCACCGACGAGTTCATGGACCAGCGGGCGGGCGACGCGAACGTGATCGCCGCCCACGAGCTGGACGAGCTCGTCGGCCGGCTCGAGCGGCCCCGCAAGGTGATGCTGATGGTCCAGGCCGGCCGCGCGGTGGACGCCGTGCTGGGCCAGCTCGTCCCCCTGCTGGACGAGGGCGACATCGTGATGGACGGCGGGAACAGTCACTACCCCGACACCCGCCGCCGCGAGGCCGAGCTGCGTGAAAAGGGCATCCGCTTCCTGGGCGTCGGCGTGTCGGGCGGCGAGGAGGGGGCCCGCCACGGCCCCAGCATCATGCCCGGCGGCCCCAAGGACGCGTACGACGAGGTCGCGCCGATCCTGGAAGCGATCGCCGCCAAGGCGCCCGACGGCGAGCCGTGCGTCGCCTGGCTGGGCGAGGACGGCGCCGGTCACTTCGTGAAGATGGTCCACAACGGGATCGAGTACGGCGACATGCAGCTCATCGCCGAGAGCTACCAGCTGATGAAGGACGGCCTGGGTCTGACGAACGAGGGGATGCAGGCGGTGTACGCGCGCTGGGACGAGGGCGCGCTGGACAGCTACCTGATCGAGATCACCGCCGAGATCCTCGGCACGAAGGACGAGGACGGCCAGTACGTGCTGGACATGATCCTGGACGCCGCCGGCCAGAAGGGCACCGGCCGCTGGACGGCGATCACCGCGCTGGAACAGGGCGTGCCGCTCACCGTCATCGCCGAGGCGGTCGACGCCCGCTCGCTGTCGGCCGCGAAGGACGAGCGCGAGCGCGCCGCGAAGGTGCTGAACGGCCCCGACAACGAGCACGACGGCGACGACGAGTCGTTCCTGGACGACCTGCACGACGCGCTCTACGCCAGCAAGATCGTCGCGTACGCCCAGGGCTTGGCGTTGCTCCGCGACGCGGCCGCAGCGTACGAGTGGAGCCTCCAGCCGGGCGAGCCCGCTGCCCTTTGGCGCGCTGGCTGCATCATCCGAAGCCGCTTCCTGAACGACATCACCAGCGCGTTCCGGGCCGAGCGCGAGCTCGAGAACCTGCTGCTCGCGCCGTTCTTCGCCGACGCGGTGAACGCCGCCCAGGACGGCTGGCGCCGCACGGTCGCCCGCGCGGCCACCTTCGGCGTCGCCACCCCGGCGATGTCCGCGGCGCTGGCGTTCTACGACGGCTACCGGACCGCGCGGGGCCCGGCGAACCTGCTGCAGGCGCAACGCGACTACTTCGGCGCGCACACCTTCGAACGGATCGATCGCCCGCGCGGCGAGAACGTCCACTTCGACTGGATCGGCTCGGGCGGAGGGGTGACCTCGGGAAGCTACGACGCGTGACCGTCGGCGCGCGACCCGCCCGTAGGCGCGACCGCCCGCGGACGGGTCGCCGCGGGCGGATCGAGGCGACGGGGTGAACGCGCTCTGCCTGGCCGCCGGCAAGGGCACCCGCTTCGGGCGACTGGGCGACTACCTGCAGAAGTGCCTGTACCCCGTCGGCCTGCGGCCGTTCCTGGCGTTCTCGGTCGAGAACCTGCTGCAGAGCGAGGCGGTCCGCCCCGGCCGCGACCTGCTGACCATCATCGTGGGTCACCACGGCGAGCAGGTCCGCGCCTACTTCGGCGCGGCGGTCGACGGACTTCAGGTCCGCTACCTGGAGCAGCCGGACCCGCGCGGCACCGGCCACGCGCTGGCGCTGGCGCACGCGGCCGATCCGCCCAGCGAGCCCACGCTGTGCTGGCTCGCGGACGGGTACGTGTCGGCCCAGCGGTTCCGGGACCTCGCCGCGCACCCCGCCGACTCCGTCCTCACGCTGGCGCCCGGCCATCCGAACGAGAACCCGACGGTGCGTGTCGACGTGCAGGGCGACCGGGTGACGCGCGCGTTCGAGGGCCACGGCGAGCGCTTCGACGTCGGCGCCTGGAAGCTGGCGCCAGGCGCGATGGCGGGCATGACGGACGTCGCCGCGAACGGCGAGATCCGGATGCTGCCCAACCTGCAGCGCATGATCGAGGCCGGCCTTCTAGTCGGCTACGTCGACGCGGACGAGTGGCTGCACCTCGGCGGCACGGCGCCCAGCGCCGAGGAGAACCTGGCCCGGGTCGAGGCGCGCGTGCGCGAGCTCCACGACCTGCCGCCGGTCCGGACCGGCATGGAAGGCACGCCATGATCGTCGCCAAGACCCCGCTGCGGATTCCCCTGGCGGGCGGCCTGACCGACCTCGCGCCGTACGCCCGCCGGTTCGGCGGCGAGACGCTCAGCGTCACCATCGACAAGCACGTCTACGTCACTGTCAAGGACGACCTGGACGGCAGGTACGACGTTCGCTACCGCGACACCCACGAGCAGACGGCCGCCGCGGGGCGGCTGCGACACGACCTGCTGCGCGAGTCGCTGCGCCTGACGGGCCTGGCGGACCGGCCTCTCGACGTCGACTTCCGGGTGGACCTCGCCGGCGAGAGCGGCCTGGGCACCAGCGGGGCCCTCACCGTCTCGATCCTCCACGCCCTGCGTCGGCTCCAGGGTCAGCGGCCCGACGCCTGGGAGCTTCTCCGCGACGCGGCGCGCGTCGAGGTCGAGATGCTGGCCGGCGCCTCGGGCTACCACGATCCGGCGATCTGCGCGCTGGGCGGCCTGCGACGCTTGGCGTACGACGGCAGCGGCGTTCGGGACGTGGGGCTGGAGCTGGCGCCCGGCGCGCGCGAGGCGTTCGAGGACGGCCTGCTGCTGTTCTACTCGGGGCGGCACCAGAAGAGCAAGCCGTCGCTGGACCTGCTGACCAGCCACCTCGAGGAGGCGCTGCCGATCCTGCACGACGTGCGCGCCCTGGTCGCCGAGCTGGCCGGCGCGTTCGCCCGCGGCGACCTGGCGGGCGTCGCGCGCTGCGTGGGGGAGCAGCAGCGGCTCAAGCAGCGCCTTCCCGGGCGGTTCGTGGACGCCGAGGTCGAGGAGGTCGTCGCCCGCGTCCGCGCGACCGGCGCGGAGGCGCAGCTGCCGGGCGGGAAGATCAGCGCGTTCGTCGTGGTCGTCTGTCCGGACGGGCAGCAGGACGCGGTCCGGGAGGCGCTGTCCGACCTGCGCGAGGTGCCGATCCGCACGGTCGACACCGGAACGCGGGCCGTCGAGCTGTAGCTGCCCGGTCGGCGCTCCGCGTGGAGGCTCGGTGCTGCCCTGGGCGACCGTGCGGACCGTTCAGGTGGGCGCGTTCGCGACGATCCGGTCGCGACCCGCGTCCTTGGCCGCGTAGAGCCGCCGATCGGCCTGTCGCAGCATGTCGGCGGCACCGCTCCCCGGCGCGAGCGACGCCGCTCCGATGCTGACCGTCACGCTCAACCCGTCGGCGATCACGCTCCAGTCCGCATCGGCCACGACCGATCGCACACGCTCCAACACCACCGCCGCCTCGTCCATGTCGGTCTCGGGCAGGAGCAGCGCGAACTCCTCGCCGCCCCAACGCGCCGCGACGTCGTTCGCGCGGAGATGCTCGCGCAGCAGTCGTCCGACGCGAACGAGCACCTGATCCCCGACGTCGTGGCTGAAGCGATCGTTCACCGCCTTGAACTGATCGAGATCGAGAAGCGCCAGGACCAGCGGCCGGTCGTGTCGGTGCGAGCGCTCGACCTCGGCGTCCAGTCGCGCGTCCAGGTCGCGACGGTTGGGCAGGGCGGTCAGGCGGTCGGTCAGGCTGAGCTGTTCCAGCCGCTGGGCTTCGCTTCGCAGCTCCCTGTTGGTGCGCGTGAGCTCCAGGGCGTGCAGCTGGGCGATCTCCTGCTCGCCGGCCACGCCGAGCTCCAGCTCCAGCAGACGGACCCTGACCCTGGCGTCGTTGGTGGCCGAGGCCAGCGAGGCCTGCCCCTCGACGTGTCGCCGCAACGCGGCGAGCGCGTCCTGAGGACGACCGACCGCCTCGAGCGCGCGCGACAACGGCTCCATCACGCCGGACCTGGCGAGCGCGTCGGCATCGTCGTACGCAGCTGCTGCCGCGCTCAGCTGCTCCAGCGCCAACGGGGCCTCGCCGGCCTCCAGCGCCCACGATCCGTAGCCCTGATGCGTTTCTCGCGCGAACACCGCGGCGTGCCCGCCTTCGTGCAGGGCCAGCGCACGCTCGAACGAGTGGCGCGCCCGCTCGGGCGTTCCAGCCGCACCGTGCGCGACGCCCAGCTTGGCCAGCGTCGTCGCGACGTCGCCGTGCCGGCCCAGCCGCTCGAACGTCTCGAGAGCGGTATCGAGCGGCGCGATCGACCACGACGCCCGGCCGGCCAGCACCTGCGCGCGGCCGGAGTTGGCCAGCGCCAGCGCCACGCTCGCCTCGTCGCCGTGGGCACGGAACCGGTCGATGGCGCGGTCCAACAGACCGATCGCCTCGTCGTGCTGTCCAAGACTCAGGTACACGTTCGCGAGGTTGTTCAGCGTGGCGGCGTCGACCTCCTGACCAGCTCGCTGACGCAGGTGCACCGACTGCCACAGGTGTTCGAGCGCCTCGCTGGTCAGCATCGCCGCGCCGAACAGCGTGGCGAGGTCGTTGTGCGCCTGAGCCATCGCGGGAAGGTCGTTCCGCTCGCGCGCCACGCGCAGGCCGGCCATCGCGTGCCGCTGGGCCAGCTCCGTATCGCCCAGGTAGAACGCGGACCGCAACGCGATCCGGTGCAGCTCGCGCACCTCGTCGGAACAGGCGTCCGACCAGTCCAGGGCGCGCTCCGCGTCGCGCAGCGCTTCAGCGTACCGTTGTCGTTCGAACGTATCGCGCAACGCCTCGAGGGACGCACCTTGGGCCACGACGCATCGTACCGATCCCAGCGCCTGCACGACCGTGGTCGGCGTTCCTCGCTCGATGCCCGGCCAGCGAGCGCATGCTAGCGTCACGGCGTGATCCGGCCTTCGCTCGCCACGTCGCTGGACCGTCCCTCGCGTCCCTCACGTCCCTCGCGTCCCTCGCGTCGCTCGCCGTCGAGGCGCTCCGCGTGACGACGCTGGGGGCCGTGGGCGCCGTCGCCGCGGGCGGTGCCGTGGGCGCGGTGCTGCGTTGGGCGGTGTCGGTGACCGCGCTGCGCCTGACCGGTCAGGGCGCCTGGGCCGGCTTCCCGATCGGCACCGTGATCGTGAACGTGGTCGGCACGTTCGCGCTGGCCTGGCTCCTGTCGGCGGACGCGTCCCGCGGCGTGGTCAGCCCGACCGTGCGGCTGTTCCTGGGGACCGGCCTGTTGGGCGCGCTGACGACCTTCTCGACGTTCGGACTGGACGCGCACGGTCTTCTGACGCACGGGCGCCCGGGCCAGGGCCTGCTGTACCTGGCCGGCACCTTGATCCTGGCTGGCGTCGCGGTGCTGGCAGGCTGGGCGGCCGGTCGCTGACCGACGCGCGCGGTCCGGGCGGCACGGCGTCGCGGCCGCGCTTCTTGTATCTTGACGCGACACCTCGCGGTCGCTGAACGCGACCGTTCGCTGGGAGGCGCCCATGTCCGATCCGACCCCGAAGTCGACCACGAGTCCGACCACGACCCCCGTTCGAACCCGCATCGCCGTCGCCCGAGGCGACGGGATCGGCCCCGAGATCATGACCGCGACGCTGCAGATCCTGGAGGCGGCCGGCGCGGACCTCGACATCGCCGAGGTCCGGCTGGGCAAGTCGGTGTACGAAGCGGGCGTGCCCTCGGGCATCGATCCTTCGGCCTGGGACGTCCTGCAGGACCGCGGGGTGCTGCTCAAGGCACCGATCACCACGCCGCGCGGTGGCGGCTACAAGAGCCTGAACGTGACGCTGCGCAAGAGCCTGGGGCTGTTCGCGAACGTGCGTCCGGCCGTGGCGTACCACCCGTTCGTCGACACCCGCCATCCGACCATGGACGTGCTGGTGATCCGCGAGAACGAGGAGGATCTCTACGCCGGCATCGAGCACCGCCAGACCGACGAGGTGGTGCAGTGCCTGAAGCTGATCAGCCGGCCCGGCAGCGAGAAGATCGTGCGCTTCGCGTTCGAGGAGGCGCGCGCGCAGGGCCGCGCCAAGGTGACGGCGCTGGTGAAGGACAACATCATGAAGCTCACCGACGGCCTCTTCGCGCGCGTGTTCGAGGAGGTCGCCGAGGAGTACCCCGACATCGAGCACGATCAGATGATCGTCGACATCGGTGCCGCGCGGCTGGCGGACACGCCCGAGGCGTTCGACGTCATCGTCACCACGAACCTGTACGGCGACATCGTCAGCGACATCACCGCCCAGCTGACCGGCTCGGTCGGGCTGGCGCCGTCCGCGAACGTCGGGGAGCACGTCTCGCTGTTCGAGGCGATCCACGGCTCGGCGCCCGACATCGCGGGCCGCGGCATCGCGAACCCGTCGGGGCTGCTGCTGGCCGGCGTGCTGATGCTGCAGCACCTGGGGCAGAACGAGGTGGCCGAGCGGGTCCACAACGCCTGGCTCTCGACCCTCGAGGCGGGCGTGCACACCGGCGACATCTACCGCGAGGGCACCACCAAGGAGCGCGTGAACACGGTCGGCTTCACCGAGGCGGTCGTGGAGCGCCTGGGCGAGGAGCCGCGCCACCTGACGCCTGCGCGCTACGCGGGACGCCCGGTACCGAAGGTGCCGACCGCCACGCCGCGCGTCCCGCAGCGCAAGGAGCTCCTGGGGGTCGACGTGTTCGCGGACTGGCGCGAGGCGGACCGCGCACCCGAGGTGCTGGCCGGCATGCTGACGCCCCACCAGGGACCGTTCGAGCTGACGGTGATCACGAACCGCGGCGTGAAGGTGTGGCCCGAGGGGCTGCCCGAGACGTTCAAGACCGACCACTGGCGCTGCCGCTTCCTGGCGGCGGACGGCGGACCGGTCGCCGCTCGCGCGGTGGTCGACCTGTTGGCGCGGCTGGTGGACGCCGGCGTGGACGTGATCAAGACGGAGAACCTGTACACGTTCGACGGCGAGCAGGGCTTCTCGCAGGCGCAAGGGCAGTAGCGGAGGCCGCCGCCTAGGCGGACATCGAGCCCGCGGACGTCGGCGATTGACGACCGCTATGGCCGGGCGTAAACTGAGTTTCGTCATGGCGAAACCGCTTTCCGCCCCCGTCAGTGACGCCGCCGGCGACTACCTCAAGGCGATCTGGAGCCTCACCCGCGAAGGCAAGGCGTCCACCAACGCGATCGCCGGACGGCTGGGCTTCACCCCCGCCTCGGTGTCGGGCATGCTGGCGCGCCTGGACGAGGCCGGCCTGGTCGAGCACGTCCGCTATCGCGGCGCCACGCTGACCGAGACCGGCCGCCACGAGGCGCTCCGGCTGATCCGCCGGCACAGGCTGATCGAGACGTTCATGATCCGCGACCTCGGCTACCGCTGGGACGAGGTCCACGACGAGGCGGAAGCGTTGGAGCACGCCGTCAGCGACCGCTTCGCGGAGCGCCTCGCCGACCTCCTCGGCCACCCCAGCCACGATCCTCACGGCGACCCGATTCCCCGGGCCGACGGCACCGTCCCCCCGACGCCGGACGACCCGCTCACGGACGTCGAGCGTGGCGCCCAGCTGCGCGTCGCGCGGCTGCTGAGCCAGGACGGCGCCGTGCTGGAGCACCTCGCCTCGCTGGGCATCGAGCCCGGCGCCACGGTGCGCGTCACCGGCCGCGAGCCGCTGGGCGGGATCGTCCAGCTCGAGGTCGACGGGCGCGCCTGCGCCCTGTCGCGCGACCTCGCGGAGCGCGTCCGTGGCGAGCCGCTGCCCAGCGCTCGCCTGCGCGACCAGCTGCCGTGACCGGACTCGAGACGTGACCGGACTCGAGAGCTGGATCACCGCGAACCTCGGCACCCACCCGGTGCTGCTCGGCCTGCTGGCCGGCATCGTCATCACCACCTTCAACCTGATCGGCGCCCTGGCGATCGTGCCGTGGCGCAACCCGACGTCGCGCCAGCTGGACGCGGCGCTGGGCTTCGCGGCGGGCGTGATGCTGGCGGCCAGCTTCACGAGCTTGATCCTGCCCGGCATCGAGATCGGCGGCCTGGTCCCGGTGATCATCGGTATCGCGCTGGGCGTGGCGTTCCTGGACCGCGCGGACGCCTGGGTGCCGCACGTGCACGTGCTGGTGACCGGACGACGGCGGGACGACGCGGCGCCCGGCGGTCAAGGCCGCATGGCCTCGGTGATCCTGTTCATCGTCGCGATCACCCTCCACAACATGCCCGAGGGCCTCGCGGTGGGCGTGGGGTTCGGCTCGGGGCGCATCCCCGAGGCGGTGGCGCTGATGCTGGCCATCGGCCTGCAGAACGTTCCCGAGGGGTTCGCCGTCGCCATCGCCGCGCGCAACGCCGGACTGGGTGGGCTCTGGTACGCCGCGTTCGTCGGCGCCCGCGCCGGCGCCGTCGAGATTCCCCTCGCCGTGTTCGGCGCCTGGGCGGTCACCATCGCCCAGCCCGCCCTGCCGTACGCGATGGGCTTCGCCGCCGGCGCGATGCTGTACGTGATCCTCGACGAGATCGTTCCCGAGACGCACGCTCGTGGCCACGAGCGCGTCGCGACGCTGGGCACGATGGTCGGCCTCGCCGTCATGCTGTCGCTGGACGTCGCGCTGGGCTGAAGGCTGTACGGACGCGCACCCGTGCGCGAGCCGCCGCGCGTGCGCCGGGCGGGCGCGTCGCCAAGACGACCGACGGCCGATGCGGCCGGGGGCACGCTGAGAGCATGCCTGTATCCCCGTTCAGCCCGTCCACCACCCGCCTCGCGGCCGTTCTCGCCTCGCTGATGGTGGCGCTGGCCTCCGTCTCGGCGCTCTCCACAGCGCTCGCCCAGGACGCCCCGCTCCCCACCGTCGAGCCGGTCGAGCCGTTCCTGTCAGCTCCGCTGGCGATGGCCGAGGTGGGTCCTCGCTCGGCCGTGCTCGAGGTGACGACGACGATCGACCTGGCGTGCGCCGTCGTGTTCGGACCGGACGACGGCTTCGGAGGTCTGGCCCTGGATCAGCAGATGGGCGCCGGCGCCCACCAGGACCATCGCGTGATTCTGACGGACCTCGAGCCGGACACCGAGTACCTGTTCCGACTGCAAGGAAGCGCTCCCGACGGTCGCCTGCTGGCCTCCGAGGTGCAGGCGTTCCGGACCCCGCCCGAGCAGGCCGACGAGCGCTTCGGGCCCCGCGTCGAGGGCCTCCAGGCGCTGGCGGCCAGCAGCACCTTCGCAAGCGGCTTCGCGGCCGAGAACGCCGTCGACGGCGACGGCGGCAGCGAGTGGTCGTCGCGCGGCGACGGCGACGACGCCTGGCTCGAGATCGGCTTGCCCGGATCGACGCGCCTGTCCGGCGTGGGCGTGTGGACCCGCACCATGGCGACCAGCGCGCGCATCGAGCGGTTCGTGATCCGAACCGACGACGGCGCTACGTTCGGTCCGTTCGAGCTGCCTGACGCGAACGGGCTGCACCGCTTCGAGGTCGACGCGACGACGTCGGCGTTCCGCCTGGAGGTCGTCGACTCGACCGGCGGCAACACCGGCTTGGTCGAGCTCGAGGCGTACCGGGCTCCCTGACGGTCGTCGCCTGCGGCCCGCAATCGTGCCCCCGGGTCCCGCGACGGACCGTGTCGATCGGTACGCTGCCCCCGTGACCGACGTAGACGCCCTGACGGACCTGCTGGCGACCCGGCGGACGCTGGTCCTGTCGGGCGCCGGCATCAGCACCGACTCCGGCATTCCCGACTACCGCGGCCCGACGAGCCGCACCAGGAACCCCACGACCTACCAGACGTTCGTGCGTGACGAAGAGGCGCGGCGGCGCTACTGGGCGCGCAGCTCGATCGGCTGGCCGCTCACGGCGCGGGCCCGCCCCAACGGCGGGCACGGGGCGCTGGCCCGGCTGGAACGACGCGGAGCCACGACCGGGGTGTTGACGCAGAACGTCGACGGGCTGCACCAGCGCGGCGGCAGCCGACGGGTGCTGGAGCTGCACGGCAGCCTGTCCAGCGTCATCTGCCTGGCGTGCGGCGCCAGGAGCGCCAGGGCGACGCTTCAGGAACGCTTGGGCGCCGCGAATCCCGGATTCCACGTTCGCGACGGCGACGTCGCTCCGGACGGCGACGTCGAGATCGCCGACGCCTGGACGCGCAGCTTCCGGGTGCCGCCCTGCCTCGCCTGCGGCGGGGTGCTCAAGCCCGACGTCGTGTTCTTCGGCGAGAACGTTCCGCGCGACCGACTGGAGCGCGCCTGGACGATGCTGGATCAGGCCGAGGCGCTGCTGGTCGTCGGCTCCTCGCTGACCGTCTTCAGCGGCTACCGCTTCGTGCGGCGCGCCCGCGAGCAGGGCAAGCCGATCGCGATCGTGAACGACGGCGCCACGCGCGGAGACGCCGACGCGACGGTGCGGAGCCACGCCCGGCTGGGCACGCTGGTACCCGAGCTGGCGCGGCGTCTCGGCGCGCGCGACGCCCGAGGGGACCAGGACCGTTCGACCACCGCGAGAGGGGACGCTGCGCGTCCGCTGCGCGCGCACGCCGCAGAACGTCGGAGCGACGCGTGACGGCGGTCGTGCCCGCCGCGCGCCGCGGCGAGCGGTAGGCTCGCGCCATGGACCTGGCCGCCCTGCTGTTCGACCTCGACGGAACCCTGGCGCATACCGACCCGCTGCACTTCCTCGCCTGGCGAGAGGCGCTCGCCGATCACGGCGTGGAGGTGGACGAGGCGTCGTACGCGCGCCGGGTGTCCGGTCGGCACAACCCGGAAATCGTCGCCGACCTGCTCCCGCACCTGAGCCGCGACGAGGGGCGCGCGTTCGCGGGCGCCAAGGAGGCGCGCTTCCGCGCCGCCGCGGACCGCCTCGAGCCGCTTCCCGGGGTGCACGAGGTGCTCCGGGCGGCGCGGCGCGCGGGCCTGGCGACCGCGCTGGTGACGAACGCCCCCCGCGACAACGCGGTGTTCATGCTGGGAGCGCTGGGGCTCGAGGACGCGTTCGACGCGGTCGTCCTCGGCGAGGAGGCGGCGGCGCCCAAGCCCGACCCCGCTCCCTACCGCGAGACGCTGAGCCGGCTGGGCGTGCCGGCGGACCGTGCGCTGGCGTTCGAGGACTCCCCGAGCGGCGTGACGTCGGCGCGCGGCGCCGGGCTGCCCGTCGTGGGGCTCGCGACGACGCAGCGACCCGAAACGCTGACGGAGCTGGGCGCCTCGCCGGTGGTGGACGACTTCCTGGACGCGCGCCTGTGGTCGGGGCCGCTGGCCGTTCTGGCCCCGTATCGAGACGATCCGAGCGACGCGTCGGGCGCTTGACCGACGGCCGCGACCGGGCCGCGAATACTCGTGGATATGCAGGTATTCCTTCAGGCGGTCGCGCCCCTAGCGAACCGCGTCGTCGCGGCCGCGCGATCTGCGCGGTGGGTGACGCTTTGATCGATCTTCCTTGGCTTCGCTCGCTGATGCCCCGCCCCAAGGACGCCAGCCGCTCGATCGAGCGGGCGCACGCGGGGTGCGTCCGCGAGATCCACGAGACGTTCGAGGGCACGGTGCTGGCGTTGGGCCGCGCGTTGGAGCTTCGCGATTACGAGACCCGCGGCCACACCGACCGCGTCGTCGCGTGGACGGACCGCGTCACCGAAAGGCTGGGGCTCGATCGCTCGGTGCGCCGCGCGGTGCGTTGGGGGGCCTACCTGCACGACATCGGAAAGCTACGCCGGTGCCGACGCGATCCTGCTCAAGCCGGGGCGCCTGAGCGATCGCGAGCGTGAGCGCATCCGCGAGCACGCCGCCGACGGCGTGCGGATGCTGGCCGACGTGCCGTCGTTGCCGGCCGAGACGCTGGAGGTCGTCCGTCATCATCACGAGCGGTGGGACGGGACCGGCTATCCAGACGGGTTGGCGAGCGACGCCATCCCGCTGGGAGCGCGCATCTTCACGATCGTCGACGTGTGGGACGCGCTCACGAGCGTTCGACCGTACAAGGAGGCGTGGTCGCGCGCTGCCGCGCGAGATGAGATCCAGCGCGCCGCGGCACGCCAGTTCGATCCCGTGCTGACCCGCCTGTTCCTCGACCTCGAGTCGTCGTTGCCGGCCGAGGAGCGACGTCCACGAGATGGGCGCCACCCCCAAGGAGACCTCGCATGACCGAACGTTCGACCGACCGTCCGCTCCGCGCCCTGTTCGTCAACGGGACCCTCAAGCCGTCGCCCACGCTGTCGCACACCGAAGGGCTGATGAACGTCGCTCGTGCCGTGCTGCAGAGCGGCGGCGTCGAGGTCGAGACGCTCCGCGCCGTCGATCACGAGATCGCGCCGGGCGTCTACCCGGACATGACCGAGCACGGGGCGGCACGCGACGACTGGCCCGCGATCTGGGACCGGGTTCAGGGCGCCGACATCGTGGTCCTGGGCACCCCCATCTGGCTGGGCGAGCCGTCGTCGGTGATCCGCCGCGTGGTCGAGCGTCTCTACGCGATGTCCGGCCTGACGAACGAGCAGGGCCAGTACGTGTACTACGGAAAGGTCGCCGGAACGATCATCACCGGGAACGAGGACGGCGTGAAGCACAGCGCGATGAGCCTGCTGTACGCGCTGCAGCATCTCGGCTTCGTGATCCCGCCGCAGGCGGACGCCGGCTGGATCGGCGAGGCCGGTCCGGGCCCCTCCTACCTGGATCCGGGCTCGGGCGGCCCCGAGAACGACTTCACCCAGCGCAACGTGACGTTCATGAGCTGGAACCTGATCCACCTGGCCACGATGCTGCGGGCGTCGGGCGGGATCCCTGCCCACGGCAACCAGCGCAGTGCCGAGGGCACCGCACACCTCGTCGGCCATCCGAACCCCGAGTACCGCTAGCTCTCAGCGCTCGACCGTCAGGAACGGCCCGGGGATCCAGCCCTCGACCGTGCCGCCAGGGCCGTTCCAGCGGACGTACCAGTAGTTCAGCACCGGATTGTTCTGGAACATCTCGACCGTCACGCGCGTGCCGGTCGGGATCGTTCCGGTGACCCGGCTACGCAGGTGGCTGTCGTACAGATGGACGTCAGGGAACAGCGTCTCGCCCTCCCAGCGCCCGTCGACCGTGCCACGCACGTCGTCGCCCAGCGGTTGCGGAATGCCGCACTGATCGGGGTCGGGGTTGTCGTCGAACGGCAGTTCGGGAACCTCGACGCGCGTCTCGGTGCTGGTGGCGTCCGTCGGATCGGCCTGCGCCGAGCCGACGGCGGGCAAGGCCAAGACCAGCGCCAGCAGCACGGCCGATAGCGGTGTCGGCAGCAAGGTCCGAAGCCCGGTCGGCAGCCCGGTCGGCATCGATCGGATCGTCGTTCGAGAAGCGTTCATGGCTTCCACGATGCGAGATGGACGTCGCGTCGTTCCGTCAACTGGCCATCACGCCGACCGCGCCGACCACCGGGCCTGCGCGAGCACGGGGCCGAGGCGGCCCTGCTCAGAGCTCGAGCTCGAGCGCCTCGATCGACGGGGCGTGGAGCCGGTAGCGGCCCCGCGTGCCCTCGACCAGGCCGTCGTTGCGCAGGTCGGCCACGGAGGTGGACACCGAGACGCGTGTCGCCCCGATCATCGAGGCGATCTCCTCGTGACGAAGCTCGGTCTCGAGCTCCAGCCAGTCCTCGTCGTCGGCCGCGGGGTGCCCGAAGCGACGGGCCTGGTCGAGCAGCGTGAGCGCGACGCGCACCTTGATCGGGGCGTACCCCCCGGTGAGCTGATCGCGGCAGCGGAACAGGTTGCCCGCCAGGATCTCGGCGAACGCCAGCACGAACGTCGGCGCCTGCAGCGAGAGCTGCTGGAACTGCCCACGCGACATCGGGCAGGTGACCACGTCGTCGCCCAACGCCACGGCGTCGGCGAGGTACTCGGCGTCGGGGCGAAGGAACGCCTCGCCGATCATGTCGTCCGGTCCGACGATGGCGAGGATCCGCTCGCGCCCGTCGGGCGTGAGGCGGGTGAGCTTGATGCGGCCCTTGGCGACGACGTGCAGCGACGTCGCGGGGTCGCCCTCGCGGAAGATGTGCTCGTCTCTCGCGTAGCGTCGCTCCGGGCAGACGCGCATGAACACGCTGCGATCCGCTTCGTCCAGGCGACGGCTGAACCCGCTGTCGGTCACGAACCAGGGACGCTCCGTCGTCGTCATGCCCGACTGTACTTTGCGTCGCGATCCTGATGGGTGACCTGGATTCCCGCGGCGGCGCTTGACAGCCACGAGCGTCCGGACTACCGTGATCGCATGTTTAGGGACGCCGTAAAATCTCACGAGGGTAGGCGCAATCGACGCCGCGCCCGCCTTCTCGCCCGTCGCCCGCTTTTCGCCGGCCTAGCGCTGTCCAAGCTCACACCGTTCGGCCTGACGCTGTTCGGCCTGACGCTGTTCGGCCTCGCGCTGTTCGGTCCGGCGCTGGCTCAGGACGGTCCCGTGGACGCCCCCGTTCGCGTCGTCGCCACGGTCGGCATGGTCGGCGACACCGCTGCGACCATCGGGGGCGCCTGCACCGACGTCGTCTCCCTGATGGGCCCCGGCGTCGATCCGCACCTGTACCAGGCCACATCGGGCGACGTCCGCCAGCTGAGCCGCGCGGATCTGATCCTCTACGGCGGCCTGACGCTCGAAGGCCAGCTGGGCGACGTCCTGGAGCGCCTGGGCGAACGGACGTCGACGCTCGCGGTGTCCGAGGCGGGCGTGCCCGCCGAGCGCCGGATCCGGGTCTCCAGCGCCTACGGCGTCGACCCCCACGTCTGGATGGACGTGTCGCTGTGGGCCGGAACGCTGGAGCCGATCGCCGCGGCGCTGGCCGAGCTCGCGCCCGGCTGCGCGGAGGGCGTGCGCGAGAGGGCCGCCGCGCACGACGCGGAGCTGGGCGCCCTCCACGACTGGATCGACGAGGCCGTCGCGACCGTGCCCGAGGCGAACCGCGTGCTGGTCACGGCGCACGACGCGTTCGCGTACTACGGCCGCGCCTACGGGCTCGACGTGGTCGGCATCCAGGGCGTCAGCACCGACGCCGAGCCGTCGATCGCCGACATCCGCGGCACCGCCGAGACCATCGCCCGCAGCGGCGTTCCCGCCGTCTTCATCGAGACGACGATCAACCCGCGCACGATCCAAGCGGTCCTGGACGCGACCGCCGACATGGGCGCGTCGGTCGAGCTGGGCGGCACGCTCTACTCCGACGCCATGGGCGAGCCGGGCACCGCCGAAGGCACGTACATCGGCATGCTGCACGCCAACACCGTCGCGATCGTGGGCGCGTTGGGCGGCGAGGTGCCTCCCCTCCCGAGCGCGCTGCACGCCTGGGCCGACCGCTACGGGATCGCGGACAGAACCGCTCCGTGAGTCTGCACGAGCCGGACCTCGCGGTCCACGTCGAGGACCTCACCGTCGCGTACCACGCCAAGCCGGTGCTGTGGGACGTGGACCTCGACGTGCCACCAGGCGTGATGGCCGCCATCGTCGGCCCCAACGGAGCGGGCAAGAGCACGCTGATCAAGGCGGTCCTGGGCCTGATCCGGCCCACCGCGGGCCACGTGTCCCTGTTCGGCCGGCCGTACGCCGAGCAGCGGCACCGGGTCGGGTACGTGCCGCAACGCACCAGCGTGGACTGGGACTTCCCCACCACCGTCGCCGACGTCGTCGAGATGGGCCTGTACGGACGGCTGGGCTGGCTTCGTCGCCCCGGCCGCGCCGAGCGGGCGCGCGCCCTCGCCGCGTTGGAGCAGGTCGGCCTGAGCGACTACCGCGACCGACAGATCGCGCAGCTCTCGGGCGGCCAGCAGCAGCGCACCTTCCTGGCTCGCGCCCTGGTGCAGGACGCCGACGTGTACTTCCTGGACGAGCCGATGGCGGGCGTCGACGCCACCTCCGAGCGCGCCATCGTGGACGTGCTCAGGGAGCTGCGCGACCAAGGAAAGACGGTCGTGGTGGTGCATCACGACCTTCAGACGGTCCGCACCACCTTCGACTGGATGATGTTCCTGAACGTGCGGGCGATCGCCCAAGGGCCGGTCGAGGAGGTCTACACCGCAGGCAACCTTCGCGCCACCTACGGCGGACAGGTCGCGCTGCTGGAGGGCAGCGGCGTTCCGGGGGCGACCGACTGAGATGGAGACCGCCATCGCCCTGTTCGGTGACTACACGCTCCGTACCGTCGCGGCGGGCGCGATTCTGCTGGGCGTGACCAGCGGCGCGCTGGGGTCGTTCGCGGTGCTCCGCAAGCAGAGCCTGCTGGGCGACACGCTTTCGCACGCCGCGCTTCCCGGGATCGCGCTGGGGTTCCTGATCGCCGGCGGCCGCTCGCTGAGCGCCGTCCTGGCCGGAGCCCTGGCGACCGGCATCCTGGCCGCGCTGACGATGCTGCTGCTCGTTCGCCGCAGTCGCCTCAAGACCGACGCGTCGCTGGGCGTGGCGCTGAGCGTGTACTTCGCGGCCGGCGTGGTGCTGCTGAGCTTCGTGCAAGGGCGCGCCGGTGCCGGCCAGGCCGGGCTCGAGACGTTCCTGTTCGGTCAAGCGGCCGCCATCCTGCGCAGCGATCTATGGATCATGGGGGCCGTCACGGTGGTGTCGATCGCCCTGGTCGCGGCCACCTGGAAGGAGCTCAAGGCGGCGACGTTCGACCCGCTGTTCGCCGCCTCGCTGGGCCTGCCGATCGTCGCCCTGGACGCGATCATGACGGCGATGATCGCGCTGGCCGTGGTGCTGGGCCTGCAGATGGTGGGCGTGGTGCTGATGTCGGCGATGATCGTCGCCCCCGCCGTCGCGGCGCGCCAGTGGACCGAGCGGCTGAGCACGATGGTGATCCTCGCCTCGACGTTCGGAGCGGTAGGCGGCGTGGTCGGCGCCCTGATCAGCGCCACCGGACGCGGGCTGGCCACCGGCCCGCTGATCGTGCTGAGCCTCTCCGTCATCACGGCGATCTCGCTGGCGTTCGCTCCGAACAGGGGCCTGATCGCGGCGGCGATCCGACGCGCGCGAAGCGGTCGTGCCTTGCGGGCTCGGCAGGTGCTGGCCACGATGGACCGGCTGGCCTCCGAGCACGGCCATCCCGACTACGCCACCGAGCAAGGCATGCTGGACACCTACTTCGGGATGTCCACCGCCGGGCTGCTCCGCCACCTGGACCAGCGTGGCTGGGTGCGCCGCGTCGAACACCGGCCCGAGGAGGGCGTCCACTGGGTGCTGACCGAGACGGGCAGCGAGGAGGCGTCCCGGCTTCCCGGCGACGAAGGCCGAGACGACGAAGGCCAGAACGAAGGCGTGAACGGGGGACGCAGGTGAGCGAGCTCCTCACCTCGATCCCGTTCGCGATCGTGACGACCGGCGCGCTGGTCGGCGTCGCCGGATCGCTCCTCGGCACCTTCCTGATCCTGCGGGGCGACGCGATGCTGGCCGACGCGATCAGCCACTCGATCCTGTTCGGCATCGTGATCGTCTGGATGCTCACCGGCCAGAGCTCCGGCCCGGTCCAGATCGTGGGGGCGGCCCTGACGGGGCTGCTGACCGTGGTCGCGACCGAGGCGTTGGCGCGGACGCGGCGCATGGCGGGCGACGCCGCCATCGGGCTCGTGTTTCCTGTGCTTTTCTCGGTCGGCGTGCTGCTCCTGAACGTGTACGCGCGCGACGTTCACATCGACGCCCACACCGTGCTGCTGGGCGAGATCGGCTTCGTCTGGCTGGACGTGGTCACGGTTCTGGGCGTGCAGGTGCCGGACGCGCTGCTGTGGATGGCGGTCGTCGCCGTGGTGGACCTCGCGTTCGTGCTCGCGTTCTACAAGGAGCTGAAGCTCACGACCTTCGACGCCGGCCTGGGGGCGGCGCTGGGGTTCGCGCCGGCGACGCTGAGCTACCTGCTGCTGGGACTGACCAGCGCCACCGCCGTCGCCGCGTTCGACGCCGTCGGGGTGGTGCTGTTCCTGGCGTTCGTCATCGTTCCGCCCTCCGCGGCGTACCTGCTCACCGACCGGCTGTGGCGCATCCTGGCGTACGCGTCGGGCATCGCCGTGGCGTCCAGCGTGATCGGCTACCTGCTCGCCGTGGCGTGGGACGTGTCGATCGGCGGCATGATGGCGGTCGTGACCGGCGCGTTCCTGGCCGGCGCGTTCCTGCTGGGACCCCGCTACGGCCTGGTCGCGCAGGAGCTCCGGCGGCGCGGCCAGCGCGAGGCGAACGAGAACCGCGCGCTGGCCGTGCACCTGCACCAGCACGAGGGCACCCCCGCCGCGGGCGAGGAGAACGTGCTGAGCGCGCTGGGCACCCACCTGTCGTGGCGCGACGCCAAGGCGCGCGAGGTGGTGGCCCGCAGCCTGGACGCCGGCGTGATCGAGCGTCACGGCCAGCGCCTGATCCTCACCGAGAAGGGGCGGGCGTCGGCGCGCGAGATCCTCGAGCCGGGCCGGGCGACCCCGCGACCCGAGCGCGCGACCTGAACGACGGCGACCTGAACGTCGGCGACCGCTCGCGACCGGTGGGCCGTCGCTGCTACGGTCGGGTCGGTACGCCAAGATACCCACCGCCTACCGTTCTCCGTCCGGGAGGTCCTCCATGCGAACGACGACGCCCGCCGATCCGCGCGCCGCTCTGCCCTTCGCTCTTGCCGCCCCTGCACGTTCCCCGGTCTCGCTCGCGACGCTCGCGCTGACGTTCGCGCTGGCCGTGACGTGCCTCTCGACCACCGTCGCCGCAGGCTCCCCGCGGTCGCCTGGACGCACCAGTTCGGCAGCACCGAGACGGACATCACGGCCGGCATCGCCGTGAGCGACGACGGCACGAGCTTCGCGGCCGGCTACACCATGGGCGTCATCGAGGACGGCGCCGCGGCTGGAGGCTTCGACGTCTTCGTCCAGGCGATCGGCCCAGGCGGTGAGCCGTCGTGGGCGCGGCAGCTCGGCTCGGGCGACGACGACTTCGCCGAAGCGATCGCGGTGGGGCCGGACGGCAAGGTCGCCGTGGTCGGACAGACCGACGGCGGACTCGGCGGTCCCTCCGCCGGCGAGACCGACGGCTTTCTCGTCGTCCTGGACGACCAGGGCGTCACGCTCTGGGAGCGGACGTTGGGGACGCCGGCCGACGACGTGGCGAGCGGCGTCGCGTTCACGTCGGACGGCTCGGTCGTCGTCGCCGGCTGGACGGGCGGCGACCTGGCCGGTCCCTCGGCAGGGGGCGAGGACGCGTTCCTCGTCGCGTTCGACGCGGACGGCGCCGACCGTTGGCGGCGGCAGTTCGGAACGCCTCAGGACGACCGCCTGCGCGACGTCGCGATCGGCGACGGCGACGAGATCGCCGTCGCGGGCCAGACGCGCGGCTCGCTGGACGGCGCGCCCGGCGGCGGCTGGGACGGGTTCGTGCGTCGCCACGACGCCGAGGGCGCGCCGGTGGGCACCAGCCAGTTCGGGGGCGAGCTCCACGAGTACGCCTACGCCGTGGCGTTCGGTCCGGACGGCGGCCTGCTGGCGGCAGGCGCGGGACCGTCCAGCGAGGACGATCGCGGGGCCGAGCCGGCGTTCGTCCGTGCGTTCGACCCGGCCGGCGCCGAGCGCTGGAGCTACGCGTTCGGGCCCACCCGGCGCGACCTGCGCTACGGCCTCGCGGTCGCCGACGACGGCGGCGCGTTCGTGGTCGGCGGAACGGAGGGCGACGTCGCGGGAGAGGTGAGGGGCATCGCCGACGCCTTCCTGATCGCCCTCGATCCGAGCGGCGAGCTGCGCTGGGCCAGCCAGTTCGGCAGCGACGCGTTCGACGGGGCGCACGCCGTGGTCCTGGCGCGCCACGGTCTTCGCGTCGTCGGGACCTCCCGCGGCCCGATCGAGGGCGCCACCGTCGGCGTCGTCGGCGCAGGCGGATTCGTGCGGGCGTACGAGGCCGACTAGCTGCGGCGAGGACGCTTCAGGTCGCTCAGAGCGCCGAATCGAGCCCGTTCAGCACCATCTGCACCGCGATCATGATCAGCAGCATGCCCATCAGGCGTGCCACCGCCTGCAGGCCACGCTCGCGCAGCAGCCGGTAGAGGAACGGCGCGGCCAGCAGCACCGCTGCGGTCAATCCCCACGCCAGCAGGATCGCCAGGGCCGCGCTGCCCGCCTGATCGGGCGCGTTGCGCGCCATCAGGATCACGGTCGCCATCGCCGACGGCCCGGCGATCAGCGGGATCGCCAGCGGCACCAGGAACGGCTCGCCCGCCGCCTGGTGGCCCATGAGGCCTTCCGGACGGGGAAAGATCAGCCGCAAGCCGATGATCCCCAGCACGATCCCGCCCGCGATCGTGACCGACTCGCGCTGCAAGCCCAGGAAGTCCAGGATCGCCTGACCCACGAACAGGAACCCCATCAGCACGCCCAGCGCGATCAGCAGCTCGCGGGCGATGACGCGTCGCCGCCTGGACGGGTCGACGTCGCGCAGCAGCGCCAGCACGGTCGGCACGTTGCCGAACGGGTCCATCACGAACAGCAGCACGGTCGCTGCCGACCACACGCTGGCTCCGAACTCCATGCCGCCACTTCCTGCTGGCTCGATCCCGTCGCGAAGCTCGATCCCGTCGCGAAGAGCGTACCGCGTGATGGGACGGATGCCCATCTCGGCGTCATCACCGACCAACCACGCGAGTGGGCACACGCCCTAGGTTCTGGTGGACGGCCGCTATTCGGTGGTGGCGGTGGCGGCTTGGCCGCTCGGCATGTTCAGGAACGCCTCGACGATGCTCGGATCGAAGTGGCTTCCCGCTCCTTCTCGCAGGTGCTCCAGTACCTGGTCGCGGGGCCATGCGTCGCGGTAGGGGCGGTTGGACATGAGCGCGTCGTACACGTCCACCACCGCGAAGACGCGTGCGGCCAGCGGGATGTCCTCTCCTCGAAGCCCCCTGGGGTAGCCGGTGCCATCCCACCTTTCGTGGTGACAGTAGGGAATATCGATCGCGGACGCGAGAAAGGCGATCGGCTGCAGCAGGTCACGGCCGTACACGGTGTGGCCCTTCATCACGGTCCACTCGTCGGCCGTGAGCTTGCCGGGCTTCAGCAGGATGGCGTCCGGGACGCCCATCTTGCCGATGTCGTGCAGCAGCGCGCCCCTGCGCACGCCCTCCAGCGCGTCCCCCGAGATTCCGAACTGCCTGGCCAGGGCCACCGTCATGTCCGTCACCCGTTGGCTGTGACCCGCCGTGTCTTCGTCGCGCAGGTCCAACGCCCTGGCCCACCCCTCGATGGTGTGTTCATAGGCGGCTTCCATCTCGGCACGCATCGACTCCGCACGCTTTCTCGCCTCGACCTGCTCGGTGATGTTGACGGCATTGACCAGGACGCCGATGGTGCGGTCGTCGTCGTCGCGCAGCGGTTGGTACACCAGGTTGAAGTAGTGACGCTCGACGTGCCCTATGCCGTGCCGGTCGAGGTCGATGGGCAGCTCCTTGCTGGAGAAGGACTCGCCCGTTCGGTACACGTCGTCGAGGATTCCGATGATCCCTTGAGCCTCGATCTCGGGGAGCAGGTCGATCACCCGCCGCCCGACGATTTCTCGGCCGGCGAAGAACGCGCGATATTCATGGTTGGCGGTCGTGAAGACGTGCTCGGGGCCTTCGAGGGTGGCCATGAGCGCGGGAGCTTGCTCGAGGACGGATTCCAGCCGCGCCCGACCGGCTTCCGCCTTCTTGCGGGCTTCCGTCTCTCGTGCGAAGAGCTCGACATTCTGTCGTTGGCTGCGTTCGAGCTCCGTCACGTCGATGAACGTGAAGAGGCCGCAGGGCTCGCCGTCGATCTCGATGGCGCGTGCGGAGACCAGGACGTCCGTGGGCTCCCCACCGCCCGAAGAGGGTCGGAGCGTCGCCTTCCGCTTGTGGATCCGCTCGCCAGCGCGGAGCGCGTCGAGGCTCGTCGTCAAGCCGTCGTCTCTCGAATACAGCTTGAGTTCCGAGAGGGGGGTCCCGACGATGTCGCTCTTGTCGCTGCCCAGCATCTCCAGCATGCCGGCATTGGCTTGGAGGATCTGCTCGTCCTCGAGACGCGCGATGAGGTTGGGCGCCGGGTCGGCTTCGAACGTCGTGCGGTAGCGTCGCTCGGCCTTCCAGCGGTCGGTCTCGTCGCGGATCCACAGCACACCGATGGGTGGATCGGTGTGCACGGTGCGCCCGCTGAACACGAACACCCGCGTCTCGTCCTTCTCCCGGTGCCGTACGAGGAGCTCGACGTTCTGGTAGGCCTCTCCCCGCAGGACCCGCGCTAAGGGCTGTTCGTCCTCCGGCACGGAATCGCCCGCAAGGGTGCGTAGCTCGAAGGTTTCGAGCGCGTAACGCTGGAGGTTGAGGCTCTCGAGCTGCGCCCCTTCTCGTTCTTCGAACCCGTAGAGGTGCGCGGCGGCGGCGGTCATGTATAGCAACGCACCGTCTGCATCGGTCACCATCAGCGCATCTTGCGCGTCTTCGAGGATGGCGGCACGATGCGCTTCGTTCAGGGAAAGCGCCAGAACCAGTATAGAACGCTTGCTACATGGGAACGCAAGAGCAACTGTGCACAGCACGTGCTGACCCTGGGCTCGGCGCGGGCGCTGCTGCGCGTTGCGCGCCATCAGGATGACGGTGGCCATCGCCGACGGCGCCGCGATGAGGGACTCGCCAGCGGCACCAGGAACGGCTCGCCCGCCGCTGGTGGCCCATGAGGCCTTCCGAGACGGGAAGGGTGTACAGGTCGATGCGTCTTGCGTTCCGGTGGGACGCGTCGACTCGTCGAGGAGCCAGGGCGATGCCGATGAACATGGGACTAGCCGAATTCATTCGGTCGGAAATGGACCCGATTCTCGAGGATCGGAGGCATTCGCCAAGACGGTCTTTCCTGCCAGGTACATGGGCAAGACCGGACTGCGCGACCACGCTAGGGAAATGCTTCTCGAGATCGCCGAGGATCTCGATTCGCACCAGAGCGAAACGGAACAGGACGCCAAGTCGAAAGGCCATGCGCCGGACGATGAGGAGGACTCCGCGGCAGAAGTGCACGGGAGCGATCGACTCGCCAGCGGCTTCAACATCATGGAGACGACGTCCGAGTTTCGGGCCCTGCGTGCGAGCGTGGTCTCACACTGGACGAAGGCCCATCCAACGGTTACCGATCGACAGCTTGCGGACCTCACCAGGTTCCATGAGGCGATCGACCAGGCCGTCGCCGAGTCGGTGAGGCAGTATTCGACCGAGAAAGAGATCGAGACCCGGTTGTTCGGCGCCGTTCTGCTCGCATCGCCCGATCCGGTCTTCGTGCTGGATCTCGAGGGCAGATTCGTCTATGCGAACAAGGCCACCTCGGACCTGTTCGCTCTGGAGCGCGAGGCGATCATCGGCAAATCCCTCTTCGAGCTCGAGTTTCCGTTCGCCTCGGAACTGCAGCACAACCTGGAAACGGTGATCGCCGACCAGTCCACCTACCGAGGCAAGTTCGTCCACACCTTCGCTTCTGGCCGCGGCGAACGGTTCGACTATCTGCTAGCGCCCGTGCTGGACGAGGATCAGCGCACCGAAACAACGGTCTGTATCTTCCGGGACATCACCGAACAGGCACTCGCCGAGGAAAAGATTCAGCACGCCGCCCACCATGACCTTCTGACCGGACTGCCGAATCGTCGTCTCTTCCTGGACCGCTTGGAACAGGAGATCAAACACGCAGAACGCAGCGACCTGCCCCTATCCGTGCTGTTCGTGGATCTCGATGGCTTCAAGGACGTCAACGATTCGTTCGGCCATGAAGTCGGGGACGCATTGCTGAGCGAGGTGGCCCAGCGGTTTTCCGAATGCGTCCGGGAGGAAGATACGGTCGCCCGTCATGGCGGCGATGAGTTCACCGTGATCATCACCGGAGCCCAGCATCGCGACGATGTCGAGCTGGTCGCCCAGAAGATTCGAGATGCCCTCGAGGTTCCTTTCCAGATCGCAGAACGGCCTTTCCACATTTCGGCAAGCATCGGAATCTCGTCCTACCCGCACGACGCGACCTCGCCTGCCGCCCTGCTGGACGCCGCCGATCGGGCCATGTACGAAGCCAAGCGTGCCGGCGCTGACGACTAGGGCGTGGCGTGGAGACAGAAGCGATGGCCGCCCTGCGCCTTGGCTCGGTACATGGCGGCGTCGGCGCGCCTGAGCAGCTCGGAGGCGTCCACCGCGTCGTCGGGGAAGAACGCGATACCGATGCTTGCCGACGTGGTGATGAGGACGCCATCGTCCAGCTCGAACGGGTCGTCGAACGCCGCCAGCAAGCTTGCCGGCGACGATGCTCGCCTCGTTCACGTCCTTCACCTCCGTCAGCGTGACCAGGAACTCGTCGCCGGCGAAGCGTGCGACGCGATCTTCTTCACGAAGCGCCTGTCGTAGCCGCTGGCCGATCTGGCGCAGGAGACGGTCGCCGACGTCGTGCCCATAGGTATCGTTGACACGCTTGAAGCCGTCGAAGTCGACGAACAGCAGGCCCACCCGGTGGTCGTGGCGGCGGGCCTCACGAATCGCCTGGTCGATGTGCTCGAAAAAGAGCATCCGGTTCGGCAAGTCGGTGACCGGGTCGTAGTTGGCCGCGCGATGCAGGCGTTGAAGCAGTGCCGTCTGTTCGGTGATGTCACGCAGGATCAGAAGCCGGGCCGGCTCCCCGCGCCACTCGAGGTGAGAGACGCGCATCTCCACGGTCCGTACGACACCGCCGGGCGAAAGGATCTCGATCACCACCGCGCGACGGTCCGCGATCGGAAACCCGAACACCTCGCCCTCCAGCCCGGAGTCCCCCTCCGGCAGCATCCCCCTGGCCGCCGGGTTGGCCGCCAGGATGATCCCGCCATCGTCGATGACGAGGACGCCGTCCGTCATCCGATCGTAGATGATCCGCAGCTGATCCGGATCGGGGGCACGCGAGCGCCTGCTCATCGCCAGGAATCTTCGTCCGTGTCCGGCCCTTCTCCCGTGTCGGCGTTCGCTTCTCCGTCGGGGTTCGCGTCTGCGTCCTCCTCCGCGTCCTCGTCCTCGTCCACTTCCGCGTCCGTGACATCGAGCGTACTCGGCCGAAGGACGCCGATCTCCTTCGTGAGGCCGAAGGGTGTCTCGTACGGCGCGCCCAAGGTCATCCCGTTCTCGTCGACCGTGAATTCGCGGACGCCGTGGTCGTGGCGCGAGCCGCGCATCTTGAGCACCGTCAGGCCGCGCCGCAGCTCGCCTCCGATCTCGGTGTGCCGCAGCAGGATGATGAGGTCGGTCACGGTCGACAGATGCGCCTCGTTGGGCGAGGCGCCGCCCAGGAAGGTGGGCGTCGTCGACGTCAACAGGCTGGTGATCCCGTGGTGCTTCAGGTAGGCGCTCAGGCTCACGGCGAACTTCCGGAACGAGTCGGGCGTGGCCACCCGCTCCAGGGCCGACAGGCTGTCGATGGCGATGCGTTGCGGCTTGAACGTCTCGACCTCCGCCGTGATCGCCAACAGGTGATCCTCGAGGGTCGCGACCTCCGGGTAGTCGCTCACGACCTTCAACAGCCCGTCCTGCTCCAGCTGGTGAAAGTCGTAGCCCCAGCCTTTCGCATTGCGGAACCACTGCTCGCGCCGCTCCTCGAAAGAGAACACCAGGCAGCGTTCTCCGTCCCTCGCGGCCGAGTCCACGAACGCGGCGGTGAGGAGCGTCTTGCCGGTGCCCGCCGCTCCCGACACGAGCATGACCGAATCGCGAAAGATCCCGCCATCGCACATCGCGTCGACGTCGGGGTTGCCGATCGACAGGCGATCGTTCGACATGACGCGATCGTGCCCGATGTCGAGATGCGGGATGACCGAGATCCCCTTCGGGGTGATGGAGAACCCGAACTCGCCCTTGTCGTGCGTCGCGCCACGGAACTTCACGATCTCCAGCGTGCGGCGGCGGCGCTCGGAGCTCAGGACGTTGCGGAGCAGGATCAGGTTGTCGGCGACGAACTCCTCGACCCCGCGCCGGGAGTTGGCCCCGTAGTCGGAGTCGCGTTCGGCGGTGAGCACGGTCGTCACGCCCAACGAGTTCAGCAGGCCGATGACGCGGTGCAGCTCGTGCCGAAAGGCGGCGTCGCCCTCGAACCGACTGAAGAGCGCGTCGAGGGAATCGACGACGACACGTTTCGCCCCCACGCGGGCGACGGCGTCCTCGATCCGCGCCAGCAGCGCCGCCAGGTCGTACCCGCCGGCACGGACCGGCACGTCGTCCAGATTCCGGGAGGCGTCCACGAAACGCCAGGTGCCCTCCTCCTCCCAGCGAGGAACGTCCCAGCCGAAGCTGGCGATGTTGGCCCGGATGTCCTCCGGCGACTCCTCGCAGGTGACGAACACGCCGGGCTCGCCCATCTCCGTGATCCCGGCCGCGAGGAACTGCGCCCCGAACACCGTCTTGCCGCTTCCGGAGGTGCCGGCCACGACCACGGAGCGTGCGGACGGCAAGCCCCCTTTGGAGACGAGGTCCAGCCCGGGAATACCGCTGGGCACCTTCTCCGCGCGCTTCCGCTCCATCTTCGTCATGCGTCGTCCCTCTCGTCGCCTTCGTCCTCGCCGTCGAGTCCGAGTCCTGCCACCACGTTCGCCGTCAGGCTGAGATCGCCGACGATGCGGACGCGTGGCGCTGGACGCAGCCTCAGCAGTGTCGGGGTCGCCAAGATCTTGGCTTGCTCCGCCCGCTCGGGGTGCGCCAACACGTCGATGACGTCCAGCTCGTAGCGGCCGCTCAGGCGCTCCTCGCACAGCTCCGTCAGGGAACGCACCGCCGTACGTGAACGGGGGGCGTCCCCCGCGACGTACAGCTCGAAGTGGAAGCTCGGCATCATCAGACGCTATCACGCTGGTTATCGGCTGTATGTCCCCGTTTCGAGGCGGCTTCTGTCCGATGCCGCCTCGCGGAGCTGCCGCGGACGCATCGCACCCGCGGTGGGTTGACCGCTGGGGGCGGCACGTCGGATGCTCGGACCATGAACCCTCCGTTCGAGACCGGTCTTGCGCGCTCTTTCCTGCTGGCTGCGGCCTGGCTCATGGTCGTCGTCGGTCCCGCCGTCGCAGCCGATCCCGCCTCGCCAGGCGCCGAAACCGGCCCTCCGACCACGCCCAATGACTGGATCGCCTGGGTCGACAGCGATCAAGGCTTCCTGATCGAGCTGCCGCCCAGCCACGCCCTGGCTCCGGCCGGCGGTCAGTGGTTCCTGCACGGCTTCTTTGGCGGCGAGCCCACCGTCCCCGACGCGACGATCACCTTCCTCCCCGGCCGCGACCTGCCGCGCGCGCTGAAGGAGTCGTTCCCCGTCGACGCGACGACCGAGCCGCTCACCTTCGGCGACGCCGCGACCTCCGGCCTGCGCGTCACCTCGCTCTACGAGACGCCCGGCGGCACCCCCTACGAGGAGAGCGGCTACCTGATCGAGGCGCCCGGCGGCACCTACCGGATCGGCCGCTACGAGAGCTTCGACTGGGCGCCGTTCGACGCGGCGGCACGCAGCTTCCGGCACGTCCGTCTCGTCACGAGCGGCACACGGGACTGACGTCCGCCGCGCCGGGCCGTAGGATGGGACGATGGCGTTCTCGACCGAAGAGACCTTGGCGCTCCACGCGCTGCGCGACGGCGTGCTCCGACTGGAGCACGGGGCGTGGTGGATCGTCGCCAGCGATCACGCCCGCGAGGTGTCGGCCCGCCTGGTGCAGGGGCTGCGCGGCCAGGGCCTGCTCGCAGGGGTCCTGGACGCCAAGACGGACCAGCACGAGTTCCACCTGACCGAGCGGGGCCGCCGCGTCGCGGAGAACGCGTTCGCCGGCCTGGCCGCCCGCGGCGCCGCCGACGAGCGCGCCGCGCGGGCGCTGCTACGCCACGGACCGCTGGCGCTGCTTCGGCCCGCTGCCGACTCCGAAGAGGTCGACTACCTGCTCGCGATCCGCGTCGACGTCATCGAGGCGCAGCAGCACCGGGCGCGCATGATGCGCGCCCGCGCGGCGGCGGCGGCCGATCCCGACGCGTTCGTGTTCGTGCAGTACCGGAGCGAGGTGGCGGCGCTGCCGATCTCGCCCGCGTTGGCGTCTCGGGGCCTCGTCCCCCGCGAAGGCCGACCGTTCCTGGTCCTCGCCAGCGGACTCTCGCCCGAGGAGACCGACATGCTGGGCGCGCGCGGTTGCCCGGACCGCGGGGTGGACTACGGACCCGAAGCGGTGCGGTGGTTCGGCGGCTTCGGCGAGGCCGATCCGCTGATCACCACGCCGCCCGTCCCGCACGCGGCGGTCGAGCGGATGCTGCTCGAGGCGGAGCGGCCCGCCGCCGACACGGTATGAGGCAGCGGGCGCGAGGCACCGCGTGGTCCGCCGCGTGATGCGCCGGATGCGAGGCGCCGCATGAGAACGATCGGCCTGCTGGGCGGCATGAGCTGGGAGAGCACCGCGCTGTACTACCGCCGCATCAACGAAGGGGTTCGCGAGCGTCTGGGCGGCCTGCACTCCGCGCGGATCGCCATGATCAGCGTGGACTTCGCCGAGATCGAGGCGATGCAGGCCGCCGGAGCGTGGGACGCGGCGGGCGAGGCGCTGGCGCTGGACGCTCGGCGGCTGGAGGCGGCGGGCGCGGACGGCATCGTGCTGTGCACGAACACGATGCACCGCGTGGCGGACGCGATCGAGAACGCGACGGAGATCCCGCTGCTGCACCTGGCCGACGCCACCGCCGAACGGGTGCGGGCCGCCGGCGTGCGGCGGATCGGGCTGCTGGGCACCCGCTTCACGATGGAGCAGGCGTTCTATCGCGGTCGGCTCGAGGCGCACGGCCTGGAGGTCGTCGTGCCGTCCGAGCCCGAGCGGGCCCGCCTGCACGAGGTGATCTTCGGCGAGCTGTGCCTGGGCCGCGTCGAGCCCGACTCCCGCCGCGAAGTGGCCGCGATGGTGGATGCGCTCGCGTCGGCGGGCGCCCAGGGCGTGATCGAGGGGTGCACCGAGATCACCATGCTGGAGCTCGGTGGGCTGGTGGACGTGCCCCGCTTCGACACCACCGCGATCCACGCCGATGCGGCCGTGGCGTGGGCGCTGGCTCGCACCAGCTGAGGCCCGCGGTCTCCCGCGGTCGCGCCGAAGGCGACCCCGGACGGGCGAGCGCCGCCCTCGGCCTCTCCTCGGCGTAGGATCGCGCCATGAGGCACGACGACGCGGCCGAGCGGAGCCCCGAGCTTCCGCCGCACGTACTCGAGAACCAGCGGTACTGGAACGCGGATGGCCGGGGCCTGGGTCGCCTCGGGCGAGAGGAACTGGGCCGACGACCAGCCCAGCTGGGGCATCTGGGGCGTGCCCGAGTCCGAGCTCGAGATGCTGCCCGCCGACATGGCCGGGATGCGCGCCGTCGAGCTGGGCTGCGGCACCGGCTACGTCTCGGCCTGGATGGCGCGCCGCGGCGCGACCGTCACCGGCATCGACGCCTCCGAAGCGCAGCTGGCCACCGCCCGCCGGCTGGCCAGCGAGCACGGCATCGACCTGACCCTGGTGCACGGAAACGCCGAGGCCACGCCGTTCGAGGACGCCTCGTTCGACTTCGCGATCAGCGAGTACGGCGCGGCCATCTGGTGCGACCCCTACGCCTGGATCCCGGAGGCGTGGCGGCTTCTGAAGCCGGGCGGACGGCTGGTGTTCCTCGCCCATCACCCGCTGAGCACGGTCTGCAGCCCGTGGAGCGGCGCGGCGATCCAAGAGCGGCTGATCCGCCCCTACTTCGGCCTGCACCGCGTCGACTGGACCGAGGTGGAGGTCGACCCGGGCGGCATCGAGTTCACCCTGCCGCTCTCCGAGTGGGCGGCCCTGTTTCGCGCCACCGGCTTCGTGATCGAGGACCTGCGCGAGCCGCGGCCGGGCGAGGGCGCGCCGGAGACGGCGTTCTTCGTGACGTCCGCGTGGGCGCGTCGGTGGCCGAGCGAGCTGGTGTGGAAGGTGAGGAAGGGGTAGGCCCCGGAGCGGGCCGGCGCAACGAGGGGCGCCTGGAAAACGACCATGGGCCGTGACTATGGTCCATATCGACGTCGACGAGGAGGCTCCCGTGACGAGGCAGGTCTCGAAGTCCCAGTTCGCACCGAAGGCGCTGGCCTACCTGCGGGAGGTCGAACGGACCGGTGAACCGCTGATCATCACCGACCGTGGGCGTCCCGTCGTCCGCATCGAGCCCCACGCGCCTGCCGACGACCTCTTGGCGAGCCTCCGGGGCTGCGTCCTGCGCTACGACGATCCCACGGAACCGGTCGGCGACACGGAGTGGGAAGCGTCGACGTGATTCTCCTGGACACCCACGCCTGGCGGGGCCCCCGACGCCCGGCCCTCACCCCCGCTCGAACACCGTCGCGTTCGCCATCCCGCCCCCCTCGCACATCACCTGCAGACCCAGCTCGACGCCGCGTTCCTCCATCACGTGCAGCAGCGTCGTCGTCAGCTTCGCGCCCGACGCGCCCAGCGGGTGACCGTTGGCGATCGCCCCGCCGCGCACGTTCACGCGCGCGGGGTCGGCGCCGATCTCGGCCAGCCACGCCAGCACGACCGGCGCGAACGCCTCGTTCACCTCGAACGCGCCGACGTCGCCGACGGCGAGGCCCGCCCGGCGCAGCGCCTTGCGCGTGGCGGGGATGACCCCCGTCAGGTTCAGGATCGGATCACTGCCCACCACGACGGAGGTCCGGACCCGGGCGCGCGGCACCAGGCCGTCCGCCTCGGCCCGCTCGCGCGCCATCACCAGCAGCGCCGCCGCGCCGTCTGCGAGCTGGGAGGCGTTGCCGGCGTGCACCACCCACGCCAGCTCGGGGAAGCGGCGCTCCCACGCCGCGTCGCGGAACGCCGGCTCTAGCGAGGCGAGCGTCTCCGCGGTGGTGCCGGGCCGCACGCCTTCGTCCCGACCCAAGGTCTCGCCGGTTCGACCGTCGCCCCGGTCCACCGGCAGCGGCAGCAGCTCGGCGTCCACCGCGCCGCGTGCGCCCGCATCGTCCACCAGCCGGTGCGAGCGGGCCGCGAACGCGTCGAGCTCGGCGCGTGACAGGCCCCAGCGGGCGGCGATCAGCTCGGCCGAGATGCCCTGCGGCACCAGCCCGCCGTCGTAGCGAGCGGCGACGCCGGGACCGTACGGGTCGGCGCCCGCCGCGGCCGAGCCCATCGGCACGCGCGACATCGACTCGACGCCGCCCACCAGCACGGCGTCCTGGTCGCCGGCGCGGATCGCCTGCGCGGCGAACGTCAGCGCCTGCTGCGACGAGCCGCACTGCCGGTCGATCGTCGCGGCCGGCACCGACTCCGGCAGTCCCGCCGCCAGCACGGCGTTGCGGGCGACGTTGAACGACTGCTCGGCGGCCTGGCCCACGCAGCCGATCAGCACGTCGTCGATCGCGTCCGGCTCGAGCCGGTCCGGGTCCAGGCCGGCACGCTCGACCGCGGCGCGCAACACGGCGGCGGCCAGATCGACCGGGTGCCAGCCGTGCAGCGCGCCGCCCGGCTTGCCGGGCCGCGCCGGGCGACCCTTGCCGGTGGGCGTGCGGACGGCGGAGACGACGACCGCGTCGCGCGGTCCGGCCCGCGTCACGCGGCGCCCGGGCGGCCCACCGGCCGCAGCCCGCACCACGACGCCACGAAGCGCGCCAGCACCCGGGTGACCTGGTGCACGCTCTCCAGGTCGACCGACTCGTCGACGCCGTGGATGGCGCTGGCCTGCGGCCCGTAGCAGGTGGTCGGCACGCCGCCGATCTGGCCCAGGATGCGCGCGTCGGTCGTGGCGGTGCTGGCCAGCGTGCGGGGGCGGGTGCCGAACACGCCGCGGTGCACCTCGGCGAGCTCTCGCAGCGGCGCGGCGTCGGCCCGGATCGTGTACGGCTCGGCCTGGAACCCGACCCACGTCAGCGTGGGCGGGTCGTCGCGCAGCACGGGGTGCGCTGCGGCGAAGTCGGCGATGCGGCGCTCGACGATGCGCTTGGCCTCGGCGGCCGAGGTGCCGGGGAAGAACCCGATGCGGGCGTCGAACGTGCACGCGGCCGGCACGGACGAGGTCCACTCGCCCCCCGCGATCCGGCCGACGTTCACGTTGATCGGGTGCACCGCGTCGCGGTACGCCGCCGGGCGCGCCTCGTCGCGGTTCATCTCGGCCTCGAGCCGGCGCAGCTCCTCGGTCAGCTGCCACGCCAGCCGGATCGCGTCCGAGCCGGCGGTGGCCTCGAGCACGTGGGTCGGTCGCCCGTGGACCGCCACCCGGACCCACAGGACGCCCAGCTGCTCGGTGAGGATGGTGTGGTCGAACGGCTCGGGAATGATCGCCGCGTCGGCGCGGTAGCCGCGCTGAACGGTGGCCAGCGCGCCGTTGCCGGTGCACTCCTCCTCGATCACGCTCTGCAGGATCAGCTCCGAGGCGGGCTCGAACCCCGCCAGGAGCAGCGCCTTGTAGGCGTAGAGGTACGCCGCGAGCCCCGACTTCATGTCGCCCGCGCCGCGGCCGTACATCCTGCCGCCGCGTATCTCGGGCTCGTACGGCGGCGAGGTCCAGAGCCCCTCGGGTCCGGCGGGCACGACGTCCACGTGACCGTTCAGGATCAGCGAGCGTCCGGCCGGCCGGGCGACGCGGTGCACGCCCACGACGTTCGGTCGCTCGCCGTCGTCCCAGTCGACCGGCGAGAAGCCGGGCAGGTCCTTCAGGTCGTCGTAGCGGACGTTCCAGGCGTCGACCGCCAGGCCGGCGTCCTCGAACGCGTCCGCCATGCGCCGCTGCACGCCCGCCTCGCGTCCCAGCACGCTCCGGAAGCGGACCAGGTCGGCCAGGAACTCGGTGCGCTCGTCGCGCAGCTCGTCGACGGCCGCGTCGATCGCGTTGAGCACCTCCGCGTCGAGGGCGACGCTGGACTCCGGGGGAAGGTCGGTCACGTCAAGCTCCTTTCTCGTCGTCGGCCGAGGTCGGATCGCCCGCGTCGGCTCCGCGGCGGGCGTCGCCAGCTCGGCGGGTATCGGCAGCGCCGACCGAGCCGCCCCACGCCTGCACGGCCGCGTCGTCCAGCTCGGCGCCCGTCGCGGTGCGAACCTCGTCCAGCGTCGCTCCGGGGGCCAGCTCCAGCAGGCGGAAACGATCGCCGGCCGGCTCCAGCACCGCCAGCTCCGTCACGATCCGCGTCACGCAGCCGCGCGCGGTCAACGGCAAGGCGCAGCGCTGGACCAGCTTGGGTGCGCCGCTGCGGTCGGTATGGAGCGTCGTGACGATCACGCGCGGCACGCGCTGGGCCAGCTCCATCGCGCCGCCCACCCCGGGCGCCGCGCGACCCGGCACCCGCCAGTTCGCCAGGTCGCCGCGCACGTCGGTCTCGAACGCGCCCAGCACGCACACCCCGACGCGGCCGCCCCGCACCAGCGCGAACGAGGTGACGCTGTCCAGGTACGCCGCGCCGGGCAGCACCGTGACGTAGCGGCCGCCGGCGTCGATCAGGTCGGGATCCTCGCTGCCCGGCCCCGCTGCCGGGCCCATCCCGACGATGCCGTTCTCGGCGTGCACACGGACCGACCCGTCGCTCGGGAGGTGGCGGGCCACCTCGGTCGGCAGGCCGATCCCGAGGTTGACGATCTCGCCGGCGCGGACCTCCAGCGCGGCGCGCGCCGCGATCCGCTCGCGCGCCTCGGCTCGGCTCGGGGCGCGGTTGGCGGAGCGGTCGGCGGAGCGGTCCTGCGAGGGGCTCACGGCCGCTCTCCACGCCGGATGCGGGCGGCCTTGCTGCCGGGATCGTAGTGGGGCGGAAGCTCGAGCACCGCGTCGACGAAGGCGCCGGGCGTGACGACCGTGTCGGGATCCAGCGGCGTGTCGCTCAGCACGTCCACCGTGACCCAGACGCGGTCCGCGGCCATGGCCATCGCCGGCGCGAAGTTGCGCGCGGTGGCGTGGTAGCGCAGGTTCCCCCAGCGGTCCGCCGCCGCGGCGTGGATCAGCGCCACGTCGGCGCGCAACGCGGGCTCGATCGTGACGGTGCGTCCGCGCCAGGTCATCGTCTCGCGCGCGTCGGGCGTGGCGGGCAGGAGGTCCGCGTCCAGGTCGGCCAGGAACGCGGGCAGGCCCGCGCCACCGCAGCGGATCCGCTCGGCCAGGAGGCCTTGCGGGTGGATCTCGACCTCGATCCGGCCGTCGTTCCAGGCGGCCATGGCGTCGCGGTTCAGCCCGATGTGCGAGGCGATCAGGCGCTTCACGCGGTCTTCGTCCAGCAGCCGGCCGACACCGATGCCGGCCTCGTTCGCGTCGTTCTTGACGACGGTCAGCTCGCGTCCGCCGCAGCGAGCCAGCGCGTCGAGCAGCAGGAACGGGGTGCCCGGCTCGCCGAAGCCGGAGACCATCACGGTCGCGCCGTCCTGGACCTCGGCGGCCAGCGCCTCGGCGCGCGCCGCCGCCTCGTCGCCGCGCGCCACGATCACGCCGCCTCCGCCAGGTCCCGCTCGCAGCGGGTCAGGGCGCGGTCCAGCCGCGCGAGCAGCTCGCCGATCTCGCCGTCGTCGATCGTGAGCGGCGGCGCGATCAGCGCGTGATCGCCGAACAGGCCGCCCCCACCGCGCCGCGGGTAGATGAGCAGCTTCTCGGCCGCCGCGAACACCGTCAGACGCTGGGCCACGTTCATGTCGAACTCGAACGGCGTGCGGGCGTCGCGGTCGGCGACGAACTCGAGGCCCCACAGCATCCCCTTGCCGCGGACGTCGCCGATCATCGGGTGCCGCACGGCCAGCTCGCGCAGCCCCTCGCCCAAGGTCTCGCCCTTGATCGCGGCGCGCTCGATCAGTCCCTCGTTCTCGATCACCTCGAGCACCGCCAGCCCCACCGCGCACGACAGCGGGTTGCCGGCGTACGAGAAGCCGTGGGGAAACGCGCCCGCGTCCAGCACCGTCTCGGCGATCTCGTCGCGTGCCGCGACCGCGCCGAGCGGGGTGTAGCCCGCGCCCAGGCCTTTGGACAGCGCCAGGATGTCGACCTGCGCGCCGGGATCCCAGTGCTGGTAGGCGCAGTAGGCGCCGGTCCGGCCCGCGCCGGTCATGACCTCGTCGAAGATCAGCAGGATGCCGTGCGCCCGCGCGATCTCGGTGATCCGGTCGAAGTAGCCGTCGGGCGGGACGATCGCGCCGGTCGAGGCGCCGCCGATCGGCTCCAGCACGAACGCCGCCACGGTGGAGGGATCCAGCGACTGCAGCACGCGCTCCAGGTCCTGGGCGCACGCCAGCCCGCAGGTCGGGTAGCTCAGACCGAACGGACAGTGGTAGCAGGTGGGCGCGGTGACGTGGTTGGGCTCGACCATCATCGGCGCGTAGCCGTCGGTGAGCGGCCGGTAGCCGGTCGCCGCCAGCGCGCCGAGGGTCGAGCCGTGGTAGCTCGGAAAGCGGCTGACGATGCGGTAGCGGCGATCGTCGCCGCGCGCCGAGTGGTAGCTACGCGCCAGCTTGATCGCCGTCTCGACCGCTTCCGAGCCGCCGGAGACGAAGAAGATCCGCTCGAGACCCTGCGTGAGGTGCTCGGTGAGGCGCCGCGCGAACGCCAGCGCCGGCTCGTTCTCGAACTGGGTCCGGTACGCGAACGTCACCTTCTCGGCCTGCCGCCGCATCGCCTCCAGGACGTACGGGTGGGCGTGCCCGACGTTGGCCACGACCGCGCCGGAACAGCCGTCCAGCACGCGCCGTCCTTCGGAGTCGATCAGCCACACGCCCTCGCCGCGTTCGACGGTCGGGAGCGTGGCGCGGGTCTGGTAGAAGAGCGGGTTTCGGCCGGTCATGGGGCACCCTACGATGCTCAGGGGCGAGGTGGAACGGTGTGTCCCGGAGCGGACGGGGCGCCCGACGTATCGCCGTGGCGATGGACCGGAGCGTCGGAGGGCGGCAGCGGCTCGCGGCCGCGGATCAGGTCGGCCGCCTTCTCGGCGATCATCATCACCGGCGCGTAGATGTTGCCGTTCGTGATCACCGGCATCACCGACGCGTCGGCGATCCGCAGCCCCTCGAGCCCGTGCACCTTCATCGACGACGGGTCGACGACGGACGCCGCGTCGGTGCCCATCTTGGCGGTACCGCACGGGTGCAGCGCCGTCTCGGCGTCGCGGGCGACCCAGTCCAGGATCTCCTCGTCGCTCTGGACCGCGGGGCCGGGCGAGAGCTCGCCGGCGTCGTACGGCTCGAACGCCGGCTGGCTCAGGATCTGCCGCGCGGTCCGGACCGCCTCGAGCCACTCGCGGCGATCGTTCTCGGTCGAGAGGTAGTTGAACCGCATCGACGGCTTCACGCTCGGGTCGGACGACACGATCTTCAGCTCGCCGCGGACGTCCGAGAACATCGGTCCCACGTGCACCTGGTAGCCGTGGCCCGAGGCGGGCGAGGTGCCGTCGTAGCGAATCGCGAGCGGCAGGAAGTGGAACATCAGGTTGGGCCAGTCGACCTCGTCGTTGGACCTAACGAACCCTCCGCCCTCGAAGTGGTTCGTCGCGCCCGCGCCGCGCCGGAAGAACAGCCACTGGAACCCGACCCACGGCCGCCTCCACCACGCCAGGTAGGGCGCCATCGAGACGGGCTGTTTCGAGGCGTGCTGGATGTACACCTCGAGGTGGTCCTGCAGGTTGCGTCCGACCCCGGGCAGGTCGGCGACCGGCTCGATGCCCAGCGAGCGCAGGTGGTCGACCGGCCCCACGCCCGAGAGCTGCAGCAGCTGGGGCGTGGCGATCGCGCCGGCGGTGAGGATCACCTCGTCCGCCAGGACCCGCTTGGCGCGTCCCCGGTGCAGGTACTCGACGCCGATGGCGCGCGTTCCGTCGAAGAGGATCCGGGTCGTGGTCGCGCGGGTCCGGACCTCGAGGTTCTCCCGATGCCGGGCCGGGCCCAGGTACGCCTTGGACGCCGACCAGCGGCGACCGCGGTGGATGTTCCGGTCGAACGGCGCGAACCCCTCCTGACGGTAGCCGTTCACGTCGTCGGTTCGCTGGTACCCCGCTTGCTGGGCGGCTTCGAAGAACGCGCCGAACAGCGGGTTGGTCGCCGGGCCGCGCTCCAGGATCAACGGCCCGTCGCCGCCGCGCCAGGCGTCCGGCCCTGTCGGGCTGGTCTCCATCCTCTTGAAGTACGGCAGGCAGTGGGCGTAGTCCCACGCCTCCATCCCCGGCGCCTGCGCCCAGCGGTCGTAGTCCATCGGGTTGCCGCGCTGGAAGATCATGCCGTTGATGCTCGACGAGCCGCCCAGCACCTTGCCGCGGGCGTGGTAGACGGTGCGGCCGCCCATGTGCGGCTCGGGGTCGGAGGCGTAGCCCCAGTCGTAGCGGGGGTTTCCGATCGGGAACGGCAGGGCGGCCGGCATGTGGATGAACACGTCCCACGGCCAGTCGGCGCGGCCGGCCTCGAGGACCAGGACGCGGGTGGACGCGTCCTCGCTCAGCCGCGCCGCGATCGCCGACCCCGCCGATCCTCCGCCCACCACCACCACGTCGTAGCGTTCTTCGCTCATCGTTCGCTCCTTCCAGCGGCGGCCCCAGCCGCGGCCGCCCGTACCGCTCGGTGCGGTCTCGTTTCGGTCATCGCGTCCCACACGCTATCTTCGGCGCTCTCACGGACGCATGCTAAGGTGCCTGGTCGACCCTCCCGGCACGGCGCCTTGCGGCCCGCGCTCTTCGCGCCGCCGCTCGTCGCGACGGCCGGGCCGGCTCGGCTCGTCCGACAGAAGACCACACGCCCGTCCATCACGCTCGATTTCGAAGGAGACTCCGTTGACTCACCGGACCTTACGAACGTTGCTCGCTGCCGTCCTGGCCGCCCTGATCGCCCTCCCCGCCGCCTTCGCCCAGGAGAGCGAGGACGAGCTCGTCGTCGCGCTGTCCAGCGACCCGACCTCGCTGTTCATGCCGCGCACCTCGGATCGCACCGCCTCGAACGCCGCCTGGTCGCTGTTCGACTCTCTGGTCTGGATCGACGACGCCGGTGAGATCGTGCCGGCGCTCGCGACCGACTGGACCGTCTCCGACGACGGCACGGAGTACGTGTTCGAGCTTCGCCAGGACGTCGTGTTCCATAACGGCGAGCCGTTCGACGCCGCGTCGGTCATCGCCACGTGGGAGACCGGCAAGGACGACTCGAACGACTACGCCGACTCGTACGCCGCCGCGGACCTGGTCGAAGCGATCGACGACCACACCGTCCGGATCACCACCCCCGAGCCCAACGCCACCTTCCTCACGCTGATGGCGAACGACTGGGCGATGGTGCCTCCGGAGTACATCGCCGAGGTGGGCCTGGACGCGTTCGCCCAGGATCCCGTCGGCACCGGCCCGTTCCGCTTCGTCTCCCGCACCGCGGGTGACCGGATCGTGATGGAGGCGAACCCCGACTACTGGGATGAAGGCCTGCCGAAGGTCGACCGCCTCGTCTACCGCGTGATCCCCGACGCCTCGACCCGCCTGGCCGCCATCCGGACCGGCGACATCGACATCGCCAACCGCCTGACGGCCGATCAGGTCAGCGTGCTGGAAGGCGAAGAGGACGTCGAGGTCATCTCGTACCTGAACGATCGCGTCTACTACGTGGCGTTCAAGAACATCGGCGCCGGCGTGGGCACCCCGCTCGAGGACGCGCGCGTCCGCCAGGCGCTCAACTACGGCCTGGACCGGTTCGGCATCAACCAGGCGATCTTCAGCGGTCAGGCCAACGCCGCTCCCGGCTTCATCGTCGAGGGCAACCTGGGCTACGACGCCGACCTGATGGAGCCGTTCCCCTACGATCCCGAGCGCGCCCGCGAGCTGCTGGCCGAAGCCGGCTACCCTGACGGCTTCGAGATCAGCATGGGCTGCCCCGCGGACGGCTACATCAACATCAACGAGGTCTGCCAGGCGATCGCCAGCAGCCTTGGCGGCATCGGCGTCGACGTCGAGGTGGACTTCCAGACGACGAACGCCTACTGGAGCGAGGCTCAGTACGCCGTGACCGGCCCGATGTACGTCGACAGCTGGTCGTCCGAGTTCGGCGAGGCGCTGCCCCGCCTGGACGGCGCCCTCACCCCCGGGAACTACTACACCACCTGGGAGGACGAGAAGTTCGCGAGCCTGATCGAGGAGATCGAGTCCGAGGTCGACCGCGAGGCGCGCGCCGCGCTGTACGTCGAGATGCACGAGCTCATGCGCGAGGATCCGCCGTTCATCTACCTCTACCAGCCGGTGATCTTCGAGGCGGTCGACGCCGACCTGGTCGGCTACCAGCCTCGTGCCGCCGAAGAGTACTTCCTCCGGTCCGTCGGCTTCGCCGACTGATCGTTCCGCCGGTCCGGCGCTCGTCCGGACCGGCCCTATCTTGCGATGCTGAGATTTCTCGTTCGTCGCACCGGCGAGTCGCTCCTGCTGATCCTGGGCGTGCTCGTGCTGGTGTTCTTCATGGTTCGGCTCACCGGCGATCCGGTCGGGCTGATGCTGCCCAAGGAGGCGCCTCCCGAACAGCGGGCGGCGTTCGCCGCCGCGATGGGGCTGGACCGGCCGCTGCCCGTGCAGTTCGCGGAGTACATGACCGGCGTGTTCCGGGGCGACCTGGGCGACTCGCTGCGCCAGCGACGGCCCACCATCGAGATCATCGGTGAGCGACTGCCGGCCACCTTGGAGCTGGCTCTGGCCGCCCTGGCGTTCGCGATGATCGTGGCGGTGCCGCTGGGCTTGGCGGGCGGGATGCGCCCGGGCAGCGGCCTGGACCTCGCGGCCCGCGGCGTGGGCCTGGCCGGTCAGACCATCCCGAACTTCTGGCTGGGGATGCTGCTGATCGTGTTCTTCTCCGTCCAGCTGGGGTGGTTCCCGTCGTTCGGCAGGGACGGTCCCGCCTCGCTGGTGCTCCCGGCCGTGGCGCTGGGCTTCGCGGGCATGGGGCAGCTGGTCCGGCTGACGCGCTCGGCGGTGCTGGAGGTGCGCAAGAGCGACTACATCCGCACCGCCCGGGCCAAGGGCATCCGCGAGCGTGTCGTGTCGCTCCGGCACGTGCTGCCCAACGTCGCGATCCCGATCGTCAGCGTGATCGGGATCCAGTTCACCTACCTGCTGGGCGGCTCGGTCTACATCGAGGTCGTGTTCGCCTGGCCCGGCCTGGGGACGCTGCTCGAGACGGCGATCCGCGACACCGACTTCCCCCTGGTCCAGTCGATCACGATCTTCCTGTCGCTGTTCGCGATCTCGATCCACCTGGCGACCGACCTGGTCTACGGCCTTATCGACCCGCGATTGAGGCTGTCGTGAGCGATCCGGACACGAACGCGCACAGCGGCGAGGGCCTGTTCTCGCCCCGCCGGCTGCTGCGCGACCTTCGCGGCAGCCCGGCCGGTCTGGCCGGCCTGGTCCTGATCACCGTCATCGCCGGCGCGGCGCTGTTCGCGCCGTGGGTGGCGCCGTACGGGCCGTCCGACGCGGACTTCCTGGCGGCGCGCATTCCGCCCGCCTGGCACCCCGAGGGCAGCACCGCGCATCTTCTGGGCACCGACCAGCTGGGTCAGGACCTGTTCAGCCGGATCGTGTACGGCGCTCGCGTGTCGCTGCTGGTCGGCGTGCTGGGCGTGTCGGTCTCCCTCACGATCGGCGTGACGCTGGGGCTGCTGGCCGGCTACTTCGGCGGCTGGCTGGACACCGTCGTGACCGCCTTCACCAACCTGCTGCTGTCCATCCCGTACCTGGTCCTGGTGATCGTCATCGCGACCATCCTGGGCCGGAGCCTGACCAACGTGATCCTGCTGTTCGGGGTCACCAGCAGCCCCGTGTTCATCCGCGTCACCAGGGGCGAGGTGCTTCGCCTGCGCCAGCTGTCGTACGTCGAGGCGGCCCGCGGCCTGGGGGCGAGCGCCGGACGCATCATCCCTCGCCATCTCCTTCCCAACCTGATCGGGCCGCTGGCCACGCTCGCGACGTTCGAGACCTCGGCCATGATCTTCTACGAGGCGGGCCTCGGCTTCCTGGGCCTGAGCGTTCCGCCCCAGGTGCCCAGCTGGGGCAACATGCTGGCGCTGGGACGGCGGTTCCTGACCACCCAGCCGTGGATGGCGATCTTCCCCGGCTTGGCGATCGCGCTGACCACGCTGGGCATCAACCTGCTGGGAGACTGGCTGCGCGACGCCATCGATCCGCGTTCCGGCGAAGGATGACCGGGGCGCGCTCCCGCCGCTCGGCGAGCCGTCCGCCTTGCCCCGAGCCCTGCTAGGAGGACCCATGACCCGCGACACGCCCACCGAAACGACGAGCGACGCCCCGAACGCTCCGCGCCTGCCCCGTCCCGTGCTGCGCATCGGCGACGCCGAGCGTCCCGCCCACAGCGGCGAGACGCGCGCCGTGGTCGATCCGGCCACCGGCCGCACGTTGACCGACGTCCCCGAAGCCGGCGCGACCGACGTCGCGGACGCGATCGCCGCCGCCCGGCAGGCGTTCGACGACGGCCCCTGGCCGCGAACCTCCGTCCAGGAGCGGGCTCGCCTGCTGGAGCGGGTCGCGGACCGGATCGAGAGCGAGAACGAGGAGCTGGCCTGGCTCGAGACCCTCGACACCGGCAAGACCCTGATCGAGAGTCGCGCGGACATGGACCAGATCGCCCAGGTCTTCCGCTACTACGCGGCCGAGATCCGCACCGACCGGGGCGACGTGAACCCCGTCCCCGGCGGCGCGCTGAGCTTGACGCTGCACGACCCGGTCGGGGTCGCGGCGATGATCACGCCGTGGAACTACCCGCTGCTGCAGGCGTCGTGGAAGATCGCGCCGGCGCTGGCCGCCGGCTGCACCTTCGTGATCAAGCCCAGCGAGCTGACGCCCCTCACCACCTTGCGGGTCGCAGAGATGCTGAGCGAGGCGGGCCTTCCCGCCGGCGTGGCCAACGTCGTGACCGGCGCGGGCGCCACCGCCGGGGCGGCGCTGGTCGAGGATCCGCGGGTGGACCTGATCTCGTTCACGGGCGGGATCGCCACCGGTCGAATGATCGCTGCGGCGGCCGCGCGGAACGTGACCCGGGTGGCGTTCGAGCTGGGCGGCAAGAACCCGAACATCGTGCTCCAGGACGCCGACGTGGCGCTGGCGACCGACCATGCGCTGAACGCGGTGTTCTATCACGCAGGGCAGGTGTGCTCGGCCGGCTCGCGCCTGCTGGTCCACGAGAGCCTCGAGGACGAGCTGGTCGCGCGCATCCTGGACCGGGTCCGGCGGATCCGTGTCGGGCTGGGGTGGGACCCCGCCACCGAGATGGGTCCGCTGATCAGCAGCGATCATCGCGACAAGGTCGAGGGCTACGTCCGGCTGGCTCAGGAGGAGGGCGCCGAGCTGCGGGCGGGGGGCGGCCGCCCCACCGCAGCGACGCTGGTGGGCGGCGCGTTCCTGGAGCCCACCGTGCTGACCGGCCTGCCGCACGACGGTCGCGTCGCCCAGGAGGAGATCTTCGGGCCGGTCCTGACGGTCGAGACGTTCGCCGACGACGACGAGGCGTGGCGGCTGGCGTCGTCGACCGGAACCGGCTTGGCGGCCGGCGTGTTCTCGGCCGATGCGGCGCGCGCGGTGCGTCTGGCGCGCAGGCTTCGCTTCGGAACCGTCTGGATCAACGACTTCCACCCGTACTACCCCGAGGCGCCGTGGGGCGGCGTCGGCCAGAGCGGCATCGGCCGCGAGCTGGGGCGCGCCGGGCTGGACGAGTATCGCGAGGCGAAGCACCTCTACTGGAACTTGGAGCCGTCCGCCGCCGACTGGTTCGGCCGGGGCGGCGACGACTGACCGACGCCGCCCGCGCCGGCGGCGTCCGATGAACCGACCGGCACGTGAACGGGCGTCCTGCGAACGGGCATCACGAGAACGGGCGCCCGGCCGAAGCCGGGCGCCCGAATGGGCCGAGAAATGTCTCGGTCGGTCGCCGGGGCCTAGTTTCCGGGGGCCTGGCGGGTGACCGTCACGTTCGAGGCCTGGAGGCCCTTCTGGCCCTGCTCGACGTCGAACTCGACCTCGTCGCCTTCGTACAGGTTCCGGTAGCCGTCACCTTGGATGGACGAGAAGTGAACGAAAACGTCGGCGGAGCCGTCGCCCTGTTCGATGAAGCCGAAACCTTTTTCGGGACTGAACCACTTGACCTTGCCTGTCGCCATATCTACCTGTTCCCTACCTGCCGCACCTACCCGGCGCGACATCCATCGTCGTCCGGGCGGTGGCCCGGCGCCGTTCCGAACCCATCTTCGGAACGTCTGGACCATACGACATCGAGCACCGATCTGTCATGGGACGTGGGACCCCGGCCGCGACCACCCCGGCCGCGACCACCCCGGCCGACGCCGTCCCGCCCGACCCGGGACACCGTGGCACCGCCTGCGCGTCTGCGCGTACCATGCCCTGCACGGGCGCGCGCCGCGCCCCGGAAAGGATCTTCATGCCCGACGCTCTGCCCCGCTCCGAGGTGCCCGCCGACCAGCGCTGGGACCGCGCCGCCCTGTTCGAGGACCTTGACGCGTTCGACGCCGCGGCCGACGACGTCGCCGCCCGCTTGGACGAGATCCGCGCCTTCGCGGGCACGCTGGACCGCGGCCCGGAGCGTCTCGCGGAATGGCTGGACACGATCGAGGGGGTCGAGCGCGACCTGGGCCGCCTCCGCGTCTGGGCGTCGATGGCGTCCAGCGTCGACACGAACGACGAGCCGGCCCGCGAGCGGGCCGACCGCCTGACGGCGCTGGGCGCCCACGTGGCCGAGGCGGCGGCGTTCGCCACGCCCGAGCTGGTCGCGATCGGTACGGAGACGCTCCAGAGGTGGATCCGCGCTCCGGCCCTGCACGATCGGGAGCGCTGGCTGCAGCGGCTGGAGCGCGACGCCCCGCACGTCCGTAGCGCCGAGGTCGAAGCGCTCCTGGGCGCGCTCCGCACGCCGTTCGCCGGGGCCGCGACGACCCACGGCCTGCTCGCGAACGCCGAGCTGGACGTCCCCCCGGCGCGCGACGCCAACGGCGTGGAGCACGCCGTGACGCAGGCGGTCGTCTCGGCCCTCAAGGGCAGCCCCGACCGGACGCTGCGCGAGAACGCCTGGACGAGCTACGCCGACGCCCACCTGGCGCGGAAGCGCACGATGGCGAACCTGCTCACCACGGGCGCACGCCAGACGAACCTGCTGGCGCGCGCCCGTGGCTACGACGACGCGCTGGCGATGACGCTGACCCCGCTCGAGGTGCCCAGGGGCGTCGTCGACGCGCTCATGGAGGCGTACCAGGCCAACCTGGGCGTGTGGCACCGCTGGTTCGAGCTCAAGCGTCGCCACCTCGGCCTGGAGCGCCTCCGTCCCTGGGACGTCGACGCGCCGGTGTGCCCGCAGCCGCCGCACGTGACGTTCGGCGAGTCGGTCGACTGGCTCTCGGACGCCTTGGCGCCGCTGGGCGACGACTACGTCCAGGCGATGCGGCGCGGCGCGCTCGAGGAGCGCTGGGTGGACAGCGCCCCCAACGCCGGCAAGCGGATGGGCGCGTTCAGCACCTCGTGGGGCGGGACCAAGCCGTACATCATGATGAGCTGGACGGACGATCTGGACTCGGCCAGCACGCTGGTGCACGAGCTGGGGCACTCGATGCACTCGTACCTCTCCTGGAGCGCTCAGCCGTACCCGTACGCGCGCTACACGCTGTTCGCCGCCGAGGTCGCCAGCAACTTCAACCAGGCGATGATGCGCGACCACCTGTTCCGGCAGCGGTCCGGGGACCGTGACTTCGAGCTGGCGCTGATCGACGAGACGATGTCCAACTTCGGGCGCTACTTCCTGATCATGCCGACGCTGATGCGCTTCGAGCTCGAGCTGCACCGTCGCGCCGACAGCGGCGAGGGCCTCTCGGCCGACGCGCTGAACGCGCTGCTGGCCGAGCTGTTCGCCGAGGCGTACGGCCCGGCGATGGAGATGGACGACGAGCGGGTCGGCATCACCTGGGCGCAGTTCCACACCCACCTGTACTCGCGCTTCTACGTGTTCATGTACGCCACCGGAATCGCGGGCGCGCACGCCTTCGCCCGCCGGATCCAGGAGGGGACGGACGGCGCGGCGGACGCCTACCTGGCGTTCCTGCGGGAGGGCGGTCGCACCCCGCCGCTGGACGCCATGCGACGCGCCGGCGTGGACCTCGCCTCGCCCGAGCCGGTCGCCGACGCGTTCCGCGTCCTGGACGCGCATGTGGACCGGTTCGAGGCGCTGCTGGACGAGAAGGCGTGACGGACGCGCCTACGCGGCGCCCGCGTGCCCGCGACCTGGGCGTCCCGTTCGACGGCACGCCGGGGCGCTGGAACGCGATCACCGACGTACCGGGCGTCGAGGTCGGCCACCGCACCCTGATCGCCGGGCGACACGACGACCCGTCCGGCGGCCCGGTGCTCCGGACCGGCGTGACGGCGATCCACCCTGCGGGCCGCGACGCCGAGGAGGGCGTGACCGCCGGCCGCTTCGTCCTGAACGGCATGGGCGAGATGACGGGCAGCGCTTTCCTGGACGAGTACGGCGTGCTGTACGGGCCGATGGCGATCACCAACACCCTGTCGGTCGGCGTGGTTCGCGACGCCCTGATCGCCTGGTCTCGCCAGCGCTGCCGCGACGCGATGGTGGTGCGTGGCCGCACCAAGCCGGTCGTGAGCGAGACCTGGGACGGGCGGCTCAGCGACGTCTACGGCCAGCACGTCACCGCCCAGGACGCCTGGCGCGCCTTGGACGACGCCGGCTCCGGGCCGGTCACGGAAGGAAACGTGGGCGGCGGGACGGGCTCGACCTCGTTCGGGTTCAAGGCGGGGATCGGCACCGCGTCGCGCCGCGTCGTCCACCGCTCGGGCCGCTTCGTGCTGGGCGCGTTGGTGCAGGCCAACTTCGGCACGCGCCGCCAGCTGCGGATCGCCGGCGCGCCGGTGGGCCGCGAGCTGCGCGAGCCGGTCCCGTTCGATCCGCAGGCGGCGGAGGCGACGCCAGGAGCGACGGAGACCGCGCCGGGCGCCGCCCAGGCCGACCCGAACGGCGACGGCTCGATCGTGGTGATCCTCGCGACCGACGCGCCGCTGCTCCCCTCGCAGGCGACGTCGCTGGCCAAGCGCGCCTCCTTGGGGCTGGGCCGCGTCGGCAGCATCGCCGCTCCCAGCTCGGGCGACCTGTTCCTGGCGTTCTCGACCGCGAACCGCGCGCGCTACGGCGATCCGGCGCTGCGTCGCTTCGAGTCGCTCCCGACGGAGACGCTGGACCCGGCGTACCAGGCGGCGGTCGAGGCGACCGAGGAGGCGATCGTGAACGCGCTGGTCGCGGCCCGGCCGATGACCGGCGTCGGCGGGGCGACGTTCCCGGCGCTGCCGCACGACCGTCTGGTCGAGGTGCTGCGTCGCTACGGCCGCAGCGACGGCTGAGGAACGGGCGACCGCCACGCACGGACGCTGGCAGCCGCCCGTCGTGAGCGGGAGCACGCCGTGGTAGCACGGGGCATGCTCCGCACCCGCAGCCTTTTCCCGCTCGTCCTCGTCGCGCTGGCTTGGCTGGGCGCGGCCCACGCCGAAACGGTCTGGTACGTCGGCCAGGATCCGGACGGCCGGACCGTCGTCCTCGAGCTCGATTGGACGCCGGAGGCCGCCCTCGCTCGCGGTCGGCTGCTGCACGGTCCCGCTCGGCCGGGCCAGCTGGGCGGGCTCGAGCTCGCGTTCGAGGCGGAGATCGATGCCGCGAACGACGCGCGCGCCGAGAGGCCGGACGACAGGCACGCCGAGACGGCCGACCGCCTGCGCCTGGAGGCCGTCGCCACCGACGCCGACGGTGCCACCGTGACGCTGGCGATCGCGGCGGACGCCGCGCGCAGCGCCCAGGACGGCGCGCCGAGCGCCGCGGGCCCGCCCGACCCGTTCGGCGAGGCGCGCATCGAGGTCGGACCGCTGCGGGGCGCGGCCCGCTGGGAGACGACCCTCTCCGCGATCGGCACGCGTTATGCGCTGCGAGCCGAGCTGGACGACGGCTCGTTCGAGGTGAGCGCGTCCGCACCGTTCTTCTACGCCGATCCGTGGCGGACGTTGCCGCTGCACGACGATCCGGCGGTCACGGCCGAGTCGGTCGTCGCCGGCCTGACGGCGCGCGCCGAGCGGCCCCGGTCGGTGAGCGGGCAGTGGTGGGAGGTGCGCCGCACCGAGATCGTCAGCCTGTCGCCCGAGCTGGTCAGCGCTCGGACCGACGTCCACGCCTATGCCGGCGGGGCGCATCCGAACCTTCGGTACGCGTCCTTGAACGTGGCGTGGGACGGTTCGGTCTGGACCCGGGTCGACGTATGCGGCGCGCTCGAGGTGCTGGACCGACCGTGCGACGAGGCGGCCCTGCGAGCCCGCGTCATCGCCGAGCTGCGCGCGCGCCAGGCCGCCTGGACGCTGGACGGCGAGGTGGACGGGGCCACTCCCTGGCTGCTGGAGCCGTTCACGGTCGGTCCGACCGGCCTGCGGTTCGACTACGCTCCCTACGAGGTGGGGCCCTACGCGTCGGGGCCGTTTTCGGTCGAGGTGCCGTTCGAGGAGCTTCCCTGACATGGTCGCAGGCGGCGCACCGCCTGCCGCTGGCCGTGATTCGCGCTGGCACGCCCTCGCTGGAGCCTGTAGCGTTCGCGCAGCCGCTGGCCCGGTGCGAGCAAGGGCATCCGACCCTTGAACGCAGCGGGGATCGCCGCCACGATGAGCGTGTTGGCTCGGCCGGTGCGTGCCGCGAAGGGAGTCACGGTGAACTGGATCCTCGGCTTGACGGTCGCGCTGGGCCTGCTGCTGCTGGCGGGCTGGGGCGGGCTTCAGGTCCGTCCGGCCCCGTTCCCGCGCGAGCGCACGCCGACGACGGAGACGAGCTACGTGCCGCTCCCGAAGAACCTTCCGGTACCGGTCGAGCGCTTCTACCGCGGCCTGTACGGCGACCGCGTCCCCGTCATCGAGACCGTCCTGCTGTCCGGCCGCGCCACCCTGCGCGTGGCGGGCGTGACGCTGCCGGCGCGCTGGCGCTTCGTGCACGACGTGGGGAACGCGTACCGCCACGAGATCGTCACCAGCTGGTTCGGTCTGCCGCTCCTCCGCGTCGACGAGCGCTACATCGACGGGGTCGGACGGCTGGAGCTGCCGTTCGGCGTCGAGGAGGGGCCGACGGTGAACCAGGGGGCGAACCTGGCGCTGTGGGCCGAGGCGATGTGGTTCCCCGCCGCGCTGCTCACCGACCCTCGCGCCAGGTGGGAGCCGGTGAACGACGCCACGGCGCTGCTCCGGGTTCCGTACGGCGCCGTCACCGAGACGTTCGTCGCCCGGTTCGACCCCGCCAGCGGACAGCTGGTGCTGCTCGAAGCGATGCGCTACAAGGGAGCGGACGCGACGGACAAGACGCTGTGGCTGAGCCGGGCCGGATCGTGGGGCGAGGTGGACGACCAGCCGACGGCGACCGTGGCGCTGGTGCAGTGGATGGACGAGGCCCGTCCCTGGGCGGACTTCCGCGTCGAGCGGCTGGTGCTGAACGTGGCCGACGCCGATGCGCGGCTCCGCGCGGATCGCTGAGCGGCCGATGACCGCGCGAGCGGCGCTGCGGGACAGAAGGGCGTGCCATGCTGCCCGCATGTCCACGACACCATCCTCCTCTCGCGGCACGCACCAGGCGCTGCCCGACCCCCGCAACGAGAACGTGCTCGTCTGGATCGACGGCGAGCTGCTGCCCCGCGACCAGGCGAAGGTGTCCGTGTTCGACTCGGCGTTCCTGGTCGGCGACGGCGTCTGGGAAGGGCTGCGCCTGGTGAACGGTCGCCTCGCGCACCTGGACCGTCACCTGGACCGGCTGTTCCAGGGCGCCGCCGCGATCGGTCTGACCATCGGCAAGAGCCGTGACGAGCTGCACGCCGCGCTGCGCGAGACGGTCGACGCGAACGGCATGACGGACGGCTGCCACCTGCGGCTGATGGTCAGTCGCGGCGTGAAGAAGACGCCGTCGCAGGATCCGCGACTGGTGACCTCTGGCCCGACGATCGTGATCATCGCCGAGCACAAGCAGGCCGATCCCGACGTCACGAACGCCGGCGTCCGGCTGGCCACCTCCGCGACGCGCCGCCCACCGCCCGACACGCTGGACCCGAAGCTGAACTGTCACAGCAAGCTGCACGAGGTCGTGGCCCTGGTCCAAGCGATCCACGCCGGCGCGGACGAGGCGCTGATGCTGGATCCGCGCGGCTTCGTCGCGACCTGCAACGCGACGAACTTCTTCGTCGTCCGGCGCGGCGAGGTGTGGACCTCGACCGGCCAGTACTGCATGAACGGCATCACCCGCGCCCTGGTTCTCGAGATCGCGCGGGACCTGGGCGTGCCCGCCCGGGAGCGCGACTTCTCGCTCACCGAGGTGTACGACGCGGACGAGGCGTTCGTGACCGGCACGTTCGGCGGGCTGACGCCGGTGACGGAGGTGGACGGACGCGTCATCGGCGGCGGGCCCGTGCCCGGACCCGTCACGGCGCGGCTGAGCGCCCGCTACCGCGAGCTGATGGCCGCCGAGGGCGCCGCGTGAGCGCCGAGCCGATCGACCTTCGCCTCGACGCGCAGCGGCCCCCCGACCCAGCCGTCCGGCGCCTGTCGATCTGGTCGGGACCGCGCAACGTCTCGACGGCGCTGATGTACGCGTTCCGGCAACGCAGCGACGCCGTCGTCTTCGACGAGCCGCTCTACGGCCACTACCTCGCGACCCACGCCGCGGTCGATCACCCCGGCCGAGACGAGGTCCTGGACGCGATGGACACCGTCGGCCAGCGGGTGGTCGAGCGGACCCTGCTGGGCGACGCGCCGCCCGCGGGACCGGGCACGACCGGCTACGCCCAGCGTGGCCGGCCGGGAGAGATCCCGCCCGGCACGACGCTGCGGGTGTACAAGAACATGGCGCACCACATGCGGGTGCTGAGCCCGGGCTTCCTGCGCCACCTGGAGCACGCCCTGCTCACGCGCGATCCGCACGAGATGCTGCCCTCGCTGGCGAAGAAGATGCCCGAGCCGACGCTGGCCGACACCGGGCTCGGCGAGCAGGCGGCGCTGCTCTCGCGCGAGCTCTCCGAGGGCCGCACGCCGGTCGTGCTGGACGCCACCCGACTGCTCCGCGATCCGGAGGGCGTGCTGAAGCGCGCGTGCGAAGCGTGGGGGATCGCCTGGGAGCCGGCGATGCTGTCGTGGCCCGCCGGCCCGAAGCCCGAGGACGGCGTGTGGGCGCGGCACTGGTACGCGAACGTGCACCGCTCGACCGGGTTCGAGCCGTACCGCCCCAGCGACGAGCCGTTCCCCGAGCGGCTGAAGCCGCTGCTGGAAGCGAGCCTGCCGCTGTACGAGTTCATCGCGAAGCACGCGATCTAGCTTGTCGCGTGGCCCTGGCGCGTCTCGCGCCGTTGGGCTAGCCTTCGTCCATGGCCGACCTGCCCCCCGTCGTCATCGTGTTCCTCTACGCCTTGCTCACCGCCCTGGCGACCGGCCTGGGGGCCTTGCCGCTGCTGGCGTTCGGCCGTGTGCCCGACAAGTGGATGGGGCTCGCCAACGGCGCCGCCGCCGGGCTGATGCTGGCCGCCAGCTTCCAGCTGGTCCGCGAGGGGCTGAACATCTCGATGCCGCGCACCGTGATCGGGATGCTGATCGGCCTGGCCGCGATCGTCGCGAGCCAGAAGCTGCTGTCACGCGACAACGAGATCTCCGTCGCCGAGCTCGATGGGGCCTCGGCCCGCAAGGCGCTGCTGATCCTGGGCGTGATGACCGCCCACTCGTTCGCCGAAGGGATCGGCGTCGGCGTGTCGTTCGGAAGCACCATGACGTTCGGCGTGTTCATCAGCCTCGCGATCGCCGTTCACAACGTCCCGGAAGGCCTGGCCATCAGCCTGTCGATGGTCCCCCGCGGGGTGCCGGTCTGGCGAGCGGCGTGGTGGAGCGTGTTCTCCAGCCTGCCCCAGCCGCTCATGGCGGTGCCCGCGTTCCTGTTCGTGCAGGTGTTCGAGCCGATCCTGCCCGTCGGGCTGGGGCTCGCCGCGGGCGCGATGATCTGGATGGCGCAGTCCGAGCTGGTGCCCGACGCGATCAAGATGGCGCCGAAGGAGCAGGTCGCGACGGCGCTCACCCTGGCAGGCATCGCGATGGTGGCGTTCCAGGTGCTGATCGGCGGCTGATGGCTCGGCCGCGAGCGTCCGCGCCACCGGATAGAGTAGACGCCCATGCACGCGCCGATGCGAGCGTCAGCGCCTTCGCACCTCGCGACCACTGGTCGGCCGCAGGTCGCACCTGGCGGTCGCTTCTCGGCACTGCTCCTCTCGCGCTGCTCCTGCGCGCTCGGCTGCGACTCGCGACGCGCGCCTCGGCGCAGAGCGCTCCGCCCCTCGTACCCGACCGGCGATCGTCGACCCCACCCTGCACGAGCTGCGTCCCGGCGACCCGTGGCCCACGCTGGCCGCGGGCGACCAGGTCCACCTGGCTCCGGGACGGTACGCCGGGCCGTGGGAGATCGACGCCGCAGGACGTCCGCGTCGACGCGGCCGGCGCGGAGCTGCACGGACCCGCGGACGGATCGGCGCTGATCCTGGCCGCGCCGGGCATCGAGGTGCACGGGCTGAGCGTCCGCGACGCCGGCTCGGTCGCCGATCTGTACGCCCCCGACGCCGCCGCCTGGCTCCTGGGCTGCGACGGCTGCCGGCTGACCGACCTCGACGCGGCCGGCACGCCCGCCGGCCTCCGGATCGAGGACTCGAGCGACGTGCGGATCGAGGGCGCACGTCTCTCCGGGGCACGACGCACCGATCCGACGCGCGCGCCGACGAACGACTCGCCCACGCACCGAGCGGTCCCGGCCTGACCGCCTACCACGCGGACCGGCTGACGCTCGGCGGCGTGCGGATCGACGGGTTCCTCGACGGGCTCTACATCGAGCGCAGCGACGACGTCCGCATCGACGGCGCCGTCGTCGACGGCGCCCGGAGGTACGGCCTCCACGTCATGTTCAGCGCCGGCCTGCGGGTGCGGGACAGCGTCGTCCAGAACGGCGGCGTCGGCTCCGCGGTGATGTACGGCCGCGACGCGCTGCTGGAGCGCAACCGCTTCGAGGGACACGAAGGCCCGCTGGCGTACGGCCTGCTGGTGCAGGAGATGGCCGGGCGCGACCGTTCGCGGCGGCGCCCTGCACGGCAACACGATCGGCGCGATGGTGGTCTCGGCGTCCGGCGTCGTCGATCGAGAACGTCGAGATCTCGGGCTCGGGCACCGGCCTGCTGGTGCGCCGCACGCCGGACGCCACGGCCAGCGCCGTCCGTCTGCGCGGCAACCGCTTCACCGGCAACGTCGCGGACGTCGCGGTGGACGACCCCGACGCCTCCGTGCGCCTCGAGGGGAACGCGTTCGACGCGGCCTCCCGGCTGGACCGGGACGGCGACGGGATCTCGGACGTGCCCTACCTGCCCACCTCCTCGTTCGCGCTGCTGACCAGCCGGACCCCGGACCTGTCGCTGTTCGCACTGAGCCCGGGCGTGACGCTCTGGGAGGCGGCCGAGGCCAGCGTCCCGGCGTTGCGGATGGCCACCCTCCACGATCCGGCCCCCCGGCCGGTCGCCCGTTCCGGAGAACGACCGGCGTCGGCGCCTGGGATCGCGTCCTCCGTCCTGGTCGTCGCGATCGCCGCGATGATCGGTGTCGCTTCGATCGTCGCAGGTTCCGTCCGGTCGGTCCTCGCGAGACGAACGTCGGGCGCAGGCGGAGTCCGCTCGTGAAGCCGCATCCGAGTCGGAACGAGCGTCCCTCGGGCGGGCTGGACCACGGCGTCGCGGCAAGACCCGGCAGCGGGCACGCCGATCCGGTGATCGCGATCGACGACGTCTCGGTGCCGGGTCGGCTACGTGAGGTGAGCCTCCGCCTCGAGCCGGGCGCGCTGGCGCTGATCGGCGCCAACGGCGCCGGCAAGTCCAGCCTGCTGCACGTCCTGGCCGGACGGCTCCGGCCCCGCCGCGGCCACGTCCGGATCCTGGGCGTCGGGCCGCGTCGGCCGGGCGCCGCGGCGTTGCGCGCCTACGTCCCGCAACGGATCGATCTGCCCGTCCACCTTCGCGGCTGGGAGGTCCTGGCGGCCGCGGCGCGCGCACGGACGCAAGGTCCGGACGCCGTGCGCGTCGCAGCCGACCGGATGGGCCTCGGCGAGGTGCTGGACCTGCGCGTCGCCCGCCTGTCGGGCGGCATGCGACAACGGCTGGCGCTGGCCGCAGGCCTGATCGGCGCGCCGCCGCTATGGCTGCTGGACGAGCCGGCGTCGGCGCTGGACGCCGGCGGCCTGGCGCGGCTGGCCGCCTGGGTCGACGATCACCTCGCCGCCGGCGGCACCGTCGTCACCAGCGCGCACCGGCCCGAGGAGGTCGAGGCGTTCGCGCACGAGGCGCTGCTGATGCGCGGGGGACGCGTGCTGGGGCGGTGGCCCGTCTCCGAGCTGTTCGTGCTGGAGTCCGTGACGACCGGTCGGCCGGTCGAGGTTCCCGGCGGCGGCGCCGTCCGGCGGCGACCCGGTCCCAGGCTGAAGGCCGTGCTGGAGGGCGACGATGCGGACTGACGCCGTGCGGACGGATGCGGTGCGGCTCGGCGCTCCGCCTGCTGCTTCCACTCCACCTCGCGATCGCGCTGCTGCTCGCTCCGGGGTACGGCGCGGTGCTGGCGGACGTCCCGGACGACGGCTGCGTTCCTGCGCTGCACGCCCGCATCGTCCAGCTCGGGGCGGTGCAGATCGTGGCTCCGGCGCCCCAGGTCCGTCTCGAAGAGCCAGCGATCGCTGGTGGCGCCGATCCGCGCGACCGGTCGCAAGCGCCGATGCCTGTGGCGAAGACCGCGTCGTCGCGATGGGCGCGTGGCGCCTCCCAGCCGGTCGCTGGTCCGCGTCGACGCCGCCGCCTGACGCGGCGCGTCGACGGACTGCGACGTCTCGAGCCGACGATCGAGCTCGCTCGCCCGACCGACCGTCGCAGCACGCGCTCCGAGTCGCTGATCCCGCTGCTCGAACGGGAGGCCCCGCATGACCCGATCCGACGATCCCCGCAGCACCCGACCGCCACGGCTCCGACCGTCACTGCCCCGACAGCCACGTCCCCGAGCGCCGCCGTTTCCTCCTCACCCTCGCCAAGGCGGGAGCGGCCGCACCGTTCCTGGCCGCACCGTTCCTGGCCGCACCGTTCCTGGCCGCACCGCTCCTGAGCGGCGCCGCGCTGGCGCAGATGAGCCACGGGCAAGACGCCGACCAGGCCGCAATGTCGATGGGCGCCGGTCACCCGATCGGACCGGACGTCCTGCCGGCCGCCGACATTCCGTGGCAGGAGGGCCGCTGCGCGTTCTGCGGCATGACGATCGCGACGCCCGAGGGCGGCGCGCTACCCCCCGGCTTCCGCGAGCGCACCTACGCGCAGCTCCGCTTGGCGGACGATGCCGGCGACGGCGGCCAGCGAGGCGCTGCACTTCGAGTCCGTCGCCTGCCTGCACAACTACGCCTACGCCACCGGCGTTCGCGACGGGCACGGCGCGACGTTCTACGTCGCGGACGAGGGGGCCCCGCAGGCGCCGCGGCACGGGCTGATGCTGTCCCGGCAAGCGACCTACCTCTGGGCGGAGGGCCTGCGCGTCTCGATGGCCGCGAAGATGGCCGCCTACCCGAACGACGATGCGGCGGTGGCCGCCCTGGGCCGGCTGGACGCGCCCGGGCGTCACCGTTTCCTGGACGCGGTGACGATCGCCGACCTGGCGCCGCTCCCGGAGATGAACCTCATCGCGCTGCTCGCCCGCGCCAGCGGGCTGCTGGACGGCTGAGGTGGATCGTCGCCGCTTCCTGACGCGCGGGCTCGCGGCCTGTGCCGCGCTGACGCTTCCGGCGGCGTTCGCCGACCCGCGCGAGCTGAACGTGGGCGTGGACGCCTGCCCGTACTGCAACATGCCGGTCATCGACGGTCGCTTCGCGGCGCAGGGCGTGAGCGAGGGCGGGCGCGTCCTGACGTACGACGCGATCGAGTGCCTGCTGGACCACGAAGCGGGCCACGGGCCTCCCCCGCCGGCGTTGCGCGAGCGCTGGCTTTCCGACCGCGTCGCGTCGGGACGCACCTCGGTCGCCTGGCTGGCGGCGGACGCGGCCGTGCTGCTGCACCATCCGCGCTTGCGCACGCCGATGGGCGGGGGGCTCGCCGCGTTCGCGACCGCCTCGGAGGCCCAGACGTTCGGCGCGTCGAACCGGCTGAGCGACGCGGCGATCCTGGACTGGAGCGAGGCGACCGCGCTGGCCGCCCAGCGCCCCTGGGTTCCGCCCTGGTGAGGTCGCGCCGCCGCTGGCTGCCGGGCCTCGCCACCCTCCACGCGCGCGAGGTCCTGCGCAACCCGTGGGTGTGGCCCGCCGGCGTGGCGGTCGCGCTGCTGGCGCTGGCGTTTCGCGGCCGCGAGGGGGCGGTGGGCCTGGTCAGCCTGGTCGCGGCGCTGCAGCTGTACGTGCCTCCGCTGGTGATGGTGATCGCCGCGCCGCTCCTGGCCCGGCGCGAGACCTGGGCGTTCTGGGCTGCGCTACAGAGGTCCCCGGGGCGCGCCTACGTGCGTGCAGCGATCGGGGTGGGCGTGGGCACGTTCGTTCCCCTCGCCTTGGGCGCCGGCCTGGCCGGCATCGTGCTCGCGTCGAGTCCGCTGGAGCTGGGCCTGCTGCTGGTGGCGCTCGCGACCCTGGTCGCCGTCTGGACGGCCCTGGCGGCGCTGGTGGCCGCCGCGACGCTGGACGCGACCCGGGGGCTGGCGCTGGGCCTGGTCGCCTGGGCCGCCGGCACGCTGGCGTACGGACCGGCGGTGGTCGCGCTGGCGACGGCGCTGCCGGACCGGCCCCTAGGCGGGCTGCTGATCATTGCGCTGCTGGCCAACCCCGCCGAGGCGGTACGCGTCGGGCTGCTCGAGACGCTGGGCGTCCCGGTGCTGGTCGGCCCGATCGCGGTCCTGCTGCGCGACGCGTTGCCCGGACCGACCCTGCTCTGGGGGGCGGCGAGCAGCGTCCTCTGGGCCGCCGCGCTGGCGGCCGCGGCCGGGGGCGTGTTCGCCGTCCGCGACCGCTGATCGACGGTCCGCGCTCGCGTGCTAGCGTCCCGCATGGCGACCCCCGTCCCCGCAGCCGCCGACGTCCTGGTCGTCGGCGCCGGCATCGTCGGCGCCGCCATCGCGTACCGCCTGGCCGAGCGCGGGCTGGACGTGACGATCCTCGAAGCGGCCGAGGCGCCGGCGACCGGCTCGACCGGCCGCAGCGCCGCGGGTGTGCGGATTCAGTTCACCAGCGAGATCAACGTCCTGCTCTCGCGGGAGAGCATCGCCGAGTACCGCGAGTTCGAGGAGCGCTACGGCGTCTCGTCGGGGTACCGGCCCCAGGGGTACCTGTTCCTGGTTCCCGAAGCGCGCTGGCCGGCGCACCTGGCAGGGGTCCAGCTGCAGCGCCGCCTGGGCGTGCCGGTCGACGTCCTGGACCCGCTCGCGGCGCGGGGGATCGTGCCGTTCGATCCTTCCGGGGTCCACGCCGCCACCCACGGTCCTGCCGACGGCGTGGTGGACCCCCACTCGATCACGATGACGTACCTGCGGATGGCCAAGGAGCGCGGGGCCCGGCTTCGTCTCGAGACTCCGTTGCTGGCGGCCCGCAGGAAGCGAGGGCGCTGGCGGGTCGAGACCCCCGCAGGACCGATCGAGGCCGCCACCGTCGTCAACGCCGCCGGCGCCTGGGCGGGCCGCGTCGCGGCCGCAGCGGGCCTGACCCTGCCGATCGAGCCGGCCCGCCGCATGGTGTTCGTCACCGCTCCGCTACCGTACGAGCACCACTACCCGCTGACCGTCGACGTGGCCAGCGGGGTGTACGTACGCAGCGAGGGCGCCCGCATTCTGTTCGGCCGGTCGAATCCCGACGAGGCGCCCGGATTCGTCGAGGGCATCGACTGGTCGTGGCTCGAGCCCACGCTGCATGCCGCCCTGGAGCGGTTCCCGTTCCTCGAGATCGCCGGCCTGGACCGGCGCGCCAGCTGGTGGGGCTACTACGAGGTCACGCCCGACCACGACGCCATCCTGGGACGCCACCCGGACGCCGAGGGATGGATCGACGCCGCGGGCTTCTCCGGCCACGGCGTGCAGCACGCGGCGATGGTCGGTCGGCTGATCGCCGAAGAGGTCGTGGACGGCCGCGCCTCGACGCTGGACCTCGGTCCGCTGCGTCACGACCGGTTCGCGGCCGGGGCGCCGCGCGCCGAGGCGAACATCGTGTGAGGGATCGGAAGGTGGGCGGGTCGCCGGGCACCGCGCGCGGGCCGAGTCGACTCAGACCGCGACCCAGCCTCCTCGCGATGCGCTTTCGCGAATCGCGTCCAGAACGCGCATGTTCGCGACCGCGTCGCTCAGCGGCGTGGGAACGGGCGTGTCCTCCAGCACCGCGCGCGAGAACGCCTCGCCCTGGAGCGTGTACTGATCGGCGTCGCGGAACGCGACCTCGCGCGTTTCCAGGCCGCGCTGGCGCAAGATTCGGGTGGTTCCGGTCGTTGGCGCGTTGAACGGGATCTCGATCTCGATGCGGCCCTGCGTCCCGAACGCGTGCGCCCGCTGGTACGGCTCGAGCTGCGTCGCGCAGGTGAACGTGGCCGTGGCGCCGCCGCCGAAGTCCATCATGGCGCTCACCAGGCGGTCCACCCCGAAGTCGGGATCGTTCTCGATGGCGGCGACCACCCGCTCGGGCTCGCGCCCGAACAGGAACCGCGACAGCGACACGTCGTACGAGCCGATGTCCATCAGCCCGCCACCCCCGGTCTCGGGCCGGTTGCGGATGTTGTCGGGATCGAGGTTCCGGTAGGCGAAGTGCGAATGCACGGTGCGAAGCTCGCCCACCTCGCCCTCCTCGACCCAGCGGCGCGCGGTGCGCCACTGCGGATGGAAGCGGTACATGAACGCCTCCATCACCTTGAGCTCGGGGTGCGCGTCCGCGGCGTCCGCGAGCTGCTGCGCCTCGTCCGCCGTGAGCGCGATCGGCTTCTCGCACAGGACGTGCTTGCCTGCCTCGAGCGCGCGGATCGTCCACGGAACGTGCAGCTGGTTCGGAAGCGGGTTGTAGATCGCCTCGACGTCGGGCGAGGCCAGAAGCGCCTCGTAGCTGTCGAGCGCCTGCGGCAGGTGCAGCCGATCGGCCGCCTGGCGGGCGCGTTCGCCGTCGCGCGACGCGATCGCGACGACCTCCAGGTTCGACGCCTTCTGCATCGAGGGGACGACCTTCTCGACGCCGATCTTGGCGGTGCTCAATATGCCCCAGCGGACCTTGCTTGCCATGCTCGGACCTCCTTCGGTAGTCGCGTCTATCACGGTAGCGCACCGCGTAGGGTCGGCCTAGACGTACACGAACAGGGCCGCCAGCCCGCCCAGCAGGGCGTACCCCAGCGCGACGCCCAGCGTGCGCCGCAGCACCTCGCCCTCCCGGCCCGCGAGCTGGACCGTGGCGCCCGCGGCGATCACGTTGTGCGGACAGACGATGTTGCCGACGGCGGCACCGAACCCCTGCGCGCCGATCAGGGGGAGGGCGGGCAGCCCCAGCCGTTGGGCGGTGGCCTGCTGGAAATCGGTGAACAGGATGTTCGACGCCGTGGCCGAGCCGGTCACGAACGTGCCCAGCACGCCGACGAACGGCGCGAACAGGGGCCACAGGCCGCCGGCCGCGGCAGCGGCAGCGGCGGCCAGGGCGTCGATCATGCCCGAATACACCATCAGCCTCGAGATCGCCAGCATCGCGACCAGCGCCATCGTGACCGGGATCAGCTGACGCAGCGCGGCACGCATGGCGCCCGTGACGTCGCGCGCAGCCGCCCGTTGGATCGCCGCGCCGACCGCGAAGCTGGCCAGCAGCAAGGTGCCCGGATGGTAGAGAACGGCGAACGCGCCGCTGAACGGGCCGGCGCTCCAGCCCAGCTCCAGCGCGGTCAGCGCCTCGCGCACCGGCGGCAGCAACCGGGTCGCGAGCACCAGCCCCACCAGCGCCAGGTAGGGCGCCGCCGCCCGCGGCACGCCGCCGGCGGGCGCGCCCGCGTCCAGCGAAGCCGCCTCGGGCGAGCGGCTCCTGGCCACCCGCAGCGCGCCGACGAACGCCGCTCCGCCCACCAGCGAGCCGCCCAGCGTCGGCAGCTCCGGTCCGACGAAGGTGGCGATCAGCTGATGCGGGATCAGGAACAGCGCGGCGGCGGCCAGCGTCCAGCCCCAGATCGCCGGTCCCGATCGCTGCCCCTGCGGCAGCGTGCGGGTCACCAGCAGCATCGCCACCAGCGGCATCACCCAGCCCACCAAACTGTGGTACGCCGCCGTGGCGGACGCCAGCTCCGGTCCGCTGAACGGCGTGACCGCCAGCTGCGGCAGGATCGGCGTTCCGACCGCGCCGAACGACACGCCGACCGAGTGGCCCACCAGCGCGATCGTGACCGCCTCCACGCGGCCGAAGCCGGCCGCCACCAGGAACGGCGCCGCCAGCGCGACCGAGGTCCCGAAGCCGGCCGCGCCCTCCACGAACAGCACGAAGAACCAGGCGACCAGCAGAGCCAGGATCCTCGGGTCGGGCGACAGCCTGCCCATCGCGCTCCTCAGCACCTCCAGCGCACCGGTGCGCTGCTGGAGCTCGTGGATGCATAACGCGGGAAAGATGATCCACAGGATCGTCGCGGCGATGAACACCGCCTCCGCCAGCGCGCCCCCGGTCGCGACGACCGGACCCAGCTCCGGCAGCACCGTCCGCCCGTACCCGAACGCCAGCCAGGCGACCGGCAACGTGAGCGCCAGGCCCGCCGCCCCCGCGCGTGCCGCCGACCAGCGGGCTCCCAGCATCGCGATCAGGATCACGACGATCGGCAGGCCGGCCAGCAGCGCCTGCAGCCAGGTGGGCACCCGCTACGCCACCATGTCCGACGTCACCTCGTGGAGCTCTCCCTCGCCGGTCTCGAACGCGCGCACGTTCGCGAGGGTCGTCTCGGCGATGTTCTGCATCGCCTCCTCGGTGAAGAACCCTTGGTGACCGGTGATCAGCACGTTCGGGAAGGTCAGCAGCCGCGAGAACACGTCGTCGCGGATCACCCGGTTCGAGAGGTCCTCGAAGAACAGGTCGCCTTCCTCCTCGTACACGTCCAGGCCCAGCCGTCCGATGCGTCCGCGCTTGAGCCCCTCGATCACGGCGCGGGTGTCGACCAGCTGCCCGCGGCTGGTGTTGATCAGCGTCACGCCCTCGCGCATGGAATCGATCGCCGCGTCGTCGATCATGTGATGCGTCTCGGGCGTGAGGGGGCAGTGCAGCGAGACGACGTCCGAGCGGGCCAGAAGCTCGTTGCGAGAGACGTAGCTCGCCACGCCCTGCAGCTCCGGGTTGGGGTACGGATCGAGCGCCAGCACCTCGCAGCCGAGCCCTTTCACGATCTGCGCGAACGTCGCGCCGATCTTGCCGGTCCCGACGACGCCGACGGTCTTGCCCTGCAGGTCGAACCCGATCAGGCCGTCCAGCGCGAAGTTCCCCTCGCGCACGCGATTGTAGGCGCGGTAGATCTTGCGGTTCAGGGCCAGGAGCAGCGCCAGCGCGTGCTCGGCGACGGCGTGCGGCGAGTAGGCCGGCACACGGACGACCGCTCAGTCCCAAGCGCTTGGCGGCGCGGACGTCGACGTGGTTGAACCCGGCCGAGCGGAGCGCGATCAGCGAGATGCCAAGACCGGCGAGCGCCTTCAGGACCTCGTGGTCGAGCCGGTCGTTCACGAACGCGCACACCGCCGCATGACCCTCCGCCAACGACGCGGTGCTGGGCAGCAAGCGCGCCTCGAAGAAGGTCAGTCGGTGCCCGTGGCGCTCGTTCGCACGCTCCAGGAAGGTCTGGTCGTAGCTCTTGGTACTGAACACGGCGACGTCCATGGCTTGGCTCCTCTCGTCGCGTCGCGCCACCGCCGACGCGGGGCCGGGCGCGCTTCGAGAGAAACACGCAGGGCCGTGCCGCGCAAGAGATCCTTCCACACGATCGTTCCCGCCCGCGCCCCTGCCGGGCACGGTCACAACGGCCAGATCCACACGATCATCGGGACGGCGACGGCGTCGGTCAGCAGAATCGCCGAGACCAGCAGCACGGGGCGGCGTTCCGATCAGCGTGAGGCGGGAACGGCGCGTGGCCGTTCCCGCCTTCGGGACGTGCGCGGAGGTCGGGGCGAGGCGGGGTCGAGGTCGCGGGGCCGTCAGCTCCTGAGCTCCGCCAGGATCGACACGCTCTTGACGCCGAAGTCGCGGCTGGCGCCCTGCGCCGAGCGCGACAGGAAGCGGTAGGCCGGGGTTCTCGCGCTCCTCCACGATCGGTCATGCCGGCCTCGTCGATGCAGGCACGGTAGGCGTCGCGCTGCGCCGCGCCACCGATGCAGGCCGCCCACAGCGAGGTGTCGCACTTGATCTGCTCGGTCAGCGCGGTCTCGCACACGATGTCGGAGATCGCCAGGCGGCCTCCGGGGCGCAGCACCCGCGCGAGCTCGCGGAACACGGTGCCCTTGTCCGGGGTCAGGTTGATCACGCCGTTGCTGATCACCACGTCGAACGATCGGTCGGGGAACGGAGCCTCCTCGAGGAAGCCGTGCTCGAACGTCACGTCGTCGACGCCGTGCCGGTCGCGCAGTGCTCGGGCCTTGGCGAGCTGCTCGTCGGTCATGTCGAGACCGACCACGGAGCCGCTTCGTCCGACCAGGGCGGCCGCCAGGAACGTGTCCATGCCGGAGCCGCTGCCTGCGTCCAGCACGCGCTCGCCGCCGCCCAGGCGGGCGAGGTCGAGATGGTGACCGACGCCCGCGAACGATTCGACCGCCTCGACCGGCAGCAGCTCGAGGGCCTCGGGGGCGTAGCCGAGCTTCTCGGCCAGCTCGCGGCCCATCTCGAAGTGGAACTCGCCGTCGGGCGCGTCGGCGACCTGACGGTAGACGTCACGGACCTTGTCGCGAAGCTCCTCGACGTCGACCTGCGGGCTGGTCGTCTCTGGACCGTCGATGCCGCTGCGGATCGCCGCGTCGCTGCTCACGGCGTCACCCCTCCAGCGCGACGTGCACGTCGACCGGCTTGGTCAGCATGTCCAGGACGGGCGACGTCCGCTGCACGTAGGCGCACAGGTCCTCGAGGGCCGCGCGAGGGGCGTCGGCATCGACCCGGTAGCGGACGCGGATCGTCTGGTAGCCCGGTCGCGCATCGTCGCTGACGCCGAGGAACGCTCGCAGGTCGAGCTCCCCTTCCACGTCGAAATCGAGCGCTCGGACCTCGATCCCCTGCGCGGCGGCGTTGTACACGAAGCCGACGGTCAGGCACGACGTCAGCGCGTGCAACACCGCCTCCACCGCGTTCGGCCCGGCGTTGTCGCCCAGCAGGACCGGCGGCTCGTCGCCGACGAGCTCCAGCGGCCTCTCACGCGAGTCGTCCTCGCGGCCGGCGCCGTAGAATCCCTGGATCTTGGTGCGGGACTTCGCTCCCTCCTCCCAGGTGGTCGCGGCCCGGAAGCGGAACCGTGCCAGGCTCGGATCGCCTTGGACGTGCGCGATCGTCTCCTTCAGACGACCGACGTCGACCCCGTTGCGATGCTCGGTAGCGGTGTCGTTCATGACGGACTCCTCCCTTCTCTCTCGGCTTCACCTTGCCGGGAGGGGCACTACCGGACCGTTACCGCGGTACGACCGGACGCGGAGACGCGCGCTAGGGTGAGAGGATCATGCTGTTGCGCACGTTGGGGAGCGTGCGGATCGACGAGATCGACTTCACTCGTCCCAAGCCGCTTCTCCTCCTCACGTACCTCGCGCTCGAAGGGTCGCGCCCTCGGCGACACTTGGCGGAGCTGTTCTGGCCCGACGCGGCGGATCCGATGCGCAGCCTCTCGGTCGCTCTGACGCGGCTCCGCCAGGGGGCGCCCGGCAGCGTCGCCGCGGACCGAAGGCACGCCGCGACCGAGGTGCGGTGCGACGTTCACGCGTTCCTCGCGCACATCGATCGGGGCGAGCGCAGAGCGGCACGCGACCTGTACCGCGGACCGTTCCTGGACGGTCTGCACCTGCCGTCGTGGACCACGGAGCTCGAGGAGTGGCTGCACGCCCAGCGCGAGCACCTCGCCGACGTGGCCCTGCGGGCGCACCTCGACGAGGCGGAGTCCCAAGCGACCCGCGGGCGGTTCGGCGCATCTGCCGACCTCGCCGAGCGAGCGTCGCGCCTGCGCTGGGCGGTGCCGCAGCCCGACGACCTCGTGCGACTGCACACCCTGCTCGCGGCGGACGGTCGCGCACGGGCCGACGTGGTCCGGCGCGAGGGGAAGATCTCGGACTCGAGCTGGCGGCCGATCCCGAGGCCGCGCGGCGACGGCTGGCGGGCTCGGGGAGGCGGACGGGCTCGCCACCGGCAGCGACCTGCCGCATCGCGACACCGCCTTCGTCGGGCGTGACCCGGAGCGCGCCGAGGTCGCTGCGCTGCTTCACCGGCCCGGGCCGGCGCTGACGACGCTGCTGGGCCCGCCCGGGGTCGGCAAGACCCGCCTGGCCGTCGAGATCGCGCGCGAGCAGCAGGCGCTCGGCGCCTTTCCCGACGGCGTCCATTTCGTCGACCTCGGCGCGATCGACACGCCCGACGCGCTGGCCAGCGCGATCGCCGCGTCCCTCGGCGACGACGCGCCGAGCGACGCGGCCGCGCTGGACCGCATCGCCGCGCTGCTGGCGGGCAAGGAGGCGCTCGTCGTGCTGGACAACGCCGAGCACCTCGCGGACGACGGCCAAGCGTTCGCCCGCTTGGTCGCCGGCGTCCGTGACGCGAGCTTCCTGGTCACCTCGCGGGTGCGGCTCGGGCTGGAAGCGGAGCGCGTCTATCGGGTGACCGGCCTTCGGTACCCGGAAGACGACGACGTGACGCTGGAGGACGCCTCGGCGTTCGGCGCCGTCGACCTGTTCGTGCGGCGGGCAGAACGGACCACCCCCGGGTTCGTCGCGACCGAGGAGAATCTGCCCGCGGTACTCGCGATCTGCCGGCGCGTCGAGGGCCTGCCGCTGGCTTTGGAGCTGGCCGCCGCCTGGGTCCGGGCGCTCACCCCGCGCGAGATCGCGGCGGAGCTCGACGAGCGCCTGGAGCTGCTCGCGACCGGAGCGCAGGACGTGCCCGAGCGACACCGGAGCCTGCTGGGCGCGTTCGAGCACGCCTGGGCCCTGGCCGGGCCGCGCGATCGCGAGCTGTTGCGCCGCCTGTCGGTCTGCCGTGGCGGCTTTCGGCGCGACGCCGCGGCCGAGATCGCGGGCGCGACCCTGACCGACCTGGCCGGGCTGATCGACCGCTCGCTGCTGCGGACTGACGGCCTGGGCCGCTACGGCGCGCATCCGCTCCTCCTGGAGCTGGCGCGCCTCAAGGCTTCTCGGCACGAATCGGAGCGGGCCGACACCCGGCGCAGGCACGCTCGCGCCTACCTGGCGCTGCTCGCGAGCTGGGAGGACGACCTCGCGGGCGGCGATCAGGAGCGTGCGGTGGCCGCGGTCGGCGAGGATCTCGAGAACGTCCGGGCTGCCTGGCGCCAGGCAGCCCGGACGGGCGACCGCGCCGCCCTGTGGCGTGCCTGCCGGGCGCTGCAGATCTTCTACATCCAGCGCGGCGGCCGCTGGGACGACGCCGCCTCGGCGTTCGGCGAGGCGGCCGAGGCGCTCGAGAGGTCCGACCCGTCGGCGAAGGCGGTGACGGGTCGGCTGCGGGCGGCGGAGGCGTGGTTCGTCTACCGGCTGGGGGACCTGGACCGGAGCGAGGCGCTGGCCGGCGTGGCGCTGGCACGGCTGGGGCCGCTCGCCGCTGCAGATCCGCCCGATCCGACGCTCGACCGGGCCCTGGCCAGCACCCTGAACACCCTCGGGAACGTCGCGAGCGCCCGCGGCGAGCGGCAGGGGGCCGCCGCACGGTTCGAGGAGGTCCTCGCGCTCGCTCGAAGGCGCGGGCACGAGCCGCAGATCGCGATCGCGTCGCACAACCTCGGCAGCGTCCGGTCGCGCCTGGGCGACGTCGCCGGCGCCGAGGCGCTGTTTCGCGAGGCGCTCGCGATCAACCGCAATCGCGGCAATCGTCGCTCGATGGTGCGGAACCTGATCAACCTGGGCACCAACGCGCTCCGTGGCGGCGATCCGGAGGCGGCCGAGACGGCGCTGGGCGAGGGGCTCGAGCTGGCGCGCGCGATCGGGTTCGGCGCCCTCGTGCCGACGCTCCTCTCGTACCTCGGCCACGCGGCGTACGCACGCGGCATGCACGCGCGCGCGCTGGAGCTGAACGAGCAGGCTCTCGCCGTGCTCGATCCTCACGGCGACCCGGGGCTCGTGGCGGCGATCCGCGTCGGCCTGGCGGACGCCGCCGCTGCGCTCGGGCGGCCCGACGCGGCCCGCGCAGACTACCTCCGGGCGCTCCAGATCGCCTGGCCGCGCTCGCGGGTCGACACCTGCGCCGCCTGCTTGGTGGGCCTGGCGGAGCTGCACCTGGCGGCGGGCGAGCCGGAGCGCGCCGCGCACCTCGTCGGGCTCGCAGGCGGCCTGGGCCCGTTCGAGCCCGAGACCGCAGAGCGGCTACGCGCCGCTCGCGCGGCACTTCGCGACGCTCTGCCGGCCGACCGGCTCGAACGGCGCTTGGCCGAGGCCGCGCGAGGATCGATCGGTGCGCTGCTCGAGCCGGTGGGGGCTCGCTCGGCGGACGAGGCCCCGTAGTCGCGGCGACGCCGGGGCATCCGCGCTCAGCGCAGGATCGCCAGGAACACGCCCGCCGCCACGGCCGAGCCGATCACGCCGGCGACGTTGGGCCCCATCGCCGCCATCAGCGGGTTGACCCGCCCGTCGGTGTGCTTGGCGACGAAGTTCTGCACCACGCGCGCCGACATCGGGACCGCCGACACGCCAGCCGCGCCGATGCAAGGGTTGATCCGCTTGTCGCTGGGAAGCAGCAGGTTCATGCCCTTCGCCAGCAAAATCCCGCCGGCGGTGCTGGCCACGAACGCGACCGCGCCGAGCAGCAGGATGAACAGCGTCTCGGGCCGAAGGAAGCTGGCGCCGTCCATGGTGGCGCCCACGACCAGTCCCAGCAGGATCGTGACGATGTTGATCATCGGCCCCGACGCCGTCTTGGCCAGCCGATCGGTGACGCCCGACTCGCGCAGCAGGTTGCCGAACATGAGCAGTCCGATCAGCGGCGCGGCGGGCGGGACGGCCAGCGACACGAGCACGGTGATCGTAATCGGGAACAGGATCACGGCCGTCCTCGACACGGTCCGCTCTTCGGGCACGGGGATCTCCCGTTCCGCCCGGGTCGTCAAGGCGCGCAGCACGGGCGGCTGAAGCACGGGAACCAGCGCCATGTAGCTGTACGCGGCCACCGCCACGGCGCCCAGCAGCTCGGGCGCGAGGATCGCGGTCAGGAAGATCGAGGTGGGACCGTCCGCGCCGCCGATGATGCCGATCGACGCCGCCTCGCGCAGGTCGAAGCCGAACAGGTAGTGCGCGCCCAACGCGGCGACGAAGATCCCCACCTGCGCCGCCGCGCCCAGGATCAGCATCACGGGACGCGCCAGCAGCGGCCGGAAGTCGGTGAGCGCGCCGACGCCGAGGAAGATCAGCGGCGGCAGCAGCTCCGTCTTGATGCCCGCGTCGTAGATCAGCTGCAGCAGCGGGGTGTGCGCGCCGGGGTCCGCGACGAACGTGCTGGAGGCCATCAGGTTGGCGCCGGGCAGGTTCGCCAGCGCCGCGCCGAAGCCGATCGGGATCAGCAGCAGCGGCTCGTAGTTTCGCGTCACGGCGAGGTAGATCAGCACGCCCGCAATGAGGAACATCACCAGGTTCTGCCAGGTCAGGGCCGCGAAGCCGCTCCCCTGCAGCAGCGCGGTCCAGCCGTCCACCTCACGCTCCGATCGTGACGATGGGCGTGTCGGCGCCGACCTCGTCGCCAGGGCGGACGGGAACCGTGACCACGGTGCCCGCGACCGGCGAGCGCACGTCGTGCTCGGCCTTCATCGCCTCGACCGTCGCGACGACCTGACCGGCCTCGACCGTGTCGCCGACCTTCACGTGCACGGTGAGCACCTCGACCTTGCCGCCGAACGGCGAGTGGACCGCGGTCGGCTCGGCGACCTGCGCGGGCGCGGATGCGCCGGGCGACGCCGGTGCGGCTGGCGTCGACGGTGCCCCGGCCGCGGTGGTGGACGACCGCTGCGCGGCCGAGGCCCCGTCCGCGGCGGGCGGGGACAGCGTGACGTCGAACGTGCGCGTCACGCCGTTCTCCGACACGGTGCAGGTGGTTCGCACCGGCGCGGTCCAGGCGGGTGCGGCGCCGGACGCTCCGTCCGGAGCGGCAGCCGGGGGAGCGGCGGCAGGAGGGGCGGCTGCCGTCGGCGCGGCCGCGCTCGGGGCGGCCTGGGCCGTCTCCTTGAGGGGCAGCCGCACGCGCGCCTTGCCGCTGAGCAGCCGCAGCCCCTCGTTCAGGTCCATGCTCTTGCCGGGCACGATCGCCGCGGCGACCAGGAACACGTTCTCCTCCGTCACGGGCAGGCCGTGCTCCTTCAGCGCGGCCTCGGCCGGACCGAGACTGTCGGGGGCCCGCTCCAGCGGATCGCCCTCGTACGGCTCGAGCCCCAGCTGGTCCGCGGCGATCCGGACGACCTCGGGGTCGGGCGGCTCGGGCGGGCGACCGAAGTAGCCCAGCACGGACCGACCGAAGCCGCCGTCGATCTTCTCCCAGCGGCCGTAGAGGACGTTGTTGAACGCCTGCAGCCAGTACTGCTGGCTGCCGGGCGTGACGCTGGTCCAGGCGCCGCCCGCCTTGACGACGACGGGGAACTCCGCCAGCACCTCGCCGTAGCGGTCCAGGATGCCCGCGCCCGCCATCATGTGGACGTTGGGTCCGATCGCGCCACCCGGCATCGGGAAGTTCACGACCCGGGCGTCGGCGGCCAGGGTGATCGGGTTGAACGCGTACGCCTCGAGCCCTTCGGTCAGGGCCGTTTCCACCTCGCCGATGCGGCTCACGTCCAGATCCAGCTCGTAGCCGGTGTTCTTGAGGGCGTGCCACATCGAGCGGACGTCCGGCTGCGAGGTCCCCGACGCCAGCGGGCGGACCGAGAGGTCGATCCCGTCGACGCCGCCCTCGATCGCCGCCATGTTGCACGCGACCGCCATCGAGGCGGTGTCGTGCGTGTGGAACCAGAGCGGGATCTCGTCCCCCAGGAGCTTCTTGATGCCCTTCGCCGTCTCGTACACGGTGGTCGGGTCGGTCGTGCCGGACGCGTCCTTGATGCAGAGCGAGTCGACGCGCACGTCGCCGTCCATGATCCGCCGCGCCACGTCGATGTAGAACGCCGGCGTGTGCACATCCTCCGAGGCGTAGGGAAGGCCCATGGTCGCCACGGTGACCTGGTGGTGCATGCCCGCCTCGACGATCGGACGGCCCGTCCGGATCAGGTTGTCGACGTCGTTCATGAAGTCGAAGTTGCGGTCCACGGTGGTGCCGTGCCGGTGCATCAGGCGCGCCTGCAACGCGAGCGCCTCGATGCCCTGCCCGGTGAGCGTCACGCCCGACACGCTCCGCGTCAGGATCTGCAGGTCCACGTCGGGACCGACGACCGCGCGCATGCGGTCCATCGACTCGAACGGGTTCTCGCCCACGTAGAAGATGGGGGCCTGGAAACGAGCGCCTCCACCGAACTCGAAGTGGCGTACGCCCGCGTTCGCCGCGATCTCCATGGCGGGGAGGATGTCGTCGGTGCGCACCTTGCCGCCGAACACGCTCTGCAGTCCGTCACGGAACGCGGTGAGCATGACGCGGATCTTCTTGGGGCTGCTGGTGTGGATCATCGCGGGCCTCTCATCGGACGTCGGACCTCACTTCACTTCGTCGACGCGGGTGACGCGCGCCCCGGGGTGGGCACGCTGAACCGCGGCGTGGATGGCAGCCAGAACGAACGCGTCGGGCGCGCCCGCGTCGGTCGCGTGCGCGGGGACCTGATCCTCTCCGGGGACCACGCGGGGCGCCGGGAACACGAGCGTCAACAGGCGAACGGCGCCGGCCAAAAGCGCCAGCACGACGATCACGGCGGAGAACGCCTGTAGCGACAGCGTCCAGAGTGCGGGTTCGGTCATGATCGCCTTCCACGCGCTCCGCCGAAGCGGAGTCGAAGCCGGCGTCCAGAGGGTCTCCTGCTCGGCCGTGGCCGCGTGGACGCCTTCGCGCGAACGGCCGACCTTGGAATCGTACGCCCGATCGGCGCCGGAGCGCAGGGGACCGACGTCCTTGCTCGATACGACGTCGTTGCTCGAACCGTCGTCCTCACCCGTCGATCGTCATGCGGCCGGTGCGGATCGGCTGGCCCACGCCCTCCAGGATCAACGACAGATCGGACCGGAGCTCCAGCACACGCCCCTGCGCGATCGGCGTCTGCGCTGGCTGGTGCCGATCGCTCTCGTCGCCGACCGGCCAGATCGTCACGTGACGACCCAGGAAGGCGGCGCGCTCCCGGTACCGGTCGACCAGCAGCGCGCCGTTCCCGCTGGCGACAGCGTCCCGGCCGTGCGCCAGGTGGCGCGTGAGCGCAGGAAGCAGGACGGCCCACGCGTCTGGCGTCGCGAACACGCCGTCGGCGTCGGCCAGACGTCCGGCCGGCAACGTGCCTCCGGCTGGGGCGATCTCGGGAGCGTACGTCAGGTTCATGCCGATGCCGACCCGCACGTCGCGCACGCGGCCGGACTGCACCTGCGTGCTGGTCAGCACGCCACCGACCTTGCGCCCCTCCAAGAGCAGGTCGTTCACCCACTTGAGGCGCGGCCGGACGCGGCCCTCGGCGATCTCCTCGATCGCCTCGGCAGCCGCGACGGCCGGCAGAACGGCCAGCGCGGCCTGACTCCCTGCGGCGTCCACGTCGAAGGCGAGGTGCACGCTGGCGTGCAGGTTCCCGCGCGACGTCGACCAGCTGCGACCGCGCTGCCCGCGGAACCGTGATCCCGCCAAGGCGACGCACGTCGTGCCATCCGGCACCCCAGCGTCGGCTGCCGACAGCTCGTCCAGGACGTCCAGCTGCGAGCGCGGCGCGTCATGGACCACGACGACCGGTCCCGGCAGGCCGACGAGACCGGCCGGCAGCTCGCCGAGCCATGGCTCGGAGCTCGCTGCGAGCGCGGACCAGAGGCGCCGCTCGGGCGGCGGAAGATCGCGAGGCGACGTGCGCTCCAGGGCCACGCCGGCTGGAGCGAGCGCCTGAACGTCGTCGGGGGCGTCGGTAAGGAGATGCACGCGCCCAGCGTACGGCAGACGCCTGCGCAGGACGCGACCCGCGTCGCTCGTCCCTTGACCGCGAGCTCACGGCTCTACTACGCGGAGGCTCCACATGCGAACCCGTGCACGTCATCTTCGGAACCGGCCCGGTGGGTGCTGGACGGCAGCGCGCTGATCGTTCAGGGCGGAAGGTACGCGCCGTGAACCGCAGCGGTCAGCGGCCGAGCTGATGCCCGCCGAGGTCGAGGTCGTCCGCGGACGTGGCGGACGTGGCTCGGGCGACCGAGGCCGCCCGGGACGCCGCCGTGGTGATCCAGGCACTGAATCCGCCGTACCATCGCTGGGTCGAGCTGTTTCCCGCGCTCCAGGCGGGCGCGTTGGCGGCCGCCGAGACGGCGGGAGCGCGGTTCGTCTCGATCGAGACCCTGTACATGTACGACGCGTCGGCCCCGATCCACGAAGGCGCTCGCATCGCTCCGACATCGCGCAAGGGCGCCCTTCGGCAACGGATGGCCGAGGAGGTGACGGCCGCCCACGCGCGGGGCGCGGTGCGCGCGACGTCGCTTCGCTCCAGCGACTACTACGGGCCGGGCGTGACGGACTCGGCCTGGGGCTCGCGCGTGTTCGAGCCGCTCGTCGAGGGAAAGCCCGCGCAGGTGACCGGCGTGCTGGACGCTCCCCACGCCGTCGCGTACATCGAGGACGTGGGCCGTGCGGCGGCCGAGCTGGCCGTGCGCGACGAGGCGCTGGGTCGCGTCTGGATCGCCCCGCACGCGCCGGCCCGCACCGCCCGCCAGATGGTCGCGATGGCGGCCGAGGCGGCCGGGGTCGAGCCGAAGGCGAAGGGCATGGGCACGCTGATGATGCGGATCGGCGGTCTGTTCATCCCGAGGCGCGCGCCTCGGTCGAGATGATGTACCAGTTCATGGCGCCGTTCGAGGTCGACTCGGGTCGGATCGAACGCGAGCTGGGCCTGACAGCGACGACGCTGCAGGAAGGCTTGGCACGGACCGTGAGCGTGGTACCGGGCGCGCCAGACGGCCGCCGTAGCCGCTCGACCGCCTGACCGCCTTTTCCGCTGCTTCCGCCGCTTCCGCCTGGTGTCGTACGCGACGCTGCGCTCCCACCGGGCGACGAGGGGCCCGGTGCCGGTTTGGACCGGGCACGACGACGCGGGCCAAGCGAACGCGACAGTTGCGGCGCCGGGCGTCCTTATACCGGTGCATGATCCTGCGCACCCTGGGCGGCTTGTCGCTCAGGGAGCCGGCTTCCGTCGTCCGAAGCCCCTTCTCCTGCTGGCGTACCTCGCCCTGGAAGGCCACGCCGAACGCCGCCACCTAGCCGAGCTGTTCTGGATGGAGGCCGCGACGCGCTACGCAGCCTCGAGCATGGCCCTGTCGCAGCTACGCAAGGGCGTGCCGGGCGCCATCGATTCGGACGACGTGCGGGTATGGAGCGAAGTGACGTCGGACGCCGCGCTCCTGCTGCGTGCGATCGAGGAACGGAGATTGGCTCGCAGCGATCGAGCTCTACCGCGGTCCCTTCCTGCAAGGGTTCGAAGGCGTTGGACAGGGGATCGAGCTCGAGGAGTGGATCTACGGCACGCGTAGGTGCTGGCGCACAGCGTCCGCCGGGCGTTTCTGGCGCTGGCGGAGGCGGCAGCCAAAGAGGCGAACTTCGACCGTGCCGGCAGATGGGCCGAGCGTGCGAGAGCGCTCGACGCCACGGCGTCTCCCGACCCCGACGACCTCGCGCGCACCTACGGGTTGCTCCTGGCCAGCGGAACGACCGGTCCCGTGCCATGCGTGAGGAGGGAGAGGCGCTGGGCCTGACGCTGGCGCCGTCGAGGGACGCCGCGCGTCGCTCGCTCGTGGCGCCGCCGCACGCGTCCACCGGAGTGGTCTCGCACTCGGCTCTGCCGTCACGTACCACCTCGTTCGTGGGCCGCCGAGAGGAGCTCGTCCGACTCGCGGGTCTGGTGAGCACCGCCACACGCGGCTGCTCTCGATCGTGGGTGCCGCCGGCACCGGGAAGACGCGACTCGCTCTTCATCTCGCGACGGAGCAGGCCCGGGCGGGAGGCTGGAGTGGCGTGCACTTCGTCCCTCTCGAGACGCTGCGGGACGCGGATCAGGTCGCCGCGGCCATCGGCAGCGTCCTGGGGCTCGACCTGCCCGAAGGGGGCGACCCCGAGGCCACGCTCCACCAGCTTCGGACAGCGATCGGAGATCGGCCGCGCCTCATCGTGCTCGACAACTTCGAGCACCTCCTTCCTGCCGGCCCCCTCCTCTCGGAGCTTGTCCGGGCCTGCCCGCGATTGCACCTCGTGGTCACCTCGAGGGCGCGCTTGAATCTCGCCGAGGAGCGCGCGGTCGTGCTCGAGGGCCTGCCGTTTCCGGGCTCCGGCGCGAGCGAGCCGGCGGACGAACGGATCCAGGCGGCGCTGGCGTACGACGCGGTTCGGCTGTTCGTGCAACGCGCCCGCCGGGCCCGTGCGGACTTCGCGCCCGACGAACACGACCTCGACGCCGTGGTGCGAATCTGCGCGGCGGTGGGCGGCGTGCCGTTGGCCTTGGAGATGGCGTCGGCCTGGCTACGCGTGATGAGCTGCGCCGACATCGCCGACGAGCTGGAGCAGGGCTCCGACCTGCTCGAGAGCCAGAACCGCGACCGCCCGGAGCGGCAGCAGGAGCATGCGCGGCGCGTTCGAGCAGTCCTGGCGGCTGCTTTCACGGGATGACCAACAAGTGGCGACGGCCATGAGCGCGTTTCGCGGCGGGTTCGGGAGGGCGGCCGCATCGAGCCTGGCGGGCGCGTCGCTGGCGCAGCTGGCCTCGTTGGTCGATCGCTCGCTTCTGTCCTGGGACGGTGCGGGCCGTTACCACCTGCATCCGCTGCTGCAGCGCTTTCTGGAGGAGAAGGCGCAGCTCGATCCGGCACGGGCGGCAGACGTGCTCGAGCGGACGGGCTACCTGGAACTGCCGGAGACGCTGCGACGGCACGATCCTCGCGCTCGGCCAGGGGCGGGACGCGACCGGCTACCGGGACGCGGGGTCGGATGACGGCGGTGATCGAGGCGGACCTCGCCAACATCCTCGCCGCGTGGAGGTGGGCGGCCCGGCAGGGACGACGCGAATGGCTCGAGAACTCCGTGGAGCCGCTGGGCTGGTACTTCCTGCTGCGGGAGCGGCCCAGCAGGGGCTCGCCTGGAACGACGCCACCCCGAGCGCGGATGCGAAATCGCTGCTCGCCCTCCGGCAGCTCCTCTGGCGCGGCGAGTCCCTCAAGGAGCTGGGCCGCCTGCCCGAGGCGATGGACTGCATTCAGCGGGCGATACGCCTCGGCGAGCGGAGGGACGCCCGGCCAGAGCTGGCCCACGCGCTCAGGCTCGCGGGGTTCATGCGCAGCTCCGCTTCGATCCGCCGGACAAGGCGGGCGTCGTGGACGCGTACCGCCGTTCGCTCGCGCTCTACCGCGAGCTGGGCGACGCCGGGGAGAGGCGTTGATGCTCGCCAATCTCGCCTACGAGCTGGACGATCTGGAAGTCACGCTCTCGATGGTCCGCAAGGGGCTCGAGTCGCGCGCGCCAGCGGCGAGACGATCGCCATCGCCATGAACCTCGGCGATCCTCGCCGAAGCTCCTCGCGTATTGCCGGGCGAGTACGACGCCGCACGCGCCGCCGCCGAGGAGGGCGTCGCCTGCCACGAGGTGGCGGGCTTCGATTTCCACTTGGCCCACACGCTGCTCACGCTCGGCGACATCCACCTCGCACGGGGCGACGTGGCCGCCGCCGAGGGGCGGGCGACCGCGCGCTGGCGATGTGCACGGCGTTTCAGGGCGATGCGGAGGTCATGGTTCGGGGCGGAGCGTATACCTTGCTCGGCACGTAGGCCGGCTGCAGGGCGCGTCCGACCGTGCCACCGCCCGCTACCGCCAAGCCCTCGCTCTGTTGCGGCAGGAAGGTCGCAACGAGACGACCGTGTGGGCGGCGGGCATGAGCTTGGACGGGCTCGCACGGATCGCGCTCGGCCGAGGGGCGCACCGAACAGGCGCGAGCACACGCCGAGGAAGCGCTGACGCTGCTGCGCCGGCACGCCGTGCACGGCATGCTCTTCCGACCGGCCGCGATCGACCTGGCGTGTCTCGTTCGCTTGGGCGAGGCGCGTACGCTCGAGGGCGAGCTCGACCGGGCCGAGACGCACCTGCTGGACGCGCTGTCGCGCGCCCGCGCGCGGAAGCGGATCCCTGCCGCCCTCGAGGCGCTGGCGGCGCTCGCCGAGCTGCGGAAGCGTCAGAGGAACCAGGGCGAAGCGGCCGAGCTCTTCACCGTCGTGGCCGCACACGCGGCTAGCCCCTCGTGGCTCGGTAGGCACGCGAAGCGCGTCTTGGACGTGCTGGCTGGCCCTGGCGAGCGTTCAGGGCGCGAAGGGGCTCGCTTGCGGATGCGCTCTCGTTCGCATTGGACGGCAAGCAGGGTCGGTAGAGACCACAGGTTCCGGCGGCAGCCCGGCTTCGCTGTACGTTCGACGCCTAGGACTGGCTGCGCCGAGGGCCCGGACTGGCGGGCCCTCGGCGCGGCCATCAGAGCGTCAGTGTCGGTGGGTGAGGACGGCACTCGGTCGGAGCCGGAGGTCGTTCGTTCGACGACCTGGACCGTCATGGCGCGAAGTGCCATTCGAACGAAGGTTGCTCCGAACCGGATGCGGCCGCGCGTCCAGGAAGGTCCGCGCAATGGGACGCGATCCGTACCGTGAAGCGTGTGGCTTCGTCGGCGCCGCCGATCCCGTCGACGCGGGGGAACGCCAGGCGCGTCCGGAGTGTCGCGTCGCCGTTCGCGTCGGACCAGAAGTCGTTGCCGAGTTCGGGGTTGCCGAGTTCGGGGTTGCCGTCGCCGGCTCGCGCCGCTAGGGCTCCCGGCACGGAGCTCACGTCCGAGCAGGGCTGCCACGCCGCTCGTCGGCGCGAGCGGAACGCCACCGCTGGCCGCCGCACCTTGATGGTGCAGCCACGCCGAAAAACGTATGAGGCCGGACACGCGAGGTGGACCGTGACCTCGGTCGAGCTCGTATCTTCGGTCCAGCCTCAACGTGGCCCGGGCCTGGGCCAGTCGAACGGCTGAGCGTACGGATCCATGGCGATCGCCTTCGAGCAGGCGTCGGCCGCGCTCTGCCCGGCGGACGACGGTACGTCCATCGAGACCCGGTCGAATGGCACGGCAATGCGCCGGACGTCGCCGTGGCTATGGCTGAAGGCGAGGGCTCCCAGAGTCAGGGTCACCACGGCGGTGGCGATTCGTGTCGTAACGCGGTTCATGTGGCTCCTCCTTGGTGCTTCTGCGTGGCTGATCGATGGCGTTCGGTTCGCGGCAGCAATGCGCGACGTGCACCGGCTAGCGTCTGCTGGCTCCGCCCCCCTTTCCGCGCCTGAGCGCCTTGCTCCGGATGATGGGGCAGGGGTCGTCAACGCCGTACCATCGGAGCGTTCGACACGGTCGCGGCGGACTTCTCGGCCGTTGCGCCATACCGATGGTCGGCCTGCAAAAACGGCCGATCGGCTCGACCACCCTCGACATGGCAAGGCCAGGGATCGGCGACCAGGCCGACCACGATCGCGATCGCGATCGCGTACACCTTCGCGCTGGTGAGTTCGGTGCTGGTCCTGACGCCGGTCGGCAACCGGCTGGTGCCGCTGGTGGCGCTGCTCCTGCCGGGGCACGTGGATTCTTGGAGGGTGCGCTGACGTCTACACGGTGATGATGCGGCTCGGGGGCTGTTCATTCCCGAGGCGCACGCCTCGGTCGAGATGATGGATAAGCTCGTCGGCCGGCTATCGCGCCGGGATCTCGCCGCGATGCAGCGCTACGACCGACCGCTGGGTGGCGTCGCCGAGCCCTTGGCCCAGTTCGCTCGCCAGCTGATCGCACCACCACGCGACCTGCGCGACCCGGGCCTCGTCGTCCTCCTCGTCGTCCAGGATCAAGCCGACGAGGTCGTCGCCGTCGCGGACCTCTTCCGCTTCGAACGTACCCGGGTCATACCCGAGCCGCTCCATGGGGAACGCGCCGATCGACTCGGCGCCGGCGCCGCGAGCGTGCCTCAGGAGGATGCCGAGCGCGTCTCCGAACGTATCCGGATAGCCGGCGCGGTCGCCGCAACCGAACACCGCGACGCGGCGGCCCCGCAAGTCGCTGGCGGACAATGCGCTCAGTGCGACGTTCCAGGCGGGCTGCAGCTCCCCCTCGTCCCAGGTGGAGGAGCCCAGGATCAGGACGTCGTGCCGGACGATCTCCGCCATGCCGGTCCAGGCCACGTCGGCCAGCGTCGGCCGCCGGCCGGTGCGCGCCGCGAGGGCTTCGGCGATCTGCCGGGCGGTCTCCTCCGTCGTGCCGAAGGTGCTTCCGTAGGCGACGACGACACTCTGCGCGAGGGGATCTGCATCGACCGTCATGACGCCGAGCATGGCGGTTCTCGCCTCCGCCCGCCATGACCCGGGTCATGGCTCGCCGTTCTGAGCGATCCCGCCCTGTCGCGACGGCCGCTGGCGCGCGGTGGGCCCACGAATCGACGCTGGGCGGGTGGTAGCCTTTGCGCGAATCGTCGACGACACGCGACCGTCCAACGGAACGGTGCGACGCGGCGGGAAAGGGCGACCGTACGATGCGGGGGCGAACGACGAGCGACCGGCCGACACGCCGTGGCGGCGCGAACGCGCCGCGAGCCGTTCACGTGTGGCCCGAGCCGGCGAGAGGATGGGCGCGTACCCGTGCCTGAGCTTCGCACGCATCCGCTCGGTCCGATTCTTCTCGGCGCGTTCGTGTACGCCACGTCCCTGGTAGCACCGCTGGGCGCCGCGCCACGTGGAGCAGCGGTCGCCCTGATCGCATGGACCGCCGCGCGCAGCGCGGGACCTAGGCCGCGCATCGCCTCCTTGGTCCTGGTGGCGGCCGCGGTCGTGGCCGAAGCGACGATCGTCTCTCTGGCCGGGGCCGCAGGCATGGCCCTGGCTGCCGCCGCGGTGTTCCTCCCCAAGCGCTGCCGAAAGGTGTGCGCCGACGGTTCTTCGGCGCGCCTCCCACGCCGAGCGCGCATCTAGAAACGGTGCTGGACCATCTCGAAGAGGTCGAGGGCAGCGGCGCCACGTTCGACGTCTTGCACGAGCTGCCGCGTCTTCTGGGAAGGTTCGATCCGGACCGCGTGACGACGTGGCGCATCGTGCCCGGCGACGGACTCGTCGTGGACGCGCCGGGAAGCGACGCGCCGAAGGGCGACGCGCCGGAGGGCGACGCGCCGGAGGCGTTCGTGCTGCGAGCGCAGACGCACGGCATGGCGACCCATGCGCCCTCCGAGCGAGCGATGGCGGTGCCGATCCATTCCGAGGACACGCTCACCGCCGTCGTCGAGGTGCGCCGTTCCCGCCCGTTCCTGCCCGCCGAACGCGAAGCGATCGTCGGCGTCGTCGCTGCGGCGGGGCGGGCCGAGGCGATCCTGCGCGTCCGTCGGCGTGCGCTGGCGCGCTCCCGCCTCGGAGAGATCCTGGTGGCCGACCTGCCGCAGGAAGCGGCGCTCGAGGCCGCGCTGGCGACACTGCGCGAGGAGCTGGGCATCCGGGCCGTCGCCGTGGTCCACTACGGAGGTGGCGTGTTCAGAGCCAGAACCGTCGTTACGGACGACTGGCCGGAGCTCGACGACCTGTTGCACCGCACGTGGCCGCTGGGCACCGGCCTGATCCACGAGGCCTACCGGGCGGGCGTGGCACGCTTCGTCGCCGCCTACGCCGAGGATCCCCTCGCCGCACCGCCCTTCGTCGACGCCGGGGTCCGTGCGGCCGCGGTCCGTCCGATGCCGCTGCGGAGCTACGCGAAACGCATCTGCTCCTCTTCCACGACGCCCCCCGGCAATGGACCGCTGACGACCGGGCCCTCGTCGCGGACTTCGCCCGAGCGTTGCGGCTGTGGCTAAAACGTGACCGCGAGGCGCGCGTGATGGAGCGCATGCTCGCGGTGGAGCACCGCCTGCTGGAGCTCGGCTTCGACGAAGCCACGCAGGACCTCTTGGCCGAGCTGGTCGATCTGGTACCCGGGGCCGAGGCCGGCAGCCTGTTGGTTGGACAGGACGATCGGTTCCACTACGCCGGCGTGGTCGGGTTCGACCCAGTCTCCCTGGCGGACGTGACCCTCGGCAAGGAGCACCTGCGAGCCTGGCACGGCGATCCCGACGCCTGGATCGTCGGCGCGGCCCGCATCGCTCGGGATCCGGAAGGGATGGAGCGCGCCTCCGTCGTGGCGAGCGACGGCCGCACCGAGGGTCAGCCGAGCCTGCGCGACATCGTCGCCAATCTGTGCATGCCGATCGTGCACCGCGGCGACGTGATCGCGGTCGTCAACCTCGACGCGTTCAGCGACGCGAACGCTTTCCAGGACGAGGACACCAAGGTCGCCAAAGCGTTCGCGCCCGCCATCGCCTTCGTGCTGAGGGAGGCGCGGCACCGCCGCGACCTGCACCTCGCCTCGACCCTGAGACGCCCTGACCGGGCTGGAGAACCGCCGCGCCTTCGACGAAGGGCTCGCGAAGGAGCTGGCACGGGCGGATCGGAGCGAAACGCCGACCGCCTTGTTGATCGCCGACCTGACCGGCTTCAAAGCGGTGAACGACCGCCTCGGCCACGCTACCGGCGACGAAGCGCTCGTCTGCGTCGCGGACGCGCTGCGCTCGGTGGCGCGCGACAGCGACCGGCTGTACCGCTGGGGCGGGGACGAGTTCGCCATGATCCTTCCCGACACCGACGCGCCCGGAGCCCTGGCAGCGGCGCGACGCTTCAGCCGCGCCGTGCAGGAGGTCGAGATCCAGGGCGTGCGCATCGGCGCCTCGATCGGCATGGCGGTGCGCCGTTCCGGCGGGGACATGAGCGCCGACGCGCTGCTGAGCCAGGCCGACCAGGCCATGTACGAGGCGAAGCGCCAGGGAATCGCGGTCGCCGAGGCGTAGCGTCTCAGCGCCCGCCCTGGTCGCCGCCCTCGGGCACCCACAGCGAGACCGACCCCGGTTCGCAGGAAAACGTGCCCCAGCGGTGCTCATCGGTGACGACGGGCGCCTCGATTTCGCGCGGCTCGCCGATCGCGTCGCGGCGGTTCTCGGGGTGGAACGGGGTCGCGGTGACGCGCTCGCAGTGATCGCCGCCCATCCTGTGGTTGTCGCTGCGCATGGACTTCTGAGCGTGCGAGGTCGAGGCGCGCGATGGCCGGACCGACCCGACCTATGTCGGAGACGCGCGCCGCCCTCGACGCCTACCCTCGAAACACGCCGCCGGTCGGAAGCTCGGTTCGCCCCGCCGCGGTCATGAGGCGCGCCGCGCGCGGCGCCGGCGCTCGCTCCCGTCCGCGAACCACGAGAACCACGAGGAGACCCCACGATGCGAAGAATCCTGACCTCCCACCTCCGTTGGATGGCCACCGCCAGCCTGCTGCTCGCCTTGGCTTCGGCGCAAGCGCAAACCCTCCCACTCCCCGACCCCATGCCCGCCGACCCCACGCCCGAGGTGCTCCGGGCGACGATCATCGAGGTGCGCGAGAGCCTCTGCCGTGACGTCGGCTTCGCGGCGGAAATCCTCACCGACACCGGTACCCTCGCCACCGCGATCCCGATCGTGATGGAGTCCACCGGTATGCAGCCTGCGGAGATCGAAGGGCTGGAGCGAGAGACCTGCACCGGCGAGTACGGCGACGCGACCCTGCCCGAGCTGCGAGCCGGGAACCGCGTCGCCGTGTGGCTGGTCGAAATCCACCTCGCCGCCCTTGCGGAGGTGCTGCCGGCACCGTGACGACCGGCGTGAGGGACGCGACGCCGGTCCGTCGACCAGCGTCGCGTCCCGCCTGATCACGACGCCCGCCAGCGCCCGCGCGAGTGCGGACCGGCCCAGTTCCCCGACATAATGGGGCGAACTCGGCCCGCGCGCCATGGCGTTGGCGGCGCGCGGGCCGAGTTCCTATACTGCGGGCGTGAGCGGCACCAACGGTGATGACCATCGACCCCGATCCGCCCACGTAGTGCTCGCTGCCGTTCCGTTCCTCGCCAGCTTGGATCCCGAGGCGGTGGAACGTCTAGCGCGCGAGGCGACCGCGATCGCGGTCGGACCCGGCGTCACCGTGTTTCTCGAAGGCGACCCACCGGACGGCCTTTTCGTCGTCGACCACGGCTGGCTGAAGGGCAGCAAGCTGGCCCCGACCGGACGCGAGCAGGTCCTCCACTACTTCGGGGCGGGCGACGTGGTGAACCAGGTCGGTTGGCTGCTGAACGTCCCCAACTCCGCGACCCTCGTCGCGCTCGAACCGTCCCACCTCTGGCGCGTCCCGTTGCGCGCGCTGCAGGCGCTGGTCGACGAGCGTCCCCACTTGCTGTGGCCGATCACACGACACCTCGCTCGACGGCTGATCGAGGTCGTTCAGATCGTCGAGGACCTTTCCCTCCTGCCGCTCGAGGCCCGCACCGCCAAGTACCTGCTGCACCACGCTGAGGGCGCCGTGCTGACGCGGCGCACGTGGGAAACGCAGGCCGAACTCGCGGCGCGCCTGGGCACGGTCGAGGACGTGCTGCAGCGCACGCTCCGCACGCTGACCGCCGAGGGGCTGATCGCCGTCGAGCGCCACCGCATCACCATCCTCGACCGCGCCGGGCTCGAGGCTCGAGCGAGCGGCGCGTGAGGGCCACGGTGGTCGACACGAAAGGCGACGCTTACGAGGTCCCGTTCCGGATGTGCCCGCCCCGGTCGCCACCCTCGGGCGCCCACAACGACACCGACCCCGGCTCGCAGAGAACATGCCCCAGCCGTGCTCGTCGGTGACGACCGGCGTCTGCACGTGGTCGGTGTGGTCGTGGTAGGTGGTGTTCGGCGCGCCGGTCTCCATCCACTTGCTCCCGCCGCCAGCGTTGCTGAGCACCACGGCCAGGCCGCCGGGATGGTCCTCGTCGCCCAGACGTGTCCAGCCGACCAGGTTCGGTTCATTGAAGTAGTCGTACTGCTCGCCGTAGGCGTTGCGGCGCCGAACGTCCAGGAAACGGTCGATCATCCAGCGGTGGCTGGCCATGTGCACGTCGTACTCCTGGCCGTCGCGGCCCACGTCGCGGTAGGAGGCGCCGAAGTAGTCCGCCGCGAAGACGCACGGGTACCCGCCCCGCCGGAGCAGGATCGCCGCGTAGGCCAGAGGCTTGAACCACGGCTCGACCACCGACTCGAGAGCCTGCAGCGGCTGCGTGTCGTGGTTGGCGACGAGGGTCACCGCCATGGCGGGGTCGCGCGCGACGAGGCTTGCGTCGAAGATCCGTCGCAGGTCGTACGCACCGCCCGCCTGCGACGCCTGGGCGAACGCGTGCTGCAGCCCGGTGTCGAACAGCAGGACCTGGCGGCCGGTCCGCTCGATGAAGTGATCGAGGGCTGCGCCCTGGCCCGACCAGTACTCGCCGACCGCGAACAGGTCGCGGCCGGCGTGCCGCCGGACGTGATCCAGCCAGGCCAGGAAGAACTCGGCCGGGACGTGCTTGACCGCGTCGAACCGGAGGCCGTCGACACCCGTCGTGTCCAGGTACCACTCGCCCCAATGGACCAGCTCGGTGTGGACGTCGGGGTTCGCGACGTCCAGGTTGCAGCCCATCAGGTAGTCGTAGTTGCCCTTCTCGAGGTCGACGTCGTCGGCGAACGACTTGCCCTCGAACAGGTACACGGCGTCACCTTCGACGTCCTCGTGGGCGTCGGTGGTGCTGGCGTCGACGGCGTTGAAGTGCCACCAGTGCCACTGGAGCGTCGAGTAGCGCCCCCCGCGCCCCGGAAAGTCGAAGTGAGTCCACGCCTCGATATCACGGGGCTCGCCGATCGCCTCGCGGCGGTTCTCGGGGTGGAACGGGGTGGCGGTGACCCGCTCGCGGTGATCGCCGCCCATCCGGTGGTTGAACACGATGTCGGCGTACACCCGGATCCCGGCGTCCTGCGCGGCGCGGATCGCCGCGAGATACTCCTCGCGGGTGCCGTACTTGGTGCGGGTCGAGCCTTTCTGATCGAATTCGCCGAGGTCGAACAGGTCGTACACGCCGTAGCCGGTGTCCAGGCCGCCGGCGGCGCCCTTGTACGCCGGCGGGAGCCACACCGAGGTGAACCCCGCCTCGGCCAGCGCCGGCGCGTCGGCCGCCAGCCGCGCCCAGAGCGATCCGTCCGCCTCCGTGTACCAATGGAAGTCCTGAAGCATGGCGCCGTTGTATTCGTCCATCGTCCTCCTCGAGCGCCGACCTCGCGTGACGAGCCGCGAGTGTCTGGTCGCCGGCGACACGGTCCGCCTCTAGCGTCCGGGTGCCGTGATCCACCATGGTACGTCGGTGTGCGCCGCCATCCAGGTCATCGGCGCGCGCAGGTCGCGCGCAGGTCGCGCGTAGCGAGCGCGCGTCCGATCACGAGCCGCGGCCGCCGGGCGATGCGGCTTGCTCAGCTCCCGCCACGAACCGCGACGTAGCGCCCCTCGGCGCGGGCGACCTGGGCATCCTCGCTGCGAAGCTCGCAGCCGAGATCCAGACGGGCCCGCCCACGCCGAGCGAGCGCCCGAGCGAAGACGTCCCATGCGGCGTCCTCCGGCGCGGCCACCCAGGCCTCGAGGTCGCCGCGCGCCGGTTTCGTGAACGCGAAGCGCACCTCGTGGATCACCACCTCGGCGCCCTCGATCCCGGCGCGCTCCAGGGCGGCGTGGACGAACGCCCACCCCGCCAGCATGGCGAGCGCCGACAGGCTCCCTCCGAACGCCGTGCCGTGATGGTTGTGGTTGTGCGCCAGCGGCGCGGTCAGTCGCGCGCCATCTTCGTCGACGCGGACCACCCGCACCTCCATGGCGCGGGCCAGCGGCAGGTGCCGATGCAGAAACGCTTCGATCCGAGCTTCGTCCACGCCGGCAGGGTACGACGCGTGGTACGACGCCATGGCGTGTCGCGCGGTCGGCCGCAGCGCCGGTCGTCTCCCGGCGGAGGCGCGCCGCTGGCCGCGCTGGGTGTCCGCCTGCGGCCCGGCGTCGTGCCTGGGTTTGGCGTTCTTCGTCGAGCCGGTGATCTGGGGGGTCGGGCTGGTGTCGCTCGCCGCGGGACTGGCGTGGCACGAGGCAAGGGCCCGGCTGCGCGATGCCTGACGTGGGCACAGCCTGGCACGGCGCCGAGCGGTAGGCTCGGTTCCGTGGATATCGGGCGGTCGCTACTGCTGTTCTTCGTCGCCGGACTGTGCGAGATCGGGGGCGGCTACCTGGTGTGGCGCGCACTACGAGCGGACGCGGGCGTGGTGCCCGGCGTCGTGGGCGGTGCGCTGCTGATGCTCTACGGCGTCGTAGCCACCTTCCAGCCGGCGAACTTCGGTCGCGTATACGCGGCATACGGCGGCATCTTCATCGCGATGGCGTTGGCGTGGGGCTGGCTGGTGGACGACGTACGTCCGGACCGGTTCGACCTGATCGGCGCCGCGCTGGCGTTGGCGGGCGTCGTCGTGATGATGTACGCACCGCGCGGATAGGTCCGGACGGCCCGGTCCCGATCACATCGCGGCCCGGTGCGACCCGTGCGTCCGGTCATCGGCATCCCTCACACGGCGCCGTATGCTCGTGCGGACGGTTCCGCGGTCGCGATGCGCCGACTCGCTCGAAGGAGTGCCCTCATGAAACATCCCGAACGCCATTTCATGCAGCGCGTCGGGTGGCTCCGCGCCGCCGTGCTCGGCGCCAACGACGGGATCGTGTCCACCGCCAGCCTCGTGCTCGGCGTGGCCGCCGCCGGGACCGGCAGGTCGGGCATTCTGGTCGCCGGGGTCGCCGGCCTGGTCGCGGGCGCCATGTCGATGGCCGCCGGCGAGTACGTCTCGGTCAGCTCCCAGGCGGACACCGAGAGCGCCGACCTGGAGCGCGAGCGTCGCGAGCTCGCCGGCCTGCCCGAGGCGGAGCACCGCGAGCTGGCAGAGCTCTACCGTGAGCGCGGCCTCGACTCGGCTCTCGCCGACGAGGTCGCGACGAAGCTCATGGAGCACGACGCGCTCGGCGCCCATGCCCGCGAAGAGCTCGGGATCACCGCGGTCCACACCGCCCGGCCGATCCAGGCCGCGTTCGCCTCGGCCGGCACCTTCGCGGTGGGCGCCGCGCTGCCGCTGTTCCTCGCCCTGCTCCTCCCCGCCGGTCTCGTCTCGTGGGGGTCGCGCTCGGCTCGCTGGCGTTGCTCGCGGCGCTCGGCGCGCTCGCCGGCGCCGTCGGCGGCGCGCCGGTCGGCCGCGCCACGACCCGCGTGGCGTTCTGGGGCGCGCTCGCCATGGCCATCACGGCCGGGGTGGGCTTCCTGTTCGGCGTCGCCGCCTGATGCCTCGGCCGTCCACGCCCACCATGCTCGACGCCGCGCCCCCGGCACACCGGGGGCGCGACGCAGGTTCTTCCGTGGAGCTACAGTTCCGAGGTCGAACTGCAGCTGTCGAGGGGACCGGGATAGACGGAGTTGATGGTGATCGGATGTACGAAAGCGGCGCTCTGGTTGCTACTGGGATCGCTCGCGTAGAACGTCAGCTCGAGGTTGGTCCCAGCGGTGAAGCGTCCGAAGTCGCTGCAGATGCGGGCGCTGTAGACCATGCCGTCGGCGCCCGTTTGCGTAGTCTTGTTGATCACTTCGAGCGCGACCTGCTGAACCCCGAGAAAGGCGACGACGTCCGTCACGTCGGCCGGGTCGGTCGTCGGTCCGATCACCAGGGTCACGGTGTCGACCGCAGCCGACGTCAAAACCGACTCGATCACCGGCGCCACCAGGTCGGATGCGATGCCGGCGCCTATCGGGGGCTCGACCACTTGCAGCTCGATCGAGGCGGTCTCACCAGCGAACTGGGTTCCGTCCACCAACGCGGCGTCAGGATTCTGGTCCGAGTCCGCAGCGAAGATGGCCTTGAACACCGTTGACGGGGACCGATACGTCGATCGTCTGTCCCGGCGCTGCGGAGGATGGCACCTCCAGGAGTACGCCCCGCTTCGAGTCGTCGAGAAGAAGCGAGGGTGCAGGGTCGCCGTCGAGCGTGACGTTGGTGGGCCCGACGCCGAAATCGTCGAAAGGTATGAGCGACCGCGTAGACGAGGCCGTGCCCCCGAAACAGATCTCGCCCCCCGTTGCGTACCCGAACGGAAACAGGAAGAGCGGGACGATCTCACCCCGTTCGACCTCGAGGTCGAACGGGGGGCACACCGCCGTGTCGTTCGGGGCGTAGGTACGAAAGAACGCAGCGCCGAGGAACGATTGCAGGTTCGCGAAGGGCAGCGTCGTGGCCGTCGTGAGCTCGGAAATCGACTCGGACGCGAAGGCGGCGGTAATCACGAGGCCGAGGCCTTCGTCGACAGGACTTCGCACGTTCAGGCCGAAGTCGTACGGAATCGGATCACCTGCGCCGTCTCGCGGCGGCAGCTGCAGCGTCCGGGGGAGCACGGAGGTTCCGTCCCAGATCGAGAACGCGCACTCGTCGGTGGTCGGATCGATGACGGTATCGTCTACGGTCCCGTCGCTGGCGAACACCAGACAGTCCGGTTCCGTTTCCGGGTCGCTGGTGGGATCACCGGTCGACGCATCGCGCACGAAAACCAATACATCGGAGATGACCAGATCCGACACGATCCCTTGGGCCGTGAGTCCAGACTGCGCCAGCTGCGGCGCGATCGTGACGGAGACGGTTTCTCCGTCACCACCGGGGCTCGCACCTATCTCTTGACAGGCTGCGAGCACAACCAGCATGGCCAACGATGCGAGGACGAAGGCGCCGAAACGCAGGGAACGGAAAGGATGGAGCATGAGGGGTTCCTTTCGGTGACGCGGTAGGGTCGGGTCGTCGTCTCCGCCGCCGCGAACCTGCGCGGCAGGACACGTAAGGATGAACGTCGTGGCGTGAATTTGGCGTCAATTCGAAGGGATCGTGCAGGTGCCTCCGCCCGAGGACGCCCACCTCGGCGTTCAGACCGACGTGGCCCGTTGGCGAAAGGAAGGAGACGCGATGCCCTTGCTCACCAGCGACGAAGCGCTCCGGACCGTGCTCCAGACCGCCCACACGGTCGCCGTGCTGGGCGCCCATCCCGACCCCGGCAAACCGGCCCACTACGTGCCGCGCTACCTACGCGAGCACGGCTACCGGATCGTGCCGGTGAACCCCCGCTACACCGACCAGCAGCTGTTCGGCGAGACGCCACGCGGCAAGGTGACCGACCTCGACGAGCCGATCGACGTCGTCGACGTTTTCCGCCGTAGCGAAAACCTTCCCGCGCACGCTGAGGAGATTCTGGCTATGCGGCCGCTTCCGAAGGTGGTCTGGCTGCAGCAGGGGATCCGTCACGCCGAAGTCGCACGCCAGCTCGCCGAGGCCGGGATCGACGTGGTCCAGGACGCCTGCATGCTGGCGGTGCACAAGAGGCTCGGCCTCGGTCGAGCCGGGGCGGGCTGAGCGATCCGCTGGGGTCGGGGACGGACGCGTGCAGCCTCCACGCGTATTCGCCTCACGGCCGCGGCGGCTGGAGCAGGGTCCGCACGAACGTCTCGAACACGTGCAGCTTCTCCCGCACGATGGCGTGTAAGACGTCGAGATCCAGGTCCTGGTAACGATGGACGGCGATGTTCCGAAATCCCACCATGCGCTTGAGCTCCTCGGCGAGATCCGGCGCGATGCGGCCGCCCTCCGCCAGCAAGCCGAACGCGTCCCGGCTGCTTTGCGGCACGCCCAACGACGCCTTCCGAACAGCGTGCATCGCAAGGTCGATCGCCGTTTCGCACGCCCTGAGCAGGTTCAGTACCAGAGCGTCCTGGCGTCGCTGATCCGACTCGAGCTCGGTTCCGTCGCCGTACTCCTCACGCACCCTGGCGAGACAGAGCTCGATCGTCGCGCACTTGTTCAAGGCGACGTCATCCACCAAGGACGCTCCCCCGTTCGTGAACGTCGCGCAGAATGTCTCGGCGCTCCTCGTTGAGCCGCGCGTAGTCCGATAGGACGAAATCCAGGAACTGTTCGCTGTCGGCGTCACCGGCCGCGAACAGCACGTCGGCGTCCGCCACGACCTGGCTGCGAAGCACCGTCGACACGCGCCGCAGGTCGATCAGATGCACGTCGCGTCCGACGGCGATCTCGAGATCGCCCCTAACGGCTCGCAACCGCTCCTCAGCGATCGGCTCGCAGGCGAGGACGGCGACGTCGACATCGCTGTCGTGCCGCGCATCGCCGCGAGCCCGCGAGCCGAACAACGCGAGCCAGCGCACGCCCGGCAAGGCCGCGCGCACGCCGGCCCCGACCGCGCGACGAAGGTCCTCGTCGTTCATGGGGGCATGGTAGCCGTTCCGCGACGCCGCAGCCGCCGACAGTACGGTTCGGATGGGCCCCGGTAGGCTTCGACCGCGGGGCGTGCCTCACGTCCGGCGCGAGCTAGCGCTCGAGCGGGGTCTCGTCCCGCGCCAGCGCGTCGACCGTGAACACCCGTGCGCTCTGGGGGCAGGCGTCCTGCAGCTCAGGCGACGCTCGCAGGGCGTCCGGCAGGTCCGCTCGCGTCACCTCGTGAAATCCCCACTGCACGAGCAGGTCGGGGATCGTTTCCGTCAGACCCGTCAACGTCTCGAGATTCCGTCGCCGAGCTTCGCGACGGGCGCGAGCGACCAGCGACGTGGCCAGCCCCCGTCCACGCGCCTCGGGAACGACCGTCAGCGACCGAAGCAGCCCGTGGCGGCCGTGCGTCTCGAGGGCGACGAGTCCGACGAGGCGGCCACCTTCTGCGCCGTCGTCGACGTCTGCGCGGCCGTCGAACGCTCCCCAGCGATCCACGTTCGGCGCGGACCAGCCGGCGAGGGGCAGGCCGGATGCGGCCAGCAGCCGGGCCGCCACCTCGGCGTCGACGTCCCGCAAGGGCGCGATCGTCGGCTTCGTTCCGTGGAGCACCGCGCCGTAGAGGGCGCCCTCCTCGGTTCCGGCCGGGGGCGCGTCGACCGACACGTCGACGAACCCGGCGGCGCGCGCCAAGGTGGCGAGCTGGTCGGGATCGTGCGCTCCCGCCTCGCACGTGCACCACGTCTCATGATCGGGCATCGCCCGGACCGAGCCCGCCCGGAACGTGTCGCTGATCCGCAGCCGTCCTCCGGGCCTGAGCACCCGGGCAGCCTCGTCCAGCACGCGCGGAACGTCGCTTGAGAGGTTCACGACGCAGTTCGAGATCACCACGTCCACGCTTTCGTCCGATAGCGGCAACCGCTCGATCGTGCCCTCCAGGAAGCGGACCTGCGAATAGCCGAGCCGGGCGGCGCCGTCCCTGGCCCGCGCCAGCATCGCCGGCGTCATGTCCACACCTAGCACCTCGCCGCTAGGACCGACCGCCTCGGCCGCGCGGAAGGCGTCGAACCCCGCGCCGCTGCCCAGGTCGAGCACCGTCTCGCCCTCGCGCAGCGAGGCCGCTGCGTTCGGATCGCCGCACCCGAAGGTGGGGACGTCCGGTGGAGCGTCCAGACCGAGCGGCACGCCGAACATGTCCGATGTCGGCGTGTCCGTGCCGCAGCACGTGCCCTGCTTCAGGCGGGCGGCGTAGTGGCGACGGACGGCGGCGCGAAGCTGCTCGCCGTCGACGTCGGGAACGGGGTGGGTCGGGCGTGGCTCGTCGCTCATAGACCGAAGATAGTCGATTCATCGATGCTTGTCAATGTTTGCCAGCGGCCGCCTCCCACCTGTGCCGCGGAGCGGATCGCTCGGGGCGGCAGGCGCGGCCCATGACCGAGGTCATGGCCAGCCACCCCGATCCGGGCGAGGCTGCACGCATGGACACCCCACGCATCGACACCACGCCTTCGACGGCCCTCGAGCCGACCACGACCGTGAACGACGTTCTCCGCCTCGTCCCCGAGGCCTCGGGCCTGTTGCTGGAGCGCGGCATCGACACCTGCTGCGGCGGCAGCGCCACGCTGGCCGAAGCGTGCGACGACGCCGATCTGGACGTGGCCGCCCTGCTGGACGAGCTGCGCGCGCTTCCGCGCGAGCACGCATGACGCCGCTCGAAGGCGTCGACCTGCTCGCGCTGGCCGAGTACGGCGAGCGCCGCGGCACCCGCATCCTGAGCGATACCGCGGAGGCGCGGCTGGTCCTGTTCTCGCTGCAGGCGGGCCAGAAGGTGTCGGGGCGGGGCGAGCCGCGCGTCCACCTGCTGGCGCTGGACGGCGAGGGCGAGCTCTGGGCCGGCGACCGACGGCTCCAAGCCCAGGCCGGCACCCTGATCGCGTGCGACGCAGGCACGCCCCACGGCGCGCAGGCGGGCGACGGACGCTTCCTGGTGCTCGGCATCATCACGCCGGGACCCGCAGCGGCGTGATCGCGGCCAGCCGCGTCGCGATCGCCGCGGCGCTGGTCGCGTTCCTTACCGGGTCCACGTTGGGCCTGGCGATGGGCGTCGGCTGGCTCACGCCGCTATGGCGGCCGGCGCACGCGCATCTGCAATCACTGGGGTTCGTGACGCTGATGATCCAAGGGGTCGCCTACCACGCCCTCCCGCGGTTCCGGGGCGTGCCGTTCCGTCGTCCCGGGCTCGCCCTGATCCAGGTGATCGCGACCGTCGTCGCCGTCACCGGCATGACGCTGGGCTGGGGATTCCGGCTGGGGCCGGTCTGGTTCGCGACCTGGGGTGGGCTGGCGTGGCTGGCCAACGTGGGCTTCGTGGCTCTCGGGGTCGAGGTCCTGTTCCGGCCAAGGCGGCCGATGCGCAGCTAAGCGCTCCACGAGCCACGCACCATTTTGTCAGGCACCATTTTGTCAGGCGCCCGCACACGCTGCTAGCGCTTCACCTCGAGCAGGAGCTCAGCGGTGATCTCGGCAATCCGGCCGACGTTGCCGAGGTAGATGAAATGCGTCCCGTCCAACACCTCGAACTGTGCGTGTTCGCCGATCCGCTCGAGATGCTGCTGATGGTATTCTTGCGGCGTCATGTTCGCGTTCTCGAGTTGTGCGTTCGACGTTTCATAGCTCTGCCTCGAGATGACCTTGAAGTAGGGGATCGAATCGGGAAACGGCATGTCCATCGTCTGTTCGATGAACTCGGCCGAGTTCGAAATCTGCTCCAAGACCGTGTCGTTCAGGGCGAACCCCGCGAACGCGATCATGTCGCTGATCTCCTTTTCCGTATAGCCGTTCGCGAGCAGCTTCGCCCTGTCGATGACCAGAGGCGCGATGAGCGAGGTCGCACCGATCGCTTGCTGAATCTTCGCGACCGGAAGCAGGGCTTTCACGATGGCCGGCATCTCTTCGTAGTGGGCGGTCGTCGTACCGTCGAGCGAGACGACGGCTTCCACCTCCTCCGGATAGCTCGCGGCGAAGTACTCGCTGTAGACGCTCGATATCGAGTGAGGCATCAGCACGTACGGGGGACCGAGGCCCGCTCGCTGGAGCGCGACTCTCGTTTCTTCGACATAGTTCCGGGCGGTGCGCGGCCTCGACGTCTCGCTGCTGAAGCCCACGCCGAAGTACTCGACCGTCGCGACGGTGTACGTCTCGCTGAGCCTTCGCATCAGCGGCCCGAAGTCGGCCGACGGAAGCCCGACACCCAAACCTGGCAACAAGACGATCGTCCGGGCGCCGTTTCCCATCCGATAGACGTGCATTCGTCCGTCTTCGACGTCGACGAGCTGGCCGTACGGCTCGATCTGCTTCCATGCGTCTCGGAACAGCGTCGCGTGCAAGATCGAGCCCGTCACGACGGCAACGGCCACGACCGCAGCCACGATGCCGAACGCGCCTCTCAGCCTCTTCCGCCATGTCCTGGTCGATCGAGCCGGGATGGGCATGAATGTCGCGTGCCACGTCCTCTCGGTCCGTATCGTAGCACCGTCGAGGAACGCCCGATTCGAGACGGCGGCGCCGGCGAGATCTCGCCGGCGCCGCGTCGTACGGGTCATCCGTTCAGAGCTTGCCGATACGCACGCGCCACACCTCGGGTCCCTCCTCGAGGTAGGTCCAATCGAGCTCGCCGGGACGCTCCGCCTGGAACTGGTAGTACAGCGGCTTCGGGTCGTGGTCGTTCACGAGCTCGTACGCCTGGCCGGACGCGAGGGCGTCGAAGCGCTGGAACAGCAGCGGATGACGGTCGCGTGGGGCGATGGTACGAACGTCGATGCTCTCTAGGGTGGTGTCGGACATGGGGACGTCCTTTCGGGCCGGACTTCAGTCCGTGCCTGCGGAGAGGGAGCGTACGCCGAGGACGGTGAACGTCCCGGCGCCGGCGACGAGCGCCTTCTGAATGCCGGCGGCGACGTGCACCACGTCGCCCGCCTCGACGGCGTGCCGGCGCTCGCCCTCGACCACGAAGCCGTCGCCGTCCAGGACGACGAAGGTCGTCTCGGCCCGGTCGGTCGCTGGGCGCGACGAGCTCCTGCGCGCCTTGCAGGCAGAGCAGCATCACGGCTTGGCGCTCGCCGACCTGCAGCGCCTGCGGGAACGGACCGGCGTCGAGGAACCGGGCCCGCTCGGCGGTGCGGATCAGTGGCACGCGTCCACCTCTGCATGCCCGGTGGCGTTTTCGTTCGACGCGCCGTCCGCGCAGGTCGAGCGCCAGAACGCTCGACGAGCTCGCGCCGAAGCTGGTGCGCCGCCGACGCCGACAGGCCGCGCAGGCGCACGGCCTGCGCCAGCGTCACCGTGGGCGCCAGCGCGGCGCGCATCGCCGCGTTCCCAAGCGGCGCGAAGCCGTGCCGTACCAGCAGCGGAAGCACCTCGGGCGAAGCCTCGAGGAGCTCGGAGACGCGGACGTCGTCGTAGCGGTCGAGGTCGGCAGCCGTCATGAGCCCGAGGATGGCGGCGGCCACCGCGCGGGCGCCATGACCGAGGTCATGGCTCAGGATTCGCGCCGCGACTACCCTCGGCGCATGACGTCCGATGCAGGTCACGGGCCTCGCGACGACACCGGCGACGCCACGGTATTCCTCGACAATCGCGGGCTCGAGCCGCCCCTCCCGATGGTGCGCACCCTCGAGGCGTTCGAGCGGCTGGAGCCCGGTCAGCGGCTGACCATCCACAACGACCGCGTGCCGGTCTACCTGCTGCCCCAGCTCGAGGCTCGCGGCGCCACCTTCGAGATCGACGAACGCCCGGACGGCGACGCCGTCGTGACGATTCGGCGCGCCCAGGCGGACGCCGGGGACCCCGAGTCCGAAGCGCCGTGACGGGGGCGATGGGTGGCGACAACGCCGTTCCGTTCAGCGTTCCCGCACGGTTCATGACGGTCGGCGCCCTGTCCCTGGCGGCGTTCTGGACCGGGCTGGCGCTGCGACCTGAACTGCTCCTCGCCCACCCCGCGGTGCCGGGCGTGCTGGCGATCGTTCACGTGTTCACGCTGGGCTTCGGTGCCAGCGTGCTGATCGGCGCGTTGCACCAGCTCGTTCCGGTGCTGCTGATCACGCGGTTGTGCGCCCCGGGCTGGGGCGCCGCGACGTGGGCCACGTCCAGCGCAGGCTCGCTCGCGATCGTCATCGGGTTCGCGACCGGCTCGCGGCCGGCATGGCTGGCGATCGGCGGCACGCTGGTGCTGATCGGCGCGACGATCCTGCTGGTCAATCTCGTCGCGACCGTGCGGACCGCCCGCCGCGTGGACGCGGTCGCCGGAGCCGTGCTCGCCTCCGCAGCGGCGCTGTGGGGCACCGTTGCGCTGGGCGCCGCGATCGCGCTGGGCCGGATCGTTCCGTGGGTCGCCATGGCGCTGGGTCCGGTCCGCCCGCTGCACCTCACCTTGGGGCTGATCGGCGCGTTCGTGCTGGCGATCGCGGGGGCGGGCCACAAGCTGCTGTCGATGTTCGTGCTCTCGCACGGCGCCTCGGATCGTCCGCTCCGCTGGGTCTCTGGAGCGGTCGGGGCGGCGGTGCTGCTGGCGGCGATCGGGGCGTGGACGCCCGGCTCGTGGCGGGCCACGTCGTTCGCGGGCGCCGGCGGGACGGACTGGCTCGCACGCGGCGTGACCGTCGCGCTGGGCGTGGCGTTGGCGGCGTTGATCATCGACGTTCGCGCCATCCTGACGCGTCGGATGCGAAAGCGGACCGACGTTGGCGTGACGACCTTCCTGATCGGCGTGCTCATGTTCGTGCCGGCCTGGACGCTCCTGGCGTTCGGACGGCCGGCCGATGCGATCGCGTTGCTGCTGACCGGCGGTCTGGCGCTCGCCATCGGCGGAATGATGGTCAAGATCGTGGGCTTCCTCGCTTGGCAGCACCGCTACGCACCGCTCGTGGGACGCGATCCGTCGCGCACGACCACGATCCCGATGCTGGCCGACATGACGGTCCCCGCGCTGGGATGGATCACGGCCGGCTGCTTGCTGGCCGCGTCGCTGCTCCTGGCCGGCGTCCGGCTGGCCCACGGCGACGCCGCCGCGCCGCCGCCGCCGGAGCTTCTCGGACTCGCGCGCCTCGCAGCGACGGTGGGCTCGATCGGCGGCTGGAGCCTGGTGGCCCACCTGGCGTGGATCGTGGCCGGCCGGCACCGGCCCCGGACCGCGCAGACGCGGGCCGACGACCTCGTCACCCCGGCCGCCCCGCCGGGCTGGAAAGGACATCGCGCATGACCGACCCCGCAGCGACGACGCGCCGAGGCGTGCTCGTCTTGGACGACGCAGCAGCCGCCGACGCGGAGGCCGTCCTGGACGGCCTGCAGGCGGTGATCGATCCGGAGCTCGGGCTGGACGTGATCAGCCTGGGCCTGGTGTACGAGGTGCACCTCGTGGGCGACACGGCCACCGTCATGATGACGCTCACCACGCCCGGCTGCCCCCTGCACGGCGTGATCCGACACGACGTGGAGCAGCGCCTGGGCGCGATCCCAGGCGTCGGCATCGTCGACGTCCAGCTGGTCTGGGATCCGCCGTGGACCCCGGATCGCATCCTTCCAGCTGGACGCGAACAGCTGGGCTGGTCGTCGATCTGACGCCGCGTGGCCTGGCCCGCGGCTCATTCGCAGCGGAACGGCGCGTGCGAAAGCCACACGCTCGTCGCCGCGGTTCGCCGAACGGCCATACGATGCGGACGCGGTCGCCCGGCCGATGCGGTGCCCGGCGATCTCGACGTCTCGCGTGGCGACCCGGCGGTTGGCGATCAGGCGGACCTCGAACGCGCCGGGAAGCTCGCGAAGGTCGCCCTGACCGCTGCGTGCGCGAAGCTCCTCCTCATCCTCAACGCCATCGTGAAGGCCGGCCGCAGCTACGAGCCACGACCGATCTCCGCCCGGACAACCAAGACGGCTGCTCAGAAGCGCGATCACCTTGTCCGCCTCCACCGTCCAGGCGCCCAGCTCGTCCATCGTGCTGCGGTGCGCGCCCGTCCAGCAGCTCTGGTCGTCGCTCAGGCCGCGCCCGTCCATGCAGGTGCCGGCCGGCGCCCGCCTCGGCGCCCTTGCGGGCGACCCGAGCGGACCATCCGCGCCACGTTGCAGTAGCCGTTCGGCGTGCTCTGGCCGTCCTTGCCGCAACCGACGCGCGTCGCGCCATCAGGAACAGCCGCAGGCGCACGTCGTCGCGTTCTTGCTCGAGCTCGGCGGGCCAGCCGCAGCCCGTTGTACCGACCGCTCCGTTCCGTAGGGCGGGTGGTTCCAGGATGATCAGCACGGTCACGGGGACCTCCTCCGCGAGCTTCGCTCGCCGACTCACCGATGCGTCCGCCGGGTCGGTCCCGGCCCCGTTCCGCCAGGCGAGGATCGCCAGCGGCACGAACGCGACCCCGGTCCAGGCGGTCGCGGCTCCTAGCTGCGCCAAGCCGACGCCCGCCACCAGCGCGCCCACGGCGTAGCCTCCGTCTCGAAAGAAGCGGTAGATGCCCAGCGCGGTGGCGCGCTCCGCCGGCGCGACGCGGTCGGCGACCAGCGCGATCAGCACCGGGTACGCCATGCCCGTGCCGAGGCCCAAAATCGTCGCGGCCGTCAGCGCCGCGGGAAGCGTGGTGGCGACCGCCAGCAGCCCCAAGCCGGCGCCTTGCAGCGCCATCCCGACCGCCACCGGTCCGCGCCGTCCGATCCGGTCGGACAGCGGCCCGAACAGCGGCTGGCCGGCGGCCCAGACCAGCGGGTACAGGCCGGCCACCAGCCCGATCTGGTGGCAGCACCGAAGCCGCGCCCCTCCAGCAGCAACGGCAGCGACAGCCCCACCCGGCCGTCCTTGAGGTTCGTGGCGAGACCCAGCGCGCTCGGAACGCCGACGCCCGCACCCCAACGGAGCGGCGGCGCGCGGCCGGTCGGCGCAGTTTCGGGCGCGGCCAGCGACAGCGCCAGGCCGATCGCGGTCAGCGCGACGCCCAGCACGAACGGCCACGGCCTGAGGCCCGCCTGCGAGGCGATCAGACCGGTCAGGAACGCCGTCGCGGCGACGCCCAGGTAGCCTGCGAACTCGTTCATCCCGGCGGCGAACCCGCGTCGGCTGGACGGCATCAGGTCCACCATCATGTTCGCGGTCATCGACCAGGTCAGCGCCTGGCCCGCCCCCAGGAGCACGTTCGCCGCGATCACCACGTCCCATGACGGCGCCCACGCCAGCAGCGGAGCGACCGGTAGCGATACGAGCCATCCCAGCACCAAGACGCGCTTGCGTCCAAGGCGGTCCGCGGTCGCGCCCGCCAGCAGGTTCATGACGGCCTTCGCGGCCGCGAACGCGACGACGAAACCGCCGACCGCCGCGCCGCTGCGGAGAGCGAAGTCCTGCTGGGCCACCAGCGGCAGCGCCGTCCGCTCGAGACCCACCATCGAGCCCACGAACAGGTTGATCAGGGCGAGCAGCCAGAAGCCGGTCCGAACCCTGAGGGGACGCGGCCTCGCGTGCCCCGCGGCGTTCGTTCTCCCGGCGTCGCGCGCCGCGCCGACCCTGTCCCTCATCGCCGTGGCGCGTCCTTCACCCGTCTCCAGCGACGGAAGCCGTTTCGACCGGAAGCCCTTCCGAGCGCCAGTCGGCAACGCCTTCGCGCAGGCGGCGGGCCGTCCGTCCGCTGTCGTCAACAGCTGAACCGCGCGGTCCGAGAGTCGCGCAGTGCGGCCCTCGACAGTACGCCACGACGTCGACGTCTGGCGGCAGCTCCTCGAGGCGCGCTTCGAGCTCGCCGATCGGGATCGACCAGGCGCCGGGCAGGTGGCCCGCTCCGAACTGGTCGGCCGGTCGCACGTCCAGGAGGATCGTGTCGCCGGCGGAAAGCCGCTCGCGCAGCTCGACGGTCGTCACCGCCTCGCCGCTACCGGCGTGCAGGGCGTCCAGCAGGCGATCCATCTCGGCGAGGCGTGTCTCCCCGACGGCGCGGACCGCCTGCACGAGCCGCTGCACGTCGTCTCCCGCCAAGCTGTAGAACGCCTGGCGGCCGTCGCGGCGCACGGCCGCCAGACCGGCCCGCCGCAACACCTGGAGGTGCTGGCTGGCGTTCGCGACGCTGAGGTCCGCCTGGCGCGCCAGGGTCGCGACCGTCTTCTCGCCCTGGGCGAGAAGGTCCAACAGCTCCAGCCGCGGGCCGCTGGAGAGGGCCTGCGGCACCTGCGCCAGCCGTTCGTACACCGCCTGCTTGGGCGAGGAGCGGTTCGGCTCGTTCATATCGTCAATAGATCATTTGAACGTCAATGCGTCAAGCCATCGCCGAGATCGGGTCTCGTTCGACGCGGTCACAGCCCCCGGCGCGCCTGGGCGCTACGGTGAACGGAGGAGCGCCCAGACCAGTGCGGAACGGGCGAACCACGGACCGCAAAATCGGCTCCGTTCCATTCGCCCAGCCAGCACGAGCGCCAGCACGTACCAACGGGAGGTCGGCATGAGCACGATCACCATCGGCATCTTCGAGTCCGGCGAGGACGCGCAACGGGCCATCAGCCAGCTGGTCGAGACCGGCGTCGAGCAGGGCGACCTGCACCCCATCCGTCGCCAGCAGCACGCGTCGGACGGGCAGGGCGTCCTGGGATCGCTGTTCCGCGCGGTGGGGTTCGGCGCGGGCGGCGTCTCGAACGAGCTGACGCGCTTGGGCGTCGACCAGGAGGAAGCCGCGTTCTACGAGGAAGCGCTCGGGGGACGACAGCGTCCTGCTGGCGGTGGAAGCGTCCGACGAGAAAGCGGACGACGTGATGGCGATCATGCGCAAGGCGAACGCCACCTTCCGCGAGTCGTAGCGCCCCGCGGCGACACGGGCCCAACTCGTGAACCGTCGATCGGTGGCACAATCGCGGCGTGCCATCCCCGACGCAGCCCGACCTTCTAGCCAGCGCCATCGATGCGCGATCGCCCCTGATCGAGCCGTCGCACCGGACCGCCTTCCGGGCGTTCAACGGACACCTCGAGGGCGACGCGCGCTACGTCGTGGACGTGTACGCGACGACGGCCGTGGTGTTCCATCGCCCGTCCCCGTCCCCGTCGGACGCCGACGCCCCCGCCTCCACCGTGAACGCCGCTTCGGACGTGGGCGCGCTGATCGACAGGCTCCGTACCCAGCTCCCCTGGCTGCAGGCGATCGTCGTGAAGGAGCGCGACGGGACGACCGACCTGGAGCGCCAGGGGCGCGTCGCGTTCGAGGATCCGGACGGGCCAGGGGTGGCCAGCGACGTGCACGAGCACGGCGTCCGCTACGCCGTGGACCTGCGCATGAACCAGGACGCGAGCTTCTACCTGGACACGCGCGAGCTGCGTCGCTGGCTGATCGACCACGCCGAGGGGGCGACCGTGCTGAACACGTTCGCCTACACCGGCAGCCTGGGCGTGGCGGCCCGCGCCGGAGGGGCCGCACGGGTGCTGCACACCGACTTGAACCGTCGCTTCTTGAACGTGGCGAAGAGGTCGTACACGCTCAACGGCTTCGGAATCGAGCGCAAGGACTTCCAAGCGCGCGACTTCTTCTCGTTCGTGCGCGGCCAGAAGCTTCAGGACGCCCGCTACGACTTGGCGATCCTCGACCCGCCGTTCTTTTCGAGCACGCCGGGCGGCACGGTGGACCTGGAGCGGAACGTCGCCCGTCTGGTCAACAAGGTCCGGCCGCTGATCCGTAGCGGAGGCAGGCTGGCCCTCGTGAACAACTCGCTGTTCGTGTCGGGCGCGGCGTTCATGGCGGAGCTCGAGGGGCTGTGCACCGGCGGCTGGATGACGATCGAGCGGACGATCGACGTGCCAGGCGACGTCACCGGCTACCCGTCCACCCGCCGGACCGAGCCCGTCGTCGACCCCGCACCGTTCAACCACTCCACCAAGATCGCGATCCTCGAGGTTCGCCACAAGACCTCGACGAAGCCGGCGCCTTGCTGCGCGAGCTGGCCGACGAGGTGCTGCACGGTGCGGGGCCCGCCACGATCCGCGACGCGGAAGAATTGGACGAGGATGGCTGAAGACTCCGCACGCTCGGGCCGCCTGCGCCGCGAGCTGGGCACGTTCGGCGCCGTGATGATGGGCCTCGGCAGCATCGTCGGCACCGGCGTGTTCGTCTCGATCGGCGTCGCCGCCGGCATCACCGGACCGTCCGTCGTCCTGGCCATCGCCATCGGAGCCGCCGTCGCCACCTTCAACGGTCTCTCCAGCGCCCAGCTCGCCGCCGCCCACCCCGTCTCCGGCGGCACCTACGAGTACGGCTACCGCTACCTCACGCCCCGCCTGGGCTTCACCGCCGGCTGGACCTTCCTCCTGGCCAAGAGCGCGTCGGCCGCCACCGCCGCGCTGGGGTTCGCCGGCTACACGCTGGGCGCGTTCGGGATCGAAGCGCAGGCACCGCTGGTGCCGCTGGCCGTGCTGCTCGTCGCCGTCCTCACCGGCGTCGTCCTCGCCGGCATCCGCCGCTCCAACGTCACCAACGTCGCCATCGTCGCCATCACCCTCGCCAGCCTGGCGTTCTTCGTGGTGGCCGGGACGCCCACCCTGATCGAGCGAGGCGGCGCAGCCTTCTCGCCGTTCTTCGACCCCGAGCCGGGCCGCGGCGACCTGCCCGCGCTTCTCTACGCCTCCGCCCTCATGTTCGTCGCGTACACCGGCTACGGCCGCATCGCCACCCTCGGCGAAGAGGTCCGCGACCCCGCGCGCACCATCCCCCGAGCGGTCGTGACGGCACTGGTCGTGGTGATGCTCCTCTACGCCGCCGTCGCGACCGTCGGCGTCGGCACGGCCGGCAGCGACGCGCTGTCCGCCGTGAGCGCCCGCACCGCCCCCCTCGAAACCGCCGCCGCCAGCTTCGGCGTGCCGTTCGCACCCCACGTCCTGGCGATCGGAGCGGTCACCGCCATGGTGGGCGTCCTGCTGAACCTGATCCTCGGCCTCTCCCGCGTCCTCCTGGCCATGGGGCGGCGGCGCGACGTGCCCGCCCTGTTCGCCCGCGTGAACACGTCCGGCACCACCCCCGTCCCCGCCGTCGTCGCGGTCGGCATCCTGATCGCAGGCCTGGCGCTTCTCGGCGACGTCCGGACCACCTGGTCGTTCAGCGCCTTCACCGTGCTGGTGTACTACGCGATCACCAACCTCGCCGCGCTACGGCTCCCGCCCGAGGCCCGCCGCTTCCCCCGCTGGGTGTCGGTCGCCGGCCTGACCTCCTGCCTGACGCTGGCGCTCTTCGTCGATCCGACCGTGCTGGCGGCGGGGATGGCGCTGCTGGTCGCCGGCCTCGTCTGGCACGCCGTCGTGCGCCGCGCGCGCGGCGACTGAGCGTCGATTCGGCGTAGTCGATTCCGCGTACGCCTCCTCGGGTTCGGGTGGGACGGGATCTCAGCCGGGCTCGAGGTGCCGCACGAGGAACCTCGCGACGGTCCCGTACCAGGTCAGCGCCGTCTCGCGGTCGGCGGGGCCGTGCCCACTGTGCTCGTCCACGACGTACTCGACCTCGAGGCCGCGGTCGCGCAGCGCAGCGACCATCTGGTCGCTCTCGGCCTGCACCACGCGCGGATCGTTGGCGCCTTGGAAGATCAGCATGGGGACGCGGATCCGATCGACGTACCTGATCGGCGAGCGCGCCAGCAGCATCTCGCGATCGTCGGGATCGTCGGGATCGCCGACCAATGCGGCCATCAGCGGCCGCCAGTGCGGCGGGACGCTGGCCGCGAAGGTCGCCAGGTTGGACGGACCCACGATGTCGACGCCCACGGCCCAGCGGTCCGGAAGCCGGCTCACGGCCGACAGCGTCGCGAACCCGCCGAACGACCCGCCGAACACGCCGATGCGCGTCGCGTCGCACCACGGCCGGTCCGCCAGCCAGTCGGCGGCCGCCTCGATATCGCGCAGCTCGTCGCCGCCCCAGTCGCGGTGGATCGCCTTCTGCCACGCCTTGCCGTAGCCGGTCGAGCCCCGAATGTTCGGGGCGAGCACCGCCACGCCGCGACTCACCAGGTAGGCGTACAGGCCGCCGTAGCGGTACTCGGGCCGCTCCTGCGCCTCGGGTCCGCCGTGGACCGAGAGCAGCACGGGGAACGGGCCGTCACCGGCCGGCCGGTACAGCCACGCAGGCACCTCGCGATCGAAGCTCGGGAAGCGCACCGGCTGGGGCACAGGCATCCCGCGCGGATCGAGACCGCCCAGCATCGACTGCTCGCGCGCCTCCAACACGCCGGTCGACAGGTCCAGCTCGAACAGGTTCTCGGCGTGCGCCGGCGTGCTCAACGTCAACAGCGCTCGGCGCTCGCTGGGGTGGAGCGAGGCGTGCTCGATCACGCCGAACGGAACGCTGGGGTCCGGAAGCGGCTCGTCGCGAGCGACGTCGTGCGCCCGCACCACGCTGGCCCCGTCCGCGTTCTCGACGGTCAGGCGGGTCCGTCCGTCGCGTGACAGCGCCACCTCCTCGACCTCACGGTCGGGCGCGTGCAGGTACGTCCATCCGTCCTGGTCCAGGTCGTAGCGCGCCAGTCCCAGGAACTCGCGACCGAGATCGGTGCGGAAGTAGACGCTGCGCCCGTCCGGCGTCCACGGCCCCGGCCAGCACTGGGCCTCGCCCTCGTGCGGCGTGACCAGACGCCGCTGGCGCGTCGCCAGGTCGATCACGTGCAGATCCTGGTCCATGTTGCCGCGCACCTCGACAATCAGCGCGCGGCCCCCGTCGGGCGAGGCGGTGGCGGCGTACATCTGACCGCGTTCCGTGAGCCGATCCCGTCGTCCGGTCGCCAGGTCGAGGATCTGCGCGTCCATCTCGGTCGGCTCGCGGTCGTTCGCCGTGAGCAACACGCGCCCTCCGGGCAACGTCTCGCCCAGATGATGCTGCACGTCCGGCGCGTCGGTGACCTGGCGCGGCCAGCCCGGTCGACCGTCGGTCAGCTCCAGCACGAACACCTGGTGCATCTCGTCGCCGTCCCGGTCGGCGAGAAAGACGATCGCGTCGCCTTCCGGTGCCCACACGAACGCCGTGACGCGGCGTCCCGGCAGCTCGGTCGCCTGCACGGCGAACCCGCCACCGCTGGGCTGCAGCCACAGCTGGTCGCGCCCCGAGGTGGGCGCGAGGTACGCGAACGTGCGGCCGTCGGGGGCATAGGCCGCCTCGCCGATCCGCCGGACGGCGGCGAAGCGCTCGAACGGAAGCGTACGACGAGTATCGTCGACGGCGTTCATGCCCTCCACGGTAGCGCGGGTCATGATGGCCGTGTCCCGAAACGTCGACTGGACCCCACCTGCGCGACCGCAGCGCCCCGTACGCCTCGCACCTTGGACAGGAGACCCCATGAGACGCGTCCTGCTCATCACCGGCGCCAGCAGCGGCATCGGCGCCTCGCTGGTCCACCGCTTCGCGAGCGAGTACGACGAGATCATCGCCGCGGCCCGCCGCGTCGACCGCATGCGCGAGACGTACGCGCACCTGGCGAACGTCACGCCCGTACGCCTCGACGTCTCCGACCCCGACGAGCTGACGACGTTCGCCCGCGGACTCGTCGCCGAGCACGGCGTCGTGCCGTACGCGATCAGCTGCGCCGGGGCCTGGAACACCAAACGGCTGCTCGAGGCCAGCAACGAGGAGCTCGCCTACGGCTGGCGCGTCGACGCGCTGGCCCACGCGATCCTGCTGCGCGAGCTGGTGCCCGCCATGCGCGAGCACGACTTCGGTCGCTTCGTGGTGTTCTCGGGCTCCGCCACGCTGGTGCCGGCGGGCGGCTGGTCCATCCAGTACGGCGCGATCATGGCCTCCAACGGCTACACCGTCGCCGCCGCCATCGAGAACCGGGACCGGAACGTCAAGATCAACCTCACCGCGCCCGGCGCGGCCGCGACCGAGATGTACCCGGGGACGCTGCCCCCGAGCGCCTGCCACGGAACCGTCGAGTGGCTCTTGAACCTGGACGAGCACGGTCCGACGGGCCGCTTCTTCTGGCTGGGAAAGGAGATCCAGATGTTTCCCGGCTTCACGCACTACGACCCGGAGAAGGGCGAGATCGACGCCGAGCACTCGACGCCCCTGAGCGAGGTGGTCGGAGACCGCATTCGGGGTCGCGAGGGCTAGGACGCTACAGCGCCGCCTGGATGAACACCAGCACGAACAGCGCGACGGTCTCGACCACGCCGATCGCCATCAGGTAGTTCCCGAACCCCTGCCCGGTCTCGCCCAGGGCGTCGGCCGCCGCGGCGCCCACCCGGCCTTGCAGCCAGGCCGAGGCGGCCATGGCGCCGCCACCGAACACGCCGACCGCGATCGCCGCGGGCCAGGCGACCGCTCCGGCGCCGGCGGCCTGCTCGGACGCGGCCCGGACCATCACGTTCATCAGGATCATGCCGTAGATCGTCTGGGAGAGCGGCGCGCCCACGAAGGTGACCAGGATGAACGGGACCGGCTTGTCCTGCGCGTAGCAGCGCTTCCAGGCGCCGACCACCGCCAGGCCGGCGCTGCCCGTCCCGATCGCGGAGCCGACCGCGGCCAGGCCCAGCACCGCCGCCGCTCCGACCTTGGCGAGCGCGAGCGTCAGTTCGGGATCCATCAGGGGTCTCCTTCCCCACTCGTTGCTTGTCGGTTCGTCGCTTGTCCATTCGTCGCTCGTCCACCAGGGCCGGCGTGCGCGAACGGCCTGTACGGATGCCCCGTCCACGGGACGCCCATGTGGCCGGCGAACTCCAGCATGTTCAGCCGCACGCCGTGCACCAGCACGCCCATCGCGGCCAGCAGCACGTTCAGGGTGTGGCCGAAGAACAGCACCAGGGCGGCGAGCACCCCGCCGATCACGTTTCCGACCGGCCCGCTCAGGCCGATGTCGCCCGCCAGGTCGTTGAACGCCGAGGCGACGGCGAACGTCGCCGCCCCCACCGCGAACAGCCGCACGTACGACACGACGTCCACGAAGTTGTTCACCAGCGTGAGCGGCAACAGCGCGTGCTGGAACCAGTCGCGCCGCAGCTGCTTCCACGGCGTCGAGAACAGCACGATCAGCGTCAGTCCCACGGCGAACGCGATCCAGCCGGCCTGCGGGAACGGATCGCCCAACACCAGCTGCCTGGCCAGGAAGTACATCGTCCAGGTCGTCGCCACCCAGCCGACCTCGGCCAGCGCACGCACGCTGTTCAGGTAGCGCAGCGCGTTCCAGACGTGCGCCACGGTGAGGTGCACCGCCCCGATCGCGAAGCTCAGCCCGATCACGTTCCGCTCGACGGTCAGCCAGTCGAGGCGACCCCAGGCCAGCAGCGAGGGCAGCGCCGCCATGCCGAACACGTTGCCGGTCGCCAGCCCCCACACGATCGTGCCGACCGACAGAAGCCTCAACAGCGCGATCACGCGCTTCGGCATCCGCTCCGACCGGCGCGCGAACGTCTCGGTGAGCGCCAGGAACACCAGGCCGTAGCCGGCGTCGCCGACGATCATGGCGAAGAACAGGCTGAAGAACACCAGGAACGGCACGCTCACGTCGACGTGCCCGTACGCCGGCACCACGCCCAGGAACGAGAACAGCGGCTCGATCGGACGCACCCAGCGCGGATTGCGGATCAGCGTGGGCGCCTCGTCGGGGTCGGCCACGTCGGACGTCCACACGCCCCAGCCGTGACGGACCGCCAGGTCGCGGACCCGCTGGACCTCGTCCTCGGGAACGAACCCGCGCAGCACCGCCACCGCGCCGACGTTCGCCATGCTCGCTCGCACCTGCTCCGTGCGCAGCGCCTCCTCGCTCCGCACCAGCCAGCGCTGGAGCTCGCTGCGTTCCTCGGCCAGCGCGGACAGCCTCGCTCGCGTCCGCTCCAGGGCGTCCGTCACCTCGCCGATCCGCTCCTCCAGCCGCTGCGGCGCCTCGCTGGGCAGCTGGACCTCGCCGTGCACCTCGGCCGCGTCGACCGCGCCCAGCTCGCCGACCAGCGCCACGGCGCGGCGGCTGCGGTCGCTTCGCAGGGTGATCCAGCGGGCGCCCTCGACGTCGGGCAGGTCTCGCGCGACCGGAGGCCGTGCGAGGCGCACGCCGACGCCCTGGTCGCGCAGCCGCCGCACGGCGCCCGGGTCGAACGCCCCGAACGGCTCGAGCCGCTCCAGGTCGTGCGCCAGCTCGGTCCGGGTGGCGTGCAGGTCGTCGAGCTGCGCGGCCAGCCGCTCGACCTCGGCGACGACCTCGGCGGCCGGGGGGTGACGGCGTGCCGCCTCGGGAGCCGTGGGCGTGCCGGCGCGAGGGGGCTCCCGAGGCCCGCGTGGCGCGTCGTCGCGCGCGTGATCCAGCACGCTCGCGGCGTGCCGAGCGACGTCGATGCGGTGGCGAAGCTCGCCGGCCGGGCCGTCCTGGGGCGCCTTGGTCTCGGCGACGTGGACCACGCCCGCGTCCAGCAGCCGCTTCAGCGTCTCGTTCTGGTCGCTGCGCGGCGCGACGATCGTGACCTCCTTCATCGGCACGATCATGCCGACGCCTCGCGCTCGACGCTCTTCGCCTTGGCGATCTTGGCGCGCACCACGGCGGCCGTCTGCTGGTCGCCGAGCGCGATGCGGATGAAGCGGAGCGCCTCCTGGGCTTCAGGGATCTTGACCTTCTCGAACAGGTTGACGCGTTGACGGGTGAAGCGCAGCTCGTCGGCCAGGCGGCTGCGCTGCTCCGCCAGGACCTCCCGCCGCAAGCGCAGCTCGGCGAGACGCTCGAACACCGCCACCGCGTCGTCGACCCACGGCGAGGTGTCCGTCGGCGACGGCGGCCTGCGCGTCCAGCGCACCCCCTCCAGCGTCGGGAGGGTCACGCCCGCGACGCTGGTCTCGCCCCTGCGGACCTCCTGCAGGGTCAGGTGCGCGTCCAGGTCCAGCGGCTCGGTCCACAGCTCGATCCAGGCGCTCAGGTCGCGACGGAGTCGGGCCTCCTCCTCGGCGGCTTCGCTCACGGCCGACTCGGCGCGGCGCAGCTCGGCCTGCAGCTGCCGCTGCTTGAGACGCAACGTCGGAAGGTACCGCTCGTACCGGGCCAGCGCGTCGCGTTGCCGCTTGAGCTCGTGCTTGCTGGCCGAGACCCGGCTCACGGCGTCCCCGGCCAGCGGCGCGCCAGGAGGTCGGTGGTGAGCCCGGTCTGGCTGGGCTCGAAGCACTCGGCGAGAAGCGTCCAGCCGACGTCGAGCGCCTGCTCGAGCGGCATGTCGACGGCGAGGTCCATCAGCCGCGCCTCGAACCCCTGGCCGTAGCGCAGCAGCTGCGCGTCCCACTCGCTCATGCGGAAGCCCATCGCGCGCTTCTCGAGCGTCTCGCGGTAGTCGGCGTACAGCTGGATCATCGCGTTCATCAGCGGCCGGTGGTCCTCGCGGGTCGAGCCGTTCACGAGCTGCTTGAGCCGGCTGAGGCTGCCGAACGGATCGATCCGGCCGCCCCGCAGGTAGAGCTGCCCCTCGGTGATGTAGCCGGTGTTGTCGGGCACCGGGTGCGTCACGTCGTCGCCCGGCATCGTCGTGACCGCCAGGATCGTGATCGATCCGGCGTCGTCGAAGTCGACCGCCTTCTCGTAGCGCGCCGCGAGCTGGCTGTACAGGTCGCCGGGGTAGCCGCGGTTGGAGGGGATCTGCTCCATCGTGATGGCCACCTCCTTGAGCGCGTCGGCGAAGTTCGTCATGTCGGAGAGCAGCACCAGCACCCGCCGCCCCTGCAGCGCGAACCGCTCGGCCACGGCCAGCGTCATGTCGGGGACCAGCAGGCACTCGACGGTGGGGTCGGCCGCGGTGTGGATGAACGCGACGGTCCGCGCCAGCGCGCCGGCGTCCTCCAAGGTGTCGCGGAAGTAGAGGTAGTCGTCGTGCTTGAGGCCCATCCCGCCCAGCACGATCACGTCGACCTCGGCTTGCAGCGCCAGGCGCGCCAGCAGCGGCAGGTACGGCTCGCCCGGCACCGAGAAGATCGGCAGCTTCTGGCTCTCGACCAGCGTGTTGAACACGTCGATCATCGGGATGCCGGTGCGGACCATGGTGCGCGGGATGATCCGCTTGGCCGGGTTCACCGACGGGCCGGCCAGGTCGACGACCTCCTCGTCCAGGGCGGGACCACCGTCGCGGGGACGCCCAGCGCCGTCGAACACCCGCCCCAGCACCGCGTCCGACGCCGCGACCTGCATGGGCCCGCCCAGGAACCGCACGCTGGCGTCGGTCGGCAGGCCGCGGGTGCCGGCGAACACCTGCAGGAAGGCGCGACCGCCCTCCAGGCGCACCACCTGCGCCAGCGAGGTGCCGCCCGGCCAGTCGAGGCGCGCCAGCTCCCGGTACGTCGCGTCGCCCGCCTCGACGGCGACGACGTGGCCGGCGATGCGCTCGAGTCGGGTGTAGACCTTACGCATCGGCCCGCGCCTCCACGGCCCGCACCTCTTCGAGCAGGCCGCGCAGCCGGTCGCGGCCGGCATCGAACTCGGGCGTGCCCCAGGCGCAGCGGTTCCAGTCCTTCGTCGCCTGGCCCAGCTGCTGGAACACGCGGCGGGCGGCGTCCTTGCCGGACAGTCGCAGGGGGGTGCGGAGCAGCGTCACCAGCTCGCCGAACACGGTCGCTTGGCGCTCCGCGCCGCTGGCGGCGTCGACCGGATCGAACGCGTCCTGCTGAAGGTAGGCGGCGTCGAGGTACTCCGCCTGGAGGTAGCGGACGAAGTCGTCCAGGGTGGTGCCCTCCTCGCCGACGACCTTCATCATCTGCGCCACGTCGGCGCCCTCGTGCAGCAGCGCGCGGGCGTAGATCACGTCGCGCTCGTCCACCACGCCGGGGTAGTGGCTCCAGCTCTCGAGCGGGTCGATGGCCGGGTAGCGGCGGGCGTCGGAACGCTCGCGCGAGAGGCCGTGGAACGCGCCGGCGACCTTGAGCGTCGCTTGGGTGACCGGCTCCTCCAGGTTGCCGCCGGCCGGGCTGACGGTGCCGCCGATCGTGACCGAGCCCGACGAGCCGTCGCCCAGCCGCACCAGGCCGGCCCTTTCGTAGAACGCGGCGACGACCGACTCGAGGTAGGCCGGGAACGCCTCCTCGCCGGGGATCTCCTCCAGGCGTCCCGACACCTCGCGCAGCGCCTGCGCCCAGCGGCTGGTCGAGTCGGCCAGCAGCAGCACGTCCAGCCCCATCTGCCGGTAGTACTCGGCGACCGTGACGGCGGTGTAGACGCTGGCCTCGCGCGCCGCGACCGGCATGGAGCTGGTGTTGCACACGATCACGGTGCGCTCCATCAGGCTGCGTCCGGTGCGGGGGTCGATCAGCTCGGGAAACTCGCGCAGCGTCTCGACCACCTCGCCGGCCCGCTCGCCGCAGGCGGCGACGACCACCACGTCCACCTCGGCGTGGCGGCTCATCAGCTGCTGCAGCACCGTCTTGCCGGCACCGAACGGCCCGGGAACGCAGAACGTCCCGCCCCGCGCGACCGGGAAGAGCGTGTCCACGATCCGGATCTTGGTGACCAGCGGCTCGGTGGGGCGTAGCCGCTGGGCGTAGGCGCGGATCGGCACCTTGACCGGCCAGCGCTGCACCATCGTCACCTCGCGCGCGTGGCCGCGTCGGTCCTCGAGCGTGGCGACCGGCTCGTCCAGGCGCGCCGTCGCCCTCCGCGGCGATCTCCCGTACGCTCCAGCGCCCGGCCCAGCCGAACGGGACCATGATGCGGTGCGCGATCTGACCCTCGGGAACGGTGCCCAGCGTGTCGCCGGCGCGCACCTCGTCGCCGGGCCGCACCTGCGGCGTGAACGGCCAGCGGCGCTCCCGGTCCAGCGGCGCCAGGTAGCTGCCGCGCGGCAGGAAGTAGCCGCTGGCCTCGGCCAGGTCGACCAGCGGGTTCTGGAGGCCGTCGACGACCTGACCCAGCAGGCCGGGACCCAGCTCGGCGGACAGCATCTCGCCGGTGAACGCCACCTGCCCGCCGACGTACAGCCCGGTCGTGTCCTCGAACACCTGCAGGTCGGCGTAGACGCCCCGGACCCGGATCAGCTCGGCCTTGAGCCGCAGATCGTCGATCAGGGCGTAGCCCACCTCGTTCTGCACCACGGGCCTGTCGAACACGGCGGTGATCAGCGGTCCGCTCACCGCCACGATGCGCCCGACGTTGGCCCCCGCGTCGGTCCCCGACGCGCCGGTCCCTCCGCCGGTCCCGGCGTCAGCCATCGCCGTCGCCCCCTTCGGCGGCGCCGAGGGTCGCGCCACGACGGGGACCAGGGGCCGCGACCGACGCGGCGCTGGGGTCGGCGGTGCCGGCGGACGGTCCGCTGGCCGCGTCCTCGACCGTTCGCAGGCTCGCTTCGAGCACGCGCCAGCCGGCGTCGGCGTCCCAGGCCTCCCGCCTCCACGCCAGCCGCAGCTGCACGGCGCGGGCGTACAGCGCCTCGAACCCGGCGGGGGACGTCGCGGCCAGCTCGTCGGCCAGGCGCCAGCGCAGATCGTCCAGCCGACGCTCGCGCGCGCTCGGGTGGGGCGCCTCGAACGCGGCTGCGACGGCCGTCACGATGTCGACCCGGAAGCCGGCGGGATGTTGGAGATGCGGGGTTGGATCCCGATGGTCGCGGGCGCAGCGGACGCGGACCACCGCGTCGTCGACCTGCGCGGACAGGTCGGCCCAGGCCCGCGCCACGGCGCCCAGGTCCCCAACACCGGAGCGATCGTCCGGCTCCTCGGGCTCGCCTTCTGCTCCCAGCGCGTCGGCCAGCTCGCGGGCACGCGGCTCGCTCAGGAAGCGCCTGCAGGTCGCCGCGACGTCGGCCACGCCGACCTCGGGCCGCTTGCCCAGGCGGGGCGCTGGAACGCTGGCCAGAAGGTACGGCAGCATCAGCGGTCCCCGTCGCGCGTCAGGGTGACGGCGGCCCGCGGCAGCATCTCGGCGAGGCGGGGCCGCAGGTAGCGACCCAGCTCCTCGGCGATCGCGTCGATCGTCAGGTCGTGCGTCACGTGCTCGTCGACCATCTGAACTCGGAACCCCTTGCGAACGTCGGCGTCCAGCCGCAGCTCGACGCCCTGCGCCATGCGCTCGCGGTAGCGCTGCACGTAGAGTCGCGTGAGCGCGCCGAGGTCGTCCTCGTTCAGCAGCACCGCCATGCGGCGTTCCCGTCCGCCGTGCGAGGTGTACGCGTCCGCCATCTTGACCAGCATCTCGGCCAGCAGCTCCGGCCGCAGCGCCTCGTCCAGCGAGGCGTCGATCAGCCCGGAGAGCAGCTCGTCGATCGCCTGCCGGACGGTGATCAGCAGATCGCGGCCGGCCTGCTCCAGGGCGACGGTGCTTCGCTCGGTGAAGACCTCGGCGTCGCGCTCGGCGTCGCGCACGATGCGGGCGGCCTCGGCCTCGGCGGCGCGCAGCTTGGCGTCGGCCGTCGCCTGGGCCTCGGCGACGATGGCGTGCGCGCGGCGCTGCCCTTCTTCGACGGCGTCCCGCTGGAGGTGATCGATGAGGGCCTGGAGGTCTTCGGGCATGTCGCCCCTTCCCGCCGGGCGAAGGGAGCTGCCGCGGCAGACGACCCATCGCACCAAAGAAGGCGGGATCTCGCTAGGAACGAATGTCCGGGCTGCCGTGGCGGGAGGGCGCGGCGTGGCCCACCATGGCACGGACGTCCGGTGGCGGCGATGGGGCGAAGAGGCTGGGGCCGGACGTAGGGTTGATTCTATGGTCTTTAGGGTATAGCCTAATATCCGTAGTTCAAGGAGGATTCCATGCCATCCGTACCGGCCGCCACCCACCCCCGACCTTCGACCGTCACGACCCGCCACCTGGAACGACCCGACGGACGACTCGCGTACGACGACGTCGGCGAGGGCCCCGCGGTCGTGATGCTTCCCGGGCTCGGCGACCTGCGCCAGCAGTACCGCTTCCTCGCTCCCGAGCTTCTCGCCGCCGGCTACCGAACCGTCACGGTCGACCTGCGCGGTCACGGGGATCCAGCACCGACTGGCCCGACTACGGCTCCGAAGCCGCCGGCCACGACCTCGTCGCCTTGCTGGACACGTTGAACGCCGGTCCTGCGGTCGTGATCGGCAACTCGTTCGGCGCCGCTCCCGCCGTATGGGCCGCCGCCGAACGACCCGACCTGGTGGCGGGGCTCGTCCTGATCGGGCCGTTCGTCCGCGATCACCCGATGTCGCCGCTGATGCGCACCACGTTGCGCCTGATGAGCACCGGCCCGTGGAAGGTCCGCGCCTGGGGCTGGTTCTACGACACGCTCTACCCGACCGAGAAGCCCGCCGATCACGCTGCGCACCGCCGCGCGATCCTCACCAACCTCGCGGAGCCGGGCCGGTTCGAGGCGCTGCGCGCCATGATGTTCCGAAGCGACGCCGCGATCGAGGCGCGACTTCCAGCCGTGCGCGCTCCCGCGCTCGTCGTGATGGGCAGCGCCGATCCCGACTTTCCCGACCCGGCCGAGGAGGCGCGCGACATCGCCGCTGCCCTGACCAGCGCGTCCTCCGCCGAGATCGCCATGATCGACGGCGCTGGCCACTACCCGCACGTCGAGTTGCCCGACGCCACGGCAGCGCGGATCGTGCGCTTCGTCTCCGACGCCCACGTCACCGACCCTCACGTCAACGACCCTCACGTCAGCGACGTGCACGTCCCCGAGTCCCGTGCCACGCGCTGACGATCGACCGCCGCGCGAAGGCGGAACGACGGGCCGGCTCACCCTCCAGCGCGTGGTCGATACGGCCGTCGCGCTGCTCGACGAGCGGGGTGCCGACGGGCTGAGCCTCGCGGCCGTCGCCCGGGAGCTCGGCGTGCGCACGCCGTCGCTGTACCACCACGTCGCCGGGCTCGACGGACTCCGCCGTGCCGTCCGGCTGCGCGGCGTGGAGCGGCTCGGCGACGTCCTGCAACGGGCCGCCACCGGCCGCTCGGGTCGCGACGCGCTCGCAGCCGTCGCCCAGGCGTACCGCGCGTTCGGCCGCGAGCAGCCCGGCCTGTACGCCCTCACCCTCGCCGGCCGGTACGAAGACGACCGGCTGGCCACGGCGGCCCGTCGCGTCGTCGACACCGTCCTCGCCGTTCTGCGCGGCTACGGGCTCGACGGCGAGGACGCGCTGCACGCGACCCGCTACCTCAGGAGCGCGCTGCACGGGTTCGTCGCGTTGGAGCAGGAAGGCGGCTTCGCCATGCCGATCGACCGCGAAACGTCGTTCGCGGTCCTCGTCGACGCGACCGACGCCGGGCTACGGCAGCTGGCCGACCGAACGACAGCCAGGTCCGAGCGTGCGTGACGAGCCCCCTGGACCCGCCACCCCCGTCCGCACGCTAGGGTGGTGCGAGCACGACTCGAGGGGGTCACCATGGCAGCAAGCAGCTCGATCACGGACATGTTCACGCAAAGCCGCGACGTTCTCGCCAGCCGCAGCGTCGCGGCGTTCGAGCGACACGAGAAATCCGGCACGCTTCGCGACGCGATCGCCTACGTCGCGCTCGCCGGCGCCATCACCGGCCTGTTCGGCCTGACCGACGGCATCGGCGGCTTCATCGCCAACATCCTGTTCACGATTCTGGGGTTCCTGGTCTTCACCTACATCGTGCACTGGCTCGGCAGTCGCCGTGGCGGCACGGGCACCCTGGACGAGGTGGCGTACAGCTTCGCGCTGTTCTGGGCGCCGCTCTCGGTCCTGATCTCCATCGTCACGCTGATCCTGATCCTCACCCTGATAGGCGTGCTGCTGATCCCGCTCGTCGCCATCGCGGGGATCGCCCTGAACGTGTACTTCGCGTACCTCGCGACGCAGTCCAGCATGAACCTGGCGCCCGGCGGACAGACGTGGGGCGTGCTGTTGCTGGCCGCGCTGGCCTCCTTCGTGCTGAACGCGGCGATCGGCGCGCTGCTGCTCTGAGTCGCGGCTTCGCGGCCGGCCCGTCCCGCGGCCGGCATGCCGCCGTGATGGAATGCGCCATGGCGATCCACGATCCCCTGCCCGGCTACCCGGAGCTCGACGACGCCGAGCGCCTGCGGCGTATCGAGGCGTTCGAGGCGACGATGCGAAGCCGCCGGACCGTGCGGCAGTTCGCCGAGACGCCCGTGTCGCGCGCCGTGATCGAAAGCGCGATCCGAACCGCAGGACGGGCGCCCAACGGGGCCAACATGCAGCCGTGGACGTTCGTCGCGGTCGCCGACGCCGGCGTGAAGCGCCAGATTCGCGCGGCCGCCGAGGCCGAGGAGCGTGCCTTCTACGGCGGACGCGCCCCGACCGACTGGCTCGAGGCGCTGCAGCCGTTCGGCACCGACGCGAACAAGCCGTTCCTCGAGACCGCGCCGTGGCTGATCGCCGTGTTCGCGCGAACGCACGGCCTCCGCGAAGACGGCTCGACCGAGAAGCACTACTACGTCAAGGAGTCCGTCGGCATCGCGACCGGGTTCCTGCTGGCGGCGCTGCACCACGCCGGACTCGCGACGCTGACGCACACGCCCAGCCCGATGAGCTTCCTGCGCGACATCCTGGAGCGACCCGCCAACGAGCAGGCGTTCCTGCTGGTGGTGGCCGGCCTCCCGGCCCGCGACGCCACCGTGCCGCGCATCGACAAGAGGCCGCTCGAGGAGGTCTCGCGCTTCGTGACCGCAGGCCGTTCCGCATGAAGGTCGAGATCTGGTCCGACATCGTCTGCCCGTTCTGCTACGTCGGAAAGCGCCGCTTCGACGCGTGCGCTGGCGGCGTTCCCGCACGCGGACGAGGTCGAGGTCGTCTGGCGCGCCTTCCAGCTCGATCCCGCTGCGCCACGGCGCACGCCCGGAACGATGGACGAGCAGCTGGCCGCCAAGTACGGCGTGTCGCTCGAGCAGGCACGCCAGATGACCGCGAACGTCGTCGCCATGTCGGAGGGCGAAGGGCTCGAGGTGCGCCTGGACCTCGCCAAGCCGGGCAACACCTTCGACGCGCATCGCCTGATCCACCTGGCCGCCGACCACGGCCTGCGAACCGAAGCGAACGAGCGCCTGTTGCGGGCGTACTGGACCCAAGGCCGCGCGATCGGCGAGCCCGACACGCTGATCGACCTCGCTACCGAGCTGGGCTTGGCCGAGGGCGAGGTCCGGGCCGCGCTAGAGGGCGAGGCGTACGCCACCTCGGTCCGCGAGGATCAGGACCAGGCCCGAGCGTTCGGGATCCAGAGCGTCCCCTTCTTCGTCCTGGACCGCGCTTTCGCGGTGTCTGGGGCGCAGGAGGTCGACGTGTTCGAGCGAGCGCTCACGCAGGCTTGGGGCGACGCAGCCTAGCCAACGTGGCGTAGCGGTCCCTCTTCGTCTTCGGCCTGGGCCGCACCGGCCCGCCGTCGCCTGGCCCACGGATGCACATGCCGAAAAATGTACAGCCCATAGACTGACGCGTGCCTACCGTGCGCAGAGAGGGGGCGAAAGCCACGGCAGCATCGCCCGACGCGCCGGACGCAGGCCTCGCGCGCGGACGACCATGCACGACACGCCAGCCGAGTCGCGGACCGGCCACCTACCTTGGGTCGGGCCGCACGGAGGTGTCCATGAAACGTCACGCACGCTACTTCGGAATGCTCGTGTCCGTACTCGTCGTCGTCGCGGGATGCACACCCACGGAGTCGGCCGACGGTGAACAGCGCCTACCGGTCTACGAGGTCGTCCGCACGGGTCCCAGCGCCAGTCAGGTCACAGCGCTCGCATCCGAGCTGAGCCTGGGAGAGGCGGTCACGTTCGAAAACGCCATCGTCGACTTCTTCGCCCCTGAGCGGTTCGCCTACGTCCCCACCGGTGCGACCGAGGTGGGGTCGAGCTTCGACGAGGAGGAAGGCGGCGTCGTCACGTACGAGGCGATCGACTTCGGGGCGCTCGATGCGCTGCAGATACCGACAACGGACGAGGCCGCCAGGCAGCTCGGCAGCGCCCTCGACGCCGCCGGCCTGACCGAGCTGTTCCCGCAGGGCGGATCCACGCAGGTCACCCAGGAGACGGTGTTCGAGTGGCAGGCGAGCGGGGCGACCGCCTCGAGCTCCGTCGTGCTCGACGCGAGGGTCGCGTACGACTTCACCCTGACCGACGATCGGCTCCCGCTCCTGGGGCCGGGAGCGACGGTCTACGCGACGTTCGATGGCGACGGCGCGACCTCGCTCCGGTACGCGTTCCGTGGCGTCGAGACGGGCGAGGACGTCGCCGTCCTGTCGGACGACGAGGCGATGAGCCGCTGCAGCGACGCGCTCGGACGCACGCTCGGAGAGGTGAACGTCTCGACCCGGATGGTCTACTACGCGCCACCGCTAGAGCTCGGCTCGGTCGCGATCCTCCTGCCGCACGTGGAGTGCAGCGGGACGGCGACGGTGGACGGGGAGCAGGTCGCGCTGCTCCAGCAGCTGCTCCCCGCGGTCGAGGACGCCAACTACGTTCCGAATGCGGAGCTCGACGTGCTGGTCGAGGGTGCCGACGTACGCGCCGACGTGCGCATCGACGGCGGTCGCGCGCCTACACGGTCTCGTGGAGCTCCACCCACGTCGATCTCGCGGAGGCTGACGGAGCGACGAGCACGTCGGCGCTCTACACCGTCACCAGCCGTGCCGAGGCGACGCAGGACACGCTCGTCGCGACCGTCACCGACGCCAACGGCATCGAGGTGCAAGCCCGCCAGACGTTCGACGTCGACGCGCAGGTCGTCGGTGCGGGCCTGTGGCCGCAGGTCGGGGGCGTGCGAGACTTCGGCACCGAGAACGCCGTGACGAACGAGTTCGGTGCGCTCGAGCAGGGCTTCCGCGACGAGATGAGTGCGGACGGCGTCACCCGACGCTTCAGCTGGACCGGCACGAACGCCTGGGAACAGGATTTCAAGGCACCCGGCGACTCGGCGTACATCGACAACACGGACATCACCTTCTACGTCGGTCACGGCTACGGGGAGGCTTCACGTTCGAAGACAGCTCGCACGACGACGGCACGCTCACCCACACCGACGCCGACGGCGATTGGGGCGATGGCGATCTCGAGTGGCTTGCGCTCTACTCGTGCCAGGTGCTGCGGGACGACTGGAGCGGCCTGAGCTACTTCGACCGCTGGCGAGACGAGTTCGACGGACTGCACATGATCCTGGGCTTCCACACGAACGCCTACGTCCGCGACAACTTCTCGCGCGAGTTCGCCAGTAATCTCGTCGACCACGACATGCGGGTGCGCTCGGCGTGGATGAAGGCCTCCGACGACACTCAGCCCACCGGCGTCGCAGCCCGCGTCGTGGGCGTGTACGGCTCGGGAGCGTCCAGCATCAACGATCACTTCTGGGGCCATGGATCCGTCAGCCCCGACCTTCGCGGCGATGCCATCGTTGGGCGCTGGGCGATCAAGCGCGTCGTCGACTTGGGCGGAGACGGGGGTCAAGGGGCGCTCGGGCGCCCGTTAGCGAAGCGACACGTCGATTCCAGGGGCCTCGCGAGGCCCCTGGAATCGACGTGTCGCCGCTGACCGGCGAAGCTTCGGCTCAGCCGCCGGTCCGACCGAGGACGACGGTGGCCAGGACCACGCCCGCCGCGATCACGATCCACGCGAGGTCGCCTGACAAGAAGATCCACCGACCGGACGGTGCCGGTCGGCGCGGCTCGCCGTTTCGCGCCTCTTCGGCCAACGATGAGGTACCTGCGCGCGTTTCGACCGGGCGGGTATCGGCCGTACGGGTTTCGGTCGCGCTCGTCGTGATCGTGACGTCGCGGATGCGTACCTCGTCCGCCGCACCGACCGCCAAGCGCTCCGGGGTCGACCCCCGATCCGGGAACGGCGCGACCTCGCCACGCATCCGTCGCAGCTGCGAGAAGAGTCCGGTGACGAGTCGCCGTCCAGTCGACCCGTCGCTCGCCCCCAGGCCGCCGAGCAGCGTGACGGTGTTGGCTGCCCGTCCCTCGAGCTGCCAGATGCAGTCGGTGAACGTGCAACCCAGGACCTCGGTCGGCCCGCCCGCGTACACGATGCTGCAGCCGTCGAAGGTACACGACACGAACCGGCGATCGTCGAGTCGTACCGTCTGCCCCGCGAAGGTCGCACCCTCGACCCGTTCGGTCATGAGCGACGGTACGGTGCGAATGTCATCGCCGTGTCCGCTCATGGATGGCCAGACCACGATGGGCGTGTCCCGTTCGGCGTATCTTGTACGGCCGCGGGACCACCGATCGACCTGCACCCAGGCGGGCTGCACGTAGACGGCGTGCACCACGACGCCCAGCGCCCAGACGACGTCGGCGCACGACAGGAGAACGACATGGACGACATCAACAAGTGCCCGGTACACGCGACGACCGCCGCGGGAAGCCGGTCGAACCGCGACTGGTGGCCCAACCAGCTGAACCTCGGCATCCTTCACCAGCATTCGCCGCAGGCCAGCCCGATGGGCGAGGGGTTCGACTACGCGAAGGCGTTCGCGACGCTGGACCTGGCCGCCTTGAAGAACGACCTTCACGCCCTGATGACCGACTCGCAGCCGTGGTGGCCCGCCGACTACGGCCACTACGGGCCGTTCTTCATTCGCATGGCCTGGCACAGCGCAGGTACCTACCGCACCGGGGACGGCCGCGGCGGCGCCTCGTCCGGATCGCAGCGCTTCGCGCCGCTGAACAGCTGGCCGGACAACGTGAACCTCGACAAGGCGCGCCGGCTGCTCTGGCCGATCAAGCGCAGGTACGGCGACGCGATCTCGTGGGCGGACCTGATGGTGCTCGCCGGCAACGTGGCGCTGGAGTCGATGGGCCTGAAGACGTTCGGCTTCGGCGGCGGGCGCGAGGACGTGTGGGAGCCGGAGCTGGACGTGTACTGGGGCAAGGAGGCCGAATGGCTGGGCGACGAGCGCTACGAGGGCGACCGTGAGCTCGAGGATCCGCTGGCCGCGGTCCAGATGGGCCTGATCTACGTGAACCCCGAGGGTCCCAACGGCAAGCCCGACCCGGCGGCCTCGGCGCACGACATCCGCGAGACCTTCGCCCGCATGGCGATGGACGACGAGGAGACCGTCGCCCTGATCGCTGGCGGGCACACCTTCGGCAAGACTCACGGTGCGGGGGACCCCGCGCACGTGGGCCGGGAGCCGGAAGCGGCCCCGCTGCACGAGCAGGGACTCGGCTGGTCCAGCGACTACGGCGCCGGCAAGGGCGTCGACACGATCAGCAGCGGACTCGAGGGCGCCTGGACGGCGACCCCGATCACCTGGGACAACAGCTACTTTGGCACCCTCTTCGGCTACGAGTGGCAGCTGACGAAGAGCCCGGGCGGCGCCTGGCAGTGGACCCCGACCGATCCCGCCGCGTCGGACACCGTCCCCGACGCGCACGATCCGACCCAGCGGCACGCGCCGATGATGGCGACCAGCGACGTGGCGCTTCGCGTCGACCCGGCGTACGAGGCGATCGCGCGGCGCTTCCATGCGGACCCCGATGCGTTCGCGGACGCGTTCGCCCGCGCCTGGTTCAAGCTCACGCACCGTGACATGGGGCCACGCTCGCGCTACCTGGGCCCCGAGGTTCCTGACGAGGAGCTGCTCTGGCAGGATCCCGTGCCTCCCGTCGACCACGAGCTCATCGACGCGCAGGACGTCACGGCGCTCAAGACCAAGATCCTGGGAAGCGAGCTGACGATTCCGGAGCTGGTCTCTACCGCTTGGGCGTCGGCGTCGACGTTCCGCGGCTCGGACAAGCGCGGCGGCGCGAACGGCGCGCGCATCCGGCTGACGCCGCAGAAGGACTGGAGGGCAACCAGCCGGAGCGCCTCGCCAAGGTGCTGGGGACGCTCGAGGGAATCAAGCGCGACTTCGACGCTGCGCAGCCCGGCGGCAAGAAGGTGTCGCTGGCCGACCTGATCGTGCTGGGCGGATGCGCTGCGATCGAGGCGGCCGCGAAGAAGGCGGGGCACGACGTCGAGGTGCCGTTCGCGCCCGGACGCACCGACGCGACCCAGCAGCAGACCGACGCGGAGGCGTTCGAGGTGCTCGAGCCGGTCGCGGACGGGTTCCGGAACTACCTGAAGACGCGCTACACCGTGTCGGCCGAGGAGATGCTGCTCGACAAGGCGCAGCTGCTGACCCTGACCGCACCCCAGATGACCGCGTTGGTGGGCGGCCTGCGTGTCCTGAACGCCAACGTCGGCGCTGCGAAGCACGGCGTGTTCACCGACCGTCCCGAGACGCTGACGAACGACTTCTTCGTGAACCTGATGGACATGGGGGTCGCCTGGGCGCCGACGGACGAGACCGAACAGCTGTTCCATGCCCACGACCGCGCGACGGGCGAGGTCAGGTGGAGCGGCACCCGCGTCGACCTGGTGTTCGGCTCGAACTCGCAGCTCCGCGCGATCGCCGAGGTGTACGCCCAGGACGACGCGAAGGACCGGTTCGTGCAGGATTTCGTCGCAGCGTGGGACAAGGTGATGAACCTGGACCGCTTCGAGCTGGCCTGAGAGGGAACGCGCAACGCCGCCCGCGGAGGCGGGTGGATCGTGTCGCGGCGCCCGGACCTTAGCGTTCGGGCGCCGCGACGCTCTGAAGCCGACGTCACAAGAAGTCGAGGAAGCCCGACCCCGGTCCGTTGGGCGCGTATCGCTCGCGCCAGGCCGCCAGGGCGTGTGCGATGGTCGCGGGACGATGGTTCGGGCACGCCCGCGACACCATCACGATGCCGGCGTGTGGCCTGCCCGTGGCGTAGAAGCTGCGCGTGAGGGCGACGAAGTCGTCGCGGTTGCAGGTCACCAGGATCCGCCGCTCGGAGGCGGCGAACGCGAGTTGGTGTTCGTCGCTGAGACCCGTCCGTGCGAGCTCGTGGACGCTCACCACGTCGAGCCCCAGTCCACGCCCGACGTCCGCCGTTTTGGGCGGCAGGTCCTCGTCGAGTAGGAAACGCATGCAGTCCGCTCCGGCGTCAACGGGTCGGATCGGTGGGCGTCACGTACGGGAGCTCCTGACGCACGCGTTCCGGCGTCCAGGCGTCCTCGCGTTCGAGTCGCGCGTCGATCTCGTCCGGGTACAGCCGGTAGTACCCGATCGCCGAGCGCAGCTGCATCTCCGAGAGCCACGGATAGCTCCGCTCGAGCCGGCCGATGTCCCCTTCGACGTTGCGCCAGGTAGCGACGACCTCCCAGACGTCGAGTCCGGTGCCGGCGACGACGGCGCGCCGGCCCGTGGCGCCGTCGACGAACGCGACGCCGGGCGCACGGCGCATGCGGATCGCCTCTTCCAGAAGCTCGCCGGTCATCGCCGACCAGGAGCGGTTTCGAGCGTCCGCTTCGTGCTGGATGGCCTGCGCGAGTTCGGTCGGCAACCGAATGCCGCGCGGAGCGGTCGAGCTTTCGGATCTCTTGCGTGCGCACATGTGCACGTTGTAGCACGATCGCACCGGCTCGAGGCGTCCAGCGGCCCTTACCGACTGAGCCACGAGATTCCCTAACGGCAGAGCGTCTAGGCGGGACGGACGTCCATCATCGCGACGACGATCATGTGCGGCACGGTGAGGGCGCTGATCAGGACGAGGTACACCGCGACGAAGTCGTCGACGGTCTGCAGGTTCGCCTGCGACCACATCGTAAGCGACGCCAGCAGCGCCAGCGCTGCAGCGGTGACGGGGATCAAGTCCACGGCCAGGCGCCGGACGGGTCCCACGAGGTCGCCTCGCCCGATCGCCTCGGCATCGGGTCGCCTGAGCAACGCCAGCCTCGCGAGGTGGCGCAGCGAGTGCCAGGCGACGAAGTAGATTCCGATCGCGGCGTTCGCGGGCACGAAGGCGAAGAAGCCGGCCAGCAGGGCGACCTCGGTCACGTCCACCAGCAGGCCTACGCGCGTGGCGGCCGCGTCGATCGCGACCAGCAGGTAGCTGACCGACAAGCCTGCGAGCACGGCCAGGATCAGCACGCGCAGCCACGGCGCACCCAGGTCCAGCGCCGCGACCTCGAGGCCGAGGCCGGACGTCGCGCGGACGAACAGATCCTGGGCGGCTGCGGGAAAGGCCGCGATCGGCACCAGGATCGGCATGGATCCGCGCGTCAGGACCGTCACGAGGGCGGCGACGCCTGGCCGTCGGCCTGCGCCCAGGAAGATCTCGAGGAACCGTTGGTCCCCCTGTCCCCAGTGCCAGATCGTCGCCAGCAGGAACCCCGCGAACGCCCACGCCGGCACGAGGAGCCGAACGCCGAGGTAGGCGGCCACCAAGCCTGCGTACGCCGCGAGGAACAGCGCGACGGGCGCGGTCCGGCACCCCCACGCGAAGCCGATCCGGGCAGGGATCAGGTCGTCCAGAGCGCCGTGGGGAAGCCCGAGAACGACGATCCCGACCAGCAGCGGCCACATCACGTAGCGGTCCACGAGCCACGGCGCCGCGGCCTTTGCCGTGACCGCGACGAAGACGGTGCCCCACGCCGCGATCAGCAGCATCGGAGCCAGGCGGGCCTCGGCCGTCGCGGTGACGCTACGTTCACACTGGTGAGGACGGCGTCGCGCTCGCATACGTTCGCAAGTTCAGCGCCCAGACTCCATCGGACCGTAGGCGATCTCGCCCATTCCGGGGTGCGACCTTGAACGATGTGTAGCGTCGGTGACGCTCTTCCGGCCTCTTGGTGGCCTGTCCCACGAACCTCGGTCCGGGATTGCGGGCGCGGGCGCGGTTTGGATCCGCGGAAGCCTCCATGCTGCGCCGTAAGAGGCATCGCGACGTCGTTCCGCGCCGTGGCGAGACCCAAGAGGAGGATGATCGTGGAACTACCTTTCCTGTCCATCGGCCAGTACCAGCTGGTCTACAACGCTCTCTCGTTCGGTGTCGCCGCCATGGGCGCAGGCTTCATCTTCTTCCTGGCCGCGCGCAGCCAGGTGGGCGTCAAGTACCGCCCCGCCCTGTTGATCTCGGCGGTCGTCGTCGCCATCGCGGCGTACCACTACCTGCGCATGTTCGAGTCGTGGTCCGGCGCCTTCGTCCTGGGCGACGGCGGCTACGCCCCCAGCGGCCAGCTGTTCAACGACGCGTACCGCTACATCGACTGGCTCCTGACGGTCCCGCTGTTGCTGGTCGAAGTGGTGGCGGTCCTGGCGTTGACGCGAGCCAAGGCCGGCTCGATGATCGCCCGTCTCTCGGTCGCCGCCGTATTGATGATCGCGCTCGGCTACCCCGGCGAGATCACCGACGACGGCACCATGCGCTTCGTCTGGGGCTTCCTCAGCAGCGTGCCGTTCGTGTACATCCTCTGGGTGCTGTGGGGCGAGCTGGGCACGGCGCTGGACCGTCAGCCGCCCAAGGTCCGCATCCTGGTGAGGAACCTGCGCCTGCTGCTGCTGGGCACGTGGGGCGTCTACCCGATCGCCTACATGGCGCCGTTCTTCGGGTTCGAAGGCGCCTCCGCCCTCGTCGCGATCCAGCTGGGCTACACGGTCGCCGACGTGCTGGCCAAGGCCGGATTCGGCCTGCTCATCTACGCCATCGCCCGCGAGAAGACGATCGCGGACGGTGACGACCCGGTCGAGAGCGGGGCCGCCGCGACGGCCTGAGGACGCGCCCGATCGATGCGACGTGCCGTGGCGGCGACCCGTGCCGCCACGGCGTTCTCTTCGCTCGTGAGCCTGGTCCGAGGTAGCCACCATCGCCTCGAAGTGCGAACCGACGCTTCGGCTGCCATCGTCATCGCCCACGCGGGTCATGCTGAGGCATGGACCGCACCGACACCCTGATGACCGACCGCGAGCGCGACGCCGTCGCTGCCCTGTGCCTGATGGCGGCCCAGGCGGACGGCCTTCGCGACGACGAGCGCAGCCGCCTGGCCGAGGTGTTCGAGGCCCTCGGCGGGGTGGATACCGCCCGCCTGTACCAGGACGTACTGCTACGTCGCGTCGATCTGGACGAGGCGGCCGCCGCGCTGATGACGCCGGGCCTGCCCGACTACGCCTACGAGATGGCGGTCGGCGTGTGCGACGCCGACGGCCACACCACCGCGGCCGAGCGTGCGTTCCTCGACCGGCTGGCGCGCGCCCTTCGCCTGGCGGACCCCGATCGCGACGCGGTGCGTGAGCGGGCGGAGGCGCTCGCGGACGCGCCTCACGCCGGCACCGCCCCGCTCGTGCCGGTGCCCGCGCCGGCCAGCGGCTCCGCCGCGGACCCCGCGCCAGGCGACCGCGCCGCGGCCGCGAGCACGACCGGCCCGCAGGGCGCGCCCGACCTGGACCGCACCATCCTGAACCGCGCCATCCTGGCGGGCGGGCTCGAGCTGCTGCCGCAGTCGCTGGCCACCATGGCGATCGTGCCGGTGCAGATGAAGCTGGTGCACGAGATCGGCCGCGCCCACGGCTACGCGCTCGACCAGGGAAGCGTCCGCGAGCTGCTGGCCATCGCCGGCGTGGGCCTCACCTCGCAGGTGCTCGAGGGCTACGCACGCAAGCTCTTCGGCGGCACGGTCCGCAAGCTGGCCGGCAAGACCGCAGGCAAGCTCGGCCGGGCGGCGACCGGCGCGCTGACGACCTTCGCGACCACCTACGCCATCGGCAAGGTCGCCGACGCGTACTACGGCGAGGGACGGCGACTGGACCAGGACCAGCTACGGAGCGTGTTCGCGCGCGAGCTCGAGCGGGGCAAGGCGCTGTTCGACCGCTACCAGGGCGAGGTCCGGGACCGCGCCTCGACCACCGACCTGTCGCAGCTCACGCGGCATCTGCGCGGTTGACGCCCGGCGTGCCCCGTCGTCGCGGCTACGCGGCGACGAGCGGGCGCCCGGTCTCCAGCCAGGTCTTGAGGCCGCTCAGGATCCGCGCCCAGCCCGCGGCGTAGCCTTCGGCCGTGTCGCGCGCGTCCATCTCGTCGTGCACGAGGCGCAGCTGGCAGACGTCGCCCTCTAGGGTGATCGTGAAGGTCACGCGGCTGGTATCGAGGTCGGCCGGGTCGCCGGGGACGGCCTGGGGAGAGACCGGGAAGCGGGCGGACAGCTCGGCCAGCGAGCGCCCGTCGCGCTCGCGGAGCAGGTCCAGGAGCCGCCGTCTGCTCGGGTCGGACAGCGTCTTTCATCGCGTAGCATCTGCACGATCCCGTACAGTGCGGCCATGCGTCCCCCGGCGTTCCCCGACACCCTGTCACCTCGCGTCCCCGGCCGGTCCGCTCCACCTTGGGCGGGACGTCGAACGGCCAGCTCATGGACGTAGGCGAACCGATCGACCGCAACGACGTTCCGACGCTGAAGTGGAGTCGTTCCTACCTCTCCGAGCACTTCGGCAACCAGGACGCGATCCCGATGTCGATCGCCGACATGGATCTGCGCTCGCCCCCCGCCGTCGTCCAGAGCTTGACGCAGCGCGTCGCACACGGCATCTACGGCTACGGAACCAAGCCGGAAAGCTACTTCGGGGCGATCGAGGACTGGTACCGAAGACGCCACGCCTGGGGCTTGGATCGTCGCGATGTGCTCGCCTGCCCATCGATCCTGAGCGCCATCTCGATCCTGATCGAGCAGCACTCGAACGAAGGGGACGGCGTGGTGGTCCAGCCGCCGGTGTTCTTCGACTTCAAGGCCGCCATTCGAGGCACCAAGCGCACCCTCGTCAAGAACCCGCTGACCCTCGTGGACGGTCGCTACGAGATGGACTTCGTCGACCTGGAAGCCAAGGCGTCCGCGCCCACGACCAAGGTGCTCATTCTGTGCAATCCGCACAACCCGGTCGGACGCGTCTGGACGCGGCCGGAGCTCGAACGCGTCGCGGAGATCTGCGAGCGGCACGGCGTCTTCGTCATCGCCGACGAGATCCACGGCGACTTCGCGTTCCCGCCGAAGCGCTACGTTCCCTACCTGACCCTCTCGGACGAGGCGACGACGCACGCGGCCGCCTGCCTCTCGCCTGCGAAGACGTTCAACGTCGCCGGCATGGTCGACGCCCTGGTCGTGATCCCGCACGCTCCCCACCGAGAGGCGTTCCGAGCGTTCGCGCGGCGCTTCCGCATCGCCAAGACCAACGTGCTCGCGGTGGCGGCGACCGAGGCGGCGTACCGCGACGGCGGCGCGTGGCTCGACGAGGTGCTCGCCTACGTTCGCGGCAACGTCGAGCTGGTGAGCAGCCACCTCGCGTCGCACGATCTGGGCGTGTCGATGATCGAGCCGGAGGGCACCTTCCTCCTGTGGCTGGATTTCCGAGGCCTCGCCCTGGACGCCAAGGAGCTCGAGCGCTTCCTGGCCAGGGACGTCGGCGTCGCGCTGGCGCAGGGCTACTGGTTCGGACGCGAGGGAGCGGGGTTCGCGCGCATGACGGTCGGCTGCCCGCGAGCGACCGTTCGCGAAGCGTTGGAGCGCCTGAGCGCAGCGGTCGCATCGCTGCCCGGTGGCGACGCGAGAGTGTAGCGTGCATGACACTTCGCCGCCGAAGTGGGTAGTCTCGTTGTCTTCGAGCGGACGGGTCCTGGATTCGACGTTTCAATCGCACCGAGGCCGCGACGAGCGTCGGCTCGAGCGTCCCCGTCCCCCAAGGAACGTACGCCTCCGCCGCATTCCGCACGGAAGGGTGCAGCATGACGACCGACTCTGATCGATGCGCCGCATGCCAAGACGGTGCCGACCTCGGGTTCGTCTTCTCCATGGCGTTCCAGCCGATCGTCGACATCTCCGACCGGTCCGTATACGCGTACGAAGCGCTCGCTCGAGGCCCCAGCGGCGAGCCGTCGGGCTGGGTGTTCGAGCGCGTCGACCGAGACCAGCCGTACGCGTTCGATCAGACCAGCCGAGTTCGAGCCATCGAACTCGCGAGCACGCTCGGTCTTGGAAACCGCTTGAGCATCAACTTCCTCCCCAACGCCGTCTATGAGCCCGAACGGTGCATCCAGACGACATTGGCGGCGGCACGCCGAACCGGCTTCCCGATCGACGACATCGTCTTCGAAGTCACCGAGGTCGAGAAGGTAGCGGACAGCGACCACCTGCGCACGATCATCGAGTCGTACAAGCGCCAAGGCTTCACCACCGCGATCGACGACTTCGGTGCCGGCTACGCCGGGCTGAGCCTGCTCGCCGACTTTCAGCCCGACCTGGTCAAGCTCGACATGCACCTCGTTCGCGACATCGACACCGACCCCACCAAGCGAGCGATCGTCGGCGGGCTGCTCGGCACCTGCAAGGCGCTGGGCATCGACGTGATCGCCGAAGGCGTCGAAACCCGCGACGAGGCTCGCGCCCTGCGAGAGATGGGCGTGCACCTGTTCCAGGGGTACTACTTCGCTCGGCCCGGCTTCGAAACGCTCCCTCAGGTGCCGGCAGAGATCCTCGCCGACCTGGCCTGATCCGAGCCGGCGGCGGCGACGCCCGCGAGCGACCCGCTCAGCGCAGCTCGACGCGTGCCCGCGCCGCCTGGCCCTCGGCGTCCACGACCGAGAGCGTCACGAACCCCGGCCCCTCCACCGCGAGGCGCAGCTCGCGCTCGAAGCTCCGGACCGCCAGCGGCGCACCGTCGACGAACCAGGCGAACGGCGGCAGGCCGCGCTCCACGCGTGCCGGGATGCCGCCCGCCAGCGGCGCCAGCGTCGCGCCGTCGGGCGGAAACGCCAGCTGCGGTGCATCGTCGGCCTCTCGCTGCCGCGTCCCGAACCGCTGGAGCGGCGCGGGAAGCTCGGCGGTGGACGCCACCATCAGCGTGCGCGGCGGGGCCGGCGGACGCGGCTCGGGCCGAGGCCCCAGGCGCGAGAAGACCTCGAACAGCAGCGGGGCCGCCGCGGTGGCCCCGACCATGCCCGGGACCGGCGTGCCGTCGGCGCGCCCGACCCACACCCCGGCCACGTGGGCGCCATCGAACCCCATCGCCCAGGCGTCGCGGTACCCGCTGGAGGTGCCCGTCTTGACGGCCAGCGGCCAGTCCGGCAACGACGCGGCGCGCGCTGCGCCAGCGAGGATGTCGGACACGTGCCAGGCGGCGTCGGGCGTGAGCACGCGCGCGCGCGTCGTCGGCGCCGCGTCCTGCCGGGCCGAGAGCGCCACGGCCTCGCCACCGCGTGCGATCGCCGCGTAGAGCTGCACCAGCCCCTCGAGGCTGACGCCGATGCCGCCGAGGGCGATCGCCAGGCCCGGAACGTCGCCGGGCACCTCGGCGTGGACGCCCGCCTGCCGCAGCGCCGCCATCACCCGCGCCGGTCCCAGCGCGTGCGTCAGCTCGACGACGGGCAGGTTCAGCGAGGCCTGCAGCGCCTCGCGCGCGCTGACAGGCCCGCGGAAGGCGTTGTCGAAGTTCTGCGGCGCGTAGCCGGCGTAGTCGGCGGGCCGATCGTTCAGCAGGGTCTCCGGGTGCGCCATGCCGCCGGCGAACGCCAGGCCGTAGATCAGGGGCTTCAGCGTCGAGCCGGGCGAGCGCAGCGCCCGGGTCATGTCGACGTACCCGCGACGCGCGTCGCTGGTGTAGTCGGCCGAGCCGACGCTGGCCACGATCCGGCCGCTGTCCAGGTCGGCGACCAGCAGCGCCAGCGTCGCCTGGCGCGGCAGCTCGTGCACCGCGTCCTGCGCCAGGGCCTCCAGAGCGGCCTGCAGGTCGGCATCGAGAGTCGTTCGGTGTACCTGCCGACCTGGCTCGGTCATGCGCGAACCGGTCCGCCAGGTGCGGCGCGTGGGCGGGGAACGGACGGCGGGCATCGGGTAGCGCCTCCCGCATCGCCGCGCGGGCGGCGTCCGCGTCGATCGCGCCCGCCGCCGCGGCCCGCGCCAGCACCCGGTCGCGCGCAGCCCGCGCCTCCTCGGGATGGTCGTCGGGACGGCGCAGGGCGGGCGCCTGCGGCAGAGCGACGAGCAGCGCGGCCTCCGCCTCGGTGAGGCGGCCGGGCTCCTTGCCGAACCAGGCGCGGCTGCCCGCCCGCACGCCCTCCAGGTTGCCCCCCATCGGCGCGAGGTGCAGGTAGAGGGACAGGATCTCGTCCTTCGGCAAGAGGCGTTCCAGCGCCAGGGCCAGCCGTATCTGCCGCAGCTTGCCGCGCCAGGAGCCGGTCGAGCCGTCCTCGATCAGGCGCGCCACCTGCATCGTGAGCGTGGATCCGCCCGAGACGACCCGGCCGTTGGCCACGGCCTGCCCGACCGCGCGCACCATCGCCCACGGGTCCACCCCGTGGTGACGGTAGAAGCGCCGGTCCTCGTACGCGATCAGCATCGCCAGGTAGAGGGGGTCCACCTGCTCAGGCGAAGCCGCCAGCCGCCAGCGCCCGTCCGCCACGGTGAACGCGCGCAGCAGCCGGCCGTCGGCGGCCAGCACCTCGACCGAGGTCTCCAGCGACAGCGGCGGCAGCTCGGTCGTCGCCACCCAGCGCCAGACGCCCAGTCCTAGAGCCAGCACGAGGACGAGCGCGAGCGCCAGCACCGCCCCGACGCCGCGTCTCGCGCGCACCGCGAGCGACGCCCGCAACGCCCGCCCCGCCCGCGGCCGCCGTCTCACGGGCCGATGGTCACGCGGCCCGTCGCACCGACCGCGCGGTGGGTGGGGCGGTACATGTCCTCGACGGCCGGCGCCGGGTAGTGGAAGTCGCCCGGCGAGACCGCACGCACGACGTACGCCAGCCGCAGCGACCGCTCGGAGGTCCAGTCCACCGCCGCCAGGAAGCGGTCCGAGCGCGCCTCGGTCATCTCGGCCTCGACGTTCACGGCGAGCCAGTCCAGCGCGCGCACGTCGCCTTCCCGCAGCAGGTTGGCGTTGTCGATCTCGAAGCCCGCGGGCAGCGCGTCGTCGATCAGCAGCCGCCCGCCGGCCACCCCGCGGTCGGGATGCACCTCGAGCGCGACGACCAGCCGGTCGCCGGCCCGCACCGCGCTCAGATCGGCCTCGTCCCCGTCGAGGTCGTAGTGGCGCCTGCGGATCGTGTAGCCCACGCCGCCGGCCGGTGGCGCCTCGTCGGGAACGCCGAAGGTGGTGACGGTCACCGTCACGGCGGCGTCACCGCCGTTTCGTACGGTCGCGGGCGCGCCGTCGAACGACCGCACGACGTCGCCGCTCACCGGTTGGCCGTCGAGGCGCAGCCCCTGGCCCTCGGCGCCCATCGCGACGGCCGCCCGCAACGCCCAGGCGGCCTCCTGGGTCGAAAGGTGGTGCGCCGGGGCGCGCCGGGTCAGCAGGCTCGCGAGCTGCAGGCGATCGACGACGCCGCTGCCGGCCTCGACCGCGAGCGCCAGCACGCCGGCGCGGTCTCGGAACACGGTTCCGTAGTCGTCACGCCAGCCACCCGGGTCGTGCCCCGCGAGCGCCAGCTCGTGCGCCCGGGCGAAAAGCGCGTCGGCGCGTGCCTGCTCGCCGTAGGCCGCCAGGGCGGCGCCCAGCTGCGCCGCCGCCAACGGCGTGTCGAACCGATCGGCCAGCGTGTCGGCGTAGTAGCGCAGGTCGCCGATCGCGGCCTCGCCCGCGCGCGCCAAGACGTAGAAGGCGTAGGCGTAGCCCGCCGCGCCGTCGCGCAGCGACCCCGCCCGCGCCGCCTGGTTGCGGAGGTTGTCCAGCGCCATCGGCAGCGCGTGCGCCGGCAGGTCGGCGCCCTGCGCCTCGGCGCGCAGCAACACGTCGGTGACGTAGGCGTCGAGCCACAGGTCGCTTCCGCCGGCGCTCCAGGCCCCGAAGGCGCCGGTGCGCCCCTGCCGCGTGAGGAGTCGGTCGACACCCTGCTGGAGCCGCTCGCGCGCCTCCGCCTCGGTCGCCAGGCCCAGCTCCGCCACCCGCCGAGGCGCCAGCAGCAGCGGCTGGAGGCTCGAGGCGATCTGCTCGCTGCAGCCGTAGGGGTAGCCGATCAGGCGCTGCACGAGGCCCGGCAGGTCCAGCGCGGCGCCTGCGCCGGCGACCAGCGTCGCCCGTGCGCTGCCCGGCCGGAAGCCGGCCAGCGCTGCGTCGTCCACGCGGAAGCTCTCGCCCGGCGCCAGCACGAACTGCGACGACCTCGCGATCTCGGGATCGGTGTGCCGGACGCTCAGGCGCAGCTCGCGCCTCAGTACCCGGCCGTCGGGCGTGGTCAGCTCGACCACGAGGTCGTGGTCGCCCACCTCGCTGGGGCGCAGCGGCAGGTCCAGCACCACGCGCTCGCCCTCGCCCAGCGCGACGCTGGGTGGCACCTCGCCCAGACCGTGGCCGTGGGCCGCCAGCGCCATCTCGCCGGCTTGGCCGGTGACGTGGGTCAGCTCCAGCCGCAGCCGGCTCGCGTCGCCCGGCGTCATGAAGCGTGGCAGGCTGGGCTGCACCACCACCGGGTCGCGCACCAGCACGTCCGCCTGGGCCTGCCCGACCGCCCGGTCGGTCCAGGCGACCGCCATGACGCGCACGGTGCCGTTGAACGCGGGAAGGTCGAACCCGACCTCGGCGCGGCCGTCCACCACCTCGACCGGACCGCTGAACAGGGCCAGCACGTCCTCGGCCGGGACCGGTCCGTCGTGCGGGATCGCCTCGTCGTCGAGCCCACCACCGGAACGCACCTCGCCCATCGCGCCCTGCCGCGCGTCGATCAGCCGGCCGTACAGGTCGCGGATCGCGACGCCCAGGCGCCGCTGCCCGAAGAAGTGCTCGCTCGGGTCGGGCGAGGCGAACCCGGTCAGGGTCAGCGCCCCGAGGTCGACCGCGGCGACGGTGGCGTAGGCGGGACCGTCGCCCGCGTCGGGCAGCTCCAGGGTCAGCTCCAGCCGCTCGCGCGGGCGCGCCTCGGCGGGGGCGTTCAGCACTGCGTGCGCAGCGCGCGATCGCCGGGCGCGATCGCCGCGTGCGCCACCCCGAGACTGCGCGCGGGCATATGCTCCGGACCGTCGCTGGGGCGGATCAGACTGGCGGTGACGTAGGCGCCTACGCCCCACGCCTCGGTCACCGGCAGCTCGACGACGGTCACGCCCTCGACCGGCACCAGCCGCGTGTCGACCACGCGGTCCGACAGCACCGTGACGAGCGCCGTTCCCGCGCCCTCGGGCACGATGCGCAGCCGCGCCACCTCGCCGGGCGCGTAGGACGCGGCGTCGAGCGACAGCTCCAGGGTCTCCGGGGTCTCGCGCGTGGTGGCGGGGGCGTACCAGCCCGCCGTGAACGCCAGCGAGGCGCTGGCGTACGTCACGCCCTCGTAGGTGACGCGCAGCTCGTGCCGGCCCCAGGCGACGGGGACGGCGATGCGGGCCGGGCCGTCGTCCGCCGCCACGACGCCTTCGCCGACCCGCCGGCGTTCGCTCACGGGCTCCCAGAACCAGCGCCCGCCCTGGGCGAACCACTGGTAGCGGGTCTCGACACGATCGACCTGCCAGCGCAGCTCTCCGCTCACCGCATCCCCGTCCGGGTCGACCAGGACGAGCTGGAAGCCGGCCTCGGCGTTCTCGGGCAGCGCGCCGTCGAACTCCGGGCGGATGCCGACGACCGTTCCGGTCGGACGCAGCGCGCGGGTGAGGCTTCGCTCCACCGGACGCGACGACCCGTCGGTCAACGTCGCGTTCACCGTCACGGTGTAGGGGCGCGCCTCGAGGTCGAGGCGGTCCAGGGGCAGGCGCGCGGCCAGCCGGCCGTCGTCGTCGGTCTGCGCGCCGGCCTCGAACACGTGCCGCTGGGGCTCCAGTTCCTGATCGAAGCGGCCGAACCGGAAGCCGGGCCAGTCCGCGAGCTCGGTCGTTGGGCTCACGGTGACGCTGCCCGACAGCGGCAGCCTCGCCGCGGGCGGTCCGAACGCGTGCCGCGCCTCGACCCGCAGGCGGGGCGGAGACGCGAGATCGACCGGCCCGTCCTCGCTCAGAGACAACTCGACGTCGATGCGTTCCGGCACGAAGTCCTCGACCAGCACGGTACGGGTGGCCAGCGGAGGGGCGTCCGGGTCGACCAGCATCTCGACCCTCCAGACGCCACGCGGAACATCGCTGCCCAGCGGAAGCGCGATGACGTGCCCACCGGCGAGCGCATCACGGGACACGACGCGGGCGACCTCGATGCCGTCGGGCCGCAGCAGCCGCGCCGTGAGCGGCAGGCCAGGCAGGGCGCGTGCCTGTGGGTCGCGGGCCAGGGCGGTTATGTGGATCGTCTCGCCGGGCCGGTAGACGCCGCGGTCGGTGGTGAGGAACAGGTCGATGGGACCGGGGGCCTCGCGCCCCGACACGCCGCGGTCCGACAGGTCGAACTCGGGCTCCTCCAGCGACAGCGCCGCCATGTCGCCTTCGCCCTCGACCAGCACCAGCGCAGGAGCCGCCGCGCCGACGCCCCGAGTGAGCGCCGCCGCGAAGCGGACGTGACCCTGGGGGTCGGTCCGCGCGTCGGCGAGGACGCGGTTGGAGCGCGCCAGAAGCGTGACCTGCAGGCCGTCCGCCGGCAGGCCGTCGGACAGGCGCTGCACGACGACGTGCAGCCCGTCGGTGCCCTGCCAGCGTGGTGACGCCGAGGTCGGACACCATGAACCACTGCGTGGCCGGCGCGACGTCGAACGGGTCGGTGTCGGGAACGACGGCGCGCAGCACGTACACGCCGGGCTCGAGCTCGCCGACCTCGTCGAGCGGAAGGCGCGACGGGGTGGACTGGTTCAGCGTCCCCTCGAGCTGCGCCTCGCCCTGCCAGACCGGCTCGGCCAGCAGCTCCTCGAACCGCTCGCCCTCCCAGGTGCTCAGGGCCTCGGCGAAGCTACCGTCGCGGACGGCGGTGGCGAGGTTGCGGTCCGACACCCGCAGCAGCCGCAGCTCCAGCCGGTCGGCGTTCACCGTCTCGATCGGAAGCGCGCGCGGCCCGGAGGCAGGCAATACGTAGGCGCGGCCCGGGAAACGCACAACCGGAGCCCGGTCGCGAACGTAGACCTCGACCGGCACGTCGCCCGTCAACGCGTCACCACCGGCGCTCGGAAGCCCGGCACGCAACGTCAGCCGGTAGCTCTCGCCGTAGGCGACGCCCGTGACGCAGAGCTCCTGTCCCTCGACCTCCAGCGCGAGCCCCTGCACGTCACGCCCCACGAACGGCGCGTAGTCGCGCCGCGGCGACAGCTGCTCGGAAAAGCTCACGCAGATGCGCGGCGCGGCGCTGCTGGCGTCCACGTCGTGGCCCAGCACGCGGAAGCCGAAACGCTCCCGCAGGCGGGCGAGGTCGCCTGCGGCGATGCCCGGCCGCATGCCATCGGCCAGCCGCAGCGCGCCCAGGGCGGCCTCGCCGCGATAGGTCTCTTCGAGCGCATGCGCCAGGACCACCAGCGCCTGGGCACGCTCCGGCTCCGGCAGGCGCAGGACGGCGTTGAGCGCCGCGCTCACCGCCTGACGGTCGAGCTCGTAGCGGCGGTTCGCGTCGCGGCCCGCCTCCGCGACCAGGGCGCGCGCGTGCGCGAGCCAGGCCGCCCCGTCGTCGGCGACCGTCACGGCCGCACCGGTCCAGGTGACAGCCTCGCTGGGCGCGCGCCGCGCGGCCTCCAATAGCTCTGCCTGGGACCGCCCGCCCGCCGCGTAGCGCTCAGCCATCGAGATCGCCTGCTCGCGAGCGGCGCCCACGTCGTCCGACTCGAGGAAATCCAGCCGGGCCGCGACCTCGCGGGCGCGCTCCAGCGCGACCTCGTCCCGGCGCGTGATCACGCCCGACAGCGCCCCCTCGAACGCGACCGGATCGCCCACGACGGCCTTCGGGAAACAGGCGCCGTTCCGCTGATCGAAGGTGAAGCCCGCGCAATCCTCCAGCCGCAGACAGGTGCCGTGACACTGCTCCAGGGACACGTTGAACAGCGGCGTCAGGTCGCCGCCGGGGTAGTCGGTGTCGCTGCTCGTGGTCGCGAAGCGCTCGGGGATGGGGGCGTCCTGTGCCGATGCGACGGGGATCGCAGCACGCCGCCGCCAGCGCCACGCCACCAGTGCCGCGAGGCGCCCGAGGCGGAGCCCTCCGCCCACCCCGACCGTGGTCGCGGTGCCTGCCCGTGGGTAGCGTTCGACACGAAACGTTCGGCGGCTCGACGTCGACATGGCAGCCTCCCGTCCTCAGGCTCGACCGCAACGCTAGCACGGCGCTTCGGCACGACCCGCGCCCGCGCCGCCTGGCCCTCGGCGTCCACGACCGAGAGCGTCACGAACCCCGGCCCCTCCACCGCGAGGCGCAGCTCGCGCTCGAAGCTCCGGACCGCCAGCGGCGCACCGTCGACGAACCAGGCGAACGGCGGCAGGCCGCGCTCCACCCGTGCCGGGATGCCGCCCGCCAGCGGCGCCAGCGTCGCGCCGTCGGGCGGAAACGCGAGCTGCGGTGCATCGTCGGCCTCTCCCTGCCGCGTCCCGAACCGCTGGAGCGGCGCGGGAAGCTCGGCGGTGGAAGCCACCATCAGCGTGCGCGGCGGGGCCGGCGGCAGCGGCTCGGGCCGAGGCCCCAGGCGCGAGAAGACCTCGAACAGCAGCGGGGCCGCCGCGGTGGCCCCGACCATGCCCGGGACCGGCGTGCCGTCGGCGCGCCCGACCCACACCCCGGCCACGTGGGCGCCATCGAACCCCATCGCCCAGGCGTCGCGGTACCCGCTGGAGGTGCCCGTCTTGACGGCCAGCGGCCAGTCCGGCAACGACGCGGCGCGCGCTGCGCCGGCCAGGATGTCGGACACGTGCCAGGCGGCGTCGGGCGTGAGCACCCGCGCGCGCGTCGTCGGCGTCGCGTCCTCACGGGCCGAGAGCGCCACGGCCTCGCCGCCGCGCGCGATCGCCGCGTAGAGCTGCACCAGCCCCTCGAGGCTGACGCCGATGCCGCCGAGGGCGATCGCCAGGCCCGGAACGTCGCCGGGCACCTCGGCGTGGACGCCCGCCTGCCGCAGCGCCGCCATCACCCGCGCCGGTCCCAGCGCGTGCGTCAGCTCGACGACGGGCAGGTTCAGCGAGGCCTGCAGCGCCTCGCGTGCGCTGACGGGCCCGCGGAAGGCGTGGTCGAAGTTCTGCGGCGCGTAGCCGGCGTAGTCGGCGGGCCGATCGTTCAGCAGGGTCTCCGGGTGCGCCATGCCGCCGGCGAACGCCAGGCCGTAGATCAGGGGCTTCAGCGTCGAGCCGGGCGAGCGCAGCGCCCGGGTCATGTCGACGTACCCGCGACGCGCGTCGCTGGTGTAGTCGGCCGAGCCGACGCTGGCCACGATCCGGCCGCTTTCCAGGTCCGCGACCTGCAGCGCCAGCGTCGCCTGGCGCGGCAGCTCCCGTAGCGCGTCGTGCGCCAGCGCCTCCAGCGCGGCCTGCAGGTCGGCATCGACGGTCGTGCGGTGGACCTGCCGGCCTGGCTCGGCAGCGCGAAGCCGGTCCGCCAGGTGCGGCGCGTGGGCGGGGAACGGACGGCGGGCATCGGGTAGCGCCTCCCGCATCGCCGCGCGGGCGGCGTCCGCGTCGATCGCGCCCGCCGCCGCGGCCCGCGCCAGCACCCGGTCGCGCGCGGCCCGCGCCTCCTCGGGATGGTCGTCGGGCCGGCGCAGGGCGGGTGCCTGCGGCAGAGCGACGAGCAGCGCGGCCTCCGCCTCGGTGAGGCGGCCGGGCTCCTTGCCGAACCAGGCGCGGCTGCCCGCCCGCACGCCCTCCAGGTTGCCCCCCATCGGCGCGAGGTGCAGGTAGAGAGACAGGATCTCGTCCTTCGACAAGAGGCGTTCCAGCGCCAGGGCCAGCCGTATCTGCCGCAGCTTGCCGGGCCAGGAGCCGGTCGAGCCGTCCTCGATCAGGCGCGCCACCTGCATCGTGAGCGTGGATCCGCCCGAGACGACCCGCCCGTTGACCACGGCCTGCCCGAGCGCGCGCACCATCGCCCACGGGTCCACCCCGTGGTGACGGTAGAAGCGCCGGTCCTCGTACGCGATCAGCATCGCCAGGTAGCCCGGGGTCCACCTGCTCAGGCGCCACCGCCAGCCGCCAGCGCCCGTCCGCCACGGTGAACGCGCGCAGCAGCCGGCCGTCGGCGGCCAGCACCTCGACCGAGGTTTCCACCGCCAGCGGCGGCAGCTCGGTCGTCGCCACCCAGCGCCAGGCGCCGAGTCCCAGAGCCAGCACGAGGACGAGCACGAGCGCCAGCACCGCCCCGACGCCGCGTCTCGCGCGCACCGCGAGCGACGCCCGCAACGCCCGCCGCCGCCCGCGGTCCGCCGTCTCACGGGCCGATGGTCACGCGGCCCGTCGCACCGACCGCGCGGTGGGTGGGGCGGTACATGTCCTCGACCGTCGCCGCCGGGTAGTGGAAGTCGCCCGGCGAGACGGCGCGCACGACGTACGCCAGCCGAAGCGACCGCTCGGAGGTCCAGTCCACCGCCGCCAGGAAGCGGTCCGAGCGCGCCTCGGTCATCTCGGCCTCGACGTTCACGGCGAGCCAGTCCAGCGCGCGCACGTCGCCTTCCCGCAGCAGGTTGGCGTTGTCGATCTCGAAGCCCGCGGGCAGCGCGTCGTCGATCAGCAGCCGCCCGCCGGCCACCCCGCGGTCGGGATGCACCTCGAGCGCGACGACCAGCCGGTCGCCGGCCCGCACCGCGCTCAGATCGGCCTCGTCCCCGTCGAGGTCGTAGTGGCGCCTGCGGATCGTGTAGCCCACGCCGCCGGCCGGTGGCGCCTCGTCGGGAACGCCGAAGGTGGTGACGGTCACCGTCACGGCGGCGTCCCCGCCGTTTCGTACGGTCGCGGGCGCGCCGCCGAACGACCGCACGACGTCGCCGCGCACCGGTTGGCCGTCGAGGCGCAGCCCCTGGCCCTCGGCGCCCATCGCGACGGCCGCCCGCAACGCCCAGGCGGCCTCCTGGGTCGAAAGGTGGTGCGCCGGGGCGCGCCGGGTCAGCAGGCTCGCGAGCTGCAGGCGATCGACGACGCCGCTGCCGGCCTCGACCGCGAGCGCCAGCACGCCGGCACGGTCTCGGAACGCGGTTCCGTAGTCGTCACGCCAGCCATCCGGGTCGTGCCCCGCGAGCGCCAGCTCGTGCGCCCGGGCGAAAAGCGCGTCGGCGCGTGCCTGCTCGCCGTAGGCCGCCAGGGCGGCGCCCAGCTGCGCCGCCGCCAACGGCGTGTCGAACCGATCGGCCAGCGTGTCGGCGTAGTAGCGCAGGTCGCCGATCGCGGCCTCGCCCGCGCGCGCCAAGACGTAGAAGGCGTAGGCGTAGCCCGCCGCGCCGTCGCGCAGCGACCCCGCCCGCGCCGCCTGGTTGCGCAGATTGTTCAGCGCCATCGGCAGCGCGTGCGCCGGCAGGTCGGCGCCCTGCGCCTCGGCGCGCAGCAACACGTCGGTGACGTAGGCGTCGAGCCACAGGTCGCTCCCGCCGGCGCTCCAGGCCCCGAAGGCGCCGGTGCGCCCCTGCCGCGTGAGGAGTCGGTCGACACCCTGCTGGAGCCGCTCGCGCGCCTCGGCCTCGGTCGCCAGGCCCAGCTCCGCCACCCGCCGAGGCGCCAGCAGCAGCGGCTGGAGGCTCGAGGCGATCTGCTCGCTGCAGCCGTAGGGGTAGCCGATCAGGCGCTGCACGAGGCCCGGCAGATCCAGCGCGGCGCCCGCACCGGCGACCAGCGTCGCCCGTGCGCTACCCGGCCGGAAGCCGGCCAGCGCTGCGTCGTCCACGCGGAAGCTCTCGCCCGGCGCCAGCACGAGCTGCGACGATCTTGCGATCTCGGGATCGGTGTGCCGGACGCTCAGGCGCAGCTCGCGCCTCAGTACCCGGCCGTCGGGCGTGGTCAGCTCGACCACAAGGTCGTGGTCGCCCACCTCGCTGGGGCGCAGCGGCAGGTCCAGCACCACGCGCTCGCCCTCGCCCAGCGCGACGCTGAATGGGCCCTCGCCCAGACCGTGGCCGTGGGCCGCCAGCGCCATTTCGCCGGCGGAGCCGGTGACGTGGGTCAGCTCCAGCCGCAGCCGGCTCGCGTCGCCCGGCGTCATGAAGCGTGGCAGGCTGGGCTGCACCACCACCGGGTCGCGCACCAGCACGTCCGCCTGGGCCTGCCCGACCGCCCGGTCGGTCCAGGCGACCGCCATGACGCGCACGGTGCCGTTGAACGCGGGAAGGTCGAAGCCGACCTCGGCGCGGCCGTCCACCACCTCGACCGGACCGCTGAACAGGGCCAGCACGTCCTCGGCCGGGACCGGTCCGTCGTGCGGCGATCGCCTCGTCGTCGAGCCCGCCACCGGAACGCACCTCGCCCATCGCGCCTTGCCGCGCGTCGATCAGCCGGCCGTACAGGTCGCGGATCGCGACGCCCAGGCGCCGCTGCCCGAAGAAGTGCTCGCTCGGGTCGGGCGAGGCGAACCCGGTCAGGGTCAGCGCCCCGAGGTCGACCGCGGCGACGGTGGCGTAGGCGGGACCGTCGCCCGCGTCGGGAAGCTCCAGGGTCAGCTCCAGCCGCTCGCGCGGGCGCGCCTCGGCGGGGGCGTTCAACTGCGTGCGTAGGGCGCGATCGCCGGGCGCGATCGCCGCGTGCGCCACCCCGAGGCTGCGCGCGGGCATGTGGTCCGGGCCGTCGCTGGGGCGGATCAGACTGGCGGTGACGTAGGCGCCTACGCCCCACGCCTCGGTCACCGGCAGCTCGACGACGGTCACGCCCTCCACCGGCACCAGCCGCGTGTCGACCACCCGGTCCGAGAGCACCGTGACGAGCGCCGTGCCCGCGCCATCGTCCTCGGGCACGATGCGCAGCCGCGCCACCTCGCCGGGCGCGTAGGACGGCGGCGTCGAGCGACAGCTCCAGGGTCTCGGGCGTCTCTCGGGTGGTGGCGGGGGCGTACCAGCCCGCCGTGAACGCCAGCGAGGCGCTGGCGTACGTCGCGCCCTCGTGGGTGACGCGCAGCTCGTGCCGGCCCCAGGCGACGGGGACGGCGATGCGGGCCGGGCCGTCGTCCGCCGCCACGACGCCTTCGCCGACCCGCCGGCGTTCGCTCACCGGCTCCCAGAACCAGCGCCCGCCCTGGGCGAACCACTGGTAGCGGGTCTCGACGCGATCGACCTGCCAGCGCAGCTCGCCCTGCACCGCATTCCCGTCCGGGTCGACCAGGACGAGCTGGAAGCCGGCCTCGGCGTTCTCGGGCAGCGCACCGTCGAACTCCGGGCGGATGCCGACGACCGGTCCGGTCGGTCGCAGCGCGCGGGTGAGGCTGCGCTCCACCGGGCGCGAGGAGCCGTCGGTCAGCGTCGCGTTCACCGTCACGGTGTAGGGGCGCGCCTCGAGGGCGAGGCGGTCCAGGGGCAGGCGCGCGGCCAGCCGGCCGTCGTCGTCGGTCTGCGAGCCGGCCTCGAACACGCGCCGCTGGGGCTCCATTTCCTGATCGAAGCGGCCGAACCGGAAGCCGGGCCAGTCCGCGAGCTCGGTCGTTGGGCTCACGGTGACGCTGCCCGAGAGCGGAAGTCCCGCCGCGGGCGGACCGAACGCATGCCGCGCCTCGACCTGCAACCGGGGCGGCGAGGCCGGGTCGACCGGCCCGTCCTCGCTGAGCGACAGCTCATAGTCGATGCGTTCCGGCACGAAGTCCTCGACCAGCACGGTTCGGCTGGCCAGCGGAGGAGCGTCCGGGTCGACCAGCATCTCGATCCGCCAGACCCCGCGCGGCACGTCGGTCCCCAGGGGAAGCGAGACGACGTGGCCCCCCGCGAGCTCGTCGTGCGACACGACGCGGACGACCTCGACCCCATCGGGCCGCAGCAGCCGCGCCGTGAGCGGCAGGCCGGGCAGGGCGCGCGCCTGCGGGTCGCGGGCCAGGGCGGTGAGGTGGATCGTCTCGCCTGGCCGGTAGACGCCGCGGTCGGTGGTGAGGAACAGGTCGATGGGACCGGGGGCCTCGCGCCCAGCCACGCCGCGGTCCGACAGGTCGAACTCGGGCTCCTCCAGCGACAGCGCCGCCATGTCGCCTTCGCCCTCGACCAGCACCAGCGCAGGAGCCGCCGCGCCGACGCCCCGAGTGAGCGCCGCCGCGAAGCGGACGTGACCCTGGGGGTCGGTCCGCGCGTCGGCGAGGACGCGGTTGGAGCGCGCCAGAAGCGTGACCTGCAGGCCGTCCGCCGGCAGGCCGTCGGACAGGCGCTGCACGACGACGTGCAGCCCGTCGGTGCCCTGCCAGCGTGGTGACGCCGAGGTCGGACACCATGAACCACTGCGTGGCCGGCGCGACGTCGAACGGGTCGGTGTCGGGAACGACGGCGCGCAGCACGTACACGCCGGGCTCGAGCTCGCCGACCTCGTCCAGCGGAAGGCGCGACGGGGTGGACCGGTTCAGCGTCCCCTCGAGCTGCGCCTCGCCCTGCCAGACCGGCTCGGCCAGCAGCTCCTCGAACCGCTCGCCCTCCCAGGTGCTCAGGGCCTCGGCGAAGCTACCGTCGCGGACGGCGGTGGCGAGGTTGCGGTCCGACACCCGCAGCAGCCGCAGCTCCAGCCGGTCGGCGTTCACCGTCTCGATCGGAAGCGCGCGCGGCCCGGAGGCGGGCAAGACGTAGGCGCGGCCCGGGAAACGCACCGACCGGAGCCCGGTCGCGAACGTAGACCTCGACCGGCACGTCGCCCGTCAATGCGTCACCACCGGCGCTCGGAAGCCCGGCACGCAACGTCAGCCGGTAGCTCTCGCCGTAGGCGACGCCCGTGACGCAGAGCTCCTGTCCCTCGACCTCCAGCGCGAGCCCCTGCACGTCACGCCCCACGAACGGCGCGTAGTCGCGCCGCGGCGACAGCTGCTCGGAAAAGCTCACGCAGATGCGCGGCGCGGCGCTGCTGGCGTCCACGTCGTGGCCCAGCACGCGGAAGCCGAAACGCTCCCGCAGGCGGGCGAGGTCGCCTGCGGCGATGCCCGGCCGCATGCCATCGGCCAGCCGCAGCGCGCCCAGGGCGGCCTCGCCGCGGTAGGTCTCTTCGAGCGCATGCGCCAGGACCACCAGCGCCTGGGCACGCTCCGGCTCCGGCAGGCGCAGGACGGCGTTGAGCGCCGCGCTCACCGCCTGACGGTCGAGTTCGTAGCGGCGGTTCGCGTCGCGGCCCGCCTCCGCGACCAGGGCGCGCGCGTGCGCGAGCCAGGCCGCCCCGTCGTCGGCGACCGTCACGGCCGCACCGGTCCAGGTGACAGCCTCGCTGGGCGCGCGCCGCGCGGCCTCCATGAGCTCGGCCTGGGACCGCCCGCCCGCCGCGTAGCGCTCCGCCATCGAGATCGCCTGCTCGCGAGCGGCGCCCACGTCGTCCGACTCGAGGAAGTCCAGCCGGGCCGCGACCTCGCGGGCGCGCTCCAGCGCGACCTCGTCCCGGCGCGTGATCACGCCCGACAGCGCCCCCTCGAACGCGACCGGATCAGCCAGGACGGCCTTGGGGAAACAGGCGCCGTTCCGCTGATTGAAGGTGAAACCCGCGCAATCCTCCAGCCGCAGACAGGTGCCGTGACACTGCTCCAGGGACACGTTGAACAGCGGCGTCAGGTCGCCGCCGGGGTAGTCGGTGTCGCTGCTCGTGGTCGCGAAGCGCTCGGGGATGGGGGCGTCCTGTGCCGATGCGACGGGGATGAAGCACGCCGCCGCCAGCGCCACCACCAGTGCCGCGAGGCGCCCGAGGCGGAGCCCTCCCCCACCCCGACCTTGGTCGCGGTGCCTCCCGTGGGAGCGTTCGACACGAAACGATCGGCGGCTCGACGTCGACATGGGAGCCTCCCGTCCTCAGGTCACCGCAACGCTAGCACGGCGCTTCGGCACCGCCCGGGGCGCCTGACGGACCACACGCAGGGTCGTGCCTGCGACGGAAGAGCGACCTCGTAGAACCCGATCGGGCCGCCCTGCGCCTCAACGGAACACCACGGTCCGCCCCCCGTTCACGAACACCCGATGCTCCGCATGCCAGCGCACCGCCCGCGCCAGCACCCGGCGCTCCACGTCCTGGCCGGTGGCGACCAGCTCGCGCGGGTCGTCCGCGTGGTCGACGCGCTCGACGTCCTGCTCGATGATCGGGCCCTCGTCGAGGTCGGCCGTGACGTAGTGCGCCGTGGCGCCGATCAGCTTGACGCCGCGCTCGTGCGCCTGGGCGTACGGGCGCGCCCCCTTGAAGCTGGGCAGGAACGAGTGGTGGATGTTGATCACCCTGCCCGCCAGGCGGCGGCACACGTCGTCGGAGAGCACCTGCATGTAGCGCGCGAGCACGACCAGCTCCGCGCCTTGCTGCGCCACGAGCTCGAGCAACGCGGCTTCGGCGGCGGGCTTGCTGCTACGGTCGATCGGAATGTGGTGGAACGTCGCGCCGTAGAAACCCGCGATCGAAGCGAGGTCGGGGTGGTTGCTGACCACCCCGACCACCGCGATGGGCAGCCGTCCCTGGGCCGCGCGGAAGAGCAAATCGGTGAGGCAGTGCGCCTCCTTCGAGGCCAGCAGCAGCGTCCGCAGCGGACGCCCGACCTCGTCGAGCGTCCACGTCATCCCGAGCGTCGCCGCGAGCTCGGACAGGTCGGCCTCGAGCGCCTCGCGATCCGCGGTCAGCTCCACCTGCACCCGCATGAAGAAGAGCCCGGTCCCGGGGTCGCCGAACTGCTGCGACTCGGTGACGTTGCCGCCGTGGCGAGCCAGCACCCCGGTGACGGCGTGGACGATGCCGGGGCGATCGGCGCAGGAGAGGGACAGGACCAGGTGATGGGCAGGGGTCATGAGCCCCACGATAGCGCCGGCGCTTCGCGACGGCCGCCCGGCTCTGGTACGAGCGCGCTCGCCCAGAACGCCGCATGCGGCACGATGGAGGCCGGAGGCACCATGGAACCCCTGTTCTTCGACGGCTGGAACGGCATCGCGCGCACGCTCGTCGTCGGCACCCTCGGTTACGTCGTCTTGGTGTTCATGCTGCGCATCTTCGGGAACCGCACGCTCTCGAAGATGAACGCCTTCGACGCCATCGTCACCATCGCGCTCGGCTCGACGCTCGCCACGCTGGTGCTCGATAGCGCCGTCTCGCTCGCCGAAGGCGCGACGGCGTTCGCGCTGCTCATCGGCTTGCAGTACATCGTGACCTGGTCCAGCGCCCGCATGCCGTGGGTGAAGCACCTCGTCACCGGCGAGCCCAAGCTCGTCGCGTTCCGCGGCAAGATGCTCCACGACGCGATGCGACGCACCCGCGTGACCGAAGACGAGATCCGTGCCGCGCTGCGCAACGACGGCTACGCGGGGTTCGAAGACGTAGAAGCCATCGTTCTCGAGACCGACGGGGTGTTCAGCATCGTCGGGAAGAACGCGACCGGCGGACGTGCCGCGCTGAAGAACGTGCAGGGAATGCCCTCGGACTGATGCGCCCACGCGGGCCCGCGGCGCCACGATCCTGGACGCGTCGAGCGATACCGGCCAGCGGCCGACCGCTCACGAGAGCAGGTGGGCCATGGGCGGTCGGTTAGCGGTCTGGGCGCTGGTCGTGTCCGTCCTCTTCTTGGCGTTCGGGGGGCTGTACGGAGGCTTATCGATGCTGAGCGACCCCAGCGGCGCATCGCTCGGGATGGACGTCGTCCTGCTGCGATTGCCGGTGGCGAACTACCTGTTGCCCGGCGTGTTCCTCGTGGTGGTCATGGGTCTCGTGCCGCTCGCGCTGGCGTACGGCCTGTTGGCGCGACCGAGCTTGCGCTGGACGGCCAACGTCACGCGCCTCAGCGGCCACCACTGGGCGTGGACCGGCACGCTGCTGCTCGGCGTCGTGCTCGTGCTTTGGCTGGCCGCCCAGGCATGGCTGATCGGGTTCGCCTGGCCGATCCAGTTCGTCACCGCAGGTAACGCCGTCGCGATCTTGGTGCTGGCCTCGCTGCCCGTGGTGCGTGGGCGCTTCGTCGCAGCCGGGTTCGACGGCGAGCGCGCCACGAGCCGCCGCACCGCCTAGCGGTAAGGACGACGCGATCGACGTAGGGCGCTACGCTCGTGCCATGGCCCGCGAGGACCCACGCGTGGATCGGACGACGGGACCGGCACGCCATGGCAGCAGGTTGGCACGCGCCGGCGCTGCGTTGCTCGCCGCCGTCGCGCTCGCCGCCTTGACGCTCGCCGCCTGCGCGCCGCGCGCCACGCCGGTCACCACGAACGACGCGCCCCTGACGCCGGGCGTGGTCGGCGACGCACGCCCCGCGCTGCCGCGCTCCGCCGGATGCGACACGTCGTCCGCCACGGCGTCGCCCGACCGGGTCGTCGTCGCGGGCAGCGGAGCGAACCTTCCTGGCGCGCGTTCCATCCAGGCACAGCACGCGGGCCACGCGACCTCGTGCATCGTCTTCCACGGCCGCACCAACGACGCTGCTCAGGTGCGTCGCTACGTCGGCCTCGACGCGGCGCTGTCCGACGCGGTGGTCGTCTACCCGCGAGCGTTGCCGGTGGCGCCGGGCGTGTTCGCGTGGGCCGCACCGGGCGACCCGCCCGACCGCCAGCGCGACTTCGCGCTGGTCGGCGCCCTGATCCGTGCTTTCGGCGACGCGCACTGCCTCGAACCTCGATCGGGTGTTCGTCGTCGGTCACTCGCTGGGCGCGTACTTCGCGAACGACGTCGCGTGTCACCTCGGCGACCGGGTCCGGGCGGTGGCGTCGGTCGCCGGCGGGCTTCGACGCGACGGGTGCGTCGGGGCGCAGCCGCCCTGCTGGTGCATCATCCGGACGACCGCCTGGTGCCCCTGGGCGAGGGAGCGGCGGCGCGCGACGCGTTCCGGGATGCCAACGCGCTAGGTGCAGTGCCGGCCGCGCCGGTGGCGGACGGCCCGCTGGCGCGCTTGCGCTGCGTGCGCCACGGTGCCGCGGACACGTTGGACCCGGTCGTGTGGTGCGCTCGCGACGACGCCACCACGCCGAGTGGCGGGTACGACCCGCACACCTGGCCGGTCGGAGCGGCCGCGGCGATCGGCGCGTTCTTCACGAGCCTCCCGTAGCCGTCCCATGCGCTACCCCGATCCTGATCGACGCCATCGAACAGCTCCCCGCGTGTCGCCTGGGATCGCCGCGTGGGCGAATTTCGTGGTACACCTTAGTCGTTCCCAACAACTAGATATTTAGCTGTGGACACGAGGAGAATCATGAAACGATTCGACGAACGTCTCAAAATACCGTCTTGGATCGGCGCCATCGTGCTCGCCGGCGTGCTTTCGAGCTGCAACATGGCCGGCACGCCAGACACGACGGCCCCGACCGTGCTCCAGTTGGCGCCGAGCGATGGCGGCACGTCAGCCACCAATGAGCCCGTCACCGCCACCTTCGACGAAGCGATCGACGTCACGACGCTCACCACGTCGACGTTCGCGCTCGCCTCCGGCGCCACGACCGTCGCCGGCAGCGTGTCGTTCGACGCCGCGACCGACATGGCGACCTACACCCCGACGCTCGCTCTGGCCGTCGGTACGACGTACACGGCCACGCTGTCGACCGACATCACCGACGTCGCCGGCAACCCCCTCGAAGACCCCGTGACGTGGGACTTCACGACGGAGGCCATCGCTGCGACGACCGATTCGGTCCCGCTCGGTAGCGCTGGCGACTTCGTCCTCCTGTCGAAAGCCGGCATCTCGACGACGGGCGTCACGTTCATCACCGGCGACATCGGCGTCAGCCCCATCGACTTGACGGCGATCACCGGGTTCAACGAGACGCTCGACCCGTCCGGTGAGTTCGCCACCTCCACGCTGGTGGACGGCCAGCATCTACGCGGCGAACCTCGCCCCACCGACGCCCACGCTGATGACCGCCGCGATCGGCGCCATGGAGACCGCGTACACGGACGCAGCCGGCCGCACGATGCCCGACTCGACCGAGTTCGCTGCGGGGAGCATCGGCTCGAGCACGATCGATCCCGGCCTGCACATGTGGAGCACGGGGTCGCGATCAACACCGACCTCACCCTCACCGGCACCGCGACCGACGTGTGGATCCTGCAGATCGCTCAGGACCTCACCGTCGCGGACGGCATCTCGGTTCTGCTCGCCGGCGACGCGCTGCCCGAGAACGTCTTCTGGCAGGTGGCCGAGCAAGTGACCCTCGGCACCGGCTCCGAATTGCACGGCGTCGTCCTGAGCAAGACCGCGGTCGTGATGAACACCGGCGCCACCCTCACGGGCCGCGCGTTCGCCCAGACCGAGATCACGCTGGACGCGACGACGGTGACGCAGCCGTAGGCCAGAGACGGCTCAGGCCACCGCTCGGGTGGTCGTTCAGGGGAGGGCACCGTATCGTCGGCGCCCTCCCCTGTTCTGTGCCGCGATCGTGCACGCCGTACGATCGAGGACGGGCGACCTGACGAAAGACATGCGAAGGCGGCCAGCCGCTGTCACTCGCCGATCGTGCCGGTTTGGCGGTCGCGCTGCCACGGCTCCCAGCGCGTCTTGACGAAGGTCAGGACGGCCTCACGCTCGGCGTCGGACCAGTCGCGACCGACCGCTGGCATGATCGACGAGCCGCCATCGCGGATCAGGCCGAGGATCTGCGTGTCGGCGTGGTGCCACGAGTGCGCGCTGCCATCGAGCGGCGGCGCAGGCACGCCGGCCTGCGCGAAGCCCTCGCCGGCGGAGCCGTGGCAGGAGGCGCAGGACTGGGCGTAGAGCGTCTCGCCGAGGGCGACGACGTCGGGGTCGGGACCGGTGGGTCCCGCGGTACGGCCGGTCCAGAGCGCAGCCGTCGCCAGGACGCCGCCGATCGCGACGGCGGTCACGCCGACGGTCACGCCGGGGTGTCGGCGCCACCGAGCGGGCTTCGAACCGGCCGAACGTCGCGTTCGCCTGCCGCTCACGACCGCGTGCGCGGCGCGCCTTGGGCGCCCGGATACGGGCGCCCCCTGAGACGCGCGTGGTGAACCGGTCGCCTTGACGCGACCGCTACCCTCAATGGTCACCTGCGTCTCCTCGGTAGGCACCGTGCCACGTGTGCGGCCAGATCTGGCCACTGCCGAGATGCACGCTGAGCATGCCGTCGATGCGGCCGTCGCGGCCGTAGTCGAAGGTGGCGTAGCCGGGGAAGGTCTGGCCGGCCAGAACGTCTGCGCCGGGCAGGTAGCCGGCGAGGAAGGTGGCGGCGAGCTCGCGGGCCTGGGTCTCGTCGTAGCGCTGCTGCGCCGTGTTCGGCGTCGTGCCCCACGGTCCCGTGCCGTTGCCGTTCATGCCGAAACCGCCCATGCCGTACCCGCCCATGGCGGTGCGGACGTTCCACATCATGTTCGGGCCCGGCTCGGGCGTCACCACGCCGGTGTAGCGGTCGACGAGGACTTCGGCGAGTCCGGTTCCTTCGGGTCCGACGAGCTGCGCGTAGCTGTGGTCGGTGAACGGCATGACGTCGTCGACGCTGACGTCGGGGCCGAAGGCACGAGCGGCGGCGTCGAGGCGTGCACGCAGCTCCGCGTCGTCCAGCGGCTGGGCGTCGGGCGGGAGGACGCGCATCATGGTGCCGCCCATCATTCCGCCGCCCATCATGCCCATGCCGCCCATCCTTCCTTGGCCGCCGCGACCGCCGTAGCCGGGGCCCATCATGCCCATGCCGCCGGGGCCGTACCCGCCGTAGCCGGGCTGCATCATGCCGTACCCGCCGTAGTTGCCGTAGTTGCCGTAGCCGCCGCCGGGGGCGCGCGGGTCGTTGGGGGTGCCCATCATCCCTTGCGCCAGGGCGAGGCCGAGGAGGGTGGCGAGGGCGAATGCGAGGAGCGTGCGAGTGCGGTTCATGTGTCGTCCTTCCTGATCAGGTCTTGCTTGCGGCGTTCGAACTCGTCGGCGTCGATCTCGCCGCGGGCGTAACGCTCACGGAGGATCGCGAGCGCCCGGTCGTCGCTCTGCGCGTCGGCGCGATGTTCGGGTCGTCGTTCGTCATGGCGGGGCTCACTGTCCCGCCGCTGGAAGCTCCGTCCGAGGTCGAGCGCCCGGACGAGCCAGACGATGGCGAGGATCAGCGCGATCCAGAAAAGGATCATGCCGACCCCGCCGAAGCCGCCCATGCCCCAGCCGCCGTACCCCATCACGGCGAGCCTCCGGCCGAAGCGGCAAGAGCGGTTGCACGTCCGGTGATTCCGATGATCGTCATGTGCGCTCCTTTCGAATGCGAATACCCCTAGCGGGTATATGCCGCGAGTTTCGCCTGTCCGTGTGAAGCGCGGATAAAGCCCCCGCACCGATTCGGCTGCGGGGGCTGGGTTCGGCTACGGGGGCTCGACCTGTCTCCCTCGGCACCGCCTCGCGGGCCGGTCGCCCGTGTCAGGCCAGCTTCACGCGACGCAGCGTCATGGCGTTGATGGCGACGATGACGGTGCTGGCGCTCATCAGCAGCGCACCGACCGCCGGCGAGAGGGTGATCCCGATGGGGTAGAGGACGCCGCCGGCGAGGGGAAGCGCGACGACGTTGTAGCCGGTCGCCCAGATCAGGTTCTGCACCATCTTGGCGTAGGTCGCCTTGCTGAGCGCCAGGGCGCGCAGGACGTCCTCGGGGTCGTCCTCGACCAGGACCAGGTCGGCGCTCTCGATCGCGACGTTCGTTCCGGCGCCGATGGCCACGCCCAGATCCGCCTCGAGCAGGGCGGGCGCGTCGTTGATGCCGTCGCCGACGAAGATGGTGGGTCCCTGGCGCTTCAGCTCCTTGATCTTGCTCGACTTGTCCTGGGGCAGGACGCGGGCGTAGAACCGCTCGATGCCGAGCTCCTCCGCGACGGTGCGAGCGACCGCCTCGGCGTCGCCCGTGATCATGACCGGCTCGATGCCGAGCTCGTTCAGGCGGGCGACGGTGCGCTTGGCGCTCTCGCGGACCTTGTCGGCCAGCGCGAAGGTGGCGACGACGCTCTCCTCGTTCATGAGGACGATCACGCTCTCGCCCCGGCCCTCGCCCTCTTTCAGCGCGTCTCGCAAAGGCTCGGGAAAGGCGAGGTTCAGCTCTTCGGGCCACTCGGGCCGGCCCATGCGGTAGGTGGTCCCGTCGATGAGCGCCTCGACGCCTTGGCCGGAGACGACCGTGAAGTCGTCGACGCTCGCCGCGGCACGCCCCTCGCCGGAGCGGACGACCGCTTGCGCGAGGGGGTGCTCGCTGCGGTTCTCGAGGCCCAGCGCCAGGCGGTACGCCTCGTCCTCGTCGAGCCCGTCGGTCGTGACCTTCGTGACGCCGAACTCGCCTTCGGTCAGCGTTCCGGTCTTGTCGAACGCCACGAAGCGCGCGTTCCTGGCGCGCTCGAACGCCTCGCGGTTGCGGACCAGGATGCCGTTGCGCGCGGAGACGGTGGTGGCGTTGACGGTCACCAGGGGGATCGCCAGGCCCAGCGCGTGCGGGCAGGCGATCACCAGCACGGTGACGGTGAGCGTGACCGCGAACGACACGTCGCCGCTGATGGCGAGCCAGGTGAAGAACGTGATCAGGCCCGCGCCCACCGCGACGTACGTCAGCCATCCGGCGGCCCGGTCCGCGAGGCCCTGGAAGCGGCTGCGGCTGCTCTGCGCCTCGTCGACGAGCCGCATCACCTGGCTCAGCGTCGTGTCGTCGCCGGTGCGCGTGATCTCGACGGTGAGAGCGCCCTCGCCGTTCACGGCGCCCGCCACCACCTCGGCGCCCTCCTCCTTCGCGACGGGTCTCGACTCGCCGGTCAGGAACGCCTCGTTCACGCTGCTGCGCCCCTCGACCACGTCCCCGTCCGCCGGGATCTGCTCGCCGGGCCGGATCAGGATGCGGTCACCGTCCTTCAGCTCGCCGACGGGAACGTCCTCGGTGGAGCCGTCGTCCAGGTACCGGTGCGCGACGCTGGGCATCAGCTTGGTGAGCTCGTCCAGGGCGCGGCTGGCGTTCTGGATGCTGCCCATCTCGATCCAGTGCCCCAGCAGCATCACGTCGATCAGCGTGGCCAGCTCCCAGAAGAACGGCGTGCCGGGGAAGCCCACCACGACGGCCATCGAGAACACGTACGCGACGGAGATCGCCAGGCTGATCAGCGTCATCATCGCGGGAGCCCCGTCGGCCAGCTCGTGCCGGGCGCCCTTCAGGAACGGCAGGCCGCCGTACAGGAACACGGCGGTGGCCAGGAGCGGCACGATCCAGGCGACGCCGGGCACGTCGATGGCGGCATAGCCGAACCAGGACTGGAAGCTCTCCGAAAAGTAGAGGATCGGCAGGGTCAGGACGAGGCTGAACCACAACCGGTCGCGGAACATCTCCGGGCTGTGACCGGCGTGCTTGTCGTGACCGTCGTGCTGACCGTCGTGGTGACCGTGCGAAGCGTGCTCGTCGTCACGGCTGCCGTCGGCTGCCGAGCGGTGTCGATCTTGATCGTGTGAACGCATGGAACCTCCCTCGAGCGTCGAGCGGCTCGGGCGTCGTCGAGCGACCGCCGGATCCGGCGGCGCGTGAACGGGTGCGTCAGGCCGCGGCAACGGCGGGGTCCGCACGAGGGACCTGCGCCATCGTCGGCGCGTCCATCGGCGGCGTGAAGCGGCGCAGCCGCAGCGCGTTCGTGAGGACGAAGATGCTGGACAGCCCCATGGCGGCGGCAGCGAGGATCGGGGAGAGGAGCACCCCGAAGGCGGGATACAGCGCACCCGCGGCGACCGGGATCAGGACCGCGTTGTAGACGAACGCCCAGAACAGGTTCTGGCGGATGTTCGCGAGGGTGGCCTTCGACAGCGCCACGGCGTTGGGCACGCCGCGCAGGTCGCCTGCCATCAGGACCACGTCCGCGGCCTCGATGGCGATGTCCGTGCCGGTCCCGATGGCCAGCCCCACGTCCGCCTGGGCCAGGGCGGGGGCATCGTTGATGCCGTCGCCGACGAAGGCGACCTTCGCGCCACCGGCTTGGAGGTGCTTGACGGCGTCGACCTTGCCGTCCGGCAATACCTCGGCCTCGACGTGGTCGATGCCCAGTTGCCGCGCGATGGCGTCGGCGGTGCGGCGGGCGTCTCCGGTGATCATGGCCACGTCGAAGCCGAGCTCGTGCAGTGCGCGGACGGCTCCCGGCGTCGACGCCTTGATCGGATCGGCGACCGCGACCAGCGCCACGAGCTCGCCGTCGACGGCGGCGTACAGCGGCGTCTTGCCCGCGTCCGCCAGGGTCGCCGCGGCGTCGCGCGTCGACGAAGCGTCGATGCCGAGCTGGACCATGAACCGCTCGGCCCCCACCTGGATGCGGCGTCCCTCGATGGTGGCTTCGATACCGAATCCGGCCCGTGCCTCGAAACGCTGGGGCTCCGCCAGGTCGAGCCCCTCGCTCCGTGCGGCGCGGACGATCGCTTCGGCGATGGGGTGCTCGCTCTGCGCTTCGGCGGAGGCGATCAGGCGGAGCAGCTCCGCGCGGTCGCCATGGCCGACGAGATGCAGATCGGTCAGCGTCGGACGACCTTCCGTCAGGGTGCCGGTCTTGTCGAACGCGATCACCTTCACCTCGCGCAAGGACTGGAGCGCGTCGCCCTTCCGGAACAGCACGCCCATCTCGGCGCCCTTGCCGGTCCCGACCATGATGCTGGTCGGCGTCGCCAGCCCCATCGCGCACGGGCACGCGATGATCAGCACCGCGACGGTGTTCACCAGCGCGAAGGTGAGGGCCGGCTCCGGGCCGAGCGCCAGCCACGTCACGAACGTGACCGCGGCGATCGCCATCACGATCGGCACGAACACCGTCACGACGCGGTCGGCGAGCTGCTGGATGCGCGGCTTGCTGCCCTGCGCCTCCTCGACCATGCGGATGATCTGGGACAGCACGGTGTCGGCGCCGATGCGCGTCGCCTCGAACCTGAAGGCGCCGGAGGTGTTCATGGTGGCGCCGACGACCTCGTCCCCCGGTCGCTTGCGGACGGGGACCGGCTCGCCCGTGATCATCGACTCGTCGACGAACGACTGGCCGCTCAAGACGCGGCCGTCGACGGGGATCTTCTCGCCAGGGCGAACCAGAACCGCGTCGCCGGGTCGTACCTCGCCGACGGGAATCTCGATCTCGTTGCCGTCGCGGACCACGCGCGCCGTCTTGGCTTGCAGGCCCATGAGCTTCCTGATCGCCTCGCTGGTCCGGCCCTTCGCGACGGCCTCGAGGACCTTGCCGAGCAGGATCAGGGTGATGATCGCGGCCGACGCCTCGTAGTACACGTTCACCGTGCCCGCCGGAAGGACGCGCGGCAGGAAGGTCGCGACCAGCGAGTAGCCGTACGCCGCGCTCGTCCCGATCATCACCAGGCTGTTCATGTCCGGGCTGCCGGCGCGCAGGCTCTTCCAGCCGGGCCGGTAGAAGCGTCGCCCTGGACCGAACTGCACGACCGTCGCCAGCGCGAACGACAGCAGCACGAAGCCTCGCATGCCGACCGTGGCCATGATCCAGCGATCGGCCGCCGGAACGAACATGTGCAGCATCGTGAGGACCACGAGAGGCGTCGCGAACGAAGCCGCGACGATCAGGTCGCGGCGCAGGGAACGAAGCGCACGCTCGCGCGCGGCGCGCTCGGAGTCCTGGGCCTCGCCGTCTCCGGCGGCTTCCAGCACCTCGTAGCCGGCCTCCCGCACGACGCGCGACAGGTCCCCGGTCGAGACGGTCGCCGGGAGGTAGCGCACGGTGGCGCGCTCGGTCGCGAGGTTCACGTTCGCCTCGAGCACACCGGGCCGCTTCGAGAGCGCACGCTCGACCCGTGCGCTGCAGTTGGCGCAGGTCATGCCGCCGATCGAAAGCGTCGCCTCGTCGACGATGGGCTGGTAGCCGGCCTCGTCGATACGCTCGGCCATCGCGGTCGGGCTCGTCAGCGTCGGATCGTAGTGGATCGTCGCCCGCTCCGTGGCGAGGTTGACCGTCACCTCTGCGACGCCCGGCGCCTTGCGCAGCGCGCGCTCGACCCGCGCCGTGCAGTTGGCGCAGGTCATGCCTTCGATTCCGATCTGCACGGTGCTCATGCTTCCTCCCGAGGTACGCCGCCCGCCGGCGGCTAGATGACGGTCTTTCGACGATCGTACCCCACCCCCGGTGGGGTGGGGTCGTCACGTGCGACGAGCCGGACGTGCTGCCTGTGAACCCAGAATCGTTCCGCTGGCGCAAGATGAGATCGGAACCGTGAACCACCACGTCGCACGACGTAGCAAGCCTCGCCACGAGCGAGCCCCGAACGAAAGGAGCAGCCATGAACGACGTAGCCACGACCTACCTGCGCTTCGTAGCGATGATCGCGACCTCGACGGCGGTGATGTTCGGCCTCACGTACGTGAACAGCTACGCCCTCGACCACGTCTTCTTCAGCGAGACGCGTCTGTACATGGCCCTGCTGATGGGGGCCGCCATGGCGGTCGTGATGCTGACGTTCATGCTGCACATGCACAAGAGCCGCGGCGCGAACGTCGCCATCTACCTGCTCAGCGCCGTGCTGTTCGCAGGCTCGCTCTGGCTCGTGCGCAGCCAATCCACCGTCGGGGAGGTGTCGTGGATGAAGGCCATGATCCCTCACCACTCGATCGCCATCCTCACCAGCGAACGCGCCCAGATCGACGATCCCCGCGTGCGCGACCTGGCTGATCGGATCATCGAAGCGCAACGCGAGGAGATCGCCGAGATGAAGGCCTACATCGCCGACCTCGAAGGCGAGTGACGGTCGGTCACCAGCGGCCGGGGCAGCGTGCCGCGTCAGCGTGCCGAATCAGCGTGCCGACGCCGCCAGCTGCACCGTCGTGATGCACGTCGCGCTGTCCGCGAACGTCGTCAGGAAGCCTTCCGCCGCATAGCCGTCCACCGCGACGGAAAGCACGATGCCCTCCTCGCGCGGGAGCCACAGGTCCAGGAAGCCGTTCCGGCCCGTCTGGACCGTCTCGTCCAGCACCACCGTGCCGTCGGTCAGGGTCGCCCGAACCTGCATGGCCACGTCCGCGAGCTCGCCCTGACAACCCGACATGTAGTGCGTCGTGCACGGGTGGGTCTGCCTCAGGTACGGCGCGACCGACACGAACATCTCGTCGGCGGGCATCGGCACGGTCACCTCGGTGCCGTCCGGGAAGGCGAAGTGGACGGCTTGCGACGTCGCGAAGCTGGTGACGTCGCTGCCCTTCCAGGCGTTCGCCAGCTCGACGGCGGCGTACGCGTCGACCCCGCCCAGAGCTTCGGGCGTGGGTGCCGGCGCCTGAGCGGAGGCGGTGGCGATCAGGAGGGTGAGAAGTCCTGCGATCGTCGCGGCCAGCAGGCCACGGCGGCGGGAACTCGTGCGGCGCGTGCGGGTGCGGGCTTGTACGGGTCATTCGTCGTCCTTTCTGAGCAGGTCGCGCTTGCGGCGTCTGGAACTCGTCGGCGTCGATCTCGCCACGGGCGTAGCGTTCGCGGAGGATGGCGAGGGCGCGGTCGTCCCACCGCCGAGACTCGTCCGGCGCGATCGTTCGGGGCGTGGTTCGTCACGGCGCGGACTCATCGTCCCGCCGCGGGAAGGCTCCGGCCGAGGTCCAGAGCGCGCAACAGCCAGGCGATCGCAAGAACGGCGAGGACCCAGAAAAGGATCGTGCCCACGGCGCCGAACCCACCCATGCCGTAGTGTCCGTAGCCCATCACCGCGCGCCTCCCGGCGTGCGGACGCGGGTCGCGGCGGCTGCGCTGCGGATGACGCGCGCTGCGGCGTGTGGCGCGGATGTCCAGGTCCCCTTCCAGATGGCCGTCGATCGACCGTAGCCGTCGAGGGCTCGACGTGTCGTGACTCTCACGCACCCGTGTGAAGCGTAGATAAAGGAGCCGCGCACCGATAGCGGCTAGCCGCTAGGCACTGGTCGCTTAGCCGCGCACAGAATCGGTAGCGTGCCCCTCCTGAGATCGGGGCAGGGTGAACCAGAAGCTAGCTCCCTGGCCGACGACGCTCTGGGCGCCCACCCGGCCGCCCTGCCGCTCGACGAGCTGCTTCACGAGCGTCAGGCCGATCCCGCTTCCGCTCCCCTCCGCATGCCGGCGCGACCGATCGGCCCGGTAGAACCGGTCGAAGACGTGCGGAAGGTGCTCTTGGTCGATCCCTTCGCCCTCGTCTCGAACCTCGAACCGCACCTCTTCTTCGTGGGCTAGGCGTTCGGCCGATAGGGTGACGCGGCCTCCCGCCGGCGTGTGTCGCAGCGCGTTGGCCAGCAGGTTCGCGACGACCTGCGCGGTGCGCAGCGGGTCGGCCCGGACCACCTCGTCGTCGGAAGGCGGCTCCAGCTCCAGCACGACGCCCTTCTGCTCGAAGCGGCCGCCGAACGCCTCGGCCGCATCGGCGAGCACGTCGCGCACCGCGAGGCGGCTCGGCGCCAGGTCCAGCTGTCCCGTCTCGACGCGTGACAGGAGCGACAGATCGTCCACCAGCCTCCCGAGCCGCGTCACCTGCCGCGTGCAGGCCGACAGGGTGGCGGCGTCCGGCTCGAACACCCCGTCCTCCAGGCCCTCCAGGTACCCCTTCAGGTTCGAGAGCGGCGTGCGGAACTCGTGCGCGACGTCGCCCAGCAGCTGGACCCGCCGCGCTTCGGAGCGCTCCAGGGTGGCCGCCATGGCGTTGAACGCCTCGGCCAGCTCGCCCAGCTCGCCGGGCGCCTCGGCGTCCAGTCGTTCGCGGTAGCTCCCGCCCGCAATGCGGGAGCTGGCACGCGTCACCGCCCGCATCGGACGGACGATGCGCCGCGTCACGAACAGCGCTACGGCGGCCGACGCCAGCAACGAGGCGCCGCTGGCCCAGAGCAGAGACGACGTCAGCGCTTGTCGGTAGGCCGTCTCGAGATCGGCCAGCATGGTCTGCGTCATGCCGGCGCCGCGCATGCCGTCCATCATTCCGGTCATGCTGCGCATATGCCGGTCCAGCAGGAACGGCGCGAGGCTCTCCCCCGCCACCAGCGCCGTCACCGTCGCCACCCCGGCGACCAGCAGGTACGACGGCACGAAACGCCAGAACAGGCTGGGCCGCGTGCGGGCCGCGTCCCCGTCGGATCGCTGCGTCATGGACGCTACCCCCGCTCCATCATTCGAACTTGTACCCGACCGAGCGGACGGTGGCGATCATGCCGTCCGCGCCGAGCGGCTCCAGCTTGCGCCTGAGGTGCGAGACGTGCACGTCCACCACGCGGTCCACGCCGCCGAAATCGTCGCCCCAGACGCGGTCCAGCAGCTCCGACCTGCGGAACACGCGGCCGGGGGCGGACGCCAGCGCGTAGAGAAGATCGAACTCCACGGTCGTCACGTCCGCCGGCGTGCCGTGCCGCTGGACCGTGCGGGCCTCCGGATCGATCCGGAGGCCGCGATGCTCGATCGTGGCCGGACGGTCGGCCTCCCCTCCGGCGCGACGCCGGAGCACGGCCCGAACGCGCGCGACCAGCTCGCGAGGACTGAACGGCTTCGTGACGTAGTCGTCCGCGCCCGTCTCCAAACCGCGGATCCGGTCGTCCTCCTCGCTGCGGGCGGTCAGCATGATGACCGGAACGTCCTGCTCCCGGCGCAGCCTCGTCGAGGAACGTCGGGCCGTCCACGACCGGCAGCATCCAGTCCAGGATGACCAAGTCCGGCGGATTCCGAAGCGCCGCGTCCAGGCCCAACGCGCCGTCCAGCGCCACCTCGACCCGGTAGCCCTCCTTCTCGAGGAACGAGACGACCACGCGCACGACGTCGGCATCGTCCTCGACCACGAGAATGCGCTGGTTCACGGCCACGCTCCCTCCGTACCGCCCGGGCCGGTCGCCCAGGTCGTCCCAGTCCGGGCGTTCGTGCGGTGCCCGGCATTAGCGTATCCGGACTCGGTGACGTGTCGATAAAGCCTCGCGCCGGGCAGGCGGTCGCCGGCCGCGAAGCCGCGACCCGATCCGGGCGATCGTCGGCGCTGCGGTCCGTCGGCGATCCGGCGCGGCTCGCGACGCGGCAGGACGAAGTAGGCTCGTCGACGATGAAGACCCGGCCTCCCGCGACAGAACGTGCGTCTGGGCCTCCCGAGCCCCGGACCGAGCCGCTGCGGCGCGTCACGATCCCCGTGGGTCTCGGTTGGGCGTTCCTGAGCGCCAGCGCGCTTTTAGCGGGCGATCCCACCGGCATCGCCCGTGCAGCCGTCGCGGCGGGCCTCGTGCTCGCGGTGCTTGCGGTCGCGCGCTGGCGGCCCGGACGCCGCGTGATGGCGCTGGCGCTCGCGGCGTACCCCGTCGCGCTCTTCGCGGCGACCGTCGTGGCCGGCGTCGAACCGGCGAGCAGCAACGACGCGACTCGCGTGGCCCTGTTCACGGGCAACCCCAACGATCTCGGCGCCGCGCTGGTCGTCGCCGGTGCGGCGTGGATGGTCGTGGCCGAGCGCGGACTCGGGTGGGCGTGGCTGTGGCCCGCCCTCGGACTCGCGGTTCTCTACACCGGCTCTCGCACCTCGGGCGGAGCGCTGCTCGCCGCCTTCGCCGTGTGGCTGCTGCACCGTGCCGCCACCACGAGCCGCGGGCGGTCGGCCGTGACGCTGGGCGTGGCGGCCGTGCTCGTGGCAGGACTCGGCGTCGCGTGGCAGCTCGGCGTGGTGCAGCGGACCCCCAACCTGCTCGGCGCGCCGAACGACCTGGCCGGCCACGACTGGCGCCACCACCTCGCGGCGTCCGTCGAGCTCGTCGACCGCGCGGGTCCGGGACCGTTCGACGGCACCACGGCGCAGAGGCTGGTGGCGCGAGCGCGGGAGGACGGACGCCACCTGGTGTTTCAGAGCGTCGGTCGCTCGGAGCTGGACGTGCCGTACGTCGCGTCGCTCTACCTGCGCGCTGACACCCCGCAACGGCTCGAGCTCAGCTCGCACCTGGCGCGCACGACGTGCGAGGTGGGACCCGAGTGGCGCCGCTGCGTCACGCCGGTCGGCTACGGCGACGACCGTCTCCAGGCGCAGCTCCACCTGCGCGCGACCGAGCCGGGTGGACGCGTCGACGTGCTCGTGTACGGCGCGCAGTACGAAGTCGGACGGTCGGCGACCCCTTTCCGCGATGGGCGTCCCGCCTGGCTGCCGCAATCGATCGTGCGCCGCTTCGACCTGCGCCGAGTCACGGCCCTCCCAGCGGACCGCGTGGCGATCTGGCGAGCCGGCCTCGACGCCGCCCGAGACCACCCATGGTTCGGCGTCGGCTTGCCGCAGTCCGAGGCGATCCTGCTGGAACGCACCGGCGAGGTCCTGCCTCGGGGCGTCAGCTACGCCCACAACCTGCTGGTGCACCTGTTGCTGGTGCACGGCCTGGTCGGGCTGGTGGGCGCCACGCTGATCGGCGGAACGCTGGTGATCGCCGCCGCACGTGGCGGCTGGCGAAGGATCGCGCCTCTCCTCGTCGCGCTCGTGCTGCTGAACACCTGGGACCTCACGCTGTTCGAGCCCGAGGTCGCGCTGCCGGTCGTGGTGGGCTTGGCGCTGGTGGCGGCGGGCCGGTCCGGCGACCAGAACGCAGCGAGGCACGCGCGTCCCACAACCCACGGAGTCACCTGAGCGTTCGAGCTCGATAGGGAGATCCGCCCGCGGAGAGCCCCACGAAGCTGGTTCGCGCGCGTCTTCGTGTCGGCGAACAGCCAGACGGATTTTTCCGATCGATTCGAACGACGGGATCGAGCGTGCACAGCGGCACGATTGTC
>JAXHLW010000011.1:0-104335 GCA_034521815.1 Trueperaceae bacterium | reverse complement strand
CGAATCGGTGGCCCGATACTCGAGTTGGTTTTCCCCGGACGCCGACAAGGGGTCGGTATACCACCGGATTGCCGGGGTCGCGCGCGCCCACCCGAACCCGTACCGTCCCCACCGCCGCTCGGCGCCGTCCGACGGCCGCCGAAGGGCGTCACCGATGTCGAACGCCGGGAACGAGCGATGTGGGCCAAGCTCGCCGAGGTGCGCGTCGACGCAGCACTGCTTATCGACGAGCACAACGAGGTGCTGCACACGCTGGGCCGGGCGGGACAGTTCGTCCACCTCCGCAGCGGTGGCGCGAGCCTCGACCTCCTGGGCCTCATCGACGAGGACCTTCGTGCGCCCCTCCGCACCCTGATCTACAAGGCGCGCCGCGAGGGCTCGGCGTCGTTCGTCGCCCTGCGCACACCGAGGCTGGATGGCGCTGCGCCTGAACGGGTGAGCCTCGAGGTCCATCCCGTGAGCGACGAAACCGACGGGGTGCTGCTGGTCACGATCGACCGCGTCCCCATCGAACGCGCCGCGGCGTCCACCGAGGGCGCGCCCACGCCATCCGACGACGCCGTCGTCCGCACCCTCGAGGCCGAGCTCGCCGACACCCGCGCGAGCCTGCAGACGACGGTCGGCGAGCTCGAGAACGCCAACGAGGAGCTCGAGACGGCGAACGAGGAGATGCAGAGCGCCAACGAAGAGATGCTCTCGACCAACGAGGAGCTGCAGACGACCAACGAGGAGCTGCAGTCGGCGAGCGAGGAGCTGCGCACCCTCAACGACGAGCTCGAGGCCCGCAACGTCGAGCTGCAGCGGCTGTCGCTCGACGTCCAGAACATCGAGCGTGGGGTGGACCTGCCGATGCTCGTGCTGGATTCGGACCTGCGCGTGCGGCGCGCCAGCATGAACCTGGCGCAGATCGCCGACATCGATGGCCTGCTGCCTGGCGACCCGCTGGCGTCGGTCGCATGGCACGGCACCGTCGGCACCGACCTGTCGGAGGCAGCGCGCGTCGCGATCGCGAACGGCCGGACGCAGCGGGTGGTCGTGGCCTTCGGCGACGCGACCTTCGAGGCGCGGGTGGCGGCCTACGCCACTCACGAGGGCGAACGTATCGGCGCCGTCCTGACCTTCTTCGATGTCAGTGAGCGCGCGCGCAGCCTGGAGCGTGTCCTCGAAGAGCGGCAGCTGGCCTGGTCGACGCTGGCTGCGCTTGGCGAAGCGGTCCTCACGACCGACGCCCACGGCGTCATCGAGTACGCCAACGACGCCGCCGCCGACCTGACCGGTCGGTCGACCGCGGACCTCGTCGGCCGTTCGCTCGACGAGGTGGTGCAGCTCAGCGCCGACGGTGGCCGCACGTACCTGCCGAACCTCGCGATCGACACGCTCCGGACCGGCGAGCCGATGCGCTCCATCACGCCACTGATCGCGACCACCGGCGAGCTCCGCCACGTCGTCGACTACGCGACGCACGTGTTGCGGGACGCCGACAACGTCCCCGAGGGCGTGGTGGTGGTGCTTCGCGACGTCAGCGAGCGCGAGCGTCTGGTGGCCGAGGTCGAACGGCGCGGCAACTACGACGGGCTGACCGACACGCTCAACCGCGGTGCCTTCGAGCGCGAGCTGGAGCGCACGCTCGAAGGTGTGAAGGCGCACGGCGAAACCCACGTGCTGCTGTATCTGGACCTCGACCGGTTCAAGATCATCAACGACACGTCGGGGCACGCCGCCGGCGACCAGGTACTGCGCGACATGTCGCGTGCGGTGAAGCGCCTGGTGCGCACCCGCGACGTCTTCGGTCGCTTGGGCGGCGACGAGTTCGGCGTCCTGGTACGCAACTGCACGTTGGCCGAAGGCGAGGCCTTGGCCGCACGGCTGGTGCGCACGATGCAGGACTACGGGCTTACGTGGAGCGGGCGCCGCTACACGGTTTCGCTGTCGGTGGGCGCAGTGCTCCTAGAGCGCGACCGGTGCGACACGATCGTCGAAGCGATGGCGAACGCCGACATCGCACTCTACGAGGCCAAAGCGCGTGGCGGCAACGGCGTGTACGTGTTCCAGAGCGACGACGCTACCCGCGCGACCCGCAAGGACTTCTCGGCCGTCAACGACCTTACCGCCGCGCTCCACGAAGACCGCGTGGTGCTTTACGGACAGTTGATCGCGTCCGTCAAGGACCGGCGCCCCGTGGGCGTCGAGGTTCTCGCCCGCCTGCGCGCGCCGGACGACCGGATCATGCAGCCGGCCGAGTTCCTGCCGGCCGCCGAGCGCTTCGGCCTCGTGCGCCGCTTGGACCGCGTCGTGATCGCGAAGGCGCTCGCCCAGATCCAGGTGGCTGCGGCTGCGGATCCCCGTGTGCGCGTGCTCGACCTTCACGTGAACGTCAGCGCGCTCACCCTGAGCGATCTCGATTTCCTCGGCTTCGTCCGCGACCAGGCCGGGGAGGCGACAGCGTCCCTGGGATCCCTCGTGTTCGAGGTGACCGAGTCCGCGACGATCACCGATCTGGCCGCCGCCGCCAGGTTCGTCAGCGGCGTGCGCGTGCTTGGCGCCAAGCTCGCGCTCGACGACTTCGGGCGCGGCGCCAGCTCCTTCGAGCACCTCCGGTCGCTGATGCCCGAGATCGTGAAGATCGACGGCCAGTTCGTCGACGGCTGCACCAACGATCCGGTGTCCAAGGCGATCATTCGCGCGACCGTCGAGATCGCCTCGCACTCGGGGATGCGCGTCGTGGCCGAGCACGTCGAGTCCGAGGAGGACGCGGCCACGCTCCTCGACCTGGGCGTCGACGCCTTCCAGGGGTTCCTGTTCGGCCGCCCCGCGCCGCTCGACCAGGTTCTCACCACCGCCTTGCGCAACATCTGAGACACGGGCCGCATGAAGCGCTCCATGTCGGGCTGTAGTTCCCTGGCGGTCCGACCGAGGACGTCGTCAAGATTGATAAAACCTTCGTGCAGGACTTGGCGGCGGGGACGTCCGAGGCGGTATCGGCCGAGGGCATCGTCCGGGCCGTCGTCGCACTGGCGCCGCGCCTGCCCGGGATGTTTCCCAGAGGCGACGGCAGGTCCCTTCCTACGTCTCTAGGACATGGTGCTCACGCATCGAGGTCCAGGGCGGCCAGGAGGCCGGCGTTCACGGAGTGCATCGCTTCCCCGGACAAGAGGCCGATGCGCTCGCCGAACTTCGTGCGATCGACCGTGGTGACCTGATGGCACAGGGCTACGGAGCCCTCCTGCACGCTCTCGACCCCAGGGAGCGGAACGGCCAGTAGGGCCCCTCCGCCGCTGCCGCGCCGACGTGCTGATGGGCACGACGATGATGCTCGACCACGTGTCGGTCCGGTTGAATCCGTCGTGCGAGACGACGATGACGGGACGACGACCGCGCTGCTCGCTGCCTGACCGAGGCCGAAGGTCCACCCAGTAGACCTCGCCGCGCCTCATCGGTCGTTCGCGAGCCAAGCCTCGATGCCGGCTTCCTCGAGGTCCTCGTCGAGGTCGGCCTCGGTCCCGGCCATCTCGCGCGCGTAGGCGCGGATGTCCTCCGCGACCCGCTCGCGACGGCGCCACTCGAGCCACTCCTCGACCGCCTTGCGGGCGAGGACGGTGCTGGACGTGCCCGACGCCTCGGATTCCTCCTTGAGCCGGGCGTGCAGGTCGGGCGGCAGGGGCAGGTGCATCTTCTTCATCGCTCTGTCGCGCATCTCGGCCTCCCGTATCAGCACATCATGGCATGGATTGCTACCACCCACGATGACATGCGGTACGCGCTCGTCGTGCGGCCCGGGCCTCGCTATCCGCTCGTCATGAGCGGGGCGCACGCCTGCGTCGCGTCGATCCGTACCCTTCACAGGCGGTGCCCGGACCGCCTGGTCAGCCGCACGTCCTCACGGACCGCTGCGCTCTGCTGAAAAAGGGGCCAGGGAACTCGACGAAGCGGTCGAGAGGCGCGTCCACGTTCTTGACACGGTGCCCGCCGCGACTTAGGCTTCGAAGCGTAGACGACAACTCGCTACACCGTCGCACGACGGCGCCGATCTCGGCGAGATCGGGTGTCGACGGAAGACGGGCGGATCTGCCGCAGCGTGCTTGTCGACGTCCACCTGCAGCAAGAAGGGAACCCGCATGCCCAAAGCCCTCACGACTCTCCTGGCCACCCTGTTCCTCGGACTGGTCCTCTCCGCGTCCGCTCAGGACGACACGTACTACTGGATCTCGCACGGTGACCCGGCCGATCCGGTCTGGACGTACTTCCTCGAGGGCGCCGAGCTGTGGTCCGACGTCACCGGCAACCAGGTGAACACGTCCTTCCACAGCGGCGACGTCCCCAACCACCAGGAGGCGTTCCGCGCCGCCATCACGGCGGGTGCCGCGGCGATCGTCTCCAGCACGCCGGATCCGGGCGCGCTGGACCAGGTGATCGAAGAGGCGCACGCGCGGGACATCCCCGTCGTCATCATCAACACCGAGGACGCCGACAGCGGGCGCGACGCGTACGTCGGTGGCGACACGGTCGACACCGGCCGGCGCTGGGCGCAGTACCTCGTCGACAACGGCCACGTCGAGGAGGGGTCGTTCGTGTGGATGCCCGTCGAGGTGCCGGGGGCGACGTACCAGACCCTCGCCACGGAGGGCATCGCGAGCGTCTTCGATCCGCTCGGGGTCGAGTACGAAGTGACCGAGGCGACGCTCGACCAGGCCGAGATCATCACGCGGATGTCCGACTACCTGCTGGCGAACCAGGGCCGCATCGACGCCATCATCGGCCTCGGCGACCTGGTGACCGGCAGCATCGCGCGCGTCTTCGACCAGGTGGGCGTGCAGCCGGGCGACATCCCGGTCGTGGGCTGGGGCAACTCGGCCGATACCGCGCAGGAGGTCCTCGACGGCTACGTGCAGGCCGCGATGTGGCAGGATCCGCAGGCGACGAGCTACATGGGACTCTCCGTGGCCTCGATGGCGGCCAACGGCGTGCCCCCCGGGTTCGACATCGTCGTCGGCACCCTCTACGAGGCCGACACCGCCCAGACCTACCTCGACATCATGACGGGCGGGAACTGACCACCGTCCAGGGGCCGGCGCGGCGTTCTCCACGATGGTGACGACGCGTAGGCACGCCGGGCCGGTGCCCGGAAGACTCGATCGAATGGAGGCTGGTAGAATTCCTACCAGCCTCGTCCTCTGCAACGGGAGAGGTTCGTGAGGAGCACCATGCGCATCCCGTCCCGCCTCGTCGGGTGGTGGACGACCACGCCCGAGCTGCTTCCGCTCACGCTCGTCATCGTCGAGATCGCGGTGTTCGCGATGCTGTCGCCGCACTTCCTGTCGACGGGCAACATCAGCAACGTGCTGGCCTTCTCCCCCGAGCTGGGAATGATCGCCTTGGGCATGACGGTGCTGATGACCTCGGGCGAGTTCGACCTGTCCGTCGGTTCGGTGTTCGGGTTCACCCCCATCGTGATGTGGACGCTGTTCAACGAGGGCGTCATGCCGCTTGCGCCCGCGTTCGTCATCGCGCTCGCCGTGGCGGCCGCCGTCGGCTTCGTGAACGGCTGGTTCGTCACGCGGCTGCGGATCCCGTCGTTCCTGGTGACGCTGGGCATGATGATGACGATCCGCGGCACGGCGCTGTACACGACCAGCGGCTTTCCGCAGCGCACCTGGGACGCGGAGGGGTGGCTCCTGAGCCTCGTCGCGGGAGCCTTCTACATCGGCGACTTCCGCGTCTACGCGACCCTCCTCTGGTTCATCGGCTTCGCCATCGTGCTCGCCTACCTGCTGACGCAGACGAAGGTGGGCAACTGGATCCAGGCGGCGGGCGGCAACCCCGAGTCCGCCCGGGCGCGCGGCGTGGGCGTGGCCGCCACGAAGACGTGGCTGTTCATCCTCACCGCGTTCCTGTCGGGCTTCGCCGGCATCGCCAGCTCGATGCGCGTGTCCGCCGCCAACCCCAACAGCGGCACCGGCTACGAGCTGGAGGTGATCGCCATGGTCGTGATCGGCGGCACGGCCCTCATGGGTGGCCGCGGCACGATCGTCGGCACGGTCCTGGGGGTGCTCATGCTGCGGATGATGCGCAACGGCATCGTCCTGATCGGCGTGCCGGGGCTCGCGTACAACATCTTCATCGGCGTGACGATCCTCGCGATGATGGCGCTCCAGTCGTTCCTGGAGCGCAGGAACCCGGCGGCGACGAGATGACCGCCGCGGGTCCGAGTGGCGAGCTGGTGCGCATGGAGGGGATCCGGCAGTCCTACGGTCCCGTCCGGGCGCTCGACGGCGTGGACTTCACCGTGCGAGAAGAGGGAGATCGTCGGCCTGCTGGGCGACAACGGCGCGGGCAAGTCGACGCTCATCAAGATCCTGGCGGGAACGGTGCGCGCCACCGCCGGGGAGATCTACATGCGCGGCCAGAAGGTGCGGATCCGTGACACGACCGACGCCATCGACCTGGGCATCGAGACGATCCACCAGAACTCCGCGCTCGTCGACGCAGCTCTCCATCGCACGCAACCTGTTCTTGGGACGGGAGCCGACGACGGGACCGGCCCTCCTCAACAGGATGGACCAGCGGAAGATGAACGAGGTGGCGGGGACGCTCCTGAAGAGGATCGGCATCAGCAAGGACATCCCTGCGACGACGCCCGTGAGCTACCTGTCGGGCGGCGAGCGCCAGGCGGTGTCGATCGCGCGCGCCCTCTACTTCGACAGCGACCTGATCATCCTCGACGAGCCCGACGAACAACCTCGGCGTGGAGGAGACGCAGGGGGTCCTGCGCTTCATCCGCGAGACCCGCGAAAGCGGGCACTCGAGCATCTTCATCGCGCACAACATCCATCACGTCTTCAAGGTGGTGGACAGGATCGTGGTGCTGCGCCGCGGCAAGGTGGTCGCCGACGACATCGATCCCAAGTCGACGACGGTCGAAGAGGTGGAGCGCATCATCACCGGCGCGCATGCCTAGAGCGGTCGTTCGCGGCGGGGCGTGCGTAGGAGGGGCGTAGGCGCGGTCGGGCACGACCCGCGCCGGGCCGACCGCACGGCTCACGCCGGCGACCGGCGGGCCACGAGCGCCGCCCCGAGCGCTCCGGCCGTGTCGCCCAGCCGGGCCGGCACCACCGTGGGCAGATCGTCGCCCACCACGGGAGCGTAGGCGCGCAGCGTGTCGCGCAACGGCACGAACAGGCTGTCGCCGAGTCCCGCCATGCCGCCGCCGATCACCACCCTCTCGACCGCCACCAGGGTGGCGACGTTGGCGATCGCCACGCCGAGCACCGTCGCCACCCGGTCCAACGCTTCGCGGCACACGTCGTCTCCTCAGGGCGGCGGCCTCCGCGATGAGCGGCGGCGTCACGGCCTCGAGCCGTCCGTCGGTCAGCTCGCGCAGGCGGGCGGCGGTGCCGCGGAGGAACGGCCGCGTCACGCTGGCCACGAGCGCGGTCGCCGAGGCGTAGGTCTCGAGGCAGCCGTGGCTGCCGCAGCCGCACAGCGGCCCGTGCCGGTCCACGACGTGGTGCCCGAACTCGCCGGCCTTCCCGGACGGGCCGGTGTAGAGCTCGCCGTCCAGGACCAGGCCGCCGCCGACGCCGGTGCCGAGCGTGACGCCGAAGGCTGCGCGCGTGCCCGCCGCGGCTCCGAACGTCGCCTCGGCCAACGTGAACGCGCGGGCGTCGTTGACGACGACGCCCGCGATGCCCGTCCGCGACCGCAGCTCGTCCGCCACCTGCACGCCGCTCCAGCCGGGCGCGAAGTTCGGCAGCACCTCGATCCGACCGTCGCGCGACATGGCGGCGGGAAGCCCCACGCCGATCGCGACGGCCCGATGCCGGCGGCCTCCACCTCGGCCAATAGCGACCGGACCGCCCCGGCGAGGTCGCCAAGCACCTCGTCGCGGTGTCGGTGGGCGCCGGTAGGCAGGCTGCGGAACAGCTCGAGGGCGCTGCCGCCCTCCCGCAGGACGCCGAGCTTGATGCTGGTGCCTCCCACGTCGATCCCGATGACGGGTGCGGAGAGTTTCGGACGGTTCGGGTGCGACGTTCATGGTCGCCGCCGAGTATAGTCTGGTACGAACCAGTTAGGACTCACGCGAGGTACCGATGGACCGTCCGCCCCTGCCGAAGCTCGACCCCGCCTCGGGGGTGCCGCTCTACCGCCAGCTGAAGGACTGGCTGCTGGGGGCATCCGTCGAGGGGTCGTGGCCCGTAGGCACGCCGATCCCTTCCGAGCGGATCCTGAGTGGCCGCCTGCGCATCTCTCGGGCCACGCTGCGCCAGGCGGTGGACGAGCTGGAGCACGCGGGATGGCTGGTGCGCCGCCAGGGACGCGGAACCTTCGTCGCGCAGCCGAAGGTCGAGCAGCGGCTCGACCAGCTCCGCGGCTTCACCGAGAACATGCGAGCCCTCGGCGTGCGCGCTTCGTCGCGCGTGCTCGACACGGCGCTGCAGACGGCCGATCCGGACGTCGCACGCGCCCTGGACCTGCCCCCGGGCGGGGCGGTCGCGATGATTCGGCGGCTGCGGATGGCCGACGGCCTGCCGCTCATGGTGGAGGTGTGCCACCTCGCCCACCTGCACACACCGAACGTTCTCGGTCACGACCTCTCCGGATCGCTGTACGACGTGCTCGAGCGGGAGTACGGCGTCCGCCTGGTCCTGGGCTGGGAGACGCTCGAGGTACGGCGTGCCGATGCGGGAATCACGCGCGCGCTGGGCCTGCCGGAGAGGTCCGACGTCCTCTTCACCGAGCGGCTCGCCCGGGGCGAGAGCGGGACGGGCATCGAATTCACGCGTCGCTACGCCCGGGCGGACCGCTGTCGCTTCCGGATCGAGACTGACCGGCGGGAGCGCGGACTTCACCCTCCGGCGCTGAACACGCTGGCCGGGAGGCTGCGGACCTGGCCGGGACGCCTCGGCTCCCCGGCGTCTGCGCTGGCGATGGCCGCGAAGCACAGGCGCCAGGCTGTCCAGGTTGGCTCGGGCGTCGTTCTCGGGTGTGCGGTCCTCCTCGATCGCGCACAGCAGCTCGGCCATGGCGCCGCGGAAGCCGTCGTCGAACCAGGCCCCGTGCAGAGCGGGCCGTGCGTAGCCGTCTTCGCGGAAGAGGGTGACGCGCTGCTCGTTCAGGTCGGGCCCTTCGCTCGCCAGCGTCCCGTGCGAGCCCGCGATCACCGTGCGGTCGCTCTGACCGAGCCGGGTGTCGCCGTTCATGGCCAGCGTCGCCTGGGCGCTCCCGAAGTCCACGAGGGCGTGCGCGAGCAGCGGCGGCCGCGCGCGCTGCGTCGGCGAACGGTGCACGCTGGCCGTCACCCGCTGGGCCGGCTCCCCGACGAGCACCTGAACGATGTCGAACCAGTGGATCGCGAAGTCGTAGAGGATCAGGTGGTGGATCCGCTCGAACGGCGTTCCGGCGGTCCAGTTGTGGTCGAAGTGCAGCGAGACGTCGATGCTCGAGAGCGGGCCGAGGAGACCTTCCCGCACCGCCGCGCGGGCGTAGGAGAAGTGCGGCGCCCATCGCCCGTTCTGGTTGACCGCCAGCTTCCGGTCCCGCTCCCCGGCGAGATCCGCGAGGCGCTCCCCGAGGTCCAGGTCGGTCACGAACGGCTTCTGGCTGAGGACGTGCTTGCCGGCCCTCAGCGCGTCCTCGATCAGGATCGCGCGATCGCCGGGGTGGGGGGTCGCATCGACCACCTCCACCGCGTCGTCCGCCAGCAGGTCGTCTGCACCGAGGTAGGTCGCGGCGTCTGGGAAGAACTCTCGGCGGCGGGCTTCGAGCTTCCCTGGGTCGCGGTCGCACAGCGCCACGACGCGGAAGCCCGCCTGGCGGTAGGCGTTCAGGTGGTGCGCGGCGATGCCTCCGCAGCCGATCAGGCCGATGCCGCGTCCCACGTCGCGCGGTCGCGGCGGCTGGTAGTCGAGCTGGGGAGCGGGCACCTCGCTGGCGGCCCCGCGCTCGCTCAGGCCGTAGGCGTCGACCTCGCTCACGACGAGGCGTCCGTCTCGAGGCGGTGGATCCGGTACTGCACGGGGTCCTGGAAGGGCGGCGCCACCTCGTCGGCGTGCACTCGCTCCTCCGCGATGCCGAAGTCCATTGCGCTCCCTCGGGCACCCTGCCGACCCTCGTCCGGCCGAGGGCGCGACAGGCGGATCGGTCGCGTCCCCATCGGGCGTGCGCGCGGCAACGCCTCGACGGGTGCGTCGCTTCGTCGTCCGGGCGAGTATAGTGGTACGGACCACTGGATGTCCAGCGCCGACGTCGTCCCCTGCACGGACAGCGACGACCGTCGGCGCGGACGCCGGGCGAAAGGGAGGACCCATGACCGACAGCGAACGCCCCGACGTCGCCCTGACGTACCTGCGCGAGGCAGAGAACATCCTCGCCCGGGTGCGGGACCACGAGCTGCCCAGGATCCGCCAGGCGGCCGAGTGGTGCGCCGACTGCATCGCAGGGCGCGGCCTGGTCCACCTGTTCGGCTCCGGGCACTCCCGCATGGCGGTCGAGGAGGTCTTCCCGCGCTACGGCTCCTTCCCGGGCTTCCACCCGATCGTCGAGCTGTCGCTCACCAACCATCACCAGGTCGTCGGTGCGAACGGGCAGCGGCAGGCGATGGCGATCGAACGGATGGAGGGCCTGGGCGAGCCCATCCTCCGCAACTTCGTGTTCCGGGAGCGGGACGTCATGATCGTGTTCTCCACCTCGGGGAACAAGGGCGTCGTCCTCGACGTCGCGCTCGGTGCCAAGCGGCGCGGGCTCAAGGTCGTCGCGGTGCTGGCACGCGAGTACGCCAAGGTGCTGGAGAGCGAACACAGCTCGGGCCTCATGCTCGAGGACATCGCCGACCTGACGATCGACAACTGCGCCGTTCCGGGCGACAGCATGGTGGACGTTCCCGGTGTCGACGTCCGGGTGGGTCCCGGCTCGACGATCGGCAACACCGCCGTCGTCAACTGCCTGAAGGTGCTGGTCGCGGAGCGCCTCGCCGCCCTCGGCCAGCCGCCCCTGGTGCTGGCGTCCGCCTACGAGATGGGGGCCGAGGCCTCGGCCCGCCGCTTCGAGGAGAGCTACGACGACTATCGTGACCGGGTGAAGGTCGTCTATGGCGGCTGACCTCACGGGGCGGGCGGCGATCGTCACCGGCGCGTCCGGAATCGGTGCCGCGACGGCGCGCCGGTTCCTGGCGGAGGGCGCGAGCGTCTGGATCGTCGACAAGGACCCGGCGCGCGTCGAGGGGCTCACCGAGCAGCACGCCGGCTTGCACGGATCCACCGGCGACCTGCGGGACGAAGCCGTGTGCGACGCGGTGGTGCGCGAGGCGCTGGACGCCTTCGGCCGACTGGACGTCCTGGTCAACGTCGCCGGCCTCTCCGGCCGCCGTTTCGGCGACGGGCCCACGCACGAGGCCAGCGCCGAGGGCTGGGACATGGTGATGGACAGCAACGCCCGCTCGACCTTCCTGATGTGCCGCGCAGCCCTGCGCCCCATGGTGGAGCGTCGCGGGGGCGCGATCGTCAATACCGCCTCCGTCCTCGCCTACGCGCCGAACTCGGAGCACTTCGCCACCCACGCTTACGCCGCCTCGAAAGGGGCGATCCTCGCCCTGACCCGCTCGATGGCCTCCTACTACGCCCGCTTCGGCATCCGCGTCAACGCCGTCGCGCCCGGCCTCATCGCCACGCCGATGAGCAGGCGCGCCCAGGAGGACCCCGCCATCGTGAGCTACCTGGAGCGGCGCCAGCCCCTCGCCGCAGGTCCCGGCCAGGCGGACGACGTCGCGGAGGCGGCGCTCTACTTCGCCTCCGACGCGTCTCGCTTCGTCACCGGAACCCAGCTGGAGGTGGCGGGCGGCTGGAGCGTGTCGGGATGAGTGTCGGGATGAGAGGAGCCACGATGACGAATCTGGACTACCGCGTCGCGATTCCCGAGGTGCACGCCTGCGACGTGCTCGTGGTCGGCGGCGGCTCTGCCGGCTCCGCCGCCGCCGTCGCCGCCGCGGAGCAGGGGGCCGACGTGCTGCTGATCGAGCGCTACGGTTTCCTCGGCGGCACCGGGGCGATGGTGCTCGATACCTTCTACGGCTTCTACACGCCCGGCAAGGTCGAGAGGAAGGTCGTCGGCGGCGTCCCGGACCGGGTGGTGGACGGCCTGCGCCGCCGCGGCACCCTGCTCAAGCGCCCCAACACCTACGGCGCGGGGGCCGGGCTGACGTACGACCCGGACACCCTGAAGCTCGTCTGGGACGAGCTCACCGCCGAGGCGGGCGTGCACGTGCTGCACCACGTCCTGTTCACGGACGTGCTGCTGGAGGCCGGCCGGGCCGTGGGGGCGATCGTGGCCACGAAGCAGGGGCTGCGGGTGGTCCGGGCGCGCGCCGTGGTCGACGCCTCGGGGGACGCCGACGTGGTCGCCCGGGCCGGCGGCGAGCTCGAGGACGCCGGCGCGGCGGGCACCGCGCAATCGCTCACCACCACCTTCCGCATGATCAACGTCGACGTCCAGCGGGCGAAGGCGTTGCCGAAGGACCAGCTGTGGGCGCGCATGCGGGAGGCGGCCCAGAGCGGTGACTACGAGCTGCCCCGTCGCGAGGGCTCGTCGCACGTGACGCCGTTCGCCGGCGTCATGCACACGAACATGACGCGCGTCGCCGGGGTGGACGCCACCGACCCGGACGCCCTGAGCCGCGCGGAGCGGGAGGGACGAAGGCAGGCGTTCGAGTACGCGCGCTTCCTGCGCGACCGGATCCCCGGCTACGAGCAGGCCGAGATGATGGGCCTCGCCGTGCAGATCGGCGTGCGCGAGAGCCGACGCATCCGCGGCGAGTACTGGCTCACGAGCGAGGACGTCCTGAGCGCCGCCAGCTTCGAGCGACGCGCATCGCCCGCTGCGGCGCCCCCATCGAGGAGCATCATGCCGGCGGCGACACGCGCTGGGAGTACCTGCCCGACGGCGAGACGTACGACATCCCCTACCGCTGCCTGCTGCCGCGCGGCGTCGACGGGGTGGTCGTGGCCGGTCGCTGCCTCTCCGCGTCGCACGACGCCCACGCCTCGGTGCGCTCGATCGGGCAGTGCCTGGCGATGGGGCAGGCGGCGGGCGTCGCTGCCGCGCTCGCGGGCGACGGCTCGCCACGAGACGTGGACGTGGCCCTCCTGCGCGAGCGGCTGCTCGAGCTAGGGGCGCTGCTGTGACGGGCGAGGCCGTGCGGGCCACGCCCGGTGGGACGCGCACGCCCGTCGTGCGGACCGTCCTGGGCGACGTGTCGCCCACCGAGCTGGGGCTCGTTTTGGGCCACGAGCACCTGATCGCCCGCCCGCCCGCCATCGTGACGGACGAGGACCTGCACCTGGATGACGAGGAGGCCGCGGTCCGCGAGCTGGCCTCCTTCCGCCGCGCCGGCGGCGGCGCCGTCGGTCGAGATGACGACGGTGGACTACGGACGCGACGCGGGTGCCCTCGCCCGGCTGGCGGAGGCGAGCGGCGTCCGCATCGTGGCCGCCACCGGCTTCGACAAGGGCCGCTTCGCGGACGGGATCGTCGGCCGCCACCGCGACGACGAGATCGTGGCGTGGATGGTGACGGAGGTGCGCAGCGGGATGCTTCTCTACCGTCCGCCGGCCGAGCTGGACCTCTCCGGCGGCGATGCTCCGGACGAACGATCGACCGCGCGCGCCGGGACTGATCAAGGGGTCCAGCGGTGCGGGCGGTCCCAGCGACGGAGAACGACGTGGGCTCGCGCGCGGCCGCGGCCGCGCACCTCGCGACGGGCGCCCCCATCGGCACGCACACGGAGAAGGCCGACTGGGCTCTCGAGCAGGCGCGCTTCCTTTGCGACGCCGGCGTCGAGCCGAGGGCCGTCCTGATCGGCCACCTCGACTTCCGGCCGGAGCTGCCCTACCTGCTCGAGATCGCCGACGTCGGCGTTCACCTCGGGCTGGACCAGTGGTCGAAGGAGAAGTACCTGAGCGACGAGGAGCGCGTGCGGGTCGTCGTGGGGCTCGCCGCCGAGGGGCTCCTGGACCGGATCGTGCTGAGCGGCGACCTCGCACGCAGGTCGTACTGGCCCGGCTACGGCCACGTCGGCGCGCCCGGGCTCGCGCACGTCCCCGTGCGGGTGCGAGAGATGCTCCTGGCCGAGGGGCTCAGCGAGGACGACGTGCATACCCTCACCGACGAGGAACCCCCGGCGCTGGCTCGCGTTCGTGCCTCGCTGAGGGGTCCGGGCGTTCGCGTCCGCGTCGTCGGCCGCATGAGAACGAGAGCCGCAGGGATCCTGGGGCTCTCGTTCTCGGGCGGCGGCCGCTAGTCTGCGAGGTCGCCGTCTGCGAGATCGGCGTCTGTAAGAACGCCTCGCTGGTCGAAGATCATGAACGCCTTGGCGGACATCTTCTCCTGCCGATCTCCTCCTCGCCGGTCAGCGTGCGTGCCTGGACGGAGTCGAGTTCTGGTAGCCGCTCGCGCGATCCGGTACCGCACGAACGCAAGCTCTCCTGCTGCATCTCCGACAGGTTGCTGGGGCTGCCGACGCCGGGGTCGGTCGGATGCGCGAACGCCAGGGTCGTTCCCACGAGACCCAGGACGATCGTGCGGACGATGCGCTTCCTCACGCTCATCAGGCGCTCCCTCCCGCGACGCGTGCGCGTCGTGGAGGGAGAGTACGGAGACGCCCATTGCACGCCCATTACGCACGCACTGCACCTTGCCTCGTGATCGAGCGGATGTTGGGGGTTCGCGGGCCAGGGGCACGGCGGCGTCGACCTCCGAGCTTCATCCTGCCGTCGCGTGAGCGCCGACGCGACTGCGGCGCTGACGACTGAATGCGCGCCCACGGCGTGGCCCGCCGACCGCGGCCATTCTCGAAGCGCTACCTCGAGCGCTCCCTCGCGCGTGTCCGCCTCCGAGCTGGCCCTCCGGCCGGACGTCGCGGCCGCGTTCCCGCCCACGCGTGCCGCCGCGCTGGAGCGGGCGCGTGCGGTCGATCCGTCCACGTATGCGCGGACGCGGAACCATCTGCGCGGCGCGGTGTCGCGTCTCTCCCCGTACCTGACGCACGGTCTGGCGAGCGCACCGGACGTTCTGCAGATCGCCGCACCGGACGCCGCCGGGAAGTTCGCGCAAGAGCTCGCCTGGCGGGAGTTCTTCCAGCTGGTCTACGAGCGCGAGGGGCGCTCGATCTTCACCGACCGGTTCGGGCCGCAGCCGCGCCGGAGCGCCGCGTTCCATCCGCGCCGCCTGCCCCGAGCGATCGTCGAGGGCAGCACGGGGATCGACGCTCTCGACGACGCCGTCCGGGCGTTGGTGCAAGGCGGCTACGTTCACAACCACGCGCGCATGTGGCTGGCCAGCGTGGGCGTGTCACGTGGCCGGCGCGGACTGGCGCGCCGGAGCGTCCTGGTTCTTCTTCCACCTGCTCGACGGCGACCTCGCCTCCAACACGCTGTCGTGGCAGTGGGTCGCGGGCACCGGCTCGCACAAGCCCTACCTCGCGAATCAGGCGAACCTCGACCGCTTCTCTGACCACGAGCAACGCGGCACCTTCCTCGACCGACCGGCCTCCGAGCTCCTGGAGGGTCCTGTGCCCGCGGCCCTGGCCGAACCGGTGGACCTGGACCTGCCCGGCGACGCTGCCGGACCTGCCACCGCCGCAGCTCGACCCGGACAGGCCGCTGCTCGCGTACCACCCGTGGGCTCTCGATCCGACCTGGCGAGCCGACGACGACGCCCAGCGTTGGCTGCCGCTGGAGCCGGCCCTGTTCTCCCGGCACCCGTGGAGCCGCGATCGGCTGGCGTGGGTCCTGACCGCCGCGCGCGAGGTGCCCGGCCTGCGCGTCGCGGTCGCGGACGCGCGGCCGCTCCTCGCAGAACGCGTCGCAGCGGCCGAGCGCGGCGAGGCGGCCGCGGTGCGGCACCGCGCGCACCCGGCGGTCGCGCACTGGCCGGGCGCCGGCGATCCGGCCCCACGCGCCTTCGCGCAACGGTGGCCACACGGCTCGGCGCCGCGCTCGTTCAGCGCCTTCTGGAAACGCGTCGGGCCGGATCAGCGATGACGCCGCGGGCGAGGCCGACCGAGACGAAGACGTGCGCGGCCTGCGGGCGGCCCTTCTCCAACCGCGGGAAGTGGCGTCGGCGCGGGGTGTGGGACGAGGTGCGGTACTGCTCCCGCGGCTGCCGCATCCGAAGGGCCATCGTCGTGACGTGCTAGCTTAAGGCCATGGAGACGCGTGCGTTTCGCATCAAACTCAAGCCCAACTCCGGTGACCGTGTGCGGGCGTGGGCCGAGGAAATCATGCGGCGCAAGGAAGAAGCGCTCGAGACGCTTCGGGATGAAGGCGTGATCCTCGAATGCTTCTTCATGGATCGTCGAGATGACGGCGACTACCTGATCGGCATCATGGCCGCGAACGATTTCGAGCGTTCGCAGACTGTCGCCCGTGACTCCACGCACGGCATCGATGCCTTCCATCAGGCGTTCAAGCGCGACACGTGGGAGTCCGCCGACGACCTAGAACGGCTCGTCGAGTTGCAGAACCTGCCGTTCACGGTCGACGATCACCAAGAGTGACGTAGAGCCACGAACCAATGGCCGTTGACAGTCCGCAATGTCTCTGCAAGACGGGCCTTCCATGACCGCTCGTATCGAAGAAGAAGGAGTAGCGGGAGGCGTGTGCCTCTGTCGATGCGCATCGCCAGTCGTTGCGCCTCCGACATGCTGGCCACGGGAGGATGGCGCATCCACATGGCGCGCATCACCATGCGGCACCTCGGTTACCCGTTCGCCGTGCTCCAGACCGACACCGGCTTCGACGTGGGTCTGGCGGGTGTCGTCCTGCACACGACGAGCGAGGCCGGGCGCAGCGAGGGTGTGGCAGCGCCGTGCGGGCGCCGGGCTAGAACGGGTGGGTGGTGACGAGGAACTTCCGTCTCGCCGGTCGCGGGCTCGCGGTAGGTGGCGAAGACGAGGATGGCACGCATGTCGGGCGGCGCCAGGACGCGGAACAGGAGCGCGTCGGCGTCCGCCGCGGTCCAGGGCGCGACGTTCTCGCCGGGGTCGGTGACGACGTCGCTGAACGTGCCCCCTGCCGCCTCGGTGACGTGACGGAGGTAGTTCAGGTGCTGCTCGATACGCGTCGACGCTGGTCGGGCATCGTGCGAGCTCGTTCCATCCGCACGACTGCCTCGCTCTCGGGGACGACGGCTTCGCAGGGGCTTCGGGACGTGCGCGGCGGCGGGGTGGCGGGTCGAGGCGCAGCACGGCCTTGCACGCCGGCAGCGTGCGCTCTCCGAGCTGCAGCACGTACACGGCCGGGTCGAGGGAGCGAAGCGCGTCGCTGTCGGCGCGTTCGTCGTCGCACAGCTGTCGCGCCAGGGCGGTGCGGGCGTTGGCGCTGTACTCCTCGGCGTATAGCCGCCCTGCGCCAGCGCACCGGTGGCGAGGGCCAGGACGAGGACTGCTGCTGAGGCGTCTCATGTTCGCATCCTTAGCACGCGGTATCGACGGTGTACATGGGCGGGGGTAGGTCATCGGCCTTCGCGAGCTCGGGAGAGGCCCACGCCGTCACGCGCTACGGGTACCTGAGGGGTGATCTGGTCCGGGAACCAGGTGGAGTCGGCGGGAGCGAGTGCCGACCTCACCTAGCGGCATCAGATGCTATGGCGCAGGTATGGCGAAGATCCGCACGACGCTAACGATCGATGAAGAGGTCTGGAAGGCCGTGAGGGTTCGCGCGGCCTGCACCGGCAGGCGCGACAGCGAAATCGTCTGAGGCCGCTCTGCGTCGGGATCTGGGTTTGATCTGCTCGAGCGGATCTGGGCGCGCAACGACATGTCCGAGGACGTGATGGATTCGCTCCGGAGGCGCAAGACAGCGCGAGGCACAGCGATGGGATGCGCAGGCGGCGTCCTGCAATTTGAAATGTCTGGTCGGCGGCTTTGCTGTCGTCGCGCTTCTGGCCTCGAGCTTGGCCGGCATGGCGCGCGGTCCGCTACGCCTCGACCAGCGACCCCTCCGTGCCCGTCCGCGCGTTCCGCTGCCGGATGCTCCGAAGGTTCGCCGCCATGCCGAGCGACGTGACCAGGGCCAAGAGCAGCAGCCCCGCGAACAGGTAGAACGACAGCTCGTAGCTGCCCGTGCTGTCCCGGACGAAGGCCACGACCATCGGTCCCACGATGCCCGCCATCGACCAGGCGGTGAGCAGGAGGCCGTGGATGGCGGCCAGCTGCTTCGTTCCGAACAGGTCGCCGATGAAGGCGGGGAGCGACGCGAAGCCGCCGCCGTACATCGTCAGCACCGTGAACAGCAGGATTTGGAAGAGGAGCGCGTTCGAGGTCATCGGCAGCAGCAGGAACGCTGCGAGCTGCACGGCGAAGAACAGGATGAACACGTTCTCGCGCCCCAGGTAGTCGGACGCCGAGGCCCAGCCGATGCGCCCGGCGCCGTTGAACAGGCCCATCAGCCCGACCATCGCCGCGGCCGCCACGGCCGTCATGCCGATCTGCTCCTGCGCCAGCGGCGACGCCACCGAGATCAGCATGATGCCTGCCGAGATGTTGATGAACATCATCACCCACAGCATCCAGAAGCGCGGCGTGCGCAGGGCCTCCCGCGCGGTGAGCTGGGCCAGGTCCTCGGTCACCCGGGTCCGCCTCGTCCCGCTCGCCGCCGCGGCGGGCGCCCAGCCTTCCGGCGGCCTGGCGATGTAGCTCGCCCCGGAGGCCATCAGGACCAGGAACACGGCGCCCAGGACGAAGAACGTCTGCGAGATGCCGACCGATTGGATCAGCCGCGCCGCGATCGGGCTGGCGAGGAGGGCGCCCGCGCCGAAGCCCAGCACGGCCATCCCGGTGGCCATGCCGCGCCGGTCGGGGAACCACTTCACCAGCGTCGAGACGGGCGAGATGTAGCCGATCCCCAGCCCGATCCCGCCGACGACGCCGTAACCGAGGTAGAACAGCCAGAGGCTGCCGGCGGCCACCGCCGCGCCCGCGATGGCGTGACCGCCGGCGAACAGCACGGCGGCCACGAGCGCCGACGCACGGGGGCCGCGTCGCTCCACGAACGGCCCGAACACGGCGGCGGAGAGTCCCAGGAAGAAGATGGCGACCGTGAAGGCCAGGGACGTCTCGGTGCTGCTCCAGCCCAGGGCGTCGGCCAGGGGTCGCTTGAACACGCTGTACATATAGGCCGAGCCGATGGAGAGGTGGATGACGACGGCGGACAGGACGATGAGCCAACGGTTCTTGGCGGGCCTGTTCTTGACGGGCGTGTTCTTGACGGACGTGTTCTTGACGGACATGGAGGGGCTCCGGCTAGCGAACGGGCAGCCCGTGCGCCGCGAACTGGGATTCGACGCGGGCGATCAGCGCCCGGTCGGGGGGTGCGGTGTCGGCCAGCGGATAGGGACGGCCCAGGAGGGTCCACTTGTCGGCGCCCATCTGGTGAAACGGGAGGACCTCGACGCGCTCGACGTTGCCCAAGGTCGCGACGAAGCCGGCGAGGCGGTCGACGTTGTCGGGCGCGTCGGTGAGGCCGGGAACCAGGACGAAGCGGATCCAGGCGGGCTTCCCGGCGTCGGAGAGGCGCCGCGCGAACCGCAGCACGGCGTCGACGCCCATGCCGGTGACGTGCTGGTGCGTGGCCGCGTCGAACGACTTGACGTCCAGCAGGACCAGGTCGACGTCGTTCAGCCCGTCGTCGCTGATGCGGTCGCCGAGGTAGCCGTTGGTGTCCAGCACGGTGTGCAGGCCGCGCTCCTTGCAGGCGCGAAGGAGCCGCGTCACGAACGGTGCCTGCACCAGCGGCTCGCCACCGCTCACCGTGACGCCCCCGCCCGTGATCTTCAAGGCGCGCTCGTACTTCTCGATCTCGGCCATCATCTCGTCCAGCGTAAGGGGACGGCCGTGCTTCAGGTCCCACGTGTCCGGGTTGTGGCAGTACAGGCACCGCATCAGGCAGCCGGTCGTCCACAGCACGAAGCGCAGGCCCGGCCCGTCCACCGCCGAGCCGGTCTGGAACGAATGGACGTAGCCCACCTCGCCCTGGCCCACCCCTCCCTTGACCAGCTCGCCCTCGGTCCGCGCGTCAGCGCGGGCCGAGGGCGCAGGGCTGCGCGCCGAGGCGAGGGCGGGGCAGACGCTCTCCACGGCCGGACTACATCCGTCCGTGGTACGTCCGGTTGACGACGTCCAGCTGCTGCTCTCGCGTCAGCTTGACGAAGTTGACCGCGTAGCCCGAGACGCGGATCGTCAGCTGCGGGTAGTTCTCCGGGTGGTCCATCGCGTCGAGCAGCGTCTCGCGGTCCAGGACGTTGATGTTGACGTGGAAGCCGCTCTCGGTGAAGTAGGCGTCCAGCACGTTCGAGAGGTTGGTGACCCGCTCGTCGCGCGTCGCGCCCAGGCCGTCCGGCACCAGGCTGGCGGTGAACGAGATGCCGTCCTGGGCGTGCTCGTAGGGCAGCTTGGCGACCGACAGCGCGGAGGCCAGGAAGCCGTGCTCGTCGCGGCCGTGCATCGGGTTGGCGCCCGGCGCGAACGGCTCGCCGCGGCGACGGCCGTCGGGCGTGTTGCCGGTGTACTTGCCGTACACCACGTTGGAGGTGATCGTCAGGACGGACTGCGTGTGGACGGCGTCCCTGTAGGTGGGCCGCTGGCGCAGCTTCTCCATGAACGTCGCCAGAACGTCCGAGGCGACCGCGTCGACCCGGTCGTCGTTGTTGCCGAAGGTCGGGAAGTCGCCCGTCGTCTCGAAGTCGACGATCAGGCCGCTCTCGTCCCGGATGGGTCGCACCTGGGCGTTGGCGATGGCCGAGAGGCTGTCGGCGACCACCGACAGGCCGGCCACGCCGAACGCCATCGTGCGCTTGGGATCGTAGTCGTGAAGCGCCATCTCGATCCGCTCGTAGGCGTACTTGTCGTGCATGTAGTGGATGACGTTCATGGCGCCGACGTACACGTCCGCCAGCCAGTCCATCATGCGGTCGAAGCGCTCACGCACCTCGCTCGCGTCCAGCACGTCGCCCTGCAGCGGCTCCATCGCGGGGCCGACCTGGTCGCCGGTGATCTCGTCGCGGCCGCCGTTGAGGGCGTAGAGGAGGCACTTGGCCAGGTTGACCCGCGCGCCGAAGAACTGCATCTGCTTGCCCAGCTCCATGGCCGAGACGCAGCACGCGATGCCGGTGTCGTCGCCGTAGCTGGGGCGCATCAGCTCGTCGCTCTCGTACTGGATGGAGCTGGTCTCGATCGAGAGCTCGGCGCAGAAGCGCTTGAAGCCGTCCGGCAGCGCGGGCGACCAGAACACCGTCAGGTTGGGCTCGGGCGCCGGACCCAGGGTGCGCAGCGTGTTCAGGAAGCGGAAGCTGGTCTTGGTCACCAGCGGCCGTCCGTCCAGGCCCACGCCGCCGATCACCTCGGTGACCCAGGTCGGGTCGCCCGAGAACAGGGCGTCGTACTCCTTGGTGCGCAGGAAGCGCACGATGCGCAGCTTGATCACGAAGTCGTCGATCAGCTCCTGCGCCCCTGTTTCGGTGAGGAGGCCCGCCTCGATGTCGCGCTGCAGGTAGACGTCCAGGAAGGTCGAGGTGCGGCCCAGCGACATCGCCGCGCCGTTCTGTTCCTTGACGGCGGCCAGGTACGCGAAGTAGAGCCACTGGATCGCCTCGCGCGCCGTGGTGGCCGGACCGGAGAGGTCGTAGCCGTAGCCGGCGGCCATCTCCTCGAGCTCCTTCAGCGCGCGGATCTGCTCGGACAGCTCCTCGCGGTCGCGGATCACGGCGTCGCTGGCGGGGACCCCGTCGAGGCCGGCCTTCTCGGCCTTCTTCGCCTCGATCAGACGGTCGACGCCGTAGAGCGGCACGCGCCGGTAGTCGCCGATGATGCGGCCGCGGCCGTAGGCGTCGGGCAGGCCGGTGACGATGCCGGAGCGGCGCGCCGCCAGGATCTCGGGCGTGTAGGCGTCGAAGACGCCGTCGTTGTGCGATTTGCGGTACTTGGTGAAGATCTCGCGGAGGACCGGGATCGACCTCGTAGCCGTAGGCGGTGAGGCCCGCCTCGACCATGCGGAAGCCGCCGTTGGGGAAGATGGCACGTTTGAGCGGCGCGTCGGTCTGCAGGCCGGTGATCAGCTCGGCGTCCCGGTCGATGTAGCCGGGCTGGTGCGCGGTGATGCTGCTGGGCACCTGCGACACGTCGAGGACGCCGCGGCGGCGCTCCTCTTCGAACAGCAGGCCGAGGCGCTTCCACAGGGCGCGGGTGCGTTCGGTGGCGGGCGCCAGGAAGGCGGCGTCGCCCTCGTAGACGGCGTAGTTGCGCTGAATGAAGTCTCGAACGTGGATGCCCTCGGTCCAGGGACCGGGGGCGAAGCCGCGCCAGGCGTCGAGTCCCGAGGGCGGGTCGACGGGGACGTCGGGGGTGGGGGTAAGAAGTGCGGAACGACTCATGTGAAACATTGCACCAGCATGCCGGCTCCGAGATCAGAGGCGAACGTCCCCCAGTCCGAGGGCAAGGGCGCATCCGTCGCGCGCTACAATGAAGTCCGAACCGAAGGGGGAGCGGGCCGCCAACGTTTCATTCCAAGGAGGAGCCATGGCGGACGTCCAGCTCAAGGATCACGGGCCCAGCCCCTACACGGTCAACATCGAGACGGCCACGGTCGAGAACCCGAACTACCGTACGGCGCTGTGGACCGGCACGAACCTCCAGCTGACGCTCATGAGCATTCCCGTGGGCGGCGAGATCGGCCTCGAAGTGCACCAGGAGATCGACCAGTTCCTCCGCATCGAGGAGGGCAAAGGTCGCGTCCAGATGGGCGACGCCGAGGACGACCTCGACTTCGATCAGGAGATCGGGGACGACTGGGTCGTGCTCGTCCCGGCCGGAAAGTGGCACAACATCACCAACGTCGGCGACGAGCCCCTGAAGATCTACTCGATCTACGCGCCACCCGAGCATCCGCACGGCACCGTTCACGCCACGAAGGCGGAAGGAGACGCGGCCGAAGACCACTGAGGTCGAGGCGCGTGGAACGCCGCTCCGAGCGAGCGCCTACCGCCTGTTCGCGAGACCACGGTGGTCGCGGTCGTTCCGATGCGCCAAGAGATCGGCTCCCCGGCGAGCCTCGCCGGGGAGCATGGACGTGCAGGTGGGCAGGGCGCGCGGCGCAGCGCGTGCGACGCAAGGTCAGAACGGCACGCCCGCCACCACGATCACGTTGGCGTACGGCGTGAACTCGCCGGTCCGGACGATCGCCCGGGCCGAGCGGGAGCGCAGCTTCAGCGTCTCGTGATCGATGCGCTCCAGAGGCACGTCGTCCGGCCAGGCGGCATCCAGGGCCGCAGCCGCCTCGGGCACGACCGTCGACTGTTCGGCGTTGGCCAGGCCGCGCTCGACGACCAGCTCGCCGAGCACGGCGCGCAGCACCGCGAGATGCGACGGCACGCCGGGGGCGACCGCGAGGTCGACGACCGGCACGCCCGAGGGGACCGGCAGGCCGGCGTCGGCGATCACCACCGTGTCGCCATGCCCGAGCGACGCGACGATCCGCGACAGCTCGGCGTGCAGCAGACCGGCGGCCTTCATCGCGACGTCAGTCGCAGGCCGGCTCGGTGACCAGCTCGAGCGCGACCGCCACGTTCTCGACCTCGGCGGGCGCCGCCTCACCGGCGATCAGGTCGGCCGCCAGCTCGACGGCGGTCGCCCCGAGTTGGTCAGGCAGCTGGGCGACGGTGGCCTCCATCTCGCACGCCTCGACCGAGGCCCGCGCGTCGTCGGTCGCGTCGAACCCGACGACCATGATGTCGCGGCCGCTCGCTTGGATCGCCTGCAAGGCGCCCAGCGCCATCTCGTCGTTGTGGGCGAAGACGGCGTCGATCTCGGGCTGGGCGACCAGGATGTTCTCCATCACGCTCAGGCCCTCGGCGCGGTTGAAGTTGGCGGTCTGGCGGGCCACGACCGTCAGACCGGCGCACGATTCGCTCAGGTAGGCGTTGAACCCGGCGCCGCGGGCGCGTGCGGCGGTCGTTCCGGGGATCCCCTCGAGCTCGACGACGTCGCCTTCGCCGCCGAGGGCCTCGCAGATGTGCTCCGCTGCGGCCCGGCCGCCGGCGGCGTTGTCGGACGCGACGTAGTAGGCGAGCTCGCCACCGTCGATGCCACGGTCGACCGCGATGACGGGAATGCCGGCCTGATTGGCCTGCATGACCGCGGGGACGACGGCCGCAGCGTCGGTCGCGTTGATGATCAGCACGTCCACGCCGCGAATGATCAGGTCCTCGATGTCGGAGACCTGGGTGCTCACGCTGTCCTGCGCGTCGGTCACGAGCAGGTTCAGGCCGGCGTCGTCGGCGGCCGCCTGGGCGCCGTCGCGCAGGGTCACGAAGAACGGGTTGTTCAGGGTGGAGAGGGACAGCCCCACGGTGCCTTGCGCCAGGGCGGCGCCGAGCAGGGTGGCGGCCAAAACGAGTGCGATGCGTCGCATGGAATCTCCGTTTCCGGGCACCGGTCGGCGCCCGAGGCGAGCGTTCAGGTTCGGCGGGCGGTCAAAGCTCGGTCGATGAGCAGCGCGGCCAGGATCACACCTCCCTTCACGATCTGCTGGTAGAAGCTCGGAACGTTCAGGAGGTTCATGCCGTTGTTGATCACGCCGATGATCAGCGCACCGACCAACGTGCCGAACACCCCGCCCCGACCTCCGAACAGCGAGGTGCCGCCGACCACGACGGCCGCGATGGCGTCGAGCTCGAACATCACGCCGGCGGTGGGCTGGGCCGAGTTGAGGCGACCGGTCAGCACGACGGCCGCGAGGGCGGCCGCGAACCCGCTGAACGCGTAGGTGAACGCCGTCACCCGCCGAACGGGGATGCCGGCGAGGCGGGCGGCTTCTTCGTTGCCGCCGATCGCGTAGATCGCGCGACCGAGCGCCGTGTTCCGCAGCAGGAAATGGGTGAGGAACAAGAACGCCAGCATGATCCAGACCGGCATCGGCAGGCCCAGGAAGGTGCCGTAGCCGATGCCCGAGAACAGCGGCGGCAGACCGGTGACGGGTCGCCCGTCGGTGAAGGCGAGAGCCATGCCGCGGAAGATCGTCAATCCGGCCAACGTCACGATGAACGGGGCGATCCCGGCGTAGGCCACGAACGCGCCGTTGATGGCGCCCAGGCCCGTTCCCACCGCCAGACCGGCCACGATCGCCAGCCAGGCGGGCACGCCCTGCACCGCCAGCGTGGCGGTGACCACGCCGACGAAGGCCAGCAGCGACCCCACCGACAGATCGATGCCGCGCCCGAGGATCACGGTGGTCATCCCGAACGCGATCAGGGCGTTGATGGCGATCTGGCGCAGCACGTTGAGCAAATTGGGGACCGACATGAAGCGGTCGGACAGCAACGACAGCACTGCGATCAGGGCGAGCAGCGCGAGGACCAGCCCGAAACGGGCCAGCCACTCACGCCACGATGCGCGCGCCGGTGACATGGGCGACCACCTCCTCGCGGTCGAAGGGAGCGTGCAGGGTGACGGCGACCGTACCGTGCCTGAACACCAGGATGCGGTCGCAGATCTGGATCAGCTCGTCGGTGTCGCTCGAGGCCAGCACCAGCGACAGCCCCTCGCGGGCGAGCTCGTCGAGGACCTCGTACAGCTCGCCGCGCGCGCCGACGTCGACGCCGCGCGTCGGCTCGTCCATCAGCAGCACGCGCGGTCCCGACGCGAGTCCCTTGCCGACGACGACCTTCTGCTGATTGCCGCCGGACAGGGTGCCGACCTCCTTCGCCGGCTCGGGCGGGCGAATGCCGAGCCGCTCGATCCAGGTCCGTGCGTTGGCACGCTCGGCGCCGGGGCGCATCACGCCGACGCGCGCGAGGGTCGGCAGGATGGCGTGACCGAGGTTCGCCTCGACGCTGGCGATCAGCGACAGGCCCTCGCCCTTGCGGTCCTCGGGCACGTAGGCCACGCCGCGATCCAGCGCGTTCCGCGGCGAGCGGACCTGCGCTCCGTCCAGCGTGGCCTCGCCGTCGGCGCCGAAGAGCGTGCGACAGAGACGGCTGCGGCCCGAGCCGGTCACGCCGGCCGCTCCCACGATCTCGCCCTCGTGCAGCACCAGCTCGCCGGCGTCCAGGCCCGGCGCGTGGTACGAGAACCGCGCCCGCACGGCGTCCCGTCGCGTGCCGTCGCGGTGGAAACGCGCCACCTCGCGGCCGACCATGTCCGTGACGATCCGATCGGCGTCCACCTCGGCGACGTCGTGCGTGGCGACCCGTGCTCCGTCCCGGAGCACCGTGACGCGGTCGGCGATGGCGAAGATCTCCTCCAGCCGGTGCGAGATGTAGACGATGCTGGTCCCGCCCTCCCTCAGCCGCCTCAGGATCTTGAACAGTCGGTCGGTCTCCTGCGACGACAGCGCGGCGGTGGGCTCGTCGAGGATCAGCACGCGGCTTCGTCGTCCGAGGGCCTTGGCGATCTCGACCAGCTGCTGCTCGCCGATCGGCAGCGACGAGACGGGCCTGGTCGGATCGAGGTCGAGCTCCGCCTCCGCGAGCAGCCCTCTCGCTCGTTTCGCCAGATCGCGGTGTCGGACCCAAGGCGAGAGGCGGCCGAGGAACAGATTCTCGGCCACGGTGAGGTGGGGGACGAGCGCCAGCTCCTGGTAGACCATCGCCAGACCCGCTGCCTGGGCGTCGTGGACGCCGCGGAAGGCGACCGGTCGGTCGTCGAGGACGATCCGGCCCTCGCTGGGGGGCTGAACGCCGGAGAGGATCTTCATCAGCGTCGACTTGCCCGCCCCGTTCTCGCCGACCAGCGCGTGGACCTCGCCCTGACGAAGCTCGAAGTCGACCCCGCTCAGGGCCAGCACGCCGCCGAAGCGCCCCACGATGTCGTGCATCGCGAGCATCAGTCGTCCTCTCCCAAGCGAGCCCGGATCTCGTCGCGGGTCGGCAGCGACGACTGGGCGCCTGCCCGCGTGGTCGCCTGGGCGCCGGCCGCGCAGCCGAACCGCACCGCGTCGGCCAGCGCAGCCCCGTCGTCCAGGCGAGCCGCGAGCGCCCCCACGAAGGCGTCGCCGGCACCGGTCGTATCGACGACCCGCACCGGAAGACCGGCGACCGTGCCGGTCCCGGACCGTCCGGCGTGCACGGCGCCGTCCGCGCCGAGCGTGATCACGACGTCGCCTCCGAAGCGCTCCGCGAGACGCTCCGCCGCGGCGACCGGCCCTGCCGCGACGGTCTTGGCGGCGGCGCCCAGAAGGTGCCCCGCCTCGCTCTCGTTCACGATCAGCACGCCGACCTCGGCGAGCACCTCGGCCGCGACCTCGCCCGCCGGCGCCAGGTTGAGCACCACCGTCGCGCCCGCCGCCGACCCGCGGCGAACGGCGGCGGCGACGACGGCGTCCGGCACCTCGCGCTGCAGGACGATCAGGTCGGCGCCGTCGAGCGCCGCGCTCGGCAGGTCGTCCGGTCCCCACGCGGCGTTCGCGCCCGCGACCACGACGATCCGGTTCTGCCCGCTCTCGTCCACCTCGATCAGGGCCCGTCCCGTGGGCGCGTCGACCTCGCGCACCTCGGCGACGTCGACGCCGTCGGCCTCCAGGCCGGCTCGCAGCCGTCGTCCGGCCTCGTCGCGGCCGATGCGGCCCACCATCGCGACGCGCCCTCCGCTGCGTGCCGCCGCGACCGCCTGGTTGGCGCCCTTGCCTCCCGCGTGCTCGTCGTAGCCGAGCGCCAGAACCGTCTCGCCCGGCTCCGGCATCCGCGACACCCGCGCCACGAGATCGAGGTTCAGGCTGCCGATCACGACGATCATCGTGCGGCCCACCGGGCGCCGGGCCCGCCGTCGGTCCTGGCCGCCCCGGCGGGCGACGCCGGGCTGGAGGCGCGGACCACCAGCCGTACCGGCAGCGTCACGCGGCGCGCCGGCCCGCCGACGCCGGCCAGGCGGTCGGTCAGCAGGCGGACCGCTTCGGCGCCGAGCGCATCGACCGGCTGCCGTACGGTCGTCAGCGGCGGCTCGGCCAGCTCGGCGAAGGCGATGTCGTCCACGCCGACGACGGCCACCTGCGTCGGCACGCGCCGGCCGCTGCGTTGAAGGGTCCGGAGCACGCCGAGGGCGACCGCGTCGTTCGCGCACGCCACGGCGTCGTAGTCGGCTTCGGCGTCGGCCAGCCGGCGGACCACGGCGGCAGGAATGCGATGGTCGAACGGCACCTCGGCCTCGAAGGCGATCTCGCCTGTCCAGGCGTCCCGGAAGCCTCGGGACCGGGCCCGTGCGGTGGGAACGTCCGAGGGCCCGTGCAGCACCACGGGACGGCGCCGACCGGCGCCTCTGAGATGGCGGGCCACCAGCCGGCCGGCCTCGTCGTGATCGGCAGCGACCCCGTCGCAGTCGGGGGCGGCGCGGTCGACGGTGACGGTGGGAACCTGCGGGATCGCGCCAGGGTCGCCGGCGGGAACCCACACCAGCCCGTCGACGCGGTGTTCGGCCAGCAGGTCCAGCGCCGCCGCTTCGGAGGCGCCGTCACCGCCCCCACCGGCGACCAGCGTGCCGTAGCCGCTTTCGCGTGCCGCCCGCTCGATCGCCTGCAGGAGCGCCGTGAAGAACGGGTTGACGAGGTCGGGGAGCACGACGCCGAACGTCTGGCTACGACCGGTCCGGAGGGTGCGGGCCTGGCGGTGCGGGACGTAGCCGACGCGCGTCGCCGCGTCCAGCACGCGGCGCCTGAGTGCCGCGCTCACCGGCTTGCCGCCGCTGAGCGCGTACGAGGCGCTGGCGATCGATACGCCGGCTTCGCGTGCCACGTCCTCGAGCTTGGCCACCTTGGGTCCTCCTTGGACACGGTCCGAGCCTCGCCACCGAGCCTCGCCGCCGAGCGTCGCGTCAAGGAGCCGACGGCGTCGACGGTGAAACGTTTCACCTCGTGCGTGGATCCATGCTAGGGCGCGGCGAGGCGCCAGGTCAAGCACCGCCCCCACCGTCGCCGGCCCGGGCGTGCCTCGTTCCCCTCGCCGCCGAAGCGCCGGCAGAACCCGGGCCGGTCCCGACCCGCGGGCGATGCGCGGTACGCTCGTCGGTGCGAGGCGTCCGTGGGGTCTTCAGCGTCGCTCGCAGGCGGGAGCGTCCGTGCCCGAGAGGTCCACCGTCCGTGTCGGCTTGGCCGGCTTGCTGGCCCTGGCTGCGACCTACGGCTTGGGTCGGCAAGCGTACGGCCTGTTCGTACCGTGGTTCCGCACCGAGTTCGCGATCGGCCTGGACACGATCGGCTACGTGGCCGGCGCTGCGCAGCTCGGCTACCTGGTCGCGACCGTCGCGACCGGGGTGATCGAGGCGCGTTTCGGGCCGCGGCTGCCGGTGGTCGCCGGCTGCGTCCTGCTGGCCGTGGGCGCCGTGCTGGTCGCCACAGCACAGACGACCGCGCCGTTCGCGATCGGCATGATCCTGGCCGGGACCAGTGCCGGCGGGGCGTGGGCCCCGTACTCGGACGCCATCGCGGAGCAGGTTCCGCGCGGCCGCCAACGGCGGGCGTTGGCGCTGGTGAACGCCGGCTCTCCGGTCGGATTGCTGATCGCCAGCCTGCTCGTCGCCGTCACGGGGAGCTCCTGGCGTCTCGCTTGGGCCGCCTTCGCCTTCGTCGGCCTGGCCGCGGCCGCCGTGAACGCGGCGGTGCTCCCGTCCGGTGCGCCGGTTCGCGCGACCAGGGCCGGGTACGGATGGGCCGGCCTGGTCGCCCCAGCGGCTCTCCGGTTGTTCGCGGTGGCGGCGCTGGCGTCGATGACCTCCGGCGCCTACTTCGCCTACGCACCCGAGGCGGCGCAGGCGGCCGGGCTTCCGACCTGGATCGGGGCCGCCATGTGGGGTGCGCTCGGACTGGGCGGGGGTGTGGTGGGCGCGTTCGGCGGCGAAATCGCGGACCGGTTCGCCTTGGGCCGGCCGCTCGCCGTCACCTGGCTGGGTTTGGTCGCCGCCCTCGCTTCGCTGCTGGCGTTCGCGGGGACGCCTGCTGGAGCGCTGGGGTCCGCCGCGGCGTTCGGCGTGGCGTTCACCACCGGCTTCGCCTTCATCGCGATGTGGAGCCAGAAGGTGTTCCCAGGCCGGCCGACGACCGGCTTCACCGCCACGATCGTCTGCATCGCGGCCGGTTTCGCCGTCGGCCCGGTCCTCTACGGCGTCGTCGCGACGTCGCTGGGACGTCCCCTGGCGACGGTAGCGGCGGCCGCGCCGGCGGTGCTGGCCGCCGTCCTGTCGGTCGTGCCGCCCGGACGGCGGCACGGAGCGGCGTGAGCCGAGGACAGGGCGGCGGCCAGCGGCTGCGCTATCGTGACGGACGATCGAGAGGTGGCTCAATGTGCAGGCCGTCATGAACGTCGCAGGAGGACCGGGGCACGTCGAGCTGGGCGAGGTGCCCGAGCCACGGGTCGGACGGGACAGGTGCTGATCGAGGTCGCCTCCGTGGCCCGCGCCTCCGGTACGCGCCTTCCGGTATCGCGCCGACGCCGGCAACATCGGCATCGAGCGCTGGCCGGACAGCTGGAGTCGCACGTTCTGAGCCGTCGAGTCATGACGTCCATCGCGAACGCTCCGGCGTGGCTGGTCGTCGGCGCTGCGGTCGTGATCGTGGCAGCGGTCGGGTTCATCGATCTCGTCACCGATCCGGACCTGGCCTACTCCAGCTTCTACGTCCTGCCGGTGCTGATCGCCAGCTGGCGCGGCCCGCGGACCGCGGGCATGACGCTGGCCGCGATCGGTGCGGTCATCTGGACGGTCGCCCACGTCCCGTACCTTCCCAAGTCGAGCTCCGAACTCCTCCCGGCCTGGAACCTCGTCATGCGCCTCTCCACGCTCGCACTGGTCGCCTGGCTGGTCGGGGAGCTTCGCACCCAGCTCGCCCTTGCCGAGGTGCATAGCCGCAGCCGACAATCTCACCGGACTCGCCAACCGCGGTTGGTTCCTCGAGAACCTGGTGCGGGAGGTAGAGAGGGCGCAACGCTACGTCCACCCCCTCACGATCGGGTACATCGACATCGACGACTTCAAAGCGGTGAACGACACGTACGGCCACCAGGCCGGCGACCGGCTGCTGCAGCGCATCGCACGCACGCTTCAGGAGCACGTGCGGGACGTCGATCTCGCTGGTCGCCTAGGCGGCGACGAGTTCATGCTCCTGCTGCCCGAAACCGGGCCGGAAAACGCACGCGCCACGATCGAACGTCTGTCGGAGGCGCTGCGGAGCGCGACGCGAGACGAAGGCTATCCCGTCACCTTCAGCGTCGGGGTCCTCACCTTCGCAAGCCCTCCTGACGATCCGTCCGCGGCGATCGTGCAGGCCGACGAGCTCATGTACGAGGTGAAGCGGAAAGGGAAGGACGGCTTTCTCCACCGCGTCATCGAATGAGCCGTGCCTGGACCGACCCGTCGTGCGCTCTAGCGCGTCGCATACCACCGCGGCCCGCCGTCCGGGCTATCGTGACGACCGATGACCCCTCCAAAGAGCGGTGCCCTGATCGCCATCGGCGGCGCCGAGGACCGGACCACCGAGTCGGCCGTGCTCAAGCGCGTCCTCGACCTCGTGCCCGGAGAGCCGTTCGATGTCGGCGTGATCACCACCGCCAGCCGCTATCCCGCCGACGCCTTCTCCGCCTACCTCCACGCCTTCGAGGCGTTCGGCGCACGGGCCGTGCACCACCTGGACGTGCCCGACCGGGCGGCGGCCCACGACCCGGCGCAGCTGGCGATCCTCGACGCGTGCGGCTTGATCTTCATCAGTGGCGGCGATCAGCTGCGGCTCACCAACGTTCTCGGCGGATCGCCGTTCCTGACGGCGATCCGTGAACGCCATGCCGCAGGCGCCGTGGTCGCCGGGACCAGCGCGGGCGCTGCGGCGCTGACGGCCACCATGATCTACGACGGCGACGCCGCCAACGCGCTCCGCAAGGGCGCGGTGAAGATGGCGGCGGGCCTGGCCTTCGCGCGCGGGATCGTGATCGACAGCCACTTCCTGGAACGTGGCCGCTTCACGCGGCTGATGGAGGTGGGCACCACCAACCCCGAGTACGTCGGGGTGGGCATCGGGGAAGACGCCGCCGTGGTGATCCATCCCGGCCCCGTGCTCGAGGCGGTCGGGCCGGGCCTGGTGATCGTCGTGGACAGCAGCCAGCTGCGCCACACGAACGTGGTCGATCTCGAGGTGGGCGAGCCGGTCGCGGTCGAGCACGTGATCATGCACGCACTCGCCAGTGGCTATGGCTACGACGTGAAGCGGCGCGCCTTCATTCACGCACACGATGAGTGGCCCGTACCTCACGAAGACGATCCGGCGTGATATCGAAGAAGGAATGAAGATCCTCGAGCACCGCGCCCTGCGCGGTCCCAACTATTACAGCCGGTATCCGGCGATCTACCTGCGGCTGGACATCGAGAACCTGCACGATCGCACCAGCGACATGGTGCCGGGCTTGCCCGATCGCCTTCGTGCGCTCATGCCCGGCATCTACGAGCACCGATGCTCGATCGGGACGCCGGGCGGCTTCCTGCAGCGCGTGGCGATGGGAACGTATGCGGGTCACGTCGTCGAGCATCTGGCGATCGAGCTGCAGAACATGATCGGCTTCTCCGTCGGCTACGGCAAGACGGTCGACAGCTACGAGCCGAACGTCTACAACGTCGTCTACCGCTACCGTGACGAGGCCTGCGGGCTCGCCGCGGGGGAGGAGGCGGTCGCGCTGGTGCGGGCCCTGTTCGACGGCGCGGTGGTCGACCTGGAGCCGGTCATCGACCGCCTCAAGGCGGTGCGCGACGCCAACATGCTGGGACCGTCGACGGGCGCGATCGTCGACGCCGCCAAGCGACGCGGCATTCCCCACTACCGACTGGACCAGCGACACCAGCTACATCCAGCTCGGTCAGGGCACGAAGCAGCAGCGCTTCCAGGCGACCGTCACCAACCGCACCAACATCCTGGGGACCTCCATCGCCGACGACAAGGATTGGACGAAGCAGATCCTCCGGGACGCCGGCATCCCCGTGCCGGAGGGCCGCATCTGCTACGACCTGGCCGAGGCGCTGGCGGCGGCGGAGGCGATCGGCTATCCGGTCGTCACCAAGCCGCTCTCCGGGAACCACGGGCGTGGCGTCTCGACCGACATCGGCACGCCCGAGGCGCTCACGGTAGGGTTCGAGGCCGCCCGGCAGCGTCACGACGCCGTGGTCGTCGAGCGCTACATCCGGGGCGAGGACCACCGGCTGCTGGTGATCGACGGGAAGCTGGTCGCCGCCGCCAGGCGACGGCCGGCGCACGTGGTGGGCGACGGCGCCGCGACCCTGCAGGAGCTGATCGACCAAGAGAACGCCGACCCGCGCCGAGGCGTGGGACACGAGAACCTGCTCACGCAGATCCACATCGACGAGCAGACGACCCGCCTGGTCGCCCAAGCGGGCCTGACGTTCGGCCACGTGATCCCCGAGGGCGAGGTCGTGTGGCTCAAGTCGACCGCCAACATGTCCACGGGCGGCACCGCGACCGACCGCACCGACGACGTGCATCCCGAGGTCGTGTACGCCGCCGAACGCATCGCGCGCCTGATCGGACTGGACATCATCGGCATCGACCTGCTGGCCGAGACGCTCGCAGAGCCGCTCGAGGCGCAGTCGGCGGGGGTGGTGGAGGTCAACGCCGGTCCCGGCTTCCGCATGCACATGGCGCCGACGCACGGCGCCGGCCGGCCGGTGGGCGAGGCCGTGGTGGACATGCTCTTCCCGGACCCCGCGGACGACGGCCGCATCCCCATCACCGCCATCACCGGAACCAACGGCAAGACCACCACGTCGCGGCTGCTGGCGCACCTGCTGCGCCAGGCGGGGCGCCAGGTGGGGTTGGCCTGCACGGGGACCATCGAGATCGACAATCACATCGTCATGCGCGGCGACTACTCGGGACCGATGGCGGCCGGCGTGGTGCTGCGCGAGCCCACCGTCGATCACGCCGTCCTGGAGGTCGCCCGGGGCGGGATCATGCGGCGGGGGCTCGGCTTCGACGCCTGCGACGTCGGCGTCCTGCTGAACATCGACAGCGATCACCTGGGGGAGCGCGACATCGAGACGCTCGACGAGCTCGCCCGCTGCAAGACCGTCGTCGTGGACGCCGTCAAGCCCGAGGGCACCTGCGTCCTCAACGCGGACGATCCACGCGTGATGGAGCACGGCGTCCCGTGGTCGCGTGGCCGCATCGTCTACTTCTCGCTGGATCCGGACGCCGACGTCCTGGCCCGTCATGTCGCCGATCACGGCACCGTCTTCACCGTGGCCTCTGGGCGGATCGTGATGCGGCAGGGGCGCGTCGAGGCGGAGATCGTCGACGTGAACGACGTACCGATCGCGTTCGAAGGCCACGCCCCGTTCAACGTCCAGAACGCGATGGCCGCCGCGGCGGCCGGGCACGCGCTGGGGCTCACCCTGGGCGACATCCGCATGGGCCTGCAGACCTTCCATCCCACGCCCACGCAGCTGCCCGGACGCACCAACCTCATCGAGGCCGACGGCGTGCGCTGTCTCCTCGATTACGGGCATAACGTGCCCGCCATCAGGGCCCTCGAGCCGCTCGTCCGGGGCTTGACGGTCGAACGCTGCATCGGTGTGGCCAGCGCGCCGGGCAACCGGCGGGACGAGGATTTGGAGGCGTTGGGAGCGCATCTGGCCGCGATGTGCGACGAGCTCTTCGTGTGCGAGACGGACCCGCGCGGCCGGCGCGTCGGCGAGTCCGCCGAGCTGATGGCGCGGGGCGCCTCCCGAGCCGGGTGCGCCCGCGTGGAGTTCGTCATGGACGAGTACGCGGCCATCGGCCGCGCCATGGACGCCGCGGCTCCCGGCGATCTGCTCCTGCTTCTCGTGGACGACATCGACGGCACGATCGCGCGGCTGAAGGGCCGCACCTTCCGGACGAAGGCCCCGACCTCCGACTGAGCGGCCGGTATCGACCGCACCCTTCCGGTGGCGCCGGCCACCGGCGCCGCGCCACCCGAGGAGCGTGCCATGCCCAAGAACGTGTTCGTCGTCGGCCTCAACGATCTCAACCACGAGCGCCTGAAACGCCTGCGGGGGGTCGAGGACGTGACCTTCCACGGCGTCATCGACCCCGCCGCCATCTACGACACGGACGAATGGGACATCGAGGCGATGCTGGCGGAAGCCGAGGCGCGGATCGCCGGCGAGGCGGGAACGGTCGACGCGATCATCGGCTATATGGACTTCCCGGTCTCGACCATGCTGCCGTTCTTGTGCCCGCGGTTCGGCGTCCGCTCGGTGCGGCTCGAGGCGCTGCTGAAGTGCCAGCACAAGTACTGGAGCCGTCTCGCCCAGCGCGAGGTGATTCCAGAAGCCGTCCCCGGCTTCACCTGGTTCGACCCGTTCGACGACGACGTCCTCGACCGGATCGGCGCGGCTGGCCTCTCGTTCCCGTTCTTCGTCAAGCCGGTCAAATCGTCGGGCTCCTGGCTCGGGTTCCGCATCGACAGCCCGGAGGACTTCGCGGTGGCGATCGAGCGCCTTCGCGCCGGGATCCGTTCGATCGCCGAGCCGTTCGACCACGTGCTGGCCCAGGCCGAGCTTCCCGCCGAAATCCGTGCGGTGGCGGGGCACGCCTGCATGGCCGAGCAGATGATCGGCGGCTGGCAGTGCACGCTGGAGGGGTACGTGCAGGACGGCGAGGTCGTCGCCTACGGCATCGTGGATTCCATCCGCTACCCGCACGTGTTGAGCTTCTTCCACTACCTCTACCCGTCCCGGCTGCCGGAGCCGGTGCAGGCGCGCATGCGCGAGCTCGCGCGCCGCGTGATGACGCACGTCGGCTACGACGATGCGGCGTTCAACATCGAGTTCTTCTGGGACGAGGTGCAGGATCACGTCTGGCTCCTGGAGATCAACACGCGCATCGCGAAGGACCACTGCGACCTGTTCGAGCAGGTGGACGGGCTGAGCCATCAGCAGGTGACCGTGGACCTGGGGCTGGGCCGGCGCCCCGCCATGCCGCACCGCGAGGGCGAGTACGCGGTGTCGGCGAACTTCTTCCATCGCGTGTTCACCGGCGACGCGACGGTCGAACGCTGCCCCACGCCGGCCGAGACCCGAGCCGCCGAAGCGCTGGTGCCCGGTACCCGCATCGCCGTGCAGGTGCGCGAAGGCATGCGCCTGAGCGAGCTACCGGAGCAGGACAGCTACAGCTACGCCGTCGCGCAGCTATGGCTGGGGGCGGACGACGAGGAGACGCTGCTGGCGAACTACGCGCGGGTGCTGGAAGCGTTGCCGTTCCGGTTCTCCGAGAGCTGAGGGTCGGTCAGGTGGCATGGTTCGTGCTTCTGGTGTCCGGCGTCTTGGAGGCCGTCTGGGCGACGGCGCTCGGACGGTCCGAGGGCTTCTCGCGCATGGGGCCGAGCGTCGTCTTCTTCGTCGCGTTGAGCGCGAGCATGGCGGGCTTGGCGTACGCGATGCGGAGCTTGCCGACCGGCACCTCGTACGCGGTCTGGGTCGGCGTCGGTGCAGCGCTCACGGTCGCGTACGGCATGGCGACCGGCACCGATGCGGTGTCGCTCGTGAAGATCGCGCTGCTGGCGGGCCTCATCGTCTGCATCGTCGGGCTGAGGCTGGTCGGCTGACCGCCCACGAAGACCGGGCCGCTGGACGTGCACAGGACGACGAGCGTACCCGATGGCCGCTGGGTAGACTCGCGACGTTCGGAGGGATTTCGCATGCAGCCGACCACCGATCAGCTTCTGGCCGTGATCGAGACGCAGACGAGCATCGCTCGGCTGGGACTGGATCTCGACGGCGTCATGGACGTCGTGGCGAAGCGAGCGTTGACGCTGACGGAGGCGGACGGCGCTGCCGTCGAGCTGCTCGAAGGCGATGAGATGGTGTACCGGGCGGTCGCCGGCACGGCCGAGCCGCACCTGGGTCTGCGCCTCGACGCCGCCACCAGCCTCTCCGGGCGGTGCGTGCGCGAGGGCGTCACCCTGGTCTGCGACGACGCGGCGACCGATCCGCGGGTCGACCTGGTCGCGGCCCGCAAGGTGGGCGCTATCTCGATGGTCGTGGTACCGCTCACTGTACAGCGAGAGCCCGGTCGGGGTCCTGAAGGTCTATGCCGCCCGTGCCGACGCCTTCGCCTCGGAGGACGTGGCGTTGCTGGAGCTCATGTCCGGCTTGATCGCCGCGGCGCTTCACCACGCCACGGCCGTACAGGGCAACGAGCTGTTCCGTCGCGCCACGCGGGACGACCTGACGGGCCTGGCGAACCGGGCGTTCTTCCGTGACCGCCTCTCGTCCTGGATCGCGTCCGACCGCGAGGGCGTGTTCTGTCAGGTGCTCATGGCGGATCTGGACGGGATGAAGGCGGTCAACGACAGGTACGGTCATTCGGTCGGCGACGCGGTTCTCCTGGAGGTGGCCATCCGCCTTCTCGCCACCGTCCGGGACGGCGACACCGTGGCTCGTCTCGGTGGTGACGAGTTCGGCGTCCTCCTCCGGGGCCGCGACGGTAGCGCGACCGTGATCGAGCCGGATCCGAGCGGCGATCGACGGGGCGCGTCCTCGCCGTGGCGCCCGACATCGAGCTGGGCATCAGCGTCGGGTCGGCGACGTATCCCGACGATGCGACGAGCGTCGACGATCTCGTCGAGCACGCCGACCGGGCCATGTACCGTGAGAAGGTCGCACGCGGTCGTCAACGAGTGCGCCAGTCGACCGTCCCGGCGCGCGGAGCCACCGCGCGCAGCGACGACGGGACGTGAAACGAGGAGGCGAACCATGAAGTACCGACAGTTCGGAAGCACGGACCTTCGCGTGTCGGAAGTCTGTTTCGGCACGATGCGCTTCGCGGCGAAGGAGCCGGGTCGCGACGAGAAGAGCCTGAACGGCATGCATGCGCTGGAGGAGGCGCTCGAGCGCGGCGTGAACTGCGTCCACTCGAGCTACGAGTACGGGACCCGCTGGGCGACCGGCGAGGTCATGGCGCGCTACCCCAAGCGTGACGAGGTGCATCACGTCATCAAGGTCAACGTTCCCGACTGGGGAGAGGAGCGCTTCGACAAGGCGGCGTTTCGCGCCCAGGTGGAGGATGCGCTGCGCGACCTGCACGCCGAGCGGATCGCCGTGGTGCAGCACCTGCAGCGTGGCAGCGCTGGACCGCGCGCGTGGCCTACCAGGAGGCGGGCGAGCCGCAGCGGCTGGCCGACCTTCCCGAGCATCGTCGAGCCGCTCGGGGAAGTCGTCGAGGAGCTGACGTCCGAAGGCAAGATCGGCCACCTCGCGACGTTTCCCTACACGGTCGGGTACGCCCGCGCGGCCCTCGAGACCGGCCTGTTCGAAGGGGTCGTCGCCTACTTCGATCTCCTCGAGACGGAGATGCTGGACCTGTTCCCCGAGCTGCGACGCCGCGGGGCGGGCTTCATCGGCATTCGGCCGCTCATGGGCGGCCTGCTGACCGACAAGCGGATCGACCGCGCCGCGCTGCCCGCCGGTGATCGCATGAACGGGCCCGAATGGGACCGCGCCTACGACCAGCTCGAGGAGGCGAAGCGCGTGCTGGGCGAGCCGGACACGTCCTGGACCGAGCTGGCCCTGCGGTTCTCGCTGACGCCCCGACGTCGCCAGCACGGTGGTGAGCATCAACGACGTCGGGCAGCTCGAGCAGGTGCTCGCGGCGTGCGACGGCGAGTACGGGGACGCCCTGAGCCTGAACGCGCTCCACCAGATCACGCGGCGCTTCCGCGAGGAGTTCGGCGTCAAAGCGAACGCCTCCGGACTCCCGACCTACTGACGCATACCGTGGGAGGCGCGGTCCGCCATCATCTCGACGAAAGTCCGGTGCGATCCGCGGGTCGAAGTGGCTGCCGGTGCCGGCCTCGATGTGCGCGATCGCCTGCTCGTGCGTCCACGCCGCGCGGTACGGCCGGTCGCTGGTGAGCGCGTCGTAGACGTCGACGACGGCGAAGATCCGGGCGGGTAGGGGGATCGCCTCGCCGGCCAGGCCGTCCGGGTAGCCGCTGCCGTCCCAGCGTTCGTGGTGGTGGCGGGGGATGTCGATGGCGGGCCGGAGGTAGGCGATCGGTTCCAGGAACCGTGCGCCCTGGGTGGTGTGGGTCTTCATGATCTCCCATTCGTCCGGCGTGAGCGTGCCCGGTTTCGACAAGATCCGGTCGGGGATCGCCATCTTGCCGATGTCGTGCAGCTGCGCGCCGCGGCGGACGTGCTCGAGGTCGTCGCCGTGGATGCCGAGGCGGGTGGCCAGGCGGACGGTGAGGTCGGTGACGCGTTGGCTGTGGCCGGCGGTGTCCTCGTCCCAGATGTCCAGCGCCAGGGCCCAGCTTCGGATGGTCTGGTCGTACGCTTCGCGTAGCTCGACGTTGAGGGCGTGCAGCCTCTCGTTGGCTCGGAACAGGCTGGTGACGTCGTTCACGTTGGCCAGGATGCCGGTGACCTTGCCGTCGCCGTCGCGGATCGGTTGGTAGACCAGGTTGAAGTAGAACCGCGTCGACCTCTCCCTGAACGTCGAGGTCCATCGGCATGCCGTTCGCGACGAACGGCTCGCCGGTGTCGTATACGCGGTCGAGGATGTCGATGATGCCTTGCGCCTCGATCTCGGGAAGCACGTCGATGACGCGCTTTCCGACGATGTCCTCGAGTCCGAGCGTCTCCATATACAGCCGGTTGGCGCTGGTGAAGACGTGCTCCGGTCCGCCTGCCGTCGCCATCATCACCGGGGCTTGGTCGACGATCTCCTGGAGGTGCCGCCAGCCGGCTTCGGCCCGCTTTCGGGCCTGCCGCTCGCGTTCGTGGTGCCGAAGGTCGTTCACGCTGATCGCTGCGAGGGTCGCCGCCAGGCGTAGCGGGGCCACGTGGTGCTGGGCGAACGCGCCGGGTCGCGACGACCGGAACTCGACCATGCCCTCGATCTTGCCGAGGACCGCCATGGGCAGCAGCACCGCCGAGCGGGAGCGTTCCGCCACGCTGGCAGGGCCGAGCACCGGCGAGAAGCCCGGACGTGATCCGGCAAGAAGGTCGTCCACGATCGTGCTCCGTCCTTCTCTGAGGACGGCGTCGAGCGTCGCGGGATCGTGCGCGGCGGACTGTATGCGTGGCGGCGCTTCCTCGGAGGAGGCGCCGCCCATGTTCCAGCCGGCGTAGACGTCGACGAGGGACGCGCCGTTCTCGCCTCGTTCGGTGATCAGCATCGCTTCGGCGGGCGACACGGCCATGGCGAAGTCGAGCAGGGCTCGGTAGATCGCTGCTGGACTGGACGCGAAGCTGGTCTGGACCGTCAGCGCTTCGATGCGCCGGGCCAGCTCGATCGTCTCGCGGCGGTCGGCCTGTTCCGCTTCGATCTGTTCGGTCAGGTCTCGCACCATGATGCTGGTGCGCGCCTCGCCGCTGGGGCCGTGTAGACGCTGCTCGCTAGGTCCGCTTCGAAGCGCGACCCGTCCTTGCGGCGCATCGACAGGTGGCCGCGGGTGGCGCCGGTCGCCTCCCGTTCGCGCAGCATCGTGGCGAGGCGCGGATCGCTCGTGTCGACGACGGCCGATCTGCCCTTGGCGCGTAGCTCCTCGAGCGTGTAGCCGAACATGGCGGATGCCGCCGGGTTCGCCTCGAGGATCCGCCCGTCCGGAGCGGTGAGGAACGCGGCATCGAAGCTGTTCTCGAAGAACGCCCGAAAGCGGTCGTCCGCCGGGGACCTGACGGGCGTCAGGCGGGACGCCAGCAGAGGGTAGGAGAACGTAAGGTGCGCCCGCCCTGCGGGCGTCTGGCCCGCCGCTTCGTCGTCCGCTTCGTCTGCCGCTTCGTCCGCCGTGTCGTGGACGCGGGCGAGCCGCACGTACGTCCACACGGTCGACCCGTCGTGCAGCACCAGCTGGCACCCGAAGGTGTCGTTCGACGTGCCCGCGCCCGACACGACCCTCCGCATCGACGCGACGGACTCGGGGGTGGATCACGTCGTACAGCGAGCGGGAACGCACGGTCCCGCCTGGCCCCCACAACAACCTGGACAACGCTGGCGAAACCTGCAACCAGCGACCGTCTGTTGTCACGACGGCATGCAGGACACCCCTGTTCACGTTCAACCCCCGGTGGTCGAATGCGCTGCGTTCGTGGTTCGTGGTTCGTTGGCGGTGAGCGTACCACCCGTGTCGCACAAGCTACCGGCGCGCGATGCGCGGGTGCTTCGGGTCGGCGCTGCAAGGCACGGTGGCGATCCCCGCAGATGCCGAACCTCGCGTGGGCCGAGCGTGGGACACTACGAGAATCGACATGGACTACGAGCCCATCCCCCTCCCGAGCAACGACCTGGAGCCGGTCGCGACGGTCGCGCAGGGAATCGCCGCTGCGCGCTCGATGCGCGAGGTGTTCCGCGCCCTGACGCGCTTCGCTGCTCGTACCTCGCCCGCCACGGGGATCTTCGTCGTCCTCTACCTACCCGGTACCGGCATGCGCCGCTGCGTCTACTCGGCCGACATCGTGGTCGACGCCGCTGGCGACCTGATCTTGGAGGAGAACGTCGATCTCACCAAGTTCCCCGACCTCCCGCTCAACCAGGGTCCGCAGAGCCGCGCCATTCGCAGCGGCGAGGTGGTGAACACGCCCGACCTGGCCGTCGCCACGGCAGGCCTGCCGCGCGTCGACACCGGCAGCGATTTCGAAGAGAACCCGCCACGCTCCAGCCTGACCGTGCCGTTCGGCCTCGAAGGACGCGTCTTCGGCGCGATCGAGGTGCAGAGCCCCGAGCTCGCGGCCTTTCGCGACCAGCACACGCCGGGCCTGATGATGACGGCGACGCTGGCCGCCATCGCCGTGCGCAATCTCGACCTGCTCGAGCGGGAGCGAGCTCAGCACGAAGCCACCCTCCGGGCGCTGGGCGTCGCCCTGGAGTACCGCGACTACGAGACGAAGGGGCACACCGACCGCGTCGTCGCGCTGGCGGTCGCGTTCGGCGAGAAGCTCGGGATGGACGAGCCGACGTTGCAGGCGCTCCGTTGGGGCGCGTACCTGCACGACCTCGGCAAGGTCGCCATCCCCGACGGGATCCTGCTGAAGCCGGGCCGGCTCACGGACGACGAGTTCGAGCACATCCGCCGGCACACCGTCATCGGGATCGAGATGTGCCGCGACATTCCGTTCCTCTCGCCCGGTACCAGGGAGGTGGTCCGTAGTCACCATGAGCGCTGGGACGGCCACGGCTACCCCGACCGGCTAGCCGGCTCCGAGATTCCGCTGCTGGCGCGCATGTTCAGCCTCGTCGACGTCTACGACGCGCTCACCAGCGAACGACCGTACAAGGGAGCCTGGACGCACGACGAGACCGTCGCCGAGCTCGTGGCGCAAGCGGGCGAGCAGTTCGATCCGGAGCTGATCGACGCCTTCGTCGACGTCGTCGTTGCGCTGAGGACGCACGCGCCGACCGGCGAGGCGAAGCCTGCGTCGACTACCGGATCGAGCGGATGGGCCGTGCGTGATGCGTGCGGCCATCGCCGCCCGAAGGTGGCGCGGCGGGTGACGCGGCGGGGGGTGCGACGGGCCGAAGGCCGCTGTTCAGGACGTGCATCGCTGCCTGCGTGCGGTTCTGGACGGAGAGGCTGCGGAAGGCCCGCGTGAGACAGTTGCGAACGGACTTCTCGCGGATGCCCAGCTCCTCGGCGATCGAACGGTTCGACCAGCCGCGGCAGACGAGGGCCAGGACCTGTCGCTGGCGTTCGGGCAGGCAAGGTCCGTCCTCCTGTTCCGGTCCCATGGCGCGGATGAGCCGCTCGACGCCGGTGTGGCGTGGAAGGACGGCGTGAACCGGCTCGCCGCGGGGCGGGGCGCTGTCCGCGTCGGACGGAACCACGATCACACGGGGCCCAGCGCTGCGCACGGACGGGTCCGCCAGCAGATCGTCGATGGGGCCATCGGGCAGAACCGCGTCAGCCACGATCACGGCAGGCGGAGCTTCGCGGGCGGACGCGATCCCCTCGGCCACCGTGCCGGCCTCGGCGACGCTCGCCGTCCAGCCACGGCGCGCCAGCTGGTGGGCGAGTCCGTAGCGGAACATCGGTTCGGCGTCGCAGATGAGGACGTGGCGCACGCAAGCTCTCCTTCGCGTCCCGGGCCGGATCGGCGCCGGACGTCGCCACCAGCATAGCGGCGAAGCGTGAAGCCCGCGTAAAGGCGCCGTAAAGGCGTCACAGAAGACAGGACGGCGGCAGCAGGCGCCACCCCAGCGTGACGCCCCTTCGCGCGAGGAGCGCCCGTGCTACCTTTGGCGCGTCATGCCGTCGCAACCGTCTCGCACTGCGGTCCTCAAACGGAGCATCTACCTCGTGGTCCTACCGGTCGGGGGCGTCGCGGCGCTCCTGGTGGGAATCGCGGGGTCGTTCGACGACTCCCGGTCCACCGCGAACTGGCTGGTCGCGGTGATCGTCGGCGTGGTGCTCCTTCGGCGTCCGCGGGCGTCATGGCGGTGCGTCGAAGCGTGCCCCGGGCGTTCGAGCGATCGCTGGTCGCGGCCGCCGTCGTCGCCTTCGTGGTGGCGCTGGCCGCGGTCGTGGCGGCGAGCCTGGGCCAAGGCGAAGGCGACGTCGACGGCGCGGTCCGAATCGCGATGTGGACCGCGGCCATCGCGGGCTTCGCGCATCTGGCGCTGTCGGCACGCGCGGCAGGGCTCGTGGCGTGGGGTGCCTGGGCGGCGCTCGTCGTCGCCTCCGTCGCCCTGCTCGCGATCGACGGATTCTCGACGCTCGGCACCCAGACGACGTTGATCGAGGTGGTGCTGGTGCAAGCGAGCGTGTTGGTGCTGATCGGCGGAATCGTACGCGTCACGAGCGCGGAGCGGGAACGGGCCTCGACGATGGCGTCGCTGGCGACCAGCGACGCGCTGACGGACCTGATGAACCGGAGGGGCGCCGAGGAGCGGCTGCAGCAGGAGGTCGAGCGCGCTCGCCGCTACGAGCACCCCATGTCGGTGGCGTGGTTCGATCTCGACCGCTTCAAGCAGGTCAACGACCGCTACGGTCACGAGCGTCGGCGATCGCGTCCTGAAGGCGATCGCGAACGTCGCGCAGCGGACGGTGCGTGGCCACGACACCGTGGCCCGTTGGGGCGGGGAGGAGTTCGTCGTCGTCCTCCCGGGAGGAGGGATGTCCCCGGCGGACGCGGACCCTGAACGGCGGAGCGTCTGCCGCCAGGCGATCGCAGAGCTCGACCTGCGTCTCCCCGGCAAGGAGAGCGTGACCGCCAGCTTCGGCGTGGCCGAGCTGCGCCCGACCGAGTCGGCGATCAGCCGGATTCGCCTGGCGACCTGTCCGTGTACGCGGCGAAGGACCGTGGTCGGAACCAGGTCGTGGCCGACGGCGTGCCTGACCGCATGCCTGACGGCGCGACAGGCCCGCGCGGGGAGTAGCGAAGACCACTCGCGGCAACGACCGACGCGTGGCACGTCCTCGTCGGCCGGCTCGACCACGAAGAGTCACGTGAGCGTGACGTGGCACACTTTCGACGTCGCTCCAGGGGGGCGAACGGCACTCGATTCGGAGGCTGCCGTCGTCGGTTCGCGAAGACCGGCAGGTGACCGCCCTCGACCCGGAAGCCGAGCGACCCGGAAAAGCTGAGTTTTTGCTCGATTCGCGCGACGATGGACAGGACCGTCCATGAAGGACGTCACCACATTGCAGCTCGTCGTCGGCGCCGACGCCAACCCGGATCGCGCGTCATGATCGATCATGTCAGGCGCCTGTTCGAAGCCAGCGTCGTGCGCCCCGGCGACTACGGGGAGCGCGTCGATGCCGGCCACGCGCCGATGTAAGAAGCCCGTGCGATCCCTGCGCGTAGCGTGGACGCGTCCCTGCGCTGCGTAGCAGCACGGCCGCGTAGCTTCACAGGACGTCGTTCGATGGCGGCGATGAAGCCTGTTCCGTACTTGGGCGCTTGGAGCAGGCGGAGCCAGTAGCGCAACCGGCCATCGCAGGAGAGAACCCGTTCCGAGCCGATACGGCCAGCGACGGGCCTCCTCGGTGGAGATGTCCATCCCACCGAGGAGGCACCATGATCCGTTCGACACTACGACCCGCACCACGATCCACGACCCGTGAACACCGTCCGCGAAGGCTCGCGGTCGCGATCGGCATCACCGCCGCTGCGACGCTGCTCAGCGCCTGCGGCCTGGTGGCCGCGTTCGTGCCACCGTTGGAGGTCGGCGATCCGCTGGGCGTCGACGGCCAGGCGGTCACCGCCACGCTGGACGATGGCGGGCTCTCGGCGCAGAGCACCAGCCATCTCGACGTGACCCGCAGCTTCGACGTTCCCGACTTGGACGAGAACCTGCGCGGCTTCAGTCTCGCCGGTTTCCACACCAACGCCGGGCTCCAGGAATCGGTGACGCTGAGCGTCCCGACCGGCACCTTGGCCACCGACTCCCCGGCTGGGTTCACCGTCACGCGCGCCGTGGTGGAAGGCACGTTGCAGGACGACGTGAACGGCGACGTGTCGTTCACGACGGACGTCGATCTGGACCTGCCGTTCGAGCTGGAAACGTGCGGTGCATTCGCGTGCACCTACGCGTACGTCGGATCGGCCCCGCTGGAGGACGTCTTGGACGTGGAGCTGACCGATCGTGACGACCTGGAACGCCTCGTGTCGATCCTCATGCTTCGCGACACCGAGACGCCCAACCGTGGCACCTTCCGCGTCGCGATCGAAATCGAGTCGGAGACGACCATCGGGGGCTACACGGTCGACTTCACGCTGACGTCGAAGGGAAGCACGATCAAGCTGGGCGGCTGATCCTCGGCGCGTCGAACGTCCGTACGTGCTGCACACGTGTGGGCGCTCGATGCATGAGCGCGCGGCCTGAGCGAGCGGCCTGAGCGAGGCGATGGGCACCCCTGCGGCGACGACACCCGCAGGGGTGCTCGCATGCCGGCGTGGGCGGCGTCGCGATGTGGTCATGTCCACGCCCGGCGGTGCCGCGGGTTGCTACGTTGCTCGTGTCGGGCGGGGGATGCGCAATCGTGGAGCACGTGCCAAAGCACTGTGCGGTGGACCGGACCACCTGAAGCGGACGGAGGCTGGCGTCGTGAGCAGATGCGTCGCTTGTAAGGACTCCGTGCCATCGAATGACATATCGTCCGTCCACCATGGCAACGAGTCAGCGTTCACCCGCGCCACCGTGCGACGCGTCATCGGACGCGTCACGGGCGGGGTGAGCGTCGCCGGGCAGGCCAGGACACCGGACCAGCGGGCCGTGACGAAGCCGACGACGACGTCGACGACGACGCCCGTGACGGGATCCGCGTGAACGCCCGTCCCGTCAGCATGGTCGCGGTCGCCCGGATCGTGACGGCTCTGAGCTTCGTCGGCTGCGTCGCGCTGATCGTGCTCGCCCTCTGGGCGTCGCAGCAGTCGCGCGACCACATAGCTCAGGTCGAGACGCTCACGGGGTTGCAGGTGCGCGTCGCGGAGCTTTCGGTGGCCGCCGACGCGCTCCTGGTCGACGCCGTCGACGAGGCGTCGTTGCCGGCGTTCCTGACCCGGCTCAGGCGGGTCCGGTCCGAGCTGACCGAGATGGAGGACGCGTTGCCTGCGGCCCAGCGAGCGGTCGCGGCCCTCGACGAGATGGCGGAGCTGGCCGCCGACGCGTTCGATCGTCCTCGCGCGAATGGTTCCACGCTCCTCGGTCCGACGCAAGGCGTGCTCGGCGTGACGGAGCCGGCGGCCGCCACATTGACGCGCATGGCCGCGTTCGGCGTGACGATCGAGAACGTCGTGGCCGAGCTGGTCCGTGAACGGCACCTCGAGGCCGACGCGACCGTAGCGAGGGTATCGCGTGCGCTCGGAGGCTTCGCGGTGCTGTTCGCGTTCCTGAGCCTGGCGGCGTCGTGGTTCCTGTATCGGCGCCTCGGGCGACCCACGGCGCAGCTGGTCCGCGTGATGGACCGGGTGGGCCTCGGCGACGCCTCCGCCAGGGCGAACGTGCTGGGCCGCGACGAGATGGCGCGGCTGGGCGCCGCCCTGAACGCGATGCTCGATCGGCGCGACGCGGCCGAACAGGAGCTGCACGACCGGCAGCAGGAGCTCCAGGGGCACGCCGCGATGCTGCTCGAGTCGCAGCGGATCGGCCGCATCGGCTCGTGGCGCCGAACGGTCGACTCGGGCCAGCTCGAGGTGTCTGCCGAGGTGCTCCGGATTCTGGGCCTCGCTCCCGACGCCGCGCCGCCCACGGTGGACCAGGTTCGGGAGATGATCCATCCCGACGACGCGGATCGATATCAGGCGCTGCATGCCACCGTGACAGGCGGACGAGGGCCGACGTACGACACGTTCCGGATGCGGTCCGGGCAGGGCGAGGATCGTCACGTCCACATCGGTGGTGACGTCGAGCGTGACGAGGAAGGCCGCCCGATGTACGTCGCGGGGGTCATCCAGGACGTCACGGAGCGTGTCGAGGCCCAGGCGGCGCTGGACGAGCAGCGCCGCGTCATGGAGATCGCGAGCCGCATCGCACGTTTCGGCGGGTGGCACGTGGACGCCCGGACGCAGGCGCTGACCTGGTCGGACCGGGTCTGCGAGATTCACGAGGTGCCGCTCGGCACGCGGCCGACGGTCGCTGAAGCGATCGTGTTCTACGCGCCCGAGCATCGCGACCGGATTCGGGCCGCGTACGAGCGCGCCGTGCGCGACGGCGTGCCGTACGACGAAGAGCTGCAGATCGTCACCGCGACCGGCCGGCGGATCTGGGTCCGAACGACGGGCGAGCCGGTGCGCGACGCCTCCGGCCGGATCACCGGCGTGCAGGGAGCGTTCCAGGACGTCGACGCCCGCAAGCGGGCGGAGCTTCGGGCGCACCAGCTCGACCACCGCCTGCGCGCCACGCTGGAGCGGCTCAACGACGGCTTCGTCCTCATCGACGACGCCTTGCGGATCACCTTCGCCAACAGCGCGGCGATCCGCATCGCCGAGCTCTGGCACGACACGGCCGTCGCCGGCAGGCTGCTCGACGACGTGTTGCCGGGCGTGATGAAAAGCCGTATCGGCGACGAGATCAGGCGCGCCATGGACGACGGCGTCTCGACACGTTTCGACGATTTCGATCCGACGACCGGCCGCTGGCTCGAGATCTGGGTGGATCCGACCGGGGAGGGCCTCGCCGTCGGGCTGCGGGACGTGACCGTACGCCGGGACATGGTGGAGCGGCTGCGGAGCCAGGAGGCCCACCTCGCCAATGAGCTCACGACCAGGAAGGCTCTCATCGACTCGCTTCCCGCCAACATCGCTGTCCTGGACGCGTCGGGTGTGATCACCAGCGTGAACGACCGCTGGCGGACGTTCGCGGATGACAACGATGCCGACGACGATCAGGTCGGCGTCAGCTACCTGCAGGTATGCGACGCGGCCCGCGGCAAGGACGCAGGCTCTGGCGCTCAGGTGGCGGCCGGGCTGCGCGCCGTCCTCGCGGACCAGCGGTCGTCGTTCGTGTACGAGTACCCGTGCCATTCGCCCAGCGAGGAGCGGTGGTTCCGTCTGGCGGCCACGCCGCTTCGGACCGATGCCGAGCTCGAGGGCGCGGTCGTCATGCACATCGACGTCACCGAAGCCAAGCGTGCCGAAGCGGCTCTGGAACGAATCGCGTTCGAGGATCCTCTCACGGGCTACCTGACGCGCGACGGGCTCGCTCGCGAGCTGACCAGCTACCTGGACCAGCGTCCCGTGGCCCGAGCGAGCCGTCCTGGTCGCGCTGGACCTCGTCGAGCTGCGCAACGTGAACGAATCCCAAGGCTTCGCGATCGGCGACGCCCTGCTGAGGGCGATCGGTGATCGGCTGGCGGCCACGGCCGGTCCGGACGGGCTGGTCGCGCGGACCGGCGGCGACGCGTTCGCCGTGCTCCTCCCGGACCTCGCACCTGAGGCGTCGCTGAGCGTCGAGCTGTTCGGAAACCGGGACGGCTCGTTCGACGAGCCGTTCGTGATCGACGGGTTCGAGCTCGACGTCAGCGCCCACTACGGCTACACCCGCCTCGGGGCCGAGCCTCGGCCTCCAGGTGGGCTGCTACGCGAAGCCGAGGTGGCCCTGCACGCCAGTCGCTTCGGGTCGCCTACGAACGGTCAGGCCTACACGTCCGATCTGGACCGGGCGGCACGAGGTCGCGTCGAGCTCGCCAACGAGCTTCGCGAAGCGCTCAAGAACGACGAGTTCGAGCTCCACTTCCAGCCCAAGGTCCAGCTGGCCAGCGGTCGCCTCGTCGCGGGCGAGGCCCTGATCCGCTGGAACCATCCAGCTCGGGGATTCCTCTCGCCCGGAGCGTTCATCCCCGTCGCGGAGACGAGCCATCTGATCGTGCCGATCGGACGCTGGGTCCTCGATCGCGCCTGCAAGACGCTTCGTGCATGGCAGGACGACGGTCTGGACATCGTCCAGATCGCCGTGAACGTCAGTGTCGAGCAGCTGGCCGACCGCGAGTTCCTGATGGACGTCGAAGAGATCCTGGCGCGCCACCGCGTGCCGCCCAGCAGCCTCACGCTCGAGCTCACCGAAAGCGTCTTCGCCGACGAACGGGCCCGTCTACGCGACCAGCTCGACGCGCTTCACGCGCTGGGCGTGAAGCTGTCTCTCGACGACTTCGGCACCGGCTACTCGTCGCTGGCGTACCTCAAGGACTATCCGTTCGACGACATCAAGATCGATCGCGCGTTCGTGCACGGCCTGCCGGACGACCCGTACAGCCGCGACATCGCCGCGTCCGTCCTGAAGATCGCCTCGTCCATCGGCGCCACGGTGATCGCCGAAGGGATCGAGCGTCCAGAACAGCGCGACGCGCTTCTCGCGCTGGGCTGCTCGATGGGTCAGGGGTACTATTTCAGCGTCCCCCTCAGCGAGGAGGACTTCGCGTGGCTCCTCGCGAGACGCGTACCGCTTCCCCTGAAGGTGGCATGACCCCCACCGCCGTCCCGAGACGTCACGCCCGAGAAGGAGAGTCGACGCGATGACGCTGGACCCTCGTGACTACGGTGCCGTGCTGTTCGACATGGACGGCACCCTGGTCGACAGCGAGCCGATCTGGTTCGAGGTGCTTCGCGCGGTGGTGCCCGAGTTCGGCGGCGACCTGCCGGAGAGCGCCCACGCCTCGCTGCACGGAAAGGATCGCGCGACGTCGACGGCGATCCTGCAGACCCGCTACGGCCTCGTGGGCGAACCGGACGCGTTCTGGGAGCGCGTCGTCCAGGACCTCGTCGAGGCGCTGGGGCGTGCGCGTCCGATGCCCAACGCCGCGGTCTGGGTCGAGGAGGTCGCCGCGGCGGGCGTGCCGCGGGCGGTGGTGTCGAACTCGCCGCACGCGATGATCCGCGCCTCGCTGGAGCCGCACGCCTGGGCAGCGCACCTGCCCGTCCGGATCTCGGTCGAGGACGTGGCGCGCGGCAAGCCGGAGCCCGACGGCTACCTGCTGGCGGCGCGGCGCCTGGGCGTCTCGGCGGATCGCTGCCTGGTGGTCGAGGACAGCGAGGCCGGCGCGCGGGCGGCGATCGCGGCGGGAGCGACCTGCCTGTTCGTCACGAACGGCGTGGTCGACGCAGGCGCGGCGCGCGCCATCACGCCGCACGTCGTCCGGTCGCTTCCCGACATGGCGGTGCGCTGAGCGAGCCCTGCCCACGCTCGGTCGGCGGTGCGAGACGCGCTCGGGATCGGCGCGTCCGGTCCGGCGTCCGCCGCCCTGCCGGCGCCGTCCGTCGGCGAGCTCGTTCGCGGGCTGCTCGAGCCGGGGCTCGACCCGGAGCGCTTCGACACCGTGAGACGGTCGTCGATCGCCCGAGCCGTGCACGCCGTCCGCAGGTGGCGTAGACTTCGCGCTGCATGACGCGCGATCCTGCTCCCGACGCCTCTCCTCACCCTTCTCCTGACGACGCTCCCCGGCTGCCGCCGCCCCCGGGCGCCGCGGCTCGGCTGGACGACCTCGAGCCGGGCGTTCGGCGCCAGGTCCGGCGCACCATGCGGCTCTCCGTCGTCGAGGGATCGCTCACCCAGGTGTTCCTGAACTGGACGTCGGGGAGCGTGCTGATCGGGTTCATGCTGCACCTCGGGGCGTCGCCGGCCGAGATCGCGCTGGTGGGCTCGGTGCCGCTGCTGGCGCAGGTCGCCAGCCCGGGCGTGGCGTTCTTGGCCGCGGTGCTGGGGCGCCGCAAGGCGTTGACGGTGGCGATGGCGTTGGCCTCGCGCACGACCTGGCTGCTGGCGGCCTCGCTGCCGCTCGTGCCCATGCCGGACGATTGGCGTCCGCCGGCGTTGATCGTGCTGGTCCTGGTGAGCAGCTTCTTCCTGGCGGCGAACGGCACGCTCTGGGCCGCCTGGATGGGCGACGTCGTGCCCGAGCGCGAGCGCGGCCGCTACTTCGGGCTCCGCGCGGGCATCGTCGGCGTCGTCGCGATGGTCGCGAACCTCGCTGCGGGGGCGTTCCTGGACCGGGTGGGTGCGCCGTTCTCGTTCCAGGCCGTGTTGGTCGCCTCGGTCGCGATCGCGCTGGTGGGCGTCGGGATCTACCTCGCGCAGCTCGATCCGCCCACCACGCGGGAGCGCGTTCGTTGGCGCGATCTGGTCACGCTGCCGTGGCGGGAGCCGGGGTTCCGGCGCTTCCTGGTGTTCGCGCTTTACTGGCAGTTCGTGGTGATGCTGGCCTCGCCGTTCGTCATGCCCTACTTCTTGGGCGAGCTGGGTCTCAGCTTCACGCAGATCGCCGTCTGGTCGTCCATCGCCGCCATCACCGCGCTGGGGACGACGAGCGGCTGGGGCCGCGTCGCCGACCGGGTCGGCAACAAGGGCGTTCTGGCGATCGGCACCTTCCTGACCGGGGCGCTGTTGCCCTTCTCCTGGATCGTCGCCGGCTTCACGGGCCGCGTCGAGTGGATCTGGCTGTCGGCCGTGTTCGACGCCGTGGCGTGGGGCGCGATCGGTCCCGCGATCTTCAACCTGGCCCTGGTCTCGGCGCCGCGAACGAACCGTGTGGTGTTCATCGCCATGTACAGCCTGGGCACCGGCGTCACCGGCTTCCTGGGGGGCGTGCTCTCGGGACCGCTGCTCGTGACGCTCGGGAGGTTCGAGGCGCCCGTGTTCGGCGGGACCTGGACCGCGTACCACTGGCTGTTCGTGGTGTCGGGCGTGCTCCGGATGATGGCGTGGACGTGGCTGCGCCGGGTGCCGGAGGCCGACTCGTGGCGCACCCGCGACCTGCTGCGGACGATGCGGACCGGCTGGAAGGCGATGGGCTTCCCGTGGCGTTGAGCGACGGCGCGCGGAGACGAAGCGCGGTGGCGCGAACCTTGGACCGCATCGCCGGGTGGCGCGGCCTCGACAGCGGGCCGGCTCGCTTGACGCATTGTTGACCGTGTTGGTAAACCTTTTGGCCATGGACCTCCTCGATCTTCTACGCGGCCCGTGGCCCTGGTACGTCGCCGGGCCCGCCATCGGCCTGGTCGTGCCCATGCTGCTGGTGTTCGGGGGACGACGGTTCGGACTGTCGTCGTCGTACCGGCACCTCTGCGCCATCGCGAACGTGCCGGCGAGCTACTTCCGCTACGACGGGCTTCGCGAGGGAGCCTGGAACCTGCTGGTCGTGGCGGGCATCGCGATCGGAGGCCTGCTGGGCGGCGTCGTCCTCGGCGATCCGAACCCCGTGCGCGTCTCGGAGGCGACCCGCCGGGCGCTGCAGGCCCTGGGCGTCACGGTGGACGGAGGCTTCGTGCCAACGGCGATCTTCTCCTGGGAGGGCCTGCGCACGCCGGCCGGCTTCGTGGCGACCGTGGTCGGCGGCTTCCTGGTCGGGTTCGGCGCGCGCTGGGCCAAAGGCTGCACCTCGGGCCACGCGATCATGGGGCTGGCGGAGCTTCAGCCCGCCTCGGCGATCGCGGTCGCAGGGTTCTTCGCCGGCGGGCTGGCGGCCACGCACCTTCTGTGGCCGCTGCTGCTGGGGGGATCGTGAGGTCGGCCGACGGGCTGGCCGACGAGCAGGCCGGGAGGTCCGCCGTGACCATCCCGGCCGACGCCCGCTTCCTGGCGATCGGCGTCTACTTCGGCTTCGTGCTGATGAAGGGCGAGGTCGTCTCGTGGTACCGCATTCAGGAGATGTTCCGGTTCCACGCGTTCCATATGTACGGCGTGATCGGAACGGCCGTGCTGGTCGCCGCGCTCAGCGTGTGGATCGTGCGCCGGCTCGAGATCCGCTCCGTGGACGGACGTCCGATCGTCACCGAGGCGATGCCCGACGGCTGGCGCCGCTACGCCGGCGGCGGCGTCCTGTTCGGTGTCGGCTGGGCGCTGACCGGCGCCTGTCCCGGGCCGATCGCGGCGCTGATCGGTGCCGGCCTGTGGCCGTTCACGATCGTGTTCGCCGCCGCCTGGCTGGGGACGCTGACCTACGGCCTGCTGCAGACGCGCTTGCCGCATTAGCGCGCCCACGGCGCGACCGCAGCGACTGACAGGACCCGTGAGCGAGGGCTTGCCACCATGACGGAGCGTCGCGGAGCGTCTCGCTGCTTCTGCCGGTCACGGCCCCGTGCAGGGGGCCCATGAACCTGGACCGACACCGTCCGCTCCTGCTCGCCGTGATCGCCCTGGCCGTTCCGACGCTGCTGGCGCTGGGACGGTTCGCGTCCGCGTCTCCGCTGGAGGCGTTCGGGTATCCGGTGCTGGCGCTCCAGCTGTGCTGGGCGTTCTGGGCCTTGGCCAGGAGGCGGTTGGCGACCCGGACCGTGATGAGCATCTCGTACGTCTTCCTCGCCCTGTTCTGGGTCTGGATCGTGGCGTCGCGGTTCTTCTGGTCGGACGCCGCACTGCCGGTCGCGCAGCGGCTCACCCCCGACGTGTTCATGATCTTCATCGTGCTCGCGATTCTGGCGTACCTGTTGTTCGCCACGCGAACGGCGCTGATCCTCTCGGCGGCCGAGCTGGCCGTCGCGGTCGCGATCACCGCCGCCTGGCTGGTCGTGGGCTCGCGGGTCGGAGCTCCGGTGGGCTCTGCAGCGCAGCTGATCGCGTACGAAGGGGCGCTGGCGGTGACGATGCTGATGCTCTACGCGCTGGCGCGCAGCAAGGACGATCACGCGAGCGCCCTGATGGAGACCGAGAAGATGCGCGAGATGGCGTACCTCGACGCGCTCACGCACCTTCCGAACCGTCGCGGGATCGAGGAGAATCTGCACCGCTACGCCTCGCTGGCCCTCCGTCACGACCTGGCGCTCTCGGTCGTGTTCTTCGACATCGACGACTTCAAGCGCGTCAACGACGTTCACGGTCACCACGTCGGGGACCGCGTCCTGGAGCAGGTCGGGCGCAGCGTGCGACCGCTGCTACGGACCGGCGACGTGCTGGGCCGCTGGGGAGGCGAGGAGTTCCTGATCATCGCTCCCGACGCGGACCACGAACAGGCGCTGAGGTTGGCCGAACGCGTCCGGGACGAGGTTCAGCGCCACCTCTACTCGGGCGGCGTCGGGGTCACGGCCAGCTTCGGCGTCGCGACGTTCGAGCCGCTGACGACCGTCGCGGAGCTGCTCGAACGCGCCGATCGGCGCCTGTACCGCGCCAAGCGTCTGGGCAAGAACCGCGTCGTGGGCGCGAGCGACGCGTCGGCGGACGCTGCCTGAGTCGGGCCGGGCAGCTGATCGACGATGCCCAGCGCCACCATGGCGTCGACCGCGCGTACTACCCTTCGCTCCCGCACGAGCCGCTTCGCGAGGTGTTGAGGCGCTACGGCCGTCTGACTCGGCCTGGATGAGCGCCGTTCGGTGCAGGCTCGCGCGAGGGCCTCGCCGCCGACCGTTCTCCACCCTTCGGCCGAGGCGGCGTTCGCGACGCGGGCCTACGATCGTGTGCACGGGGCGACGCCCCACGGGTCCGACGGATCCGGAGAGGAAGGATCACGATGAGCGACGACCATCACGACCAGGCGAACACGAACACGGGCAGCAGGGAAGAGGGACGGACCTTCACCGAGGAGTTCCAGGTCTCGGGCGAGCGGGTCGTCTCCAAGGTCAAGGAGCTGGTGCGAGAGGGCAACGTCCGCCGCATCACGTTGAAGAACGAGGACGGCAAGACGCTGATCGAGATCCCGCTGACGCTGGGCGTGATCGGTACCGCCCTCCTGCCCGTCTGGGCGGGGATCGGCGCGATCGCGGCGCTGGTCGCGAACCTGACGATCAGCGTGGTCAAGGTCGCCGACCCTGCCGGCTCCGAGGCGAGCCAGAACGAAACGGACGTCGGCAAGCCGCACGCGGACGGCGACGGGGGCCGAGAGCTCCAATCCAGCTGAGGTCGGCGCGGGTCGGGCCCGCCGCTCAGCCGGCGCCGCGCGCGGCCGGCGGCGAGCCCAGCCGGCGCGCTATTCGCCCTGCATCAGGCCCGAGATCGTGCCATCGGTCGCGACCCGGACGTGCTTCGCGGCCGGGTCGCGACCCAGCGCCGGCATCGTCACGATCCGACCGATCAGCGGGACCACGAAGCCGGCGCCGGCCGAGAGCCGGACCGCGCGGACCTCGAGATCGAACCCCTCGGCCAGACCGCCCGCCTTGGGGTCGCCGCTGAACGACAGGTGCGTCTTGGCGATGCACACCGGCAGCCGGCCGTGGCCCGCCTTCGTCAGCGCTTCGAGCTGCCGCTCGGCGGCGTCGCGGAACGTGACCGAGCCGGCGCCGTAGAGACGCTGGGCGACGGTGCGGATCTTGTCGGCCAGGGGCATCTCGTCGCGGTAGAGGAAGCGGGGCCGGGGTGGATCGGCGTCGGTGGCGTCGAGGACCTCCAACACCGCTCCCGCCAGCGCCTCGCCGCCCGGTCCGCCGTCGGCGAACGAGGTGATCCGGGCCGACGGGACGCCCGCCTCCTCGCAGTGACGCTCCAGCGCGCGCAGATCGTCCTCGTCGTCGTTGGCGAACACGTTGATCGCCACGACCGTCGGCAGACCGAAGGCGCGCACGTTGGCCAGCTGCCGGTCGAGGTGCGCCAAGCCACGCGCCACGTCGCCGTCGCCGTGGGCGGCCAGCGCCCGCACCGTCGCGACGAGCACCACCGCACGCGGCCACAGTCCCGACTGGCGCATCTTGATGTCCAAGAACTTCTCGCCACCGAGGTCGAACCCGAACCCGGCCTCGGTCACCACCTCGCTGGCGTGGCGCAGCGCGGTGCGGGTCGCGACCACGCTGGAGCAGCCGTGGGCGATGTTGCCGAACGGTCCGCCGTGGACGAAGGCGGGCGCGCCTTCGCGCGTCTGGACCAGGTTGGGCTCGAGCGCGTCGCGCAGCAGCGCCACCATGGCGTCGACCGCGCCCAGATCGTTCGCGGTGACGTCGGCGCCGTCTTCGCTGGTGCCGACCACGATGCGGGCGATCCGGCTTCGCAGGTCGTCCAGGGACTCGGCCAGCGAGAGCACCGCCATGATCTCGCTGGCGGCCGTGATGTCGAAACGGGTCGTGCGCTCCGTCTCGCGCCCGGCCGAGACGATCACCTTCCGAAGCGCGCGGTCGTTCACGTCCAGGACGCGCGGCCAGGTGACGCGCTCCGGCGTCAGGCCGCTGGCGCCGCCGAAGTGCAGGTCGGTGTCGATCATCGCCGAAAGCAGGTTGTGGGCGGCGGTGACGGCGTGCATGTCGCCGGTGAAGTGCAAGTTGATGTCGGCCGCGGGCTCGACCTGCGCCCGTCCGCCCCCCGTGCCGCCGCCCTTGATCCCGAACACCGGGCCGAGGGACGGCTCGCGCAGGCACAGCGCGACCTTGCGGCCGACGCGGCGGAGGCCGTCTGCGAGCCCGACGCTGACGGTGGTCTTTCCCTCGCCCGCCTTGGTGGGCATGATCGCGCTGACGAGGACCAGCCGGCCTTGACGGTCCGGGTCGTCGGACGTGCCGGCGGGAGGCAGCTGGACCTTGGCCTTGTGGCGGCCCAGCGTCCGGACGGTGTCGGGATCGAGCCCGAGCTCGTGGGCGACGTCGGTGATGGTGCGCAGGGTCTCGGTCATGATGCGTCGAGCGTACCGGATCGGGTCGTTCGTCAGCGGTCCGTCCTCGCGTGGCGGGCCGCCGCTGCGGCGCGCAGCTCGCGGAGCACCCGCACCAGGCGGGCTTCCTGACGGAGTCGAGCGGGACGGTCGAACAGCGCCGAGGTCGGAATGGACTGGATCATGGTGGACCTCCTTCTGCAAGCGAGGATGTCCCCGTGTCTACCGGAAATCCCAGGCATGGTTTTCGGTAGACTCGCTACCCTGCAGGTCGCCGTCACTCGACACCGACCGCCGGGCGCCGACCGTCGGGCGCGGACCGCACGCCACGAGCCGCCGGTCGACGCGAGCCCCGGCCAGAAGGAGCCCACCATGAAGATCGAATTCGTCGCCGGCGTCACCCCGATCGTCCCCGATGCGCAGCAGGGCACCGCGTTCTACCGCGACCTCCTGGGCCTGCCCCTCGAGGGCGAGGGCGAGTACCTGTCCAGCGAGGAGCTCGCAGGCGTGAAGCATCTGGGCGTCTGGCCGCTGTCGATGGCGGCGCACACCTGCTTCGGCACCTACGACTGGCCCGAGGCGTACCCCGTTCCTCAAGCCACTATCGAGTTCGAGATGGCCGAGCGAGGCCGCCGTCGCGGAGGCGGCGGCCGAGCTCGAGGCGCAGGGCCAGCGCCTGATCCACGGCGCCAAGACCGAGACGTGGGGCCAGACCGTCGCGCGCCTGTCCGGGCCCGAAGGGCTGTTGATCGGGCTGGCGTACACGCCCTGGATGCACTGAGCGCGACGACCCCACGCAGCGGTCAGTCGCGCTGGGTCTGACGCTCCTTGGGCTTGGCCTCGTACATCGCCGCGTCCGCCGCCCGCATCAGATCGTCGGCGTCCGCGCCGTCGGCGGGGAAGACGGCGCAGCCGATGCTGGCGCTCACACGAAGCTCGAGCCCGTCGTGGCGGAACGGGTCGCTCAGCGCGCCGTGGAGTTTGTCGACGACCTCCGCGGCGTCGTCCTGGAACCGTCAGCTCCGACAGCACGACGGCGAACTCGTCGCCACCGAGCCGAGCGACCGTGTCCTCCTCCCGCACGGTGTCGCGAAGGCGCATCGCCACGGCGCGCAGCAGCGCGTCGCCCGCGGCGTGGCCGTGGCGGTCGTTCACCGTCTTGAACTCGTCCAAGTCCACGTAGATCAGCCCGACGTGACCGCCGCGGCGGTTCGCTCGCGCCAGGGCCCTCGTGAGGCGGTCCTGGAACAGCCGCCGGTTGGGCACGCCGGTGAGCGGGTCGTGCCCGGCGAGGTGCTGGTAGCGCGTCCGCTCCGCGCGGAGCGACGCCTCGAGCTGGAGGCGCTGGAACGCCAGCCCGACCTGCACGGCCAGCGCCTCGGCCGCTTCGATGGCCTCGCTGCCGAACGCGTCCGCGCGACGGAAGTTGTCCAGGTTCAGGAAGCCGGCAGCGCTGCCGCGCGAGGTGATCGGGACCGAGAGCGTCATCTTGAGCTCGTCCAGGCGGCCCGCGGCGCGAAACCGAGCCTGGGTCGCCGCGTCCAGCCGCCCGTTGGTCTTGTGCACCTCGATGCGCTCGACGCGGGGAGGATCGCTTCGGTCCAGCTCCTCGGGCGTCAGCCGGATCGTCCGGAGAACGGAGAGATCGAAGCCTTGCGCGGCGACGAAGTCGTAGCGCTGATCCTCCTCGTCCCAGAGCACCATGCTGCCGCCTTCGGCGTCGGGCACCAGCTCGATCGCGCGTTCCATGAGCAGCTGATAGAAGCGCTCGTCGAGCTCGGCCGACAACATGTCGCGGGTCAGCTCCACGAGCGTCCGACGGTACGCCACCTCTCGCTGCAGATCGCGTCGGTCGCGAACGCGTTGCGTCACGTCCCGACAGGCCAGCACCGTGCCCTCGCCGTCGATGCGGTGGAGCGTCGCCTCGAGCCACACCTCGTGCCCCAGCGCGTGCGCCCCCCGCGCCTCGATCACCTGGTCGGACGGCGATTGCAGTGCCGCGCGTACGGCTTGGCGGCCGCCCTGCTCGAACAGCTCCAGCACCGACCGACCGGTCACGTCCTTGGGGTCACGGCCCAACACGGTACGGACGCTGGGGGTCACGAAGCTCACCCTCGACTCGGCGTCCGTCAGCACGACGACGTCCTGCAGAGCGTCGGTGATCAGGCGAAGCCGATCGTGCATGAACCGCCGCTCGGTCACGTCGGTCACGAAGCCGGTCCAGATGGTGGAGCCGTCGGGCGCACGCTCCGGCATCGACTGTCCGCTGATCGCCCGCGTGCTCCCGTCGTCGTGCACGATCCGAAACTCGTGCGACCAGAGCGTCAGCGTGCGACGCGACTCGTCGATCGCGGCGAGGAACGCATCGAGATCGCCCGGGTGGATCTTCGCGATCATCGCCGACGCGTCCGTGGCGACCATCTCGGGCGACAGCTCGAACATGGTCGTGATGCCGTCGCTGGCGTACGGAGCGCTGAAGCGGCCGTCCGGATCCTGCCGCCACAGGAACAGGACACCGGGAAACAGCGTCGAGAAGACCTCGAGCCTCTCGCGCAGGGCATGCTGATGTGTCGTGCCCGTCGTCCCGCCGGGGGCTCCCTCGTCTCCATCGTCCGAGCAGTCTACGGCGAACGGGCAGGGCGCGTATACATGTGCGATGCCAGCGCGCGTCGTGACGATCGGGCGACGTACGGTCGCACGGCGCGCCGGCGCGCCGCAGCGTAGGCTGGCCTCCCGGAGCTCCGGGACGAAGGAGGACACCATCATGACCCGTCACGACCGAGCACCTACGCCTGGCACCCCCTGCTGGTTCGATCTGGTCGCGCCCGACGCCGCGGAGGCCGCAGCGTTCTACGCTCGGCTGTTCGGCTGGACGTACGACGTCAGCGGCCCCGAGTACGGGCACTACCACATGGCGCTCGTCGACGGACGTTCCGCGGCGGGGATCGGACAGCGGCCCGACGGTGCGACGACGCCGCCCGCCTGGACGGTGTACCTCGCGGCCGGGGACGCCGCGGCGATGGCCGACCGCGTGACCGAGCTCGGGGGATCGGTGCTGGACGGACCGATGGAGGTGCCCGGCATGGGCCACATGGCGATCGCCAAAGACCCCGGAGGCGCGGTGTTCGGGCTATGGCAGCCGTTGGCGCACGACGGGTTCGGCGTCACGCACGAGCACGGAACGATGGGCTGGTGCGAGGTGAACGTGCCCGACGGCGAGACCGCGCGGGCGTTCTACCAAGCGCTGATGGGCGTCGAGGCCCGCCGGCTGGAGAGCGACGCCGTCCCGACCGTGTACTACGTGCTCTGGAAGGACGACGAGGCGGTGGCCGGCATTCTCGAGATGACCGCCGAGTGGGAGGGCGTGCCCCCGCACTGGATGCCGTACTTCGAGGTCGAGGATTGCGACGCCGCCGCCCGTACGGCCGAAGAGGCGGGCGGCACGGTCTCCGTGCGCCCGTTCGACACCGAGTACGGTCGGATCGCGGTCGTCACCGACCCGTTCGGAGCCGTGTTCAGCGTCAATCAGACCACCGCGAGCCGCTGAGGCGCGCCTCAGCGCTCAGGGGACGTCGCCGGCCGTCGCGATCCCTCTCCCACGCGGGTGCGGACGACGGCGCCGAGCGCGACCAGGCCAGCGACCGAGCGGACGGGACCGCCCAGGATCGGAACGAAGGCCAGCGCCGCCCATCCGAGGCCCAACAGGAATCCGCCCAGGGCGGCGCGGGCTCCCCGGTCGCGGCCCTCGGGCCACGTCCGCTGGCCCAGCCGGTCCGCCATCGCGGCCAAGCCCAGCAGCGTCGCCAGCCACGCGGCCAGGGCCACCAGCATCGCGACCGGGATGCCGATCAGGGTGACGGCCAGCAGCGCGGCGGCCAGCGCCGTCACCACGGCGGCCAGCAGACCGCTCAGCCCAGCTCGGACCGGGTCGCCCACGACCGCGTCGCCGATCCGGTCCAGCCGGAACGGCGCCAGGCGCGCCAGCACGAACGCGAGGAGCGCCATCAGCCCGGCCTGCAGCACGATCCAGAACGCCTGCAGGTCCGTACCGACCGCGGCGGTGGGGACCGTCCAAGGCAGCGTGCGGCCGCGGGGCAGGGCGCGCTCCCAGTCGCGCGGAACGTCGATGTCCACACGCCAGTCCGCGTCGCGATGGACGGCGCCGGTCACCACCGAGCCCCCGTCGCGCACCAGCTCCGACGCTGTGAGCTCCAGCGAGCCGCCGATGCGCGAGCCGTCGCGCAGCTCGACCGTCGCGCCGTACGCGTGGACCGTGCCGTCCACCGTGCCGAGCAGCGCCAGCCGGCCGCCGATCAGGGTCAGCGCGCCGTCCAGGCGGGCGCCCGCCGCGATCGTCAGGTCGCCGGCGATCACCGTCACCGTGCCATCGTGCGTCTCGGCCGCAGCCAGCTCGTGACGGCCGCCGAGAAGTAGCGGCTCGAGGGACGCCGTGGCGACGAGGCAGAGCGAGGCGAGGGAGAGGGTGAGAAAGACGCGAACGTAGCGAGGATGGATCATGAAGGCGACCTCCGAAGGCTCCGCACCGCGTCTGCGCAGGCCAGCGCCTGGCGCGAGCGAGCCGCACCCACGCGTAGCGCGTGCACGGCGGAGCGTATGCCGGAGAACGACCGACGTCGACCGTCCCCGGCGACCGACGAGTCCCGGCCGACGAGTCCTGGCCGGGGTGCCCGTCGTCGCCGACGTACGAGCGGCTCGCAGCGTTCCTGCGTACACTGCGCGGATGACGCGTCTCGTCGCTCGCCGCACCGCCCTGGGGGCCGCCGGCCTGACGGTCCTGCTCACCACGGCGCACGCCGTCAACGACGCCTTCGCGAACATCCTGCCGGTGTTCCTGCCGACCCTCCAGATCCGCTTCGGCCTGGGCGAGGCGGCGCTGGCCGGATTCGTCGCCCTGATCTCGTTCTCGTCGAACGTGCTGCAGGCGTTCGCGGGAGCGCTGGCGGACCGCTGGGGCCGCCGCCGCGCCGCCGCGGCGGGGTTGATCGTCGGCTCCTCGCTGATGAGCCTGCTCGTGGTCGTGCCGACCGTCTGGGCGCTGTTCCTGGTCCTCGCGATCGGCGGTCTCGGATCGGCGCTGTTCCATCCGGCCGCCGCGTCCATGGCGCGGCAGGCGGGCAAACGCAAGGGCCTGGCGATCGGCGTGTTCGGCTCGGGCGGTCCGCTGGGGTCGGCGGTCATGCCGGTCGTCGCGCTGTGGCTGCTGCGCAGCTACGGGCCTTGGGCGATCCCGTGGCTCGCTCCGATCGGGGTGGTGCTGGGCGTCGCGCTGTTGACGCTCGCGCCGGAGCAGACCCGGCCGGAACGTCACGCGAGGCCCAAGCTGTTCGACCGCGAGCTGTTCGCCGGTCCGGTGGGCCTGCTGGCAGGGGTCGGCATTCTTCGGGCCGTCGCCTACATCAGCTTCCTGAACGCCATGCCCCTGTACCTGGTGAACGTGCGTGGCTTCGCGGCGGACGCCGGCATCCTGGGCTTCACGCTGGCCACGTACCAGATCGCGGCGTCGGCGGGGCTGGTGATCGCCGGCTCGTTGGAGCCGTACGTCGGTCGTGGCCGACTGATCGTCGGCGCGATGACGCTGGCCTTGCCGCTGATGCTGCTCACGCTCGTGCTCACGCCCGGCACCGTCGCGTTCTACCTCGTGGTGGCCGCCGCAGGAGGATTCACGAACGCGCCGATCCCGCTGCTGGTGCTCAGTGCACAGGATCTGGCGCCCAACGCGGTCGCGACGGCGTCGGGCATGCTGATGGGCTTCACCTGGGGCGTGGCCGGGGTGGCGTACGTCGCCTTCGGCGCGCTTCAGCAGGCGGTCGGCATCGTGCCGGCGTTGGCGACGAGCTATGCGTTCCTGGTGCCTGCCGCGCTGCTGGCGGTTCACGTGTTCCGTCGCCACCGGGACGTGTTGGGCTGAGCTCCGGTGCCGCTGTCGGTCCCGTCTCCGTCGGAGGGTGGAGGACGGCGGCCGATCCATCCGTCATGCTCGTCCCTACGGTCTCGTGGCGATACGGTCTCGTGGCGATCGCCGCACGCCCCTCTGCGCGCTTCGTGCGCCACCTCGAGCCCCCTGAACGGAGTTCCATCGTGCTGCAAGACCCGATCTTCGTCACCGAGCCGCCGCCTCCCCGGGGCCGTGGCGGTGGCCACGTCGCTGGACCCGCACGCCTGCTTCTCGTCGTCGTCGCCCTCGTGGTCGTCGCGGCCGGCGTTCACGCTCAGGATGGGCCCGCCGTCGGCGAGACGCTGGGCTACGCGGAGCTGCTGAGGCTCGTGGACGACGCGCCCAGCGTCCGGGTGGCGTCGTTGGCGCTGGAACGGGCCGCCTTCCAAGCGTCGGCGACCGCCGTGCCGCTCGATCTTCTCCTCTCCGGTGGCTACGACCGTCGCGTGGGATCGCTCGTGTCGTCCGACGGCGCCCCTGCGGAGGACCTCGGCGGAGGCGACGTGGCGCCGATCGGCCTGACGGTGCGCATCGATCCGGCGCTGCGCGGCGCCGGGGCGGACGAGCTGGCACGGGCCCGGGCGTCCGTCGCTGCGGCGCGGGACGACCTGGCCGCGGCGTCGCGATCCGCTCGGATCGACGCGGTGGAGGCGTTCCAGACGGTGATTCGGGCTCGCACCGCGGTCGCGTTGGCGGAGGACGAGGCGACGCTGGCCGCCTTGGAGGCCGACGCCGTGCGCCAACGCCTGAGGGCGGGAGCCGCGAGCGACCTGGACGTCGCCGAGGCCGAGCTGGCCCTGGCGAGGGCTCGGCAGAGTCGGGACGCCGCCTTGCGGCAGCTCGCGCTGGCGCGACGGGCGCTCGAAACGGTGCTCGGACGACAGGTGCCTTCGCCGCAAGGGCCGCTTCCAGCGCCCCCCGCCCTTTCGGAGCGGAGCGACGAGGCGTGGGCCGGGCGGCCGGATGTTCGGGCAGCCCTGCGTGACGTCGCCGAGGCCGATCGCAGCGCGGCCGCGTCCGTCCGGGACGTCCTGCCCACGCTCTCGCTCGAGACCGGGTTCACGAGGGGCGACGAGGACCGATCGTTCAGCTTGGGCGCGTCGATCGACAGCGACCGCCTGGCGCCCAGCCTGAGCGCGTCGTTCGATCCGGACGACGGCGTGCAGGGCGTCGGCTCGGGTGGCTCGCTCAGCCGCTTCGAGATCGGCGTCCGGGTCGAGATCCCGTTCAGCCCCGCGCTGCCCGACGCCTTGTCCGCCGTCAGGGCGGGCCAAGAGCAGGCTCGCGTGCGCAGCGCTAGCGTATCGGATCGTGCCCGGATCGCCGTCGACCGGGCCTACGCGGACGTCGAGGTGGCCACCGAGCTGGCCGAGCTGGCTCGACGCGCGGCCGAGCTGCAGCGCGAGACCGAACGCGTCGTGCGGCTGCGGGCCCAGGCCGGTGCCGCCTCCGAAGCGGCCGTCCTTCGAGCCGAGCTCGAGACGCGCCGCGCCGACCTGGACGCCGACCGGGCCGTGGACGACCTTCGCCTCGCCGTGTTCCGCCTCCTCGACGCACTCGCCGTCGACCCTGAGAGCCTGGAGTGACCGTGATGACCGACCGAACCGTGACCCATCGCATCGCGCCCGACCGCATCGCGCCTGACCGAACCGCGCTCGACCGAGTCGTGCCTCGCTTTCTGAGCCTGCTTCTCGGCCTGGTGCTGCTCGTTCCGATGCTCGCTCCGGCAAGGGGCCAGGCGCCCGCCGAGGCTCTGGACCTCGCCACCGCCATGGACCGGGCCGTCCAGGCGTCGGCCGAGGTCCGTACGGCGCGACTCGACCTGGACGCGGCCCAGCGCGAGGCCGCGCGGGTCGAGGCGGATCCCACCAGCCTGCGCGTGCCGACGCTGACCGCGCGGCACGACGTCGAGGCGGCCCGAGACGCGCTTCGAAACGCCGAATCGTCCGCGCGGGACGCGGCCGCGGACGCCTTCGAGGCGGCGTTGGAGGCGCAGGACTCCGTGGCCATCGCCGAGGTGGCGCTGCGTATCGCTCGCGTCGAGGCGCGCGCCGCCGAGATCCGGCTGGAAGCGGGCGCCGCCACGGAGAGCGACGTGGCGCGCGCTCAGGACGTCGTCCGAAGCGCCGAGCGCGACCTGCGCGACGCCGGTCAGGCGCTCGAGCTGGCCCTCGATCGGCTGGCGGTGCGCCTGGGCGCGGTCGGCGACCTTCCGACCCTCGAAGGCGCCGACCGTGAGCCGGTCGTGCCGGACCTGGACGCGGCGACGTCCCGCCTGGACGAGAACGCGTCGCTGCGCTCGTCCCGTCGCGCGGTCGTGGTGGCCCAGGCGCGCCTCGAGGCCGTCGACGTCGCGTTCACCGTGGCGCGCGCGGACATCGAGGCCGCGCGCGACCGGCTGGCCTCGGCCCGGCTCCGGACCGACGATCTGCAGAGCAGCCTCACGCTGGCCGTTCGGCAGGCGCACAACGCCGTGCTGGCCGCCGAGGGTCGGCTGGCCAGCGCCCGCGAGCAGGTCGCGACCGCCGAGGAGGACGTGCGGGTCGCCAGCGTCCGCTTCGAGGCGGGGTCGATCGCCGAGGTCGCGTTGGAAAGGGCCCGGCTGGACCTGCTGCGCCGGACGGCCGAGGCTCGTGTCGCACGCAACGGGCTGGCCGACGCGCTCCGCTCGCTCGAGGCGACGATTCTCGGGGCAGGGTCATGAGCCGTGAGAACCGTCCGCGACGGCGTCGCCGCCGCGTCATCTGGATCGTCCTGATCGTGATCGCGAGCGCGGCCGTCGCCACCGGTCGCGCTCCGGGGCCGCGGCGGAGCGCCGGCCCAGCAGGTCGTGGTCGAGCCGGTCGAGAGCGGCCGCTTCGTTCGGGAGGTGACCGGCAGCGGGACGATCGAGGCGACGCGCGAACGTGGGCTCGCGTTCAGCGCCGGCGGCACCGTCTCGGGCGTCCTGGTCGAGGAAGGCGACGCGGTGAGCGAGGGACAGCCGCTGATCCGTCTGGACGTCGCCGAGCTGGAGCGCAACGTGGCGTCCACACGCGCCTCGCTGCAGTCGGCTCGCGCCGAGCTCGAGCGGACGCTGGCGCAGCTGAACGTCGACCGGCTCGACGCCGAATCGGTGGTCGTGCAGGGCGAAGACCGGCGCCTGCAAGCCGTCGCCGAGCTGCGAAGCCGCGAAGCGGACGTCGAGCGGGTCCAACGGCTGTTGGAGCTCGGCGCCGCCTCGCGCGACGAGCTTCGCGACGTGAGCGACGCGCGCGACTCGGCCGCGAGGGCGTTGGAGCAGGCCGAGCTGAGCCTCGCGGCGGCGCGCAGCCGCCTCTCCAATCAGCGCTCGCTGGCAGCTGCGCAGCGCGCCAGCGCCGAGGCGAACGTCGCTCGGCTCGAGACCGACCTCGCGAACCTGCAGGCCCGCATCGACGACGCCGTTCTGACGGCGCCGTTCGGTGGCGTCGTGGCGACGCTCGCGGTGGAGGAGGGCGACGCGACCGGGACGCAGTCGGTCGTGACGATCGCCGATCCGAGCGATCTGCGGATCCGCGCCTCGTTCGACGAGAACCGCGCCGCCGAGCTGGCCGTGGGGCTTCCGGCCGCCATCGTGCCGGACGCCGACACGCGCCTGCGCCTTCCCGCCGAGGTCGTCCGGCTCTCGCCGGTGGCCGCCCGCGAGGCGGGCAGCGCCCAGGTCGAGGTGATGCTCGCGTTCGGAGCGGCCGCGCTCCAGGGCGACGTGGCCGTCCGTCCGGGCTACACGGTCACCGCCCGGGTCCGGATCGCGGACCTCGCGGACATGCTCCTGATCCCGCTCGAGGCGATCACCGAGGACGAGGACGGCGACAGCTTCGTGTTCCGCATCGATGCGGCCGACGAGCCGGGCGCCGGAACCGCCCGACGGGTCCGGGTCGATCCGGTGGACCGAAACGCCACCGTCGCAGCGGTGGACCCCGCCGACACGGAAGGCCTGTCGGACGGCGACACGCTCGCGGTCGTCGGCATCGACGAGCTCGAGGACGGCGCGCCGGTGCGGTTCACGCCGCCAGGCGGATCATGACGGCCGAGGAGGAGGCGAGCGGCAGCACACCGGTCATCGAGGCGCGCGGCCTCCGCAAGATCTACCGTCTGGGTGCCGACGTCGAGGTGCATGCGCTTCGGGGCCTGGATCTCGAGGTGCTTGCGGGCGAGTACGCCGCCATCATGGGTCCGTCCGGCTCCGGAAAGAGCACGCTGCTGCAGATCCTGGGCTGCCTCGACGCGCCCAGCGAGGGCTCGTACCGGCTGGCGGGCGAGGAGGTCGCCGACCTGAGCGAGGAGCGCCTGTCGCAGGTCCGCAACCACCGCATCGGGTTCGTGTTCCAGGCGTACAACCTGCTGGCGAGGTCGTCGGCCCTCGACAACGTCGCGCTCCCGCTCATGTACCGCGGGCTGGGCCCCCGGGCGCGGCGTGCGACCGCCACGGAGGCCTTGGAGCGCGTCGGGCTGGCCGACCGGCTGCACCACAAGCCCAACGAGCTTTCCGGCGGTCAGAAGCAGCGCGTGGCGATCGCACGCGCGCTGGCGACCGAGCCGGACATCCTGCTGGCCGACGAGCCCACCGGCAACCTGGACTCGCGCACCGGCCAGGAGATCCTGGCGCTCTTCGGCGCCCTGCACGCCGAGGGCCGAACGATCCTGATGGTGACGCACGAGCAGGAGGTCGCCGAGCACACCGAGCGGATCATCCACATCCGCGACGGCGTGGTCGAGTCGTCCGAGGTCGTCGCCCAGCGACGCCGCCCGAGCGTCGGCGACGCCGCCGAGTCGCGCGCCGGCGCCGCGCACGACGCGACCGGGTGGGGGAGATGAGATGCTGCTCGAGAACCTGAGGACCGCACTGTCGGCGCTGTTCGAGAACCGGCTCCGCTCGCTGCTGACGTTGCTGGGCGTCGTGATCGGCGTGTTCGCCGTCACCGCGACGGTCAGCCTGGGCGAGATCGCCACGGCGGGGATCACCTCCGAGATCCAGGAGTTCGGCTCGCAGTCGCTGTTCGTGCAGCGGGTGTTCGACGATCCGGATTCGGAACGGTTCACGGACGACGATGTCGAGGCGCTCTCGCGCCTGCCCATCCAGATCCTCCGTCAGCAGAGTACGCGCGTTACGGCCGTGGTGGACGATGTTCGCGAGAGCGTGACGGTGAACGGCACGACCCCCGACGCGCCCGAGGTCGATCGCTCGATCGAGCTGGCTCAGGGTCGCTACTTCGACGAGCGCGACGCGGCCCGCGCCGCCGCGGTCATCGTGCTGTCCGCCGACGCCCGGCAGGAGCTGTTCGAGGACGAGCCCGATCCGGTGGGGCGCGAGATTCTTCTCGAGGCACGCGGCGCGCGCACGACGTACACCGTGATCGGCGTCAAGGAGCCGATCGGGGGTGCGCTGGGCACCTTCGCGAACGACATCTCGGGCGACGTGCCGTTGGAGGCGTTCTATCGCGACATCCCCGGCGTGCCGCGGGGCGAGTACGACTTCCTGCCGATCTCGATCGACCTGGACCGGGACGCCGGTGCGGTCGAGGACCAGGTCCGCTCGATCCTGGATCGCCGGCGCCCCCCGGACAGCTACCAGATCCAGACGGTCGAGGGCGCGCTGTCGTTGTTCGACACCATCACCGTGATCTTGCAAGCCCTGCTGGGCGGGATCGGCGCGATCAGCCTGCTGGTGGGCGGCATCGGGATCCTGAACATCATGCTGGTCAGCGTCACCGAGCGCACCCGCGAGATCGGGCTGCGCAAGGCGCTCGGCGCCACGCCGCGCACGATCCTCCAACAGTTCCTGATCGAGGCGGTCGTGCTGACCGTGATCGGCGGGACGATCGGGGTGGCGCTCTCGCTGGTCACGCTTTGGGGGATCGTGCAGCTCGTGCCGTTCCTGGACGTGTTCGTGATCAACCCGTGGGTCGTCGGCATGGCGTTCCTGGTCAGCGTGCTGACCGGCGTCGTGTTCGGCGTGTGGCCGGCGCGCCGTGCGGCGTCGCTGAGCCCGATCGAGGCGCTTCGCTACGAGTGAGTGAACGTGGTGGCGCGGCCTTCGTGGTGGGGCTACCCTCGCTGGTGGCGCGCATCGAGGGGCGACGACGTCATGGGCGAGCTGCGATACCCACGTCCACCCCGGTATGCACGTGAATTCGCTCACGCGCGAGGCCGAAAACGTGAAATGTTCGTTGACAGGGACGGTTCCCCGGTGCGATAGTCGACCTGGATATTGACGCTGTCTGACCCACGTGGAAGGGGGGTGCGACTCGATGGTCCGACAAACGTCAATCATCTTGGCTCGTCGGATGTGATCGGAGCCCGGGCAGAGGAAACTCGGACCACTCGCGCTCCGGCCCGGACGCGAACCAACGATGCCATCTCGTTCTGTACGACGTCGACGGTCCTGTGCGTGGCTCGGCGATCCACCGTTCGCGCGACTCCCCCGTGCGGACGACGCACGGCACGGCGGATTCGCCCTGCATGCCAATCACGTACGGTCCGACATAAAGCACGATCCAGGAGGATTGAATGAAGACTTTCAAGTATCTCGCGTTGCTGATCGCAGCGGCCATGTTCTTGGTCGCGTGCGGAACCAGCGATGACGGGAATGGTGGCGGGAACGGTGACACCACCGGCACGTTCGATCGTCAACGTCGTCGATGCGTCCACCGGTGCCGCCGTCGAAGCCGACATCGCGGTGACCCAAAACGGCACCGCGGTCGACACGCAGACCGCGAGTCACGAATGCAGTGGGACGTCGAAGCCGGCGCCTACACGGTCGCCGTGTCCAACGCGGACGGCTACCTCGATCTCGAGGGTCAGACCGTCAACGTCGTCGCGGGTGATACGACCACCTACCTCGCGCAGATGGCGTCCGTCGAAGCGGGCCTCGCGAACGTCGAAGCGTTGGAGCTCGGCCTTCATCGATGTCGACGGCAACGCGTACGCCACCCTCGACGAGGAGCAACCCGGTCAAGGACGCCACCCTCGTGGCGGCTCAGACCGAGGAGCAGGTCGGCGTGGCGGTCTCGTGACCGATGCCGCCGGCGACCCGATCGCGAACGCGCCCGTCACCGTCAGTGTGACCGGCGACTTCAGCGATGCCCTGGCCATCTACCCCGGCCGGGCGAGCACCCTTTCCACGGCGGCGGCGCAAGACCTTCCAGGGCCTGTCCACCGACGCGGACGGCATGGCGTACTTCGTCATCGAGGCGACCAACGCCGATCTGTCGCTGGCAGGAGATCCTCAACTTCCTGCTGGGCGAACGGTTCGCTCAGGACGAAGTCATCGACGTGTTCGAACCGATCGAAGCTGATCGTCAGCGCCGTCGGCGGAAACAACGTCGCCAAGCGCGTCGGAGTTCAAGTCGTTCTTCACCAACATGTCGCACCTGCTGGTACGGCGAAGGTGAGACTCTGACCGAAGCCTCCATGGCCGACGATCACCAGCGACACCGACTGTCGAGGTGTCCCGATCCGGATGAGGACGAAGATCCGCTGCTCACCTACACGGATCAGCGTCTCGGCGCCGACCTCGGCACCAGGTCGACAACATCTGGAGCGCCACCAGGCAGCGATCTCCAGCAACGCGCACCTACTTCGGCACGTGGGCGCTGACCAAGCAGCCGAGCCGCGGACCGTTCCGTGTCGGCGCGGGTTCGACGTTCTTCCGGGCGGCCCGTAATGGCGTCCTCGTGGATCTGGCAGCTACCGCGACGCCGGGTGCGCCGGCTACTTCCCCGGCTACGTGGAGTACACGATCGACAGCGTCACCGAGGACGAGAACGGCGATCCCACCGTCGAGTGGATCGAGGCCTTCTGCGAAGACGCGGAGCCCGGCGATGAAACCTGTATCGACGAGAACAACTCGGGCGTCGGCCTCAACCCGGTGTCCGGCATCAACCTCGACGACCTCCCCATCGAAGCGACCGTCACGGCCACCTACTACTTCGTGGTCCAGTACGGCGATGAGACGTACGAGTTCGCGCTGAAGGACTACACCTTCACCAAGGAGTGGATCGGTGGCTTCCTGACGGTCGACAAGCACGTCGAGCAGCACGTCCTGACCTGGTACGGCGAGGACGTCACGCTCGACGCGAGCGACGTGGTGAGCGACGAAAACTACCTCGCGACCGTCCACGTGACCGTCGAGAACGACAGCAACTCGGACATTCACAACGTCACCGTGCGTGACGCGGTGCCTGCTGAACTGGGCGTGGTCGACTGGCTCGATCGAGCCGGATTCCGGGACCTATGACCCCGTGAACCACGTCGTCACCTGGTCCTTCAACCAGGAAGATTCGCTCGAGACAATCGCGGTGGGTGACACCGTAGAGTTTACGTTTGACGTGTACGCGCGTCACAAGCCCGGCTACTGCTGGGAAGGCGTGGACGACGGTAGCTTCAATGTGCAGCCACGGTACGGCGCTGCGCCCGTTGAGTTCGGCGTGAATGGCGATGCGACCGATGAAGGGGCACTGCAGCCCGCGCAGGAATGTGTGCCGTACGGGGATCCGTACCGTGTCACGAACGGAAGCCAGAACCAGAGCGTGACGGCCGCCGGGTTCTTCGATGAAGACGACACGACCGGCGAGCAGCTGGTGTTCAGCTACACGCCAGAGGCGGACGAATCCGACATCTGGGTGGTGCGCCCGCTCTTCGAGATCACCAAGACACGGATCAGCCAACCGCTGATGGCGCAAGGCGCCTCGGCGACTTTAGGATCGAAGTCCGCCAGCTGGATCGCGTCGAGATCGATACGGCGAACGATCCGACCTGGACCCACTACGGTGACTTGGCGACCATGTACCCGTGGGAGTTCGACGACGACACCGAGGGCACCGGGGATCAACCGCACGCCTACACGGTGCGCAACAACCCCTACGCGCATGACGTTGAAGTGGCCGACGCGTTCGACGTTGGCCTGGACTTCACCAACGGCACGGACTTCACGCAACGTGGACGGTGGCAGACATCGACGTCACCGGCGCGGTCGTCGAGAAGGAAGTGACCTGGAGCCCCATCGATGATCTGCCGCGCGGCACGACCGCGGAGGCCATCCTCACGCTCACCGGCAACCTCCTCAGTGACGACGGCACGGGCGTCGCGCAGAACAACTCCGATGCCGACACCGGCGACTCGCTGCAAACGGTCCAGACGGACGCCGGCGAGCGCTACTTCTGGGAAAACTGCGCGTACCTCGGTTCGCCGCAGCTGAACCAGCCGTTCGAAGAGACGGGCCAGTACCAGGAGACGTGGTACTTCGACGAGGGCATCACGCCTTGGACGCAGTACCAGATCGACGGCGAGTTCGGTGTTCCCGAACGAGCTCGTGTCCGACGCGGATCCGGATGCCGACCCAATGGTGACGACGTACAGCGACGGCGCCGAGGGTCTGCTCGAGGATTGCGCCCAGGTCGTCGTCGTCCCGCCGCCCCCCACACCGTTCGTCACCCTGACCACCAACGGTGAGTACCAGGGCCCCGACGAGAGCGCGGGCGAGACGGGCGAGCCGCTGATCGTCGACGCGAACCTGAAGGACGGCTACCAGCCGGACGAAGAGTTCGTGTACAAGATGACGGTCGAGAACGCTGGTCTGGCACTGGCGGAAGACATCGTGATCGAGGCCACGCTCAACAACAACGTGGTTCGGTTCAACGGCACGGCATCGCTGTACATCGATGATGACGGCGACTTCACGGCGGCTCGACTTCATCGCCCAGGTCCCGCTGAACAACGCCAGGTAACGCCTTCTCGTTCACGGCCAACCTCGAAGCCGGCCGAACGTACGACCTGCCTGCCGGTGATTTCTACCGCGTCGTGATCGAAGCGGAGGCCAACCAAGTGGGCTTGGTCGACATGGTCGGTCAGCTCGTGTACGACAACCCGCCCGCGTCGCAGTCGATGCCTCTGGAGCCACGGAAGAGACTTCGGTGCAGAGGGACTAACCGCCTCTTCTCGTAAACTTTCGCCTCTCGTCCTGCACCCCCGCTTCGGCGGGGGTGCAGTGTTGTGGACGGCCGGTCGAAGCGAGAGGCGATGATGAGGGTCGGAACCGAGCGCGCAAGGCCCGTATCGGGGGAGTTGATCGACGGCAGTCGTGATTCCAGCGGAGGTAAGCCGCGTTGATCGGCGTCACGACCGACACCGAAGGCCGGTAACCTGAGCAAAGGGGTCGCGCGACGAAGAACGGATGCGTCCGTCGCGGCGGTGGATGATCGGTCGGGCAACGGCACGCGGTGCCGGGACGACGCATGGCGAATCGATCGGTGCGGCCCTGCCTCGCGTCGGGCACGTTTCCACAGTCGGGACGGCTAGACAGGTTCCGCGTGGATCCGTGTCGGTGCAGGAGCGCATCAGGTGAAGAAGGGCGTCAGGCGCGCAAGCCAAAACGATGCGGGGCGTGCGTGCTAGCCTTCGGGCCTGTGAAGCGGAAGCGAGGACGCGCACGAGGGCCTCGGCGGCCTGCGCGCCGGGCACGTAGCCGTCGTGGTGGCTGGCGGTGCCGTCCGAAGCAGCCGGGCGGACCATCGGAGCGGGCCGCCGTCGTGATCGTCGCCTTCATCGTGATGCACGCGTTGGCCGTCGACGTGCGGCCGATCCGGGATCCCGCAGAGGGCGGTAGTTCTCGTGCGCCGAAGCTCGTCGCGCTCGTGGGCGGGGGAGGATGCTGGTGCTGGCCGCGCCCATGGGCGGTGGCGAACGCTCCGCGTCGGCGGCGCCGCGGACCGATGGCTCGGTGGCCTCGCGGTTCGGGTACGGCTCCCTTCCTCGCACCGAGACGCCTCGGTCGGTGGGTTCCGTTCCGGTTCGACGGCCGTGTTCGCTAGGCCTGTCTGGTGGCTGTGGCCCGTGCGCCTACCTGCCCGCCTCGTGGGCAGGACTGCGGCTGGCCGGCGGCGACGTGGCTGCGACGTCAGTGGGCGTCAGTTGGGGCTCTGGGGTGCGGAGCTGGCCATCCGCCAACCCCGGCGCGACGCTGGGTCAGCCCCGCCTTCGTGCTGGCGCTGTGCTGGCGGCGATGGCGTTCGCGTCGATCGTTCCGCTCTTCTCGGATCCGACCGCGTGCTGACTCGCTGGAGGCCGGCATCTGGTCGTCGTGGCGGCGCTGCTACTGGCAGGTCTTCCTGGCGTTCGTGGCCTACCGCGACCGGCAGCCGCCGCCGCGGTGATCGCGCTGGTGGCGACGCTCGCGTCGTGGGCCGGGGCGAGCGCGTTGTCCGGCGGGACCACGGCGTCGGGAGCGACGCGAGCGAGGCATGCGCTCGGTAGCGCTGGCCGTGGCGGCCGTCGCAGCTGGCTGGGTTCAGGCCTCGCTTCCTCGGCCAGCGACTACGGCCGCGGCAAGGTCGCCGCCCTCGCGGAGGCGGCCACGGAAGGAGGCCCCGGCCGAGAACTGGGCGTCGCGCCGCCTGTGCATGGACGTGGCCCTGCGTGCGGTGCGCTACGGCGAGCCCGTCCGTCCGCTACGGCGTCGGCTCGTTCGCCATCGTCGTCTGGAACGAGGCCGGGCGACGACCGGCAGGCCGCGACGCCCTCGTCACGGCAACGCCTACCGGAGGGGGTGAGCGGGATCCGGCGTGGAGCGGCGCCGGGAACGCTCTCTACTACCCCGACCCTGGACCTACCGGAGACATGCGTGCGAAGAGGGTGATGATCGACAAGGTGCACAACTACCTGCTGGACCTGTGGATCGCCTTCGGTGCCGTTCCGACGCTGGCGTTCGCGACGTTCGTGGTGCTGCTGATGATCCGGCTCGTCCGAGCAGGAACCGCGGCCTCCGTCGCCCTCGCGATGGCCCTACGGGACGTACGCGATCTGGGCGCAGGCGTCGTTCCCGTCGGTCGCGCTGGAACCGATCGTGTTCGTCCTGATGGGGCTCGGCTCGGGCCAGGTCGAGGCAGCATCTGCCGGACGCCGCGTCCGTCGCCCAGGCGCAGCGGTAGGGGCAGGCCGAACAGCTGATCGATGCCCCTGCTCCCACCCCCGATCCAACCCGCTGCTGCCAGCCCTGTGCACCAGCGGTGCCCAGCGCGTCGACCTTCGGGACGCACGCCTCACGCACGCTTCAGCGCATGCGCCAGGCGCCGCGGCAGAGGCGTCGCGTCCCGAGCGACGAGCGCGGTACGGCTACGGTCCAACGACGCTTCGCACGGTGTTCAGGCCGTCGCTGAGAAGGACCTCCACGACCGTTCCGCTGGGCTGGACGGTCCGGCATGGCCGGAGCTGCCGTTGCCCAGGAGCGGGCCGTCGACACCAGTTGCGCGCGCCCGGCGGAACGGATACCGCTCGGCGTCCCACTCGACCGACGGCGCCGCCGGTCGACGGTGTGACCGTGACCGTCAGGGTCGCCTGCGTCGAGAGCGTGGCCGGCCTGGCCGTCCGGTCGATCAGCACCTCGCCGTTCCGCTCCACGCGGACCCGTCCGAACGAGGTGACGTCGTCCGGAAGCGCCAGGCTTCAGGTGGAACGCCTCGAACGGATGCACGCTGACGGCGCGCGCGTCGAACGGCACGGTCAGAACCTCGCGGCCGTCCGTCGCCCACACGCGCAGCGTGTACGGCCCGGCTGCCACCGGCGACGGCCGGCTGGTCATCGTGAAGAGCGGGTCGAGATCCAGACCGTCCGGCCCGACGATGCCGCTGACGATCAGGACGCGTTGCATCGCGGCCACCGTCTCGATCGTGTAGCCGGTCGAGCGTCGGTAGTCCATGACCCCACGATAGGTGTAGTCGGAGATCCACGTGGGATCGCAGTAGCTCATCAGGTCCACGTACAGACTGGGTGACCGAAGCGCGTCTGCGACCAGGTCGTAGCCCCACGTGCCGATGCCGCCGCCGCCGTAGGGATACAAGCGTCGCCGTGTCGACGCCGCAGGGCGCGTGCTCGCGGCCCCAGTTGTGCCCCAGCTCGTGCGCGGCGACGCTGGCTGCGCCGCTCTGGAGGTGCGACCAACCGACCGCGACGGGACGTGTAGCCCGATCGCATCCGACGACGCCGGCGATGCCGTAGTCGTAGTTCGGATCGACCACCCCGTAGTAGTGGCGCGAGGTGGCATCGGACTCCCAGCGGGTGGTGAGCGCGTTGAGCAGGTCGCCCCATCCCTGCACCGCTGGAAGAGATCGCCGCCGAGCCAGCGGACTGCCGTGCACCTGCACGTCCGCGCGTGTCGTCGCCCAGTCGGGTGCATCCCGCACCGTGTCGCTCAAGTACGCGCTGCCGTCCTCCAACGCTACGGCGTTGTGTCCCGCGTACGCGATGACCGGCACCAACGTCATGTTCGCCGGCAGGCACCGCTACAACCGAGACAGCCCACACGCCCGGTAGCCGGAGGCGGGATCAGCGCGCTCGACCGCGTCTGCCGTTCGCGACCGCCTCGACCGTCGAGGTAGATCTCCAGCCCGGTTGGATCAGGCCGCTCGGGAAGCAGATGCTCGTACACGCTGGAGCGCGACGCCCTCCGAGGTGCTCGTCGGCACGGACGACGGGCCGGCGAGGGGCAGCGTGCTCTCGCTGCCGCCGCCGTAGCGGTAGTGCAGCGTCGCCGAGGCCTGGTCGGCCCCCGTGTCGTCGGCGGTGGCGAACACGCGCAGCAGGCCGCCGCGGTTCGCGACCAGCGGAATGCGGCCCGAGGGCGTCTTCGTGCTGTCCTGCGCCGGGACCGACTGATTGACGTACACGCGGTCGATCGTCAGCGCGACCGCCGGCTGCGCGGACGGGTCGGTGCAGGTGCGCGTGACCGGGACGGAGCGTACGTGCCCACCGCCACTGACGACGACCGACCCCGAGGAGGTGCCGGCCGTGTCGCAAGCGGCGACCGACACGCTCAGTGTCGTCTCTTGAGCCGCGGTCCAGGTTGCCGCTACCGGGGGCGACGTCGATCCAGCCGTCGCTGGCGATTGCGGTGAAGTCCGCGCCGAGGGTGCCGTCGTTCGTGAGGGCGAGGCTCCGGGCGTACGACGCGACGTCGTTCACGTCGCCCTCGATGGAGAGGCTGTCCGGCGTCAGCCGCCATTCCGCACCGTCGCAGGTGCGCTGGACGCTCAGCGTGGCGGTCACGCCGTTCCCGGCGACGGTGACCGTGCCGAAGTCCGTTCCGACGGTTCGGCACGCTGCCGCCGTCACCGTCAGTGCCGTCTCGGCGCCAGCGTCCAACGCGCCGCTCGGGGGCGAGACGGATAGCCAGAAGCGGTTGTCGCTTGCGGTGAAGCTGCCTGCGTCCGGCCCATCGTTCCCGAGCTGGACGTCTTGACTGTCGGGCGCCGCTCCGCCGCGCTCGCCGCTGAACGAGAGCTGGCTCGCGTCCAGCGTCCAGGCGACCTCGACGTCGGGCGGGGGTGGCTGGGTGTCGTCTTGGTTCCAGTCCAGACGGACGGTTCCGGTCGCGGCCGCGACGCCGTCGACGGCGACGTGGTAGGTCGTTCCGTAGGTCGCGTCGACGACGACCGCGTTCGCTGCCGGAAGCCGTGTCTGCGGACGCCGTCGATGAGAGAGCGAACGAAGGGGCTCGCCGAGCCGGCACCAGATCGTGTAGCGACGACCCGGCGTACGCCGCGACGACGACGTCCAGTGTCGCTGCCGGACGCGTCGAAGGTGGCGGGTCCGTCCTTCGGCGCGGTCCACGTCCACCACACCGAACGGCCGCCCGGCTCGCCGCCGTGGTCCGGCTCGCCCGGTTCCTTCGAGGCGCCGGCGTTGGTGGTCGACGCCGTGCCGGATTCGCCCTCCAGCACCATGGCGTCCACGAAGTCGTCGTCGACAGGCGCGGGCGCGGTGCTCGCGAACGCGACCTCGACGGCACGGTCGGCGGTCGCGACCAGCGTGCAGGTCTCGCCATCGGTCGTGTCGCAGCCGGTCCAGCCCGTCAGGGTCGAGGTGGCGTCGGGAGTGGCGGTGAGCGTGACCTCCGCGCCCTCGTCCACGGTCGCCTCGCAGGTCGGCGCGCAGGTGACGCCGGGCGGGTCGATATCGATCGCGCCGCCACCGCTACCGGTGCGGGTGATGGACAGCGTGACGGTCGAGTTCGGCTCGAACACGGCCGTCGACCGAACGGGACCTGTTCATCGTCAACGTCACCGGGTTCTGCGAGCCGGACGCGTCGCCGGTCCAGGACGAGAAGCGCGCCTCGTCGCCGGGCACCGCGCGCAGCGTGACGCTGGCGCCGACCTCGAAACTCTGCTGGAACGGCGTCGAGCGCTCGGAACCGTTCACCTCGACAGCCCCGTCGCCCTGCACGTTCAGCTGAAGCGTGAAGCGTTCCGCGCTGCTCCCGTCGCTCGGCGTCGAGCAGGCGGCCAGAACGATCAGCGACAGGAAGAGGGTCACCAGCCACGGTGACGGCGACCCGCGCCGCGCGGCGCGGCCAGCGGGCGGACACGGTCGAGGGTTCCATACGATGATTCTGCCCACCGAGCTCTTACACGATCATGAACCGCTCGACGCGGCGCTTCGCGGGGTGCCGCGATGGTCCGCACGATCGTCGTCGCGAACCGCCGGCCTGGACGTGCGATACTGCGCGCTCATGTCGACGTCTCGGCCGTACGGCTTCTGCTCGACGATCCCCACCCTGTTCGGCGTCGCGCTGATCGTGTTCGCCCTGATGCGCGCGATCCCGGGCGACGTGGTCACGAGCCTGGTGGGGCTCGAGGGGAACGTCTCGGCCGAGCGTCTGGACGAGCTGCGGCGCATGTTCGGGCTGGACCTTCCGGTCCACGTCCAGTTCGGGCAGTGGATCACCGCGGCGCTCCAGGGAGACCTGGGCAGCTCGCTGCGTACGGGCCGGCCGGTCGCGACCGATCTGGCGCTCCGCTTTCCGGTCACGCTGGAGCTGACCTTCCTGGGGCTCGCGATCGCCCTTGTCCTGGCCGTCCCGCTGGGCGTGATCGCGGCGCTCCACCGGGGACGGTGGCCGGACGCGGTCAGCTCGCTGTTCGCGCTGCTGGGCCTGTCGATCCCCGGGTTCTTCCTGGGCATTCTGCTGATCCTGGCGTTCTCGCTTCGGCTGGGCTGGCTCCCGCCGGCCGGCTACGTGCCGTTCGCCGAGTCGCCGCTGGACAATCTTCGTCACATGTTGTTGCCGGCCGCGTCGCTGGGCCTGATCCTGGCGGCGGCCACCACGCGCATCGTGCGGTCGTCGCTGCTGGAGACGCTGGGACGCGACTACGTCCGCACCGCCCGCGCCAAGGGCCTGCGCGAGCAGGCGGTCGTGTACCGGCACGCGCTCAGGACCGCGCTGATTCCGGTGGTGACGGTGGTCGGTCTGCAGTTCGGTCAGCTGCTGGGCGGCGCCGTGATCATCGAGCAGGTGTTCAGCCTTCCCGGCGTGGGCCGCTTCGCGCTGGAGGGGATCAACCTGCGCGACTACCCGATCGTGCAGGGCGCGGTGCTGCTGATCGCTGCGGCGTTCGTGGCGGTCAACCTGCTGGTGGACGTGCTGTACGCGGTGATCGATCCGAGGGTGCGCTATGGCTGACGCGGCCGGGGAGGACACCGTGCGCGCGGGTGCGGCCGCCCCGGCGGGCCGAACGGCCGAGATCGCCCGCCGCCTGCTGCTCGGTGTCGGCGGGATCGGGCTACTGCTCGTGCTGGCCGCCGTCGTCGCTGCGGTGGCGGCGCCGTGGGTGGCGCCGTACGATCCGATCGCGCTGAATCCGCCCGCTCGGCTGCAGGGGCCCACGCCGCAGCACTGGCTGGGCACCGATCAGTACGGCCGCGACACGCTGTCGCGCATCGTGTTCGGGGGGCGCGCGTCGTTGTCGGTCGCGTTCGCCGCGACCAGCTTCGCGCTGTTGGTGGGCGGCAGCCTGGGCGCGCTCGCGGGGTTCTACCGCGGGGTCACGGACGCGGTGATCATGCGCGTCACCGACGTGCTGCTGTCGTTCCCGGCGATCCTGCTGGCGATCGCGCTGCTGGCGTTCCTGGGCAGCGGGTTCGTGAATCTGGTCCTCGCGATCGGGGTGGTGTACGTCGGGCCGTTCGCGCGCGTCGCCCGCGCGGCGGTGATGACGGTGCGCGAGGAACAGTTCGTGGAGGCGTCCCGCGCCCTGGGCAGCCGCGACATGCGCGTGCTGGTGGGCGCCGTCCTTCCGGCGGCGGCCGCGCCGATGCTGGTCGAGACCACCTTGCGTCTGGCGTACGCCATCCTGGCCGAGGCCTCGCTGTCGTTCCTCGGCCTGGGCACGCAGCCTCCCGCCCCCAGCTGGGGGATGATGATCGCCGAGGGCCGGCGCTTCCTGGCCCTCGCTCCGTGGGCGACCGTCGCGCCGGGCCTCGCGATCATGGCGGTCGTGCTGGGGTTCAACCTGCTGGGCGACGGTCTGCGCGACGCGCTGGACCCGCGGCTGCGCCGCCGCCGCTGATCGCGTTCGCCTGGCACGCGCCGATCCGGCGTCGACGGCTCTCGGCCCTCTTGTCTGCCCTCCTGTCCGCCCGCGTTCCGCCCCCTCGCGGCCCTCGCGGCGTATTCTTGACCCTCACGCCGCTCTCCATTCGTCCCTCCATTCGTCCCGCCATTCGTCGCCGCTCGTCCGTTCCTCGCGTCCGTTCCGCTCGTCCGTTTCGTCGACCACCGGAGGTACCTCATGATTCGTCGTTTCCTCGTTCTTCTCGCCGCCGCGGCGCTGGCCACGCTGGCGCTGGCCCAGCCCACGATGGGTGGCGTCCTGCGGGTCGGCATGCAGACCGATCCCGTCGGGCTCGATCCGCACATCACGAACGCCACCTCGACCCGCAACATGCTCGAGAACGTCTACGACACGCTGGTGATGTTCGATTCCAGCCTGCAGATCGTGCCCGGCCTGGCCGAGTCGTGGACCGCGTCCGACGACGGCCTGACCTGGACGTTCACGCTGCGCGAGGGCGTCACGTTCCACGACGGCACCCCGCTCACGGCGTCCGACGTGGTGTATCTCGATTCTGCGCATCGGCGATCCCGAGATCGCTTCGCCGCGCGGCGACGACTTCGCCGTCGTCGAGGAGATCTCCGCGCCCGACGACCGCACCGTGGTGATGAACCTGTCCGAGCCGTTCTCGCCGCTGCTGTCCAAGCTGGCCGCCAGCTTGAACGTGATCGTCAGTCAGGCGGCGGTCGAGGAGTACGGCGACCTGCAGGAGAACGTCATCGGAACTGGCCCGTTCCGCTTCACCGAGTACCTGCCGCAGACCCGCATGATCCTCGAGCGGAACGACGACTTCTGGGGCGCCGACGACGCCGGGAACGCGCTGCCCTACCTCGACGGAATCGAGTTCGTGTTCTACCCCGATCCCACGGCGCGCACGACCGCGATCGCGACCGGCAACGTCGACTTCATCGAGTACGTGCCGGCCGCGGACGTCGAGGTGCTCCGGGCGGATCCGAACGTCGACGTCGTCGGCGGCCTGTCGGCGAACTTCCGAAGCATCTACTTCAACGTCGATCGGGCGCCGTTCGACGACGTGAACGTGCGTCGCGCGATGTCGTACGCGATCGACGAGCAGGCCGTCGTCGACCTGGCCCTGTTCGGAACCGGCGGGGTTCCCGCGACCGGCACCACGATCCCGTCGTCGAACTACTACGGCGTGAGCGACAGCCCCTACGTCGGGCGCGACGTCGAAGCCGCGCGCGAGGCGTTGGCCGCCTCCGACTACCCGGACGGCTTCGAGTACGACCTGTACGTGACCAGCACGTACGACTTCCTGCGGACGCCGGCCGAGGTCGTCCAGGCCAACCTGGCCGAGATCGGGATCGCGACGAACATCGTCGCGGAGGACTGGAGCATCTACCTGCCGAAGGTGCTCGAGGGCGACTACGCGGCCACCATCCTGGGCGAGTCCGGGCAGAGCGACCCCGACGACTTCCTGTTCAACGTGTTCTACACCGATAACGGCGGCAACCTCGGGAACTACTCGAACCCGGAGCTCGACGCCCTGCTCGAGGAGGGCCGGCAGGTGTCCGACCAGGAGCGCCGTCGCGAGATCTACGCCGAGGCGCAGCAGCTCATCCTGGACCAGGCGCCGCACGTGTTCCTGTTCCACTCCTCGCAGTTCGAGGCGCTCCGCCCGGACGTGCGTGGCTTCGAGCACTTCCCGAACACCAGCTACCTCGGTCTCCGGACCACCTGGCTGGACCGCTGAGCCGCGTCCTGTAGCCGAGCTCGGCATGGAACGCGACCGCCGGCTCCCGTGAAGGGAGCCGGCGGTCGTGGTCGTGACGCGATCGTGATCGGTCAGCGTGCTTGGTTGAGGCGCAGGTACCAGCGCCGGTAGTCGTCGGTAGGCGTCCGGATCGTCCTTGCGGATCTCGTCCATCGTCTTGGGCGCGCCGACGATGGCGGGATCGCCCGGCTGCCAGTCGGCCGGCGTGCTCATCCCTTCGGCGTCGCTGAAACGCAGGCCGTCCAGGAAGCGGAGCGACCTCGGGAATGCTGCGACCGACGTTGAGGGGTAGTAGAGCATGCCGCGGAGGACGCCCTCGGGGTCGATCAGGAACACCGCCCTCACGGCGGAGGTCTGGACGCGCCGGGGTGCGATCATGCCGAACTTGCCGGCCACCTTCATGTCCAGGTCGGCGATGACGGGGAACGGCACCTCTACCCCCGCCATCTCTTCGAGATCGCGTAGCCAGGCGAGGTGAGCGTGAACGGAGTCGATCGACAGGCCGATCAGCTGGGCGTCACGTTCCGCGAAGGCGTCGGCCTGCTTGGCGAAGGCCAGGAACTCGGTCGAGCACACCGGCGTGAAGTCGGCCGGGTGGCTGAACAGGACGACCCACTTGCCACGGTAGTCGCTGAGCGAGATCGTGCCCTGCGTGGTGGTCGCGGTGAAGTCGGGCGCAGCGCTCGTTCAGTCGTGGAAGGACGGTGGTTCGCGGGGTTTCGGGGATGTCGGACACGGTGTGCCTCCTTGGGAGCGGAGCTTCGAGGTCCGCTCAGATACCCCCCAAGGGTATAGCCGGAAGCACCGTCCTGTCAAGAGATCGGAATCATTCCGAGTTGTTGTGGCGGCAAGCCGGATGCCCGCCGCATCCGACACCTTCACGCGTTCACGGTTCCGGACGTAGGCCGTCGACACGGCCGGGAGTCCGCACGAGGAGCTCGGCGAGCGCGCGGTCCCACGCGCCCAGTCGGTGCCGGGCCGACGTGGCTTGCGCCCGACGGGCGTGGCGATCGGCGCGAAGCGCGTCGCCCCCCTGCCGGTACAGCGCCTCGGGCGGCCCGGCGAGCCGCCAGCTCGTCGACCGCGACGGCATGCTCCCGGGCGATCGTCGACGGCGCCAGTCGACTGCGGATCTACTGGTCGATCGTGCTGCCACTGTCGCGGCCCATCATCGCGACCGTCACGATCCTGCTGTTCCTGCGCCACTGGGGCCAGCTTCTCTGGCCGGTCATGGTCGCTCGGAGCGAAGAGGTTCGGCCCCTCACCGTCGCGATGCAGCAGTTCTTCGGTCAGCAGCCGCGCGAGTGGGGTCAGATCATGGCGTTCGCGGCCATGATCACCGTCCCCGTTCTCATCGTCTACCTGCTGTTCAACCGCTGGTTCGTGCAATCGATCGCGTCGAGCGGCGTCAAGGGGTGACGTGACGCGCGCCGGGCACGATCGCGACGCCGACGAGCTACGCCCGCTCGTCGCGCTGCATCACGTGCCCAGGCACGGACGCTTCGGCGATCCCAAGCCGATCGTGCACGAGGGCCGAACGCACGTGTTCTTCCAGAACTCGCCCCGCGCCGACGCGTTCGAGACGATGCGCTGGGCGCACGTCGTCAGCGACGACCTGCTGCGCTGGACGGCGCTACCCGACGCATTGGTCCCGGACGGCGACGGACCGGACGCGCATCGGCTGCTGGACGGGCTGCGTGATCCGCCACGAAGGACGGTTCCACGCGTTCTACACCGGCGTCGGAGCCCCGAACGGTGGCCTGCAGACCGTGTGTCACGCCGAGAGCGACGACCTGGTCACGTGGCGAAAGGATCCGGCGAACCCGCTGGTCGTGCCCGTCGCGCCGTTCGTGACGGGCCCCTCGGCCGCCTGGCGGGATCCGCAGCTCAGGCGCACGCCGGACGGCGGCTTCGAGATGGTGCTCACCGCCGAGCTGGACCGCGGCCCGAAAGCGCTGCGCGCCTGCGTGGCGCGGCTGCTGTCGGACGACCTGCGAAGCTGGCGCGTGGACGGCGTCCTGCACCACCCCGCGGACGTGCATCGCTGCGAGTGCCCCGAAGTCGTCGAGCTGGACGACCGGTACGTGCTGTTGTACTCGGACTACGGCGTTCAGGTCCGCATCGCGGACGATCCGGGCGGACCGTACCTCAGGCCGGCCGCGGCCCAGCTGGACGATTTCCGGTGGTACGCCGCGAAGTCTGCGATCCACGGTCGGCGCAGGCTCCTGTTCGCCTTCGTGTTCGACCGGATCGCCCCTGGCACGACGCCAGCGCAGTCCGACACCCTCGACCCTCCCGAGGCGTCGGTGCTGGGCGAGCCGCCGGCGGGCACGCCCGAGGGCGAGCCCGACGACGGCAGCCCGTGGACCTGGGGCGGCGCGATGGCGTTCCCGCGCGAGCTGGTGCTGGGCCCGGACGCCGAGCCGGCAGTGCGGCCGGTGGCCGAGCTCGACCAGCTTCGCGCCGAGGCGCTGCCGCTGACGCCCGATCTCGCCGGAGCGCTGGGATCGTGGCAGGTCGAGATGCGCCACGACGGGGCCGCGATCCGCGGGGAGCTCGCGGGCGGGGAAGAGCTCGCGCTGCTTCGGCTGGGGCGACAGCCGCAGCGGTTCGAGACGTGCTTCCGCGTGCGCTGGGGGCCGGACGGTCGCCTCGGGCTTCTCCTCCAGGCCGACGCCGAGGTCGCGGGCGGCTATCGGGTGGAGCTCGACCGCTCGCACGGGGACCTGACGCTTCGGCGCCTCATCCCGCATCGGAACCCGGCCAGCCCGGTGCTGCAGCGAATGACGCTCCCGCTGGACCTGCCGGACGAGATCGAGGTGCGCGCGCTTCTCGACGGGAGCCTGCTGGAGCTGTTCGTCGACCGACGGGTCGCGTTCACGGGACGCTTGTACGACCGCCGCTCGGACGCCTGGTGGGGCGTGACCACCCGCGGCCCGCTCCGTCTGGAGCGGCTGCGCGCCTGGCGCTTGGCTCTGCCCGCCGCTGGCGCCCGGCGGTCGTGAGCTCAGCCCTCACCGGCCACGTCACCGAACCAGGCCCAGAAGATCTCGGCGCCGCCGTCGCCCGCCACCGCCCAGTGCGCCTCGCCCGCGGGGATCAGGGTCGCGTCGCCGGCCGCGATCGCGAACGCCTCGCCCCCGCTCTCGCCAGACAGCGATCCGGACACGATCAGCGACGCCTCGTCCACGCCGTGGCAAGAGGCGCCCTCCTCCGGCACGCGCTGACCGGGCGCCAATCGAACCGATCCGACGCGCAGCGCGGCGCCGTCGCGGGGGGCGAGATCGAACAGGGTGCGGACCGGGCCTTCGTCCGGATCGTCGCTCAGAAACCGTAGACGTCGCATACCGGCCATCGTACGGCTGGGACCGGTGCGAGCGGTCCGGAATCCATGCGCCGCCACGGACCGGGGCGTCGCTTCGTCTATGCTAGGGGCGTTCGACTTCGTATGCCCGTCCGCCCGTCCCGACACCAGGAGGTGCCGCTATGACGATTCCACGGACCCTAGCCGGAGCCGCGATCACGGTTCTGGCGCTCGCCACGTTGGCCGCTTGCGGCCCGAGCCAGGTCGAGCAGGATCTGACTGCGGAGAACGAGGCCCTGACCGGCCAGGTCTCCACGCTCGAGTCCGAGCTCGAGCAGGCCCAAAGCCAGGCCGAGACGGCACAGACCGATCTCGAAGCCGCGAACGCCCAGATCGACGAGCTCCAAGCGCAGCTCGACGAGACGAGCTCCGGACAGCAGGCGCTGCAGGAGCGAGTCGCCTCGCTCGAGGAAGAGAACGCCGGCCTCGAGAACGCGGTGGCGACCGCCGATCAGTCGCTGTCCGACGCGCAGACCCGGGTCCAGCAGCTCGAATCGGAGCTGACCGACGCCCAAGCCGAGATCACGTCGCTCGAAGCGCGCGTCGCGCGTGCGACGAACGCTCGCGAACAGGTCGAGGCGCGCGCGAGTGAAACCGAGCAGGCGCTCGGCGCACTGCAGACCGAGCGCGACGAGCTCGCAGCCCAGCTGGCGTCGACCAGCGAACGTGCGACCGAGCTGGACGCCCGACTGATGCGCGCCCTGAACGCTCGCGAGAACGTCGCGTCGCTCCTGAGCCAGGCGCGGGCCGCGCAAGACGAGACGGCTGCGCAGCTGGCGTCGCTACGTGAGGAGCTGGCGTCCGCGCAGGAGGCGGCGTCGGGGCTCGAGGCCCGCGTGGCGGAGGTCGAGGCCGAGCGGGCCGCCGCGGCGGAGGAGCTTGCCGTCGTTCAGTCGGAGCGTGACGTCGCGCTGGCCGATCTGAGCGCGGTGCGTGAGGAGCTGGCGTCGACGGAGTCGGACCTGAGCTCGGTTCAGGAGAACGTGACGGCGCTGGAGGAGCAGCTCGCTGCTGCAGAACAGGAGCGCGCCAGCCTCGAAAGCACGCTGAGCGAGGTTCGTGCCGAGCGGGACACGGCTGCTGCGGAGCTGGCGTCGCTTCGTGAGGAGCTGGCGTCGGCGCAAGAGGCGGCGTCGGGGCTCGAGGCCCGCGTGGCGGAGGTCGAGGCCGAGCGGGCCGCCGCGGCGGAGGAGCTCGCCGTCGTTCAGTCGGAGCGTGACGTTGCGCTGGCCGATCTGAGCGCGGTGCGTGAAGAGCTCGCATCGACGGAGGGCGACCTCGTTTCGGCGCAGGAAGAGCTGGCTACGGCACAGGAAGAGCTGGCTACGGCACGCGACGAGCTCGCGTCGACGCAGGAGATGGCGTCGGGGCTCGAGGATCGCGTGGCGGAGGTCGAGGCCGAGCGGGCCGCCGCGGCGGAGGAGCTCGCCGTCGTTCAGTCGGAGCGTGACGTCGCGCTGGCCGATCTGAGCGCGGTGCGTGAGGAGCGTGCTGCGACGGAGGGCGAGCTGACGGCGATGCAGGAGGAGGTCGCTGCCCTCGAGGAACGACTCGCTGCTGCAGAACAGGAGCGCGCGAGCGTCGAAGGCACGCTGAGCGAGGTTCGCGCCGAGCGGGACACGGCTGCTGCGGACCTGGCGTCGCTTCGTGAGGAGCTGGCGTCGGCGCAAGAGGCGGCGTCGGGGCTCGAGGCCCGCGTGGCGGAGGTCGAGGCCGAGCGGGCGACCGCGGCGGAGGAGCTCGCCGTCGTTCAGTCGGAGCGTGACGTTGCGCTGGCCGATCTGAGCGCGGTGCGTGAGGAGCTGTGCTGTCGACGGAGGCGCGAGCTGAGCGGCGATGCAGGAGGACGTGACTGCCCTCGAGGAACGACTCGCTGCTGCAGAACAGGAGCGCGCGAGCGTCGAAGGCACGCTGAGCGAGGTTCGCGCCGAGCGGGACACGGCTGCTGCGGAGGTGGCGTCGCTACGTGAGGAGCTGACGGCGGCGCAAGAGGAGGCCTCGGGGCTGGAAGCACGTTTGGCGCGAGCCGAGAACGCTCGCGAGCAAGCCGCGTCGCGAGCTGACGAGGCGGCGGCCCGGGCACAGGACGTCAGCACGGAGCTGGCCGCGGTGCAGGCCGCCCGCGAACAGATCGCGACGGACCTGACCGTGACCGAGGTCGAGCTCGCACAGGCGCGGGCCAATCTCTCGACCGTCCAGGAGTCGCTCGCAGCTGTCGAAGCCGACCTCGCATCGAGGACGACGGAGCTCGAATCTCGCACGGCCGAGCTGGCATCGCGTACGGACGAGCTCGAGTCGACGCGCGCACGACTGAGCGAGGTCGAGGGCCAGCTGGAGCAGCTCGCTGCCGATCGCGACGCGTCGCAAGACGAGGTCGAGCGACTGACCGCCGAGCGCGACGACATCGTCGCCGAGCGCGACGCCGCCGCCGCGGAGCGGGACCGCCTCGCTGCCGAACGCGATGCGCTCGCCTCCGAGCGGGACGCACTCGCGGCCGAGCGGGACGCGCTGACCGCCGAGCGAGACACCCTCGCGGCAGAGCAAGAGGCGCTGTCCAACGAGCGTGCCGCGCTCGAGGCCGAGCGGGACGCCCTTCTGGAGTCGCTCGAGACGGTGCGGTCGGAACGAGAGTCGCTCGAAGCTCGACTGTCCACGGTCGAAGAGGTATCCGAGACCGCTCGCAGCGAGCTGAGCGAGACGTCCAGCGCGCTCGAGAACGCACAGGAGAGGGCCGGCGAGCTCACCGAACGGCTTTCGGAGGTGCTCGCGGAGCAGCAGGGCCTGGAGGTCGTCACGCAGGCCCAACGCGACGAGCTGGCCCAGATCCGTTCCGAGCTGAACACGACGCAGAACGTCGTCGCGCGCCTCACCGATGCCCGGGGCATCTACACGGTGCAGCCTGGCGACTCTCTGTCCAGCATCGCGACGTTCTTCTACAGGAACGGCAACCGCTGGACCGACATCCTGGAGGCGAACAGCAACCTGATCGACGATCCGAACCTGATCTTCACCGGCATGGTGCTGATCGTGCCCAGCGAAGAGCAGCTCGAATCTGGAACGGTGCCGGCCGAGCCGGTGGTGCCCGCCACGGAGTGACCTGATCCAGGCGAGTACACAGGTTCGATCGGGGCGCCCCTCGCCGGGGCGCCCCTACCATGGTCCATTCCACGCCCGAAGGGAGACCTCATGGAAGGCACGACCACGGTAGGTCAGCTGCTCCGGTCGAAGGGGGGCCAGATCTGGTCCGTCGCCAAGGACGCCAGCGTGTACGACGCGCTCGCCCTGATGGCCCAGCACGACGTGGGAGCGCTGCCCGTGCTCGAGGACGGGCAGCTGGTCGGGATCGTCTCCGAGCGCGACTACGCCCGCAAGGTGATCCTCAAGGGCCGTGCATCGCGCGAGACCCGCGTCGACGAGGTGATGAGCCACGACGTCGTGACCATCGAACCGGACCGGACCATGCAGGACTGCATGGAGCGCATGACCGAGCTCCGCATTCGCCACCTACCCGTCATGCGCGACGGCGAGCTGATCGGAATCGTGTCGATCGGCGACGTCGTCAAGGCCACCATCGCCGAGCAGGCGTTCCTGATCGACCAGCTCCGCAGCTACATTCAGGGTGCTCCCTAGACACGGTCCACCGCGACCGACGCGGCGCACGAACGGCGTACGATCTGCGGCATGAAGGCGATCCTGGTCGACGCTCCCTTGGCTCCGCTGCACCTCGCCGACGTTCCCGAGCCGCCGCTGCCCGCGCACGGAGCCCGGATCGAGGTCGTCGCCACCGGCGTGTGCCGCAGCGATTGGCACGCCTGGATGGGTCACGATCCGACCGTGCGCTTTCCGCACGTGCCGGGCCACGAGTTCGCCGGGGTCGTGCGCGAGGTGGGCCCCGAGGTGACGAACGTCCGCATCGGCCAGCGCGTCACCGCACCGTTCTGCTGCGGCTGCGGATCGTGCGGTCCGTGCCGCGACGGGCTCCAGAACCTCTGCCTGCACGAGTACCAGCCCGGGTTCGACGGCTGGGGCTCGTTCGCCGAGTCGGTCGTGGTGCCGTGGGCCGACGTGAACGTCGTCGCGCTTCCTGCCGGGATGGACGAGGGCGAGGCCGCCAGCCTGGGCTGCAGGTTCATGACGGCGTTCGCCGGCCTGGTGGACCGGGCGGGCCTCCGCAGCGGCGAGACGGTCGCCGTCCTGGGCTGCGGCGGACTGGGTCTGGCGGCCGTCGCGATCGCGGCGGCGTCGGGCGCGCAGGTCGTCGCCGTCGACGTGCAGGAGGAGAAGCTGTCGCTGGCGCGCGCCCTGGGCGCCTCGGTCGCCGTCGACGCCCGCAGCGACGATCCCGTGGCCGCGATCCGCGACGCCACCGACGGCGGCGCTCACGTCACGGTGGATGCGCTGGGAAGCCCGCTCACGTCGGCCCAAGGCGTCCGCGCGCTGCGCCGGCGGGGACGGCACCTGCAGCTGGGGCTGCTGCTGGCCGACGATGCGGCCCCGCCGGTGCCGATGCTGGAGCTGATCAAGCACGAGCTGACGATCATCGGGGGGCACGGCATGCCGGCCCGGCGCTACCCGGAGCTGCTGCGGTTCGTGCGCGAGCGGCGCATCGACGTAGGCCTCCTGATCGGCGAGCGCCGACCGCTGGCGGACGCGCACGAGGTGATGGCGTCGATGGGCGCCTTCGCGCCGCGAGGGGTTACGCTGCTGACGCTCTGAGTCCGGCTTCGTCCCCGCCGAGACGCTCCGCGACGTCCGTTCCCGCCGTACGACGGCCCCGTTCCCGCCCCGGAGGCGACCCTGTGCGACTGACCAGCATCCTCGGACCCGACGGTCCCTACGCCGCTCTCGTCACCGACCACGGGCGCGTGTCGATCGACGCCATCGCGCGCAGGACCGGCACGAGCTGGCCAGGCACCGTCGAACGGCTGATTCGCGACCAGCGACTCGGCGAGCTGAGGACCTGGGCCGCCGGCGCCGAAGGGCTGCTGGCCGAGCTGGCCGCGTCCCCGACCGACGCGGTTCCGGGCGACGCGGTTCCGGGCGACACGGTTCCGGGCGACACCGTGGCCGCGCCTCTGTTGACGCGCCCGCCGAAGATTCTCGGCGTCGGGCTGAACTACGCCGAGCACGCCGGCGACCTTGGCGAGACCCGGCCGGACGAGCCGGCCACCTTCATGAAGCCGGCGACCACGATCATCGCCGCGGGCCAGACGATACAGGTCCCCAGGCAGAGCCAGCGCACGACGGGCGAGGCCGAGCTGGGCCTGATCATCGGAACGCACTGCAAGGACGTCGCCGAGAAGGACGCGCCCGGCGTGCTGGCCGGCGTCACCACGATCCTCGACATGACGGCCGAGGACATCCTTCAGCGCAACCCGAGGTTCTTGACGCGCGCGAAGAGCTTCGACGGCTTCCTGGTGCTGGGGCCCGACCTGGTCACGATGGACGAGATCGACGACATCGGGGCGCTCGAGGTCACCACGCTCCACGACGCTCATCCGGCCCGCCGCAACGTGGTGGCGAACATGCTGCACTCGCCGTGGAAGCTGGTGGCGTTCTTCTCGGCGATCATGCCGCTCGAGCCGGGCGACGTGATCTCGACGGGCACGCCGGGGGCCGTCGTGCTGGCCGACGGCGACACGGTCGGCTGCGCGATTCCGGGCGTGGGCGAGATCTCCTGCCCGGTGCGCGACACGAAGGTGCCGACCTGAGCGTCGTGCGGCCCCGCGGACCGCTTCTGGGCTTGGGGCTCGGGGCGGCGCTGATGTTCACCGCCTTCTTCATGACGGGCACCCTGGCGCCGCTGTTCGGCGTGCAGCTGGGAGCGTCGCCGGCCGCGATCGGCGTGGTCATCTCGGCCGCGTTCCTCTTCCCGTTCTTCCTGGCGGTGCCCGTAGGCACCGTGGTCGACGCGATCGGCCCGAAGCCGATGCTGCTGCTGGGAACGTCGTTGCTGGCGATCGCTCCGGTGGTCGTCGTGGTCGTGCCGTCGTTCTCGAGCCTGTTGCTGGCGCAGGTACTGGCCGGGCTGGGACAGCTGATCGCGGTGGTGGCCGCGCAGGCGATGGTGGCGCGGCTGGGCGAGGGCCGGAATCGCGAAAGCAACTTCGGGTGGTACGGAGCGTTCGTGTCGGTCGGACAGCTCCTGGGCCCGGTGACGGCCGGCGTGCTGGTGGACCTCGCGGGGTTCCGCTCGGCGTTCGTGGTCGCGGCCGTCGTCGCGGCCACCGGGACGGCGGCGTTCGCGCTCCTGTCCGCCCCGGCCGGGCGGCCGGCGGGCCGCTCGCGCAGGCCCGTGCGGGTGGGGCCCGGTCGGCTGCTGTCGCTGGGGCGGCTGCCGACCGTGCAGCTCAGCCTCTGGGTGAGCGGCACGGTGATGATCGTCTTGGTCACGCACAACTCGTTCCTTCCCGCCTTCTTGGACGGCCTGGACGTGCCCGCGAGCGTGATCGGCGTGGTGATCAGCGCCCGCTCGCTGGCGTCGGTGGCCGTCCGTCCGTTCATGGCCGGGGTGGTCGCGCGGCTGGGGGGTCGGATGCCTACGTTCCTGGCGACGCTCACGGCGTCGGCGCTGGGGGTGGCGATGATCACGGGGGCGCCCGACGTGGCCTTGTTGCTGGTCTCGTCGGCCGTGTTGGGGCTCGCGGTCGGTGTGGCGCAGCCGCTGACGATGGTGGGCGTCGTCGAGCAGATCGACGTGCGCGAGCACGGCATGGCGTTCGGCGCACGCATCACCGCGAATCGGCTCGTGCAGTTCGTCGCGCCGCTGCTGCTGGGCGTGGTGGCGCAGCTGGCCGGTTACGTCGCGATGTTCCTCGTCGCCGCCGCGGCCGTGGCGGCGACCGTCTGGGCGTTGACGCTCCGTCGGCATCGCTACGCGGTGATCGAGCGCGACGCGGCGGCGTCGGACCTGCACGCAGATACGGATGGCCGGTAGCTTCCGCAGCAGGTTGCATGACGGCTGCATGGCGGCTGAGCGACGACGGCTTCCACGGCACGGACCTTCCATTCGGAAATAGTCGATTGTCGCGTGCGGGACGGCGTGGACTGCGTTGGCCGCGTTGACAGGGATAGGCGGTCCGGGTATGCTCCCCGTGCCTGCATACTCATGCAGAGTATCGGTCCGAGGAGGGGTGCGTCCCTTTCCCGCGGCCCCGTTCCCTACGAAAGGACGTATCTCCATGGTCAAGAAGCTTCTCGCTCTTCTCGTCATCGCTGCGCTGGCAGGAGTCGCCACGGCGCAGGACCCGATCCGCATCGGGATCAACCTGGAGCTGTCCGGCCGCTTCGCCACGATCGGCAACGCCACGTTGCAGGGCGTGCAAGCCGCTCAGCAGCAGATGCCGACCGTCGACGGCCGTCCGGTCGAGCTGTCGATCTGCGACAACCAGACCACGCCCGAAGGCTCGATCAACTGCGCCGCGCGCTTCGTGGACGAAGGCGTCGTCGGCGTCCTCGGCGCGATCTCGTCGACGATGTCGATCGCCGCGGCCGAGCCGCTCCAAGACGCCGGCATCATCATGATCTCGACCAGCTCCACGAACCCGGCCACGACCCAGATCGGCGACCACATCTTCCGCATGGCGTACACCGACGAGTTCCAGGGCCGAGTGGCGGCGAACTACGCCGATCTGGACGCCGAGGGACGGCGCGTGGCGATCTTCCGCCAGCAGGACGACGACTACAGCTTCGGTCTCGCCGGCTTCTTCGCCGACGCGTTCGCCGGCGCTCGGAGGCGAGACGCCGGTCGTGCTGGACTACGTGTCCAACACCGTCGACTTCGCCGCGCAGATCAACGACGCCCGCGGCTTCGACGCCGGACATGATCTACTACTCCGGCTTCTGCGCGGAGGGCGCCAGCCTGGTGCCGCAGCTGCGCCAGCAGGGCTTCGACCAGCAGATCCTCGGCGCTGACGCGTCCGACGATTCGCAGTGCCCGGTCGGCGGCGGCGAGGCGTTCGACGAGTACGTCTTCACCGGCTTCGGCGAGCCCCGAGGCAGCTCAGTCGGCGCCGCGGCCACGCGCGCCACGGAGTTCGCGTCGTTCTTCGACGTCGTGTTCCCCGACGCCAGCGACTTCAACGGCTTCACGCTGGCCGGCGCCGACTCGCTGAACGTCCTGGTCGAGGCGATCCAGAACGCCGACGAGCCCAGCGACCCCGACGAGGTGCTCACCGCGCTGCAGAACCTCGAGGGCTACGCAGGCGTCTCCGGCGAGATCACCTACGCCGGCACCGACGGCACGCCCGCCGACCGCACCATGGGCTTCTTCCGCTACTCCGTTCCGGGCGAAGACGGCTCCGAGTGGAGCTCGCAGAGCCTGTTCGGACGTCGCCACCGGCGACGTAGACGTCTGACGCTGTCGCGTCGGCGCCGGACGGCAGCGGTTCATGCCGCTGCCCTCGCGACCGTGGAGGGCGAGACACCCGGTCGGCCTCCCGGTCGTGCAGGCCACGACCGTCCGTCACGATCCCGCGTGGCCCTCGCGACCGATTCCGCGGTAGCGCCGCGTGCGCCCCGAGGTGCCTATCTTGCGACGACGCCGAAACGCTCGGCTCCGTATCGGAGCCCTCATCCCATGGTTGGTCGCCGCCGCGGTCGGCGCCGCCGTGCTCGGCCGCATCGCCTATCTCGCGTCACGTCGCCGAGCACTGCAGACCTCGCTTTCTTCGTCGGCGCCGTCCTTGCAGTCCGTCGCAGCTCGGCAGCCTCTACGCCCTGATCGCGCTGGGCTACACGATGGTGTACGGCATCATCCGACTGATCAACTTCGCGCACGGCGAGGTGTTCATGGTCGGCGCCTTCACCTCGTACTACCTGTTCGCGCGGAGCGCCGTTCGCGCTGCCATGGGCGATCGTCGCCGCCGCGCTGGCCGCGTTCGGTTTCATGTACGTGCTCAACCTGTGGCGCGGTCGGCTGACCGATCCGCTGGTGCTCGGCGAGCGGCGCGGCGTCGCCTTCGTCGTGCTGACCCGTGTACACGCTGAACGACCTCGCCAGCTGAACTGGATTCTGGCGATGATCCTGTCGATGCTGATCACCGGCGTCCTCGGCATGGTCATCGACCGCGTCGCGTACCGGCCGCTTCGCGGCGCGCCTCGGATCTCGCTGCTGATCACCGCGATCGCCATGTCGTTCTTCCTGCAGAACTTCGGCGTGCTGGCTGTTCACCCGCAACGTGCTGCCCTACCGGCCCGACACCGTCTGGATGCAGCCGATGCAGTTCGCGGTCGGCGACGGCACGGTTTTCGCCTCTCGCGTGATCTTCCTGGTGGTCCTGATCACGGCCGTGCTCGTCGTCGCGCTGACGCTGTTCGTGACGCCGCACCCGGCTGGGCAAGGCGATGCGCGCCTCCGCGCAGGACGCCGAGGTCGCGCAGATGATGGGCGTGAACGTGAACCGGGTGATCGCGACCACGTTCCTGCTGGGCTCCATGCTGGCCGCCGCCGGCGGCGTGCTCTGGGGCATGAGCTTCGGCACCTTGAACCAGCCGGCGGTGATGGGGATCCTGCTTCCGGGCATCAAGGCGTTCGCGGCCGCCGTCATCGGGGGCATCGGTAGCCTTCCCGGCGCCGTCATCGGTGGCCTGCTGCTGGGATTCCTCGAGAACTTCATGACCGCGCTGTTCCGCGCACGTCCGACTTCCAGGGGCTCACCGAGTACAAGGACACGTTCGCGTTCGCGCTGCTCATCGTCGTGCTGCTCATCCGTCCCAGCGGCATCGTGGGCGAAGACCTCTCGGAGAAGGTGTGATGGACCGACAGCCAGCGGCTCTGCGCAATCTGCTGCTCACCCTCGGAGGCTTGGCGCTCGTCGCCGTGGTGTTGTACTTCGTCGACACCGGTGCCTCCTCGAAGCTGCGTCAGGTGTTCGCGCTCTTCGCCATCTGGGGCATCGGCGCCGTGTCGCTGAACCTCATCAATGGCACGACCGGCATCCTCTCGCTCGGTCACCACGGCTTCATGTTGCTCGGCGGCTACACCACGGCGCTCCTGCACGTCCTTCCCGCAGGCTCGACCGCGAGCGCATCTCGGCCAGCGCCCGCAGCCAGATGAACGACGTTCACCCTGGGCCTCAGCATCGAGAACGGGGCTCCGACGGCCTCGGCCTCGAAGCGCTCGCGGCGCCCGAGGCGGCCTGGGTGCGCTTCGTCGTCGCCCTGTTCATCGGCGGTCTCGTGGCGGCGCTGTTCGGTCTCATCGTGGGCATCCCGAGCCTGCGCCTGCGCGGCGACTACCTGGCGATCGTGACGTTCGGCTTCGGCGAGATCATCCGGCTGCTGGCCTCGACCGACCTGTTGTCGCCGTTCACGAACGGCTCGCTGGGCTACACCGGCGTGCCCAGTCTGTTCATGGGCGGCAGCGTCTGGTGGACGTTCGGCTGTCCTGGCGCTGACGGTGTTCGTGATGTCGAAGCTGAAGTACAGCTCGTACGGACGGGCCCTGCAAGCGATCCGCGAGGACGAGGTGGCGGCCCAGGCGATGGGCATCAACCTTGCCTACCACAAGGGCCTGGCCTTCACGCTCTCGGCGTTCTTCGCCGGCGTGGCCGGTGGCCTCTACGTGTCGTGGCTGTCGTCGGCGCGGCTGGACTCGTTCCTGTTCTTCCTGACCTTTTTCTTCCTGGTGGCGATCTCGGTCGGTGGCACCGGCTCGGTGCACCGGCGTCGCTGCTGGGCACCGCGCGTGGTGGTGTTCGTGCTCCAGTACGGCGGGCCGCTCGAGCAGGCGTACCAGCTGACGACGTGGGTCGCCGCCGGTGGTGTGCTGTTGCTGCTCGCCGCGGCCGGTGGCTGGCTATACCGGCGCTCGTTCCGGATGCGGCCACGTTGGCACCCGGTCAGCACGGTGCTGGTCGGAATCGCGGGCGCGGCGGCGCTGGCTGGTGGCGTTGCTCGCCCCGGGCTTCGGCGTGGCTTCAGGACACCTTCCGCGCGTTCGGCCTGCGCCGCATCTTCCTGGCGGTGTTGTTGGTGGTGATCATGGTGTTCCGGCCCGAGGGGATGCTCGGACGCCAAGAGTTCAGCTGGGCGTGGCTGCTGCGCGAGCGGCGGGACGAGCCCACCGACGAGGAGCGCGCCCAGGACGCGTGGCTGTCGAGCTCCGAGGTGGACAAGGCGAAGGAGCGGACGCGACCAGAGCGACGATCCGCAGCCGCGGTCACTGACCGAGGAGTCGCCGAGCGCGCATCCGTGCTCAGCGGCACCAAGACGAGGGCGAGGCGCGCGACGGCGCAGCCGCCGATCCCGACGACGATCGGAAGGGTAGGCGCTAGCATGGCGGCCATGCTGGAAGTGAACCGCGTCGACAAGGCGTTCGGCGGACTGCAGGCCATCAGCGGCCTGTCCTTCGACGTGAACGAGGGCGAGATCGTGTCGGTCATCGGCCCCAACGGCGCCGGCAAGACGACGCTGTTCAACCTCATCACCGGCGTCTACAAGATCGACGACGGCGACATCCGCTTCGATGACCGCTCGATCGCCGGCAAGAATCCGAACGCCATCGTCGACCTCGGCATCGCCCGCACCTTTCAGAACCTGCGGTTGTTCACGAACCTTTCGGTGCTCGACAACGTGCTGATCCCGCAGCACCACAAGCTGCGCTCGACCGTGGCTGTACGGCGGTCCTGCGGACGCCGGACTACCGCGCGGCCAGGAGCGCCGCGATGCACGAAGCGGCGCTCGAGAAGCTTCGGCTTCTTCGGCCCGCGCCTGATGAGCTTCCGCCTGCACCAGCCGGTCTACCGTACTGTCGTACGCCAACCGGCGCCGCGCCGAGATGGCGCGCGCCATGGCGACCGAGCGCGAAGCTGCTGCTGCTCGACGAGCCCAGTGCAGGGATGAACCCTAAGGAGACCACCGAGATCACGCAGCATCATCCGCCGCATGCGCGACGAGGGCGGCTACACGATCCTGCTCGTCGAGCACAAGATGAACCTCGTGGGCGATATCAGCGACCGGGTGATCGTGCTCGACTACGGCGTGAAGATCGCCGAAGGGTCGTACGATCGGGTCGTCGACGACCCGAAGGTGCTCGAGGCGTACCTCGGCAAGCAGGCGCGCGGACAGGGCAAGAAGCCCGGTGACGTGCCCGGCGCCGCGCGGCCGAAGAGGGGAGCGCCCCCGCGAGTGGAGCGCCGAGGCGAACGCGAAGGAGAAGCTGCTCGAGCTGCGCAACGTCACCACGCACTACGGCCCGATCCGGCGTGCTGCACGAGGTGGACATGGTGATCCACCCCGGCGAGATGGTCTGCCTGCTCGGTGGCAACGCCTCCGGCAAGAGCACGACGCTGAAGACGGTCCTCGGCATCGTGGGCGTTTCGGAAGGGCGAGGTGCACTTCCGCGGCGAGCGAGCCGACACCCTGACCACCGCGGAGCGCATCGAGCGCGGCATGGCGGTCGTGCCGGAGAACCGCCGCATCTTCCCGAAGATGACCGTGCGCGAGAACCTCGAGATGGGCGCCTACCTGCAGGAACGATCGCAAGGCGATCACGCGAGGACATGGACTACGTCGTCACGCTCTTCCCGCGCATCGGCGAGCGCCTCGGTCAGCAGGGCGGCACCATGTCCGGCGGCGAGCAGCAGATGCTGGCGATGGGCCGCGCCCTGATGAGCCGCCCCAAGCTGATCTTGATGGACGAGCCGTCGATGGGCCTCGCCCCGCTGTTCGTCGAGAAGATCTTCGAGATCATCAAGACCGTGAACGACGAGGGCATCAGCGTGTTCGTCGTCGAGCAGAACGCCAACGTGGCCCTTTCAGGTCGCCGATCGCGGCTACGTGCTGCAGACCGGCGAGGTCGTCCTCTCCGGCACGGCGCAGGAGCTTGCGGAACAACGAGGCGATGAAGAGGGCGTACCTGGGCGAGGTGTGAGGGGCGCCTTCGTCGCCACTGTCCTGGGCCACCGCCCCGGACCTTCGCCGCGACCGGGGCTGGATCGTGCACGTGGGCCAAGCGTAAGCTGAGGAATGCGCCGACTGCACGCTCTATCATGTCGATCAACTGGTGAGGTCTTGGCGACGAGTGGCTCTGTAAAAAATCCGACGACGATGGGTCGACCGTATGCGGTCCGGTGCACACGGCGATCGACTGGGTCGGTGAAGTTCTGCAATCGAGTCGCGATCGAGGGATGGCGAGCCTCCTCCGGCACGCGCGAGCCGCCCCTCGGGCGCACGAGGAGGCCCATGAGACTCACGCCACGCGAAGTCGACAAGCTTCAGATCCACGTTGCTGCGGACGTGGCGCGCCGTAGGCGCGCACGCGGGTTGCAACTGAATCATCCAGAGTCGGTCGCGCTGATCACGGCCGAGCTGCTCGAAGGGATTCGGGACGGCCGAAGCGTCGCGGACCTGATGCATCTAGGCGCGACGATCTTGATGGCGGACGACGTGCTTCCAGGCGTGGCCGAGACGGTTCGAGAGATCCAGAATCGAAGGTACCTTCCCCGACGGAACGAAGCTGGTGACGGTCCACGATCCGATCCGCGGCGAGCGAGCCGACAAGGCTCGTTTCACGCCTGGCGAGATCCTCGTCGACGACGGCGAGCTGGAGCTGAACGCTGGCCGCCAGGCGACCGAGCTCCGGGTCGAGAACCGGAGAGACCGCCCGATCCAGGTCGGATCGCGCGCGCACCTGTTCGAGGCCAACGCCGCGTTGGCGTTCGATCGCCGGGCCCAGTACCGGCATGCGCCTCGACGTTCCGGCGGGGACCGCGGTCCGGGTCGAGCCGGGCGAGAGCCGCGACGTCCGCCTCGTCGCGTTCGGCGGCGAGCGTCGTCGTGCACGGGATGAGTGCGCTCGTCGGCGGTTCTCTGGACGAGCGCCAGGACGACGCGTCTCGGCCGTGTCGGACGCGTTCTCGTGGCCCGTGGCGGCGCTCGACGCGGATGCGAAGAAGGACGCGTCGTGAGGATCGACAAGCGCGCCGACGCCGAGCTGTTCGGCCCGACCGTCGGCGACCGCGTCCGCCTCGGCGATACCGACCTGATCGTCGAGATTCGAACGGGACGCCGCGAACGAAGGGGGCGCGATCTACGGCGACGAGGTCGTCTTCGGTGGCGGCAAGGTCGTTCGCGACGGGCAGGGCCAGAGCCAGCGGGCGCGCGAGGACGGGACGCCCGACCTGGTGATCACCAACGTGGTGATCCTCGACCATTGGGGCGTCGTGAAGGCGGACGTCGGGATTCGTGACGGCCGAATCGCGGCGATCGGCAAGGCCGGCAACCCGGACGTCATGGACGGCGTGCACCCCGAGCTCGCCATCGGTCCCGGCACCGAGATTCTTGCCCGCGAGGGGAAGATCTTGACGGCCGGCGCGATCGACGCCCACATCCACTTCTCGTCAGCCCGCAGCAGGCCTGGGAGGCGCTGACGAGCGGCGTGACCACGATGATCGGCGGCGGGACCGGCCCGGTCGAAGGCAGCAAGGCGACCACGGCCACCCCGGGTGCATGGAACCTGCATCGGATGATGGAAGCGGCAGAGGGCATGCCGCTGAACTTCGGGTTCCTCGGCAAGGGCAACGCGTCGCGACCCGAGGAGCTCGAGGCGCAGATTCGGGCTGGCGCGTCAGGGCTCAAGCTCCACGAGGACTGGGGTACCACGCCGTCATCCATCGATACGGCTCTCTCCGTCGCAGAACGTTTCGACGTCCAGGTCGCGATTCACACCGATACTCTGAACGAGTCCGGCTTCGTCCAGGCGACCATCGCCGCGTTTCGCGATCGGACGATTCATACCTACCACTCCGAAGGCGCTGGCGGCGGGCACGCCCCGGACATTCTGCGGGTCGTCGCAGAGGGCAACGTGCTGCCGTCGTCGACCAACCCGACGATGCCGTATACCGTCAACACGCTCGAAGAGCACCTCGACATGCTGATGGTCTGTCATCACCTCAGTCCGCGCGTCCCGGAGGACGTCGCGTTCGCCGAGTCGCGGATTCGGCCCGAGGACCAGTGGCCGCCGAAGACGCTCTGCACCGATATCGGGGCGATCAGCATGGTGGGCTCCGACTCGCAGGCGATGGGGCGTGTCGGCGAGGTCGTGCTTCGGACGTGGCAAACGGCGCACGCGATGAAACGCGCACGCGGCGCGCTTCCCGGCGACAGCGCCCGCAGCGACAACGTCCGGGCAAAGCGGTACGTCGCCAAGATCGGGATCAATCCGGCGATCGCACACGGGATCTCCGAGCACGTCGGATCGGTCGAGGTCGGCAAGCTGGCCGACCTGTGCTTGTGAGCCCCGCCTCGTTCGGTGCCAAGCCGGACCTCGTGCTCAAGGGCGGCTTCACCGTGGCTTCGGTGATGGGCGATCCGAACGGCTCGATTCCGACGCCGAGCCCGGTCGTGTACAGGCCGATGTTCGGAGCGTACGGTCGCGTCCCCGATTCCACCTGCGTTCACTTCGTCTCGGGCGTGTCGCTCGCCGAAGGCGGTCTGCCGGGCAACCTCGCACGTCGCGCCTTCGCGGTCCGGGGAACGCGCGGCGTCCGCAAGGAGCACATGGTGCACAACGACGCTCGACCCGACATCGAGGTCGATCCCGACACGTACCGCGTGACCGTCGACGGCCAGCTGGTGACCAGTCCTGCCGCCACCGAGCTCCCTCTCGCCCAGCGTTGGTTCCTGTTCTGATGGACGAGAAGGCTACGCCCGCCGCGGTGCGCATCGAGCGGCTGCCCGTCGAGCCGGCTTCGCCGCCTGCCCGGACCGTGTCGATTCCGATGATCGCAGCCGACCGTCGCCGCGTTCGGCGCCGTCTGTTCGCGACCGACGGATGCGCGTTCGAGCTTGCTTTGCCGACGGCCACGGTTCTGCCCGCCGACGGAGCGCTACACGTGGCAGCGGAGACCGTCTACCGGATCACCGCAGCTCCCGAGCGCGTCCTGGTCGTGCGGCTGCGCTCGATTCGAGAAGCTGCCTTCGTCGGACACCTGATCGGCAACCTCCATCGTGACGTGGACCTCCGCGACGATGCGATCGTCGCGCTCTGGGCACGGCCCGCTCGAGCGGCGTCTCCGGAGGCGAACCTCGATCACCACGTGACCGAGCAGCCGTTCCACGGGCGTCCACCGGGCGAGCACGCTCACTGATGCCGACGACGGTCGCCGGCTCGGCGAAGACCAGCCATCCGTACGCGTCCGAAGCGTTCGTGCGCCTTCTCCAGCTGCACGACTCGCAGTTCCCGACCGGCGCGTTCGCCCACTCGAATGGGCTCGAGACGTACGCGCAGGACGGGATCGACGCCAACGATCTCCGCGACCTGCTCGCTTCGCAGCTCGCCTTCGGATGGGGCCGCCTGGATCCTGTCGGGATGGGTGCACGCCTGGCACGACCCTCCACGCCCGCGCTCGATAGGCTGGGCGCCGAGATGGAGCGCCTGGAAGCCGATCCCGAGCCTTCCGGTGCAGTAGCCTTCGCATGGGCGCTCGCACGGCGAAGCTGGTCGCGAGGCTGTGGCCCGACCTCGAGGATCTCCGCCGACTGGCGCATCCGCACCAAGCGCTCGTCGCGGGAGCGGCGGGGCGGCGCGTCGGTCTTCCGCTCCGCGACGGCGTGCTGGCGTTCGCCTACGCCACGCTGGGCTCGTATCTGAACGCGGCGACCCGCTGCATGTCGCTCAGTCCCGAGCGTGCGCAGGAGATCGCGGTCGAGCTCACGCCGGCGGTGGTGAACGCCGCGACGCGCGCGGCCGACGACCCGGCCGCGAGCTTCTGGTCGGCCGTACCTGGCGCCGATCTCGCTGCGCACCGACAAGCCGGCTTGACCACCCGTCTGTTCCAGTCCTGACGCCTCCACCTCGTTCGCGAAGGAGATGTGCCTATGCCCCCCGTCAAGATCGGAATCGGAGGCCCCGTCGGCTCCGGCAAGACCGCCCTGCTCGACGCGCTGCGCAAGCGTTTGGCTGGCCGTTACAGCATCGCCGTGGTGACGAACGACGTCTGCACCTACGAGGACGCCGAGTACCTGGTCCCGGTCCGGCGCTCTTCCCGAGGACCGGATCCGTGGCGTCCAGGACCGGCGGCTGTCCCCAGCACCGGCGATCCGCGAAGCCACCTCGATCGATCAGGAAGCGGGTCGACGAAGATGATCGCCCACCGCGGCGATCTCGACGTGCCTGTTCGTCGAGTACGGGCGGCGACAACCTGGCCGCGTCGTTCAGCCCGGAGCTCGTGGACGTCAGCATCGACCGCTCGTCGACGTCTCGGGCGGGGACAAGGTCCCTCGCAAGGGCGGTCCAGGCGTGACGCGGAGCGATCTGCTGATCGTCGACGAGATCGACCTGGCGCCGTACGTCGGCGCGGATCTGGGCGTGATGGAGCGCGATGCGCGGGCGCAGCGCGGAGAGATGCCACAGGTGTTCACCGATCTCGAAGCTGGGCGTGGGGGCGGAACTGTACGTGATCGACTGGCTGGAGCGCGACGTGCTGTTTCGCTCCGAAGACGGTGCGGCGTCGGGGCGACGCAGCAGGCCGAGCTGGGCAGCGCGGCGGCGTCGGCCGGACGCGAGGGCTGTTACGGCTGAGCTTCGTGGCCGGTGGCCGCGGAACGTGGCTGGCGTCGAAGCTCAGCGTCGCACCGCTTCGCGCGCACCTGCGTGTTCAGGCAGCCCGACGGCGCGGCCATCGTGCAGGTCGTGCACATCGGCCCCGGCATTCTGGCCGGAGACGCGTCTGCGGTCGACGTCCACGTCGGGTCGCGGCGCATTGCCGCGATCCTCGTGCCGCAGAGCGCCACCAAGATCCACACGATGGGGCGGGGGACGCCTGCCCGACAGAACGTGCGTGTCCGTGCTGGAGGAAGGAGGCTATTTCGAGATGCGCGGCGCCCTCGGGATCCCGTTCCCTGGCGCGTGCGTTCGAGCAACGCGCCGAGATCGATCTCGCGCCCGGCGCCCTCGATGCTCTGGACGGAACGATGGACGACGGGCTCGGGATCTCCCTGTGGGCGAGCAGCGTGGGGCGTTTCGACGGATGTCATCTCGGATCGAGGTGCGGATCGCCGGCGAGCTTCGCTACGCGGACGCGGCCGAGCTGGTCGGCAGCGCCGACGCGGGCGATGAGCCTCGTGCCGGAGCACCTTGGGCATCCTGGACGGGCACGCCCACCTGGCGTCCGGCGTGTTCGTGGGCGAGGGCGGTGGCGAAGCTGCCGGCACCAGGCCGGTCCTGGCGGTCGGACGCTTCGGCGACGACGGTCTCTACCTGCGGTGCCTCACGGACGACGCGGGCGCGGCACGCCGCGCGGTCTTCGGCATGGCGGCATGCGCTGCGCGCAGAGCGAGGAGGGCCGCGGCTCGCGTACGGGCGTTATGCGGCCTGACCTGATCCTCGCGGGCGCGCCAGACGCCGATTGACATTCGGCGTCCTGGTTCAACATCCGTACGCTTGGCGGTGTCGCGCGCCATATACATCGTCGACGTCTACGGCCAGATCCGTGACGAGCTCAATCGCGGGTTGCCGACCGACCGACTGGTCGTCGACTGGTGGATCGACGATTCGCGCGTCGTCGCGAGAGCCGAACAGCGTATGCGGCCTTCACCGCGAGCCGTCGAGAACATGCCCGACGTGCTCGTTACCCGGCAGAACGATGGTGGACCGTACCGCCACCTGCAAGGCTGGCGCGTTCCCGACGCCGACGAGGTCCGGCTCGAGCTGCCATTCGACCTGCTTCGTCTCAAGGAGGACGATCCGGAGCTGGCCGTCGCATGGCGGCACGCTAGCCGGGAGGCGCTGCTCCACCTGTTCGCTCAAGGCTTTGTCGTCAAGGACGTGCGAGTCCTCGACGATCGACCGTTCTACGTTCTGGAGGCTGGGCACGGGGAACGCGAGGTGAAGCGGACGGAGCGTCTCGTCGACGCTGATGCAGCGCCAGTCCAAAACACGTAGGGAAACGGCGCGTCGGTGGTGCTCGAATCTCACCGGCGACCGCGCACCGCCGCTACCTCAC
>JAXHLW010000010.1:0-14709 GCA_034521815.1 Trueperaceae bacterium | reverse complement strand
GATCGCTCAGTAGACCTCGTGCGCGGTGTTGAACACGTTGAACTTGCCGGTGGGCGTCCGCACCCAGTCACCCTCGATCCGATCGACTTCCTCGAGCGTGACCGAGTCGTAGACGGCGATGAAGGTGGGGGTGTCCATCCTGCCCCAGGCGGAGACCCAGAACGTCTCGCCGGTGCGATCGAACTCCATGTGCACCATGCGCGCGCCCAGCTCCTGGGCGCCGGGAACCTCCCAGCAGCTCTCGACCTCGAGCGATTCCTTGCCGATCGCGCAGAGCGAGGCGGCGCCTTCGGGGTTCATGCTCATGGTGAAGTCGATGATCACGTACGGGCTGTTCGGGTGGGTCTTGTTGAACAGCGAGCCGGTGAAGGGAAGCTGGACCTGCTCCACGACCTCCCAGGCGTTCTCGGGGTGGCCATCGGGGTCCACGCCGGCGACGGTCATCTCCGGGCTTCCCATGTTGCCGGTCGCCCAGACGGGGCCGTACTCGGGGTGCTCCCAGTTGGCGCCGCGTCCGGGGTGCGGGCGCACGCCGGCCTCGATCTCGCCGACGATTTCGCGGTCGCGACTGTCGAGCACGATCAGCTTGTCGAGCGCGTTCGCGGCGACGATGAAGTAGCGGTTGCCGGCCCAGCCGCCGTCGTGAAGGTACAGATCGGCGTCGATCATCGTGACCGGCAGCGGCCGGCCGTCCTCGGCGATACGGCTGTAGTCCACCAGCCAGATCTGCCCGGTCTCCTTGATGTTGACGATCCACTCGGGGTGCTCTTCGGAGCCGACGATGGCGGCCACGCGGGCTTCCTCGACGTAATCGCCGGCGCCGCGCTCGTAGCCGCTGGTTCCGACCAGCTTGATCGGCTCGAGCGTCTGACCGTCGAGGACCGCGAACATCGGTGGCCAGTAGCAGCCGACGATCGCGTACTCGTTCTCGTACCCTTCGAACTTGCTGGACTCGATGCTGCGCGCGTCGTTGCACGGCTTGACCTCGGCGACCACGCGAGGCGTCTCGTACCAGAGGTCGATCAGCGACGCTTTGCCGTCCCGTCCGATGGCGGTGAAGTAGCGGCCGTCGGCGCTGGACCGAAGGATGTGGATCGCGTAGCCGGTGTCCACGAGCGTGACGAGCTCGCGCGTCGTGCCGTCGACGATGGCGACCTGCCCCATGTCGCGAAGGATGATGCCGAAGAAGTTCTCCCAGTCGTACTCGTGCTGCGGCTCCAGCGGACGGTCTTCGGGCTGCACGTGCACCGTCCAGGTATCGAGAATCCCTTCGAACGACGCCTGAGGCGGCTCGGGCGGCGTCTCGACCAGGAACCTGGCCATCATCGCCGTCTCTTCTTCGCTGAGGATCCCTTGGCGACCCCAGTCGGGCATGCCGCCGGGGAGGCCGCCGTGGATGACCGCCTCGAGGTAGGGGATGCCGCGCTGACGCGTGGACTCCGGCTCCAGCGAGGGGCCGGTCGCGCCTTTGCGCAGCACGCCGTGACAGCCGGCGCAGCGGTCGAAGAAGATGTCCGCCATCTGGGCGCGCTCCTCTTCGGTCAGCGGTTCCGGCGCGTCTTGTGCGAAGGCGACTGCCGCAAGCGCGACGGCGAGGACGGCGGCCAGGGCTACGGTCACGGTACGAAGCGTTCGTTTCATGGAGACCTTCTTTCCCGAGCCGGTCGGGTCGGCGCGTCCAGGGGCCGGCTCGACCACCCTCATAAACGGCGATGTGCGTGTCGCAATTGTGCGCTTCGGCGTCGCGCCGGGCACGGGACGTTTGTCCCGACGCGCCGAGGCGACCGGCGGCGATCCGAGGCGATCCGAAGGCGGGTCGCGCTGCCGGTTGACGAATCCGCAGCGGCCGAGTACTGTTGTTGAGTACGCACTCAACAACGTCCGCCCGGGAGGATCACGTGACCGAACGACCGACGACGCGACGCATGCAGGCACAGGAGCGCAGGCGCCAGATCCTGGACGCCGCGCTGTCGCTGTTCGCGCGTCACGGCTACGCCGGCACGACCACGAAGGCGATCGCGGCCGAGGCCGGGATCACCGAAGGGCTGATCTTCCACTACTTCGGTGGCAAGGCCGAGCTGCTCGTCGAGGCCGCCGAGCAGCGAAGCGCCCTGCTGGTGGCGGTGCGAACGTTGCTGGACGACGCCGAAGGCATACCCGCCGCGACTACCATGCCGCGGATCGCGCACGGCTGGGTCGAGCTGGTGCACCGGCAGGGCGACCTCGTCGTGATGCTGGTCAGCGAATCGCATGCGCACCCCGAGGTCGGAACCGCGTTCCGCACGTTGCTCGACGGGATCCGGGGTGCGCTGAGCCGCTACCTCGACGGGCGCGTCGCGGCCGGCGAGCTGCGCGCCGATCTGCCGACCGCCACGGCGGCCGCCTCGTTCCTCTCCTCGCTGCTGATGTTCTTCTACACCCGCCGCCACCTCGACGACGATCGCTGGGCGCAGGAGGCGGCCGTCTTCACCCAGGAGCTCCTGGACGTCTGGTTCGACGGCGCTACGGCGCGAGCCCCCCGATCGTGACCGGCCGTCGGGCGCAGCCAGGCCCCGCTCCTCCGTCGTCATATTTGAGTGATTACATACTCAACACCACGATCTCGATCCGCGACCCTCTCGAAGCTTCGCTCATCCCCACCAGGAGGCCACCGATGTCTCTCTCCCCTCGTCCACCCACCCCGTTCGGAGCCGTACCGTGCGCCTCCTGACCGCCCTCGCGTTGCGCTACAGCGTCGTGGTCGTCATCGTCTTCGCAGTGCTGACGGCCTTCTTCGGCTACCGCGCCACGCAGGTCACCACCGACGGCAGGACCGACGCCCTCTACCCGCCCCAGTCCGACGCCGCGCTGCTGGACGACGAGCTGGCGATCGACTTCTCGCAGGGCGAGCGGCTGCTGATGGTGGTCGAAGGCGACATCTGGACCCCCGACTCGCTCGAAGCCCTGAAGGAGCTCACCCGCGAGATCGGTCGCCTCGACGGCACCCGTGACGTCACCTCGCTGGCGACCGCCCAGAAGCTCGAGGACGATGACGGCTACCTGATCGTCGGCGACCTGATCCCCGAGGACACCAGCGACCTGGCGGCGATCGACGAGGCCGCTGCCTACCTCGCCCAGTCCGACATGTACCGCGACGTCACCTTCGTCAGCGACGACGGCCGCCGCGCCAGCCTGATCATCGAGTACGCCTCCGACATCGACGCCGCGACCTACGCCCGCACCGTCGCTGCCGTGGCCGACACGTCGTGGCCCAACGACCACTCGCTGGCCGGAGCGGCGTTCACCACCATGGAGCTGCAGGACATCATCGCGCGCGACCTGCCCGTGCTCGGGGCGATCTCCCTGGCGCTGATCGTGGCGATGCTGTGGCTCAACTTCCGGACCGCGCGTCGCACCGCGCTGTCGCTGATCCAGATCCTGATCGGCGTGATCTGGGGCATGGGCGCGTTCCAGCTCATGGGGCAGGAGCTGATGGCGCTCACCGTCATCGGCCCGATCGCGGTGATGGCGGTCGGCGCGTCGTTCTCGATGCACCTGCTGGGCCGCTACGACTACGAGCTGGCACGCGGCACCGAGAAGATGGTCGCGCTACGCCGTACCTTCCAGCGCACCGGTCTGGGCGTCGGCGTCTCCGGCCTGGCGATCTCCGCCGCGATGAGCACCTTCCTGCTCTCCGAGCTGGCGATGGTCCGCGGGCTGGGCCTGATCGCCGCCCTCGGCGTGCTGTCCTCCCTGATCGCGGCGCTGCTCCTGCTGCCCGCGCTGCTGAAGCTGCTTCCCGACCCGGCGCGCGTGCCCGACCCCGAGGCGCCCGGAGGGATCAGCGGCCTGCTCAAGCGCGTCGCGTGGCTCGACACGAATCGGACCCGCGCCGTGCTCGTCGCCGCCGCCCTGCTGGTCGCCGGCGCCCTCGCAGGCCTGCCCCGCATCCAGGCCGACACCTCGATCCTGGCGTTCTTTCCAGGCGACGGTCCTACCCGGACCAGCATCCGAGCCGTCGAAGAGACGTTGGGCGGCAGCTCCGTCATCCAGGTCCGCGTCGACGGGGACATCCTGGACCCCGGCACGCTGCGGGCGCTGGAATCGTTCCAGGAGCAGGCGAAGGAGATCCCCGAGGTCGGCGGGGCGCAATCGATCACCCACGTGCTCAGGTCGCTCCACGAAACCTTGACCGGCGAGGACGACCTGCCCGCCTCCCGTCAGGCCGCAGCGCAGGAGCTGCTTCTCTACACCTCCAGCGGCGACGCGGACCAGCTCGCCAAGCTGATGACCTGGGACGAGCAGAGCGCCCTCGTCAACCTCACCGCCACCTCGACCACCACCACCCGTGGACGCGAGATCGTCGCCCAGCTCGAAACGCTGGCCGACGAGACGCTGGGCGACCGGGCCGAGGTGGGCTTCACCGGCCAGCCGATCCTCGAGCTCGCCGTCGAAGACGCCATGAAGCACGACTTCCTGATCAGCATCAGCCTGGCGGTGTTCCTGGTCCTGATGATCGACAGCCTGGTCCGCTCGTTCCGCGCCGCCGCCGTCACGATCCTGGCGCTGGTCGCGACCATCGCGCTGCAGTACGGCCTGCTGGGCTGGGCCGGCATCCCGCTGAACCTGGCGACGATGCTGATGGGCGCGCTCGCGATCGGGGTGGGCGACTACGCCATCCACCTCACCGTCCGCTACATGGAGGAGCGCGCCGCCGGACGCGATCCCGAAGCCGCGGTGACGCACACGATCATCACCTCCGGCCGCCAGATCCTCTTCACCGCCGCGACGCTGGGCCTGGGCTTCTTCGCCCTGACCTTCGCCGACTTCGTCCCCGTCGCGACGCTGGGCTGGCTGATGGTGCTCACCGTCGTTCTGGTGGGCCTGGCCACCCTCACGCTTCTGCCGGCCGTCGCCCTGGTCGCCTTCCGCGATCCGGGCGGGCGCGCCGTGACGCTCTCCGAAGGAGACCCCGCATGACCCGAATCGACCCCGTCGCCATCCGCACCACGCCAAGGTTCGCCCCACCAGCCGTCTCGCGCTGGACCGCCGCGCTCCTGCTCGCTGGCGTTCTTTTCCTGGCCGGCGCTCCCGCCGCCGCGCAAGCGTACGCCACCGCCGACGAGCTCATCGCCGCGGTCGACGCGCGACCCGAGCCAGAAACGCTCCAGGCCACGATGGAGATGGTCCTCACCAACGCCGCGGGCCAGACACTGACGCGCGAGATGCGGACCTGGGCGCGAGGCGACGAGATGCGCGTGATGAAGTTCACCGCCCCTGCCGACATCGCCGGCTCCGGCTTCCTCATGATCGACGACGGCGCCACCCAAGAGACCCTCGTCTACCTGCCGGCCTTGGACCGCGTCCGGCGCGTGGCGGGCGGCCAGCGCGGCGAGTCGTTCTTCGGCTCCGACTTCTCCTACGAAGACGTCGAGGGGATCGACCCCGGCGACTACGACCACGAGCTGATCGAGGTCCGTGACGGACCGGTCTACGTCGTCGAAGCGACGCCGAAGCCCGAGGCCGAATCGAGCTACGACCGGCTGGTGCTCGAAGTACCCGAAGACACCCTGATCCCGGATCGCGTCACGTACTACGTGGACGGCGAAGCGGTCAAGGAGCTCACCGTGCACGACGTGGAGGAGGTCGGCGGCTACCTGCTGGGCCTCGAACGGCGGATGGCGACGTTGAACGACGGGCGGGACGACGGCTCGTTCACGATCATCCGGCAAAGCGACCTGACGCTCGACGAGGAGCTCCCCGACGAGGTCTTCAGCGAGCGGTTCCTGAGGCGCTGAGATGCGGCGCATCCTGCTCACGATCGCTTTGCTTGCCCTTCCCGCCAGCGCCTTCGCGCAGCTCCGGACCGACTGGAGCGGCCGGCTGGACGCCCGTCTGGGCCTCGAGTCGACCGGCGACCTGACCGCGGCGGGCGCCGAGGCGCGCCTGGCGCTGGACGGCGAGGTGGGCTCGGAATTCTTTCCGACCGCCGCCTTCCGCGCCGAGCTCCGGGCCGAGACCGACGCCGCGACCGGCACCGCCGAGGTGCGCCTGGACGAAGCTTGGGGTCGCCTGTACCTGAACGACGGTGCCATCGAGCTGACCGCGGGGAATCAGCGGCTGTTCTGGGGCTCCACCGACGGCGTCAACCCCGTCGACCGCCTCAACCCGCGCGACCTCTCCGTACCCCCAGACGAAGAGAAGCTCCCCGTTCCCATGGTCCACCTGCGCGCCTGGCTCGAGGGCGACGTGAACCTGCAGGTGGCGCTGCTTCCGGTGTTCGTGCCTTCCGAGCCGCCGAATGAGGACTGGCGCGACGACGACGGGCCTACCGTGCCGCCCGGCGTGACGGTGACCGAGATGCGCCCGGTCCGCGAGGAGCTGCCAGACGCAGCGCTCGAGAATCTCCAGCTCGCCGCCCGCGCGCAGTGGCGGCCCGCCGGGTTCGACGTGGCGGCCAGCTACCAGTACCTGTTCCGCGACCTGCCCACCCGCTCGGCCGAGATCGTGCCGACCGACGTTCCCGGCGAGGTGATCCTCCAGCCGGTCGCGCGCTACGACCGGATCCACGTGGTCGGGCTCGACGGCTCGGTGGCGCTGGGTGACTTCGTGCTGCGCGCCGAGGGGGCCTACCTGTTCACGAGCGATCCGGACGGCACCGACCCGGCCGTCGGCAACCCGTCGTTCCAGATCGTGGTGGGGGCCGAGACGGTCGTGCCCGACGGTCCGCGCGTCATCGCCCAAGCGATCCTGGACGGCGAGACGCTAGACACCGGCCCAGGCGAAGCGTCGGGCGACGTGGAGCTGGGCCTGCGCTCCATGCTGGTCCTGACCTACGCGGTCGGCGCCCGCACCGACGTCGAGGCCGCCTGGGTGCACGATTCGGGCGGAAGCGGCATGCTCCGTCCTCGCGTCGCCTACACCTTCGCAGACGGCGTGACCGGCTCGCTGGAAGCCATGATCGCCTACGGCGCGGAGGGAACCCGCTTCGGCGGCTGGAGCGAGCGGAGCGGCGCGACCGCCTCGCTGCAGCTCGACTTCTGAACGGTCGGGCCGCCCGCTCGGAGCGTTTCGCTCGAAGCAGCTCGCTCGAAGCAGCTCGCTCGCCGCCGGTCGCTCGGTACGATTCCGGGCGGCCGGCGGCGACGTTCGCCCAGACACCTCAGAACTCGACGACGATACGCCCGAACGGCGCCCCGCGACCGGACGTGCGGCTGCGCGACCTAACGGCCGCATAACGCTGCACGTGCAAGCCTCCGAGCGTCTCGCATCGAGCGAGGACCGTCGAGCGCCGGACGGAAGGGGTCAACCGCAACGTCGAGAGGAGAGAGTATGCGGTCGTCACGATTCATCGAACAGTATCGGTCATTGAAGTGGTCGGGTGCAGCTCCGGTTCGACTCGGCTGGTTCCTGGTCCTGTCCGTGCTGATGTCTGGAGTTTCGCTCGCGCAGCCGAGCCCCCGCGGGTACGTCGACATGGAGTACGTGCCACAGGTCGAGAAGGTGCTGCTGTTCGGCGGGCAGAAAGACTACGCCCCTCCGTACACGGCGCTCGGGGAGACCTGGTGGTACGACCCGGCCAGCGACGAATGGACGCAGGTCACGAGCGAGCCCCAGCCGTCCCCGCGCTCAGCGGCGCGTCTCGCGGTGCATGCGCCGACAGGAACGGTCGTGATGTTCGGTGGCGGCGGGCCGATCGCCGACGGATTCGAATCGTTCACCGAAACGTGGCTGTTCGATCCTGTCGAGGAGCAGTGGACATTGCTTTCGTTCGACGAGGGCGAATCCCCTCAGGCGGTCATCGGCGAGATGTTCGCGTACCACGAGGCGGCCGACCTGTTCGTGCTGCACGGTGGATTCACGCTCGACGGATTCGAGTTCTTGAACGACACGTGGCATTTCGACCTCGATGAGCAGACGTGGACCGAGGTCGATCCCGACAACGTGCCCGTGGGCCGGAACTACAACGCCTTCGCGTACGACCCGCGCAACGAGGTTCTCGTCATGAGTGGCGGGCAGGACGGGCAACCCGAGAACACCGACGAGGTCTGGACGTACGATCCGCGCGAATCGGCGTGGGAACAGCACGAGAAGCTCCCGACCTCGCGCTGGATCGGGTATGCGCGGATGGTGTACGACGAGCATCTGGATACGTTGATTCGATTCGGTGGTGTCGGCGAAGAACCCGACACGGTATGGACGGTGAGCGAAGACTTCGAGTGGTCCAAGCTCGAGGTGGAGGGCGATTCGCCGGGGATCATCTCACGTCACGCCATGGAGTTCGTTCCCGATGTCGGCGTTCTGGTCTTCGGGGGCGTGTACCGGGGCCAGCCCGACTTCAACGACGATCTGTGGGTTCTCGACACGATGGAGCTTCGCTGGCACCAACGCTGATCGGTCGGACTGGGCGTCGCCCCGTGCGCTGCGCTGAAGGACCGCCGCCTCGTTGGTACGTCGGGCGTCAGGATCGGCTTCAGACGTCAGGGATGGTCGTGGTGGTCGGCGTCCGCTTCCGCCTTGGTCTCGTGGACCTTGCCATCGGCGTGCTCGGGCGGCGTGTAGATCGTGTAGAGCTTGAGAGGTTCGGTGTCGGAGGTGTTGATCACGTCGTGCTCGGCCCCGGCCGAGATCACCGAGCAGCCTCCGCGGCGGACCCTCGTACGGCGGTCACGCCATGCCGGCCTGAGGGCGACACGATCAGGCGGCGGACGCCGCTGCGCCAGCGGTCGGCACGACCGAACCGTCGGCACGACGGGGCCGTCCGACCCGCCGTCCTCAGAACACGATCACCTTGTCCGCCTCCACCGTCCAGTCGCCCAGCTCGTCCATCGTGCTGCGGTGCACGCCGTCCAGCAGCTCGTCGTCGGTCAGCCCGCGGGCGTCCATGCAGGTGCCGCAGGCACCCACCTCGGCACCCTTGCGGGCGACCGAGCGGACCATCCGCGCCACGTTGTAGTAGCCGTTCGGCGTGCTCTGGCCGTCCTTCCCGCAGCCGACCGCGTCCGCCATCAGAAACAGCCGCAGTCGCACGTCGTCGCGTCCACTGAGCTGGCGGGCCAGTCGCAGCCCGTTGTACGAGCGCTCCGTTCCGTAGGGCGGATCGTTCAGGATGATCAGCACGTTCACGGGAACCTCCTCCGCGAGCTTCGCTCGCGACTCACGATGCGTCCGCCGGTTCGGTCCCGGCCCCGTTCCGCCAGGCGAGGATCGCCAGCGGCACGAACGCGACCCCGGTCCAAGCGGTCGCAGTTCCTAACTGCGCCAAGCCGACGCCCGCCACCAGCGCGCCCACGGCGTAGCCTCCGTCTCGAAAGAAGCGGTAGATGCCCAGCGCGGTGGCGCGCTCGGCCGGCGCGACGCGATCGGCCACCAGCGCGATCAGCACCGGGTACGCCATGCCCGTGCCCAGGCCCAGCACCGTCGCGGCGATCAGCGCCGCGGGCAGCGTGGTGGCGACCGCCAGCAGGCCCAGGCCGGCGCCTTGCAGCGCCATCCCGACCGCCACCGGCCCGCGCCGCCCGATGCGGTCGGACAGCGGCCCGAACAGCGGCTGGCCGGCGGCCCAGACCAGCGGGTAGAGGCCGGCCACCAGCCCGATCTGGGGCAGGCCGAAGCCCCGCCCTTCTAGCAGCAACGGCAGCGACAGCCACACCAGGCCGTCCTTGAGGTTCGTGGCGAGGCCCAGCAGGCTGGGAACGCCGACCCCCCGCACCCAGCGCAGCGGGGGCGCGCGGCCCGTCGGCGCGGTTTCGGGCGCGGCCAGCGACAGCGCCAGGCCGATCCCGGCCAGCGCGACGCCCAGCACGAACGGCCACGGCCTGCAGGCCCGCCTGCGAGGCGATCAGGCCTGTCAGGAACGCCGTCGCGGCGACGCCCAGGTAGCCCGCGAACTCGTTCATCCCGGCGGCGAAGCCGCGTCGGCCGGACGGCATCAGGTCCACCATCATGTTCACGGTCATCGACCAGGTCAGCGCCTGGCCCGCCCCCAGGAGCACGTTCGCCGCGATCACCACGTCCCACGACGGCGCCCACGCCAGCAGCGGGGCGACCGGTAGCGATACGAGCCATCCCAGCACCAAGACGCGCTTACGTCCAAGGCGGTCCGCGGTCGCGCCCGCCAGCAGGTTCATGACGGCCTTCGCGGCCGCGAACGCGACGACGAAACCGCCGACCGCCGCGCCGCTGCGGAGGGCGAAGTCCTGCTGGGCCACCAGCGGCAGCACCGTCCGCTCGAGCCCCACCATCGAGCCCACGAACAGGTTGATCAGGGCCAGCAGCCAGAAGCCCGCGCTGACCCCGTCCCTCATCGCCGTCGCGCGTCCCTCACCCGTCCCCAGCGACGGAGGCCGTTTCGACCGGAAGCCCTTCCGAGCGCCAATCGGCAACGCCTTCGCGCAGGCGGCGGGCCGTCCGTCCGCTGTGCGTCAACAGCTGAACCGCGCGGTCCGAGAGTGCGCAGTACGGCCCTCGACAGTACGCCACGACGTCGACGTCTGGCGGCAGCTCCTCGAGGCGCGCTTCGAGCTCGCCGATCGGGATCGACCAGGCGCCGGGCAGGTGGCCCGCTCCGTACTCGTCGGCCGGTCGAACGTCCAGGAGGATCGTGTCGCCGGCGGAGAGCCGCTCGCGAAGCTCCGCGGTCGTCACCGGCTCGCCGCTACCGGCGTGCAGGGCGTCCAGCAGGCGATCCATCTCGGCGAGGCGCGTCTCCCCGACGGCGCGGACCGCCTGCACGAGCCGCTGCACGTCGTCTCCCGCCAAGCTGTAGAACGCCTGGCGGCCGTCGCGACGCACGGCCGCCAGACCGGCCCGCCGCAACACCTGGAGGTGCTGGCTGGCGTTCGCGACGCTGAGGTCCGCCTGGCGCGCCAGGGTCGCGACCGTCTTCTCGCCCTGAGCGAGAAGGTCCAGCAGCTCCAGCCGCGGGCCGCTGGAGAGGGCCTGCGGCACCTGCGCCAATCGTTCGTACACCGCCTGCTTGGGCGAGAGACGGTTCGAATCACTCATATCGTCAATAGATCATTTGAACGTCAATGCGTCAAGCCCTCGCCGAGATCGGGTCTCGTCCGACGCGGTCACAGCCCCCGGCGCGTCTGGGCGCTACGGTGAACGGAGGAGCGCCCAGACCGCCTAGACCAAAGCGGAACGGGCACGCCACGGACCGCAGGATCGGCTCCGCTCCATTCGCCCAGCCAGCACGAGCGCACACGAATGATCGGGAGGTCGGCATGAGCACGATCACGATCGGCATCTTCGAGTCCGGCGAGGACGCACAACGAGCCATCAGCCAGCTGGTCGAGACCGGCGTCGAGCAGGGCGACCTGCACCCCATCCGTCGCCAGCAGAACGCGTCGGACGGGCAGGGCATCCTGGGATCGCTGTTCCGCGCGGTGGGGTTCGGCACGGGCGACGTCTCGAACGAGCTGACGCGCTTGGGCGTCGACCAGGAGGAAGCCGGGTTCTACGAGGAAGCGCTCGGGGACGACAGCGTCCTGCTGGCGGTGGAAGCGTCCGACGAGAACGCGGACGACGTGATGGCGATCATGCGCAAGGCGAACGCCACCTTCCGCGAGTCGTAGCGCCCCGCGGCGACGCGGGCCCGACTCGTGAACCGTCGATCGGTGGCACAATCGCGGCGTGCCGTCCCCGACGCAGCCCGACCTTCTAGCCAGCGCCATCGATGCGCGATCGCCCCTGATCGAGCCGTCGCACCGGACCGCCTTCCGGGCGTTCAACGGACACCTCGAGGGCGACGCGCGCTACGTCGTCGACGTGTACGCGACGACGGCCGTGGTGTTCCATCGCCCGTCCCCGTCGGACGCCGACGCCCCCGCCTCCACCGTAAACGCCGCTTCGGACGTGGGCGCGCTGATCGACAGGCTGCGTACCCAGCTTCCCTGGCTGCAGGCGATCGTCGTGAAGGAGCGCGAGGGGACGACCGACCTGGAGCGCCAGGGGCGCGTCGCGTACGAGGATCCGGACGGGCCAGGGGTGGCCAGCGACGTGCACGAGCACGGCGTCCGCTACGCCGTGGACCTGCGCATGAACCAGGACGCGAGCTTCTACCTGGACACGCGCGAGCTGCGTCGCTGGCTGATCGACCACGCCGAGGGGGCGACCGTGCTGAACACGTTCGCCTACACCGGCAGCCTGGGCGTGGCGGCCCGCGCCGGCGGGGCCGCACGGGTGCTGCACACCGACTTGAACCGTCGCTTCTTGAACGTGGCGAAGAGGTCGTACACGCTCAACGGCTTCGGAATCGAGCGCAAGGACTTCCAGGCGCGCGACTTCTTCTCGTTCGTGCGCGGCCAGAAGCTTCAGGACGTCCGCTACGACCTGGCGATCCTCGACCCGCCGTTCTTTTCGAGCACGCCGGGCGGCACGGTGGACCTGGAGCGAAACGTCGCCCGTCTGGTCAACAAGGTCCGGCCGCTGATCCGTAGCGGAGGCAGGCTGGCCCTCGTGAACAACTCGCTGTTCGTGTCGGGCGCGGCGTTCATGGAGGAGCTCGAGGGGCTGTGCGTCGGCGGCTGGATGACGATCGAGCGGACGATCGACGTCCCAGGCGACGTCACCGGCTACCCGTCCACCCGCCGGTCCGAGCCGGTCGCCGACCCCGCACCGTTCAACCACTCCACCAAGATCGCGATCCTCGAGGTTCGCCACAAGACCTCGACGACGCGCGGATCCGAAGATCCCTGAGGCGCGTCGCCGTCCGAATTGGCTTGGTGGCTAGCTGCTGCGCCGGACCACCGCTGGCGCACGCTCGACGATCCCGTCCGCATCGCGCACGACGGTGTCGGCCCTGTCCGCGAAGCGCGTCAGCTCGCCCGCCACCTCGTGCAACCCGGCCGGAGCGAGCTCGTAGTAGACCCATCGACCACGGCGTTCGGCGACGACGAAGCCGGCCTCCGCGAGCAAACGCATGTGGTAGCTGACCGTCGGTTGAGCCACGCCGAGGAACGTCTCGATGTCGCAGCCGCAGACGCCGTCATCGCGCCCGCAACAGGACTGCACCGGGTCCATCAGGAACTGGGCGATCTTCCACCGCGTCTGATCGGTGAGAAGGTGAATCCGCTCGGCGACCGTCATGCCTGCACGATACGCCCGCGCGCTCGGGAGTGGGGCGACGCGACACCTGTCCGCACTGCGCACGTCCTGTCCGGTGGCGTCGAGGGCGGACCCGCGCTGACGATCGAGGGAGAAGCCAGAGAAGCGCCGAGTCGTGGCGCGCGGATCGCGCGCCACGACTCGGCCGTGTGCGGGACGTACGCTAGTCGATGAACTCGAATCCGATGAGGTCGGTCACCCCGTGGGCGATCTGCGAGTTGTCGAAGCTTCCGACGCCGAAGAAGTACGGCACCGACAGATCGGAGAAGACCACGTCCACGTCAGGAGTGCCCGTGTCGAGCGCCCGGCCGATCTCGAGCGTGTGCCAGCCGTCGCTCCAGGTGTCCTTGCCGCGGATGTCGCCCCGGCTGCCGGTGAACGGCCGGCCGATGACGCTAGGAAGCCGCGTGCCCTCGGCGAACGAGGTCAGCTGCTCGTAGTCCTCGATCTCGACGGCCTCGCCGCGCTCCACCATGTCGTGGGTCACGATGTACACGTTGGGGTTTCCTGGCACGTAGTACCAGGGGCCCGTCACCGTCTCGCCGTCGGGCGTCGTGTACTCCTTGGCGTTGGAGTAGTAGCCGCCGTCGCCGGGGTCGCCTTTGCGTCCGGCGTTCCGGTTCGCTTCGGCGTCCAGCGTGTCGTCGACGTACTGGTCATCGACCTGCGACGGCGTCGTGTAGTTGTTGCGGACGAGCTTGAAGTGCCAGAGGTCCAGCAGCTCACCATCGGGCATCGCCTTGACGGGACGCTCGTACCCCGCATCGGGCGCGTCCTCGGGCTCGAAGTAGGTGGGCCAGAAGCTCTCGTCCTCGACGATCGACTCGGCGTCGATGACCCAGAGGAACGCCAGCTTGTCCTCGTAGAACGTGGACGCGCCGCCCTCGCGCAACGGAGTTTGGTCCTGACCGACCCAGGTGCCGTCCTGCACGATCCAGCGCTTCCGGTCCAGCGAGAAGGTGGGATCCGCCCAGCGCGCGAGGAAGTAGACGGCGTCGTCGGTGTGAACCGACCGAAGCTGCACGGTCGTCTCCGACTCGTTCGCGGCGCCCCAGTGGCCCGCGCCGTAGGTTTCGAGCTCCAAGACGGGGGCCTCGGACCAGAGCGCTTCTCCGGCGTTCCCGTCGATGAGCGGCGGATAGGGAACCTTGACCGATTGCAGGACCCCGTTCTGGGCGGTCGCAAGGCCCAACAGGGCCACCAACGATAGAGCCACGATCGACGTGGCGAGCGTGCGGATGAAACGCATGAAACCTCCGTGTGCACCTGAGACTACGAGCCGGGCCCGCGATATGCACACCCGGACATTAGGCTGTTTCGATGCGAGCTCCAAGGCCAAATGTCACGAAGACGAACGTCACGAGCCGAACGCATCGCATAGCGATTCCGATGACCCCGCCGTTCGTGGCCGGTCGCGACGGGCACCGACGCGCTTGACGGTCCCAGCTCGCTACGCGGCAGGCCTTACGGACGAGAACAGCAGCCACGTCCGACGGCGGCTCGCGGTACGCTGAGGCGTGTTGCGCAGCGTCGCGTTGGGCTTCGTGAAACTCCACATTTTGCACCATGCGCGAATCGAGCCGGTTCACGGGGCCGCCCTCATGCGCGAGCTGGCCGATG
>JAXHLW010000009.1:0-13058 GCA_034521815.1 Trueperaceae bacterium | reverse complement strand
ACACCGATCACGAGGCGTTCATCGCGTCGTGCCTCGACGCGTCCCGAAGCGACGCAATCAGGCCGGCGCGCTCAGGCCGGCGCGCTCAGGCCGGTTCTTCGCGGATCGCCGCGAGGGCGCGCGCCACCACCTCGTCAGGCACCTCGTCGACGCCGTGCACCTCGCGGGCGTGCTCCGCGACCTGCGCCATCACCTCGTCCTCGCTGGACGCCCGTACCTCGGCGTCGCAATCGAACCCCACGTCACGGCACCTCAGGATCTTCGCCATGGTGATCCTCCCTTCGTCTCGAATCGTGCCCCTCGGAGCGTGACGAAGGCGTGACGACGGCCGAGGACCCCAGCAGCCGGACCAGCCCCGGCGCGTAGCCGACCCGCCTGGCGCGGCGTTCGGCCTCGGCCCGCACGGTCGCGGCCCACGCGCTCTGACCCAGCGCGGCCAACGCCTCCGCGAGGCTCGCCAGCCCCTCGATCGTAAGCACGGCGTCGCCGAGTCGCTCGCCCGCCTCGGCGGCACGGGCGGCCCAGCCACGGGCCGCTTCGGCGTCGCCCGCAGCGAGACGGACCCGCGCCATCCCGTCGGCGACGTATCCCTGCAGCTGCCGATCGGCTCCGGCCGACGCCAGGGACGCCGCGCGCGCCGCGAGCGCGGCCGCGTCGTCGATCCTGCCGGCCTCGAGCGCCACGTGCGCCAGGTTGTTCAGAACGATCGCCTCGCTGCGCGGATCGTGGACCCGGCGCGCCGCGTCGAGCGCGGCGACGTAGCGCGGTCCGGCCGCCGCCGCGTCGCCGAGCGCGTCTTCGATCAGCGCGAGGTTGAGAAGCAGCGAGACGCCGGCGGGGTCGTCGCCCGGGCCACCGGCCTCGTCACCGACCCGATCGCCAGCTTCGTCATCGTGCGACACCGCGGTCGCGAGCGCGTGCCGCCAGGCCGCACGCGCCGCGTGGGGGCGGTCGCGATGCCGCTCGATCGAGCCGAGCACGAACCAGCCCTCGCGACGGCTGGAGGGGTCGCTCCCCGCGTCGCTCAGGCCGGCTCGCGCCGAGCGTTCGGCGGCGTCGTTGCGACCCAGCTGATGCTCGAGCCACGCCTGTCCGATGCGTCGGCGGCCGCGGGCGACCGGGTCCTCGCTGCGGTCGGCCGCGGCGCGCAGAAGCTCGACGCCCTCCGCCAGCCAGCCTTCGGCTTCGGCGCGCCGCACGAAGCCGCCACGCACGGGCGTGCTCGGCGCCACGGCGTTCAGGTCGGTCGCCGCCGCCACCTCGGCGGCGCGGCGCGCGATGCCGACCGCCTCGTCGGGCGGAGCAACGTCGAGGCTACGGCGAAGCCAGGCGCGCATCCGACGGAACGCGTCCAACGTGGCTCCCGGGTCGTGGACCGCTTCGTGCGACCGCATCAGCGCCAGATGAGCGTCCGCCGAGCGCGGATCGATCGCCAGCCAGCGCCGGGCGGCGTGCACCGCCTCGCGTCCCCGGCCGGCGGCGATCGCCTCCTCCCAGGAGCGGGCCGCCGCGACAGCGTCCAGCGAGCGCCGCCGCTCCTGCGCCGCGGTCAGCAGATCGGCCAGCTCGGGCAGGTCGTCCGTGTCCGGTACCGCGTACGGATCGGCGTACGCGCCGAGTGCCGGGTCGGCGGCGTGGTCCGTGCCTGTGTCGATCCGGGTTCCGGAGGGCAGCCTCAGAGGGTCGCCCTGGACGTCGATGCCTCCGAGGCGCAGTCGATGGATCGTCTGCCGAAGGTTCGTCCGTGCCGACGGCGGCGCCGCATCGGGCCACAGGAGGCCGGCCAGCCGGGCCCTGGACGTCGGCCCGAGCACGATCAGCGTCGCCACCAGCAGGCCTCGCCGCCCGACCAGAGCCGACGCCACGCCGGCGCGCACCACCTCGGTGGTGCCGGAAAGCACCCGAAGCCTTACATCGTTCGCCGGCGCCGAGGCGGACATGCACGAGTATACGAACCGTCGCGATCCGACCCGGAACGATCGTCAGATCGAGCGGGTCAGCCCACCGTCGACGCGGATCGCCTGCCCCGTGACGTAGCTCGAGCGGGGCGAGGCCAGGAACAGGATCGCCTCGGCGATCTCGTCGACCTGGGCGTGGCGGCCCATCGGGATTCTCGCTCGGGTGTCGGGCCGCTCCGGAAAGGTGTCGACGAACCCGGGCAGGACGTCGTTCATGCGGACCGAATCGGCAGCGTAGCGGTCGGCGAACAGCTTGGTGAACGCCGACAGCCCCGCGCGCGTCACCGACGAGGTGGGGAAGTCGGGATCGGGCTCCACCGCCGAGAACGTCGACACGTTGACGATCGAGCCACCCCCTTGCCGGGCCAGGATCGGCGTGACCAGGCGGGCGATGCGCACCACGTTCAGGAGGTAGATCTCGAGGCCGGCGTGCCAATCCTCGTCGGAGAGCGCCAGGAGGTCTCCGCTCGGTCCGTGCCCGGCGCTGTTCACCACCGCGTCGATCCGTCCCCAGCGCTGCATCGCGCCGTCGACGAGTCTGACCAGGTCGGCATCGTTGCGGTTGTCGCCGGTGACGCCGACGCCTCCGAGGTCGTGGGCCAGTGCCTCGCCGGCACCGGAGGCGGAGAGGACGGCCACCTCCCACCCGTTGTCGGCGAAGAGCCGAACGGCTGCCGCGCCCATGCCGCTTCCCGCCGCCGTGAAGACCGCGACGGGCTTCACGGCCTCGGGGCGTAGCGTCGTCGGCCGTGCGGCCGCTTGGCGTGGCGTCGTATCGTTCGAATCGGTCATCGGTCGGTGTCCCTTCCGTCGGGCGTCGTGGGGTGAAGCTCTCCGTGCGCTCCACTCTGTCATTCGGAACGACGACGCGGATCGGATCGACTCGGTGTCCCTAAGAACTGTAACGGTATGCGAACGCGATACCGGCCCTACAGGTCGATTGGGCGCAGTTTTGACCCACCGCCTGCATCCTGTTACATTACTGCGTAACGATCATGTCGAAGCTCGCCGCTACCAGCTCGCTCGCTCTTCGCGTGGACCGAGACCTCCCCGTCTCGATCCACGGTCAGCTCGTGGGCCAGATCGAGTACGGGGTGTCCTCCGGCCACCTCCCTCCCGGCAGCCGACTGCCCTCGGTGCGCGAGCTCGCCGAGCGGCTCGAGGTCTCGCCGGTCACCGTGTCGAACGTGTTCCGGACGCTCCGCGAACGCGAGCTGATCGAGACCGTGCCCGGCAGCGGAACGTTCGTCGCCCGTGCGGGCCTGCCCGAGGCCGCAGCGGACCGGCCGCTTCCCGCCCTGCACCGGGCGGTCGACGAGCTGCTCAGGCTGGCCGACCGGCTGGGGGTGGCCCGGGACGAGCTGTCGGGACTGCTGACGCTGAGGCTCGCGCAGGACGTCCCGCTCGGTGCGCCGCTCGACGTCCGCTTCGTCGGCATCTTCGACGCCGCCACCCGCGACTACGGGCGGGACGTCGCCGAGCGCCTCGGCGCGACCTGCTCGGTCGACACGATCGTCTTCGATTCGCTGAACGACGAGACCCTGGCCTCGCTCCGCGAGGCCGATCTTCTGCTCACCTTCCTGCACCGCCGGAAGGAGCTGGAGCGCCTGGTGCCGGACGGACCGCCGATCGGCGCGGTGCGCTTCATTCCGAGCACGCGCGTCCGCACGCAGCTCGCCGCCCTCTCGCCGTTCGTGCGCGTGGGGCTGATCTCGGCCCTGCCCGAGTTCCTTCCGACCTTCCTCGAGGGCGTGCACGGCTTCGCCCAGCACGTGGCGCACGTCCGCGGAACGGTCCGCGACGCCGACGATGTCGACGAGGTCGTGGCGGACAGCGACGTCGTGATCTACGCCACCGGTGCCGAGAGCGTCACCGCCAGGCTCCCTCCGTTCATGGAGACGTTCGAGTACCGCCACGTTCCCGATCCGGTCTGGATCGAGGACGAGATCGCGCCGATCGTCAGGTCGCTGCTCGCCTCGGGCGCCTCGGCGCCCGGGTCTCCCTCCTCGTTCGCCGGGTCCGACGCGCCCGTGTCGCCCGAAGCGCCCGCGGTCACGCCCCATCCCTCGACCCCTTCCCCGACCCGTTCCCCGACCCCCACCGTCCGCGATCCGACCAAGGAGTGACCATGCACGCACACGACATGAGCTGGTTCGACGTCCAGACCTACCTGAAACAGGACGACCGCGCCGTCGTTCCGCTCGGCAGCATCGAGCAGCACGCCTACCTCAGCCTGGGCGTCGACAACATCCTGTCGCAGCGGGTCGCGGCCGAAGCCGCGGAGCCCCTGGGCGTGCCGGTGTTCCCCGGCCTGAGCTACGGCCTGACGCCGTACCAGGTGGGCTACCCGGGGACCGTCACGCTGCGCGTCGCGACCTACCTGGCGATCCTTCGCGACCTGATGGACGGCCTCTCCCGACAGGGATTCCGCCGCATCCTGTTCGTGAACGGCCACGGCGGCAACTCGTCGGGTCGAGGGCTGTTGCAGGAGTGGATGATGGATCACCCCGAGACGACGGTGAAGTGGCACGACTGGTGGAGCGCGCCCAAGACCATGGCCAAGGTCCGCGAGATCGATCCCGTGGCCTCGCACGCCTCGTGGATGGAGACGTTCCCGTGGACCCGGCTCGAGGGCGCCACGCCACCCGACGCGCAGAAACCGATGACCGACGTCGACATCCTGCGGCTGCTCTCGCCGGCCGGCGTGCGCGACTACATGGGCGACGGCAACATGGGCGGCGAGTACGCCAAGCCCGACGCGACGATGATGGAGCTCTGGAAGGTGGGCGTCGAGGAGACGCGCGCCGCGATCGAGGGGCCGTGGAGCGCGTGACGTACGCGCACGCCGCGCGACCGAACAGCGACGACCACGAGACGAGGTCGCCGTGCGGACGCTGATCTGGGGAGCCGGGGCGATCGGCGGCACGATCGCCGCGTACGCCGCCCGCGCCGGCCGCGAGGTCACGCTCGTCGACGTCGTGGACGAGCACGTCGACGCCATCGACGCGGGCGGCCTGCGCATCACCGGCCCGGTCGACACCTTCACCGCCGAGGTCGGCGCCGTCACGCCGGAGCGCGTCCAAGGCCGCTGGGACGCCGTGCTGCTGTGCACGAAGGCGCTGCACACCGAAGCCGCCACCGACGCGATCGCGCCGCACCTGGCCGACGACGGCTTCGTCGTCTCGGTCCAGAACGGGCTGAACGAGTTCGCCATCGCGGAGCGCGTGGGCGCAGAGCGGACGGTCGGGGCGTTCGTGAACTTCGGCGCGGACTACCTGGAGCCGGGCGTGATCCATTTCGGAGGCCGCGGCGCCGTCGTCGTGGGCGAGCTCGACGGCCGGTCCAGCGAGCGGCTCGCCTGGCTGCTGGACCTGCTTCGCACGTTCGAGCCGAACGCCATCGCGACCGACAACATCTGGGGCTACCTGTGGGGAAAGATGGGCTACGGCGCGATGCTGTTCGCGAGCGCGCTGTGCGACGAGTCCATCGCCGACGTGCTGGACTCGCGCGAGGCACGACCGATCCTGGACGAGCTCGCCGCCGAGGTGCTGGCGGTGGCGTACGCCGAGGGGATCGAACCGCTGGGCTTCAACGGCTTCGATCCCGTCGCGTTCGGACCGGACGGCGACGCCCGTGCGCGCGCCGCCTCGTACGAGGCGATGGTGACGCACAATCGCGGCTCGGCCAAGACCCACAGCGGCGTCTGGCGCGACCTGGCGGTCCGGAAGCGCAAGACCGAGGCCGAAGCCCAGTTCGGCGAGGTCCTGGCCCGGGCCGAGGCGCACGGCCTGCACCTGCCGCTCACCCGTCGCCTGGTGGAGGTCGTGCGCCAGGTCGAGCAGGGCGACCGTCCGCAGGCGTGGGGCACGCTCATGAGCCTGGCCGAGGCGTCGCGGGCGAGCCCGGCGTGACGCGGACCGGCGGGGGTCCAGGCGGAAGTCCAGGCGGGGTCCGACAGCTGGCCGGCGGCCTCCGGTCGGGCGCGTTCAGCGCCGAGCAGCTGGTCGCCGCCTCGCTGAAGGCGCTGACGGCCTGGGAGCCGACCCTCAACGCGGTCGCCCACCTGCGAAGCGAGGCCGCGACCGCGGAGGCGCGCGCCCTGGACGCCGAGCTCGCCGGTGGCCACGATCGCGGGCCGCTCCACGGCATCCCGGTCGCGATCAAGGACCTGATCGACGTGGCGGACGCTCCGACCGGGTACGGCTCGCGCGTCGGCCGCGTGGACACGGCGCCACGCGACGCGGAGCTGGTGCGGAGGCTGCGCGAGGCCGGCGCCGTCGTGGTGGCCAAGACGAACCTGCTCGAGTACGCCTACGGCGCCGTGCACCCCGAGGTGGGCGACACCCGCAACCCGCACGATCCGACCCGCACCGCGGGCGGGTCGTCGGGCGGCAGCGCCGCGGCGGTCGCGGCCGGCTGCGTTCCGCTGGCGGTCGGCACGGATACCGGCGGATCGGTCCGCGTTCCCGCGGCGTACTGCGGCGTCGTCGGCGTGAAGCCGACGCCGACGAGGGTACCGATGGACGGCGTGTTCCCCCTCGCCTGGTCGCTGGACGCGGCCGGGGCTCTGGCCCGGCGCATCGAGGACGCCGCGCTCCTCCACGACGTGATCGAGGGACGTCCCGCCCGCTGGGGCGAGGAGGCGCCGTCGAGCCTCGAGGGCGTCACGATCGGCGTTCCGCACGACTGGGTGGACGCCGGGTCGCCCACGCCCGCCGTCCGGGCCGCCTGGGAAGCGGCCGTCGCGGCGGCCGAACGCGGCGGCGCGCGGCTGGTGGAGGTCTCGTTCGCCGCGTTCTCGGACCTGAACGAGGCGCTGCTCGATCTGCTGCTTCCCGAAGCGAGTGTTATACACGAGGATCACGTTGGGCGGAACGCCGCGGGGTACGGCCCCGACACCCTGGCGCAGATCGAGGCGGGGTTCGACCTGCCCGCCGTTCGCTACGTCCGGGCCCGGCGCCGCCAAGAGGCAGCCCAGCAGGCGTTCGCGGCCTGGATGGACGGAGCCACGGCGCCCTCCGCTCGCATCGACGTCCTGCTCTCGCCCGCCGTGCCGTTCCAGGCGCCTGCGCACGATCCTTCGGTGCACGGCGAGGAAGGCGCCTCGGAGATGCACTTCAGCGGACCGTTCAACCTGCTCGCTGCGCCCGCCTTGGTGCTGCCGTGGGGGGTCGCCGAGGGGCTACCGGCGTCGATCCAGCTCGCGGCTCGAAAGGACGATGACGCCACGCTGTTCTCCGTCGCCCGCGCGCTCGAGTCGGTGGCGCCACGCATCCCCGTGCCGAAGGTCCGTGCGGACTCCTAGCGACCCGCGACGCCTCTCTTCGACCCGCGGACCCGGGCGGCGCGGCGGCACCACCTACCGCAACTCCACACGTTTGACCGCATAGAGTTCGAGTGTTATGGTCGGCAGTAACAGCGACGCGGGAGGCCGGCTCTTTCTGGGCCATCCACGGTGCGATCCAAGGGTCGACCGCTCGTTGCCGTTCCACCCCTGGAGGTAGGCATGAAACGACCCGTCCTGCTGTTCGCAGCCCTTCTATCCGTGCTGGCCATCGGTACCGGCCTCGCCCAGCAACGCGGAGGCGAGCTGACGTTCGCGCGCTACGCGGACTCGCTCTTTCTCGACCCCGTCCTGAACGACGCCAACCTCGACATCTGGGTGCTCACGAACCTGTACGACACCCTGCTCCAGCCGACCGCCGACGGCACCGGCGTCAAGCCCGGTCTGGCCGAGTCGTGGAGCTTCTCCGACACCGGGCTCGAGCTGACCCTGCAGCTGCGCGACGGCATCAAGTTCGCCGACGGCAGCGACATCACCTCGGACGACGTCAAGTGGTCGCTGGACCGCGCCCGCAACCCCGAGAACGGCATCTGGAGCTTCACGCTGGCCTCCGTCGAGTCGATCGACGCCGGCGACGGCTCCGTGACCCTGAACCTGTCCCGCCCCGACCCCACGCTGGAGCCGGCCCTGGCCATGTTCAACTCCGCCGTCATGCCCCAGGACCTGTTCGAGGCCGCCGAGGGCGAGACGATGCGCGAGAAGGCGGAAGCGTTCGCCGAAGCCCCGATCGGCTCCGGACCGTTCGTGCTGACCGAGTGGCAGCGCGGCTCGTACATGGTGCTCGAGCGCAACCCGTACTACTGGGAGATCGGCGCCGACGGCGAAGCGCTCCCCTACCTCGACTCGATCCGCTTCGAGATCGTGCCCGACGACGCGACCCGCATCCTGCGCCTGCAGGGCGGCGAGCTCGACGTCGCCGAGTTCATTCCGTTCTCGCGCGCGGCCGAGCTGGGCGCCGACGCCGACATCGAGATGGAGCTGTTCCCCTCCACCCGCGTGAACAGCATCCTGCTGAACAACCGTGAGACGCTCCTCGACGGCACGCCCAACCCGCTGTCCGACGAGCGCGTCCGCGAGGCGCTGAACTACGCCGTGAACAGAGAAGCGCTGATCCAGGTCGTGCTGTTCGGCAACGGCACGCCCATGTACTCCTACATGTCGACGACCACCCCCTACTACGACGCGCAAGAAGGGTTCCCCTACGACCCCGAGCGCGCCCGCGAGCTCCTGGCCGAGGCCGGCTACGGAGACGGCTTCACCGTCAGCTCCATGGCGACCGCCGGCAGCCAGGACGACCTCGCGCTGCTGACCGCGATCCAGAACATGTGGGCCGACGTCGGCGTGACGCTCGAGATCGAGCAGCTCGAGGCCGCCACGAAGACCGAGCGCTACCGCAACAACGACTTCCAGATGCGCACCGCCGCCTGGACCAACGACATCAACGACCCCAGCCAGATCACCTCGTACTTCGCGATCTACGAGAACGTCGAGTCGCTGCACACCGGCTTCCAGAACGACGAGATCGACGAGCTGTTCGCCGCCTCGCAGATCGAGCTCGACGCAGGCGCCCGCGCCGCGCAGTACGAGCGCATCCAGGAGATCTACCTGGACGCCGCGCCGATCACCTTCCTGTACGAGACCCCCTACCCCGTCGCGATGGCCACGAACGTCGAAGACTTCGTGCAGATCCCGCTGGGCGCCTACGTCCTCAAGGACGTTCACCTGGAGTGACGCCCCCACGCGTCGCGGCCTTCCCGGATCCGTCCGGGAAGGCCGCTGCTGTGCTGGCGGACGTCCTCCTGATTCGAGACCCGACGTGCGACGCAGCGACCTAGACCCCGGAGGCCCCCGTTGAACCGCTGGCAGTACGTGCTGGCCCGCCTGCTGCAGATGATTCCGACGCTGCTGGTGATCCTGGTGCTGGTGTTCTTCATGGTGCGCCTGCTGCCCGGCGACCCCGCCACCGCCATCCTGGGCGACCGCGTCACCGACGAGGCGGTCGAGCGTCTGAACCGTCAGCTCGGGCTGGACCGTCCGATCCCCGTGCAGCTCGCGATCTTCATGCGCAACGTCGCTCAGGGCGACCTGGGCACCAGCATCAACCTCAAGGTGCCCGTCAGCCGCCTGATCGCCGAGCGCTTGCCGATCACGATGGGGCTCACGCTGTACGCCGGCCTGGTCGCCGCGCTGCTGGCCATCCCGGCCGCCATCGTCGCCGCCCTGAAGCGCGGCACCTGGATCGACGGGACGATTCGCGGCTTCTTCCAGGTGGGGCTCTCCCTGCCGGTGTTCTACGTGGCGCTGCAGCTGCTCACCGTCTTCGGTGCGCGGCTCTCCTGGTTCCCCGTCGGCGGCATCGGCTCGTCGTTCGGGGAGAACATCTACTATCTGTTCCTTCCAGCGCTCTCGCTGGGCTTCTATCTCGCCGCCATGCTGATGCGGAACCTGCGCGCCTCGATCCTCGAGGTGCTCACCGCCGAGTACGTCGACTTCGCGCGCTCGAAAGGGCTGCAGCCTCGCGTCGTGTTGGCCAGCCACGTGCTGCGCAACGCCATGATCGGCACCGTGACGCTGTTCGGCCTCTCGATCGGCCGCCTGATGGGCGGCGCGGTCATCACCGAGACGGTGTTCGCCATCCCCGGCGTCGGCCGGCTGATGATCGACTCCATCTACGGGCGGGACTACTCCGTCGTCCAGGGCCTCACCCTCTCCTTCGCGGTGGTCATCTCCCTGGTCTTCCTGCTCACCGATCTCGTCTACACCGTCCTGGATCCCCGGACGAAGATGGCCTGAGGAGGCGACGTGACCACGACGACCGTTCCCCGACTCAGGCGCGCCCGCCGCGTCGTGCCGCGGCCCAAGCCGACGCTGGTCATCGGCGGGCTGCTGCTGCTGGGCTTCGTGACGATGGCGATCATTCCCGGCGCCATCGCGCCGTACGGCCCCAACGACTTCGACTACGGCGCCATCCTCCAGGCGCCCAGCGCCGCGCACCCGTTCGGAACCGACAACTTCGGCCGCGACGTGCTGTCGCGCGTGATCTGGGGCGCCCGCATCGACATGCAGATCGCGCTGTTCACCACGCTGTTCCCGTTCCTGTTCGGCACCTTCGCCGGCGTGGTCACCGGCTACTACGGACGCTGGCTCGACGCCATCTTCGGCCGCATCGTCGACGTGGTGATGGTGTTCCCGTTCCTGATCCTCGTGATCGCCATCGTCGCGATCCTGGGCCCCGGCCTGTCGAACATGTACATCGCCGTCAGCTCGGTCGGCTGGGTGTACTACGCCCGGCTGGTCCGCGGCGAGACGATCGTCCAGAAGAACGCCGAGTACGTCCAGGCCGGCAAGGTGATGGGCTACTCCCCCAGCCGGATCATCGCCCGGCACGTCTTTCCCAACGTCGTCACGCCCGCGATCGTGTACCTGATGACGGACATGAGCCTGGGCATCCTGCTGGGCGCCTCGCTGGGCTACCTGGGCCTGGGCGCCCAGCCGCCCACGGCCGAGTGGGGCGTGATGGTGGCCGACGGCAAGAACTTCATGACCACCGCCTGGTGGATCTCGACCTTCCCGGGCCTCGTCCTGACGCTGGCCGGCATCTCGTTCAGCCTGGTCGGCGACGGCCTCGCCGATCTCCTGAGGCCGAAATCGTGAGCGCCGAGCAGCCCATGCTTTCCGTCCGCGACCTGAACACCGTCTTCCCCGGCGAGCGCGGACGGCTCCACGTCGTGCGCGACGTGTCGTTCGACCTCGCGCCCGGCGAGGTGCTGGGCATCGTCGGCGAGTCCGGCTCCGGCAAGAGCGTCACGCTCCGCTCGCTGGTGCGCCTGTACCGGCCGCCCACCGAGATCACCGGCAGCGTGATCTGGCAGGGGCAGGACCTGCTGAGCGTCGGCGATGCGCGGATGCAGGACGTCCGCGGCGGCGAGATCAGCATGATCTTCCAGGAGCCGATGACGGCGCTGAACCCGGTGCTGAGCATCGGCAAGCAGATCCGAGAGAGCCTGGCCGAGCACGAAGGCATCGGAGGCCGCGAGGCGACCGAGCGGGCCACCGAGCTGCTCTCGCTGGTCGGCATCCCCTCCCCGCGCGAGCGCCTGGACGGCTTTCCGCACGAGTTCAGCGGCGGAATGCGACAGCGCGCGATGATCGCCATCGCGCTGGCGTCCAGTCCGCAGCTGCTGCTGGCCGACGAGCCCACCACCGCGCTGGACGTCACCATCCAGGATCAGATCCTGAAGCTGCTGCTGCGGCTGCGCGATCAGCTGGGCATGGCGGTGATCCTCGTCACGCACGACCTGGGCGTCGTCGCGCAGACGTGCGACCGGGTCGCGGTGATGTACGCCGGCAGGCTCGTCGAGACCGCGCCGGTCCGCGAGCTGTTCCGCAACCCCAAGCACGCCTACACCGTGGGGCTGCGACGCTCGGTGCCGGACGGAGGGGCAGCCCGCACGCCACTGGCCCCGATCGGCGGCGCCCCGCCCGACCTGCGCTCGCTGCCGCCCGGCTGCCCGTTCGCGCCGCGCTGCTCGTTCGAGATTCCCGCCTGCCACGAGGCCGAGCCGCCGCTCGTCGAGGTCGCGCCGGGCCACGCCAGCGCCTGCATCCGGCACGACGTTCTGCCGGCGCCGCAGAAGGAGCGCTCGTGACCGCCGCGCCCGAACCCACCGCGCCCACCATCGCGCCCGGAACCGCCGCGTCCGAAACCGTGTTCGACGTCCGCGACCTGGTCAAGACGTTCCCGGTCGAACGCTCCATGATCGAGCGGATCCAGCGGCGGCCCCGCCGCGCCGTCCGCGCGCTGAACGGCGTCACGCTCCAGGTCCAGCGGGGCGAGACGCTGGGCATCGTCGGCGAGTCGGGCTGCGGCAAGTCCACGCTGGCGCGCTGCCTGGTGCGCCTGCACGAGCCCGACGACGGCACGATCCGCTACGTAGGCGACGACGTGCGGGCGCTGAAGGGCGACGCGCTCCGCAGGTATCACCGCAAGGTCCAGATGATCTTCCAGGACCCCTACGGCAGCCTGAACCCACGGATGACGGTGGGCACGATCCTGAACGAGGCGCTGGCGGTGCACCGGATGCGGCCCAAGCCGCAGATCCCCGCCCGGATCGACGAGCTGCTGGAGCTGGTCGGCCTCCCGCTGGACGCCGCGGAACGGATGCCGCACGAGTTCAGTGGCGGGCAGCGGCAACGGATCGGCATCGCCCGCGCCTTGGCGCTGGAGCCCGAGACCCTGGTCGCCGACGAGCTGGTCTCGGCGCTGGACGTGAGCGTGCAGGCGCAGGTGATCAACCTGCTCCTCGAGCTGCAGGAGCGCCTTCACCTCACCGTGCTGTTCGTCGCGCACGACCTTCGCCTGGTGCGCCACATCTCGCACCGCGTCGCGGTGATGTACCTCGGTCGCGTGGTCGAGGTGGGCGAGACCGAAGCGCTGTTCCGCGACCCGCGCCACCCCTACACCCGGGCGCTGCTGTCCGCCGCGCCGTCGTTGGAGCCCGACGTCACCACCGTCGCCGACGCCGTCGAAGGCGAGCTTCCCAGCCCGCTGAACATGCCGAGCGGCTGTCCGTTCCATCCCCGCTGCCCGCACGCGATGGACGCGTGCAAGGCCGCCGTTCCCGAGCTCGTGGCCCGCGACGGACGCCGTCACGCCTGCATCCTGGAGTCCGCGGACGCCCAGGACGGCTGACGCTCCGTCGCTGCCTCGTCTCGTCATCACCGCTCGCCGCACGCCGCACGCGCTCGGCACCCAC
>JAXHLW010000008.1:0-9979 GCA_034521815.1 Trueperaceae bacterium | reverse complement strand
GACCGATGAACGGCCGAGACCCCCTGACCCAGCGCCTCGACGCGCTCGCCAAGCGGATCGAGGAGATCGGGGCGTGGCGCGATCACGAGCTGCGTCCCGTCGACGGCGTGCGGGTGCGGGTGGACGGCGAGGCGCGCCCGATCGCGGCCGGCGAGCCGTGGCCGACCCGGGAGCTGCCCACGGTGTTCGAGGTCGAGGCCGAGGCGCCCGCCGATTGGCGCGGCCAGCCGCTGGAGCTGCACGTCGACGTCGGGGGAGAGGCGCTGGTGCTGGTGGACGGCGTGGCGCGGCTGGGGTCGAACCCGTTCCACCGCCGCTTGCGGCTCCGCGACGCGGACGGCGACCGACGGACGAGGACGGCGACGAGCAGCGCTGGTCGCTGCGGATCGAGGCGGTCCCCTACGCGCAGTTCGGCCGCCGCCTGGACGCCCCGACGTTCCAGCGTCTGGCCTGGGCGCTCCCCGACGACGAGGTGCGCGCCTTCCACGACGATCTGCTGGCCGTGCACGACGCGGCGGGTGCGCTGGCGCGACACGGACGGCGTGCGTTGGCGCAGCGCCTGAACGATCTGTTGCGTGAGACGCTTTCGGGACTCCGTGTTCCGCGTACGCCCACCGACGCCTACTTGGCGCGGGTCGGTCCGAGCTTCGCGACCGATGCGACCGGCTCCGAGGGGGGACTCGCGGCGCTGTGGGAGGGGTGGCGCTTCGACGCTGCTCCGCTGCCTCTGGACGACGCGTCCCGCCAGGCATGGCGCGACGCACGCAGCCGACTGGCAGGCGGCCTGGCCCAGCTGCAGGCGTCGGCCCCGGGCGAAGGCTCGTTCGTCGCCGTCGGTCACGCGCACCTCGACCTGGCCTGGCTGTGGCCGCTCAGTGAGACGCGCCGCAAGGCGCGCCGCACCTTCGCGACCGTGCTGGACGCGATGGACCGCGATCCCGACGTTCGCTTCGCGCAGTCGATGGCGCAGATCTACGCCGATCTGGAGCAGGGCGACCCGGCGATGTTCGAGCGGATCCGCGCTCGCGTGGCCGAGGGCCGCTGGGAGGTCGTCGGCGGGATGTGGGTCGAGCCGGACGGCAACCTGCCCAGCGGCGAGGCGTGGGCGCGCCAGCTGCTTCTGGGGCAGCGCTGGCTGGCCTCCCGCTTCGGCCAGATCTCGACCGTCGGCTGGCTGCCCGACACGTTCGGCTACGCCGCCAACCTGCCGCAGCTGCTGCGGCAAGCCGGCCTGACCGGCTTCTTCACCACCAAGCTCGAGTGGAACGACCGCGACCGTTTCCCGCACGACCTCTACCGCTGGGAGGGGATCGACGGCAGCCGCGTGCTGGCGCACCAGCTGCGCAACCCCTCGGGCGGTTACAACGGCCTGGTCGAGGCCGAGGGGCTGCTGTCCAGCTGGGAGAACTACGACGGCAAGCGTTGGCACGACGCCTCGCTGTACGTGTACGGGCACGGCGACGGCGGCGGCGGTCCGGACGACGCCATGCGCGCCCGGCTGCCACGCCTCGCGGCGTTCCCGGGCCTTCCGCGGGTGCGGCAGGGGCGCATCGACGCGTTCTTCCGGGAGGCCGACCGCGACGGCCTTCCCGTCTGGCGTGGCGAGCAGTACCTGGAGCTGCACCGCGGCACGTACACCACCCAAGCGCGCCTGAAGCGGGCGAACCGGCGGCTGGAGCACGTGCTGGTCGAGGCCGAGGCCGCCGCCACGCTGGACGGCGCGGGCGCCCACGGCGAGGCGGCCGACGACGCCGACGCGGACGGGCGGGCCCAAGAGCTGCGCGACCTGTGGACCGTGCTGCTGCGCAATCAGTTCCACGACGTGTTGCCCGGCTCCTCCGTCCGGACCGTGAACGCCGAGGCCGAAGGCGAGCTGAGCGAGGCGCTCGAGCGCGCGTCGCGCCTGCGGCACGCCGCCCTGGAGCGGCTCTCGTCACGGATCGAGCCCGCGCCGGCCGGACGTGGCCGCCTGGTGGTGTGGAACCTCGCGCTCGACGACCGGCCGCTCCGCGCGGTCCTGCCGCGACCGGACGATCGTCCGTTCACGCTGCTGGCCCCGGGAGACCGTCCCGTCGCCTATCAGGCGGTCGAGGGCGGCCTGGTCGTCGACGACCCGGACCTCGTCGTTCCTGGGCTGGGGCACCTGGCGCTGGACGTGGTCGCAGACGCGCCTTCCGGCGCGCGGCCCGCCACGCCGCCCAGCGGGACCCTCGTCGCGACCGCGGACCGCCTCGCCAACGACGTCTTGGACGTGCGCGTCGCGGCCGACGGCACGCTGAGCAGCCTGATCGACCGCCGCACGGGCGAGGAGCTGCTGGCCGCGCCGGCCAACCGCATCACCGCGCACGCCGACCTGCCGCGGTTCTTCGAGGCGTGGGAGATCGACCCGGACGACGCCGAGGCCGCCGTCGACCTGACCGTCGACGCGCCGCCGGAGGCGATCGAGGAAGGACCGCTCCGGGCCGCCATCCGGGTACGCCGCAGCATCAGAGGGCGCCAGCGTGGAGCAGGAGCTGCGCTTGAGCCGGCACGGCGACCGCCTGGACATCGTCACGCGCATCGACGTGCACGGCCGCCGAACGCAGCTGCGCGCCCTGATGCCGCTCGCGGTGCGAAGCGAACGGGCGACGTTCGAGACCGCCTTCGGCGCGGTGGCCCGCCCCACGCACCGAAACACCTCCTGGGACGCCGCGAGGTTCGAGGTCCCCGGCCACCGCTGGGCGGACCTGAGCGACGGCGCGCGCGGCGTGTCGCTGCTGAACGACGGGCGCTACGGGCACGGCGCCCACGGCGACACGTTGAGCCTGACGCTGGTTCGCTCGCCGATCTTTCCCGACCCGTGGGCGGACGAAGGCCTCCACGAGCTCGTGTACGCGCTCTATCCGCACGACGGCGACTGGCGGCACGGCACGGTCGCCGCCGCGCACGACCTGAACGCGCCGCTGCTGGGCGTCGTGGTGCGCCCCGCCGACGATGAGGGAGCCTCGGCCCAGACCCGCGTACGCCTGCCGCCGCAGCACGCCCACCTGAGGATCGCGAGCGACGGTCTACGCTTGGCCGCGCTCAAGCCGGCGGAGGAGGGGAGCGGCGCGGTCCTGCGGCTGTACGACGCGCACGGAGCGGCGGGTCGCGCCAGGATCGAGGCGCTGCCCGACGGCTGGTCGCTGGTCGGGCGCGTCGACCTGCTCGAGCGGACGGTCGGAAGCGACGCCCAAGACGCACCCGACGAGGGCACGCTCTGGCACGGTTCCTACGAGGTGGTCTCGCTGGCGCTGAGGCGCGACTGACCTTCGACCGCGCCGTCCGCCGCCCCGAGGCCGGACGTCCCTTGCCGTGACGGGGGTTCCGCGTGTCACGCTCGCTGCGGCGTTGGAGGCCCGCGTAGATGCGCACGATGCTCAGCGAGCGGAACTGGCCGGCGGCCTTGGGGCTGATCTCGTTCATCGCGATGATGAGCGTCGGCTACTACTACAACGTCACGTTCGTGCAGCTCGGCCTGAAGGACCTGGGCGAGCGGGTGCTGGGCCTGAGCGCCGAGCGCGTCGTCGTCGCGATGACGGTGCTGGCCGTCGTCACGGCGGTCGTCGCGGTGGCGTTCGGGCTCCGCATGTCGCGTGCTCCTTGGGGAACGCGTCTGCTCGTGAAGCTCCGAATCGCGTCCGTGGTCGTCGCGGTCCAGACGGTGCTCACCTGGCTGGCGCCGCACGTGACCAGCGAGGCCGCGTTCCTCGCCTGGGTCGTCGCGACGGCCGTGGCGCTGGGCGTCGGGGTGCCGGTGACGTTCGGCATGACCGTGGACCTGGTGCCGGTGCGGGACCGCGGCTGGGTGGCCGCTTCGATCACGGGCCTCGCCTACCTCGCGGCCAACGTGCTGCCTGCGGCGTGGACCATCGACGCGTTCGCGCGGCAGATCATGTGGGTGATGCCGGCGGGAGCGATCGGGCTCCTCTTCCTCGCGTTCGTGCGTCCGGCCTGGCTGGACCCGCTGGCGGTGCAGCATCGCGATCCTGCCTACGCCCACGGTCGCTTCGTCCGTTACGACGCGAGCGGCAGGCCGCGGCGCGACCGGCTGTTCGTGCTGCTGGTGGTGCTGATGTTCGCGATCTTCTTCATCGACAGCTTGGGCTTCTTGCGTCTGGTGGACACCCCCGTGCTGGTGACCGGGGCGTGGCGATCGGTCGAGGCCACGCCGCGCGTCGCGCTGGGCGTGACGCACCTGGCCGCGGCCTGGATCGGCGGGGTTCTCTACGGCGCGTTCCCGGCGCGCCACCTGTTCTTCTGGACGTTCGGGATCTTCGCGCTGGTGCACTTCTCGTACGGTCTCGCGGACCGGCTTCCCGGCGACGGGTCGGCGGCGCTGGGCGTGCCGCTTCTCTACGCCGTCGCGGTGAGCCTCTACACGGTCGTGAACTTCGCCGTGTGGGCGGACCTGTCCACGCCCCGCACCATGCCTCTGAACGCCGCGATCGGCGTGGCCCTCTCGGGCTGGACGGCGACGTTCGCGAGCACCGCGATCGCGATCCGCTTGCAGGCGAGCGGCGTGTCGTGGGTGGATCACCTGCGGCTGGTGGACGCGCTGGCGCTGACGTTCTTCGCGGCGATGCTTCTGCTCCTGGTGGTGGACGGCGGCCGGCGAGCGCCGGGTCGAGGGCGCCGGGTCGAGAGGCGCCGGGCCGAGAGGCGCCGAGGTGAGAGGCGCCGAGGTGAGACACGGCGAGGGGCGGTGCGGCTCGTGGCCGCCGCGCTGCTGCTGTCCGGCGTCGCCTGGGCGCAAGGTCTGCAGCGCGGGGCGCTGCTTCTGTCCGGTGACCACCGGCTGGGTCCGAGCGAGGGCCATGTCCTCATGCTGGGCGGCACGGGCGTGCTGGACGCGGACGGACGGATCGACGGCGTGGTCGTGGTGCTGGACGGCGAGCTGACGATCGACGGTGACGTGGCCGGCGACCTGTTCCTGATGGGCGGCACGCTGGTGCTGGGCGACCGGGCCGCCGTCGATGGCCGCGTCATCGTCGCTGGCGGTCAGCTGAGGGCGTCCCCCACGGCGACCGTGGCCGGCGGCGTGACGCGCGACCTGGAGCTCGCGGCCGAGGCGATCCGGCCCACGCCGACGCCGGTCCAGCGGGCGGTCCGGTTCGTGGTCCAGACGGCGCTGCTGGCCCTGGCGGCGTTCGTCGCCGCGCTGCTCGTGCCGCGCGCCACGGTCCGCACGGCCGAGGCGATCGCCGGTCACCCGGTCGTGGCGGTCGCGATGGGGGCTCTGGCGGGCCTGATCGGGCTCGTGCTGCTGGTGGCGATGGCGTTCACCGTGGTGCTGATCCCCGCGGCGCTGATCGGCTTCGTCCTGTTCGGGGTGGCGACCTGGTTCGGCTGGCTGGCGTTCGGTCGACTGGTCGGGCGGGCGTTGGCCCGCGCCGGCGTCGGTCCGCAGGGCGCCCGTGCGGAAGCGGTCGTCGGTGCCGTCGCCTTCGCCGTCGCGTTGCACGGGGTGGCGCTGGTCCCCTGGGTCGGGGCGCCCCTGTCGCTGGCGGCTTCGGTGACGGCGCTGGGCGCGGTCGTCCTCACCGGCTTCGGCAGCCGACGGTTCGTACCCGACCAGGGCACGTCCGGGGGCGGGTCGGGACCGTAGGCCTCTCGCGGAGGCGGTGCCGGCACGCGTGCCCGACCGGAGCGTGCCCGACCCGTGCGTGCCCGACCTGAGCGCGCCCCGCCGGACGCACACGTGGGCCGTTTCGCTGCACGGCATGTATTACCCTCGGTACCGTACACGTCAGGTCGACCGGCCGGGACGTCGATCGGCCGGGAAGGGGACGCCGCATGCTCGACCGCATGCTCGAATCAGCCTCGAGCCCGTCGCTTCGTTCGAACGAGCACGGTGCGCGCGCCCCGGGTGGTCCGCCGCCCGGCTCGGACGCATGAGCGGCGCAGGCCCCTTGGGCGGTCCCGAGAACGGTCCTGGGAACGGTCCTGGGAACGGTGGAGACGCCGTGCGCAACGATCGCGATCGCCGGCTCGCCAGAATGGACGCGTTTCGCGGCGACCTGCTCGACCTCATCCGCGAGGCATTGGCCACCGTCGACCCCGAGGCGTTCCACCGGCACCTGTTGGAACGGGCGGTCAGCGGCGTCACGGGTGCCCAGGCCGGAGCCTTGATGCTGCGCGACGATGCCACCGACGCGTACCGCTTCGTCGCCACCGTCGGCTACGACTTGGCACGGCCTGCGCGACGTCCGCATCCCACCCCGTTACGCGGGCTTCGAACATCCCGAGGGGGACCCCACGCCACGCATCGTCCGGTGGCCCAGGCCAGCTCCGCCAGAGCTGGGGGTCGAGGCTGCGGCCGCCCTGACCGAGTACGGGCGCGAAGGCGAGATCGCGTCGGTGCTGATCGTGCCGATCCTTCGGGGGACCGTATCCGCGCGTTCCTGACGCTGGACAGCTTCGACGACGACGACGCGTTCGACGCCGAGGCGGTCGAGATGGGTCGCATCTTCGCGGGACACGTCGAGGCGCTGTTGCAGCGCTTCGACCTCGAGGCCGACCTGCAGCGACTGGCGTTCCACGATCCGTTGACGGGGCTACCGAACCGGACGCTCTTCCTGGCCAGGCTGGAGCGCCGCCTGGCGGACCCCGCACAAGGTCCGTGGGCGATCCTGTACCTGGACCTCGACAACCTGAAGCCGATCAACGACTCGTTCGGACACCAAGCCGGCGACGAGGCGATCCGGATGGTGGCGCAGCGGATCTCGGAGCTGGGCCGCGAAGGGCACGAGGTGTCGCGCCTCGGCGGCGACGAGTTCGCCGTCGTCGTGGACGGCTCGCAAGAGGAAGCGCACCAGGTCGCGCAGCGGCTGCTCGCGTCGGTGCAACGGCCGATGGCGGCGGAGGGCCACACCGTGTACCTGGGCGCCAGCATCGGGATCGGCCTGTATCCGGAGCACGGCGCGTCGGCGACCGACCTGATGCGTCGTGCGGACGTCGCGATGTACCAGGCCAAGACCCGTTTGGGCAGAAACGCGGTCGTGGTGTTCGAGCCCACGATGGAAGCCGCGCCGTTGGAGCGACTCCTGCTCGAGGAGGCGCTCAGGCGGGCGCTGGCCGAGGATCAGTTCGTGCTGCACTTCCAGCCGCGCGTCTCCGCGTCGACCGGCCGGATCCGGAGCCTCGAGGCGCTGGTGCGCTGGCAGCATCCCGAGCGCGGACTGGTGTCGCCCGGCGTGTTCATTCCGCTGGCCGAGCGGACGCGCCTGATCCATCCGCTGGGCCGCTACATCCTGGACGCGGCGGCACGCGAGGCTCGCCGCTGGCGCGAGCTCGGCTTCGGCGACCTCCGGATCGCGGTGAACCTCGCTGCGAAGCAGCTGGAGCGCGACAGCTTCCAGGCCGAGATCGAGGAGGTGCTGGGCCAGGTGGGTCTTCCCGCGCAGGCGGTCGAGTTCGAGGTGACGGAGAGCGTCGCGATGATGGACGTGACCACGAACGCCGCGCGGCTCTCGTCGCTGAAAGACCTGGGCGCGACGGTCGCGCTGGACGACTTCGGCATGGGGCATAGCAGCCTGGCGTACCTTCGCGACCTGCCGGTCGACGTGATCAAGATCGACCGCACCTTCCTCAGCGGCCTCGAGAACGACGATCCCAACCGCGCGATCGTCGGCGCCATCACGCTCCTGGGGAAGTCGCTGGGGCGTACGGTCGTGGCCGAGGGCGTCGAGACCCGCGAGCAGTGGGACGCGGTGCGGGAGATCGGCGTGGACGAGGCGCAAGGCTTCCTGCTGGCGCGTCCCATGCCGCGCGAGGCGATCGACCGCCTCTTGGAACATGGAGACGTGCTTCTGCCGTAGCGTCGCGAGCTTCGAGCGTTCCCGGCGGACGCATCAGGCGGCCGCTTCGCTGAGGCACCGCCGTGCCTCGGCGGTTCGCTCACGTTGAGCGCCCCTCGCGCCGTATGACCTGGAACATCCCTTCGAGCGCCTCGTGGCGCTCGAAGCCGTGCTGGCGGTAGAAACGCTCGGTGCCGGCGGCGGCGAACAGGCCCAGGAACGCGCGGTCGGGAGCGTGGTCGTGCGCCCACGCGACCAGGGCGGCGACGACCTGGCGTCCGATCCCGCGCCCTTGGTGCTCTGGGAGCACCGCGACGTCCTGCACGTAGAGGTAGATGGCGCCGTCACCGACCAGGCGTCCCATGCCGACGGCCGCCCCGCCGTGCTCGACGACGACGGCGTGCAGGCTACGCGCCAGCGCGGCGGGGGCCGCGCCGAAGTTCATCACGTCCTGCCAGCCGACCGCGGTACAGATCGCGCGGTACTCGGCCGTGGTGGGCAGGCGTGCCGTGAGTCGGTACGCTTCGGTAGGCTCGCTCATTTCGTCACGGTAGGACGTGACGAGCCACCTGCGCAGCGGACGGCCGTCCCTCGGCCCGCACCGAGGTGCGCGTGGTACGAACGAGCCGTCCGGAGGTGGACGACGTGACGATGCCGATTCTCGACCAGCTGGCGCCCGGATCGACCGGGCGAGGTCTGCTGACCCCCGATCTGGGACACCCGGTGGAGATCCCCTGCCTCGCGGTGCGAGGCGCGCGCCCCGGACCGACCCTGCTGGTCACGGCCGGGATCCACGGCGCCGAGTACGCCTCGATCGAGGCGGCCTACCGCGCTGCCCGCACCGAGGCGAGCGCCCTCGCCGGCTCGCTGGTCGTGCTTCCGATCGCCTGCCCGCCCAGCTTCTTCGCGCGCACGATCTACGTGAACCCGGTCGACGGGGCGAACCCGAACCGCGTGTTCCCCGGGCGTCCGGACGGCGCCTTCGCCGATCGGCTGGCCGACTGGCTGACGACGACCTTCATCCACCACGCGGACGCGTACCTGGACCTGCACGGCGGCGACATGATCGAGGCGCTGACGCCGTTCTCGATCCACGACGTCGGTGACGAGGCGTCGCGCCGCCTCGCGGACGCGTTCGGGCTGCCGCTACGGGTCGCCGACGACCTGAAGGGGACCACCATCACGAGTGCCGGCCGCGAGGGCGTGCCGTCGGTGATCGCCGAGGCGGGCGGCCAGGGCCTGTGGCCCGAGGACGCCGTGCAGCTGCTGGTCGAGGGCGTCCAGCGCTCGATGCAGCACCTCGGCATGCTGGCAGGACGGCCGACGCCGCGAGACGTGCGCCAGCTGACGACGTTCGCCTGGATCCGATCGGAGCACGCGGGCCTGTGGAGGCCCGCCGTGTCGGGCGGGGACCAGGTCGTCGCCGGCCAGGAGGTCGGGGTGGTGTCCGACCTGCTGGACGTGCCGCTGCGGCGGGTCGTCTCGCCGATCGACGGCGTGGTGCTGTTCGCCGTGAGCGCCCTGGCGATGAACGACGGCGATCCGCTGGTCGGGATCGGGGCGGACTCGACCTCGCGCCCACTGCGCGGCTCGCCCTCTGAGCAGGTGCCGTCGACGATCAGGTTGGTGTCGTGCCCGCCTTCGGCGGCGACCTCGGGGAACTCGGGCTCCAGGGTCGCGTGATGAATGTCGAACTCGTCGCGCAGCAGGTCGTGGGCCTGTCGCATCAGCACGTCCAGGCGGGGTGCGACGTCGCGCTCGACGACCAGGTGCGCTTCGAGCGCGCAGCGGTCCTCGTCCAGCAGCCAGGCGTGCAGGTGATGCACGTCGCGGACGCCGTCCACCTCGGAGAGGCGGGCCGCGACGCGCTCCACGTCCAGGTCGCGTGGCGCGCTGTCCATCAGCACACGCACCGTCTCGGGCAGCATGACCGCGACCTGCCAGGCGACGTACCCGACGATCGCGAGGGACAGCATCGGGTCGACCCAGCTCCAGCCCAGCGTGAGGATCGCGACGCCGCCCGCCATCACCGCCAGACTGGCTAGGGCGTCCGAAAGGTTGTGCACGAACGCGGCGCGGACGTCGGTGCCACCCTTGCGCATCTCCGCCAGCAACAGCACCGTCGCGACGTCGACGATCAGCGCCACGCCTGCGACGATGAT
>JAXHLW010000007.1:0-9752 GCA_034521815.1 Trueperaceae bacterium | reverse complement strand
ACGGCGCATCGCACGTGCGGCGCCCAGTCCCGTGCGAGAGGCCATCGCAGGACCACCCAAGGAGGCACCGTGAAGAAAATCGTGTTCGTTCTGGTACCGCTTCTCGCTCTCGTGCTGGCGGCATGCTCGACCGCCGACGTGCCGTCGATCGCCGGTCTGATCGGCGACGACGAGGCGTTGGCGACGCTCGAGGTCGCGGTCGATACGGCCAGTCCCGCCATTTTCGATGCTCTGGACGACGAGTCCGCGTCGCTGACGCTGTTCGCTCCCACCGAAGAAGGTTTCGGCAACGCGCTCGAGGACCTGGCTGCGGTGTGCGGCGTCGCCGAGTACACGGCTGGCGACCTGCTTGGCGTCGACCAGCCCGTCCTCGACTTGGTGCTCAGCTACCACGTCGTCCCGTCCGAGGTGTTGGCAGCCGACCTGGTCGACGGTCCGGTGACGATGCTGGACGGCGGCGACGTCACCGTGGACGGCACCACCCTGACCGACGTCGTCGGACGGACGATGAACATCGTTCGCACCGACATCTCGGCGTCGAACGGCGTCGTCCACTTCATCGACAACGTGCTTCTCCCGTCCGCCGACCCCGACCGATCCTGAACTGCCCGGCGAGCTGACATTGTCGGACGCCCGTCCGATGGGCACGACCGAGGTCCGCGCAGCTCGCTGCGCGGACCTCTCCATGGCGCCGTGGCGCCCGTGGCGTCGCTTCCTCGGGGGACCTCGGCGATGCGCCCATGAGGCACGGCTGGACCGTCGAGCAGCTCATTGTCGGCGCGAAGGCCGGCCGGGCCTCGATCCTCGTGGTGCTGGAGGCCCCGAGCGGCGCCCGGCGACGCGAGCGATTCGAGGCGTCGTCTTCATCGACCCTGGGCGCCGTGAACGAGCTGGCTCGGCACCTCGCCTACCGCGCCGACGTCGACGGCGCGCAGTCCCGGCTCCGGGTGCGTGAGGAGCGATCCGGCGGCCTGGTCGAGCGGACCGATCTGGCACGCGCGTTCGCCGCGGCGCTGGATCTCGCGGGGGACGAGGACTGAGCAGCGTGCCGCCACGCGGCAACGCGGCTATGCGTCGCGGTCCTCGGTCGACAGCGACGCGAGCCGGTCGCGGTCGACCAGCGCGACCAGGTTCCGGGCCAGCCGCATGTCGCCCTTCGACCTTCAGGCGACCCGACATCATCGCCATCGTCGGACTGGCCTTGCCGTAGAACAGGTCCAGCAACAGCGCGTCGCTGGCGCGGACCCGCAGGTCGGGCGCGTCGGCGGTGCCTTCGTGCACGCGGACCTCGCCGTCACGGATCTCGTGCCACAGCGGTCGCTCGATGTCGTACTGGATGATCGCGTCGACGCCGCGTGCGGCCTCGGCGTCCAGGAACTCGGGTAGGCGGGCGAGCAGGTCGTGTGCGTCCATACCGGAGGATAGATCGCTGTCGGCAACGGCGTCGCCAGCCGCGCCACGCGCCGGCTCGCGGGCGGCGGCGGCGACCTGCGGCGACGATCGGAGGCGCGTCGCCGCGGTGGTACAGTCCTCGCCATGCCCACGCCCGAGGCGAGCTCGTGAACTTCGAGCTGCCCGACGACCTCAAGGACCTTCGGCGCCACGTGCGCGACTTCGCGCGCGAGCGGATCGAGACCGTCGCGGCCGGGCTGGACGCGGAGCCGACGTTCCCCCGCGCGACCCTCGCCGAGATGGGGCGGATGGGGCTGATGGGCGTCAGCACGCCCGAGTCCTACGGCGGCGCCGGGCTGGGCACGTTGGCGTTCACCGTCGCGATCGAGGAGATCTCGGCCGCGGACGCGTCCCACGGCACGCTCATGGCGGTCACGAACGGCTTGCCCCAGAAGATGCTGGTCGCGTACGGCAGCGAGGCGCAGAAGGAGGCGTACCTGCCGAAGCTGGCAAGCGGCGCCTGGTTCGGGGCGTTCTGCCTGTCGGAGGCGCAGGCCGGCTCCGACGCCGCGGCGATTCGCACGCGCGCCAGCGCCGTGCCTGACGGATACCGCCTGCGCGGCGCAAAGGCGTGGGTCACCGGTGGAGGCGAGGCCGATCTGTACCTGGTGCTCGCGGTCACCGATCCCGAGGCGGGGGCACGTGGCATCAGCGCGTTCCTGGTGCCCGGGGACGCGCCCGGTCTGTCGTTCGGCACGCCCGAGCGAAAGATGGGCCAACACGCGGCGGTGACCACGACCGTCACCTTGGACGACGTGTTCGTCTCGGACGGCGATCGTCTGGGAGGCGAGGGCGAAGGATTCGTGATGGCGATGGCGTCGCTGGACGGGGGCCGTATCGGCATCGCGGCGCAGTCGGTCGGCATCGCCCGCGCCGCGTTCGAGGCGTCACGCGACTACGCCGACGAGCGCGAGGCGTTCGGACGCTCCATCCGTGCCTTTCAAGGGGTGGGATTTCCGCTGGCGGAGATGGCGACGAGGCTCGAGGCGGCGCGACTCCTGACCCAGAAGGCGGCGTGGGCGATGGATCGCGGCTTCCGCGTGACGCAGGAGGCGTCGATGGCCAAGCTGTTCGCCTCGGAGACGGCCGGATTCGTGACCGATGCGGCGCTGCAGGTGTTCGGAGGCGCTGGCTATACGCGCGATCATCCGGTCGAGCGCTACCTGCGCGATGCGCGGGTGACCCGGATCTACGAGGGGACCAGCGAGATTCAGCGGATGGTTATCGTGCGCCAGATCTACCGTGATCGCGAGCGAAGGGGGCGAACGTGATCGTCGTCGCCCTGAACAGGAGGCAGGCATGAAGATCTTGACGGTGATCCGACAGGTTCCCGACGCCGAGGCGCGGGTGCGGATCGAGGACGGGGAGGTCGCCCTGTCGGGCGCCGCCTGGGTGCTCGACGGCATGGACGAGTACGGCGTGGAGCAGGCGCTGCGCATCCGCGACGACGGGCTCGACGCCGAGATCGTGGCGGTGGCGCTGGGTCCGGAGCGGACCGAGGAGGCGCTTCGCACCGCGCTGGCGATGGGCGCCGACCGGGCCCGGCTGCTGGTGGCGGACGAGGCGCTGGATCCGCTGGCCGTGGCGATGCGGCTCGCGGACGTGGTGCGCGAGGAGGAGGCCGATCTGGTGTTCGTCGGCGGCAAGCAGGCGGACTGGGACAGCGCGGCGCTGGGGCCGGCGCTGGCCGAGGCGTTGGGGTGGCCGCTGTCGGACTGGACCACCGCGCTCACGCTGGAGGACGGCGGCATTCGCACCGAGCACGACGCCGATGCGGGCAGCGAGACGCTGACGCTTCCGCTACCCGCCGTGGTGTCGACGCAGCAGGGCCTGAACGAGCCTCGATATCCGACGCTTCCGAACATCATGAAGGCGAAGCGCAAGGAGACGAGGAGCGAGCCGGCCGACGCGCCGGCGTCACGGTCGCGGACGGTGGGACGCACCCTGGAGCAGCGTGACCGCCTTGGACGCGTGCTCGAGGGCGACCCGGCCGAGGCGGCCGGCGAGGTCGCGCGCTTCCTGCTCGAGGCGGGCCGGTGAGCGCGCCCGTGCTGGTGTGGATCGAGTCGTCCGCCGACGCCCCGACACGGGCCTCGCTCCAGGCGGTCGGTGCCGCCCGAGCGCTGGCCGAGCGTGCGGGCGCCCAGGTCGAAGCCGTGGCGGCGGGGGCGGAGGCGGCGCAGGCGGCGGCCGCGTACGTGCCCGTCGTCCACCAGGTGGACCTTCCGCAGGACAATCAGGAGACCCGTACGCGGGCCCTCGTCGCGGCCCTCGAGGCCAGCGGCGCGCGCGCACTTCTGCTGGCTGGGACCCGGACCTCGCAGGCCGTCGCTCCGCGCGTCGCCCTGCGGGTAGGCGGGGCGCTGCTCGAGGACGTCACCGCCCTCGAGGCCGACGCCGACGGCGTGCGCGGCTGGCGACTGACCCAGCTTCAGCGCGTCAGCGAGGAGATCGTGGCCGAGGCGACGCCGATCGTCGCGACCGTCAAGATCGGCTCGTACGAGCCGGCCGAGCCGAACGGGAACGGCGAGGTTCGGCCGCTGGAGGTCGCCTTCGAGCCGGAAGACGCCCGCGTCGCCGTCCAGGCCGGTGGACGCCCGGCGGGCGCGAAGCTGGCGCTCGAGGAGGCCGAGGTCGTCGTGGCCGCCGGTCGCGGCGTGGGCTCGGCCGACGCCGTCGCCGAGCTGGTCGAGCCGCTCGCCGCCCGCCTGGGCGGCGCGATCGGCGCGACCCGCGCGGTGGTCGACGCCGGCTGGCGCCCGTACGAGGAGCAGATCGGCCAGACCGGCAAGACGGTCGCACCCGAGGTGTACGTGGCGCTGGGCATCTCCGGCGCGGTTCAGCACCTGTCCGGCATGAGCCGCAGCCGACGGATCGTGGCCATCAACCGGGACGCCGACGCGCCGATCTTCAAGCACTGCGACGTCGGTGTCGTCGGCGACGTGCACGAGATCGTGCCCGCCCTGCTGGCTGCGCTGGGGACGGCGACGACTGATCCGGCGGGCGCCGCCGTCCAGGTCCGGCGCGCCGAGCTCGCCGATCTGGACGGCGTCGCGGCTCTCGAGGCCCACTTCCCCAGCGACCGCCTGAGCCGGCGGCAGCTTCGGCACCTGCTCACGCGGGCCCACGCCCAGGCGTGGGTCGCCGAGGAGGGCGGCCGCATCGTCGGCGACGCCATCGTGCTGTTCCGTCGCGGCTTCGACGCGGCGCGACTGTACTCGCTGGTGGTCGCGCCAGAGACGCGCGGTCACGGGGTGGGCGCAGCGCTGCTGCGCGCCGCCGAGCGCGGCGCGTCCGAGCGCGGCTGCGTCTCCGTTCGGCTCGAGGTGCGCGAGGACAACGACGCCGCCAGGCGGCTGTACCTCCGGCACGGCTACGACGTCGTGGGGCGCGTGGACGTCTACTACCGCGACGGTGCCGATGCGCTGCGCATGAGCAAGCGCCTGCGCGGCGACGCCCCCCGTCTGGCCGGCGTACCGTTCGTGGCCCAGACGCTGCCGTTCACCTGCGGCCCGGCCTGCCTGATGATGGCGATGCGGGCGTTCGGCGACGCCCCATGGTCCGATCGGGCGGAGGAGCTGGCGCTGTGGCGCGACGCGACCACCGTCTACCTTGCCGCCGGTCACGGCGGCTGCAGTCCGCACGGCCTGGCGGTCGCGGCCCTGCGCCGTGGCCACCGGGTCGAGGTGCTCGCTCGCGACCCCGCGGTCCCGTTCTTGGACAGCGTCCGCGATCCGGTCAAGAAGGCCGTGATCGAGCTGGCGCACGACGAGTTCAGCGCCGAGCTGAAGCGCGCCGGCGTTCCCGTGCGCGTCGGCCCGTTCGGCCTGCCGGCGATCGAGGAGGCGCTGGCCGCCGGTGCGGTCCCGATCCTGCTGGTGAGCGGCTACCGCCTGTACGCGGAGAAGGTGCCGCACTGGGTGGTGGTGACCGGCACGGACGACGAGCACGTGTACGTGCACGATCCGTTCGTGCCGGAAGGGGCCGAGCGCGCCGACGGCGTTCACCTGCCGCTCGCGCGGTCGGCGTTCGAGCGGGTGGCGACCTTCGGAAAGGCTCGCCACAGATACGTGGTGGTGATCGGCCCGCCGCGCGAGACGCGGCACCGCGATGACGCTCAGGTCCCGGCCAGATAGGTGACGATCCGGTCGTACAGGTCCGGGTCGGCCTGGTCCTCCTCGCCGGCCGCCAGCGTGGGGTTGTCGTTCACCTCGATCACGTAGTACTGGCCGCCGACCTCCTTGACGTCGACGCCGTACAGCGAGCGACCGATCGCGTTCGAGGCGTCCAGCGCCACGCGTTTCAGCTCCGGCGACGCCTGCGCGTGCGGGATCGCCTGCACCTGCGCCCACTCGCCCTGGTCGCCGCGCTCCATCAGCTTCCAGCGGTCCTGGGCGAAGACGTACTTCAAGACCGCGAGCACCTCGCCGTCGAGCGTCACCACCCGCCAGTCGAACTCGCTGGGCAGGTACTGCTGAACCACCAGCCGGTCCGCCCTCCGCATGAAGCGGCGGGCGACCTGCACGAACGCTTCCGGCGTCGCGACCTTGTCGACGTAGGCGGAGAAGCTCGAGTTGGGCGCCTTCAGCACGAGCGGGACGCCGAGCTCTTCGAACAGCGTCTCGGCGGTGGCGGGAACGACCTCCTCCTCGGCGACGAAACGGGTCTCCGGCATCGGCACCCCGGCGGCGGCGAGGCGGGCGTACATGTTCACCTTGTCGCAGCAGATCCGGATCGAGGCCGAGTGGTCCAGAACCCGCATCCCCGCCAGCTCGGCCCTACGGGCGACGACGTAGGAGGTGTTGAGCGGGTCGGTCAGCGCACGGATCAGCACGCCGTCGTAACGGGTGAGGAAGCCGAGCTCGTTGCGGAACAGGAAGTCGAGCTGGTGGCCGGCCTCGAACGCCGCGAGTCGGAAGTTGGAGAGGGCGGTGAGCTCGACCGACGAGCGGATGGTGGTGCGCTCGGTGAAGATCGCTAACCGCGCCACGTTCCGACCTCCTCGAGCCAGCCCAGCTCCTCGTCGCTCAGCGACGCGAACGGCAGCGGCAGCGCGGCCGACAGCAGGTACGCCTCCGCCGAGACCACCACGCGGAGCCTCATCGCCGGCAGCCGTAGCGTACGGAAGCTCGCCGCGGCGAGATCGGCGAACTCCGGGACCGTGCAGCGGCCCACCACCACCCGGGCGGTGTCCAGGCGGTAGTCGCCGGGCAGCTTCTGACAGGCCACCGCGTACTTGCCCGCGTAGGTCAGCCCGCCGCGCCGCGCCGCCAGGGCAGCGTCGTCGAGGATCAGCTCGCCCTTGACCGAGAACGGGTTGACCGGCCAGGCGACGAACGGCGGGGCGGGGAAGCGGTCGGTGACCAGCGTGACGTCGGGAACGGCGATCCCGGCGCGCCGCGCTTTGTCCGCCGCGATCGGCACGACGTAGGCGTCGAGCGCGTCCTCCGGGGTGGGCAGCATCCGCTCGCCGGCCAGCTCGGCGTCCAGCGACGCGTAGTAGCCGGAGGAGAGGTACGTGTAGTCGCCGTGCAGGTTGAGCGCGTCGACGCCGTCGGCGTCCGCGCCGAGGACGCGCTGGAGCGCTCCGCGGTGGGGTTCGAGGATCGGGACCGTGGGCACACCGTCACTCTACTGCGGCCCCCACGGTCCAGGTCCAGCGATCGCGATCGTGGCGACCTGCGCCACGCGCATACGTCGCTCAGCGCCGGAGCGCCTCGACCCCGGGCAGGTCCGAGCCTTCCAGGAACTCGAGCGACGCCCCGCCGCCGGTGCTGATGTGGTCGATCCGGTCGTCGAGACCGGTGGCGTTGATCGCCGCGACCGAATCGCCGCCTCCGACGACCGTGAAGGCGTCGAGCTCCGCCACGGCCTTGGCGATGGCGCGGGTGCCGGTGTCGAACGGCTCGACCTCGAACACGCCCAGCGGACCGTTCCAGAACACGGTCTTGGCGCCCTTCAAGGCGTCGGTCCATGCCGCGATCGCGTCGGGTCCGGCGTCGAGTCCTTTCAGACCGGCAGGGATCCGGTCCGAGGGGTGCACCGAGGTCTGGGCGCCGGCCTCGACCTCGGCCGCGCAGACCGAGTCGGACGGCAGGTGCAGCGACACGCCGGCACGCTCGGCCCGCGCGATCAGGTCGCGCGCGACGTCGAGCTTCTCGTCCTCGACCAGCGAGTCGCCCACCTGGCCGCCCTGGGCCTTGAAGAACGTGTACGCCATCGCGCCGCCGACGAACAGCTCGTCGATGCTGCCCAGCAGGTTCTCGATGACGCCGATCTTGTCGCTCACCTTCGCCCCGCCCAGGATCACCTTGAGCGGTCGCTCGGGTGCGTCGACCAGGCGTCCGAGCACCTCGAGCTCGCGTTCCATCAGCCGGCCCGCGGCGCTCTGCAGCAGGTGCGCCACGCCTTCGGTCGAGGCGTGCGCGCGGTGCGCCGCTCCGAACGCGTCGTTCACGTAGAGCTCGGCGTAGCCGGCCAGGATCGCGGCGAGCTCCGGATCGTTCTTCGTCTCGCGCGTGTCGAACCGGGTGTTCTCGAGCATCGTGATCGAGCCGCCCGGCGCCTCGCTCACGAAGGCCTGCTGCTCGCGGGAGCCGGGCCCGTCGCAGGCGAGGTAGCGCACCTCGCGGCCGAGCAGCTCGGAGAGTCGGTCGGCCACCGGCCCCATGCGCGCGTCGTCCTGCGGTCCCTTGGGTCGACCGAGGTGGCTCATGCAGAAGACGGTCGCACCGGCCTCGAGCAGCTCGCGCAGGGTCGGGAGTGCGGCGCGGATGCGCGTGTCGTCGCCGACGACGCCGCCCTTCACGGGAACGTTGAAGTCCACGCGTACGAGCACGCGCTTGCCGCTTACGTCGAGGTCTCGAAGGGTGGGGATCATGAAGGCCTCCTGGTGGTCGGTTCGGGATCTCTCGGGCGGCGCGGCGACAGCCGGTCCGTCCGGTCCGCAGGGCGCGGAGCCCTGCATTCGGTCAAGGCAAGGGGGCGACAGGATCGACCCGTCGCCCCCCGCATCTCTCCTGGTGACGACGCCCTCGGCTCAGGCGGTGCCGCCCATCAGCTCGAGCACGTCCACCATGCGCTCGCTGTAGCCCCATTCGTTGTCGTACCAGACGAAGAACTTGGCCATGTTCCCGTTGGTCTTGGTCAGCTTCGAGTCGAAGATGCCGGAGTGCGGGTCGCCTTGGATGTCCTGCAGGACCAACGGCTCCTCGCTGTACTTCACGATGCCCTGGAGGGGTCCTTCGGCGGCGGTGCGGACCGCGTCGTTCACCTGCTCGCTGCTGGCGGCCGTCTTGAGGATGGCGGTCACGTCGCTGATCGAGCCGACCGGCGTCGGGACGCGCAGCGCGGTACCGTCGAAGATGCCCTTGAACTGCGGCAGCACCTTGGCGACCGCGACGGCGGCTCCCGTCGAGGTGGGGATGATGTTCGTCGCGGCGTTGCGGGCGCGGCGGAGGTCCTTGTGGGGCCCGTCGAGAAGCACCTGATCGTTCGTGTAGCTGTGGATCGTGGTCATCATCGCCTGCTCGACGCCGAACGCCTCGTCGATGATCTTCATCACCGGGGCCAGGCTGTTCGTCGTGCAGCTCGCGTTCGAGACGACGTCGTGCTTCTCGGGATCGTACTGATCGTCGTTCACGCCGATCATGATGTCGAAGTCGCTGTCCGGGGACGGGGCGCTGATGAGCACCTTCTTCGCTCCGGCCTCGAGGTGCATCGCGGCCTGGGCGCGCTTGGTGAAGATGCCGGTGGACTCGACCACGACGTCGACGCCGAGCTCTTTCCACGGCAGCGTCGTCGGGTCTTTGATCGCGGTGACGCGGATCTTCTTGCCGTCGACGATCAGATTGTCGTCGTCGTGGCTCACCGTGCCCTGGAACTTGCCGTAGTTGGAGTCGTAGCGGAGGAGCTGAGCCAGCGTCTCGTTGTCGACGAGGTCGTTGACGAGCACGATGTCCAGTCCCCGCGCGTGCGCGATGCGGAAGATCTGACGGCCGATCCGGCCGAATCCGTTGATTCCGATCTTCATTGCCTGCCTCCTTGAATCACCTAGCTGTGTACGTTTCATCCTTGCGACAACATTCTAGCGCAGCCGGCCGAGGCGCATGTCAGGACGTCCGGCCCGCCACGGCCCTTCGCCGGGCGACCGCGACGGCGTGCCTCACGCGGACGAACGGGACGAGGACACACCGGACGTGGACGGACGGAGAGGACGACGGTGATCACGGCGCCGCTCTCGCCCTCGACCTCGCCGCGCTCGCGATGCTCGCCGTCCGGCAGCTCGCTCTCGGCGGCGC
>JAXHLW010000006.1:0-8973 GCA_034521815.1 Trueperaceae bacterium | reverse complement strand
GCCGTTCGAGGTCGACTCGAGCCGGATCGAACGCGAGCTGGGCCTGACACCGACGACGCTGCAGGAGGGACTGGCGCGGACCGTGGCGTGGTACCGCGAACGTCAGGCGTCCTCCTAGAAACGGGCAGGTTGACCCGAGACGTACAAGATGTTGTAGGCTTCGCCTCGAGACCATCAACCTGTGGTCTTGCCGTACGGTCCGTCCGTCAGGACGGAGCGGTCCTTCTCGGATCGACGGGGGAAGCCGGTGCGATTCCGGCGCTGTCCCGCAACGGTGACGCGCGATGCGCGCGAAGCCCGAGTACCCGCCATGCGGTCCCGCACACCTGCGCCCTCGGTCGAAGGGCAGAGAGAGGTGACCATGGACGCCCCCGCCGTCACGCCTACCGCAGCGATCGCCAGCGCGCGTCGAGCCGCTCCGCTCCCGCCACGTGAGCCGTTCGACTGGCTCAACGACGACAGCCGCGCATTCCTGACGAACGGCTACCTGCTGCCCGGCACCACCCCCGAAGCGCGCCTCCACGCCATCGCCGAGCGTGCGGAGAGCTTGCTCCCCGGCATGCACGGCTTCGCCGAGCGCTTCGTCGACTACCTGTCCCGCGGCTGGTACTCGCTGTCCTCGCCGATCTGGGCGAACTTCGGCCTGACGCGGGGCCTGCCGATCTCCTGCTTCGGCTCGTACGTGCCCGACAGCATGGACGGCATCCTGAACACGGCCGCCGAGGTCGGCATCATGAGCAAGTACGGCGGCGGCACCAGCGCCTACTTCGGCGACGTGCGCCACCGTGGGGCGACGATCCGCGACAACGGGGCGTCCGAGGGGGCGGTCAACTTCATGCGGCTGTTCGACACCCTGATCGACGTCACCAAGCAGGGCGCCACCCGTCGGGGCTCGTTCGCCGCGTACCTGCCGATCGACCATCCGGACGTGCCGGAGTTCCTGGACATCCGCCGCGAGGGCAACCCGATCCAGAACCTCTACTTCGGCGTGGTCGTGGGCGACGACTGGCTTCGCGACATGCGTGAGGGCGACCACGACAAACGAGCGCTGTGGGCACGGGTGCTCCAGAGCCGCAGCGAGGTCGGCATGCCGTACGTCCTGTTCGAAGGCAACGCCGAGCGCGGGGCGCCCACGGTCTACCGAGACCGGGGCATGCGGATCCGCTCCAGCAATCTGTGCTCGGAGATCATGCTTCCCGTCGCCGAGGACGAGTCGTTCGTGTGCGACCTTTCGAGCTTGAACCTGCGGTACTACGAGGAGTGGAAGGACACGGACGCGGTCGAGCTGCTCACCGCGTTCCTCGATGCCGTGATGAGCGAGTTCATCGAGCGGTCGGGCGAGATCCCCCATCTCGCCCGCGCCAACCGGTTCGCGCGGCGTCATCGCTCGATCGGCATCGGCGTCTTGGGCTGGCACAGCTACCTCCAACAGGAGCGCATCCCGTTCGGCAGCCTGACGGCCTCGGCGAAGAACCGAGAGATCTTCCGTACCATCCGCGATTCGGCCTGCGAGGCGTCCGAGAAGCTCGCCCACCGCTACGGCGAACCCGACCTCCTCGACGGCTACGGCCGACGGAACGCCACGCTGATGGCGGTCGCACCGACCACGTCGAGCTCGTTCATCCTCGGCCAGGTATCGCCGTCGATCGAGCCGCTGCGCAGCAACTACTACGTGCGCGACCTCGCCAAGTCGGTCACCACCTTTCGCAACCCCGTGCTGCGCGAGGTGCTCGCCGAGCGTGACCTCGACACGCCCGCGGTATGGCGCAGCATCCTCGAGCACGACGGCAGCGTGCAGCACCTGGACCGGCTGGGCGAGGAGGAGAAGGAGCTGTTCAAGACCTTTCCCGAGGTGAGCCAGCTGGACGTCATCGTCCAGGCCGGACAACGTCAGCCGTTCATCGACCAAGGCCAGTCGCTCAACCTGACCATCCACCCAGGCACGCCCGCCAGCGACCTGAACCGGCTGCACCTCGAGGCCTGGGAGCGGGGCGTGAAGAGCCTCTACTACCAGCACTCGATCAACGCCGCCCAGGCGTTCAGCCGCGAGCTGCTGACCTGCAGCGTCTGCGAGGCCTGAGATGGCCGCCCGCTCGCTCTTCACGCGCCGCACGAGCCTGCGGCCCACCGAGTACCCCGAGCTGCTTCCGTACCGCGACGCCATCCGCCACGCCTACTGGCTGCACAGCGAGTTCAACCTGCACGACGACGTGCACGACTTCCGGACCGGCGTCACGCACGCCGAACGGCAGGCGATCACCAACGCGACGCTCGCCATCGCTCAGGTCGAGGTGGCGGTCAAGGCGTTCTGGGGCGACCTGATGAAGCGCCTTCCCAAGCCCGAGATCGGGGCTGTCGGCTACACCTTCGCCGAGTCCGAGGTCCGTCACCAGGACGCCTACGCGCACCTGCTGCACATCCTCGGCCTCGACGACGCGTTCGAGCGCATCCACCGTGTCCCCGCACTGCGACGACGCATCGCGGTGCTGGACCAGGTGAACGATTCCCTGCCCCCACCGGGCGAGCCCGAGGCGGACGGCCGCGAGTTCGCGTTCTCGCTGGTGCTGTTCAGCTCGTTCGTCGAGCACGTCAGTCTGTTCAGCCAGTTCCTGATCATGAAGTCGTTCCAGCGCCGACGGGGCCTGTTCAAGGGCGTCAGCAACGTCGTCGACGCGACCAGTCAGGAGGAGCAGATCCACGGCCTGTTCGGCTACGAGCTCACCCGGCTCCTGCGCGAGGAGCGGCCCGGCTGGTTCGACGACGCGTTCGAGGCGCGCCTGCGCCGGGCCGCACGCGAGGGCTTCGAGGCGGAGCGCGCCATCGTCGCCTGGATCTACGAGGCGGGCGAGCTTCCCTTCCTCCCCGCCACGGAGGTCGAGGCGTTCGTTCAGCACCGCTTCGACGTATCGCTGGCGGCGATGGGCTACGCCCCCGAGTTCTCGCCCGACCCCTCGCTGGTGGCGCGCTCGATCTGGTTCGAGGAGGAGATCCTGGCCGGAAAACACGTCGACTTCTTCCACAAGCGACCGACGTCGTACGCGAAGAAGGGCAAAGCCTTCAGCGCCGACGATCTGTTCGCCACCTCCTGAGCGGCCCGTCGCACGGCGGTCGGCTCACGGTGCGTGGCGCCATTCGCTGGTCAGCAGATCGCACCACCACGCGACCTGCGCCACACGGGCATCGTCGTCCTCCTCGTCGTCCACGATCAGACCGACGAGGTCGTCGCCGTCGCGGACCTCTTCCGCTTCGAACGTACCCGGGTCGTACCCGAGCCGGTCCATGGGGAACGCGCCGATCGACTCGGCGCCGGCGCCGCGAGCGTGCCTCAGGAGGATGCCCAGCGCGTCGCCGAACGTATCCGGATAGCCGGCGCGGTCGCCGCAACCGAACACCGCGACGCGGCGGCCCCGCAAGTCGCTGGCGGACAGTGCGCTCAGTGCGACGTCCCAGGCGGGCTGCAGCTCCCCCTCGTCCCAGGTGGAGGAGCCCAGGATCAGGACGTCGTGCCGGACGATCTCCGCCATGCCGGTCCAGGCCACGTCGGCCAGCGTCGGCCGCCGGCCGGTGCGCGCCGCGAGGGCGTCGGCGATCTGCCGGGCGGTCTCCTCCGTCGTGCCGAAGGTGCTTCCGTAGGCGACGACGACACTCTGCGCGAGGGGATCTGCATCGACCGTCATGAGGCCGAGCATGGCGGTTCTCGCGTCCGCCCGCCATGACCCGGGTCATGGCTCGCCGTTCCGAGCGATCCCGCCCTGTCGCAACGGTCGCTGGCGCGCGGTGGGCACACGAATCGACGCTGGGCGGGTGGTAGCCTTTCCGCGAATCGTCGACGACACGCGACCGTCCGACCGAACGGTGCGACGCGGCGGGAGAGGGCGACCGTACGATGCGGGGGCGAACGACGAGCGACCGGCCGACACGCCTTGGCGGCGCGAACGCGCCGCGGGCCGTTCACGTGTGGCCCGAGCCGACGAGAGGATGGGCGCGTACCCGTGCCTGAGCTTCGCACGCATCCGCTCGGTCCGATTCTTCTCGGCGCGTTCGTGTACGCCACGTCCCTGGTAGCACCGCTGGGCGCCGCGCCACGTGGAGCAGCGGTCGCCCTGGTCGCATGGACCGCCGCGCGCAGCGCGGGACCGAGGCCGCGCATCGCCTCCCTGGTCCTGGTGGCGGCCGCGGTCGTGGCCGAAGCTTCGATCGTCTCTCTGGCCGGGGCCGCAGGCATGGCCCTGGCTGCCGCCGCGGTGTTCCTCCCCCAGGCGCTGCCGGAACGTGTGCGCCGACGGGTCTTCGGCGCGCCTCCCGCGCCGAGCGCGCATCTAGAAACGGTGCTGGACCATCTCGAAGAGATCGAGGGCAGCGGCGCCCCGTTCGACGTCGTGCACGAGCTGCCGCGTCTTCTGGGAAGGTTCGGTCCGGACCGCGTGACGACGTGGCGCATCGTGCCCGGCGACGGACTCGTCGTGGACGCGCCCATAAGCGACGCGGCGAAGGGCGACGCGCCGGAGGGCGACGCGCCGGAGGCGTTCGTGCTGCGAGCGCAGACGCACGGCATGGCGACCCATGCGCCCTCCGAGCGAGCGATGGCGGTGCCGATCCGTTCCGAGGACACGCTCACCGCCGTCGTCGAGGTGCGCCGCTTCCAGCCGTTCCTACCCGCCGAACGCGAAGCGATCATCCGCGTCGTGGCGGCAGCGGAGCGGGCCGAGGCGATCCTGCGCGTCGGCAGGCGCGCGCTGGCGCGCTCCCGCCTCGGAGAGATCCTGGTGGCCGACCTGCCGCAGGAAGCGGCGCTCGAGGCCGCGCTGGCGACGCTGCGCGAGGAGCTGGGCACCCGGGCCGTCGCCGTGGTCCACTACGAAGGTGGCGTGTTCAGAGCCAGAACCGTCGTTACGGACGACTGGCCGGAGCTCGACGACCTGCTGCACCGCACGTGGCCGCTGGGCACCGGCCTGATCCACGAGGCCTACCAGGCGGGCGTGGCACGCTTCGTCGCCGCCTACGCCGAGGACCCGCTCGCCGTACCGGCCTTCGTCGGCGCCGGGGTCGGTGCGATGGCGGTCCGTCCGATGCCGCTGCGGAGCTACGCGAAAACGCACCTGCTCCTCTTCCACGACGCCCCGCGGCAATGGACCGCTGACGACCGGGCCCTCGTGGCCGACTTCGCCCGAGCGTTGCGCCTGTGGCTGGAACGTGACCGCGAGGCGCGCGTGAGGGAGCGCATGCTCGCGGTGGAGCACCGCCTGCTGGAGCTCGGCTTCGACGAAGCCACTCAGGACCTCTTGGCCGAGCTGGTCGATCTGGTACCCGGGGCCGAGGCCGGCAGCCTGTTGGTTGGACAGGACGATCGGTTCCACTACGCCGGCGTGGTCGGGTTCGACCCAGCCTCCCTGGCGGACGTGACCCTCGGCAACGAGCACCTGCGAGCCTGGCACGGCGATCCCGACGCCTGGATCGTCGGCGCGGCCCGCATCGCTCGGGATCCGGAAGGGATGGAGCGCGCCTCCGTCGTGGCGAGCGACGGCCGCACCGAGGGCCAGTCGAGTCTGCGCGCCATCGTCGCGAATCTGTGCATGCCGATCGTGGACCGGGGCGACGTGATCGCGGTCGTCAACCTCGACGCGTTCAGCGACGCGAACGCCTTCCAGGACGAGGACACCAAGGTCGCCAAAGCGTTCGCGCCCGCCATCGCCTTCGTGCTGAGGGAGGCGCGGCACCGCCGCGACCTGCACCTCGCCTCGACCCTAGACGCCCTGACCGGGCTGGAGAACCGCCGCGCCTTCGACGAAGGGCTCGCGAAGGAGCTGGCACGGGCGGATCGGAGCGAAACGCCGACCGCCTTGTTGATCGCCGACCTGACCGGCTTCAAAGCGGTGAACGACCGCCTCGGCCACGCTACCGGCGACGAAGCGCTCGTCCGCGTCGCGGACGCGCTGCGCTCGGTGGCGCGCGACAGCGACAGGCTGTACCGCTGGGGCGGGGACGAGTTCGCCATGATCCTTCCCGACACCGACGCGCCGGGAGCCCTGGCAGCGGCGCGACGCTTCAGCCGCGCCGTGCAGGAGGTCGAGATCCAGGGCGTGCGCATCGCCGCCTCGATCGGCATGGCGGTGCGCCGTTCCGGCGGGAACATGAGCGCCGACGCACTGCTGAGCCAGGCCGACCAGGCGATGTACGAGGCGAAGCGCCAGGGAATCGCGGTCGCCGAGGCGTAGCGTCTCAGCGCCCGCCCTGGTCGCCGCCCTCGGGCACCCACAGCGAGACCGACCCCGGCTCGCACGAGAACGCGCCCCAGCCGTGCTCGTCGGTGACGACGGGCGCCTGCACGTGGTCGGTGTGGTCGTGGTAGGTGGTGTTCGGCGCGCCGGTCTCCATCCACTTGCTCCCGCCGCCTGCGTTGCTGAGCACCACGGCCAGGCCGCCGGGATGGTCCTCGTCGCCCAGGCGTGTCCAGCCGACCAGGTTCGGTTCATCGAAGTAGTCGTACTGCTCGCCGTACGCGTTGCGGCGCCGGACGTTCAGGAAACGGTCGATCATCCAGCGGTGGCTGGCCATGTGGACGTCGTGCTCCTGGCCGTCGTTACCCACGTCGCGGTACGAGGCGCCGAAGTAGTCCGCCGCGAAGACGCACGGGTACCCGCCCCGCCGGAGCAGGATCGCCGCGTAGGCCAGCGGCTTGAACCACGGCTCGACCACCGACTCGAGAGCCTGCAGCGGCTGCGTGTCGTGATTGGCGACCAGGGTCACCGCCATGGCGGGGTCGCGCGCGACGAGGCTGGCGTCGAAGATCCGCCGCAGGTCGTACGCACCGCCGCCGCGCGACGCCTGGGCGAACGCGTACTGAAGCCCGGTGTCGAACAGCAGGACCTGACGGCCGGTCCGCTCGATGAAGTGATCGAGGGCGGCGCCCTCGCCCGACCAGTACTCGCCGACCGCGAACAGGTCGCGGCCGACGTGCCGCCGGACGTGATCGAGCCAGGCCAGGAAGAACTCGGCCGGGACGTGCTTGACCGCGTCGAAGCGGACGCCGTCGACACCCGTCGTGTCCAGGTACCACTCGCCCCAATGGACCAGCTCGGCGTGGACGTCGGGGTTCGCGACGTCCAGGTTGCAGCCCATCAGGTAGTCGTAGTTGCCCTTCTCGAGGTCGACGTCGTCGGCGAACGCCTTGCCCTCGAACAGGTACACGGCGTCACCTTCGACGTCCTCGTGGGCGTCGGTGGTGCTGGCGTCGACGGCGTTGAAGTGCCACCAGTGCCACTGGAGCGTCGAGTAGCGCCCTCCGCGCCCCGGAAACTCGAAGTGCGTCCACGCCTCGATCTCGCGGGGCTCGCCGATCGCCTCGCGGCGGTTCTCGGGGTGGAACGGGGTGGCGGTGACCCGCTCGCGGTGATCGCCGCCCATCCTGTGGTTGAACACGATGTCGGCGTACACCCGGATCCCGGCGTCCTGCGCGGCGCGGATCGCCGCGAGGTACTCCTCGCGGGTGCCGTACTTGGTGCGGGTCGAGCCTTTCTGATCGAACTCGCCGAGGTCGAACAGGTCGTACACGCCGTAGCCGGTGTCCAGGCCGCCGGCGGCGCCCTTGTACGCCGGCGGAAGCCACACCGAGGTGAACCCCGCCTCGGCCAGCGCCGGCGCGTCGGCCGCCAGCCGCGCCCAGAGCGACCCGTCCGCCTCCGTGTACCAATGGAAGTACTGAAGCATGGCGCCGTTGTATTCGTCCATCGTCCTCCTCGAGCGCCGACCGCGCGTGACGAGCCGCGAGCGTCTGGTCGGCGGCGACACCGTCCGCCTCTAGCGTCCAGGTGCCGTGATCCACCATGGTACGTCGGTGTGCGCCGCCATCCAGGTCATCGTCGCGCGCAGGTCGCGCGCCAGGTCGCGCGCAGCGAGCGCGCGTCCGATCACGAGCCGCGGCCGCCGGGCGATGCCGCTCGCTCAGCTCCCGCCACGAACCGCGACGTAGCGCCCCTCGGCGCGGGCGACCTGGGCGTCCTCGCTGCGAAGCTCGCAGCCGAGATCCAGACGGGCCCGCCCACGCCGAGCGAGCGCCCGAGCGAAGACGTCCCAGGCGGCGTCCTCCGGCGCGGCCACCCAGGCCTCGAGGTCGCCGCGCGCAGGCTTCGTGAACGCGAAGCGCACCTCGTGGATCACCACCTCCGCGCCCTCGATCCCGGCGCGCTCCAGGGCGGCGTGGACGAACGCCCACCCCGCCAGCATGGCGAGCGCCGACAGGCTCCCTCCGAACGCCGTGCCGTGATGGTTGTGGTTCTGCGCCAGCGGCGCGGTCAGTCGCGCGCCATCTTCGTCGACGCGGACCACCCGCACCTCCATGGCGCGGGCCAGCGGCAGGTGCCGATGCAGAAACGCTTCGATCCGAGACTCGTCCACGCCGGCAGGGTACGACGCGCGGTACGACGCCATGGCGTGTCGCGCGGTCGGCCGCAGCGCCGGTCGTCTCCCGGCGGAGGCGCGCCCCCGGCCGCGCTGGGTGTCCGCCTGCGGCCCGGCGTCGTGCCTGGGTCTGGCGTTCTTCGTCGAGCTGGTGATCTGGGCAGGGGGCGGGCTGGCTCCGCGCCTAGCGGTAGGCTCGTCAGCGTGGATATCGCACGCTCGCTACTGCTGTTCTTCGTCGCCGGCTTGTGCGAGATCGGGGGCGGCTACCTGGTGTGGCGCGCACTACGAGCGGACGCGGGCGTGGTGCCCGGCGTCGTGGGCGGTGTGCTGCTGATGCTCTACGGCGTCGTGGCCACCTTCCAGCCGGCGAACTTCGGTCGCGTATACGCGGCGTACGGCGGCATCTTCATCGCGATGGCGTTGGCGTGGGGCTGGCTGGTGGACGACGTACGTCCGGACCGGTTCGACCTGATCGGCGCCGCGCTGGCGTTGGCGGGCGTCGTCGTGATGATGTACGCACCGCGCGGATAGGTCCCGACGGCCCGGTCCCGATCACATCGCGGCCCGGTGCGA
>JAXHLW010000005.1:0-5497 GCA_034521815.1 Trueperaceae bacterium | reverse complement strand
GGCGCCTACGACGCCTGCGGCCGGGCGCCGGCTGGCACTCGGGGCACAGATGCGTCCCGCGACCGCCCAGCACGATCCGCTCGATTCCGTGCCCGCAGCGTGGGCACGGCTCGCCCGCATGGCCGTACACGGCGAGGTGCTCCAGGTACGCCCCCACCTCGCCGTTCACCGTTCGGTAGTCGTTCAGCGTCGTGCCCTGCGCCTCGATCGACGCCTCGAGCACCGCCCGGATCGCGTCGCGGAGCGGGCCGACCTTCGCCCGCGGCACCCGCCGGGCGGGCGTGGCCGGGTGGACGCGGGCCCGCCAAAGCGCCTCGTCGGCGTAGATGTTGCCGACGCCCGCCACGGGCCGCTGGCTCAACAGCGACGTCTTGATCGCGACGTCGCTGCGGCGCAGCGCCCGTCCGAACGCGGCCTTGGTGAACGCGGCGGAGAGAGGCTCCGGCCCCATCGCGGCCAGTGTCGGGAGCCCGGCCGTGTCGCCGCCCGGCAGCAGCAGGAACCGGCCGAAGCGCCGGACGTCGCGGAAGTGCAGCACCGGATCCGGCCCATCGTCCAGGCTGAGGCGGACCCGCTCGTGCGCCATGGGCGGCGTGGCGCTGAGGACGCCGGTCATGCCCAGGTGGATCACCAGCACGTCGTCGGGACCGCCCGCGGACGCGGGAGCATCGTCGACCCGTGGGTCGACCCGCCCGTCGACCGGCCCCCGCGCGAGCGGCAGCAGCAGGAACTTGCCGCGACGCTCGACGGCGCGGATCGTCTGCCCGGCGGCTTCCTCGAGCCGGGCGTACTTCGGTCCCGGCGGCGCGTCGATCCGCTGGGCTCGGAGGATGGTCCGCCCGGTCAGCCACGGCGCCAGCTCGCGCCGAACCGTCTCGACCTCAGGAAGCTCGGGGATAGCGGACCGTGCCCTCGTACAGCGCCCGACCGACGATCGCCGCTTCGAGCCCCAGACGCTCGTACAGATCCAGGTCGGCGTCGGTCGCCACGCCGCCGCCCGCCACCAGCCGGTGCGGGAACGCGGCCCGCATCCGTGCGACCGGCGCCTCGTCCACGCCTTGCAGCGTTCCGTCGCGACCGACGTCGGTGTAGATCATCTCGCGCACGCCGACGTCCGCCATGCGGGCCGCCAGGTCCGTCGCCGCCACGTCCGTGACCTCGCGCCAGCCACGCACCGCGACGAAGCCGTCCTTGGCGTCCACCGAGACGACGATCCGCTCGGGTCCGAACCTGGAGAGCAGCTCGGTGACGACCTCGGGCGCGTCCAGCACCACCGTCCCCAGCACCACGCGGTCGACCGCATCCAGCCAGCGCTCGGCGACCTCGACGGAGCGGACGCCGCCTCCGACCTCGGTCCGCACGTCGAGCTCGCGCGCGATCGTCAGGATCGCGTCGCGATTGTCGCCCGCACCCAGCGCAGCGTCCAGATCGACGAGGTGGAGGGTCCGCGCGCCCAACGCCGCCCAGTGCCGAGCGGCCTCGATCGGCTCGCCGAAGTACACCGTCTCGCGCTCGGGGTCCCCTTCGAACAGCCGCACGGCGCGGCCTTTCTGAACGTCTACGGCGGGAATGATCTCGAGCATTCGGGCATGATAGCCCGCCTTCGCGTGCGCGGAACGCCGCCTGCGGACCGGTTCGGTCCGCAGGCGGAGGGCGACGGGATCGGTCGCGCGTCAGCGCGCGGGACTCAACGGACGGCTTGCAGATGGACCACGGCGTGCGTGCCGGACGGGGTGATCGACATCAACCAGCGCATGTCGCCGCGCGTGACGTCGTAGCTGCAGATCGGGCCACCGGCGAAGCATTCGCTGTACTCGAGGCCGAGCTCATCGAGGCGCGCAAGAAGCGCCTGCGCGATCGCCTCGCCGTCGCCTTCCAGATCGACCAGGACGCTGGTGGGCGTCATGCCGATGGGAAGGCCTCCGTACAACGCCAACGCTCGGGGGCTGAAGAGCCGGTCATCGTCGAAGTCGTCGTCCAGCGGGAGGGCCTCGCCGGTCATCATGGCCGGCAGGGAGCCTTCCTCCTCGTCGAACACGAACGTCAGCACGTCGTCTTCGAGGACGAGGTCGACGTAGCCCTCCTCGCTCTCGAAGGGATCGAAGCCTTGGGAGTCGAACGCGACCCCGGCGGCCACTGCGGTGCCCAGCACCAGGGCGGAAACGGCCATTACGAGAAGAACGGTTCGGATACGCGTCATGGCGGTCCTCTCTTCTCGGTCCGCTCGGGCGTCGCCCTTCACCGGACGGGCCGGTCCACCACCAAGGGTAGACCGGCTCGCCGGTTTCCGAAACCGCCTAGGGACCTGCTCCGACCCCGTCTGGAGTCCCGCTCCCGGGCGCGTCGGCGGTCGGGAGCGGGGCCTACGGCCGGGGTCGGTGCGCGTCCTGAGGCGCGCTGGACTTCGTGTCTAGAGGGCCTGGATGTGGATCACCGCATGGTCACCGTAGGGGGAGAAGGAAAGACGCCACTCCGCCTCGCCGTCGCTGCAGCGGTAGCTGGCGACCTTGCCGCCCGCGAAGTCCTCCTCGGCCGTGACGCCCAGCTGGGCGAGACGCGCCAGCACGGCGTCGTGAATGGCGCTCGGATCGCCTTCGACGTCGATCGTCAGCCAATCCGCGCCGCTCTGGACCGCCAGGCCGCCGTACAGCGCGAGAGCGTCGCGCGTCACCAGACGGAACTCGTCGAAGTCCTCGTCGAGCGGCAGGGCGTCGCCTTCCATGGTGGCGGGCAGGTCGCCTCGCTTCTCGTCGAACGTCACGATCAGGGTGTCCCCGTCGCGGATGAGGTCCACGTAGCCTTCGTCCGAGTCGAACGCGTCGAAGGCCGAGGCGTCGAACGCGATGCCCGAAGCGGAGGCGGTGCCGATCGCCAGCGCGGCGAGCAGCAGGGCGGAGATCACGAGGGCGGACAGGGAAGCGGACAGGGGGGTGCGTGGACGGGTCATGGTGGATCCTTTCCGGCGCCGGCGGGGTGGTGCCCTTCCGGCGAGCCTGGTCGGAGCGTAGCGTCGGGCCCCGACCTCGCGCATCGGCCCGGAGGCTCGCGAGATCCCCGACCGCAGGCCCGGATGCGAGCGCGACCACCGGTCCCTCGCGACCGGCTCCGCACGCCGCTCGCGGCGGCGGCGCGGGGTTGCTAGATTCGAGTCATGGCCGATCCTCCTCGCACCGCGCGGTCGCCGGTCGACGACGATCGCTCCGGTGACGCGGGTTCCCGTAGCGCGGGTTCCTATGACGTGCCGAACGGCGTCGGCGCCCGGCTGCGGCCTGGCCAAGGCCAGCGGGGCTGGAACGGCGGGCTGCGATGGCTGCTGGGCGCGATCTACATGCGCCTCACGCTCGCGGCCGTGATCGTGCTGGAGGTGATCGGCCTGATTCTCCTGGCGCAGGGCGTGCTGTACACGAACGGTCGCATTCATCCGTTCGTCGCCGAGACGCTGGGTCCCGTCGCGGCCGAGCTCCTCGAGGCGGACGCCGACCCGCGCGCCCTGCGGGCGTACATCGAGCGCCCGGTCAGCATGCGCGAGACGCCCCGGCCCCTCGCGGTCAGCGTGCCGCAGCCACCGAACGGCTACACGCTGGTGTTCGACGCCGCTGCCGACGTGTGGTTCGACAATCGCGACCCGGGCGCGCGGAGCGAGACGGCCACGGGCGCCGAGCGCGATCCGCCGCTCGTCGCCGGGCAGCCCTTCCGCCGAGATCGCGCTCTGGCCACGACGGTGTTGGACGAGGGAAGGCCCGTGTCCCGACGCGGCCTGGTCCGGACGGCGTACGCCGCGCCGCTGACGTCCACGGACGGCGCTCCGATCGGGGCGATGCTTCACGTCTCGACGCTTCTTCCGGCCACGCCGGGCCTGGTGCTGCTGGGCGTTCTGGGACTCGCGTTCGCCACGCTGTTCGTCGTCGTCATCGGCACGGTGTTCGGTCTGTACGCCTCGCGCCCGCTGGTCCGCAGGATCGAGGCGCTCTCCGTCGCGGCCGACGCCTGGAGCCACGGCGACTTCTCTCGCGCCGTGCACGATCCCGAGCCGGACGAGCTGGGCCGCCTGTCGAGGCGGCTCGACCGGATGGCCAGGCAGATCGGCGACCTGATGGCCACCCGGCAGGCGCTCGCCGGCACGCGCGAAAGGACCCGCTTGGCCCGCGAGCTCCACGACAGCGTCAAGCAGCAGGTCTTCGCCGCCAGCATGCTGATCGGTGCCGCTCGGAGCGCGCCGGCCGAGGAGGCCGACCGGCACCTGGCGTCCGCGGAGCGCCTGGTGCAGGACGCCAAGCAGGAGCTGAGCGACCTGATCCACGAGCTTCGGCCCGTCGCGGTCGAAGGCCGCCCCGTGGATCAGGCGTTGCGCAGCTTGGGCGAGGCGTACCCCTCCTCGGGAGCACCGACCCTTCGCCTGGACCTCGACGCAGGCGTCGTCGCCTCGCCCGAGACCAGCGCGACGCTCTACCGGATCGCGCAGGAAGCGGTCTCCAACGCCGTCCGCCACGCCCGTGCGAACGAGCTCACGATCCGGCTGCGCGATCTCGGCGCCGAGATCGTGCTGACGATCGAGGACGACGGCCGCGGCTTCATGGCCGAATCGGCCAAGGGGCGCGGGGTCGGGTTGACGTCCATGACGTCGCGCGCCGAGGAGTCGGGCGGCTCGCTGGCGATCGTCACGATTCCTGGCGGCGGGACGCGGATCGAAGCGCGCCTCCCGCACGATCCGGAGGCCGCTGGGAAGGCCGGCCCGGACGCGGGCACGAGCTCGGACGCGCACGGCCGCGACGAGCACGAAGGGACGACCCCATGACCGACACCGGCACGCTGACGCTTCTCATCGTCGACGACCACGAGCTCGTGAGGCACGGCGTCCGGGCGTTCCTGGACGCGCAGCCCGACCTGGACGTCGTCGGCGAGGCCGCCAGCGGCAAGGAGGCGCTGGCCCTGGCCGAGGAGCTCGTCCCGGACGTGGTGCTGATGGACCTGCTCATGCCGGACATGGACGGGATCGAGACCACGCGACGCCTGAAGACCGTGTCGCCGCGCAGCCAGGTGGTGGTCCTGACCTCGCATCACGACGACGGACACGTCTTCCCCGCCCTGCGCGCCGGCGCGATCAGCTACGTGCTCAAGAGCATCGGTCCCGCCGAGCTCGCCGCCACCGTTCGGCGTGCCGCCCGGGGCGAGCCGACCCTTCACCCGCGCGTGGCGCTCCGGCTCATGCGCGACGTGCGAGGCGACGACGAGCACCGCCCGGACGCGTTCACCGAGCTGACGCCGCGCGAGATGGAGGTCCTGAAGCTGATCGCCGAGGGACTCGCGAACGCGGACATCGCTGCACGGCTCGGCGTGGCCGAGAAGACGGTGAAGGGCCACGTCGGCAACGTCCTCTCGAAGCTGCACCTCGCCGACCGCACCCAGGCGGCCGTGTTCGCGTGGCGCGAGGGCGTGGTGCAGCGCGACGACGACGCTCTCTGACAGGCCCTCGCCGAGCCGCCGTGCCTGCGCGGCC
>JAXHLW010000004.1:0-4990 GCA_034521815.1 Trueperaceae bacterium | reverse complement strand
GACAGCCGCACGTCGAGTTCCTATCGTGGGCTAACACGCGTTAGTCGAACCTCGCGTGCCGCGCTCCGGCCCACCGGCCGTCGCGGCGCGGCGCCCCGAAGGCGCCCACCGCGGCGGGACCCGGCGGCCCCGGACGCACCGGGAACCCTGAGGCCCTACGTCTCTCGTCAAGGAGGTCCGCATGAAGCGCATCGCCCTCGCCGTCCTCGCCCTGCTGGTCGCCAGCATGGCCAGCGCCCAGACGCTCACCGTCTGGGTCTGGGACATCAACAAGCCCGCCCTCGAAAGCACCATCGACAGCTTCGCCGAGATGCACCCCGGCGTCGAGGTGGTCGTCGAGGACCTGGGCAACCAGAACGTGTACGACCGCGGCCTGGCCGGCTGCGCCGCCGGCGGGCTGGACATGCCCGACGTGTACCTGGTCGAGAACAACGAGGCGCAGGTGTTCTGGGCCCAGTTCCCCGACTGCTTCACCGACCTGCGCACCCTGGGCGGCGAAGAGCTGCTGCCGCTGTTCCCCGACTTCAAGTGGTCGGAGCTGACCGAAGGCGACGCCATCTACGCCGTCCCGTACGACTCGGGCCCCACCGCGATCTTCTACCGGCGCGACCTGTACGAACAGGCCGGCGTCGATCCCGCCGAGATCGCCACCTGGGAAGACTTCGCCGAGGCCGGGACCGCCGTGAACGAGGCGTTCGACGGCAACGTCAAGATGGGCACGATCGCCAAAGGCGGCGACGACGAGTGGTTCCGCATGCTGGCCAACCAGGCCGCCTGCTTCTACTTCGACGAGGACGCCACCGAGATCACCGTGAACCAGCCCGGCTGCGTCCAGGCGATGGAAACGATGAAGATGCTCTGGGACGCCAGCGTGCTGCACGCCGGCGGCTGGGTCGAGCAGATTCAGCTCATCCAGAACGACGCGGCCGCCAGCGCCTTCTTCGGCTCCTGGTACGGCGGCGTCATCCAGGCCGAAGCGCCCGATCAGTCCGGCCAGTGGGGCGTCTACCTGACCCCCGCGCAGACCGAAGGCGGCGTCCGCGCCAGCAACCTCGGCGGCTCCGCGCTCGCGATTCCGGCCAGCACCGACAACCCCGAGCTGGCGTACGACTTCGTCGTCAACGCCCTGGCCGACGAGGCGAACCAGCTGCGGATCCTGTTCGACTACGGCCTCACCCCCTCGCTGCTGTCGCTCCAGGGCGATCCCGCGCTCGAGACCGGCGTCGAGTTCTTCGGCGACCAGCCCATCTGGAACACGATCCTGGGCACGCTGGGCGACGTCCCGGCCGTCTCGGGCACGCAGTTCTTCGAGGAAGCGCGCAACGTCATGATCGTCGTCGTGAACGACTACCTCGACGGCAATTACGACAGCGCGCAGGAAGCGCTCGATCAGGCGGCGCGCCAGATCGCGTCGAGCACGGGTCTGCCGATCGCAGAGTGACCCCGTCGGAGCGTCGGCCCCGTGCCGACGCTCCCCCCTCTTCTCGTCTTCGGTCGGGCGCGCCGCCCGAGCCGCACGCTCTCCGGAGGCCCGCCGATGAGCCAAGCGCGACCCGTCCGCCCGGCCCGCCGCCGGCGCACGAATCTGACGCCGTACTGGTTTCTCTTGCCGTTCTTCGCGTTCTTCGCGATCTTCTGGGTCTACCCGATCGTCTATTCGTTCGTGCTCAGCTTCCTGAACACCCGAAGCCGCCCCTGGACCCTCGACTGGGGCTTCAACTGGGGCCGCCTGGTCCGAGACGAGTTCTTCTGGACCGCCCTGGGCAACACCATGACCATCCTCGTGGTGCAGGTCCCGATCATGCTGGTGTTCGCGACCCTGCTGGCCGTCGCGTTCGGGAGCGACCTGCTGCGCCTCAAGGGGTTCTTCCGCTTCGCGTTCTTCGCGCCCCTGGTGCTGGGCGCCGTGCCGTACTCCGCGGTGTTCCGGCTGATCTTCAACGACCAGTTCGGGATCCTCAACTACGCGCTGACCAGCATCGGGCTCCCCTCGGTGCCGTGGCTGTTCGAGAACACGCCCGCCATGGTCACGATCATGATCGCCATGACCTGGCGCTGGACCGGCTACAACGCCGTGATCCTGCTGTCGGGGCTCCAATCGATTCCGCTCACCCTGTACGAGGCCGCCAAGATCGACGGTGCCGGCCCGCTGCAGCAGTTCTTCGGAATCACCCTGCCGCTGCTGCGCCCGGTGCTGCTGTTCTGCTTCGTGCTCTCGACCATCGGCACGCTGCAGCTGTTCACCGAGCCGTGGCTGATCACCACGACCGGCCCCGGCAACGCCACCGAGACGTTGGTCACCTACCTCTACAAGACCGGCTTCCGTAGCTTCAACTTCGGCTACGCCTCGGCGATCGCCTACACCGTCGCGATCATCGCCGCCGCGTTCTCGCTGATCCAGATCCGCCTCGTCGGCGGCCGCGAGGTCCAGCGATGAGACGCGACCGACTGATCCGCAGCATCCTGCTCCACGCGCTCATGATCCCGCTGGCGATCCTGTTCCTGCTGCCGATCGTCTGGATGCTGATCAGCGCGACGCTGCCCAACAACGAGATCCTGGCAGCCCCGCCCACCCTGCTTCCCGGCATGCACCTGGCCGAGAACTGGCGCGACCTGAACGACGACCTGAACTTCATGCGCGCCGTCGCCAACTCGGTCGGGATCTCGATCATCTTCACCACCTTCGCGACCCTCGTCGCCGCCATGAGCGGCTACGCCTTCGCGAAGTTCCGCTTCGCCGGACGGGGCGTGCTGTTCACCATCGTGATCGCCGCGCTCACGATCCCCTTCGAGGTACGCGCCATCCCCCAGTACCTGCTGGTCGCGCGAGAGCTGAGCCTGGCGAACACCTGGTGGGCGATCATCCTGCCGTGGCTGGCCTACCCGCTGGGCGTGTTCTTCATGCGGCAGAACATGCTCTCCGTGCCCACCGACCTGCTCGAGGCGGCCCGCATCGACGGCGCCGGCGAGGCGCGGATCTTCTTCCGGATCGTGCTGCCGATCATGCGACCCGCCCTCGCGGCGGTCGCGATCGTGCTGTTCCTGTTCCAGTGGAACGACTACTTCTGGCCGCTGCTGATCCTCAGCCAGAAGGACGCCTACACGATCCCGGTGGCGCTGGGTACGCTGGTCGGGCTGACGCGCGTCTCGTGGGGCGGCATCATGGTCGGCACCGCCATCGCGACGCTGCCGTTCCTGATCCTGTTCCTCTGGCTGCAGCGCTACTTCATCGCCGGCATCACCGCCGGCGCCGTCAAGGACTGATGGGACGGCGCGAGCCGCCCGCGCTCGCGCCACGCGGGCCGTGCACGCTCGCGCCACCCCCGGAAAGGACCGTGCCATGACCCTCGGCGTGTGCTACTACCCCGAACACTGGCCGCGCGAGCGCTGGGAGGACGACGCCCGCCACATGCGCGAGCTGGGCATCGAGCGCGTCCGCATCGGCGAGTTCGCCTGGAGCCGCATCGAGCCCGAGCCGGGACGCTTCGAGTGGGGCTGGCTGGACGAGGCGATGGACGTGCTGGGCGACGCCGGCCTGGGCGTGATCCTCGGCACGCCCACCGCCACGCCGCCGAAGTGGCTGGTCGACCGGTTCCCGCAGGTTCGCCCGGTCGGACGCGACGGCCATGTCCGCGGCTTCGGGTCGAGGCGCCACTACTGCTTCCGCAGCCCGGACTACCAGCGCGAGACGGAACGGATCGTGGACGCGCTGGCCCGCCGCTACGGCGAGCACCCCGCGCTGGTGGCCTGGCAGACGGACAACGAGTACGGCTGTCACGACACCACCCGCTGCTGGTGCGACGCGTGCCGCTCGGCGTTCCCGGACTGGCTACGCCAGCGCTACGACACCATCGGCGCCCTGAACGACGCCTGGTGGACCACGTTCTGGAGCCAGACCTACCGGACGTTCGACGAGATCGAGCTGCCCGAGCAGGCCGTCACGGAGTCCAACCCCAGCCACCGCCTGGACTTCCGGCGCTTCGCTTCCGACGGGGTCGTCGCCTACGACGCGCTGCAGCGCCGGACGATCCGGCGACACGCCGACCAGCCCATCGTGCACAACTCGATGATGCTGTTCGGCGACTACGACCACGTGGACCTCGCCGCCGGTCTGGACGCGATCGCGTTCGACAACTACCCGCTGGGACAGCTCGAGGAGAGCCCGCTTCCAGACGACGTCAAGGAGCGCTACCTGCGGGTCGGCCACCCCGACCTCGTCGCGCTCAGCCACGACCTGTACCGCGGCCTCAAGGACCGCCCGCACTGGGTGATGGAGCAGCAGCCCGGCCAGGTGAACTGGGCGCCGTCGAACCCCATTCCCGCCGACGGAGCGGTGCGCCTCTGGACGCTCCAGGGCATCGCGCACGGCGCCGAGATGGTGTCGTGGTTCCGCTGGCGCGCCGCCGTGGGCGCGCAAGAGACGATGCACGCCGGCTTGCTGCGCCACGACGGCACGCCCGACCAGGCGCACCTGGAAGCCGCGACGGTCGCGGACGAGCTTCGCCTCGCGGCCGACGCCGGCGACGAAGGCGCGTCGGACGCGACGACCGCTGGCCGCGACGTTCGCGCCGCGCTGGACGCCGGCGCCGAAGCGCACGCCCGCCGCCGTCCCGCCGTCGCGATCCTGTTCGACTACGAGGACCTCTGGGCGGCCGAGATCCAGCCTCACGCGCGCGGCTTCGGCTACTGGCAGCAGGTGCTGGCGTTCTACGCGCCGCTGCGCGCGCTGGGGCTCGAGGTCGACCTGGTTCCCAAGAAGCTCGCCGGCCGTCCCGCGGGCGAGGGCGGGGAACAGGGCGGCCGCGACCTGGCCCCCTACCGCGCCGTGATCGCCCCGGCGATGCAGATCGTGGACGAGGACCTGGCCGGACGGCTTCGCGCCTGGGTCGAGGCGGGCGGTCATCTGCTGCTGGGCCCACGGAGCGGCGCCAAGACGACCAGTCTGCGCGCGCACGAAGCTGCGCCCGGCCCGCTTCGCGACCTGGTCGGC
>JAXHLW010000003.1:0-3940 GCA_034521815.1 Trueperaceae bacterium | reverse complement strand
ACGGTCCGTGGGGCGAGGACCGCCGCGGGGTACCGTCGTCCATGCCGCCCACGCCGCTGCTCGCCACCAAGCTGTTCGCGCCCCCGGTTCGTTCGGGCGCGGTCCGGCGGCAGCGACTGGCGACCCGCCTGGAGGACGGCCTGCGGCAGGGGCACGCCGTGATCTCGGCTCCCGCCGGGTTCGGCAAGTCGACGCTGGTGGCCCAGTGGCTCGCCGCGACCGCGATGCCGGTCGCCTGGCTGTCGCTGGAGGAGGACGACCGCGAGCCGCTTCGCTTCCTCGCCTATCTGCTGGCCGCGCTTCGGACGGTCGAGCCGTCGCTGGGCGAAGGGGTCGTCCGCTCGCTCCGGTCGGCCCAGCCGCCTGCGCCGCTGACGGCGGCGACCGAGCTCGTGAACGCCCTCGCCTCCGGAACGAACGACGTCGCGCTGGTGTTGGACGACTACCACGCGGTGGACGAAGGGCGGGTGCAGGAGCTCGTCACGTTCCTGCTGGACCACGCTCCACCGCGGCTGCACCTGATCCTGACCACCCGCGAGGAGCCGGGCCTTCCGCTGGCCAGGCTCCGGGCCCGGGGCCGACTGGTCGAGCTTCGCGCGGCGGATCTCCGCTTCGCGCCCGACGAGGCGGAGAGGTTCCTGACCGAGGCGATGGGCCTGCAGCTGGCGACGGAAGACGTCCGGGCCCTCGAGCGGACCACCGAGGGCTGGGCCGCCGGCCTTCAGCTCGCGGCGCTGTCGATGCACGGTCGCGACGACCCGACCGACTTCGTGCGCACCTTCGCCGGCGAGCACCGTCACGTGCTCGACTACCTGTCGCACGAGGTCCTGCGAGGCCTGGATCCACGACTTCGCGCCTTTCTTCTGTCCACCTCCGTCCTGGGTCGCCTGTGTGGACCGGTCTGCGACGCCGTGACGGGAAGGAGCGACGGTGCCGAGACGCTCCAGGAGCTCGAGCGCGCCAACCTCTTCCTCGTCCCGCTCGACGACGAGCGCCGTTGGTACCGCTACCACGCGCTGTTCGCGGACGTGCTGCGCGCCGAGGCGAGGCGCGAGCTGGGAGGCGACCTGCGGGAGCTTCACCGCCGCGCCAGCCGTTGGCTCGAGGCCGAGGGCTCGCCCGGCGAGGCGATCGCGCACGCCGTGGACGCTGGCGACGTCGAGCGCGCGGCGAGGACGCTGGAGCTCGCCTGGCGACCCATGGACCGCGCCTTCCAGATCCCGACCTGGCGGCAATGGGCCGCACGCCTTCCAAGCGACGTGCTTCGGTCCCGTCCGGTGCTGGCCGTGGCGGTCGCCTGGGCGAAGCTCGGCGAAGGCGACCTGGACGGCGTGGAGGCGTGGCTCGCCGCGGCGGAGCGCTGGCTGGATGATCGCAGCGGCGAGGACGAGGACACGGCCCTCGGCGTTCACGAGCGATACGTCGCCGACGAGACCGCGTTCCGTGCACTGCCGGCGCGGATCGCCGCCGCGCGGGCCTACCGCGCGCAGGCGACCGGCGACGCCGCCGCTGGCGAGGCGCACGCTCGGCGGGCCGTCGAGATCGCGCCGCTGGACGATCCGGGCGCTCGTGCCCTCCCGGCCGGCCTTCTCGGCCTGGCGCACTGGACGCGCGGCGAGCTGGACGACGCCCTCGAGACCCTCCGCATGGGCATGGACGGCTTCCGGACGCTGGGCGACGCGGCCGCCGCCCTGAGCTTCACCTTCGCGATCGCCGACGTGCTGACGGCGCAGGGCCGCCTCCGAGAGGCGTCACGGACCTACCGGGAGGCGCTGCGCTACGCCGCTGAGCAGGACGGACCGACGCTGCCGGGCGAGGCCGAGGCGCACGTCGGCCTCGCGGAGGTCCACGTCGAGCTCGGGGACCTCGAGGCCGCCGAGCGGGAGCTCCGGGCCGGAGAGGCGCTGGGCGACGCTGGCGTCCTCACCGGCGACGCGGGGCGCCTGACGGCCGTGCGGGCCCGCGTCGAGCTTGCCCTCGGCGACGCGGCTACCGCCCACGCGCTGCTGGACGACGCGGATCGACGGCAGCTGGCCGGTCCGGTCCCAGTCCTGCGGCCCACCGACGCGACACGCGCTCGGCTCTGGCTGGCGCAGGGCCGGCTGGCGGACGCGCGCGCCTGGGCCGAGGCGTCGGGAGCCGCGGGTGACCTCGAGCCGAGCTACCTGAACGAGTACGCCCTCCTCACCGTGGCGCGCGTCCTGCTCGCGGTGTTCCGCAGCGAAGGGATCGAGGCGCCGATCGCGGAGGCGCTCGCGTCGCTCGACGCGGTCGCCGAGGAGGCCGAGGCGGGTGGCCGGACCGGCGGCGTCATCGAGGCGCTCGTGCTTCGGTCGCTGGCGTCGCAGGCGGCCGGCGACGACCCCGGTGCGCTGCGGTCGCTGTTGCGCGCCCTTCGGCTCGCCCAGGTCGAGGGGCACCACGCCGTGTTCGTGAGCGAGGGGCCGGCGATGGCCCGCCTCCTCCGCGCGGCCGCCCGCGAGGGTGCGGACAAGGCCCAGCTGCGCCGTCTTCTGAACGCCTTCGACGCCGCGAGCGGGCGACCACGCGTCTTGCCGGACGTCGTCGATCCGCTCAGCGACCGCGAGCGCGACGTGCTGCGCCTGCTTCGCAGCGAGCTGACCGGGCCGCAGGTCGCCCGCGAGCTGGGCATGTCCGTCCATACGCTCCGCTCTCACACCAAGAGCATCTACGCGAAGCTGGGGGTCCACGGTCGGCGCGAAGCCGTCGTGCGGGCCGACGACCTGGATCTCGCCTGATCCCGGGCGCGGCTGGCGGTCGGACGGCTTCCCTCATGGCCCGTGTCGCCTCCCTACCGTTGGGGATGCGGCCTCCCCACATCGGCTCCTATCGTTCGGTCGTTCGGACGCGACGCCCGCCTTGGGCGCGCGCCGTCGACCCGAAGGAGAGACCGCCATGACCAACCCCCTGAAGACCGTGTCCGCGACCGCCACCGCCCGCTTCGCCGGCCTCGGCTACCTGATCTTGGCCATCTGCGGCGGCTTCGCCGAGTTCGGCGTCCGCCAGCGCCTGTTCGTGCCCGGCGACGCCGCCGCGACGGCCCAGAACCTACTGGCCAACGCCCAGCTCTGGCGCCTCGGGATCGTCCTCGAGCTGACCGGACAGGTGGTGTTCATCTTCATCGCCTTCGCGCTCTTCGACCTCCTGAAGGTCGTCCACCGCAAGCGCGCCGTGACGATGGTCGTGCTCGTGATCATCGCCGTCACGATCACCTGCCTCAACATGGTCAATCAGGCGGCGGCGCTGCTGGTGCTGGACGGTGGCGCTTGGACCGCCGCGTTCGATCCGGCGCAACGCGAGGCACTGTCGACGTTCTTCCTGGAGCTTCACCACGTCGGCTACTCGGTCGTGGCCCAGGTGTTCTTCGGGCTGTGGCTGGTGCCGCTTGGCCTGCTGATCTGGGCCTCCGGCTTCATCCCCCGCATCGTCGGGGCCCTGCTGATCGTGGCCGGCGCCGGCTACCTGGCCGACGTCGTCCTGGCCACGATGATGCCGAACGCGCCCTTCGTGCTCAGCGAGTTCACCTTCGTCGGCGAGCTCCTGCTGATGGGTTGGCTGCTGGTGCGCGGCGTGAACGCCACCGCTTGGAACGAACGCGCCGACGGCACCCGCGCGGCGCTCGCGTGACCCGGGGCCGAGCGCCGCGTCGGACTCCGCATCAGTCGTGCATGACACCCATTCAGATCTTGACCGCAGTCCTTCTGGGAGCCGGCTTGTTCGGCGTCCTCGCGGTCGGTTTCTTCACCGGCTTCGCGAACACGTGGCCCATCGTCGCGTTCGCCCTGGCTGGAGCGTTCCTCCTCGTGCTCCTCGACCGGGGGCGACGTACCTAGACGTCGGAAGGAGCCGAACATCGTGCAGCGGTCCCGGCTCCGGCGCCGCCTGCACGTGGGCGCCCGGGGTCGGCCGCCCCGGTCGC
>JAXHLW010000002.1:0-3820 GCA_034521815.1 Trueperaceae bacterium | reverse complement strand
ACGCGGCCGAGGACTCGATGCGGCCGAACACCCATGGGTAGCCCGGCCGACCGAGCACGGCGCTCGCGGCGACGAGGCTTCGATCATGGCTTCCCCTTCTGGTCCGTCCGCTGGTCCGTCCGCACCGTCGCTGTTCGACCCGCTCACTCTCCGAGGCGTCACCATGCGCAACCGTGTCGGCGTCTCGCCGATGTGCACCTACTCGGCGGACGACGGGCTCGCGAACCCGTGGCACGTCGCGCATCTAGGTGCGCGGGCCATCGGCGGCGCGGGACTGGTGATGGCCGAGGCGGCCGCGGTGGAGCCTCGTGGCCGCATCACGCCGCACGACGTCGGCCTGTGGAGCGACCGCCACGTCGACGCGCTGAAGCCGGTCGCGACCGCGATCGAGAGCCAGGGGTCGGTCGCCGCGATCCAGCTGGCCCATGCGGGCCGCAAGGCATCGACGTACCGTCCTTGGGCCGAGGCCAGCGGCGTGGTGCCCGCCGAGCAGGGCGGCTGGACGACCGTCGGCCCCACGCCCGAGCCGTTCCGGCCGGACGATCCGGCGCCGACGGCGCTGGACGACGCCGGAATCGCGGACCTGATCGAGGCGTTCGCCGTCGCGGCGACGCGCGCGGTCGCGGCCGGCTTCCGGACGATCGAGGTCCACGCCGCCCACGGCTACCTGCTGCACGAGTTCCTCTCGCCGCTGGTCAACCTTCGCGACGATCGCTGGGGCGGGCCGTTCGAGGCTCGCGTCCGGTTCCCGTTGGCGGTGATCGCCGCTGTGCGGCAGGCGGTACCGGACGGACTTCCCGTGTGGGTCCGCGTCTCGGCCAGCGACTGGCGCCCGGACGGCTGGACGGTCGACGACACCGTGCGCTTCGCGGAGCTCGCACGCGAGGCGGGGGCGGACCTGATCGACTGCTCGGCGGGCGGCGCCGTTCCCGGTGTGCGGGCGCCCAGCGGAACGAACGTCCAGGTGCCGTTCGCGGAGGCGGTGCGCCTCCGTGCCGGTGTTCCCAGCGCGGCCGTGGGCGGGATCGTGGACCCGGCCCAGGCCGACGCGATCGTCGGAGAGGAACGGGCGGACGTGGTCCTGCTGGGCCGCGAGATGCTCCGCGATCCGTTCTGGACGCTGCACGCCGCACAGCGGCTGGGGCGTCCCGTGCCGTGGCCCGATCCGTACGGCTGGGCGGTCGCGAAGCGCCGCTGAGCGCGCCGCGACCGCCGCGGTCAGGAGATACCGGTCAGGAGAACTCCTTGCCCAAGTTCCGCATCACGGCCAGGGCGAACGCCATCACGCGCCGCGTGTCGGGATCGTTCGCGGCGCGCATCGCCGCGAAGACGCCGCCGATGGGCGGGACCTTCTCGTCGGGGTACTCGGCCTGACCCGCCTTGAGGGCGCGCGCCATGGTCTGTAGCGCGTCCAGGACGAACGGATCGAGCACCAGCTCGCCCAGCTTGCCGCCCTTGGTCATGAGGCTCTTGACCATGTCGTCGGTGAGGCCCGCCTGCATCAGCGACGCGCCGCTGGCCAGCCCCGCGAACGCCTCGAGCGCGTCGGGGTCGGTGAGCTGGAGGAGCGACGCCTGCACGCGCGGGTCTTGGAACCGGGCCATCAGCTCGGCGACGCCCGGGTCGAGGATCACCTCGGCCAGGCCCGACAGGCGCCGGACCAGGCTCTGGACCATCTCGTCGGTCATGCCGGCCATCGCGAGCTCCAGCGGCGCCTGGAGCTCCTGGGCCGTTCCGCCGTCGCGGGCCGCCAGCTGCGCTTCGAGGTGGTCGACCTTCTCGAGCAGGAGGTCGAGCTTGGCGTTCACGTCCGTGTCGTGGGGGAGGGTGGATCCGCTCATGACCACCTCCCCTACAACGCGCCCTTGGCGGTCAGCCAGTAGGCGCTGTTGTACGCGAGCTTGGCCCAGTGGATCGTCTTGGTGGGCGCTTTCGGCGTGGGCGGACGGCGGTAATCGAACTCCAGGAAGGTGGCGCTGTTCAGGCCGGCCTCGATGAAGCAGATCGTCTTGCCGTCGTAGCGGGCCACCGGCGGCTTGCCGTGGACGCGTGCGACGACGTTCTTCGCGAGCGTCGAGGCCTGGTAGTGCGCGACCGAGCCCGCCTTGGAGGTCGGCAGGTCGGTGGTGTCGCCCAGCGCCCAGATGCCGTCGAACCCTTTCACGGCCAGCGTCTCCCGGTCGGTCGGGACCCAGCCGTGCTTCGTGAGGCCCGACGCCTCGAGGAACGCCGCGCTACGGTGCTCGGGCACGGCGATCAGCACGTCGAACGGCAGCTCGGTCCCCTCCATGCTGGTGAGGACCTTGCGCTCGGGATCGACGCTCTCGGCGTTGAAGAAGGTCTCGACGTCGACGCCTCGCGAGGCCAGCTCCGGCGTGGCCCAGTCCGCGACGGTCTCGATCGAGTGCGAGCGGTTGATCGGGTAGGTGTACGTCAGCTCGATCCGGTCGCGGACGCCGCGATCGCGGAGCCACTCGTCCAGCATGAAGGTGATCTCGAGCGGTGCGACGGGGCACATGTGCGGCACGCCGATGACGGATACGACGACGCGCCCTTCGTCGAGCGTGCTCAGCTTCTCGTACAGTCGCTGGGCGCCGGCCTCGTCGTAGAAGGTGTCGCCGGCCTCCTTCAGGCCGGGCGTGGCGTCGGGATCGAGGCGCGTTCCGGTCGCGACGATCAGCTGGTCGTAGCGGTAGCTGCGGCCCTGGCGGGTGATCACCTTGCGCTGATCCGTATCGACCTTGGTGACCGGCTCGATGCGGACGTCGACCCGCGGGCTGACGAGCTCGCGGACCGGCCGGTGGATCGCGTCGGCCGTCTGCAGCCCCAGCGCCATGTACAGGAAGCCGGGCTTGTAGACCTGGTCCGGCTTGTCGGTCAGCAGGGTGATGCTCGCGCTGCCACGTTGAAGCTCGTGTGCGAGCTCGTCGGCGAGGTGGTTGGCGGTGATGGTTCCACCGGGCCCGCCACCGATGATGACGATGTCGTGCATGTCGCCTCCCGGCTACTTGGTCTTGCGAACCACGAAGCGTTGGTAGCCGTCGTGCTCCTCGTTGGCGACCAGATCGAAGCCGATCTTGTCGACCCACTCCGGAATGTCCTTGTTGGAGCCGGGATCGGAGGAGAGCACGGCGACGTTGTCGCCGACGTCGGAGCTCTTGATGCCGCGGATCAGCTCCATCAGGGGGCCGGGGCAGGCGCTTCCGCGCGCGTCGATCTCTTGCTTGATGGTCAGGTCGGACATGGTGGGCATCCTTTCGTGTCGAACGGGGTCGGGCTTCGGAGGGTCGTGGACGGCTGCTGGCTCAGAACACCAGCACCTCGGCGCCTTCGGACATCGAGATGAAGCCGGCGACGCCTTTCTCGGCGTCCACGATGCCGTCGAGGTCGTCCATGCTCAGGCCGAACATGTCCTTCGTCATGCTGCAGGCGTAGATCTGGACCTCGCCGATCTCCTTGGCGATGCGCAGCGTCTCCATCCACGGCTTGACGCCCATCTTCTCCATCGCTTCCTGCATCATCGGGCCGTACTGCTGGTACTCGGCCGGCAGGGTCTGCTGGGCAGGGTCCTGCCAGGCGCCCTCGCGGAACGCCATCAGGCCCCAGAACGTCACGAACAGCGTGACCTTCTTGTCCATGGCGACGGCGCCCGAGACGATGGTCGTCATGGCCAGCAGCTTGTCCACCGTGCCGTTCATGACGATGATGTTGAGCTTGTCCTGCATTCGGTGACCTCGCCTTCCGCCGCGTCGAGGCCTCCTTGGGGTGGCCTGTCGAACGGCACGTGCTGGCGAGAAGATACCCGCGGGCACAGCCAGGC
>JAXHLW010000001.1:0-343906 GCA_034521815.1 Trueperaceae bacterium | reverse complement strand
CGTCCAGGCCGCTCGCAGCGCTCTCGATCGCGCCCGCGAGGTCCTCGGTCGCGACGTGACGCGCCAGCTCCGGACCGTCCCGCCAGCGTGGCGAGGAACGCATGATCGGCCGCGCCCGTTCCGATCGGAATCAGGGTCACGCCCCGCGCCCTGGCCAGCCGAGCCGCTTCGAGCGTCGCCTCGCGATCGTCGGGCACGCCGTCGGTGATCAGGATCATGCACCTTTCGCCGAGCCGGAACCGCCAAGCGGACCAGGCCGAGCCTCAGGCCGGACGCCATCGCCGTCCGACCGTACGGCCGCAAGCCGTGCAGGCGCTTCCAGAACCGGTGCGCGTTCAGGCTGGCGCCCGTGATCGTCTCCGCCCCGCCGGCGAACGCCACGGCGCCCACGGCGTAGTCGCGCTGGACCGCCTCCAGGAAGAAGCGGAGCGCGCCCCGACGAAGCTGCTCCATCTTGCCGGGATCGCCCATGCTGGTCGAGTGGTCCAGCACCAGGTACACCGTGCCCTGCAGGTTCCGCCGGCGCGGAACGAGAGCCGACACCGCCCTCCTAACCGGGCCCCCGGCGTCGCGGACCGCGGGCTGGGCCGGCACCGGACAGCTCGTCGCTCGGATCTCGCTCGCTCATCGTTCCGAAGCGTACGCCCGAGCGGGGCCCGCGACCAGCGCGCCAGGTCACGTCGTCGGCGTCGCGCTCCGGATCCAGCGGTAGCGCGCCACGACCAGCAGCAACAGCCCCGACGCGACCGCTCCAGCCACGCTCATCACCGCGAACCCGTACACCGCGAACACCACGCCTCCCGCCAGGCTGGCGCTCGCCGACACCGTCCCCATCGCCAGGTCGTTGATGCCCTGCGTCCTGGACTTCTCGGCCGTGGACAGGTGATCGGTGAGGAGCGAGGAACCGCCGACGTAGCACAGATTCCAGCCGAACCCCAGCAGGAACAGCGCCACGAACAGCGGCACGAAGGCGGGCGACAGCGGCGCGATCAGGCACGCTGCGACCAGGATGGCGCCTCCCCAGCCGAGTACCGGGATGCGCCCGAACCGATCCGTCGCCCAGCCGGACACCAGCGAGAAGGCGTACATGCCCAGCGTATGCCCGGAGAAGACGATGGAGATCAGCGCCAGCGGGTGCGCATGCTCGCGCATGTGCAGCGAGGTGATGCCCATCACCATGACCATCACGCCTTGCGCCAGGATCAGGGTTCCCATCGCCGTCGCGACGCCCGGGTCCCTCAAGAGGCGTCCCAGCGGGCGGGCCGGGGCCAGGTCGCGCGGGTCGCCGCCTGCGGCCTCCAGCCGGGCGGCGAGGTCGCGCGGCTCCGGCCGGAGGAACACGAAGAACACCAGCCCGGTCAGGACGAACAGGACGAAGGCGGCCAGGAACGGTCCAGCCAGCTCGCCCCACCCCAGGGCGCGCGTCCACGCGCCGCTGGGCGCGACCAGCACCGGACCGAGAACCGATCCGACCGGTCCCGCCCATCACCACGATCGATACCGCCCGACCCCGCCGCGCCCTGGGCTGCACCTCCGCTGCGGTGAACCGACCGAAGCGAACCGCGGCGCTGGCGGTCCCCGCCAGCGCCAGTCCCGCGAGCAGCATCGGGAACGCGCCCGTCACGGCAGCGACGACGGCGGCGGCCATGCCCGCCATTCCCAGCACCGTTCCGAGGGTCAGGCCTCGCCTCCGCCCCAGCCGCTCGGTCAGCACCCCGACCAGGACCGCGGTCAGCGCGCCGCCGATCTGGAAGAAGGCGGCGGGAAGACCGGCCAGCGCCGTGCGCCCCGACAGCTCGGCCCCCACGATCGAGGCGACGGTGGCGGTGGCGATCACGCCGGCCGAGCCCAGCGCGTGCGCGATGAACAGGCCGGTGGTGATGCGCGCGGCGGCGCGGGCGTCGGTCACGAGCGCGAGCCTACCCCGAGCATCCTGCCGCGCCGCTCCCCCGCTCCCGTGTCCCGCAGACCCCTCGCCTTCGACCTGTCCGGCTACGATGTCCGGCGATGCTGATTCCGCCCGACGCCCTCTACCGTGCCCGCGCCGGACGGCCGTCGCGCCGCCCGATCGACGTCCGCTCGCCCGGCGAGGTGGCCCGGGGCGCGATTCCAGGCGCGGTCGAGATCCCGATCCTGAACGATGAGGAACGTCACGAGGTGGGTCTCAGGTACGCCCTCGACGGTCCCGACGCGGCGTTCGAGGAGGGTCGCGCCAGGACCGAGCCCGACATGCGGCGCCGGGCCGCCGCCTGGCGCGCCGCCGCGGCTGCCGAGCCCAGCGTGTTCATGTGCTGGCGCGGCGGGCAGCGGAGCGAGCTCGCCCAGCGCCTCGCGGCCCACCAAGGCACGCCCAGGATCGATGGCGGCTACAAGGCGCTGCGCGCTCACCTCACCGAGTCGCTCGGAAGCTCGCTCGAAAGGCGCACGGCGTGGGTCGTCACGGGAGCGACCGGAAGCGGCAAGACCGTCCTGCTGAACGACGCGGCCGAGCTCCCGTCGCTGCTGGCCCTGGACCTCGAAGGGGCCGCCGAGCATCGCGGCAGCACCTTCGGCGCCACCGGGCCCCAGCCTGCCCAGGCCACCTTCGAGCACCGGCTTCTGATCCCGCTGCTGCTCGGAGACGAATCGCGCCTGCTGCTCGAGAACGAGTCGCGGAACGTCGGGCGCGTCCACCTGCCCGAGCCGTTGTACGAGACGGTCCGCTCGGCGCCGCTGCTGGTGCTCGAGGAGAGCTTGGACGACCGTGTCGCACGCATTCACGACGAGTACGCTCGCAGACCGGCGCTACGCGACGGCGAGGCGGCCGTGCTGGAGGAGCTCAGCGCCGCGATCGGACGCCTCCGGCGGCGGCTCGGCGCCGAGCCGACCGAGCGGATGGTCGCGGCTCTTCACGACGCGAAGGCTCAGAACGCCTGGCACGACGCCCAAGCGTTCCGCCCGGTGATCGAGCCCCTCCTTCTCGACTACTACGATCCGCTCTACCGCAAGGCCACGCCGACGGACGGTCGCACGGTGCTGGCGCGCGGGGGGCGAGAGGAGCTGCTGACATGGCTACGGAACGAGACGCTACGGAACGAGAACCTGCCCTCCCCCGCCTGACGAAGACGGTCACCAAGGGCGGCTGCGCCGCCAAGATCGCCGCTGGAACGTTGACCGATCTGCTGCGCGGGCTGCCACGGCAGGAGCATCCCGATCTGCTGGTGGGCACGGACTTCCTGGACGACGCCGCCGCCTGGCGGCTGAACGACGAGCAGGCGATCGTCCAGACGCTGGACTTCTTCACGCCGATCGTGGACGACGCGGACGACTTCGGGGCGATCGCCGCGGCCAACGCCGTCAGCGACGTGTTCGCGATGGGCGCCGAGCCGCTGACCGCGCTGACGATCCTGGCGTACCCCATCGACGTGCTGCCCGGCGAGGTGCTCACCGGCCTGATGCAGGGCGCGACCCGCACGCTGAACGAAGCGGGCGCCAAGCTGGTCGGCGGGCACTCGATCGACGACGACACGCTCAAGCTGGGGTTCTCGGTGACCGGCGTCGCCCATCCGGACGGCTTGTGGACCAACCGCGGGGCCCTGCCGGGCGACGTACTGATCCTCACCAAGGCGGTCGGGACCGGCACGCTGACCGGAGGCCTGAAGAACGACGAGGTGAGCTACGCCGAGCTGGACGAGGCGCTGGCCTCGATGAAGGCGGTGAACCGCCTCCGGCTGCCTGGCGATCTGCGCACCGCGGTTCACGCCGCGACGGACGTCACCGGCTTCGGCGTGCTGGGGCACGGCCTGCACATCGCGGACGGCTCGCACGTCACGCTTCGCCTCGAAGCAGGCGCGGTTCCCCTGCTGGCCGGCGCCGAAGCGTCGCTGGAGCGGGGCATCCTGACCAAGGCGCACCGGACGAACACCGTCTACGTCGAGGGGCACGTCGCCGGCCGCGAGGCGCTGTCGACGACGGCCTGGTGGAGCCTGGTGGATCCGCAGACCTCGGGAGGCCTGCTGCTGGCCGTCTCGGCCGACCACGCCGACGCCGTACTGGACGCGATTCGAGCCGACTTTCCGCGCGCAGCCCGTATCGGGGTGGTCGCCCCGCGCTCCGGATCGGCGCTTCAGCTGGCCTGACCGGAACGGTCCCGCGGTAGCCTGGCGCCATGCATCCGGTCTTCGACGGGCACAACGACACGCTCCTGGTCCTTCTCGAGCATCCCGATCGCGACTTCGGACAGCGCCTCGACGTCGGTCACGTCGACGTCGTGCGCGCGCGCGAAGGCGGTCTGGCCGGTGGGCTGTTCGCCATGTTCTCGCCGGACCGGGACGGTCTGAGCGGAGCGCGGAACCCGAAGACCGAGGACGCTCCCCCGTTCGGGCCGATCGATTCGGGTCGCGCGCTCCGGGCGACGTTGAGCATGTTCGCGCTGCTGCGTCGCCTGGAGGCGGCCGGCCACCTGCGCATCTGCACCACCGCCGACGACGTCGAAGGCGCGATGAAGGACGGCGTCCTGGCCGCCGTGCCGCACCTCGAGGGGGCGGAGGCGATCGTGAGCCTCGACGTGCTCGAGGTGCTTCACACGCTGGGGCTTCGCTCGCTGGGCCCGGTGTGGAGCCGGCCCAACGCCTTCGCGACGGGCGTCCCGTTCGCGTTTCCCGCGTCGCCCGACATCGGTCCCGGCCTGACGGCGGCCGGTCGCGACCTGGTGGACGCGTGCGATCGGCTGCGGATCGTGCTGGACGTATCGCACCTGAACGAAGCCGGCTTCTGGGAGCTCCTGGAGCGAAGCGAGCGGCCGGTCGTGGCGAGCCACTCGAACGTGCACGCGCTCTCGGCCAGCCCGCGCAACCTGACCGACGCTCAGCTGGACGCTCTGGCCGAGCGCGACGGCCTGGTCGGGCTCAACTACGCCTGCGGCTTCCTGCGCGACGACGGACGCGACGATCCGGACACGCCGCTCGTCACCTTGGTGCGGCACCTCGACGCCCTGGTGGAGCGGCTCGGCGAGGACCGCGTGGGGCTCGGCTCCGATTTCGACGGCGCGACGCTGCCCCGCGAGATCGGCGACGCGGCGGGTCTTCCGCGGCTGATCACCGCCCTTCGCGAGCACGGCTGGGACGAGTCGATGCTCGCGAAGGTCACGCACCGGAACTGGATCGCGCTGCTGCGGCGAGTTCAGGAGGGCTGAGCCCACCGTGAAACCACGCCGGCCCGCTCGGCTCGCGAAGCGGTTCGTGCTCCGCTGGCGTCGCCGTTTCGCCACCTTCGTCGCCGCCTTCGTCCGCGGAGCGTCGTCCGAGACGCTCTCGCTGGTGGCCAGCGCGATCGTGGTGGGGAGCCTGGCAGGGCTGGCGGCCGTCGCGTTCGATGCGCTGGTCGGGGGCACGGGAACGTACGTCGCGACGCTGCGCGCCCGGATCGGTTGGCTTCCAGCGGCGGTGGTGACGGTGGTGACGCCGGCGCTCGGCGGCCTGCTGGTCGCCCCGATCGTGCTGCGCTTCGCGCCGGACGCGCGCGGATCGGGCATTCCGCACATGATGGTGGCGGTCTCGAACCTGGGGGGACGGGTCTCGCGCAGGCTGCTGCTGTGGCGGCCGCTCGCGACGGCGCTGTCGATCGGTAGCGGCGCCTCGCTCGGGACCGAGGGTCCGGTCGTTCAGCTGGGTGGATCGCTCGCGTCGTTGCTGTCCGACTGGTGGCGACTGAACGACGAGCGCCGCCGGAACCTGGCGGCGGTCGCGGCGGCCGGCGGCATCGCCGCGACGTTCAACGCTCCGATCGCGGGCGTGCTGTTCGCGCTCGAGGTCGTCCTGGGGCAGTTCCAAGGACGCTACTTCGCGTCCGTCGTGATCGGCTCGGTGTCCGCGACCGCGGTGTCGCGGACCCTGCTGGGCGACGTGCCGGCGTTCGCGATCCCTGCGGACTACGTGATGGGCTCGCATCTGGAGCTGCCCCTGTTCATGGTGATGGGCGTGCTGGCGTCGTTCCTGGCGGTCGCGTTCATCCGCGTGATGGTCGGGAGCGAGGACCTGTTGAACCGCTGGAAGGTGCCTGCCTGGCTCCGTCCGGCGCTGGGTGGCGCCGCGGTGGGCGCGATGGCGTTGCTGCTACCCGAGGTGCTGGGTCGCGGCTACGGCACGACGGGAGAGATCCTGAACGAGGAGATCCGCACCCCGTTGCTGCTGGCTGCCCTGCTCATCGGCAAGCTGCTGGCGACCGGCGCGTCGATCGGGTCGTGGGGCTCGGGCGGCATCTTCGCGCCTGTCCTGATGATCGGCGCGGCGTTCGGCGCCCTCGTCGGCGAGGCGGGCCAGGCGCTGCTTCCCCAGCTCGCGATCCGGCCGGGACCGTACGCGCTGGTGGGCATGGCGGCCGTGTTCACCGGCGTCACCAGGGCGCCGATGAGCTCGATCGTGATGATCTTCGAGGTGTCCGGCAGCTACGAGCTGATCCTGCCGCTGCTGTTGGCGGCGGTGATCGCGAACCTGGGCGCGGACCTTCTGCACCCGGAGTCGTTCTACCAGCTGATGCTCTCGAGGCGCGGCCTGAGTCTGTTGCGCATGCGGGAGATCGATCTGCTGCAGACGGTGACCGTGGCCGAGGTGATGGAGCGCGAGGTTCCGCGGGTGTTCGCCGAGGAGACGATCCGCGACCTGGCGGACGGCTTGCTGGCGTCGCATCATCACGGCTTCGTGGTGGTCCCCCGTTCCGAGCCGGAGCGAATGATCGGCATCGTGACGCTCACCGATCTGGAACGGGCGCGTCGCGACGGATCGCCGCCGACGACGCCACTTCGTGACATCTGCCGTGAGCACGTGTACTGCGCGACGCCGGGCGAAGCGGCCAGCGAGGTCCTGGAGCGGATGGGTCGTCTGGGCATCGGGCGCATGCCGGTGGTCGACGCCAACCGGTCGGACCGGCCGATCGGGTTCGTGCGCCAGACCGATCTCGCCCGGGCGTACTACATGGCGGTCACGCGGGAGCGCTCGCAGGAGGAGCTGCACGAGCGGCTCCGCCTTCGCGACCTGACCGGGCAGGAGATCGTCGAGGTCCGTGTTCCCAGACGGTCGAAGCTCGCGGGACGGAGCTTGCGCGAGGCGCGCTTGCCGAAGGAGAGCATCGTCGTCGCGATCCGTCGCGACGGCCGGACCCTGTTCCCGCACGGTGATACGACGCTGGAGCCTGGCGACACGGTCGTCGCGAACGTGGCTCCAGGTTTCGGTCCCCGCTTCCGCGAGCTGCTGACCGAGAGGCGAGCCCGCCGACGACCGAGCGACGGCGACGCCGGCCCGCCGAGGCCGCGAGGTCGTGAGCTCCTGCGAGGAGCGACCCCGGCGTCAGTACCTGTCCAGGACCCGCTCCAGCGCCTCCCGTGACGGCCGCAGCCGTTCGTCGCTCATCTCCGCGAGCGGCGTCTGGCCGAGGCCGACCGCTTCGCTCAGCGAGGGGCGCTGGTCGTCGAAGTACAGCAGCCCCGTGAGGATCTCGCCGCGCGCTTCCGCCTGCTGAAGCCGCGTGAGCGCGACGCCTCGGTCGGAGGGGTCGTACCCGGCCTCGACCTTGGTGAGCGCCATGCGGCTCCCGTCGTGGAGCTCGATCACGCGCGTCTCGCCAGGCTCGTGATCGTCGATGACGATGTCGTCCTGCGGCGGCACCCAGCCGATGTCCTCGAGCGGCACCTCGTTGCTCCGTCCGTAGGCGTAGCTCTTCTGGCTGTCGTCCTCGTTGTTGAACGCGACGCACGGACTGATGATGTCGATCACGGCGGTGCCGCGATGCGACAGGGCGGCCTTGAGCAGCTCGCGAAGCTGCTTGGCGTCGCCCGCGAAGCCGCGTGCAACGAAGCCGCAGCCCGATACGAGCGCCTCGGCGCAGATCTCGACGGGTGGGAACGGGTTCGTCCCGGCGTACTTGAGCTTCAGGCCGTCCTCCGCCGTCGGCGAGAACTGGCCCTTGGTGAGGCCGTAGACGCCGTTGTTCTCGACGAGGTACACCATGCGCACGTTGCGCCTGAGCAGGTGCTTGAACTGTCCGAGCCCGATCGAGCCGGTGTCGCCGTCGCCGGACACGCCCAGGGCACGCAGCTTGTGGTTGGCCGACAGGGCGCCTGTGGCGATGGAGGGCATGCGGCCGTGAAGCGCGTTGAAGCCGTGCGACATGCCGAGGAAGTAGGCGGGGGACTTGCTGGAGCAGCCGATGCCGGACAGCTTGACGATCTCGTTCGGCCGAAGCCCGAGCTCGAACGCGACCTGGACGATCTGGTTGGCGACGGCGTTGTGGCCGCACCCTTTGCAGAGGGTCGACGGCCGACCGCCGTAGTCGGCCTTGGTGAGGCCGACGACGTTCGGCTGGCGTGCGGCTGGAACGGTCATACGACCTCCTCGGCGACGAGCTCGCCGGTGGCGACGAGGTGCGGAGCGAGCCACGCTTCGATCTGATCGGCGGCGTACGGGAGCCCGTCGAGATGGGCGACGGAGTGGATTCGGGCGGCGAGGTCGGGAAGCTCGGCCCTGAGGATGCCGCACAGCTGCCCGTCACGGTTCATCTCGACCACGACGGTGCGCTCGTGCTCGGAGATGAACGCGCGGACGGCCTCGCCGATCGGGAGTCCGCGCAGTCGCAGCAGCGACACGTGCTGGCCGGCTTCGGCCAGGCGGGCGCGCGCTTCGTGAATCGCGTACTGGGTGGATCCCATGCAGATCACGCCGATCTTGGCGTCCTCGATCGCGTCGACGACCGGAGCCGGCATGAGCCCTCGGATCGTGTCGAACTTGCGGGCCAGCCGGTCGGTGTTGGCCTGCCAGTCCTCGGGACGCTCGGAGTAGACGGCGGCGTCGTCGTGCCCGGTGCCCCGCGCGAACCAGGCGCTGCGCGGGTTCGGGTCGCCCGGGAGCGTCCGCGGAGCGATGCCGTCGCCATCGACGTCGCGGTAGCGGCCGAAGTCGTCTGGGATCTGGTCGCCGCGAAGCACCTTGCCGCGCCGCATCGGCTCGTCGGGGTACGCGAAGCGCTGGGCCATCCAGGTGTTCATGCCCAGATCCAGGTCGGTCAGCACGAACACCGGCGTCTGGGCCTGCTCGGCGACGTCGAACGCGCGCCAGCCGAACTCGAAGCACTCCTCGACCGAGCCGGGGAGGAACACGGGGTGCTTGCCGTCGCCGTGCCCGAGCGTGTAGGCGAACCCCACGTCGCCCTGGCCGGTGCGTGTCGGCAGGCCGGTGGACGGACCGACGCGCTGCACGTCCCACACCACGGCCGGGATCTCGGCGAAGTAGCCGAGGCCGGTGAACTCGGCCATCAGGCTGATCCCCGGTCCACTGGTCGCGGTGACGGCGCGCGCGCCCGCCCAGCCCGCGCCGAGCACCATGCCGATGGCGGCCAGCTCGTCCTCGGCCTGGATCACGGTCCAGCTGGGCGTGCCGTCCTCGTCGGTCCGGAGGTCGACGAGGTGGCTCTTGAGCGCGTCCACCAGGCTCGTCGACGGCGTGATCGGGTACCAGGCGACGAAGGAGGCGCCTCCGAACACGCTTCCGAGCCCGGCGGCGTCGTTTCCGGTGACGAGGATCAGCCCGTCGGTCGCGCTCATCGGCTCGATCGTGAACGGATCGCGCTTTTGGAGCGTCGACTCGCTCCAGCGCCACGCCTTCTCGACGATGGGGTAGTTCGCGTCCACGAGCTTGCGTCGACCTGCGAACTGGTTCTCGAGCGCCGCGTGGACCTCGTCCAAGGACACGCCCAGCAGCTGCGTCACCACGCCGAGGTACGTCATGTTGGCGAGGTAGTCCTTCAGCTTGCCCTTCGCGGTGGCGTCCTCCATCAGCTCTTTGACCGGCACACGGTAGGTGATGACGTCGTCGCGTTCCGGGGCGCCCCTGAGATCGTCGTTGAGGATCAGCACGCCACCTGAGGGAAGCGCAGCGACGTCCTCGTGCAGGGTCGCAGGGTTGTACGCCACCGCGATCTCGGGAGCTTGGCGGGCGACCCATCCTTCGGCGCTGGCCCGGATGTGGAACCAGGTGGGCAGCCCTTGGATGTTGGACGGAAACACGTTCTTGCCGTGAACCGGGACCCCCATCTGGAAAATGGCGCGCAGCAACGTCAGGTTCGCGGTCTGCGAGCCGGTTCCATTGGCGGTCGCGACGACGATCGAGAAGTCTGAGACCCGGCGCCCCTCGGTCCGGGTGGCGGCTCGGGACGTGCTCAGGGGATCGGCCATCGGCACTCCTTTCGCGACGCGGCCCGGCGGGCCCGCGCGACAACGGGGAGAAGTGCGTGCATCCTACCGATCCGTACGGGTCGACTGCCCGTGTCGAATGCCCTACGAGTACCCTGGCGCCGATCAGGCCGCGATCGTGTCCGCGTCCACCTCCGCATCGACCGCAGCATCGACCGTTTCCTCGGACGCCTGCTGGCGACGCTCCGCGTCCTCCTTCGGTTTCGGTTTCAGCCGCTCGGTCACTTCGCTACGAATCTGCGTCAACAGCTCCGGACGCTCCGCGAGAAACTCGCCCGCCTTCTCCTTGCCCTGCCCCAAACGCGTCTCCCCATACGAGAACCACGACCCGCTCTTCTGCACCACATCCAGATCCGTCGCGATGCCCAGGAGATCCCCGATCTTGTCGATCCCCCGACCGAAAATGATCTCCACCTCCGCCTCCTTGAACGGCGGAGCCACCTTGTTCTTCGTCACCTTCACCCGCGTCCGATTCCCCACCTTGTCCGCCCCCACCTTCACGTCCCCCTTGCGACGCACCTCCATGCGGACACTCGCGTAGAACTTCAGGGCGCGACCCCCCGGCGTGGTCTCCGGATTGCCGTACATCACCCCGATCTTCTCGCGAATCTGATTGATGAACACCGCCGTCGTCCGCGACTTCGCCAGCACGCTCGTCAACTTCCGGAGCGCCTGACTCATCAACCGCGCCTGCAACCCCACATGCGCATCCCCCATCTCGCCCTCGATCTCCGCACGCGGCACCAACGCAGCGACACTATCGATCACCACCACATCCACCGCACCCGACCGGATCAACAGCTCGGTAATCTCCAGCGCCTGCTCCCCCGTATCCGGCTGCGACACCAACAGATCGCTCACGTTCACGCCCAGGTTCTCCGCGTAGCTCGGATCCAACGCATGCTCGGCGTCCACGAACGCCGCCACGCCCCCCGCCGCCTGCGCCTCCGCAATGATGTGCAACGCCAGCGTCGTCTTCCCACCCGACTCCGGACCGTAGATCTCCACCACCCGACCCCGCGGCACCCCACCGATCCCCAAGGCCAGATCCACACTCATCGACCCCGTCGAAATCACCGCGATCTTCTCCCGCTGCGACTCGTCCCCAAGCCGCATCACCGCACCCTTCCCGAACTGACGCTCGATGGCGGCGAGGGTGGCGTCGAGCGAGCGGCGCTTGCCCGCGAGGTCGACCGATTCCGTGGTCTTGTCGTTCATGACGTCCTCCTGAGCGGGCGCGCGAAGCGCCCCCGGGTGCGTTCCGACGCCGCCTGAACGGCGTGTCGAGGCGATGCCTCAAATACTAAGGTGTCCGGCGCGATCGCGCAAGTGCAGCTGCCGTCATCTCGGCGGCGATCGTCGCCCTGACCTCGGCCCGCGTCCTACGGGCGACGGCCTCGTCCTCACAGGCCGCTCGACGATCGGGTAGGCTCGTGCGCGGTGCAGCCGATCCGACCCGGGCGCGCGTACGCCCCCGATCGTCGGGACGCCGGCTCTCCTCCCGATCATGCCCACCGACGTCCGCCTTCCCGACCCCCTCTACTTCCAGCAGGCGTCGATGCTGCTGCTGGTGTTCCGCTTCCGTGGCAGACGGAAGCTCGTGGCGTCGCGTCTGATGGAGAGTGACGACTTCAGAGGCGAGCTCGCGGCCCATCTTCCCGTCCTCGAGCGTCTCTACGGGGACCTCGACGTCTCGGGCGTGGACGTGGTGTCGTACCAGCACGGTCGCTTCTACACCGACCCGTGGCCCGACGCCCTCCGCGTGATCGAGCTCCTACGGCAAGGCCACCAGACATGAAAGGCCAGAAGAAATGAGGGGCAGCGCACGGTCGGCGCACGGCGGTCGGCGCACGGTCGGCGCACCTTCGGCGAGGGGTCGATGTGGAGTCGGGGGGTCAGCCAGGGCGCGGCACCGTCTCGATGCCGCGCAGCGCCGCGAGGTCGGCGGCGCCGGCGGCGTGCATCGCGATCCTGAGCTCGTGGACGAAGCGCCGCAGCACGGCCTCCACGGCCTCGGCCGATTCGGTCGCGGGCCGCAGCAACGGCAGCGCCACGGCGCACCACGACGCGCCCGACGCGATCGCTTTCGCGACGTCGAGCCCGGAGCGGATGCCTCCCGACGCGATCAGGTCGACACCGGGCGCCGCGACGCGTGCCGAACGCAACGCGGTCAACGTCGGAACGCCCCACTCGGCGAGATCCTCGCTACGGACCTCGCCCCACCGCACCCACGCCTCGACCCGCGCCCACGAGGTCCCTCCGGCACCCGCCACGTCGAACGCGGCGAATCCGGCGGTGGACAGGCTCGCGACGGTGCCGGCGTCCAGCCCGTGACCCACCTCTTTGAGCACCAGCGGTCGCCCCACCTCGGCGGGCAGCCGCTGGAGCTTGGCGAGCAGGCCCGCGAAGTCACCGTCCCCGCCGAGCTGCATCGCCTCTTGAAGCGGGTTGACGTGCAGCGCCAGGCCGTCGGCCTGGACCGCGTCGATGGCCCGGACGATCTCGGCCGCGCCGTAGCCCAGGTTCAGCTGGGCGGCGCCGAGGTTGCCGAGGATCGGGACGTCCGGCGCGTGGCGCCGAACCGCGAAGGTGGACGCTGCCGACGGGGTCTCGAGCATCACGCGCTGAGAGCCCAGCATCATCCCGACCCCGACGCGCTGCGCCGCGACCGCGAGGTTCCGGTTCAGGCTTGCCGACAGCTCGGCCCCGCCCGTCATCGCGCCGACGAACAGGGGCGCCGACATGCGCCTGCCCAGGAACGAGGCCGACGGATCGATCGCGCCCAGATTCGTCTCGGGCAGCGCTCGGTACGGCAGGTCGATCGCCTCGAACCCGGTCGTGCGCGTCCGGTACTCGACGGGCGCCTCGAGACAGGCTTCGACGTGGCGGCGCTTGCGGGTCGCTCCAGAATCGTCCGAACTCACGATTTCACCGTACCCCGCGAAGCTACACTGAGCCCATGACCGGCTCCCGTCCAGGCCTCCTCCTCGTCGCAGCGGCGACGGCCCTCCTCCTCAGCGGCTGCACCACGCCTCCGATCGATTCGATCGCTCACGAGCTCTCGAGCTGTCGGCCGTTCGAGGAGGACGCGGACTACGAGGCGGCCTCGCGCTACTGGATCGCTCGCGCTGCCGGCGACGCTCCCTGGGTCGTCGGCTACGCCGAGTCGGACCGGATCGACGCCATGCGCGCCCCCGGCGCAGCGATCGGCGCCGAAAGGCTTCCGTCCGCGGCGATGGCCAGCGTCCGTGCACGCCACGACGTCGCCCGGCTAGCGACGCTGGGTCCAAGGAGCGAGCTGGTCCGCGCCAGCGGTCCCGGCTTCGATCCACTGGCGCTGCTCGCCGACCCCGACGTCCGCTACCTCCACCCCGACGTTCCACTGGTGCGCCAGGCCGTCCCCGACGACGACTACCTGAGCGACCAGTGGCACCTCACCGACTTCGGCCTTCCCACGGCGTGGACGATCGAAACCGGCTCGGCGGACGTCACCATCGCGGTGATCGACGCCGGCTTCGATGTCGACCATCCCGATCTCCAGGACGCGTTCGACCCCGGCTGGGACTTCACCGACGGGGACGCCGACGTGTCCACCACCGACCCGCACGGCACCCACGTCGCCAGCATCGCCGGAGGTCGCGCTGGCGGCGGGAAGATCGTCGGCGTCGCACCGACCGGCGTGCGCCTGCTTCCGCTCAAGGTGGCGGACGCGAACGGCTCGATCGACACCAGCAGCGTCGTGGACGCGATCTATTTCGCGATCGGCCTCGACGACCCGAGCGTCGCGGCGCCGCCGCCCAGCGAGCCGGCACGCGTGATCTCGATCAGTCTGGGAACCGACGCCCCCGCGACCGAGCCGATCCCAGCGATCGAGGACGCGATCCGGACAGCACGGGCGGCTGGCAGCCTGACCTTCGCCGCGACGGGCAACACGAACGGCGCCGCGTCCGGGGCAGGCATCTCCGCCCCCGCGAACGGACCGTGCGCCATCGCGGTCGGCTCCGTGGACCAGAGCATGGACCGCAGCGCCTTCTCGAACTACGACAGGAACGACCGCCTCGTGGATCTCGCGGCGCCCGGTGGCTACAGCGCCATCGACGACGGGATTCTCAGCGCACTGCCCAGCAACGTCTTCCAGACGGAGCCGTACGGCTACCTGGTCGGCACCTCGATGGCGACGCCCTACGTGGCCGGGGTGGCGGCCCTGCTGTTTTCGCACGACGCGTCGCTGAGTGCGCACGACGTCTACGCCCGACTCCTGACGACGGCCCTGCGTCCCGATCCCGATGCGACGTACGAGATCGGCTTCGGCGTGACCTGCGCCGACGCCGCGCTCGGGACCGACCGTCGCTGCGGACGTCCGTAGCGCTCGCGTCCCGACACCTCGGCACTGCCGGACGGCCGCTGCCGGGTCAGGCCAGCAGGGACATCGCGACGCTCACCGCCGCGGCGAACGCGACGGTCAGAACGCCTGCCGACACGATGCCCGCGGCATCCGAGAGGCGCGGGTCGCCCGGCAGACCTTGCCGCGCGAAGCCCCACAGGAGCCCCCCGAGAACGCCGCCGACGTGCCCCCACAGCGAGACGCCCGGGACCGCGACGGACAACAGCGCGATCAGCCCCATCCACTGCACCAGACTCCGTGTGAGCGCGCGGTCGGCCGTCCCGCGACTACGGAGAACGTCGGCCAACAGGGCGCCGGCGACGCCGAGCACGCCGCCGGACGCGCCGACGAGGACGACGACCTGACCGCTCTGCGCCACCTGCGTGAGGTACCCGCCCATCACCGTGCCCACGGCGAACGCCGCCAGCAGGTCGCCCCAGGTCCGCCGCGCTTCGTACAGCCGGCCGATGTCGAACAGCACCCAGGCGTTCAACGCGATGTGGACGAGGTTGCCGTGCACGAACGCGTAGGAGAGGAAGCGCCACCAGGCGTCGCCGCCGCTGACGCCCGGCACGCCCATCAGGAACGCCGCCGCCGCCTGGCTGGGATCGAGCCGACCGAGCGCCGTCGCGACGGGCGACGCGATCCGGTCGATGCCGACCTGCGCCAGGTACGCGGCCACGATCACCGCCGTGAGCGACCACGTTCCCAGCGGCTTCCGCATTCGAATCGTCGGCAACGGCCGACCCGCCTCCTTCACCTTCTCCGCGTAGCGCGCCCGCAGCGGCGGGGGCGCCGACGCGTACGCACGCGTCCAGAGCTCGCCCGCCGCCTGGTGCCCACCGCGCTCGGCGGCCTGCGCCAGCACGCCGAACAGCTCGTGCGGCGGAACGCCCGCGGGAGGTGGCTGCAGATGCCGCTGGGCCTCGTCGAAGCGGCCCCGCGCCGCCGCGAGACGCACCTCCGACATCTGGGCCACGCGCGTCAGGATCGGTCCCGCCTCGACCTCGGCCGCCGCCTGGCGGAGGCGGTCGACGCGCTCGGCCGCCTCGTCCAGACGATCGAGCTCGAGAAGGGCGCGAATCCGAGCCTCGTCCGCCAGCCAGACGTTGTCGCCATCGCCCTCCACGCGACGCTCGAGCACCTCGCGCCAGCGGCCGGACGCGGCCAGCCACTGAATCCGCAACAGCTCCGCGTCCCTGGGGATCGCGCGCTCGGCGGCGCCCAGGTCGCCGCGGCGCAGCGCGACCTGCGCACGCAGCCGCCGTAGCCCGTCGCGGCCCGCCGGCGTCCAGTAGAGCGCCGCGGTCAGCCCCTCGGCCAGGCCGAACGCGCCGACCCTGGCCAGCGTCGTGACGAGAAGCGGCGCGAACACGAACAGCAGCGCCGCCGCCGTCGCCACGGCCGGGACGGCTGGGTCGCCACTCACGCCCGCCACGTCGGACGCCACGACCAGGCTCGCGACCGCGGTCGCGGCGAGCGTCTTCGCGGGCAGCTCGCTCCAGCCAGGGGCGAGGCGACGGGTCCAACGGACGGCGTAGATGCCGGTGACGGCCACCACGAGCGCGATCAGGGCCAGCTGACTCATGCCCTGGAGGGTACCGCTTCGCCCCGAGCCGCGACCGTCCGCGGGTGACCGGGAGGCCTGCGTGAGCGGACGGTATGATCGGAGCCGCACCCCGACGCGACGCTCCCGCACCGCCCACGTACCGCCCGCGTCTCGTCCTTCGTCCGGAGGTTCCGTGTCCGAACTGCTCGCGATTCCTTTCCTCGTCATCGGCTACCTCGTCGGGACGATCCCGACCGGCTGGCTCGTGGCGCGTGCCCGTGGCGTCGACATTCAGAAGTCGGGGTCGGGAAACATCGGCGCCACGAACGTGCTCCGCACGCTGGGCGTCGGCCCAGCGCTGTTCGTCGTGCTGATGGATCCGGTCAAGGGCGCGCTCGCGACGGCGCTGCCACTGCTCCTGGGCATGGACCAGTGGACCGTCGCCGCGACGGGACTCGCGATCGTGCTGGGCAACAACTTCAACGTCTTCCTGGGCATGCGCGGCGGCAAGGGGATCGCCACGAGCATGGGCGTGTTTCTCGTCGTGAACCCGGTGGTCACGATCGTCGCCGCCGTGATCGGGATCTTCACGATCGCCATCGGCCGTTACGTCTCGCTGGGATCGATCGTGGGCATGGTCTCCGCGCCGCTGTTCCTGGTCGCCTCGGGCGTGTTCCCCTTCCCCGACCTCGCGCTCGCGACGACCCTGGCCCTGCTCGCGCTGTACCGCCACCGCGAGAACCTGCGGCGACTCGCCGCGGGCACCGAGCGACGCTTGGGGCGGGGCGCCTCGCCACGCTGATGCGCCGGGCCGAGGCGCCGGGGCACGACGTCAGCCCCTCGGCACCGGGCCTCGGATCGCTCGCCTGCGCGCCCGCTGAACCACGACGATGCCACCGATCGCGATCGCGCCACCGATGATCGTGAGCAGGCTGGGCACCTCGCCCAAGAACCACCACGACAGCGTCAGGCTGAACACCGGCACGCTGTAGAGCATCGCGGTCACCTGCGTGGTCGGCGCCCTGGATTGCGCGAACGCGAACAGGCTGTAGGCGACGGCCGAGGGGAACAGCCCGATGTAGCCGGCCGCGAGCAACGATCGCAGGGGGGCGTCCATGAGATCGGCCGGGAGCCCGGGCAGGAACGCCAGCATCGGGACGGTCCCGCCCCAGGTGACGAAGGCGGTGACCTCGACCGCCTTGTAGCGAGCGAACATGCGTCGCTGCAGCACGAAGTAGAGGCTCGTCGCGAACGCCGAGAGCAGCACGAAACCGGCGAACGGATCGAAGCGGAGACTCGCGGAATCGCCGAGCACGATCAGGGCCACGCCCGCGAAGCTCGTCAGGCTGCCCAGCCATCCGATCACCGGCATCCGCTCCCCGGTGATCCAGCGAGCCAGCAGGGCGGTGATGGCGGGCGCCGACGCGATGATCAGGCTGGTGGCCCCGGCCGAGACGCGCAGCTCACCGGCGTTCAGCGCCGTGTGGTAGACGAAGATCCCGGTTCCGCCGAGCAGAAGGAACCAGGGCACGTCGCGCGGCTCCGGGCGCAGCCGCGCCCCCGTGAGCAGCAGGAACGGCACGAACGCGACCGACGCCACGAGATGTCGCGCGACGGTCAGATGCGGGACCGACAGTCCCTCCAAGCCGACCTTGATCAACGGAAAGGCCGATCCCCAGAGGACCGCGACGCCGAGCAGAGCGAGGAAGGCGGGCAGAGGCATGCGAGCGAGACCAGGCGACGGCGACCGAGCGATCAGCTCGGCAGCGTCACCACGCGCCCGCAGGCGCATCGCTCGCCGTCGCGCACCATCACGGTGCGCCCCTCGCGGTACCAGAGCGTGGCGCACTCGGGACAGCGCACCTCGTCGGCGGCGTCCCCCAGCGCACGGATCGCCTGGGGCTCCAGGAACCGACGCTCGCCGCACCAGTGGCACACGGCCTCGGCACCGCCGTCCTCGACGATCATCGCCTCGCGCTCGTCGGGCGTGAAGTAGGCCAGCGCCTGGAGCGCCTTCTCGTCGCTGCACCTGCAGCCGAACCTCAGCGGCAGGGCCTCCTCGGTCATGAGGTGCATGTCCAGGCCCCAGGTGAGCTCGTGCATCGCCGGAAGGAGGCCGCCCTCCCTCAGGCCGTCGGTGAGCTGCCCGTAGGCGCGGACGTTCGCCTCGAGCAGATCGAGCGCGGCGTCGTCCGCGCCCGGGAGCGCTTGCAGCAAGATGCCGCCGGCCGTCTCGACGCGACCGGCCCGTACGAACACGCCGAGCAGGACGGCCGACGCGATCTGCTCGCTGCGGGCCAGGAACGCCGCGACGTCCTCGGCGATCTCGCCCGAGACGAGCTCGACGGTGCTCGAGAACGGATCGCCGTACGGAGCGTGCGAGCGGATCACCTCGATCGTTCCGTCGCGGCCGACGGCGCCACCGACGTCCAGCTTGCCGTCGGACCGCGGAGCGAGCTCGGTGTCGGGATTCTTGACGTAGCCGCGCACGCTGCCGTCCAGGCCCGCGTCGGCGATCACGCCGCCCAGCGGACCGCCGCCCTCCAGCCGTACGGTGACGCGATCACGGTGGTCCTTGAGCAGAACGTGGGACAACAGCAGCGCCCCCGTCAGGGTGCGCCCCAGCGCGGCGCCGGCCGTGGCGGTGGTGCCGTGGCGGGCGGCCGCGTCGGCCACCAGATCGGTCGTATCGGCGGCGACCACGCGGATGCCTCCGCCGGCCGCCATGCCGCGAAGCAGGTGCGACATTCGAGTCTCCTTCGGTGCACGCTCGGATGCACGGATCCGTCGGGCGCCCGAAAAAGCGACCGCCCTCCGTGCAGCGCCCCAGAGTCTAGCGCCGAGAGCGGTGTCGCTTGGACGGCCGCGCGACGCCCTCGTCGGACACCTTCGCAGCGAGGCGACGCAGCGTGGCCTCAGGCACGAGCTTGGCGACGTCCGCGCCGTAGCGGGCGATCTCCTTCACGCGCGTCGACGAGACGTACGACCACCGCGTCGCGGTCATGATGAACGTCGTCTCGACGTCGGGATTGAGCTGACGGTTCAAGTGCGCCATCTGGAGCTCGTACTCGAAATCGCTGATGGCCCGCAAGCCCTTCACGATCACCTGCGCCTGCACGGTGCGCATGTACTCGGCCAGCAGGCCCTCGAACCGGTCCACGCCGACGTTGGCCATCGGAGCGACCACCTCGGTCAGGATCTCCAGGCGCTCTTCGGTGGTGAAGGCGCGATCGTTCTTGAGAGGATTGTCGAGCACCGCGACGGTGAGCTTGTCGTACACCCGGGCGGCGCGGCGGATGATGTCGGCGTGCCCGTTGTGGACGGGGTCGAAGCTGCCGGGGTAGACGGCGTGAATCATGTCTCGGATCGTACCGTGTCGCCGCTCGCGTCGGCCCGAGCCGACCAGGCGCGGAGCAGCTCGGCCGCCACCTCCTCCGCCGTCGCCCGTCCCTCGGCGATGTCGTGCAGGCGCGCCTCCGTGCCGAGCTGCAGCGCCATCGCCGCGTGCCGACGCACCGCGGCCGCCAGCTCGGCGCGCACCCGTCCGCGACGAATCCGTGCGTGGCCGCCGCGGGCCGCGAGCCAGTCGGCGTGCTGGTCGAGCGCGCTCAGCACCTCCTGGACGCCCGTCCCATCGCTCGCGCGCGTCTGCACGACCGGCGCGGTCCAGGCGTCCGCGTCGGTCTCGGCCAGAGCCTGGACGGCCCGAACATCGCGCTGGAGCCGCTCGGCTCCCGGCAGATCCGCCTTGTTGATCACGAACAGGTCCGCCACCTCCATCACGCCGGCCTTGAACGCCTGGACGGCGTCCCCTCCCGCCGGCGTCATCACCAGCACGGTGCTGTCGGCGACGGCGGCCACGTCCACCTCGCTCTGACCGACACCGACCGTCTCGATCAGCACGCGGTCGTAGCCGGCCGCGTCCAGCAACGCCGCGATCCGCAACGTCGCTGCCGCCAGCCCCCCGAGCTGGCCCCTCGTCGCCATCGACCGGACGAACACCTCGCTGTCGCCATGCCACCTGGTCATGCGGATGCGATCGCCGAGGATCGCCCCACCGCTGTACGGACTGGTCGGGTCGACGGCGATCACCGCGACGCGGAGCCCGTGCGCCCGGTACGCCTCGACCATTCGGTCGGCGAGGCTGCTCTTGCCACCGCCGGGCGAGCCGGTGAGGCCGATCAGCCTCGATCCGCCCGAGCGCGAGGGGGCGCGCGAGGGGGCGCGCGAGGATCGCGCGGGGGGCGCGCGGGGATTCGTGCGAGGCCTCCGAGGCGCGACGGAGCTCCGCGAGAACGAGCGGCGCCCGGGGATCGTCCGCCTCGAACCAGCTCACCGCCCTGCCCAGCGCACGGAGCGACCCGGCCCGCACCCGGGCGGCGACATCGGTCGGGCCGCTCAGCTTCGTCACGGGCGTGGAGCGCAGGGGGTGGAACGGGCGAGAAGGTCGGACACGCCGCACGATAGCGCGTCGTGGTCAGGCGGGCTGGCGTCGTGCGAACCGGGTCGCGAGCTCGAGCGCGCACGCCTCGATCGCCCAGCCCGGCTCCCTGCGGCCCGTCTTGATCGCCGACTCGACCTCCAGGAGCACGTCGAACACCTCGCGCAGCGCGTGCTCGTCGAGCCGGCGGGCGATGTCCATCGCCTTGCCGGCCGGGAACGGCGCGGCGCCCAGCGCCTTCGCCGCGACCGCCTTGGCGACGTCGCCGTCGCGTTCGCGAAGCGCGACCGCCCGCGCCACCAGCGACGCCTGCCAGACCAGCGCGCCCAAGATGCGCGGGGCGGCCTCTCCGGCGTCCAAGAGAAGGCGCGCCGTTCGCACGGCGGTCGCCTCGTCGCCGGCGGTGATGGCGTCGATCAGGTCGAACGCGTCGCGGGAGGCCGGCCTTCGCACCAGCTCGCGGACCCGAGCCTCGTCCAGCACCTCGTCCAGCACGGCGAGCTTCTCGATCTCGGCCGCGAGCGCCGGAAGGTCCTCGCCGAACAGATCGGCCAACACGGCGGGCACGGCGCCGCGGATCCGCAGTCCTTTCGCCTCCGCCTCTTTCGCGATCCAGCCGCGCAGCCCGGCGAAGCGCGGTGTCGGCTGGTGCTCCAGCGTGCCCAGCTCCCGCCACGCCTTCTGTCGCGCCGCCGTCGCCTTCGAATCGATCACGACGACCAGCGCGTCGCCTGGAACCGTCGCCAGCGCCTTCATGGCCGCCGCGCGCGGCGCCACGCCGGCCTGGCCCTCGAACGCGACGTCGAAGTCCAGCAGCAGCACCGTCGCCCCGAACAGTCCCGCCTGGTGGACGGCGGCCTCGATCTGCTCGGGGACGAGACCTTCGCCGTGCTCCATCACCTCGCCGGGCGCCACGCCCCGCTCACGCAGCTCCTGCCGGGCCGAGCGTCGAGCGAGAAACGGATCGCCCGAGAACGCGACGATCATGCGAAAAGCTCGACACCCGCCGAGGGAAGCTCGTCCAGCATCGCCCGCGCGCTGACGAACCGGTCGCACGGGTCGGGCGCCAGCGCGCGCTGCAGCCAGCTCCACGCCACACGCGCCGATGGGGGCAGCGGCGCGAGGGACACGCTGCGGTCGCCCACCAGCACGCGGATCACGTCGCGTCCGTACGGCGGCTGGCCCGTGATCGCGTGGTAGACGACCGCCCCGACGGCGTACAGATCGCTCCGCGGATCGCTGCGCTCGCCGGCGAACTGCTCGGGGGCCATGTAGTTCGGCGTCCCCATCGCGGTCGAGGTCGAGGTGATCGCCGCGAGCCCCAGGTCCTTGGCGAACCCGAAATCGAGCAGCAGCACCCGCTCGCCGCGAACCATCACGTTGCCGGGCTTGACGTCGTTGTGGATGATGCCTTGGTCGTGGGCGTACTCGAGCGCCAAGAGCAGATCGTGCGCGATCCTGAGCGCGCGCTGCACCGACAGCGGACCGAGCTCCAGCGCCTCGGCCAGGGCGATACCGGGAACGTACGGGTAGATCAGCGCGCCGTCGCGCGCGAACAGCAACGGCAGGATGTTCGGGTGATCGAGCTTCCCGACGACCTCCGCCTCGCGGGCCAGACGGCGCTCGAGGTCGGGATTGAAGCCGGAGAGCCGCTTCACGACGACGAGCCGATCCTCGCTCCGTGCGAGCTCGACGCGCACCGGGCCGTTCTCGGCGAGCACGCGCACGGTCTTGAGCATGGGGGAATCTACCATGAGGGCGCGAGTCGGATCGCCCCGAGTTCGTCGGTACGGAGAACCTCGGCACCGGACTCGCGCACTCGGCGCAAGACCGCCGCAGAAGGATGTCCGTACCGGTTCGTACCGACCGACACCGCGACGTAGCGCGGCCGGGCCGCTCGCAAGAGCGCGGCGCCGGTCGAGTGGGACGAGCCGTGATGCGGGGCGAGCACGACGTCGAGCTGGGGCACGGCCAACGACCGTTCGACCCGGGTCGAGACGTCGCCGGCCAGCAGCGCCCACGGTCTGCCCCGCCAGTCGATCCTCAGCGCGACCGAGTCCTCGTTCGGCTCGCCGCTGGGCCGCTCGCCGGGATGGAGCACGTGCAGCTCCGCCTCGCCGAAGCGCAGCACCTGACCCCGCCGCAACGGCACGAGCGGCACGCGCTCGGCATGTGCGATCGCCACCAGGCGCTCCCACGCCGGACGTTCCGGCGCCGGATGGCCGTACGCCAGCGCGGCGACCGGGAGCGAGCGCAGCACCGTCTGCAGTCCTTCGGCATGGTCCATGTCGGCGTGCGTGGACACGACCAGCTCCAGCTCGTCGACGTCGAGGGCGCGGAGGGCGGGCAGCACCTGCGCCGCAGCGACGTCGTAGTCGGAGAAGGGCGTGCCCCCACCGTCGATCAGCACCTCGGTCCGTCGCGGCAGACGCAGCAGCACCGCGTCGCCTTGGCCGACATCGAGCACGACCAGCTCGGGGGTCGGCGCCGGGAACGCCGTGATCAGAGACGCCGCCACGGCGCAGCTCGTGACCGCCGCCGCCCTCCACGGGCGCAGCCACCCGCGCGCCGTCCACGCCCACGGGGCCAGGCCGATCGTCCACAGCGCGACGCCCAGCGGCGCCACGCCACCCCAGGCGATGCCTGGGAGGCGTGCGCCGATCTCAGCGGTCGCGAGCAGCGCTTCCGCGAGGGGCTCGGTGATCCATCCCGTGGCCTCGCCCAAGGCGGGCATGAACGCGCCCGCCACGCCGGCGACGAGGCCCAGGGGCAGCAGCACCGTCGCGAGCGGAACGGCGATCAGATTCACCGCCGGCCCGAACGGCGCCGCCCGGCCGAACGCGTCGACGACGAGCGGCAGGCCGGCCACGGTCGCGGCCGTGCTGATCGCGAGCGAGGCGGGAAGCCAGACGCGGGGGTCGCGGGCCGGTCGCCCTCGGCCGAGCCGCCGCGCGACGGGTGCGCCCAGCGCCACGATTCCGATCAGCGACAGGTACGACAGCTGGAAGGCGAGATCGAACAGCCAGTCGGGGCGCGCCAGCAGCGTCGCCGTGGCGGCCAACCCCAGCGTCGCCGGCGGATCGGGCCGCCCCGCGCCCGACGCGACCGAAAGACCGCCCGCCGCCGTCATCACGGCGGCCCGGATCAGGCTCGGTGTGGGCCCGATCCACACGGTGAACGCCGCGGCGGCCGCAGCGACCAGCGACCAGCGCGCAGGCCCGAGGGGCGCGAGCAGCGTGCCCACGAACGCGGCCAGCACGCCGAGGTGCAGACCCGACAGCGCCAGCAGATGCGCGAGGCCGGCCCGAGCGAACGTGTCGCGCAGCTCGCTCGCGTCCTCGCGCTCCCCCAGCACCAGCGCCCGCATCAGCAGCGCCGGCTCGGGCGCCAGCCCGGCCGTCACACCGGCGCGCATTCGCGCCCGCAGGCCTCCCTCCGGCTGCGCCGAGGTGACGGCGTCGACCCGTACCAGGTGGGCGCCGCCACGCCGGCGAAGCCACGCCCTCTGGTCGAACCCGCCCGGGTTCCGGGCGCCGGTCGCCGCCTCCAAGCGACCGCGCACGCGCACCCTGCCGCGGGGCACGTCGCCCACGGGCCGCAGAGCGACGACGACCGACGTTCCCTCCAGACGCAGCGAGCGGGCGTCCGACCAGCCGGCGAGCTCGACCGCCCGTCCGGTCAGCGGGGTCAGGGCGTCGGGTCGTGCCTCGCGCTGGTCGTGCCTCAGGTGCCCGATCGGCAACAGCAGGGGAAGAGCCAGCCAGACGCGGAACCGGCCGCGCACCAGGAGGGGCGCCAGCGCCCAGGCGCACCAGCTCAGCGCTGCGGGAAGCCCCGCCGCGGCCGCGGCCGCCCCGAGGGCGACGCCGAGACCCGCCGGCACGCTCCACGGAACGAATCCGGTCACGGCGTGACGCGGCTGCGAAGACGCTCGAGCGTGGCCGGTCCGATACCGCGCACGCGCTCGAGGTCGTCGACGCTCGAGAACGGCCTGGCGTCGACGATGCGTCCCGCCAGCGCCGGTCCGATCCCGGGCAGCGTCTCCAGCTCGCGTTCAGGGGCGGCGTTGATCGAGACGCGGGTCTCGCCCTCGGGGCCGGTGGCCCGTGGAACGTGCACCGTCGATCCGTGCGTCAGCGGAGCGGCGAGGTCCACCAGCTCGGACGCCGCGTCCGGACCGAGTCCCCCTGCCGCTTCCACGAGGTCGGCGACCCGTGCGCCCCACGGCAGGCGGTAGCTGCCGGCCGAGCGGACCGCGCCGTGCACCGCCACCACCAGCTCGGGGACCTCCGGGACCGGCACCGTCCGGCGCGCGTGAAGCCGCGGCCACAGGCCCACCGCGACGAGCGCCAGGCACGCCGTGAGGAACACCGCCGTGAGGACCGTCTCGCGCCGCTCGTGCATGCCGCCAGGCTAGGCGGCGCGCGCGCCCTCGGCATCGGTCCCCTGGGTACCCATGGAACGGCATCGGGCCGAGCGCCGTGCCCTGCTGCGTCCGAGCCGCGCCTGGCGCGGCGCCGGCCGCCAGCGAAGCGCGGTAGTCTAGCGCCGGCATCATGACCTCTTCTGCAGCGCCCAGGATCCTGTTCGCGACGATCGCCGCCGGCGGCGCTCACGTCAGCACGGCGCAGGCCATGGCCGAGGCGGTGGGCCGCCTCGGCGCGGAGACACGGGTCTTCGAGCCGATGGTCGACTACGGGTTTTCGGGCCTCGACCTCCGGCACAAGGCGGGCTGGCGTCGAATGCTGGCACGGCCGGCCAGCATCGTCTGGGGACAGCGACTCGCCGACGCGATCCCGCGAGTCACGGTCCAGGCGCACCGCTGGATGCTCGACGGGTTCGCACGCGTCGCCGCCGAACGGCTCGCGGCGGAAACCGCCGATCTCGTGGTCGTCAACCACGGCTGGCTGACCATCGCGCTGACCCGCGCCCAGCGGCTCTACGGGTTGGAGACGCCGGTGCTCACCTATGAGACGTCGACGATGAACGCCAACGCGCTGTGGGCCGATCCCGACCTCGAGCGCTGCGTCACCGCATCGCGGCTGAACGCCGTGGGACTGGCCCGTCTCGGCGTCCCTGCCGACCGCATCGACGTGGTCGGCTACCCCGTGCGCGAGGCGTTTCTCCACGCCATCACGAAACAGCGGGCGCGCCAGCGGCTGGGTCTCGACGAACACGCCTTCACGGTGCTGGTGACCTTCGGCAGCGAGGGGATCGGGAGCACCGCGGACCGCGTCTTGGGAGCCGTCCGGACGCTGGGCCCCGAGGTCCAGCCGCTCGTGGTGACCGGCCGCAACGCCGACCTCGCGGCGGCGCTGAAAAGCGCGCACGGCGACCTTCCGCGACTCCGCATCGACGGTTTCGTTCCGGAGCTGGGCGAGCACATGGCCGCCGCCGACGTGGTGGTGACCAAGACCGGTCCCGCCACGGTGTACGAAGCCTTGGCGGTGGGCCGGCCGATCCTCGCGCCGGAGCGTTTCGGGATGGCGGAGAACCGCATGTCCGACATGCTCGCCCGCCACGGGCTCGGCGGGCCCGCGACGACGGCGACCGAGCTCGCAGACCGCCTCGCTGGGTATCGCGACGACCCAGGCACCCTCGCGGCCGCGGAAGCGAAGGCGGCGGCGTTCGATTTCCGTGGCATGGCGGAACGGCTCGGTCGCTACCTGGAGGTGTACGCCCGCACGCGGAAGGTCGCGTCGGACACCCTCGATCGCGGGCTTCCCTGGTCCGCGTGAACCGGACGCGCTTGTGGCTGGCCCTGGTCCTGTCGATCGTCCTCGGCGTCGGCAGCCTGTTCCTGGCGCTGCCCGGCGGCTTGGGCGTGGACACGTGGCGCGCGCTGGCCCAGCTCGACCCGGTCGCGCTGGCGCTGGCGCTGGCGACGATCGGAGCTTGGTGGGCGGTCTCCGCGATGCGGCTGGTCATGCTGGCGCACGCCGCCGACGAGCGGCTGGGGTTCCTGCAGGCCGTTCAGGCCCACGTCGTCGGCACCTTCAGCGCCGTCGTCACGCCCGCGGGCGGCGGCAGTTCCGTCGGCATCGCCTACATGCTGTACCGCTTCGGCGTGAAGTCCCAGAACGCGGCAGCCATCGCCGTGATGTGCGTCGTCGGCGACATGACCTTCTTCGCCTGGGCGCTGCCCGTGTCGGCCCTCGGCCTTCAGCTGGTCGGCATCGAGCTGCCGGTCGTGCACCTCGGGTGGCTCGTCGCGGCGCTGTCGATCTTGGCAGGCGCAGCGAGCTACCTGCTGGTGTTCCGCCTCGCGCTCCTCGTCGGAGCGCTGCGTCGACTCCTGGCGGTACGTTCGTTGCGCTGGCTGCGGATCCGTTCCGCTGCGTTCCTGGAGCGCCTCGAGCTCGCCAGTCGGCGGGTCGCCCGGCAGAGCTGGGCATGGCATGTCGGGTTCCTGCTGCTGTCCTCGCTCATGCGCCTGGTGTACTTCGGCGTGCTGCTCGTCATCCTGTCCGGACTCGGTGCAGAGGTGCCCTCAGGCGTGGCCTTCTCGGCACAGGTGATCGTGCACGCCTTCGCCTTCGCCATCCCGACGCCTGGAGCGAGTGGTTACCAGGAAGCCTCCTTGGCGCTGGCCCTTCGTGGCGAGCTGGCTCCCGCCACGCTGTCGGCGGCGGTCATCCTGTGGCGGCTCGCGCACCACTATCTGTACTTCGTGATCGGACCGTTGATCGGCGGCCTGGCGCACCTGAGGTGGGCCGCCGAGACGCGCCTGGAGGGTCCCGACGAGCAGGACGCGGACGTCGAAGCGGAGACCGGCGCTTCGTCCCGCTGAGGGAACGTCGCCGACGCTGCCGCGACAGCATGCGCCGGCCGCCTGCGCCGGCCGCACGAAGAAGGGCACGGGGGAAGACCCCGTGCCCCGCCCCGTCGCGCCAGCGCTCGGCGCGGCGATCGCCGCCTCAGCGCACGGCGGCGTGCATCTTCGCGACCGCGTCCCAATCGATCAGGTCCCAGAACGCCTCGATGTAGTCCGGACGCCGGTTCTGGTACTTCAGGTAGTAGGCGTGCTCCCAGACGTCGAGGCCCAGGACCGGCACGTCGCCGTCCATGTACGGGCTGTCCTGGTTGGGCGTGCTGTAGACGGCGAGCTCGCCACCAGGCTTGACCACGAGCCACGCCCAGCCGCTGCCGAACCGGCCCGCGGCGGTGTCGGCGAACGTCGCCTTGAACTCGTCGAACGAGCCGAACGCCGCGTCGATGGCGGAGCCGAGCTCGCCGCTGGGCCGTCCGCCGCCCTGGGGCGAAAGGATCTCCCAGAACAGGTTGTGGTTGGCGTAGCCCCCACCGTTGTTACGGACCGCGGTGGGAAGCCGGTCGACGCCCATGCGAAGGATCTCTTCGATCGGCTTGCCGTCGAGATCGGTTCCCTCCACCGCGGCGGCGAGCTTCTTGGCGTAGCCGGCGTGGTGCTTGTCGTGGTGGATCTCCATCGTGCGCGCATCGATATGCGGCTCGAGGGCGTCGAACGCGTACGGAAGATCGGGTAGTTGGTAGGCCATGTGGAGTACCCCCTCGGGGACGAGCTGTGGTGCTTCTTGCGTGCTTGGCGTACGGACCTACGTCCGTGAGCCCGAACGACGGGCTCTCGAATCGAACATAGCAAAGCGGGACGAAGGTCCCGTGCCCCCCCGCTTACACGCTCGTCCGGCGTGCAGCGCCGCGGGCCTTCGTCGGAAATGCGACGCGTCGGTGGGAGCCGTCTTGCTAACGTAGCGGCCCATGGCCAAGAAGCAACGCAGCAAACGACGCCGCAGTCGCTCCACAGCGAGCCGGGCCCCGTGGATTCTCGGCGCCATCGGCGTCGCCGCGCTCATCGCCATCCCGATCGTCGTCGATTCCGTCCGTGCGGCCAACCTTCCGGGCGAGCGGTTCGCGAGCCAAGGGAACCGTCACGTTCCGTTGGGCGCCAACGTTCCGCCGTACAACAGCGATCCGCCCACCTCGGGGCCGCACACGGCCGAGCTGGCCGCATGGGGCGCGTACGGTCCGGACGACGTCGTCGAGGACCAGCGCGTCCTTCACAACATGGAGGACGGTGGCGTGGTGTTCTGGTACCGACCGGTGGCCGACGAGGACGAGACGCTCGACCGTGTGGACGCTCTCGAGGAGATCGCGGCCGGCTATCGCCGGGTCGTGATCGCCCCCCGTCCCGACATGCCGACCGACTACGCCATGACGGCGTGGCGGCGGCTCCAGCGCTTCGAGACGATCGACGAGGAAGGCATGACCGCCTTCCTGGCGGCGTACGAAGGCATCGACAATCACGTCCGATGAGTCGCCGCACGGCACGTTCGTTCGCCCCGGTCGGCGCGTCGGACGACCGACGCCCGGCCATCGGCTCCGGTAGCATGTGCGCATGAACCGACGTCTGATCATGATCGTCACGCTCGTCGCCGCGATCGCCGTCGTAGCGGCGATCGTTCTCGTACCGCGGCTGGGGTCGAGCGGCGCCAGCGCGCAAGGGACCGAGCTGTCGCTCGACGCGCAGCCGCGCCTCGGCTCGGCCGACGCGCCCGTGGACGTGGTCGTCTTCGAGGACTTCCTCTGCCCCCACTGCGCTACGTTCGCTGAAGCCGTCACCCCCAGACTGGAGCGCCAGTTCGTCGACGACGGCTCCGCGGCGTACTACTCGAAGAACTTCGTCGTCATCGGCCCCGAGTCGGAGCGCATCGCGCAGGTGGGCGAATGCGTGTACGAGCAGGGCAACGACGCGTTCTGGACCTTCGAGGAGGTCGCCTTCAGGAGCCAGAGCGGCTTGACCGAGGCTCGCGCGATCGCGCTGGCCGAGGAGTACGTCTCCGAGCTGGACGGCGACGAGCTGCGGAGCTGCATCGCCGACGGACGCGGCCTCGAGGCGGTTCGCGCCGACATGGACGACGCGCAGGCGCTGGGCGTGCAGGGAACGCCCACCGTCTTCGTGGACGGTGAGCAGGTCCGAGCTGGCTACGACGATATCGCCGCAGCGATCGAGGCCGCCCTGGCCGACGCCGAGTGAACGAACGACACCGAACGAACGACGCGGCGTGAACGACGAGGCCAGCTCGGGTACGATCGAGGCCTCGCTGTACCTGGCCTGGGTCGTGGCCCTGGTGGCGACGCTCGGTAGCCTCTGGTTCAGCGAGGTCCGATCGTTCGTTCCGTGCACGCTCTGCTGGTACCAACGCATCCTGATGTATCCGCTGGTCTTGGTGCTGGGCGTGGCGGCGTGGAACCGCGACGCCGGCATCGTGCGGTACACGCTGCCGTTGACGATCCTGGGCGCGCTCGTCGCTGGCTACCACGTGCTGGACCAGAAGATCCCCGGCTTCGGCGTGGCCGGCGCTTGCCGTAGCGGTGTCCCCTGCGACGTCGCCTACATCGACTGGTTCGGCTTCGTCACGATTCCGGTCCTGTCGCTCACGGCCTTCCTCCTGATCAGCGCAGCGCTCGTGGTCGTAGCCCGTTCGCACCGCTGACGGCACGGCCCGTCCGCAGATCGCCTGCTAGACTCGAGGTCCGTACCGGGAGAGGAGCGCATGTGAATCAAGATGCGAAGCGCGCGACGGGGCAGGGCGTTCCGAGCGAGCGTCACGCGATCGGCATCACGAGCATGTGCCTCCGCAGCGGCGGCGTGCAGCTACCGTTCGCCCTGTCCGGGTCGCTTCCCGAGGGCGAGATCCTCGTGCACGACGTAGAGGCGGACGAGCCGATCGTGCTCTGGTCCGAGCCGCCACGGCGACTCTCGGGCCTCGCTCCCCTGTTCGAGCGTCACGAGGTCCAGGTCAACGATCAGCTGGTTCTCGAGCTGCGCGGCGACGACGTCCGCATCGCCGTCGCCAAGCGCCCGCGGCGCTCGCGTCCGAAGGTCACCCCCAGCACCTGGGCCAGCCACCACGACGAGCCGCGACGCACCGAGCCGCAGCACGACGAGGACCCTGCGCGCGCCGCGGACCGGGAGATCGACCGCGAAGGCGCCGAGGCGCGGGTGCGTGCCCGGCCGGGCACGGACACGAACGCACGGCCTGACGACGGCGCGGGGGCGACGCCGGACCAGGCAGTGGACCGCCACCGAGCCGACCACGCCGACGCGTACGAAGACGCGTACGAAGAAGACGCCTACGACGACGGTTTCGGAGACGAGCGCACGGGCTTCGAGCCCTACGCCCCGCGCGACCTGCGGAGGGCGGGACCGGCGCAGGTCCGGCCGCCGGACGACGCGACGTCGCCGTCGTTCGGCCGGCCCGCCGGCGTCAGGCCGATCGACGGCGTGCTCCAGGACGACCGCGACGACGACGCGCCGCGTGCACCTCGCGTGACCGTGCGGCCGGCATCGGACGCGCGTTCGTCGTCCGGCGATCGAGATCGGTCCACGGACGGCGGAGCCGGCGCCCGGGCGTCCGACCGCGGCAGGGCACAGCGATCCGGCGGCGGACCGTTCGCAGGACTTCTGCGGGCGGCGCGAGGATGGTTCGGTGGTGGGGATCGGCCACGCGACGCCGACGACGACCCCTCCGACGAGCTCCCCGACATCGAGCCCGACGACTGGATCCACGCCTGGGATGCGGACGCCGCCGAGACCGACGCCGATCCGGACACGTTCGATACGGCGCACGCGATGGGCGGGTCCGTGACGCCCGAGAGCACGCCCACGGTGACGCGGACGCAGGCGTCGGCGCCGACGCCGACGGAGGCCCCCGGGCGAGCGGCCGAGCAGACGGCCGACGATGCGCCGCTCGGGGCAGCGCGACGTCACACGGACGTCGGCCGTCACCCCATCACGGGCGAGACGACGGACCGTAGCGAGCAGGCGGCAGCCGACGACGTGCCGTACGACGTGCCGGCCGACACCACGGGCGAGGCGACGGACGAGGCGACGGACGAGGCGACGGACGTCGCGGTCGACGGCTCGGTCGACGGCACGGTCGACGCGGCCGGCGACGAGACCGTCGACGAGACCGTCGACGAAACGGCGGACCTCGACACGGCGCGAGGCGACCCCGGCGCCCCGACCGACCGCGGGACCCATGACGAGCGCCCCGAGATGCCTGCCGACGAGCGTCCCGAGCGCGGCGCACGCATGCCGTCGTGGCTGGCGTCCGGAACGCCGCTCTTCCCCGACGCGAAGGGCCCGTCCACGGACCAGAGCCAGCACGCCGAGCACGACGAGCCAGAGAGCATCGCCGACGTGGACGAAGCGCGGGACGAGGATGCCGATGCGGCAGCCGACCGACGGGCAGCCGACCGATGCGCAGCCGACCGACCAGCGGCAGACCGACCGGAAGCAGGTTCCATCGAGTCTCCACGAGAACGTGGGGCTACCCTTCCGTCGGGCGTTCCGATCCGGGCCGAACGGTTCCTCGGAGGCGACCTGCGCACGCGTCTGCTACGGTTCTTGGCGAGCCCCGAGATGCCGATGATCGCGAAGACCGAGCTGATCGCGAAGCGCTTCGACCTGGAGCCCGCGACCGCGCAGGAGATGCTCGCGGACATCGCCGACGACCCGCCCGACGGATTGCGGCTCACGGCGGTGCGCGAGGGCGCCTGGCGCATCGAGCGTCGTTCCGCCTGAGACGGTTCCCGTAGGGATCTCGACCCCGCAGGTCGTCTACCCCGCCAGCCCGCTGCGCGCGACGATGTCGGCCCCGACATCGTCGGGCGCCTCGAGGCGTGTTCCGCGCTCGGTCAGGAACCTCCTCCACGACGCTTCGCCTCGCGCGATGCCGTTCTTCTCGCTCCACATCAGGAACGGGACCAGCCAGCTGCGCGCGGTGGCGACCTCGAGCCAGTACAGTCGTGCGCTGAGTCCGCCGTCGCTCAGGTAGCCGCTGTCCTCGAACACGCTCAGCGCCGCGGCACGGTCGTACGCCACCCGGCGGAACTCCGGCGTCCAGTCGCGCCCGTCCCGTCGCAGCACGAGGTACTGCGCTCGCGGATCGCCGTTGAACGGCGTGCCCACCGCTCCGCTGTTCAGGACCAGATGCCGACCCCAGCGGCGCTCCATCGGTCGGTGCGTGTGCGACCCGACGAGCACGTCGTACGGGTGCATCTCGACGATCTCGCTGATCGCCTCGTCGGCGAGGTGCTCGCCGTACCCCTCTCGGTAGTGGCGCGGGCTTCCGTGAGAGACCAGCAGGCGGGACGCGCCTGGAGGCTCGATCGCGATGGTGAGCGGGAGGGCCGCGATCCGCGGAAGCCAGCCCGACCGCTCCAGACGCTCCGCGCACCACGCCGTCGACCGCCAGAACGGGTCGGTGAACCAGCTGGGCGGCAACGACGCGTCGCGGTCGACCCACATCCGCAACAGGTCGTCGTGGTTTCCGAGCACCATCGTCCAGTCCAGCTCGTCGATCCGGTCCAGCACCTCCGCGCCCTGCGGACCGCGATTCACCATGTCGCCGTTCACGATCACGATCTCGGGAGACACCGCGTCCAGATCCGCGATCACCGCGTCCAGCGCCGGCAGATTGCCGTGCACGTCGGAAAGGACCACGATCGTCCGCAGGTCCTGCGGCAGATCCAGCGGGCGACGAGACGGCTCGATCATCGGATCGTCTCCGCCGCCAGCGCCTCGTCGAGCGCCCGCCGCATCGCGCTCACCGGCGCGTGCCGTCCGGTCCACGACTCGAACGCCACGGCACCCTGGTGCAGCAACATGCCGGTGCCGTCCACGGTTCGCAAGCCGGCCGCCTCGGCGTCCACGAGGAACGGTGTCGAGCGCGGTCGGTACACCAGGTCGACGGCGACGGCGTCGCCGTGCAGGGCGCCCACCGTCCGCCAAACGCGGGCAGGCACGGGACGCTCGCTCGGATCCACGCCGGCCCGGCGCATCCCCAGCGACGTCGCGTTGACCCACACGTCGGCGCCTACGGCCTCCTCGGCCTGCGCCAGCACCCGCACGTCGCACGCGGATCCGGCGGGCGCGATCCGTCGGGCCAGGCTCTGAGCGCGCTCGACCGTCCGGTTCACGATCCACAGACCGCTGGCGCCGGCGTTCACCGCCGCCCAGGCGACGGCGTGGGCCGCACCGCCGGCCCCCAGCAGCGCGACACGCCGGCCGGCCAGCTGAACGCCGGACTCGTCGAGGGATCGTCGGAACCCTTCCGCGTCGCTGTTCTCACCCAGGAGTCGAGCCCCGTCGCGGCGGATCACGTTGACGGCGCCGATCGCCTGCGCGACCGGCGCCACGCTGTCCAGGTGCGCCATGACCGCCGCCTTGTGCGGGACGGTCACGTTCGCATCCGAGCAGGTCCACGTCGCGCCGAAGCGTCTCGACGGCGCTCGCGAGGCTCTCGGGCGGTACGTCCCAGGCTTCGTAGCGCGCGTCGATGCCCAGCGCCTCGAACGCCGCGTTCTGCATCGCCGGACTCAGGCTGTGTCCCGCCGGATGTGCGAGCAGGACGGCTCGGCTGGACATTCGAGGGCCTGCCCTTCAGGCGGCGTGGCGCCGCTCGAGCCGATCGATCATCGTCCGCGCCGCGACGCCGATGTCGTCGTCGTCGATCTGGTGGTGCGTGACCAGTCGGATCGAGCTCGGCCCCAGCGCGTTGGCCCGTACGCCGTGTCGCGCCCAATCGGCGGCGACCGCTGCCGCATCGTCGACGCCTACGTACACCATGTTCGTCTGGACGCGACTCAGGTCGATCGCGACGCCCGGCGTCGACGCCAGCGCCTCCGCCAGTCGCCGCGCCCGAGCGTGATCGTCCGCCAGCCACGCCGGTCCCCGACGGATCGCGTCCAGCCCCGCCGCCGCCAGAACGCCCACCTGGCGCATGCCGCCGCCGAACGCCTTGCGGTAGCGGTGGGCCACGCCGAGCAGCTCCCTGCTTCCCAGCAGCACCGTCCCTGCCGGCGCACCGAGCCCCTTGCTGAGGCAGATCGAGACGCTGTCGAAGCCGCGCGTGACCGTGTCGATCCCGACCCCGAGCGCGACCGCGGCGTTGAAGGCGCGGGCGCCGTCGAGATGCACGGGCAGCCCTTCGTCGCGCGCAGCGGCCAGGAGCTCGGCCTGGACGTCGGAGGGAAGCACCGTGCCACCGGCCTTGTTGTGCGTGTTCTCCAGCACGACCAGGCCGGTCGGCGCCTGATGCACGCTGCGGTGCACCGCGGCGCGCAGGTCGCCTGGACTCGGAATTCCGGCCGGCGCCGGGATCGGCCGGGGGGTGAGACCGGACAGCATCGACATCGCGCCGAGCTCGTACTCGTACACGTGCGCGCCCTCGGGGACGATCACTTCGACGCCGCGGCCGGTGTGCGCCGCCAGCGCCGCCTGGTTGCTCATCGTGCCGGTCGGGAAGAACAGCCCCGCCTCGAAGCCGGCCATCTCGGCCAGCTCGTCCTGCAGGCGCCGCACGGTCGGATCCTCGCCGTAGACGTCGTCGCCGACCTCGGCCTCGGCCATGGCCTGCCGCATCGCGGCGTCGGGGACGGTGACGGTGTCGCTTCTCAAGTCGATGACGCGCATGGCGGCATCGTACCCGGACGACGTCAACGCGCCGGTCCGGCGGCCAGCGGCGCGGCCTGCGGTTCGTCGGCCGACGGACGCGGCCGCCACGGACGGCGCCCCGAAGGTGTCGCCGTGCCACGCCTCGAACGCGGCCAGCCCGGCGCGGTACATGTACGCCCTGCGGTCCTTCTTGCCCATCCGGCGTCCGTCCGCGTCCTTCTTGGGCGCGTTGGGGACGAGCCCCCAGTTCGCGTTCATCGGCTGGAACCCGTCGGGGTTCGCGCCCGACAGGAACCGCGTCAGCCCGCCCAGCATCGACGCCTCGGGCGGCAGCACCGGCGCCAGGCCCAGCACCCGCCGCGCCGCGTTCGTTCCGGCCAGCCAGCCGGTGGCGGACGACTCGAGGTAGCCCTCGGTGCCGGCCAGCACGCCCGCGACGAACAGGTCCGGATCATTCCGGACCGCCAGCTCCGGCGTGAGCAGCCGCGGCGCGTTGAGGTAGGTGTTGCGGTGCATCACGCCGTAGCGCACGATCTCGGCGTCCTGCAGGCCGGGAATCGTCCGGACGACCGTCTTCTGATCGCCCCACTTCAGCCCCGTCTGGAAGCCCACCAGCGACCACATCCGACCGGCCGCGTCCTCTTGGCGCAGCTGCAGGACGGCGAAGAAGCGCTCACCCGACTCGGGGTGCTCCAAGCCCACGGGCTTCATCGGCCCGAAGCGGGGCGTGTCGTAGCCCCGTCGCGCGATCTCCTCGATCGGCATGCAGCCCTGGAAGAACTCGAGCTTCTCCCATTCGTGCGGCGTGTGGCTGCGCGCTTCGCTCAGCGCCTGGTAGAACCGGTCGTAGTCGTCCTTGCGGAGGGGAAGATTGATGTAGTCGGCCGCCTGATCGTAGCGGCCCTTGCGGAACGCGATCTCCATGTCGATCGAGTCGGCGTCCACGATCGGCGCCGCCGCGTCGTAGAACCCGAGGAACGTCTCGCCCAGGCGCGACGACATCGCCTGGGCGAAGGCGTCGCTGGTCAGGGGCCCGGTGGCCAGCACGCAGACGCCGCCTGGGACGTGGGTCAGCTCCTCGCGGTGCACGGTGACGAGCGGCTCGGCCTCGATCCGGTCGGTCACCCGCTGGGCCAGCTCGCCACGGTCCACCGCGAGCGCGCCGCCGGCCGGTACGCGCGAGGCGTCGGCCGCGCTCAGCACGGCACCGCCGGCGGCACGCATCTCGGCCTGCAGGAGTCCTTTGGCGTTGGTCTCGGACTCGCCACCGAGGCTGTTGCTGCACACCATCTCGGCGAATCGGTCGGTCGCGTGGGCGGGCGTGGTCCGTACGGGACGCATCTCGTAGAGGTCGACGTGCACGCCCAGGCGGGCGGCGGCCAGAGCGGCGTCCGACCCGGCCATGCCGGCGCCGACCACCGTGATGCGGGGAGGGGTCTGCTTCACCCGAGAAGTGTAGCAACGCTCCTGGGCACGTCCACGTCGCGTCGCTTCGGACCGCGCCGGCCCCTTCGCGTGGCCTGGTGCCGCGCCGACAGGCTACCCTGGAGCCATGTCCGCTCCCGCGCGCCCCGTTCCGCAGCCGGCGTCCTGAATGTTCCGCGACGTCGAGCTGTTCGACGAGGCGTACCTCGCCAAGCGCAGCTGCCGGCCCGAAGCGTTGGTGCAGGTGACGCTGATCGCCCTGGAGCTGGCGCGCGAGGGACGCGAGGGACGCAAGATCGGCGCGTTGTTCACGGTGGACGACCATGCGGCGGTGCTGGCCCGCTCGCGCCCGCTGATCCTCGACCCGCTCGAAGGCCACCCCGACGAGGCGAAGACGATCGTGGACCCGAACGTGCGCGAGACGCTCAAGGAGCTCGCGCAGCTCGACGGAGCGTTCGTGGTGTCGGGCGAAGGCATCGCCGTGGCCGCCTGTCGCTACCTCTCGGCCAGCGCCGAGGGGATCGAGCTTCCACTGGGGCTCGGAAGCCGTCACATGGCGGCCGCCTCCATCAGCGCGCAGACCCGCACGGTGTCGGTCGTCGTGTCGGAGAGCTCGATGGTCCGCATCTTCGATCGTGGCGAGCTGGTCACCGAGATCGTGCCGGAGCTGTGGATGTTGCGCCAGTTCGGAACGCAGGTGCGCGGCAAGGTCTCGCAGCGCGCCGTCGATCCGCTGGCCGTGGTGACGAAGGAGGAGTGAGGTGAACGCTCGCGCGTCCCGCGATCCGGACCGGCCGCTGCGCGTCGTCAGCGTGTCGAGAGGATCGTCGCGTCGCGACGCCCGGATGGAGATGACGCTGCTGGGCCGCCGCGTCGTCATGGAGCGGATCGGCACGGACGGCGACGTCGCCGCGGCGGCACGCGCGTACGAGCGTCTGCGCGGCGACGTGGACGCGTTCGGGCTGGGCGGCGCGGACCTCGAGCTGCGCATTGCCGGGCGAAGCTACCGGATCCGGGAGAGCGCCGCCTTGGCCAAGCACGCCGGAGCCACGCCGGTCGTGTGCGGCGTGGGGCTCAAGACCACGTTGGAGCGTCGCGTCGTCGAGTCGCTGGACGCCGAGGTCGGCTGGCGCGCCCGCCGCGTCCTGCTGCCCTCGGCCGCGGACCGCTGGGGGATGGCCGAAGCGCTGGACCGTGCCGGCGCGCGACTGACGATCGGCGACTTCGCCTTCCTGCTGGGCCTTCCCATCGCGATGCACGACCTGAGCGCGTTCGAGCGCCGCGTCCGGCTCGTCGCCCCGATCGTGGCGCGCGCTCCGATGGCGTGGATCTACCCCACCGGCGCGAGGCAGGAGCGGGCCGTGACCGGCTGGCGAGCGCGATGGTTCGACGAGGCCGAGGTGGTGGCCGGCGACTGGCACCTGATCGCCCGTTTCGCGCCGCAGGACCTGTCCGGCAAGACGATCCTCACGAACACGACGACGCCGGCCGACCTGGCCGACCTCGTCGCGCGCGGCGTGCGGTGCGTGGCGACGACCACCCCGCGGATCGAGGGGCGCAGTCTTCCGACGAACCTGCTCGAGGCGGCGTTCGTCGCGGTGGCGGGACGCCATCCGCTTTCCACGAGCGATCTGGACGCGATGGTCGCCGAGGCGGGGCTCGCGCCGGACGTCTGGCGTAGGGCGGATGCGGGCTCCGCACGGCTCGGCTCGGAGCTCGGCTCGGAGCTCGGCTCAGAGCTCGGCGCGTAGCGCGCGCTGCATCAGCTCGTCTTGGAGCGCCTGGACCTGCTCGCCCGGGGCGGGCCACCGTTGCACGTAGCGACCGTCGGCCATCAGGTCCCACGCGCTGCGGTTGTCGTGAAGCGCTGCGTCGAGCACGCCGACGAGCCGGCCCTTCAGCTCGGGATCGCGTACCGGCACGATCGCCTCGATCCGGTCGCTCAGGTTCCGGCGCTTCCAGTCGGCGCTCCCGAGGAACACCTCGGTCTCGCCCCCGTTGTCGAACAGGAAGATCCGGTCGTGCTCCAGGAACCTGCCGATCACGCTCATCACGCGGATGTTCTCGCTCACGCCCTCCACGCCCGGCCTGAGTCGGCAATGGCCGCGCACCATCAGCTCGATGCGCACCCCCGCCTGCGCGGCGCGGTAGAGCGCCTGGATGATCGGCACGTCGTCGAGGCCGTTCATCTTCGCCACGATGCGGCCTTGGCGACCGGCACGCTGATGGCCGATCTCACGCTCGATCAGCGCCAGGAACCGGTCACGCATGTCCCACGGCGCCACGAGCAGGTCGTGGTAGCGCTGCTCGGGCGCGAAGCCGGTGATGTGGTGGAACAGGTTCACGAGGTCGGCGCCGATCGCCGGGTCGCAGGTGAGCAGGCCCACGTCGGTGTAGAGGCGGGCGGTGTTGGCGTTGTAGTTGCCCGTTCCCACGTGCGCGTAGGTGCGAATCCCGTCCCGCTCGCGGCGAACGACCAGCGCCACCTTGGTGTGGATCTTCAGGTCCACGAAGCCGTAGCTGACGTGCACGCCGGCGGCCTCGAGACGCTCGCCCCACTCGATGTTGTTCGCCTCGTCGAAGCGGGCCTTCACCTCGACCAGGGCCGCGACCTGCTTGCCTCGCTCGGCCGCGCGCACCAGCGCCGCGACGATGGGGCTCTGCCGACTGGTGCGGTAGAGCGTCTGCTTGATCGCCAGCACGTCCGGATCGTCGGCCGCCTCCTCGATGAAGCGCTGCACGCTGGTCCGGAACAGGTCGTACGGATGGTGCACCAGCACGTCCGAGGCGCGGATCAGGTCGAACAGCGAGGCGTGCTCGTCGGTGGCGTAGTGCGTCGCGATGCGACGCGCCGTGATGCCGTGCCACGGCTCGAACAGATGCTCGGGGTCGTCGGTGTCGGCCAGCTCGGAGAGGTCGGCCAGCGCGAGCACCCTCGCCGCCTCGATCACGTCCTCGTCGGCGACCTGGAGCTGATCACTGAGGTAGCGCCGCACCCGTGCCGGCATGTCCGCCTCGACCTCGAGGCGCACCACCGGGGCGAAGCGACGCTCGCGCAGCTCCTCGCCGATGGCGGCGATCAGGTCGTCGGCCTCCTCCTCGTCGAGCCTCATGTCGGCGTTGCGCGTCACGCGGAAGCGCCACGCCCCGACCACCTCCATGCCCGGGAAGAAGCGATCGACATGCCCCTCGATCAGCTGCTCGACCGGCAGCAGCCTTCCGCGCGAGGTCCTCACGAACCGCCCGTGCGAGGTCGGCACCTTGATCCGAACGAACAGCTCCTCGGCGCTCTTGGGCCACCGGAGCAGCACCGCGATCGACAGACTCAGGTTGCTGATCAGGGGAAACGGCCGACCGGAGTCGACGGCCAGAGGCGTGACGATGCCGTAGAAGTCGCGCATGAACAGGTCCGCGGCGGCGGCGGCCTCGTTCTCGTCGAGGTCGTCCGCGTCGACGACGTCGATGTCGGCGTTCGCGCGGAGCGCGGGCCGCAGCTCGTCGCGCCACAGCGCCTCCATGCGCGCGTACAGCGGCCGCATCGCGGACCGGACCAGAGCGATCTGCTCGCTGGGCGTGCGCCCGTCGGGACTGACCGCCACCACGCCGGCGGCCTGCTGACGCAACAGACCGCCGACACGCTTCATGACGAACTCGTCGAGGTTCGATGCCGAGATGGCGAGGTAGCGGACCCGCTCGAGGAGCGGCACGCGGTGATCCATCGCCTGCGCCAGCACGCGCGCGTCGAAGTCGAGATCGCCCGCCTCGCGGTTCAGGTACAGCGAGGGGTGGTCCAGCGGAGCGCCGTCGGGCACGCGACCGGGTCGCACCGCCACCGGCAGGTCGTACGGCTCATGGCGAACCGGTGTCAACGCGGGGTCCGAGACGAAGTCCGAGCCTGGGTCCGAGACGGAATCCATGCCTCGAGCCTAGCCGTTTCGCGAGCGGTCGCGGCCGTCGTCGGCGACGACCCGACGCGTGTGCGCAGGCGTCAAAGGTAGCCGCGTCGGCGCGGCCGGACCGCGCCGGCCGCCAACGCCAGCAGCGCGACGACCAACGCCAGCGCACCGGCAGCGCCCAGGACCAGGTGGACGCGAAGGGCGTCGTCGACCACGCCCGGGGGAAGCGCGGCGATCACGTGCCGGAGAAGCCCGGCCAGCTCGCCGAACACCCCCTCGACCCGCGCGCCGGACGGAAGAGCGGGCGGCTCGGTTCCGTCCACGGCACGGCTCACCGCCCAGGCCGCGGCGGCTCCGGGAGCGGCCGCGAGCACCAGTGCGATGCCGGGGCGGGCCAGCCGTCCCGCACCGCGAGCCAGCACCGCCAGCAACGCCAGCGCGATCAGCGCCACCGCGCCCGACGACCAGGCGAGTCGTCGGGCGCGGTCGTGCCCGACGCGCGTGAACGGCGCCAACACCGGCCCGGCGGCCGCCAGCCGGTCGCTACGCGGATCGCCGGCGAGCAGCTCGTCCAGAACGCCCACGCCGTCCTGCCGCGTGCGTACGGCCAGAGCCTCGACGATCCGATCGTTGGCCACGTCGATCGGCAGGCCCGCCAGCTCGGCGCTGCCGACCAAGCCGGACAGGCCCGGGACCTCGGGCGTCTCGCCCGCCTGGACGGCGCGCGCCTCGTCCAGCCGGGTCTCGATCTCCTCGCCGTTCGCCGACAGCATCGCCGCCATCAGCTCGTGGAGCGCTTCGCGCGCCCCGCTCAGTCCCTGCTCGTAGCGGGTCGCGAGGTTGGCGTTCGTGATCGCGTCTCTGCCGACGTCCGATCCATCTGCGACGACGATCTCGGCGAGCCGCCGAACGACGCTGGCACCGATCTGCCGCTCGCTGAGCGGGCGGAGCTCGTCGGCGTCGAAGAACACGAACACGCCGACGATGGGCTGGACCGGCTCGCCCGGCTCGCGCTGCGCCTGCAGCGGCCAGTTCGCCATGCGCGAGCCGTTGTCCAAGCCGGACGGCATCATCTCGTTCGCCAGCTCGGCGTCGACCAGGTCGGTCCCGGGACCGTCGATCGTTCGCGTCAGCTGCGAGCGCAGCCCGGCGTCGTCGACGCGGCGCAGCAGCGCGTCTCGGCCCTCGTCCAGCAGCACGAGCGACCAGACGCCTGCGATCCTGTCCAGCACGGCTTCGACGTCGAAGCCCGGCAGCTCGGTCGGGTCGATCACGACCCCCGACCCCGGCAGCGCCTCGAACGGCTCGCCGGGAACGATCTCGGACTCGGTTCGGACCGCGAGCGCCGTCGCCGCGTCGGCGCCGGCGGCCCTCCTGTCCGCGTCGGGCGACACGCTGTCCGGCGACACGCTGTCCGGCAACACGGTGTCCGGCAACAGGGTCAGGCGCAGGCCGGCTTCGAGGACGCGCGTGCCGGACGCTTCGTCCGAAGCGCGACTCCACGCCAGGGCGGCGGCCGTGAGCAGGGCGGCGACGACCAGAATCGTCCCCGCTGTCCAGATCGCATCTCGCTGCCATCCGGGGGTCTTGGGATCTGCGTACATGCCGCCTCCTCTCAGGCCTCGTGGACACGAGAGTCCCGCGCAGGGACGGTACCATGACGTCATGCCGTTTTCGCTGGTGCCGCTCGTCGGTCCTTTTCACCGACGCTTCCCGCGCTACAACGCGATCACCGTCCTCGAGATCGTGGCCGCCGCCGAGCCCGACGCGGTCGTGACGACCGCCCTGCCGCCCGGGGCGCTGGACGACCCCGCCTGGCAGGACGTCGACGAGCCCGGCCTACAGGCGGTCGTGCGCTGGGCCCGCGACGCCGGCGTCCCGCTCGCCGAGGTCGGCGAGCCGTCCCCCGATCCCACCGCGCAAGCCGATTTCGTTCGCTACCTGGCTCAGTCCGCCGAGGATCACCCGGCGCTCCGGCGCCTCGCCGAGGTCCGGGGGCCGCTCGAGGAGCTGCTGGCGCGCGCCCTCGATCTGTCGCGGATCCAGAACGAGCTTCTGCCCGCCGTCGCCGCGCTTCACGACGCGCGCATCGAGCTCTTCGGCGACGGCCCGGGCAGCGACTGGCTGGAGCAGCGCGTCGACCGCATGGTCGAGCGGCTGGCGCCGTGGTCGGACCGACGCACGCTGGTGCTGAGCCCGGTCGATCACCTTCCCGTCCTGGCGCGCCGACTGGCCGAGGCGGCCTCCGACGCCGCCGACGTGCCTCCCAGCGCCGCCGCTCGGCAGCGGGCGTTGCTGGATACCGCGTTCGCCGGCGAGGCGGACGACGCAGCGGGCCTGATCGCCGCCTTGCGCGAGATCGACGCGGCCGAGGCCCGCCTGGCCGAGGCCGAGGTCCTGCTGAAGCACGGTCACGCCGCCGAAGCGCTGGCCGTGCTGCGAGACGCCGTGCGCGGCGACTTTTCAGAGCCCCCCTACCTGCCCGGCTGGCTGCTGGCACGTCTGGGCCAGCTCTACGACCTCGACGGTCGGCGTGACGACGCCAAGCGGTCGTATCGCGGCGTGTTGGCGCTGTCGTGGGCTCCCGCTCCGGCGCGCGACGCCGCGCGCGAGGGGCTGGAGCGCCCCTTCGCCGCGCCGACGACCGACGCCGCGGACTGACGCCGGAACCGACGCAGGAACCGACGCAGGAACCGACGCGCCCCGATCACGGGCGACGGTGGTCCCGCGTCGCGGTAGACTCGCGTCGTGCGTGAGCTTCTGTTCAGCGCTGCGAGGCACTTCAAGCGGGGCACGTCGTTGGCCGATCGCGGCGACCTGCGCGGCGCGGCCGTGGCCTACCACGAGGCGCTCCTCGACCTCCACGCCGTGAAGCCGCAGCGCATGCGCGACGTGCTGCTGGCTCAGGTGTACCTGTCGCGCGCCCGGATCGAGGCCGACGTGGACCCCGAGCGGGCCGACGCGGACTTCCGTTTGGGCTACAGCTACGCTCGAACCACGCAGGAGCCGCACGTGCGCGACCTCGCGGAACGCATGCGGCGCGAGCGCCGGCGCGCGTCCGAGCGCCGGGAAGCGAGCGACCGTCGGACCCCCGACCCTCGGACCGACGCCGCGACGGACTGACGCGACGCCCCCGGACCGGCGATCCAGATACCATGCCCGGCATGTCCAGCCCCGACCTTCTTCCGTCCGTCCTCGCCGGCGAGGCGGCCTTCTTGGACACCTTGCGCTCGCTGGTCGAGCTCGAGTCCCCCAGCCACGATGCCCAGGCGGCCGACCGCGTCGCCGATGCGCTGGTCGCACTGCTGACGCGGGACGGCTGGAGCGTGGAGCGCTCGCCACGCGACGATGTCGGCGACGTCGTGATCGGGCGCCTGGAAGGCGACGATCCGAACGACGGGACGCTGATCCTGGCGCACTACGACACCGTCTGGCCGCTGGGAACCTTGGCGGAGATGCCGTGGTCGCGCGACGGCGACGTCGCGCGGGGTCCGGGGGTGCTCGACATGAAGGCCGGGATCGCGAACGCCGTGCACGCCGCTCGCGCCGCCCGCGCCGCCGGCTCGCTCCGTGGACCGGTCACGCTGCTCGTCAGCTCGGACGAAGAGACCGGCAGCCTTCACTCGCGCGCAGCGATCGAGGCCGAGGCCGTTCGTCACGCGCGGGTCCTGGTCGTCGAGCCGGGTCGCGACGACGGCGCGCTCAAGGTCGGCCGCAAGGGGGTGGGCGACATGACCGTCCGCTTCACCGGACGCAGCGCCCACGCGGGCCTGAACCCCGAGCAGGGCGCAAGCGCGCTGCGGGAGATGGCCCGCTTCCTGCTGGCCGCCGAAGCGCTGGCCGACGTGCCGAACGGCACCACCGTGAACGTCACCGTCGCCTCGGGCGGAAGCGCCGGCAACGTCATCGCGGAATCGGCGACGGCGCGCGTGGACCTCCGGTTCGCGACGATGGACGAGAGTCGCCGGGTTTTGAGCGAGCTGCATGCCTATCGTCCGTACGACGACCGGGTCCGCGTCGAGATGGTGGGCGGCCTGAACCGACCGCCGATGGAGCCGACCCCGGGAAACGGGGCGCTGCTCGACGAGGCACGAGCGCACGCGCGAACGCTGGGACTCGCCTTCGGCGAGGCGGTCGTCGGCGGCGGCTCCGACGGGAACTTCACCTCCGCGCTGGGCGTTCCGACCCTCGACGGCCTCGGCGCCATCGGCGGCGGCCCGCACGCCCGGAACGAGCACGTTCGGATCCGGGAGACGCTCGAGCGGACGGCGCTCGTGGCGTCGCTGCTGCGCGGACCGCACCAGGACGACGCGTCGGGCACGCCGACGTCGTGACCCGAGGAGCACGACCAGCGGCCTTGGGGGCGCGTGCTAGCGTGCGCGCGTGACCGTGCGAGCCCTGGCGGCCGCCGCCGCCGGCGTCGTGGCGTCGGTCGCCCTGCCTCCCTCCGTTCTTCCGATCCTCCCGCTGGCGATGGCCGTGATCTTCGGCCTGATCGCGGCGTCGGCCGGACCGCGCGAGGCGCTCGTGATCGGCGCCTCGGCCGCGGTCGGGCTCTTCGCGCTTCACATCCTGTGGCTGCCCGCGAGCTTCTCGGTGCTGTTGGGGCCGGTGTTCTGGGTCCTGTTTCCTCTCCTGTTGGCGGCGCTGGGGCTGATCTGGGGCGGCACCGCCGCGCTGGCGCGCTGGATCGGCCGAGGGGGCGGCGGCACCCTTCTGATCCTGCCCCCCTTGTGGATCTTGGTCGAGTGGCTCAGAGGCCTCGGTTTTCTCGGCTTCCCGTGGGGCAGCCTCGGTTACGGCTGGATGGGCACGCCCGTCGCGCAGTGGGCGGACGTGGTCGGCGTGCACGGGCTGGGCCTGCTGGTCGCCGCCACGGCCGCCGCGCTGGCCGCGCCGTTCGTGCCCGCCGCCTCGGCGCCCGGCGGTCGGGGCTACGGCGGCACGACACGACCCTCGGGCGCCGGGCGCGTCATGACGCCTGCGCTGGCCGTGCTGGTGCTCGCGGGGGCGTGGTGGGGCGGGGCGCAGCGTGGCGAGCGGATCACGGCCGCGCTGCCCGAGCCCGACCGTACCGCCCTGCTGGTCCAGGGCGACGTGGACCCGTTCGGACGCGCCGCCAGCGCCTCGCAAGAGCTGGACGTGCACGTCGACCTGACGGCGTCGGAGGTGGCGCGATCCGGTGCGCCGCCCGACCTGGTGATCTGGCCCGAGGGCGCGGTGCTGGGCTTCCCGCTCGAGGGGTTCCGCGGCGAGCCGGCCCGCGCCGCGATCCAGGCGGCCTCGCCCACGTCGACCTTCGTCGTGGGTGGGCGGGCCCGCGTCGAGGGCGGTGGCGCGAACGCCGTCTACGCCATGACCGACGCAGGCCTGACCGACCGCTACGACAAGCACGTGCTGGTGCCGTTCGGCGAACGCTGGCCGCTGCTGAACGCCGCGGCGCCGTTCTACCGGGCGGTCTTCGGCGTGTTCGGCCTGCCCCTGCTGCAGAACACCGTGCCCGGCCCCGGCCCCGCGCCGCTGCAGACGGCCACCGGGCCCGTCGCCGCCTACGTGTGCTACGAGTCGGTCTTCCCCGCGATCCCCCGCGAGATGGTCCGCCGTGGAGCGGGCGTGCTGATCAACGTGACGAACGACGCCTGGTTCGCGCGCGGCAGCGGAGCGCGCCAACACTACGACATGGGCCGCCTGCGCGCGATCGAGACGCGGCGCTGGCTGCTCAGGGCCGGCAACGACGGCATCACCGCGGTCGTGGATCCGACCGGTCGGACGCGTTCGGAGCTCGACCGCGGCGTCCGCGGCACCCTGGCTGCGGAGTTCGCCCGCTCGGACGTCCTGACGCCGTACGTGCGCTTCGGGCATCTCACGCCGTGGCTGCTGGCGGGAGCGACGGTGCTGGCGACGGCCGCGGCCGCTCTGGCGCGGCGTCCGTGACGGCGTCGGCTAAGATGGCGCGCATATGAACGTCGTCGTCGTCGGCGGTGCCGAGATCGGGATCCAGATCGCCGCCGCGCTGCACCGCCAACACAACGTGACCGTCCTCGACCAGGACGAGACGCGCAGCTCGTCGTTCGACACCTTGGACGTGCGGTTCGTGCGGGGCAACGGCGCCGACCCCGACGATCTGGCCGAGGCGGGCACCGCCGACGCCGACGCGGTGATCGCCTGCACCGCGAACGACGACGTGAACGTCCTGGCCTGCCTGGCCGCCAAAGGCCTGGGCGCCAAGCGCACGCTGGCGTTCGTGTCGCGGCAGCGCTACCTCGACGCGTTCTCGCGCGAAGGCGCCATGACCCACGTCGGCCTGTCGATCGATCACGTGCTGTGGCCGCAGCGGATCCTCGCGAACCAGATCGCCGACATCGTGCGGATTCCTCGTGCGGTCGACAGCGCCAGCTTCGCCGATGGCCGCCTCCACATGCGCGAGTACCGGCTCGAGCCGGACGACCCGTTCGTCGGCGAGAGCCTGGCGGACGCCGACGTGCCGGCCAACGCGCTGCTGGTCGGCTCGATCCGCGACGACTCCTTCATCGTGCCGTCCGGTCGAACCGTGCTTTGTGCGGGGGACAAGGTCGTGTTCCTGGGCACGACGGAGAGCATCCGTGCGGTCGAGAAGCGTTTCGCGCCCCGGAAGCAGCGCGTCCGCGTCACGATCATCGGAGGCGGCAACGTCGGCTTCATGGTCGCGGAACGGCTGCAGGACGCGCACGCGCGGATCACGATCATCGAGGGCGACGAGGCACGCTGCGAGAAGCTCGCGCAGCTCCTTCCCGGCACGCTGGTGCTCCACGGGGACGGCACCGATCTGGAGCTGATGGAGCAGGAGCGCCTGGACGACAGCGACGTGGTCGTCGCGGTCACCGACGACGACGGCAAGAACCTGCTGGCCAGCCTGCTCGCGAAGCAGCTGGGCGTTCCGAAGGTCGTGACGCGCGTGGGCCGCAGCCGCAACCGGCGGCTGTTCGAGCGGGTCGGGATCGACTCGCCCCTGACGCCCCGGACGGCCGCGCTGAGCGAGGTCATCAACTGGCTTCAGCTCGACGAGGTCGACCACCTCGCGACGATCGAGGACCGCGCCGAGGTGATGGAGGTCGCCTACCCGGTCAAGGCCAAGGTCGGCAAGATCCGGGATCTCGGAGCGCCGCCGCGCAGCCTCATCGGCGCGATCCTGCGTCACGACAAGGTGATCATCCCCTCGGGCGACACCACCCTCCAGCACGGTGATCACCTCTATATCGTCACCACGCCCGACAACGTCGCGGCGGTCGAGGCGTGGCTCGAGCGACAGCAGCGACGCCCGGGCGGCTGAGGTGACCGTGGCCCAGCGCCGCGGGCGCGGACGGTTCGCACCTCGCGTGGTGGGGATCGGCCTGCTCGGTGTCGCGAGCGTCGCGGCGCTGTTCGCGTTGGCCGCGTTGCTGGCCAGCGAGCGCTTCGCCGGCTTCCTCGTCGCGTCGGTCGCGGCCGGCCTGGTCGGAGCGATCGCCTTCGCCAGCGGCAGCAGCAGGTGCGAGCCGTCGCGCCGAGAGTCGCTGCTGGCCGTGCTCCTGTTGTGGATCGCGGTACCGGCGTTCAGCGCGATCCCGTTCGCGCTCGACGGCTCGCTGCCACCGCTCGACGCGCTGTTCGAGGCGATGAGCGCGTTCACCACCACCGGGGCGACGGTCCTGGTGGACTTCGGAAGCTTCGGGCGCACGCTGTTCCTGTGGCGGGCGCTGGGGCAATGGGTCGGCGGCGTCGGCATCATCGTGCTGTTCATCGCCGTCTTCCCGCACCTCGCGATCGCGGGACGCCAGCTGTTCCTGGCCGAGGCGCCCGGACCGGACGAGGAGCGATTCACGCCGCGCTTGCGGAACACCGCCTGGGCGGTGCTGTCGGTCTACGTGGGCCTGACGGTCGCCTGTCTGCTCGGGTACCTCGCCACCGGCATGGGCCCGTTCGACGCGACGGCGCACGCGTTCACGACCTTGGCGGCTGGCGGCTTCAGCCCCGAGGCGCGCTCGTTCGAGGCGTTCGGCGCGGGCACGCAGTGGGTGGCGATCTTGTTCATGACGTTCGCAGGCGCGAACTTCGCGCTCCAGTACCGGGCCCTGGTGGGCCGGCCCCGGCTGCTGCTCGCCGACGCCGAGTTCCGCGCCTACATCGCCATCGGCCTGGTCGCGAGCGCAGCGCTGACCGTTCTGCTCCTCCCCGAGCACGGCTTCGCCGCCGCGCCGCGCCACGCCCTGTTCCAGTCGATGTCGATCCTGACGACGACCGGCTACGCCTCGCTGGACTTCGAGGCGTGGGGCGGACGCGCGCAGGCGGTCCTGGTCGCGCTGATGTTCGTAGGCGGCTCGGCGGGGAGCGCGGCCGGTGGGATCAAGGTCGTGCGCCTGCTGATCGCGGGCAAGAACACGGCGCGCGAGGTGCGCCGCGCGCTTCATCCGCGCGCGGTGCTGCCGGTGCGGGTCGGTCGCCGCGTCGTCCCGGACGAGGTCCTGAGGGCCGTCACCGCCTTCTTGACGCTCTACCTGACGCTGATGCTGGCGACCACCGGCGTGCTGATCGCGTACGGCGCCGACCACCTGACGGCGGTGACCGCGTCGTTGGCCACGCTGGGCAACGTGGGGCCGGGCCTGGGCGCGGTCGGGCCGATGGACGATTTCGCCGGTCTCGCCGATCCCGCGAAAGCCGCGCTGGTGTTCGCCATGTACGCCGGCCGGCTCGAGGTGGTGACCGTGTTCGTCGTCTTCACCGCCGACTGGTGGAAGCTGCCTCGCGGCCGGCAAGGTCGACGCGCGGCGTGGCGTCGCCGCGGCCCTAGGAGCTCGCCGTGAAGCGGGGACGAGGACCCCGCGGCCGGTTCGCGCCCCGGGTGGTGGGCATCGGTCTGCTGGGGGTCGCGGCGTTGGCGGCCGGTCACGCGCTGCTGGCCGCCCTGCTGGGCGAGTCGAATCGTGGCTTCCTGACCGCGGCGGCGCTGGCCGGCGCCAGCGGGTCGCTGTTGGTTCGCCTGGGCAGCGCCCAGGGCGAGCCGTCGCGACGCGAGACGCTGCTGTCGGTGATGCTGCTGTGGCTGGTGGTTCCGATCGCCGGACTGATCCCGTACCTTCTGGACGGCGGCCTGCCGTGGGCCGACGCGGCGTTCGAGTCGATGAGCGGCTTCACCGCCACCGGCGCCACCATGCTGGACGGCGCTCGCTTCGAGGCGTTCGGCCGCTCGTTGTTCCTATGGCGCGCGCTGTCGCAGTGGATCGGCGGGATCGGCATCGTGGTGCTGTTCCTCGCGGTCTTTCCTCAGCTGGCGATCGCCGGGCGGCAGCTGTTCTCCGCCGAGACGCCGGGACCCAGCGAGGACCGGCTGACGCCCCGCCTGCGCAACACCGCCGGAGCGGTGCTGCTCGTCTACCTGGGCCTGTCGACCGCCTGCCTGGTGGCCTACCTGGTGGCCGGCATGCCGCCGTTCGACGCGCTGATCCACGCGTTCACGACCGTGGCGGCGGGCGGCTTCAGCCCGGAGCCCCGCTCGTTTCAGACCTTGCCCGCGGCGGCCCAATGGGTGGCGACGGCGTTCATGCTGTTCGCCGGCGTGAACTTCGCGCTTCAGTACCGCGCCCTCTCGGGGCGTCCGTCCGCGCTGGTGCGCGATCCCGAGTTCCGCACCTACATCGCGATCGTGTCGGCGGCCGGCGCCGTGGCGATCTGGATGCTGTGGCCGGCGTTCGGCGACGACGCGCCGCGCCACGCCCTGTTCCAGGTCGTCTCGATCGTGACCACCACCGGGTACGCCACCACCGACTTCGCCGCCTGGGACCCGTCGGCGCAGGTGGCGCTGGTGCTGATGATGTTCGTCGGCGGCTCGGCGGGGAGCGCCGCCGGGGGCGTCAAGGTCGTTCGCCTGCTGATCATCGCCCGGCATGCGGCCCGCGAGGTCCGTCGCACGCTGCACCCGCGAGCGGTGCTGCCGGTCCGCTTCGGCACACGCACCGTGCCGGACGAGGTGCTCCGCGCCGTCAGCGCCTTCCTGACGATCTACTTCGCCGTGTTCGCCACGCTGACGGCGATCCTGGCCCTGTCCGGCGCCGACTTCGTCACCGCCTTCACGGCGGCGATCGGCACGCTGGGCAACATCGGCCCCGGCCTGGGGGAGGTCGGACCGATGGGCAGCTACGCCGGCTTCCCCGACGGCATCAAGGTGTTGCTGACCTTCGCCATGTACCTGGGACGGCTCGAGGTGGTGGCGGTGTTCGTGATCTTCACGACCGACTGGTGGAAGATCCCGCGCGGCTGGCGGGCGGTGGTCTGGGAGCGTCTGCAGCGCGGGGCGTCGCGAGAGCGTCCTGACTGACGCCGCGAGCGCGTACGGTATGCTCGCCGTCACGTCTACGACCACGCCAAGGTCGCCCACCCGCGCATTCGGGCGTCCTGCCGCGCACGCGTCCACGGCCCCGGCCACGGAGGAGGCGCTCATGTCCGAGAACATCGAATCGGTCCTGCAGGAGGAGCGGCGGTTCAAGCCGCCCGAACGGTTCCGTGCGAACGCACGGATCGCCGACGAAGCCACCTACCGAGAGATGCACCGTCGGTCGCTCGAGGAGCCCGACGCGTTCTGGTCGGAGGTCGCCTCCGAGCTTCACTGGTTCTCGCCCTGGTCCGCCGTGCGGACCTGGGAGGAGCCGTTCGTACGCTGGTTCGAGGGCGGCACGACGAACCTCTCGTACAACGCGCTGGACCGGCACGTGGAGGCGGGCCGCGGAAACCAGGTGGCGTTCTTCTGGGAGGGCGAGCCCGGCGACCGTCGCACCCTGACCTACGCGCAGATGCTGCACGACGTGAGCCGCTTCGCGAACGTCCTCAAAGGCCGGGGGATCGAGAAGGGCGACCGGGTCGCGATCTACATGCCGATGATCCCCGAGGCGGCCGTCGCCATGCTGGCGTGCGCCCGGATCGGAGCGACGCACAGCGTGGTGTTCGGCGGCTTCAGCGCGCATGCGCTGGCGGACCGGATCGAGGACGCCCAGGCCACGGCGGTCATCACCGCGGACGGCGGATTCCGTCGCGGCTCGGTGCTGCCGCTCAAGCCCGCCGTCGACGAAGCGCTGCAGCGCGCCAGCGACGTGAAGACGGTCATCGTCGTGCGCAGGACCGAGAACGACGTGGAGATGGAGCCGGGGCGTGACTTCTGGTACCACGACCTCGTCAAGCATGCGGCCGTGGACTGCCCGGCCGAGCCGTTGGACGCCGAGCACCCCTCGTTCATCCTCTACACCAGCGGCTCGACCGGCAAGCCGAAGGGCGTGCTGCACACGACCGGCGGCTACCAGACGTTCACCTGGCTGACGACGCGCTACGTGTTCGACCTGAAGCCCAACGACGTGTTCTGGTGCACCGCCGACGTGGGCTGGATCACCGGCCACAGCTACATCGTGTACGGACCGATGCTGAACGGCGCGACCCAGGTCATGTACGAGGGCGCCCCGACCCATCCCGCACCCGATCGGCTCTGGGAGATGGTCGAGCGCTACCGCGTCAGCCTGTTCTACACCGCTCCGACCGCGATCCGCGCCTTCATGAAGCTGGGCGACGCGCACCCGGACAAGCACGACCTCACCAGCTTGCGCCTGCTCGGCACGGTCGGCGAGCCGATCAACCCCGAGGCGTGGATGTGGTACCGGCGCGTGATCGGCGGCGACCGCTGCCCGATCGTGGACACCTGGTGGCAGACCGAGACCGGCGGCATCATGCTGACCACCCTGCCAGGCGTGCACGACGCCAAGCCGGGCGCGGCCGGGGTGCCGTTCTTCGGCGTGGACCCGTCCATCGTCGACGTCGAGGGGAACGACGTCGGCGCGAACGAGGGCGGCTACCTGGTCCTGAACCAGCCGTGGCCGGCGATGCTGCGGACCGTGTACGGCGACGACGACCGCTACCGCAACCAGTACTGGAGCGAGATCCCGCACGTGTACTTCGCGGGCGACGGCGCCCGCAAGGACGCGGACGGCTACTACTGGATCATGGGGCGCGTGGACGACGTGGTGAACGTGTCGGGTCACCGCTTGGGCACGATGGAGGTCGAATCGGCGCTGGTGTCCCATCCCGCCGTGGCCGAGGCGGCCGTCGTGGGCCGGCCGGACGAGGTCAAGGGGCAGGCGATCGTCGCGTTCGTCACGCTCGAAGGCTCGCGCAGCGGCTCCGAGGAGCTGCGCGCCGAGCTGCGCAAGCACGTGGCGACCGAGATCGGCGCGATCGCCAAGCCGGAGTCGATCCACTTCGCCGACGCGCTGCCGAAGACGCGCAGCGGCAAGATCATGCGGCGCCTGCTTCGCAACATCGCCTCGGGTCAGGAGCTGTCGGGCGACGTGAGCACGCTCGAGGACCGCTCGGTGGTCGACAAGCTGCTGCAGCAGGACTGACGCACGGCCGAGCCGCGCCCGGCGGGCCTCAGCCTCGCGCTGCGGCCCGCCGGGCGGCACTGCGCCGCTTCGGTCGCAGCTCGGCGATCCCCATCGCGAGCACCACCAGCGCTCCGCCGATCCAGCCGTAGGCGCCCAGGCGCTCGCCCAGCAGCACGAACGCGAAGGCGGAGGCGAACACCGGCTCCAGGACGAAGATCAGCGCGGCGAGGTGGGCCGGCACCACGCGCTGCGCGTACACCTGCGCGACCGCGATGAGCGCCGTGCAGACCACGGCCAGGTAGACGATCGCGCCGTAGGCGGAGAGCGGCACGGTGGGCAACACCGAGACGTGCGGAATCGCCCACAGCCAGGCCAGGGCGGCCATCGGCAGGTGCTGCATGCCGGCCAGCGACAGCGCCGGCGCCGCGTCCGCGACGCGTCCGAGGTAGACGATGTACAGCGCGTACGCCAGCGCGGTCCCCAGCACCCAGAGGTCGCCGCCGTTGACGCCGTCCATCCCTTCGCCCCCAGCGACGCCGCCTCGCAACGTCATCAGCGCCAAGCCGGATACGGCGACGAAGGCGGCCGCCCAGGCTCGCGCGGGGACGCCGACCCGCAGCCAGGCAGCAGCGACCATCGGCGTGAGGACGACCGACAGGCCGGTGATGAACGCGGCTTTCGAGGCGGTGGTGATCGACAGGCCCAGCGTTTGCGTGCCGAAGCCGGCGAACGCCAGCAGCCCCAGGATCGCCGCGGGCCGGAGCGCCGCTCTGTGGAACGGCACCCACGCGAAGCAGGCGGCGGCCAGGGAGAACCGCAGCGCCAGCAGGAGCGGGACCGGCAGCACCTCGAGCGTTTCCTTCACGACGATGAAGGTCGTCCCCCAGATCAGCGTGACGAGCACCAGAACGGCGACCCCGAGCGGAAACGGCATGGCGGCCATCATGCCACGCGCATCGGCGAGCGTCCGGCCCGCGAACGTCCGGCCGGCGAGCGTCCGGTCGGCGAGCGTTCCGCCGACGAACCGTCCAGATCGGGGCCCGACCGTGGGGGTACGATGAGCGGTCATGGACTCCCTACGTATCGGCTTCGGAGAGGACGCGCACGGGCTGGTGACCGGCCGGCGCCTGGTGCTGGGCGGATTCGAGATCCCGCTCAGTCCTCGCGGCGCGGCGGCGCACAGCGACGGCGACGCGCTGCTGCACGCGCTGTCGGACGCGATGCTGTCCTCCTTCGGGCTGGGCGACATCGGTCAGTACTTTCCGCCCAGCAACCCGAACTACGCCGGGCTGGACAGCCAGGTGATCCTCCAGACGGTTCAGGAGCGCATCCGCGACGCGATCGGCGAGACGACCGTGGTCAACGTCGCGGCGGTCGTGACGCTGGACCGACCGAAGCTGGGACCGCATCGCGTCGAGATCCAGCGGACCCTCGGCGAGCTGCTGGGCATCGAGCCCGGCCGCGTCGGGCTCGGGTTCAAGACCAGCGAGGGTCTCGCGCCACGGCACGTGCAGGCGCGCGTGACGGTGTTGATGAGGGTCGAGGAGGTCTGAGGGCGCGCCGATCGCGGCGACCACGACGAGGCGCGCTGATCGACGCGCTCGTCGGCGCGGTCGCGCGCTCAGGCCTGCTGAAGCGTCACGTACACGCGGTCGTCCTCGATCTCGGCGCCGAAGAGCTGGATCTTCTTCAGCGCGGGCATGGTCGGGCGCCCCGTCTCGAGGTCGAACGTCGCGCCGTGGTGCACGCAACGGATCTTGCCGTCGAGCAGCTCGCCGTCGTGGAGCGGGTACTTGGCGTGGGTGCAGCGGTCGGGGAGGGCGTAGACCCGCCCTCCCTGCCGAATCACGACGAGCTCCCGGTCCTCGACCGTGACGGCCGTGATCGAGTCCTCGCCGAACTCCTCGACCGAGCCGACGTCGTAGCGGGTCTCGGTCACAGCTTCTCCTTGACGCCGGGAACGCCGAGCTTCGCCTGGACGACGCGCCCGACGTACTCGGCCACCTTGGGCAGGGTCACGCGGCTCATCACCTCGTACAAGAAGCCCGTGACCAGCAGGTGCTCGGCCACCTCGGAGCGCATCCCGCGGCTCATCAGGTAGAAGCGCTGGTCCTCGGGAACCGGTCCGGTCGTCGATCCGTGCGAGCAGCGCACGTCGTTCGCGCCGATCTCGAGCTGCGGGATGCTGACCGCCTCGGACTCGCCGTCGAGCAGCAGGTTGCGGTTCGTCTGGTACGCGTCGGTCTTCTGCGCGCCTTCGTCGACGACGATCACGCCGGAGTACACCGCCGTGCTGGCGTCGCGCAGCGCCCCCTTGAACAGCACGTCGCTGAACGCGTGGTGCGAGGCGTGGTGCTGAACCGTGTACTGGTTGTAGTGCTGGCCCCGGTCGGCGAAGTAGAGACCCAGCATCTCGGACTCCGAGCCCGGGCCTTCCATCGTCGACTCGACCTCGGCGCGCGCGGCGTCGGCCCCGACGCTCACGCTGAGCGACTCGAGACTCGCGTCGCGGCCCAGCTTGGCGGCGACCTTGTTCATGTGCGCGACGTTGCGGCCCCAGTTCTGCAGGCTCAGGTAGCGCACCTTGGCGCCCTGACCGAGGATCAGCTCGGTCGAGGCGCCGTGGAACAGGCGCTCGTCGAACGGCTCGCTGGTGTACTCGTCCAGGAAGGTGACCTTGGCGTTCTCCTCCACCACGACCAGGGTTCGGCCGGCGGACAGCCCGCCCCGGTCGGCGGTGGTGAAGGCGCCCAGGGGAAGCTCGACCTCGACCCCGCGGGGGACGTACACGAAGGTGCCGTTCTGCCAGAAGGCGGCGTTCATGGCGTGGTACTTGCCGGCCTTCGCGTCGACGACGCTGTAGAGGTGCTCGCGGACGAGCTCCTCGTGGTCGCGCACGGCGCTGCGCAGGTCGGTGAACAACACGCCCTTCTCGGCCAGGTCGATGACGCGTTGGATCGTCTCGCCGTTCTTGTGGACCAGGATCCCCTCGGCGTCGGAGTCGGTCATTCGCATGCCGATGCGATCGGACACGTTCCTGTCCGCCGGCCCGTCGCCGAGCTCGAGGCCCGCCACGGAGAAGCGCCTAAGGTCGGTGTAGCGCCAGTTCTCGTCCCGCGAGGTGGGCCAGGGGGTGGCCTCGAACGTGCGGAACGCCGCCCGCCGTTCCTCGGCCAGCCAGTCGGGCTCGCCGCGACGGTCGATCAGCGCGTCCAGCGCGCCGGCGTTCAGCGCAGCGGCGTCGGTCAGCGTCGCCACCTCAGCCGACGCTCCCTTCCATCTCGAGCTCGATCAGGCGATTCAGCTCGACCGCGTACTCCAGCGGAAGCTCCTTCGCGACCGGCTCGAGGAATCCACGCACGATCAGCGCCATCGCCTCCTCTTCGGCCAGGCCGCGCGACATCAGGTAGAAGATCTGCTCCTCGTTCAGCTTCGAGACGGTCGCCTCGTGGCCGACGTGCGCGGTCTTCTCGTTGATCTCGATGTACGGGTAGGTGTTCGTGCGCGAGGTGTCGTCCATCAGCAGCGCGTCGCACTCGACGTTCGACTTCGCGTTGGTGGCGCCCTCGTGAATCTGGACCAGGCCGCGGTAGCTGCTGGTGCCCTGACCCTTCGAGATCGACTTCGACACGACCGAGCTGGTGGTGTTCGGCGCCGCATGGATCACCTTGGCGCCGGCGTCCTGATGCTGACCGTCGCCGGCGAACGCGATGGACAGCACCTCGCCGTGCGCGCCGTTGCCCACCAGGTAGCAGCTCGGGTACTTCATCGTCACCTTCGAGCCGAGGTTTCCGTCCAGCCAGCCCATGCTGGCGTTGTCGTAGACCATGGCGCGCTGGGTGACGAGGTTGTAGACGTTGTGCGACCAGTTCTGGATCGTCGAGTAGCGAACCTTCGAGTTCTCCTTGGCGAGAATCTCGATCACGCCGGAGTGGAAGCTGTCCGAGTTGTAGGTCGGCGCGGTGCAGCCCTCGATGTAGTGCGCCTTGGCGCCCTCCTCGACGATGATCAGGGTGCGCTCGAACTGGCCGATGTTCTCGGCGTTGAGCAGGAAGTACGCCTGCAGCGGAACGTCGACGTCGACGCCGGCAGGAACGTACACGAACGAGCCGCCCGACCAGACGGCGCTGTTCACGGCCGCGTAGTAGTTGTCCTCGGGCGGGACGACGGTCGCGAAGTGCTCGCGGAAGATCTCGGGGTGCTCCTTGAGGCCGGTGTCGGTGTCCAGGAAGATGACGCCGAGCTTCTCCCACTCCTCCTTGAGGTTGTGGTAGACCATCTCGCTCTCGTACTGGGCTCCCACGCCGGCGAGGACCTTCTGCTCGGCCTCGGGAATCCCGAGCCGACGGTAGGTCTCGCGAACCTCCGCGGGAATCTCGTCCCACGAGCTCGTCGTGCCCTGGCGCTCGTTGGGACGGATGTAGAAGTAGATGTCGTCGAAGTTCAAGCCGGACAGGTCGGGACCCCACTTGGGCGGGCCCTTCTTCTCGGCGATCTCGAGCGCCCTCAGCCTGAAGTCGAGCATCCACTGGGGCTCGCCCTTGAAGTAGCTGATCTTCTCGATCACGCGCTTGTTCAGGCCCTTTTCGGACTTGTAGAAGTACGATTCGGGAAGCTGGAAGTCGTACTGCTTCTCGTGCTCCATGCCGGTCAGCTTGCCGGCGTCGGGATGCTCCATCGGTGCGTCTGCCACGTCGTCCCTCCTCAGGGTGCGAGTCAGCGGGTCGGCGGGGGGTCCCGCCGGTCGAGGCGTGCAGCGAAGCGCGGTCGCGTCCGCGACGGCGCCCTCGGGTCAGGCGCTTGCGGCGGCGACCTCGTCCTTGATCCAGTCGTAGCCGCGGGTATCGAGCTCGATCGCGAGCTCCTTGTCACCGCTGGTGATGACTCGACCGTTCGACATCACGTGGACCCGATCGGGCACGATGTAGTTCAGCAAGCGCTGGTAGTGGGTGATCACGAGCGCGCCGAAGCCGGGACCGCGGGCGGCGTTCACGCCTTGCGAGACGGTCTTGAGCGCGTCGACGTCGAGGCCCGAGTCGGTCTCGTCGAGAATCGCGTAGCGTGGCTCGAGCACCAGCAGCTGCAGGATCTCGCTGCGCTTCTTCTCGCCGCCCGAGAACCCTTCGTGCAGGTTGCGTTCGATGATCGCCTCGTCCCAGTTCAGGGCGGCGACGGCTTGCTGAAGCTTCTCGTAGAACTCCATCACGCCGATCTCGTCGTCGTCGTCGCGCTTGGCGTTCAGGGCCATACGGAGGAAGTTCGCGATCGACACGCCGGGAACCTCGACCGGGTACTGGAACGCCAGGTACAGACCCTCGCGCGCCCGCTCGTCCGGCTCCATCTCGAGCACGCTGGTGCCGTCGACCAGGACGTCGCCGCCGGTGACCTCGTAGCTGGGGTCGCCGGCGATGACCTTCGCCAGGGTGGACTTGCCGCTGCCGTTCTGACCCATCAAGGCGTGCACCTCGCCGGCAGGGACGATCAGATCGACGCCTTTCAGGATCTCCTCGCCGCCCGCGACGCGGGCGTGAAGATCACGGATCTCGAGTCGGTTCTCGCTCATGGCAACACCTCGTTCGTGTGGAGTCGTTCGTGTGGAGTCTTCATCTGGGTCCGAGACGATCCCGTCTTCGGACTCGTTCCGACTTTGATGATATCAGCATGGAGCGCAGAATGTGTAGTGAGCCGGTCAGGATGACGGCTCGTCGCTGCCGCCGCCCAGAAAGCGCCGCCACCACGGTACGGACGCGGACTCGTCCGCGTCCTCCGCGTCCACGTCGTTGGACGGATCGACCGGAGCACCGCCCGCGACCCGGTCGTCCTGACGCATGCGGGACGAGCGGCCCACCTGGGCTCGCCCATCCGGCGGCGCCTGGGCCTCCGGCTCGCGGCCCTCCGGCGTCGCCTCGCGCAACGCCTTCAGGAACGCCGCCACGCTCGCGAAACGCCGCTCCGGCAGACGGACCAGCGCCGTCCGGACCACCTGGGCGAGATCGCTGGAAAGGCCGTCGCGCAGCGACCGGGGATCTCGAACGAGTCCGGTCATGTGCGCGTGCATCAACGCATCGTAGGTGTCCCCCTTGAACGGCCGTTCGCCGGTCAGCACCTCGAACGCCAGCACGCCCAGGCTGTAGACGTCGCTGCGCACCGACGCCGGCGCGCCTTCGAAGATCTCGGGCGCCATGTAGAACGCCGTCCCCACGCGGTCGCCGCTCTCCTCGGCCATGAACGTCCCGGTTCCGAAGTCGCCCAGCTTCGCTCGGCCGGCATCGGACAGGAACACGTTCGCGGGCTTGACGTCGCGGTGCAGAACCTTGGCGACGTGCGTGTACGCCAGCCCGACCGCGACGTCCTCGACGAGCTGCACGGCTTTCGCGAGCGGCAGCCGCCCACGCTCCAGCAGCAGCTGGTCCAAGGTGCCGCCCGGACAGATCTCGAGCGCCAAGAACGCCCTCTCGCCGGTGGGGTGCCCCGCCAAGGCCTTCACGACGCTGGGATGATCGAGGCGAAGGGTGATCATCACCTCGTTCTCGAACATGCGCCGCAACAACGGCCGCTCCGACAGCTCGGGCCTAGGAAGCTTCAACGCGACCCGGCCGAACGTATCGTGCTCGGCGAGGTACACGATCGCCGTACGCCCTGCACCGAGGCGGTGCGAGGGGCGGTAACCGATGGGGGTACGGGGCGCGTCGTCGCGCTCGGCCACGAGCGAACCCCTTCTAAAGGTCCATCGTCTCGCCGGGCGCGAGAACGTCGCGCCACGCAACGGTGTCCGAGGCGGCGCGCGCCGCGGCGTGTCCGAGAAACGTCAGTCGCATGGCACCTCCCAAGAGCCGTACGCCGAACACGGTACGGGTGCGGTTCGTCCGTGGTCGGACGCTACCACGGCTCGGCGCCTCTCGGACTGCCGCTCGCTTCGGGCTCGGGAACGACGGGCTCCGTCTCCAGACGAGCCTCGAGCGTGGGAAAGCGAGCGACGAACCGGGTGCCGCCGCCCGCGCGACGCTCGGCCCGGAGCGAACCGTCGTGCGCGTCGACCACGGCGCGCGCGACCGCCAGTCCCAAACCGGAGCCTCCGGTCCGCCCGCTGACGTGTCGCTCGAAGATGCGCTCTTCGTCTCCGGCGGTCAGGCCTACACCCCGGTCGAGCACCTCTAGCACGATCTCCGCGCCCTGCGCCTTCAGCTCGGCGCGCACCTCGCGCGGGTCGCCGCCCGCTTGGAACGCGTTCCTGAGCAGATTCCTGACGGCCTGCCGCAATCGCTCGGGGCTTCCGAGCAGCTCGGTCTCGCCCGACGCCACGACCCGGGCCGGCGGCATCTCCGAGGCGACGCCGCGGACGAGGTCGGCCAGGTCGACGGCCTCGAGGTCCATGGGCCGCTCCAGCTCGCCCCGGGCCAACGTCAGCAGGTCGCGACTCGTGTGAAGCAGCTCGTCCGCCGCCTCGCGGGCCGACCGGATCTCGGCGGAGGGGTCGCGGACCTCGACGGCGCGCAGCCGCCCAGCGACGACCGACAGCGGCGCAGCCAGCTCGTGCGCGACCTCGGCCAGTGCGTCGCGCTCGGCCTGCTGGCGATCACGGATCGCCTGCATCGCCCGCTCCAGAGCGCGTGCGAGGCGGCCCACCTCGTCCTCGCGCTCGGCGCTGCGCAGCCCTGCCACCAGCTCCGGCCGCGACGGGTCGATCGCGTCCGCGTCCCGAACCAAGCGCTGCAGCGGCTCCAAGGCGCGCTGGAGAAGCGCGAGGGCGAACACCGTCGCTGCCACGGCCAGCGCCGCCCCGGCCGTCGCCATCGCGCGCCACAGCGTCCGCCTGGCCGCGAGCACGGGCTCGAAGCTCAGCCCGAGTCGAATCGTTCCCGCCTCCAGACCGCTAGGGAGTCGCCAGGGGCCGCTGGCGACCAGCCATTCGCTACCGCCGTCTCGTCGGACCAGGTCCGGACCGGTCCGCAGCGGCAGGACCTGGCCGGCATCAACCGGAAGCTGCACGGTGCCCTCGGCGTCCACGAACTGAAGCACCAGGTCGGCCTCCTCGCCCAGGAAGGTGGCTCCTAGCTCCGACCGCTGGACCAGCGTCTCCACCCGGCGTAGCTCGCGAACGACGAGCGCGTCGAGCTGGGCACGCTGTTGACGCACGAACGAGGCGTCGACGACGACGGCGAACGCCGCCAACGCGACGAGCAGGCTGCCGGCGACCAGCAACCCCAGCCTGACCCTCAGCACGGTCGGGCTCGCTCACGCCGATCGCCGGAGCTCACCGGAGCATGTACCCCTTGCCGCGCACGGTTCGGATACGAGGCTCCGCGTCCAGCTGCTCGAGCTTGCGTCGCACGTGATGCACGAACACTTCGACGGTGTTGCTGCCCGGTCGCTCGCTTGCGACGTACAGCCTGCGCTCGATCTCGTCGCGGGTGAACAGACGACCAGGATGCTCGACGAGCATGCGCAGCAGCGCGAACTCGCTCTCGGGCAGGATCGCCTCGCCGCCCGGCCCCCGTGCCACCGACGCGCTGGGATCGAGCTCGAGATCGCGGTGACGGGGCCGTTCTGGCTTCAGGCGTTCGCGGAGGCGCGCGTGGACCCGCGCGAGCAGCTCCGGGACGCTGAACGGCTTGGTCATGTAGTCGGCCGCGCCCGCGTACAGGCCTCGGACGCGACTGTCGACGTCCGCCCGCGCGGTCAGCATGAGGATCGGCACGTCGCGTCGGTCACGCAGGCGCTCCGCCACCTCGAGCCCGTCGCCGTCAGGAAGGCTCAGATCGAGGACGAGGAGGTCGTACGGCTCCTCCTCTGCCCGGTAGAGACCTTCGCCGGCCGTGCCCACCGCGACCACGACGTGTCCGTCGGTAGCGAGCTCCTGCTCCAGTAGCGACCGCAGCCGAGCGTCGTCCTCCACGACGAGAATCCGAGCGGCTGCACGGGCGGTGCGGGAGAGGTCGGGGGGATCCATCGTCGCGGTCCGCTCAGTCGTCCGCATCGTCGTCGTCATCGTCGTCATCGTCGTCGTCGTCATCGTCGTCGTCGTCATCGTCGGCGTCTTCGTCATCATTCGGGTCGTCGTCTCTATCATCGTCGTCGTCTTCGTCGACGTCTACGTCGTCGTCATCCTCCGCGTCGTCATCGTCTTCGTCGCCACGATCGTCATCCTGATCGTCGTCGCGCCATCGTCGTCGTCGTCCGTCGTCGCGATCGTCGTCGTCCCGGTCGTCATCGTCGCGATCGTCGTCCCGGCCGCCGTCACCACGATCGTCATCCTGATCGTCGTCGCGATCGTCATCCGCATCGTCGTCCCGGCCGCCGTCGCGATCGAGCACGAGCGTCACGCTCCGCAGCGCGAGCCACTCGTCCAGCGAGCGCTCCGACGCCCCGTCTCGCACCGTGATCCCGCTGTCCGTGAGTCGACCCTCCAGTCGAGAGAAGGTGCCGTCGGGCGTGATCAGAACCAGCACGAGGGCGTCGACCTCGTCGCGTCCGACGACGGACAGCCGTAGCGTGCCGTCCGCGACGCGCCCATAGCCGACGAGCCTTCGTCCGAGCCTATCGGTCACGACAGCCTCCGCACCGTCGGGGATCGATGCGACCTCCACGGTGCCGGGACCGCCTTGCCCCAAAGCACTCGCGAGCGCGAGTACGAGCAAGAGGCTCACCACGAGCACGACGGCTCGTGGTGGGCTGCCTCGAAGGCGCGGGAATCCGGGTCCTCGGTTCACGGTGTCCTCATCCTACGATCGTGGAGCGCGCCTCGGCGCTCCACGATGCAAGCCCCACCTACCGGCGAAGCTCCTGGGTGGCGTCTTCAGTCGTCGTCATCGTCGTCGTCATCGTCGTCGTCGTCGTCATCGTCGTCATCGTCATCGTCGTCGTCGTCATCGTCGTCATCGTCGTCGTCATCGTCGCGATCGTCATCGTCGCGATCGTCGTCGTCGCGATCGTCATCGTCGCGATCGTCATCGTCGCGGTCATCGTCGTCGCGATCGTCGTCGTCGCGATCGTCATCATCGCGATCGTCGTCGTCGTCGCGATCGTCGTCGTCATCGGTCGTCGTCGTCGCGATCGTCGTCCATACCGTCGTCGGCATCGTCGTCAGGTCCGACCGAATCGTCGAGCTCGACCTCGACGTCCATGCCGAGCGCCTCGTTCAGCGGAACGGTAACGTCGAGGACGCCGTCGATCAGCGACCCGTCTTGCGTGAACGTATCGCCGTTCCCGAAGTCGATCGTCACCGTCACGTCGGCGTACGACCCGGAGAGAAGCTCGAGGTCCAGCCGGCCGTCGTCCAAGTCGCCGTAGCCGACGACGACGGCGGACTCGCCTTCGCCATAGGTCACGCGCACGGTCGGGCCGCTCGGCACGGACGCGAATGCGAAGGCGGGAGCGAGGGCGACGAGCAGGGCCAGAAGGCCCAAGAGCGGACGGCGAACGGGGTGTCGTTGGTTTCGTTGCATGGTGTCTACCTCCGATGACCATGATGCCTGCGCAGCCTTAGCGCTTCCTTAAGCGTGGCCGCCTCTTGCCATCGGCGCCGCGACGACGGTACGCTCCTCGCAGCCTTTAATCCGGTCCCGTGAGGCCGGGAAGGAGCGACCGTGACTTTCGCGCGACCGTGCCGCCCTTCGGCACCACCACGTACGACAACATGCGCCGTCCGACGCCTTCGCGTCAGGACGGCGTTTTCGTGCGGGCTCGCGACGTCACGTCCTCCACGGCACGAAGGAGGATGTCATGACCCGATCCGACCGGCGCGACGACGTTCGCGCCATCCTCGCCCGTACCGCCTGGAGCTTCGATCTCCGAGCGATCCCGATCGGCGTGCAGATGCTGTTCGTCGCCTTCGGCGCGCTGGTGCTGGTGCCGATCCTGACCGGTCTCGACCCGAACGTCGCGCTGTTCACGGCCGGAGCGGGCACGCTGGTGTTCCAGCTCGTGACCCGCGGCAAGGTCCCGGTGTTCCTGGCCTCGTCCTTCGCGTTCATCGCTCCGATCCAAGTCGGCGTGCAGCGGTGGGGCGTCTCAGCGACGCTCTCGGGTCTCGTCGCGGCCGGTCTGCTGTACGTCGCGCTCGCGGCCCTCATCCGGGCGCGCGGGATCGAGGCGTTCGAGAGGCTGCTTCCGCCGGTCGTGACCGGCCCGGTGATCATGGTCATCGGGCTGTCGCTGGCCCCTGTCGCGATCGACATGGCCACCAGCACGGGCGACGGGTACGCCTGGTCCGCCGTCGCGGTCGCGATGATCGCCCTCGCCGCGACGGTCGTGACGGCGCTGGCCGGTCGGGGCCTCCTTCGCCTGACGCCGATCCTGGCGGGGATCGCCGTCGGCTACCTCGCCGCGATCCCGTTCGGCTTCGTCGACATCGCCCCGGTGCGCGACGCCGCCTGGCTGGCCGTACCGTCGTTCACGCTGCCGACCTTCCATCTGCCCGCGATCCTGTTCATCCTGCCGGTCGCACTGGCCCCCGCGATCGAGCACTTCGGCGACGTCCTGGCCATTCGCGGCGTGACGGGCAAGGACTACCTCGCCGATCCGGGCGTCGACCGCACCATGCTGGGGGACGGCCTGGCCACCGGCCTGGCCGGCATGCTGGGCGGCCCGCCCAACACCACCTACTCGGAGGTCACGGGCGCGGTGGCGCTGACCCGCGCGTTCAATCCCGCCGTGATGACGATCGCGGCGGTGACCGCGATCGTCCTGGCGTTCGTGGGTAAGCTCGGGGCGTTCCTGCAGACGATCCCCGGTCCCGTGATGGGCGGCATCCTGGTGTTGCTCTTCGGCGGAATCGTCGTCGTCGGCATCAACGCGCTGGTCCGCGCCGGCACCGACCTGACGGCTCCGAGGAACCTGGTCATCGCGTCGGTCATCCTGGTGTTCGGTGTCGGGGGCATGCTGTTCGAGGTCGGCGACTTCCGGCTCGAGGGCATCGGCCTGGCAGGGATCGTCGGGGTGCTCCTGAACGCCGTGCTTCCGCGCGAGAGCCCCCCTGCGGAGCCGAGTTGATCGAGCCTCGCGCGGTCACCTGCGCGCCACGCACCGGAACCGAAAGGAGACAGCTATGACGGTGAAAGCCATCCTGCTCGACGCCCGCGAGCTCGATCGTGCGCTCACGCGCATCGCCCACGAGATCGTGGAGAGCAACAAGGGGGCGGAGAACCTGGCCTTGGTCGGCGTCCACACCCGCGGGGTCCCGATCGCCGAGCGCCTGGCCGATCGCATCGCCTCGTTCGAGTCGCTGCGGCCACCGGTCGGCAAGCTCGACATCACGCTCTACCGTGACGACCTGACCGAGATCGCCCTGCAGCCCGTGGTGAAGAAGACCGAAGTGGCGTTCGACGTCAGCGGGATGCGCCTGGTGTTGTGCGACGACGTCCTTTACACCGGCCGCACGGCTCGGGCCGCCTTGGACGCCCTGGTCGACATGGGCCGTCCGGCGGCGATCCAGTACGCGGTTCTCGTGGACCGTGGGCATCGCGAGCTGCCGATCCGCGCCGACTACGTCGGCAAGAACGTCCCCACCCGCCGCGACGAGGTCGTCAAGGTACGGCTCGAGGAGATCGACGGCGAGGACGGGGTCGTCCTGGGCGTGCGGGGCGAGGCTCCGACGTGAGCGAGAGGTTCCGGCGGCTGCTGGATTTCAGCGGCATGGACGTCGACAGGATCCTCGCCATCCTGGCGACCACCGACGTGATGGCGCAGGTGCTCCAGCGGCCCGTCAAGCGCGTTCCGGCCCTGCAAGGCTTCACGGTCGCGACGCTGTTCTTCGAGGATTCGACCCGGACCCGGCTCAGCTTCGAGCGCGCGGCGCGAGCCCAATCGGCGGACGTCATGGCGTTCGCCCGGGGCGGCACCTCGCTCTCCAAGGGCGAGTCGTTGCGCGACACCGTCGCCACGCTCGACGCGCTGCAGGTGGACGCGTACGTCGTGCGTCACCCGGCCGCCGGCGCCGCGCACCAGGTGGCGTCGTGGACCGATGCCGCGGTGATCAACGCGGGCGACGGCCGCCGTGCGCATCCGACGCAGGCGCTGCTCGACGCGTACGCCTACCGCGAGGCGACGGGACGGCCGTTCGAGGAGACGCGCCTGACGATCGTCGGCGACGTGGCGCATTCGCGGGTCGCTCGCAGCGACGCCGAGCTGTGGCAGCGTCTGGGGGCCGAGGTGGTGTTGTGCGGTCCGCCCACCCTGCTCCCGCCCGATCTGGCCGCCCTTCCCGGCGTCCGCCTCGAGACCCGGCTGGAGCCGGCGCTCGACGGCGCGCACGCCGTCATGGCGCTACGGCTGCAACACGAGCGCATGGACACGGGCCGCATTCATTCGACCGCCGCGTACGCGGAGCGGTACCAGCTGACCGAGGCGCGGCTGGCGGGAGCGCATCCCGACGCGGTGGTCCTCCATCCGGGACCGATGAACCGCGACGTCGAGATCGAGGGCGCCCTGGCCGACGGCCCGCGCTCGCTGATCACGCGCCAGGTGGCGGCCGGCGTGCCGGTACGCATGGCCGTGCTGTACCACTTGCTGGTCGGGAAAGGATCACGATGAACGACCCACGAACAGCGCCTCGGACGTGGATCCGCGGAGCGACGATCGTCACCTCGGACGGCGAGATCGGCACGGGCGACCTGGTCCTCGCGGACGGCCGGATCGAGGGCGCCGAGCCGCGAGGCCCGGTCGATCACGAGGTGGACGCGACGGGCCTGGTGGCGACGGCCGCCTTCATCGACCCGCACGTGCACCTCCGCGAGCCGGGATTCGAGGTCAAGGAGGATCTCGTCTCGGGTCTGGCCGCCGCCGCGGCCGGCGGCTACGGAACGGTCGTCTCGATGGCCAACACCGACCCGGTCGTGGACGAGCCCGGCCTGGTCCGTTCGCTGATCGAGAAGGCGGAGCGGCTGGGGGGCACACGGCTGCGCCCGGCGGCAGCGCTGTCGATGGGGCTGCGGGGGGAACGGCTGACCGACGCCGCGGCCCTGGCGGAGGCGGGCGCGGTGATGCTGACCGACGACGGCATTCCGGTCGTGGACGGCGAGCTCATGCGGCGCGCCTGCGAGTGGGCGCGCGACCTGGACCTGGTCGTGCAGACCCACTCCGAGGATCCGACGTTGCGCGGCGACGGGGTGATGAACGAAGGGGCGGTCAGCGAGCGCTTGGGCCTGCCCGGCAACCCGCGGGCCGCCGAGGCGGCGATGACCTATCGCGACGCCGAGATCGCTCGCCTGACGGGGGCGCGCGTCCACATCGCCCACGTCAGCTGCCGCGCCGCGCTGGACGTCGTCGCGTTCTTCAAGGAGAAGGGCGTGTCGGTGACGTGCGAGGTCACGCCCCACCATCTCACCCTCACGGACGAGGCGCTGGCGTCGTTCGACCCGGTCTTCAAGGTCGCGCCGCCGCTGCGCACCGCGGACGACGTGCAGGCGCTGCGCGACGGGATCCGCTCGGGCCTGGTCGACTGCCTGGGCACGGATCACGCCCCGCACACCCGCGAGGAGAAGCAGCGCGACCTGCTGAGCGCGCCGTTCGGCATCGCGCACATCGAGGTGGCGTTCCCGGTGCTGTACGAGGCGCTGGTGCTGGGCGGCGTGGTGGCGCTTCCGGAGCTTCTGCGGCTTCTGCAGGACGGTCCGGCCGACGTGATGGGCTGGCCGGCTCCGTCGCTCGCCGAAGGCGCCCCGGCCGACGTCGTCCTTCTCGATCTGGACACGGCTCGTACGGTGGATCCCGGCCGGTTCCTCTCGAAGGCGAAGTTCGGGCCTTGGGACGGTCAGACGCTACGCGGCTGGCCGATGCGCACCTGGGTCGCTGGACGCGAGGTGTTCCGCCGCGACGACGCGCGCTAAGAGGTGCGGTCGACCCCGTCCCTGTCGGGGTTTCCGGGTATTGTCGTCTTTCGTGCCCTCGGAGGCCGTGTCTTATCGGCCTCGCTTCGACGATTTCCTTACGTTTCGACGGCGACAGATGCGGATCGCCTTCGCTTCGCTATCGTCACGAGCGCACGACCTGGGATTCGTCGGCGCGGAGGGGCCTCGATGTGTTCCCGGAACACATGTCCCTGACGCGCCGGTCTAGGCTGCCCGTGAGACGCCCCACGACGACCCCGTCCAAGACGACCCCGTCGGAGTGGAATCCAGCGTCTCGAGGTGACTGCAATGACGATCCGAATCGGCGACATCGCCACCGAGATCGACGCCCGCGACGCGCAGACCGTTCGCACCATGGCGGACCGCGTCGTGCACGATCGACCCAGCTTCCGTTCGGTGCTCGGACGCGTCGGCGACGAGACCGTCGCGATCTACACCGTTCGACCGCGCGGAGGCAGCGAGCGTCTGGCCGTCACGGGTCCCAGCACCCGGCTCGAGATCGACGCCAAGGACCGCCGCGCGCTGTATCAGCTTCTCGCGGACATGGCCTGACGTCGCTGAACGTTCCTGAACGTTCCTGAACCCTGGACCTCCGGCGGGCGCGCACCTACAAGCGCTCGCCGGCCAGCAGGTCCGCCAGATCGTCCCCGATCGCTCCCACCTTCCCTTGACCGTACACGGCTCGCAATCGGCCCGTATCGTCCACCAGGCCCACCGCCTCGGTGTGGACGATCTCGGTCCCCGTTCCCGAATAGCCGATGAAGAACCGCTTCGCTGCCGCGGCGATGTCCTCCGTGGTCCCGCCCAGGCCGTCGAACGCCGGGTGGAACGCGCTCACGTAGCGGCGTAGCCGCTCGGCGTCGTCCTGCTCGGGATCGACGGTGATCATCACGACCTGGAGCCCCTCGGGCTCGCCCAGGTTCCGGTACGTCTCCGCGAGACGCGCCATCGTCAACGGGCACACGTCGGGACAGTCCACGAACCCGAAGAACACGAGCGTCCAGCTCGACCGCGCGGCCAGGTCGCCGAAGACGATTCGGCTGCCATCGGCTGCGAGGGTGAGCTCCAGGTCGGATACGTCCTGCGGATTCTGGAGCACGGTGCCCACCCGCTCGGGAGGCGGGGCGAGCCAGCGACCGGCCTGGTAGGCGCCGGCACCGGCGACCACGAGCACGAGCGCGACGGCGATGGATCGGAGCGCTGCCGGCATGGCGCCGAGCATAGCCGTATGGCGGACGACGGCGCGTCGCCTCTCACGCGCGACGCGCCGCCCGATCAGGCCGAGAGGCGCTCCTTCAGCTCCGTCAGTCGGCGCTCGTACAGCTGGGCGACGTCGACGACCTCCGGTGCGCCCCCCTCGCCGGCGACGGCGGACGAGCCGAGCATCGACGCGCAGAACGGGCAGGCCGCGGCGACCGTGGTGGCCCCGGTGGCGGTCGCTTCGCGCATGCGGGCATCGGCGACCTTCTCCCGGCCCGGCGCCTCTTCCTTCCAGAACTGTGCGCCGCCCGCGCCGCAACAGAAGCTCTTGTCGCGGTTGCGCGGCATCTCGTCGATGGTGCCGCCACCGCTGCGCAGGACGCGCCGGGGCGCCTCGTACACGCCGTTGTGGCGACCCAGGTAGCACGGGTCGTGGTACGTGGTGCCCTTCCCGAGCTCCAGCGGCGGCAGGCGACCGGCGCCGACCAGCTCGTCGAGAAGCTCCGTGTGGTGCACCACCTCGTAGCTGCCGCCGAGCTGCGGGTAGTCGTTCAGCAAGGCGTTGTAGCAGTGCGGGCAGGCCGTGACGATCCGCTTGGGGGCGTCCGCGTCCAGCAGGCCCCCGGCCATGGCATCGTCCAAGACCGCGACGTTCTCGGTCGCCAGCTGGTAGTACAGGTACTCGTTTCCCGCCCGTCTAGCGGGGTCGCCGCTGCAGCGCTCGTTCTTGCCGAGCACCGCGTAGCGAACGCCCGCATGGTCCAGGATCGTCGCCATCGCACGGGTCGTCGTCTGCGCCGCCGGATCGTACGCCCCCGCGCAGCCGACCCAGAAAAGCACCTCGAAGTCGGGGCGGTCTTCCACGGTCGGAACGTCCAGTCCGTCGGCCCACGCCAGGCGATCATCCTGACTCAGCCCCCACGGGTTCCCGGTCCGCTCCATGCCGCGGAACGCCTGCTGGAGCTCCGCCGGGAACGCGCCCGCCATCAGCACCCGCTCGCGTCGCATGTCGACGATGTCCAGCATCGGCTCGTTCCCGACCGGGCAGGCGTCGATGCAGGCGCCGCAGGTCGTGCACGCCCAGATCTGCTCCTCGTCCAGCGCGAACGCCAGCAGCGGCCTGGGGCTGGCCTCCCCCGCCGCGAGGTCGTCCGCGACGAGGGTCAGCTCGTAGCGCTTGTTGATCTCCAGCGCGGAGGGCGAGAGCTTCTTTCCCGTCACGTGCGCCGGGCAGGCATCGGTGCAGCGGTGGCACTGGATGCAGGCGTAGGCGTCCAGGATCTGGGCGTAGGGAAGATCTTCGAGCCGCTCGGCACCGAAGCTCTCGAGCGTGTCGTCGGCGAAGTCGATCGGCTCCAGCGTGCCGCTGGGCGCGGGCGAGCCGTCGGGACCGCGGCGCTCCAGCGCGAAGTTGACCGGGGCCGCGATCAGATGAAGATGCTTGCTGCGCGGGAAGTACGGCAGGAACGCCAGGATCAGCCCCAGCGCGCCCCACCAGCCGACGTGCCAGCCGACGATCCTGGAGGGGTCGAATCCCACGGCCACGGCCAGCAGGCTGGCGAACGGCTGCCACCCGTCGACATGACCTTCCGCTGCGAGCAGGAAGCCTTCGCCGGCCAGGCGGAACCCCACGTGCAGAACGATGAACACGCCGACGATCAACGAGTCCCTGCGGATCCCGCCGGACGCCGCATCGTCGTGCAGCGGAACCTCCGGACGGAGCGCGGGATCGCGAGCGATGAAGCGCCGCCACAACAGGATCGCCACGCCGGCCACGACCGCCACGCTGAGCAGGTCGGCCGCCAGCCGGTACGGCCCCGCCCAGGCGCCTCCGAGCCAGCCGGTCCACGACGGGGGCGCCAGGCCTTGCGCCGCGTCGAAGAGATTCACGAGCAGGTAGAACACGAACCCGTAGAACACCGCGGCGTGGACCGTCGCGACGCCGGGTCGATCGCGAAACACGGTGCGTTGCCCCAGCGTCCGCACGATCGCGTCGCCCGCCCGACCCGGAAGGTCGCGAAGCCGGTCGGTGCCGCCGCGAGCCCCGCGACCCACCGCGGAGCGGACACGCTCGAACCCGCCGTACGCGAAGGCGACCGAGAACAGGGCGAGCACGACGAAGATCAGCTTCTCAGCGACGCTCAGCACGGCCTAGAGCATAGCCGTCCCGTTCGGGGCCCGCACCGATGTGTCGTAAGGCGGTGCGCGACACCACACCCCGCGCCCGCGCCGCTTGGGTACACTTCGCGTACCACGGAAAGGAGGTGGTCTTGATACACGACAAACGTCGAACGACCAGTGGAGGTGCCCGCCGAGGGTAGCCCCAGGGTCCGCCTTCCGGACGCCGGTGGCCATCCTAGGCCCCTCAGTCCACGGCGGTGCACCGCGCCCCCGAGCCTACGAGGCTCGGGGGCGTTTCCTTGGCTCTTCCTCGCCGTCCCTGCTCCGCGCCGCCCGCGCGCTCGACACCACGGACGCCTCGGGTGGGGCGAGTCAGGTCAAGCGAGCTGCCGGTGCGCCGCCAGCGCCGCCGCCAGTCGCGCCGCGGCGGTCGCCAGCGTGGCGGGGGCGGGGAGCGAGTAGCTCAGCCGCACCGTGTTCTTCGGGCCGCCGTTCGCGAAGAACGGCTCGCCCGGCACGAACGCGACGCCGTGCTCGACGGCGACGGGGAGCAGCTCGCTCGCGTCGACGCCGCGGGGAAGCTCGGCCCAGAGGAACATGCCCCCGGGCGGGCGCGAGAACCGCAGCTCCCCGTCCAGCTCTCGCTCGAGCGCGTCCGCCAGCGCGTCCCGCTGATTGCGGTAGTGCGCCCGAAGGCGCGGGAGACGCGCCTCGAGCGCGCCCGACGAGAGCAGCTCCATCGCCACGGACTGCGCGAACGTTCCCGTGTGCAGATCGGCCGCCTGCTTGGCGCGCTCCACGACCTGCGCCAGCGGAGCGGGCATGATCAGCCACGCCAGCCTCAGCCCGGGCGCCAAGGTCTTCGACAGCGTTCCTGCGTGCACGACCCGATCGGGCGCGAGCTCGAACAGGCTGGGCAGCACCGTGTCGTCGAAACGGAGCTCCCGGTAGGGCGCGTCCTCGACCACGAGCACGTCGTGGCGGTCCGCGATCTCGAGCAGCGCACGGCGCCGCGACAGCGACATGCGCCGGCCCAGCGGGTTGTCGAAGTCGGGAATCACGTACACGAACTTCGGACCCTGGGCGAGCACATCCTCGAGCGACGCGGGAACCATGCCGTCGTCGTCCAGCTCGACCGTGAGGTAGGCGGGCTCGTACGCATCGAACGCCCGCAACGCCCCCATGTACGACGGGGCGCCCAGCGCGACCGCGTCGCCCGGGTCGATCAACACCTTGGCGAGAAGGTCGAGCCCCTGCTGCGAGCCGGAGGTGACGACGACGCGGTCCGCGTCGGCTCCGGGCAGCGACGCCGCGACCCAGTCGCGCAGCTCGGGAAGGCCGTCCGTCGGCCCGTACTGAAGCGCGCGCACGCCGTTCGACGCCATCGCGCGGGCGGCCGCCTGGGCGACCTCCTCGACCGGGAACATCTCGCCGGCGGGCAGCCCGCCCGCCAGCGAGATCACGTCGCTGCGCTGCGTCAGCTTCAGGATCTCGCGGATCGCGGACGGTCGCATCCGCGCCGTGCGCCGAGCGAATCGCCGCTCCCAGCTCACGGCGTCGTCCCCGCGCCCGGCCGACTCACCCGCGCCGGTCGTCGCGTCTGCCCAGCAGACGCCAGGCCAGCGGCAGCAGACCCGCTGCGAGCACGATCTTGATCAGGTCACCTGGAACGAACGGCCAGAGACCCCAGGCGAGCGTCGTCGCCGCGTCCGGCGCGAAGCGGGCCAGCCACGCCAGTCCGAACCCGTAGATCACGACGTTCCCCGCCACCATCGCCGCGGCGGCGCTCCACGGGCGTCGGTCCCATCCCCTGCGGGCCAGGGCGCCCACCACCGCGGCGGCGACCGGGAAGCCGAGCAGGTAGCCCGCGGTCGGTCCGCTCAGGACCTCCCAGCCGGCGCCGCCCCCGGTGAACACGGCCAGGCCGAGACCGCCCGCCAGCAGGTACGCCCCGACCGTCGCGACGCCCAGCGTGGCGCCGTAGCTCGCGCCGATGAGCAGCACGCCCAGCGTCTGGCCGGTGATCGGCACCGGCCCCACCACGATGCGCACCTGCGCCAGCGCGGCCAGGAACGCCACGCCAACGATCAGCTGAACAGCGGTTCGCAGCGCCACGCTGCGGATGGGAACGAGACGCGTCGCCAACGGTGCGGCGGCGGAAGCTTGGGATCGATACGCCATGAGAGAACCTCCATGGAACCTGGGCTCCCGCGAGCATAGCAGCCGACCGGGCTATTCTCGATGCATGCCGATCGACCCCGGCGAGACCCGAGCCAGCGAGTGGGTGACCACCGTCGACGCCGTGTTCCCCCACCACGCCAACCCTCTCGGCACGCTGTTCGGCGGGCACGTTCTCGAGCTGATGGACGTCAACGCGTCGATCGCCTGCAACCGTTTCTGCAGACGGATCGCCGTGACCGCCTCGACCGAGCCGGTGGACTTCCGCAATCCGGTTCACGTCGGCGACATCCTCGAGGTCCGCAGCCGGGTCGCCTGGGTGGGCGACACCAGCATGATCGTCCGCAGCGAGGTCCACTCCGAGCATCCCACCAGCGGGCGTCGCTCGCTCACGACCGTGGGGCACCTCAACTTCGTCGCGATCGGCGACGATCGTCGCCCCGCCACGGTTCCGAGGTTGCGGGTCGAGTCGGAGATGGAGCGACGCCATTACGAGATCGGCCGCAAGGTCCGCGAGGCGATCCTGCAGCGACGACGCGACGGGTGAACGCTGCGCGGCACGAGGCTCGCCCCTGCTATGGTGATCCGCGACTCGGACCACCTCGATCCGCGCCAGAGGCGCGGATCCCAGGACCACGAACCCGGGAGCCACGAACCCCGACGGAGGCACCTCGATGAACCGATCCCCCGACGAGCGTCAACGCGACCTGCGCGCCGCCAACGTCATCCGTGCACTCACGATCGACGCCACGCAAGCGTCCGGCGACGGACACCCCGGCATGCCGATGGGTGCGGCCCCGATGGGCTGGGCGCTGTACCGCCACGCCATGCGCCACGACCCTTCGGATCCGACCTGGTGGAACCGCGACCGCTACGTCCAGTCGGCCGGCCACGGCTCGATGCTTCAGTACTCGCTGCTTCACCTGACCGGCTACGGCGTGACGATGGACGATCTGCGCGCCTACCGGCAGTGGAAGAGCCGCACGCCCGGGCATCCCGAGGTCGGACTCACGCCCGGCATCGAGACGACGACGGGCCCGCTGGGTCAGGGACTCGCGACGGCCGTCGGCATGGCGCTGGCCGAGGCGCACCTCGCTGCGCGCTTCAACCGGCCCGGCTTCGAGGTGGTGGATCACCGCACCTGGGTGATCGCCTCGGACGGCGACATCATGGAGGGCGTCACCTCCGAGGCGTCGTCGTTGGCCGGCCACCTGAAGCTCGGCAAGCTCACCGTGCTCTACGACGACAACCACATCAGCATCGACGGTCCGACCGACATCACCTTCAGCGAGGACGTCCTGCAACGCTACGAAGCGTACGGCTGGCACGTCCAGCGCGTCGAGGACGGCTCCGATCCCGACGCCGTCCTGCAGGCGATCACGACCGCCCGGGCCGACACCGAGCGGCCCAGCCTGATCGCCGTCCGCACCACGATCGGCTACGGAAGCCCGCACCTCGCGGGAAGCTCCAAGATCCACGGCTCGGTCCTGGGCGAGGAGGAGGCGGCGGCGACGAAGCGGGCGCTGGACATCGACTGGCCGGCCTTCACGGTCCCCGACGACGTGCTCGAGGACGCCTCGGAGGTCCGCGCAGCGGGCGCCGAGGCGCGAGCGGCCTGGAACGAGCTGTGGACGGGCTACGCCGACGAGCACCCGGATGCCGCTTCCGAGCTGGCTCGGCGAATGGACGGCACGCTGCCGGACGCCTTCGACGATCCGCTGCCCACGTTCGGCGGGGACGACGAGCTGGCGACCCGCAAAGCCTCCCAGAAGGTCCTGAACCACTTCGCCCAGCGCATGCCCGAGCTGATCGGCGGATCGGCCGACCTGGCCGGCTCGAACTACACCGACATCGACGACGCGCGCTCGATGCGGGCCGGCGACTACGCGGGACGGATCCTCCACTTCGGGATCCGCGAGCACGCCATGGCGGCCGCCGCCAACGGGCTCGCGGTGCACGGCGGCGTCCGACCGTTCGTGGGGACGTTCCTGGTGTTCTCCGACTACCTGCGGCCGGCGCTGCGGCTCTCGGCGCTGATGGGCCAGCCGGTCGTGTACGTCTTCACGCACGACTCGATCGGGCTGGGTGGCGACGGGCCCACGCACCAGCCCGAGGCGCACCTTCCCTCCCTGCGGGCGATCCCGAACCTGCAGGTCGTCCGCCCGGCCGACGCGAACGAGACCGCGCAGGCGTGGCGCGAGGCGCTGGCGCGCCGCGACGGACCGACCGCGCTGATCCTCACCCGTCAGGGCGTGCCCCATCTGGACGTGCCCGCGAACGCCGTCGCCCGCGGCGCCTACGTCCAGGCCGAGGCGTCCGGCGACGCGCCGCGGCTGATCCTGCTCGCGTCCGGGTCCGAGGTGTCCCTCTGCTTCGGGCGCGCGCGACGTGCTCGAGGCGGACGGCGTTCCCACCCGCGTCGTGTCGATGCCCAGCTGGGAGCGGTTCCGCGACCAGGGCGAAGCGTACCGGCGCGAGGTGATTCCCCCCGGCGTGCCCGCGCGCCTGGCCGTGGAGGCCGCCGCGTCGCTGGGCTGGCACGAATGGATCGGCGACCATGGCGACGTGATCGGGGTCGACCGCTACGGCGAGTCCGCACCGGGCGGGCGCGTTCTGGACGAGTACGGCTTCAACGTCGACAACGTCGTGGCCCGGGCGCGAGCGTTGCTGAGCGACTGAGCAGAGCGCGGGCGCGGGTGACGATCGCTTTGGACCTCGGGGGCGCACCGGGTACGCTCGTGCCATGACGAAACCCAGAACCGTCTCGCCCGCCCCCCGACACCCCGAGACACGATCGGTCTGGCTGCGCGCCGCGCTCGTCCTGGCGGCGTCGTGGCTGCTGGTCGCGCCCGTCGCGGCGCAGTCGCTGCCCCAGCTTCTGCCCGCCGACGTGGCGCTGGCCGTCGGCTTGAACGATCTCGAGAGCGAGACCGAACGACTGAAACCGTTCCTGGACGAAGCCGAGCGCCTCGACCTGATCGCCTCGCTGAGCGCCGTCCTGCCCGACGACGCGGACGTCGCCCTGGACGAAGGCGGCATGCCCGACGTGCCCGCGGCGCTGGCCGGGCTCGGACCGCTGGACCTCGTCGGCCAGGAGGCGTGGCTCGCGGTGTCGGCCTCGCCGTTCAGCCCTCTCCCGGCGCTGACGCTGATCGCCCGCCCCAGCGATGCGGGCCGCGACGCGTTCGCCCAGGCCATCGCCGACGCGGCAGGGCGCGAAGGCGTCGAGCAGCGCAGCGAGGCGGGATCGACCTTCTACACGTACGTGCCGGACGTGAGCGACGACGACCTGCTGGGCGTTCCGGTCGCCTACGCGCAGACGGGTGGCCTGCTGGTCCTCTCGACCGATCCCGAGATCGTGCGGTTCGTGCTCCGCGCCGACGCCGGCGGCAGCGATCCGACCCTGGCGGACACCCCGACGTACGCCGCGCTGCGCGACCTCGGTCCGGGCCAGGTCATGGGGCTGCTGGACGCCGAGCCGCTCCTGCGCGGCCTGGCGCCGCTGGCCGGCTCGTACGGGGCGGGCGCCGTCCTCGAGCGGGTCCGTGCCGCGCTCCGGACCGCCGGACCGACCGTGGGGGTGCTCCGCGCCGACGACGCAGGCCTGGCCGGGACCGGCCTGCGCTCGCCCGCGGCGGACGGGCCGGACACGCGGCTCTACGACCTGCTGACGCAGGGCGTCGCTCCAGGCGTGGAGGTGCTGGCGTACGCGCCCGACACGGCCGTGTCGGTGGCCGCGGGCGGCGCCGACCTGAGCGGCTGGTGGGCGTGGCTCGACGACGTCATGGCCTCCGCCGCCGAGCTCGGCGTCCCCAGCGCCAGCGAGGCGCTGCAGCTCATCGGTCTGGACGCGAACACGCTGCTGCTGGACTGGGCGGGCGACGGTTGGGTGCAGATCCAGACCGATGCGCCCACGGCTCCCGAAGCGGGCTCGACCGACGTCCCCCTCTTCGACGCGCAGGTGCTCCTCGTCGCCTCCCGCGACGACGCCGCGGCGCGCCGAGGCCTCACCTCCGCCTTCACCACGCTGGGCGCCACGCTGGCGGGGTTCCTCTCCCCCAGCGGTCAGGGCGTCGTCGCTCCGACCACGGTGGAGGTCGCCGGCGTCGACGTCACGCGCCTGACTCTGAGCGAGACGCTGGTGCTGGACGCCGCCGTGATCGACGGCTGGGCGGTCCTGTCCGGCTCGCCGGAGGCGACCGAAGCGGTGCTCTCGGCGCGAGCGTCCGGCACGGCCGGTCCGGCCGCGCTGATCGACGCCGCCGCCGAGCTGCCGGCGAACCCGCTGTCGTGGAGCGTGTCGGACAACGCTACGGCGACGGGAGGATCGACGGACGCGCTGGTGACGCAGCTTCAGATGCTGGCCGGCCTCGGGGGCGCGGCGACGCTGGACTTCGAGGCGGTGGACGCGGCCAGCGAGGCCGTCACCGCCTGGTCGGCGTTCGTCGCCGAGCGTCTCGGGACCAGTCGCAGCGCGACGGTCATGGACGGCGACACGCTCAGGACCGAGAGCAGGACCTACCTGGATTGGTGAGCGACGGCCAGCAATCGTGGCCACGCTTCGGCGACCCGCGCCTCGAGTCGGCGCGGGTCGCCGTCGTTGTCGATCACCACGTCGGCCCGGGCGCGTTTCCGTTCGGCGGGCCATTGCGCCGCGTCGCGCCGCCGCACCTCGTCGGCGTCGAGGCCGCGGGCGGAGACGACCCGTTCGATGCGATCCTCGAGCGGCGCGTCGACGACGACGACGGCGTCCATCGCCTCGGCCAAGCCCGCCTCGAACAGCAGCGGAACGTCGTGCACGATCATCGGCGGGGGCGGACGACGCTCGCTCGCGGCCTTCGCGCGTGCCGCGTCGAGCTCCGCCACGCGCGGATGCACGATCGCTTCGAGCTGCTTGCGAGCCGCCTCGTCCTGGAACACGCGCCGCGCCAGCGCCGGGCGGTCCACCCGTCCGTCGCCGACGACCCCGTCGCCGAACGCCTCGCGGATCGCGTCGATCGTGTCCGGCTGAGCGAGGACCGCAGACGCCAGCTCGTCGGCGTCGATCACCACCGCGCCGCGCCGGGCCAGCAGGCGTGCCACGGTCGACTTCCCCGCCCCGATGTTCCCGGTGAGACCGATCCGGACCGTCATGGCTCCATTCCACCACGCTGGGCTAGCCTGAGCGCGATGAGCGACGAACGACCACGAAGCGGTCCCCTGGCGCGACTTCGGCGCATGCTTCGTCCCCGCCCCGAGCCGCTGCGGCCGTGGCCGGAGCTGACGTCGTTCGGCCCACGTCCAGGCGGCGGCGTGCTGGTGGGCGGGGCGCTTCGCGACGCGCTGCTGGGCCGGCCGTGGTCGGACGTCGACTGGCTCGTGGACGATCCCCAGCGCGCGGCGCACGAGCTGGCCGTACGCACCGGCGGCCACGCGTTCGCCCTGGATCCGGTGCGAGGGCATTGGCGCGTCGTGACCGGGGACCGCACCATCGACCTCACCCCGCTGCGCGGACCGGTCGAGCGCGATCTGGCGCGACGCGACTTCACCGTGAACGCGCTGGCGCTCGGGCCCGAAGGCCCGATCGATCCGCTGGGCGGGCGGGACGACCTGGCCGACCGACGCCTGGTCGCCGCGGGTCCAGGCGCGCTCACCGACGATCCGCTGCGCGGGCTGCGCGGGGTCCGCCTCGCGGCGGCGCTGGACCTGCGGTGGGACCCCGGGACCCGCGCCCAGGCAGCGGACGCGGCCCACGCGATCCGCGCTGGCGAGCTGGCGACACCCGCCGCCGAGCGCATGCGCGACGAGCTCACCCTGATCCTGCACGTCGCGAGGCCGGGGGACGCCCTCACGGATGCGCACGAGCTGGGCTGGCTCGAGCTGCTGCTGCCGGAGCTCGTGGCCGGCGAAGGCCTGGAGCACGGCGGGTTCCACCATCTCGACGTCCTGCGCCATCAGCTCGAGGCGCTGCAGCGCCTCGCCACCGGGTTTCCGGACGCCGACGTGCCGCTCCGGCTGGCCACGCTGCTGCACGACGTCGGAAAGCCGGCCTGCCTGGAGCGCGACGAGCTCGGCCGGACGCGCTTCTACGGGCACGCCGACGCCGGCGCCCAGATCACCGGCCGTGCGTTGCGGCGACTGCGGTACGAGCGTGCCACGGGCGCGCGTGCCGCGGAGCTGGTCCGCCGGCACATGCTGCCGCTCCCGAAGAACGAGCGCGAGGCCAGGCGCTTCGTGCACCGCCGGCGAGCGCTGCTGCCGGACCTGCTCGAGCTGATGATCGCCGACCGCGAGTCGGCCCGCGGACGGCTGTCCAGCGCGGGGACCCGGCGTGCCTACCGCTCGGCGCTGGCGCGCGTCCTGGCGCTGCTCGAGGAGCGGCCTCCCGAGCCGCCGCTGCTGGACGGTGACGAGGTGATGCGGCTCCTGGACGTCGGGCCCGGTCCGCGGGTCGGCGAGGCGTTGACGTTCTTGGCGGAAGCTCGCGCGGTGGGTGACGTTCGCGACCGCGACGACGCCCGGCGGGCGCTGCGCAGCTTCGCGCGCGCGCGAGGCTGGCTGCCGGATGCGAGCGAGCCGTGAGCCGACGGATCGCGACCTGGGTCGCGTTCGGCCCGAGCCTGGCCGCAGGCCTGGCGGGCGCGATCTGGTGGGCGTTCGATCCCCCGTCACGCACGCCGACGCTGGCGCTCTGGCCTTCCTTGGCGGCGGGGGCGGCCACGGGCGGGGCGCTGCTGGCGGCGTCGTGGTGGCTCGAGCGGAACGTGCGGTCGTTCAGGTGGGTGGCGCGCGCCACCGAGCGAGCCCTGGCCCGGCTGGCCCCCTCCCGGACCGTGGCCGTGGCGCTGGCGCTGGCGACGTCGCTGGGCGAGGAGCTGCTGTTCCGGGGAATGCTGCTCGAGGCGATCGGCCTCGTCCCGCAAGCGCTGCTGTTCGGCGCGCTGCACCCCGCCGGCCGGCGGGGCTGGAGCTATCCGCTGTTCGTGGCCGCGTCGGGGCTGGCCCTGGGCGGCGTGGTGGTGCTCACGGGACGGCTGGCGCCCGCCGTGGCGGCGCACCTGATCGTCAACGGCGTCGGGCTGCTGTCGATTGCCCCGATCCGCGCGGCGGCTTCGCTGAGCACCTCCGGCTCGCGCACCAGCGCCAGCCGCATCCACCCCTCGCCGCTCGGGCCGAACCCGATCCCGGGCGACACCGCCACCCCCGTCTCGGCGACCAGCTCCGCCGCGAAGGCGGCGGAGTCGGTGGCCCCGCCCGGCAGGCGCGTCCAGACGTACATGCTGGCCTCGGGCACGGCGGTCGGCACACCGGCGTCGTTCAGCGCGCGGACCAGCGCGTCGCGACGGACGCGGTAGCGCTCGGCGTCGGCGCGGACCCGCTCGCGCGGCGCCCCCAGCGCCGCCACCGCCCCGCGCTGAATTCCGGCCCAGGCGTTGAAGTCCACCGCTCCCTTCACCCGCGCCAGCGCGTCGATCGCCTCGGCCGCGCCCAGCGCGAACCCGATCCGGAAGCCGGCCATGTGGAAGCTCTTGCTGAACGAGTACAGCTCCACCACCCGCTCGCGGCCGCCGGGCGCGGCGAGGGCCGAGGGCGCGTCGGCAGCTCCGAACACCAGGTCCACGTAGGGAAAATCGTGGAGGAGCAGCAGATCGTGGCGCTCGCACCAGGCGACGGCCCGCGCGAAGAACGCGGCGTCCGCCGTCGCGGCGGTGGGATTGTTCGGGTAGCTGAGAACCAGCACCTTCGCGCGCTCAGCGACGTCGGGCGCCACCGCGTCCAAGTCGGGCAGGAAGCGGTTCGCCTCGCTCAGCGGCAGGGGCACGCGCTCGAGCCCGGCCAGCGCGACCGCGCCGAACCAGCTCGGATAGCCCGGCTCGGGCAGGAGGATCGCGTCGCCCGGGTCGGTCACCGCGAGCAGCAGCGACGAGAATCCCTCCTGCGCGCCGATCAGCGCCAGCGCTTCGCGCTCGGGATCGAGCTCCAGCCCGTAGCGACGGCGGTACCAGGCGACGGCGGCCTCGCGCAGCGGCCGCGTCCCCGCGTGAAGGCAGTAGCCGTGCGTGGCGGGGTCGTGCGCGGCGTCGCGGATCGCCGCGAGGGCGGTCGGCGGCGGCGGCAGGTCGGACGAGCCGATCGAGAGGTCGATCACCTCCAGGCCACGGGCCGCGGCCTCGCTCTTGGCCCGGTCCATGGTGGCGAACACGCTGGCCGGCATGGCACGCACGCGACGCGACGCGAAACGGTGGCGGGTCATGCCCGCACCCTACCTAGCCGGCACGCGCAGCCCAGCGGGCAGGCGCAGCCGTGCCGCGATCACGAGCCTCGTCGCAACAGCGACTCGATCCCGTCGTCGTCCAGTCGCCGTTCCTCGCAGGCGCGGCGGTCGCGGCAGGCGGTGAGGTAGCGGAAGCGCCGTCCGCCAGGGGCGGGCATCTCGGCCCGGTACACCCCCAGCCAGCGGCGCGTGCCGGTCCGTTGGCACAGATCGCAGCACAGCTCGCCGGTCGGGTTGCCGGCCGGCGGTACCGCCGTCAAGCGCGCGGCGACCTCGTCGTCAGGATCCCGGACGACCAGCTGGCCGTCGGCCGCGTCTTCGACGCGGAACCGGAGCGAGCGGGGAACCAGCCGCTGGGTCGTGGCCGGGAAGTACTCGAGCACGATCTCGCGGTCGGTCCAGGTCGTCTTCGGCTCGTCGCTCATCTCGCGTCTCCGCCGGCGCGCACGACGCGGCCGACCGCACCGCCGAGCACCAGGGCGGCGAACAGAAGCGCTCCGCCCGCGAGGAGGCTCGGGACGCCGGCGCTCACGGCGATGCCGACGAACGCCCACACCAGCACCAGGGCGAACGCGACGTCGCGGCGTACCTGCAGCATGCGGAGGCCGATGAGGCTGGCCACGGCGATCATCACCAGGGCCCAGACCTCGGCGCCGAACGGGGCGCCGCGCCAGCCCAGCGCCCAGCCCGCGACGGCGACGTTCGCGACCGTCGCGACGGTGAGCCAGCCGAGGTAGAGACTGAACGGCAGCCGCGCGCCGAACCGCATGCCCAGGCCCGCCGGACCGCGACCGAGCGTCTCGTAGATGACGATCAGCGACACCAGCAGCCCCACGATCGGCAGCGTGGACAGCACGACGCGCTCGGCGTGCCAGGCGACCAGCCAGGCGACGTTGAACGCGCCCGAAAGGACGATCCACGGCGCGGCGGCCCTGAGCCGCGGGTCGTGCGCCTGCCCGGGACGCGCCTGCCAGATGCCGAACACGATCAGGCCGAGGTAGATCACGCCCCAGATCGAGAACACGTATCCCGACGGCGTGAACGGCACGGGATACGCATCCGAGATGTCGCCGGTGGCGCGTCCCATCAACGGCAAGATGTTCGCGAGGGCGTTCATCGCGATCGTGGCGAGGATGGTCACCAGCACCAGCGACTGACGCCAGCGATCGCCGGCGCTGGGCGTGGGCGTGGACGGCTCGGGCGTGGACGGCTCGGGCGTGGGCGCGGTCGCCTCGGGCGTGGACGGCACGGTCATGTCGGGGTCGGAAGCTCGCGCATCAGGTTCGCCATCTCGATCGCGCTATGCGCAGCGTCGGCGCCCTTGTTGCCGGCCTTGGTGCCGGCCCGCTCGAGCGCCTGCTCGATCGTGTCGGTGGTGAGCACGCCGAACACGACGGGCACGCCGCTCCGCTCCGATGCGCGAGCCACGCCCGAGGCGACGATCGAGCAGACGTGGTCGTAGTGGCTGGTCGCTCCGCGGATCACCGCACCGAGGGTGATCACCGCGTCGTAGCGCCCGCTCGAGGCCAAGCGGGACGCGGCCAACGGGATCTCGACCGCGCCGGGCACCCAGGTGACGCTCACGTCGCCGTCGGCCACGCCGCTCCGCCGCAGCGCGTCGAGCGCCCCGTCGAGAAGACGTCGCGTCACCAGATCGTTGAATCGGCTCACGACGACGGCGACGCGCACGCCATCGCCGACGAGGGAACCCTCCCAGATGTCCATGCCGCCGTTATATCAGCGCGGGGGGTGGGGGCGCGTCGATCGCACCGCTCAGCGAGGCACGAGATCGAGCACTTCGAGCGCGATGTCGTCGACCGCGGTCCGCACCGCATAGGCCGGACCGCTCTCGGGGAAGCGGACGGTGTACACGTTCCAGCCCGGCTGAAGCTCCAGCTCGACGCCGCTGCCGGTCATCACCGCGGCGCGGTCGACGTAGATCAGCGTGAAGAACCCGATCGGTCGCTCGAGCTGGGACAGGGCCAGGAAGAACGGGTCGCGCTCGGGATCGCGGGTCCAGACGCCGTCGCCGTTCGCGTCGAGGTACATGGCCAGCGAGCCCTGCACGTAGCGCACGCCCTCGGTCTCGACGCGATACTCGTTCTGCAGGCCAGGCAGCAGCACCGAGCCGCTGCGGAACGGTCGAAGAAGATCCTCTGGAGCGGGCTCGACCTCCAGGCGGAAGCTGCCGGCGACGGGCACGACGCTCCCGGCTTCGTGGCTCCAGGCGTCGTCCGCGTCGAGAATCTGGACGCCGAGGCGGGTGCCGTCCGGAAGGGGCTCCTCGCTGTCGATCACGCCCGAGAGCGTGACCCGCTGCGCGAAGGCGCTTCCGAGCAGGAGGATCAGAACGAGGAGGGTCGTGACGCTTCGTCTCATGGTGGTCTCCAAACGCGGGTCGTTCAGGCCCGCCCGCGCCGTCGGCCGCCGGGGGGCGGCAGGTGTGTGGGCAAAGGACCTCGGGGCAGGTCGCAAAGGGTATATCACGGCCCAGTGAGGTGCCCGTGTGGCGCCTGACGATGGACGTCCGTCATCGGCGTCCCCGCGGCCGTCCACGTCACTGTTCGTATCCGTGCGGATGGGCCTGGTGCCAACGCCAGGCGGACGCGACGATGTCGCGGAGCTCGGTCGTCCTGGGCTCCCATCCGAGGGCGCTGCGGATGCGGCTCGCGTCGGCCACCAGTCGGGGCGGGTCCCCGGCGCGCCGGGGCGCGACCTCGGCCGGGATCTCATGGCCGGTGACGTCGCGACAGGCGGCGACGACCTCGGCGACGCTGAACCCCTGGCCGGTGCCCACGTTGTACGCCGCGCCCTGACCGGGCCGGATCGCCTCGACCGCAGCGATGTGGGCGCTGGCCAGATCGGCGACGTGCACGTAGTCGCGAACGGCCGTCCCGTCGGGGGTCGGGTAGTCCATTCCGAAGATGGCGACCTCGGCACGCTGGCCCAGGGCGGTCTGCAGCACGATCGGGATCAGGTGGGACTCGGGTCGGTGGTCCTCGCCCCTGTCGGTGGTCGCGCCGGCGGCGTTGAAGTAGCGCAGCGCGGTCCAGCCCAGTCCAGCGGTCCGTCCCAGCCAGCCGAGCATCCTCTCGATCAGGTACTTCGATTCGCCGTACACGCTCTCTGGATGCAGGGGGGCGTCCTCGGGGATCGGCACCGTGTCCGGCGTGCCGTACAGCGCGGCCGTCGAGGAGAGCACGAACCGGCGCACGCCTTTGCGCAGCGCCGTGTCCAGCAGCGCCAGCGTTCCGCCGGTGTTGTTCGCGAAGTAGGCCATCGGACGCTCCATCGACTCGCCCACCAGCGAGCTCGCCGCGAAGTGGACGATCGCCTCCGAATCGTGTCGGCTCAGCGTCGCTGCGACCGTAGCGACGTCCGCCACGTCGGCGCGGACGAACGCGGCACCGTCCGGAACCGCCTCGCGATGCCCGGTGCGTAGATCGTCGAGCACGACGACGTCGTGTCCACGGTCGAGAAGCGCGGCGGCGGTCACGCTGCCGATGTAGCCGGCGCCGCCGGTGACGAGGATGCGCATGACCGCAGTGTACCGGGACGCCGCCACACGGCACAACGCGCCCAGGCGCGCCGCAGGCCTGTACGATGGGCGGACACGTCATCTCTGAAGGGATTTTCACTCATGGCAGATTCGAACGGTCGCCCCGCTCCCGGCATCGACGCCGGACGGATCTGGTTCGACGGGCGCCTCGTCCCACAGGAGGAAGCCACCGTCTCGGTCCTCAGCCACGCGCTGCACTACGGCACCAGCGTGTTCGAGGGCGCGCGCGCCTACGCCACGGATCGCGGCGCGGCGATCTTCCGCCTTCACGACCATAGCCGCCGTCTGCTGGACTCGGCCAAGATCCTGGGGATGCCGGGCGTGCCCAGCGTCCAGGAGATCGACGAGGCGGTGATCACGACCGTCCGGGGCAACGACCGTACGGCCTGCTACATCCGTCCCCTTCTCTGGTACGGGCCGGAGTCGCTGGGCATCAGCCCGGCACGGAACCGGGTGCACTTCATGGTCGCGACCTGGTCGTGGGGCACCTACCTGGGCGACGACGCCGTCGCCCAGGGCGCACGTCTGATCACGTCGAGCTGGAGGCGGAGCCCGCCCGACGTGATGCCGACCAAGGCCAAGGCGGGCGGCAACTACGTCAACAGCGTCCTCGCGAACCAGGAGGCGCGCGAGCTGGGGTACGACGAGGCCCTGCTGCTGGACGAGAACGGCTTCGTCGCCGAAGGCTCGGGCGAGAACCTGTTCATGGTCCGCGACGGCGTCCTCTTCCCCGTCGTCCATTCGGTGAACCTTCGCGGCATCACGCGCGACAGCGTGATCGCGATCGCGACGGCGCAGGGGGTCGAGGTCCGCGAGACGTGGGCCACACGAGACGAGCTGTACACGGCCGACGAGGTGTTCATGGTCGGCACCGCGGCGGAGGTCACCCCGATCGCCGAGATCGATCGCAGGCCGATCGGCCAGGGCAAGGCCGGACCGTTCGCGATGCGGATGCGCGAGTGGTACCTGAACGCGGTCGAGGGGCGTGACACCCGGTTCACGGACTGGCTGACGTACGTGAGGTGATCGCGCCTGCCCGAGCCTCGGCCGCGAGCGTGGCGCGAGCCGTCGGACGGGTCGCTGGACGGGTCGCTGAGACGGGCACGTCGTGGATCCTCTCGCCCTGACCCTCGTCCTGGCCTCGGCCGGGATCCATGCGAGCTGGAACCTCCTGGCCAAGCGTGTGCTCGGCGGATTCGGGGTGGCGTGGGCCTACGCGGCGGTGGCGTCGGTGGCGACGCTGCCGGCCGGAATCGTCGCGGCGCGTTCGCTGGACGGACCTCTCCCGCGACTGGCGTGGGCGTTCGTGGCGGGCTCGGCCTTGCTGCACGTCGGTTACTTCGTGTCGCTTCAGCGCGGCTACCGCCTGGGCGACCTGTCGCTGATCTACCCGTTGGCGCGCGGGAGCGGGCCGGCGCTGGCGACGCTCGCAGCGGTCGCGTTGCTCGGCGAGCGTCCCGGGCTGCTGGTCGTGCTGGGCACCGCGCTGGTCGCGGCTGCGGCGTTCGGCTTGGCGGGCGGCCGCGCGGCCGGGTCGGGTCGCGCCGTTCGTGCCGGCCTGGCGACCGGTGTGTTCATCGCGGCGTACTCGGTGTGGGACGCGACCGCGGTCGCGCGCATCGGCGTCGCGCCGTTGCTCTACATGTGGCTGTCCGAGACGGTGCGGGCGGTCATCCTGGCACCGGTGGCCTGGATTCGCCGGGAGGAGGTCCGGCGCGCCTGGCGCGAGTCGCGTCGGGCGCTGATCGGTGTCGGCGTGCTCAGCCCGCTGGCGTACCTGCTGGTCCTCTACGCGTTCCGCTTGGCGCCGGTCAGTCAGGTCGCGCCGACCCGCGAGGTCAGCATCCTGATCGGCGTCGCGCTGGGGACCGGCCTGCTGCAGGAGGGACAGGTCGCGCGCCGGCTGCTGGCCGCGACGGCGATGGCGGCGGGCGTCGCGATGCTGGCCCTGGGTCGCGCGAGCTGAAAACCGACCCGCGAGCCCGGTCGTGCGGCTGGCGGGTCGGTTCGGGACGTCCTGCGTCGTCCGGCGTGGTCGTCCTTCGAGCGGACTCAGGTCGTGCGCGCGTTGGCCGCACGGGGCCGAGGGTCGAGCAGCTCGGCGAGGTCGCGAAGCCAACGTGCCGTGGTGGCTCGGAGTCCGCCGGTGCGGAGACCGCGCGCTGCGGTCAGCTGGCGGGCGCGAGCCGCGTCGTCGCGAAGTCCCTCGGCCCGATCGGACTGGATCCGGTAGATCGTTTCGAAGTGGTGCATCCGACGTCCTCCTTGAGAGGAATCCTACGATGAGATGGATCATCTGTCAAGCGGTGCTTTATAGAGTGTGCGTTCCGACATGCCATTCGCCAAGGATTCGTTTCGATCGCCTCGCTCGTGACGGCTCGCCCTCGGGTCTCGCTATCGCGCCTCGGGCCAAGAAGAACCCCCTCGGCGCTTCTGTGCCGAGGGGGGAGCGGATCGCGAAGGCGTGGCGCGTCTACGAGACGCGACCTCTCGAACCGTCCCCGGCAGGCACGACGAAGCCGGGCAGCGCGCGGCCGTGGAGGGCCGCCTTGCGCTGGAGCATGGAGCCGACGTCTCGAATCATCGTTTCACCTGCCTCTCGTGGGATGTGCGCGGACGCCATCGTCCGCAGATCGCAACGTAGCAGGTTCGCTCAGCATATGCAAGAGGGTATTCGCATGGTCGGCCGGTCGCGTCCGTCGCACCGCGCCGCGGCCCACCTGCGATGGTGCGTCAGTCGGCCGCTGGCGACCGGTCGCTTCGCGCCACGACGTAGAGCGCGAGCTCGTAGCGAGCGCCGCGGGGCCCGGCGTGCGCGATCTGCAGCTCGACCGGCTCGTCGGGCTCCCAGTCGCCGACGATCGCCAGCACCGGCCGGCGCTCGCCGGAGAACCAGAGCAGAGCGACGTCCGAGCTGCGGCGCGAGTCCTCGACCACCAGCTCCACCCCCGCACGCGCGGCGCGCGAACGAGCGTCGCGAACGATCGTCTCGCGGAGCTCCTCGATCCGCCCTCGCCGCGGAGCGGGGCGGGCGTCGTGGCCTGGGTCCAGAACGAACTCGTCCATCACGACGTCAGGGTACCGGCTTCGGGTAACGGATCTCTTACCGCCGAGAACCGTGCCGCCCGTGGGCGGACGCGGGCACCAGCCTCAGTAGGCACGGGCGAAGAGCACCTTGCGCGGATAGCCGCTGGGCTCGCCGGTGTGGACGCAACGCGTGCCCTCGGCCGACGGTCCCTCGAGCGGGATGCAGCGGACGGTCGCCTTCGTCTCCTCCTGGATCCGCGCCTCGCTGGCCGGGTCGCCGCAGTGGGTCGCGTACACCCAGCCGTGGTCGAGCTTGGCCTTGAGGTCGTCGTAGTCGTCCGCCTCGAGGATGTGCTCGTCGCGAAACGCCGAGGCCCGCTCGAACAGCCGGCGCTGAAACGCCTCCAAGCGGGCAGGAATCCCTGCCGCGATCTCGGACAGCCCGACGGGCTGCTTCTCATTCGACAAGCGGTCGACCAGCACGGCCGTCCCGGCGTCCAGGTCCTTGGGCCCCAGCTCGACGCGAAGCGGCACGCCCTTGCGCTCCCACTCGTTGAACTTCCAGCCCGGGCTCATGCCTTCGCGATCGTCGACGTGGACGCGCACCCCTGCCGCCCTCAGCGCTTGCGCCAGCCGCCCCGCCTCGCTCCCGACGCGGGCCGCGGTGTCGGCGTCCTTGGCGCGCGCGATCGGAACGATGACCACCTGATGCGGCGCCAGCTTGGGCGGCAGGATCAAACCGGCGTCGTCGCCGTGGCTCATGATGATCGCGCCGATGAAGCGGGTCGAGAAGCCCCAGCTGGTCGTGTGCGCGTACGCCTGCTCGTTGTTCACGTCGTTGAAGGTGATATCGAAGGCGCGCGAGAAGTTCTCGCCCATGTAGTGGCTGGTGCCCGACTGCAGCGCCTTGCGGTCGCGCATCATCGCCTCGATCGTCAAGGTCTGCAGCGCGCCCGCGAACCGCTCGCCGGCCGTCTTCTCGCCCTCGACGACGGGGATCGCGGCGAACTCCCGCGCGAACGTCGCGTACACGTCCAGCATCCGTCGCGTCTCTTCCTTGGCCTCCTCGGCCGTGGCGTGCGCCGTGTGCCCCTCCTGCCAGAGGAACTCGGTGGTCCGGAGGAACGGGCGGGTGCGGAGCTCCCAGCGGATCACGTTGGACCACTGGTTGTAGAGCAGCGGCAGATCGCGATAGCTCTGGATCCACTTCGAGTAGAGCTCGCCGATGATCGTCTCGGAGGTCGGACGGATCGCCAAGGGCTCCTCGAGCTCCTTGCCGCCGGCGTGGGTGACGACCGCCAGCTCGGGGCTGAACCCCTCGACGTGCTGCGCCTCGCGCTCGAAGAACGACACCGGGATCAGCATCGGGAAGTACAGGTTCTGGTGGCCGGTCGCCTTGAACATCGCGTCCAGCTCGCGCTGGATGTTCTCCCACAGCGCGTAGCCGTACGGACGGATCACGAAGGCGCCGCGCACCGGCGAGAGGTCGACCAGGTCGGCCTGGTAGACGATCTCGTTGTACCAAGCGCTGAAGTCCTCGGATTGGGGCGTGAGGCCGCGTTTCGACATGCCGGGCATCGTACCGCAGGCCGCACGACGGCTCAGGTGATGAGCACCGGCCTCCCGGCGCGGCGGAGCACCTGCTCCAGCACCCCTCCGAACACGTCCTCGAGCCAGCGGCTGTAGGTGTAGCTGCCCATCAAGATCACGTCGCGGTCGCGCTCGTCGGCGACCCGCAAGATCGCGTCGGTCACCGGACCGTCCGCGGACACGTAGTCGGCGGACGCGCCGTAGCGCTCGAACATCGCTCGGGCGCGCTCCAGCGCCTCTGCGCTCTGGCGACCGACCTCGGACACGCTGAGCACGACAGGGTGGTGCCCCCACTTCAGCGCGGCGTACACGGCGACGAACAGCGCCATCTCGGCACGCTCGCCCCCGTCGTAGGCGAGCAGCGGGCGTTCGAGCGCGGTGACCGTCCCGGACAACGCCAGCAACGGCCGCGGCGAGCGCCGCAGCAACGGTCGGACGTTCTGGGCCAGCGTGGCGGGCTCGTCCGGCTCCTCGGGGTAGGCCAGGTTGCAGATCACCATGTCCGCCCAGCGGGCCCGCTCGACGATCCGAGCCACCGGCTCGCCCTCGGCGAACGCCAGCTGACCTTGCACGCCTGCCTCCCGGCAGCGGGCCTCGAACGTTTCGCGCGTACGCTCCCGCTCGGCGTTCTCCTGCGCCCCCTCGCCCGAGGCCGTCATCACGCGCAGCCCGTACACGCGGGCGTTCTCACGCTGCGCGAGGACCAGCGCCTGCTCCAACGAGCGCATCCCCGGCACGCCCAGGTCGAACGCGACCAGCAGATCGTCGGTGAGGTGGCCCTGCTGCCTCGTGGACGCGTCCTCCGACAGGCGCTTCAGCAGCTCGCCGCGCTCCCGCTCGCCCGCCAGGTGACCACCGGCCACGCCCTGGACCACCTGCTGATCGGGAAGCTCCCAGCCGAGCTCCTCCTGGACGCGCGCCCGGTGATCGGCGAGCCACAGGTACAGGTCGGCCTCGCTCCGGCCGGGGAACCCGCGGAGGATGCCGCTGGTGCGGATCGACTCGAGCACGGGCGCGTAGACCTGGTCGTACCAGTGCTCGACCGCCTCGGCCCAGCTCACCTCGCGATCCTCGTCGATCCCCATGTAGTAGCGATGGACGGAGATGTGTTCCAGCAGCCGCTCGTACGCGCCCGGCTCGGTCACCGTCAGGTCGGCGTCGGGACGCAGATCGTCGAGGCGCGTCGCGTCCAGGAACGTGACGTACTCGCTCTTCAGGATCAGCGTCTCCGGATCGTCCTCCGGGGAGTAGGCCACCCGGGTATGCACCGGCGTGACGTACGCCTGGATGTACTTCACGCCCAGCTGTCGCGCGACCGAGACCCGGTGATTGCCGTCGCGCACGAAGTACGCTTCGCCGACCCGGTACACGTCGATCGGCGGGACCCCCTCCAACCCGGTCATCGCCATCTTGACGCCCACCCAGCGCTCACGGTCGGCGTTGTGGCGGGGCAGGAACTCGCCGGTGAAGTCGTTGTAGCGACCGACCGACCCGACGATCGCGTCCACCGGTACGTCCTCGAGGCGCTTCTCGGCGCTCTCGATCGCCTGCAGGCGCTTGCGCACGTCCTCGTACGGCACCAGCGAGCGCCGCCCCCCCGACATCTGCGCGAGGAAGCGACTCAGCGTCGCCCGCCGGCGCGCCCGGTAGAAGTCCTCGACGGCTTGCGCCGCCCCCACCCCTCCATCAGCCATGCGCGCATTGTCGCACGCGACTCGGGCGCCCGGATGCTCCGATCGCGCTCCGACGGCGATCCGGCATCGATCGCGGTTCGATCGCGGTTCGATCCGGCGGCGGCGCGACGCGGGCTCACGCCGGCGTCAGCGAACGCAGCGCCTGGACGACGCTCATCTGCTACGCTTCGCGTGCTCGGCGACGTGGGCGCAGCCCGATCGGCGGACCACACGCACGCCCGCCGCCACGTAGGCGCGACGGCCTCTCGCCTCACCGACGGCGCCGCACCAGGAGGACTCATGGCCACACCGCAGAACACGGACTCGCCCGGCGTGTACTACGCCACCACGCCGATCTTCTACGTCAACGCCGAGCCCCACATCGGCCACGCCTACACGACGATCCTCGTCGACGTCGCCACCCGCTACCACCGCCTCGCAGGCGACGACGTCCGCTTCCTGACCGGCACCGACGAGCACGGCGAGAACATCCAGAAGGCGGCCGAGGCCCACGGGATGACCCCCCAGGCGTACACCGACCGGGTGGCCGGCCTGTTCCGCGATACCTGGGACCGGCTCGACATCCGCTACGACGCGTTCATCCGGACCACCGAGGAGCGTCACAAGAAGGTCGTCCGCGACGTCCTGCAGCGGGTGTACGACCAGGGCGACATCATCTACGGCGAGTACGGCGGGCTGTACTGCGTCAAGTGCGAGAGGTACTACACCGAGAAGGAGCTCGACGGCGGCCTCTGCCCCCAGCACGAGATCGAGCCCGAATACCGCAGCGAGGCGAACTACTTCTTCCGGATGGAGAAGTACCGACCCTGGCTGAAGGAGCGCCTCGAGACGAACCCCGATCTGATCCGGCCCGAGGGCTACCGCAAGGAGGTCCTCGCGATGCTGCGCGAGCCGATCGGCGACCTGTCGATCAGCCGGCCGCGCGAGCGCGTGCCGTGGGGCATTCCTCTCCCCTGGGACGAGGATCACGTCACCTACGTCTGGTTCGACGCGCTGATCAACTACTGGTCCGAGCTCGTCAGCCAGGGCCTCGAGGATCGCTACTGGCCGGCCGCCGAGCACTTCATCGCCAAGGACATCGTCAAGCCGCACGGCGTGTTCTGGCCCACCATGCTCAAGGCCGCCGGCATTCCGCTCTTCCGGCACCTGAACGTGCACGGCTACTGGCTCACCCAGGACCGCAAGATGAGCAAGTCGCTGGGCAACGTGGTGCGCCCGCTGGATCTGCAGGAGCGGTATGGGAACGACGCGTTCCGCTACTTCCTGATGCGCGACATGAGCTTCGGCCTGGACGCCTCGTTCCACGAGCTGGGGCTGGCCGAGCGGATCAACTCGGACCTGGCCAACGACCTCGGCAACCTGCTCAACCGCACGCTGGGGATGCTGGGCAAGTACCGGGGCGGCGTCGTTCCCGCCTTCGGCCCGGCGGACGACGCCAGCGAAGCGCTGAAGGCCGCGTTCATGGCGCTCCCGGGCCGCGTCCGCGCGCAGGTGGACGAGCTGCAGTTCGACCGCGCGCTCGCCTCGATCCTCGAGGCGGTCGGCAAGGCCAACAAGTACGTCACCGACATGAAACCGTGGGAGCTGGCCAAGGATCCGGCCGCGTCGGGACGGCTGGACACGGTGCTGCGCAGCTGTCTAGAGGCGTTGCGCTGCGCCTCGGTGCTGCTGGAGCCCGTCATGCCGGGCAAGATGGCGGAGCTCCGCGCGCAGCTGGGCGCCCACGGAGAGGTGACGCTGGACGCCGCCGCACGCTGGGACGGCCTGCCCGAAGGCACCAAGACCGCTCCGGGCGACCCGCTGTTCCCGCGCGTGGACCTGGACGCGCTGCGGGCGTCGCTCGACGCCCCGCCCGAGAGCGAGCCGGCCGGTCGCGAAGCGCCCCCCCTGGTCCACAAGGACGAGATCGGGATCGACGACTTCGCCGCGCTGGAGCTCCGCGTCGGGGAGGTCGTCGCGGCCGAGGCCCATCCCAAGGCCGACCGCCTGTTGGTGCTCACCCTGGCGGTGGGCCCCGAGACGCGGACCGTCGTGTCGGGCATCAAGGAGCACTACGACGCCGGCGCGCTGGTCGGCAAGAAGGTGATCGTGGTGTGCAACCTCGCGCCCGTGAAGCTTCGGGGCATCGAGTCGCAGGGCATGATCCTCGCGGCCGAGGACGCCGACGGAGCGCTGTCGCTCGCGACGCTCGATCGCGACCTCCCCAGCGGGAGCGAGGTTCGCTGAGCCCGGCGGGTGACGCGCTCGTCACCGCCTGGGTTGGCGCCGCTCCGGCGCGGGCGGCGCTACGGCGTACCGTGCGCCCTCCGCCCTGACCACGTCCTTGGCACGGACCGTGAGGTCGCTCAGGAACCGGAACTGATCGCGCGCCTCCAGCGGGTAGGCCTTCACGTCGTAGCGGGTGCCCCACGGCTCCTCGCGCACGATCACCTCGACGTAGCGCGTCACGTCCAGCCACGGGCTGGTCCACGCCACCTCGCGCAGGCGGTCGCGCATGCGGGCGGCGTCGTGATCCGGCTCGAGCCACAGCGTCGCCACCACCTGCAAGGTGCGAGCGCCGTCGTTGGCGTTGGAGACGCCCTCGGTCCAGAGCACGGCGTGCGGAAACGTCACCACGTCGTCCTCGGGCGTGACCAGCTCCAGCGCCCGCAGCCCGACCGAGCGGACCTCGCCGTACACCTCGCGGATCCGGACCCAATCTCCCTGGCGATAGGGGCGCTCGTACACCGCGACCACGCCGGCGACCAGGCTGGCGACGTAGTCCTTCACGGCGAAGCCCAGCGCGATGCCCAGCGCGCCCAGCACGGCGATCAGGTTCTGAGGCGTGGGCGAGATCACCAGCGGTACGATCCAAACGATCGCGATCACCGTGATCGCCAGCCGCAGCGCCGGCACGAGCGGCAGAAGCCGGACGCGAACCCCGGCCGGCAGAGCCTCGGCCGCCCGGGGCAGCGCCCACGTCAGGAGCCGCACCAGCAGCCAGGCACCCACCGCGATGATCGCGATGCGCAGCCAGGGGATCTGCGAGACGTCCCTCAGGATCTCGAGGAAAGCGCTCGAGGCGTCGTTCACGGCACGAGCCCCACGAACGCCTCGGACTCCAGCCGGGCTCGGATGGCCGGCAGCGCCAACGCGTCGGGCCGGATGCGGCCGTCATCGTCCCGCACCAGCAGCCTCTTTCCGATCAGCGTCGCCAGCGCCACCTCGGTCTCGGCGATCCCGCGGTCGACGGCGCGGGCCACGGTTCGCGAGGGCGGCCGCCCATGCAACAGCACCGCGTGCAACAAGAGCAGGTCGTGCCGCGTCACCGTGGCCAACCCCGGCAAGTCCAGGTCGCTGGGGTGCCGCACCCAGACCGCGCCATGCTCGGACGGCTCGTCGGCGGTCTCCTCGCGGTCGTTCTCGGCGGTCTTTTCGGGTCGTTCTCGGCGGCGTCCTTACCTCGTCCGGAAGAGGCCGCTCGGCGCCGTCCCACAAGCACGATCGCCAAACGGCCGAGGCGACGCCGGCCTCGCCTCGCGACCGCTTGGCCAGCGCACGGTAGGTGCTCTCGTCGGGCTCACCGCCCCGCCCGCGCAGACGCAACGCGTCGTGATAGCCCAGCCAGTCGTGCAACGCCTCGCCGTCCAGCGGCGCGGGTGCGACCGGCGAGGGCAGACCTCGCGCCTCCGGGAGCACGTGCCGCATCCACGCCCACGCCCACGGTCCGAGATCGGCGCTCCACGGCCCCGACCGGTCGGCCAGCAGCGCCAGCAGCTCCCGCAAGGCCGCCAAACCGTCGTGATGTCGGACGCCCCATCGCTCCAGTCGCACCGCGTGGAGCGGCGCCGGATCGTCCAAGCGCTCGCGCGTCGCGTCCGGCAGTCCCGACCCGGGCTGGTAGCGCGTCGGGCGGACTGCAATCGCTCGACCGCGACATCGCCCTGACCGTCCAGCACCGCGTCCCAGCCGCCGTCGTCCGGGCGGAGCACGATCGCCCGGTCGGCCCGGCCGCGCAGCGCGTCGAACGCCGCGCGCTGCGCGGGCAGCGGTGGGGGCGGCACCAGGCGCGACAAGCGCGCCTCGTCCAGTGGGCCCAGTCGCTCGCGTGACGGCGTGTGATCGACCGGCGAGTGCCGGTCGCCGCGAAGTCGCGCCGCGAGGTCGCGGATCCAGCCGCGTGCCCGTGCATCGGCAGCCGGCTGAACGGGCTCGATCTCGGCCACGGGCACGAGGCGCCAGGGAGAAGCCATGCCCGAGGATACGTCGGCCGGGCGCGTCCCGCACGCGCATGTACGAATGAATCCCTGTACTCACGAGTGGGCCTTAGACTGATGAGTGGCTCCCGCGAGGGTGGCTTCCGACCCGTGACCACCGATGTGGGAACGGCCTTTCGAAAGGACGCAAACGATGAAACGAACTCTCCTCCTACTTCTCGCGCTGATGACGCTCGGCGGTGGCGCGATGGCGCAATCGTCGTTCGTCGACGTGCCCGACGGTCACTGGGCCGGCGACGCGGTCGAGCGCATCGCCGACCTCGGCATCGTCATCGGCTATCCCGACGGCAGCTTCCGCGGCAGCGAGGCGTTCACGCGCTACCAGGCCGCCCTCGTCGTCAGCCGGCTCCTCGACGTGATCGACCAGAACATCGGCGCCATGGCCGCGATGACGGACGACGACATCGCCCTGCTCCGCGACGTCATGAACGGGTTCGCCGACGAGCTCGCCGAGATCGACGCGCGCGTCGCGTCGCTCGAGAGCGCCGATATGGGCGTCTCCCGCGTCAACGAGCTCGAGCGTCAGGTCGAGTCGCTGCGCGCGGAGGTCGACAGCCTGCGCGCTGCGCTCGACGACGTCGAGACCACCCCCGGTCCGCAGGGCCCCGAAGGCCCGATGGGTCCGACCGGACCGCAGGGCCCCGAAGGCCCGATGGGTCCGACCGGACCGCAGGGACCGGAAGGTCCGCAGGGACCGACCGGGCCTGAAGGCCCGATGGGTCCGACCGGACCGCAGGGACCCGCCGGCGAGCCCGCCGCCGCCCCGCCCACCGATCTCGAGCCGGCCGAGGCCGAGGTCGAGCCCGAGGTCGAGGACCGTGAGCCCATGGCCGCGCCACGCGACGCGCGCTCGCCGCTCTACATCGGCCTCGCCGCCGTGAGCGAGCTCAACGACCGCGTCCCGGCACGCCTGATCGTCGGCTACGACGACCTGCTCGGCCCGATCGGCTTGCGCGCCACGTTCGACTACGGTCGCCAGAGCCCGATCGACGCCGCGTCGATCGCCGCCGCCGCCCACCTCACCTACCGGCTGGACCTCGGTCGCCTGGGCACCTACGTCGGTGCTGGCGCCGGGTACCAGGTCGACATGGCCAACTCCGGCCAAGCGGCCGAAGGACTGTTCGCCGGCGGTCTGCTGGGCGTCGACTACGGCCTCTTCGGGAGCACCTCGCTGTTCGTCGAGGGCATGGTCGACTACTACTTCACCGCGCCCCCGGCCGGCTCGCCCGACTACGCCTACGAGCAGCTCTACCCGACCGTCGCCGTCGGCGTCGCCTTCCGCTTCTAGACCCGCTTCGGCCGGACCTTTCGGGTCCGGCCCGAACTCGATCGCGTCGGCCCCGGGCATCCGTCCGGGGCCGACGCGTGCTGCACCGCGTTCACTCGCGCCCTGTCGCCCACCGCGTGCGCCGCCCACCGCCGCGCGCCACCCGGCCAGCACGCCCGCGGCGGTGTCGACCGAGCGGCCGGGCGCGCAGCGGGGCACTAGAGTGAGGGAGCCCGAGAGCGAGATGCCGCCCAGGCGGGCGGCGCCCTTTCCGCACCGGTTCTGGCCGATCCGGACGACCCGAGAGGAAGCACCCATGCGACGCCGAACCCTCCATCTTCTCCTCCTCGCGCTGCTGGCGAGCACCGGCGGCGTTTTCGCGCAGCCCTCGTTCATCGACGTCCCGGAAGGACACTGGGCCGCGGACGCCGTCGACCGGATCGCCGACCTCGGCATCGTCATCGGGCATCCCGACGGCACCTTCCTGGGCGACGACGCATTCACGCGCTACCAAGCCGCTGTCGTCGTCGGCCGGCTCCTGGACGTGATCGACCGGAACATCGGCGCCATGGCCGCCTTCGCCGACGACGACATCGACGTGCTGCGCGACGCCGTAGCCCGGCTCGATGGCGAGCTGAGCGCGCTCAGGGCGCGCGTGTCGGCGCTCGAGACCGGCGACACGGGCGAGACCGCCCCGGTCCGCGTCGCACAGCTGGAGCGCCGGGTGGAATCGCTGAGCGCCGAGGTCGAACGTCTCCGCGAGGCGCTGGCCGAGGTCCAGCCGGCATCCGGGCCGGTCGGGACGCGGGGACCGGAAGGTTCTCCCGGCACGGGAGCTCCCAGTACCAAAGGGCCGGTGGGGCCGCGAGGTCCGGCCGGAGCCGCGGGTGAGAGCGCTCCCGGTGACGGCGCTCCCGGTGAGGGCGCCGCCGGACCGGTCCAGGAACCTGGACGGGCGGCCATGCCAGGTGTCGGGACGCGGGAAGAGCCGCTTTTCGAGCCGACGCCCGACGCCGGCGACGAACGGACCGGCACGGGGTCCGCCACTCCGCTGGCGGAGCGTTCCCCGTTCTACCTCGGCTTCGCCGCCGTGAGCGAGTCGAACGATCGCGTCCCGCTCCGCCTGGTCGCCGGCTACGACGACCTGCTCGGACCGATCGGCCTTCGCGCCACGATCGACTACGGCCGGCAGAGCCCGAACGACGCCCGCGCCATCTCGGTCGCGGCCCACCTGACCCACCGCATGCCCCTCGGCGACGGCCGCGTCCGCGGCTACCTGGGACTCGGCGGCGGGGTCCAGGTCGACGCCGCCGGCGCCGGCCAGGCGGCCGAAGGGGCGTTCGCCAGCGGCTTGCTGGGACTCGAGATCGGCCTGTTCGGTCCGACTTCCGCCTTCGTCGAGGGGATGGTGGATTCCTACGCGAACGAGCCGGCGGGCGCGCCGGGCTACGCGTACGGCCGGCTCTACCCGACGGTGGCGGCGGGGATCGCCGTCCGCTTCTGACCGGCTGGCCTCACGGGCCGGCGGGGTCCAGACCGCTGAGCACGCAGCGCAGCACGCCGTACTCGTAGCGTCCGCCGAGGGCGTCGCGCAGCGGCCGCAGGCGTCCGCGCACCTCGTCCGGCAGGGCCACGGCCGCCGCCTCGATCTCGGCGATCCTCGCCGCATCGAGGCCGGTCGCCTCCTGCACCGTCAGGTCGCCCCGGGCGACCAGCTCGGCCAGGTGCCGCTCGACCGTGCGCAGCTTGAGGTTGCGCTCGGCGGCGACCGCTTCCGGAGCGAAACCGTCGAGGATCAGCGCGCGGGTGCGCTCGACGGTGTCGCCTTCCTCGTCCGGCGTCGCGTCGAACGCCAGCGGCGCGGTGCCGGCGGCGGGCGCGGGGACCGACGTGGAGCGGGCGGGGACGGGCGCGGCGACCGGAGACTCGGGCGCGACCTCGCGGAGCACCGCCAGGAACCTGTCGCCGTACCGCTCGAGCTTGGTGGCGCCGACCCCTTGGACCGTTCCCAGCCCTGCCGCGTCGAGGGGCACCCGTTCCGCCATCTCGCGGAGCGTGGCGTCGTGGAACACGACATAGGGCGGTACGCCGGACTCGCGCGCGATCTCGGCACGGACGGCGCGCAACGCCTCGAACCGCTCGCGAGCGTCGCCTGGGAGCTCGTCGACGCTGCGGCGCCGCTTCGGCGCACCGCGCCCCTTGACGCCGACCGGGGTCCGGTCCTCGCGCAGCTCCACGGCGGTCTCGCCGCGCAGCACCGGACCGGCGACGGGACCGACGCGCAGCGAGCCGTGCCCCTCCGCGTCGGTCACCAGCTGGCCGCCGGCCACCAGCTGGCGAGCCACCGACCGCCAGCCCTTCTCGTCCAGCTCGGTGCCGATGCCGAAGGTACTGAGCTCGGCGTGGCCGAGCGCCTCGACGCGCTTGGTGCGCTTGCCCAGCAGCACGTCGGTGAGGTGCCCCGCGCCGAAGCGCTGGCCGGTTCGGACGACGGTCGAGAGCAGCTTCTGCGCGGCGACGGTGCCGTCGAAGGTACGGACCGGCGTGAGGCAGGTGTCGCAGTTCCCGCAGCGCTCCTCCAGCGTCTCGCCGAAGTAGCGCAGCAGCACCTGGCGGCGGCACCCGGCCGTCTCGCAGAAGCCCAGCAGCGCCTCGAGCCGCTGCTGCGTGACCCGTGCATGTTCTTCGCCGCCGTCGCTGGACGCGAGCAGACGCCGAACCTGCACCACGTCCTGGAGGCCGTAGGTCAGGAACGCGTCGGCCGGATCGCCGTCACGCCCCGCCCGCCCGGTCTCCTGGTAGTACCCCTCGAGGCTCTTGGGCAGGTCGAGGTGCGCCACGAACCGGACGTCCGGCTTGTCGATCCCCATTCCGAACGCGATGGTGGCCACGACGACCACGCCGTCCTCGCGAAGGAACCGCTCCTGGTGCGCGGCGCGCGTCTCGCGATCGAGGCCGGCATGGTACGCGACCGCGTCGACGCCCTCCCGGCGGAGCCACTGCGCGGTCGAGTCGACCGATTTCCGCGACAGGCAGTAGACGATCCCGGCGTCGCCCTGGTGCCGGTCGCGATAGAACCGCAGGAGCTGCTGGCGGGCGTTCTGTTTGTCGACGACGGTGTAGCGGATGTTCGGCCGGTCGAAGCTGCTGGTGTAGCGGCGCGCATCCTCGAGGCGTAGCCGCTGGGCCATCTCGCGGCGGGTCACCGCGTCGGCCGTGGCGGTCAGCGCGATGCGCGGGACGTTCGGGAAGCGCTCGGCCAGCACGTCCAGAGCGATGTACTCGGGCCGGAAGTCGTGCCCCCACTGCGAGACGCAGTGCGCCTCGTCGATCGCGAACAGGGCCAGGGGCACCCGCTCGAGCCGGCGGAGGAAGTCGGCCGTCACGAGGCGCTCGGGCGCGACGTACAGGAGGTCGAGCCGGCCCGCCTCGAGGTCCGCCTCGACCTCCCGTCGGGCAGCGGGCTCCAGCGACGAGTTCAGGAACGCGGCGCGCACGCCGACGTTCCGCAGCGCGACGACCTGATCCTGCATCAGCGCGATGAGGGGCGAGACGACGACGGCGACCCCGTCGCGCAACAGGGCCGGAAGCTGGTAGCAGATCGACTTGCCTCCGCCGGTCGGCATCAGCACCAGCGCGTCGCCGCCCGCAGCGACGTGCTCGATCACGTCGCCTTGCAGACCTAGAAAGTCCTGATAGCCCCAGACCTGCTGAAGAAGCTCTCGGGCGCGGGCGCGGATCGTCGGTGTCGGTCCTGACGCTCCCGGCGCTCCCGGCGCTCCCGCGTCGCTCGGCGCGGAAGGGCGTCCTGCCGGCCGTCCGTCGCCGACGTCGCTCGGGGGTGGCGTCATGTCGCGACGATACCAGCGACCCGGCGCCCGTCGCTGGGTCGTCGCCCAGCGGGACCGGGCCCGGGCCCACGATCGCCGGTCAACCTGACGAACCGGCCGTCCCGCATCACCGGCTCGGACGCGCCGTCCGCGTGCACGCCGTCGACGTCGATCTCGGGCGAGCCGATCATGAAGTCGACGTGGACCAGGCTCTCGTTCAGCCCGGCGGCTGCGACCGTCTCGTCGTCGGCCTCGACCCCGCCAGCCAAGCAGAAGCGGTACGCCCGACCCAAGGCCAGATGGCTGGCGGCGTTCTCGTCGAAGAGGGTGTTCAGGAACAACAGGCCGCTGCGGTGGATCGGGCTATCGACCGACACCAACGCGACCTCGCCCAGCCTGCGGGCGCCCTCGTCGGTGTCCAACAACCGATCGAGCACCTCCTGTCCGCGGTCGGCATGCGCCTCGACCACCCGGCCACGCTCGAAGCGGAGCCGGAACCCCTCGATCAGACGTCCGCCGTACGCGAGAGGCAGGCTGGCGCGTACGGTGCCATCGACACGCTCACGGTGAGGAGCGGTAAAGACCTCCTCGGTGGGCAGGTTCGGGACGAACGTCTGGCCCGTCGGCGTGACGCTGGCGCCCCCCTTCCAGACGTGCCCGTCGGCCAGCCCGACGACCAGATCCGTCCCCGGCCCGCGGAACCTGAGGGCGTGGTACGCCCGTCGATCGAGGCGTGCGGCGCGCGCCTCGAGCGTCGCGACGTGCTCGCGCCAAGCCGCGACCGGATCGGCGAGATCCATCCGCGTCGCCGTCAGGATGGCGTCCCACAGCTTCGCGACCGCCGTCTCCTCGCTCGCGTCCGGGAACACCTTGCAGGCCCAGGCCGGTGTCGGAACGGCCAGGATCGTCCAGGGCACCCGGTCCGCCATCACGTGGCGCGTGAACGGCGCCAGCGCTCGCTGCAGCGCGGCCCGACCGGTCGCGACCCGCTCCGGATCGGCCGCCGCCAACGCCTCGGGATCGGAGGCGGAGATCGAGACCAGCGCGTCGCCGCGTTCGGCCATCGCCTCGAGCGCCTCGGCCTGGCCGAGCGGAACCTCCTCGAAGCTTCCCTCCGGCGCCAGCAGGTAGCGCGCCTTGGTCACCTCCTCGTCGGTCCACTGGACGTGCACGTACGGCGAGCCTGCCCGGTAGGCGGCCGCCACGATGCGGCGGGCCAGCGGTGCGGCGGTCAGCGGGCTGCGCAGCAACAGCCGCTGCCCTGCGCGAAGGCCGACGCCCACCTGAACGGCGAGGTCGGCGTAGGCACCTAGAACGTGTTCGTGATCCATGCGCCCATCATGCCAGCGGTGCGTCCGCGTCGGACGGAGCACCGACGCGCCCTGTCGGACGCACGGCCTACGGTGCGGACCCGGCGGTCGCTTTATACTTCCTGCGCGGCCCCGAGACAAGGGCCACGGCACGAACGCATCCTTCAGGGCAGGGTGAAATCCCCGACCGGCGGTGAGCGCACGAGCGCGAGTCCGCGAAGCCGAAAGGCCCGAGCCGGTGAGACTCCGGCACCGACGGTGACAGTCCGGATGAGAGAAGGAGGTGGAGCGGCGCGACGACCCTCGCGCACGCGACCGCATGGAGTGGACCCGAGAACACCCGGACCCGCGGGGCCCGACCGACCCATCCGACGCCGACGAGCGCTTCATGGCGCGCGCCCTCGACCTCGCCGAGCAGGGCCGCGGAACCACCTCGCCCAACCCGCTGGTGGGATGCGTTCTGGTGAGCGACGGCGCGATCGTGGGCGAGGGGTACCACCGGCGGGCGGGCGAGGACCACGCCGAGATCGTCGCCTTGCGCGAGGCCGGCGATGCGGCGAAGGGGGCTACCGCCTACGTCACCCTGGAGCCGTGCGATCACCACGGCCGTACGCCGCCGTGCAGCCTGGCGCTGATCGATGCAGGGGTGCGACGCGTGGTCGTCGCGACCCTCGATCCGAACCCGCTGGTCGACGGCTCCGGCGTCCGCCGACTTCGCGACGCCGGTGTCGCGGTCGATGTCGGCGTCCGCGGCGACGAGGCGGAGCGTCAGAACGAGGTGTTCCGCACCTCGCAGCTTCTGAGCCGGCCGTTCGTGCTGTACAAGACGGCGATGACGCTGGACGGCAAGATCGCCACCCGCACGGGGCATTCCCGCTGGATCACCGGGGAGGCCTCGAGGGAACGCGTCCAGCGCTGGCGGCACGAGCTCGACGCCGTCGCCGTCGGCGTGTCCACCGTGCTGCTCGACGATCCGCGGCTGACGGCCCGCGTCGAGCACGGCCGGACTCCGCGCAAGGTCGTGTTCGACTCGCTGGCTCGCACGCCGACGGGCGCGGCGCTCTTGGCGCCGGACGCAGGCGGCGCGCCGGCCCGGGTCACGGTGTTCGTGGGCCCGTCGGCGCCCGGCGACCGCATCGCCGCGCTGCGCGACGTGGGCGCGGAGGTCGTGACGCTGGACGGTCCGAAGGGACGACCGTCGGTCCGTGGCGCGCTCGGGGAGCTTCACCGGCGCGAGGTGCGCAGCGTGCTGCTGGAAGGCGGCGGAACCCTCGCCTGGTCGTTCCTCGAGGCGAGAGCCATCGACCGGGTGGCCTGGTTCATCGGGCCCAAGCTGCTCGGAGGGAACGGCGCCACCCCGCTCGGCGGGATGGGCGTCACGACCATGGACGAGGCGTTCGAGCTCGACGACCTGCGGAGCGAGACCAGCGGAACCGACCTGCTGCTCACCGGGCGCGTCCGCTATCCGGCCGCCCCCGTCGCAGGCGCCGTCGACGACAACGCGGCCAGCGAGGACGCGGCCAGCACGGTCGCCGTCCAGGAAGGACGAATCTGATGTTCACCGGGATCGTGGAAGAGGTCGGACGCGTCACGGCGGTCGGTCGGACGCACGGAGATCTACGCCTTCGGATCGAGGGCGACGCGGTCCTCTCCGATCTGAAGGTCGGCGACTCGGTGGCCGTGTCGGGCTGCTGCCTGACGGCCGTCGCGGTCGACGCGCCGGCGTTCGAGGTCGAGCTGACCGACGAGTCGGTGCGCGCGACCGCGCCGCGCTGGCACGAGGGCGCTGCCGTGAACCTCGAACGCGCCATGCCGGCGAACGGGCGCTTCGGCGGGCACGTCGTCGCCGGACACGTCGAGGGGGTCGGCACCGTCACCGCACGGACCGACCACGAGGGAGCCACCGTGCTCCGCGTCGAGGCCCCGGACGAGCTGGCTCGCTGGCTCGTTCCGAAAGGGAGCATCACCGTCGACGGCGTCAGCCTCACCGTGGTCGACGTCGGGGGGCCCGGCGGCACCGACCCGGCGATGGCGGCCGACACCTTCACGCTGTGGCTGATTCCGCACACGCTCCAGGTCACCACGCTGGGCGACCTGCACCCCGGCGACCAGGTCAACCTGGAGGCGGACATCATGGCCCGCTACGCCGCGAGGGCCGCCGCCCTCTCGGGCGACGACACGGAGGCGGCGTCGTGAGCGACTCGCGTGACGCCGGGCTCGCGCCGATCGACACCCTGCTGAGCGAGCTGCGCGCCGGCAGGCCCGTGATCGTGGTGGACGACGAGGACCGCGAGAACGAGGGCGACCTGGTCATCGCCGCCGAGTTCGCGAGCGAGCGGAACCTGGCGTTCACGATCCGGAACACCGGCGGCGTGATCTGTCTGGCGATGCCGAACGAGCTGGCGGACCATCTGGACCTGCCGATGATGGTGCAGCACAACACCGCCAGGCGTCAGACGGCGTACACCGTCTCGATCGAGGCGAAGGAGGGCGTGGACACCGGCATCAGCGCCAAGGACCGCGCCACCACCATCCGGACCGCGGTCCGCGACGGGGTCGTCGCCGAGGACCTGGCCCGCCCGGGCCACGTCTTCCCGCTGCGCGCCCGCGACGGCGGGGTGCTGAGGCGCGCCGGCCATACCGAGGCGGCGGTGGACCTCTGCCGCCTGGCGGGCCTGGCACCGGCAGGCGCGATCAGCGAGCTGATGGACGACGACGGTCGCATGATGAGGCTGCCCGAGATCCTGCGCTTCGCGCAGACCCACGGCATCGCCGTCGGCACGATCGCGGACCTGATCCGCTACCGGCTCGAACGGCACGACGGCTTCGTGCAGCGCGTCGCCGACGCGAAGCTGCCGACGCCGTGGGCCGAGTTCGAGGTCACTGGCTACCGCGACGCCCTGAACGGCGCCGAGCACGTCGCGATGGTGCTGGGCGAGGTGGGGGACGGAGATCCCGTCCTGGTCCGGATGCACTCCGAGTGCCTCACCGGCGACGTGTTCCACAGCCTCCGCTGCGACTGCGGGTTTCAGCGCGACGCGGCGTTGCAGGCGATCGCCGAGGCCGGCCGAGGCGTGCTCGTGTACCTTCGCCAGGAAGGCCGCGGAATCGGCTTGCTGAACAAGATCCGCGCCTACCACCTTCAGGACGAGGGGGCCGACACGGTCGAGGCGAACGAGCGCCTGGGGTTCGCCGCCGACCTGCGCGACTACGGCATCGGCGCCCAGATCCTCTCCGACCTCGGGGTCGCGCGCATCCGGCTGCTGACGAACAACCCCCGCAAGGTCGCGGGGCTCGAGGGGTTCGGGATGCGGATCGTCGAGCGCGTCCCGCTCCACGCCGGCGAGAACCCGCACAACGAGACGTACCTGCGCACGAAGGTCGACAAGATGGGTCACCTGGTCGACTGAGCCCGGGCCGCACGGCTGCGACCGCTCGCCGACCTGGCGCTCAGGCGCCTCGCGGCCGTCCCAGCACGGCGGCGTCCGAGAGGATCGCGGCGGCCGCCTGCTCGCCGCCCTCGATGGCGCCCTGGATCGAGCAGCCGCGGGTCGCCTCGGACGCCAGCCACACGTGCGGCACGGGCGTACGAACCGGGGCCAGCAAGCCGCCGATGCCCGGTGGTTGCGCGAACTGGGCGTAGGGGATCCGCAGCAGGCGCAAGAGCTCCAGCTCGGACGCGCGCGGGCCGTACCAGCCGCGCAGCGTCGCACGGACCCGCCTCGTCAGCGCCTCGTCGTCGCGCTCGGGGTCGGCCGCCTCCAGCACCGTGACCGACAGCAGCGCGCGACCGGGCGGAGCGAGGGTGGGATCGCCGTTCGACAGCCAGCAGGCGTCGTTCACGGGACCTCCGTCCCCGAGGATCAGCCTGGGTTCGTCGTCGATGCCGGCGGGCGCGGCGAAGGCCAGGTAGATCGCACCGCGCGCGCCGGGAGGGACGGCCACGTGCGCCAACCTGGCCGCCTCGGGCGGATCGGTCGCGACCACGACGTCGCGCGCCGTCATGCCGCCCCCTGCGGTCAAGACCACCTGCACCTCGTCTCCGTCCGCGTGCAGGCGGTCCACCCGCCGCCCCGTCCGAACGTCGCTCCCGCGCGCCAGCGCCTCGGGGATCCTCTCCATCCCGCCGACCGGCCGCGCAGCACCCCCCAGCACCAGCATCCGCAGCACGTAGCGGAGCAGGCGGGCGCTGGTGCGCAGCTCCCGATCCAGGAACACGCCACCGAAGAACGGCACGAAGAAGCGCGTGCGGGCCGTCGCCGAGAAGCCGCGACGCTCCAGAAACGCGAACGATGGCTCGTCGGGTCCGGCCAGACAGGCCTGCGGCGGCTGCGTGAGCACCTCCGCCACCAGCCGTCCGAGCCGGGCCAGGTCCAGTGGGCCCAGCGACCGCAAGGTAGGCAGGGCGCCGCGTACGGCCGGATCGCGCAGGGGATCGCCCACGACCTCCACCGGGCCCCGACCGTCGCGCAACACCGCGCTGGGCGGGACGTGCGCCAAGGCGGGCCCGTCGCGCCGCAGCTGCCGACGGTACGCCGGATACGCCGGGAACAGGACCTGAAAGCCACGGTCGACGAGGAAGCCGTCGATCCGATCGGTCCGAACCCGTCCGCCCACCCGGTCGGACGCCTCGAGCACGACGACCGAGCGACCCGCCCGCCGCAGCTCGCGGGCCGCCGTCAGGCCGGCCAGCCCGGCGCCGACGACGATCACGTCGGACCGCTCGGCCGACGGCCGGTCGGACCCGCTGGCGGACGAGGGATCGGGACCGCCGACGTTCACGGCTCGTCCGCCGACGCTCGCTCCTCCTCGTCGAACGCCAACCGCTCCCGTAGCCGGGCGTCGGGCTTGGGGCGGGCACCGATGTGCTCGATCACCCAGGCGGAGACGCCGGTCGCGAAGCGGGTCGCGTCGACGGCGTCGCCGTCACGCAGCCAGCGGGACAGGAACGCGCCGGCGAAGGCGTCGCCCGCTCCGGTGGCGTCCAACAGCTGGCTCTCGACCGGCGGAACGAGCACGCTCTCGCTGGGCGACGTCTGCACCCGGGCCCCCTTCGCGTCGAGCTTCAGCACGATCCGCGTGCCCGGATAGCGCTCGGCCAGGGCGGGGATCATCCGCTCGGGGTCGGTCTCGCCCGACAGGACGCGCCCCTCGTCGACGTTCGGGAACAGCAGGTCGATCCCGAGCCCCTCGGTGAAGCGCATGAACCGGTCGACACCGGTGTGCTCGATCAGCTGGAAGCTGGCGGGGTCGAACGACACCGTCGCGCCGCCGCTCTTCGCCAGCCTGGCCGCCTCGCGCACCGCGGTCCGTGGCGGGTTCGCGAAGAACGACCAGGCCGAGAGGTGCAGATGCTTCGCGCCGCGAAGCTGCTCTCGCGGCAGCTCGGAGGGCAGAAGGTAGTGGTCGGCCCCCTTGCCCGACACCATCGAGCGCTGGCCCTGGTGGTCGATCCACACCGCGACCGAGCCGGTCGCCTGCGTCTCGCTCCGGACCAGCCACGTCTCGAGCTGTTCGTCCTCCAGCTCCTCTTCGGCGAGGTCGCCCAGCCGGTCGCGCCCGACCTTGCCGGCGAACGCCGTCGGGGTGCCGCAGCGCCGCGCCCACACCGCGGCGTTCGCCGCGGAGCCGCCCGGCGCCAGGTTCACCTCGCCGTACGTGTCGCCGCCGGCCTGCAAGGCGGTGTTCGTGCGGATCAGCACGTCCCAGGCGAAGTCGCCGACGACCCACAGGGTGCTCGTCATGCGCTCACGCTAGCACCGGGTGACCGCTTCGACCGTGGCGACGCGGGCGATGGCGACGCCCTCGTCGAGCGCGGAGATCACCCTCTCGCGGCTGCGTGATGCGGACCCAGCGGCACGCGCACCAGCTCGCTCTGCTCGCCCGTCGTGACCTCCGGTCCGTCCTCGCCCAGGATCAGGTCGAGCTCGCTGCGGACGCCGAAGTCGGGGAGGTACACGCCGGGCTCGATGGTGAGGCCGATGCCGGGCCGCAAGGTCCGCACGTCGCGCGTCTCGAAGTCGTCGAGGTGGACCGCCTCGCCGTGCGTGTGGCGCCAACCCAGGCTGTGGCCGGTGCGGTGCACGAACGCGCCCTCGTAGCCGGCCGCGTCCAGGTGATCGCGGACCGCGCGGTCGATCTCGCGCCCTTGCGGGCGACGATCCTCGGCCCACGCCGTCCGGATCGTGTCGACGCCGATCTCGCGGGCCGCGACGACGGCCTCGAAGGCGCGCACGAACGCGGGCTCGGGCTCGCCGTAGACGCCCATCCAGGTGACGTCTCCGTACGGCGCGCCCTCGTCCGGTTTCCTCGCGAACAGGTCGATCAGGATCGGGTCGCCGGGGGTCAGCACACGGTCCGATCCGGTCCGCGGCGAGTAGTGCGGATCGCCCGCGTTCGGTCCGAACCCGACGATCGCCCGGTGCTCGTACACCAGACCGCGCCGCTCGAAGCCGTCGGCGATGACGTCCTGGACCTGCGTCTCGCGCAGCTCCTCGCCGGCCTCGGTCCGTGCTCGCACGAACGCGAACGCCTCGTCGAGCACCGCCATCACGCCCGCGGCGGCCTCGCGATGATCCCGGATCTGCCGCTCGCTCCAGGCGGCGAACGCCTGCAGCAGCTCGCCCGAGGAGACGACCTGGCCGCCGAGGTCCTCGACGAGCTGGACCGTGCCGGCGTCGACGACCGAGACGTAGGGCAGGTCGGCCCGCGGCGAGACCTCCATCGCGATCTTCCCGGACGGGATCAGTCGCCGCAGCTCCTCCTCGAGCGAATCGCGGCCGGCGTAGCTGCGGATCTCGAAGCCGTCGGCCTGCAGCGAGCCCGCCTCGAGCACGCTGACGAGCACCACGGGGGGTCCCTCGACCGGCACGAGCGCGAACACGCGCCGGCTCAGGAAGCTGCCGGGAAAGTCGAGGAAGCGAGCGGCGAACGGGTTGCTGCCGCGGAAGTCGTACAGAAGCCAACCGGCGAGTCCCTGTCGGGCCATCTCGGCGCGTGCGGTCGCGATCCAGGAGTGCGTCATGGCGGGAGCGTACCTCGGCTCCGCCGGGTCGCTCCCGCCGCCTCCCGAACCCCGCTTCCCGAACCCCGCGGTCGCCCCTCGTCCGCTAGGCTCGCTCCATGAACGCCAGCGACGATCCTTCCCTGCGCCGATCGGGACGTGCCGTCGGTCGCGCCTCCCGGCGCCTGACCGGTCGGCGCGCGACGCCCGGCGCTCCCGGCTCGGTGACCTACACGGGCCACCATCCACCCGTCGCGACGCGCGTGCGCCTGCTCCGCTTCGGGCCCACCTCGCTCGACGAGCGCGAGATCGACGCCGCCACCGCGCTACGGCTCGCCGCCGCGCCCGGCGACGAGATGACCTGGATCGACGTGGTGGGCCTCGCCGACCACGCCTTCCTCAGCGAGCTCGGTCGCGTGCTGGGACTGCATCCGTTGTGGATCGAGGACATCGCCAACGTCGGGCAGCGTCCCAAGCACGAGAGCGTCGACGAGGCGCTGTTGATCGTGATGCGCTCGCTCCGTGTCGCCGACGATTCGGAGCACCCCGGGCTCGAGGCCGAGCAGGTCTCGATCGTGATCGGTCCCCGCCTGGTGGTCACGTTCCAGGAGCGTCCGGGCGACCCGTTCGACGGCGTCCGCGCGCGCATCAGGCGGACCGGCTCGCGCCTGCGCACCGGTGGACCCGACTACCTGGCCTACGCGCTCGTCGACACGGTCGTCGAGGAGGCCTTCGCGCTGCTCGAGCGCTACGGCGACGCGATCGTGGACCTGGAGGACGAAGCGTTCCGTCGACCCTCGCCCGCCCACCTGCAGCGCATCCACGCCCTGCGGATGGACGCGCTGCAGCTGCGGCGCACGGTCTGGCCGACCCGGGACCTGCTGGCGGGCCTTCTGCGGGACGACACGGAGCTGCTGGGACGCGAGGCGCGCACCTTCCTCGGTGACGTGCACGACCACGCCGTGCAGGCGGTCGACGCCGTCGAGACGCTGCGCGAGCTTCTCTCCGGCCTGCAGGAGTCGACGCTGTCGACCCTGTCGTTCCGAATGAACGAAGTGATGAAGGTGCTCACCGTGATCAGCACCGTCTTCATCCCGCTGACGTTCATCGTCGGCGTCTACGGCATGAACTTTCAGCACATGCCGGAGCTCGGCTGGCGCTGGGCCTACCCTGCCCTGTGGCTGGCGATGATCACGCTGGCGTTCGGGCTGGCCCAGGGCTTCCGGCGGCGGGGATGGTGGTGACTACTCTGCGTGCGCCTCCTGGCCGGCGGCAGCGCGCCGCAGACGCGCGATCAGCGGCTTCAGCTCGGCCGCGCGCAGCTTCAGCGCGGCCCGGTTCACCACGAAGCGGGCGGACGACCGCAGGATCAGGTCCACCTCCTCGAGCTCGTTGGCGGCCAGGGTGGATCCCGTCTCGACGATGTCCACCACGGCGTCTGCGAGTCCCGTGAGGCAAGCCAGCTCGACGTTCCCCTTCAGATCGACGACCTCCGCCGTGCTGCCGACGCGAGCCAGGTACGACGCCGTGACCCTCGGGTACTTCGTCGCCACCCGGCGCACGACCCCGCGAGCGCCCAGCGGTCGGATCAGCGACATGCGGCAGGCCGCGAAGCCCAGGTCCACCGGCTCGTAGATCCGACTGCCGGACTCCAGCAGCACGTCCTTGCCCACGACGCCGACATCGGCCACGCCCAGATCGACGTAGGTGGGCACGTCGGCGTTCCGCATCACGATCACGGTGCCGGCCCGCGCCGTGTGCCGAAGCACCCGGTCGCCTCCGTCGAGTCGCAGATCGAGTCCGGCCGAGCGGAGCGCGGCCAGCGCGTCGTCCAGCACCCGGCCCTTGGGAAGCGCGACGACCAGCGGCCTGGGTGATGCGTCAGTCATCATCGCCCTCCATCGCGGCCATCATTCGCGCCTGCTCGTCCGCGTCGCCAGCGCCGCTCACCGGACGGAGCCCGGAACGCCCCACCAGCCAGCGCGCGCCGGCGTCGCGCGCTTCCTGCAGCGCGTCCTCGTCGTCCGTCGCGATGGCGCGGCCGACCGCGAACCCCGCGGCGCGCAGGCGCCTCGCGGCCGCGTCGTCCGTGGACAGCGCCCAGATCGTGGCGGAATCGACGACGTGGTCGCCCTCGGCGTCGGCCAGGGCGCTCTCGAGCCGCTCCAGGCCGATCGAGAAGCCGGCGGCGTAGGGGAGCAGCGCACCGTCGTAGCGGCCGCCGCCCAGCAGGGGCTGCCCGAAGTCCAGCGTGTACGCCCGGAAGGTGACGCCGGTGTAGTACGACAGCCGCCGCGCCATGCCGAGATCGAGGATCAGCTCGCTGTCGTCCTCGAACTCGCCCAGCACGCCCTCCAGGTGGTCCAGGGCGGCGCGCGACGCCGGACCGGTGGCGACGCGGCGCGCCTCCTCCAGCTGCTCCGTGCTGCCGTACAGGTCGGGCGCCGCCCGCAACGCGTCCGCGGCGGGTCCGGAGAGCCCCACGGCGCGCAGCATCGTCGCGACGTCGTGGGGATCCTTGCGGTCGATCGCGTCCGCGAGCGCGGACCGGACCCCGCCTGGGACGGCCGCCTCGTCCATGAGCGCCCTCACGAAGCCCGGCGAGCCGATCTCGACGCGCGGCCGGAGCCCGACGGTTCGCACCGACTCGCGCGCCAGGTGGATCAGCTCGGCGTCCGCCCGCGGGTGCCGGACGCCGATCAGCTCGACCCCGATCTGACTGAACTCGCGGGTCCGCGCCAGCTCGGGGTCGATCGCCTGCCAGACCGGACCGGCGACCTGGAGTCGCATCGCGCTCTGCCTCGAGGCCGGATCGGCCAGGTGCGGCCAGGCGTGCCGGACCAGCCGGGCCAGCGCCGGCGTGAAGTCGGAGCGCAGCGCCAGCAGGCCGCTGTCGCGGTCGGTGAGCTTGAACGATTGCGCGGCTCGCGGGTGCTCGGGATCGTACCGCTCCAGCGCGGGCACCTCGACGGTCCGGTACCCCCACGAGACGTACAGCTCGGACAGTCGCCGGCGAAGACGGTCGCGCGTCGCCGCCGCGGTGGGCAGGTGCGCGCGGGTGCCGTCGGCGAGAACGTGCCTCACAGGACCGGAAAGCGACCCGGGGGGCCGCTTCGCGGCCTGAGCGACCGGGGCGTGAACGGTGGGTGCGGGTCTGGACGCGGACGGATCGACATGGCGTCTAGAGCCTACCGCGCGCGCCCGGCGGCGGACCGTCCGCGCCACCGTCCGCGCCGCCGGGCGCGGCGAACGACCCGGCGCGCACGTCGCCGGCGTCAGCTCCGATAGGCGCGGAGCGGATCGTCCTCGTCCTCCTCCGCGGGTTCCTCCCGGCGATCGGCCGGCTTGCCCGGTCGGTCCTTCGAGCGGCGCAGCCAGCCTCGTCGAGGTTCAGGTCGGGCCTCGCGGGCGTCCCGGCTGGACGCCAGCTCGCCAGGTTGCTCTTCGTCGCTCCGGCGAATCGCACGGGGGCGCGTCTGGAAGCTGGCGAGGATGAACGCGGCGGCGATGACCCCGGACGCGAGCAGGAACAGCAGGTTGACCGGGGTCCACACGCCGTCCAAGATCACACTGGCCGCCCGCCCCAGCGTCGCCGCGGCCCACAGCAGCCCAGCGAGTCGCATCCAGGGCGCCGAGCGGGGGCGCATCGGCACGGCCCACACCATCACGCCGCCCAGCATCAGCATCATCGCCCCGTAGAACGCTCGGACTTCGCTCAGTCCGCGCGGCTCGACCACCTCGAGCCCTACCAGTCGTGCGGCGACCAGCGGGTTCAACAGCGCCAGCAGGCCGAAGGCGACCAGAGCTGCGGCGGCGAAGTAGGCGAGGGTGGTTCGGACGCTCTTCATGATGCCTCCTACCGCGAGCGTAGCACCCGTCCCGCCACGGCGCGGACGCACTGGCCTCAGGGCCGGCGCGCGAGCAGCACGAGGTTGTCGCGATGGACGACCTCGTCGAAATCCTTCGCTCCGAGCAGCTCGGCGATCTCGCTGGTATGCCGGCCAGCGATCCGTTGCAGCGCATCGTGAGCGTAGTTCACGAGTCCGCGCGCGACGGGCGCACCGTGGAATCCGACGACCTCGACCGCGTCACCGAACGCGAACCCGCCCTCGACCCCCTTGACCCCCCTCGGAAGCAGGCTGCGACCTTCGTTCAGCGCCCGGATCGCTCCGTCGTCGACGACCACTCGTCCCGCCACCGGTTGCTGGGCCAGCCACGCCTTGCGCGCCGGAGCGTGCTCGGTCGCGGGCACCACCCGGGTCCCCGGTGCCTCGCCACGCGCGAACGCCTCGAGCGCGGCGCCACCTCCGCCGGCGATCCACGTCTCGATGCCCGCCTCGCTGGCGATCCTGGCGGCGCGAAGCTTCGTCGCCATGCCGCCGGTCCCCCGACCGCTGCCGATGCCGCCCGCCATCCGCGCAGCGGCGTCCAGGTCGTGCACCTCGTCGATCCGCTGGGCGTCCGGGCTTCGACGTGGATCGGCGTCGTACAGCCCGTCGACGTCCGTCAGGATCAGCAGCGCATCGGCGTCGACGAGGTACGCCACCCAGGCCGACAGCGTGTCGTTGTCGCCCAGCTTCAGCTCCTGCGTCGCGACGCTGTCGTTCTCGTTCACGATCGGCACGGCACCCAGCCGTAGGCTGGCCTGCAGCGCGTTCTTCGCGTTCACGTAGCGCGTCCGGTCGTGCACGTCGTCCGCCGAGAGCAGCAGCTGTGCGACCGGACGGGGCGCCAGCGCCCGCTCCCAGTGCAGCATCAGCAGCGATTGGCCGACCGCTGCGGCCGCCTGCTTGTCGGGAAGCGTGAGGGGCAGCGAGAGGCCCAGCCGCTCCCGGCCGGCCGCGCCGGCGCCCGACGAGACCAGCACCGGCGTGGCGCCTGTGGCCCGCTCCACCGCAGCCGCGCCCCGCGCGATCGCAGCCATCCGCGGCGGGTGAATCCGGCCCGACTCGTCGGTGATGCTGCTGGTCCCGATCTTCACGACGACGCGCCGCGCGGCGCGTCGTCCCCCTGCTGTCGTCGCTCGCGTCCCGCTCATCGCCGTCATGCTACCCGGCGTCCCGGCCGGGCGTCCGAGCGGCGCGGGAGCCCGTGCTAGACTCACGCCCGCACCTCGCAGGCCGGGGTGCGGAGGAGGATCCATGCGCGTCGCCATCGTAGGCGCCACCGGCGCCGTCGGTCAGGAGCTCGTCGCTCTGCTCGAGGAACGGTCGTTCCCGGTGAGCGCCTTGCGGCTGTACGCATCGCCTCGGTCGGCGGGCCGGACGGTGACGTTCCGCGGCGCGCCGGTCACGATCGAGACGCTGCCCGACAGCGGCGACCTGGACGCCGACATCGCGTTCTCCTCGGCCGGTGGCGACCTCTCGAAGGCGCACGCCCGCGACTGGGCGTCGCACGGCGCGGTCGTGATCGACAACACCAGCGCCTGGCGCATGGATCCGACCACGCCGCTGGTCGTTCCCGAGATCAACGCGGACGCGGCCCGCGCCCACCGGGGAATCGTCGCGAACCCGAACTGCTCGACGATCATCGCGTTGATGGCGCTCGCGCCGTTGCACCGTGCGTTCGGCCTGACGCGTGCGACCGTCGCGACCTACCAGGCCGTGTCCGGAGCCGGGGCCACCGGGATCGACGAGCTGACGCGCCTGACGCGCGCGGCGCTCGACGGTCGCGAGGAGCTCCCGCGGACGTTCGATCACGACATCGCGTTCAACCTGTTCTCCCACGACAGCGAGGTGGGCGACGACGGCTACAACGTCGAAGAGCGCAAGCTCCTGCTCGAGTCGCGCAAGATCCTGAACGCTCCGGACCTGAACATCAGCGCGACCTGCGTGCGGGTCCCCGTCTACCGCGCCCACAGCGAGGCGATCCACGCCGAGTTCGAACGGCCCATCGATCCGGACGAGGCGCGACGCGTTCTGGCGGCCGCGCCCGGCGTCCGGATCGTGGACGACCGCGAGGCGAACCTGTTTCCCATGCCGCGAGACGCCTCGGGTCGGGACGAGGTCCTCGTCGGCCGTATCCGCGCCGACGCGAGCCGTCCCGGCGCGGTCGCTCTGTTCGTGTCGGGCGATCAGATTCGCAAGGGTGCGGCACTCAACGCCGTTCAGATCGCCGAGGCGCTCCTGGCGTGACGTCCGCCTGGGCCGTTCGTCGGCGCCGCCGGACGACTCACGGCCCGCCTGCCGCGGACGCGTCCCACGCCTCGGGCGCGATCCGCCCGGTCCTTCGGTACACGAGCACGGCGCCCCACTCGCGCACGACCTGGTCGACCGCGGCCAGACGCTCCGCCGCTCCCGGCGGATTGGGCCAACCCCAACGCGCCCCGGCGGAGATCGGGTCCACCGGGTACGGCACCGTCGTCCACCCCAGTGTCCGGAACGTGGCCCAGGCACGAGGCATGTGCCATGCGCTGGTGACCAGCAGCCACGTCTCGCCGGGCCTGGGCTGCAGCCGTTCGAGCGACAGCAACGCGTCCTCGTACGTGCTCGCGGAGGCCGGCAACGCCAGCGGCCGACGATCCGCGAACGCCTCGCCGAAGAACAGCGTGCCCGGCTCCGGCGAGCGGTGGAAGTCGGCCGACAGCGCCTCGGCCGTCACGCCGGTGAACGCGAGAACGGCCTCCGGATAACGCCGCGCCAGCGCCGCACCGGCGATCATGCGCTCCCCGGACGCTCCCAGAGACAGCTGGCCCCGCTCGATGCTGGCGCGCCAGTCGACCGAGCCCCCCAACACGACGATGCCGTCCACCGTGGCGGGAAGCGCGTCAGGGGGCGGGGTCCGTCGCTCCAGCGGCGCGGCCAGCCAGGCGCCGACGGGCGCCAGCACCACCGTGATCCAAGCGACCAGCACCAGGCCGACGATCGCACCGGTCCAGCGCCGCCCGCCCGCCGCGTTGGCCAGCCAGGCTGCGAACAGCAGCACGATCACCATTCCGCTCGGTTGCAGCGCCCACCACGTCACGTCGCTCACGCGCGCCTCCTCGGGACCATCTCTCGCGCCGGCTCTCGGGCCGGCTCTCGGTCCGCCCCTCCGCGCCAGAGGCGGCCTCACGTATACTCATGGGGATACCACGCGTCAGGCGGGCCGCCTCGACAGGCCCGGTTTTCCCATCCCCGGAGGCTCAATCATGCCGATTGCGATCGTGACCGATTCCACCTGCGATCTGTCCGCCCAGGAGCTCGCCGATCTGGACGTCCAGAGAGTTCCGCTGTACGTCCACTTCCGTGGCGAGACGTTCAAGGACTGGATCGAGATCACGCCCGGCGAGCTGATCCGTGGCATGCAGGAGGGCGCCGAGTCGCCGACCACCAGCCAGCCGACGCCCGAGGATTTCTCCGAAGCGTACCGGAACGCCGTCGCGAACGGCGCGGACGAGGTTCTCGTGCTCACGATCTCGTCGGGCCTGTCCGGCACGTACCAGTCCGCTGAGCTGGCCGCGAAGGACGCCCCGGTGCCCGTCACGGTGTTCGACAGTCGCCACGCCAGCATCGGCGTGGCGTACATGATCCGCCGCGCGGCCGCCATGCGCGACGCGGGCGCGCCGATGAGCGAGGTCATGGCCGCGATGGAGACGATTCGCGACAAGAACCTCCTGCTGTTCACCGTCGGCACGCTCGAGTTCCTTCAGCGCGGCGGACGGATCGGCCGCGCGAGCGCCCTGCTGGGGAGCATCTTGAACATCAAGCCGATCCTTTCGCTGGACGCCGGCACCGTGGAACCGGCCGGGCGTGCGCGCGGCGCGAAGAAGGCCCTCAAGGAGATGGTGTCCCGGCTCGAGACGTATCGCTCCGAGCATCCCGAGGGCGAGCTGGTCCTCTCGTTCATCCACATCCAGGACCCGGACGCGGCCGACCGGCTTCGCACCGCGATCCGGGACGCGGGCATCGAGTTCCGCGACGCGGGCTTGTACGAGATGGGCGCCGTCATCGGCGTGCACGTGGGCCCGGGAACGTACGGCTACTACGCGCTGGCCGACGCGACGCCAGAGCTGGGGATGTAGGCCGGCGCCGACGTCCACCACGGGTCCACCACGGGACCACGGCGTCCGCCCTGCCATGGCAGGGCGGACGCCGTCGCTTGGGCTCGTCGGTTCAGATCGTCGGTTCAGATCGTCGCGTCGACGCATCGCTTCAGCGCGCGGCGCTCGGAACGCGACGGGGTCAGAACGAGACGGTCGCGCCCTCCGACTGGAGCGTGATCGTCATACTGGCGATCCCCTGTTCCTCCACGTTCAGGTAGACGACGCCGGAGCCGACGTTCTGGCCACCGCCGGTGAGGATCTCCTTCAGCGTGCCCAGCTCGCTTCCGTCGAACTCGACGGTGAGCTGGAGGTCCGACACGTCGTCGGCCACGTACACGCCGACCGACGTCCGCTCGAACACGATGGCCGGGTCGGCGGTCGCGCTGGCCGAAGCGGACACCGTCTGGTCCGTCTCCTGGTCGGACACGGTCAACGAGACGCCGAACGAGCTCACCGTGATCCGTTCCGCGACGGCGCCGGGCGCCGTGATCGTGGCCTCGATGCCGGCGTCGACGTCGAACCCGGCGATGATCGAGGTGGCGATGCCCGAGATCTCGGGATCGGCGAACGTGGCGGGGCCGAACGGCGCGCAGTGCGTTCCGTCGTCGCAGCCGTCGGTGAACTGCGCGACACGCAACCCTGCAGCTGGCTCGCTCACGGTCACCTCGGTGCCGTCCATCCCGAACACGTCGCCGATGTTCTGCGGCGGAATCAGGCTGCAGGCGGCGAGCGCCAACGAGAGGACGGCGATCGCGCCTCCTAGACGTTCGAGTGTGAATCGGTTCATGGTTGCCTCCCAGGCCAGACGTCGGTGTCGCGTCGGGCCCGACTGCCCGCGCTGCGACGGGTCGTTCGCCACGAGCCGACGATCTTCGGCGCCTCGGGACACGTGATGCGTGACGCCCGGCACGTGCCTCGCGACCCGCGCCGACCGCCCGTCGGGCGCGCGACGCTGGTACCCGATGTTCGCCTCGGTCCCCTCCGCCACGCTCGTGGGCGTCGACGCCAGGCCGGTCCGCGTGGAGGTCCACGTGGCGCGCGGTCTCCCCAGCACGACGCTGGTGGGCCTTCCCGACACCGCCGTTCGAGAGGCGCGCGACCGTGTCCGCGCCGCCCTGAGCTCCAGCGGGTTCGACACGCCGCGTGCACGAATCCTGATCAATCTCGCCCCGGCCGATCTCCGCAAGGAGGGGCCCGCGCTGGACCTCCCGATCGCGTTGGCGCTGCTGGCTGCCGACGGGCGGGTGCCCGCCGACGCCGCCGCGCGCGCCCTCTCGGTCGGAGAGCTGGCTCTGGACGGCACGATTCGCTCGGTCCGAGGCGCGATCGCGGTGGGCCTGATGGCGCTCGAGAACGGTCCGCGCCGCCTGATCGTGCCGGTGGACGACGCCCCCGGGCTTTCGGCGCTCGGTGGGCTCGACGTCTGGCCGGCCGCCACCTTGGCGGAGGCGGCCTCGTTCCTACGAGGCGCGCCACGTCCCGCCGTACGCGCTCCGGCCCCCTCGGTCGCAGGCGACTCGGCCGGCCGACCCCCCGATCTACGCGAGGTTCGTGGTCGACCCATGGCCCGACTGGCGCTCGAGATCGCCGCCGCAGGCGGGCACGCCCTGTTGCTCACCGGCCCACCGGGATCGGGCAAGACCATGTTGGCGCGCCGCCTGCCCGGTCTGCTCCCCGACCTGTCCGCGACCGAGGCGATCGAGGTGACGCGGATCCACTCGGCTGCTGGAGCCCCGACGCCGCATGGGCTCCTGCACAGGCCGCCGTTCCGCGCTCCGCACGCCCGGGCCAGCCAGGTCGCGCTGGTCGGCGGCGGCCGCTCGCCACGTCCGGGCGAGATCAGCCTGGCCCACCGTGGCGTGCTGTTCCTCGACGAGCTGCCCGAGTTCCCCCGTGGCCACCTCGAGGCACTGAGGCAGCCCCTCGAGGACGGCCAGATCACGGTCGACCGGCACCGGGCGCGGACGCTCTTCCCAGCGGCGTTCCAGCTGGTCGCGGCACGAAACCCGTGCCCCTGCGGCTGGCACGGGACCGAGCCGGCTCGCTGCGGCTGCCATCCCAGCGTACGCAGGCGCTACGCCGACCGGATCAGCGGCCCGATCCTCGATCGCATCGACCTGCACGTCCGGCTCGCCCCGGTCACGGCCGACGACCTCGTCGCTCCGCCCAGCGGTGAGACCAGTGCCGAGGTCGCGGCCCGCGTCGCCGCCGCCCGCCGACGCGCGATCGAGCGCCAGGGACGGCCGAACGCGCGACTCGAGGCCGGACGGCTCGAGCGACTCGCGGCGCTCGACGAGGCCGGCACGCGCACGGCTCGCGACACGATCGGCGAGCTCGGGCTCAGCGCTCGCGGCTACGCTCGGCTGCTGCGCGTCGCGCGCACCGTCGCCGATCTCGAGGACTCTCCAGCCGTTCGCGCCGATCACGTCCGCACCGCTGCGCCGTTTCGCCAGCCCGACCTGCCGCGCTGAGTCGTGCGCATTCGCGGGTCGGCACGCCTTCCTTTGTACCTGCGTCGCACACCGTGACCTGTGCACGCGGTCGTAAGGTGGGAGGCTGTGATATCTTCGGCGCCGACACGTCTCCGCGAGGCGCCCGTCCTGCTCGCTCCAGCTTCGCGCGAACCCCTGCACATGAGGAGGAACGAACCGTGCCCATGACCCAATGGCTCCGTCGGGCCGCATTCCTGGCCGGAGGAATGCTTCTGCTCGCCGGATGCGAGTTCACGGGGCTCCAGTCGACGCTGGACCCGGCCGGTCCGATCGCCCAGGCGCAGCTCGATCTGCTGGTCTGGTCGTACCAGCTCAGCTGGATCGTGATGATCGCGACCTTCGGCGTGATGGCGTACGTGCTGATCCGCTTTCGGCGTCGGCGGAACGATCCGGACCGCATCCCCCCGCAGTTCCACGGCAGCGCGCCTCTGGAGATCGGCCTGACGATCGTGCCGGTCCTGATCGTCATCGCGGTCGCCGTGCCGACGGTGCGGACGATCTTCGCGACCGAGACCCGCGTCGCGCCCGAAGCGGGCGACGTGATCGTGAACGTCACCGGCTATCAGTGGTGGTGGCGGTTCGAGTACCCCGAGCTGGGCGTCGTCACGGCCAACGAGCTCCACATCCCCGCCGGCCGTCGTGTGATCCTGAACCTCGACTCGGCCGACGTGCTCCACAGCTTCTGGGTTCCTCGCCTCGCCGGCAAGCGCGACCTGATCCCGAACCAGAACAACCAGCTCTGGATCGAGGCTCCCGACCCCGGCATGTACTACGGCCAGTGCGCCGAGCTGTGCTTGGGCGCGCACGCCTACATGAAGTTCCGGGTGATCGCCGAGACCGACGCCGAGTTCGAGGCGTGGGTGGACACGTTCCAGACCGTGGACTCACGGGCCGTCCAGGGCGATCCGGAGGTTCAGCGCGGCTACCAGCTCTTCACCTCGAAAGGCTGCGCGAACTGCCACGCCGTCCAGGGCTACCGCGACGGGGCCCCCATCGGCACCCCCGACTTCCCCAACCTGACGAACTTCGGTCTTCGAAACACCCTCGCGGCCGGCGTCCTCCCGAACGACCGCGAGAACCTCGAAGCCTGGCTGCGCGACCCCCAAGCGATCAAGCCGGGCAACTACATGCCGCAGCTCTGGCAGGAAAACGATCCGAACGCCGACGAGGAGATCGCCGCGGTCGCGAGCTACCTGCTCAGCCTCGGTACGCAGTCCAGTCCAGAGGCGCAAGCCTCGCTCGGAGGTAGCCATGGCGATCGGTAGACGCTCCACCGGCTCGTCGGCCGACGCGGGCTTGCTGCAACGACCCCACGGGTCGTCGGGCATCGCGAGCTGGCTCACGACGGTCGATCACAAGCGGCTCGGCATCCTGTACATGCTGACCTCGGGAACGTTCCTGGCCTTGGCCAGCATCGAGGCGTTCGTGATCCGCCTGCAGCTCGCCGCTCCGAACCAGCAGCTCGTCAGCCCCGACGTGTACAACCAGCTGTTCACGATGCACGGCCTGACGATGGTGTTCCTCGCGATCATGCCGCTCGGCACGGGCTTCGCGAACTACTTCGTGCCGCTCATGATCGGCGCGCGCGACCTGGCGTTCCCCAGGCTGAACGCGTTCGGCTACTGGATCTACGCCTTGGGGGGACTGTTCGTCTATACGAGCTTCTTCCTCGGCGGCGCGCCCGACGCCGGCTGGTTCGCTTACGCGCCGCTGACGTCGCTCAGCAACAACCCGGGAAACGGTATCGACTTCTACATGATCGGCCTGTTCATCGGCGGTATCGGAACCCTGGTGACCGCGATGAACCTGATCGTGACGATCTTCAGCATGCGCGCGCCCGGCATGACGATGATGCGCATGCCGGTGTTCGTGTGGATGGTGCTGGTCACCGCGTTCATGATCATCTTCGCGTTCCCGCCCCTCACCATCGCGCTGTTCCAGGTGATCATGGACCGCACCTTCGGGACGCTGTTCTACGTGCCGGCCGCCGGCGGGCTTCCCATCCTCTGGCAGCACCTCTTCTGGATCTTCGGGCATCCCGAGGTGTACATCATCATCCTCCCAGCGTTCGGCGTGATCTCCGAGGTCATCCCGACCTTCTCGCGCAAGCCGCTGTTCGGGTACCCGGTCATGATTCTGTCGGGCATCTTCATCGCCTTCATGGGGTTCGCGGTGTGGAGCCACCACATGTTCACGACCGGCCTCGGTCCCGTCGCGAACACCGCGTTCAGCCTGACGAGCTTCGTGATCGGCATCCCGACCGGCGTCAAGATCTTCAACTGGCTGGGCACGATGTGGGGCGGATCGATCCGCTTCGCGACCCCGATGGTGTACGCCCTCGCGTTCCTGTTCATGTTCGTCATCGGCGGGATCACCGGCATCATGCTGGCCATGCCCCCGTTCGACGCGCAGGCCAACAGCACCTACTTCGTGGTCGCGCACTTCCACTACGTGATGGGTGGCGGCGCCCTGTTCGCGTTCTTCGCCGGCCTGTACTACTGGTTCCCGAAGCTGACCGGCAAGATGTTCTCCGATCGCTGGGCGCTGGCGTCGTTCTGGTTCACCTTCGTCGGCTTCAACATGATCTTCATGCCCCAGCACTTCGCTGGCCTGTTGGGTATGCCGCGTCGGGTCCAGACGTACGACGCCGGCCTGGGCCTGGAGATCTGGAACCTGGTCTCCACCGCCGGTACGTTCGTGATGGGCACGGGCCTGATCATGGCCGTGCTGGGCTTCATCCACGCGTTCCGTAGCGGCCAGCCGGCCGGCGACGATCCGTGGGACGCCCGAACGCTCGAGTGGAGCACCAGCAGCCCGCCCCCGCACCACAACTTCGACGAGCAGCCGATCGCGACCGACCGTGACGCCTGGTGGGCGAAGAAGTACCCCGACCTGGCGCACGCCGACGAGGGCAGCGAGTACGAAGGGGTCGACTTCGACGCCGGCGGCATCCACATGCCTGGACAGAGCTGGTACCCGTTCCTCCTCTCCCTGGCCGTGTTCATCGGCGGCTACGGCGTGATGTACGCGAACTGGCCGCTCGCGATCCTGATGGGGGTCGTCGTCGTCGCCTCGACCTACGGTTGGGCGTTCGAAGGGGTCGGCGGGCATCACGTTCACCCGCGCTCCTCGGCGCAGGAAGGAGCGGGAGACTGATGGCCGGCCAAGCCCCGTCCGCGGGCGTGCCCGCGGAGACTCAGAGCCACGGCTGGCGGAGCAGCACGCTTCCCGACACGAAGCTGCTGATGTGGATCTTCCTGGCCTCCGACGTGATGTTCTTCGGAACGCTGATCGGGACGTACCTGATCTACAAGGGGCGCAGCATCGTCGGCCCCTACCCGCTCGACGTGCTCGACATCCCCCTCACCACGGTCAGCACCTTCGTGCTGCTGATGAGCTCGTTCCTGATGGTGCTCGCGCTCAACTCGCTGCGCCAGGACGACATCCCCCGCTTCCGGCTGTGGACGTTCGGCGTCGCGTTCTTCGGCGCGATCTTCCTGGGCTTCCAGGTGTACGAGTTCTCGCACTTCGTCGAGCTCGGCCTCACCCTGGACCGCAATCTGTTCGGCAGCACCTTCTTCGTCCTGACGGGCACGCACGGCGTCCACGTGGCCATCGGCGTGCTCTGGCTCCTCTCGATCGTGGTGGCGAGCTACGTCCGGCCGATGCGTGCGAAGGACGCGACCTACCTCGAGGTCGCCGGCCTGTACTGGCACTTCGTCGACATCGTCTGGATCGTCATCTTCACGCTCGTCTACCTCGTGGACTTCATTTAAGGCGGTCATGGCACACGGCGCAAACGAACACAAGAAGCACGGCGTCGGCGAGTACATCGTCGTCGCTCTGATCCTGGGCGTCATCACCTACGTCGAGTTCGCGATCGTCGAGTACGAGATCGCCTGGCTGGGCGACACGGCCACGCTCTGGTTGCTGATGATCCTCTCGGTCGTCAAGTTCGTGATGGTGATCCTGTTCTTCATGCACCTCAAGGACGATGACGTCACCTACTCCGGCTTCTTCGCAAGCGGCATGGTGATGGGCCTCGGTACCTTCGTCGCCTTCGTGTTCCTGATGACGGCGCCCAGCTCCCTCAGCTTCGTCCGCTCGCAGGTCGCGCCGGAAGGCCAGTTCCTGCACGGCGAAGCCGCAGAGGACGACCATGGCGACGAGGGCCTGGACGAGCGAACGCTCGAGCTGATCGAATCGGACGGCTACGCTCGCGAGCTGTCGTCCGTGCTGGGCGACGCACGGCCGAAGAACCTGTCGTGGTCCGTCGCACCGCCCGCGGCGCAGACCGAAGGCTGGACGCTGACGACCGCCGCTCCTCCAGCGGCACAGACCGAGTCCGACGAGGCTCCTGTGGAGGCCGACGGCGCGGGGGCCGTAGGTGACGACGGCGAAGCGGCTGGCGACGAGGCGACGGCCGCGCAGGCCGCTGATGGCGTTTGGGACGAGGAGCTCGGAGCCCAGGTGTACGGAGCGAACTGCGCATCATGCCACCAGGCCAACGGACAGGGCATCCCCGGAGCGTTCCCGCCACTGGCCGACCACGTGCCCGACCTGCTGACACCCGACGGCGGCCGAACCTACCTGATCGACACCCTCCTCTACGGACTGCAAGGCCAGATCCGCGTCTCGGGCCAGACCTACAACGGCGTCATGCCCGCATGGAGCCAGCTCGACGACGAGCAGATCGCAGCCGTCACGAACTACGTGTCGCACGAATGGGACAACGCAGCGAACCTGCCAGACGGGTTCACGCCGTTCGACACCGACGAGGTCGCATCCGAACGCGGCAAAGGCCTCGCCGGAAGCGACGTGCACGACCTGCGGGACGAGCTGGCGCTTCCCTGACCGGCGACGCCGGCTGCGCGTGAAATCGTGTTCGCGGGCCGGGGCGTGCGCCTCGGTCCGCGACGTAGCATGGAGGTCCGATGCCTGAGCTGTATCTCGGTTGGCAAGCCGATCCCGTCCTCCTCGGGGGGCTGATCACCCTCGCGACGCTCTTCGCGCTCGCGGCGGGGCCGCTCCGTCAGCGCCTCGCGCCCGGTCGACCGTTCCCGGTCCGCTCGGCGCTCGGCTACTACGCCGCCCTGGCCCTGCTCTACCTGTTCGAGGGATCGCCTCTTCACGACCTCGCCGAGCGCTACAGCCTGACCGCCCACATGGTTCAGCACCTCGGGATCGCGTACCTCGCGGCGCCGCTGCTGCTGGCCAGCGTTCCGGTCTGGATGCTCAGGCCCTGGCTCCTGCGGCCCGGCATCGCGCCCGTGGCGCGCGTGCTCACCAATCCGATCGTCGCGATCGGCCTGTTCACCTTCTTCTTCTCCGCCTGGCACGTGCCCGCGATCTACGAAGCCGCGCTCAGGAACCCGAGCCTGCACCACGCCGAGCACCTCCTCTTCCTCGCCACCGCGCTGCTGATGTGGTGGCCGCTGATGAGCCGGGTCCCTGAGTTTCCGCGGCTCTCGCACATGCTTCGTCTCATCTACCTGTTCCTGCTTCCGGTGTTCCAGATCCCCGTGTTCGGCACGATCACGTTCGCCGACGCGGTGCTCTACCCGACGTACGGGAGTGCGCCCTGGACCCTCGGAATGGACGCGCTTTCCGAGCAGGCGCTGGCGGGCGCGATCATGAAGGTCGGCGGGCTGGTCGCGTTCGGGATCCCGTTCGTCGTGATCTTCTTCGCCTGGTACCGCGAGGAGGTGGGCCCCCGCCCCACGAAGCGGCGTGCACCGCCGGTCGAGGCGGGACCGGGTCCTGCTCCCGACCTGCAGTCGCCCCGCGACGTCGTGAGGGCACCATGATCCGCGCCGTCGCGTTCGACTGGGGTGGCGTGTTCACCGAAGGCACCTTCGACCAGAGCGCCATCGTCGCGCTCGCCCGACGGGCGGGCGTCGAGCCCACCTCGATCGAGCGTCCCTACCTGGACCTGATGGCCGACTTCGAGACGGGCGCGTTCGACATGACCGGCTTCCACGCGAGGTTCGTCGAGACGACGGGCACCGAGCTGGACGAGCCGACGTTCACCGAGACGTTCCTCGGCGCCGTGCGCGAACGGACGGCGATGTTCGCCATCCTGGGCGCCATTCCGGCCGACTACACGGTGGGCATGCTGTCGAACAACGTCCCGGTGCTGTGCGACCGCGTGCGGCACGACCCTCGCATGCAGCGCATCGAGCGGTTCGTGTTCAGCAACGAGATCGGTGTGCGCAAGCCCGATGCGGCCGCGTTCGCGGCGTTGACCGAAGCCCTGGAGGTGCCTCCAGAGGCCACCGTGTTCATCGACGACGCGGAGCGCAACGTCGTGGCCGCCCGCGCCTTGGGCTACGCCGCGATCCACATCGTGGATCTCGACGCATTCCTCGCCGACTGGCGCGCGCTGCTTCCCGACGTACCGACCGGGATCGACCCCGAGGCGTGAACGACGACGCCCAGCGACCGATCAAGCTGCTGCAGGGCTACCTGTGGTTTCCGGGCGAGCTCGACGTCGACCTCGCCCGCTACTTGCCGGAACGGCTCGAGCCGGACGTTCACGTGCTGTGGGACGAGCTGCCACGTCCGCCGTTCTCGTTCTTCGACGACGGCACGATGGCCGCCACGCAGCGCGTGTACCAGCTCACCGTCCTGACGTTCGCCGACGACGAGGAGAGCGCCGGCAGGCTGGTGCCGTGGCTGGCCGAAACGCTCCAGGCCGCTCTCGAGGACACCCCCGAGGGCGTCGGCTGGCAGATCATGGAGGACCTCCGGCCGATCGAGTGAGCAGGCGGCTTGGCGTCAAGCGTCGCTCGCCAGCCGCCGCGTCGCATCGACCGCCAGCCGCACCCCGAACCCGGTCGCTCCGGCGTTCCACACGCCTTTGGGCTCGTCGGTCCAGGCGACCCCGGCGATGTCGAGGTGCGCCCAGCGAGGCGGCGCGAAGCGCCGCAGGAAGACCGCGCCGATACCGGCCGATCCTTCGCGGACCCCGCCGTTCTTGAGGTCCGCCACGCGGCTGGCGATGGCGCGCAGGTAGTCGTCGTAGATGGGCATGGGCCAGATGGCGTCGCCGCTCGAACGGGCCGCCTCCTTCAGCGTGTCGAGCCAACGATCGTCCGTCGCGAACGCAGCAGCCGCCGTTCCCTTGCCCAGCGCCACGATCGCTCCACCGGTCAGGGTGGCGACGTCCGCGACGACATCGGTGCCGAAGCGCTGCGCCAGGAGCAGCGCGTCGGCCAGCGCCAGCCGTCCCTCCGCGTCGGTCGAGACGATCTCGATCGCCGTGCCGTCCCCCGCGATCACCACGTCGGCGGGTCGGTAGGCGCCGCCGTCCGGCATGTTCTCGACGCACACCGCCACCGTCACCATCCGCACCGGCAGATCCATTCGAGCGACCGCCAGCGCCGCGCCCAGGACGGCGGCGGCGCCCGCCATGTCGCCCTTCATGTCCGGCATCGAGGTTCGGTCCTTGAGCGACAGGCCACCCGAGTCGAACGTGACCCCTTTGCCGACCCAGGCGACGCTGGGTAGCTCGCTCTCGCCTGGCCGATGCTCGAGCACCACGATGCGGGGCGGGTTCGCCGATCCTTGCGCGACGGCCAGCAGGGCGCCCATGCCTTGCGTCTCCATCCACGCCTCGTCGTGCACCGTGACGCGCATGCCGGCTTCGCGTCCCGCTGCGGCCGCCGCCTCGGCCAGCGCCACAGGGGTGAGCCGGTTGGGCGGCGCGTCCACCAGATCGCGGCTCCAGCCCACCGACTCGGCGACGATCGCCGCCTCCTGGGCAGCCCGCTCCGACGCCTCGTGATCGGCCTGATCGGAAACGAGCACCGTGAGCCGGTCCGGCACCGCGGGACGATCGTCGTCCCGAGCGTAGCTGCGGACGCGGTGCGCCCCCAGCAGGAACCCCTCCGTGACCAGCCCCAAGACGACGTGCCGATCCGGGCCCGGCAGGGCGTCGGTGTCGATCCCGGTGTCGGTGTCGGTGTCGGTGTCGGAGGCATGCTCGACCCAGATCGCGACGTGCTCCGCGCCGTTCCGTGCGACCGCGCGTCCGGCAGCGGCCGCGGCGCCACGGACCTGGTCCGGCGTGGCGTCCGCTCCCGACGCCACGACCACCAGCCGGGCCGCACCGACCCGGTCCAATCCCGGTATCGACGCGGGCCCTCCCCCGTCGATACCGAGCTCGCCGAGGTCCTGGCGCGCGGCGATCTCGCCGCCCAGCGCGGTGTCGAGCGCCCGAAGCTGCGATGACGGTCGACGCGACGCGCCGACCAGCACCACCACGACCGTGTCCGCTTCGAACGTGTGCGGTTCCGCTACCTGGATCTGTGACCTTTCTCACCTTGGTTCCTCCTCGAGCCGGGCTCGCGATCGTACCCGCGTGGCTGCGCTCACGATGCCTCAGCGACGGGGGGCGCATGGCCGATCCGCGACGCCGTCCGGGACACCGGCTCGGCGACCGGCTCGGCGACCGGGTCGGCCCGTACGCCCGGCAGTGTTGGGCGGCGGCCGGGCGACCACCGGTCCGAACCCTGACGCAGCCGTTCGCCCTCCGGTCGGTTCGCTAGCGTTCGGCGTGACCGCTTCCCGGCGCGACGCCGTCCTCCGTTCCCGTTCGTCCGCGGCCGCGAGTGCGGACGACCCGCCGATCGCGCCCGTCCTGTCGGACGAGCAGCGACGGGCGGTGGACCTCGCGGCGGGCGGTCACGACGGCGCCATCGTCGCTCGGGCGGGGAGCGGCAAGACCTATACGCTTCGCGCCGTCGCCCAGCGCACCGCGCCACGGCCCACGGTCCTCCTGGCGTTCAACCGGGCGATCGCCGACGAGGCGCGCGGCTCGTTCCCCGCGCACGTGCGGACGACCACCTTGCACGCCCTGGCGTTCCGGTCGGTGGTGGCGCCCGACGCTCGGATGCGGGCGAAGCTCGCCGCCGCTTCGGGTGGCCGCACGCGGACGGCGTGGACCGAGCTGGCCGGCCTCGATCCGCACGACCCGGGCGCGAACGGGCATGTCGAAGCGCTGCGCGCGTTGCTGAGCCGATTCACCGCCAGCGCCGACGACACGCCGAACGACGGCCACCTTCCAGCCGCGCTTCGGGCTCGCCTCGTCATGACGCTGGGCACGGAGCGCGCCGCGGAGCGGACCCGCTGGCTGGTGCGTCGCGTCCGCAGGGCGTGGGAGCGCATGGTCGACCCGGACGATCCCGCGGCCCTCGATCACGACGGCTACCTGAAGCTGTTCGACCTCCGCGGGACCCGGATCGACGCGGAGCTTCTCCTCGTCGACGAGGCCCAAGACCTCGCTCCGGTCATGCTGTCCACCCTCCAGCGTCAGGCTGGCGCCCGTCTGCTGGTCGGCGATCCGGCTCAGCGGATCTACGGATGGCGAGGCGCCGTCGACGCGATGGCGGCGTCCGGCTACCCCGAGGTGCGACTGACACGATCGTTTCGCTTCGGTCCCGAGATCGCCGACGTGGCCCGCCGCGTCCTGCACGCGTTGGCGCCAGGGGCCCGGCTGGCGGGCGTCGGGCCGTCGGGCGACGTGTCGCTCGAGCCGATCGACCGTGGCGACGCGAGGGCCGTGCTTTGCCGAACGAATCTCGGGGTGATCGAGGCGACGCTCGCGTTCGCCGACGAAGGCGTGCACGTCGTCGGCGGGTTGGACGCCACGGTCGCGTCGCTGCGAGCCGCGCACGCGCTCTGGGCGCGAAGGGGGGTCCGGGGTGCCCCCGGCGGCGGGCGCGGCCGGGGTGGCCGGGGTGGCCGGGGCGCACCCCCGGCTCGTGACCGCACGCCCGCGCAAGGTGGGCCTGCGGACAGGGCCCCATCGACCGGCTTCGCCAGCTGGGACGAGCTGGTCGAAGCGGCGGAGGTCCAGGGGGGCGCGCTGCGTACCTTGCGACGCCTGGTCGACACCCACGGAAACGACGTTCCGGGCCTGTGCAGCTCGCTGCTGGACGCCAGTCGACCGAGCGAGCGCGACGCGCCGATCGTCCTCTCCACCGTGCACCGCGCCAAGGGCAGGGAGTGGGATCACGTCGAGCTATGGAGCGACCTTCCGCGCGTGGCGATGGACGCAGACGCCCTGGCGCGCGCGCCCGATCCGGAGGCCGCGCGTGCCGAGCTGAACCTGCTGTACGTAGCCGTGACGCGCGCTCGCCGCAGGCTGAGCCTGGCTCGCACGAACGACGATCTACGCGAGCTGCTGGCGCCGCTGGACGAGCGTGTCGAACGTGTGGGCCGGACGGTCCGAGGGGCGTAGGCGAGCGCCCGCGCGTCCGCACACCCGCACGCCCGCACGCCCGCACGCCCGCAACGCCCGCAACGCCTGGCGCCGCTGCGCCCTACGGGCTCCACGACGCGACGGCGGCGCGGCCGGCCTCGTAGCCCTTCTCCAGCGCCTCGTCGATCCGACCGAACTGCTCGACGCCGAAGTCGCGCGCCACGTCGGGACGGATCAGCAGGTCGGGCGGAGAGATCGCCAGGCGCATCTGCGTCACCAGCGCCTGCGGCACGTCGAACGACTTCATGAACAGCTCCACGGTCAGGGCACGCTGCGGCTGTACCACGTGCTTCAGACGCTCCCAGAAGCTCCGGTCGTCCTCGAACCGCAGGCGGCGATCCGGCGGTGCAGCGACGTCGACGGCCACGACCGGATGGTCGCCCATCGTGCGCGCCAGGTCCACGGGAAGGTTGTTCAGAAGCCCACCGTCCACCAGAACGCGGTCACCCAAGCGGACAGGCGAGATCAGTCCCGGCAGCGCGCTGGTCGCGCGCAGGGCCTGGACGAGATCACCGTCGTTCAGCACCACCAGGTCGCCCTTCTGGACGTCGACGGCGGTCATCAGCATCGGCAGCCCGAGGTCGTCGAAGCGCCCTGGTAGATGCTCCGCCAACAGGCTCGCGAGGCCGTCGCCACCGACGATGCCGCCGAGCTCGCCGAACGACAGTAGCGACTCGTAGCGGATGCCGCGCGCGACCTCTTCCATCTCGTCGGGCGTGAACCCCGCGGCGTAGAACGCCCCGACGATGCCTCCCATCGAGCAGCCGGCGATGGCGCGCACGCGCGCGTCGGCCTCCTCGAGGGCCCGCAGGACCCCGATGTGCGCCAGTCCCCGAGCTCCGCCCCCTCCCAGCACCAGAACGATCTCATCCATGTGCCGATGGTACGTCGGCGGGGACGGCCGGGGACGCCGTGTCACCAACGTCCCCGGCCGGTAGCGGTAGCGATCTCGGCGCTCCGTCGACGATGCGATCCGCATCGCGCGCGGTGCGCACCGTGCGGTTCGCTCAGAACGGCGGTCCCGCCTGGGCGCCCGAGGGAGCGGCTTCGAGCGCCGCGCCCGTCTCCTCTGCGGTCGTCGGATCGGACCGCGGCAGCGTCGCGACCTCCGAGCTCCGTGAGAGCCGCTCGATCGTCTCGATCCGCAACGCCTCGACACGGGTCGCCCAACGCCGCGATCCTTCGCCGTCGGTCCACGCGTCGGTCACCAGCCGGCCGTCCAGGTACACCGGTGTGCCCTTCTCGAGACCGTCCGCGGCGATGGCCGTGTCCCGCCAGGCCCGCACCTCGACGAAGTTCGGCTTGGTGTCCTCGTCGCCACGGGTCGCGTCGCGCCGGGCCGTCTCGCCCCGGCCGCGTTCACCGCGACCCGAGTCACGCTCTCGGACGGCGACCGTGAAGCGCGCCAGCGCGACGCCCGCCTCGCTGCGGCGGAGCTCGACGTCCCGGACCAGGTTGCCGATCATGCGAACGCGATTGACGGCGTCCCTGAGGCGAGGCTGGTCTCGGGCATCGACCGCGAACGCGTCGTCGGGGTCGCGCGCACCCAGGCCGAGGACCTCCACCCGGCGTCCGACCACGTCCAGCGCGGAGCGGACGGCGCCCTCCTCCGTCTCCCAGCTGCGCTGCTCGACGTGGCCTTCGAGCCAGATCGGCGTGCCGGTGCGGACGTGATCGACCACGCGCTCCGCCTGCGCCCCGAACACGGTGGCCCGCTGGTACCAGGGGCGGGCCCTGAGGGTGCCGTCCTCGTCGTGGAGGTGATCGTCGCCGCCGAGGTCGAGGCGCAGCACCGCCAGGCCTGCCGGCGTGTAGCGAAGGTCGGGCTCTCGTACGAGCGTGCCGATAAGGAGGGCGTGGTTGAGTCCGAGGGCCATGGGTGTCTCCTCGCGTCCGCGGGCGGGCCGGCGCCGACGCGAGCGGCCACGGAGCCCGGTCGCGTCGTCCCCTCCCGACGACCGGGTCGGGGGCGGCGTGGGAAGCAGCCTAGAGGTCGCTCCTCCTCGCCGTGCGCACGACCGGGACGCGCGCTGCGGTCGTGCAGGGGCACGCCTGCTTGCTGCTAGGCTCGTCGCCATGACGCGCTCGGCGGTGTTCGGGGTGTTCGCGGTGTTCGCGGTGGCCCATTTCCTTTCCAACTTCGTGCGCAGCGCCAATGCGGTGATCGCGGGCGACCTGGTCCGCGACGTGGGGATCGGACCGGCCGACCTCGGACTCATGACCAGCCTCTACTTCCTGGGGTTCGCGGCCGCTCAGCTACCGCTCGGAGCGGCCTTGGACCGCTACGGCGCCCGCATCGTGACGCCCGTCCTGATGCTCGCCGCGGTCGCCGGCAGCTTGGCGTTCGGGCTGGGCCGAGATCTGGCGACGTTGGCGATCGGGCGTGCGCTGATGGGGGTGGGCACGGCCGGCATCCTGATGGGCGGGCTGAAGGCGCTGTCCGGCTGGTTCGCCCCGTTACGGTTCGCCGCGGTGTCGGGCACGCTGGTCGCGATCGGCTCGTCGGGCTCGCTGCTCGCCTCCACCCCGCTGGCCTGGATGGCGCAGGCGTTCGGCTGGCGCGCCGTGTTCGTCGTGGGGGCGGCGCTGCTGGCGCTCTCGGCAGGCGCCGTGGCCGTCTGGGCACGCTCGGCTCCCGGCGTCGTCCATGCCCAAGACCGTTCCGAGGCCGGCTTCGGTGCCGTGTTCCGCTCGCCCCGCCTCTGGCGCATGGCCGGCATGGCGCTGGCGACCACCGGGGTGACGTTCGCCTTCCAGAGCCTCTGGGCCGGGCCGTACCTGGCGGACGGGATCGGCCTTGGACCGCTCGCGACCGGCAACGTCCTGTTGGCGTTCGGCGTCGGCGTGTCGGTCGGCTACCTGATCCTGGGCGCGCTAGGAGAACGGCTCGGCGTCGGCCGGACCCTGTTCGGCGCCGGCGTCGCCTTCGTGGCGGCCCAAACGGTGCTCGCGACCGTCCCCGCGGCCGGCGAGGGCGTATTGGCGAGCACGTTCGCCGTGCTGGGCGTATCGGGAGCGACCTCGGCCCTGCTGTTCGCCTTGGCGCGGAACGCCTTCCCGCTGGCCCTCACCGGCCGCGCGGTCACCGCGGTGAACCTGTTCATGTTCACCGGTGGGTTCGCTCTGCAGTGGGGCCTCGGCCTTTGGCTCGACGCCGGAATCGGCGGGCACGGATCGCTCTTCGCCCTGACCGCGGCGATGGGCGTCGTGGCGGTGGCGGCGTTCGTCCCGGAGATGCGCCGCGCGAGCTCTGAGTGAGCCGGCGCGCTTCAGCCGAGCTGCTTCACCTCGACCGGAACGTCCTGAACGATGTGCAGGTCCCGCTGGGGGAACGGAATGGCGATGCCCGCCTCGTCGAACGCCTCCTTGACGGCGCGCGTGAGATCGAGCTTCGTCATGAAGAAGTCGCCCGCCTTCGTCCAGCCGCGGATCATCAGGTTCACCGAGCTGTCGCCCAGCGAATCGACGGCGATCAGCGTCGCCGGCTCCTCGACGATGCGCTCGTCGGCGTCCAGAACCCGTTGCGCCACCTCGATGGCCTTTCGGACGTCGTCGTCGTAGCCGATGCCGACGATCAGGTCGACCCGGCGCATCTCGGCTTGGGAGAAGTTCTTGATCTCCGTTCCGAAGATGTTCGAGTTCGGCTGATGGATGATCACGCCGTCGAACGCCTTGAGCTTGGTGACGAACAGCCCGATGTCCTCCACGACGCCCATCGTGCCGCCGATGTCCACCGCGTCGCCCAGCCTGAACGGCCTGAGTCCGAGGATCATCACGCCGGCCGCGACGTTCGCCAGCGCACCTTGGAGCGCGAGCCCGATCGCCAGGCCGGCGGCGCCGAGGACGGCGATGATGCTGGTGGTCTGCACGCCGAAGCGGCCCAACACGGCGACGAGCGTGACCGCCACGATCGTCCAGCGCACGATGCGCACGAACACGCTGGTGAGCGTGCGATCGAACCGCTCGCTGCGCTCTCCGGCGCGACGGATCGTGCCGGACGCCCAGTTGGCGACGATCCAGCCGACGACCAGGGTGGCGATGCCGGCCAGCACGTCGACAGCGAGCCCAAGGGCCAGGCTTCCGATATCGTCCAAGTTCATGACGTCTCCTTCGTAACGACCTTCAGGGTCGAATCGCGGGATCTCGGCCCTCGGCGCGCATCGGCGCGGCGATTCGGGACGGTGGGCGAGCCGCACGAGCATACCCGCAGGCGGCGCCTCTCCGTGACACCTCTCAGAGCGGCAGGTTGCCGTGCTTTCGGAACGGACGGTTCTCGGTCTTGCCGTGCAGGACGCGCAGGTGACCGATCAGGGCACGACGCGTCCGCACCGGATCGACGACGTCGTCGATGTAGCCGCGCGCCGCGGCGCGCCACGGATTGTCGTACCGCTCGCGGTACTGCGCGATGCGTGCGGACCGGACCGCCGCCGGATCGGCAGCGTTCAGGATCTCGCGGCGGTGCAGCACCGCCGCGGCTCCCTCGGCGCCCATGACCGCGACGGAGGCGGTGGGCCAGGCCAGCACCACGTCGGCGCCCATGTCGCGCGAGTTCATCGCCAGGTACGCACCGCCGTAGCTCTTCCGGGTGATCAGCGTCAGCTTCGGCACCGTCGCCTCGGCGTAGGCGTAGAGCATCTTGGCACCGTGCCGGATGATGCCGGCGTGCTCCTGGCCTACCCCCGGCAGGAAACCGCTGACGTCCACCAGCGTCAGCAGCGGCACGTTGAAGGCGTCGCAGGTACGGATGAACCGTGCCGCCTTGTCGCTGGCGTCGATGTCCAACGTTCCCGCCATGTGGCTCGGCTCGTTCGCGACGATGCCGATCGCCGTGCCGCCGAGGTGCGCGAAGCCGACGCGAATGTTGCGCGCCCAGTCCGGCTGGATCTCCAGGAACGCCCGCTCGTCGACCAGGGCGCGGATCACCTCCCGCATCGGGTACGGCCGCTTCGGATCGGGCGGCACGATGCGGAGAAGCTCGGGCGTCTCCCGATCGTCCGGATCGCGCGTCGGGCGGCTGGGCGGCGCGTCGCGCGCGGACGACGGCAGATAGGCCAGCAGCTGTCGGATCTTGCGGAGCACGTCCGCGTCGTTCTCGCCCGAAAGGTGCGCCACGCCCGAGCGTCGGGTGTGCACCGTCGCCCCGCCCAGCTCCTCGAAGCCGACCTCTTCCTTCGTCACCGACCGGATCACGTCCGGTCCGGTGATGAACATGTACGACGTGCCCTCCGCCATCAGCACGAAGTCGGTCAGCGCGGGGCTGTACACCGCACCGCCCGCGCACGGTCCGAGGACGGCGCTGATCTGCGGCACGACCCCGCTGTAGATCGCGTTGCGGTAGAACACCTCGCCGTAGCCCGACAGCGAGTCGACGCCCTCCTGGATGCGCGCGCCGGCGGAGTCGTTCAGGCCGACGATCGGCGTGCCGCTCCGCGCCGCGAGGTCCATCGCCTGGGCGATCTTGCGGGCGTGCATCTTGCCCAGACTCCCACCGGCCACGGTGAAGTCCTGGCTGAACACGTACACCGGCCGTCCGTCGATGCGACCGTGGCCGGTGACGACCCCCTCGCCCGGCGCGTCGACGTGCCCGTCGCCGTCGATCGCTTCGACGAACACGCCCAGCTCGTGGAAGCTGCCCTCGTCGAGCAGCAGCGCGATGCGCTCGCGCGCGGTCGCCTTGCCCGCGTCGTGTTGACGGTCGATACGCTCCTGACCGCCGCCGCGCGCGATGCGCTTGCGCCGCTCCTCCATCTCGGCCGTGAGCTCCTGGATGCGTGCCTCGCCACCCTCGTCCATATCGGAGGATACCCCGCGGCGTGCGAACCGGGATCCGCCTTCCAAGGTGGCCTCAGGGCGCTTGGTCGCCGTCCAGGACCACCACTCGGACCTCGTCGGCGTACACGAATCCCTGCCGCCTGGCCAGCTGCTCCCGGAACGAAGCGTCGTCCGCTCGATCGGCGATGGCTCGCAGCCCCTCGGCCTCGGCACGGGCCCCTTCGAGCTCCTCCTCCAGCGAGGCGATCGCGGCACGATGACGGATCGTCCGGTCGAGCTCCACGAAGGTCAGGAAGCCGACCTGCAGGATCCCGATCAGCGCGACGACGCCGAGAAGCCGAAGCGCTCGGCGGGTCGGCGCGTCGGCAGCGTTCACGGCGCGCCACGGAGATCGTCGGACATGCCAGGAGTGTAGCAAGCCCCGCCGGTGTGACCTTTGGCACCCGATCACGCGCGTCGGTCCAGCATGCTGACGAGGGTCCCGGCACCGTAGGTCGACTCGGAGGCACGGATGGACGAACTGAGAGATCCGCTGGACGCGACGATCGTCTTCGTCGACGACGAACCGGTGAACCTCACCCTGCTGGGCAGGATCCTGGACCGAGCGGGGTACCGTCGACTGGTGCCGTGCTCCGATCCACGCGCGGTTCCCGCGCTGCTCGCCGAGCACGACGCCGATCTCCTGATCACCGACCTGCACATGCCCGAGATGGACGGCCTGGAGCTGATCTCGGTCGTGACCGAGACGCGGTCCGAGGACGACTGGTTCCCGATCGCGGTGATCACCGCCGACGTCTCGTCCGACGCCGAGCGCGAGGCGTTGTCCCGCGGCGCCAAGGACTTCATCACCAAGCCGTTCAGGGCCAGTCAGATCCAGCTGCGTGTCGAGAACCTGCTTCGTACGCGCTTCCTGTACGAGGCGTTGCGGCGCCACGTGAATCATCTCGAGGAGCTCGTCCAGGAGCGCACGCTGGAACTCGAGACCGCCCGACTGGACCTGCTCGAGCGCCTGGCTCTGGCCGCGGAGTTCCGCGACTACGTCACCGGGCGCCACACGCAACGCGTCGGCGAGCTGTGCGGCCTGCTGGCCCGCCAGCTGGGGCTTCCCGCGGCGGAGGTGGAGCTGCTGCGCCGCGCTGCGCCGCTGCACGACGTCGGCAAGATCGGCATCCCCGACGCCATCCTGCTGAAGCCGGGCCGTCTGGACGACGACGAGTTCGACACGATGCGCGAACACGTCGACGTGGGCGTCAAGCTGTTGGCGCAAGGACAATCGGACCTGATGGTGCTGGCCGAGAAGGTCGCGCTCACCCACCACGAGCGTTGGGACGGCAGCGGCTACCCACGCGGACTGCGCGGCGACGACATTCCGCTGGTCGGTCAGATCGTCGCCGTCGCCGACGTGTTCGACACCCTGATCAACGAGCGTCCCTACAAGCCCGCCTGGCCGATCGAGACCGCGATCACCGAGATCCGCCGCAAGAGCGGCCGCTGGTTCTCGCCGCGCATCGTCGAGGCGTTCCTGAAGGTGCTGGCCGACCAGCCCGAGCTGCTCGAACGGCTGGAGCGCGAATCGCGAGAGGACTCGGAGAACGGCCGGGCCGTCGGCCCGGCGTTCACGACGACCCCGACGTTCTGACGGCGCCGCCGCTGAGCGGGCCGAACAGCGATGGCTGTTCGGGACCTACGTCGTCCACCGCCGGGAGCGCCGTGACTTCACGGTATTCGAGACCGAGCTCCGCCAGCCGGGTCCGAGCGGGAGCCGTGACCTCGGGCGCGGCCAGGATGCCGCGCACCGTCGACCCGGTCGCCTCGCGGACGCGCCGCACGTACCTGTCGAGCTGATGGACGGCCTCGTGACTGGCGCGACCCCGCTTCAGCTCGACGACGACCAGGCGTCCGTCGCGGTCGCGGGCGTACAGGTCGATGCCGCCGACGCCGACGGGAAGCTCGACCTCGAGCAGGACGAGGCCTTCTTCGATCAGCTCCGGCCGCCTGGCCAGCGCCTGCTGCATCTGGGCCTCGCTGCCGTGGAGCAGCAGGCCCCCTTCGTCCCTCGGGGCCAGCGCCAGCGCGAACGAGCACGCCAGGAACGCCACGCGCACCAGCTCGGACGGCGAGGCGCGTTCCGCCACGAGCACGGCGCGCCCGGCATCCTCGAGCAGCTCCACGGCGTCGACCCGCGGCTGCCAGTTCAGCGGCTTGATCCCGCGCGAGGCGTGCACCTGCAGGCTGCGGTCCGGCTTGAGCAGCAGCAGGTAGTCGCCGGCGTCGGCGGTGCTGGCCGCGCGGCCGTGGTAGACGACCTCCATCTCGCCCCCGATCTGGAGCCAACGGCCCGGCTCGGCGAGCTGCTCGCGCAGGAACGCGAGCAGCTCGTCGGTGCCGGGGTCGAACAACCGGGCTGCGATCACGGCCAGGATGCTACCACCGGGCCCGTCCGGCGCCGGCGACCGGTAGCATGCGCTCATGGGACTGCCTGGAGCGCACGTATCGGTCGCCGGCGGCGCCGACAAGGCGGTGGCGCGAGCCGTCGCCCTCGGCTGCGACGCCTTTCAGATCTTCGTCAAGAGTCCGAACCGCTGGTCCGGCGCAAGCCGGTCCGCCGACGAGACGCGGACCTTCCGCGGGGACCGGGAGGACGCCGGCATGCCGGTCGTGGCGCACGCCGGCTACCTGGTGAACCTGGCGAGCCCGAAGCCCGAGGTGGCCCGGAAATCGCGCGCCGCGCTCCTCGACGAGCTCCAGCGCTGCGACGCGCTGGGCGTGCCGGGCCTGGTGCTCCACCCCGGCGCGCCTCAGGACGACGGTCGCGACGTCGGGATCGACCGCGTCGCGAAGGGTCTGGACGCCGTTCTGGACGAGCTCGGCCACGACCGGGTGAAGGTCCTGCTCGAGAACACGGCGGGCCAGGGAAGCACCCTGGGCGTCGATATCGCCGAGCTCCAGGCGATCCGCTCCCGCGCCGAGCACGCCGCCGAGCTGGGCATCTGTCTGGACACCTGCCACGCCTTCGCGGCGGGGTACGACCTGACGGACGCGGACGGCTACGAGCGCCTCGTCTCCGAGCTGGCCGAGGGTCCCGGCCTGTCGGTGCTGGCGTGCTGGCACCTGAACGACTCGAAGTTCCCGCTCGGCAAGCGCAAGGATCGACACGCCAACATCGGCGACGGCGAGATCGGACTCGAGCCGTTCGCGCGGCTGCTGAACGACGAGCGCTTCGCCCGGCTAGCGATGATCCTCGAGACGCCGCTGGGCGACGACGACCAAGGGCACGCCCGCGACCTGGCGACGCTCCGCTCGCTGGCCGGGACGGCCTGAGGCGCGCTCGGGGTCGCGCCGCCGAGGGCTCGCGTCGTGACGCCGTCGCCGTCCGGCCCGGCGAGGGGTAGGGCCGGCCCGCTCAGCGCCAGCCGTCGACCTCGTAGCCTCCGCGGTGGTAGAGCAGCGGCACGCCGTCCCGCGTGAGCGCCGATTCGACCTGCCCCACGAACAGCGTGTGATCGCCGACCACGACGCGCTGCACGATCTCGCACGACAGCTGGACCAGCGCGCCGCGCACGACCGGAGCCTCCGCCAGCCGCTCCCAACCGACCTCGACCTCGACGTCGCGGCCCGCGAAGCGGTCGGACAGAATCTGCTGCGAACGCGCCAGGACCGAGACGCCGTAGCGGGCGGCCTGGGCCAGCGAGCCGTGCGCGCCGGCGCGGTGGTCGATGGCCACGCCCACGAGCGGCGGATCGAGCGACAAAGACGAGAACGCGTTGACGGTGATGCCGCGGGGCCCGCCGTCGGTGTCCATCGAGACCACCGTGACGCCGCTGGCGAAACGTCCGAGTGCGTCACGAAACGTGTTTGCATCGATCATGGAGCCTCCAAGCGGCGGTTCGGTCCGCGTCGGCGTCAAGGTACCGTTCCACGGTCGCTGCGCGTGTGGTCCCGGACGCCGACCGCGCTCCTGTCGGCGGGGCGCCACCCGCGGCCGCGCGGTAGGCTCGGCGGGTGGATAGCGCTTCCGTGCCGCCTCTCCTTCGCCTCTGGCGCTACGCCGGACGGTTCCGCCCCAGGATCGTGCGCGCCGCCCTGTTCAGCGTTCTGAACAAGACCTTCGACCTTGCGCCCCCGTTCCTGATCGGCGTGGCGGTCGACAGCGTGGTCGCCGGCGACGGCTCGGCGCTGGGGCGCTGGCTGGGGCTGGACGCTCCGGGCCAGCTCTGGGTGCTGGCCGCGGCGACGTTCGCGGTGTGGGCGCTGGAGTCGATCACCGAGTACCTGTTCCAGGTGCAGTGGCGCGAGCTGGCGCAGGCGCTCGAGCACGAGCTTCGTTGCGAAGCGTACGATCACGTCCAGCGTCTGGACATGAGCTTCTTCGAGTCGCGCGCCACGGGTGGGCTGATGAGCGTGCTGAACGACGACGTGAACCAGCTCGAGCGGTTCCTGGACATCGGCGCGAACGACATCCTGCAGCTCGTCACGACCGTGGTGCTGTTGGGCGCGTTCTTCTTCGTCGCCGCGCCCGGCGTCGCCTGGCTGGCGTTCCTGCCGATCCCGCTGATCCTGTGGGGCTCGCTCCGCTTCCAGCGCAGGATGGCGCCCCGCTACGCCGCGGTGCGCGAGGAGGTCGGCGCGATCAACGCCGATCTCTCGAACAACCTCGGCGGGATCGTGGCGATCAAGAGCTTCACCGCCGAGGATCGCGAGGCCGGACGCATCGCCGAGGCGAGCCGCCGCTACCTGGACGCCAACCGGCACGCGATCCGATTGTCGTCCGCGTTCGTGCCGCTGATCCGGATGGCGATCGTGCTGGGGTTCATGGCCACGCTGGTGTGGGGAGGCCGCTTGGCGCTGGCGGGCACGATCTCGGTCGGCATCTACAGCACGCTGGTGTTCATGACGCAGCGTCTCCTCTGGCCGCTGACGCGTCTGGGACAGACGTTCGACCTCTACCAGCGAGCGATGGCGTCCACCCGCCGGATCTTCGCGGTGCTGGACACGCGACCCGAGATGCACGACGGGCAGGTGGCGATGCCGCCCGAAGGCCCGCGCGGCGAGCTCCACTTCGGCGGCGTGACCTTCGCCTACCCGGACTCGAGCACCGTGCTCCACGACCTCGACCTCGAGGTTCCCGCCGGGCGGACCACGGCCGTGGTGGGGTCGACGGGGGCCGGCAAGTCGACGCTGGTCAAGCTGATGCTGCGGTTCCACGACCCGCAGGCCGGCACGGTGACGTTGGACGGGACCGACCTGCGTGATCTCCGGCGCGACGAGCTGAGGGCCGCGATCGGCCTGGTCTCCCAGGACGTCTACCTGTTCCACGGCACCGTGCGCGACAACCTGCTGCTGGGTCGGCCGGGCGCCAGCGACGACGAGCTCGAGCGCGCAGCGGCCGCCGCGGAGGCGCTGGAGTTCGTCCGTGCGCTGCCGGACGGGTTCGACACCGTCGTCGGCGAGCGGGGACAGAAGCTGTCCGGCGGACAGCGTCAGCGGCTGTCGATCGCCCGGGCGCTGCTGAAGGACCCGCCGATCATGATCCTCGACGAGGCGACCAGCGCGGTCGACAACGAGACCGAGGCGGCCATCCAACGCTCGCTGGAGCGCATCACCGCGGGCCGGACGACGGTCGTCATCGCGCACAGGCTGTCGACGATCCGCCATGCCGACGTGATCCACGTGCTCGAGCACGGCCGGCGGGTCGAGTCGGGCCGACACGAGGAGCTGCTCGACCGGAACGGCGTGTACGCGGGCCTCTGGCGCGTCCAGACCGGCGAGCGTGCCGTAGGCGCCTCCCCCGGCCCATCCACGCCCCGAGACCGCGCGCCGTCGCGGGCCCGCACCGGCCGGCGGGACTGACCCCGTGGACGACGCCGCCCACCCCCCGCTGGCTCCGACCACCGACGTGGACACCTTCTTCCGTGCCGACCTGCGCGTCGGCACGATCGTTCGGGTCGAGGCGTTCCCCGAGGCCCGCACGCCCGCCTGGAAGCTGTGGGTGGACTTCGGGGCCGCGATCGGCGTGCGCGCCTCCAGCGCGCGCCTGACCGAGCTCTATCGCGCCGAGGACCTTCACGGCCGGCAGGTCGTGGCGCTCGTGAACGTACCGCCGCGTCGGATCGGTCCGTTCGTGTCGGAGTGTCTGATCACCGGGTTCGACACGCCGCACGGCGTGGTGCTGACGACGGTCGAGCGACCGGTGCCGAACGGCGCCCGCCTGTACTGACACCGCCTGTACTGACACCGCCTGCCGGCGTGACGCCTGTCCGCCATCTGCGGCGGGGACGCCCTATCCTGTCCACATGCCCACGCTTCACCTGCTCGGCGCAGGCGCGGTCGTCAGCGACCCGGATCGCACGACCACGATGATGGCGCTCGACAACGGTCGAGGCGTGCTGCTGGTGGACTGCGGCGGTGACGTGGTCCCGCGCTTGGAAGCGACGGGGCTCGACCCGACCGCGTTGGCGGCCGTCGTGATCACGCACGAACACGCCGATCACGTGGCGGGATTCCCGCTGATGATGGAGCGGCTCTGGCTGATGGGCCGCCGCGACCCGCTCCCGGTGTACGCCATCGCAGCGGTCCTCGATCAGGTTCGACGCGTCCACGACGCCTTCGACGTATCGGGCTGGGAGGGCTACCCCGGCTGGACCGAGCACGAGATCGTTCACGCGCCAGGGGCCACGGTGCTCGACGCTCACGGCTGGCGCGTATCGGCCTCGCCAGGCCGGCACGCCGTGCCGGTCGTCGGGCTGCGGTTCGAGGATCGCGCCAGCGGCCGGGTCGCGAGCTACAGCTGCGATACGGCGCCGACGCCCATGATCACGGAGCTGGCCAGGGACGCCGACCTCCTGCTGCACGAGGCGACCGGCGAGGGCCCGGTCCACAGCAGCGCCGAACAGGCCGCCCAGACCGCCCGGAGCGCGAACGCCAAGCGTCTGGTCCTGGTGCACCTGCCTCGAACGGAGGCGTTGGCTCGCGAGCTCCCGGCCGCTCGCCGGATCCGGCCCGCGCTCGACATCGGCGAGGAGCTGGGCCGCTACCGGTTCTGAGCCTCGTCGGGCCGTGCACCGCGCCGGACGGTCCCCCCGCCGGAGACCGTCTGATCCACGACGGGGTCTCCGTCGTACGTGACGTTCCCGTAGCCGGTGATGCGCGCTTCGAGCCGCTCCGCGACCGCGAGCCCCACCTCGCCGTGACCGGAGATGCGGACCTCGGCGCGTTCGGCGCTCAGCCCCCACGCGTCCAGCTGCGCAGAGCCGGACACGCGCAGACGCTCGCTGCCCACGCGACCCGCCAGCGTCAGCTCGGCCCTGCCGGCGATCTCGACATCGAGCGAGGCCAGCGTGAGCCCGCGCAGCGTCCCGTCCGCCAGTCCCGAGACCCGCACGGTCAGAGCCTCCCCGTCGAGCCCGTCGAGGTCCAGCCGTCCACGGCCCGCCACCTCGATCCGGCGCAGCGCCGGGAGCGTGACCTCGTAGCGAAGCGTGCGGTTGCCCAGCATCGCCAGGCCGCTCGCGAGCCGGTCCATCCAGTCGCGGCCCAACGTGAGCTCCAGCGTATCGCCGCGCACCTCGGCCTGCGCCTTGGCGACCAGCTCCGGATCGCCGACGATGCGCAGCGACGGCGCCGGCCCCTGCCTAAGCACCAGCTCTCCGTACACCTGCAGCGAAACGGTCGAGGCTGCAGCGATCTCCACGTTCTTCGCCTCCGACGTGCCTGGCTCCTCGCTCACACGCATCACCTCCACCACCAGCGTACTCCTGGCCGAGCGCTATTCGAAGTAGGTGTAGCCGACGAGCTCGTGTCCGTACAGCTCGCGAAGCGCGGCCTCCTCGTCCGGGCGCAGCGGGGCGCCCGCCGCCTCGGCCTCGCCGATCTCCTGTCCCAGCCAGGCCAAAAGCTCCTCGGTCTCGTAGCCCATGTTCTCGATCACGCGCCTGGCTTTCTGCCCGCCGACGAAGCGCTCGATCACGATCTCGCCGTCCGCGCCGATCCGCACGTGCGCCTCGGCGACCCGTCCGAACAGGTTGTGGGCGTTCGCGAGCACGTCCTGGTACGCGCCGGTGAGGAAGAAGCCCAGCAGGTACGGCTCGCCCTCGCGGATCTCGTGGACCGGCAAGGTGGCCGCGACGTCGCGCAGGTCGATGAACTTGGTGATCTTGCCGTCGCTGTCGCAGCTGATGTCCGCCAGGGTGGCCCGCCGCGTGGGCCGCTCGTTCAGCCGGGCCAGGGGCATGACCGGGAACAGCGCGCCGATCGCCCAGTGGTCGGGCAACGTCTGGAACACGCTGAAGTTCACGACGTAGGTGTCCGCCAGCCAGGTCGAAAGGTCCTCGAGCTCCTCGGGCACGTAGTCCAGCCCGGCGATCACCTTGGCGATCCGCTCCAGGATGCGGTTGTACAGGCGCTCGATGTGCGCACGCTCGACCAGGCTCAGGTAGCCGAGGTCGAACAGCTGGTGCATGGTGTCCTTGTTCGAGACCGCCTCGTTGTACGTCTGCCGGTAGGTCTTGACGGTCACGTCGCCGAGCAGCTCCTCCATGTCTCCGACCAGGGCGTGCGGGTCGTCCGGAAGCGGCGGCAGCTCGACCGGGTCGCGCGTGCGACCGATCGCGTCGATGACCGGCGCCACCACCACGGAGTGATGCGCGGTGAGCGCCCGGCCGGACTCGGTGACCAAGGTGGGATGGGGCGTCCCCGCCTCGTCGCACACCTCCATCACGGTATAGACGAGCGCCTCGGCGTACTCGCGCAGGCCGTAGTTCGCCGAGGCGTGGAAGGTCGTCTTGGAGCCGTCGTAGTCGACCGCCAGGCCGCCCCCCAGGTTCAGGTAGACGGGCGCCACCCCCGCCTCGACCAGCTCGACGTAGGTCTGGGCCGCCTCGCGCACGGCGACACGGATCTTGCGCACGTCGGTGACCTGGCTGCCGACGTGCGTGTGCAGCATGGTGAGGGTGTGGCCCAGCCCCTCGCGCCGAAGGCGACCGGCGACCGCGAGCAGCTCGCTGGCGGTGAGACCGAACTTGGCGTCGTCGCCTCCCGACGACTCCCACGCTCCGCTGCCGCGCGCATGCAGCTTGAAGCGCACGCCGATGGCGGGCTCGACGTCCAGCTCGCGCGCGATGCGGAGAACGCGCTCCAGCTCGCCGACCTTCTCGAGCGTCAGCGTGACGTTCTTTCCGAGCTTGCGACCCCACAGCGCCAGTCGCACGAAGTCGTCGTCCTTGAAGCCGTTGCACTGGATCAGCGCGGCGGGGTGCGTGTCCTGCACCAGGATCAGCGCCAGCTCGGCCTTGCTGCCGGCCTCGAGGCCGGTACGCCAGCGGGCGCCGGCCTCGGCCAGCGTCTCCACGACGACCCGTCGCTGATTCACCTTGATCGGGTACACGCCCTGGTAGCTGCCGCGGTAGCCGGCTTCGGCGATGACCCTCTCGAACGCGCCGTTGACGCGAGCCAGGCGATCCTCGAGGATCTGCGGAAACCGCAGGATCGTCGGGAGCGGACGGCCCTCCGCCTGGATCCTCGCGACGATGTCGGTCAGCGCCGCCTCCGCGCCGTCGACGCGGACGCGGAGGTTGCCGTCGTCGCCGACGCGCAGGTAGCCGCTGGACCAGGCGTCGACGTTGTACAGCTCGGTGGCGTCGGCGGGGCTGAACGGTTCGAGGGATGGAGTCTTGGCCACGGGGCACCTCGGCGGGGGCGCAACGGTCCGGCTCTCGCGGACGCGCCAGGAGTTGGGGACGAAGCACCGGCTCGAACTCCGACCGGCGCGTCAAGGTAGCACGCCGAAAGGACGCCCGTCGTCGGCGCTCTGCTAGCATGCCCCGAGCGAAGGAGGCCCGCGTGTCCCGACCCTCCCCCACCCCTCGCGAGCTGGGCTTCCGCATGCCGGTCGAACGCGCCCGTCACGCCGCGACCTGGACCACCTGGCCCGCGGACGACGTGCTCTGGGAAGGCCAGCTGGAGCCCGCCCGCGACGACATGACGGCCATGGTCGCCGCCATCGCGCGGTTCGAGCCGGTCGTCGTGAACGTGCGCGACGCGGAGGCGCGCACCGACGCCGAGACGCGGCTCCGCCAGGCCGGCGTTCCCAACGAGGCGGTCCGTTTCCACCCCGTGCCCTCGAACGACGTCTGGCTGCGCGACAACGGTCCCCTGTTCGTCGTCGGAAACGATGGCAAGCTGGCGCTGACGGACTGGCGCTTCGACGGCTGGGCCGGCAAGTACGCATCGGACCTCGACGACCGGGTCCCCGCCGAGATCGCGGCGGCGCTGGGCGTCCGGCGGTTCGCGTTCGACGAGGTGCTCGAAGGCGGCGCGATCGAGATGGGCGACGACGGAACCGTCCTCACCACGCGCAGCTGCCTGCTGGACGGCGTGCGGAACCGTGGCATGGACGAGATCGGCTACACCTCGCTCATGCGCGACGGCTTGGGCGCGACGCGGATCGTCTGGCTGGTCGGCGGCCTGGTCGACGACCACACCGACGGGCACGTCGACACGGTGGTCCGTTTCGCGGCGGAAGACACGATCGTCTGCGTCCGCCCCGACGCCGACGACACCGAGAACCTCGCCTCGCTCAGGGCGAACCGCGCCACGCTCGAGGCGCTGCGGCGCGTGGACGGATCGGCCTACCGGATCGTCGATCTACCGTTGCCGAGCGACCGCTCGCGCCTGAACGGCGTGCGACCGCCCCGCAGCTACGCGAACTTCTGCCTCGTGAACGGCGGCGTGATCGTACCGACCTACGACGACCCTCGCGACGCGGAGGCGTTGGAGATCCTGCGCGGCGTCTTCACGGAGCGCGAGGTCGTCGGCGTCCCCGCGACCGGGTTGATCACCGGAGGCGGGGCGTTCCACTGCGCCACGCAGCACCAGCCCGAGGCGGAGACCCCCTCGTGACCCGGGCGGCGTCCGACCAGGGCACGGAGCGCGGGAGCGATCGGCTGCGGCTGGCGGTGGTGCAGATGTCGTGCAGCGACCGGCTCGACGAGAACCTGGCCAAGGCCGAGCGGCTCGTCCGCCTGGCCGCGGCCGACGGCGCGCAGGTGATCCTCCTGCAAGAGCTGTTCGAGAACCTGTACTTCCCGCAGCTCGAGCGCGAGGAGCTGTTCGCCATGGCGCACGAGGTGGACGGTCACCCGTTCGTCGACCGCTTCGCGGCGCTGGCCGCCGAGCTGGACGTCGTGCTGCCGATCAGCTTCTTCGAGAAGGCCAACCAGGCGTACTACAACAGCCTGGCGATGATCGACGCGGACGGCGCGCTGCTCGGTGTCTACCGCAAGAGCCACATTCCCGACGGTCCCGGCTACGAGGAGAAGTACTACTTCGTCCCTGGCGACACCGGGTTCCGGTCCTGGCGCACCCGCTACGGCACGATCGGCGTCGGCGTCTGCTGGGACCAGTGGTTCCCCGAGGCGGCGCGCGCCATGACGCTGCAGGGCGCGGACCTGCTCCTCTACCCCACGGCGATCGGCAGCGAGCCCGAGGAGACCGGCGGCCTGGACACGCGCGACATGTGGCGCCGCGCGATGATCGGCCACGCCGTCGCGAACTCGGTGTACGTGGCGGCCGCCAACCGGGTGGGTCGCGAAGGGGCGGCGACGTTCTACGGAAGCTCGTTCGTGGCCGACATGCGCGGCGAGATCCTGTGCGAGGCCGGTCGGGACGAGGAGACGGTGATCCACGCCGAGCTGGACCTGGCGGAGGCGCGCGCCTTCCGAGCGGGATTCGGTTTCTTCCGGGACCGGCGGCCCGACCTGTACGGTTCGCTGCTGACGCTGGACGGCCGCACCGAGCGCTAGCCGGGCGGCTGGCCGGGCGGCCAGGCGGGCATGGCCCCGGGCGCCAGGTCGCGCACCGTGCCGGTCGCGACGTCCACGATCCAGACCGACTCTCGCCCCGAGGCGTTCTGGACGGACAGCGCCAACAGCGTGCCGTCGGGCGACCAGCGGGCGTGACTCCTGGCGTACTGATCGAAGAACGGGAGCTCCTGGGTCAAGAAGGTGCGGCTGGGCGTCACCGTGGCCAGCCAGCGGGTGACGTCGCTCTCGACGTCCAGAATGCCCAGCCGGAAGCGCGCCCCGTCGCCCTGGAGGCGTCGCGACGGGGCGCGTCCGGGCAGATCGGGCTCGCGGGCCGACGTGCGGATCGACGTGCGGATCGACGCGCCGGTCGACGCGCCGGTCGACGCGAGGACCGTCGCCCGACGTGCGGCGTCGCTCCGGGCCACGGTGCCGCCCCCGGGCGCGTCGACGGTCAGCACGGCGATGCGCCGGCCGTCCGGCGACCACCAGAACGCGACCACCGGCTCGTCGATCCACGGCTCGAACCGGCCGCTGCTCGCATCGAGGCCGCCCAGGGGTCCGAACGAGTGGGGGACGTCGCTCAGGGGCCGCGTCAGCGCCAGGAGATCACGCGTCGGATGCCACGCGAAGGCGGTGACCCCGCGGTGGCCCAGCGCGCTCAGGACGTCCGGGCTTCCAGACCCCGGGCGTCCGAGCCCCGGGCTCCCAGGTCCCGTGCGCCCGACGCCCGGCGCCGGAACGACGACGGCGCGTCGCCGGCCGCCGAGGTCCACGCTGCCGTACGCGAGCCAGCGACCGCTGGGGGAGATCGCCGGGCTCCTGAACGCTCCCGGTCTCGGAAGCTCCCCGGTCTCGCGACCGGCCTCGTCCACCGTCGTGAGCCGTGACCCGCTCGGCCCGCCGGTGTGCACGACGACACCGCCGTCCCAGAGCTGGTCCCAATACAGCGGCGCCCCTCGGGCGAGGGTCCGACGGTCGTCCTCGTCGGCGCGCACCAGCCGGAACCCGGAGCCGGCGTCCGCGACCAGGAGGAGGAGCGATTCGCCGTCGTCCGCCCAGTCCAGGTAGATCACCGGCGCGTCCGGCTCGTCGAACCAGACCGCTTCCGACGGCCTGGCGCGCTCGCCAGCTGCGACCTGGCCCAGGTCCATCACCACGGCCCGTGCGCCGGAAGCGTGCTGCACGATCACGGCCAGGCGTCGTCCGTCCGGGGAGAAGGCGGGGAACGCGTGGCGGTCCGCCTCGGACCCTAGCCGGCGGATCCGCTCCGCTCCCGCGGGCAGCCACGCCAGGCGTCCGTCGGGCGCGACGAAGGCGAGGTCGCTCGCGAGCGTCGTCGCGCCGGCGTCCGGCTCGCCTTGCGCCCCTGCGCCGGTCCAGACGCTGCCGAGCGACACCAGGACGAGGATCGACGCGACGATGCGGACGACAGGTGGCATGACCCGAATGTAGCGTCGTGGCGTCGACCGGACCGCTGGCCGGCCCACGCTCGGCGACGCCACGGACCCTCGCGGGCCGGAGCGCGCGAGCGTCCGGCGATCAGGCGTCGGCCGAGCGTCAGGGCGCGTCCGCGTCGCCAGGCATCCAGCGAGCCCGGAACCCGGTGGCATCGGCCAACTTTTGCGCGGACACGCGCTTGCCCGGCCGCGCGGCGCCCGAGAAGGTCGGCGCGGCAAGGCCCAGGCGGCGCGCTTCGCTCGTATAGAAGGGGCCGCGGGGCGGGTGCTCCTCGGCGGCCACCGAAAAGGTGCCGGTGGTGGGCGTCGGCAGGATCAGGGCCGTGATCGCCGCGATCGCGTCGTCGCGGTGGAGAAGGTTGACGGGCAGCCCCGGACCGTCCAGCGTCCGTCCCGCCAGACTTCGCGCTGGGTGTCGTCCGTAGCCCCACAGGCCCGCCAGCCTGACGATCGTGGCGTCGACAGGGCCGTCGCGGACGGCCTTCTCGGCAGCCAGCAGGTGCCCCGCGCGCGCCGACGCGGACGGCGAGGCGTCCTCCTCCCGCACCAACGGATGCGCTGGCGATCCCGGGTAGACGCCCGTGGACGAACAGAGCGTCAGGTGCGCCGCTTCGCGCCGGGCGGCTTCGCCGGCCAGCGCCGCGATGGCCTTCGGGTACGCCTCGTAGTCGCCGGACGGAGACACGGCGACGACGACGCGGTCGACGCCGTCCGAGATCCCCGTCTCCCCAATGATCCGTACGACGCCGTCCGCGTCGGGGGCCAGCAGCAACCGCTTCGGGCGGACGCCGCGCTTCCGGATCTCGGCGAGGCGCCCCGGGCGCGTGGTCGTTCCGCTCACCTCGTGGCCCGCTGCCGCCAGCGAGGCGGCCAGCGGCAACCCCAGCCAGCCGCACCCGATCACGGCGATTTTCACGTCGGGCCCGACCGCTGCCGCTCGCGTTCGCGGGTGGACGCCTTCTCGGCGAAGTCCCGAGCGAACAGCTTGATCTCGGCCATCAGCTCGGCGTCGCCGGTCGCGCCCTTGTAGGTGTCGCCCAAGGTGAGCAGCGTCTGGAACACGAAGTCGTTCATGTCCTCGACGGTCATGTCCTGCGTCCACAGGTCGATACGCAGCGCGTTGCGCGCCTCGGCGTCCCACAACGAAAGCAGCATCGCCTTCGCCTTCTGAAGGCCGGGGTCGGGTGCGTCGTCCGCCTCCCACTCGATGTCGGTCACGCCCCCGTCGTCCATGGCGACGGAGAGCCGGATGTCGCTTCGTGTGCGGCTCATGTCGGCATGCTATCCGAGGCGGGCCGTGCGTCCGGTCGGGGCGATGCGCTGCGGTATCGTCGGGCGAGGGAGCGTGGTGCATGAAAGGTCTGATACTCGCCGCCGGCCTGGGGACGCGGCTCCGCCCGATCACCAGCTTGCGGCCGAAGCCGATCATCAACGTCGCCAATCGTCCGCTGATCCACTACGCCGTCGACAACCTGTTGGACGTGGGTGTGCACGAGATCGGCGTGGTGGTGTCCACGGACACGCATGCCGACCTGGAGCGCACCTTGGAGCCGTACGACGACCGAGCGACGTTCACGTACGTGCTGCAGGACCCCCCGAAGGGTCTCGCTCACGCCGTCGAGGTCTCGCGCGAGTTCCTGGCCGACGATCCGTTCGTGATGTACCTCTCGGACAACCTGTTCGAGCACGGCATTCGGCCGTTCGTCGACGCGTTTCGTCCCGACGAGGGCGTGAACGCCGTCTTGGCGCTCGTGCCCGTGGACGACCCCCGCGCCTTCGGGGTCGCGAAGCTCGACGGCGGCCGGGTGGTGGGCCTGGTCGAGAAGCCGTCCGACCCGCCGTCCAACCTCGCGGTGGCGGGCGTGTACGTCTTCGACGCCAACGTGCACGACGCGATCCGTGGCTTGGAGCCGGGCGCGAAGGGCGAGTACCAGATCACCGACGCGATCCAGCGCCTGATCGAGCGCGATTTCCTGGTCGCGCCGGTCGAGGTCCAGGGCTGGTGGAAGGACACCGGCAAGCCGGAGGACATCCTCGACGCGAACCGCTTGGAGCTCCTGCGCCTGCGGCGCGACGTCGCGGGGACCATCGAGGACGCGCGGCTCGTCGGTGACGTGGTGGTCGAGGAGGGCGCGACGGTCCGGAACAGCACCGTGTTCGGGCCGGTCCTGATCGCGGCGGGCTGTGTGGTCCAGGACGCGTACATCGGTCCGTTCACGACGCTCGGGAACGACGTCCGACTCGAGAACGCCGAGATCGAGTACGCGGTCGTCGGCGCGCGGAGCCAGGTCCATCACGTCGGAGCCCGTATCCAGGCCAGCCTGATCGGCGAGGAGGTCGAGATCACGAACGCCGGCCGCCGGCCGAGCACCCACCAGTTCACCGTGGGCGACAAGAGCCGTCTGGTGCTGTCCGAGTCCTGACGCACATCGCCGCGCCCTGAGCGGTTCGGCCGTCCATCCGCACGTTCCGTCGGTCCATCCATCGACTGCTCGACCTCGCCTGGCGAGGTCGAGCAGTCGCTTTGTGCAGCGTTTCGTTGCCATTTGTCCATCATTGATCGTCCTCTACTTTCAACTCTTGTCATTTCCTGCACAGTGTGCATGCATATTTGGCTGATTGACCGCTTCTTTCTTGACAGTGTGCACGCTCGACACTATGCTGTGGCCTCAAGCCGCGACCGGCCCGGTCGCGCTGTCCCCGAGGAGGTCCACGTGAAGACGTTCCCAAGGCTCGTTTCGGCCACGGCCGTCCTATCTTCGGTCACGCTCGCCGTCGCCCAGGGCGAGTCCGTCGCCGACGTCGCGTTCGCGCTCGACACCGTCGTGCTGCTCGTCAGCGCGCTCCTGGTCGCCCTGATGCAGCCCGGCTTCGCGCTGCTCGAGGCCGGCCTGCACAGCTCCAAGAACGTGATCAACATCTTCATGAAGAACATCGCCGACTTCGCCGTCGCCGGCCTGGCGTACTGGGCGGTCGGCTTCGGGATCATGTACGGCGGTGGGCTGTTCCTCCAAAACTACGTCACCGGCATGAACGTCCCGAACTCCGCCGACTTCTTCTTCCAGATGGTCTTCGCCGCCACGGCCGCCACGATCGTGTCCGGCGCGATCGGCGGACGGATGAAGTTCGGCGCCTACCTGATCTTCTCGGTGGTGATGACCGCGCTCATCTACCCCGTCATGGGGGCCTGGCAGTGGGGAGGCGGCTGGCTGTCGCAGCTCGGCTTCGCCGACTTCGCCGGCTCGTCGGTCGTGCACGCGGTCGGAGGGTTCGCCGCGCTGGGCGCCGTTCTGGCCATCGGTCCGCGGCTGGGCCGCTACGCTGGTGGACGCGCGATCGCCATGCCCGGACACAACCTGGCGTACGCCGGGCTGGGCCTGTTCCTGCTCTGGATCGGCTGGTTCGGCTTCAACGGCGGCTCGCAGCTGGCGTTCTCCAGCCAGGCCGACGCCACCGCGGTGGCCGACATCTTCCTCCATACCAACCTCGCCGCGGCCGCCGGCGGCGTCGCCGCCCTGCTGGTGAGCTGGGGGCTGTTCAAGAAGCCCGACATCTCGATGACGATCAACGGGGTGCTGGGCGGGCTGGTGTCGATCACCGCCGGCCCCGACGTCGTCACCGGCCTGTCCGCCGTGGCGGCCGGGGCGATCGGGGGCGCCCTGGTCGTCGGCAGCGTCGTGATGTTCGACCGCCTGCACGTCGACGATCCGGTCGGCGCGATCAGCGTCCACGGCGTCGCGGGCCTGTGGGGCACCGCCGCCGTCGGCGTGTTCGGCGGCGCGAACCTCGGCGTGCAGCTGCTCGGCGCGTTGTCGTACGGCGCCGGCGCGTTCGTCGCCGGCTACCTCGTCTTCCTCGCCCTGAAGGTCACGATCGGTATCCGCGTGAGTCCCAACGAAGAGGTGCAGGGCCTCGACATCGTCGAGCACGGCCTGCCCGGCTACAGCAGCGAAGACCGCCTGCGCGATCCCATCGTGGTCGGCGCGGGCGACTGAGGAGCATCGTGATGAAGCTGATCACCGCCGTCATCCGTCCCGAACGCCTTCCCGCCGTGAAGGAGTCGCTGTTCGCAGCCGGCGTGCGCGGCATCACCATCTCGCGCGTCAGCGGTCACGGCGGCCAAGGCGGCATCGTCGAGACCTACCGCGGCAGCCCGTACGTCGTCGAGTTCCACGAGAAGGTCCAGATCCAGATCGCGGTGTCCGAGCCGTTCGTCGATCCCGCCGTCGAGGCGCTGGTCAAGGCGGCCCGGACAGGGAACGTCGGCGACGGAAAGATCTTCATCCAGCCGCTCGAGCGGGTCGTCCGCATCCGAACCGGCGAGCAGGACGCGGAGGCGCTCACCCCCGTCGGCGGCTGAGGAGGCCGCCGTGGCGACCCCCTCGGCCCCGAGTGGGAAATGGTTCGCATCGTCTTCGAGCGCGACGGATCAAGATAGGGGCGCCGGGACCGTACCGGATCCGTTCGAGGATGGGCGAGCGGTTCGGAAATGCCGACGGACGGACCGTCCATCGGCCCCTGCTGGGAGGCAGTACGCCGGCGCCCTGACCGCACCCTAGCGCGAGGGGCGCCGGCGTGCCGTCGCAAATGCACCTCGCCACGCGGCCCGTCGCTCAGCGCCGAACGAACCAGGACGTGCTCCGCCCAGCGATCGGATCGCCCCGCACCCGGCCGTCCTGCTCCACCTCGAAGCCCCCGCCGCCCAGCACCGACGACCAGCGCCCGCGCAGGCGGGGTGGAAGCTCCACCGACCCGGCCTCCGGCGGCGCGGCGTCGTCCGGCAGTCGTACCACCACGATCGCCTGCTCGTCCCCCGCCTCGCGGCCCAGCCAAAGCAGCCCGTCCCGGGCCCACAGCACCTCGGTCTCGCCGCGGCGAAGCGCGAGGTGTCGCTTCCTGGCGGCGATCCTGTCCCGTAGCTCGCCAAGCAGCTCACGGTCCCACCGGTCCGGCGCGTCCCACGGGAACGTGCCGCGATTCGCCGGGTCGTGGCCCCCCTGCAACCCGATCTCGTCACCGTAGTAGATGCAGGGCGCACCCGGGAGCGCCAGCAGCAGTCCGTACGCCTGCCGAACGGCCGCCCGGTCGTCCCCCAGCAGCGTCCGCACCCGAGCCGTGTCGTGCGAGCCCAACAACGTCATGCGAGCCTCGCGCTCCGCCGCGGGGCGATCGGTCACCAGACGGCGGAGCCGGTCGGCGAACGTCGCCTCGCTCAGCGGAGCGATCCGGCCCAGCCCGCTCTTCGCCGCGAGGTCGTGGTCGAGCGCGCGGCCCAGAAGCCCCAGGATCGCGCGGGTCAGCGGATAGTAGCTCGTCCCGTCGAACGGATCGCCTCCGACCCACGAATCGCCCTCGTCCCAGATCTCGCCCACCAGCCAGGCGTCGCTGCGAGCCTCCAGGCAACGGCGCCGGAACTCGCGCCAGAACGAGCGGTCGTCGATCTCCTCGGGCACGTCGAGTCGCCAGCCGTCGGCACCCTCCTCGAGCCAGCGCGTCGCGACGCCCCACAGGTGGCGCCGCACGGCCGGCGTGGCGACGTTGAACGTCGGCAGCGCCGGCATGCCCCACCACGACGCGTACCGGTGCTCCGCGTCGCCCTCCGCGTAGGCGTCCAGCGGAAAGCCCTCGATATGCCACCAGTCGAGGTAGGCCGAGTCTCGCCCGTTCTCGAGCACGTCGTGGAACTGCAGGAACCCGCGGCTCGCGTGGTTGAACACGCCGTCGAGCACGAGCCGCATCCCCCGGTCGTGCAGCGCGTCGCGCAGGGCGTGGAACGCCGCGTCGCCGCCCAGCATCGGGTCGACTCGGTGGTGGTCGTGCGTGTGGTAGCGATGGTTCGCTCCGGATTGAAAGATCGGATTGAGGTAGACCACATTCACGCCCAGCTCGCCCAGGTGGTCGAGGCGCTCGACCACCCCCATCAGGTCGCCCCCCTTGTACCCGAACGTGGTGGGGGCGTCGTCCCACCGCTCCAACCCGGCCGGCTTCGGCACGGCGTCGCTGCGCGCGAAGCGGTCAGGGAAGATCTGGTAGACCACGGCGTCGCCGATCCAGGCCGGCGGCTCGTCCGAACGAAGGCGTCGCGTCATGGCGTCAGCCTACCGGGACCTTTGCCCGTGGGGGACGGCTGCCGACCGTACCTATGCTGTGCGCGAGCCGCACGCAGCGGAAGGGAGCGGAAACCGGTGGGGAGCTTTCGGGAGTACGACACCCTGGTATCGCGCTGCGGGGCTTGGAGCGTGGAGGACCTCGGTGACCTGCTCCACGAGATCGATCGGGATCGCGAGCTCGACGAGCGGCAGCGAGCCGCGTTGCAGGACCGCCTCTACCATCTGATCTGGGACCGCGCGCAGCCGCGGATCCACGCCGACGAGGACCATCACGGCGCGGATCACGACGGCCAGGATCACGACGGAGAGGATGGCGGGCCCTCGGGCGACTGAGTCTCTACTCGGGCCTCAGAAGCGGGAAGAGGATCACGTCGCGAATGCTGGGCACGTCGGCCAGCAGCATCGCGAACCGATCGATGCCCAGTCCAAGACCTCCGGTGGGCGGCATGCCGTACTCGAGCGCCGTGAGGAAGTCCTCGTCCAAGCGCATCGCCTCCTCGTCACCGTCGGCGCGCAGCTCCATCTGACGCTCGAAGCGGCGACGCTGCTCCAGCGGATCGTTCAGCTCGCTGAAGGCGTTGCCGAGCTCCATCCCCACCGCGACCGGCTCGAATCGCTCGACGAGGCCCGGACGGGTGCGATGCTCCTTCGCGAGCGGGCTGATCGCCAGCGGATGGTCCATCACGAACGCCGGGCCGACCACGTGCGGCTCGACGAAGCGGTCGTACAGCTTGTCGTAGAGCTGATTCAGCGGCTTCTCGCTCCACGGCCCCTCGTCGTCGCGCGCGTCTCCGAGCTCCCGCGCGACCCAGGCCCGCAGGGCGGGCTCGTCCAGCGGGTCGCAGTCCATCCCCGAGCGGGCGGCGAGCTCGCCGGTGTAGTCGATCCGCGGCCACGGCGGCGCGAAGTCCAGCTCGACGCCCTGCCAGACGAGCTTCGTACCGCCGACCAGGTCGCGCACGACGGTCGCGTACAGGTCCTCGACCAGCTCCAGGACGTCCAGGTAGTCCCGTCCCGCCCAGTACAGCTCCAGCATCGTGTACTCGGGGTTGTGCTTGTGGCTGATCCCTTCGTTTCGGAAGTTGCGTCCGATCTCGAACACGGCGTCGAACCCGCCCACGATCAGTCGCTTGAGATGCAGCTCCAGGCTGATTCGCAGGTGGAAGTCGTGGTCCAGGGCGTTGTGGTGCGTCGTGAACGGACGGGCCTCGGCGCCACCGGGAACGGACTGCAGCACCGGCGTCTCGACCTCCAGGAAGCCGAGCTCGTCGAGGTAGCGCCGGATCCTGGCCACCATGCGACTCCGCAGCGCGAACGTCCGCTGGACCCCCGGGTCGGTCATCAGGTCCAGGTAGCGCTGGCGGTAGCGCTGCTCCTTGTCGGTCAGGCCGTGGAACTTGTCGGGAAGGGGGCGCAGACTCTTGGCGAGCGGCCGGAACGCGGTCGCGTCCACCGTGAGCTCGCCGGTCTTCGTGACGAACAACGTTCCGGTGACCTCGAGCCAGTCGCCCAGGTCCACCTTCTTCAGGGCCGCGTAGCGCTCGAGCGAGTCCCTCTGGAAGTACGCCTGAATTCGGCCCGTGGCGTCCTGAATCGTCACGAACGTGACCTTGCCCATGCCACGAATCGTCATCGCGCGCCCGGCGACGGTGACGACGGGCGCGTCCCACGACGTTCCGGGGGCGGCACCTGGATGGTCGTCGTGCAGCTCCGCTGCGGTATGCGTCGCGCGATAGCCGTACGGGTACGGCTCGAACCCGCGCTCGACCAGGCTCGCGAGGTTGCGAAGCCGCTGCTGGCGTTGTTCCCCTAAGGACGTTTGCGACATGCGGTCTAGGATAGCGGCTGCCGGACGCCGAGCCGCGTCCGGCAGCCACGACGCCCTCACTCGATCGCGACGATCGTGTAGCTCGCGGACCGGTCCTCCGTGACGACCTGGACCTTCTCGCCGGGCTTTCTGCCCAGCAGGGCCTTGCCCATCGGCGACTCGTCGGAGATGTGCGGCACGTCGCCGTCGAGCACGCCCGGCCTCGACCGGCGCGACGACCTGGACGACGAACGCATCGCCGTCCTCGCCTTCGAGCCGGACCAGGGCACCGAGCTCGACGGAGTCCATGTCGTGGTCTTCGATGATCACGGCGCGGGAGAACTGGTCCTCGAGATCGTCGAGCCGGTCCTCGATCGCGATCTTCTCTCGCTTGGCCTCTTCGAGGCCGGTGTCGTCGTAGTCGTCGCTGGTGCCGGACAGCTCGCGCAAGATGCGGGTCGCCTCGTCGAGACGCTCCCGTTCGTTCGTGACGCGCTGCTGCAGGCGCTCGTAGCCTTCCTTGGTGACGCGGACTTCCCGTGCCATGGCGTGACCCCTTTCAGAGCCCGGATGAGCCGTATGGAAGCGGCTTGCTCCCGGAAGGGAGCAAGCGCGCGCGGTTCCGGTGTTTAAGGAAGTCTAGCACACGCCTTCGCGTGTTCCGTTACGCCCGGCTCACTGCTCGATCTGCAGCCCCTTCGGCGTCATCACGTACTCGACGCTGCTCAGAATGTAGTCCAGCAGAATGGCGAGCAGCGCGGCGGCCAGCGCCCCGAGCAGCACCCACGGGCTGATCGACTGGTTCAGTCCCGACGCGATCGGATTGCCCAGACCGCCAGACCCCACGTAAGCGCCGAGCGCGGCCGTTCCGACGTTGATCACCACGCTGGTGCGAACGCCCGCCAGGATGATGCTCGAGGCGTTGGGGACCTCGATCTGCCAGAGCACCTGCGTGGGCGTCATGCCCATTCCCTTGGCCGCGTCGATCAGCGCCGGATCGATCCCTTCGAGGCCGACGATCGTGTTGCGCACGATCGGCAGCAGGCCGTAGAGGATCAGCGCCACGATCGCGGGCCAGAATCCGAAGCCGATGATCGGCGCCATGATCGCGATGATCGCCAGCGTCGGCACCGTCTGTCCGGAGTTCACGACGTCGCTCACGAGCGGCAGGAACTCGCGGAAGGTGGCGCGCGTCACCGCGATGCCCAGGACGAGACCGAGGGTGATGGTGATGATCGACGAGACGATCACCAGCTCCAAGTGCTGGGCCGCCAGGCTGATCAGGGTGTTCGAGTTGTACAGCAGGTCGGGGCTGGTCGGGAACAGGCCGTGGAGCATCCAGTCCCAGATCGGCTCGTGACCGTAGAACGACCAGATCATCACGAAGATGCCCGCCGCCCGGACGAGGGGCCGGACCAGCTTCTCCTCGCGGTTTCGGAAGACCCACGCCAAGAACCCCTCGAGCACCGCCATGAGCAGGGCGAACCAGCCGAGCGCGACGCTCACCGTCGTCGCCCCCAACGCCGCCTCGGCGTCGGTCTCGGCGTCGAACAGCCCGAAGCCGAGGACACGCATGTCGTTGCTGGCCTGCATATCCAGGACCGTCGAGCTGCTGAGCCCGAACAGCGGCAGCCACACGTCGGGAATCAGCGGCGCGGTCTCGCCCACCCTTTCGAAGAGCTCGGGGTCGGTGATGCCGACCTGCACCGTCTGCAGCGCGAACAACGCGCCCGCCAGCACCAGCCAGGCCAGCGAGGCGACGCCCGGTACCCGCGTCCAGCTCACGACGTCCCCGCGTCCTCGTCGGCCCAGCCCTGCTCCGCGAGCTCCTGGAGCGACTTCAGGGTGATGCTGCCGAGCAAGCTGGCCCTTGCGGTCGACGACCGGCGTGATGCGGAAGCTGCGGGCGACCATGGCCGACAGCGCCTCGCGGGCGGTCTGGTTCTTGCGGACGCCGATCTCGTTGAAATCGGCCTCCATCATCGCGTCGACCAGGCTGTTCGGGCTCTGACGGATGCCGTCCATGTCGACCCAGCCCTTGAGCATGCCGTCCTCGTCGACCACGAATGCGCTTCGCACCTTGTATTCGGCGATGACCTTCTTGGCGTGCTCGACGCTGTCGCGCAGACGCACGGTGGGCAGCAGGTCGGGATCCATCAGCTCGTGGACGCGGATGAGTCCGAGTCGCTTGAGCGACCGATCCGACCCGACGAAGTCGCGGACGAAACGATCCTTCGGGTGGGCCAGGATGTTGTCCGGCGTGTCGTACTGCTCCAGCGATCCGTCGCGCAGGATGGCGATCCGGTCGCCCATCTTGATCGCCTCGTCGATGTCGTGCGTGACGAAGATGATCGTCTTGCTGATCTCCTTCTGGATCTGCAGGAACTCCTCTTGGAGCACCTCGCGGGTGATCGGGTCGATCGCTCCGAACGGCTCGTCCATCAACATGATGGGCGGGTCCGCTCCGAGTGCGCGGGCCACGCCGACGCGCTGCTGCTGACCGCCCGAGAGCTGGCGCGGGTACTTGTCGCGGTTGATGTCGGGATCGAGCCCGACGAGGTCGAGCAGCTCGTCGACCCGCTTGCGGATGCGGGTCTCGTCCCACCCCAGCATGCGGGGAACGACGGCGATGTTGTCCAGCACGGTGAAGTGCGGGAACAGGCCGATCTGCTGGATGGCGTAGCCGATCTTTCGGCGCAGCTCCTCGGCGGGAAACTCGCGATTGTCGCGACCGTCCACCATGATCTTGCCTTCGGTGATCGACAGGAGCCGGTTCACCATCCGCATCGAGGTCGTCTTGCCGCAGCCGGACGGTCCGATGAAGACGCAGATCTCGCCGTCGTGGACCGTGAGGTCCAGTGCCTTGACGGCCTGGAAGCCGTCGGGGAACCGCTTGCCGACGTTCTGGAACTCGATCACGAGGACTCCTTTCGCATCAGCTCTGCACCTGCTTGATGCCGGGCGAGGTCAGCAGGCCCTCGACGCCACGGAGTCCCGCGTCGAGCACCAGCGCCAGGCCGATCGCCGGGATGGCGCCGAGCAGAATCTGGTCGATGGACGTGTTCACGATGCCCTGGATCACGAAGTCGCCGAGCCCGCCGGCGCCGATGACCGTCGCGACCGTTCCGATGCCGACGAGGGCGACGCCGGCGTTGCGCACGCCGGCCATGATGACCGGGAACGCCAGGGGAAGCTCGATCTGCATGAACCGCTGCGAGGGCGTCATGCCCATGCCGCGACCCGAGTCGATGATGGCGTTGTCGACGTTGTTCAGGCCGGCGTAGGTGTTTCGGACCAGCGGCAGGAGGGAGTAGAGCGTCAAGGCGATCAGCGCCGGCGCGACCCCGATGCCCGACACGCCCAGATCGCGGATCGTGAGGGCCTGGAGCGACTCGACCCCGCCCAACGCGCGGCTGGAGCCCGAGGCCTGCACGAACAGCACGATCACGCCGACGACCGCCGCCCCGCTCAGGGCCCAGTTCGCCCAGCGCAGGACTCGACGCAGCCGGCCGTCGGGCGCCACCATCCAGCGACCCACGACCCAGGCGACGATCGCGGCGAGCACCAGGCTGCCGATCGCCGAGGTGGTGCCGCCGTAGTCACCGCTTGTGAAGCCGATGCTGGCGAGCTGGAACACGAAGCTGACCAGCACGCCGACGAACAGCGCCAGCGGCACGGCCGCGCTCAGCGCGGTCGCCAGCAGGTGCACGATGCGGAGCTGGGCGGGCTCGCGGTCGGCCAGGACCACGTACGAGGCGCCGATCGCGATCGCGATGACCGCCGAGACGCCGAAGAACGCGGCGACGGGCAGGAACGCCATACTGCCGAGCGTGGCGAGCGGCACGAGCAACACCCCGAACAGCGCGAGCGACGGGATCGTCTGGATGATGCCGACCGCGTAGAGGATGATCGGCGCCACCCGCTCGTCACGCGACGCCCAGAGGCCCAGGCCGACGCCGATGACGAAGCCGACGAGGAGCGAAATGCCCACGAACATGAGGTGCTCGACGAACTTCTGCTCCAGCGCAGCGCCGTTGGCGTAGAACTCGACGAGGATCGAGTAGACGTCGAAGGTGCCGTTGAGCAGCAGAACCACGGCCACGGCAGGCGCGAACCAGGTGGCCACCGTCTGCAGCCACGACTGCGCGCCCGCGCGCGCCAGGTCGCGCACGCCGGCGAAGATCGTCACGTACGCGCCGACCAGGCCCAGGGCGAAGCCGCCGGAGGGCAGGATCCGGGGGTTGCGGATGAACGCGCCGCCGGACAGGTACGGCTCGGGGTCCAGCAGAAGCATCCTGCCGGCCATGGCCGGCAGGATCAGCGTCAGCAGGAACAGCATCGAGCCGGTGCCGACGAGGAGCCAGCCACGACTTCCGAGCTCGTCCCGGAACGCGAGCGCGAGCGGAACGAGGGCGAGGATGAAAAGAATCAGATAACGATCGTCGCCTTGGAACTCGAGCAGGTTGAAGCTCGTGCCCGAGGCGAGGCGGTTCGGCTTGAGGTTGAGAATGGGCAGGAAGAAGAACCCCAGACCTGCGATCAAGCCCCCCAGCATGGCGATGCGGTTCACGGTGCGTAACCCCCCTCCGGGCCCCGCTGGGCCCGACGTCGACGAGAGCGCTCAGGAGAAGCCCGAGCGGCGGCGCGACGAGAACGGTCGCCGGTCCGGGACGTCCCGGACCGGCGACCGTGTCGGTCAGTTTCCGATGAAACCGTTGTCGACGAGGTAGGTCTGCGCTGCGACCGCTGGGCTGATGCCATCGACTTCGACGGCGGCGTTCAGCGACTGCAGGCTGGTGTTGTCGAACGTCGCGAAGATCGGGTTCAGGATCCCCGCGATCTCGGGGTACGCGCGGATCACTTCGCCGCGGAACACCGGGGTGGGCTGGAACACGGGCTGCGCGCCGTTCGGGTCGTCGAGAACGACGAAGTCGTACGCCAGCAGCGCACCGTCGGTCCCGTACGCCATCGCCACGTTCACGTTGTTCTGGCCCGAGGCGAGCGCCTGTTCGGTCTGCGCGGGCGTCGCGCCCGCGATGATGATCAGCTGGTCTTCGTCGAGCTCGAAGCCGTACGTCTCGTAGAACGCGGGCAGGCCGTCGGGGCGCTGCGCGAACTCGTCACCCGTGGACAGCACGACCTCTCCACCGTCGTTCACGTACGCCGCGAACTCGGGCAGGGTGGTGATTCCGTTCTCTTCCGACCACTCGCGCGTCACGGCCAGCGCGTAGGTGTTGTTGGCGGGCGCCGGACGGAGCCAGACCAGATCGAAGATCGCGGCGTCGAGCGACGACACCGTGGCGTAGCTGGCGTAGGCGTCGCCCGAGGCACCCTCGGAGATCGACTCCTGGGCCCACGGGATGTCGCGGTACCAGTTGCTGATCGCGGTGCCGTTGTAGTTCGGGTAGACGTCGATCTCGCCGGCCTCGAGCGCATCGCGATTGACGGCGGTGCCGCCGAGGTTCGTGCGGTCGGTGACTTCGTAGCCGGCGTCTTCGAGCGCGGCGATGATGACCTGGCCGAGAACGATCTGCTCGGTGAACTGCTTGGAGCCGACCACGATCGGGTCGCCGGCGTTGGGCGCCTGGGCGAAGGCGTTGATGCCGAACGACGCCGTGGCGGCGATGGCTAGAACTGTCAGGAACTTCTTCACACGGTCCTCCTAGGTGAAGGGCGAAGCGTACGGTCTGCGGACGTACAGTTCGGTCTGTGGACGTACGGTTTGCCGACGAACGGTTTGCCGACGAACGGTCGGCGAAGCGGAATCAAGCCACGTGCGAAACGGTCGCAGCGGCCGACCACCCCTCAAGTTAGCATCCGCAGGTACACGTATGCAAACTTTCACGCCGCGATACCGATGCTCGGCCTGTCGCGAAGGCCTCTCCTGGCGCTCACCACGTTCACCGAAGGCGCCCGTAGAGTGGCGTCCATGACGCGACGTCGTGCCGTCCTTCTCGTCCTCCTGCTCGCAGCGATCACGCTGGCCGTGGCCGTCGGTCTTCCCCGGACCGGCGTGCCGCCGGGCGACGCCCCGGGGTCGACGGGCCCAGCGACGACGGCCGCGACGACGGCCGCGACGCAGCCCACCAGCGAGCTCGCACAGCGCCTGGTCGAGCACGCCGTGGCTCGGTCGCGCGGCGACCAGCAGACGCTGCTGGAGCTGAGCCGGGGCGACGACGTCGCGGCGTACCGCGCGGCCCGCGACCTGGCCGAGGACGACGCCTTGGACGCCGCTACGCGTAGCGATGCGACCCGGCGCGTGCTCGAGCTCCGAATCGACGAGCCGCTCGCGCGACGCGAGCTCACCGAGCTCCACCTCACGCTGGGACGGACCTCCGACGCCGCGGGCCGCACGAGCCTCGCGGTCGAGGCCTACCGCGAGGCGCTTCCCGACCCACGGGCCAGGGACGCGCTCCGCGCCTTGATCGACGACCCGTACCGCCTCGCCAACGCGTTCCTGCAGGGCCGCCTCCATCAGGCCGCCCTGGACGCCTTGGACGGCCTGGCCGCGCCGTCCATCGAAGCGCCGGCGCTGCGTGCGCTGGACCGGCACGAGGAGGCACTGAACGCCTACCGAGCCTGGCTGGACCAGGTTCCGGGACACGTGGACGCCCGTTTCGGCGTGGCCTGGTCGCACTGGTACCTCGGCGACCTCGCGGCCGCCGAAGCGGCGTTCCGCGATCTGGACGGGCCGCAAGCCCTGTACGGGCGCGCGCTGATCGCGAACCGGCGCGGCGACCGGCCCGAAGCCGTCCGGCTGCTGCGGGCCACCGGCGTGCCTGCTCGTCTGTGGCTCGCGACGAGCCTGCTGGAGGGCGACCAGCGCTGGAGCGAGGCGATCGACGTCTACCTGGACCTCGCTGCGGGCGACTCCGTCTACGCCGACGATGCGGCCTGGCGCGCTCTCGTTCTCGCCCGGCGAACGGGCGCGACCGAGCTGGTCGCCCGCGCCGAGCAGGCGATCCCGGCGGGGAGCTTCTTCGCCCTGCGGCTCGACGACGGAGCGATCGCTCCGAGACTGCCGACGCACGACGACCTTGCCGCCACCCGGCCGGAAGCGCTGGAGACGGCTCGCTGGCTGGCCGAGAGCGACGACCCAGAGGGCGCACGGCTGGTGCTGGCGTTCGCGTTGCGGACCGCCAGCGACGAAGCCGAGATCGTGGCCCTGGGCGAAGCGCTGCAGGCGCTGAACGAGTACCGCATTCCGCAGCGTGCCGCCACCGCGCTGCTGAGCGACGGCAGCGCCCAGCTGCGCACCTGGCGACTGGCCTACCCCGAGGCGTGGCCCGACCTGGTCCGGGTCCAGGCCAAGCGCGCCGATGTGGATCCGCACCTGGTATGGGCCGTGATGCGGCGCGAGTCGGCGTTCTACCCAGGCGCGATCTCCCGCTCGGGCGCCCAAGGCCTGATGCAGGTGATGCCGAGCACGTGGGATTGGATCGCCGAGCTCCAGAACGAGGCCCCGGCCGACCCGTTCGAGGTGGCGGACAACATCCGCTACGGCGTCCACTACCTCGGCTGGCTGCAGGAGTACTTCTCCGGCGACGAGGAGCTCGTCGTGCCCAGCTACAACCGCGGGCAGGGCTACATCCGCCGCCTGTACGACAGCGACGAGGTCCGCCGCGACAAGGACGATCTCTACCGCGCCATCGATGCGCTCGAGACGCGCGAGTACCTTCAGAACGTGCTCGTCACCCGCTGGATCTACGACAGGCTCGCCGAGATCGAGGCCGGCCTGGCCAGTCGCTGAGGGCGCCTCGTCGGAGCCCGCCCCCGTCCCCTGTCGGAGATTGCCCCACGTCCGTGCCGGCGCGCCGAACGTACGCTACGAACGTCACTACGAGCCTGCCGGGGGACGGGAGGCCGGATGCGAACGACGTTCAAGACCGTCGACGGCAACGAGGCCGTGGCCCGAGTGGCCTACGCCCTCAACGAAGTCGTCGCCATCTACCCGATCACCCCTTCCTCGCCGATGGGCGAGCTGGCGGACGAGTGGGCCCAACGGGAGAAAGCGAACCTGTTCGGCTCCGTGCCCGTCGTGCAGGAGATGCAGGCCGAGGGCGGCGCCGCCGGCGCCGTGCACGGCTCTCTCCAAGCGGGTGCCCTCACGACGACCTTCACCGCCAGCCAAGGGCTGCTGCTGATGGTCCCGAACCTCTACAAGATCGCGGGCGAGCTCACCCCCGCCGTGATCCACGTCGCGGCGAGATCCGTCGCCACGCACGCCCTGTCGATCTTCGGCGACCACTCCGACGTGATGGCCGCGAGGCAGACCGGCATGGCCATGCTGTTCGCCGCGTCGGTCCAGGAGGCGCACGACTTCGCGGCGATCGCCCAGGCCGCCACCCTGCGCGGCCGGATTCCTTTCGTGCACGTCATGGACGGTTTCCGGACCTCGCACGAGGTGCACCGGATCTCCCTGGTCGACGACGACGTGCTGCACGCGCTGATCGACGAGGCCGACATTCGCGACTTCCGCGCGCGCGCCCTGTCGCCGGCGCACCCGGTCGTCCGGGGAACCGCCCAGAACCCCGACGTGTTCTTCCAGGCGCGCGAGCGGATCGAGCCGGTCTACCGCGCCATGCCCGACATCGTCGCGGACGTGATGGACACGTTCGCAGAGCACACCGGCCGCGCCTACGCGCCGTTCGAGTACATCGGCGCGCCGGACGCCGAGCGCGTTCTGGTCGTGATGGGGTCGGCCGCCGACACCGCCGAGGAGACCGTCGCCTGGGCCAACGCCCGTGGCGAGCGCGTCGGCGTGGTGAAGGTCCGGCTGTTCCGTCCGTTCGACGCCTCCAGGCTCCTCGCGGCGCTACCGTCCACCACCCGCGTGATGGCGGTCATGGACCGCACCAAGGAGCCGGGCGCCGGTGGCGAGCCGCTGCTCCAGGACGTGCTGAGCGCCCTGCACGAGGACGCGCACGCGGCCGAGCCGCGCTTCGCCAGGCCCCCGCACGCGCTAGGCGTCCGTTACGGCCTGTCGTCGAAGGAGCTCACCCCCGCGATGCTGGTCGGTCTGTTCGCCGAGATGGCGACCGAACGTCCGCGCTCGCGCCTGACGCTGGGCATTCACGACGACGTCTCGAACAGCAGCGTCGACTGGGACGCGAATCTCGACATCGAACCGGACTCCGTGACGAGGGCCGTCTTCTGGGGCCTCGGGTCCGACGGGACCGTCGGAGCGGCGAAGAACACGATCAAGATCATCGGCGAGGGCGCTGGCCTCGAGGCGCAAGGCTCGTTCGTGTACGACTCGAAGAAGTCGGGCGCACGGACGATCAGTCACCTGCGCTTCGGACCCGAGCCGATCCGCAGCGCGTACCTGATCGGCAACGCCGGCTTCGTCGGCGTGCACCAGTTCGGCTTCTTCGAGCGCTACGACGTGCTCGCGAACGTCGCCCCCGGCGCGACGGTGCTGATCAACGCGCCCCACGCGGCGGACGCGGTGTGGGACGAGCTTCCCGCCGAGGCGCAACGGATCCTGCGAGAGAAGAACGCCGAGCTGTGGACGATCGACGCCTACGGGCTCGCCCAGGAGCTCGAGCTCGGGCCGCGCATCAACACGATCATGCAGGCGTGCTTCTTCGCGCTGAGCGACGTGCTTCCCAAGGACGAGGCGATGGAGCGGGTCCGCCAAGCGATCCGCGACACCTACGGCGCGAGGGGCGAAGCGATCGTGCGCCGCAACCTCGCTGCCGTCGACGCAGCACCGGGTCGCATGGAGCGCGTCGAGATCCCGGCCGGAGGCGAGGTCGGAGCGGCCCGGCCACCGGCGGTCCGTGGGGACGTGCCGGAGTTCGTGCGTGACGTGACCTCGCTGCTCCTCGAGGATCGCGGTGACGAGCTGCCCGTCTCGGCGATGCCCGAGGACGGCACCTGGCCGGTGGGCACGGCCGCGTACGAGAAGCGCAATCTGGCGCAGGCGATCCCCGTCTGGGACGAGGATCTCTGCATCCAGTGCGGCAAGTGCGTGATGGTCTGCCCTCACTCGACGATCCGCTCGACCTTGGCGCCCGCAGAGGCGATGGCGGACGCGCCCGAGGGCTTCGTGCACGTCGAGCCGCGCTTCAAGGACGCCGGCGACGTGCGCTACACGCTGCAGGTCGCGGTCGAGGACTGCACCGGCTGCTCGCTCTGCTACGAGGTGTGCCCGGCCAAGGACAAGTCCGAGGTCGGCCGCAAGGCGCTGATGATGGAGCCGCAGCTGCCGCATCGCGAGAAGGGCCGGCGCGACTGGGACTTCTTCCTGTCGCTGCCGCAGGTACCGCGGTACGACGGCCTCGCGTTCACGAACGTCAAGAACGTTCAGCTGCTCGAGCCGCTGTTCGAGTTCTCGGGCGCCTGCGCCGGCTGTGGCGAGACGCCGTACGTCCGGCTGCTCAGCCAGCTGTTCGGCGACCGTAGCGTGATCGCGAACGCGACGGGCTGCTCGTCGATCTACGGCGGCAACCTGCCGACGACGCCGTGGACGAAGAACGCCCAAGGCTTCGGTCCGGCCTGGTCCAACTCGCTGTTCGAAGACAACGCCGAGTTCGGCATGGGCATGCGCCTGGCGCTCGACGCCCAGCGCTCCCGCGCGCGTCAGCTGCTGGCCGATCCCTCGCTGGACGCAGCGGACCTCGTGAGCGCGCTCGACGAGGCCGAAGGCGGCAGCGAAGAGGCGATCGCACGTCAGCGCGAGCTGGTCGCCGACCTCAAGAAGCGCATCGAGGGCCGCGACGATCCGCTGGCGAAAGACCTCAGGGCCTTGGCGGACGCGCTGGTCAGAACCGACGTCTGGATCGTCGGCGGCGACGGCTGGGCGTACGACATCGGCTACGGCGGACTCGATCACGTGCTCGCCTCCGGTGCGAACGTGAACGTCCTGGTGCTCGATACCGAGGTGTACAGCAACACCGGTGGCCAGGCGTCCAAGGCGACGGGCATGGGCGCGGTCGCGAAGTTCGCGGCGGGAGGCAAGCGCAGCCCGAAGAAGGACCTCGCGAAGATGCTGATGTCGTACGGCAACATCTACATCGCGCAGGTCGCGATGGGCGCGAACGACGGTCAGACCGTCAAAGCGCTGATCGAGGCCGAGTCGTACGACGGTCCGTCGCTGGTGATCGCCTACTCGCACTGCATCGCCCACGGCATCGACATGTCCAAGGGCCTCGACCAGCAGAAGAAGGCGACGCTGAGCGGCTACTGGCCGTTGTTCCGCTTCGATCCGCGCCGCGCCGAGGAGGGCAAGAACCCGCTTCAGCTCGACTCGCGTCCGCCCAAGATCTCGTTCCGCGACTACGCGCTCCAGGAGAACCGCTACCGCCTGATGCGCCTCACCGCGCCCGATGACGCAGAAGCCGTCATGGACGCCGCCCAGCTCGCCGTCGAGGCGCACTGGGCCGATCTCGAGCGCATGGCCGCCGAGCCGGCGCAGGCGGCCTCCACGGCCGCCGAGTCCGAAGCGCCGAGCGACGCGAAGGGAGCCCAGTCGTGATCGACCTCCGTACCCGCTACCTCGGCCTCGATCTGGCGAGCCCGCTGGTGGCCTCGTCCTCGCCCCTCACGAAGAATCTCGACGGGTTCCGCATCCTCGAGGACGGTGGCGCGTCGGCGATCGTGATGCACTCGCTCTACGAGGAAGAGATCAAGGGCCAGCAAGCGGCGCACGACCACTTCATGGACTACGGCGCCGAGGCGTTCGCCGAGGCGCTCGACTACGTCCCGATCCCGCAGACCACGCCCGGGCCGGAAAGCTACCTGGAGCTGCTCCGCTCCGCGAAGGCCTCGGTCGACGTCCCCGTGATCGCGAGCCTGAACGGGGAAACGCCCGGCGGCTGGACCCGCTACGCCGCCATGCTCGAGGAGGCCGGCGCGGACGCGCTGGAGTTGAACGTGTTCTTCTTGCCGACCGATCCCTCCGTGTCGGGAGCCCAGATCGAGGACCGGACCGTCGCGGTCCTGCGCGACGTCCGCGAGCTCGTGAAGATCCCGGTCGCCGTCAAGCTCTCGCCGTTCTGGAGCGCCACGATGCACATGGCGTCGCGCCTGTCGGAGATCGGTGCGGACGGCCTGGTCCTGTTCAACCGGTTCTACCAGCCGGACGTCGATCTAGAAGAGTTCGAGGTGCTTCCCCGCCTGACGCTGTCGACGCCGGAGGAGGCTCGCCTCGGGGTGCGCTGGATCGGCATGCTCTACGGGCAGGTGCCGACCGACATGGCGCTGACCAGCGGCGTGCACGATGCGCAGGGAGCGCTGAAGGGCGTCGCGGCCGGCGCGACCGTGACGATGATGACGTCGGAGATCCTGCGACGCGGGCCGGCGCGCTTCGGCGAGATCGAGCAGGCCATGCGAATCTGGCTCGAGGAGAACGAGTACGAGTCGATCCGCCAGCTGCGCGGCGCGATGAGCCGCCGTGGCGCACGGGACGAAGAGGCGTTCTCGCGCGCGCAGTACAAGGCGACGCTGGATACCTGGCGACCCGAGCCGATGCGCAAGGACCAGGTCGGTCCTGCCTGAGCGACGGCCCCGCCCGAGCGAAGAGCGCGCCGGACCCGCTGTACGCGGGTCCGGCGCGCTCGCCTGTCGTGGCGACCGATCGCGGCGACCGATCGCGGCGACCGAGAGGCACGCGGCCCTACGGTCGCAAGGCTCGGGTCAGCCCTCCGTCGCGCCCTCGCCGACCATGGGCGGGCGCGCGCGCGGCCCGACCTGAGCGAGCCGCGACGGCGCTCGCCGCCACGGCGTCACCAGGACGGGCGCCCGGACCGCGTCGCCTCGACCCGGTCCGGCGCCGGACGGGCCGTCCGGCGCGCCCCACCACACCTCGCGCGCGTCGACCTCTGCAGCGGAGTCGACGCCCCAGTCGGCGTTCCCAGCGACGTTGTCGGCACGCATCCGCAGGCCGCGCTCGCCCACGAACACGCCGGTCGGGTTGTCGCGGATCGTGTTGCCCAGCGTCGACACCTCGTGGACGCCCAGAGAGACGCCCATCCCCCAGTCGGTGTTCTCGGCCAGCAGGTTGCCCTCGACGCGGCAGCCCCGCGAGAGGTTCCCCATCAGCAGCCCGATGCCCGGGTAGTCGTCGTCGTCGAGGTGCGGGACGCGCCCGCCGCGGTTGCGGCGAAACACGTTCCGAGCGATGCGGATGTCGACCGAGCCCCCCTGGTAGATGCCCACCGCGCAGTCGGACCCCTCGCTGCGCACCACCGTGCACGCCACGCTTCCCCACAGGTAGTAGCCCGACGAGTCGTGCGCGCACGACATGCAGTCGCTGATCGTGACGTAGCGCGAGGCGGACACCCATACGCCCTCGAGAGCGCCCTGCACCGTCATGCCGGCGATCAGCACGTTGCGCGTGTTCCGCACGTTGACGGCGCCGACGACGTAGCGCTCGCGCGCCAGGCCGGCCCAGCGAAAGCGGCCGCGGTCGGCCACCAGCGTGGTGCGGCGGTAGCCGGCACCGATCAGCGCCAGCGGCTTCTCGATCACCACGGTCTCCTGGTACGTGCCTGGAGGGATCCGCACGACGGCGCCGGGGGTGGCGCGGTCGACGGCGGCCTGGATGGACTCGCCGGGCTGGACCTCGACCTCGCGGGCAGGCGCTCCGTCGTTCTGGGCCCGTCGCGGGTGGGCGAGTCCACCATCCCGTGCGACCCGCGCCGCGATCCCGCCGCCGCCCGCCGCGGCCGCGACCACGCTCGCCGCCCCGGCGATGAAGCGCCGTCGCGCGACGAGACGACTCACGACAGCCACCCCGGCGCGGGGTGATGGCGAGGCGATCGCGCTCGGCTCGCCCGACGGGTCGAACGTGTATCGGCCCGACCGACGAGAACGGGCCGAGGACGCGTTGCGCGTCCTCGGCCCGACCGCGTGGCGGGGGCGCTGACGCGCCCCTACGCATCGCAGGATCGTTGGGATCACATCGCGGCGGCGCGCGCCTGCTCGAGCCAGCCGTCGACGGTGTCGCGGTTGTTCTCGATCCATTCCGCGGCCATGTCCACGATCGCGTCCTCGCTAGCCTCGCCCTCGCTGATGCGGCGGGTCATCTCGGAGATGTCGCCGAGCGGGATCTGCACCGCATCGAAGAGCGCGGCCGCGGCGGGGTTCGCTTCCAGGAAGTCGTTGTTGGCGACCGGCCGGATGTCGTTGGCGACGAAGCCGAACATCAGCGGGTCGGTGACGGCGCCGGTCACGCCGGACGCGACCATGGCGTCCTCGAGGCCCGTCTGCGCTTCGGACGGAATGGTCTCGGGCACGTTGATCCAGACGACGTCCTCGCCCGGCTCGAGCTCCACCACGGTGAAGTTCGGGGTCCAGGTGTAGTACAGGACGGGCTCGCCGTTACGGTAGCGCGCCAGCGCGTCCGCGAACGAGGCGGCGTAGGAGGCGGTGATCAGGTTGATGTGATCATCGAGGTCGTAGACGTTCATGTGGTGCGAGATGACCTGCTCGCAGCCCCATCCGGGCGGGCAGGCGACCATGTCGGCCTTGCCGTCGCCGTTGGAGTCGAACGCCTCCTTGACCTCGGGCCGCTTGAAGTCCTCGAGCGAGGTGATGTCGTACTCCTCGGCAGAGGCCTTGTCGACCAGGTAGCCCTGGATCGCGCCGTTCTCGACGATCGTGCCGACGACCGAGGCGGTGTCCTCGAACGTGGCGGGAAGCTGGGCGTTGTGCAGCGGGAACCAACCGTTGGCCCAGTAATCGACGTCGCCCTGGACGACCGACTGGTAGAAGATCGGGTTGGACACCGACTGGGCGGGGGCGACGTCGTAGCCGAGCTCGCCGAGCAGCTCGGCGAAGATCGCCTCGATCGGCAGAGCCGACTGCCAGGTGGCGACCGCCGGCTGGACGGTGGTGCCCTCGCCGGGCCGGTCCTGATCCTGGGCGACGGCGGTGCCGAAGGCCAGCAGCAGGGACGCTAGAAGCGGAATCCATAGTTTGCGTTGCATCATCGTGTCTCCGTTCGGAATGAAGCTGTGGTGTCGGCAGACCACGTACGTCCGCGACCCTCGTGCCTGCGTCACGGCGCAGCACGGGGCGGCGTACGCTCTGCCATCGTCGTCCCGCGACGGCCTTGCCCGGTGGCGGCCTTGTGCGGTGGAAGTCACCGGCTGCGGGGACGCGTTCGACGCGGGCACTGCGTGCCCGTGTCCAGACAGTAGCAGCGCCCCCCGGGGGTCGGCATGTCGTCCAAGCACTTGACAGCGTCCGCGCCAAGGCCGCCAGGGTCAGGTGTTCTCGCTCAGCCCCTGGGTGATGCGGTCCAGCACGATCGCGAGCAGCACGATGCCGAGACCGCCCACGGCTGCCAACCCGACGTTCAGCGAGTTCAAGCCCCTGAAGACCGGGGTCCCGAGACCGCCGGCACCGATGAGCGCCGCGATCACGACCATCGAGAGCGAGAGCATGATCGTCTGATTCAGGCCGGCCATGATGGTCGGCATGGCCAGGGGCATCTGGACCTTGAACAGGATCTGGCTCGGGCTCGAGCCGAACGCCACGGCGGCTTCCACCGCCTCGGGCTCGACCTGGCGGATGCCCAGGTTCGTGAGCCGGATGATGGGTGGCAGCGCGAACACGATCGTCGCCAGCACGCCCGCGACGGTGCCGATGCCGAACAGCATCACCACCGGGACCAGGTACACGAACGCGGGCGTCGTCTGCATCACGTCCAACACGGGCCGGATCCCGGAGGCGAAGGTGTCGCTGCGCGCCGCCACGATGCCGAGCGGCACGCCGACCACCACGCAGAACACGACCGCCGCCAGCACCATCGACAGGGTCGTCATCGTCAGCTCCCACATGCCGGTGAAGCCCACGAGCCCCATCGCGGCCAGCGCGAACAGGCCCATCTTCCAGCCGACGGTGCGCCATGCCAGGAGGGCGATCAGAACCAGCATGATCGTCGGCGGCACCACCTGCAGCAGCATCTCGATCCCGTCGAGCACCTGCTCCACCGGCCACTTGATCGCCTGGAAGAAGCCACGGGCGTTGATGGACAGCCAATCGACACCGGCCTGCACCCATTGATCGAGCGGCACGGTGTACGTATCGAACACGTTCAGGAATGTCGTCATGTCCTCACCTCCGAGCGGTGGCGGGAGCGTCGCCGACGTGGGCAACGGCCGCCTCCTCGTTCGCGCGCTTGTAGAGAATGCCGTGCACCAGCTCGTTCTCGCTGATCACGCCCAGCACCCGGTCGTCCGAGTCCACCACGACCTGGGGCAGGCGCGAGTAGGTCCGGCCCCGCAGCACCTGCTTGAGCGTGGCGCGGGGACCGCACAGCAGCACGGCGTCGCGCCGGCGGATCTCGGGGGTCTCCTCCTTCAACGCGTCGTCGAGTCGGATCGCCTCGACCGGCTCCCCGTCGACGCGCATATCGACGAAGCGACCGTCGCGCATGCCGTAGCTCACATCGGGATACCCCGTACGCCGGTAGTACGTCGTTCCGTCCTCCTCGCCGCTCTCCTCGAAACGCTGGCCGGGCACCGGCACCGCGACGGTGCGGGCGGTGATCACGCCGGTCGGATCCGCGTGCTCGACGAAGTCGGCGACGTACTCGGTCCGCGGCTCCACGATGATCTCCTCGGGCGTGCCGATCTGGACGATCTCGCCGTCGTCCATGATCGCGACGCGCGTGCCGATCCGCAGGGCCTCGTCGAGGTCGTGGGTGATGAACAGGATGGTGCGGTGCAGCTCCCCCTGGATGCGGAGCAGCTCGTTCTGCATGTTGACCTTGATGAGCGGGTCGAGCGCGCTGAACGGCTCGTCCATCAGCAGCACGTTCGCCTGCGTCGCAAGCGCTCGCGCCAGGCCGACGCGCTGCTGCATGCCGCCCGAGAGCTCGTTGGGCTTGCTGTCGCCCCACCCTTCGAGGCCGACGATGTTCAGCATCTCGCGCGCCACGCGGTGGCGCTCCTCGCGCGGCGAGCCACGCACCTCCTGGCCGAAGGCGACGTTGTCCAGCACCGTCCGGTGCGGGAACAGGCCGAAGCCCTGGAACACCATGCTCATGCGCTCGCGCCGCAGCTCGCGCAGCTCGGCGTCGTTCAAGGCGGTCACGTCGATCTCGCCTTCGTCGGTGGTGAGCATCACCTTGCCCGACAGAGGCTCGATCAAACGGTTGATGCAGCGCAACAGCGTCGACTTGCCGCTGCCGGAGAGGCCCATGATGACGAAGACCTCGCCGGGCTCCAGCTCGAAGCTGACGTCGTTCACCCCGACGGTCAGGCCGGTCTCTTCGCGGATATCGGCCTTCGACCGGCCCTCTTCGAGCATCGGTAACGCGCGCTCGGGCTCGTCACCGAAGACCTTGAACAAATGTTCGACTCGGATCACGTAATCGCTCCTTACGAGTGCGCCTGGACGCGTCGTCGCGTCCGGGGCGCTTGGACTGGGACGGTTCCGCCCGTCAGTCCGCATGGCGTGCGGGTGCGGCTCCAGGCCGCATGGCCGACGGGCACCTGTCGGCGTGCCCGCTGGGGCACGCCTACGACCTGCCAAGCATACGCGTCGCGGCCCCCTGCATCGGTTCATCGCGGATTCCAGGGGCCCGACCGCGATCGGACCATGCGAACGGCCGCCCCGGAAGGCGGCCGTATCGTGGAGCGGGAGACGAGATTCGAACTCGCGACATCCACCTTGGCAAGGTGGTGCTCTACCAGCTGAGCTACTCCCGCATTCGCGAAGAGGCACCCACCCCGTGGGCCGGTGCCTCTTCTGGAAAAATAACTCCCCGCGCTGACCTACTCTTGCAGGGGGCTGCCCCCCAACTACCATCGGCGCTGACGTGCTTAACTTCCGAGTTCGGGATGGGATCGGGTGGGTCCACGTCGCTATTAGCACGAAGAGAATAAATAGACAAGACGAAGACGAAGCGGACAGTGTCCTGAGTCGAGGATGATTGCAAAAAGGTTACGTCCTCGTCCGATTAGTACCGGTCAGCTAAACACGTTGCCGTGCTTACACTCCCGGCCTATCGACCCGGTGGTCTTCCGGGGGACTTACTCCCACAAGGGGATGGGAAAACTCATCTTGGAGTCGGCTTCGCGCTTAGATGCTTTCAGCGCTTATCCGTTCCGCACATAGCTACTCGACATATGCCCCTGGTGGAACAGCCGAGAAACTAGAGGTGCGTCCATTCCGGTCCTCTCGTACTAGGAACAGATCTCCTCAATTTTCCTACGCCCACAGCGGATAGAGACCGAACTGTCTCACGACGTTCTGAACCCAGCTCGCGTGCCATTTTAACCGGCGAACAGCCGGACCCTTGGGACCTTCTCCAGCCCCAGGATATGACGAGCCGACATCGAGGTGCCAAACACCGCCGCCGATATGAACTCTCGGGCGGTATCAGCCTGTTATCCCCGGGGTAACTTTTATCCGTTGATCGATGGCCCTTCCACAAGGTACCACCGGTTCACTAGGACCGACTTTCGTCCCTGCTCGACGTGTGTGTCTCGCAGTCAAGCTCCCTTATACCCTTACGCTCTTTGCACGATTTCCGACCGTGCTGAGGGAACCTTTGTGCGCCTCCGTTATCATTTGGGAGGCGACCGCCCCAGTCAAACTACCCACCTCACGCTGTCCCCCGACCGGATAACGGTCGCAGGTTAGACGCACGAACCAACCAGGGTGGTATTTCACCAACGACTCCACCAAGCCTAGCGGCCTGGCTTCACAGTCTCCCACCTATCCTACACGGATCGGTCCAAGCGCCAACATCAAGCTGTAGTAAAGCTCCACGGGGTCTTTTCGTCCTGCTGCGGGTAGGCCGCATCTATACGGCCAGTTCAATTTCACCGAGTCTCTGGTTGAGACAGCGCTCCAGTCGTTACACCATTCGTGCAGGTCAGAACTTACCTGACAAGGAATTTCGCTACCTTAGGACCGTTATAGTTACGGCCGCCGTTCACCGGGGCTTCATTTCGGCGCGTGAACGCCTCCACTTAACCTTCCGGCACCGGGCAGGTGTCACTCCCTATACATCCCCTACTCGGGTTCGCAGAGAGCTGTGCTTGTGGTAAACAGTCGCTAGAGCCGATTTCCTGTGCCCACCTCGAGCAGTCGCGAACGACCACCCTACGCGTGGGACCCCTTCTCCCGAAGTTACGGGGCCATTTTGCAGAGTTCCTTAACCAGAGTTCTCTCGCGCGCCTTAGTGCTCTTACACTCGCCCACCTGTGTCGGTTTTGGTACGGGCACTCTCGCTTCATCGCTTAGAGGTTTTTCTTGGCACCGTGGATTCGACCAGTTATCAGTCCCGTAGGACCTTCCCGACGCACGTCACCAACGCGGGAGGCGGATTTTCCTATCCTCCCTGGCTTCGTACGCCGCCGGGCTCTGCCGTGGCTCCGGTTGGCCTATCCTAATGCGTCACCCCATCGCTCCACGAAAGTGGTGCAGGAATATTGACCTGCTGTCCATCGACTACGCCTTTCGGCCTCGCCTTAGGTCCCGACTAACCCTGAGGGGACGACCCTTGCTCAGGAAACCTTGGGCTTTCGGCGGAAGGGATTCTCACCCTTCTTATCGTTACTCATTCCTGCATTCGCACTTCCGATACCTCCACGGCTCCTTGCGGTACCGCTTCAACGGCCTACGGAACGCTCCCCTACCCAACGCAACTTGGTTGCGCTGCCGCAATTTCGGTGCATGGCTTAGCCCCGATCATCTTCGGCGCAGAGACGCTCGACTAGTGAGCTATTACGCACTCTTTAAAGGAATGGCTGCTTCTAAGCCAACCTCCTAGCTGTCTTAGCGTCTCCACATCCTTCACCACTCAGCCATGACTTGGGGACCTTAATCGGCGGTCTGGGTTGTTTCCCTCTTGTCCGTGAGAGTTAGCTCACACGGACTGACTCCCGGGGTCTGAACCACTGGCCTTCAGAGTTTGACAGGGTTTGGTAAGCTGGTGAGCCCCCTAGCCCAATCAGTGCTTTACAACCAGTGGTGAACCCCCGAGGCTAGCCCTAAAGCTATTTCGGGGAGAACCAGCTATCTCCGGATTCGGTTAGCTTTTCACTCCTAACCACAGCTCATCCCAACAGTTTTAAACCTGAACGGGTTCGGACCTCCACTCCCTGTTACGGGAGCTTCATCCTGGCCATGGCTAGCTCATCCGGTTTCGGGTCTACTGACAGCGCCTGAACGCCCTGTTCAGACTCGCTTTCGCTTCGCCTCCGCCTATCGGCTTAAACTCGGCACTGCCAGTAAGTCGCAGGATCATGCTTCAAGAGGCACGCCACCACCCGTTGCCGACAGATGTCGGCCATAGGGCTGTGACTGCTTGTAAGCGCACGGTTTCAGGTGCTATTTCACTCCCCTCACGGGGTGCTTTTCACCTTTCCCTCACGGTACTGGTTCACTATCGGTCACTCGGAATATTTAGCCTTACGGGGTGGTCCCCGCAGATTCACGCGAGATTCCACGTGGCTCGCGCTACTCAGGTGCCAGCTAGGCCTTCACATCTTTCGTCTACGGGGCTTTCACCCACTATGGCGCGCCTTTCCAGTGCGCTTCGACTAGATGTTCCGGTCCATGTCGCTGGTCCTACAACCCCCCCTCCCGTAGGAAGGGGTTTAGGCTGATCCCTGTTCGTTCGCCACTACTAAGGGAATCGAGGTTTCTTTATTTTCCTCCAGGTACTTAGATGTTTCAGTTCCCTGGGTTCCCTCCACATGCGCTATGAATTCACGCAAGGGTACGCGAGGTTCGCTCGCGTGGGTTTCCCCATTCGGACATCCCCGGGTCAAAGCTTGCTTCCAGCTCACCGAGGCTTATCGCAGGTAGCCACGTCCTTCATCGGTTCGAGTGCCAAGGCATCCACCGTGCGCCCTTAGTAACGTAACCTTTTCAGTTGCAAGTACTAAGAGTCAATGACACGCAAGATCGGATCGAAATCCGTTCTTGCTCTACGCTCGAGATCGATCGACCTGGACGGCCTGAATCGACGGTTCGAGCGCGGATGTCTCGCTTCGTCTTCGCTTGTCATCGTTCGCGCCTCTCTCTCGAGCGGCAAAAATAAGTGTATACCCCGGTCCAGGAGCATGTCAACCCCCGCCGAACGAGCCCGGTCGCGAGACGGCCCCAGGCGCCCGAACGCCAGGCTGGGAGCGCGCCGCAGACGCCTCCCGCGCGGCGTCGGTCGACGTGATCCGCCGCAGCTCCTCGGTCACGCGGGCGCGCGACAGCTCGCCGAAGGCCACCTGTCGCACCTCTCCCGAGGCGTCTACGAAAAGCGTGGTCGGCAGGCCCGTCAACGAGACCGCGCGTCCCAGCGCCCCCGCACGGTCGAGCCACACGTCCCCGTCCGCGAGTCGCTCGCGCGCCAGGTAGTCGCGCACGGTTTCCTCGGCCTCGCCTTGCGAGACCAGCGCCAGCCGGACGTCGTCCCGACCGCCCACCACCTCGATCAGCATCGGCAGCTCGCGCCGACACGGACCGCACCACGTCGCCCACAGGTTGACCACGGTCGGTCGCCCCTGCCACGCTGCGACGTCCACGGTCGATCCGTCCAGGCGCGCGACCGTCACGTCCATGGCCTCGAGGGACGGCCGCTGCGGTGCGACCGGAAACACCAGCAGCGCCGCTGCGGTCATCGCGAGCGCGGCCCCTCCCGGAGCGAGCAGCTCTCGGATCGACGCGTCGCGCCGGACCGTCTGGATCACCGCCCAGGCGCCCCCGCCCAGCACCCCCGCCCAAGCCGCGAACCCGCCCTGCCAGACGTACACGACCTCGAGCGGTCGCGCGAGGTAGCTCGCCGGATGCAGCGCCACCCACGCCGCGCGCGCGACGAGCAGACCGACGACGACGGACGACCAGGCCCAGTCGGCGTCGCGACCGCGGCGGCGGGCCACGATCTCGGCGACGGCCAGGCCGGCGACCAGGGCCAGCGCGACGAGGGCACGATCTCCGGCGAGCGCGAGCGGGCCGATGCGAATGGGAGCGAGGTCGGGCACGCCGTACACTGTGCCACGTGATCTGTCACGCGACGCGCTCATGCGGACCCGCCACGTTCATTCGCGACGGCGTTCTCCCTGCCCTTTCCGGACGATGGAGATGAAGCTGCGCCGTGCCGGACCGTTCGCGAGCGTCCTGGACCTCGCGGCCGACCCGTCGCCCGAGACGTCGCGACGCGTGGCCGCGCTCCGTGAGCGCCTCGCAGCGACGGCGCCCCCCGAGGTGCGCGACCTGATTCCCGGCTTCGCGACCATCCTCGTCGAGCACCGACCGACCCTCACGCTCAGATCGCTGCACGCATGGGCGCGCCGAGCGACGTCGGCCGACGTCGCCCCGCCCATCCCCCGCCGCCGTCACGTCCGCGTCGCGTACGGCGCGGACGCGGACGTGGCCGAGCTCGAAACCGCCCTCGGACGCCCGTTCGCCGAGATCGTCCGGCTGCACGAAGCGCACGAGGCGACCGTCGCCTTCCTCGGCTTCACGCCCGGCTTCCCCTACCTTCTGGGGCTTCCCGAGACGTTGCGGATCCCGCGCCGCGAGACACCCCGCTCCAGGATCCCTCGCGGCGCCGTCGCGATCGCCGCGGGCATGGGCGGCATCTACCCCGCCGCCAGCCCAGGAGGCTGGTGGGTCCTGGGACGAACGGACGCGCGCCTGTTCGACCCCGGCCGTGATCCTCCAGCCTGGCTGGCCGCGGGCGATCGCGTCACGTTCGAGGCGGTCGCTCCCGAGGAGCTGGACGCCGCGGTTCTGGCCGAGAACGGCGACGCGGCCACGCCCCCGGTCCTGTCGCTCGGCGAACCCGCCGCCGAGGTCGTCGAGGCGGTCCCGGGCAGCGCCTCGCTGCAAGGCGCGCCTCGCCACGACGTCGGCCACATCGGTGCCGCGCACGCGGGAGCGATCGACCGACCGGCGCTCGAGGCTGCGAACCGGATGGTCGGCAACCCGCCGGACACCCTGGCGCTCGAGGCGCTGGGCCAGGCGCTCACGCTTCGCGTCGAGCAGGACCGGCTCGCCGCCGTCGCCGGAGGCGGGACGCTGGTCCTCCTGAACGGGACGCCGGTGCGGACCTGGTCGACGTTTCGCTGGCCCGCGGGCGCGACGCTGGAGCTGCTTCCCGACCCCGCCGTTCGGGGCCGGACCGTGCTCCTCGCGGTCGAAGGCGGCTTCGTCGGCGAGCGTTGGCTGGGCTCGGACAGCACGGACGTCCGCGCCGGCGCCGGCGGATCCAAGCGCTGGCTGGCGGCCGGCGACCGGATCGGCCTTGGCACGGCGATCGCACGGCCCCTCCTCGCCCATCCCGGGCGGCCGCTTCCGCCTCCCCGCGTGCTGCTGAGACTCCATCCGGGGCCGCAGTACGACGCGGAGGCGTTCGACGCCCTGGTCACCACAGGCTTTCGTCTGGCGGACGTCGATCGGACCGGAGCCCGACTGGACGGCCGGCCCGTTCGCGCGCCTACGCCCTCCATCGCCAGCGACGGCAGCCCGCTCGGAGCGGTCCAGATCCCGCCCGACGGCAAGCCGATCGTGCTGCTGGCCGATCGCGGCCGGACCGGCGGGTACGCCAAGCCCGCCGTCGCCGACCCCCGGGATCTGTGGCGATTGGCCCAGGCACGGACGGGCGACGAGGTCTGGCTTCTCGACGCTCGCCGGGACGACGCGGCCGAGGAGCCGCTAGACTTCGGAGCATGACTCCACCCCGGCAGCTCGCCTTGATCGCTCACGACAACAAGAAGCTCGATCTAGCGATGTTCGCGCGCGACCATGCGCACATCTTGGGGCGGTTTCGGCTGATCGCGACCGGCACCACGGGAAGCGTGCTGCAGAAGAAGGCCGGACTGAAGATCGAGCTCCTCCAGTCAGGCCCCAAGGGGGGCGATCTGCAGGTAGGGGCTCGCATCGCTCAGGACGAGGTGCTGGCCGTCATCTTCTTCCGGGATCCGCTCACGTCGCAGCCCCACGAGCCCGACGTCAGCGCGCTGCTCCGCATCTGCGACGTGCACAGCGTGCCGCTGGCGACGAACCTCGGAACGGCCCAAGCGGTCGTGGCGTGGCTCGAGGAGCAGATCGAGAGCGAGGGCGACCCGTCCACGTGAGCCGCCGCGCTGCGTCGGTCACCCGAGCGCGACCCGGGCCGCGGTAGGGTCGCGTCGTGAGCAAAGAGACGATCCGAGCCTTCCTGAACGAGATGCGTGCCCGGAACGCCCAGCAGATCGACGCCATGGAGCTTCCCGAGGGCACTCGGGAGTTCGTCGCCGAGCGGATCGCCGAGGGCGACGCCGACACGCTGCTGTTCATGCTCAAGCTCGGCTACCTGATGGGACTCCAGAACGGCTACGCCGCCGGCCACGCCGGCGAGAGCGAGCCGGACGGTCAGATCGGCCCGCTGCAGGCCTGAGCGCGAGCGAGCCGAGCCGTCCGACGGGCCGGCCGATCAGGCGTCGTCGGACTCGCTGCCGGGCTCGGCGCCCGACTCGAGCTGATCGTGCAGCAGCTCGACCTCGACCTCGATCTCGGCCTTCAGGCTCGCAGCGACCGAACAGTACTTCGTCATGCCCAGCTCCGCGAAGCGGCGAGCGGTCCGCTCGTCGAGCCCCGGCACGTCGAAGCGATGCAGCGCGCGGATCTTCGTGAACGGGCTCGGCGTCTCGTCGGCGCGTTCGCCGACGAGCTCGATCGTGTACGAGCGCACCTCGAGCCGCCGCTTGGCGAGCATCGCCACGATGTCGTACGCCGCGCAGCCGCCGACCGCGTTCAGCAACAGGTGCATCGGCCGCATGCCGGTCTGCGCTTCGTTCTCGCCGTCGATCATGACGCGCATGCCGTCGGGCGTGATGCCGACGAATCGCTTGTCGACGAGGTGGTGGACGGTCGTTTCCGTGGTTCGTGCCATGCCGAGAGGATGACCCTCTTCGCCCAGGCCACGGGTCGCGCCCACGACCAGGCGAGCGCGATACGCTCGCCGTCGATGCATCGCGACGCCCCGACCGACAAAGCCGCCTGGCGACGCTGGGCCCGACGCACGCGCCGCGACCTGGACACCGGGGCGTGGTCGACCGCGTTGGTCGAGGTCCTCCGACGCTGGCCGACGTACGCGGCCGCCTCGACCGTGGCGAGCTACCTGGCGTTCGGGAGCGAAGCCGATCTGGGCCGGTTGCTGGGCGACGACCGGGTCTTCGTGGTGCCGCGGGTGGATCCTGCCGGGGGGCCTCTCGGCTTCCATCGCATCGGGGGCGCGCTTCGGCAGCACGCCATGGGCATGATGGAGCCAGCGGCCGACGCCCCTCGCGTCGATCCGACGGCGATCGACCTGGTGCTGGTCCCCGGCCTGGCGTTCGATCGCACGGGGGTTCGGCTGGGTCACGGCGCCGGCTACTACGATGCTTGGCTACCGTTGCTCCGCCCAGGCACGCCGCGCGTCGGCGTCGCGCACCCGGCGCTCGTCGCGCACGAGCTTCCCTGCGAGCGTCACGACGTACGGATGACGCACCTGCTTCTCCCAGGCGGCGTGGTCGCGATCGAGCGCTTCAAGGCGGACGACGACTGAACGGCGGTCGGGAACCGAGCGGTCAGCTCGCCGAGTCCGGGTCGGACCGTGCGGGCACCACGGCGGGTACCCGTTTCGCGCCGGTGCGCGACCCCTTCGACCCGGTGCGCGACCCGACGGCCCCGCCGCTGCGCCGCGTCCCCAGCGGGCTCGTGGAGCGCCGCTCGGAGCCGGCTGGGGCAGCGGCCACGCGTCCCTCGGAACCGCCCGCCTCCGCCTGTTCCGGCCGCCAGACGATCAGCATGGCGCAGTTCCCCGCCTCTTCGTCGTCCTCGTAGTTCTCGATGACGCCGACCGCCTGGAACCCACGACGGAGCTGCATCGTGACCGTGGGATCCACGAGCTCGCCGCTCCGGACGCGCTCGGCGTACTCGAGGGGCGTCATGCGGTCCCGGAACCGGCGGTAGCCCTTGAGCATGCCGCCCGCGTACATCCCCTCCACGCCGAGCTCGCGGACCAGCTCCAGCCGGCGCCGGTACAGCGCGCTGCCCACGCCCTGGCCCTGAGCGTCCGGATCGACGGCCGTCTCGACCCCGTACAGCCAGCGTCCGTTCGGCTCGTGATTCCGCAGGCCCAGGCCGCCGATCATGCTGAGCCACGACTTCGGCTCGGCGCTGGGCGGGCGATCGGTGCGCATCAGCACCGCCACGCCCAGCACGCGCTCGTCGTCGCCCTCGCCACGGACCGCGACGAACTGGCCTTCGGGGAACCGTCGAATCTGCCGACGCACCATCGCGGAGGTGGGGCAGCTGAGACAGAGCTCGTCGTCGTCGACGGCGTGCGCGCGACGGACGATGCGCACGATGCTCGCCGTGTGACGAAGCGCGGTCGGGACGATCCGGAACGTCGCGGATGCGCGACGCGAGGAGGTTCGTTTGGGGGTGGGGACACGTCTCATGACGTCGGCCGGTGACGCGGGTGCGAGGACGTTCAGCGATGCGCGAGGGGAAACGCGAGCACGACGTTGGCCGCGAGGGGCCCAACCGTCAGCGCCGTCGCCAGAACCTTCACGCGAGAGCAGGACCTTCCGAGCGGCTCGCCGCGGCGAGGGCTCGTTCGGTCGTACTCGCACTACAGGGTCGTCAGATCGGCTTTCACGCTCCTTCGGCTTGCCGTGCACCACGCTAGCACGGCGCGCGGACGCCGTACGTGAGCGACCCTTCCCGTCCCCGGCCGGCGAGCCGCACCGTGTCGCCCTCGTCGTGGAGGCGCCCGGCGCGCACGACCGGGTCCAGGCTCAGGCGTCCCGCGACGACGATCGTGCCGACGCTTCGCGTTCGGGCAGGTCCGGCCCGACGCGGTCCCAATCGACGCCGCCGGGATGGCTGGGCAGCGACGGCAGCCCGACCGGCTCGCGCCGCGCAGGGAGGCGCCGCAACGCCGCCGCTCGCGCTCGTAGACCGCCGAGAACGGCCCACCGGAGGGCCGCCGGCGGCGTGCCGACGCCGAACGCCGCCCGCGTGGCGTCGTCGAACAGCACGTGCACCGCCCCAGCGCCCAGCCGGCGCAGCGGACCTGGAAGCGAGCGCGCCAGCACGCGGTCGATCGTGACGTCGAGCAGCCTGCGATTGACCGGGTCGAACCGCACCTTGCGCTCCTCGAACGCCCGGCTCTCGTCCTCCATCGCGGCTAGCGACGGCGGCAGGTCGGGGATGCCCATGCGGCGTCCGACTTCCCGCCAGAAGTGGAACCCGGCCTGCCGCTCGACCTCGCTCAGGGGTCGCCAGCCGAACCGCTCGTTCCAGCGGAGCGGTTCCAGCACGAAGAGCGACAAGGTGTAGCGATACTCGTCCGCCGGAATCGCATGACCCCGGTGCGCCCGGTTCATGGCGCGCAGCGCCTCGCGACCTTGCGGACTGTCGTAGCCTTCGAGCCCCAGCGTCGCGATGACGGCGACGGTGTCGTCGTGCCTCTTCGCCGTGCGCTCGAGGAACTCGCCCGTCCCGGCCAGCAGGTGCGACGACGACGGAACGGCGAAGGTCTTGAGAAGCGCCAGCTCGTACGCGCGCCGGGTGTCCCAGGGGAAGTCCACCGAGGCCGACAGTCGGCCGATGCGCTGGTGGTCCCGAACAGGATCCATGGCCAGGATGTCGGGAAGGACGACGCTACGGCGCACGATCGCCCAGCTGGACGCCGACCCGGCGCAGCAGCGCGGTCAGCATCGGCTCGTCGATCGGTCCCGAGATGCGGGCGCGGATCACGCCCTCCTCGTCCAGCAACAGCGAGGTCGGGAGTCCGAACGTCTCGTACACCTGCGCCACCGCCCGGCTGGGCACGACCCCGTCCGGCAGCGGCCGCTCCTCGTCGCGAGCGTCCCGAAGCACGATCGCGGACCCCACCTCGAGGCGGGCCAGGAACGGCGCCACGACGTCGTGAGGCTCGCCGACGTTGAGGAGCACGACGCGGACCTGGTCGCTCGCCTCGGCGGCCGTCCGGTCCAGCAACGGCAGCTCGGCCACGCAAGGCGGGCACCAGGACGCCCAGAAGTTCACCAGCACCGGGCGGCCGCGCAGGTCGCTGAGCGTGACCGGCTCCCCCTCGAGGCTCATCATCGTGAAGTCCGGTCCGGTCATCCCCTCGACGACGCCGAACGGCGGGCGGTCGACCCCCTGAGCGACGGCGACGGACGTCGAGAGGGCGAGGATCGCCATCGCGATCGTCGCCACCACGAGGGACAGCAGCCGACGGGGCGACAGCCGAAGCAGCGACAGCCGACGAGCCGGGAGGGTGTCGTTCGGTGCGAAGGTCATCGCTGAAGTGTAGTCGCTTCGGGGGACGGGCGTCCGACGGCCGCCGGGTCGGCGGCCCGGCGTACGATGGGTCTGCTCCCGGGCGCAGCGACGCTCGGGCGGACGGATGCGCGCCGGGCACCACCGCGCAGGGCGGCCTCGCGCTCGACCTCGCGCTCGGCGCCGCGCTCGGCCATGCGCCCGCCGTGCACGGCGACCGTCCAGGAAGGGGCCTCACCCATGCGTCAGCCGATCCACGTCCTCGTTCCGCTCTTCGTTCTCGCCCTCTCGGTCGGCTCCGTCGGCGTGACGCAGACGCTGTCGCCCGCCATCTTCTACTACGCGTCCGCGCCGGAGCTTTCCGTGGGCGGGTCGGTGACCAGCGAGCTGACCCTCCAGTCCGGCCAGAACTTCAAGGACGGAAGCCGCGTCGAGGTCGTCGTGCTGCGTTCCGAGCCAGGCACGCCCGTCGTGGTGGACGTCGTCAGCGATGCGTTCGACGCCTACCTCACCGTCTACGCGCCCGACGGCTCGGTCCTCGACGCGATCGACGACGGGCCCAGCGGGGTCGATCCGCAGATCGTGTTCACGCCTCGGCAGCCGGGCGCTCACCTGCTCGCCGTGAGTGGCTTCGGACCGTGGGACCTCGGCGCGTTCGAGGTCAGGGCCCGCGCCCCTGAACCGGTCGAGACCCAGGCGCTCCCGCTTTCCGGAAGCGTCGAGGCGTCGCTGCAGGGGACGGAGCCCGCCGACCCGGAGGTGGGCTACGGTCCCACCCGCTCGTTCACGCTCGAGGTCGAGGAGCGTTCGCTGGTTCGGCTGCGGGCGTCGTCGAACGCGTTCGACACGGTCTTGGCGCTGTTCGACGACGAGGGCTGGCTGGATCAGAACGACGATGCGGGCGGCACGACCGACTCGGAGCTGTTCCTCGAGCTGCAGCCGGGAAGCTACCGCGTGGCGGTCGCTGCCTGGAGCGAGGGGAACGGCCCGTTCACGCTCAGCGCCGAACGGTACGTGCGCGTCGACTGAGCCCGGCTCGCGACGCTCGGCGCCCCTGACGCAGGTGTAGGCTCGGGGGCGCTTTCGCGGTTCACCACCCTCCGCCCCGCTTCGAGGTCGCCCATGCCGGCTCCACCGGTTCGCCACAGCAAGTTCGTCGACCGATCGCCCTTGCCGTACGCCTGGGTCGTCCTGGCGACCGCCGTCGTCACGACGATGATGACGGTGCCCGGCCAGACGGTGGGGGTGTCGGTGTTCCTCGATCCGATCCTGACGGATCTCGAGGTGTCGCGGAGCACGGTGTCGCTGCTCTACACCGTCGGCACCTTGCTCGGCTCGCTCGCGCTGCCGTTCGTCGGCCGTTTCATCGACGCTCGCGGTCCGCGGCTTTCCGTCGGGCTGATCGCGGGCGGCTTCGCCCTGGCGTGCCTGTTCATGAGCGGCGTGACGACGTTGGCGATGCTGGCGATCGGCTTCGTGCTGATCCGGGGCTTGGGTCAGGGCGCGCTGAGCCTGGTGAGCCTGCACACGGTGAACCTCTGGTTCGTGCGGCGGCGCGGCTTGGCGGTCGGCCTGACCGGGCTCGGGATGGCCGTCGCGACCGCGGTCTTCCCGGGCTTGCTCGAGGCGCTCATCGGACGCGTGGGGTGGCGCGGGGGCTACGCATGGATGGCCGTGATGGTCGCGGTGGTGGCGCTCCCGCTGGGCGTCGCCTTCTTCCGCGGCGCTCCGGAGCGGTACGGCACCGCGCCCGACGGCCATCGCGCGGGGCGAACCCCGCCCGCGCCGGTCGTCGAATCGAACCTGACGCTGGCCCAGGCGCGCCGCACCGGAGCGTTCTGGCTGGTCACGGCGGGAGACGTGGCGGTCGCTGCGCTATCGACCGGGCTGGTGTTCCACCACTTCGACATCGTCACGCAGAGCGGGTTCGACCGGGCGGCCGCCGCAGCCGTGTTCGTGCCCCTCGGCCTGATCACCGCCGGGGCGAACGTGGCGACGGGCGCGCTCCTGGACCGTGTCGCGCCGCGCTTCGTGCTGGCCACGATGCTGGTGTTCCAGGCGGCGGCCCTGGTGATGGCCGGCTGGATTCCCGCGCCGTTGCTGCTGGTCTACGGAGCGTTCATCGGCTTGGCGCAAGGGATGAAGGGCGCGTTGGGCGGCTCGGCGTACGCCGCGTACTTCGGCCGCGCCCACATCGGCTCGATCAAGGGCTTCGCGACCACGCTGGGCGTGGCCGGCACGGCGGTGGGTCCGCTGCTGTTCGCGGTCGGCTACGACCTGGCCGGCAGCTACCTGCCGGTGCTGCTGGTCTCAGCCACGATCCCCGCCGCCTTGGCGCTGGCGTCCCTGGGCCTGAAGCCGCCGGCACGCGAAGCGTCGACGCCGGACCGCGACGACGCGGGGCCCGCCGCCTGACGCCGCGCGCCGACGCGACACCGACGCCATGGTTCAGCCGTGGACGCTCGAGGATCGATCGGTTGGACGCTTTTCTGACCATCTCTGTCAGGTAGTTGCGCGGAGAGCGTCGCCCGTCGCATACTGCGGGACGAATGTCCCGTTCGCCGTCGACCGTGGTCCCGCGTCTCGCGTAGCCCGTCCGTCTTCGCCCCTGTCCCAAGGAGGTCCTCGATGTCGGAGCATCTTTCTCGCGCTCTTCACCGTGTCCAGCAAGCGAAGCTCGAACGTCGCGAGCTGTTGCGGATGATGGGGCTCACCGCCGCCGCTAGCGCCGGACTGCCCACCATCACGCAGTTCGCGCGTGCCCAGGATCTGCAGCCGGCCTCGCAGGTGATCGCCGGCAAGAGCGACGCGATGATCGTGCACAACGACCGGACCGGCGTGCTGGAGACGCCGCTGGACCTGTTGAGCGAGCACGCCATCACCCCCAAGGAGATCCTCTACGTCCGCAACAACCAGATTCAGGAGCCCGAGGGGCGCAGCCTGGAAGGCGTGCCGCTCGAGGGCTGGACGATCGAGCTGATGGGCAGCGTGGCCTTCCCGCGCGTCGTGGACGCCGCGACCCTGGCCGACCTCCCGCAGGAGGAGGTCACGATGGTGCTGCAGTGCAGCGGAAACGGGCGGAGCTTCTACGCTCGCTCGGTGCAGACGCGCGGCACGCAGTGGGCGCACGGCGGCATGGGTCAGGTCACCTTCCGTGGACCGAAGCTGACGAGCCTGCTGGACACGTTCGAGCCGGCCCTCGCGCCCCGTGACGAGGTGAACTTCGTCACCGCAGAGGGCAGAGACGCGCCGCCCGAAGGCAGCGCGCGCCCGGACTTCGAGCACTCGCTTCCCCTGGACGACGTCATGGAGCGCGCGATCCTGGCCACGCACATGAACGGCGAGCCGCTTCCCGGAGCGCACGGCGGCCCCGTCCGCCTGGTCGTGCCGGGGTACTACGGGACGATGAACGTGAAGTGGCTCTCCCGCCTTCGCTTCGAGGGGCTTCAGACCAACAACGTCAACCAGATCCCGCGCTACCGCATCCCGAACGATCCGATCGAGCCGGGGACGCCGATCACCTACACCTTCGACAACAGCACGCCCGACTGGCGTCAGCTCGTCAAGAGCGTGATCTTCTCTCCGAGCAACGAGAGCGACGTGGCGGCGGGCGAGGTCGAGGTGAGCGGCGTCGCTTGGAACGACGGAACCGTGCCGGTCACCGCGGTGGAGATCTCGATCGACGACGGCCAGACCTGGCGTCGCGCCGATCTGAGCGCTCCCCACGGCGGCTACGGATGGTACGAGTTCAGCACGGTCGTGAACCTCGGCTCCGGCCAGAACCGCATCTGGTCGCGCGCCATCGACGAGCGGGGCCGCGCGCAGCCTCTCAACGGCAGCATCCTCTGGAACCCGTCGGGGTACGAATGGCACGGCGCCGACTACGTCGACGTCGCCGCGTCCTGACCCCAGCATTTTCAGCCTCGCACCCGTCGGACCGGCGCACCCGGTCCGACGGTGCCGTATCGGAGTCCACAACGTGACCCATCGCACCGTCATCGCGCTTTTCGCAGCGCTCGTCCTCGCTTTCGCCTGGGCCCAGGAAGACGGTCCCCTTCCCCAAGGACCGGGCGTGGACCTGGTCTACGGCAAGTGTCAGCAGTGCCACCCCATCAACTACACGGTGAGCAACGCCGGCCTTCCCGACTTCCTCTGGGCCGACACGATTCAGCTGATGAAGCAGCTCGGGATGCAGGTCACCGAGGAGGAGGAAGAGATCCTGTTCGAGTACCTCACCACCTACCTGGGGACCGAGCCGCCGCCGGAGCCGCCGGAAGCGTCCGCCGACGACGCGCCAGAGACCATGGCCGACGTGGACGGCGCTCAGGTGTACGCGACGAGCTGCGCGTCGTGCCACGGCGCCGAGGGCGCGGGCGTTCCCGGCGGCTTTCCCCCGCTGGCCGGCCACGCCGCCGATCTGGCCGCCGCCGACCGAAGCTATCTGGTCGATGTCCTGCTCTACGGCCTGAACGGACAGATCACGGTGGACGGCACGTCGTACAACGGCGTCATGCCGGGCTGGCAACAGCTTTCCGATGCCAGCCTCGCAGCCGTGCTGAATCACGTCGTGATCGCGTGGGACGAGGACGGCGCCTTGCCGCCGGACTTCGACCGCTACGCGCCCGAGGACGTCGCCGAAGCCCGAGGTCGGGATCTGGGCCCACGGGACGTGCTCGAGCGACGCCCGAGCGTTCCCTGAGATGGGCCGTCCGCGTATCGTCGGGCTCTTCGCCGGCGGGCCTGCGTTCGTGAAAGAGGCCCGGGCGTCGGTACGGGTGGACGGCCTCGGCGTGCACGGGGACCGGCACTACGGGCGGTCCCCCGACCGCGCCCTGCTGCTCGTGCCGGACGCCAGCTACGACGATCTTCGGACTCGGGGACTGGATCTGCCCTACGGGAGCCTCGGCGAGAACCTCGTCGTCACCGAGCTACCGGCGGATGGCCTGGCCCCGGGCACGCGTATCGATATGGGAGGTGTGGCCTGCGAGGTCGTCGGGCCGTGCCCGGTCTGTCGCTCGCTCGCGGCCGTGCATCCGCGCCTGCCCAAGGCGGCGTACGGGCGACGCGGGGTGTACCTGCGCGTTCGGGACGTTGGTCGCTTGCAGCGGGGCGACCCGGTCCGTATCGTAGGCGGACCGGGTCCGGACGACCCGGCGCCGTTCCGGGGCGGCGCGACGTCGCCTCACGTGCACGACGGCCCTGACGCGGGCCGATACGCGACGCGACCCGAGGAGACGACGCGGTGAGCCGTTCCCTGATCGATCAACACGGACGCGTGGTGCGTGACCTGCGCTTATCCGTCACGCCACGCTGCAACTACGCCTGCTTCTACTGCGACCCTCTGCGCGAGGGCGCGAAGGACCCCGTCGGGACCGTCAGCGTGGCCGACGTCGACGTGATCCTCGAGGCCGCCGTCGCGCTGGGCATCGAATCGGTCAGGTTCACCGGTGGCGAGCCGCTTCTCCGCCGCGAGCTGCCCGAGATGATCGCCCTCGCGAAGAAGCACGGCATTCCCGACATCGCCATGACCACGAACGCCAGCCTCTTGGCGCGACGCCTTCCCGATCTGCTCGACGCCGGCCTGGACCGGATCAACGTCAGCCTGGACGCTGCCGACGCGGACGCGTTCCGCGAAGCCACCGGCGGCGGGACGATCGCGCAGGTCTGGGACGGCATCCGGGCCGCGGAGCAGGCCGGCATGACCCCGATCAAGCTCAACGCCGTGGTCGTTCGTGGCATCAACGACGATCAGCTGGTGCCGCTGGCGGAGCTCACCCGAGACCGTCCCTGGCACGTGCGCTTCATCGAGTACATGCACCTGAACAACGCCGATCCGGACGCGTACCGGGCTCGCTTCGTCTCGGGCGCCGAGAGCCGGGAGCGGATCGAGACCGCGTTCGGCCAGCTGACCGCGGTGCCGACCGACCCGTCCGCGCCCGCACGCCTGTACCGCGCGGACGGCTTCGCCGGCGCGCTCGGCTTCATCGACCCGGTCTCGAACCCGTTCTGCGGGGCGTGCAGCCGCATGCGCGTCACCAGCGACGCGCGCTTGCGACCGTGCCTGCTGACCGATCGCGAGTACCCGATGCGCGAGGCGCTCGAAGCGAGCGATCCGGTCTCCGCCGTGATCGACGCGTTCCTCGTCGCTGCCCACCGGAAGGTGGCGAGCGGCGTCACCGCGCCTGTCGTGCGCGACCGGACGATGGTCGCGATCGGCGGCTGAGGTGCCGCCCGGACCCGAGGGACACGCCACGCCCCTCGAGGGGCAGAAGGATGGGACGTACCGTCAGCGGCTGCTGCTGACCCGCGATGCGCTGAGCGCGGATGCGTTGGCGTCGGAGGTGGCCGACGCTCGTTCCGGAGCGATCGCGAGCTTCGTCGGCACGGTCCGCAGTCCGAACCACGGCCGCGACGTGTTCTGGATCGACTACGAAGGGTACGACGCGATGATCGAAGCCGAGCTGGGTCGCATCGCGACGGAGCTCCGCGAGGCGTTCCCTCTTCTGGGCCTCGCGCTGGCGCACCGGCTCGGACGATGCCTTCCCGGCGAGGCGTCGATCGCCATCATCGCCTGCAGCCCCCATCGCGACGCGGCGTTCGACGCCTGCCGCGAAGCGCTGGAGCGGTGCAAGGCGAGACTCCCGATCTGGAAGCACGAGTCGGACGAGACCGGCGAGCACTGGGTCGACGGACGTGTCGTCGACGAAGCCCGCCTGTAGACCTCCGAGGCAGCCTCGCAACGACGCCGGAAGCTCGGCGTCGAAGCGTGGACGCCGAGCGAGTGACGCCGAGCGGCGTCCCGCGCCACGATGCGTCACGCCATGAAGCATGAAGAAAGCCGCGCTCTCCGCGCGGCGGTTCGTTCAACTGCTGATTTCGTTCAACTGCTTATGAGGAAAAGATACCCCGGTATGCGGCATTCGTCAAGGGCTTGCGTGCGACCTCGTCGCGAGCAGGCTCCTACGCCCTTCGTGCAGCACCGAACCGGCTCGAATCGCTGTGGAACGGTGCGTTCGGACGGTCCGTTCGGCAAGGTCCAGCTGCGGCACCGCGGCGATGTAGCGCGTTGCTCGTCGGTCACGGGAAGAGGGGCGTACGCTCTCCGTCGTGACCAAGCAGCCCCTCTCGCTCGCACGCGTGTTCGCCAGCTGGTGGCCGTTGGCCGCCAGCTGGGCGTTCATGGGCGTGGAAATGCCGTTGGTGAGTGCCGTGATGGCGCGCTTGGCCGATCCGGAGATCCACCTGGCCGCGTACGGCGGCGTCGTGTTCCCGGTGGCGCTGATCATCGAAGCGCCGATCATCATGCTGCTGGCCGCCACGACCGCTCTGGGGCGCGATCCTCAGTCGTACCGACTGATGCACCGATTCATGATGGTGGCGGGCGGACTGCTGACCGCCGTGCACGCGATCTTCGCGTTCACGCCAGCGTTCGATTCCGTCCTGGTGCCGCTCCTCAATCCGCCCGAGGCGGTGATCGAGCCGGCTCGGATCGGGCTGATGATCATGCTGCCGTGGACGTGGACGATCGCGTATCGGCGTTTCCATCAGGGCTTGCTGATCCGCTTCGGCCACCCGGGGGCCGTCGGCGTGGGGACCGGCGTCCGGCTGGCCACGGTCACCACCGTGGCTCTCTCGGGCCTCGCGATCGGCTCCGTGCCTGGCGTGGTGGTGGCCACCCTCGCGATCGCCGCCGGCGTCAGCGCCGAAGCGCTCTACACCGGCTTGCGGACCCGGCCGGTGGTGCGCGGACCGCTGGCGAATGCGGCCGATCCCGGCTCGGGTCTTTCTTGGCGCGGCTTCGTCGACTTCTACGTACCGTTGGCGCTCACCAGCTTGCTGCTGCTGTTGGTGCAGCCGATCGGTGCCGCCGCGATCGGCCGCATGCCGGCCGCTCTGGCGTCGTTGGCGGCGTGGCCGGTCGTGAACGGACTGGTGTTCCTGTTCAGGAGCATGGGCTACGCCTACAACGAGGTGGTCGTGGCGCTGATGGACGAGCCGGGTGCGGAGTCGGCGCTGCAACGGTTCACCGTTTTGCTGGCCGTGGGCTCGCTCGTGGCGACCGTGACGATCGCCACGACGCCGCTGGCGACGCTCTGGTTCGGGGTGGTGTCCGGACTGCCGCCAGCGCTGGTGGAGCTGGCTCGTCACGCGTTCTGGTTCGGGCTCGCTTGGGCGCCGCTGGACGTGGTGCGCAACTACCTCCAGGGACGCTTGGTGCACGCCCGGCGCACGCGGGGAATCAGCGAGTCGGTGGCCGTGTTCCTGGTCGTCGCCACCGCCCTGCTGACGCTGGGCGTGGCGCTGCAGCGTGGCGAGGGCCTGGTCTTGGCGATGGTGTCGTTCGTGGCGGGAACGATCGCTCAGATCGCCTGGCTGCTGTGGCGGCTCCGCGGCGCGCGACGCTCGCTCGCGGCCGCCGCGACCACCTGAGCGCGACCAGGGTCCGGCGGAGCCCTCGCCCCCTTGACGTCGGCGCTCGCACCCCCGATGATGAATAGATGATGATCTACTTGTTTCGACCATCATCTATGCACTCGTCTCGGAGAGGGCCATGACCGAGCCCGATGAGCGGGCCATCCTCGTCCGTTTCTTCAAGGCTCTGGCCGACGAGAGCCGCCTGAAGATCGTCGGGCTGCTCGCCGACGGGGGACGGGCGGTCGAGGACCTCGCTGCGCACCTCGGGCTCGAGAGCCCCACCGTCAGCCATCACCTGAGAGTCCTGTCGGGTGCCGGGCTGGTACGCTCCCACGGCCGCTCGCATCAGCGTATCTACGAGCTCAACCTCGACCACCTTCAGGCCACGGCTCGTGAGCTGCTGACCCACGAGACCCTTCCACGCCTCAGCGCCGGAACCGGCGCCGACGCGTACGAGCGCAAGGTCCTCGCGACCTTCGTGACCGACGGTCGGATCGAAGCGTTTCCGTCGCAGCGCAAGAAGCAGCTCGTGCTTCTCCGCTGGGCGGTCGAGCGCTTCGAGCCCGACCGGCGCTACTCGGAGCAGGCGGTGAACGAGACGCTCGCGGCGCTCCACGAGGACACCGCACGTCTGCGGCGAGGCTTGGTCGACGAGGGGCTCATGGCGCGCGAAGGTGGCGGAGGCGCGTACTGGCGGACCTCCAAGGCGGACCTTCCGCCCGAGGCGCTCTGGGGAAGCGAAGTCACGCCAGAGGCTGGCTGAAGCTAGCTGCACGTCCTCTGGGACGGCGACCCCCTAGGTGACCCCGAGCAACGATAAGAAGCGACAGAGGCGCACCTGGGCCGGACGGGTCGCCTCCAGGCACGCCGGGCTCCTCGATCCGGACCACCTCGAGGTCCGCCTCCCCGAGCGTGCGCCACCACGAGCCCAAGGTGCGGAAGTACCACGGCATGGCGGCGGGGAACGCGCTCCCGAAGGCGTCGAACCGCTCGACACGCCAACCGTCGAGGTAGGGAGCGTCGCCGTTCGCGGCCCACGGATGGAGCGTCTGGACGACCAGCCGCCCACGCGTCGGTGCGAGACGGCGACGCAACGCCCGCAACAGCGGCACCACGTCCTCGTCCAGCAGCGAAAAGTTGCAGACCACCACGTCGAACGGTCCGGGCACGATCGTCGGGTCGTCGGCCAGCGACCGGTAGTCCGCGACCAGGAAGCGGCCCGGTCCGTCGGACGCGGCCCGGATCAATCCCTCGGACCCGTCGATGCCGACCACGCTGGCGCCCCTGCGGGCGAGGGCGTGAGCCAGCCAGCCCTCGCCGCATCCGACGTCCAGGACGCTCGCCGGCCCACAGGCTCGGACCGCGTTCAGCACCGCGGCGTTCGTGCCGGCCTCACGGCTGGCCACGGCGCCGCCACGAATCGCCTCGGTCCAGGCGTCCGCGTTGACCTCCCACGACCGTCGCTGACGCACGTCCGGCTCCGACTCGTCGCCCGTCGCGCTCATCGCCCGCCGCCCACGTGTCTCATGGCGCCAGCCTAGCCCGCGGGGGCCCGAAGCAGCCCGAGCAGTCGCCGGTAGGCCGCCTCGGGATCGGACGGCGAGACGTCGACGGTCGACCTGGCGCCGTCCGAACCGCCGCTAGGACCGTCCCCGCCCGGACCGTCCCGCACCCCCGGCTCCAGCAGCCGGATCTCGGTCGGGCCGTGCACCCAGCGCGCCAGCCACGTCGCATCGTCGACCGTCGCGACGGGAGCCGGAGCACGGACCCCGGCGTCACGCACACGGCGCAGCAGGTCTGCGGCTTCGGGCGCGATCGCCTCGACCCGCCATAGCGCCGCCTCCCAGGCGAGCTCCTCGGCGACGTCGACGGACGCGACGTCGACGGACGCGACCTCGCCAGGCGTGGCCACCGAAGCGGGGCCCGGGCCATCCGCCGCGGACGACGCGAGCCCGCCCGGACGCGGAAGCGGCGGGCTTGGCCAGCCGACCTCGGCCGGATCGACCTCGACGAGCTCCGTCGCCACGCCGGCCGCCTCGAGCGCCGGCGCGACGATCTGAACGAACGGCCCTCCGCCCCCGGCGTCCGAGACGGCGACCTGATCCGCGGCCCGCGTCAGGGCCACGTAGAGAAGGCGTCGATCCTCCGCAGCGGCAGCCGCCTGGGCGCGCGCGTCCAGAAGCGTCCAGATCGCCGGCCGGGCGTTCCGGTCGTCCTCGCCCTCGACGCGCACGCCGACGCCCACCTCCGGATCGATGCGGACCCGCTCTCCGCCGGGCCGCCCGCGCGCGTCCAGCGCCGCAACGATCACGAACGGCCACTCGAGCCCCTTGCTTCGGTGGATCGTCGTCAGGGTCACGGCGTCCTCGGCCTCCAGCGCCGGTCGCTCGACCTCCACGCCGGCGCGAAGCAGGCGCCGAAGCCGGCGGACGACGCCGAACACGTCGCGGCCCGCACGCTCGAGCTCACGCACCCGGTCCGCGAAGCCGTCCAGATCGGCGAGCCTGCGCGGACCGCCGGGCAGGTTCGCGACCACGGCGCTCCAGCCGGTCGCGCGGTCGAGAAGCTGCAGCAGACGGCCCGGCGGCTCGTACGCTGCCGCACGACGCAGCTCGTCCAGCACGTCGACCGCCGGCACCGCCCAGCGCGGCCGGAGCTCCGACAGAGCGGACCACCACGGCGGCCGGCGGTCGCCCCCGTCCGGGACGACCAGCGACGACTGCGCGAACGCCTCCAGATCGGCGTCCGACGCCGAGAAGCACGGACCCCGAAGCAGCGCCACCAACGCCACGTCGTCGTTCGGATCGGCCAAGAACCTGAGCGCGGCCATGCCGTCCTGGGCTTCGCGGGTGGCCAGAAGATCGCCGCCCCCCGTGTGGACGGCCGGCACGCCCCGGGCAGGAAGGATCTCGGCCAGCAGGTCCAGTGGCGCCCAGGTACGCGCCAGAACCGCGACGTCTCCCGGCCTGAGCGGGCGCGTTCCGCCCTCGGCGCCGTCGTCGCGGACCGGCGTGGCGGCCGCGAGCCGGTCCAGGATCTCGTCGGCGATGCGGTGCGCCTCGGCCAGGCGGAGGACGCCGGTCGGCGTCCCCTTCGGCGCCTCCAGCGTCCAGCGGCGCAGCGACGGCTCCGCCTGCGGCGCCTGGGCGATGGCGGACCCGAGCGGCTCGTGATCGGGGCCCAACATCACCTCGAACGTCCGGTTCCCGGCGTCGACCAGCGGCTGATGCGTCCGGAAGCTGCGGTCCAGTACCACGGCTTCTCCGCCTCCGGCGACCACCCGGTCGGTCATGCGACGGAACACGGCGGCGTCGGCGCCCCGGAAGCCGTAGATCGCCTGCTTGGCGTCGCCGACCAGCGTCGTCGTACAGAAGCCGGACAATACCGAGAGAATCGCTTCTTGGACGGGGCTCGTGTCCTGCACCTCGTCCACCAGCAGCACCGACCAGCGCTCGCGATAGTGCGACACCACCTCGGGCCGCTGCAGGGCACGGAGCGCGCCCACCTCGACGTCCGCGAAATCGAGAACCGCCTGGCGCCGCTTGGCGGCGTCCAGCTCGGCGCGGGCCGCCGCGAAGCCTGCGCGGATCTCCGGCAGCAAGGCCGCGAGCGTCTCGTCGGCGGGGCCCAGCCGCAGGGTGGCCAGCGGATCGTGGCGCCAGCCGCGCAGCGCGCCGAGCGCGACGCCGAGCGCCCCCCTGAGCGTGTCCTGATCGCCGCCCCACGCCTTGCGCGCACCGACGTTGGGCCGCCGGCCGTGCAGCAGCTCGCTGACGCGGTCCTCGTCCCCCGCCTCGGCCGCGTCGAACGCCGCGAGCACCGCCGCTCGCGCCGCCTCGCCAGCGTCGCCTGCGTCGGCGGGCGGACCGGACAGCCCGGCCAACGTGGTCCGGGCCGCGACGGCGGCCGGCGACGCCAGCCACGCCGCGAACGCCTCGCGGCGGGCCTCCTCGACCCGGGCCGGCCAGCTCTCGGGACCGTGCCCCAGCGCGCGCTCGGCCTGCCAGGGGTCGTCCAGCAACGCCGCGAGCAGCTCCCGGACCCGCTCGTACGGCAAAGCGTCGAACAGCTCCGGAGGCAGCCGCTGGAGGGCGCTCTCGAGCCGCTCCGCCGTCCACACGGTCCCCTCGAGCGGGTCCAGGATGCGGACGTCGGGCGGCACGCCGGCCGCCTCGGGGTGATCGCGGCAGATGCGCAGGCAGAGCGCGTGGACGGTGCCGATCGTGGCCGCCTCGAGCTCGGCCAGCCTCGGATCGTGGCGGTCCAGCCGCTCCCCGGCGTAGGCGCGGACCCGGGCGCGGAGCTCGTGCGCGGCGCGCTCGGTGAAGGTGACCGCCACGATGGACAGCGGCGAGAGGCCCGCCTCGAGATGCGCCAGGTAGCGGTGGCCCACGGTGTGCGTCTTGCCCGTCCCCGCACCGGCCACGATCGCGACCCCCGAGAGCGCATCGACCGCGCGTCGCTGACGGTCGGTGAGGCTCACGGCGCCTCCGCGGCGGCGGCGTCCCGCTTGCGCTCGATACGCGGCCCCACGCGGCAGACGAGCCCCAGCTCGCACGTCCTGCACACCTCGCGGCGCGCATCCGGCGCCAGGCGGTAGTCGCCCTCCGCCAGGTGGTGGCGCACCCGCGAGGCCAGCTCGTCCAGGTCGGCGTCGTTCTCCCCGGCGTCACCGACTTGAGCGTGGCAGCGGCCCGGACCGACAGGTAGCGGGCGGTCGCGGGCGCCCCCTCCCGTCCGAGCTGGGGAGCGGCGGCCTCGAGGTACAGCGGCAGCTGAACGTCGATCCAGCCCCGCCCGGAGGCGCGTTGCGCGCCCTTCGGCGCGCTGGTGCCGGACTTGTAGTCGATCAGCTCGACGCCGCCGGGTCCTTCGTCGACGCGGTCGACGACGCCGCGGACGGGCAGGCCGCGCCACGTCGCGGTGAACGGCCGCTCGACCTCGACCGGCACCAGCCCCGCCGTCACGAACGCGTCGGATCTCACCAGTCGCTGCAGCGCCCGCAGCTCGCCGCCGCGGACGCGACCCCAGGCCGGACCGTCCGGGTCCGGCACCCCCACCAGCCTCTCGGCCTCGGCGAACGCGTCGTCCAGAACGGCCAGCACGGCGTCGCGTGACGCCCTGCCCTCCCCGGCGCCGGCACGCGCGACCGCCCGCTCCAGCGCGGCGTGCCAAAGCCGCCCACGAAGCATCGGGGTCACCAGCTCGTCCGCCTCCTCGACGTCGCGAAGATGGAGGCGGTAGCGGCCGAACCAACGGAACGGGCACTGCCCCAGGTCCACCAGACTGGTGGCGCTGAAGGTGTGCTCGGAAGCGTCCGAAGGTCGCCCCGTCACCCCGTCGTGCACACCCGGAGCGCCGGCGCCTTCGCGCGTCAGCTCGACCGACCACGATCGCCGGGCGTGGGCCCACACCTCCTCGTCTCCGGCCGGCGGTTCGGCGCTCTGCAGCCAGCTGCGGCGAGCCTCCTCCAGACTGGCGGGCGCGCGATCCGGTGGACGCGACGGACGAACGCCGAGGCGAGCCAGGAACGGGCTGGGCAGCAGCGTCGCTCCCCCGCCACGGCCCGGAACGCCGAGAACCGCCTCGCCCTCCGCCGTCCGCAGCGTCGCCGCGAACGCGCCCACCTCGGCCTGCGCCCGCTGCGCCGCGTCCGGGAGGTCGAGCCCCGCCTGGCGCGCCCGACCCCGGTCCACGAAGTCCAGCACCGCGTCGTCGCGCAGGTCGGCAGGAAGAGCCCCCTCGTTCAGGCCCAGCACGAAGAGGTGACGGACGCGGGCGCCGGCCGCCGCTCGCGGGGCCACCACCTCGACGGCGCGCCCGCGCGGCGCGGGCACGGCCGGTGGAGGACGCACGGTCAGCAGCGTCAGCAGATCGTTCACGTCATCCAGGAACGCCCGCCGGGTCACGACCTCGGCGGCCGGGCTGCACGCCTCCTGGACGCCTCGCAGCACCAGACCGACGGTCGCCGCGGCGGGCGGCGCCAGACCTTCACGCGGCAGGCCCAGGACGCTCAGCGTCCGCTGGAAGCGCTCGCCCAGCTCGGCGCGCGTAGCGCGCTCGGGCCAGGCCAGCTCGGCGGTTCGGGGATCGATTCTCGACCAGGCGGCCGTTCCGGCGGGCCGGACCGCTCGCGCCCGCGTCCACGCCTCGTCGTCCAGGCCGCCGACCAGGCGGTGGCGCAGCAGCCGCGCCGTCGCCTCGTACGGTGCGCTGCGCGCGACGACCTCGCCCATCAGGGCCACCACGCCGCCGACCGCCGTCGCCGAGAGCGGGACGGGCCGGTCGATGCGCAGCGGGACGCCCAGCTCCCAGGCGACGGCGTCCAGGCGCGCGGCCGCGCCGGGGGGATCGGCCACCACGATCAGCAGCTCGGCCGGCGGCGTTCCCTGCGCCAGCAGACGCTGCACGCGGGCCAGCACCCAGCGGGCCTCGTCGTCGGCCGACGCGAAGGCGAACGCGGCCGGGGCGTCCTCCCCTTCCTCGTCACGGGGCGAGCTCGCCTCCCCCTCCGCGCCACCCGTCGCTTCCGGCGCCAGGGTGCCCAGAAAGCGCGCCGCCCAACGCTCGCCGCTGCTCTCCGGGGGCCGCTCGTCCCTGCGTGCCGTCCAGCCCAGCGCCGTGAGCCGGCTCGCGGCGAAGGTCGCGTCGGGCGGAAGCGTCACCAGCGTGCCCGGCGCCGCCACCGCGTCCAGGTAGCGGCACGCCGCCGGCTCCAGGTCGGCGAAGCCCATCACCGCCCAGGGCGTCCGGCGTGGAGCGCGCGCCGTCCGTGACGCCCAGTCCAGCACGGCGACAGGGTCCACCTGCGCCTCGCTCGCCAGCAGCGCGTGATAGCCGGCGGCGACCCGCCACGCCCGACGCGACGCCAGCGACAGGCCGGGCGGCGCAGTTCCGTCCGGGTCGTCGTGGACGGCCCCCAGACGGAGCAGCTCGCGCACCGGAGCGGCCAGGGCCCGCCGCCAAGCGACCGCGTCGTCGTCGCCGACCACCTCGCGCACCGCTGTGCCCAGCGCCCGCCAGCAGCGCAGCGGCGCGGCCACGCTCCAGCCTGCCCGGTTCAGGTCCTCGGTCGCCGCTCCGTGCAGCGAGGCGTACGGCGTCCCCAGGGCGGCCGCGGCTCGCCGCGACGGGGTCAGGACGACGGCGCCGCCCGGCACGTCGTCGCGGCGAGGAACGCGCGGACCGACCCGCACGATGCGGGGCGAGCTCACGTGGATCCTCCAAAGGGTCGCGACCGATCGCGGCAAGACACGGCACCAGCCTACCGATTGCGTCCGTCCGCCGAGGGTCTCGCCGGACCGGCAGGAGCGCTGGTAGATTCGCTTCATGTCCACCCCGTCTCGAATCGCCGCCGGCACGCCTCTGAGCGCGATCCCGACCCCCGCGGCGATCGTCGACGAGGGCCGGCTCGACGCCAACCTGGATCGCGCTCAGGCGTACGCCGACGCCAACGACGTCGCCCTCCGGCCCCACGCGAAGACCCACAAGAGCCCCGCGCTGGCCCGCGAGCAGATCGCCCGGGGCGCGGTCGGCATCTGCGTCGCCAAGCTGGGCGAGGCCGAGACGTTCGCCGCCGCCGGCATCGACGACCTGGTCATGGCGAACACGACGTTCGGAGCCGAGAACGCTCGCCGCGCGGCGAGGCTCGCGGCCCGCGTCCGGTTCGCGATCGGCGCCGATCATCCCGACCAGCTTCGCGCCCTGTCCGCCGCCGCCACCGACGAAGGGGTCGAGCTTCGCGTCCGCGTCGAGGTCGACACCGGCGCCGGACGTGGCGGTCAGCCGCCCGAAGCGGTGCCCGCCCTCGTGGCCTTGGGGCGAGAGCTTCCCGGGCTTCGCCTCGAGGGTCTCTACACCTACGAGGGCTACACCTACGACGCGGCCGACGTGACCGCCCTGACCGAACGGCACCGGGAGGCGCAGGCGACGATGACGGCCCTCGCCGAGAAGCTCGCCGCCGACATCGACGCGCCTCCGGTCGTGTCGATGGGATCCACGCCCAGCCTCGCGGCCGACGTCCCGCTGGCGCCCGGAATCACCGAGATCCGGCCCGGCACCTCGATCTTCTTCGACGCCGCGCAGGCCGCCCTGGCGGGCGGACTCCACCACTGCGCCGCCCAGGTGCTGGCCACCGTGGTCTCCCGCATCGGATCCCGCGCGATCCTGGACGCCGGTAGCAAGAGCCTCACCACCGACACGCGGGCCGAGGGGGTGTGCGCCACCCGCGGCCACGGCGTCCTGCTCGAGACCGGCGGCGTCATAGCGCGGCTGTCGGAGGAGCACGGCGTCGTCGTGGGCGACGATGCCGAGGACCTGGTCGTGGGCCAGCGCGTTCGCATCGTTCCGAACCACGTCTGCCCGGTCGTGAACCTCTTCGATCGGCTGATCGTGGTCCGCGACGGAGAGGTGACCCGGGTCCTGCCGGTCGCGACCCGGGGCCGCGTCGACTGACCAGGATCCCGGTGGCGCCAGGATCCCGGTGGCGCGAGGGGCGCTGCTTCCGACGCGTCGCGCACGCGGTAGCCTCGGGGCGTCGATGAAGCTGTTCTGCGCCGCCGACCTGCACCTGGGACGCGTTCCCTCCCGGCTCCCGTCCGACCTCGCCGTCGACCCCACGGAGCTCGGTCCCGCCGCGGCGTGGCGCACCCTCGTGGACGCTTGCGTGCACGAGGGTGCCGACGCGTTGCTGCTCGCGGGCGACGTCGTCGACGATCCGCGCGACCTGTACGAGGCGTACGCCGACCTGGAGGAGGGCGTCCGGCGGCTCGTCGGAGCGGGAATCCCGGTCCTCGCCGTCGCCGGGAACCACGACGTGCGCGTCCTGCCGCGGCTGGCCGAGACGATCCCCGGCGTGCGGCTCCTGGGCGACGGCGGCCGCTGGGAGGCCACGACGGTGGGAGGCGGCCCGAACGCGGTCCGCGTCGTGGGCTGGTCGTTTCCCAGCGAGCAGGTCGACGCGTCGCCGCTGGACGACCGCCTCGCGGCGATCGTGCGAGCGCCGGGGCCCAGCACCACCCTGGGTCTGCTGCACGCCGATGTAGGTCAGACGGCCAGCCCCTACGCGCCGGTCCGCGGCTCCGAGCTGTCGGCGATCCCCGTCTCGGCCTGGCTGCTGGGCCACGTCCACGTGCCCGGACGGTTCGACGAGGGAGCGCGCATGGGGTACCTGGGCTCGCTCTCGGCCTGCGATCCGGGCGAGGCGGGACGCCGGGGCGCCTGGGTCGTGACGACGGACGCCGGCGAGCTGCGTTTCGAGCACCGTGCGCTCTCGCCGTTGCGGTACGAGACGGTGGAGGTGGACCTCGCTGGAGCGACGCCCGAAACGGTCGCGCCCCGGCTGATCCGGGCGGTGCGCGACCGGCTGGCCGACCTCGTCGATGCGCCAGGCGACGCGCCCGGGGCGCGGGCGGGGATGCGGGCGGGAGCGCGCAGAGGAGGGCGTCCGTCCTGCGCCTGGTCGCCGTCCGGCTGCGTCTCACGGGCCGCGTCGAGCACCCGGACGCGTTGCGCTCGCATCTCGCGCGCCAGGATCCCCGTGAGCTGCGCGTCGAACACCGCGGCGTGCACGCCATCGTTCACGACGTCGACGTCCGCCTTCGACCGGCGGTCGACCTGGCCCGTCTGGCCCAAGGGAGCGACCCGATCGGGATCGCCGCCAGGACGCTCCAGATCCTCCGGGGAGGACCCTCGCCAGCGATGTCGGCGCTCGTGAACGACGCACGGCCGCGCCTGACCCAGGTGCGCGACCGTGCCGCGTTCGCCCCGCTCGACGCGTCCGCGCCCAGCGACGACGAGATCGTGGGGCGGCTCGAGGCGGCCGCGGCACGGGTGCTGGACCACCTGCTGGCTCAGCGATCGTCGGAGACCTCATGAGGCTGGTCGAGCTGCGCGTCCACGCGCTTCCGGGCGTCGACGAGCCGTTCGTGGTGCGTGGATTCGCGCCAGGGACGAACCTCGTGGTCGGACCGAACGCGTCGGGCAAGAGCCGTCTGGTCCACGCCGTCCGCACCCTGGTCGACCCGGAGGCCTCGCGTGGCGCAGGGGCGCACGTCGAGGCTCGTTTCGACGACCGGGACGGCCAGGTATGGCGAGCGACCCGGGTCGGGGACGCCGTGCGCTGGGAGCGGGACGGCGAGCCGGCAGATCCCCCGCCCCTGCCTGCCGGCCACCTGCTGGACGGGCTGTTCTTGAACCTCGAGGACCTGCACCGGTTCGGACGTGCCGACCTGAGGATCGCCGACCGGCTGGCCAGCGAGCTGGCCGGCGGCGTCGATCTTCCTCGCGCCCGGAGCGAGCTGGCCGGCCTGGGTCCGCGCTACGGCTCCCCGCTGCGAAGCGAGCTGGAGCGCGCCCGCGAAGCGCTGGGCAAGGTGCGCAGGCAGCGGGACGCTCTCGCGGCCGACGAGCAGGAGCTCGTTCACTGGGAGGAGCGCCGTGGGCGTGCGCAAGCGCAGGCGGCCTCGGCTCCCCTGCTGCGCTCCGCGCTGGACGTGCTCGCGACCCGGCGGGCGCTCGCGTCCGTCGAGGCGCGCGCCAGGACGTACCCCGCCGGGCTGGACGGGCTGCACGAAGGCGTCGTTCAGGACGCCGACGCTCTCGCAGACGCCGTCGACCGGGCGGTGAGCGAGGTGGGCCGGCAGGAGGCCGAGCTCGACGCGGCCGACGCCCAGAAGGCCGCGACCGGTCTCGAGGACGGTCGGCCCGACGCCGCGCAGGTCGCGTCGTGGCAGGCCGCCGCCGAGGCGCTGGCCGACGCGGAACGAACGGTCCGCGACGCAGAGCGGCACGCCGCCGAGCGGGCCGGCCGGGTGGCCGCGTTGCAGGAAGCGTCGGGACCCGACCCCTTGGGCGCGGTCGTGGGACCGACGCCGCTGGAGCTGGACGAGCTCGATGCGATCGCGGACGAGGCCCAGAGGGCGCGAAGCGAGGCTCGTGTGGCGCGGCTCGCGCTGCGGGAGATACCGCCTTCGCCCGAGCCGTCGGTCGACCCGGACCGCGCCCACCGGGCCGTGGACCTGCTCAGCGACTGGCTGGCGACGCCCGACGCCCGTGGACGGTGGCGGCGCCGCGCGCGCTCCGTCGCCTACCTCGCCGCCGTCGTCGGCGCTGCGGGCGCGGCCTGGCTCTCGCTCGATGCGCTGGACCTGTCCAGCCGCGCCGCACGACTGCTGATCCTGGCGGGCGCGTCGGCTGCGGTGGGTGTCGTGCTGGACGCCGGAGCGGCTGCGGAGAGGCACCGTGCCCGGCGAGCGAGGCGGGAGGCGCGGACCTCGTTCGCGGACGCGGTCGCCGAGCCGCCCACGGTCTGGACCCGCGCCGCGGTTCGCGCCCGTCTGGCCCAGGCCGCGAGCGACGCGGCCGAGGCCCGGCACGCGCGGGAGGCCGAGGCCATCCGCTCGGCCCGACGCGTCCAGCTTCACGCCGAGCTCGAGGAAGCCGAGATCCGCTCGGATCGTCTGGAGCGTCAGCTCGCGGATCGTGCCGCACGCGCCGGCCTGCACGCAGGCGAGGCGGGGCGATCCGCGCTGGAGCGAGCGCGCCGCGCCGCCGAGCTGCGCGAGGCGGGCCAGTCGCTGCGCGGCGCACGCCAGGCCGAGGCCGCAGCGATCGCTCACCTGCAGCAGGCCCGCTCGAGGCTCGACACCGAGCTGCGTGCGGCCGGCCTGGCGGAGATCCTGCGTGCGCACGGTGACGAGCCGACGCCGGCGACCGTGCCGGCCTCGGCGACGGTACGGGCACGCCTGGCCCAGCTGGCGGAGCGCGTCCGTCGGCGCGACCAGGCCGCCGCCCGGCGCGAGGCGGCCGATCGCGCCCGTGCCCGGGCCCATGAAGAGCTCGATCGGGTACGGGCCCGCCGCGACGAGCTGCTGGCCGCCATGTCGGACCGACCGCTGGACCAGGTCCAGCACGACCCCGCGGACGCCATGCGCGAGCTCCGGCGTCGCGCCGACCGCCTGCCCGACTGGCGACGCCTGCGCGACGAGCGCATCCGGCTGGAGGGCGTTCTCGATCACCACCTGGCCATCGTCGACGCGGACGCGGGCGTTCGTGCCCAGGTCGAGGCAGGCGACGAGACCGCTCTTCGTCACGCCTTGGACGAGGCGCTAGCGGCCGCCGACCGTGCCGACGAGGCCACCGGGGCGATCGCCGCCATCGACGAGCGGCTGGCGCGCGCCCGCCGCGAGCGGGACCTGACCGCAGCGCGTCAGGTCGAGCGCCAAGCTCACGACGCGCTCGAGCACGCGTACGAGCAGGTGCTGGACGGCGAAGCGGCCGCAGCCGTGCTCGATCATCTCGAGCACGCGTTTCGCAGCGAGCGCAGGCCCGCCGCGCTCCAGCGGGCCGAGACCTGGTTCGCTCGGTTCACGCATCACGCCTTCGCCCTGGCGTTCGATACCACGGCAGACGGCGCCGAGCGCGTGCACGCCGTGGATCGCACGGACGGTCGCACGGACGGTCGCAAGCGCGCCCTGGACGAGCTATCCAGCGGAACGAAGGCACAGCTCCTGCTGGCTCTCCGGCTGGCCCATGCGCTCGAGGCGGAGCAGGGCGGTCCGTCGCTGCCGCTGGTGCTGGACGAGGCGCTGACGACCAGCGACGTCGGACGGTTCGCTGCCGTGGCAGAGGCGCTCACCACGCTGACGCGCGACGAGGGCCGGCAGGTCCTCTACCTCAGCGCTCGCCGGGACGATGCGGTGCTGTGGCGCGAGCTGGCCGATCGGTCGGAAGGCCGGATCGAGGCGCCCACCGTCCTGGACCTGGCCGAGATTCGGGGCCGCCAGGAAACGACGCCGACGCTCGGGGCGCGCCCCCCGGCGTGGCGCGAGCCGCCGGCTCCGAACGGATTGGACGCCGTGGGCTACGCGTCGGTGCTGGGCGTACCGCCCGTGGATCCGTGGCGACCGGAGCGGATCCATCCGCTTCACCTGCTGCACGACCGGCTGGACCTGGTGCACGCCCTGGTGCGACTCAGGATCGTGACGATCGGTGCGCTGTCGTCGCTCCTGGCGGACGGCCCTCAGGCGGAACGCCTCCTCGGCACCGCCGACCTCGAGCTCCTCGGCGCGCGGGTGACGGCGACGCGCGCCTGGTCGCGCCGCTGGCGCATCGGTCGCGGACGTGCCGTGGACCGCGCCGCACTGGCCGCCAGCGACGCCGTGAGCGCGGCGTTCCTGGACCGCGTCGCCGAGATCGCGGACGCGTCGTCCGGGGATGCGGAGGCACTGCTGGCCGCCCTGGCGCGAGGCGAGGTCAAGCGGTTCCGGGACGACGCCCGCGAAGCGCTGGCGGCCTGGCTACGCGAGCACGGCTACCTGGATCCGCGACCGGCGTCCACGCCCGCCGAGCGGGTGCTGGCCGTCGAGCACGCCCTGCACGAAGCGTCGCGCGAAGGCCGGCGCGACGACCGTGCTGCTCATTCGGGAGCCTCCGCCACGACGCTCGCGGCCTGGCTGGAGTCGGGCTGGCTGGCGTCGGACTGGCTGGCGTAGGGCGGCCCAGCGTCTCGGCTCAGGCGTCGTGCTCGACGGTGACGCGCGAGACCCGAAGCAGGTCTTCGCGCAGGCGCGTCAGGCGCAGGCTGGGAGGCGGCTCCTCGAGAACGCCGTCGACCACGTCGCGCGCGACGTCGACCGGAAGATCGAACGCGTGCTGCACACGCTCGATCGGCACGATCACGGGCGTGGTGGGTGCCAACAGCCAGCGCACGACCCGGCTGCGCAGGTCGCCGGCGCGGCTGAGCTCCTCTTCGCGCGCGCGCTGCCGGACGGTCGCGACGACATCGGGATCGGCGAGGTCGCTCTCGCTCAGCTGAACGGCCTCCGGCCGCGGGCGGGCCGCGGGAGTACTCGCCGCGGAGTACTCGTCGTCGGAGGACTCGCCGCAGGTGGACTCGCCGCAGGAGAGCTCGCCGCAGGATCGGGAGCGGGTCGAGGTCGTGCCGGCGGGCGGAACGGTGGGCGCACACCGTCTCGCGGAGCGAACAGGCTGGGCTGTCGTACGGCGCCGTCGAGCGTCGGCGTCTGGGCGTCGTCCACGACCAGCAGGTCATCGAGCTCCGCGTCGGCCGGCTCGGCCGGCTCGGCCGGTCGGTCGGTCGGTCGGCTCGGTCGGCTCGGCCGGCTCGGTCGGCTCGGTTCGCGTCTCGACAGGCGCGTCCAGCGGCTCGCCGGGGGACTCTTCGGCGGCCGCGTCGGCGCTCGTGTCGGCCACGGCGTCGGTCCGGCCGCTGACGCCCAGCCGGGCATCGCGCGTGGACGGTGCTTCGGCCTCCAGATCCTCGGCCCGTCGCGCGAGGGTGGTGGGGGCCGGAGCGGCGAACCGGCCCGCGCCGAGGCGCCGGACCGTCACGCTGCCGATCGTCTCGACGACGTCCGGTCCATCCGAGGACGCACGCGCAGAGGACCAGTCGCCGTGATCCAGGGCGTCCTGGACCGATGTGTCGGGCAGCGGCGACGGTCCCGGCCGCGACACCGACGAGGGCACGTCGTCACGGACAGCCGAGCCGCTCGGGGAGTCGGCGGACGGGGATGATGGCTCGCTGCTGGGCTCCGCCGCACGATCGTCGGCTCCGAGCCGACGGTCCTCGCTCCTGGTCGGGCGGCGAGCGCTGCGAACCGCGACGAGCCGCACCTCGCCCAGGTCGCGGCCACGGATGCGGATCTCGAGCCGATCGTTCACCTGCAGATCGTGGGCCTCGAAGAAGTCGGCGAGACCGGACAGCGCACGAGGCGGTACGACCTCGAGCACGACGGCTTCGTCCCGCTCGACGTCCAGCGCCAAGAGCTCGCCCTCAGGAAGAGTGTCCCTGAGGGCGAAGGGTAGCTGGACGACGCCGGAGGCGATGCAGTGCCGCGTCAGGCCGACACGGTGTACGGTTCCGTCTCCCTGCTGTCCGGCATGCGGCCGGACGTTGCCTTCGTCCATGACGACCTCCCAGCTAGCGCGGGGTTTTGAGAAGAGTATCACACTGGGGACGCTGCGCACGCCGGGACCGCGTGGCAGACGCGCGCACGGTCTTCGGACGCGCGCGTGCTTCGGCGTGCGAGGGCCGGGCTGGAGCCTTACGACCCTCGGGACGAGTAGCGCTCGTACGCCGTCACGACCGCTTCGGTGGCGCGACTGACGTTCCCGCCGTACACGTCGCTCGCCAGCCAGGCGCGCTCGGCATCGGCGTCCGCCTCGGGAACCTGCTTCCACCACACCTTGGCGTCGGGCCGCCAACGATAGCCACGCGCCTTGAGCACGTCCTTGGTCGAGAACGGAGCGCCCACGGCCCTGAACAGCACGTCGCTACGGCGCGCGGACTCGAGCAGCTTCGCCATGCCGGTCACGCCGCTTCGCGGCAAGGGGCGCGCCAGCACGTACACGCCCGCCAGGCAGTCCGCGATCGCTCTGTGGCCGTCGTAGAAGACGCCCGACCGATAGGCGAGGAACTCGAGCTTGCGGCTCTCCATCCCCTCGTAGCGCCAAGGAACGTCCTGCGCGCTGCACGCCCACGGCTGCTCGGCGAAGACGCCGATCCTCTTCTCGAGGAACGCTCGGTCGAACCCGGCGTTGTGCGCGACGATCAGGTCGGCCCGGCGGACCAGCTCGGCGACCTCGCCCTCGTCGATGCGGCGTCCACGGACGTCCTCGTCCGAAATGCCGGTGAGCTCGACGATCTCGGGCGGAATCGGCCGACCGGGGTCCTCGAGCTGGTCGAACCGAGCCTCGACGCCGGTGATGCGACCCTCGGCGTCGTAGCCGAACAGGACCATGGCCAGCTCGATGATCTTCTCCCTGCCCGCGTCGATGCCGGTCGTCTCCACGTCGACGTACAGGCCGCGCCGGAACACCGGTCCGGCCTCCTCGCTGCACGGATCGTCGGGCAGCCTGCGTTGGACGCGGTAGTCGGGATGCGCCTCGAGCCGCCTCGCGGCGGCCTCGAGCTCGTCTCGGTCGTGATCCATCGGTCCTCCTCCGTGTGGGCCGAGTATAGACGCGTGCGGCGGCCGGGTTTCCGTTCCGGGTCGTGAGCCAGTCTCGTCGCGGCACGCGTTCACGAGCGCCGGGCCCGAGCCGTGCTGACGCTCGGCACGACCACCCCATGGCCGCGCGCCCGTACGACGACGCGCGGTAGCCTTCGAGCCATGAGCCACGCCCGGTCCCGACACGCTCACGCGCAGCGCCTCCTCGGCGCCGTTCGTCCCCCCGACGACGCCACGCGCGGCCGAACGGCGTCCCACCTCGTCGAGGACGAACGCGGAAAGGTCTGGCTGCTGCGCCCGCGCCCCACGCCGTCCGCGTTCGCCACCGTCGAGGCGGACGCGGCGGAGCGCATGCTCCGCCACGGGCTCGACGACTGGGCCTTCGGCTTCGGACGGGGGAAACGGACGCTGGGAACGACCCGCGTCCGGGCGGGCGCGGCCACGGGGACGATCCGCATCAGTCGGCACCTGGTGACGGACGGCACGCCCGAGATGGTCCGCGACACCCTGCTTCACGAGATCGCCCACGCGGTCGCCTACGTCCGCCACGGGCGCGCGGCGATGAACCACGGTCCGTTGTGGCGGGCGGTGGCGCGCGAGATCGGGGCTCGGCCGGAGGCGACCTGTCGGGCCGGGCCGCTGGTGCCGGCGCCCCACGTGCTCGTGTGCGCACGCTGTGGCGCCGAGGTCGGCCTTTACCGCAGACCCAAGCATCCCCCGGCCGCCTATCGGCACAAGGGCTGCGGCGGTCGCTTCAGGTCGGGGGCCGGAACGGACGGGGCGCGCGGCGCAGCGTCGGGCGACGACTGAACCTCGGACACCCGCCGATCAGCCGCGCTCTCGCGCCCTCCGCGACAGCAGCCGTGCCCGGCGTCGCTCGAGGTCGTCGTGTCGCGCTCCGCCGCAACGCCGCCCGGCCTCGAGCGCGTCGAGAGCTCCGTCGACGTCGCCCAGGCGGTGCTCGCGGTACTTGGCCAGCTCGATCCACGCCCGGGCGTCGCCGCCGGCCGCCAGGCGGCTCCAGCGGGCGGCCGCCTCGCCATGCCGGCCGGCCCGCCGCAGCAATCGCGCCACGTCCCAGGCGGCGTCCGCAAGCTGCGTCTCGGCCGCGTGGTAGTGCGCCAGCGCGGCGTCCAGCTCGCCGATCGCCTCCAGCCAGCGGCCCAGCCCGTGGAGCTCCAACGGGTCGGCAGCCGGCCCGGGTCGCGACGGCGCCGACGGTGCGAGCCGGACGGTGAGCATCGCCTCGATCCGCGACCGCATCGCAGTCAGCGCGACGATGTCGTCCAGGTTGTGCTCCAGCACGCCGCGTAGCGGGCGCGCGTCGCGAGACCTCAGGAACGCCAGGTAGCGCGCCGGCACCTCGGCGCCGGGGACGTCCCGGATGCTCCGTCGCACCCCGAGCACCTCGCGCTCCACCGTTCCAAGGGTGCAGTCCGGCAGGCTTCGGCGCCACAGCCTCCGGGCCAGGGGAAGCAGGTCCAGGTGCGGCACGCCCTCCAGAGGATCGGCGAGCCCGTGCATCGCGAAGCGCGTGCGCACCAGCGGCAGGTCGAAGCTCGCGCCGTTGTAGCTCACCACCGCCGACGCGCCCGCGAGTCGTTCCGACAGCGCGGTCAGGTAGGCGCGCTCGTGCTCCGGACCGGGCAGGAACAGCTGCTCGACCAGGAACCCGTCCGCGTCGTGCGTCCCGACGCCCACCAGGAACGCGTACGTCCCCGTTCCCCCCGCCAGGCCGGTCGTCTCGGTATCCAGGTAGACGACCTTGGCGGGAGCGGTCCGAGCCGTCGGCGAGGGCGCGCGTACGGTCCTTGGCGCACCGGCGCCTTTGGACGCCCAGCGGCCGAGCCAGGGGTGGAGACCGTCCCCACCGATCGGCGACCGACCGTGGACGGATCCCCGCTCCAGCCGGGCCCGTCGCACCAGGTGCACCCCGTTCTCGACCACCACCGACGCGGCGTCCAGCTGCGCGGCGACGCCCTCCCAGCCCGGATCGGCCGCAGGGAGCTCCGGAGCGGCGTCGTCTGCCGGCGCGTCGCCGCGAAGCGCCCGCAGACGATCCAGCAGATCGCTCACGCGTCGTTCCCCGTCAGCGCCGTCAGGACCGCGATCGCCTCGGGCTTGCCCGCGTGCCCCGGCTCGCCGGCCGGCCCCACGCAGGCGGGGCAGCCGTCCTCGCAGCCGCAGCCGGCGACCAGCTCCAACGCGGCCGCCACCAGCTCGTCATGGCGCCGCGCCAGCTCGTCGGTCAGCCCCACGCCCCCCGGCACCGTCTCGTAGATCAGCAGCGCCGGTCCGCCGTCCGCCACGGCGCTGCTCGGATCGGCGTGCACGCCCAGATCGCGGGCGTCGCACAGCACCCGCAACGGCGCCAGCGACCGCATCGCGTACGCCACCGCTGCGAGGCCGCTCCGCACCCTGACGCCCTGCTCGGCACGGCGGTGGCACGACGGGCAGAGCGTGGCGAGGTTGTCCGCCCGGTTGGCCTCGCGCGCGCTCGCGAACGCTCGGAACGGCACGACGTGGTGAACGTGCAGCCGCGTCCCCGACGTCGCCTTGGTGCCGCACACCCGGCAGGCGTGGCCGTCGCGCGCCAGCGCGGCCGCGCGCCGCCTGGGCCAGTCGGGACCGTAGTCGTTGGCGTCGTTGCTCCACGCGCCCGCGGCGCGCAGACGCCCGACCGTGGCCTCGTCCGGGGCGAACGCGTACGCCCGCGTCCGCAGACGCGACGGCTCCAGCACCAACGGAAACCGGCCCAGCGTCTCGCGCGTCACGCGCCGCATCCTGCGGTAGCCGGTCACGCGCTCGGTGACGGTCACCTCGCCCGTCAGCACCGTCGCGCCGCGCACGGCCCGGGCGTCGGGCCGACCGACCGGATCGATCCGCGTCTCCCGGTTGGCGCGCGTCAGCACGGCATCGTCGGTCGGACGCAGCCGGGCGACCCGCTCGGCCAGGTCCAGCTCCTCGACCAGGTGAGGGCGACCGTCGTGCAGGTACACCGCCCCCGGGTGCACCATCCAGCGGGCGCTGGGCGCATCGATCGTGCCGATCGCGACCCCGTCCGCCAGCAACGCGACCTCGTCGCGCCCGGCCGAGCGGAGCGACACGCCCTCCGCCGGGTAGCGATCCCCCAGCCAGTAGATCCGCCCGCCCGCGACGTGCGCCTCGCCGTCGGCCCGCATCTGCTGGCCCAGCGCCGCGATCTCCTCCGGTCCGTAGCCGCCGAAGCGCTCGTCCGGCTCGATCGGCAGCTCGAACGCCGCGCAGCGCAGATGATCGAGCGCCAGCAGGAGGTGGTCGGGATCGCTCAGCGCACGCTCGGGCGCGGCGCCGAACAGGTGCTCAGGGTGCCGAGCGAGGTACTGATCCAACGGCCCGCCCGCCAGCACCAGCACGCCCAGGCCGGGCCTGCCGCGCCGGCCCGCCCGGCCGATCTGCTGCCAGAACGCCGCCGCCGACCCCGGGTAGCCCGCGATCACGACGGCGTCCACGCCGCCCACGTCGATGCCCAGCTCCAGCGCGCTGGTCGCCACGACCACGCGCGCCACGCCGTCGCGCAGCTCCCGCTCGATGAGGCGCCGCTCGCCGGCCAGCAGGCCGCTTCGGTAGGTCCGGACGCCGCTCGTCCGGCCCCGCAGCTGCACCACCGCCTCCTCGGCCCCCTGACGCGAGCCGGCGAACACCAGGACCTGCAGGCCGTCCTCCGCCAGCCGTCCGGCCAACGAGGCGGCCTCGGCCAACGCCGGACGGCGAAGCCCCAGCGCCTCGTCGACCAGCGGCGGGCGCACCAGCAGCACCTCGCGCGGCCCGCGGGGCGCGGCGTCCCGGTCGATATGGACGACGTCGCGGCCCAGCACCCGCCGTGCGTGCTCGACCGGGTTGCCCAGCGTGGCGCTGGTGGCGATCACGCGCGGGTCGGCGCCGTAGTGGCGCGCGACCCGGACCAGGCGCCGCAGCACCCCGGCGAGGTGCCCGCCGAACACGCCGCGGTAGACGTGCACCTCGTCCACCACGATCCAGCGAAGCCCGGTCAGGAACCGTCGCCAAAGGGTGTGGTGCGGCAGGATCGCGGCGTGCAGCATGTCGGGATTCGTGAGCAGCGTCCGCGCCTCGGCCCGGATCCCGGGCCGGCGGTGGGTCTGGGTGTCGCCGTCGTAGTCGGCGACCGTGCCGGCGGGCAGCCCGGCGTCCGACGCCAGCCGCGCGAAGCCGTCCGCCTGGTCGTGCGCCAGCGCCTTGGTGGGGAACAACGCCAACGCGGTCGCGGCCGGATCGGCCAGCTGGCCGGCCACGATCGGAAGCTGATAGGCGAGGCTCTTGCCGCTGGCGGTGCCGGTCGTGAGGAGCACGTCGTCGCCCGCCCGAACGGCGTCGATGGCCGCCCGCTGGTGCAGGTACAGCCTCTCGATCCCCGCCTCCGCCAGCGCCGACGCCAGCGGACGCGGGAGGTCGCTGGGAAGCGGCGCGAAGCTTCCCTCGCGCGGCGGCAGCGAGCGTGCCGCCACCGTCTCGCTGCCCAGCTCCGACAGCCGCCTGCGAGCTGCGTCGACCGCTCGGTCGGGATCGTGCGCGCCTCGGCCGAACGGAACGGCTGCGTCCACGCCTGCGTCCACGCCGCTCAGGATGCCACGCCGTCGGCGTCGTCGCGAAAGAACGAGCGAACCGCGGCGGCGGCGGCCGGCCCCACCCCCGGCACCGCCGACAGCGTCGCCTCGTCGGCCGCGAGCAGCTGATCGACGCTCGAGAAGTGGGCCAGAAGCGCGTCGCGCCGCTTGGGCCCGATCCCGGGGACGTCGTCCAACAGGCTGCGCGTCGCGGCGCGGCCGCGCCCCTTGCGGTTCGAGCCCACCGCGATGCGGTGCGCCTCGTCGCGCACGTGCACCAGCAGCCGGAGCGCCGGATGCGTCAACGGGACGAGAACCTCCTGCCCGTCCTGGGTGATCAGCGTCTCCTCGCGCTTGGCGAGGCCGACGACCTGGACCGCCACGCCGACCTCGTCGAGCGCGCGCCGTGCGGACGAGACCTGTCCCTTGCCGCCGTCGATCAGCAGCAGGTCGGGCTGCGGCAGCGTCTCGGCCAGGCGGCCGGTGAACCGTCGGACCAGCGCCTGATGCATCGAGAAGAAGTCGTCCGGCTTGTCCAGGTCCCGTATCCTCATCGTCCGGTAGTCGCTCTTCTTGGGCCGTCCCCCCTCGAACGCGACGATCGACGCCACGGTGTGGGTGCCCATCAGGTTGCTGATGTCGTACCCCTCGATCCTCCAGGGCGGCTCGCGCAGCGAGAGCAGCTGCATCAGCTCCTTGATGCCGGGCGCCTCGCCGCGACGCTCGAGCTTCGCGAGCTCGGCGTCCACCGCCGTCCGGGCGTTGCGACCGGCCATCTCGACCAGGTCCACCTTGTCGCCCCGCCGGGGCAAGCGCAGCTCGACCCGGCGGCCGGCACGCTCGCTCAGGAACGTCTCCCACGTGTCGCGGTCCAGCGGCTCGGTCGGGACCAGCACCAGCGGCGGCACGTAGCTGGCCTGCCGGTAGTAGTCGGCCATGAAGCGCTCGAGGATCTCGGCCTCCGGCGCCTCCTCGGCGTGCGTCAGGAAGCGGGCGTCCCGCCCCACGACGCGCCCACGGCGCATCTGGAAGATCTGCACCGCGGCGTAGCTTCCCGCCACCGCGAGGCCCAGGAAGTCGAGATCCTGGCCCGGGTCGCGCGCGATATCGCTGTCGTAGCCGGTGACCCGCTGGATCGCCTGGGCGCGGTCGCGCACCTTGGCGGCGCGCTCGAACTCGAGTCGCTGGGCGGCGTCCCGCATCTCGCCGTCCAGGGCGGCGACGACCTCCTCGACCCGTCCTTGCAGGAAGGCGCGCGCCTGCGCGACGCGGCCCGCGTACTCGGCTTCCGAGACGTTCCCCACGCACGGAGCCAGGCAGTGGCCCATGTGGTAGCGGAGGCACGGCTTGGCGCGCGGCTTGAGCGGCGAGCCGCTGTTCACCCGCAGCTGGAACGACTTGTTCACCACGTCCAGAACGTTCTTCACGGCGCCCGCGCCGGGGTAGGGACCGAAGTACTCGGCACCGTCGTCCTTGCGGCTGCGGGTGAACAGCAGCCGGGGGTACGCCTCGCGCGTGAGCTTCAGGAACGGGTACGACTTGTCGTCCTTGAGCTGGACGTTGAAGCGCGGCTTGTGGCGCTTGATCAGGTCCGCCTCGAGCACCAGCGCCTCGGTCTCGCTGCTGGTGACGATGAAGTCCAGCCGGAGGGCGGTGGCGGTGATCCATCGCGACTTGCCCCATCCCTGGTTCGAGAAGTAGCTCGCCACGCGCGCCTTGAGGTTCTTGGCCTTGCCGATGTACACCGGTCCGTCCGGCCCCTGGAACAGGTAGCAGCCGGGCTGGATCGGCAGGACGGGCAGGTCGTCGCGGGTCAGCGGCACGGCGTCATTGTCGCCGCGGCCGAAGCCGAGGTGTGTAGCGACGCGGGTGTAGCGACGCGGGTGTCGCGACGCGGGTTTCGCGACGAGAGCCGGGCGCTAGACCCGCAGCGCCTCCCCGTGCGGCTCCAGCAGCTCGGGCCCCTCGTTGCCGGGACGGTTCACGGCCGTCCCGATCGGGATCGCCTCGAGCTCGGCCGGGTCGTTGGGCTCCATCAGGTCGGACAGCGAGGCGGCGTCGCCACGCTCCGGATCGAACCAGAGCCGGATCGCGCCGACGGGCACGATCACCGGCTGCCGGTCGTGGAGACGCTCCATCAGCGCGTTGGGACGGGTCGTCAGGATGGTGAAGCTGTCGGCGGGATCGGCTCGCTCGTTGCGCGCGTGCAGGCCGGCCAGCGCCATCGGCCGGCCGTCCCGGCGGCGGATCCAGTACGGCTGCTTGGCGGCGCCCGGCTCCTCGGCGTGCCACTCGTAGAAGCCGCTGGCGGGAACCAGACAGCGGTCCCGCTTCATCGCGTCGCGAAACGACGGCTTCTCGTGCGCCGTCTCGGAGCGAGCGTTCACGAGCGTCGCCTTGAACGAGGACGGATCCTTGGCCCAGTGCGGGATCAGGCCCCAGCGGGCGGTGATCGCGACCGGACCTGCGTCGCCGGACGGCACGATGACGACCGCCTGCTGCGTCGGCGCGACGTTGTAGCGCGGCGAGAGGGGCGGATCGAGGCGCGCGATGTCCGCGCCGAACGCCTCGGCGATCTCGCCGGCCTCGTGGAACAGTCCGTATCGTCCGCACATGCTCGCGACTCCTTTCGCTCGAATCGTCTCGCGCAGCCGGTCGCGCTGGGCTTTACTCTCCTCAGCCCTTGGTCGACGCCCAGTCGCGACCCAGCGCCGCGTCGACCGCCAGCGGCACGTCGAGCTTCATGGCGCCGATCATCTCGTCGCGCACGACCTCCTTCGCGACCTCGCCGTCCTTCTCGGCGACGTCGAACACCAGCTCGTCGTGCACCTGGATGATCATGTGCGCGTCGGGGGCGCCCGGAGCGCGCAGCCTCGCGTCCAGGTTGCGCATCGCGAGCTTGATCAGGTCGGCGGCGCTGCCCTGCACGACGGTGTTGATCGCGAGCCGCTCGCCCAGCGAGCGCATGTTGCGGTTGCGGCTCCGGATCTCGGACACCGGCCTGCGACGCCCGAGGATCGTGGCGACGTAGCCGTGCTCCTCGGCGAACGCGATGCACTGGGCCAGGAAGCGGTCGATCCCGCGGTACCGCTCCTTGTACGCCTCGATGAACGCGGCGGCGTCCCCCTGCGGGATGCGCAGCGTGCGGGCCAGGCCGAACGCGGTCTGGCCGTACACGATGCCGAAGTTCACGGTCTTGGCGACCCGGCGCTGCTCGGGCGTGACCTCGGCCAGCTCGATCGAGTACACCTGACTGGCCACGAAGGCGTGAATGTCCAGCCCCGCCTCGAACGCCCGCGTCATCTCGGCGTCGCCCGAGAGGTGGGCCAGCATCCGCAGCTCGACCTGGCTGTAGTCGGCCGTCAGCAGGCGCCTATCGGGCGCGCTGGCGGTGAACGCGCGCCGGATCAGGCGGCCGGTCTCGGTCCGGACCGGGATGTTCTGGATGTTGGGATCCGAGCTCGATAGCCGGCCGGTGGCGGCCCCGACCTGGTGGAAGCTGGCGTGCAGTCGTCCGTCGCGAGGGCTCACGTAGCCGGGCAGCGGCGCGACGTACGTGCCCAGCAGCTTGGTCAGCTCGCGGTACTCGAGCACCAGGGCCGGCAGCGGGTGCTCGGTCTCGGCGGCCAGCGTCTCGAGCACGCTGGCGTCGGTGCTGCGGCTGGTCTTCGTGCGCTTGACGACGCGCATGCCCAGGTGGTCGAACAGCACCTCGCCCAGCTGCGCCGGGCTGTCGGGGTTGAACTCCCGACCGGCCGCGACCTGGATCTCGGTGCGGAGCTGCGCGATGCGGGCCTCGAGGCGCTCCGCCGTCTCGGCCAGCAGGTCCAGATCCAGCTTGACGCCGCGTCCCTCCATCCGGGCCAGCACGCGGACCAGCGGGAGCTCGACCTCTTCGGCCAGTCGCCGCAGATCGGCCGGCGCCTGGTCCAGCTCGCCGCGAAGCAGCTGGTAGAGACGCCAGGTGGCGTCGGCGTCCTCGGCGGCGTACTCGGCGAGACGGTCCAACGGCACGTCCAGCATCGTCTTCTGGTTCTTGCCCTTGCCGATCAGCTCCGACGTCGGGATCAGGTCGATCCCCAGCAGGTCCTTGGCGAGGGCGTCCAGGCCGTTCCCGCGCCGCTCGGGCCGGAGCAGGGCGGCAACGATCATGGTGTCGAAGATCGGACCCTCGACCCGGGCCCCCGCGTTCCAGAGCACCTGCAGGTCGTACTTCAGGTTCTGGCCGACCTTGACGACCCGCTCGCTCTCGAGCAGCGGCGCGAGCGCCTTCAGGACCGTGTCGGTGGCGAGCACCTCACGCTCGTGGCAGCGCACCGGGACGTACCAGGCTGCGCCCGGTCGGATCGCCAGCGAGATCCCGATCATCTCCGCGTCGTGCGCGCGCAGGCTGGTGGTCTCGGTGTCGATCGCGACCGCGGGCGCCCCGTCGACGCTCTGGACCAGCGCCTCGAGCTCGGCCAGCTCGGTGACCACGCGGTAGTCGGCGTCGCGCAGGTGCTCCGCCTGCGGAGCGTCGTGGGGCTCGTCACCGCCCTCTGCACCGCCCTCTGAGGGGAACAGCCCACCGTCCGCAGACCCGGACGCGCTGCTCGAGGCGCTACCGGACGCGCTACCGGACGCGCTGCCGGACGCGCTGCCGGACGCGCTGCCGGACGACCGGCGGGTCGCGTCCGATCCGGCCAGCTGCTCCAGGAGCGTCCGGAAGCCCAACGCCTCGAACACGTCCTGGACGTCGTCGCGCCGCGGCCGCGGCGTGCGGCACGCCTCGAGCTCGAAACTCAGCGGCACGTCGTCGCGGAGCGTCACCAGCCGACGCGTCACCGGCAGCAGCTGCGCCGAGGCCAGCAGGTTCTCGCGGCGCTTGGGCGTCTGCTCGTCGGCGTGCTCCAGCACCGCGTCGGCGGTGCCGTACTGGTGGATCAGCTTGGCGGCGGTCTTGACGCCGATGCCGGGGACGCCGGGGATGTTGTCGGTCGGGTCGCCGACCAGCGTCTGGACCTCGACCGCCTGCTCGGGCGTGTAGCCCTTGGCCTCGAGCAGGTCGGGGCCGCGAAGCAGCGAGCCGTCCTTCGGGTCGTACAGAGCGACGCGGTCGTTCAAGATCTGGTGCAGGTCCTTGTCCTTGCTGACGATGCGCATCTCGACGTCGTCCGGCAGCCCCGCGGCGATGGTGGCGATCAGGTCGTCCGCCTCGAACCCCTCGCGCTCCAGCGTGACGACGCCCATCCGGTCCAGGATCTCGCGCACCATGACCATCTGGGTGCCGAGATCCTCGGGCGCCTTGTCGCGATGCTCCTTGTACGCGTCGAACTCGTCCTTGCGGAACGTCGTCTCGTCGCTGACGTCGAACGCGACGGCGAAGAAGTCGGGATCCTTGTTCAGCAGGCTGACGACGAGCTGGGTGAACACGTAGGCGGCCTTGACGTTGCGCCCGTCGGGCGTGGTGAGCTCCCGGAACGGCGCGTAGTAGGCACGGAAGATCTGAGCGTGGCCGTCGAGAAGGTAGAAGGTCTTCACCGCGAGCCTCGCGAGACGGTCGTGCGAGGGCGGCGTTCGCAGGCGTTCATCATCGTGCTGCACGGTAGCACCGCCGAGTACGATGGCGCCCATGAGCGACTCCATCCTTCCAGAGCGCGTCGGCGAGTTCTTCCTCGGTCGCGAGGCGGGGCCGGACGGCGACGACGCCGCACGACCGGTCCTGCTGGACGCCGCCGACCTGACCACGCACGCGGTGATCATCGGCATGACCGGTAGCGGCAAGACGGGGCTTGGCGTCGGCCTGCTCGAAGAGGCCGCACTGGACGGGATTCCGGTCGTCGCGATCGATCCGAAGGGCGACCTCACGAACCTGGCGCTGGCGTTCCCCGAGCCCAGCGGTGACGACCTGGAGCCGTGGGTCGATCCGGTCGAGGCCAGGCGGAGCGGCGCGACGGCGGCGGAGACGGCCCAGGCCACGGCGGCTACCTGGCGGGAGGGGATGGCGTCGTGGGGCCAGACCCCGGAGCGGGTGCGGCGGCTGAACGCCGCGCGGGAGGTGGTGGTGTTCACCCCCGGCTCGACCGCCGGCCAGCCGCTGAACGTGCTCAGGTCGCTGGCCGCGCCCGGCGCTGCCGTCCGGAACGACCCCGAGGCGCTGGCCGAGCGGGTGCAAGGCACGGTCGACGGCCTGTTGGGCCTGACCGGCGAAGCGGCGGATCCGCTGACCAGTCCCGAGCACCTGCTGCTCAGCACGCTGCTGGCCCACCAGTGGCGGGCCGGGCGGGACCTGTCGCTCGAGGAGCTGATCCCGCTGGTGCAGTCGCCGCCGTTCGATCGGATCGGGGTTCTCGGCGTCGACGCCGTGCTTCCCGTCCGCGACCGGGCCGCCTTCGCCCGCAAGCTGAACGCGCTGGTCGCCGCGCCGTCGTTCGCGCCCTGGCTGCAGGGCACGCCGCTGGCGGCCGAGGCGCTGTTGACCGCGCCCGACGGTCGCCCGCGCACCAGCGTGATCACGACGGCGCATCTGTCCGATGCCGAGCGGATGTTCGCGACGACGCTGGTCCTGAACGAGATGATCGCCTGGATGCGGGGGCAGAGCGGCACCGGGACCTTGCGCGCCCTGATCTACCTCGACGAGGTGTTCGGCTACCTGCCGCCGACCGCGAATCCGCCCAGCAAGACGCCGCTCCTGACGCTGCTGAAGCAGGCGCGGGCGTTCGGGATCGGCGTGGTGCTGTCGACGCAGAACCCGGTCGACCTGGACTACAAGGCGCTGTCGAACGCCGGCACCTGGTTCCTGGGGCGGCTGCAGACCGAGCAGGACCGGGACCGCGTGCTGTCGGGGCTCAGCCGGGCGGACTCCTCGGCGGGCGTCGACACCCGCGAGCTGGGGCAGCGGCTGGCCGGGCTCGACAAGCGCACCTTCCTGCTCCACAGCGTGCACGAGCGTGCGCCCCGGCTGATGCGGACGCGCTGGGTGATGAGCTACCTGGCCGGGCCGCTGGCGCGGCCGCAGATCGAGCGGCTGATGGCCGACCATCCGATCCGGAACGAGCTCGCCGACGCCCGCGCCACGGCGGGCGGGGCGCCCGCTGCCGGCGCCACGGCTCCCCACGGGGCCGGCGCGGCGGCGGTGGCGACCTCCGCGAGCGGGGCTCCAGCGTCGTCGCGCAGGCCGATGCTCCCGCACGACGTGCCCGAGTTCTTCGCGCCGTCGCGCGCGCCGGAGGGCGCCAGCACCACCTGGCTGCCGCACCTGCTGGCCGCGGCGGGCCTGTCGTGGAGTCGCAAGCGGCCCCCGGTCGAGCATCACGAGACCGTGGTCCGGATCGCCGACGTGCCGATGGGCGCGGCACCGGTGGACTGGGCGGCGGGTCGCGACGTGCCGCTGTCGCTGGACGACCTGATGGACGTCGCGCCGGCAGACGGCGCGTTCGGTGGCGACCTGCCGGGCGACCTGAGCGCCAGCGCCCTGAAGGACGCGCAGAAGGGGTTCGTGCGCTGGCTGCGCGCCGAGCGGCCGCTGCGGCTGTTCACGCACGAAGCGACCGACCTGGTCGGGCGACCCGGCGAGAGCGAGGCCGCGTTCCGCGAGCGTGCCGCGCTGCGCGAGCGCGAGCGGCGCGACGAGGAGAAAGCGCGCCTGCGCGAGCGCTACGCCTCCAAGGTCCGCACCGTCGAGAACCGCGTGGCACGCGCCGAGGCCGCCGTCTCGCAGCAGCAGGCCCAGTCGCGTCAACGCCAGCTCGATACCGTCGTGCGGGTCGGCTCGGCGCTGCTGAGCGGGTTCCTGGGCGGCAAGGCACCGAGCTCCAGCAAGATCGGCACCACGCTGCGCTCGGCGGGACGGGTCCAGAAGGAGGCGTCCGACGTCGCCGAGGCCCGCAAGGCGCTGGCGCGGGCGGAGACGGAGCTTCAGGAGCTGAGCACCGAGCTCGAGAACGAGATGGACGCGCTGCGCGCTCCGCTGGGCTCCGAGCTGGAGATCGGCACCGTCGAGATCCGCCTGCCGGCGAGCGGGGTGGCGCCGCACCTCGTCGCGATCGCCTGGCTGCCGTTCGTGCGCGAACAGGGAGGCGCCTGGCGACCGGCGTACTGACGGGATTCGCACGGCACCTGACGGTCCGAGCCGACCCTCGGGCGTAGCCTGAGGGTCATGCCGCTCACGGTCCACGCTCCCTACCAGCCGGCCGGCGATCAGCCCAAAGCCATCGCAGAGCTGGCCGAGGGCATCCAGGACGGTCTTCGCTATCAGACGCTGCTCGGGGTGACCGCCTCGGGCAAGACGCACACCATGGCCCGCGTGATCGAGAAGCTGCAGCGGCCCGCGCTGATCATGGCGCCGAACAAGATCCTGGCCGCGCAGCTGGCCAGCGAGTTCCGCGAGTACTTCCCCGACGCCGCCGTCGAGTTCTTCGTCAGCTACTACGACTACTACCAGCCCGAGGCGTACGTTCCGGCGCGCGACCTGTTCATCGAGAAGGACGCGAACATCAACCAGGAGCTCGAGCGTCTGCGCCACTCGGCGACGCGCAGCCTGCTGACGCGGCGCGACACCATCATCGTCGCCTCGGTGTCGTGCATCTACGGCCTGGGCTCGCCCTCGGAGTACAAGCGCAAGAACCTGCTGCTGGCGCCGGGCGGAAAGATGGACCGCGAGGAGCTGCTGGGCCGGCTGGTGTCGATGCAGTACGACCGGAACGACACCGAGCTGCGGCCCGGCGCGTTCCGCGTGAAAGGGGACCTGATCGACGTCTGGGGCGCGCACGACGAGCAGCCCACCCGCATCGACCTGTTCGGCGACGAGATCGACGGCCTGTCGGTGCTGCATCCGGTCACGAACGATCCCGTCGCGCCGCTCGAGAGCACCACCATCTTCCCCGCCAGCCACTACATGATGCCCGAGGAGTCGCTGGACCAGATCACCGAGCAGATCGAGCGCGACCTGCACGAACGGATCGCGGTGTTCGAAGCGAACGGCAAGCTGCTCGAGGCGCAACGGATCCGCGAGCGCACCATGTACGACCTCGAGATGCTCAGGAGCCTGGGGACGACGAAGGGGATCGAGAACTACTCGCGCTACCTGGACGGCCGCGCCCCGGGCGAGACGCCCAGCACGCTGCTGGACTACTTCCCCGACGACGCGCTGGTGTTCCTGGACGAGAGCCACCAGATGGTGCCGCAGATCTCGGGCATGTACAACGGCGACCGCGCGCGCAAGACCACCCTGGTCGAGTACGGCTTCCGGCTTCCCGCCGCGCTGGACAACCGACCGCTGCAGCTCGAGGAGTTCTTCGCCAAGGTGGGCCAGGTCGTGTTCGTCTCGGCCACGCCGGGCGACTACGAGGCGTCGCACGCCGACAAGGTCGCCGAGCAGGTGGTGCGCCCGACCGGCCTGGTGGACCCCGCCATCACCGTCAAGCCCACGAAGGGGCAGGTGGACGACCTGATGTTCGCCGCGCGCGAGCGGGCCAAGGTCGGCGAGCGCACCCTGGTCACGACGTTGACGAAGAAGATGGCGGAGGACCTGACGGAGTACCTCGCGAACCAGGGGATGCGGGTGCGCTACATGCACAGCGACATCGACGCGATGGAGCGGCAGGAGATCATCCGCGACCTGCGCCTGGGGCACTTCGACGTGCTGGTCGGCATCAACCTGCTGCGCGAGGGCCTGGACCTGCCGGAGGTCAGCCTGGTGTGCATCCTGGACGCCGACAAGTCGGGGTTCCTGCGCAACCCCCGAAGCCTGATCCAGACCACCGGCCGCGCCGCCCGCAACATCCGCGGCGAGGTGTTCATGTACGGCGACGTCGTCACCGACGGCATGCGCCAAGCGATCGACGAGACCGAGCGCCGTCGCGACAAGCAGATCGCGCACAACCTCGAGCACGGCATCACGCCCCAGACGATCCGCAAGGCGGTCCGCGCCGTCCTGCGCTACGGCAAGGAGCACCAGGAAGCGGTCGCCGCCGCGCCGACCCGTGTCGACGAGAAGACGCTCGACGAGCTGCTCCGTCACCGCGAAGCGATCGAACAGGAGATGTACGTCGCCAGCGCCGACCTGGCGTTCGAGAAGGCGGCCAAGCTGCGCGACCGGATCCGCGAGATCGACGCCGTGCTGGACGGCGCCGTCAGCGAGGTCGACCTCGGCAAGCTCGAGGGGATCGAGGACCTGCTGCGCGAGGGCGCGCCGAGCTGAGACGGAGGCCGCCGTCGTCGCGGCGCCGACGCTGACGACCGGTACGGGCCGGTACGGGCCGGCCCGGGGACCGGCGTCAGGCGGTCGACTCCTCCGACTCGTCGCGCGGGCGGTCGTCGCGCGGGCGGTCGTCGCGAGGGCGACGTGACCGACCCTGGATCTCCTCCACGTAGACGACCTTCATGAATGCCGCCAACGGTACGGCGACCAGAGCGCCGAGCAGGCCGAAGAGCGAGAGGCCGAACAGGATCGCGACGATGATCGTGATCGGATCGAGCGCGACCGTCCGCGAGTACACCAGCGGCATGAGCACGTTCCCGTCGACGAAGTTGACGACCAGCAGAATGGCGACCGCCCCGACCACGTGGACCCAGCTCACGGTCGCTGCGATGATCACCGTGGGAACCATGACGATGATCGGCCCGAAGAACGGGATCAGGTTGAAGATGCCCGCGAGCACGCCCAGCACGAGAGCGAGGGGGATGCCGAGGAGCGACAGGCCGACGGCGCTCAGCACGCCGACCACGAGCGCGAGCGCGAGCTGACCGCGAACGAACCCGCCGATCGAGCGATCCGCCTTGTCCGCCATGTTGCGGACGAACGGGCGGTGGCGGGGCGCAACGGCCTCGAGCGTCGAGGCCAGGTAGTCCGGGAACCGGTGCATCAGGTAGAGCGATACGACCAGGACGAGTGCCACGCTGGTGCCCGCGTCGCTCAACGCTCCGAGCGTGCGGCGCACGCCGACGGCACCGACGCCCTGGACCGACGGAATCACGTCGTCGGCCAGACGCCCCGACAGAACGTAGGTGGTGGAGAAGACCTGCTCGAAGACCGGTCCGAACGACGGGTCGACCAGGCGGGCCAACCGAAACGGCCCCTCGCGCACCGCCTCCAGCAGGCCGGGCACTTCCGTGCTCAGATCCGCCAGCTGCACCGAGACGAGGATGGCCAGAGCGCCCACGCCTGCCGTCGCGACGAGCAGCATCCCGGCGACGGTCAGCACGCCGACCCACCTGGGATAGCCCAGCCGCGCCGCGACGTCGACGACGGGCGAGACCAGGTACGCGACGACGATCGCGACCAGAAGACTGCCCCACACCAGTCGCGTCTGACGGACCACCAGGAACGTGACCACCACCAGCGCGACGAGCACCAGAACTCTCACGTACGGATTCGCCCACACCGCCCGAAGCGCAGCGATCATCGTGAACTCCCTTGCTCCGGCCCGCGCTGCGGCGTGATCGCGTCCACGACCGGTACGATCGCGAACTCGAGCCTGCTCTCGCGCTCGACGAGGTAGAGGGTGTAGCTCACGCCGGGGCGGAAGCCCAAACCGTCGACGCGTCGAATCCGATTCTGGCTTCCGGCCACGCTGAACGTGAGCGTCTGGGACTCGGCGGGAACCGACAGGTAGGGGCTGGCGTTCGGATACGCCAAACGTTCGATACGGAGCGTCTCGTCCGTCGAGTCGCCCTCCTCGTCGCCCCCGTCCCCTCGCGTGGCGACGATCTCGAGGGGCGGGACCGACGGGGCGACGTGCGCGAAGCGCACCCGCGCCCTCCCGGGTCCGGCCGTCGGAATGGCGCTCGCGAAGATTTGCAGCTCGAGCCGCCGGCGTCCCGCCTGCACGGAGCTGTCCTGCATGAACGTGGGAGCCCCGTCCTCCGTCGCTTCCCCGTCCTCCGTCGCTTCCCCGTCTCCGGCCGCATCGTCGCTCACGGCCTCTCCACCCGCCGGCGCGCTTTGCAGCGTGACGTTCACGACGACCGTGCCCTCCGACCGCACGTCGACCTCGTAACGAGCGGTCCGATAGCCCTCCTTTCGCACCTCGATCCGGTAGGTCCCGGGCGCGAGCTCGTCGAGCAGCTTGGGTCCAGGCGACGATGCCACGCCGCCGCCCGGACCCTGCACGACGACGACGGCATCGGTAGGCTCCACCGCCACGCTGAGCGCGCCGGGCGTCGAGCCTTCTGGTGGTGGATCGAATCGCCCTGTGAGCACGAGCATCGTGTACTCCAGAGGGCGAACGTCCACATAGACCGTTACCGGCTCGAGTCGTGGAGGCTCGAAACGGACGTCGGTCTCGGCCGCCCCGTCGGACCCCGAGGTCGCCGAGGACGAGTCGTCGCTCACGGCGTCCTCGGTCCCACCACCGTCCCCCGGCAGCCGCAAGGGTCCAGGCAATCGGTGAGGGTACACCTCGAGGCGGTGCCAGCCTGGCGACACGCTTTCGTACGCCGTAGGGATTCGCGCCTTCACGTTTCGGAGCGTCAACCTGCCGTCGACGAGGAGGTCGACGAGCGGCGCATCGGGCGAGGCGTGCAGCAGCCTGAGCGATGCGGCGCCGGACCCGTCGCTCTGGGTCGACGCGACCGTGGTGGCGTCGACCGACACGACCACCCGCGCCTCTCCCGATCGGCTACCGGCCAGGAACATCGTGTACAGGACGCCAGGTCGCATCTGAAGCTCGACCGGCCCTGCAAGCACCAGGCCGGCGTCCTCCCCGACGAACCAGAGGCGATAGCTTCCGGCGTCGATCATGGTGTAGCCGGAACCGCGCATCGGCGCCGCTCTCCCGGCGTACAGGGTGACGTCGGGAGGATCCACCAGGCCAGGCGGGGCACGTCCCCCCGCCTGGGCGTCCGCATCGCGGACCGCCAACGCGAGCGCGGGGCGTCCGGCGGCGGCATGCACCAGCCGGAGGCCCGCGCTGCCGGCTGGCGGGAGCTCGCGCAGCGGATCGTCGACGACGAACGGCGGGGTCGCCGCCGAGGCGGAGGCGGGCACGACGACGGTGGCGTAGCCGCCTGCTGCGAGATCGACGCTACCGAGCGCCGAGGAGGGAACCGGTCCCGGCGTGTCGCCTGCGGGAGAAGCGACGGCCAGCTCGTGCCGCCCCGCGGGCACGACGACGTAGTCGGAGGGTCCCCCGAGACCGAGCCCAGACACGATCCGGCGCTCGCCCAGCCAGACGTCGAGCGTCTCCGCCTCCTCGCCGATCCGGAGGACCCGCACGGCGGCGAGGTCTGCGTCCTCGCTGCCCGGGGCGGGCTGGGCCAGGGCCACGACGCACCATGTGGCCAGGATCCATGCGGCGACGATCGCGAGGGCGGGGACGGCTCTTCGGATCGCTGCGCTCACCGCCCGGCCTCCTTCGCGAGACGCTCGAGCGCTTCGAGCGCCTCGCCGACCGCGGGGTCACCCGCTCGGAGCAGCCGCGCCAACTCGTCGAGGCGAGCGTCGAGCTCGTCGGCGGGCACGCGCTCCGAGCGCTCCAGGGGAGCGACCGCCGTGCGCACCCGGTCGATCGTCTCCGTCGCTCGGGCTCGCACCTCGTCGGACCGGAGCGACCCCGTGATCTCGGCGCGAACGTCGGCGAGCACGATCTCGGCGGCCGCAGCCTCCGCGCTCGACACGGCCTGCCCGACCTGCCGTCGGGCCTCGGCGGTGAGCGCGCTGGGCCTCTCCACCGGAAGGAACCACGTCCACGACGCGACGGCAACGACCGCGACGACGAGCCCCCCGACGACGAGCATCGGACCTCGCGCAGGCGAGCGGCGCCCGCGGTCGGTCGACGCCTCGCGGTCGTCTTCGCGGCCTTCGTCGTCCACGTCTCGTTTCGCCACTGCGGGATCGGACAAGGTCGCCCCCTCCCTGGACCCGAGCGCCTGGATCCGAGCGCCCCGCGCGCGGAAGGTGCTCGAATGCGAGGTGCTCGAGTCAGTCTATGCCCCCTGGTCGCAGCGAGCCGGTCGGACTCCACACGGACGCGCGACACGCCGCGGTGGCCCTGGCTGCTACGTTGGCGGCTGCCGTTGGGGAGGAGGAGATCCGTGGCCCGACGCGACGCCACGCCGGGGAGGTTCGAAGGGTTCGGTCCTGAATCGCTCGCCTTCCTGCGCGAGTTGGCCCAACACAACGACAAGGCCTGGTTCGACGCCCACCGCGACCGCTACGAGCGCTGGGTCCGAGGGCCGATGCAGGCGCTGATCGCCGAGCTCGAGGGCCTGTTCGGTCCCGGCCGGCTGTTCCGTCCCAACCGCGACGTCCGCTTCAGCAACGACAAGCGCCCGTACAAGGAATGGGTCGCCGCGACCATCGGCGGACGCGACGCCGTAGCGGCGCGCTACGTTCACCTCGACGCCGCGAAGCTGTACGTCGCCGCGGGTGCCCATCGGCTGTCCGGCGACGCGCTCCGCAGCTTCCGCCGCGCCGTCGACGCCGAGGCGAGCGGCGCCGAGCTGGTCCGGATCCAGCGGGAGCTCGCGGCGAAGGGCTACGAGCTGGCCGGCGCGACGCTGAAGCGCGGGCCACGCGACGTGGATCCGGACCATCCGCGTCTCGAGCTGCTCAAGCACACCGGCGTGACGATCCACCGCGCGCATCCTGCGGGCGACTGGCTCTTCGACCCCGGCGAGGTCGTCTCGCGCGTGGCCCGGACCTTCGGCGACGCCGAGCCGCTGGTCTCCTGGGCCCGCAAGCACCTGAGCTGAACGGAGTCGACGTGAGTCACGACCCCCACCGCGGCGACGACACGCCGGAACGCGGCGCGGGCCCTCGCTTCGCGGGACGCGGCGCGAAGGCGGACCCTCGCAACCGCTTCACCGCGCGCGAGGTCGAGCGCGACCCGGACGCGTTCGAGCCCGAGGACGCTCGCCCCGAGACCCGCGTCCACGTCGACGCCTCGAAGACCGTCCTGGCCCGCAACCAGAGCCCCGACGTGGGGTTCGACGTCAGCGTCAACCCGTACCGAGGCTGCGAGCACGGCTGCGTGTACTGCTACGCGCGGCCGACCCACGAGTACCTGGGGCTCTCGGCCGGCCTGGACTTCGAGCGCCAGATCTTCGTGAAGCGCGACGCGCCGGCGCTGCTCCGGGACGCGCTGTCCAAACCGTCCTGGACGCCCAGGCCGATCGCGATGTCGGGCGTCACCGACCCGTACCAGCCGCTGGAGCGTCGCGAGCGTGTCACCCGGGGCTGCCTCGAGGTGCTGGCCGAGTTCCGTCAGCCGGTGTCGCTGATCACCAAGAACCACCTGGTCACGCGCGATCTGGACCTGCTCGAGGAGCTCGCTCGGCACGACGCGGTCGCGGTGACGATCAGCATCACCACGCTGGACGACGAGCTGCGGGCGTCGATGGAGCCGCGGACCTCGAGCCCCGCGAGACGCCTGGCGGCCATCCGCGCGCTGGCGGAGGCGGGCGTACCCGTCGGGGTGAACGTCGCTCCGGTGATTCCGGGGCTGACCGACCCGGAGATCCCCGCGATTCTCGCGGCGGCGGCCGAGGCGGGCGCGAGCTTCGCGGGCACGGTCATGATGCGGCTTCCGCACGCGGTCGAAGAGGTGTTCACGTCCTGGCTCGAGACCCGCGACCCCGCCCGGGCCCGCCGCATCCTGGCGCGCATCCGGGAGGTGCGCGGGGGCCGGATGAACGACGGCACCTTCGGCAGCCGCATGAAGGGCGAAGGGACGTACGCCGAGCAGGTGCGGGCGCTGTTCCGGCTTTCCTGCCGCCAGCACGGGCTCGAAGGCAGGCCCACGCTGTCCGCCGCCGCGTTCCGCGTTCCCGGCCACAGCGTGCAGCCGGGCCTGTTCTGACGAGCGCGGTGCTACATTCTGCGCAATGTGACGCTGCCCCGCGATAGCGCCTTCCGATCGCTGTTCGACGACGATCGCACCGCGATGCTGCTGATCGATCCGGCCTTCGGCCGGATCGTCGACGCGAACCCGGCCGCGGCGCGATTCTACGGCTGGTCGCGCCACGATCTCCAGACCCGGTCCTGGCTCGACCTCACCGTGGCCAGCGGCTCCGCTGCTCCCACGCCGATCACGCGCGAGGAGCCTCGCGACGGCGCCGAGTTCGACGCCGTGCACCGGCGGGCCGACGGGTCGGAGCGCGACGTTCGGGTCGCGGTCGGTCGCGTCCGCCTGGGCGACCAGGAGCTTCGCTACGCCCTCGTTCGCGACGCCACGCAGCTGGCCCGCTCGCCCGCGCTGAGGCGCCTGCGCGACCACGCCCTGGACGTCGTCGCGCACGCGCTGGTGCTCACCGACCGGGGCGGACGCGTGCTGTGGTGCAACCCGGCGTTCAGCCAGCTCACCGGCTACGGTCTCGACGAGGCGATCGGAGCGCGCCCCGGCGACCTGGTGCGCTCGGGCCACCAGGACGACGCCTTCTACGACGAGATGTGGCGCACGATCCTGGCGGGCGTCCCTTGGCGCGGTCGTCTCGTGAACCGCCGCAAGGACGGCACGACGTACGACGAGGAGATGGTGATCAGCCCGATTCACGACGACGCGGGCGCCGTCACCCACTTCATCGCCGCGAAGCAGGACGTGACCGACCAGGTCCGGCACGAACGGGCGTCGAAGCTGTGGGAGACGGTGTTTCGCTCGCTGAAGGTGGGCGTCGCGCTGTCCGACGCGTCCGGCACCCACCTGACGATGATGAACGACGCCTACGCCACGATCCAGGGCGTCGACGCGGCCGACCTGATCGGCAAGCCGATCCTCGACCTGTTCGTGGAGGGCGACCGCGAGCGGATCGTGGGCCACCTGGCCGAAGCCGAGCGGACCGGCACGGCGACGTACGAGGCCGAGCGGATCCGGCCCGACGGCAGCACGACCCCGACGATGACGACGGTGAGCCGTGTCGACGCCGACTCGACGCTCGATGCGCGCTTCATCGCCACCGTGCAGGACATGACGCGCGTCCGTGAGACGGAGTCGCGGCTGGAGGGCGAGCGGATGCGGAACGCCCTGGCGTCGCAGACGGCGAACCTGGGCTTCTGGATCCACGACCTGCGCAGCGACGCGTTCGAGATCTCCGACGCCTGGAGGCGGCACCTCGGCTACCGCCCCGGCGAGGTCCCAGGCGACCTCGACGGCTTCGCTCGGCTGCTGCACCCGGACGACGCCGCCACGGTGCTGGACCTGCTGCGCGCGTTCGAGGCCGATCCGACGTCCGGCTACCGAAACGAGTACCGGCTGCTGGGCGCCCACGGACGTGTCCATCGCGTCCTATCGCAAGCGACCGTCGAGCGAGACGCGAACGACCGTCCCGCCGTCATCCACGGCATCGACGTGGACGTCACGGAGCTGCGCAGCCTGTCCGAACGCGTCGACGCGTTGACGTTCTTCGACCCCTTGACCGGCCTACCGAACCGGAACGGCGCAGGACGCGCGCTGAGGCGACACCTCGCCAGCGCGCCGAGCCGTGGCGGCCGGACCGGGGTGCTGGTGCTGGGCCTGGACGGGTTCCGGTCGGTGAACGACTCGCTGGGCCACGCTGCGGGCGACGAGGTCCTGCAAGGCGTCGCGTCGCGCCTGGGCTCGCTCCACCGCGGGAACGACGTCCTGGGGCGCTATGCCGAGGACCGCTTCGTGATGGCGTTCCGACGCGACGACGACCTCACGGCGCTGGACGACGCGGTCCGGACGGCGCAACGAGCGCTGAGCGAGCCGTTCGACGTTCGCGGTCAGGCCGTGCACCTCGGGTGCAGCGTCGGCGTGGCCATCGCGCCCGACGACGGGCGCGCTGCCGCGGACCTTCTGGCCCATGCCGAGACGGCTCTGCACGCGGCCAAGGAGGCGGGACCGGGCACGGTGCGCTACTACTCGAGCCAGCTCGATCAGCTCGCCGCCGAGCGCCTCACGCTGCGCTCCGAGCTGTCCGGCGCCCTGGCGCGCGACGAGATCGACCTCCACTTCCAGCCTCAGGCGAGCCTGCGCGACGGCAGCCTGGTCGGGGTCGAGGCGCTGGCACGGTGGACCCATCCGGTCTGGGGCCCGGTCGCTCCCGATCGCTTCGTACGCGAAGCGGAACGATCGGGTCTGATCGTCGCGCTGGGCGCGGCCGTGAGGCGAAAGGCGTTCGATCGCCTGCGCCGCTGGCGCCGGTCCGGGATCTCCTGCGCTCGGATCGCGGTGAACGTCTCGGCGCGCGAGCTCGACGAGGACGATTGGCTCGCGAACGTCCTGGCCGACCTGTCAGAGGCGCACCTGGCCCCCAGCGACCTCGAGATCGAGATCACCGAGACGACCGCGATGACGGTGACCGCGAGCGTCCGCGAGGCGCTGCGGACGCTTCGCGGGTTGGGCGCCCGCGTCGCGATCGACGACTTCGGGACCGGCTACGCGTCGCTCAGCCAGCTGCAGCACCTCGATGCCGACGTGCTCAAGATCGACAAGACGTTCGTGGAGCGGGTGGACGCCGAGGTCTCGCACGGCGACCGCGCGCTGATCCACGCCATGGTCCAGCTCGCAAGGGCGTTCGATCTCGAAACGATCGCGGAAGGGGTCGAAACCGAGGCCCAGCGTGCGTTCCTGACCGAGACCGGCTGCACAGCCGAGCAGGGCTACCTGCTCGCGAAGCCGCTGCCGGGCGAGGCGATCGAGCCGTGGCTGCAGGCCCACGGCGCACGCCCCGGCTGACCGGTCACGGCGGCGTGCCTCCAGCGTGGCGCCGTCGTCTATCGTGAAGACAGGGGACGCTGATCAGGGACAGGAGCGCTCCGCCACCCGGAGCGCGGACACGGAGATCGCCGTCATGGGGTTCCTCCTCGCCACCGTCTGGCTGTTCGCGTACTACCTGGTCGCGTGTCTGGTCGTTCCGGTGGCGTTGCGGACGTGGACCCGCGCTCCGGGCGAGGTGATCCGCAAGACCCACCATCTGGGCTACGGCCTGTCGATCTGGCTCATGCTCACGCTGTTCGGCGCCTGGTACGAGGCGGTGGCCGCGGCGTTCGTGCTGGTGCTCGTCGCCTACCCCGCGCTCCTGGCGCTGGAGCGGTGGTCCGGCTACCGGCGCTTCTTGCCCGATCGGCTGGTGGGCGGTGGCGAGCTGCGCCGCTCGATGATGTGGGTCCAGGCGTCGTTCGCGGCGAACATGGCGCTGTTCTGGGGCGCGGCCGGGTCGCCGGGAAAGGCCGTCGTCGCGGCGGGGGTGATGGGCTGGACGTTCGGCGACGCGGCGGCGGCCCTGGTCGGAAAGCGGTTCGGTCGCCGCTTCGTCGTCTCGCGTTTCGTGGACGCAGGCAAGACGGTGGAGGGCTCGCTGGCGATGGCGACGGCCGCGGCGGTGGCCATCGCACTCACGCTGCGGCTGTACGGCGGCGTGCCGTGGGCGGTCGTGACGCTCGCGGCGAGCGTCGCCGCCGCCTCGGCGACGCTCGTCGAGCTGGTCTCGCGAGGCGGGACGGACACGCTCACCGTCCCGCTCGCCGCGTCCGCCTCGGTGGCCGCCGTCGTGGGGCTCCTGGCCTGGACCGGTGTGGGCTGAGGTGGGCTGAGGTGGACCGTCCCGACGCGGCGACCGGCCTGTCCGCGGACCAGCGCGGACGCCGTCAGCGGACGTTGCGACTGGCGCTGTTCCTGAGCGCCTGGGCGCCGCTCGCGACCGGCGTCGCGGTGGCGATGAGCCAGTCCACGACGCAGCTCGCCGACTTCGTGCGCCGGACCGTCGAGCTGCTGGCGATCGGCACGTCGTACGCGGCGTTCGCGCGGGGCGGGCCCGACCAGGCGGCGGGTCGCCGCGTCCGCTGGGAGCGCTGGGCGCACCGGACGGTGGTGGCGACGCTCGCGACGTCGGGGGCGCTGGTGGCGGCGCTCGCGGCCAGCCGCGGCGGCGCGTTCCGGCCCGGGGGTAACGTCACGGTCGGCGTCGCCGTGGCGGCGGCGGGCCTGCTCACGAACGGCTGGTTCTGGCGTCGCTACGCACGCTTCGAAGACGACCTTCCCAGCACGGTGATCGGCGGACAGCGTGCGCTGTACCGCGCCAAGACGGTCGTGGACGCCAGCGTGCTGGCGGCGCTGGCGACCGTGGCGCTGGCGCCGGCCTGGCCGGCGACGCGCTGGATCGATCTGGGCGGGTCGTGGCTCGTCGCCGCCTACCTGGGGTGGAGCGCCGTGCGTGCGGCGCGGCGCTCACCGTGAGCTGTCGGCAGCGAGGCGGCTGCTCAGCCGCGCTTGGCCGCGGTCGGCAAGGGGCTGGACGCGGGATGAACGATCTGGTGGACGACGAGGACCAGCGCCGTGCCTCCGAGCGCCGCGCCGAACACCAGCGCCGTTCCGCTCAGCGACGAGAGCGCCTCGGGCCAGGCGAGCATCGCGACGGCCAACGCCAGCATCACGGCGCCGCCGAGGAGCTTGAGGATCCTGCCGCCGCTCTCGTCGAGCTTGGTGGCCTTGAGCGTGATCACGGCGGCCCCGAAGATCACGAGCTCGTCCAGCAGGTAGATCACCATGTACAGCCCCAGCAGGCCGCCGAAGGTGCCGCGGCTCACGCCCGCATCGGCGAGCAGCGTTCCCCACACCACCGGCAGGCCGATCGTGCAGGGAAGCTCGACCAGCGTGACGCCCAGCGCCAGCGCGGCGGTGGCGCCCAGCGTCAGCGTCCACGAGCCTTCGGCCTGCATGATTCTGCGGATGCCCTTGTAGATGCCGGGCTTGGCCGAGTCGTCGATCGTGAGGCTGAAGCCGCGCCCGAACGCGACGTAGTCCTTGAGGTTGATCGCCGCGATCGCCAGGGCCAGGATCGCGACGGCGACCCGGATCCAGCCGAGCAGCGACAGGTAGGCGAGGATCTCGAACACGCCGGCGACGAACGCGGCGTAGACGATCGCGGTGATCGTGAGGAACGTTCCGCCGATGATCAGCACGCGGCGACGTGACGTCGTCCCGGTGCCCAGCACCACGCCCAGCAGCAGCGCCAGCACCCACAGCGAACAGGGGTTCACCCCGTCGACCAGCGCGATCAGCGCCGTGGTCATCACGAGCGAGGTCCGCTCGAGATCGACGGTTCCGACCAGCGGAAGGTCCAGCGTCCGTTCCTGGCGCGGAAGGGGCGTGACGCCCTGGCCGTCGGCGGGGGCCTCGGTCGGGCTCACGACGGTCGGCGGGGGCACGATGTCGCCGGCGGCGTCGAGCGCCCGCTCGCGCATCTCGGGTGAGAGGCGGTCCAGCGGATCGGGCGCGGCGACGGCCTCGTACTGCGCGATGCGCTGGCGCAGGTCGCGTTCGGTGCTGGACCCGAAGCCGATCCAGACCTCGTCGCCCAGGAAGATCATCGGCACGCCCTGGACGGGCCTCCCGTACGCGGAGGCGAACGCCTCGAGGATGTCCCGGTTGGGCTCGTCGTACCAGACCTCGTAGTCGCGAACGTGCAGGGTGGGGTGCTCGGTCCGCATCTCGCGCAGGAACTCGATCGCGTTCGCGCAGTGGGGACAGCCGTCGCCGTGGAACAGATACACGTCGACGGGTAGGGGGGTCGGCGCCTGCGCTCCGGCGAACGGGGCGAGCGCGCCGAGAGCGATGGCGAGGAGGGCGAGCGGGATCGCCGACCACGCGGCGACGGAAGCGCGGGGGAAGGAGGCGCGTGCGTGCATGCGCCTACGCTGTTCCGATGCGGGGTGGGTCGCCAGTGGCGAACGTCCTACGGCCGTACTAGAGTGACGTGTACCGCCCCGTCTCGTGCGATTCGGATTGGAGAGTCCTCATGCGTCGACGTCCTCTTCCTTTCGTTGCGACCGACTTGCTGCTCGCCGTCGCGGCTGCCGTGCTCCTCCTCGCCGGTTGCGGCGCCAGCACGCCCGTGCAGGACTCCGGACCGGAGCTGGAGCTGGTCGCCAACGGGTCTGGGCAGTGGTACGTGACCAGCCCCGACGCCGACCTGACAGCTTTCGACGCCCTTCGGATCGTGGTCGTGCTGGAGAACGGCACCGGTGCGGACACCACGTTCGTAGGCGACGAGGAACCGCAGATCTGGACGACGCCCAGCGTGGTCGACCCGCCGGTGACGTTCCAGGTCGTGCCTTCGGGGACCTTCCCGGCGGGCGCGCTGTTCGCGTACGACCTGACCGTCGACCTGTCCGGCCTTCCTCCCGGCGAGACCGGGCTGGCCTTCCGCCCGTACTCGTTCACCAACGGCACCATGAGCCCGTCGAAAGCCGTGCTGGTCGCGGCGTCGGTGACGGTCGAGTAGGGCGGACCCGCCAAAAGGGTCTCTGACGCCCTGCTGCGCCACGCGAATCGCGAGTGCCGCCGGGTAGCGCAGCCCATCTTCCGATACCTTAGTTTTTGAGGTATGCTCGAGGCATGACTTCATGAGCTTCGCTGCGCGCGCGGTCCGACACGGTCGTCCCGAGAGATCGTCTCGAGAGCGCGCGGCCGACCCACCCCGAACGGATTCGGACGCACCGATGGCTGTGGCGGCCCCCCGGTACGTCCGAACGAATCGTCCCGACACGAAAGGTCGTGCCCGGCGATGTCGCATCGTACCACGACGAACTCTCAGAACGGCGTCCAGGACGGAGCCGAGACGGCCCAGAGCAGGCTCTTCCCGCCCCCCGGGCAGCCGGCGTCCAGGATCTTGGTCGCCAGCGTCGAGCCGTTCGCGCTGTGGGCCCACCGCTGGGGCCGACTCGACGCCGCGAAGGCGGGCCCGCCCGGCGCGCCCCTCGCCTGCAGCGAGGACGGCCGCACCGTCGCCTACGCCGACGCCTCCGCCCGGGCCGCAGGCGTCCAGGCCGGCATGACCGTGGCCGGAGCCTGGCAGCGGGCACCCTCCCTCACGATCCTGCCCAGCGCCGGGCCGGAGGTCGACGCCGCCTGGGAGGCGTTCTTGGACGGCATGCACGACGTCTCGCCCCGCGTCGCCGCGGTCCGGGTCGGCGTGGTCGCCTTCGCAGGCGACGCGCACGACGCCGCGTCCCTCGCCGAGCGGGCCGGCGCCCGGGTCGGCGGGGCCGGCACGGTCGAGGAGGCCCACCTGCTCGCCTACCTGGCCGAGCCCGGCCGGGCCGTGGTCGCGGCCGCCGGCGAGGATCCGTGGACCCGCCTCGATCCGGCGCCGGTCTACCTGCTGGGCGGCGCGGGCCTCTCCTCCGCCCAGCGCGAGCGGCTGGCCTGGCTGGGCGTCGACACCGTCGGAGCGCTGCGGCGCTGGACGCCGGCTCAGCTCCTCGCCTTCCTCGGCGACGAGGGACGCGCGCTGACGCCCGTCCTGCACGGCCCCCGCATCGACCACGTCCCCGTGCGCCCGCCCCCCGTCGTCGTCGCCGCCGGCCACGCGTTCGACGACGCCGCCTGCGAGCCGGCCGAGATCGACCCGATCCTGGAGCGGCTCGTCGAACAGGCCGCCGAGGCGCTGGGCGAGCGCAGCGCCGAGCGGGTCCGCGTGCTCGTCTCGACCGCCGGCCTGCGCAGCGACGCGACGCGGCGCGCGAAGGCGCCGTTGCGCGATCCCATCAGGCTCCTGCGGCTGGCGCGGCTGGCGCTGAGCGACACCGGGCTGGTGCCGCTGGGCATCGACGAGCTGCGGATCGAGCTCTCCGGCCTGGCCCGCCGCGCGGAGGCGGGCGAGCTGTGGGCGCAACGCAGGCGCCGCGCCGAAGCCGCCCGCGCCGTCCACGCCCGCTTCCCCAGCCAGGCCCGCCGCTTCGCGCTGCACGACCCGGGCGCGCTACGGCCGCGGCTGCGCTGGCGGCTGCTGGACCTCGCCTCGGGCGATCCGCTGCCGTGGGACGGCCCTGCGCCCCGCGACCTCGCGCGCCACGACCTCGCGCGCCACGACCTCGCGCGCAGCGGCGAGGGAGAGGTGGTCTCGTCGACGCCTCCCGATCCCATACGGCATCAGCGTGCGATGCGTACCCATATCGACCGGATCGGAGGCCACGAACGTCGTCCTGGACGCATCGGTTCGAATGACGAAGGTACGGAGGCGGTGCTGGTGCCGTATGGCATCGAGAAGGGGCGTGGATGATGCCACGCCCGCCCGCCGCTGGTCGGGTCGCGCGCGCCGCGCTTCGTGACGGCCTGCCCGCCCGACTCCAGCTGGGCGACGGTCGCGTCCGCGACGTCGTCCGCGTTCACGACGCCTGGCGGGTGGGCAACCGCTGGTGGCGGGGCGAGACGCCCAGCCGGCACTACCTGCTGGAGCTCGACGACGGCCTCACCCTCGAGGTCTACGAGCAGGCCGGCGCCTGGCACCTGGAACGGATGCTGGACTGATGCCGCGCCCGCGCCGCCTTCGTCACCTGCTGAACGCCCACAGCTACTTCGACTTCGGGCGCGGCGTCAGCAGCCCCACCCGCCTGGTCGAGCGTGCCGCCGAGCTGGGCTACGAAAGCGTCGCGCTGACCGACCGGAACGGCGTGTACGGCGCGGTCGAGCTGCACCAGGCCGCACGCCGTCACGGGCTCCACGCGCTGGTCGGCGCGACCGTGGCGCTGCGCGACGACGCCGACGTCTGGCCGCTACCGCTGCTGGCCGCCTCGCGACGCGGCTACGCCACCCTGAACGAGCTGCTCACCATCGCTCACGAGCAGGGCGGCGAGGTCACCCTGCCGATGCTCGAGACCCACGCCACCGACCTGCACGCCCTCTCCGGCGCGCGGGCCGGCGCCCCCAGCCGCCTGTTGGCGCAACGTCGCTTCCGGGATCTCGACCGGATCCTGGACCGGCTCGCCGCGATCTACCCGGACCGCTTCTGGATCCAGCTGTACTTCGGCGCGCACCCGGACGACCTGCGCCGCGCCCGCTACCTGCGCACCCTGGCCCGGCAGCGGCGCCTGCCGGCCGTCGCCGCGCCCGAGGTGCGCTACGCCACCGCCGACCTGTGGTCCCTGCACGACGCGCTGAGCTGCGCCCGGCTGGGCGTCACCGTCGACGAGCCGCATCCCGAGCGGCCGCGGAACGACGCGCTGGCGATTCCGCGCCCCGACCTGAGCGACCTGACGCCGCTGCCCGATCCGGCGCTGCTGCTGCCCGACGTGCTGGCGAACACCGACGCCCTGGCCGAGGCGTGCCGCTGGCCGCTGCTGCCCGACCGGCTGGTTCCTCCCAAGGCGCGCCTGCCCGAGGGCGTCTCGGCCGAGGAGCAGCTGGAGCGCCGGGCGTACGAAGCGCTGCTGACGCGCTACCGGGGCGAGACGCTGCTGACCGCCCGCGCCCGGCTCGAGGAGGAGCTCGCCACCGTCCGCGCGCTGGGCTTCGCCGAGTTCTTCCTGGCCGCCGCCGAGATCACCGACTTCTGTCACGACCGCGGCATCGTCGCCAGCGGCCGCGGCTCGGCCGCCGCCAGCATCCTCTGCTACCTGCTGGCGATCACCCAGGCGGACCCGATCGAGCACCAGCTGCTGTTCGAGCGTTTCCTGCACGGCGGCAAGGCCAGCCCGCCCGACATCGACATCGACATCGCCTCCGCCCGCCGCGACGAGGTGCTCGCCTGGGTCGAGCGGCGCTTCGGCGCGCGGACCGAGGCGATGGTGTGCAACCGCATCACCTACTACCTGCCCAGCGCGGTGCAGGATCTGGGCCGCGCGCTGGGCATCCCGCCGGAGACGCGCGACCGGCTGAGCAAGGCGCTGGGGCGGCAGCACCGCCACCACCGTCCCCACCACGCGCTGGAGGCCGAGGAGATCTTCCGCGAGGTGCTCGGCGACGCCCCCGTCACCGATCAGCTGCTTGGGCTGATGCGGCGGATGGAGCCCCGCTTCGTGCGGCACGTCGCGCCCCACTCGGGCGGGGTGGTGCTGGGGCGCGAGCCGCTGATGCACTACAGCCCCATCCAGCGCTCCAGCGGCGGGATCAAGCTGCTGCAGTTCGACAAGGACGACGTCGAGGCGCTGGGGCTGATCAAGCTGGACCTGCTGGGCCTGCGGATGCTGAGCGTGTTCGAGCGGACCCGGGAGGAGGTCCATCGCCTGGACGGAACGTGGCTGGAGCTGCGCGACCCGCCGCACGACGACACCGTCTGGGACGCGATCCAGCAGGGCGACACGATGGGCCTGTTCCAGATCGAGTCGCCCGGCCAGGTGCGGATGAGCGTGCAGCTGCAGCCTCGCACCCTGACCGACCTGGCGCACCAGGTGGCGCTGTTCCGGCCCGGCCCGATCCAGTCGAACACCGTGCATCCCTACGTCGCCCGCCGCAACGGCCGCGAGCCGGTGACCTACCTCCACCCGTCGCTGGAGGCGGTGCTGGCCAAGAGCTACGGCGTGATCCTGTTCCAGGAGGACCTGATGCGCATCGCCGTGCACGTCGCGGGCATGAGCTGGAGCGACGCCGAGCGGTTCCGCAAGAAGGTCACCACCTTCGAGGACGAGGCCGAGATCCGCGACTGGCATCGCGCCTTCGTGGACGGCGCCATGCGGACCCGCGGCTGCACCGCCCAGGAGGCGCAGGCGATCTTCGACGCCATGGCCGCCTTCCGCGGCTACGGCTTCGCCGAGTCGCACGCCTGGGCGTTCGGGCTGCACGCCTACCTCAGCGCCTGGCTCCGGCACCACCACCCGGCCGCCTACCTGGCCGCGGTGATGAACGAGCACCCCGGCATGTGGCCGCTCTCGACCCTCCGTCAGGAGGCCAAGCGCTGGAGCGTCGGCATGGCGCCGCTGGACGTGAACGCCTCGAACGTCGGCTGGCGCGTCGAGAGCGACGACGGGCCGGGCGCCTCCGGCTCGTGGTCGGGAGGCGGACCCCGCACGCGTCGGCGGCTCAGGCCTCCGTTCCAGATCGTGAAGGGCGTGGCCGACGAGGTGGCGCGCGAGATCGTGCTCGAGCGGGCCCGCGCCGGCCCGTACCGCGGCCTGCGCGACCTGTACGGCCGCCTGGCGGTGCCGGGCGAGGCGCTCGAGGCCCTCGCTCGCGGTGGGGCGTTCGACACGCTGCAGTCCCGCCGCGACGCGCTGTTCGAGGCGCGCGCCCTGCACCACACCACCCCGCCCGGCCAGACGCCGCTCTTCCGGACCACGCCGCCGGTCCCGCCGCTGGAGGCGCTGGGCTTCGCCGAGCGCACCGTCTGGGACTACCGCACGAAAGGCCTGGCCGAGTCCGGCGTGCACCCCGTCGACCTGATGCGGCGCGAGCTGCTGGACCTCGGCGCGGTGCCGCTGGCGCGCGCCCGCGACGGCGAGGTCCGCACCGGCGGGCTGATCGTGGCACGACAGAAGCCGGGCACCGCGCAGGGCTTCTCGTTCTTCGTGATCGAGGACGGCCCCGACCGGGCGCAGGTCGTCGTCTCGCCCGACCTGTGGGACGCGCACTGGAAGATGCTCCGCGACGCGCGGGTGCTGATCGTGGACGGGGTGCTGCAGCGCGTCGGCCGGGCCTGGACGGTGCGCGCCCGCGCCGTGGTCGGGCTGGGCGGGCCGGTCGAGGTCCGCGGTTACCACTACGGCGGCTAGGCGCCCTCGCGCCGGCACCGCACGTCGTGATCATTGACGCGCATCCGAGTCGCGGGCGGCGACGCTGGCCGGCGACCCACGTACACTGACCGCATGAGCACCTCGCCACCGTCGTGGTGGAGCCCCTGTCGCATCGCCGTCGGCGAGGCCCGTCGCTGGACGATCGGACCGGCGTCCCTGACCGCCGAGCGTCGGGCGCACGAATGGCGCGTGACGGTGGCGACCGGCGACGACCCCCTCGAGGCCGACTTGGAGGTCGCCGAGGTCGTCGACCCGGCACAGCCGGCGACGGCCGGCGCCACGACCAGCACGCGACGATTCGCGTTCGACGCGTCGCCAGCGTCTCTGGCGCTGGAGCCCCGTCTCGCCGATCGCGACGTCGTCGTGAGGCCGGCGGATCCGCTCACGATCCCCGCCGGACAGACGACCCTGCTGTACGTGAGCACGCCGCTCTGGTTCTCGGCCGCGACCGTCGATCCGCGTCACACCCTGTTCGAGGCGCCGTTCTTCCGGCCGTCCGACACCTGGTTCGGCCCCTCCACCGTGGAGGGCGAGCTGTGCTACGCGTCGCGCACGACCGGGCGCCTGGATCTCTCCGAGCTCCCCGTACGCCCGCATCGCGCCATCACGCCCGTCCGCATCCGCAACCGCGCCAAGGAGCCCCTCCCCCTGGAGCGCCTGAAGCTTCCCGTCGGCATCCTGCCGCTGCTGGCCGGCCCGCGCGGGCTGTGGACGCCGCAGATCGTGCTCACCAACAGCGAGGGTGCGGACCGTGCGGACATCGTGGTGCAGCCCGGCGCGCCCTCGGAAGCCGGATCGGTCGTCGCGATCGCCCAGCCGCGCGGGCGGCCCGACACCGCGCTGTCGCTCAGGACGTTCGGACGCTGGCTTCGACAGGGAGCGGCGTCGTGACCGAGTGGGCCGTGCGCCTCTGGCGAGCCTCGATCGAGGGCTTGCGAGCGCTGGGCGACGTGTCGCTCTGGGCGCCCCTGCTCCGAGCGAGCCTTCTTCTCGTCGTCGGCGTGGTGCTGGCGCGGGTGGTCCGGAGGGTCCTGAGTCGCGTCATGTACGCGTCGCACGCTCAGACGCGGGTGCTGGTCCAGCGCGTCGCATCGTGGGCGGTGCTGGGCGTGTTCGTGGTGTCCGCCCTGCGGGAGCTGGGGTTCGACTTCGCGGTCGTCCTGGGCGCGGTCGGGATCCTGACCGCGGCCGCGGCGTTCGCGTCCCAGACCAGCGCCTCGAACGTGATCAGCGGCCTGTTCCTCGGCATCGAGGGAACGGTGTCGATCGGCGACATCATCAGGGTCAACGGCGTCACGGGCGAGGTGCTGGCGATCGACATGCTGTCGACGCGGCTTCGGACGTTCGACAACCTGATGGTCCGAATCCCGAACGAGACGATGATGAAGGCCGACATCACGAACCTCAACCGGTTCCCGATCCGCCGCTACGACCTTCAAATCGGCGTGGCGTACGGCTCCGATCTGGGAAAGGTCCACGCGGTGCTGATGGAGGTGGCGGACGCCAATCCCCTGGTGCTCGAGGAGCCGGCGCCGCTGATCATCGCGCAGGGCTACGGCGCCTCGTCGATCGACCTCCAGTTCAGCGTCTGGGCACGGAAAGAGGCGTACCTGGAGGTCCGCAACGACGTTCAGCGACAGGTCAAGTCGGCGTTCGACCGGGCCGGGATCGAGATTCCGTTCCCGCAGGTGACGCTCCATGCGCAGGGGCCGGTCCCGTCCGCCGCCGAGCCGCCGTCGCAAGGCGCGCCGGACGCGACGAACCCCGACGACGCGCCGAGCGAACCAAGCGCGGACGACGTCGACGACCAGGACTCGGCGCGAGGCTGAGTCGGCCCGCGTCTCTCAGCGCTCTGGAAAGATCCGGCACGTTCCCATCGTCGCGAACGGTCCGTCCGCAGCGATCACGATCTCGAGCGTATCGCCGCTCGCGGCCGGCACGACGGTCCCGTTCGCCGCGACCGTCGTGCGCCACTCGGGCCTGGGCACGCCCTGCGCCTGCAGGTGCGCGTCCAGCGTTCGGGTGGCGGCGTCCAGCGTCATGCCGGGCAAGCGGAAGCACATGCCGCTCTCCTGAAGATCGACCAGGCACGGCAGCGTGGATCCGCCAGCGGTGTCGAGGTAGTCGGAGAGCAACGCGTCGCACGGAGCCGCGGCCCAGGCCGCGCCCAGCGCGACCGCGACGACGAGGCACGACAGCGAGCGACGGATGCGAGGTAGGACAGGCACGTTCCTCCGAATGGGGATGGACCCTGAAAGCCATGCGGATCCGGGCGACGGGTCATGATACCCAGCCCGGCCCCGACCGCCGTGGCGAGCGGCGTGCCGAGCGGCTTGCCGAGCGGCGTGGCGCCGCCCCGTACAGTAGACGTACGCGCCTCGGTCCGCACACGGCGGCCCGAGCCGCCAGGAGCTCCATGGCCAACGACCTCCCGACCGAGCGCCTGTTCCTCGCCGTCGACCCCTCCCCCTCGCAGCGACGAGCCGTAACGGACCTCCAGGCGACGCTTCAGGACGATGCCCGCCTGGCGCGAGCGTTGCGATGGTCGCCGCCAGAGCAGGTTCATCTCACCTTGTCGTTCCTGGGTGACGTCGCGATCGATCGCCGTGGCGCGGTGGTTCGGGCCGCCGCCCTCGCCGCGAGGCGGACGTCCCCGTTCACCTGGCGACCGAGCCGCCTGGACGGGTTCCCGTCGGCGCAGAGGGCGCGCGTCGCTTGGCTGGATATCGCCGAAGGGCGAGACGCGCTCGTCGCGCTGGAAGAAGCGCTCGTCGCGGCGCTGTCGGCCCAAGGCGTGGCGCCCGCGGACCCGCGAGCGTTCACGCCTCATCTCACCGTCGCTCGGACACGTCGCGGCCGCACCGTCGCGCTGCCCCAGGTCGAGGCGCGTGCGCCGCTGGCGACCGCCGGCCACATCCGGCTGATTCGCAGTGTGCTGGGCGCTGACGGCGCGCGCCACGACCTGATCGCCCGCCTGCCGTTCGGCGCGACTTAGCCGTCCGCGTCGAAGGCGAACACGGTGCTCGACCGGTACGCGTCTCCCGGCCGCAGCACCACGGACGGGAAGTGGGGATGGTGCGGCGCGTCGGGAAAGCCCTGTGCCTCGAGCGCCACGCCGTCGCCCTGACGGTAGGCGCGGCCGGACCGCCCCACGATCCGGCCGTCGAGCGCGTTGCCGGTGTACACCTGCAGGCCGGGCTGGTCGGTCAGGAGTCGCAGTCGGCGGCCGCTGCGCGGGTCCGTGAGCCGGGCGGCCTCGCCCACCTCTCGCGAAAGCACCAGGTTGTGGTCGATCCCGTTCGCGATGCGGACCTGGCGGTGCCCGGCCCGGACGACGTCCCCGATCCGGCGTCCGGAGCGGAGATCGAACGGGGTGCCGGCGACCGCCGCCAGCTCGCCGGTCGGAATCAGCGTCGTGCCCACCGGCAGGTACGCGTCGGCGGCCACGGCCAGGAGATGGTCGTCGACGCTGCCCGACCCCTCTCCCGCCAGGTTCCAGTAGCCGTGATGGGCGAGGTTCATGAGCGTCGGAGCATCGGCGCGGGCGTGCAGCTCGATGCTCAGCTCGTGCCGTACCGACCAGCCGATGCGCGCCTCGACCTCGGCGGTTCCGGGGTACGCCTCCTCGCCGTCCGGACTGACGCGACGAAGAATCACCTCGGCGCGGCCGTCGCCGCTGGACGCGGCCTGGCCGTGCCAAGCGCGCAGGTGGAAGCCGCCCGGACCGCCGTGAAGCTGGTGGCGGCCCTCGTTGGCGGCAAGCCGATGCTCCTCGCCGTCCAGCGTGAAGCGCGCCCCCGCGATCCGGTTCGCGCAGCGTCCCACCACGGCGCCGAAGTACGGCGCGTTCCGTTCGTAGCCCCCCAGCTCGGCGTGCCCCAGCACCACGTTCGCGAGGCGACCGTCGCGGTCGGGCACGCGCACCTCGAGCACCACCGCGCCGAAATCGAGCACCGAGACGCCCGACCCGTCCGGCGCGCTCAGATCGAAGCGCGTCACCGCCACGCCGGTCGCGGTCGTTCCGAACGGACTCGCCTGCACCTGGACGTCGGCCATGCTTCAGGTTACCGCGCCCGGATGAAGCGTCGACTGCGCTCCTTCGTACCGAGCCACCTTGCGCGACGGTCTATCCTCGATCATGGCCGTCCATCTCCACAACGTCGCGACCGTCGTTCCCGCCAGGTCGTACTCGCAGACCGAGGCGCGGCAGGTCATGCAGGCGTGGATCGGCGGCGATCGCCGCACGGACCGGCTTCTGCACCGCATCTACGGGCATTCGGGCATCGACCGGCGACACAGCGTGCTCGAGGATTTCCTGGCCTCCGCCGACGCGGAGCCGGCAGGCGGGAGCCTGGACGCGGATGGAGCCTGGACGCTCGCCCCTGTCCAGCGCGGCGGCGGGTTCTACGTCGACGACGCGGGTGGGTTCCGCAACCCCGGTACCGCCGAGCGCAACGAGCGCTATCGCCAGGAGGCGGGCGCGCTGTTCGCCTCCGCGGCCCGGCGCGCGCTGGACGGCGCGGACGGGTTCGGCCCGCAGGACGTCACCCACCTCGTGACCGTGTCGTGCACCGGCTTCTACGCGCCCGGGCCCGACCTGGACGTCGTTCAGGCGCTGGGCCTGAGCCCGGGCACCGAGCGTTACCACCTCGGGTTCATGGGCTGCTACGCCGCCTTTCCGGCACTGCGCATGGCGCGCGCGTTCTGCCTCGCCGATCCGGACGCCGTGGTGCTCGTCGTGTCGGTCGAGCTGTGCACGCTGCACCTGCAGCCGTCCCGGGACGTCGACGCGGTCGTGGCCGCTAGCGTGTTCGCGGACGGCGCGGCCGGCGCGGTCGTCTCGGCACGGACGCCGCACGGCCCCGCCTTGCGGATGGACGCGTTCGTGGACGACGTGGCGCCCGAAGGCGCGTCGGACATGGCGTGGACGATCGGCGATCACGGCTTCGAGATGGTGCTCAGCTCCTACGTGCCCTCCATCGTGGGCGAGAAGGCGTCCGGCGCCCTGCGTCCGCTTCTGGAGCGAAGCGGAACCGAGCTCGCCGAGGTGCGTCGCTGGGCCGTGCACCCCGGCGGTCGCGCCATCCTGGACAAGCTGGCGGCGGGTTTGGAGCTGGGGCCCGAGGCGCTGGCCTCCTCGCGCCGCGTCCTGGCCCAGAACGGCAACATGTCCAGCGCCACGGTCCTGTTCGTCCTGGCCGACCTGCTGCGAGAGCCCGCTCCTGCCGACGAGCCGATCGTCGCCATGGCGTTCGGACCCGGCCTCACCGTCGCGACGGGCCTGTTCCGGACCACGTGAACGGCGGCCCGCTCCTCAGGCACCGCGCCGAGGCGCTGCGCGAGCGCATGGACGAGCCGGACTGCGACCCGACCATGCTGGACCGGACCTACGGTCAGTTCGCCGTGCTGAACCAGCTGCTCTCGGGCTGGCACGCAGCCTGGACCCGAACGCTCAGGCCCGCCGCGCGTGCCGCGGCCGCCGACCGCGGCGTGGCCGAGCTGCTCGACGTGGGCTGCGGCGGCGGCGACCTGGCGCGGCGGCTGGCCGCCTGGGCAGCACGCGACGGCGTTCCGCTGCGAATCGTCGCGATCGATCCGGACCGCCGGGCGCTGGCGTTCGCGCGGCGACGGGCCGTACCGCCCAGCGTGACGTTCAGGGACGACGACGCTCTGGACCTCGCGGCGGACGGTGCGCGTTTCGACCTCGTCGTCTCGAATCACGTGCTCCACCACTTGACCGAAGACGAGGTCGCCACGTTCTTGCGGGCCAGCGACCTCTTGGCCCGCAACACGGTGCTGCACAACGACCTACGGCGAAACCCTCTGGCGATTCCCGCCTTCGCGCTGTTCTCGCTCCCGTTCCGCGGCTCCTACATCCGCGAGGACGGGTTCCGCTCGATCCGGCGGGCGTACCTGCCGTCCGAGCTTCGGCCCCAGCTGCCTCCCGGCTTCGAGGCGAAGCCGGTGGGGTGGTTCCGGCAGTGGGTCGTGCGCGGGGCACGGCGGTGACACGCACGGCCTCGAACGACGTGTCGACGGACGCGGCGCTCGATGCGGACGTCGCCGTCGTCGGAGCGGGCGCCGCGGGCCTCTACCTGGCTGCACGCCTGGCCCAGGACGGTCTTCGCGTGGTGGTGCTCGAGGCTCGCGAGACGCCGACCCGTCACTCGCGGGCGATCGGCATTCACCCTCCCGGCCTGGCCGCCCTCGACGAGATCGGGGTGGCAGAAGCGCTGCTGAAGCGCGGCGTCCACGTGCGCCGCGGCCATGCGTTCGCCGGCGACGCGATTCGCGGCGTACGGCACCTGGGAACGCTGGACTTCGCGCGCACGCTCCTCGGTCCGTGGCCGTTCGTGCTGACGGTGCCGCAACACGTGACCGAAGCGGTGCTCGAGGCTCGCCTGGCCCAGCTGGCGCCGAACGCGCTCAGGCGCGGCAGCCGCGTCGTGTCGTGGCGCGACGACGGACCCGCCGTCACGGTCGAGGTGGCCGAGACGCGCGCCACCGGGGCGCGCGGGTGTCCGAGCCGTCTGCGGGTCGGCCTGCTGGTCGCCTGCGTCGGGGCGCGCGCCGACGTCGCGCAGCTGATGGGCGCCGCCGTGGACGGACGCGCCTACGGCGACGTCTACCTGATGGCCGACCTGCCCGACGACGCAACGGCCTCGGCAGGCACGGCGTTTGCAAAGGTCGGCCCGGACGAGGCCGCGATCCACCTCTCGCCGGACGGCGTCGTCGAGGCGTTCCCGCTCCCCGGAGGCGGTCGGCGCTGGGTCGCGAAGACCGAGACGCTGGTCGACCCGGCCGACGCGACGGTGCTGAGCGAGCGCGTCGCGGAGCGGACCGGCGTGCGGCTGGATCCCGCCGGCGCCACGATGGTGTCCGCGTTCGGCGTCCAGCGCCGCTTGGCCCGGCGCTTGGCGACGGGTCGCGTCTGGCTGTGCGGCGACGCGGCGCACGTCGTCGCCCCGATCGGCGGGCAAGGCATGACGCTCGCCTGGCTCGGTGGGCGCGCCCTCGCGGACGCCTGGAGCGACCATCTCGCCGGTCGGGCATCGCTGCCCGCCGCCGCCGCCCGCTACGATGCGGACCAGCGGGCCCGCGCCCGCCGCGCCACGGAGCGCGCCGCCTGGAACCTCCGGATGGGGCGTGCATCCCGCTTCGGCGCCCCCCGGGCGTGGCTGGTCCGGGCGCTGCTCACACCGCCGCTGGCCGGACGGATGGCGCGACTGTTCACGATGCAGGCTTGACGTCACGGCCTCCACGCCCCGTCGACCCCACGCCCCGTCGACCCGGAGCCACCATGCGCGATCGATCCACACCGCCCCGACCCCCGTGGACGCACCCCTGGATCCGCCATCTTCGGCTGCCGTTCAACGTCCTGCTCACGCCGATCTACCTGTACGGCATCCTGATCGCCTCGGGCGCGACCGGCGTGTCGGAGCCGCTGTCCGATCCGGCCGTGTGGCTGGGATGGCTGTCGCTCCACCTGTTCCTCTATGGAGGCACCACGGCCTTCAACTCGTACTACGACCGTGACGAGGGGCCGGTCGGCGGGATGCTGCATCCGCCCGCGGTGGACGCCGGCCTGCTGCCGTTCTCGCTGATCGTGCAGGCCGTCGGCCTGGTGCTCGCCGCGTTCGTAGGGGTCGCGTTCACCGCGGCGTGGACCGGGCTGTTCCTGGTGTTCGCCGCCTACTCCCACCCGGCCGTCCGACTGAAGGCCCACCCTGCCGCCGCGTTGACGGCGATCGCGCTGGGCCAGGGGGCCGTCGGGTTCGTCCTCGGCTGGACGGTGGTCGCGCCGCCGAGCGGGCTGCTCTCGCCACCGGTCCTCCTGCGCATGGCGGCGACGGCCGCGATCGTGACCGGCCTGTACATCGTGACGCAGAGCTACCAGGTCCGCGAGGACGGCGCGCGTGGGGACCGGACGTTGCCGGTGCTGCTGGGCCCGACCCGGGCGCTACGGCTCGCCGTGGCCGTGCTGACGCCCGGGGGTCTGGTGCTCGTCGCCGACGTCGCACGGCTGGCCGGCGCCTGGACGGCGACCGTCGTCACGCTCGCATTCGCCGTCCTGGCGACGTGGCTGCTTCGCTGGGCCGGCGCCTTCGACCCGGAGGCGACCGAACGGAACTACCGCACCGCGATGCGGATCTCCGCGAGCGCCTCGGTGGGGCTGGCCCTCCTCCTGGCGGGCCTGCTCGCGGCCGCGCCCGCCGGCTGAGATCCACACCGGGCTTCCGGCCGGCTTCAGGCCGGCTGCAGGCCGTCCAAGACGAACGGCAGCAGCTCGCCGACGGTCGGGTGGACCAGCACCGTCCGCCGGAAGGTGTGCCAGTCCGCGCCGGTCCGCATGAACGCCGCGAACAGGTTGGCCAGCTCGTCGCCGTGCATCCCCAGCACCGCGACGCCCAGGAACCGGTCGGTGTCCGCGTCGACGAGCAGCTTGATCATGCCCTCCGTCTCGCCGGCCTCCTTCGCCCGGGAGACCTTGCTCATCGGCATCGTCGCCTTGAGCACCCGGTGGCCCTTCTCCTTCGCTTCTTTCTCGGACATCCCGACGCGGCCCAGCGGCGGATCGACGAACATCGCGTAGATCGTGTCGCGCTCGCTGAGGCGCCTGGACCCGCCGTGAAGATCGTCCAGCACGATCTCCGCATCGTTCACCGAGGTGTGCGTGAAGGCGCCCTGGCCGTTGACGTCGCCCAGCGCCCAGACGCCGTCCGCCGTCGTCCGGCAGCGATCGTCGACGCGGATGTAGCCACGCTCGTCCGTCTCGATCCCGGCGGCCTCCAGGTTCAGGCGGTCGCTGTTGGGCACGCGCCCCACGGCCAGCAGCAGGTGCGAGCCGTGGACGGTTCGCGAGGTGCCACCCAAGTCGGCGACGACCTCGATCCCGTCCCCGTCGCCGTCGCCCGCACCGCTTCCTGCATCGCGTCGGGCGACGCTGCTCATGCGCGCATCGGTCACGATCTCGATGCCCTCGGCTTCGAAGATGCCCCGGGCCGTGTCGGCGATGTCGGCGTCTTCGCGGGCCATCAGCTGGGGACCCGCCTCGAGCACCGTCACCTTCGAGCCCAGCCGCCTGAACACCTGCGCCATCTCGAGACCCACGTACGAGCCGCCGACCACGATCAGGTGGCCCGGGAGCTCGTCGAGCTCCAGCAGGCGGGTGTTGTCCAGCCACGGCACGTCGTCCAAGCCTGGAACGTCCAGCACGCGGGCGCGGGCACCGACGTTCAGGTACGTGTTCGTGCCCTCGATCCTCCGGTCGCCGACGCGCACCACGCCGGCCTCCTCGAACGCGGCCCAGCCCCGAATCAGCGTGATGCGCTCGTTACCTTCCAGGAACGAGGTGAGCCCTTCGCGCGAGTCGCCCCGCACCTCGTTCATGCGCGCCATCACGGCGGCGAAGTCGATCTCGACCTCTCCCGTCCGCACGCCGTACTCGGCGCCGCGACGGGCCTGGTGCGCCACCTTGGCGCTCGCCACCAGCGTCTTCGTCGGTGTGCAGCCGTCGTTCACGCAGGTGCCGCCCACGAGGTCGCCTTCGATCACGCAGATCGTCTCGTCGTCGGGCAGACCGGAAATGAGCGTGGCGGTGGCCTGTCCGGTTCCGACCAGCAGGTGGTCGAAACGCTCGAACTCGGGCTCGAGCGGGGCGAGGCCCGCCGCGTCCGAGGCGGGGGCGTCCGAAGCGGCGCCCGAAGCAGGGCCGTTCGAAGCGGGAGCGGACACGTTCGCGTTCGTCTCGTCGTCGAAGGCTGGGTTCATCGTGGACTCCGTTCGTAGGGGCGACCGCCCGGCTGAGGGCGCGATCGTTCGGCCGGATCGCCTACCGGCCATCCGTCCCTAGTGTGGAGCGTCGCGCCCGCGGATCTCGGTCGAATGCCCGACGTGAACCGTCAAGGCGCCGCGTCCGCCGGAAGCAGGGGCCGCACCTGCAGCCCGTCCGCTCTCATCGCGGAAGCAGGAACCCTTCGCCGATGGTGTCGCCCTCGTCCAGCACGAACGATGCCCGGCCGGTGACGTGGGCGGCGCCTCGGACCTCGGGCACGACCGCGTCCAGGCCGCCCCAGCGCTCGGTCCGGACGATGCGCCCGACGAACACCGAGTCGCGCCCCAGGATCGACTCGACGGCGACGTCTTCGTCCGTTCCGATCCGGCCGCGGGCATGATCGATCGCGAGGCGCGCCGAGACCCCCGAGCCGGTCGGCGACCGGTCCACCTCCCCCTCGGCGAACACGCACAGGTTGCGATCGTGATGCGACGGGTCCTCGGCAGGTCCCGTCAGGATCGCCCCGTAGAGGAACGACAGGTCGTCCTCGTGCGGGTGACGCACCCCCAGCGCCTCGGCCACCGGTCCGCCGTCGCGGATCGCGGCGCGGGCGGCGTCCACCAGCGCCCGCGCGGCCGCGACCGCGTCGGGCGTCCGTTCGCGGGTCAGGGTCAGCCCCATCCGTTCCGCCGGCAGCACGGCGTAGAACGCGCCGCCGTAGCCGACGTCGAAACGCACCTCCCCGTAGCCCGGCACCGTCACCGTCGCGTCCAGGGCAGCGGCGAACGACGGCACGTTCTCGAACGCGACCTCGCGGACGCGTGGCGTCCTCCCTTCGGACGCGGCGGCCAGCAGCTCGTCCGGATCGACGCGCGCCTCGGCGGAGAGCAGACCGCAGGGCGCGTCGATCCCGAACCGCGTGGCGGGGCCGGTCGCCGCCACCGCACCGGTCTCGACCAGCGCCGTCGCCAGTGCGATCGTGCCGTGCCCGCACATCGTCGAGTACCCCTCGTTGTGGAGGAACAGCACGCCGCACACCGCGTCGTCGTGGTCGGGCGGCACCAGCACCCCGCCGTACATGTCGGCGTGTCCACGGGGCTCCCACATCAGCAGGCGCCGAAGCTCGTCCGCATGCTCGCGAAGCCAGCGCCGCCTCTCCAGGATGGTCGTGCCCTGGATCTCGGGCAGGCCGCTCGTGACGATCCGGAACGGCTCTCCCGCCGTGTGGTAGTCCAGCACCTCGACCGCACCTCGCCGCCCACCGTCGTCTGCGCCCGCAGCTCGCGCTCGACGGAACGCCGGCACCGACAGCGGGTCCAACCGCAGCGCCGATCCCCGCGCGTCGTCCCCTTCCCTCTGGGCTTTCGTCACCGCGGGAGCTCCGTTCCGGCCCCGACCGCCTCGGCCGCTTGGAGGACCGCCCAGCCGATCGCCAGATCGCACACGGCGACGCCGAGGTGGTTCACGACCACGGTCGTCCCCACCGGCCGCTCGCGTACCGCCCGTCCGACACCGTCGGCGTCCGTGATCAGCTCGCCCAACGTGGCGTCGGCCGGACCGTAGCCGGGAAGCTTGCCGGCCTCGCGCGTGGCGTCGAACTGGGCACGGTCGTCCACGATCAGTCGCGGCAGGCGTCCCGCGTCGCCCTGCTCTCGGATCCCCTGCTCTCGAATCCCCTGCTCTCGGATCCCCTGCAGCGTCCGGGCCGTCACGGCGGTCGCGTAATCGGTCGCGATCACCGTCGCTCCGGGGGACAGACGATCGGGACCGAGCTCGCGGCCGACCGTGCCGAACGCCGCGGAGGTGATCACGACGTCCGCGTCCGGGAGCGACGCGGCGAGACGCTCGGGGCGCACCACATCGTCGCCGTCGTGCAGCGGCAGCTGGGCTTCGTCGCGCCGGGTCACGAACCGCACGGTGGCGGCGGGCAGAAGCGCCGCCAGCGCCTCGCGATGCGAGAACGCCTGGACGCCGCCGCCGACGAACACCACATGCGGGGCCTCGCCCGCGGCCGTCCGTTCCGTTCGGGCCGGCACCAGCCGCAGCGCGGCCAAGCTCACCGCGGCGGTGCGCGCGCCGGTGAGGCCGGCAGCCGACACGAGTCCACGCAGGCCCCCCATGCCCGGATCCTCCAGCACGATCAAGCCACCGATCGTGGGCGGCGGGCGGTGCGGATCGCCGCTGATCCACTTCATGCCGACCAGCCGGCGCCCGTCGATCTGGACCGCGGCGGGCATGGCGTGGGCGAACGCCTCGCCGTGACCCACCACGACAGGCACCTTCGGGGGCAGATCGGAGCGTCCCGGGCCTCCGGGACTTGCCCGATCCACCAGCGCTGCGAGCGCCTCGCCGCAAAGCCGGACGCGCTCCTCGACGGGCGGAAGGAACGACGGGGCCAGGCCGTCGTGGAGGTACCGCACGGTATCGGACATGCTCGGACGATAGCAGGCGCCCTTCGTAGCGGCAAGGGGCGGTAGCGGCAGGGGCGCCGACCGTCGCGTACGATTCCGATCATGAACGGTCTCGTGCTCGCGCTTCGCTTCGCGTTGGAGCTCGCGCTGCTCGCCGCGCTGGCTGCGGCGGGTCTCGCGCTCCGCTGGCCACAGCCGTGGCCCATCGTCGCCGCCGTCGTCCTACCCATTGCGGCTGCCGCGGCGTGGGGCACCTGGATCGCGCCGAAGGCGCCCCGCCGCGTGGACGATCCCGGTCGCATCGGACTGGAGCTGGTCATGTTCTCTCTCGGGGTCGTCGGCCTGCTCGTGGCCGGGCGTCCGTGGCTGGCGGCGACGTTCGGGGCTCTCGTGGTCGCGCATCTGGTCGCGATGATCGGGCTCGGGCTCCGGGGCCACTGAGTGTCGGCGGCCAAGGTCCCCGACCGTTCGACATCGTAGGTTGAGGCATGTCCTCGTCTCGACCCGCCATCGCTCCGATTCGCGCCACCCGGGTGCGTCAGCGATGAGAAGGCCCCTACCCGAGCCTCCCGGTCCCGGACAAGAGTCGGTCTGGGACTACCCCAGACCACCCGCCCTCGATCCGTCCGACGAGCACGTGGTCGTGACGTTCGGCGGAACGACGATCGCCGAGAGCCGTCGTTCGATCCGCGTGCTCGAGACCTCCCACGCGCCGGTGTACTACCTGCCCCCGGACGACGTCGTGATGACCGCGCTGGAGCCGATCCCGCGGCGCACCTTCTGCGAGTTCAAAGGGGCAGCGGCGTACGCCGACGTGGTCGCAGGCGGTCGCCGCGCCCCTGCCGCCTGCTGGTGGTACCCCGCCGCTAGCGGCCGCTTCGCCGCCATCGCGGGCTGGATCGCGTTCTACCCGTCGCTGATGGACCGGATCGTCGTAGATGGCGAAACGGTCCAGCCCGTCCCGGGCGACTTCTACGGCTCGTGGGTCACGTCGCGGGTCGTGGGCCCGTTCAAAGGCGGGCCCGGAACGGAAGGTTGGTAGACGGAAGGCTGCTGAGCGGAGCGCCTCAGCTGCGCAACGCCCGCTGCCAGTCGATCCGCGGCACCATCTCTTCGATCAGCGCCTCGAGCCCGGCGCGGTCCTCGGCGTCGAACGTGCCTGGGCGATCGCTGTCCAGATCGAGGACCGCGACGATCTCCCCCGACCCGTCACGGACCGGCACGACGATCTCCGAGCGGGATCTCGGATCGCAGGCGATATGGCCCGGGAAGGCGTGGACGTCGGCCACGACCTGGCTTTCGCCGGTGTCGACGGCGGTGCCGCACACCCCGGAGCCCACCGCGATGCGGACGCAGGCGGGCCGGCCCTGGAACGGTCCGAGCACCAGCTGGCCGTCGCGAAGCAGGTAGAACCCCGCCCAGTTCAGGTCGGGAAGCCATTCATGGATCGCCGCGGCGACGTTCGCGAGGTTGGCGAGCCAATCGTCCTCGTTTTCGAGCAGGCCGCGGACGCGGAGGCGGAGCTCGCGATAGCGCGCGGGCTTGGCCAGGGTGGCGCCCAGCGAGGGATCGGGCAGCGGCTCGTGCATGACGCGCATGCTACCGGTTCGCACGGCGCCGACCCGCGTCCGCTACCATCGCGCATGGCGACGCACCGCTTCGATCCCACCACGTTCTTCAACACCTTCGGCTCGCACCCGCCGGTCCTGACCGTTCAGGACGGGGACACCGTCGTCACCCGCACCGTCGACGCCGCCGGCGTGGACGCGGAGGGGCGCAAGGTCGCGTCGACGCCGAATCCGCTGACCGGGCCGTTCGAGATCAGCGGAGCCCAGCCCGGCGACCGCCTGGTCGTCCGGGTCGAGTCGGTGCGACCCGATCGCGCTCACGGCTTCGGGCGCGCGTCGCTGGCGCCCAACGTGGTGGACCCGGCGTTCGTGCCCGAGATGGGGTACGACCCGCGCAACGACGGCGCGTCGTGGCGGGTGGACCTCGAGAACGGCACCGTGACGCTGGACCGTGACGAGGGTCCGCTGGCCGGTCTGACGCTGGACCTCGCGCCGATGCTGGGCTGCATCGGCGTGGCGCCGGCCGGGGGCGAGGCGATCTCGACCGCGACCTCGGGGCCGCACGGCGGCAACATGGACGTCCGTCGACTGGGCTCGGGAGCGACCGTGACGTTCCCCGTGTTCGTGCCGGGAGCCTCGCTGTTCGTCGGCGACGCGCACGCATTGCAGGGCGACGGCGAGGTCTCCGGAACGGGAATCGAGATCTCGTCCGAGGTGCGGCTGTCGGTGCGCGTCGAGAAGGGGCGCGCGCCGATCGGCTGGCCGCGTGGCGACGACGGGACGCACCTGTTCACGATGGGGAACGCCCGACCGTTGGACCAGGCGACCCAGCACGCCACGACCGAGATGGTGCGCTGGCTGATGGAGGAGCTGGACCTGAGCGCGGCGGACGCGGGCCTGCTGATGAGCCAGACGGTCCGGTACGAGATCGGAAACGTCTTCGATCCCGCCTACACGGTGGTCTGCCGCATGCCGAAGGCCCGCGTCCAGGCCGTCCGGTCCGGGTCTTTCCGGTCGGGACCTTCAGAAGGTCAGCGACCGACCTGACAGGGCGAGCCCGACCTGCGCGTCACTCGATCCGGATCAGCCGGATCTCGACGGCGTCGTCACCGCTTCCGAAGCGGCTGAAGCAGGGAATCGGCACGCCGTCGGCGACCGCGAACTCGAACCCCGCGTCCGGCTGCTCGTCCACCTCGAAGCGCAGCACCACGCAGGTTCGGCCGGCCACCTCGACCTCGCGCTCCATGTGGAGCGTGCCGTAGCCCATGACCCGGATCGGCTCCTCGCGGACGCGAATGTCCTCCTGCCCCACCAGGGCGGGCACCATCATGGCCGCCGGCCCGAAAAGCATGGTCGGCCCCATCGCGAGCATCGCGAAGCTGCCCCCTCCGAACAGGGCGCCGTCGAGCTCGTCGATCGCGACGCCCGTCTGCTCCGTCGTCATGGTGGTCGTCACATCGAACCCGTCACCCTGGGCGACGACGTCGATCTCGATCGTGGAGGTGGGCACGTCGTTTCCTTGCACCACCTCGATGGTGTACGCCTGGTCGCGGGGCTCGAACGCGAACGGCTCCCAGCCGAACGCTTGGGCCGCTCCGGCTGCAGCGAGCAGGAGCGCAGCGGCGAGAGCGAGGGCGTGGCGGCGAATCGGGTCCATGGTTCCTCCCAGAGGCACGTGATCGTGCCGACGATCGTGATGGCCACCGAAGCGGGCCGTTCGACCCGATGCTAGCCGCCCGAGCCTGCCGCCATCGACGACTCGCTCGCACCCGCCAGCACGGTCCCGACCACGATCGCGGTCTTGAGGCCCCGCATGCGAACCGGGATCATCGTGTCGACCTGGACGCCCTCGATCGCCGCGATCACATTGGGATCGGGGTACAGCAGCGCGAACGACCACCCGCTCGCGCCCGCCAGCACCGTCGACAGCAGGGCGTCCGGGTCGGCGCCCAGCGATGGGGCGCGCCGACCGTACGGCGGGTTGGACAGCAGGACCGGTCGTCGAGCACCGTGGCGCTCGGCGAGGGCGGAAAGCGAAAGCTCACGGGCGTCCGTCCGCCTCACCTCGCTGCGGGACGCCAGTCCCGCAGCCTCCAGGTTGTGGCGCGCAGCGCGCACGGCCTCCTCGTCGGCGTCGGACGCCACGAAGCGGGTCGCCACCTGTGCAGATTCGGCCGCAGGTTCGGCTGCAGGCTCGGCTGGGCAGTACAGGCGCCGCGCGTTCCGCATGCGAGCCGGTCGCCAGGCGGGTGACGCCTCGAGCGCGAAGGCGCGGTCCGAGCCGACGCAGCGCCCATCCAGCCAGGCCGCCCCCTCCTCGATCAACGTGCCGGAGCCGCAGAACGGGTCGAGCACCAGGTCGGCGTCGCGGGGCAGGCCGGCCAGGCAGACAGCGGCCGCGGTCGTCTCTCGCAACGTCGTGGGCGACGACCAACGATCGCCGCGCCGCAGGTGGAGCGGGTCGCCGCCCGCGTCCAGCCACACGAACGCTCGGTCGTCGCGCAGCTCCAGCCGGACCTGCAGGCCCGGCGCACCCTCGCCGGCACGGTCGTCCACCCCGTGATCGCGGACCGCTTGGCGGAGCGTGCGTTCCAGCCCCTCGTCGTCGCGCAGCCGTGAGCCGCGCGAGCGCACCCGGACGTCCAGCCGACAGCGGGCCGGCAGCCACAGCGACCAGCGGAGCCGCGCCAGGTGATCGCGCGCCATCGCGAAGCTCGCGGCCGCCTCGTCCCCGATCAGGACCCTCACGGTGTCGGCCGTGCGAAGGCGTAGAAGAGCCGCGTACACGGTGTCGAACGGTCCGACGAAGCGCACGGCGCCAGGAACGACCTGGATCTCGGCGACGTCGGGCAAGGCGGCGACCTCGTCGGCGAGGAGCTGCTCGAGGCCCAGCGCGCAGCTGGCACGGAAGGTCTGCGGCCGGTTCCAGATCCGCCGCTTGACGGCGCGCGTCCGTGCCGCCTCGCTTTCAGGCACGTGCGGGCTCACGGCGCTGCTGGGTAGGTGAGATGGACGATCATCGTTCGAGCGTACGCCCGGAAGCGGCCCGTGCGGGACGGCGCCGCGACGCGCGAACATGCTCCCGCGCGCCCTAGGTGCACCCTGGAGGCATGACCTACGAACACGACTTCGGATCCGTGACGGTTCGCCTGGTCCGCGGCGACATCGCAGGTCAGCCCGATGCGGACGCGATCGTGAACGCCGCCAACGCGGAGCTGCTCCCCGGCGGTGGCGTGGCGGGCGCGATCCACCGGGCGGCGGGGCCGGGGCTGGCCGACGAGGCCGGCGCCTACGCTCCCATCGAGCCGGGCCGGGCGGTGCTGACCGGCGGGCACGACCTGCCGAATCCGTACGTGATCCACATGCTGGGCCCGAGGTACGGGATCGACCAACCGGCCGACCGGCTGCTGGCGGACGGGTACCGCGAGGCGCTGAGCCTCGCCGACGCGGAAGGGCTGCGCATCGTGGCGACGCCGGCCGTTTCGACCGGCGCGTTCGGCTACCCGTTGGACGAAGCCGCGCGCGTCGCGCTCCGGACCGTCGCGGACCTCGCGCCACGCCTGGCGTCGGTGCGCGAGGTCCGATTCGTGCTGTACGACGAGCACGATCTGGAGGCGTTCGGTCGGGCGTTGAGCGAGATCGCCACCCACGCTAACGCGTTCGTACGAAGCGCGTCCTGAGCGCACCGAGGAGGGATCCGACCCACCTCGGGCGCGCGCCTGCTCAGCCCGGCAGCTCCACGACGAAGCGAGCCCCGCCGAGCTCGCCGCTGCGAGAGGGGTCGGCGGTCTCGACTCGGACGGTGCCGCCGTGAAGCTCGACCAGCGCCCGGACGATGGCGAGCCCGAGCCCGGATCCGCCCTCGCTTCGGCTACGGGCGGGATCGACGCGGTAGAAACGCTCGAACACGTTCGGCAGCTGCTCGGCGGCGATCCCTGGACCGTCGTCCTCGACGACGAGCGTGGCGCCGGTCCCGCCATGACCGTCTGCAGCGCCGACGCTGAGACGGACCCGGCCTCCCGGTCGGGCGTGGTGCAGCGCGTTGGCGAGGAGGTTGCCGGTCACCTGTCTCAGCCGGTCGGCGTCGGCGTGAATCTGGACCGGCCGGGCCTCCACCTCGATCCGGACGTGTCTCGTCGCGGCAGAGGAGCGGAACGCGTCGGCCGTTCCGCGCGCCAGCTCGGCCAGGTCCAGCGAGGTGCGCCGCAGCGCCAGCTCACCGGCCTCGGCCAGCGTCAGCGTCCGCAGATCGTGCACCAGGCGGGCGAGCAGATCGACCTGCTCCAGAAGGGCGTCGATGCGCTCGGGATCCGGCTCCATCAAACCGTCCTGGATCGCCTCGAGCTCGCTCCTCAGAACCGTCAACGGGGTTCGAAGCTCGTGCGCGACGTCGGTGGTGAAGCGTTGCTTCAGGTCCTGCTCCGCCTGCAGCCGATCGGCGGTCTCGTCGAACACGCGCCCCAGCGCGGCCAGCTCGTCGGCGCCGCGCAGACGGGCGCGGAGATCGCGTTCGCCCTGGCCGTACCGCCGGGCGACGGTCGTGAGCCGTTCCAGCGGACGCGTCACGCCGACCGCGACACCGCCGCCGACCACCAGCGCGATCCCCAGCGCCAACAGCGCGGCTCGCAGGTTCGCTTCGCGCAGCTGATCGGTCAGGACCTGCTGACCCCTCGCGCCCAAGCCGGCACCGTCGGGCGGACCCGCGCCCCGCATCACGCCAGGCTGCATCACGCCAGGCTGCGCCAGCGCCCTGGGAATCCGATCGACGGCCGCACGGTAGCTGAGCAGGCTCGTGATGGCGACCGACAGGGCGGCGACGACGGCGAACGCCACGACCAGACGGACGACGAGCTTCACGGGCGCATCCGGTAGCCCACGCCCCGCACCGTCTCGAGCCGCTCGCGGCACGGCCCCAGCCGTCGCCTGAGGTTCTTGACGTGCGCATCGACGGTCCGCTCGTCCGCCCACGAACCCTCGAGCGCGTCGAGCAGCTCTGCCCTGCCGAAGGCGTGTCCAGGTCGAGCGATCATCGCCGCGAGCAGGCGCAGCTGCGCTGGGCTGAGCGTCAGCGGTGCGCCCCCGCACCGTGCCTCGGCGGCGTCCATGTCGACCTCCAACGAGCCCACGGCCAGGTGGCGGGGCGTCCGCACCTGGCCGCTGCTGCGGCGGAGCACGGCCCGAACCCGGGCGACCACCTCGCGCGGGCTGAACGGCTTGGTGACGTAGTCGTCCGCGCCCAAGCCCAGTCCCTCGAGACGATCGGCCTCCTCCGCCTTGGCGGTGACCATCACGATCGGCACGTCCGACGTCTCCCGGATGCGACGCGCCACCTCCGCCCCGTCCGGCCCTGGAATCATCAGGTCCAGCAGAATCAGATCGGGCGTCGCTGCACGCCACAGCTCCAGCGCGCGTCGCCCGTCCGCGGCCCGCTCGACCCGGTACCCTTCCGCGCGCAGGTAGCGCTCGAGCACCTCCGCGATGCGGGCCTCGTCCTCGACGATCAGGATGCGCTCGCCGGCCATGTCGCCTCCATGCTACGCCCCGCCGTCGCCCGCCTCAGCGAACGCGAAGCTCGCGCCCCGACGGTCGGTCGGGGCGCGAGATCGGTCGGACGAATCGCGGCGCTCGTGGGGGCGCCTCGGCTCAGAACCGACCCCCACCCCGCCGTGCCTGCGGCGCGTCCTGCTGCATTCGACCCTGCGGAGAGGCGGCCCCCAGCTGGGGTCGATCGGCCCGGCTCGGACGGTCGAAGCCGGCGGCCCCGATCGGCAGCTCACCGAGCGAAATGCCGGCTTCTTCGGCCAGGCCGGCGCAGGTAGCGCCACCGGCGATCGCGTCCCGAAGCTCCTCGTCGGTCATGCCGAGCGCTTCGGCGAGGGCGGCGTAGCGAGGGCCGAACATCGCGTCGCCGGCCAGATGCTGCGCCGGGTCTCGCACCCGATCGCGGACCGGGGCGACGGTGGCGTCACGGTCGGATGCCGGGTCGCGGAGCTGCGTGCGGGTCTGCGGCTGCGCCTGGGTCGTGGTCGCATCGGCAGCCGCCCTCCGGCCAGGCGCGTCGTTCGCGGCGCGAGGCCCTTGCGCGAAGACGGGTCCGGCGATCAGGGCGATGGTGGCGGCTGCGGCCAGGATGCGGGTGATGCGGGTGATGCGGGTCATGGTCGACTCCTCTCAAGTCGGTCGAAAGGGTGGTGTCCCCTTCGGTCGACAACAAGGTAGAGCCGGGTTCGTGAACGTTGGGAGAACGCCGCATCGACCCGTCTCGGGCCGTGTCGGGCCGTGTCGGGACGTGTCGCGAAGGCCGGACTCAGTCCGACGTCCGACCGTCCAAGAGCGCGCGGAGCACGGCAGCGAGGTCGGGTTCGTCCGACACCCCGTCCGCCTCGTCGGGACGCAGCGGCGCCAGCCGCCCGTACACGTCGGCGGCGGCTCGGTGGAAGCCGCCGGGCAACCCCACAGCCTCGAACGCGGCGGCGATTTCGTGCATCTCGGCCTCGAACCGCCACGCCTTGGCGGTCACGCGGCGTGCACGTGCCTCGCTGCCGGCGAGGAAGCCGGGCTCGTAGCGCTCCCATTGATCTCGTAGCGGCTCGCGGACGCCGTACGCCTGGGCCGCCGCGAGAATCGTCGTCTGCAGAGCCGTGCGCCCCTTCGTCCACGCCGCGAAGCACGCCTTCAGGGCCGATGCGTCGCCGATCCGGTCGCCGACCACGTTCGTCTCGAGCGGTCCGGCCGCGAACCACGCTGCGACCTCGGTCGCGTCCGGACCCGCGAGATGCAGCCAGGTCGTGCCGCGCTCGCTGGGTGGTCCGCCCACGATTCCGCCGTCGACGAACCTGGCGCCCGTGGACTCGGTCAGCGCCGCGATCTCCTTGGCGCGCATCGGCGAGACGGCGTTCGCGTCGAGGTAGGTGCCGTCGAAGCCCGCCTCGCTCACCGCCCTGGCCAGGTCCGGCGCCGCGCCTGGCGGACACACCGACACGATCGCGTCCGAGACCCGGACCAGCGTCGCCAGCTCTCCGACGTCGCGAGCGCCGGCCTCATCGGCACGGCGTCGGCTGGCCGCCGAGCGGCCGGCCGAGGCCCACACCACGTCGTGGCCGCCGCGAGACAGGGTCGAGGCGACCGCCGCGCCCATCGCGCCCGGATGCAGTACCCCTACGGTGAGCCGTGTGCTCATTCGTCCTCCTCTTCTCTCGTCCGCGGCCAGCGAGACCGGCGAGACCGGCGACGTCGCCGTACCTCGATCTAGCGCCGGGCCACCGGGGCTCCAGGCCGATACGCGCGGTAGAGCCGACGCTCGTACAGCGAAATGTACAGCCCGCTGCCGACCACGATCGCGATGCCGACCCACGTCCACGCAGCCGGGAAGTCGCCGAAGCCCACGTACCCGACGATCGTGGTCATCACGATCTCGAAGTACCCGACCGGCGCCAGCCACGCCGCCGGAGCGTGATCGAACGCCTTGATGATCAGAAAGTGGCCCACGGCAGCCAGTGCGCCCAGCAACACCATCAGCGCCAAATCGATGGGCGACGGGGCGACCCACCAGATTCCGACCAGCGCGGAGGTGGCCGCGGCTCCCACGACCGCCGTGTACGCCAGCGTCACCAGCGGCGGCGCGCTGCCGGCCAGCTTGCGCGTGACCAGCATGTACAGCCCGTGCATCGTGCCTGCGCCCAACGCCAGGAACGCGGCCGGTTCGACCATCGCCGAGCCGGGACGCACGATCGCCAGCACGCCCAGGAAGCCGACGCCCACGGCCAGCGACCGTCGCCAGCCCACCGGCTCGCCCAGGACCACCGTCGCCAGGAGCGTCACGACCAGGGGCGAGACGAAGAACAGCGCCAGCGCGTCCGCGAGCGGCATGGTGCGGATCGCCGAGAAGAACAGCGACGTCGCCGCCAGCAGCAACGTGCCGCGCAGCAGCTGCACGCCCAGGCGGCGCGGCCACAACGCCTTGGGGCCGAACCGCGCCAGCACGAACGGCAGCATGGCCAGCAGGTGGAAGGTGTAGCGGGCCCAGACCACCTGGCCGACGGGGTAGCTGGACTGGAGGTGTTTGGCGACCCCGTCCATGATCGGGAGGAGCACCATCGCCGCCAGCATCAGGCCGAACCCCAGCGCCAGCCGCGTCGGAGGCGCCTGCGAGTCCGGGTGCTCGTCCGCGTGCTGCTCGTCGGGGTGCGTCAGGAGGCATGACGGAGAAGCGTAGCACGCGCTCCGGCTTCCGTTTTGGCTCCGCTCCGTTCGGGCTCCACTCCTGTCCGCCTCCGTCCCCGCCGTGGTCGGAACTCCGACGCAGCGAGCCGATGCGCAGCGCTACGCTGCAATCGAAACGCCGTCCTCTCTCGCCGACCGAAGGGTGCAGCGATGAGCCAGGAGCGAAGCGAACCAGGCACCGTGACCGCCGTGCGCGGGGGCGTCGTCGACGTACGGTTCGACGGGGACCCTCCACCGCTCCGGACCCTGCTCACGATCGGCGACGCGGATCCGATACGTCTCGAGGTGCTCGAGCACCTGCGTGAGCGCCAGGTGCGCTGCCTCGCCTCCACCTCCACCTCCGGTCTGGCTCGCGGTGACGCCGTGCACGACACGGGTGGCACCATGCAGGTGCCCGTCGGCCCTGAGCTGCTCGGACGCGTCGTGAACGTGTTCGGCGAGCCGATCGACGGTCGCGGTCCGATCGAGAGCCCACGGATGCGCTCGATTCACGGCACGGTGTTGCCGCTCGAGCGCCTCGCGACCACGACGGAGATCCTCGAGACCGGCATCAAGGCGATCGATCTGCTCGCCCCGCTCGAGCGAGGAGGCAAGGCCGGCCTGTTCGGCGGGGCCGGGGTCGGCAAGACGGTGCTCATCTCCGAGCTGATCCACAACATGGCGGCACGGCATCGCGGCGTGAGCCTGTTCTGCGGCATCGGCGAGCGCTCGCGCGAGGCCGAAGAGCTCGTGCGCGACGTCCGAGACGCGGGAGTCGCCGACCATTCCGTGCTGGTGTTCGGGCAGATGAACGAGCCGCCGGGCGCGCGCTTCCGCGTCGGGCACGCCGCACTGTCGATCGCCGAGTGGTTCCGCGACGACGCCTCGCGCGACGTGCTGCTGCTGATCGACAACATCTTCCGCTTCGTGCAGGCCGGCTCCGAGGTGTCGGGCCTGCTGGGGCGGCTGTCGTCGCGGATGGGCTACCAGCCCACGCTCGCCACGGAGCTCGCCGAGCTCGAGGAGCGCATCGCCAGCACCGACACGGCCGCCATCACCTCCGTCCAGGCGGTGTACGTCCCGGCCGACGACTTCACCGACCCGGCCGTCGTGCACACCTTCGGGCACCTCTCCACCTCGGTGGTGCTGTCGCGTGATCGGGCGGCCCAGGGCCTCTATCCGGCGATCGACCCGCTGCGATCGACCTCGTCGCTGCTTTCGCCCGTGACCGTCGGCGAGCGCCACGATCGCATCGCGCGCGAGGTGCGTCGCACGTTGGCCGTGTACGACGACCTGAAAGACATCATCGCGATGCTGGGCTTCGAGGAGCTGTCCGAAGAGGACCAGCGCATCGTACGCCGGGCACGCCGGCTCGAGCGCTACCTGACCCAGCCGTTTCACGTCACCGAAGCGTTCACCGGCCAGGACGGCAGGTCGGTCGTGCTGAACGACACGCTGGACGACTGCGCGCGCATCCTGGCCGACGAGCTGGCCGACGTGCCCGAAGGCGACCTGTACATGATCGGCTCCCTGGACGACCTCGACCGATCCGAGGAGGCGGAGGCATGAAGCTGGTCCTCACCGTCCCTTCGGGCGTGCTGGTCGACGCGCCGGTGACGAAGATCGTGGCGGAGTCCGAGGTCGGCTCGTTCTGCCTGCTTCCGCGTCACGCCGACGTGACCACGTTGCTGGTCCCGGGCCTGGCGAGCTGGGTCCCCGAGCAGGGCGAGGAGACGTTCGCCGCGGTGGACCACGGCGTGCTCGTCAAGGTCGGCGACGTCGTCCGCCTGGCGTGCCAGCGCGCGATGGTCGCCGGCGACCTGGGGCAAGCCGAGGCGACGGTGCGGGAGCGGTTCGAGGTGCAGAGCGAGCGCGAGAAGCGGGCACGCACCGCGCTCTTGCGGCTCGAGGCCGACATCCTCAGGCGCCTGGGCGAGATGCGGAGCGGGTCGTGACCGCGGCGGACGAGCGGCCCGAGCGTCCGCCCGAGGACGATCTGCTCGAGACGGTGCGCCGCAAGGAGGATCGCAAACGCCGCTCGCGTCGCGAGGGGCGCCCCGGGCTGGCCTTCGGGCTGGGCCTGTTCGGCCTGGTCGGCTGGTCGGTCACGATTCCCACGCTGCTGGGCATCGCGCTGGGCGTCTGGATCGACCGGCGTACGGGAGGGCCGTACTCGTGGACGCTGATGCTGCTGGTCGCGGGCGTCGCGATCGGCTGCGTGAACGCCTGGTACTGGGTTCGAAAGGAGCTGGACCGTGACTGAGCCGATCGCCCAGACGCTGCTGGGGCTCGGCAGCCGGCGCGCTTCTGGGCATCACGTTCGTCGTCGCCGTCCGCTGGACCGCGCTCCGCCTGCTGGACGCGCCTGCGCCCGGCCGGCTGCTGGCGGTCAGCTCGCTGGTGCGCGTGGTGTTGGTCGCGGCCGGCTTCGTCGCGCTGGCGCGGCTGGGCCCGCTGGCGCTCGTCGGGACGTTCGCTGGGTTCGTGATCGCCCGCGGCGTCGCGCTGACCATCCTGGCACGCCCGGACGCCGGCGAGCGAGGCACGCCGTGAACCTCTCGCCCGACACCATCGTCTACGGCCACGTCGGTCCGGTCCCGATCACCGCCACGCTGGTCTTCAGTTGGGTGGTGATCGCGCTGCTGGCGGGCGTCTCGTTCGTCGTCACCCGCCGGATCGAGCCCGGCGGCCGGATGGCGCCCGGCCAGAACGCCTTGGAGGCGCTGGTGGTCTTCGTCCTCGACCAGATCCGGGACGTGACCCAGCAGAACCCCGAGCCGTACCTGCCGTTCGTGGGGACGCTGTTCCTGTTCATCGTCACCTCGAACGTGCTGGGCGTCGTGCCGGGGTTCGAGTCGCCGACGGGGTCGCTGACGACGTCCGCCGCGCTGGCGATCTGCGTGTTCCTGGCGGTCCCCGCGTTCGGCATCGCGCGCCAAGGCCTGCTGGGCTACCTGCGTGGCTACGTGCAGCCCACCCCTTTCATGCTGCCGTTCACGATCCTGGGCGAGCTGTCGCGCACCCTGGCGCTGGCCGTCCGCCTGTTCGGCAACGTCATGAGCGGCACGGTGATCGTCGCCATCCTGCTGTCGGTCGCGCCGCTGTTCTTCCCCGTCGTGATGCAGGCGTTCAACTTGCTGATCGGCGTGATCCAGGCCTACATCTTCGCGATTCTCGCGATCGTGTACATCGCGTCGGGCACCGCCCGGCAGCCGCGGAACGACGCCCAGAACCACGCCCTGAACGACGAAGGAGGATCCGAATGACCGACGCTTCCCTGATCGCGACCGCCTCGATCCTGATCGCCGGCTTCACGATGGCCATCGGGTCGATCGGTCCGGCCCTGGGCCAGGCACGCGCGCTGGCGCAGGCGTTGCAGAGCATCGCGCAGCAGCCGGACGAGGCGAACACTCTGACGCGCACGCTGTTCGTGGGCTTGGCGATGGTCGAGTCGACCGCGATCTACTGCTTCGTCGTGGCGCTCATCCTGATCTTCGCGAACCCGTTCTGGGACGCTGCTGCGGCAGGGTAGCCGGCCGTGACCTTCGACCCGTTCACGCTGATCGCCCAGATCGTCAACTTCGTGATCCTGTTGGCGCTGCTGCGGGTCTTCCTTTACCGTCCCGTCCAGCGCACCATGCAGGCGCGCGAGCTTCGCATCGCTCACGAGCAGGCCTCGGCCGAGGAGGCACGCCGCGAGGCCCGCGCCGAGGCCGAGGCGCTCCGCGACGAGCGGAAGGCAATCGAGTGGAAGCGTCGCGAGCGACTCCAGGAGATCGAGCGGGAGGCCGAGGCCCTGCGCGAGCGCCGCTTCGAGGAGATCGAGGAGGAGGCGGCCGAGGCGCGCGAGGCGTACGCGGAGGCGCTCCGCCGCGATCTGCGCGAGGCGCGCAAGCGGCTCCGCCGCCGCAGCGCCGAGCTGGTCGTGGACGAACTTCGACGCGCCCTGTCCGAGCTGGCCGACGCCAGCCTGGAGCGGCAGACGATCCGCGTGTTCCATCAGCGCTTGGCAGAGGTCGAGCCGGACACCCTCGACGCGCTCCGTGGCCGGCTCGAGGGATCGCCGGCCGTCATCGCCACGGCGTTCGAGGCGTCGGACGAGGCTCGCGCCGAGGCGACCGCCGCCGTTCGCGAGGCTCTGGACCGGAGCGTCGACCCCAGCTTCGAGGTCGACCCCGACCTGCGGATGGGCGTCGCGCTCCGGATCGGAGGGCTGGAGATCGGCTGGTCCGCCCAGGGCTGGGTCGACGAGCTCGAAGCGACGTTCGACGACGTCGTGCGGGAGGTCCGCGGCGCCGATGGCGAGGAGCACGATGACGACGGGACCGGCGCCGACCGCGCGGAGATGGGCGCGGACGAAGCGAGGGAGGGCGAACGTGAGCGCTGACCCCACGAACGCCGAGACCGGGGTGCGCTCGGACGATCCAGCCAGCGCGCTGCTGGACGACCTCGATGCGCTCGAGGCGGCGCGACACGAGGTCCGACCCGGCCTCCGCGTCGACGAGCTCGGCATGGTCGAGTCCGTTTCGGGCGGGATCGCGGATGTCCGCGGCCTGCCGGGCGCCCAAGTCGACGAGCGGCTCCGCGTCGCCGGAGGCGCGGTCGGCATCGCCGCCGATCTCCGCAGCGACACCGTCGGCGTCGTGCTCCTCGACCGGGTCGAGCACGTCACCTCGGGCGCCCGCGTCAAGCGGACGCGGCGCGTCGCCGACGTCCCGGTCGGGCCGGAACTGCTGGGTCGCGTCGTGTCGCCGCTGGGCGAGCCCCGCGACGGCGGCGAGCCGCTCCGGGCGGAGCGCCGCCTGCCGATCGAGCGTCCCGCGCCCCCGATCCTGGCACGCGCCCCCGTCAAGACACCGCTGCAGACCGGGATCAAGGCGATCGACGCGCTGTTCCCGATCGGCCGTGGGCAGCGCGAGCTGATCATTGGCGACCGCCAGACCGGCAAGACCAGCGTCGCGCTGGCCAGCGTCCTGGCGCAGCGCGCCACCGACGTTCGCTGCGTTTGGTGCAGCATTGGTCAGCGCGGGGCGGCGACCGCACGGCTGGTCGCGACGCTGCGGCGCAGCGGCGCGCTGGCGCACACCGCCGTCGTGGTCGCTTCGAGCGAGGACGCCCCCGGGCTGCGCTGGATCGCTCCGTTCGCGGCGATGAGCATTGCGGAGTCCCTGATGGAGGGGGGCCACGACGTCCTGATCGTTTTCGACGACCTCACCCAGCACGCCCGCTCGTACCGCGAGCTGTCGCTGCTCCTGAGGCGGCCGCCGGGTCGCGAAGCGTACCCGGGCGACGTGTTCTACCTGCATGCGCGGCTGCTGGAGCGCGCGACGCAGCTTCGTCCCGATCATGGCGGCGGGTCGCTGACCGCGCTGCCGATCATCGAGACCCAGGAACAGAACGTGTCGGCGTTCATCCCGACGAACCTGATCTCGATCACCGACGGCCAGCTGCTGCTCTCCCCGCACCTCGCGGCGCGCGGGATCTTGCCCGCTGTGGACGTCGGCCGATCGGTCTCGCGCGTCGGCGGCAAGGCCCAGCTGCCCGCCTACCGGACGGTCGCCGGCCCGCTGCGGTTGGCGTATACGCAGTTCGAGGAGCTCGAACGCTTCGCGCGCTTCGGGGCGGACGTCGACGCGTCCACACGTCGTACCCTGACCCGCGGTCGGCGCGTGCGCGCCGTGCTGCAGCAGGGCGCGCTCGAGACGATCGCCGTGTGCGAGCAGCTCGCGATCCTTCTCGCGACGGCCGAGGGCGTTCTGGACGACGTTCCCGAGCGGGCGGTGGCCGCCGTCGAGCGGGACCTCCGGCGGCTGGTCCGTGACGAGCACCGCGACATCTGCGAGCGGATCGAGCAGGGCGCAACGCTCGCCGACGACGACCGCGAGACGCTGCTGACGTTGACGCGCCGGGTCGCCGCAGAGCACGCTCGCCGCGCCGAGGAAGCCGGCGCCGAGGGCAACCGGGCCGAGGGCAACCGGGCCGAGGGCGCGGCGTGAGCCAGGTCGAGACGGTTCGGCGGCAGCTCCACGGGGCCGAGACGCTGCAGACGGTGGTGTCCACGATGAAGACGCTGGCATCGGTCCGGATCGGCCAGTACCGGCACGCCGTGGACGCGCTGGACGAATCGGGACGGACGATCGAGCTGGCGCTGCAGAGCCTGCTGCAGCTACATCCGGAGCTGCTGGACGCCGAGCGGGTCACGCACGGCGGTCCGGTCGCGGCGGTGGTGTTCGGCTCGGACCGCGGCCTATGCGGCCCGTTCGCCGAGCGCATCGCGCGACATGCCGACGGGCTCCTGCGACACCGCACGAAGGCGAGCGGACCGCCGACGCTGCTGGCCGTAGGCCGGCGCATGGTCGCCAAACTCCAGGACCTGGGCTGGCCGGTCGAGCGGCAGATCGATCCTCCCGGCTCGCTCAGCGCGGTGGACGCCTCGGCCCGCGCGGTGCTGGGCACGCTGAACCGCTGGCGCGACGAAGGGCGAGCCGAGCGTTTGTTCCTGATCCACGCCCGGCCGACGGCTGGCGCCTCGTACGAGCCGTACGCGCTGCAGCTGCTTCCCTTGGACCCGTCGTGGCTGCACGCCATCCGCGACCGTGCCTGGCCGTCCCGTCGCCTTCCGAGCATGCTGGGCGAAGCGCGTCCGCTCCTGCAGGGCGTGATCCGGCAGCTCGTCGCCCACGCGCTGGTGCAGGCGTTCGCCGCGTCGCAGGCCAGCGAGAATGCCGCTCGCCTGGCCGCCATGGAGGCCGCGGAGCGGAACCTCGAAGAGCGCATCGATCAGCTTCGCACCCGCTACCAGGCGGCTCGCCAGTCGGCGATCACCTCCGAGCTGCTCGACATCCAGGCTGCCTACGCGGCCGGCACGGACGGCGTCGCTGGCAGGTGAGCAGGCGGGCAGGACCTGCGCGAGACGACCAGCGCGAGGCGGCCCGGACGAGGCGGCCCGGGGCGAGGACGTACCGCGCTTTCCGAAGAATCTCCCGTGTCGTGTCGCGCCCCCTCTTGCACTGCCGGTGGAGGCTCGGCTATGCTGCGGCGTTCCGAAGAAGTCGTAAGGCCTTTTCGTAACGGCGGGGGCAAACATGCTCTCGTGACTCTCGCATGTGCTCGTGAACGCTCCCTCTGGGAACCGGCGGGCAAGTAAGGAAAGACAATGGCATCAGGAAACGTCAAGTGGTTCAGCAACGAAAAGGGCTACGGCTTCATCTCGCCGGACGACGGCGGAAACGACCTGTTCGTGCACTTCAGCGCGATCCAGGGCCAGGGCTACAAGAGCCTGGATGAGGGCGACAAGGTCGAGTTCGACGTCGGTCAGGGCCAGAAGGGCCCGCAGGCGCAGAACGTCTCGATCACCGAAAAGGCCCCCGGCGGTGGCGGCGGCGGCTCCGGCCGGTACTGAGCTCCACCCCGTACGTACGCGAGCCCCGGCTTTCGCCGGGGCTCGCTGCATGCACCACGCTCTGGCCGGCCACGCTTTGGTCGGCCACGCTTTGGTCGGCCACGCGTCGGCCGCTCAGCGGCCACCACCTCTCTCGTCGCGCAGCACGCCCTCTGGGCTGCTCGCTGTGACGTACGATGTTCTCGCTCGCTCGAAATTTTCAGTCAATGAGTGCGACTTGGCTGGACGTCGGCAAGCCAGGAAGGACTCATTATGACGTTCGATAACTTCGGACTGGACGCTCGCGTGCGCGCTGGCGTCGACGCCGCGGGGTACACCACCCCCACACCCATTCAGAGCAAGGCCCTCCCCGACGCCGTCGCCGGCCGAGACGTGCTGGGCCTCGCCCAGACCGGCACCGGCAAGACGGCCGCCTTCGTGCTGCCGCTCCTGAACAAGCTCGTGCACGGACCCCGCCGCCGCATCCGCGCGCTGGTGGTCGCTCCGACGCGCGAGCTCGCCGAGCAGATCCACAACGAGATCCGTACGCTGGGCTCGAAGACGAACCTGCGCTCCGCGACCGTGTACGGCGGCGTCGGCAAGGCGCCCCAGCAGAAGGCGCTTCGCGGCGGCGCGGAGATCATCGTCGCCTGCCCCGGCCGTCTTCTCGACCACCTGCGCTCCGGCGACGGCGACCTGTCGGGCGTCGAGGTTCTGGTGCTCGACGAAGCGGACCACATGTTCGACATGGGGTTCCTGCCCGACGTGCGCAGGATCGTGAAACAGGTCCCCGCGGACGCGCAGCGCCTGCTGTTCTCCGCGACCATGCCCAAGGAGCTCCGGCACCTCGCCGACGAGGTCCTGAACGACCCGTTCGTGGTCGAGATCGCCCGCACCGCCCCGGCGGACACGGTCGAGCATGCGCTCTACCCCGTCGACGCGGATCACAAGACCCGCATGCTCAAGCACCTGTTGGACCGGAGCGAGGTGCGCTCGGCGCTGGTGTTCACCCGCACCAAGCACCGCGCCAAGCGCTTGGCCCAGCAGCTCGACCGCGAGGGCTTCCAGGTGGCGTCGCTGCAGGGGAACCTGTCGCAGGCGCGCCGCCAGAAGGCGCTCGACGGCTTCCGTGACGGCAGCTACGACGTGCTGATCGCGACCGACATCGCGGCCCGCGGCATCGACGTCACGCGCGTCTCGCACGTGATCAACTACGACGTGCCCGACACCGTCGAGGCGTACACGCACCGCCTCGGCCGGACCGGCCGCGCCGAGCGCAGCGGCGACGCGGTGACGATGATCACGCGCGAGGACGGCAAGCAGGTCCGCGCCATCGAGGGCGCGCTGAAGATGCGCATCGAGCGCGTCAAGCTCGACGGCTACGGCGCCTTCGACGACGACGCGATGCGCAGCACCCCGAGTCGCGGCGGCAATCGCGGCGGTGGACGCGGCGGCGCCCGGGGCGGCGGCGGTCGACCGAGCAGTCAAGGGCGCAACGGCCGCGGCGGCGGCAGCGGGCGCCGCTGAGGGCCCGGCCCTCGCACCCGTCGTGAGCCACTCGCACGAACGACGATCGATCGACACGCGAACGTGCACTTCGCAGCTCGCGCCGTAGCCGCAGGGCCACGGCGCGAGCTGCGCTGTTCGACGGCCCTCACCGAAAGGAGTCGACCGTGAGCCGAGCCTTCGTCAAAGACGACGCCGACCAGGAGCGCGTGCTGGTTCCGCAGCGGGCCCCGCTCGCCGACGGCGTTCCGAACCTCGTCACGCCCGCCGGGCTGGAGCTTCTCCGGCGCGAGCGCGACGACCGACTCCGCGAGCGCGAGGCGCTGGCGGCCGACCCGGACGCCACCGACCGTGCACGACGCCTGACCGTCCTGCGCGAGGTGCTGGAGCAGCTCGACGATCGCCTGGCCAGCGCCCGCGTGGTCGTTCCCAGCGACGGCGACGAGGACGTAGCGACGTTGGGCGCGACCGTCACGGTGCGCTACGGCGACGGGCAGACGTCCAGCTTCCGAATCGTCGGCGTGGACGAGGCCGATCCGCTCGAAGGCCTCGTGGCGTTCACCGCTCCGATCGCGGCGGCCGTTCTGGACCGGCGCGTCGGCGACGAGGTCCACGCCTCCGTAGCCGGGAAGGACCGGTCCGGAACGCTCGTAGCGGTCCGCTACGGCGACTGAGCCAGACGGCGACCGAGCGATACCGCGTTCAGCCGCGAGCGGCAGCCAGCGCCGAGGACAGGTGCCGCACCCGACCGGCCGCGAGCCGTAGCAGCAGGTCACGGAGCGCGATCGCGGCGTCGGGTCGCTCCTCCGCCAACGCCCGCCACGACGCCCGGTCCATCCGGTAGAGGCGCGACGGCTCGTCCGCCAGCAGGTCGGCCGACCGGGGCGCCGGATCGACGAAGCCGAGCTCGCCCAGCACCTGACCGGGGACCAGCGTCTCGAGCCGCAATCGCGAGCCGTCGCTGCGCTCCAGGACGGCACTGACGCGACCCTCGGCCAGGATCCAGAAGCAGTCGGCCGGATCGCCCTGCCGAACCAGCCTCTCCCCCTCGCCCAGTCGCACCTCCTCGAACCACGGTCGCATGGCACGCCAGGCCTCCTCGCCGCCCGGGATGTCGTCCACGACGTCGTCGAAGGTGGGGCGGTCCGACAGCAGGTCGGCCTCCTCGAGCAAGCCGTCCTCGCAGTGCTCCAGCGCCTGATCCAGATCGTTCACGAACGTCGCTTCCGCGCCCGCCTTGCGAAGGGTCCGCTGGAGGCGGGGGCCGCCGCCGGCCACCACCACCTCGGCCCCGACACGATCCGCCGTGCGGACGATCCGCATCACCGCGAACGCTCCGGTGGCGTCGAACGTCGCCGCGTCCTTCACGTCCAGCACCACGAATCGCGGGAGCGGCTCGCTGGCCAGCCGCTCCTTGGCGCGCGCTACCAGACGATCCGCCGTACCGAAGAACACCGTGCCTCCCAGGTGGAACACGGCCGTCCGCTCGCCCTCGTCCCACAGCCACTCGCGCGCGGCGGCCGAGCGGGTGACCCGGCTCCGGAGGTCGCGTCCCGTGCGTGCGGCAGCGACCACGTCGGTACGTGCCGCCGCGACGACGAACATCGCGACGGTGACGACCAGGCCCACGGCGACGCCCTCGAGCAGGCCGAAGACCGCCACGGTGACGACGATCACGATCACGACGACCATGTCCAGCGGCGACAGCCGGCGCCAACCGGCGATCAGCCAGTCGCTCAGGTAGGCGGCACCGAGGTACACCAGCAGGCCGCCGAGGACCGGCAACGGCACGATCCCGATCACGCGCGCTCCCAGCGCCAGCACGACGATCGTCAGCAGCGGCGTGACCGCCGCGTCGACCCGGCGGCGCGTCCGCATGGCGGAGGCGAGCCGCGAGCCGGTCGGCGAGACCGTGGCCGTGAGGCCCGCGAACGATGCGCCCAGCAGGTTGGCGATCCCGGTCTCGCGTAGCTCGCGACCGGGATCGGCGTCCACGTCCCGGTCCAGCTCCATCCCACCGGTGAACAACAGCGCGGTGAGGGCGGTGACCAACGCCACCGTCGCGTACGCCGGCCCCTGCGCGATCACCGCCCCTAGATCCGCCTCCATCCAGTGCGACACCGGCGGGAGGCGCCAGAGCGCACCGTCCGGCAGCGGGCCGAACAGCCAGCCCCCCTCGTACAGGCGTGCCAGACCGTAGCCGTTCAGACGCGCCACGCCGAAGAACAGGGCGATCGCGGCGACGAGGCTGACCGGAACGACCAGAGGGTGCCGAACCGCCTGGGAGAACGCGAACAGCCACACCCCGATCGCGATGCCGGGAAGCCAGTGCATCAAAGCCTCGACCGTGAACGGGCCGCCTGCGATCCCGTGCGACATCATCGCGATCGCGCTGTCGACCAGCACCCAGCCGCTGGCGGCCAGCACCCCGCCGATGACCGGATGCGGCAGGTACCGCACCAGTCGGGCGGCGCCGGTGAGACCGAGGACGAGGAGGACCAGACCGGTCACCACGCCCGACGCCGCGACGACCGCCAGCACGGTGCCGTTCAGCGCCTCGGGCCCCACCGCGCCGGCCGCGCCGGAAACGGCGACCACCGTCACGGCGACCGACACGCTCTGGGCGCTGGCGTGCGCACCGGGAACGGAGGACCGCAACGCGATCCAGATCGACGCGATCGCGGTCCCGATCAGCGCCAGCCCCAAGCCGTCCGCGCGCAGCTCCGGTCCGCCTACCGCGTACACCAGCGCGGCCAGCGAGGCGATGCGGAACACCTGCATCAGGCCGGCGACCACCATCCCCGCCAGCGACACGGCGCCGGCGCGTCCGGGAAGGACGCGCCTGCGGACGGTGCCGGTGGGCTTCGCAGCGGGCATGGACGAGTGTACCGTCCCGGCTGGGCGACCCCTCGCGAAGCTCGCCAGGCGACTTACGCGCCCAGGACCAGCCCGAACAGCAGCGGCGCGACGATCGAGGCGTCGGATTCGATCACGAACTTGGGCGTCTCGACCGCCAGCTTGCCCCAGGTGATCTTCTCGTTGGGCACCGCGCCGGAGTACGAGCCGTAGCTCGTGGTCGAGTCGCTGATCTGGCAGAAGTAGCCCCACATCGGGACGCCTGGGCGCTTCAGGTCCTGATGCAGCATCGGCACCACGCAGATCGGGAAGTCGCCCGCGATGCCGCCACCGATCTGGAAGAAACCGACGCTGCGCTCGGCGGCGGTGCGGGCGTACCAGTCGGCCAGGAAGGTCATGTACTCGATCCCGGTCTTGACGGTGTGAACGTCGGCGATCTCGCCCTCGATCACGTGCGCCGCGAACATGTTCCCCGTCGTCGAGTCCTCCCACCCCGGCACGACGATCGGCAGGTCCTTCTCGGCCGCCGCCACCAGCCACGAGTCGGCGGGATCGATCTGGTAGTGCTCCTCGAGCGTCCCGCTGCGGAGCAGCCGGTAGAGGAACTCGTGCGGGAAGTACCGCTCACCGGCGGCGTCGGCGTTCGTCCACTCGGCCACCAAGGCGCGCTCCAGCCGGCGCATCGCCTCCTCTTCGGGGATGCAGGTGTCGGTGACGCGGTTCATGTGACGGTCCAGCAGCGCCTGCTCGTCCTCGGCGCTGAGGTCGCGGTAGTTCGGGACGCGCTCGTAGAAGTCGTGCGCGATCAGGTTGAACACGTCCTCCTCGAGGTTCGCGCCCGTGCAGGTGATGATCTGCACCTGGTCGCGGCGGATCATCTCGGCCAGCGACAGGCCCAGCTCGGCGGTGCTCATCGCGCCGGCCAGCGTGATCATCATCGCGCCGCCGTCGTCCATGTGGCGGCGGTAGCCGTCGGCGGCGTCGACGAGCGTGGCGGCGTTGAAGTGGCGGAAGTGGTGGCGCAGGAATGCGCCGACGGGACCGTCCGCGCGTTCGGGTGCGTTCATGACGGCCTCACTCAGCCCGCCTCGCTGGACTGCGCCCAGATGTTGATGCCGCTGTCGGTCGCGTAGCGCTCGATCGTGGCGAGCTCGTCGTCCGCGAAGTCCAGGCGGTCCAGGGCGGCGACGTTCTCGCGCAGCTGATCCACGCTGCTCGCGCCGATCAGGGCCGAGGTGACGCGCGGATCGCGCAGGACCCAGGCGATCGCCATCTGGGCCAGCGACTGACCGCGGTCCTGGGCCATCTCGTTCAGGGCCCTGACCTTGCTCAGCGTGTCCTCGTTCAGGAAGTCGCGCTTGAAGCTCGGAGCGTAGTTCACGCGGGCGTCCTCGGGCACGCCGCCCAAGTACTTCGAGGTCAGCAGGCCCTGGGCGAGGGGCGAGAACACGATCGATCCGACGCCCAGCTCGCCCAGCGCGTCCAGCAGCTCGACCTCGATCCAACGGTTCAGCATCGAGTACGACGGCTGGTGGATCAGGAGCGGCACGCCCATCTCCCGCAGCAGCGCTTCCGCCTCGCGGGTCTTCGCGGCCGAGTACGACGACACCCCGGCGTAGAGCGCCTTGCCGGCGTGGACCGCGCTGGCCAGCGCGCCCATCGTCTCCTCCAGCGGCGTGTCGGGATCGAAGCGGTGCGAGTAGAAGATGTCGACGTACTCGAGGCCCATGCGCTCCAGGCTCTGGTCCAGGCTCGAGAGGAGGTACTTGCGCGAGCCCCACTCGCCGTACGGACCGTCCCACATGCCGTAGCCGGCCTTGGTGCTCACGATCAGCTCGTCGCGGTAGGGCGCCAGGTCGCGCCGCATGACCTCGCCGAAGTTCGCCTCGGCCGATCCGGGCGGGGGTCCGTAGTTGTTCGCGAGGTCGATGTGGGTGACGCCCAGGTCGAACGCGGTCAGGACGCGCTCGCGCACGCTGTCGAACGGCGTGTCGTGGCCGAACGTCTGCCACAGGCCCAGCGACACGGCCGGCAGCTTGAGGCCGCTGTCGCCCGTGCGGCGGTAGGTCATGGCGTCGTAGCGGGTATCTGCAGCTTGGTGGCTCATGGCCTCAGCCTAGCGCTCCGCGCGAACGCTGCGTGGCCGGTCGCGACGCGAGGGTCGCGACCGGCCGTTCGTCGTGCGTTCAGAGCCGCGTCGACGCCGCTTCGGCGTCAGGCCGCGCCCGCCTTCTCGCGCCCGCCCTTCTCCTCGAGATCGCCCAGGCGACGGACCACGTCGATGACGCTGTCGGGGTTCAGCGAGATCGAGTCGATGCCGCACCCCACCAGGAACTCCGCGAAGTCCGGGTGGTCGGAGGGGGCCTGCCCGCAGATGCCGACCGAGGTGCCCTCGGCGTGCGCATCCTCGATCAGGGACGCGATGGAGCGCTTGACCGCCTCGTCGCGCTCGTCGAACAGACCGGCGAGCAGCTCGGAGTCCCGGTCCACGCCCAGCACCAGCTGGGTCAGGTCGTTCGTTCCGATCGAGAAGCCGTCGAAGCGCTGGGCGAACTCGCGCGCCAACACCACGTTGGACGGAATCTCGGCCATCACGTACACCGACAGGCCGTTCTCGCCGCGGCGCAAGCCGTTCTCGGCCATCACCTCGAGAACGCGGTCGGCCTCCTCCAGCGTGCGGCAGAACGGGATCATGACGACCACGTTGTCCAGGCCCATCCGGTCACGGACGTGCTTGATCGCGCGGCATTCCAGCGCGAAGCCGGCCGCGTAGCGCTCGCTGTAGTAGCGCGACGCGCCGCGGAACCCCAGCATCGGGTTGGCCTCGTGCGGCTCGAACGCCGCGCCGCCGATCAGGTCGGCGTACTCGTTGGTCTTGAAGTCGCTCATGCGGACGATGACCGGCTCGGGCCACTGCGACGCGGCGATCTTGCCGATCCCCAGCGCGAGGTGGTCGACGAAGTACTGCGGCTTGTCATCGTAGCCGCGCGTGAGCTCGGTGATGCGACGCTTCGCCTTGCGGTCCTCGAGCTCGCCAAAGTTCACGAGCGCCATCGGGTGCACCTTGATGGCGTTGTTGATGATGAACTCCATGCGGGCCAGGCCGATCCCCTTGCACGGCAGCCGCCACCAGCGCATCGCGGCGGTCGGATCGGCGATGTTCATCATCACGCGCGTCGAGGGCTCCTTCAGGCCGGACAGGTCGATCTCCGACTCCTCGAACTTCAGCTCGCCTTCGTACACGAAGCCGTGCTCGCCCTCGGCGCAGGAAACCGTGACCAGCTGGCCGTCCTTCAGCACCTGCGTCGCGTTGCCGGTACCGGCCAGCGCGGGGATGCCCAGCTCGCGGCTGACGATCGCGGCGTGACAGGTGCGCCCGCCGTGGTCGGTGACGATCGCCGCGGCGCGCTTCATGATCGGCACCCAGTCGGGATCGGTCATGCCGGTGACCAGGATCGAGCCGTCCTCGAACCGTCCGATCTCGTCCGCTCCCTTGATCACCTGCACCCGCCCGGTCACGATCGCCTCGCCGATCGCGAGGCCCTCGACCAGCGGCTCGCCGCCGCTCTCGAGCAGCTCGTAGCGCTTCATCGCGGCGGCCTCGCGCTGGGACTGGACCGTCTCGGGGCGCGCCTGGACGATGAACATCTCGCCGCTCTGGCCGTCCTTGGCCCACTCGAGGTCCATCGGCATCCCGTAGTGATCCTCGATCCGCTTGGCCCAGCGGGCCAGCTGCACGATCTCCTCGTCGTCCAGCACGATCGACTGGCGCTCCTGCCGGGTCGTGTCCTGGGTCTTCGTCGCGGCGGTCCCGCCGCTGGTGTAGACCATCTTCTGCTCTTTCGAGCCGATGTGCTTGCCGACGATCGGCACGAGCTCGTCCCGGCTCAGCAACGGCTTGAACACCGAGTACTCGTCGGGGTCGACGGTGCCTTGCACGACCGTCTCGCCCAGGCCCCAGGCGGCGTTGATCAGGATCATGTCCTTGAAGCCGGTCTCGGTGTCGATCGTGAACATCACGCCCGACGAGGCGAGGTCGCTGCGCACCATCTTCTGCACGCCGATCGAGAGGGCGACCTCCATGTGCTCGAAGCCTTGGCTCTCGCGGTAGCTGATCGCGCGATCGGTGAACAGCGAGGCGTAGCAGCGGCGGCAGGCGTCGAACAGCTGCTTTTCGCCGTCGATGTTGAGGAACGTCTCCTGCTGACCGGCGAAGCTGGCGGTCGGCAGGTCCTCGGCGGTCGCGCTGCTCCTCACGGCCACGTCGACGTGGTCCACCTCGTGGCGCTCGGACAACGTCCGGTACGCGGCGCGGATCGCGTCCCTCAGGTCGTCCGGGAACTCGGCGTGGAGGAACGCCTTGCGGATCTGGCTTCCGACCTGCTCGAGCGTCGCGTCGTTCGACCGCATCGCTGCGATCCGCTCGGTGAGCTCGCTCCGCAGGTCGTTGGCGTCGACGAAGCGCCAGTACGCCTCGGCGGTGGTCGCGAAGCCGCCCGGCACCCGGACGCCTTCCTCGGCGAGGGCCTGGATCATCTCGCCCAGCGAGGCGTTCTTGCCTCCGACCGAGGCGACGTCGCCCTTGTCCAGATTCTCGAGCCAACGTACGAACTCCGTCGCCATAGCGGACCTCCTGGTCCCACGAGAGGCGGGGCCGGCGTCGTACGGGCAGAGTCATGGTCGACACCGCGAGCGGCGCCGGTCTGTCGTGCTCGACCGCAGCATACGGACCCGAGCGGTCGGGTACGAGGGTCATCCGTACCCGGAACCCCGAACATGCGCTCGGGATTCGGGACATCTCACACTGTCGGTCGCACGAGCACCCCCCTACGCTCGCTGCATGCACAATTCGGCACAAGCAGCGCTCGAGCACATCCTCGAGAGCGAGCAGCAGGCGCGACGACGTGTCGAGGAGGCCGAGGCGAAAGCCCAGGCCCGGCTCGACGAAGCGCGCCGGCAAGCACGGTCCCAGGTCGAGACCGCCCGCGCAGAGGCCGAGGCCGAGGCGGAGCGCGTTCGTGCCGACGCCGTCGCCGAATCCGAACGACGCGTCGAAGACGCCCGTCGTGACCTCCGCGACGAGCTCGACGCGGCCGAAAAGGCCGCCGAGGCGCGCATCGACGCCGCCGTGCAGCGGGTCGTCGCCTGGGTCGTCCGGACGACGGACGCCTGAGGTGCTCTCGGCCGTCGGGTACGCGTCCGTTCAGGCTCAGGTGCGGGCACGCCGCTCGCGACTGCTGGACGACGACGACTGGCACCGACTGTTCGACGCCCACGGCCTGGAGCGCGCCCGCGACGTGCTGGCGGGCACCCGCTACACAGGCGTCGCCGCCGACGTGACGCACGCCGAGCGCACGCTCCGGCGCCGGGTGCACCGCGAGACCGTATCGCTGGCCGACGACGTTCCCCCCCGGGCACGCGACCTGCTGCGCTGGCACGCCAGCCGCTACGACGTGCAGGACATCAAGCTGCTGGTGCGGGCGCTGCACTACGACAGGTCGCTGGAGCAGGCACGCGCGGCGATGACCGTGCACGCCCAGGACGGTCCGGACGTGGCCGCCTGGACGCGAGCCCGGTCGCTGCGCGCCCTGCTCGAAGCGCTCGACGGCAGTCCGTACGGCCGAGCGCTCGCGAACGCCTGGGAGCGCTACCAGGCGGAGCATCGACCGTTCTACCTGGAGGTCGCGCTGGACCTGGCGTTCGGACGTGGCCTGGTGAAGCGGATCGACGCGCTGGGAGGCGGCGACGCGCGCGACGCCGAGGACCTGCTGGGCCGCTGGCTGGCGCGCACGAACCTGCTGGCCGCCGTGCGCTACCGCGCGCTGGCCGGAATCCGCCCCGAAGAGGTGGTGAACTTCTGCCTCCACCGGGACTTCGGTGGGGGACTCGCGATGGTCCAGCGCGTCGCCGCCGGCGCACCGCTGCGCGACGAGGCGGCCGCCCTGGGCGTCGAGCTGCCCAGCGAGGCCAGCGAGCGCGACGCGATCCTGGAGCTCGAGCGCCGCACCGAGATGCTGCGCCGGGACGCCGCCCGCGCCCGCTTCGCCCGGGTGCCGTTCGGACTGGGCCTGGTGCTCGCCTACCTGATCCTGCTCGAGGCCGAGGTGCAGGATCTGATCCGTCTGCTCGAAGCGAAAGCGCAGGACCTGAGCGCTGACGACCTCAGGTCGCACGTCCCCCGGGAGGTCACGTGACATGTGGGTGCCCGAACGACTCGTCGAGCTGAGCCTGTTCGTGAGCGAGCGCGACCTCGAGCCGGTCACGGCGACGATCATGCGCGAGCGTGTGCTCCACGTCGGCGCGCAAGAGACCGAGCGCTGGTCGCCCGCCCCCAAGTGGGCCGAGCTGGCGGAGACGTACCGGGCGCTGGAGGCCCGACTGGAGAGCGTGCGCGAGACGCTGGAGGTGAACGACACCGACCTGCCCAGCGGCGACCTCCAGCCGCGCCCCGAAGGGGACCGGCCGGACGTCGAGAGCGAAGCGCTTCGGCTCGAGACCCGCGTCGGCGGCTGGCAGGACGAGCGCGACGCCGCGCTCGGGGAGCTGCGCGACCTCGAGGCGGCCGAGACCCAGCTGGAGCTGCTCAGCGCGCTCGACGCACCGGTCGAGCAGCTCCGCAGCCTCCGGCACCACCACCTCACGATCGGCTCCTTGCCTGCCGAGAACGTCGACCGCGTCGCGGCCGCGCTGTTCCAGGTCGCGTTCGTGCTGATCCCGCTGGACCGCAGCGGGGACCGGGCGCTGGTGGCCGTCGCCACGGCACGCGAGGACGGGCACGTGCTCGACCGCGCGCTCGCGAGCGCGTTCTTCGAGCCGGTACCCCTGCCGCACCAGGTGCGCGGGCCTCCCGACGAGGCGCTGGAAACGGTCCGGGCCGAGCTGCGCGAGGTCCGTGAGCGGACCGGCGAGCTCGCGGCCAAAGGTCGCGAGCTGTCCGACGAGGTCGGGCCGACGCTGCGCGCCACGCTGGCGCGGGTCCGGCTGGACCTCGAGCTGTGCGAGGCGATGCGCCACTTCCCCTACCGCGACGACGTCTACGTGATCGGAGGCTGGATGCCGGCACGGCGCGTCGACGAGCTCGAAGCACGCCTTCGCGACGTCGCCGAGGACCAGCTGGTGGTCGAAGCGCTGCCGCCCGCGGCCGGTCGACCGTCCGTGCCCAGCCTGGTGCGCAACCCTCGTTGGCTGAAGCCGTTCGAGCCGCTGGTGTCCACCTTCGGCGTGGCGGGCTACGACGAGCTGAACCCGACCCTCGTCGCGGCGGTCGCGTTCCTGTTCATGTACGGCATGATGTTCGGCGACCTGGGGCACGGCCTGCTGCTGACCCTGCTCGGGCTGGCGCTGCGCCGCGCGACGTCGTTCGGGACGGTCGTGGCCGCGGCGGGCGTCACCTCGATGGCGTTCGGCGCCCTGTACGGCGTCGCGTTCGGCGCCGAGGCGTTCCACGCCCTCTGGCTCCAGCCGCTGCACGACATCTTCCCCCTGCTCATCGCCGCCGTCGTGGCGGGCGTCGTGATCCTCAACGTCGGCTTCGCGCTGAACCTCGTCTCGGCGTGGCGCACGCGCGACACCGCGCGGTTCTGGCTGGACAAGAGCGGCATGCTGGGCGTAGCGCTGTACTGGGCGCTGTTGGGCGGCGGGCTGGCGGTGTTCGCCGGGCGGATCCCCACCGGGGCGTGGCTGGCGGTCGTCGCGCTGCTGGCCGTCGCGATGTGGTTCCGCGAGCCGCTGGCCGAACGGATCGAGGGCGCGAAGCCCAACGTGGGCGCCCACGCCGTCACCGGCTTCTTCGAGCTGTTCGAGGCCATCATCGCCTACCTGTCCAACACGCTGTCGTTCGTCCGACTCGGTGCGTTCGCCGTCGCGCACGAAGGCCTGTCGCAGATGGTGCTGCAGTACTCGGGCGGGCAGATGGGCTGGCTGGTGTTCCTGCTGGGCACCACGCTGATCGTCGGGTTCGAAGGCCTGATCGTCGGGATCCAGGCGTTGCGCCTCTCCTACTACGAGTTCTTCGGCCGCTTCTTCCAGGGGAGGGGCACCCCCTTCCGACCGCTCTCGTTCGCAGGAGGTTCCGATGCTTAGGCTCCCCGTTCCCACCTCACGTGCCAGACGCCTGGCGCTCACCCTGACGTCGTGGCTCGTGCTCGCCGGGGGCCTCGCCGTCGCGCAGGAGGCCGCGGAGACCGCCTCGGGCGCCCCGCTGGCCGCCGCGATCTCGACCGGGCTGGCCGCCATCGGCGCCGGCATCGCGGTCGGCATCGCGGGCGCGGCCGCGATCGGCGCGATCGCCGAGAAGCCCGAGCTGCTGGGCCGCACCCTGATCTTCGTCGGCCTGGCCGAGGGGATCGTCATCTACGGGCTGATCATCTCGTTCATCATCCTGGGCGGCTGATGAGCCGCGGACGGATCGTCGCGGTCGGCCCTCCCGATACGGTGCTGGGGCTGGGGCTGCTCGGGATCGAAGGGACCGAGGTCGCCACCGCCAGGCAGGCCGCCGCCGCCTTGGACCGGGCGTTGCGCACGCCCGGGGTGTGCATGGTGCTTCTCAGCCAGGCGTGGAGCGGCCCCCTGCACGATCGCCTGGAGCGTGCCGCGGTGGACGACACCGGACCGCTGGTGGTCGAGATTCCCGACCCCGACGGCGACGACACGCACACGCCGCTCAGCGAACGGGTCGAAGACGTGCTGGGCCTTCGGCTGGCGAGGTGACGGGGTGACCGGGCTTCGTGGCGATCCGGGCGAGCTCGCCGCCCAGGTCCGGCGGCGCGCCGAACAGCGCGCGCTGGGCATCGAGGCGTCCGCCGAGGGGAACGCCCAGGAGATCCTCGATCAGGCCGCCGAGCGTGCCCAGGCGATCCGGGCGAAGACGGAAGAGGAGGGGCGACGCGCCGCCGAGGAGGCGTGCCGGCAGTGCCTGGCGGTCGCCGACCTGGAGCGGCGGCGGCGTCGGCTCGAGGCCCGCGAGGCGCGGCTGGACCGCGTCTGGGAGGCGGCGCGTCAGCGGCTGCACGAGCTGGCCGACGGTGGGATCGATCCGGACACGCTGGCGCGACTGGCGCGGCACGCCGCGCGCGAGCTCGGCGGCGACGAGGTCGCCGTCCGCTTGGACGACGCCAGCGCGTCCAACGTCGACGAGAACGACGTCGCCGGCTGGGCCGAGCAGGACGGCCCCGCGCTGCGCCTCGATCCCGAGCCGCTGCCACGCCGTCACGGCGTGGTGGCGCACGCCGGACGCTCCAGCATCGACGCCACCCTCGAAGGCCGGCTGGACCAGGCTCAGGGGCGGCTCCGCGCAGAGATCGACGCGCTGCTGACGGCGTCGGCACCGGACGCGCAGCAGGCGGACGCGCAGCAGGCGGACGCGCCGCCGACCCGGGACGGAGGCGACGACGCATGAGCGTGGTCGGAACGCTTCTGCAGATCACCGGACCGATCGCGCGCATGCGGCTGAGCGCCAGCGTCGGGGTCCTCGAGCACGTCTGGGTCGGCCACGACCGCTTGGCGGCGGAGGTGATCTCGATCGACCGCGATCGCGCCACCGTCCAGATCTACGAAGAGACGACCGGCCTGCGACCGGGCGAGCCGGTCGTGGGAACCGGCCATCCCCTGTCGGTGCTGCTGGGGCCCGGGCTGATCGGACAGACGTTCGACGGCATCCAGCGCCCGCTCGAGGTGGTGCGCGACGCCCAGGGCATCTACCTGAAGCGCGGCGCCGCGGAGGGTCTGCCCGCGCGGCGCTGGGCGTTCACGCCGACCGTGTCGGTCGGCGACCGCGTCACCGCCGGAGCGGTGCTGGGCACGGTGCCCGAGACGCCGCTGGTGACGCACCGGGTGTTGGTGCCTCCCCAGCTGTCCGGCGAGGTCGAGCACATCGCGGACGAGGGCGAGCTGGGCGCAGGCGACACCGTCGCCCGGCTCCGCGACGACGAGGGAGAGAGTCACGAGATCGGGCTGACGCAACGCTGGCCCGTCCGGCGGCCCCGTCCGTTCAGGGAGCGCCGCGATCCGGACAGGCCCATGATCACCGGCCAGCGCGTGCTGGACACCTTCTTCCCCGTCGCGCGGGGCGGAAGCGCGGCGCTTCCCGGGCCGTTCGGAGCCGGCAAGACGGTGCTGCAGCACTCGCTGGCCAAGTGGTCGGACGCCCAGGTGATCGTCTACGTGGGCTGCGGCGAGCGCGGCAACGAGATGGCGCAGGTCCTGCAGGAGTTCCCCGCGCTGGTCGACCCGCGCAGCGGACGGCCGCTGATGGACCGCACCATCCTGGTCGCGAACACCTCGAACATGCCGGTCGCTGCGCGCGAGGCCAGCGTGTACACGGGGATCACGCTGGCCGAGTACTACCGCGACCAGGGCTACCACGTGGCGCTGATGGCGGACTCGACCTCGCGCTGGGCCGAGGCGCTGCGCGAGATCGCGGGACGTCTCGAGGAGATGCCCGCCGAGGAGGGCTACCCCGCCTACCTGCCCTCCCGCCTGGCCGCGTTCTACGAGCGCGCCGGGCAGGTCGAGACCCTCGCCGGCGACGAGGGCTCGGTCACCGTGATCGGAGCGGTCAGCCCGCCAGGAGGCGACTTCACCGAGCCGGTCACGCAGCACACCCAGCGATTCACGCGCGCGTTCTGGGCGCTGGACCGCGACCTGGCCAGCGCGCGGCACTACCCGGCGGTCAGCTGGAAGGGCAGCTACAGCTTCTACGACGACGCGGTCGCCGACTGGTGGCGCGACACGACCGAGGTCGACTGGCTCGACCTTCGCCGCCGCGCCGGCGACGTGCTCGAGGAGGACGCCCGCTTGGAGCAGATGGTGCGCCTGGTGGGCGTCGACGCGCTTCCCGACCGGCAGCGCTGGGTGATCGAGGTCGCCGGCCTGCTCAAGGAGGGCGTGCTCCGCCAGAACGCCCTGCACGACGTCGACGCCTTCTGCGAGCCGGCCAAGCAGGTGCGCCTGCTGGCGCTGTTCGTCGAGCTTCACGACGCCGGGCTCGAGGCGATCGAGGCGGGCGTCCCGCTGCTGCGCCTGCGCGAGAGCCTGGACCGCACCGCCCTGACCCGGCTCAAGGAGACGATCCCGAACGACGAGACCTACCGGATCGACGAGGTGTGGACAGACACCCGCCGGACGCTGGCCAAGCTCCGCGCCGAAGCCGAGCAGGACGAAGGGGCTCCAGCATGATCGACGTCGCACGCGCCGACCGCATCAACGGCCCGTTGTTGGTGATCGACGGGTTCTCCGGAGCCGGCTACGGCGAGCTGGTCGAGGTGACCTCCCCCACCGGAACGCACCTGGGCGAGGTGCTCTCGGCCGGCGCCGACGCCGCGATCGTGGAGCTGTGGGGCGACACCACCGGCCTGCGCGCAGAGGACCTGACCGTCCGCTTCCGAGGCGAGACGCTCCACCTCGGGGTGTCGCGCGAGATGCTGGGGCGCGTGTTCGACGGGCTGGGCCAGCCCCGCGACGGGCTGCCCCCGCCGGTGGCCGAAGCCAGGCTGGACGTGCACGGCGCTCCGCTCAACCCCGCCGCGCGCGACTATCCCCAGGACGTGATCGAGACCGGCATCTCCGCGGTGGACGGCCTGAACACCCTGGTCCGCGGCCAGAAGCTGCCGATCTTCTCGGGCGCCGGCCTTCCCCACGACGAGCTCGCCTCCCAGATCGCGCTGCAGGCGCGGCTGTCCGACGAGAGCGAGGCGTTCGCCGTCGTGTTCGTCGCGCTGGGCGTGTCGCACGACACCGCCGCGTACTTTCGCGAGCGCTTCTCCAGCTCGGGCCTGCTGGGCCGCACCGCGCTGTTCCTGAACCTGGCCGACGATCCGCCGATGGAGCGCATCGTGACGCCCCGCGCGGCGCTCACGCTGGCCGAGTTCCTGGCGTTCGAAAAGGGCATGCACGTGCTGGCGCTGATGACGGACATGACCAACTACGCCGAGGCGCTGCGCGAGCTGTCCGCCCGCAAGAACGAGGTGCCCGGCCGCAAGGGCTACCCCGGCTACCTGTACACCGACCTGGCCAGCCTGTACGAGCGTTGCGGCCGGGCTCGCGGACGCAGCGGCTCGCTCACCCAGATCCCGGTGCTGAGCATGCCCGGCGACGACATCACCCACCCGATTCCCGACCTGACCGGCTACATCACCGAAGGACAGATCGTGCTGTCGCGCGCGCTGAACCGGTCCGGCGTCTACCCGCCGGTGGACGTGCCCCTGTCGCTGTCGCGGCTGATGAAGGACGGGATCGGCGCGGAGGGCACGCGTGAGGATCACCCCGAGGTCGCCGCGCAGCTGTTCGCGGCGTACGCCCGCGTCCGCGAGGTCCGCAACCTGGCCACGATCATCGGCGAGAGCGCGCTGTCGGCCACCGACCGCACCTACCTCGCGTTCGGCGACGTGTTCGAGAACCGGGTGCTGAAGCAGCGCCCCGACGAGTCCCGCTCGATCGACGAGACGCTGGACCTGGCGTGGGCGGCGCTGGCCGAGCTCCCGGCGTCGGAGCTGCACCGCATCTCCGAAGCCCAGCTCCACAAGCGCTACCGCGGCAAGCTGGGCGACCGCTCCGCCCGCCGCGACGAGGACGTGGACCGTGGCGACCGCGGATAACCTTCCCCACACCCGCGCCACGCTGCTCCAGGTGCGGCAGTCGCTGGCGGAGGCCCGCGACGGGCACGCTCTGCTCGAACGCAAGCGCGAGGTGCTGCTGCGCGAGGTCTGGGACCTGATGCGCGCCGTTCGCCAGCACGAGGGCCGCATCCGCGACCTGTTCGACGCCGCCCACGCCGCGCTCCGGACCGCTCGGCTGGACGCCGGCAGCGACGCCGTCCGCTCGGCGCTGCTGGCGCCGTCCGCGCGGACGTCGTGCAGCGTCGACGTCCGCAACCTGATGGGTGTCTCGCTCCCGAAGGTGGCGCTGCAGGTCCGTCCCGAGCGGCTCACCACCAGCGCTGGCGGCACGCCCGCCGCACTGGACGCCGCACGCCTGCGCTGGCTGGACGTGGTCGAGGCGCTCGACGGCTGGGCCGAGGTGTACGGCTCGGTATGGCGGGTCGCGGCGGAGCTGGCGCGCACGCAGCGCCGGGTGAGCGCGCTGGAGCAGGTGCTGATCCCCGAGCAGGAAGAGACGATCCGGGCGATCGAGGCGACCCTCGAGGAGGCCGAGCGCGAGGAGTTCGTCCGCACCAAACGGGTCAAGGCACGCCTGGAGGAAGAGCGAACGGAGGACCGCGATGCCTGAACGGCTGTTCCGCCATCTGTTGGTGCCCGCGGACGGCTCGGACGCCTCGGTCGCCGCCGCACGGCTGGCGTTCCGCACGGCGCGGGCCTTCGGTGCCCGGGTCGATCTGCTGTACGTCATCGACATGCTGCTGTGCGAGGAGCTACGCCGGTTCGATCAGCGCGAGCTCGACGAGATCCGTGCCGAGCTGCTCGAGCAGGGCGAGCGGATCCTGAAGGTGCTTCGCGACGAGGGCCAGCGGATGAGTCTCGACGTCGAATCGAAGGTCGTGCGCGGCGATCCGTTCGAGGAGATCGTCGATCAGGCTCGCGAGCATGGCGCGGACCTGATCGTGATGGGCCACGTAGGCCGGCGCCCCCGCAAGAAGGTGATGCTGGGCTCCGTCGCGGAGCGCGTGCTGGAGTTCGCGCCCTGCCCGGTGATGGTCGTCAAGGGCGACGAGGAGGACCAGCGGACGCGCCGCCGGGGCTGACCGACCTCCGGCGCCCGCGGGCACGAGCCACCTCCTTCAGGGCAGCGTGTAGGACAACCGCGCGTTGAGGAACCTGCCGTCGCCTTTCAAGCACACGAGGTAGCCGTACGTGTACGCGTCGTTGTCGATCGTGATCGGTAGCCCTCCGCCGGTCGTGGAGCCCTCCTGGAACGTCTTGGCCTGAGCGATCGTCTCCACGATCCCGTCGGGCGGTTCGATGTCGGTCGTGGAGAACGGCTGCTGGTAGAAGGTCGCGCTGGCGTAGTTAGCGTCGGTGGTGCTGGTTCCCGGATCGCCCTCCTCCAAGGTGGCGCCGTGCCGCACGACGGTGGCCCCATCCGGCAGGCGGACGTGTCCCGCGAAGCAGTACGAGCGCGCGCTCGTCTGCGTCGATCCGGTGAGCTCCAAGGCGAGCTTGTCGTTGACGCCGTAGCGGAACTCCGTCGGCACGTCGGGGGTGCCGAGATCGTCGTCCGCGTCCAGAACGGCTCGACCGGAACCAGGTCGAAGGGAAGGACGCGGTACTCGCCGTCGGCGATGGCGGTGACGGCATCGGCCAGTTCTTGGAAGTTGCCGTTGACGTCGTCGGCACGGATCGGATCGCCGGTCTGGAAGGACGTCAGCTCGATCTGCGCCGACGTCCAGCCGGCGACCACGAGCAGGACGGCGGCGACCACGGATGGGACACGTCGAATCATGAGGGACCTCCGATGGGTATCGGTGCGTAGCTGCGTAGACGTGGAGCGGGCGGGGCGGTCAGGGCAGATCGAGCGTGAGCGACGCATCGAGGAACCCGGCGCCACTGCCGGCGAGGCAGGCCTCCAGCCGGTACGCGTACCCGGCGGCATCGACCGTGTGCGGGAAGGAACTGGCAGCAGCCGATGCGCTCGTGAGGTCGGCGCCGAAGTCGTCGGACGTTCCGCTGTCGAGGCCCGCGACGGTCTCGAGCGCGGTCGCGCCCCACGGCCGGCGGCGGAGGAGGACGTCGACGTCGTTCTCGTACGTGTTCACGCCGTCGTACGCGACGGCGGTCAGCGACGAGATCGCCGCACCGTCGGGCAGGTCTAGGCGCGTCGCGAAACAGAACGTCGCCCTCGAGTCCGCCACGGTCAGCGTGAGCACGCTCTCCTTGTCGAGGATGCGCGTGTAGTCCAGGGCGACGTCGGCTCCCTCCAGGTCGGAGGTGTTGAGGGGCACGAGGTCTACGTACGACACGTGCACCGTGCCCAGGTGTCGCGCCTCGACCGCATCACGAAGGGCCGCGAAGTTGCCGTCGACCTCGTCGGCTCGGATCGGGTCGCCGCGCCTCGAAGGTGACGAGGTCCACCTGCGCCGTGGCCACGCTGGCAAGGATCGCGACGAGAACGGACGCGGCGACGACGATTCGTCGTGCGGTCACTGCCACGTCGCCTCGCCCCAGGCCGCCTCGCCGAACACGCCGGGCGCGAGGTCGCTCCCGTCGCTCGGGCCGTCGGTCGGACCCCCCGTGCCGCAGCCGGCGGCCAGAAGCGCGAGTGCGACCAGCCACACCCGCCATCGTCGTCTCGGTCGCGTTTGTCGCTGCATGGGCCCGAGGGTCTCACGAGCCCGCGTCCTGCGCCGTGAAGCCTCGCACGGCACCGACCGCCCATCGGTGGCACGTGCGCGCGTGGCCGTCGCCACGCGGACCGGACTGCGGAGCATGCCCAGCCAGCGTCACGCCGGCCGCGATCGTGGCGAGCAGCGTCGGATCGGGCGCGAGGAGCTGCGCCGGTTCGATCGGGCGTCGCGGAGCCGGTGCTCGAGTTCGTGCCCTGCCCGGTGATGGTCGTCAAGGGCGACGAGGAGAACGGCGGGACGCGACGTCGGGGCTGACCGCTCGAGCCCGCGCAGCCTCGTCGCCGTCGAGCTCGAAGTCGGCGGCCAGCTCGGAGAGCGACGTCGACGAGCCCCGTCTCGCTTGCGCCTCGAACTCGGCGTCGCCCAGGCGCGCACGCGTCTCCGCCAGATCGTGAGCGTGCGTGGACGCGTCCGTCTCGCGTAGAAGGACCTTGAAGCGGGCGCGAAGCGCCGCCTCGGCTCCCCAGAAACGTGCGGCCGCACGCGGACGGCCCGCCGCCTCGGCCAGGCGGGCGAGCGCCCACGCCAACGGCACGGCGAGCGCCTCCTGTCCTGCGTCCTGACGGACGGCCAGCGCCGCGCGCTGGTGCTTCAGCCCGGCCACGAGATCGCCGCGTCGCACGGCGGCCAACCCCAGCGCGTGGTGGGCGTCCGCCTCGCCGGTCGCGTCGCCGATGGCCCGACACAGCTCGAGCGCCTCCTGGTAGCGACGCTCGCCCAGCGCCAGCTCGCCGCGCTCGATCGCCAGCTCCGCGAGCTGACGGAGATCGGTCGCCACGCCCCAGCGGTCGCCGATGCGCTCGTCGAGCTCCAGCGCCTGCACGACGTGCGCCTCGGCCGCACCCAGGTCGCCCGAGTCGCGAGCCAACGAGCTCAGGTTGAAGTGCGCGGACGCCAAGCTGCTCGGTGAGCCCCGCCGCTTCGCGACCTCGAGCGCCCGCACCAGCTGACGGCGTGCGGTGCCCACGTCGCCCCGCACCGCCGCGGTTCGGCCGACCCCGGTCGCGCTCGCGAGCTCCTCGACCTCGTCGCCGCTGGCGCGCGCTGCTTCGAGCGCGCGCCCGAAGCAGCGCGCCGCCTCGTCGTAGACGCCCTCCTCGTACGCGACGTCGCCCAATGCCCGCCACGCGCCCCGATCGGCACCGGCCGCATCGCCGCCAGGATCGTCGTCCGCACCGGCGACCGCGGCCTCGTCCAACGCTGCCAGCAAGCGCACGCGCGCGCGGGCGAGGTCGCCCAGCCGGTAGGCCATCGACCCGGCCGCCACCAGCCCGCCGATGCGGGCGCGGCGTCCCGCTCGCTCGGCGACGGCGCAGGCCGCCTCGGCCGCCTCGAAGCCTTCGCGAAAACGGCCGGCGTAGCGCCAGGCGGGGAGTCGGTCGAACGCGAGCTCGAGCGCCAGGTCGGCGTCGTGCTCCAGCCCCCAGGCGGCGGCGTGCGCCAGGTTGGCCCGCTCGCGACCGAACGCGCCGAGCGCGTCGGCGTGGTCCGGACCGTGAACGCGATCCCCCTGCAAGCGCGCGAACGCCGCGAAGTGGCGGGCGTGCCTCTCGCGAACGGCGGCCGCCTCGGGATCCACGTTCAGCCGCTCCCGGACGAAGCTCGCCAGAACCGGATGGAGGCCGAACCGACCGTCCTGGTCGCACTCCAGCAGCGAGCGGTCGGCCAGCCGTGCCAGCACCCCGGCGGGCGCGCCGGCGACCACCGCCGCGTCGGCCGCATCGAACCCGCCCCGAAAAACCGACACGCGCGCCAGCGCGGGTCCGCTCGTGCCGACGCGAGCAGTTCCCAGGAGTAGTCCACGTTCGCGCGCAGGCTGCGGTGACGGTCCGGCAGCGTTCGCGATGGGCTGGCCAGGTCGCTTATGCCGGCGGTCAGCTCGCTCGCGATGCGCAGCGGCGAGCGGTCGCGCACCGCGACGGCGGCGAGCTCGATCGCCAGCGGCGCTCCGCCAAGCCGACGGCAAAGCTCGGCGATCGCCACGACCTCGGCGTCGCTGGGCGTGAAGTCGAGACGTGCCCTACGGGCGCGCTCCAGGAAGAGTCGCACCGACTCGACCTCGCGCGCCTCGTGCGGCGGCGCGCCGTCGTCGGGCACGGCGAGTCCTTCGACGGGCAGCACCGACTCCTCCTCGAGCTCCAGCCGCGTTCGCGACGTCGCCAACACGAACAGCTGGGGACAGGCCGCCACCAGGGCCGCCAGCTCCTCCCGCACGCCCACCAGCCGGTCGAGGTTGTCGAGCACCAGCAGCGTTCGGCCGTGCCCCGACCGTCCGCGCAACCGCCGTGAACGGCGTCTCGCCCTTCGCCTGCACGACGCCGATCGCCGTGGCCACGGCCTCGCCGACGTCACCGGGCCGCTCGACGGCGGCCAGAGGAACGAACCAGACGCCGCCAGGGAAGGCTCCCTCGGCGCGCCGATCGCGCGCCAGCGCCAACGCGAGCCGGGTCTTGCCGATTCCGCCCGGCCCGAGCAGCGTGACGATCGGTCTTCCGTCCTCGCCGATGCGGGGGGCGAACTCGACCCGCTCGCGCGCACGGCCCACGAACGACGTGACGCGGCGCGGCAGGTCGCCGGTCCCCACCTCGGCCATCATCAGGGCGCGGGCCTCGCCGGGCCGCTGGGCCAGCGAAAGCCGCAGCTCGGCCGCCTCGGCCGCCAGCCGGGTCGCTGCGGGCGAGCCGCCCGCCAGCGCGATCGCGTGGACTCGCGCCAGCACGCCGGGCTCCAGCGGCGGCGCGCCGTCCACGTCCAGGGCCGCGTCGACCAGCCCTGCGGCGGCCTCGAAGCGCCGGTCGGTGCCGACGCGCCAAGCCGCCGCCAGCAGCGCGGACCGCAGCTCGTCCGCGACGGTTTCGGCCGTCTCGCGAATCCACTCCTCCAGCTCGCTCGACACGCCGGGGACCGCGGTGGCCTCCAGGAACGCGCCCCGGTAGCGCGACCGGGCGGATTCGAGGTCGCCCCGACGCAGCGCGTCGCGCAGCGCCTGGACGTCGGTCGGCCAGACGGGCCTCGACGGTATCGACGTCCGCCACCGAGGACGCCCGGCAGCTCGCGCTCCACGCGGTGCAGCGCGACCGAGAGGCGGTTGCGTGGATCGGCCGCGCCGGGCCAGAACAGGCGCGCCAGATCGCGCCGCGACCGCGGCCCCACCAGCGACAGGTGGGCGACGAGGACCAGCGCCTTGGGACGGGCGAACGAGGGCGCCGTCGATCGACAGGCCGCCGAGGCAACGGAGAATCACCGTGCCAGCGTAGCAGGCGGCACGCCGGAAGCGGCTCGGGCACGGGTCTCGTGCGGCGTCGGCCGATAGCGGTGAAAGGGCTGGAAGGGGCGGCGCGTCAGGCTCGGCGCGGCCGCGGGCGTCGACACGCCCGGGCGAAGCCGTCTCGAAACGAAAGGCGTCCATGATGGACGAACCCTCGCTCCCGCGTTCCGCTCCGACACGGTCGCGTCCGCGCGACCCCCCGTCCGGCCGTCAGGATCCGTGCCGGCCGTCCTTCTCGCCGCCGTGCTGGCAGCCTGCGGCCAGCCTCGCCCCACCACCGAGCTTGACGCTCGAGAGCGTCGAGGCGACCAGCTCGACCTCGTTCCGCCTCAGCTTCAACGCCGCGCTGACGGACGGCGCGGACCAGCCCGCGAACTACCTGGTCCGCGACCCGGACGGCGGTGCCCCTTCCGGTGATCGGCGCGCGCATCCGATCGGACGGCGGGCGCACCGTGGCGCTCGGCGACCGAGCCGCAGCGCGAGGTGGCCTACCGCGTCACGGTCCGCAACTGCTCGAGGCCGGACGGCGGCGTCGTCGTGAGCGGCGACGTCGAGAGCGCCCGCCGCGATCAGCGGCTCCGTCGGTGCGCCTCACCGTTCCCCGCTCAGCGCCGTGGCGCTCAGCAACACGCTGCTGCTCGTGACGCTTCGACGATCCCGGCGCGGACGGCTCCGGCGACCATGAACGACGACGCGCTGGAGGGTCGCCGCCTATCGGCGAGCGCGCCGCGCGCTGGAGATCGCCGGCGCCGCGTTCTCGGACGACGGCGACGACCGCAGCCGTGTGCTGCTGACCACGAGCCCGATGGCGAACGCGTCGTACACCGTCCGGGTGGGCGCCGTGACCGCCGACCCGGGCGGGCGGCTGGCCGACCCGTTCCGCTCCGAGGTGAGCTTCACGGGCATCCCGCCCACCGACGAGACGCCGCCCGCCGATCGTGGAGGCGTGGGCGACCGGACAACGCCACGGTCACGGTCCGCTTCAGCGAGCCGGTCCAGGACAGCGCCGGCGACCCGTCGCGCTACGCCGTCGTCGACGCCGGCGGCACGCCGCTGCCGGTCTCGTCGGTCGACCTCCTGGTGCACGGCACGCGCGCCGTGCTGACCACCGCGCCGATGGTGCCCGAGATGGGCTACACCGTCGACCGCCGCGAACATCGTGGATCACGACCGACAACGCCGGTCGACCCGAACGCCGTGCGCCGCGTCGTTCGTCGGGCGTCGTCGCGGGCGGCGACTCGACGCCGCCGCGCCTGACGGGCGCCACCTCGACCGCCGCCACGCGGGTGCTGGTCACCTTCAGCGAGCCGGTCCGTGGTGGGCCGGACGGCGCCGAGAACCCCGAGCACTACGAGATCGTCGGCAGCGCCACGCTGGACGGATCGCGTTGAGCACGCAGGCCGATCCTGTCGACCGTGATCGCCGCCGACCTGGCCGACGATCGGTCGCAGCGTCGCGCTGACCACGCGCGCGCAGAGCGAGATCGCCTACACCTTGCGCGTGGTGGGCGTGCGCGACCTGTCAGGCAACGCGCTCGCCGGCGTCGACCGCGACAACCCGTTCGAGATCGAGTTCTTCGGAACGGCCGGGGGCGCCACCGACTGCGACGCCGACGGCCTCAGCGACGCCGACGAGCAGCGCGGCTGGATCGTGGAGGTCGTCCAGGCGGACGGCAGCGTGACCCGCCGCGAGGTCACCAGCGACCCGTGCGACCCCGACGGCGATACCGACGACGACGGCATTCTGGACGTCGACGAGAAGCGCTACCGCACCGACCCGCGCCGCGCCGACAGCGACGACGACGGGCTGACCGACGCACGCGCGAGCTGAACCGGATCTACAGCGAGCCCACCGTCGTGGACACCGACGGCGACGGCCTCGCGGACGGTCTCGAGGTCGACTTCTTCACCACCTCGGCGCTGTACGCCGACACCGACGGCGACCAGTTCGACGACGGCTACGAGGCGACGACGGACAACCGCAACCCCCGCATCGCCGACCTGCCGATCGTCGAGATCGACGTCGGCAACGTCGACCTGCAGCTCGACGTGCGCTTCGAGGAGTCCAGCAGCGAAGGCACCACCACCGTGGACACCAAGAGCATCTCGACGACGATGGAGCGCTCGCGCTCCAGCAGCCGCGAGCGCGTGAACTCCAGCACGCTGGAGGGCTTCTCTCGCCTACGCCACCGGCTGCTACGGGGGCGCCTGCTCCAGCGGCGGCGAGACGAAGGGCAACTGGGGCTTGTCCGCCACCGTCGGCGGCGGCTTCAACACCTCCGAGACCTGGACGAACACGACCGCGTCGGCACAGTCCACGCAGAACGCCTACGCCAACTCCCTGACCAGCGAAGCGCAAGCGTCGGCCGAGACGACGATCGAGCGCGTGGTCGAGGGCGCCGCCGATGGCGGTCGAGGTGAGCATCACCAATCCGGGCAACGTCGCCTACACGGTCCGCGACGTCGAGATCACGGCGCTGATCCAGAACGGTCGCGACGCCTCGTCGCTGGTGCCGGTCGCGACGCTGTTCGCGCCGTCGACCGCCTCCATCAGCGTCGGGCCCCTCAACCCCACCCGGGGACCGTTCCGCTTCGTCGCGGACGGCGTCTACCCGCAGCTGGTCGAGCAGCTGATGCAGAACCCGCGCGGCATCGTCTTCCGCGTCGGCGAACTACACGCTCGAGGACGAGGCGGGTCGCCGCTTCGCGTTCGTGCAGCAGGACGTCGTCGACCGTACGGCCGGCTTCTCGATCGACTACGCGGGGAACCAGCCGGGCGAGAGCTACCGGGTCGCCACGAACGCGACCTTCGAGCCCGATGGCGCTCCCACCGGCCTGTCGATGGCCGACGTGCTCGAGGGCGTGCTGGGCCTTGACGTACGTCGCCCGGAAGCGGAGGACGCAGCGCTCGATCCGACCGACTTCGACGACGCCGGAGCTGATCGACCGCAGCTACTCGACCCGCATCGTGGCGACGGCGTGGAGGTCCTCTACCGCGTCCGCGACGTCTCGAGCGCACTGACCGGCGAGGACCGCGAGTGGTGGGTGATCACCTCCGAGGAAGGCCTGATCACGCCGGTCGCCGACAATCCCGGCCGCGACTTCCGAAGCGTCACGGTGCTGTCCGAGACCTCGTTCGTGTTCAAGTTCGTGCAGGACCTCGACGGCGACGGCATCGAAAAGGCGGTCGAGAGCACCTACGGCAGCGTCGACAGCGAGCTCGACACGGCCGCCGATCCGCGACGTGCCGGACAGCTTCGACACCGACGACGACGGCATCGCCGACGGGGTCGAGCCGTTCGGGCCGTTCGTCGGCAACGAGCGCGAGCCGTGGACGATCCGGTTCGACGACGGGCGAGATGCCTACCAGACCTCCTCCAACCCGGCCCGGGCCGACACCGACTTCGACGGCCTGACCGATTGCCAGGAGCTGATTCCCACCGACGACGGCACCGCCACGGGCACGCCGCTCGCCTGCAGCCTGATCGACGTGTACGTGAACGCCGACGGCCTGGCGACGCTCGAGCCCACCGGCACGCTGCTGACGTCGCTGCGCCTCCCCGACCCGACCGACCCGGCCGCGATCGACACCGACGGCGACGGCCTGACCGACGTCGAGGAGCTTCTCGGCTTCCGCTACGAAGGCCTCGACGGCACCACGATCGACCTCCGACCGTCGGCCGGACCGGCGACGAACCCGCTCAGCCGCGACACCGACGACGACGGTCTCGCCGACCGGCTGGAGCTGCAGCTCGGCAGCGATCCGACCAACGGCGACGAGGACAGCGTCATCGACGAGGACGGCGACGGGCTGGTGAACCTGCAGGAGACGACCGGCTGGGAGGTCACCTGGGTCGACGCCATTGGCGAACGGACCGCGATCGACGCGTCGTTCGTCGACGATCCCGACAGCGACGACGACGGCCTGACGGACTGGGAGGAGTACCACGGCTGCCGCGACGCGAACCGCGACCTCACCTGCGACGACGACGCCCGCTTCGGTCGCACCCGGCCGATCTTCGCGGACAGCGACGCGGACGGCCTCAGCGACCGCGAGGAGGTCGACGGAGTCGACTTCCCCGGCGACGACGGGGTGCGCTTCAGCCGATCCGTTGGACATCGACAGCGACGACGACGGTCGCTGGGACGGCGACGAGATCGACCAGCCCTGGACCGTGGACGTCACCGGTCGTGGCGGCTACCTCGTGTGGTCCGATCCGCTGCTGGCCGACGCCGACGGCGACGGCCTGAACGACGGCGAGGAGCTCGCGTACGGCACCGATCCCACCAAGGCGGACACGGACGGCGACGAAGCGCTCGACGATCTCGAGCTCGGCCGCGGCACCGACCCCCTGACCCCTGACCACCTCGTCACCGTCACCTACCTCACGATCCAGGCCGGCAAGGACACGACCGACGAGGACTCCGACGGCGACGACGGCAGCGCCGGCGACTTCAAGTTCGCCTTGCGCGTCCTCGTCCCCGATGCGGACGGCGTCCTGTCGCCACGCGAGATCGCCAACGCCGGCACCCTCGGTCTGAGAGCGTGCGTCGGACCCAGCGACACCCGTTGCATGATCATCGTCAACGGCGAGACGCTGATCCAGATCGCGTCGCCGACCTTCGTGAACGTGTACGAGTCGTACAGCTTCTCGCTACCGTTCTCGAGCGCGTTCAGCCTCGAGGGCTTCATTCAGGAGATCGACCCCTCCGGCTCCGCAGAACTTCGCGCACCACTCGTTCTACTACGGCGGTGCCTCGGACGGAACCGCGACCTACACCGGCTCCAGCCTGCAGAAGGGCACGACCCTCCAGGCCTTCACGCAGGAACAGGCCCCCTTCCGCGTCGACATCACCGTGCAGATCACCGGTGGAGTAGGCGCACCGCATCCCACCTGCGCGGCCCGGGCGTCCATCGCCCGGGCCGCGCTTCGTGGGGCGCGCTCGCGACCGGCAGGAAGACCCGGTAGGCTGGCAACCACCGCCCGAAGGGAGCCGCACCGTGGGGATCTTCAAGAGCCGCCCGAAACGCTCCGTCGTCCCACCCAAGGAAGGCTGGGACCCAGACACCTGGGCGACCCGCGTTCCGCTCACGCACCTGGACAACTTCGGCGAGGTGTTCCGCGCCGGCTGGGAGAACCGCGATCGCGCCGGCTACGCCTGGCGGATCCTGAACGACGGCGTGTGCGACGGCTGCGCGCTGGGGACCAGCGGGATGGAGGACTGGACGGTGGAGGGCGTGCACCTGTGCAACGTGCGCCTCCGACTGCTGCGGCTCAACACCATGCCGGCCGCGGATCCCGCCCGGTTCGCGGACGTCGCCCCGCTGAAGCGGATGAGGTCACGCGACCTGCGCGATCTGGGGCGTCTGCCCCGCCCGATGATCCGGCGTCGCGGCGACGCGGGGTTCCAGCCGATCGCCTGGGACGACGCCCTGGCGCTGATCGCCGACCGCATCGCGGCGACCGATCCGGACCGCACGTTCCTCTACCTCACCAGCCGCGGCATCCCGAACGAGACGTACTACGTCGCGCAGAAGGCGATGCGGGCGATCGGCACGAACAACGTCGACAACGCCGCGCGGGTGTGCCACTCGCCCAGCACCGTGGCGCTCAAGGCCTCGATCGGGGTCGGGGCGACCACCTGCTCGTACACCGACCTGATCGGGACCGACCTGATCACCTTCTTCGGATCGAACGTCGCGAAGAACCAGCCGGTCGTGATGAAGTACCTCTACCACGCGAAGAAGGCGGGCACGAAGGTCGTCACCGTCAACCCGTACCGCGAGCCCGGCATGGACGCGTACTGGGTGCCCTCCGACCTCGAGAGCGCCCTGTTCGGCACCAAGATCACCGATCGGTTCGTCCAGGTCGGTCCGGGCGGCGACAGGGCGTTCGTGCACGGAACGCTGAAGGCGCTGATCATTGCGGGCGGCGTGGACGAGGCGTTCGTCGAGCGCCGCACCAGCGGCTTCGGCGAGCTTCGCGCCATCCTCGAGGCGACGCCGTGGGAGACGCTCGAGACCGAGGCCGGCGTGCCGCGCGCCGAGATGGAGGCGTACGCCGCCATGGTGGCCGATGCGGAGCGCGCGGTGTTCGTCTGGGGGATGGGGATCACCCAGCACCGCGGGGGCGAGGACAACGTGCGCGCCATCGTGGACCTGGCCCTGTCGCGCGGGTTCGTGGGGCGCGACGGTTGCGGCCTGATGCCGATCCGCGGCCACTCGGGCGTGCAGGGCGGAGCCGAGATGGGCGCCTACGCCACCGCGCTGCCCGGCGGCGTGCCGCTGACGCCGGCCAGCGCAGCGGAGCTGTCCGAGGCGTACGGCTTCACCGTTCCGGACAGGCCCGGCCTGACCACGCCGGCCATGCTGGACGCTGCGAAGCGCGGCGAGATCGACGCGCTGCTCGCCGTCGGCGGCAGCTTCCGTGAGGTGATGCCCGACCCCTCCGGCGTCGACGCCGGCTTCGCGCGGATCCCGCTGCGCGTTCACATCGACATCGTTCCCAGCAGCCAGATGTGGGTCGATCCCGCCGACACCGTGCTTCTGCTCCCCGCCACCACCCGCTACGAGGTTCCTGGCGGCGTGACCCAGACGAGCACCGAGCGACGCATCGTGTTCAGCCCCGAGATCCCCGGTCCCCGCGTCCCGGAGGCGCGCCCCGAGTGGGAGATCCTGAGCGAGCTGGCGGCTCGGGTGCGCCCCGAGATCGCGGAGGCGTTGCGCTACCCGGACACCGCCGCGATCCGGGACGAGATCGCGCGCGTGGTGCCGATGTACGCCGGGATCGAGACGCTGAGCGCGAAGGGCGACCAGGTCCAGTACGGCGGTCCGCACCTGTGCGCCGGCGGGGTCTTCCCCACCGGCGACGGTCGGGCGCGATTCCATCCGGTGGCCGTCCAGCCCGTCCAGCGCGATGCAGGCCGCCTGGCCGTCGTCACCCGCCGCGGCAAGCAGTTCAACAGCATGGTCCACGCCGAGACGGACTCCCTGAACCGGCTGGGGCGCGACGCGGTGATGATGGCGGGCGCCGACGCCCGCAGGCTGGGCCTGAGCGACGGCGATCCGGTCGTCGTCGAGTCGGACCACGGTGCGCTGCGTGGTCGACTGGCGGTGGTCGACGTCTCGACCGGCGCGGTGCAGCTGCACTGGCCCGAGGCGAACGTGCTGCTGAGCTCAGGCGCCCGCTCGCCGGCGGCCGACATTCCCGCCTACAAGGACGCGACGGCGCGCGTACGGAAGGCGGACGAGGCCGACGCCGAGAGACCGCGCGAGCCGTCGGCACCTCGGCCATGACCCCGCCCATCCGCGGGGTCGGGGGCCGCGCCAAGCCCAAGACGCGCGTGCGGATCGTCCGCGTGCAGGACGGTCGCGTGAGCTCGGGTCGCGACGTCGTGGCGGGCGAGGAGCCCCTCGAGATCCGCCTCGTCGCCGGCGACCGGCGGGCGTCCGTCGCCGTGACGATGCGAACGCCGGGCCACGACGTCGAGCTGGCCGCCGGCTTCCTGTTCGCCGAGGGCGTGGTGAGCAGCCGCGACCAGATCGCGCAGGTCCGCTACTGCACCGACCTGGACACGCAGCAGCGCTACAACGTCGTGAACGTGCACCTGCGCGCCGCGACGCTGCCCGACATCGACCGGCTGGAGCGTCACTTCGTGACCAGCTCGGCCTGCGGCGTATGCGGAAAAGCGCACCTGGACGCGCTGGAGGCACGCTGCGAGCACCCGCTCCCGCCAGGGCCACGCCTGTCGCTCCAGACGGTGGCCTCGCTCCCGGAGAGGCTCCGAGCCGCGCAGACGCTGTTCGACGCGACGGGCGGCCTGCACGCCGCGGGCCTGTTCACGGCGGACGGCGAGCCGGTCGCGATCCGCGAGGACGTCGGCCGCCACAACGCGCTGGACAAGGTGATCGGCTGGGCCGTGCTCGACGGCCGCGCCCGCGACGACCTGGTGGTCTGCGTCAGCGGACGGGCGTCGTACGAGCTGCTCCAGAAGACGGCGGCGGCCGGGGTGACGGTGTTCGTCGCCGTCTCGGCGCCATCCAGCCTGGCGATCGACGTCGCCAAGCGCTTCGGCATCACCCTGATCGGCTTCGTGAGGCCCGGACGGTGCAACGTGTACACGGGCGAGGAGCGGATCGTGGGGTTGGAGGGCTACGCCCGGTCGGACGCGTCTGCGGCGACGCCGCCCGGCGACGGCCACGGTGCGGCGAACGGCAGCACCTCGGCGAGCGATCCGGGCTCCAGCGTGGGTCCCGGCGGGACCACGACCAGCGCGTCCGCCCGCGCCAGCGCTTCGATTCGCGACGATCCCTGACGGGGCAGCATCGCCACCCGGCGGCGACCGTCCGCGTCGGTCCACGTCTTCGCCAGCCACAGCGCCGACTTCGAGGGCACGCCCCGCACCGGACCGTCGCAGATGGCCACCTCGCGGCGCGCGAACGGCGAGGGCCCCGCTCGTCCCAGCGCGGCGTGCGCCCAGGCGGACAGCAGCACCGTCCCGACCACCGCGACCGCGACGGGCGTCCCCGGCAGGCCCAGCCACGGCGTGCCGGCGTGCTCGCCCAGCAGGGCGGGCCCGCCCGGCCGGACGCGGATCGACTCGAACCGCTCGGCGGCGCTCCCCATCCCCTTGCGCACCAGGTCGTAACGACCCACCGAGGCGCCCCCGGTCGTGACGATCAGGTCGGCGCCCGAGGCCCGGTCCAGGGCGGATCGCAACGCGCCTGGATCGTCCTCGACCCGGCCCAGGTCGATCGGCTCCGCGCCCAGTGCGCGCACCAGCGCGGTGATCAGCGGACCGTTCGAGTCGAACACGTCTCCTGGCCGCAGCTCGCCGTGGGTCGAGGCCACCTCGCCGCCGGTCACGAGCACGGCGATGCCGGGCTTGCGTGCGACCGCGACTCGGTCGTGCCCCAGCGCGGCGGCCAGGCCGATCCGCGGAGCGTCCAGCACCCCTCCGGCCGGCAGAGCGGACACGCCTCGCTGCAGGTCCTCACCCCGCTTGCGGACGTGCCTCGGCGTGGCCGGCTCGCGCAGAACCACCTCGTCGCCGTGGCGCTCGGTGGCCTCGACCACCACGATCGCGTCGGCGCCCTCCGGAATCGCCGCACCGGTCGCGATGGCCACCGCCTCGCCCGGTCCGACCTCGCCCGCGAAGGGCGAGCCGGCGTACGACGCGCCCACGACGCGCAGACGCGCGACGGTGCGACCGTCCGCCGCCTGAGCGTCCGGCGCCTGGCCGTCCGACGCCTGGCCGTCCGACGCCTCGGAATCGGCCGCCTGGGCGTCGATCAGCCGACAGGCGTAGCCGTCCATCGCCGCGACGTCCACGCCGGGATGGTCGGCGCGAGCCACGAGATCCTCGGCCAGCGTCCGGCCCAGCGCCTCGGCCAAGGGAAGGTGAACGGCGACGGGCGGCGGCGCGACCCGCGCCATCGTCGCGACGGCGGTCTCGAGATCGACACCGCTCACGACGCGCCCGACGCCTCGTCCGGCCCCTCCTCCGACGCGCGGCTCGAAGCGGCCGCGTCACCGGTCCAAGGGGCCGCGACGCCCCAGGCGTCCAGGAACACGAACGCTTCCTGAGGGACCCGGCGTGGCTCGCTCTCGTCCTTCGCCCGCACCTTCGGGTCCAGTGTCGACGGATCGCCGGGGTGACCCAGCGCCAGCAACACGCCGACCTGGTGGTCGCCCTCCACGCCCACCGCGCGTCCTGCCTCCTCGTCGTCGAACCCGGCCATCGGGTGGCCGATCAGTCCCTCGGCGGCGGCCTGAAGCAGCAGGTTCTGAAGGCCGAGACCGAGGTCCAGCAGCGCCCGACGGTTGGCCCGGACCGGCTTTCCGGGCGAGTCGTGCACCGTCTTCACGGCCGCCAGAATCAGCACCGGGGCTTCCGTGGCCCAGGCGTTTCCCGAGCGCAGCGCGGCCGCGAGGCGCCCATGCGCCTCGCTTCCTCGGCGCGTGACCACGAACCTCCAAGGCTGGCCGTTACCGCTGGACGGCGCCCACCGCGCCGCCTCGAACAGGGTGCGAAGCAGCTGGTCCGACACCGGACGGTCCGAAAAGGCACGCAAGCTTCGCCGAGAGGCGATCGCCTGGACCAGCGGAGGCGACAATGGGGCGTCAGGTACGTCGTTCACGGTAGGTCCTCCGGTCGGTTGGCGTTCAGGAACGCGTCGTCGTCCAGCAGCTCGCCGAGCTCGCGCCAGGGAACGATTCTGGCGGGAGCGGCGTTCACCAAGGCGTGGAGCGATCCCCCGCCGGCGTTCAGGCGCTCCTCGATCCACGGCAGCAGATCGCGGTGGTAGGTAGCGGCCAGCGGCTCGAGCCCGGTCGGTCCCTCGGGCACGACCAGCAACGCGTCGTCGGCACGTGCCAGCAGGACGCGCCAGAGGAGCGACGGCAAGAACGGCATGTCGCACCCCGTCACCGCCAGCCACGGCGTGGACGAGGACAGCAGCGCGGCGTGGACGCCGCCCAGCGCTCCCAGCCCGGGGAGCGCATCGGGGATCCAGCGGACGCCCGGGAACGACCGTTCCGGCGCCCCGACGATCATCCGCTCCTCGGCCTCGTGCAGCGACGCCAGCGCGTGCTCCAGCAGCGTCGCGCCGCGGTAGCGGTAGGCGCACTTGTCGCTGCCGAAGCGGCGGGCTCGGCCGCCCGCCAGGACCGCGCCGGCGTAGCGAGGCGCGTCGGACGCGGCGGAGGGGCCTGCTTCGGACGTCGCGCTCGGCGAAGGGGGACGGCGCATCCAGGCATGCTATCAGAGGCCGAACTCCGTCGCAGACGTGCGGAACGTGGCTCGGACGTGGTCGGTGGAGCACTCGACCACGACCCTACGCGGCCCCCTGCGTCTGGTACAGCTCGCGGCACGCCTCTTCTCGCCCACGCACGACCCGGCGACCGGCGAGAGCGCCTCGTCGCTCGGTCACCACGGTGAACGGTCGTCCCGATGCGCCGTTCTCCGGGTAGACGACGACCCAGTCGTCCGTTCGGCCCAGCTTGTGGGCCAGCGGCGTGTTCGAGAACAGCGCGGTGTACGACCGGTCGCCGCGAGCCGTGTGGAGGATCGGGAGCCACGCCTCCTCGTCCGGGTTCATGCGGCGCGGCGCGATCGTCGGGAGGTCGCCACGTCGCGCCTTGTCCCGGTACTCGCGATCGACGTCCAGGATCTCCGCGACGCGTGGCTCGGACGGCGCCTCGGACGTGCGCGCGGAGCTCCGCCGAACGCGGCGGAGACGCGCCGACAGCGCCGCACGGATCCCTTCCAGCCGCTTCGCGCCGAACCCGGGCGTGGCCGCGAGCCGACCGTCGTACGCCGCCGCCTCGAGGTCCTCGATCGAGTCGATGTGCAGCTCGTCGTGGATCCGCTCCGCCAAGCCGGGGCCGATGCCGGGAAGGGTGGAGAACAGCGCTTCCGGATCGGTCTCGCCCCGCAGCCGCTCGAGCTGCGGAAGCGAACCGACACGAATCATCGTCCCGATCGCCCGCGCCAGCGTCTCGCCGATGGCGGGTAGCGCCTCGAGCCCGTCCAGCCCTTCCTCGTCCACGATCTCGGCCACCGAGCGCGACAGGCCGCGCACGGTGCGGGCGCCCGAGCGGTACGCCTCGACCCGGAACCGGTTCGCGCCCTGCACCTCCAGCAAGGCGGCGACCTCGTCGAGCTTGTCGGCCACCGCCTGGTTGTCCAGCTCCGGAGCGGCGTTCGCCATCGCGCGACCTCCTCTTCTGGAGCGTAGCGCGCCCGGATCGAAGCGTCGCCGCTCACCGTAGCGCGCCCGGATCGAAGCGCGTCGGCCGCCGTTTCCCGACGCGATCATCCGGCGTGCGCCGCCGGACAGGTCGGCCGTTTCCCGACGCGATCGTAGGGCGTGCGCTGTCCGCCCGACGTCCCGCGGCCTGCTAATGCTCGATCCACAAGGTGGTGGTGCGATGCACACGATCGACCTGACCGGATTCTCGACGCTGCTCGGCGCCCTCGCGGGCCGCGGCTACCAGGTGAAGGGACCGGTGGTACGCGACGGCGCCGTCGTCTACGACGACGTGCGCGACGTCTTCGACCTGCCCGCCGGAACGATCGACGAGCAGGAGCCCGGCAGGTACCGTCTTCACGCCACCGGCGACGCGGCGCTGTTCGACCACACGGCGGGGCCGGCGTCGTGGAAGCCGTTCCTGCATCCGCCCAGCCGGCGGCTGTTCCGCGCCCGGCGAACCGACGAGCAGACGTTCGAGGTCGCGGACGACGACGCCGAGCCGCCCCGCTACGCCTTCGTCGGCGTGCGCCCGTGCGACCTGTCGTCGATCCGCATCCTGGACCGCGTCCTGACCGGGGGTCCGTTCGTCGACCACGACTATGCGGCCCGACGCGAGGGGGCGTTCGTCATTGCCGTGAACTGCACCCGGGCGGGGCATACCTGCTTCTGCGCGTCGATGGGCACCGGGCCCGAGGCGACGGAAGGGTTCGACCTGGCCCTGACCGAGCTCGTGGAGGGCGATACCCACCTGTTCACCGTCGAGGTGGGAAGCGAGCGCGGCCGGGAGCTGATGGACGACGTCCCGCACCGGGACGCCACCCTGGCCGAGGCGGACGACGCGCGCGCCGGGATCGAGCACGCGCGCCGCCACATGGGCCGCGAGCTGCACGTGGCCACCGTCAAGGACCTGCTCGAAGCGAACCGCGAGAGCTCGCGCTGGGACGACCTGGGCGAGCGCTGCATGGCGTGCGGGAACTGCACGATGGTGTGCCCGACCTGCTTCTGCACCACGGTCGAGGACGCGACCGACCTGGACGGCGCGAGCGCCGAGCGCCGGCAGCGTTGGGACTCCTGCTTCACCTCCGACTTCTCGTACATCCACGGCGGCGCCGTCCGCCCGTCCACGGGAGCGCGCTACCGCCACTGGGTCACCCACAAGCTGGCCGGCTGGGTCGATCAGTTCGGCTCCCCGGGCTGCGTGGGCTGCGGCCGCTGCATCACCTGGTGCCCCGTCGGCATCGACATGACCGCCGAGGTCCGCGCGTTGGAGCCCGCGACCTCCAGCGACGCCCGAGGAGGCGCGGCATGAGTCTCGACACCACCCCCGTCGGCGCCCCCGGGCGCGCGACGCCACGTCCCGTCCACGGCGTCCCGTCCGATGCGATGCGTCCGCGGCTGCACGAGGTGCAGTCCGTTCATCTGGACACCCGCGACACCTTCACGTTGGAGCTTCGTCCCCGCACGTCGGCCGATCGGCTGGACGCGGTCTTCGCGCCGGGACAGTTCGCGATGCTGTACGTGTTCGGGGTCGGCGAGGTGCCGATCTCGATGAGCGGCGATCCGGCCAGGCCGGACGTGCTGGTGCACACCACCCGCGAGGTGGGCGCCGTGACGCGCGCCATGGGCGCGCTGAAACCCGGCGCCACCATCGGCGTGCGCGGACCGTTCGGAACGGCGTGGCCGGTGGACCTGGCCGAGAACCACGACGTGGTGCTGGTCGCCGGCGGGATCGGGCTGGCGCCGCTGCGCCCCGCGATCTACCACCTGCTGGCGCACCGCGCCCGCTACCAGCGGATCGTGATCCTGTTCGGCGCCCGGACGCCCGAAGAGATCCTGTTCGAGGATCAGCTCTCCGAGTGGCGCTCCCGGCTGGACCTGGACGTGCACGTGAGCGTCGACCGAGCCACGGGCGACTGGCGCGGAAACGTCGGGTTCGTGACGAAGCTGATCGCGCGGGCGCCGTTCGATCCCAGGACCACGGTCGCGATGGCGTGCGGCCCCGAGATCATGATGACGAACGCCGCGGCCGCTCTCGCCAAACGGGGCGTGCCCGCAGGCCGGATGTGGCTGTCGATGGAGAGGAACATGAAGTGCGCCGTGGGGCACTGCGGGCACTGTCAGATGGGCCCGTACTTCGTCTGCCACGACGGACCGGTGTTCCGCCACGATCGCATCGAACCGCTCATGAGCGTTCCGGAGGTCTGAATGGTTCCCGCTCGCCCCAAGCTCGCCGTCTGGAAGTTCGCCTCGTGCGACGGCTGTCAGCTGACCCTGCTGGACTGCGAAGCCGAGCTTCTGGCCATCGCCGAGCAGATCGAGATCGCCTACTTCCTCGAAGCCTCGCGCGCGACGGTCGCCGGTCCGTACGACCTGTCGCTGGTCGAGGGATCGATCACCACGCCGGAGGACGCCGAGCGGATCAAGGAGATCCGCGCCCAGTCGGAAACGCTGGTCGTCATCGGTGCCTGTGCGACCGCCGGCGGCGTCCAGGCGCTGCGGAACTTCGCGGACGTCGCCGACTTCGCGGACGCCGTCTATCCGCATCCCGAGTGGCTGTCCACCCTGCCGACGTCCGACCCGGTTTCGGAGCACGTGTTCGTGGACTTCGAGCTGCGCGGCTGCCCGATCTCGAAGGCGCAGCTGATCGAGGTCGTCACCGCGCTCCTGCACGGCCGCGCGCCGACCGTGCCGCGGCACGCCGTCTGCATCGAGTGCAAGATGCGGGGCACGCCGTGCGTGATGGTCGCGAACGGCACGCCCTGCCTGGGGCCGGTCACGCAGGCCGGCTGCGGCGCGATCTGCCCCGCCTGGAGCCGTGGCTGCTACGGCTGCTACGGACCGATGGAGTCGTCCGCGCCCGCGCCGCTGGCCCGCCACTGGCGCAATGAGCTGGGCGTCGCTTCGCTGGACGTGCAGCGGGCGCTCAGGACCTTCAACGCCGCCTCGGCGGCGTTCCGAACGGAGAGCGAGCGTCATGGCTGAGAGTCGAACGTTGAGGGTCGACGCGCTGGCCCGGGTCGAGGGCGAGGGCGCCATGACGGTGCGCGTCGTGGGCGACCGCGTCGAGACCGTGCACCTCGACATCTTCGAGCCGCCGCGCTTCTTCGAGGGCTTCCTGCGGGGGCGCTCGTTCCTGGAGCCGCCCGACATCACCGCCCGCATCTGCGGCATCTGTCCGGTCGCGTACCAGACCAGCTCGTGCAACGCGATCGAGGACGCCTTGGGGCTCGAGATCGAGGAGAGCGTGCGCGACCTGCGGCGGCTGCTGTACTGCGGCGAGTGGATCCAGAGCCACGCGCTGCACGTCCATCTGCTGCACGCGCCGGATTTCCTGGGCTACGAGAGCGCCATTCACATGGCGGTCGATCACGCCGACGTGGTGCAGCGCGGCCTGAACCTCAAGGCGGTCGGCAACGCCCTGATGGAGGGGATCGGCGGCCGGGCGGTGCACCCCGTGAACGTGCGGGTCGGCGGCGTCTACCGCGCGCCGTCCCGCGCCGACCTGGAAGCGTTCCGTGACGACCTGGAGCGGGCCCTCGCCGACGCGATCGACACGGTCGCCTGGGTGGGCACGTTCGAGTTTCCCGAGCTTCACCAGGAGCACCCGTTCGTGGCCCTGCACCGCCCCGACCGCTACGCGATCGAGGACGGCCGGCTGATCAGCAGCACCGGCTTGGACCTCGCGCCGCACGAGTGGCCCGAGCACTTCGAGGAACGGCAGGTCGAGCACTCGACCGCGCTGCACGCCGTGATGGACGGCGAGCACCGCTACCTTCTGGGACCCCAGGCTCGCTACGCGCTGAATCACGACCAGCTCTCGGACGTCGCGCGCGACGCGGCGTACGCCGCCGGCCTGGGCCGGGAGTGCCGCAACCCGTACCAGAGCATCGTGGTTCGCGCCGTCGAGACCGTCGAGGCGTGCCACGAGGCGCTCGCGATCATCGACCGCTACGAGCCGCCCGAGCGGCCCTACCTCGAGGCGCAGCCGCGCGAGGCCACCGGTCACGGCTGGAGCGAGGCGCCACGCGGGCTGCTGTACCACCGCTACGACCTGAACGCGGACGGCAGCATCCGCTCGTGCACGATCGTCCCGCCCACGTCGCAGAACCAGGCGTCGGTCGAGGACGACCTGCGCCGCTTCACCGAGGCCCACCTCCACCTTCCCGACGACGAGCTCCAGTGGCGCTGCGAGCAGGCGATCCGCAACTACGATCCGTGCATCTCGTGCGCCACCCACTTCCTGAACCTCACGGTCGAGCGGAGCGGGTGACGACGCGTCGCGTCCCGGCCACCCGCGTGGGAGCCGGGTCGACGGGCAGCCGCGGCGGTCATGCGCCCCGGCTGCTCGTCGTCGGGCTCGGCAACGACGACCGTGGCGACGACGGCGCGGGGTTGGAGGCGGCGCGCCGGCTGGCCCCGCTGCTGGCCGGTCGCGCCGAGGTGCGAGCGCACCCGGGCGAGCCGGTGGACCTGATCGGCCGCTGGGGAGACGCCGAGCTGCTCGTGCTGATCGACGCCGCCCGGACCGGGCGGACGGCCGGAACGCTGCATCGCTTCGAGCCCGGCAAGCCAGGGCTTCCTGACGGACGCTTGGGACCGTCCAGCCACGCGTTCGACCTGCTCGTGGCGCTACGGCTATCCGACGCGCTCGGGACGTCGCCGGGCCGTACGGTGATTCACGCGATCGAGGGCGAGCACTTCACCTTCGGCGCCACCCGGTCGTCGGCCGTCGAGCGAGCCCTGCCGCTCCTGGTGGATCGCGTCCTGGCCGAGGTTCGACGAGCGCTGGCGGGCGCGCCGGCCGACTGACGCCCGATCGCGAGGGCGGACCAGGCGGCCGCACGCACATTCGGACTACGCTGGCGTCATGGATCGAATCGCGCGCTTCCTGGTGCGGCGCTCGCGAGGGGTGCTCGCCGCCACCGCGCTCCTGACGCTGGCGGCGATCGCCATGCTGCCGCGCCTGGCGTTCGACGCCGACGTCGCCTCGTTCCTGACTCGGAGCAACGACGAGGGGCGCGCCCTCGCTGCGCTGCAGGAGCGCTACGGTGCCGGCGATCCGATCATGGTGCTGCTGACCCGCACCGATGGCGGGGCGATGGACGCCCGCGAGGGGATGGCGCTCCTGGCCGAGGCGCGCGACGCACTGGGTGCGCTGAGCGCGGTCGCGTCGGTCGGCTCGTTCGTGCCGTCCGAGCTCCCGATCGGCAACGTCGCGCTCACGCCGCAGGCGATCCGCTCGCTGCCCGCTCCGCTGCTGGCCGCGCTCCGCGACGGTCCGGGGACGGAGCTGCTGCTATCGGAGGACGGCGACGCCACGCTGCTCGTCGTTCAGGTGGACGGGGACGCGGTCGCTGCGGCACGCGCGGTTCGCGACGCGCCTCTTCCGGCGGGGCTGGAGGCGACCTACGCCGGCAACCCGATGGTGTTCGCTGAGGTCTTGGATCTGCTCGGCTGGTTCCTGGCGGCGATCCCGCCCACCGTCATCGTTCTCCTGCTGGCCGTGTTCACGGCGGCGCTGGGCGGTCCGCGGCTGGCAGCGCTCGCGATGCTGCCCGCGGTCCTCGGCAGCGTCTGGACGTTCGGGCTGTTGTTCGCTCTTGGAATCCGGGTCGACCTGATCACCGTGATCGTGCCGGTGTTCGTCATCGTGATGGGCTCGGCGGACGGACTGCACTTCGTCTCGCATCTGAGGGGAGCGGCGGCGCGCGGCCTGGCTCGCGACGCCCAGGTCGCGTCCGCCCTGCGCGAGGTGGGCGTTCCGATGATCCTGACCACCGTGAGCACCGCCGCCGGCTTTCTGTCGTTGCTGGCGACCGGCGTGCCGCCCATCCGCCAGCTGGGCGGATTCGTCGCCATCGGCATCGCGCTCGCTGGTGCCATCTCGTTCTTCGCGCTGCCGGCGCTGATGAGCCGGCTGGATCTCGGCCCGCCCAGGCGCACGGTGGGCGCGCGGATCGACCGCCTCGCCACCTGGACGGCGGCACGCCGCTGGACGGCATGGGCGCTGACGATCCCGCTCGCGGCGTTCGCGTTGGCGTTCGCGCCGCGTCTCGAGGTGGACGCCGACCCGCTGTTCTTCTTCGCTGAAGGGCACCCCGTCCGCCAGGGCTTCGAGCAGGTCGCGAACGTGTTCGGCGCGGCCACCCCGCTGTTCGGCGAGTTCGTGGTCGACCCGGACGTCCCCCTCGACCCGCAGCTCGAGGCGCTACGCCAGCGCTCGCGTGAGCTCGAGGCGCTGCCCGGCATCGAATCGGTCGTGTCGCTCGCCGACCTGCTTCCTCGCATCCCCGCCGGCCAGCGTCAGGCGGTGCTGAGCGGGCAGCGGCCTCTACCGTTCGGATCGATGGCGCGGGAGGACGGCCTCCGCTTCGTCGTCCTGCCGGGCTCGTACGACAGCGCCGACGTCGCCGCCTGGCGGGTAGCGGCGGCCGCCATGCCGGAGGTGCGCGTCCTCTCGGGAACGCCGATGCTGTTCGAAGCGCTCAGCGGCCAGATCGCTGGGGCGCAGGCCGGCTCGCTGGGCCTGGCGTTCGCGCTGGTCGCGCTGCTGCTGTGGATCACCTACCGCCGCCTTGGACGGGCCCTCCTGGCGCTGGCGCCGATCACCCTCACGGTGAGCGTGGTGCTGGGCTTCCTCGCCGCGTCGGGCATCCATCTCAACCTCATCACCGTGGTGGCCTCCAGCATCGTGCTGGGCGTCGGCATCGATTATGCGATCCACCTGATCGCGGCGATCGAGCACGCGCGTCGCGCCGACCCGGAACGCGCCGGGTGGGTCCTGCGCGGCTTGCGTACCGCCACCCGGCCGATCGTCGCGAACGCGCTGGGCGTCGCGATCGGGCTGACCGCGCTGCAAGCGTCGCCGCTGCGTCCGCACCATCAGATCTCGGCGCTGATGTGGGTCGCGATGCTCGTGGCGGCCACGGCGACGCTGGTGCTGATCCCAGCGGCGTCGCCGCGAAACGGCACCGTCGAACGATGATCGCGCGCGCTGCGCCGGTCGTGCGCCCGCATCCCCGCTCGACGAAAAACGTGACCGACGAGCATGGACGGCTGCCACGACTTGCTAGCGTGATCGCATAGTTCAGGCGTTCTCCGAAGGAGGGCCCGCATGCTTCGCTGGTCGATCGCATTCGTCGTCGTCGCTCTGGTCGCAGCCGTCTTCGGCTTCGGGGGTATCGCCTCCGGTGCCGCGTCGATCGCTCGCATCCTGTTCTTCGTCTTCGTCGTCCTCTTCGTGTTGTCGCTGCTCGCACGCCTGATCCGATGAGCGTCGCGACGGTCCGCGGGAGGGTGTCTTGCCAAGGGAGCGTCTCTTGCAACGACTGACGATCGTCGGACTGGTCCTGGTCGTCCTTGGGCTCGCCGGCTTCCTGGTGCCGCGCATCGCGTACACCTCGGAGGAGACCATCATCGACGTGGGACCGATCCAGGTGCAGGCCCAGCAACGAAACACGATCCGCATTCCCGACGTGGCCTCCGGAGCGGCCGTCGTCGCGGGCACCGTCCTGGTGATCGTCGGGGCGACCCGGAAACCATGAGAGACCTTTCAGAAGCCCGATTCCGAAACAGAAGGGAGCCTTCGTGAACTGGGATCAGATCCAAGGCAAGTGGAAGCAGATGATGGGCGACGTGAAGCGCCATTGGGGCAAGCTGACCGATGACGACCTCCAAGTCGTCGAGGGAAATCGTGACCGCCTCGTCGGCAAGATCCAGGAGCGCTACGGCGTAACGAAGGAGGAGGCCCAGAAGCAGGTCGACGACTGGCAGTCGTCGGACTAGTGGCCGAACCGGCCGCGAGGGCGGCCGAGAAGCCGTCGCTCCACCCCGCGAAGCGCGCCTGGGCCATCGTCAATCCCGTATCCGGGCGCCACGACGTCGACGAGACGTCGGCCGAGCTTCGAAGCGTGCTCGACGAGTACGCGTCCGACGTCGAGGTGCGCGTCACCGCCGAGGGCGGTGACGCCTACCGCTGGGCGGCCGAGGCGGCCGACGAGGGCGTCGACCTGCTGGTCGTCGTGGGCGGCGACGGCACGGTCGCGGCGGTGCTGGACGGCGCCCGCCGCGGCGCCGAGCCCGTCCCGGTGGCGATCGTTCCGATGGGCACCGCCAACGGCGTCGCGCGGGCCGTGGGCATCCCGGCGACCGGCTCGGGCGTCCTCCCCTCGCTGCTCGAGGGGCGCGTCGTGCCGATCGACCTGTTCGAAGTCGAATCGTCCGGGCGCGCCTTCGTGCTGTTCCTCGGGGCCGGGTTCGATGCCGAGATCAACGACGACACGGCGCGCGAGTCCAAGAGCCGCTTCGGACCGCTGGCCTACCTGGCCGCGGCTGCGCGAAGGCTGCGAGGATCCTCTCGCCGCATCGAGTTCGAGCTCGAGCTCGACGACCGGTCGGAACGGATGCGAGGCCACAGCGTGAGCGTCGTCAATGCGGCCCCCGTCCACGTCGTCGGCGTCGCCGTCGGCCCGGACGCGAGCTCGACCGACGGCCGGCTGGACGTGACCGTCCTGCGCAGGACCGGCCCGATCGGCGTGGTTCTCGACACGATCGACCTGCTGACCGGTCGGGCGCACCGGACGAACGCGATGCGGGCGCGACGCGTGACGATTCGCGCGACGCCCCCGCTCAAGGTTCACGCCGACGGCGACCTGATCGGTACCACCCCCGTGACGGTGACCGCCGTGCCGCAGGGCGCGCGCCTGCTGGTGCCACAGGAGGCTGCGACGCCCCCGTCGTAGGCCCGCAGGCGATCCCGTCGCGCGGTCCGGAACGGAAGGGCCAGCGGGCGTCTACGATCAGGACATGGCCGAACCCGAATCCCAGCAGAACGACGGGGGCGCGACGCCTCCGAGCCGCGACACCGTTCGCCTGCGCGTTCGTGGCGTGGTGCAAGGCGTCGGCTTCCGGCCGTTCGTGTACCGCCTCGGGAACCGCGAGGGCCTCGTCGGCTGGGTCATGAACGACGGCGAGGGGGTCCTGATCGAGGCGACGGGAACCCCTGACGAGCTCGACGCGTTCGCCCGAGCCCTGGTCGAGGAAGCCCCGTTCGCCGCCGACGTCGAGACGGTCGTGGAGCTGGGGCGGCACCCCGCGGACGGCGGCGCCGACGAGCCGGACGGCGACACCGACGAGCCCGCCTTCGTGATCCGCGCCAGCGGCGAGCGCGGCCATCCGACCACGCTGATCTCGCCCGACCTGCCGATCTGCCCGGACTGCCTGCGGGAGCTGTTCGACCCGTCCGACCGGCGCTTCCGCTACCCGTTCATCAACTGCACGAACTGCGGCCCCCGCTGGTCGATCATCGAGTCGCTGCCGTACGACCGGCCGCGCACCACGATGAAGGCGTTCGAGCTGTGCGACGCCTGCGCGGCGGAGTACCACGACCCGGCGGACCGTCGCTTCCACGCACAGCCGGTGGCGTGCCCCGACTGCGGGCCCACCGTCCGCTGGCTGGACGCGGACGGCACGCCGAGAGGCGAAGGGGCGGACGCGATCCACGCCTGCGCCGAGGCGCTCTCGGCCGGACAGATCGTGGCGATCAAGGGACTGGGCGGGTACCACCTGGCGTGCGACGCCCGGAACGCCGCAGCGGTGCGGACCCTGCGGGAGCGCAAGGTGCGAAAGGACAAGCCGTTCGCGCTGATGGCGCGCGACCTCGCGATCGTGGACGACGTCGTCGTGCTGAGCGACGCCGGCAGGGCGCTGCTGACCAGCACCCCGACGCCGATCGTGCTGGCGCCGCGCGCGACCGTGGCGCTCCCAGGCGACCTTGCGCCCGGCAGCGGCGACCTGGGCGTGATGCTTCCCTACACCCCCGTCCATCACCTGCTCTACGACGCCGGCGCGCCGCCCCTGTTGGTGATGACCAGCGCCAACCGGGCGGGCGAGCCGATCGCCTACCGCGACGACGACGCGCTGGACCGTCTCGGTGGCCTGGCCGACGGCTTCCTCGTCGGCGACCGGCCCATCGCCCGCCGGGTCGACGACTCCGTCACGACGGTGCTTTCGGGCGAGCCGGTGCAGTTTCGCCGCGCCCGCGGCTACGCGCCCGCCCCGGTCGCGCAGCACCCGCTCTTCCAGCGCCCCATCCTGGCGTTGGGCGCCGGCCTCAAGAACACCATCACCCTGGCCACGGGCGGGTACGCGTTCGTGAGTCAGCACCTCGGCGACCTCGACGATCTGGACGTGCTGCTGGCGTTCCGCGAGACGATCGACGACCTGACCGCCATGTACGACGTCGACCCGAACGAGGCGGTCATCGCGCACGACCTGCACCCCGACTACCCCTCGACGCGCCACGTGGACCAGCTCGGTGGCGAGCCGTCGGCGATCCAGCACCACGAGGCGCACGTCGCCTCGGTGCTGGCCGAGCGCGGCGCCTGGGAGGCGCAGGTGCTGGGCATCGCGTTCGACGGGGCCGGCCTGGGCACCGATCGGACGATCTGGGGCGGCGAGATCTTCCACGGCGGGCTGCTCGACGGATTCGCGCGCCGCGGCAGCCTGCGGCCGGTCGCGCTGCCCGGCGGCGACGCGGCGGCGCGAACGCCGCAACAGGCGGCCGTCGGCTTCCTTCAGGAGTGCGAGCCGGAGCTTTGGAAGCCCCTTCTGGACGACCGCCGAACCTGGATCGCCGAGTCGATGATCCGCGCGGGCGTCAACAGCCCCCGGACCAGCAGCGTCGGTCGCCTGTTCGATACCGTCGCGGCGCTGTGCGGCTTCGAGCGCACCATGAGCTTCGAAGGCCAGGCCGCGATGGGCCTGGAGGCGCAGGCCTGGCGGGCATCGGCCGCGCCCCGCTTCGGTCGCGACGGCCTGGACGACGACGCGGCCGCCGCCGTCCTGGAACGCGGCTACCCGCTGCCGTTCGAGGGTGGCGTGTGGGACAGCGCCGCGCTGCTGGAGAGGCTGTTGATCGATCTGCGTGACGGTGCCACCCGCGAGGACGTCGCCCTGCGATTCCACGCCGGACTGGCGCGCGGGGTGACCGAGGCGGCCCGCCATCTGGCGAAGCACCACGCCTTCGAGTCGGTGGTGCTCACCGGCGGGGTGTTCCAGAACCGCCTGCTGCACGAGCTGACCGTCCGCGACCTGCGCGCGGCCGGCTTCGAGGTCTGGTGGAACCGCAAGGTCCCGCCGGGCGACGGCGGGATCTCGCTGGGCCAGGCGGCGCTGGCGGCGGCGCGGGTGGGGAGCGTGTGAGGGAAGCGCGTCGCCCGGCCAGCGCACTGGGCACGACGCCCGCGCCGCTGCTCGGGTAGGAGTTTCGCGGACCCGACGGAACGTTGGCCGTGCTGCGCTGAGACGCGAACAGAATCGACGCCGGGCGGCGCCGCGCGCCGGCCGGAGCTACCTGCGAGGCTGCCGATCGGAGGCGATCATGAACGCCCGAATCCGCTCCGTCCCGTACTACTACGCCCGCGTGGAAGGCGATCCTGACGCCGCGTACGGATGGCTGGCGGAGCTCACCTCGGCCGAGGTCGACCTGCTCGCGTTCAGCGCCGTCCCGTACGGTCCGAACCACGTCGAGCTGACCATCTTTCCGGTCGATCCGAAGGCGCTGACGCGTTCCAGCCTGGCGCACGACAGCGAGCTCCAGGGCCCGTTCCACGCCTTGCTCGTCCAGGGCGACGATCATTTGGGCGCCCTCGCGGAGCTGCACCACGACCTGCGCGACGCCGGCGTGAGCGTCTACGCCTCGACCGGCGTGACCGACGGGAAGGGCGGCTACGGCTACGTCGTGTACGTCCGCGAGCAACACATGGAAGCGGCCAGCAAGGTCGTCAACGCGGAGCCGATCGAGCCGTAACGTGTCGGCAGGCACGCCTGAGCGACGAGCGCGAATCCCGGTCCGGGTCCACCGTTTCGCCTCCGAACGGTGGGACGTTCGGACCTCCGTGGCGTTGTATGGTCGAGACATCGACAAATAGCCCGGGCGCCGGCGAAGCGACCGTGATCTTCGTACGAATGGGGGTCTCCGTTGAAACTCGAACTCCGTGACGCCGTGAAGCGGTTCCGGACCGCGACGGCGTTGGACGGCCTCACGCTAGAGGTGGACGACGATGTCGACATGGTCGCGATCGTCGCCCCTACCGGAGCCGGCAAGACGACTCTCCTACGCGTGCTGGCCGGCCTCGATCGACTGGACTCGGGCTCTCTGAAGGTACGCGGCGACGACGTGACCGGCATTCACGTGCAGAAGCGCAACGTATCGATGGTCTACCAGAAGTTCGTGAACTACCCGTCGCTGCGCGTGTTCGACAACATCGCCTCGCCGCTGCAGGTCTCGCGCCCGCGTCCCTCCAAGACGGAGATCGAGCGCCGGGTGCACGTCATCGCGGAGAAGCTCGGGATCGAGATGTACCTCCGCCGCTATCCTCAGGAGCTGTCCGGAGGGCAGCGCCAACGCGTGGCGTTGGCGCGTGCGCTCGTGAAGGAGGTCGACCTCGTCCTTCTCGACGAGCCCCTCGGCAACCTCGACTACAAGCTCCGCGAAGCGCTCCGTTCCGACCTGAAGCAGCTCTCGCGGGAGCGCGACGCCCTGTTCGTCTACGCCACGCCCGAGCCGATCGACGCGCTGATGATGGCGTCGCACGTCGCCGTGCTGTCCGAAGGCCGGGTGGTGCAGTACGGGCCCACGCGCGAGGTCCACGCCGTCCCGCGGAACGCCGAGGTCGGGCGCCGGTTCAGCGAGCCCCCCATGAACCTGCTGGCCTGCCACGTCGAGGACGGCGTCCTGACGGTCGGCCCCGCACTCCGGTTTCCCCTCGACGACGCCCCGTCCGACGGGGCGTATCTTCTGGGCATCTATCCCCACCACCTGCACGTGTTCGAGAACGGTCCGCCCGAACCGGGCTCGGCGCGGATCGAGGCCCGCCTCGAGTTCGCCGAGGTCGTCGGCTCCGACGTCACCTTGCGACTGACGTACGAAGACCACACCATGCTGGCTCTGAGCGACAAGATCCGCTCGTACCACCTCGACGAGACCGTGACGGTCGACGTCGACCCCACCGACGTGTACCTGTTCGACGCGTCGAACGGCGATCTGGTCCGCGCGTCGGACCGAGGGAGGCGCGCCCGTGGCTAGGATCGAGCTGTCCGGCGTGTCCCACCGCTACGGCAACGACGAGTGGGCCGTCCGCAACGTGAACGTGATTTGGGAGGACGGCGTCGCCAGCGCCCTCCTCGGTCCCTCGGGAAGCGGCAAGACCACCGTTCTGGACATCATTTCCGGACTCCTTCGTCCGACCGAGGGGCGCGTCTTGGTCGACGGCCGCGACGTCACCGGCATGAACGCGCGCGAGCGCAACGTGGCGCAGGTGTTCCAGTTCCCGGTGATGTACGAGACCCTCAACGTGTTCGACAACCTGGCGTTTCCGCTGCGCAACCAGAAGATGCCCGAAGCGGAGGTGCGGCAGCGCGTCGAGGCGACGGCCGAGATGATGGGGCTCACAGGTCTCCTGCGCCAGAACGCCCACAAGTTGGGCGCCGCCGAGCAACAGCGCGTCTCGCTGGCACGCGGCATCGTCCGCAAGGACATCAGCGCCGTCCTCCTCGACGAGCCGCTCACCGTCATCGATCCGCAGGCGAAGTGGCACCTTCGGCGCCAGCTGAAGGCGCTCCACGAACGGACCGGAATCACCATGATCTACGTCACCCACGATCAGCACGAAGCGCTCACCTTCGCGGACCGGGTGACGGTGATGAACCTCGGATCGGTCGTGCAGACCGGCACGCCGACGGAGCTGCACGACCGGCCCCACAGGCCGTTCATCGGCTACTTCATCGGCACGCCGGGCATGAACCTGCTGGACGCTCAGGCCGGCGAGAGCGGCGTGAGCGTCGGTCCGCTCACCGTCCCCTACGGAGCCGACGTCACGAAGCGCCTCACGGGTCGGGACGCCCTGCAGCTGGGCATCCGACCCGAGTACGTCGAGGCCTCGCCCCAGCCGCTCGATAGCGGCGCCGAAGCGTCGGTCGAGGACGTCGACACGACCGGGCACAGCCTGATCGTCCACGCCCGGTTGGGCGAGGAGGCGCTCAAGGTCACCATGGACGAAGCCGCCAGCGTCGTGCGCGGCGACACGCTCTGGATCCGCTTTCCCGTCGAGCACGTCAACCTCTACTCGGAAGGCGAGCGGATCGAGGTGGACGCATGAAACGGGTGGACCAACGCGCCTGGCTGTTCCTGATTCCAGCGCTGCTGGTGCTGTCGCTGAACGCGTTCATTCCGCTGATGACGGTCGTGAACTACTCCGTTCAGGACATCCTGCCGGGCCTGGGCGCGGTATGGGTCGGGTTCGACAACTTCGAGAACGTCCTGCGCGACCGTTCGTTCCAAGGCGCGCTCGGGCGCCAGCTCGGCTTCTCGGCGCTGATCCTGCTCATTCAAGTGCCGCTGGGCGTCCTGGTGGCGCTGGGCATGCCGAAGAAGGGCTGGCAGGCCACCGCCGCACTGGTGACGATCGGCCTGCCGCTGCTGATCCCCTGGAACGTCGTGGGCATCATCTGGCGCGTCTTCACGCGTAGCGACATCGGCATCCTCCCGTTCCTGTTCGACCGGATCGGCTACACCTACAACATCGCGAACAGCCAGGTCGACGCGTACTGGACGGTGGTGCTGATGGACGTCTGGCACTGGACGCCGCTGATCGCGCTGCTGGCCTACTCGGGCCTGAACGCGATCCCGGACGCGTTCTACCAGGCGGCGCGCATCGACGGCGCGACCCGCTGGCGGACGTTCTGGGTCGTGACCCTTCCCCGCCTGCGCAACGTCCTGACGATCGGCATCCTGCTCCGCTTCATGGACAGCTTCCGCATCTACATCGAGATCTCGCTGCTGACCGGCGGAGGTCCGGGCCGGACCACGGCCTTCGTGAGCGACCTGCTGGTGAACCGCGCGGTGGGCGGGTTCGAGTTCGGCTACGCGGCCGCCCTGTCGCTCATCTACTTCTTCATCATCATCGTCATCAGCTACCTGTTCTTCCTGGTGCTGACGAACGTCGGTACCAGTGGACAGGCGCAGGGAGGCGACGCATGAGACGGCTCTTCAGCCCACGCACCCTGCTGATGGCACTGTACTTGGTCTTCCTGGCGGCACCGCTGCTCTGGATGCTCAGCATGTCGTTCAAGCCGAATGTCGAGATCCTCGAGACGCGAGCGCTGTTCCCGCAGACGTTCACGCTCGAGAACTACACCGAGATCTTCACGCAGCCGGCGTGGCGCGAGTCGTTCGTGAACTCGCTGATCTACGTGGCGATGAACGTCGTGATCACGCTGATCGTCGCCATTCCCGCGGCGTACGCCTTTTCGCGCTACACCTTCCGGGGCGACCGCCACCTGTTCTTCTGGCTGCTCACGAACCGCATGGCGCCCGGTGCGGTGTTCCTGCTGCCGTTCTTCCAGCTCTACAGCAACATCGGCCTGTTCGACACCCACCTGGCCGTCGCGCTGGCGCACACGCTGTTCAGCGTTCCTCTGGCCATCTGGATCCTGGAAGGGTTCATGTCGGGCATCCCGATGGAGATCGACGAGACCGCGTACGTCGACGGCTACAGCTTCCCGCGCTTCTTCTACCGGATCTTCATGCCGCTGATCGGGCCAGGCATCGGCGTCGCCGCCTTCTTCTCGTTCCTGTTCAGCTGGGTCGAGCTGCTCTTCGCGCGCACCCTGACCTCGACGGCGGCCAAGCCGATCGTGGTGCAGCTCTCGCGCAGCCTGGGCGCAGAAGGCTGGGACTGGGGCGTGATCGCGGCCGCCGGCGTGCTGATGATCGTGCCCGGCGCGCTGCTGATCTACTTCGTCCGCGACTACCTGGCCAAGGGCTTCGCCCTCGGGAGGGTCTGAGATGACGCTCGACTGGATGTTCTGGACATGGCCGACGGCGGCGTTCTTCATCGGCCTGGCGCTGGCCATCACGTTCATGGGGTTCTGGGACGCCCGGTCCCCGTCGGTCAAGGTCAAAGGGTTCCTACCGATTCCGTTCACGCGCGGCGAACGCTTCTTCATCAGCGTCGTCTCGTTCATCGCCGTGATGCTCGTTTGGCTCGCCGTCACCGACGCCTCGCCGTTGATCGCCGTCGCGATCGGGCTGGTCGTCGATTTCATCGTTGCGCGCTACGGCTGACGACCGGCAAGCGCTCGAGAGGAGGTGGTACGTAGGATCCTCGAAGCGTTCCCACTGTTCACCTTGTCGATAGGAGTCCTATACACGATGACCCGGATTGCTAGAACGTCCCTTTTCGCCGCGCTCGTGGCGTTCGTGGTCGGCTTCGCGGCCGCCCAGAGCTCCATGGACGATCGGATGGCCGCGGCCGAGCGCTGGATCGACGACGAGTTCGCGATCAGCGCCATCGACCGTGATCAGCAGCTCGAGGAGATGCGCTGGTTCGTCGAAGCGTGCGAGCCGTTCCAAGGCATGCAGATCACCTCCACCGCCGAGAACATCACCACGCACGCCTACGAGTCGGAGGTCCTCACCCAGGCCTTCGCCGACATCTGCGGCATCGAGGTGACGCACGACATCATCGGGGAAGGCGACGTCGTGGAGCGCCTTCAGACGCAGATGAACTCCGGCGAGATCATCTACGACATCTACGTCAACGACGCCGACCTGATCGGCACGCACCTTCGCTACGGACTCACCGTCAACCTGACCGAGTTCATGGCGGGCGAGGGCGCGGACGTCACCAACCCGTACCTGGACCTCGACGACTGGCTGAACCCCGAGTTCGGACAGGACTACGAGGGCAACCAGCTCCAGCTGCCCGATCAGCAGTTCGCGAACCTGTACTGGTTCCGCTACGACTGGTTCACGGACCCTGATCTGATGGCGCAGTTCGAAGAGATCTACGGCTACGAGCTCGGCGTGCCCGTCAACTGGGCCGCGTACGACGACATCGCCAACTTCTTCACGAACGACGTCCAGGAGATCGACGGGCGCCGCGTCTACGGACATATGGACTACGGCCGCCGCGACGTGTCGCTGGGCTGGCGCTTCACGGACGCCTGGATGTCGATCGCCGGCATGGGCGACGTCGGCCTGCCGAACGGCCTGCCGGTCGACGAGTGGGGCATTCGCGTCGACGAGTGCCACCCCGTCGGATCGTCCGTCTCGCGCGGGGGCGCCATCAACGGCCCAGCCGCGGTGTACGCGCTCCAGACCTACATCGACTGGCTCGAGAAGTACGCGCCGCCCGAAGCGGGATCGCTCACCTGGAGCGAAGCCGGCCCCGTTCCCTCGCAGGGACAGATCGCCCAGCGGCCGTTCCAGTACATCACCTTCCTCTCCGACCCCGCCTTCAACGACCCCGCCAGCGCCGTCACCGACGACGAAGGCAACGTGCTCTGGCGCGTCGCTCCGACGCCGCACGGCCGCTACTGGGACGAAGGCATGAAGGTCGGCTACCAGGACGCCGGCTCGTGGACGATCCTCGAGAACGTCCAGGGCGACCGCCGCAAGGCCGCATGGCTGTGGGCGCAGTTCGCGAGCTCGAAGACCGTGTCCCTCCAGAAGTTCCTGGTGGGCCGCACGCCGGTCCGGAAGTCCACCGTCTTCTCCGACTACCTGACCGAGCACGCCGACGAGTACGGCGGCCTGGTCGAGTTCTACCGCTCGCCGCAGGAAACGCTGTGGACCGACTCCGGCCCCAACGTGCCGGACTACCCGCGCCTCTCGCAGCTGTGGTGGCAGAACATCGCTGACGCCATCACCGGCGAGGTCACGGCGCAAGTCGCGCTGGACCGCCTCGCGGAGCAGCAGGACGCCGTCATGGCCCGCCTCGAGCGCGCCGGCATGGCGACCTGCGGACCGATCCTGAACGAGGAGCGCGACCCCGAGTACTGGCTGTCTCAGCCCGGCTCGCCGAAGGCGGAGCGCGAGCCCGAACAGGGCATGACCGTTCCGTACGATCAGCTCCTGCAGGAATGGCAGGCCGAGTGACCGTTCGATCGACCTGATCACGGCCCACTCATCGACGCGCGACGCCCGGACGAGGTTTCGTCCGGGCGTCGCGCGTGACGTCGTGGCGGCACCGAAAACCGCGCGTACCAGATCCACGCTGCAATAGACAAGAGACGATTCCACGTTGACAATCGGTAGCCGTCGCGCAAAGATCGTGGTCGAAGCTGCCATCTCCCGCCGTGTCCGACGAACGGGAACTGGCCACCGCTCGTCTCGTCCGCAGGAGGTGCGACGTGATTCCAGCGCTAAGGAGCGCACAAACCCCCACCACAAAGCGCATCGAGTGGCTCCGTGTCGTGATGATGTTCCTGCTGCTCATGAGCTTCGCCATGTATCCCGTGGAGCTGTTCATCGTGGGCCACTGGCTCGATACATGGCAGTCCCTGGTCCCGTTCGTCCTGACGGTGCCGGGCGTGCTGTTCACCGCCTGGGTGTTGTTCTTCGACCGGTCCACCCCGTGGGTCCGGACCGCGTTCATCGTCACCATGTGGGCCTCGATCTTCGTCGGCGTGCTGGGCGGCTACTACCACTGGATCTGGAACATGCTGGACGTCGGCGGCATCCAGTGGAACTGGAGCTACGCCATGGAGGAGTTCCACGGCTACCGCCCCGTCCTCGCGGCGATGGCCTACACCTACATGGGCATCACCGGCCTCGCCAGCATCTACCGGGCGGAATAGGAGACGGCGATGATCAACCGCTTCATGGAAGCCAAGACCGAGAATCAGCGACTTCTCGTCTTCCTTCAGCTCTTCTTCCTGTTCTGGACCGCGTTCGGGTTCTTCTACTTCGCGGTCGAGCACTGGGTGATCGACCACTTCCTCGACAGTTTCGGGTCGCAGATCCCGTTCTACGTCGCGTTGGTAGGCATTCCGCTGAGCCTCGCGATGTTCTTCACGACGCGGAAAGCGGTCCGCCTCCCGTATACGGTGTGGATGGCGGTCACCATCGGTGTCGGCCTGCTCGGGGCGCTCTACCACCTCTTCTACAACGCCGGAGACGCCGGCGTGAGCGTCTTCTCGATCTCCGGATTCTTCGAAGCGTTCACCGACCCGTTCCGCCCCGTGCTGGCCGCCTTGGCGCACGTGAACATCGGCGCCGTCGGCATCATGGTCGGACTGACGATCCAGGACGAGCCACCTCACGAAGACGACGTTCACACCGAACCTCGCGTCCGATAAGCGCGACCTACGACCTCACGAGCCACCTCACGAAAGGACTCTCATGAACAAGCTTCTCGCCACACTCGCCCTCGCCCTTCTGGTCTCGCTGGGCATGGCCCAGCCCACCGCCGACGGCACGATCGCCGACGGCGAGTACGCCTCGACCCTCGCCCACGAGGAGTCCGGTGCCGTCATGTACTGGACCATCGACGGCGACATGCTCCACTTCGGCATGACGATGGAGTCCAGCGGCTGGATCGGCGTCGGCTTCGCGATGCCGGACGACGTCACGCGCGCCAAGTCCGGCTTCGATCAGTACATGTTCAGCGTCGTCGACGGTACGGCCATGGCGTACGACATGTACCAGGAAGACGCCCGCGGTGCACCCACCATGGACGCCGAAGCCGGCGGCAGCGACAGCCTGACCGAGTTCGCCGGAACCTACGAAGGCGAGATGTGGACGGTCGAGTTCGTCCGCCCGCTGGACACCGGTGAAGAGACCGACGCCGTCATCGTCGCCGGCGAGCCGATGCTGCTCACCTTCGCCGAGGCCACGACCATGGACCTGGACCGCCGTCACGAGCGCAGCTCGCGCGGTGGTGCGTACGTGATCGAAGAGTTCATGTTCTGAGGACGTCCATACCGGCGCAGCGACGCGCCTGAGGACGATCGCGAGCGGCCCCGCCATCCGGTGGGGCCGCTCGCTCGCGTTCCAGATCGCGCGCCTGTCTGTGACGCCCCCGACGTGCTCCCTACGCCCGAACGCGCCACGATGGGGCGAACCACGGACGGTCCACCGACCGATCCGACGCCGACGTCCTCCAGGGAGGCCACCCATGGCATTCGCACCCTCCGACATGAAGCTCCGCAGCGCAGCCTTCGACTTCCACGGCCGCATTCCCGAGAAGCACACCGGCGAGGGCGCCGACGTCTCGCCCCCGCTGGAATGGAGCGGAGCGCCGGCCGGCACCCGCAGCTTCGCGATCGTCTGCCACGACCCGGACGCGCCGCTGGTCAAGAACGGCCGCTACGGCTACGTGCACTGGATCCTCTACGGGCTTCCGTCCTCCGCCGACCGGCTGGACGAGGACACCGACCTCGGCGTGGCCGGCATGACCGACTCGGGCGACGTCGGCTACGGCGGGCCGATGCCACCGGAGGGGCACGGCACCCACCACTACTACTTCTGGATCCTGGCGCTGGACACCGAACGCCACCTGGAGCCGGGCCTCGATCTCGGGTCGTTCCTGAGCCAGGTCGAGCCGCACCTGCTCGGCATGAGCCGTCTGGTCGGCACCTACAAGCGGGAGTAGCTCCGTCGTGATGGGCGGGCCAGGCGCGTCCGGCGGCCTCTGGGTCGTCCTGTTGCGGGGCCTCAACGTAGGCAGAGCCAACCGGCTGACGATGGCCCAGCTCCGGGACGCCCTCTCCGAGGCCGGCTGCTCCGGAGCCCGCACCTACCTGCAGAGCGGCAACGCGGTCGTGGACGCGATCCCCGACACGCCGCCCGACGAGGCCGCGGTGCGGATCGCCAGAACCGTCGCTGCCCGTACGGGCAGCGAGGTGGGTGTGCGCGTGCTCGAAGCGGACGCTCTGCAGCGCGTCATCGACGGCAACCCGTTCCCGGACGCGGCCGGGCAGCCGACGAGACTGCACCTGTTCTTCCTCTCCGGCGTCCCCGCCGCCGACGCGGCCAGCCGACTGGACGAGGTCGCCACGCCGACCGAGAGGTTCGAGCTCCGCGGAGAGCTCCTCTACCTCCACGCACCGGACGGGATCGGCCGTTCCAAGCTGGCGGCCAGCGTCGAGCGGCGCTTGGGCGTCGAGGCCACCGCGCGCAACTGGCGTACCGTCACGGCCTTGGCGAAGCTCGTGCGGACCGACGACGACCCCACGGAAAGCGGTGCGGCCGGCGGCGTCAGCCGCGAGCGCTGAGCAGGGTTCGACGGAAGGACGCCAACGCCAGGAGGAGAAAGCCTGCCGCGAACGCTGCCAAGACGATCAGCTCGACGGCGATGTCCGACGGGCCTGCGCCCGCTCCGACGACCCGCATCAGCGCGTCCACCGCCCAGGCGTGCGGCGTGGCGTGGCCAAGCGTCCGCATGGTCGGGCCCACGATCTCGAGCGGCCACATGCAGCCGCCCAGCATCCCCAGCGCGATGCCCAGCGGAGGCGCCAGCGCGGTGACCTGTTGCGGCGTGCGCGCCAGCGAGCCCAACAGGACCGACGCCCCGGTCGCGGACAGCGCGAAGAGGACGACGATGGCGGCGACGGCCAGCGGGTGGCCCCAGTCGACCCCGAACAGGACCGCTCCGACGATGACGATCAGGCCTGCCTGCAGCAGCGCCACCAGCAGGCGGTAGCTCCACTCGCCCAGCAGCACGGCGGATGACCCCGTCGGTGCTGCGAAGGCGCGCCGGGTCAGGCCCCGCTGCCGGTCGGTCGGCAGGCCCCAGGCGGCCACCAGCGTGTTGATGAACATGAAAAGGACCAGGTACGCGGGCGCCGAGTAGGCGAACCCGCTGGGCAGGGCGCTCCCGGCGACGCCGACGGTCTGGCTGACGACCTCGGTCGCTCCGAAGCTCGGCAGCGACTCGCTGGCGCGAAGGACGGCCTCGGGCGCGATTCCGGTGCGCGCAGCCACCAGGCGCGCGCTGCGTAGCGAGGCGCCCACCCGCGCGACCGCCTGCGCCACGGCGGTGCGGACCTCCAGGGCCGGCGTCCCGGACGGGTCGGTGTGCAACCTCACCTCGGCCCTCTCGCCGGCGTTCAGCCGCTCGGTCAGGTCGGCAGGAATCTCGACACCCGCGACGTGGACGCGGCGACGGACGGAGGAGGTCATCTCGTCCACGTCGCCGAAGCGGGTGACGTCCAGCGTTGGATCTGCCTCGAGCAACGCCAGCAGCCGAGCGGTCGGACCGTCGTCGACGGTGGACGCCACCACGGCGACCGGCCGACCTCCGCCGCCCTGACCGCCCGACGTGGAGACGCCGATGATCAGGATCAGCAGGAACGGCACGGCCACGATGAACACCAGTCCGGTCCTGTCGCGCGCCAGCCGGCGAAGGTTCGCGCTCAGCAGCGCGCCGATCACGCGCAGCATGGGCGTGCGCCCGGTCGCACGCCGCCTCACCTCGTCGTCCACCGTCTCAGGCCGGGAGCCGCCGCGGCGAACGCGACCGCCGCGAACGCCAGGATGGCCGCCACCGGACCGAGCACGTCCAGGACGCCGCCTCCGTCGGCCGTGAGGGTCGTGAAGCCCTGAAGCGCCCAGCCGTTGGGGGTGAGCCTGGCGATCTGCTGCAGCGCGCGCGGCAGGTCGCCCAGGAACAGAAAGTTGCCGCCCAGCATCGCGAACACGAACGCGACGATCGAGACGAACCCGTCGGCCTGGGCCTCGGTCTCGGCGTAGACCGAGACGACCGTGGTGATGCCCAGGGCAGCCAGCACGAACGCGAGCAGCAGCACCACCACCGCGAACGGGTTCCCCCAGGTCGCGCCGAACACCGCCGCTGTGACGCCCCACACGACGCACATGCTGACGAAGCCCAGCAGCGCGACGGCCAGGCCCTTGCCGGCGATCACCGAGGCGACGGAGACGGGCGCCGCCTTCAGCCGGGCCAGCGTGCCGGACTCCGCCTCGGCCAGCAGGCTCCGGGGCGCCGCGCCGAGCAGGAAGAACACGAACAGCATCGCCATGCCGGGACCGAAGTAGCTGGCGGACGACAGCGCGCTGGGCCCGGTCGACGCATCGACCAGCTCGACCGGCATCGGCGCGGCCGCCACCTCCTCGGCCAACGCCCCGATGTCGATCGCCTCGAAGGCGCTCCCGTCGACGTCGAGGTCGCCCAAGCTGGTGGGGCGGAACCCATCGGCGCCGAACGCGTCGGGCCCGAACATCGTCGCCATCACCGTCAGCCCGATCGCTTGGCCGACCCCCGAGACCTGCGCCGCGAAGTTCTGCGCCACCGACGTCGCGATCTCTCCGGCGATCCGCGCGGTGGGCGAGCGCAGCACGGTGATGCGCTCCACGCCGGCGTGAATCACGAACGCAGCGCTCAGCCGTCCCTCGGCGACGGCGGCCTCCGCCTCCTCTCGCGTGGCGAGGGGCACCGATGTGAACACGCTTCGAAGGTCGCTCGATCCGAGCACCTCCTGGACGAACACCGTCGCCACCTCGCCACCGTCGAGGTCGACCACGCCGACCTGGGCGTGGAACGCCTCCCGGGCGCCTCCCGTGGCGAACGAGATGATCAGCGCCATCGCCACCGGGGCCACCACGCCCACGATCAACGCCGAGCGGTCGCGGAGGCGGCTTCGCAGCTCCCTGGCCGCGATCACCAGGGCGATCCTCACGGTCCGTCCCTGAGGCCCTTGCCGGTGAGGTGGAGGAACACCGCTTCCAGGTCGGGCTCGATCACCTGAACGCCCTTGACGGCCACGCCGGCGCGTTCCGCGCGCTCCAGCAGCGTGGGCAGCAGGGCCCGCCCGGCCGCCGCCAGGAGCACCACCTGCCGGTCGGCCGCGCGCGCCTGAGCGACGCCGCCGAGCTCGCCGAGCGCGTCCGCCAGCGTGGCGGCGTCGCCCTCGACGTCCAGCTCGATCCGGTCGGCCTGACCGACCCTGTCGACGAGCTCGCGTCGCGTTCCCTCGGCGATCATGCGGCCGCCGTCCATGATGCCGATGCGTGCGCACACCCGCTCGACCTCGTCCATGTAGTGCGAGGTGTAGAGCAGCGCCATCCCCGCGCGATTCAGCTCGCCGACGCGCTCCAGGATGGCGTTCCGGCTCTGCGGGTCGACGCCGACGGTGGGCTCGTCCAGGACCAGCAGGCGGGGACGGTGCAGCAGACCCGTCGCGATGTTGATCCGGCGCTTCATGCCGCCCGAGAAGGTGTCGATCCGGTCGTTCGCGCGGTCGCTCAGGTCGACGAGCTCGAGCACCTCCTCGACCCTCGTGCCCAGCTCGCGGCCGCGCAGCCCGTAGAGTCGGCCGAAGAACCTCAGGTTCTCCGCCGCCGTCAGGTCGTGGTAGAGCGCGACCTCCTGAGGAACGTAGCCGATTCCAGCCTTGACGGTCATCGGCGCATCGGCCAAGGAGGCCCCGCCCAGCGTGACCCGACCGGCGTCGGCGGTCAGAAGTCCGCACAGGATCGAGATCGTGGTCGTCTTTCCTGCGCCGTTCGGTCCCAGCAGGCCGTACGCCTCGCCGGGCGCGATCTGGAACGACACGTCGTCCACGGCCAAGGTTCGGCCGAACCGCTTCGTCAAGCCCAGGCACGACAGCAGCGGCTCGCGCGCGGCGTCGAGGGTCTCGTCCCGCGCGCCGGGCGATTCGGGCGCGCCGGGGTTCGATCTCGTCACGTCGCTCATGGGCCCAGCGTAAACCGAGGGCCTCGCTACGCCAGGCGCTCGCGCAGTCCGGCCAGGTAGCCGGCCGACCAGGCCGCGGTGGTCGGGCCGTCGGGCCGGTACTCGAACGGCTCGACACTGACGTAGCCGCGGTAGTCCAGCCGCGTCAGGGCGTCCAGCACGCCGACGAAGCGGTCGTCGCCCTGCCCCGGGGCGCGCCGGTTCGTGTCGTTCAGGTGCACGTGCGCGACCAGCCCGGTGGGCAGCCAGCGTTCCAGCAGCGCAGGGACGTCCTCGCTCTCGGCGCCGCGCGCCGCCTTGCAGTCGATCATGGTGCGGAGCGACGGCAGGCCGATCTCCTGGACCAGCTCGGCCGCCTCCGCGACGGTCGTCGCGAAGTTGGCTTCCGGCGGCGCCAACGGCTCCAGACAGTAGGTGACGCCGGCGCGGCCGGCCGCCTCGCCGGCGTGGGCCAACGCCTCGCGGGCCCGCTCCCGGTCTCCCGACGGGTCGTCGGCCGAGAGGCGTCGCTGCCCGGGCGAGCCGTGCACCAGAACCCGTCCGCCCAGATCGGCGCACAGCTCGATCAGCCCGTCGATCACCTCGAGGGTGAGGGCCCGAACCTGCGGGTCCGGGTCGGTGATCGACAGGCCTTCGGGCGTGAGCAGAAGCCAGTGGAGGCCGCCGATCTCGAGCCCGGCGTCGTCGGCGGCGGCACGAATGTCGCGCCGCTGCTTCGCCGCCATGAGGTGCGGACGGTCGCCGAACGTGAACGGGGCGAGCTCCAGGCCGTCGAAGCCCAGCTGGGCCGCCAGGGCGCACTGCCGGGCGAACGGCAGCTCGCGCACGACCTCGTTGCACAGAAGCGTCTTCACGGGAGCGTCCTCACAGGAGCGTCTTCATCGTCATTCGAGCCTCATTTCGTGTCGTCCTCCGACCTCTGTGGCGAGAATCTCCGGCCGAGCTTCCGCATGCGCCCCACGAACCAGTCGCTTCCCAGCAGGAAGGTGATCGCGATCAGGATCCACAGCCCCGCGCTGATCGGACGGGTGAAGAACGGCGTCAGGTCGCCGTCGGACAGCACCAGGCCCCGGCGCAGGTTCACGTCGAGGATCGGGCCCAGCACCACGCCCAGCACCAGCGGCGCCATCGGGAAGCCCACCTGGCGCAGGAAGAAGCCCAGCACGCCGAAGCCCAGCATCACCCAGACGTCGAACAGCCGGCTGGTGATCGCGTACGCGCCGACGACGCAGAGCACGAAGATGATCGGCATCAGCTTCAGGTACGGCACGCGCAGGATCAGCAGCAGCGGCTTGGTGAGCGCGAGGCCGTAGATCAGGATCGCGAGCGAGGCGAAGAACACCATCGCGACCACCTCGAACACGAAGGTGGGGTTCTCGATCATGATCAGCGGGCCGGGACGCACGCCGTGGATGAAGAGGGCCGCGAGCAGCACCGCGGCCGGGGCCGAGCCGGGAACGGCCAGGGTGAGCACGGGGATGATCGCGCCGGGCACGGCGGCGCTGTTGCCGGTCTCGGCGCTCATCAGGCCCTCGATCGAGCCGTCGCCGTACTCTTCGGGCTTGCGGCTGAAGTTCCGGGCCAGGGCGTAGCTCACCCACGACCCCATGTCCTCGCCGACGCCGGGGATGAGCCCCATGAAGGTGCCGGTCAAGCCGGAGCGGATGATGGTGACCCAGTGCTGGAGCACCTCGCGGACGCGGGGCACGACCGAGTCGGTGGCGTCCTTGACCGCCTGGTAGGCGGGGTTCTTCATCACCCACAGCACTTCGGTGAAGCCGAACACGCCGACCAGCACGGGAAGCAGCCCGAAGCCGCCGGCCAGGTCGGTGACCCCGTACGCGAATCGTGGATAGGCGTAGATCGCCTCTTGGCCGACCATCGCGACCAGCAGCCCCAGGAAGCCCGAGACCCAGCCTTTGAGCGGGTCGCCCTGGGCGGTCAGCCGGCCGGCCACCACGACGCCGAACACGGCCAGCCAGAAGAACTCGTACGACTGGAAGCTCAGCGCCCACTCGGCAAGCAGCGGCGCGAACGACGCCAGAGCGATCATGCCGATGATCGTTCCCAGGAACGAGCCGGCGGTGGAGATGCCCATCGCCCGGCCGGCCAGGCCGCGCCGAGCCAGCGGGAAGCCGTCCAGCGACGTCGCGGCGTTGGCGGGGGTACCGGGGATGTTGAGAAGGATCGCCGAGCGGCTGCCGCCGTAGATGGCGCCGACGTACATCGAGATGAGGATCAGGATGGCGTCGCCGGCGGGGAGCTTGAACGTGAGGGTGGTCAACAGCGCCAGGCCCAGCGTCGCGGTCAGGCCGGGCAGCATGCCGACCGCGATGCCGAGAAGCGTGGCCCAGGCCACGGTGAACAGCGCACTCCAGCTGGCCACCGCGACGATCGCGCTGAAGAACTGCGTCAGGCCTTCGAACACGCGTGCGCTCCTAGGGAAGACGGACCAGGAAGATACGTTCGAATACGAACCCTACGGCCAGCGCCACCACCGCGCCCTCCACGACGGCGAAGCCGACGATGCGCGCGATGCTCCGTGTGCGCTGTCGCGCTCTGGACTCGAACAGCACGATGAAGCCGGTCACGAACAGGAAGGTGGCCCAGCGGAACGGGAGCCAGCCGACCAGGACGAAGCCGTAGCCCAGCGTCGCGGCGATCGCCAGCGCCAGACGGACGGGGTGGGCCTCGGCGCTGGGAGGGGGGGCGGCTTGCGCCGCCCCCCGCGTCCGAAGCGTCCGGACCAGCATGATCGCGCCGAACAGCGCCAGGATCACCCCGAGCGCGCCGGGCACGATGCCGGGCACCGTGTACGGATTGATGCCGAGACTCTCGTAGCGCGGCATGCGCAACGACTCGGCCAGCACGCCGAGGCCCAAGGCGATCAGGATCAACGAGGTGGCGAGATCGGTGCGCGCCATGATCGGTCCGCGACGGCTCCTTTCCGGTCCGCCGGCCTACTGGCCTTCGCCGGGGCGGGGAATGCCCAGCGTCGACGGGTCGTTGGGAGCTTCGCCCGCGTCGTACAGCGTCCAGGCGTTGCTCTGCACCATCGGGAAGGCGGCCTCGCGGGCCTCCTCGCCGTAGAGGGGAGCGAACAGCGAGCCGCGCTCGGACGCGAAGCGCGTCAGCGCCTCGGACTCGGCGATCTGGTTCTCCCAGATGGCGTCGAACGTCTCGACGCACGCTTCGGGGACGCCTTTGGGCACCCAGATGCCGAAGTAGTTCGTCGCGGCTTCGAGCTCGGGCAGCCAGTCGGTGATGGGCGGGATCGTCCCGTAGCCGTCGATCTCGAGCGGATCGCTGCCGACGACCGCCAGCGGGCGCAGACGCTCGCCGCGGATCATGTCGGCCTGCTCGCCGGCGAGCTGCGTGGTGACGTCGGTCTCGCCGGCCACCGTCGAGATCACGGCCGGGTTGCCGCCCTCGTAGGTGACGTGACGGTACTCGAAGCCGGCCTCGGTCGCGACGAGCTCGATCGCGTTGTGTCCGGCGGACGATTGGCCCGCCGTGGCGACGGTGATGATGGTGCCTTCGTCGCGGAACCCGGCGAGCAGCTCCTCGAACGTCTGGTACGGAGAGTCGGCGTTCACGCTGACGACGGCGACGTTGGCGACGGTGAGGTAGAGGTGCCAGTCGTCCAGGCTGGTGTCCAGCGTGTCCAGCACGGGGTAGGTGCCGACGTCGGAGGCGGCGCCGGAGGCCCACGTCGTGCAGTCCAGCGGGGCGTCCAACGCGTTCTTGGTGCCGATCGCGCCCGACGCGCCCGGCTGGTTCACCACGACGACGCTGCTGCCGAGGGCGTCCTCGATCTCGGCCGCGACGACGCGAACCATCGAGTCGGTGGCGCCGCCTGCGGACCAGGGAACGATGATGGTGATGGGCCCGTCGGGGCTCCATCCGTCCTGGGCGGCGGCGGTCGTGACCGCGCCCAAGGCGAGGAGAACGATCAGAAAGCTCACGAGTCGTTTCATGCGGATCTCCAGTTCCAGAACGGTGCGACGAAGCGAAGGACGATCGCGGTGCGGGCCAGGACCGACGTGGACACGTCCTGACCGGCTCGAGTCCGGCACGGTGGCGCGCGTGCCCGGCGACGAGGCCTCATGCGGCCTCGCCGCCCGGACGCACCGGCCGGCCTTCGCGGACCGAGCGGTAGATCGCCTCGATCAGCTCGACGGAGCGGAGGCCTTCGTGCCCGTCGACGCTCGGGGCTCTGCCCTCGTCGATGGCGGCCAGCACGTCGGCGTACTGCCGCCGGTGGTTCTCGAACGAGATCGCCATCGGGTCGGCGGCGCCGCCCGTCTCGGACGATCCGAACCGGCTCAACATCTCCGCGGAGGCCTCGTCGCTGGCGCCTTGCAGCTCCCAGCGCACCAGCGCGTCGTCGCGAACGGTGGCGACGCCGAGCTCGCCGTGCACGTCGAGCTCCTTCGCCCGGCCCGGCCAGAGCGAGGTGGCCGCCGAGATGTGACCCAGCGCGCCGTTGCGGTAGCGCAGCACCGCGACCAGGGTGTCCTCGACCTCGAGCCGCTCGTGCGCCTTCGTGGCGGCGTAGGCGAACACCTCCTCGACCGGTCCCATCAGCCAGAGCAGCAGGTCGACCTGGTGGATCGCCTGGTTCATCAGCGCGCCGCCGCCGTCCAGCCGCCAGGTGCCGCGCCAGTCGGCCGAGTCGTAGTACGCCTGGCTCCGGAACCACTTGACGTACGCGTCGGCCTGGATGACGCGCCCCAGCGTGCCCGCGTCCACGGCCTGCTTGAGCGCGACGTTCGCGTCCGCGAAGCGGCTCATGAAGATCGTCGCCAGCCGCACGCCGGCCTCGTCGGCCGCATCGATGATCGCGCGAGCACGCTCGCTGGTGACCTCGAGCGGCTTCTCGACGACGACGTGCTTGCCTGCGCGGGCTGCGGCGACGGCCGGCTCCATGTGGGCGCCGCTGGGCGTGCACACCGCCACCACGTCGACCGCGTCATCGGCCAGCAGCGTGTCCAGGTCGGGGTACGCCTCGGTCCCGTGCTCGTCCGCGAACGCGCGGGCGCTGTCGTGCGTGCGGCTGGCGACCCCGACGAGGTGTGCATTCGGAAGGCGCGACACGGCGTCGACGTGGGCCGCGGCGATGTTTCCCGCGCCCACCACCGCGACGCCGTAGCTGCGCTGCGCCGCCATCTAGTCGGCTCCGTTCGCCGCGGCGTCCAGGGCCGTGCGGGCCGCCTCGACGCAGACGCGGGCCGCTTCGTGCTTGGCGAGGTGCGCCGGATGATAGTGGGGCTCGAGCACCACCGATCCCTCGTAGCCGGCCCGCACCAGCGCCCGCAGCTGCCCGCCGAAGTCGACGTCGCCCTCCCCCAGCGGGACGAACGACGGCTTGCCGCCCTCGCCCACGACCAGGTCCTTCAGGTGCACGTGCACCAGCCGGCAGGCGCTGATCGCGTCGAACCCTCCGGGGTAGGGATCGCTCTCGCCGCCGGCCAGCGCGTTGCCGGGGTCCCAGAGCGCGCCGACGTGGGCGCGGAGCTCGGCCGGAAGCCGCTCGTCCAGCAGTGCGCAGATCCGGGCCAGCTCGCGGCCCGTCCCGACCAGACACACCGGCTCGTTCTCGATCGCGAGCGTCACGTCGTGGGAGGCCGCGACGCGGGCGGCGCGGGTGAACGCGTCCACCAGGCGACCGTCGACCTCGTCCGTCCACGGCTCGTCCCAGAAGGTGAACACGCGCACGTACCGCGCGCCGACCTTCGTGGCGACGGCGCAGGCGCGGTCGAGCAGCTCGAGCTGGGCGTCGATCGACTCGACCCCCTCCAGCGCGAAGTCGGCCTCGAGCTCGCGGGGACGCTCGTCGATGGGCGACTTGAAGACCGGCGAGGCGATGGCGCTCACGGCGAGGCCGGCGCCCGTCACGGCGTCGACCGCACGGTCGACCTCCTCGTCGCTCCACTGCACGACGTTCTTGCCCCACCCCAACCGGAGCTCGACGAGGTCCAGGCCCCAGGAGCGGACGTGCTCGCACGCCTCCTGAACGTCGTCGCCGATCTCGTCGGTGATGATGCCGAGCGGGATCACGGCTGTGCGCCGCCGCCACGACGGACGTTCGATTCGGTCACGTTAACGATACCAAGCACCGCACCACCCCGATCGGTAGAAACGTCGACCCTCCGGACGGAAGCTCGCTTCGAACGGTAGCACGTGCCCGCAGGGCGGACGAGCGCGAGATCGGTGTGTCCCGGCGGGAGCCGTTCGGCCCGCCGTCGCCACGATCGGGTGGCAGGCACGGACCTCGGCAGGGCTCGGCAGGGCTCAGCCCGGCGCCAGTCGTGACGCCGCGTCGCGATCGAGGTACGCCGTCGCGTTCGACGCCCGGCGGAGAATCGAAGCGGGACAGCCGGGATCGACCGGTCCTTCCAGCGCCGCTCGGACCGCCTCGGCCTTGCGCGTTTCAGGCGCGACGACGTTCACCCGGCCGGCGTCCAGAAGCGTCGGGATGGTCAGGGTGATGGCGTGCGTCGGGACGTCCGCGAGCTCCCCGAAGTGGCCCTCGCCGACCTGCTGCCGGCGACTGACCTGGTCCAGGCGAACCACCCGGGCCGACTCCGGATCGTCGAACCGGGCGAGAGGAGGATCGTTGAAGGCGAGGTGGCCGTTCTCGCCGATGCCCATGCAGCACAGGTCGATCGGCGCCTCGCGGAGCCGCGCCGTGTACGCCGCGATCGTCTCCTCGGCACGGTCCGGGTCGCCGTCGATGCCGTGGAACAGGCCGATGCCCAGCGGCCCCACGAGCTCGCGTCGCAGGAACGTCCGGAAGCTGGCAGGATGCTCCTGGTCCAGGCCCAGGTACTCGTCCATGTGGAACGCCTCGACCTTCCCCCAGGCCACGTCGCGCACCTCCCTCAGCGCCGCGAAGAAGGCCAGCTGCGAGGTGCCGGTCGCGAAGATCGCACGTGCCCGGCCACTGCGCGCGATCGCGTCGCGAAGCGCCGCGGCCGCCGTGACCGCGGCGGCCCGTCCCGCGGCGTGCGCGTCGTGGTGGATCTCCACCCGGAGATCGCCGAACCGTCGAATCGTGGGGGTGCCTAGGTCCATGATCGTTCCCTTCCCTGCCGCGAGTCGCATTGCCTGTCGCGCCGCTCCCGAAGCCAACGCGCGAACCTCAGCACGTCCGGCCGGCGTCCGGAGAACACCGGTCCGTCGTGGCCTACCCTTCCGAGGATCTCGCTGACGTAGCGGTCGGTCGCCAGCGCGTCGACGTACGGCGCCACCGTCGCCGCCATCACCAGGTCCGTCAGGTCGCTGGGTCGATCGGCCCGCTCCTCGTCGACCGAGCGAAACGCCACCAGCCGTGCCAACAGATCGAAGAACGGCAAGCCGCGAGCGTCGCGGACGGGCACGTTCAGCCACTGCGCGGCCCAGGCATGCACCGTACGACGCCGGGCCAGGTCGGTGCCCACGAGCGGGACATCGAGCAGCGACCGCAGTGGATCGAGGGTCGCGGGCCTGGACCAATCGCCCGACGAGGTGAGAAGGTCGGTCCTGTCCAGGCCCCCGCGCAGCGCCTGCCGGCGGACCACCTGCTGCCAAGGACGCACCCAGGTCCCGCGCGAGAGCTGGCCGAACAGGACCTGCAGGGTGGGCAGCAGGTAGCCGCCGCGCGTCTCCAGCACGTGAAACGGACTGGGCGGCACGAGCGGGCCGGCATCGAGGAGGGCTCGGTGAAGCTCGCCGAACGCCTCGTGCGAGGTCTGCCCGAGGAGATGCTTGGCGATCCGCGAGGCGTGGTTCTGATCGAGGTAGACGAGCACCTGCTCGAGGGTAGCGCGGTAGCCAGCGAGCGTGCTCAGAACGCCTGTGCGTCGACGCCCGCTGCCGTCAACGCCTGTCGCACCGTGCGGGCGACCTGGTGCGCTCCGGGAGCGTCGCCGTGGATGCAGAGCGTGTCGACCTCGAGCGCCGTCACGGAACCGTCCACGGACACGACCTCGCCTCGCGTGGCCATGCGGACCGCCCTGCTCGCGACGGTGTCGGGATCGGTCACCATCGCCCCGGCAGATCCGCGTGGCGCGAGGCGGCCGTCGGCCAGGTAGGCCCGGTCGGGGAACGCCTCGAGCACGCTCCGCAGACCGTGACGCTGGGCCGAGCGCCGCATCCCCGCACCCGCCGGCCCGGCCAGGACGACGAACGGCAGCTCTCGGTCGAAGTCGTGGATGGCCCGGGCCACGGCGTCGGACGCCGCCTCGTCCCGCACGATCCTGTGGTGCAGCGCTCCGTGCGGCTTGACGTGATGGAGCCGCAGGCCCACCGGGCGCAGGAACGCCTCGAGCGCCCCGAGCTGGTACAGCACGGTGGCGTACAGCTCGCTCTCGGTCATGGCCAGGTCGCGGCGGCCGAATCCGCCCGTGTCCGGGAATCCGGGGTGAGCGCCGACGGCGACGCCGCTGGCGCGGGCGAGATCGACGGTGCGACGCATCACGACGGGATCGCCGGCGTGGAACCCGCAGGCCACGTTCACGCTGGTCAGCGACGGGAACAGCTCCTCGTCCGCCCCCATCCGCCACAGGCCGTACGACTCGCCGGCGTCCGCGTTGATGTCGATCGTGCGCGATGGCCGCATATCGCTCTCCCCTCTCCGCCTCGTCCGTTCCGGGCAGGCTCGCGACGGAACGCCGTGTCCATTCTCGCAGTCGGCTCCCGCCGCCGGCTCGCACGCGCGGACGCGCCTCCGTCCCGCCGGCACGTCCGGCCGGTGGGAAGGATGTCCCTGGCCACGAACGCGGGAAGCGGCGAAACTCGGGTCATGAAACCCGACGGGATCGCTCCAGTATCCGGCGCCCAGGCGACCCTCCCGGTCGCCGGCGACCGCTGCGAGCTGTGCCCGCTGACCGCTCTGGGCTGCGGCGACGGAGGCCGCGTCGTGCGGCTCTCCGGCGCTCCGCGCATCGTTCGGCGCTTGTTGGCGCTGGGTGTGCGGCCCAGCACGCGCTGTCACGTTCTGGGCCGCACGCCCAGCGGCGGACCGCTTCACGTCCGGGCCGGATCGGTCCATCTGATGCTTCGCTCCGACGAGGCGTCGGAGGTCCTGATCGAACGGGACGACGGCAAGGAGAACGCCCATGTCGTGCCCGCGCTGTGAGCTGAAGAGCGTCTGCGCCGCAGGATGCGGCCCTCTCGGCGTCGACGCCGGTACGCCCGACTGCGCCGCCCCCTGCCCCCCGCGCTGGTACATGGTGGGCACGCCCAACGTCGGCAAGACCAGCCTGGTGAACGCCGTCGCGGGCAGCGGGCTGGAGATCGGCAACTGGCCCGGCACCACCGTGGAGGTCAAGAGCGCACGCGCTCGGCTGGGCTGCGGCGACGTCACCCTGATCGACCTCCCCGGCGCGTACACCCTGGCCGGCACCGCTCCGGACGAAGAGGTTCTGCTGCCCGCCCTGGCGGCGGATCCGGACGCACTGGTGGTGAACGTCGTCGACGCCACGCACCTGTCGCGCGACCTGACGCTGACGCTGGAGCTGACCGAGCTGGGCATGCCGATGATCGTGGCGCTCAACCTCGTCGATCAGGCCGCCGCCCAAGGGCACGTGGTGAACGCCGCCACGCTGGAGCAGCGCCTGGGCGTGCCCGTCGTGGCCGTGCGCGCGCACGTGGGAACCGGCGTCTCCGAGGTCGTCGCGGCCGCGTCCAGAGCGACCGCGCCGCGACCCATGGTCACCTATCCTCCTGAGCTCGACGCTGCGATCCGCCGCCTGGACGAGATGGCTCCCGACCGCTGGCACGCGGTGGCCGCGCTGGCCGACGAGCTCCCAGCGAGCCGTCCGGCACCACGGCAGCGCCGTCGCCGCCGCCCCGGATCTGCGAACGCCGAAACCGCCGAGACGCCTGCCACGGTGCCCGTCCGGGTGCCCGTCGGGGCGTCCTCCCAGTCCGCAGCGGTGTCCGCCCGGGTGTCCGCCCAGGTGTCCGCCGCGACGCTGGCCTCCGCGGGCGCGTCCGAGCGGGCAGCCCTGCCCGACGCGTCGCTCGACGCGTTCCTGGCGATCGCCGAGGCTCGCCACCAGGCAGCGCACGCCCTGGCCGAAGCCGCCACCCGCACCGGGTCCAGCGGCGAGGACCCCAGCGAGCGGATCGACAGGATCCTCCTGAACCCGTACCTCGGACCGTTCGTGCTCCTGGCCGGCCTGGCGACCACGTTCCACTTCACCTTCGCGCTGTCCGACCCCTGGGTCGCGTTCTTGGGCAGCGTCCAGGCGGTGCTGGCCGGCTGGATCGAGACGCTGCCGCTGCCGGCGCTCGCGACCAGCTTCCTGAGCGGCGCCGTGGTCGAGGGGGTCGGCACCGTCGTCGCGTTCGTGCCGGTGCTGTTCACGCTCTACGCCATCCTCGGATTCCTCGAGAACGCCGGTGTCCTGTCGCGCGTGGCCTACCTGGCCGACGGCCTGATGCGCGCGATCGGGCTTCCCGGCCGGGCGGTGCTCCCGATGGTGCTGTCGCTGGGCTGCACCGTGCCGGCGATCCAGTCGACGCGCATGCTGGACCAGCGCAGCGATCGGCTGCGCGTCGCGCTGTCGCTGCCGTCGATCCCGTGCAGCGCACGGCTGCCGGTGTTCGTGCTGCTGGCCGCGGCGTTCGTTCCCGAGTACGCGGGGCTGGTCATCACCGGCCTGTACCTCGTCGGGTTCGCGGTCGCGATTCTCTCGGCGTTCGCGTTCAAGCACCTTCTGGGCAAGGACTCGGGCAGCGCCGCGATGGAGCTTCCCGCCTACCGCCTACCCCCCGTTCGGCTGGTGCTTCGCCTGGCGTGGCTCCGGACGCGGGCGTTCCTGGCCAGCGCCGGCGGGCCGATCCTGATCGCCGTGGTGGCCGTCTGGGCCCTGCTGACGCTGCAGCTGCCGGGCGGGGCCAGCGTGTTCGAGACCGTGTCGCGGGCGTTGGCGCCGTTGTTCGCGCCGCTCGGGCTGGGCGACTGGCGCATCGTGGGCGCGCTCATCCCCGGCGCGATCGCCAAGGAGGTCGTGATCGGCAGCCTGGCGCTGACGTTCACGGGCGGCGAAGCGACCGCCGCTCTGGGCCTGGCGTCCGGCCTGCTGGCGATCGGTGCGGCGTTCGTCGACGCCGTCCAGGGGACCATCACCTCGCTGTGGGGCTTCGCCCTCGCCACCGAGGCGCCCGACGGCACGCTGGGCGCTCGGCTGTCGGGCGCCGTCACGACCGGGGGCGCGATCGCGCTGATGGTGTTCACCCTGCTGTACGTCCCCTGCGTCGCGACCCTGGCCGCGATCCGAAAGGCGTTCGGCACGCACTACATGCTGTTCTCGGTCGGCTACCAGCTGGCCGTCGCCTACGGCGCCGCGTTCCTGGCGTTCCGCATCTTCGGCTGAGCTCGGCTGAGCCGCTCTCTACCTCCGGCTCCTCGAGGCGTCGGGGCGTGGAGCGGACCGCGTCCCGACGGTACGATCGTGCGCATGCCTCTCGTCGCCAGCGCGCTCGTCCCCATCGTGCTGCTCATCGCGCTGGGGCTCGCGCTCCGGCGATCGCGCTTCCTGCCCGAGCCGTTCTGGCCCGGCCTGGACCGCCTGAACTACTGGGTGTTCTTCCCCTCCCTGATCTTCGTGAGCCTGGCAGGTGCCGACAGCGGCCTGGTCGGCACCGGGCCGGTGGGCTTGGCGGTGTGGGGAGGCCTGGCGGCCACCGCGGGCGCAGCGCTGCTGCTGGGCCGGATCGCGACGGCGGACGGGCCGGCGTTCACGAGCGTGTTCCAAGGGTCGATCCGGTTCAACAGCTACGTGGCGTTCATCGTCGTGCCCACGCTCTTCCCGGGCAGCGAGGCGCTGACCGCGCTGCTGGTGGCGCTGACGGTGCCGGTGGTGAACGTCGCGTCCGTCGTGGTGCTGGCGCGCCATGCGTCGAGCGCTCCCCTGCGGTGGCGCACGCTGCTGACCTCGGTGGCCAGCAACCCGCTGATCCTCGCGTCGCTGCTGGGCGTCGGCGCCTCGCGTCTGGCGGTGCCGCTGGGTCCGTTCGAGGCCGCCCTGACCACGCTGGGTCAGGCCTCCTTGGCCAGCGGTCTGCTGTCGGTCGGCGCCATCCTCCGCTTCGGCGAGATCCGCGCCAGCGTTCGACCGATCGCCGTCTCCACCGCTCTCAAGGCCGTGATCCTGCCGGCGACGACCTTCGCCTTCGCGACGGCCCTGGGGCTTCCGACCAGCACCACCGGGCCGCTGATCGTGTTCCAGGCGCTGCCCACCGCGCCGGCGTCGTACGTGCTGGCCAAGGCGATGGGCGGCGACGGTGACCTGATGGCCGCGATCTTGGCGGTGCATACGGTCGCGGCGATGGCGTGGCTGCCGCTGGCGTTCGCGCTGCTCGGGCCTCTCGCCTGACCCGGCCGCGCCCCGCTGGTCGCAGGCCCGGAGGCGCGCGGGACACCGACCTTTGGCCGGTGACCCGCAGCGCCGTCCGCGGTACGTTCCCTGCATCGTCGACCGAGCCGCAGCCGGCTCGCGTACTCCGGAGGAGATCCATGTCGCAGACCACCACCTTGCACGACCGCGCCACGAGCCTGGCGGACCGTACGATCGCCACGCGCCGCGACCTGCACCGCCATCCCGAGATCGCGTTCGAGGAAACCCGCACCATGGGCGTCGTCGCGGACCGGCTCCGCGAGCTGGGCCTGACCCCACGGACCGGCGTGGGCGGGACGGGGGTCGTCGCGGTCTGGGATACGGGCCGACCCGGCCCGACGGTGCTGGCGCGAGCCGACATGGACGCGCTGCCCGTCCCCGACGACAAGCAGGTGGACTACCGCTCGACCCGGTCCGGCGTGAACCACGCCTGCGGCCACGACGGGCACGTCGCGGTGCTCCTGTCGGTGGTCGAGGCGCTTCGCGCCGAGGAGGCGCAGCTGCGTGGCCGGATGGTGTTCGTGTTCCAGCCGGCCGAGGAGATCGTCCGCGGCGCGGAGGCGATGCTGGCCGACGGCGCGCTGGACGGGCTCGAGATCGATCACGTGCTGGGGCTCCACCTCAGCACCATGCATCCCACCGGCGTCGTCGCGATTCGCGAGGGGCCCGCCATGGCCGCGACCGACACGTTCACCATCACCGTGCACGGCCGTGGGGGTCACGCCGCGAAGCCCCACGAGACGGTCGATCCGATCGTGGTCGGCGCTCACCTGGTGATGGCGCTGCAGACCCTCGTCTCGCGCGAGCGCGACCCCGTCGACCAGGCCGTGATCAGCGTGACCCGCGTCCACGGCGGCACGGCGTTCAACATCGTGCCCGAGTCGGTGGAGCTTTCCGGCACGCTGCGCACCTTCGAGGCCGACACCCGGGAGACGATGGAGCGGCGCATCCGCGCCGTCGCCGAAGGCGTGGCCGCCACGCATCTGGCCACGACGACGATCGATTGGGCCTCCGGCTCGCCCGCGCTCGTGAACGACGCCGCAGCGACCGCGCGGCTGCGGGCCGTGGCCCAGCGGGTGGTGGGCCCCGATCACGTCCGCGAGAACGCGCTGATGATGGGCGGCGACGACATGGCGCTGTGGCTGCAGCGGGCGCCGGGATGCTACCTCTTCGTCGGCGCGAACGGCGGCCAGGACAGCTCCTGGCCGCACCACCATCCGCGCTTCGATCTGGACGAAGCGGCGCTGCCGCTGGCGGTCGAGCTGTTCGCCGAGGGGATCGTCGACCTCCTCAGCACGCCCGTCCCGCTGGCGCTGGACTAGCGAGGCGACCGGCGACGACGCGGGGCGGACCCGCCGCTGCCCGGCCGAGGGGTCAGTCCGACTCGGTCACGTCCTCGATCCAGGACAGCGCTCGCATCATCGTCGGGAAGCCCATGGTGCTGGCGGTCAGGAACGCGACGTGGCGCAGATCGGCCGCGTCGATTCCTGCGCTCTGCGCCTGCCGGGCGTGGCTGTGCGTCGCGCCCTCGGACCCGGACGCGACGGCGATCGCCAGCTTGATCAGGCGGCGTTCGCGGTCGCTCAACGGGCCGGATTCGTGCGCGACCGACGCGAAGCGCTCGTACGCCTCGATCAGCTCGGGGTTCTCGCGTTGTAGGCGGATGTACGGCTCTGGCTTGCTCACGGTTCCTCCTCAGGACTCGCAACGATGCGGGACTCCATGCTAGCCGACCGGACGGACCTCGGCGCAGGGGACATTCGTCCGTGGCCTCATATACCCCCCACGGGTATCTTCTCGCCAGCACGTGCCGCTC